>NZ_CP051754.1:0-2435860 GCF_015708635.1 Candidatus Sarcina troglodytae
ATGAATGCCCAATTTAAAAATTTATGGGAGCAGGCACTTAATATAGTTAAAGGTGAAATGTCCGAAATTAGTTTTAACACTTGGATAAAAGGCTGTGAACCAATCTCTTTATCTGATAATTTATTAAAACTTAAAGTTCCTAATAGTTTTACAAAAGGAATTCTTGATAAACGCTACAAATCTTTTTTAATAAAAGGCTTAAAAATAGTAACTTCTAAAAACTATGAAATAGAGTTTTTATTAGAATCTGATTTAGAAACCTTGCCTACCATAGATGAAACTAAAGAAAAAAAATCACCTTTAAACATAAATAAAAGTTTATCAATTATAAATGATGAAATAACAACATCTTTAAACCCAAAATATACATTTCACTCATTTGTAATTGGAAATAGTAATAGATTTGCTCACGCCGCATCTTTAGCTGTAGCAGAATCTCCAGCTAAAGCTTATAATCCACTATTTATTTATGGTGGTGTCGGTCTTGGAAAGACTCATTTAATGCACGCTATAGGCCATTACATATTAGAACAAAATCCTAAAGCTAAAGTAGTTTATGTGTCTTCTGAAAAATTTACAAATGAACTTATAAATGCAATTAAAGATGATAAAACTGAAGAATTTAGAAACAAATATAGAAAAGTGGATGTTCTTTTGATAGATGATATACAATTTATAGCCGGAAAAGAAAGAACTCAAGAAGAATTCTTCCATACGTTTAATGCCCTTCACGAAGATTCTAAACAAATAATTTTATCTTCTGATAGACCACCTAAAGAAATTCACACATTAGAAGATAGACTTCGTTCTAGATTTGAATGGGGCCTTATTGCTGATATTCAACCACCTGATTTTGAAACAAGAATGGCAATACTTAAGAAAAAAGCAGACGTAGAATGTTTAAATGTAGCAAATGATGTTATGGTTTATATAGCTACAAAAATTAAATCTAATATCAGAGAACTTGAAGGAGCTTTAATACGAATAGTTGCTTATTCATCATTAACAACTAAAGCTATTTCAGTTAATTTAGCTTCTGAAGCTCTTAAAGATATAATTTCTAATAAAGAAGATTTACCATTAAATACAAAAATTATTCAAGAATCAGTAGCAAATTACTTTAATTTAAGAGTTGAAGATTTAAAATCTCAAAGAAGAACTAGAAATATTGCATACCCTAGACAAATTGCAATGTATCTTAGTAGAAAATTAACAGATATGTCTCTACCTAAAATAGGAGAAGAATTCGGTGGCAGAGATCATACTACTGTAATTCATGCATATGAAAAGATTTCAGAAAATTTAAAGACTGATGAAGTACTTCAAACTACAATTAATGACATCTATAATCTACTAAACCAAAATTATTAACAAAGTTATCAACATTTTGTCAATAATTCTGTTAATAATTTGTGGATATCTATTTTAACTTAAGTTATCCACATTACCATGTTAATAAATTATATATTTTTCAACAGAGTTATTCACATGTTATCAACATAGAAAATATAGATATATCAATGTATACACATACTTATCCACATATCCACAGGCCCTACTACTATTACTACTATATATTTATCTATATATTTATCTATATATAAGGACTAATTGATTGTGAATAACTTTATACACAGGAGGTATTAATTTTGATATTTATATGCGATAAAATAAAATTTCAAGAAGCAATTACGATAGCTCAAAAAGCTATAACAGGTAAATCAACCATGCCTATATTAGATGGGCTATATATAGAAGCTAAAGATAATACACTAATATTAATAGGTTCTGATAAAGATGTAAGTATAGAAACTCGATTAGATGCTAAAATTATAGAACCAGGGAATGCTGTTGTTGATGCTAAAATATTTGGTGAGATAATAAGAAAATTACCAAATGATGAGGTAAAAATATCAACTTTAGAAAATCAAACATTACAAATTATTTGCCAAAAATCAATATTTGACTTAGTTCATATGAATGCAGATGATTTTCCTAATTTAGCTAAAATAAATGAAAATATGATATTTACAATACCTCAAGGATTATTAAAAAACATGATAAAGGGAACCTCATTTGCTATTGCTCAAGATGAAACAAGACCAATACTTCAAGGAATACTTTTTGAAATCAAAGATTCTAATTTAAATTTAGTAGCATTAGATGGTTATCGATTAGCGCTTAGAAGTGAATTTATAAATAGTGAAAATACAATAAATGCTGTTATTCCAGGAAAAACTTTAAATGAGGTTGCTAAAATATTAGAAGACTCAAATAACCTTGTAAACATTACGTTTACACCTAATCATATACTATTTAATATGGGTAATACAAAAGTTATCTCTAGGCTTTTAGAAGGAGAGTTTATAAAATATGATACTTTATTACCTAAAGACCATAAAGTGTTAGTAACAGTAAATAAGCAAGATTTTCAAAATTGTATAGAAAGAGCTTCTCTTGTAGCTAAAGAAGGAAACAGTAATTTAGTTAAATTTGACATAAAAGATGATTCTATAGTTATAACATCAAATTCTCAACTAGGAAAAGTTAGGGAGGAAGTATCTATAGATCTTCAAGGAGAAGATTTACAAATAGCTTTCAATTCAAAATATTTAATTGATGTTTTAAAAAATATGGAAGGGGATAAAATAGAACTAAAGTTTACAAGTAGTGTGTCACCTTGTATTATAAAAAATAAAAATAATAATTCTTGTGAATATTTAGTTTTACCAGTTAGAGTAGCAAGATAGTTGTTTTAATATCCACTAAGAAACTTTAGTGGATATTAATTAAATAAATTTTTATTGTAGAAAGGAGCAAGCCTAAGCTTGTTAATTAATTAATGGAAAATATAAAGATAAATACTGAGTTTATAAAATTAGATTCATTTTTAAAGTGGTGTGGAGCGGCAGATTTAGGTTCATATGCTAAAATGTTTATTCAAAATGGAGAAGTAAAAGTAAATGGTGAAGTTTGTCTTCAAAGAGGTAAAAAATTAAAAGTAAATGATTTAGTAGAATTTGATGGTAAAATTTATAAATTAATATAATCAATACATAACCTAAACTAGGTTAAAATATGTTATAATTTAAATAATAGGTGTTTTTATGTATATTAAAAGCTTACAAACTTTAAATTTTAGAAATTATGATAATCTAAGTTTAAATTTATGTCCTAATGTTAATGTCTTTATAGGGGATAATGCTCAAGGGAAAACTAATATTTTAGAACTTATATACTATTGTGGTTTTGCCAAATCTCACAGAACTAATAAAGATAAAGATATAATAAAATGGAATTGTGAGGAAACATTTATAAGATTAGATATTCATAAAAAAAGACTAGATAAAATAATTGATATAAAGATATTAAAAGATGGAAAAAAGGCTGTAAAAATAAATTCAATAAAAGTAAATAAAATCGGAGAGCTTATAGGTACATTTAATGTTGTTATATTTTCTCCAGAAGATTTAAAGATAGTTAAAGAATCTCCAGGCATAAGACGAAAGTTTATGGATATGGAGATTAGTCAGTTAAATGTAAAATATTATAACAACTTAGTGAATTATAATAAAATTTTAAGTGAGAGAAATTCAGTATTAAAGTGCGCTAAAATAGATGAATCCATGTTAGATATTTATGATATGCAATTAGCTCAATATGGTGAATACATAATAAAAGCTAGGTTAGAATATTTAAATAGTTTAAATAAATATTCTAGGCAAATTCATAGTGATATAACGTCAGGAAAAGAGGAAATAAACTTTGAATATATTTCAAATGTAAAAAATTTAGATAATATTAAAGAGTCTTTGCTGAATTTATTAAGAAAAAGTAGAAAAAGGGATATTGAAAAACGAATTACATCAATAGGCCCTCATAAAGATGATTTCAGTATACTTTTAAATGGTGTAGATGCAAAAGCTTTTGGTTCTCAAGGGCAACAAAGAACCTCAGTACTTACTATAAAATTTGCGTCTTTAAAGATAATTAAAGAAGTCGCAGGGGAATATCCTGTCTTATTATTAGATGATGTACTATCAGAGTTAGATTTTAGTAGAAAAAGTTATATTTTAAAATCTATTAATAGCATACAAACTATAATAACTTGTACAGGGATAGAGGATTTAACAAGATATCTAGACGAGCATTCTAAAATATTTATAGTAAAAGATGGAATTGTTAAAGAATAAAAGGAGGAATGTTTGTGTTTTTACATTTAGGTGAAAATATAGTTGTTCCAGTTAAAGACGTAATTGGAATTTTTGATATTGATGTTGCTAGATATAGTGCAGATACAATGCAATTTTTAAGAATGGCGGAGGATGATGGATTTGTTGAAAGAGTAACAGACGAGGAACCAAAATCTTTCGTCATTGCAGAGGTTAATAAAATGAGTAAGATATATTATTCACCAATCTCATCATCAACATTAACAAAACGTACGGATGTTAATTATAATCCTTAAAAAATGATTAATCTTTTTTAGACATAGGATTACATCAAGAAATATGGAGGAAATTTTATGTTAGAAGAAAACAAGATAACTTATGATGAAAATCAAATTCAAGTTCTTGAAGGGCTTGAGGCTGTAAGAAAAAGACCTGGGATGTACATTGGAAGTACTAGTTTAAGAGGTCTTCATCATTTAGTTTATGAAATAGTTGATAATAGTATAGATGAAGCCTTAGCGGGATATTGTAAAAATATAAAGATTTATATCCATAAAGACAATTCAATAACTGTAAAAGATGACGGTAGAGGAATGCCGGTTGGTATTCATCCAAAGATGAAAAAATCAACAGTTGAAGTAATAATGACTGTATTACATGCAGGTGGAAAATTTGGTGGAGGAGGATATAAAGTATCTGGCGGACTACATGGGGTTGGTGCATCAGTTGTTAATGCATTATCAGAAGAATGTGACGTTACTGTAACTAGAGATGGAGAAGTATGGAGACAAACTTATTCAAGAGGAAATGTAACTAGTGAACTTGTAAAAATAGGAACAAATAATGAGAGTGGAACTACAGTTCACTTTAAACCAGATGCCACAATATTCGAGGATACAGTTTATGATTTTGACACACTTTCTCAAAGGCTTAGAGAACTTGCATTTTTGAATAAAGGTATAAATATAACTTTAGTTGATGAAAGAAATGATGTTAGTGAAAGTTATCACTATGAAGGGGGAATAAAGTCTTTTGTATCTTACCTTAACAGGAATAAAGAGTCTTTACATGAAGAACCTGTTTATGTAGAAGGTATTAAAGATGGAATATCAGTAGAGGTAGCCCTTCAATATCATGATGGATACAATGAAAATATATTTACCTTCGCTAATAACATAGATACTGTTGAGGGTGGAACTCATTTAGTAGGATTTAAAACAGCTTTAACTAGGGTAATAAATGATTATGCTAAAAAGTTTGGTCATTTAAAAGAAAGTGATAAAAATTTATCTGGTGATGATATAAGAGAAGGCTTGACTGCTGTTGTATCAGTAAAAATATCAGAACCACAGTTCGAAGGACAAACTAAAACTAAACTTGGAAATACTGAGGTTAGAGGAGTTGTAGAATCAATAGCTGGAGAAGGGATAGCTATATTTTTAGAGGAAAATCCAGCAGTAGGTAAAATAATAGTTGAAAAAGCTTTATTAGCATCTAGAGCAAGAGATGCTGCAAGAAAAGCTAGAGAACTTACAAGAAAATCTGTTCTTGAAAGAAATTCATTGCCTGGAAAACTTGCAGATTGTTCATCTAAAGATCCAAAAGAATGTGAAATATATATTGTTGAGGGAGATAGTGCAGGTGGATCAGCTAAGCAAGGTAGGGATAGAAGATTCCAAGCAATTTTGCCTTTAAGAGGTAAGATAATGAATGTTGAAAAACAAAGATTAGATAAAATTTTAGGTTCAGATACAATAAGATCTTTAGTAACTGCGATAGGGGCTGGAATAGGACCTGAATTTGATATAGAAAAAATAAGATATAACAGAATTATAATAATGACAGATGCTGATGTTGATGGAGCTCATATAAGAACTCTTTTATTAACATTTTTCTATAGATATATGAGAGAATTGGTTGAAAAGGGGCATGTTTATATAGCACAGCCACCATTGTATAAAATAAGCAAAGGTAAAAAAGAACAATATGCTTATTCAGATAAAGAATCAGAGATTATTTTGGAAGAATTTGGTGGAAAAGATAGTAGCGTTAATATACAAAGATATAAAGGTCTTGGAGAAATGAATGCAACTCAGTTATGGGATACAACAATGGATCCAGAAACTAGAATTTTATTAAGAGCAGATATCGAAGATGCCATTTTAGCAGACGAGGTATTTACTATTCTTATGGGTGATAAAGTAGAGCCTAGAAGAGAATTTATACAAAAAAATGCTAAAAAGGTTAGTAATTTAGATATATAATGCTAAATATGAGGTGAAATACATGAGTTTTAATGAGGGAAAGATTATACCCATTGATATAAACAATGAAATGAAAAAATGCTATATAGATTATGCTATGAGTGTTATAGTTGGAAGAGCTTTACCTGATGTGCGTGATGGATTAAAACCAGTTCATAGAAGAATACTGTATTCTATGCAAGAACTAGGAATTACTCCTGATAAGGGCTATAGAAAATGTGCGAGAATAGTCGGAGAAGTTTTAGGTAAATATCATCCGCATGGAGATACTTCAGTTTACGATGCATTAGTTAGAATGGCCCAAGATTTTTCAATGAGATATATGCTTGTTGATGGTCATGGAAATTTTGGTTCTGTTGATGGAGATAGCGCGGCTGCTATGAGATATACAGAAGCAAAGATGAATAAAATTTCGATTGAAATGCTTAGGGATATAAATAAAAATACCGTAGATTTTGTTCCAAATTTTGATGGAGAAGAGCAAGAACCAAGTGTACTTCCATCTAGATATCCTAACTTACTTGTTAATGGATCTTCTGGTATAGCTGTAGGTATGGCGACTAATATCCCTCCACATAACTTAGGAGAAATTGTAGATGGAACAGTAATGCTTATTGAAAATCCTGAAGCTACTGTATTAGATTTAATGACTTATATAAAGGGGCCGGATTTTCCAACAGCAGGAACAATAATGGGGCAATCAGGAATTAGAGCTGCTTATGAAACAGGAAGAGGTAGAATTGTAATTAGAGCTAAGGCTGAAATTGAGGAAGAAAACAATAAACATAGAATAATAGTTACAGAATTACCTTATCAAGTTAACAAAGCAAGACTTATAGAAAACATTGCAGATCTTGTTAAGGAAAAAAAGATACCAGGAATATCAGATTTAAGAGATGAGTCAGATAGAGAAGGTATGAGAATAGTTATAGAATTAAGAAGAGATGCTAATCCAAATGTAACGTTAAATCTTTTATATAAGCATACAAAAATGCAAGATACGTTTGGAGTTATAATGCTTGCACTTGTTGATAATCAGCCTCAAGTACTTAATTTAAAAGATATATTAGTTAATTATATAGATTTTCAAAAGAATGTTATAACAAGAAGAAGTATATTTGAATTAAATAAAGCAAAAGATAGAGCTCATATACTAGAAGGGCTTAAAATAGCTTTAGATAACATAGATGAAGTTATACAAATTATAAGAAATTCTGCAACTTCAGAAATAGCTAAAAACATTCTTATAGAAAAATTTGCTTTAAGTGATAAACAATCATCTGCAATATTAGAAATGAAGCTTAGAAGACTTACTGGCTTAGAAAGAGATAAAATTGAAGAAGAGTTAAAGGTTCTTAGTGAATTAATGGAATATTTAACTGGAATATTAGAAGATGAGAATAAGCTTTTAGAAGTTATAAAAGAAGAGCTTTTAGAGATAAAAGAAAAATATGCAGATGTTAGAAGAACTAGAATAGAAAAACAAGAAAATGAAATAGATATAGAAGATTTAATACAAGAAGAAGATGTTGTTATAACTCTTAGTCATGCAGGATATATAAAAAGAATATCTGCTGATGTTTACTCAGCTCAAAAAAGAGGGGGTAAGGGAATTCAAGCTATGACAACCAAAGAAGATGACTTTGTTGAAAATATCTTTATAACGTCAACCCATGCTAATTTATTATTCTTTACTAACAAAGGTAAGGCTTATAAGCTTAAAGCATATGAAATACCTGATGCAGGTAGAACAGCTAAAGGAATGAATTTAATAAATTTATTACCATTAGAAACTGATGAAGTTATTCAAGCAGTGCTTGCTTTAAAAGAGTTAGAACAAGATGGTTATTTATTTATGTGTACAAAACAAGGAATTGTTAAGAAAACATGTTTAAGTGAATTTAAGAATTTAAGAAGAAAAGGTCTAATTGCTCTTAGTTTAAAAGATGGTGATGAACTTTTAAAAGTTAAGGTAACTTATGGTGATGCTGATATTATGATAGTAACTGAAAAAGGTTATTCTATAAGATTTAACGAAAAAGACGTTAGAGCAATGGGTAGAAATGCAGCTGGTGTTAAGGCTATAACTTTAAGAGAGAATGATATAGCGGTTTGTATGGATATAGTTGTAAAGGGTGAGAAGGTTCTTGTAATTAGTGAAAATGGATATGGTAAGAGAACCAATATAGAGGAATATAAGCTTCAAAATAGAGGCGGTATGGGATTAATAACTTATAAATTAACAGAAAAGACTGGAAAAGTTGTAGGAGCTACTATATGTAAGGATGATGATGAAATTATGCTTATAAATAGCAATGGAGTTGCTATAAGGGTTAATGTAGCCGATATATCTATAACAAGTAGAGCAACGATGGGAGTTAAAGTTATGAGAACATTAGAAAACGAGTCAGTTGTTGCAATAGCCAAAATATCTGGTGCAGATAAAGATGTTGAAAATGAAACTACATTAAGTAATAATGAAGTGGCTAGTGAGTAAATAAAAAAACCTTGCATTTAGCAAGGTTTTTTTATTTTTTTTTAAATAGAGTTTTTGAAATTTATATAAATATAATATAAACATAACCAAGTGTATCATATTATAAAAACAATAGAAAAAATGAGAAAAAATAAGAAAATAAAAGTTAATTAAATAAAATACGATATATAAATATTATTAATAAAACAAAAATTATGTTATCATAAATTTCGTCGCAGAGAGATATAATAATTTATTTAGCAAAAAAATAAGTGTATTAGTGAGAATCTTAATGTGATAATATATCGCTTTAATAAAATAAGTTAAACAACGTAAAAATAAAAATAAAAAAAGTTGTTGACAAAGATTAAGTAAAGTGATAAGATAAAGAAGTCGCTTGAGGGCGACAAAGAAAAAAGAAAAACAATGGTCTTTGAAAATTAAACAGATAATTTAAGTAAACCAGCAATTCTTTTATAAGTAATATGAGTAGATTAAACTCAAATAATAACTAAGAAATTAGTATATTTTAATTTGAGAGTTTGATCCTGGCTCAGGATGAACGCTGGCGGCGTGCTTAACACATGCAAGTCGAGCGAGAAAAGTTCTTCGGAGCTTTTCTAGCGGCGGACGGGTGAGTAACACGTGGGCAACCTGCCTCATAGAGGGGAATAGCCTTCCGAAAGGAAGATTAATACCGCATAATATTGTTGAAAGGCATCTTTTAACAATCAAAGGAGCAATCCGCTATGAGATGGGCCCGCGGTGCATTAGCTAGTTGGTGAGGTAACGGCTCACCAAGGCGACGATGCATAGCCGACCTGAGAGGGTGATCGGCCACATTGGAACTGAGACACGGTCCAGACTCCTACGGGAGGCAGCAGTGGGGAATATTGCACAATGGGGGAAACCCTGATGCAGCAACGCCGCGTGAGTGATGAAGGTCTTCGGATTGTAAAGCTCTGTCTTTAGGGACGATAATGACGGTACCTAAGGAGGAAGCCACGGCTAACTACGTGCCAGCAGCCGCGGTAATACGTAGGTGGCAAGCGTTATCCGGATTTACTGGGCGTAAAGGGAGCGTAGGCGGATATTTAAGTGGGATGTGAAATACCCGAGCTTAACTTGGGAGCTGCATTCCAAACTGGATATCTAGAGTGCAGGAGAGGAGAATGGAATTCCTAGTGTAGCGGTGAAATGCGTAGAGATTAGGAAGAACACCAGTGGCGAAGGCGATTCTCTGGACTGTAACTGACGCTGAGGCTCGAAAGCGTGGGGAGCAAACAGGATTAGATACCCTGGTAGTCCACGCCGTAAACGATGAATACTAGGTGTAGGGGCCAAAAGCCTCTGTGCCGCCGCTAACGCATTAAGTATTCCGCCTGGGGAGTACGGTCGCAAGATTAAAACTCAAAGGAATTGACGGGGACCCGCACAAGCAGCGGAGCATGTGGTTTAATTCGAAGCAACGCGAAGAACCTTACCTAGACTTGACATGTCCTGAATTACCAGTAATGTGGGAAGTTCCTTCGGGAACAGGAACACAGGTGGTGCATGGTTGTCGTCAGCTCGTGTCGTGAGATGTTGGGTTAAGTCCCGCAACGAGCGCAACCCTTATTGTTAGTTGGTACCATTAAGTTGACCACTCTAGCGAGACTGCCCGGGTTAACCGGGAGGAAGGTGGGGATGACGTCAAATCATCATGCCCCTTATGTCTAGGGCTACACACGTGCTACAATGGCAGGTACAAAGAGAAGCAATACTGTGAAGTGGAGCAAAACTCAAAAACTTGTCTCAGTTCGGATTGTAGGCTGAAACTCGCCTACATGAAGCTGGAGTTGCTAGTAATCGCGAATCAGAATGTCGCGGTGAATACGTTCCCGGGTCTTGTACACACCGCCCGTCACACCATGAGAGTTGGCAATACCCGAAGTCCGTAAGCTAACCGTAAGGAGGCAGCGGCCGAAGGTAGGGTCAGCGATTGGGGTGAAGTCGTAACAAGGTAGCCGTAGGAGAACCTGCGGCTGGATCACCTCCTTTCTAAGGAAGAACATCTTAGGAAAACTAAGATGATAATAAAGAATGCTTCTTAAATATCTGTTTAATTTTGAAAGACTAAGTTCTTTCAAAATTATGTTCTTTGAAAATTACACATAAGTATTAATAAATAGAGTAAAGCCAATTAAATTTACTATTCTTTGTAAAATTGATTGCAACTATCTAAAAGATAGAAACAAAGGTCAAGCTACAAAGGGCGTATGGTGAATGCCTTGGCATCAGGAGCCGATGAAGGACGTGATAAGCTGCGATAAGCTTTGGGTAGACGCACATAGTCTGAGATCCAAAGATTTCCGAATGAGGAAACTCACATGGGAAACCCCATGTATCGTTAACTGAATAAATAGGTTAACGAGGGTAAACCTAGGGAACTGAAACATCTAAGTACCTAGAGGAAGAGAAAGAAAAATCGATTTTCTAAGTAGCGGCGAGCGAAAGGGAAAGAGCCCAAACCGGAAACTTGTTTCCGGGGTTGTGGATAGAACATAACGAGAAACTATAACTAATTGAAGAGAGCTGGAAAGCTCTACCGTAGAAGGTAATAGTCCTGTAAGTGAAAGTTAGAGTAATCAAGTTCTAATCCAGAGTACCACGAGACACGTGAAACCTTGTGGGAAGCAGGGAGGACCACCTCCCAAGGCTAAATACTACCTGATGACCGATAGTGAAGCAGTACCGTGAGGGAAAGGTGAAAAGAACCCCGGGAGGGGAGTGAAATAGAACCTGAAACCATATGTCTACAACCGATCAAAGCACCTTATGTGTGCGATGATGTGCTTTTTGTAGAACGAGCCAACGAGTTACGATATGTAGCAAGGTTAAGTACTTAAGGTACGGAGCCGAAGGGAAACCAAGTCTTAATAGGGCAACTAGTTGCATGTCGTAGACCCGAAACCGGGTGACCTATCCATGGCCAGGTTGAAGCGAGGGTAAAACCTCGTGGAGGACCGAACCACGTTGCTGTTGAAAAAGCATGGGATGAGCTGTGGATAGCGGAGAAATTCCAATCGAACTCGGAGATAGCTGGTTCTCCTCGAAATAGCTTTAGGGCTAGCGTCGAATATGAGTAATGGAGGTAGAGCACTGAATGGGCTAGGGGGCATAGCGCTTACCGAACCTTATCAAACTCCGAATGCCATATACTATAAGTTCGGCAGTCAGACTACGAATGATAAGATCCGTGGTCAAAAGGGAAACAGCCCAGATCGTCAGCTAAGGTCCCAAAGTGTAAGTTAAGTGGAAAAGGATGTGGGATTTCTAAGACAACTAGGATGTTGGCTTAGAAGCAGCCACTCATTAAAAGAGTGCGTAATAGCTCACTAGTCGAGAGATCCTGCGCCGAAGATGTTCGGGGCTAAAACTTACCACCGAAGCTACGGGCTTGAATTTATTCAAGCGGTAGAGGAGCGTCGTAATCGGGCTGAAGTCATACCGTAAGGAGTGGTGGACTGATTACGAGTGAGAATGTTGGCATTAGTAGCGAGATGTAGGTGAGAATCCTACAGGCCGAATACCTAAGGTTTCCTCAGGAAGGCTCGTCCGCTGAGGGTTAGTCGGGACCTAAGCCGAGGCCGAAAGGCGTAGGTGATGGACAACTGGTTGATATTCCAGTACCACTACCATCGTTATTATCGATGGCGTGACGCAGGAGGATAGTGTGTGCTAGCTATTGGATGCTAGTCTAAGCATTTAGTCAGTTACAATAGGCAAATCCGTTGTAATAATGATGAGATGTTATGGGGAAGGTTCTACGGAACCGAAGTACATGATTCCACGCTGCCAAGAAAAGCGTCTAGAGAGAGAAGTAGTGCCCGTACCGCAAACCGACACAGGTAGGTGAGGAGAGAATCCTAAGGCCGGCGGAAGAATTGCAGTTAAGGAACTCGGCAAATTGATCCCGTAAGTTAGCAATAAGGGATGCCTACGAGAGTAGGCCGCAGAGAATAGGCTCAAGCAACTGTTTAGCAAAAACACAGGTCTCTGCTAAAGCGTAAGCTGATGTATAGGGGCTGACGCCTGCCCGGTGCTGGAAGGTTAAGGGGAACACTTAGCGTAAGCGAAGGTGTGAACTTAAGCCCCAGTAAACGGCGGCCGTAACTATAACGGTCCTAAGGTAGCGAAATTCCTTGTCAGGTAAGTTCTGACCCGCACGAATGGCGTAATGACTTGAGCACTGTCTCAACTGCAAATCCGGCGAAGTTGTAGTACCAGTGAAGATGCTGGTTACCCGCGATTGGACGGAAAGACCCCGTAGAGCTTTACTGTAGCTTAGCATTGAATTTCGGTATTGTCTGTACAGGATAGGTGGGAGACTGAGAGACTAGGGCGTCAGCCTTAGTGGAGTCGACGTTGGGATACCACCCTGATAGTACTGAAGTTCTAACTGGCGGCCATGAATCTGGTCACAGGACATTGTTAGGTGGGCAGTTTGACTGGGGCGGTCGCCTCCTAAAAAGTAACGGAGGCGCCCAAAGGTTCCCTCAGAACGGTCGGAAATCGTTCGAAGAGTGCAAAGGCAGAAGGGAGCCTGACTGCGACACCCACAAGTGGAGCAGGGACGAAAGTCGGGCTTAGTGATCCGGTGGTACCTCGTGGGAGGGCCATCGCTCAACGGATAAAAGCTACCTCGGGGATAACAGGCTGATCTCCCCCAAGAGTCCACATCGACGGGGAGGTTTGGCACCTCGATGTCGGCTCGTCGCATCCTGGGGCTGAAGTAGGTCCCAAGGGTTGGGCTGTTCGCCCATTAAAGCGGCACGCGAGCTGGGTTCAGAACGTCGTGAGACAGTTCGGTCCCTATCCGTCGCGGGCGTAGGAAATTTGAGAGGAGCTGTCCTTAGTACGAGAGGACCGGGATGGACTGACCTCTGGTGTACCAGTTGTTCCGCCAGGAGCACAGCTGGGTAGCTAAGTCGGGAAGGGATAAACGCTGAAAGCATCTAAGCGTGAAGCCCACCTCAAGATGAGATTTCCCATAGCATAAGCTAGTAAGACCCCTTGAAGAACACAAGGTTGATAGGTCAGAGGTGTAAGTATGGTAACATATTTAGCTGACTGATACTAATAGGTCGAGGGCTTGACCTAATTAACTTTATCTTAATGCTTAGTGTAATTTTGAGAGAATATGTCTTTCATATAAATAACATGATTATCTGGTGATAATGCTCTTTAAGGTAACACCCGTTTCCATTCCGAACACGAAGGTTAAGCTTTTAGAGGCTGATGGTACTGCATGGGAGACTATGTGGGAGAGTAAGTGGTTGCCAGGTTTATATGGATCTTTAGCTCAGTTGGTTAGAGCAACCGGCTCATAACCGGTAGGTCCGGGGTTCGAGTCCCTGAAGGTCCACCATATTTGGGGGTATAGCTCAGTTGGGAGAGCACCTGCCTTGCACGCAGGGGGTCAAGAGTTCGAATCTCTTTACCTCCACCAAAAGAACTACTTTAAGTAGTTCTTTTTTTATATAAAAATAATAGTTATATTCAATATTTATTTTAGGAGTTAATAATGATATATAGAATTAAGCAAACTATATGGGCAATAAGTTCTAATTTTAAAGAAATTGATTATACTTATATTAATAAATATTTAGATAAAAATGAAATTATACTTTTTAATAAGTTAAAACGTTCTGAGAAATATCATTGTATAAGGGTTTGTTATGATTGTTTAAGAATAAACTCTGAAAATAAGTTAAATATAGATGAAGTAGTTTTAGCTAAATTAGCTTTATTACATGATATAGGTAAAATTGATTATGGATTAAATTTAATTGAAAAATCAATATTGGTAATTTTAAACAAGATTACTAAAGGAGCTCTTGAAAATTTTTCTAATTTCAAAAGTGTAGATGTATATTACAATCATGGATTAAAAGGGAAAAATATATTACTAAGGGAGCAAGAAAAAAATTTATCAAGTAATTTGTATAATGATGAGTTTTTAAATGCAATAGAAAATCATCATAAAAATACTAATGATAAAATTTTTAATAATAATATATTATTAAAAATTTTATCGGAAGCTGATAATATCAATTAGTTATATATAGAAATAAAATATAATTCTTAGTATGAGTCTAATAATTTTATATTATTAGGCTCATTTTTTAATTTATTTTATAATTAAATGTTTAAACTTATATAATGTATTATTTTAAATTGTAATGCTTTTAATATTATAAAAAAATATTTATGAAAATAAGTGTTAAAAATTATATAATATAAGTTATAATCAAATTAATTAAGTCTTTTATTGGATAATGTTTTTTTACACTGTGTATAGTTTTATTAGCTAATATAATTAATGAGTGAAGTAATTTAAATAAATATAAATTTATAAAATTGGGAGTTGAAAAATTAATGGATTATGATGTTTTAATTTTAGGTGGTGGGATAATAGGATGCGCTGTTGCCTATGAATTATCAAAATATAATTTAAATATAGCAGTTATAGAAAAAGATTTTGATATAGCAGATGATATTTCTTTTTTTAATACATCAATAGTTTATGATGGATGCGAATGTAAAGATAATTTAATAAGTGCATTAGAAGAAATGGGCAATTCTATGTTATCTAGTATAACAAAAAAATTAAATGTTTCTTTTAAGAAGTTACCTAATTTAACTGTTGCAACTGATGAAAAATCTTTAAAAGTTTTAGAAGAAAGATATAAAAGATCATTAGATAGGGCTTTAACTGGAATTAAACTTATAGATGGTGATGAAGCTAGAAAAATAAATCAAAGGTTGGGTGATGATGTTATAAAAGCTCTTTATTCAGAAAGTACCGCTATTATAAAACCTTATGATTTAGCAATAGCTTATGGTGAAATTGCTTATGATAATGGAGTTGTTTTTAGATTAGAGGAAATTGTTACTGATATTCAAAGTTTATCAAATGGTTTTAGAGTAACAACAAATAAAAATAAATTTAAATGTAAATTTGTAGTTAATACTATTCCGGGTGAAAAATATTTATTAGATGATATAAGAGAGGAAGATAATGCTGGATTTAATTTAAAAACTTATTATGTAGTTTTAAATAATTTAAAGAATATAGATAAGAATTCTATACTTTCTAAAATAGAAGATAAAGATAATTCAATTGTTTTTATGCCAAGTTCTTGTAATGAACTTATAATTGGAGTAAATTCTAGTACAGAATTAAGTAAAAAGGAAGTTATAAACAAAGTAAAAATGATAATGCCTGACTTAAAAAGAAAAGATGTAAAGGATGTATTTTATGATAATCATCATAAAGATATAATGATAATAGATGATAGTGAGGCAAATAAAGGTTATATTAAAATAACAGGAAAATATTATGGAGAGGTTACTATTTCTCCTGCCATAGCAACTATAATAACTGAGACTATAGTGGAAGATTTAAAGTGTGGTGAAAATAAAAGTTTTGTTGATAAAAGAAGGGAATTTTATAAATTTCGTGATTTATCAATAGAAGAAAGAAATGAACTTATAAAATTGGATAATAGGTATGGAAAAATAATTTGTATGTGTAATCAGATAACAGAAGGTGAAATTGTTGATTCTATAAGAAGACCGTTAGGAGCTAGGACGGTTGAAGGAATAAAAAGGAGAACGGCTGCAACTTTTGGCGATTGCAATGGTGCGTACTGTATAAGTAGTATTATCGATATATTAGCAAGAGAGTTAGATAAAAAACCAACTGAAATAGTTGAGGATTCTAAAAATTCTCATGTTTTAACTTGTAGGATAAAAGAATTTAATGAAATTTAACAATATATTAAGAAAGGGAGATTATAATGGAAGATGAACTTTTTACAAGTGTAGTTAGGCTTAGAGGATCTAAATTTCATGTAGTTCCTGTAAAGAGTAGTAAACCAGTGCCACATAGTAAGTGGATAGAGTTTTCTAAAATACTTAGTAGATTATATGTTGGGGTTCCAACAAAAATAGGTAGTGTAGTGTGTAGAAATATATTAAATACAGGAATTGATATAATTTGTACAAAAAATATTGATGAATAATTGAAAACTGCTTGTTAATATAGTATTAAAAGTAAATTTTAATAAGCAAATTAATAAATATTTGAAAAAAAACAAGAAAATTTTCTATTATAAATTAAATTTTTTTGTTTTTTTTATAAAATATTTTAAAATAGTTATGGATATTATATACATAAAATACTGTAATTATAATAAAATATAAAAAAAGAAGTTAAAAATGCAAGAAATAATTTTAATTATTCATTTTAAATATTCATGAATATTTTCTTGTTTAAATTTATTAAGGAATGTATGAGATTTTTTAATAAATTATTAGGTAAAAAGTTAAATACTCATGTGTTTTATAAAAATTATTTTATAGATGAATTTCTATTGTAAAGCTACAAATTAAGTGTTAATCTGTATTCGAAGCAAGAACAATTTATAAGTTAGATTTAGGAGATGGTTATTATGACAAGATTTTCAACAGTAAACGCAGATACACTTTTAATGGTAGAATCATTAAATAGAAAAAATGAAAAAACAAATAAAAAAGGAACAAAATTATCACAATTATTTGCATCATTACAAAGAAAATAATTAAATTTTTATGGATTGATTTATTTATAAATTTAAATTATTTAGGTTTATAGTTTAAAATTATAATGAGAAGGTTATAATTTATAATATGCAAAATATACTTATAGTAAATTAAATTCTTGACATTATATTGCAATAGCTTTACTATATTATTAGTAAAATAAATATTAACCTTTGAGCAGGCTAGTAATGTTTGTTAGTATTTTAGAGAATCAGTGGTTGGTGTAAACTGATATGCTATATTCATGAATCCACCTGTGAGGGACTGTGATTAAGCAGTACGGTTTTAACCGTTATAATTTTTGAGCGGATGGATTTTTTAATCTATCAATTAGGGTGGTAACGCGGAGTTTTTCGTCCCTTTGTATGAGGGAAAATGAAAGACTCTTTTTTATTTTGTCTAAAATTAATAATCATATAAAAATATATATTTTAAAATAAATGAAAGGAAGAATAAAAAATGCTAGATTTAAAAAGAATTAGAAATAATCCAGAAGAAATAAAAGCATTATTAGCAAATAGAGGAGAAGATTTTGATGTTACATGTATAGATGAAGTTGTTGCATTAGATGAAAAAAGAAGAGCTATACTTGTAGATGTTGAGGCTTTGAAGAGTAAGAGAAATCAAGTATCTGCTGAAATTCCAAAGAGAAAAAAGGCAGGAGAAGATGTTACTTCTGTAATGGCTGAAATGAGAGAAATTGGGGATAAGATAAAAGCTGATGATGCAAAAGTATCAGAAATAGATGAAAAAATAAATTATATAATGCTTAGAATACCTAATATACCAAATCCTCAAGTTCCAGATGGGGAAACTGATGAAGATAATGTAGAAATAAAAGTTTGGGGCGATAAAACAAAATTTGATTTTGAGCCAAAAGCCCATTGGGATTTAGGAACTGATTTAAAAATTTTAGATTTTGAAAGAGCAGGTAAAACAACTGGATCAAGATTTACTTTTTATAAAGGTGCAGGTGCTAGGTTAGAAAGAGCTATAATAAATTACTTTTTAGATAAACATGTATTTGATAATGGGTATACTGAAATATTACCTCCTTATATGGTTAATAGAGAAAGTATGACTGGAACAGGTCAATTACCTAAATTTGAAGAAGATGCATTTAAAATTGAGAATAATGGATTTTTCTTGATTCCAACTGCTGAAGTTCCAGTAACAAATTTTTATAAAAATGAAGTATTAAGTGGAGAAGAACTTCCAATAAAACATGTTGCTTATAGTGCTTGTTTTAGGGCTGAAGCAGGTTCAGCTGGAAGGGACACAAGAGGTCTTATAAGACAACATCAATTTAATAAGGTTGAGCTTGTTAAATTTTGCAAACCAGAACAAAGCTATGAAGAATTAGATAAGTTAGTTAAAGATGCTGAATCAGTTCTTCAAGGTTTAGAAATACCTTATAGAATAGTTAGAATATGCAAAGGTGATTTAGGATTTACTGCTGCATTAAAATATGATATAGAGGTTTGGATGCCAAGTTATAATAGATATGTTGAAATATCAAGTTGTTCAAATTTTGAAGATTTCCAAGCTAGAAGAGCTAACATAAAATACAGAGAAAATCCAAAGGATAAACCACAATTTGTTCATACATTAAATGGATCAGGTGTTGCAATAGGTAGAACTGTAGCTGCTATATTAGAAAATTATCAACAAGCAGATGGAAGTGTAAAAATTCCTGAAGTATTAAAAGCATTTATGAGATGTGATGAAATAAAATAATTTTGAAAATAAAATGCCATATCAAAATTAACATTTTGATATGGCATTTTATATTTAATTAGAAATATAAGGAAAAATATGTTTTGTGTATTGAATAAATTATTTATATATGATATTTTAAATAAGGATGGTATCTTATGAACCATACTATTATTTATTTTGATTATATTTGAATTAAAAACGCTCATACTTATGATGAGATGAGACGAGATAGTATCATCACACTCTAATTTTTTTTGGAGGTGGTATTTATGAAAATTGGTTTTATTGGAGCAGGAAAAGTAGGCTTTTCTCTAGGTAAATACCTTGTAGAAAATAATATAACTGTATCTGGATATTATAGTAAAAATGAAAACTCATCTAAGGAAGCATCAATGTTTACTAATACAAAACAATTTCTTAACTTACAAGATTTGGTTAACGAGAGTGATGCTATTTTTATAACCACACAAGATAGTTTTATAGCTTTAATTTGGAATAAATTAAAAGATTTAAATATAGACGGTAAAATTATTTGTCATTGTAGTGGTTCATTATCTTCAAGTATATTTTCAAATATAGATAAGTACGGTGCTTATGGCTATTCAATTCATCCTTTATTTGCAATTTCAGATAAGTATAATTCTTATAAAATATTAAATGAAGCCTTTATAGCTATTGAGGGTCATAAAAAATATTTAAGTGATTTTAAGATGTTATTTAAAAGCTTAGGAAACAATGTTCAAGTAATATCTAAAGAAAATAAGGTGCTATACCATGCTGCAGCAGTAACTTCTAGTAATTTAGTTATAGGTCTTATAAAAGATGGCATAGATTATTTAGTTAAATGTGGGTTTAGTGAGAAATCAGCAATGGAAGCGTTATATCCTCTTATATCGTTTAATATAAGTAATGTTAAACATAAAGGGATTACTAATAGTTTAACTGGTCCTATTGAAAGAGGAGATTTATTTACAGTGAAAGAACATTTGTCTGTAATTGATTCTAGTAATGTGGAGTCTTATAAGATGTTATCAAAAAAAATATTAGATATTGCAAAGATTAAAAATAAAGATAGAGATTATAAAGTTATTGAAAATTATTTGGAGGAATAAACTATGAAAAAGACAATACTTGATTTTAAAAAGGCTAAGGAAAATAATGAAAGAATATCAATGCTTACAGCTTATGATTATTCATCAGCTAAACTTATAGATGAAGCTGGAATAGATGCTATATTAATTGGAGATTCTTTAGGAATGGTTTCTTTAGGGTATGAAGATACTTTATCAGTAACTATGGAAGATATGATTCATCATACGAAGGCAGTTGCAAGGGCAACTAAAAATGCATTAGTTGTTGCAGATTTACCTTTTATGTCATACCAAACATCAGTTTATGATGCTGTATATAATGCAGGAAGACTTATAAAAGAGGGAAGAGCTCACGCTGTTAAACTAGAAGGCGGGATTGAAATGTGTGATAGAATAGAAGCGATAGTTAAATCATCAATTCCGGTTATGGCGCATATAGGTTTAACACCTCAATCAGTAAATGCGTTGGGTGGATTTAAAGTTCAAGGAAAGGATGAAAAAGCTGCAAAAGCGCTTATAGAAGCAGCAAAGGCAGTAGAAAAAGCAGGAGCATTTGCGGTAGTTTTAGAATGTGTACCTGCTAAGCTTGCAGAAATAGTTACAAAAGAATTAAATATACCTACAATTGGAATTGGAGCTGGTGCACAATGTGATGGACAAGTTTTGGTTTATCAAGACATGATAGGTATGTTTAGTGGATTTACTCCTAAGTTTGTTAAGAAATATGCGAATATAGGAGATATGATGAAGGAAGCTTTTGAAGAGTATAATAAAGAAGTAAAGAATGGTTCTTTTCCAAGTCAAGAACATACATTTAAAATAAGTGAAGATGTTATAGAAAAACTATATTAATATACAATAGGAGAAGTTCAAAATGAGAGTTGTAAAAAGCGTAAAAGAAGTAAGAGATGCAGTAAAAGAATGGAAGGCTCAAGGGCTAAGTGTTGGATTTGTACCAACTATGGGTTATTTGCATGAGGGACATGAAAGTTTAATAAAAAAAGCTGTAAAGGATAATGATAGAGTTGTCGTTAGTATATTTGTAAATCCTATGCAGTTTGGTCCAACAGAAGACTTAGACAAATATCCAAGAGATTTAGAAAGAGATTCTAAGCTTTGTGAAAATGCAGGGGCTAATTTAATATTCCATCCAGAGAAAGAAGAAATGTATTTTGAAGATTTCTCTTCATATGTTGATATAAATGGATTGAGTGATGAATTATGTGGAAAAAGTAGACCAATTCATTTTAGAGGAGTTTGTACAGTTGTAACAAAACTATTTAATATAGTTAATCCTGATAGAGCATATTTTGGAGAGAAAGATGCACAGCAATTAGCTATAATAAGAAGATTTGTAAGAGATTTAAATATTGATATAGAAATAATAGGATGTCCTATTATAAGAGAAGAAGATGGACTTGCAAAAAGTTCTAGGAATACTTATCTTTCAAAAGAAGAAAGACAAGCTGCTTTAATTTTAAGTCAATCATTAAATTTAGCAAAAGATGCTATAAATAGTGGGGAAAGAAATTCAAGTGTTGTTATAGATATAATTTCAAACAGTATTAAGAAAGAACCTTTAGCTAAAATAGATTATATTGAGGTCGTTGATTCGTTATCAATGAAACCAGTTAAGACAATAGAGAAATCAGTTCTAGTTGCTATTGCAGTTTATATTGGAAAAACAAGACTTATAGATAATTTTACATTTAACATATAGTGTTTTATTAGTTATAATAGTTATGTTAATTATACTAAGTTAGATACAATAAAGGAGAAATATTATGCAACTAACAATGTTAAAAGGAAAGATTCACAGAGCTACAGTTGTACAAGCTGAACTTGACTATGTGGGAAGTATAACTGTTGATGAAGATTTATTAGATGCATCAGGAATATTAGAATATGAAAAAGTTCAAATAGTTGATGTTAATAACGGAAACAGATTTGAAACATATACAATAGCTGGAGAGAGAGGCTCTGGAATGATTTGTTTAAATGGGGCAGCTGCTAGATGTGTTTCAACTGGGGATAAAGTTATTATAATGTGTTACTGTGAAATGGATAGAAATGAAGCTAAAGAACATAAACCAAGTGTAGTTTTTGTTGATGATGATAATAAAATAAAGAGAGTAACTAATTACGAAAAACATGGTTTACTTTCAGATAAAATGTTAGAAGATTAATATGAATATTAAAGCTATGTTTTAAATATTGTTTATTTTAAATAAGCTTAGTTATTAAATTAATGGGTATATTTATTTAAAGTTAAAATAAATTAAAACATAGCTATTTTTATTATTAAATATAGTATTTTAAGCTTTTTAATAAAAAGATATTGACATAAGTTTATCATGTTGATATAATTAATTTTGTAATAACGCGGAGAGATGGTCGAGTTGGTTTAAGGCACCGGTCTTGAAAACCGGCGTGCGTGTGAGCGTACCGTGGGTTCGAATCCCACTCTCTCCGCCATTTTTTTTATAAAAAAATAAAATGGAACATTTTGGAGAATTACTCAAGTGGCTGAAGAGGCGCCCCTGCTAAGGGCGTAGGTCGGGCAACTGGCGCCCGGGTTCAAATCCCGGATTCTCCGCCAAGACATCTAATTATTAGTTATTAGGTGTCTTTAAATTTTTTATTTAGTATAATGTTTGATTATTTTAAGAGGTAGTTATATATTATTTTGATAAAAATTTTTATAAAATATATTGACATAAATTTATAGAATTGATATAATATTTTTTGTGATGACACGGAGAGATGGTCGAGTTGGTTTAAGGCACCGGTCTTGAAAACCGGCGTGCGTGTGAGCGTACCGTGGGTTCGAATCCCACTCTCTCCGCCATTTATAAGTATACAATAAATTTATATTGTAGGGCATGGAGAATTACTCAAGTGGCTGAAGAGGCGCCCCTGCTAAGGGCGTAGGTCGGGCAACTGGCGCCCGGGTTCAAATCCCGGATTCTCCGCCAAAATACCTAGTAATTGTACTGGGTATTTTTTGTTGTCTAAAAATAATTGTATTATAATAAGAAATTTTTTTTATATTTTCATCTAAAGATAATTCATATTATAGTAATTAAAATTGTTTTATATATTTAAATTTGAAATTTAAAAATTATAAACATATTTTTTTAAATCTGTGGATTATTTTTATTCTTATCTTCTTTTAAAACTTTTTCTAATAAATTTTTCATAGATTTATCCACAAAAAACTTTAAAATAAAGAAAGTTATTAACAAAATTATCAACAATATAAACATATCGTATAAAAAAATCAAACTAATTCCCCCTTAATAATTTTTATTTAACAAATATAGAGATATTATACACTAAATAATTTAATTTACAAAATATAATATAAATTTTAGGAGGTAAATTAATGGCTTTAAGAATTATATATGGCAGAGCAGGTACTGGAAAGAGTAAATTTTGTATAAGACAAATAAAAAATAAGATTGAAAATAGTAATAAATTAGTTTTAATAGTTCCAGAACAATTTACTTTTCAAACTGAAAATAGGATGCTTGAAGAAATCGGAGAAAAATATGTTTTAAAAGCTGAAGTATTGAGTTTTAAAAGACTTGCTTACAAAGTTTTTAATAGTTGTGGTGGTAGCGATAAATCTTTGATAAGTGATGCTGGAACTAGTATGCTCATTTATAAAGTTTTAGGAGAATTAGAAAAAGAATTAGCTACTTTTGCTACTGCTTCAAAAAAACAAGGATTTATAGATGTTCTATCAAAAACTATAACAGAATTTAAAAAATATAATGTTGATAATTCAATTTTAGAAAATGCATTAAAAGATATAGATGATGAAGATTTGCACAATAAGTTAAAGGATTTAAGTGTTTTATTTAATTGTTTTAATGATAAACTTCATAAAGGTCATATTGATGGAGAAGATAGGCTAAGTTTGTTGAATGAAAAATTAAATGATTGTTCTATATATGATGGAGCAGAGATTTTTATTGATGAATTTACTACATTTACTCCTATACAATTGGAGATAATAACTAAGCTTTTAAAGAAAGCTAAAAATGTAGACATAACTTTATCTATGGACAATGTAAATTCTAAGGCATTAGATAGTGATTTGTTTACAACAACTAAAAGTACAGAGAGAAAGCTCTTAAAAGTTTTAGAGGAAAACAATATTAAGTTTAATGGATATGTAGATTTAAACAAAGATGTTCCTTATAGATTTGTTAATAGGAAAGAATTACAGGCTATAGAGAAAAATATTTATGCTTATCCTTTTGAACGTTATGATAGTGACAATGAGAGGGTAAGGCTTTATAGAGCAAATAATAGTTATGATGAGATGGAATTTATAGCTAAAGATATTTTAAGACTTGTTCGTGATAAAGGATATAGATTTAAGGATATTTCAGTGGTTTGTAGACAAATAGATGCTTATGAAAAAATTAGTTCTGTAATTTTTAATGAATATGAAATTCCGTATTATATAGATAAAAAAATGGATGTAGCTAGCAATCCTCTTATTGTTTTATTAAATTCTGCTGTAGACATAATAACTAAAAATTGGAATTATGAAAGTGTGTTTAGGTATTTAAAAAGTGGATTAGTGGAAATAGATACAGATGATATTGATAAACTAGAAAATTATGTTTTAGGTAATGGAATAAGAGGTGATAGGTGGAAGGAAGAATCTTGGGAGTATTTATCTAATGTTATTTTTGGACAAGATAGTATATCAGATGATGATAAAAAAAGATTGCTTGAAATCAATGAAATTAAGAATAAAGTTAGAGAACCTTTAAATAAGTTTTATAAAAAAACTAAAGGGATTAAAAAATTAAAAGAGCATGCAGTAGCTTTATATGAGTTTTTAGAAGAGGATATAAAGGTTTTTGATAAAATAGATTCTTATGTAAAATATTTTGAGGATAATGATATTCCTAAAAAGGCAAAGGAATATTCTCAAGTTGTAGATATATTAATTGAAGTTTTAGAACAAATTGTAGATTTATTAGGTAATGAAGATGTAGAGCTTCAAGAGTTTATGAAAATACTAAATGTTGGGCTTTCTAAATATGAAATGGGGTTAATTCCGGTAGCTTTAGATCAAGTTACTATCGGGGATATAACAAGAGTAAAAAGTAAAGGTGCTAAGGCGTTATATATAGTTGGGTTTAATGATGGAGTTCTTCCATCTAACAATAGTGAGGAAGGTATATTGTCAGATTTAGATAGATTAACTTTAAAAGAAAAAGGAATAGAACTTGCATCAGATACTAGAACAAAAATTTTTGAGGAACAATTTTTAGTGTATACAGCACTTACTATAGCCGAAGATTATTTGGTTTTAACTTATCCATTGGCAGATTTTGAAGGCAAATCTTTAAGACCGTCAATTATAATTCACAAGGTAAGGAAAATACTCCCTAAATTAAAAGAGGAGAGTGAAAATTTTAAGTTAATAAATAATGGTGATAAATATTTTAAAGTTTCTGCACCAAAACCAACATTTAATGAACTTATAAAAGTTGTTAGAGATGATTTTGATAATAAAAGTGTTGATGATTATTGGAGAAGTGTTTATGCGTGGTTTTTAAATAATAATGGAAAAAATAAATCAGATGCTATATTTAAAGGATTAAATTATTCTAATTTAACAGAAAATATTTCTAGAGAAAAGATAAAAGAGATTTATAGTGACGGTGGAAATAGGTTAAATTTAAGTGTTTCAAGACTTGAGAAATACTCAGAATGTCCTTTTGGCTATTATGTTCAATATGGTTTAAGAGCTAGGGATAGGAAAATTTATGAACTTAGTGCACCAGACCTTGGAAGCTTTATGCATGAAATATTAGATGAATTTACTGAAGAGGTTAAAAAAAGAAGAATAAAGTGGAGTGATTTAAATCAAGAAAAATGTAGAGAAATTATAGAAGAATTAGTTGATAGAGAGATTAAGAATAATGAAAAATCTATTTTAAATAGTTCAAAAAGGTATAAATATTTTACAGATAGATTTAAAAGAATTCTTATAAAATCAGTTACTATAATATCAGAACATATGAAAAGAAGCGAATTTCAAGTGTTTAAAAATGAATTTTCTTTTGGTGATTATAAAGATTCGAATCCTATAAAGTTAAATCTTCCATCAGGAGAAGAAGTATTTTTAAAAGGAAGAATAGATAGAATTGATAGTTTGGATTTAGATGGAAATACGTATTTAAGGATAATAGATTATAAGTCTGGAAATAAAAAATTTGATTTAAATAAATTTTATAATGGGCTTCAAATTCAACTTTTAGTTTATTTAGACGCTCTCATTAAAAATTCTAAGGAAATAATTAATAAACAAGCTTATCCAGGGGCTATTTTTTATTTTAAGTTAGATGATCCTATAATTAAATCAGATAAAAAGCTAAAAGATGATGAAATAAGCATTGAGGTATTAAAAGAGCTAAAAATGGATGGATTGCTTCTTAAAGATGTAAAAATAGTTAAGGCCATGGATAATGAATTAGAGAGAGGAGAATATTCTATGATAATTCCAGCTAGAATGAATAAAGGTGAAGAACTAGGAAAACAAGATTCAATGATAACAATGAAGCAATTTGATATTTTAAGAGAGTATGTAAACAAAAAAATATTAGAGATTTGTGATTTAATGATAAGTGGCAATATAGATATAAAGCCATGTAAGGATAAAGATATGGCAGTTTGCGAATATTGTGATTACTCTCATATATGTCAGTTTGATATTAGTTTAAAAGATAATAAGTATAATATTATTCATAATGTAAACAAGAAAAAACTTTGGAATGATATGAGTGAAAAAACAGGAATAGATTTAGGTGGTGAGGAAGATGGAAACTAAATGGACAGATGAACAATTATTAGCTATAGAAACAAGGGGAAAGAACCTTTTAGTAGCAGCTGCCGCTGGATCTGGCAAAACAGCAGTTTTGGTTGAAAGAATTATAAAAATAATAACAGATGATAACAATCCTGTTGATATAGATAAACTTTTAGTTGTTACATTTACTAATGCGGCGGCTTCTGAGATGAGAGAAAGAATTGGAGATGCAATATCTAAAAAACTAGAAGAAATACCTGATTCTAAAATGTTGCAAAGACAATTGGCACTTTTAAATAAATCAAATATAACAACTATTCACTCATTTTGTTTAGATATTATAAAAAATAATTTTCACCTTATAGATTTAGATCCTGGATTTAGAATAGGTGATGAGACTGAATGTACCCTTATAAAGCAAGATGTTTTAATAGAATTATTTGAAGATAAGTATGATAAAGAAGATGAAGGCTTTTTAAATCTTATAGAAGCATATTGTACAAATCGTGATGATGAAAGGCTAAAGGAGATAGTTTTAAAGCTTTATAATTTTTCTATGAGTGGACCGTGGCCTAGTGTGTGGCTTAGAGAAAAAGCACAAGAGTTTAATATAAATTCTTTAGATGAGTTAGAAAAAGCATCATGGTATAAGGTTTTAAAAGAAAGTTTATATTTAGATCTTAATAATGCTAAAAATGGTTTAGATGAAGCTATAAAAATATGTGAAGAGGATAGTGATTTAGCTCCATATTTATTAACTTTAAAACCTGAATTAAATGGTATAGAAAATGCGATTAATTCTTTAAATTTAGATTTAGAGCAAATTTATAAAGCTGTAAAAGATATCGAGTTTGCTTATAGAATAAAAACTGTTAAAAAAGGGCTTGGAGATGAATTAGATAAAAAAAAGGTAAAATCTTTAAGGGATGATGTTAAGAAAAAGATAAATCAAATAAAAGGTGGAGTGTTTTCAGTTTCATTAGATGAAACTTTAAATGGAATTAAAAACATGTATCCTATAATAAAATCATTAACAGAACTTGTAATAGAGTTTTCAGATAGATATGTTAAAAAGAAGATGGAAAGAGTAATACTAGATTTTAATGATTTAGAACATCTATGTTTAAAGATTTTAACATGTAATGATGAAAATGGAGAAGTTTATGCATCGAGTGTAGCACAAAAATTTAGAGAGAAGTTTGAGGAAGTTTTAGTTGATGAATATCAAGATTCTAATAATGTTCAAGAAACAATAATAAGTATGGTTTCAAGAAAAGATTTAGATAATCCTAATGTGTTCATGGTTGGTGATGTAAAACAAAGTATATATAGATTTAGACAGGCAAAACCAGAGCTTTTTTTAGAAAAGTATAATTCATATTCTGAAGAAGATAATAAAAAAAATAGAAAAATAATGCTTTATAAAAACTTTAGAAGTAGAGAAGAAGTTATAAAAGGTGTTAATTTTATATTTAAATCTCTTATGAGTAAAACAGTTGGAGAACTTGATTATACTGATAAAGAGGCTTTGAATTTAGGTGCAAGTTATGATGAGATAAATAAAGATAATGTATATTTTCAAGATAATGTATTTATAGATTTAGATAAAATAGAAGTTTCGGGAGCGTTAGAACTTCATATATTAGATAAATCAAGTGATTTTGAAGATGGGAAAAATGAAATTAATGATGAAGACGATAAAGAAAATGATAATGAAGAAGATTTAAGTGCTGTAGCTATAGAGGCTAGAATTATAGCAAAAAGAATAAAAGAACTTATAAATCCAAGTGATGGCAAGTGTTTTATGGTTTTTGATAAAAACTTAAATAGATATAGGAAGATAACGTATAAGGATATAGTAATTCTTCTAAGATCAACAAAGAATTGGGCAGATACAATAGTTGAAGAGCTTAGCTTTGGAGGTATTCCAGTTTATGCAGATATAAATACTGGGTATTTTCAAACTATTGAAATTAGAACAATAATGTCGCTCTTGCACATAATTGATAATCCAATGCAAGATATTTATACAATTGCGTCTATGAGGAGCCCAATATTTGCTTTTACATCAGAGGAATTAGCGGATATTAGAATTTTAAATAGGGATAATTATTTTTATTTAAATGTAAAAGATATTGCAGAAGATGTTTATGATGAAAGAATAAATAAAAGTTTAAAAGATAAGTGTGTATATTTTATTGAAAAGATAGGCAGTTGGCGAGAAAAATCTTTATACATGCCAATTGATGAGTTTTTATGGTATTTATACTCAGATACATCTTATTATGGATACGTAGGGGCTATGGTAAATGGTATTCAGCGTCAAGCAAATCTTAGGATACTTTTTCAAAGGGCTAAGCAGTATGAGCAAACAAGTTTTAAAGGATTATTTAACTTTATAAATTTTATAAATAAGCTTAGAAAGTCTTCGGGAGATTTGGGAACAGCTAAAATTTTGGGAGAAAATGAAGATGTAGTTAGAATAATGAGTATTCATAAAAGTAAGGGATTAGAATTTCCTGTCGTATTCTTAAGTGGTTGTGGAAAACAGTTTAATCTTAGGGATATTAATGATAGTTTGTTATTTCATGAGGAGCTTGGGATTGGAGCAGATTGTATAGATGTCAAAAAGAGAATACGGTATACAACTTTACAAAAATATGCTATAAAGAAAAAATTTGAATTAGAAACATTATCTGAAGAGATGAGAATACTTTATGTTGCTTTAACTAGGGCAAAGGAAAAACTTATAATAACGGGTTCATCATCTAATTTACAAAAAGATATCGATGCTTGTTATAAAGCAGGAGTGAAAGGTTTTAACAAAGTTATACCTAGTGAACTTTTAAAGCAAAAAAGTTACTTAAAATGGATTATGACAGCCCTTATAAAACATAAAGATGGAGATATTTTAAGACAGGGAAAGAATGAATTTGTAGAAATATCTGATGATTTATCAAGCTGGAAAATAAATTTTCATAAAAAAAGTGATTTTGGTACAGAAAATGTTGAAGATTCTATTGAGAAAAAAAATATAAGTATACTTTCTTTAAATTATAGTAATTTTGAAGTGGACGAGGAGATTAGAAAAAGATTAGAGTTTAGATATAAATATAGGGATGTTTGTTCAGTGCCATCAAACATATCGGTATCTGATATAAAAAAGGCTGAAGAAGAGATATTTGAACCACAAGCGGAAAATCTTTTTTCAGAAGAGAAAAATAGAAAGAAGCCTAAATTTATAATGGAAGAAAAAGGTTTATCGAAAGCTGAAAAAGGGACTGCTATGCACTTTGTTATGCAAAAATTGGACTTAAATAAAGTAAATTTGCTAAATGAAATAAAAGAGCAAATTGAGAATATGTTTGAAAAAGGGCTTATAACAAAAGATGAGGAAGAATCAATAAATATTTTTAAAATACAGAAATTTTTTAAAAGTAATCTGGGGCAAAGGTTGTTAAAAGCTTATAAAGAGAATAAACAAGTATTTAGAGAACTTCCTTTTATAACTGAAATTCCAGTAAAGAGAATTGAGAAAGATTTAATTGATAAAATTTTTAATAATGAGAAGTTAAGGCTTCAAGGTATAATAGACTGTTTTTTTGAAGAGGATGATGGAATAGTTTTATTAGATTATAAAACTGATTATGTTGAGAATGGGAAAGAAATTTTAGATAAATATAAAGTGCAAATAGACTTGTATACAGAAACATTGGAAAGAGTGATAGGTAAAAAGGTTAAGGAGAGATATTTATATCTTTTTGGAATAGATAAAGAGGTTAAATATATGGATTAGAAGGTATTTTAATTAAAAAAGTTGATTTGCTAAGGAATTTTAATTAGAATATATTACAAAAATAAAAAACATCTAATGAAGTTTTCATTAGATGTTTTTGTTTGAAATAAATATGGTTATTATTTATCTAAAACATATCCGTAAGCCTTGGTTACACCATTTTCTTCTTCAAGATAAACTCCTTGAATCTCAGGTGAAAATCCTGGAAAAACGTTTATGCCTTCTTCTAATATCAAGAAATATTTTTGTGCAATTTCATTCCAAATTTCACCAGGAACTACACAGAATACTCCAGGTGGATATGGAAGAGCACCTTGTAGAGCAACTTTTCCAACTATATTTTTAAGTGGAACAAGTTTAGCATTATTTCTTACAAGTTCTATATTAGCTTCACGTGGTAGCATTGCTTGTGTTGGAAAAGATTTTTGTCTAAATAATTCTTTTTGATATTTTTTAGCATCGTGTTTTTTATAAAAGTCATGCATCTCTTGGCACAATTGTCTTATAGTATAATTTTCATAACGACATTTATATTTATCATAAAGTGTTGGTAAAACATCTTTAAGTGGAGCATTATTTTTTATAAATTCTTCAAATTTTACTAGTGTAGATACTAATTGATTCATTTTTTCAGTATTTTCAGCTGGAGTTAGTAAGAATAAAATAGAATTTAAATCATTTTTTTCAGGAATTATTCTGTTTTCTCTTAAATAATTTGCTAAAATTGTAGCTGGTATTCCAAATTCTTCGTATTCTCCAGTTTCAGCATTTATGCCAGGTGTTGTTAACATAAATTTATTAGGATCTACAAAATATTGATTTTTTCCATAGCCTTCAAAAGAATGCCATGATTCATTAGGAATGAATTTAAAGAATTCAATATTATTTGCTATTTCGTCGGTGTCATAGTCTTCCCAATTTTTATTATTTATAGTTCTAGGTATAAATGGTTTCAACATGGAACAATTTTTAAAAACTGATTTTCTAGCCTCAATCCCTATTTTTATACAATCATCCCATAATTTTTTACCAATTTCTCCTTCTTGCATTCTAGCATTAACATCTAAGGCAGCAAACAATGGATAAAATGGGCTAGTTGAAGCATGCATCATATAAGAATTATTAAAACGCTTATGGTCTACATAACGTTTTTGTCCTTTTATATGACTATCTTTTTTATGAATTTGTGATGTTTGAGAAAAACCTGCTTGTTGCTTATGCACTGATTGAGTAACAAGTATTCCAGGATCATTTTCAGTTAAATCCAAAAGTAATGGAGAGCAATCTCTCATTATAGGGATAAATTGTTCATAGCCAACCCAAGCTGAATCAAACAGGATATAATCGCAAAGGTGTCCAATTTTATCGACAACTTGTCTAGCATTATAAATAGTACCATCATAAGTTCCAAGTTGAATTATTGCAAGTCTAAATGGTCTTTTTTCTTTTGCTTTTTCTGGGTTTATTTTTGCAATTTCTTCTCTTAAATATTTTTCATCAAAGCAATGTTCATCAATTCCCCCTATAAATCCAAAAGGATTACGAGCGGTTTCTAGGTAAATAGGTATTCCACCTGCTTGAATTAAAGCTGAAATATAAACTGATTTATGATTATTTCTATCAAATAAAACTAAATCATCAGGAGCTACTACTGCATTTATAGCAACAGCATTAGAGGTACTAGTTCCATTCATTACAAAATATGTTTTGTCAGCATTGAAAACTTTAGCTGCATGGGTTTCAGCATCTACTGCAGGTCCCTCGTGAATTAGTAAATCTCCTAAATCTACATCAGCATTACAAATATCTGATTTAAATATATTTTCTCCGAAGAAATCATAAAGAACTTTTCCAGCTGGATGTTTTTTAAAATATTCCCCTCCTTGATGCCCGGGACAATCAAATTGTAAATTTCCTCGTTTAGCATAATCATTTAATTTTTTAAAAAATGGAGGAAGCATAGTTTCTTCATATTTTTTAGCTAAATATTCAATTTCTTTGTTATAAGATTCTATGTTAATATTAGAAGAAAGTGTTATGTTATCAACCTTAGTTTTAAAATTATCGCTAAGATTAATTGTATTTTCTAAAACAACAAATATTGGTATACCAAATTTAGTATTGTAGATACTATCGATTAAGTTTAAATCACTATCTGTTAATACAGCAACACAGACATCTGTATAATTATTAGAACTAGACAAAATTAATTCTCTATTGCTATTAATATATTTTCTAGATTTAGGTGTATAAATAATTTTTAAATTGTCCATAAAAATCTCCTTAAAATATAGAATTTAAAAATACAATATTTTAATGTTATAGCTTTAGTATAAATCTTTCAATACTTATTTATAAAAAGAAAGAATAAATTTAAGTGATGTATTTGTTTTTAGCAATATTTATTAAAGTATCATAAATATTTAGTTTAGGATTTTGCAAAACTTTATCTAAAAGATAGTTTAAGATTAGTCCTATTTCTTTGCCAGGTTTTAGGGTTAATTCTTTAGATAACATACTTCCGTTTATATTTAAGTCTTTTATAGTTAATGGTTCTTTTTTATCTAAGATATCTCGTATGTTTTTTTCTATAATATTTATATCTTCTAAGGTTTCATTGTTAAATTTTAAAAAGGATTTTTTTAAATCAATATAATCAAAAATTAACTCTTTAGACACTCTATTGATAAATTTTTTTAATTCATATCTATTTAAAGTTAATGGTGTATTAAATTCATTAACAAGAATTAAAGTTTCTTTTATTGTTTTATTGTCATAGTGTAAAGTTTTTAATATATGTTGAGTTAAATTATTCGTTCCTTCAAAATTGCAAGATGCAATGATAAAAGATGCTAATTTAGATGATAATTTATTGGGAACAAACTGCAAAAATTTGTAATTGTGTTTTAAAGTATTATAATCTAAATTAAAGTTTTCTTTAAAAATAGGGATAATTAAATCGGTAATGCCTATATCTTTTAAAATGCATGCACCATTAAAAGAGTTTGGACTTAAAAGTATCTTAGAAAATTCATCTCTAATTCTTTCTTTGCTTATATTTTTAATGAGGATAAAATTTTTCTTTATAGAGTTTAAAGTGTTTATTTCTATTTCAAAATTTAATTGGCAACTAAACCTTATGGCTCTTAAAATTCTTAAGGCATCTTCATTAAATCTTTTATCAGGGATTCCAACACATCGTATTATTTTATTTTTTAAATCTTCTTTACCATAAAAAAAATCTTTTAATCCAAGTTTAGGATTGTAGGCTAGAGCATTTATAGTAAAATCACGTCTAGTTAAATCTTCCTTAATATTAGTTACAAATTTTACGCTTTTAGGTTTTCTATTATTTAAATATTCTCCATCTGTTCTGTAAGTTGTGACTTCAAAGGGAGTATTATTTATGATAACTGTTATAGTTCCATGTTTGATTCCAGTTGGAACTGTTTTCTCAAAAAGAAGTTCTATTTCATTGGGGAGTGCGTTAGTTGTTATATCATAATCATGTGGAGTTTTTCCAAGTAAGTTATCTCGTACGCAACCCCCAACTATGAAGGCTTCGAAATTATTATCATAAAATTTATTTAAAATAAGCTTAACATCATTAGGTAAATTCAAAATAGCTTCTCCTTAAAATTAATATTTTTATACTTACAAGAATTAGTTTAATATAATATTTTGTTTAAATAAATATTATAACTGCAATAAAGTAGCGTTAAAATTTGACTATATACATATTTTTTTAAATAAACTATAATATAAATTATTATTTAGAATTTAATATTACAATTTAAAGGTTGCAAGCTGTTTGCATTAAAAAGGAAACAGGTTAAAATCCTGTGCGGTCCCGCCGCCGTAAGATGGAGTGTCTTTTTTGTTATGCCACTAAAGAGTTTCTTTGGGAAGGTGAAAAGGTGCAATGAAATCAAGCCGGAATATTTGCCTTTAAATTTTGCTAGTATGCTCTACGATGTATAGGGAATTAGTATCTTACAGATTTAAACTATTATATTTTAATAGTTGTATTTATTATGTTTTGATTCTAGAAACGTTATACTTTAGAGTATGGCGTTTTTATTTTTGATTAATTTAGATATTGATATTTAAAATACTTTTTTACATCATATTAATAATTTTAAGAATAGTACTTATTTATTCAAGTAATTTTAAGAGGGTGATTTTTATTAAATCTTTAGAGAATATCATAAATGGAATAGAGCATATAGATTTTAAAGTTTGTGAGATGGCACAAGATAGATTAAATTCATTAGCTAAGCCTTTAGGAAGCCTTGGAAAGCTTGAGGATATAGCAAGGAAAATAGCTGGGATAACAGGAAAGCTTAATAACTCTATAATAAATAAAAGAATTATAATAATGTGTGCCGATAATGGGGTTATTGAAGAAGGAGTTTCGTCATGTCCTCAGTATGTTACAACAAAGCAAACCTTAAATTTTAAAAAAGGGATAACTGGAGTTGGGGCTTTAGCCTTATTTTATAATTGTGATTTGCTTGTTGTAGACGTGGGGGTAAATTCCGATATTGATAGTCCTAATGTGTTAAATAAAAAAATAAGAAAATCAACTAACAATATGGCAAAAACTTTTGCAATGACTTATGAGGAGGCTGTACAAGCTATAAATATAGGAGTTGAAATGGTTAAAAAGTCTAAGGATGAAGGCTTTGATATATTGGGAGTTGGAGAAATGGGTATAGGAAATACATCAACTAGTAGTGCTATAACAGCGGTTTTAACAGGACATATGGTAGAAGAAGTGGTTGGAAAAGGTTCAGGGCTTTTAGAAAGGGATTATATAAATAAGATTAATGTTATAAAGAAGGCTATAGAGATAAATAAGCCTAATAAAAAAGATGTTATAGATGTTTTATCTAAAATAGGAGGGTTTGATATAGCTGCTATGGCAGGAGTTTTTTTAGGCAGTGCTTATTATAAAATACCTGTTGTAATAGACGGCTTTATATCAGCAGTAGCAGCCTTGATAGCAGTTAGGATAAATCCTATTGTAAAGGAATATTTAATAACATCTCATGCATCAAAAGAAATAGGTTATAAGATAATAATTGATGAACTTGGTCTTGAGCCAATGTTAAATTTAGATATGCGACTTGGGGAAGGAAGTGGGTGTCCCATAGCATTTTCAGTAGTTGAAGCTTCTTGTGCTGTTATGAATAATATGGCAACTTTTGAAGAAGCTGATATAAATGATGATTATATAGATAATGTTAGAGATAAATCTTGTTATATAGTTGATAGATAGGTGTAGTATGAATTATTTAATTTTAGGTGGAAGTAAAAGCGGAAAGTCTATGTACGGACAAAATTTAGCAAGAGATATTTATAATGGAGATGGAAAATTATATTATGTAGCAACTATGAAACCTTGCGATAAAGAAGATGAGGAGAGAATACAAAATCATATAAAAGCTAGATTAGGTTATGGATTTCATACCATAGAGTGTAATAGAAATATTATAAGCATTTTAGAGAAGGTTAATAAACGAGACATTATTTTAATAGATAGCCTGACTTCTCTTTTAGTTAATGAAATGTTTAATGGGAAAGAATTTAACAAAAATATATATTCAAAAATAGCTAATGAAATATTAGAAATAGGAAAAAAGGTTAGAAATTTGATAGTAGTTTCTGATTATATTTTTTCAAATAGTTTCTTGTATGATAATTATACAAATGAATTTTTAAAGGAATTATCTTATGCAACAAGGATATTAACTAAGGATATGGATTATGTTTTTGAATGTTCTTATGGAAAAGTTTATTGTCATAAAGAAAAATTATAGAAAAGAAAATTTTTAAAATTAATGTTAATTTAAGATGAGTTAATAGATTAATATAAGTTTGTAATGATAAAATAAATTGTAATTGTAAAGAGGATTTAGAATGAAAAATTATTTAAAAGGATTTTTAATGGCTATGGGGATGTTTACGTCAATTCCTGTAAGATATCACAATTGGGATGATGATGGTGCTAAACATATGTTGATTTTTTATCCTTTGGTTGGGTTTATTATAGGAATGCTTTGGTTTTTGCTTTTTAAGGTATTAACAATTTTTAATCTTCCTGTAATAATAATAACAGCTATTTTAATGTTATTTCCATATTTTATAACAGGTTTTTTACATTTAGATGGATTTATGGATCTTTGTGATGCTATGCTATCTAGACGTAATAAGGAAGAAAAGCTTAGAATACTTAAAGATTCTCACACAGGTGCTTTTGCAGTAATTTCTTTGGCATGTCTTTTTGTTTTAAATTATTCAGGAGTAAGTACTTTGATAAATAAAAATGAATTAATGTTAAGTCTTATATTTATTCCAGCTATATCAAGAAGTTTTATGGCAATTATGATGTTTTTTAATGAATCAATGGAGCAAAGTTCTTTAGTAAAATATTTCAAGCAAAATGTAGGAAAAGTAGATAAGGTGTTATCTATTATGTTTTTGTGCATAATATTATGTGTATTTGTAATTTTATTTGGAATTTTTGGATTAATAGTATCTTTGATTGTTTTATTCATAGTATTTTATATGATGAAAAAACCTATAAAAGAGCTTGGAGGAATTTCAGGTGATATAGCAGGTTATGGATTAGTAATTTGTGAAACATTACTTATATTGGCATTAGCTATTATATAATTATAAATTAAAAGATAAGGAGAATTTTTATGATTGTTATTTTTGGTGGAGCATACTGTGGTAAATTAAATTTTGTCAAAGAAAAGTTTAATGTATTAGAAGATGATATATATTACTTTAAAGATGAAAAATTAAATTTAGAAAAAAGAGTTTTAAGTGGGCTACATATATTTGTTTTAGAATGTTTAGAAAGAGGATTTAAGCCTTTAGAAATTTTAAAAGAAAATGAGAGAGAATTAAAAGATAAAATAATTATTTGTGACGATATAAGTTCAGGAATTGTTCCGATGGAAGTTATGAATAGAAGGTGGCGAGAGGAAACTGGTAAATGTATGCAATATTTAATTTCAAAATCTCAAAGCACATATAGAGTTTTCTTTGGATTGGATACTAAACTTAAATAGTAGTGTTAACTTTATACTCTTATTTTAAATATTAAAAGTATTTAAGGGTTTAGAGGAGGGGAAAGATTGAAGCTTTATATAATAAGACATGGAAATACATATTGCAATGAAAAAAAATTATATTGTGGAAGAGAGGATGTATGTCTTAGTGAAGGTGGAATTTTAAATCTTAGGGATTTAAAAGAAAAATTTTATTATCCTTTAAGTGAGGTATATTTTACAAGTGGCGCTAAAAGAGCTAATGAAACTTTAAAAATACTATTTAATAATGTTCATTTTGAATCTATTAAAGATTTTTGGGAATATGATTTTGGTGATTTTGAACTTAAATCTTATGAAGAGCTTAGAAGAAATGATAAATATATAAAGTGGATATTGGATGAGGATGGTAGAATATCTTGTCCTAATGGTGAATCAAGAATAGATTTTAATAATAGGGTTAAAGAAAGATTTATTAAATTTTTAAATGATTTACAAGAAAGAAATGTAGAAAATGTATGTTTGGTTACTCATGGGGGAGTTATTGTGTCTATTTTAAGCGAATTTTTAAATGAAAAAAATAGTAGCTTTTATGATTTACAACCTTCTTGTGGACAAGGGTATGAGCTTGAGATTAGTTTTTATGAGGAAAATGTTGAGGTTAGTATAAAAAATAAAATTCCAATGAAGAGGTAATTTTTATGTTAGAAATCATATTTGGTGTTATTGCGGATTTTATTGTAGGGGAACCTGAAAATCCAGTTCATCCTGTAAGAATAATAGGGTTTATTGCTAGAAAAGTAGAAAAGAGAAGTAGAAAGCTTTTAAAAAATCATTTGAAAATAGCAGGAGGAATAACTTGGTGTATAGTTATTTTAATAACGTGGGCTATAGGTTATTTTTTAATATATGGTACTTATTTTATGAATTATTATTTAGGTTTTTTAATAGCAGGTGTATTTATTTATTTCTGTATTTCAGCTAAGGGATTAAAGGTTGAAGGTTTTAAAGTATTAGAGTATTTAAGAAATGGAGATATAGAGGGAGCAAGTAAGAGACTTTCTTATATAGTTGGTAGAGATACTAAAAATTTAGATGAAGAGGCAATTTTAAGAGCAGTTATAGAAACTATAGCTGAGAACATGTCAGATGGAGTTATTGCACCTCTTATATATATAGGAATTGGTGGCCCTGTTTTTGGTTTAATATACAAAGCTGTAAACACTATGGATTCTATGTTTGGTTATAAAAATGATAAGTATAAAGATTTTGGATATTTTCCAGCTAAATTAGATGATTTATTTAATTTCATACCAGCTAGAATTACAGGGCTTTTGATAGTTTTAGCATCACGTATATTAAAGCTTGATTGGAGAGAAAGTTATAGGATTTATAAAAGAGATAGATTAAATCATTCAAGTCCTAATAGTGCACATCCAGAGGCTGCTATGGCTGGAGCTTTAGGTATTCAGCTTGGAGGGACAAACTATTATTTTGGTAAAAAAGTTATAAAGCCTACTATTGGAGATGATTTAGGTAGAATAAAAGTCAATCACTTTGATACGTGTGTAAAAATTTTATATTTAACTACAGTTTTAGGAGCAGTTTTAAGTTTAATAATAAAACTTTTAATGTGTTTATTTTTATGATGAGGAGGGATATTTTGAGTAAACATGGTGGAAATATAGAAGAAGTAGCAAGAAGACTAAACATATCTTCAAAAGAATTTTTAGATTTTTCTGCCAACATAAACCCTTTAGGTTTATCAGAAAAGGTAAAAAAAAGTATAGAAAAAAATATATTAAAAATAGAAAGATATCCTGATATAACATATCATGATTTAAAAAAAGCCATAGAAGATTTTGAGGGAGTATCTTATGAAAACATACTTTTAGGAAATGGTGCAGCTGAGATTATTTTTAATATTGTGCGAGGGGTAAAACCTAAAAAAGCTCTTGTACTGGCACCAACTTTTTCAGAATATGAAGAATCGCTTAAAAGTATAGGATGTAGTATAGAGCATTTTTATCTTAGAGAAGAAGATAGCTTTTCTATAACAAACGATATTTTGGAGAAAATAAATGAAGATTTAGATGTTGTATTTATTTGTAATCCTAATAATCCAACAGGAGTTTTAACTAAATCTAAAGATATTAAAGAAATTTTACTTAAAGCTTGGGAAACTAATACTGTGATTGTTGTAGATGAATCTTTTTTAGATTTTAGACAAGATAAAAACATTTATGAGTGCAAAAAACTTTTAGATTCTTTTAAAAACCTTATTATTGTAAAATCTGCAACAAAGTTTTTTGCCTTCCCTGGTATAAGAATAGGATATGGATTCATTAGTAATAATGAGTTAAAGAAAAAGATAGACGGGGTAGGTATTTCATGGTCAGTAAATACTTTGGCTAAGGAAGCATTGATTGCTGGATTTTTAGATAAGGAGTATATAAAAGTTTCTTTAGAGTTTGCAAAGAATGAAAAGAATTATTTATATGAGAACTTAAAAAATATAAAAGGATTAAAAGTTTTTAAGCCAAGTGTTAATTTTATTATGATTAAAACACAGAAAAAAGATTTGTATGAAAAACTTTTAGAGCACAAAATAATAATTAGAAGATGTAATAATTATTACGGACTTAGTGATGAGTTTTATAGAGTTGCAGTAAGGACTAGAGAAGAAAATAAAAAACTTATAGAAGCTTTGAGATTAATTATGATGTAATTATCAGATTTTAAAATTTTAATCTGCAATGTTGTAACAGAAAAGAAAGGGGTAAAATTATTGAAAGAAAAGTATATAGTTTCTTATAGTACAGGTAAAGATAGTGCATTAGCTTTATATAGGGCTATAAGATTAGGCAAAGATGTTGTAGGACTTTTGGTCATAGCACATGATGAGGAGGATATATCGTGGTTTCATGATGTATCACTAAGTTTGATAGAGAGTGTTTCAAAATCTTTAGAGATTCCTCTTATATTAGTTAAAGCGTCGGGTGAAGATTATGAGAAAAATTTTGAGGATGGTCTTAGACAAGGGAAAAAAATTGGAGCAACTTGCTGTATTTTTGGAGACATTGATATAGAGAATCATAGAAAATGGTGTGATGATAGATGTAAGAATGTTTATATTAAATCATGGTTTCCACTTTGGCAAGAATCAAGAGAGGATTTAGTATCTGAGTTTGTAAATTGTGATTTTAAAGCTGTGATAAAAAAAGTCAATTTGAATTATTTAGATGAAAGTTTTTTAGGGACTGATTTAAATAAGGAGGTTTTGGAGAAGATAAAGGCAAAAAATTGTGATGTTTGTGGTGAAAATGGTGAGTACCATACCTTTGTTTATGATGGACCATTATTTAAGGAAAGGGTTAATTTTAAAATTGATTCTATACAAAAAGATGGGATTTTTGCTCATTTAAATATTTATTAATAGAAAAATGTTGATCTAGATAGAATGGTTAGTAAAAATTCTATCTATATGAGCATATTTTTAGTTATTTTGATATAAAATTGATTATTTATAAATAAAGAATGTAGGAGGAGTTAAATGAATAATGTTATTTTACTTGGAACGGCTTCTGGTGTTGGAAAGAGTACATTAGCAAGTGCTATTTGTAGGTATTTAAAAAAGAAAGATTTAAAGGTTGCTCCTTTTAAGGCTTTAAATATATCATTAAACTCTTATGTAACAATAAATGGAGATGAGATGGGGCGTGCCCAAGTTGTACAGGCTAGGGCTTGTGGAATAGAGCCTATGGCTATTATGAATCCACTTTTATTAAAACCATGTGGAAATAATAAAACTCAAATAATTTTAAATGGTAAAGTTTATTCAAATATGGATTCTTATAAGTATAAAGAAATGTGTGAGTTTTTTAGAGAAGAGGTTAAAAAAAGCTATGAAGATATTTCTAAGAAATTTGATTTTATAGTTTTAGAAGGTTCTGGAAGTTGTGCAGAAATAAATTTGAAGGATACGGATATAGCAAACACATATATGGCTAAAAGTGTGAAAGCACCAATAATACTAGTAAGCGATATAGATAGAGGTGGAGTTTTTGCCTCAGTTTTGGGAACCATAATGCTTTTAGATGAAGATGAAAGAAAACTTTTAAGGGGAGTTGTAATAAATAAGTTTAGAGGAGATAAAGATAAATTTAAACCTGCTATAAAGCAACTTGAGGATTTAATAGGTGTTAAAGTTTTAGGAGTAATGCCTTATTTTAGGTTGGATATAGAGGATGAAGATGGGGTTAGTGACAAGATAAAAAATAAGAACTCTAAAGAAAATAATTTAGATGTAGCAATAATTAGACTTAAACATATGTCTAATTTTACTGATTTTAATTCATTTAATAGAGTATCTGGAATTTCAGTTAGATATGTAGAAACGTTAGAAGAGCTTAAAAATCCTGATGTTATAGTAATTCCAGGTACTAAAAATACTTTGTTTGATTTAAATGAGCTTAAAAATAATGGTCTTTTTGAAAAAATAAAAGATTTGGTTAATAAAGAAAAAGTTATTTTATTTGGTATTTGTGGGGGATATCAAATGTTAGGACAAAGTATCAAAGATCCTTTAGGTATAGAAGGAAATATAAAAGAAGAAGAAGGATTTAAATTTTTAGGTATTTCAACAGAATTTAATGAAGTGAAAACATTAAAGCATATAAACGGTTATATTGTTTCAAGGCATGATTTAATGAGTAATTCTTTTGGAAAAAAAGTTATAGGATATGAGATACATAATGGTAGAAGTGAGATTTTAGATGATAAAAATGTATTTATACAAGATGAAAATAAGAACATTTTAGGACTTTCTAATGAAAAAGGAAATGTTTATGGAACTTATATCCATGGGATTTTTGATTCAACAGAGTTTTTAAATTCTTTAGTAGAAACTTTTAAAGAAAAATTTAATAAAGATTTATTAATCACAGAAGAAAATAAAAAATTAAGTTATGATGAGTATAGAGAAAAACAATATGATGAACTTTTAAAGCTAATGGAAGAAAATTTAGATATGGAAGAATTAGATAGAATCTTAGGATTAAAATGATTAAAGAAAGAGGAGAAATAATGAAAAAAGCAATTTTAGTGATAAGTTTTGGTACAAGCCATTTAGACACAATAGAAAAAACAATAGATAAAGTGGAAGGAAAAATAGCAGAAACATTTAAAGAGTATGATGTTTTTAGAGCTTTTACATCTCATATGATAATAAGAGCTTTAGATAAAAAATATGGTATAAAGATAAATAAACCAGAAGAGGTATTAGATAATCTTTATAGAGAGGGTTATAAGGAAATTGTTATTCAACCTCTTCACATTATTTCAGGAGAAGAGTTTGATTATATAAAAAATGTTGTTAGAATTTATAAACAAAATTTTGAAATATTAAGATTATCAAGGCCTCTTTTATACTTTGAAAATGAGGAAGAAAAAGATTATACAAGCTTTATAAATGCTTTAGATACTTTTTTACCAAAGAGTGAAGGATATGTTTTAGTGGGACATGGGACTTTCCATCCAAGCTTTGCAACTTATGGATGTCTTCAAAACATATTAAGTGAAAATGATAAGGAAAACTTTTTAATTGGAACTATAGAGGGGTATCCGTCAGTTGATAATGTAATAAAAAGATTGAGAAGATTAAATATAAAAGATATTACTTTGGTGCCATTTTTGCTTGTAGCAGGAGATCATGCTAAAAATGATATAGCGGGTGATGATGAAGATTCATGGAAGTCTATTCTTAAGGCTAATGGATTTAATGTTAATGTATTTTTACATGGTCTTGGAGAGTTTGAAGCTATATGGGATATGTATATAAATCATTTAAGAGAAACAATAGACGGAAAAGTTTTAGGAAAAGGTGAAACGAAAAAAGGAGCTAAAGTGTTATGCACTCAATAATAATATCATCTAATGAGAGTGGTGGAGGAAAAACTACTTTTACTTTAGGGCTTTTAAAAGCTCTTATGAAAAGAGGATATAAAGTTCAAGGTTATAAAGTGGGGCCAGATTATATAGATGGAGATTTTCATACACTTATTACTGGGAATACTTCAAGAAATTTAGATGCTTATTTAATGGGGGAAGAAGGAGTTAAGGAGAGTTATTTAAGAGGTGAAGGAGATTTAGGAATAATAGAAGGCGTTATGGGACTTTATGATGGGAAAGGCATAGATACTGAATTTTCAACCTATCATATATCAAAAATTCTTAACCTTCCGATAGTTTTAGTAATAACTCCAAAGGCAAAAAGTACAACTTTGGCAGCAGAGCTTAGAGGAATATTAGAGTTTAAGGATGCTAATATTGCTGGTATAGTTTTAAATAGAGTAAGTGAAAAGTATTATAATCTTTTAAAATTTATAATAGAAAAACATACTAAACTTAAGGTTTTTGGATATATACCAAAAATAGAAGAAGTTAAGTTTAAATCAAGACATTTAGGGTTAGTTCAGGGAATAGAGATTAAGGATTTAAAAGATAAAATTGATATATTTAGTGATATTATAGAAAAATATATTGATTTAGATAGTATTATAAGTTCCTTCAAAGAAAGTAACATTAGAATAGCAAATAGAGAAAAGTTTAAACTAGAAAATTTAAATTTAAATATAGGAATTGCTTATGATGAAGCATTTAGATTTTATTATAAGGAAAATATAGAGCTTTTAAAAGAGGCTGGGAGGGTAACGTTTTTTAGTCCATTAAGGGATAAAAAATTACCTGAAGATATAAATTTTCTTTATATAGGTGGTGGATATCCAGAAATATTTAAAGAAGATTTAAGTAAAAATAAAGAACTCCTTTTAGATATAAAAGAAAAATTGAATAACGGTCTTAAATGTTATGCAGAATGTGGAGGACTTATGTATTTAACTGAAAATATAGATGGATTTGATATGGTTAAATATTTTAGTGGATGCTCTTATATGACAAATTCATTAAATAATTTTGGGTATAATACAGCAAGAGTCTTAAAAGATAATAATATGTTACCTAGTAATTTAGAAATAAATGCTCATGAATTTCATAAATCAAAGGTAAAAATTAATGAAGAAACAATATATGAAATAAGAAAAAAAGATATATTTTTAAAGGATAATTATTGGAGATGTGGATATTTAAAAAACAATACATTGGCAACTTATGCGCATGTTCATTTCTTTGGTAATATTGAATTTATAAAAAATATTTTAAAATAAACTTTATTATGTTAATTTTATATATGAGTGAAATAAGTATAGTTTAAGGAGGAATTTTATGGGCTATATAAAAGTTCCTATGGATATAGAAAAGAGAAGTTTTGAAATAATTGGAGAAGAAATGGGCAACCATGATTTTTCTGATAGAGAACTAAATGTTGTAAAAAGAGTTATTCATACAACAGCTGATTTTGAATATAAAGATTTAATTAGAATAGATGAACAAAGTATAGATAAGGCACTTTCTCTTTTAAAAAAGGGGTGTAAAATATATACAGATACTCAAATGATTAAATCAGGTATAAATAAAAAAGCTTTAGAAAAGTTAGGTTGCGAAATTGTAAATTATGTTTCAACGGAAGAGGCTTTTAGAATAGCTAAAGAGAAAAATATTACACGATCTATGGCAGCCATTGAAATAGCAATGAATGAAGGAATAGAGTTTTTCGTTTTTGGTAATGCACCAACTGCTCTTTATAGATTAATAGAGCTTTATAGAGAAGGAAAAGCTAAACCTAAATTTGTTATAGGTGCTCCTATTGGTTTTGTTGGAGCTTCTGAGAGTAAGGAGGAACTTTTAAAAACTGATTTAGATAACATAACAATAAGGGGAAGAAAAGGCGGAAGTACTGTATCAGTTGCAATTGTTAATGCCCTTATGTACATGGTGGTTGATAGATAATGTTTGAAATGTATATTGAAAGCTTTGGTAAAAAGCTAAGATGTGGATATACTACAGGTTCTTGTGCAACGGCAGCAGCAAAAGCGGCTACTTATGCACTTTTTAATGGGAAATCATTAGATTATGTTAATATACTTACTCCTAATAATATAAATATTGAAATAGAGGTTCATGAAACAAATTTTTATGAAGATTACGTTGAATGTTTAGTTAGAAAGGATGGCGGAGATGATATTGATGTAACTGATGGTATTTTAATAGGTGCAAGAGTTAAAAAAGCCAATGAATTTTCTATTGATGGAGGCGAAGGGGTTGGAAGGGTTTATGCTGATGGTCTTAGTATAAAAAAAGGTGAAGCTGCGATAAATCCTGTACCAAGACTTATGATAGAAAAGGCTGTTAAAGAAATTAGTGAAAATGAAAGATTTGAGGTTGCTGTTGAGATATTTGTGCCAGATGGAGAATTAGTAGCAAAAAAGACTTTCAATAGTAGATTAAATATTTTAAATGGGATATCTATTTTAGGTACGACAGGTATTGTTTATCCTATGTCAGAAGAAGCTTTAAAAGCATCAATAGCACTTGAGATAAGTCAAAAAATTTTATATAGCAAAGAAATTATTTTAGTATTTGGGCATATGGGAGAAAAATTTGCTAAAAATTTAGGATATGATGAAAAGAAAATGGTCATAATGTCTAATTTTGTAGGATTTGCTTTAGAAACTTGTGTAAATAAGGGGGCTACTAGGGTTACTATAATAGGGCACATAGGAAAAATGTGCAAAATAGCTTATGGATGTTTTAATACTCATAGCAAAGTGTGTGGTGTTAGACTTGAGGTTATAGCTCTTGAAATGGCTCTTTTAGGCCATGACATGGAGTTTGTAAAAAGAATTTTAAATGAGAAAACAACAGATGGAGCAGTAAATACTTTAGGAAAAGGAAATGAAAAATTATATCAAAATATAGCTAAAAAGATTAAGTCATCTGCAATAACATACATTCGTGGAGAAGTTGATATTGATGTTTTAGTCTATAAAGGAACCGTAGATTCGGAAATTTTAGCTAAAGCTTAAGGAGAAAAAATTTATGATTTATATAGTTGGGATAGGTCCTGGGCATGTTGATTATATATTAAAAAAGGCAGAAAATATTATAAAAAATAGTGATTATGTTATAGGATTTTCAAGGTCAATAGATACTTTAGAATCTATGATAAAGGGCAAAAAAATAAAAGTTAAAAATTTAAAAGAGATATTAACTTATATGGAGAATCTAGAGGGAGATATATCAATTTTAGCCTCTGGTGACCCGTTATTTTACGGTATAGCAGATTATATATCAAAAAATTTTAATAGAAATTTTGAAGTAATTCCTGGTATAAGTTCTTTTCAGTATTTAACAGCTAAAACTAAAAGGGTTTGGAATAAGACATTTTTAGGAAGTATGCATGGTAGAGAAGAAAAATTTTTAGAACATGTAAAGAATAATTGTAAGACCATTTGGCTTACTGATAATAAAAATACTCCAAAATCACTATGTGAAATACTCATTAAAAATAATATAAATTGTACTATTATTGTGGGTGAAAATTTATCTTATGAAGATGAAAGGATAGTTCAGGGGAATCCTAGAGAGATATTAAATTATGAATTTTCTAATCTATCTGTTATGATGGTGGAGGTGAAATAGTTTTGAAATTTATAAAGGATGAGGAATTTATAAGAAGTGATGTTCCTATGACTAAGGAGGATATAAGAATACTTACTTTTGCTAAATTAGAACTAGATTCAACTTCTAATTTTTTAGATATAGGGAGTGGAACGGGAAGTATGACTGTTCAAGGTTCAAAGATATGTAAAAATGGGCAAGTTGTATCTATTGAACGTGATGAAGAGGCTATAAAGACTACTAAAATTAATATAGATAAGTTTAATTGCACTAATATAAATCTTATTGAAGGAGATGCAATAGAAGTTTTAAGTAATATTAAAATGAAGTTTCACGGAATATTTTTAGGTGGAACTGGTGGAAATATGGAATGTATTATAGATAAATCATTAGAACTTTTAGAGAATAATGGTATGTTAGTTGCAAATTTTATTACCATAACTAACCTTAATGCTTTTTGTGATTATGTAGAAAAAAAAGGCTTAAAGGTTGATGTAACAATGCTTCAGGTTTCTAAAGCTAAAGGAAGATTGAAGATGTTAATTGCGAATAATCCGATTTTTACAATAAGCGTAAGAAAATAAATATAAAAGGAGAATTTTTAATGGCAAAGTTTATAGGTGTTGGAGTAGGTCCTGGAGATAGTGAGCTTTTAACTGCAAAAGCTATAAGGATAATAAATGAAAGTGATGTTTTAATATGTCCAAGCTCTCAAGAGGGGGGAGAAAGTATTGCATATGAAGCGATAAAGCCTTATGTTAAGCAAGAAAAAGACGTTAGAATAATTCATTTTCCTATGGGAAAATCAAATACTAATGAGAAGGTAAAATTGGCTTATAATCTTATAGAAGGTCTTTTAAATGAAGGTAAAGACGTAGCTTTTTTCACTTTAGGGGATCCTTATATTTATAGTACATATACTCATATTTTAAAGCATTTTGAAAGTGAAAAATATGAGGTTCAAACTATCCCTGGAATAACGTCGTTTTGTGCTTCAGCAAGTCTTACAGATATGCCTCTTTGTTTAGGAGATGAACCTCTTTTAATACTTCCAGGTAGAAGTATTGATAAAATAAAAGATGAAAAGTATGTAGTTGTTATGAAGGTTTATAAATTAGAAGAAAAGATAATAAATGTTCTTGAAGAAAAAGGATTTAATTATGTTTTAGTTTCAAGGGCTGGAAGAGATGGACAAAAAATATTGCACAAAAAAGAAGATATATTAAATCATAGAGATTATATGTCTTTAATAATAGCTAATAGAGAATAGATTATAAAATTTATTGTATTATGGAGGTAAAATTATGATTTACTTTATAGGAGCAGGTCCTGGAAATGTAGATTTAATAACAGTTAAAGGACGTTCTATTTTAGAGAAAGCAGATGTTGTTATATATGCAGGTTCTCTAGTGAGCCCTGAGCATTTAAGGTTTTGTAAAAATGGAGTTAAAATTTATAATTCAGCTTCTATGACTTTAGAGGAAGTTATAAGTGTTATGAAAGAAGCTAGTGAAAATAATTTAGAAACAGTTAGACTTCATACTGGAGATCCTAGTATTTATGGTGCAATTAAAGAACAAATGGATGAACTTATAAAGCTTAATATAGAATATGAGGTAGTGCCAGGGGTTAGTTCTTTTGTAGCAGCGGCTGCCTCGATAAAGAGAGAATTTACATTGCCTTCAGTATCTCAAACGGTAATTTTAACTAGAGTTGAAGGAAGGACTAAGGTTCCTGAAAAAGAGGATTTAGAAAAATTAGCTTCAATAGGAGCATCTATGGCATTATTTTTATCAATATCTATGATAGATAAAGTTGTTGCAAAGCTTAGAAAAGGTTATGGAAGGAATGTTCCTATAGCTGTAATTGAAAGGGCTACCTGGCAAGATGAACGAGTAATATTTGGAACTCTTGATGATATAAGTGAAAAGGTAAAGGAAGCAGGCATTAAAAAATGTGCTCAAATATTAGTTGGTGATTTTATAGATTGTGATTATGAAAAAAGTCTTTTATATGATAAATCATTTACCCATGAATATAGAAAAGGTATCTAAAAATGATTGCTATTATAAGTGTGACGAAGCAAGGAGATAGGATTTTATTAAAGTTAAAAGAGTATTTTACTTGTGAAATTTTCTCAAAGTATATAGATGAAAATTTTAATTTTAGTAATTGTGTTAAGCATATTTTTGAAAGTAAAAAGTATGATGGTATTATCTTTATATCATCAACTGGTATAGCTGTAAGGGCTATAGCTCCTTATATAAAAAGTAAAACAAATGATCCAGCTGTAGTTGTTGTAGATTGTTATGGTAAATTTTCCATAAGTCTTTTATCAGGGCATTTAGGAGGTGGAAATTTGCTGTCAAGTAAAGTTTCTAAAATTTTAAGTGCTATAAATGTTGTAACTACTGCAACTGATATAAAGAATGTTGTAGCTCCTGATATTATTGCAAAAGAAAATAATTTTATAATAGATGATTTAAAGATTGCAAAAAATTTTGCAGTTAAGCTTTTAGATGAAGAAGTTATAGGGTTTTTAGATGAGTTTAAATGTATAAATACACCTAAAGGATATAATGAATTTAATGATAATTTAAAAAATGTTCTATGGATTACTAATAAAATTCAAAGACATGATTTAAAAGGCAAGAATGTTTTAAAACTTATAAAAAGAAATATAGTTTTGGGTGTTGGTTGCAAAAAAGATACTGATGAAAAACATTTAATTTCTAAGGTTTTGGAATGTTTAAGAGAGAATAATATAGATAAGAGATCAGTTTTGGCTATAGGAAGCATAGATATTAAAAAAGATGAAAAAGCAATTTTAAGTTTAAAGGATACTTTAAATTGTGATTTTAAGGTATTTACTAAAGAAGATATACTTCCAATAGAAAGTCAGTTTGAGATAAGTCGGTTTGTAAAGAAGACTATAGGTGTTGGGAATGTTTGTGAACCTTCAGTAAGGCTCTTAGGTGGAGAAATTATTTTGAAAAAACAAAAATTAGATGGTGTAACACTTTGTATAGGAGAGATAAAATAATGAAAAAATTATATGTTGTAGGAATTGGGCCAGGCTCAATAGAGAATATGACACTTAAAGCTTATAACGTTATAAAAGAGTGTGATGTTATAGTTGGTTATACTAAATATTTAGATATGATAAAGGAAATAATAGAGGGAAAAGAACTTTATTCTACAGGAATGAGAAGTGAAGAGGAAAGATGTAGACTTGCCATAAAACTTGCTAAAGAAAAAGATGTAGCAATAATAAGTACTGGAGATGCAGGAATATATGGAATGGCTGGACTTATTTTAGAACTTTGTAACGAAGAAGAAATAAAAAATGTAGTTATAGTTCCAGGAATAACTGCCTCATCTGCTGCAGGTTCAATAGTTGGAGCACCACTTATGCATGATAATTGCAATATAAGTTTAAGTGATTTAATGACTCCATATGATGAAATAAAAGAAAGAGTGGATTTTGCTGCTAAGTCAGATTTTATAATTTCATTATACAATCCTAAAAGCAAGGGAAGACCTCATTATTTAAAAGAATGCATGGATATCATAAGGCAATATAGAGATAGTAAAACACCAGTAGCTATTGTGAAACATGCATTAAGAGAAGGTCAAAATTCATTAGTAACTACAATTGATAATATAGATTATGATTTAGTTGATATGATGACTATTGTTATAGTAGGGAATTCCAAAAGTTATATTAAAGATGGACAATTTATAACTCCAAGGGGATATAATACAAGATGTTAGGATTTATTTTAGGTACATCAGATGGAAAAAATCTTTTAAAAGATATCAATAGGTATACTGATGATTTATTTTTATCGGTATCTACAGAATATGGAGGAGAACTTTTAAATGATGTAAAATGTAAAGTTCTAAACACTAGACCATTAGATAAAAAAGAGTTAATTGATGTCATAAAAGAAAATAATATAGATATTTTTTGCGATTTTAGTCATCCTTATGCTGTTAACGTAAGTAAAAATGCTGTGGAAGCTTGTAGTATTTGTGGTATTGAATATATAAGGTTTGAAAGAGAATCTTCAATTGAAAAATATAAAGATAAATCTCTTATTCATATGATAAAAAATCTAGATGATTTTAAGGAAAAGATAAAAAATAAATCTGGAAATATATTAAATGCAACAGGGGTAAATAGAGTTTCTGATCTTATAAATATGAATCTAAATAATAGAATAATTCATAGAATACTTCCAACTAAAGAATCCATTGAAAAAGCTATTAATGGAGGAGCAAAAATAGATGATATAATAGCTATAAAAGGTCCTATAAATTATGAATTAGATTTAGCTTTTCTAAAAAATTATGATATAAAAATTTTTTTATTTAAAGATAGTGGTAAAAAAGGTGCAACTGAAGATAAAGTAAAAAGTGCATTAGAACTTAATATTGATTGTTTTATTATAGAGAGAGAAAAAATAGATAAACATAACGTTTTTTATAAAGAAAAAGATGTTTTTAACCATATAATGGAAAATTATATAGTTAAGAATAAGAATTTAATTTTAGATAAAATATAATAAAGAAAATATATTAATTTTTTTATAAAAATAGATTAAAAATAAACTAGGATTTTTAGTCTATTTTTTTATTTTAAATGTATTATTAATAAAACATAGTATAATATTAGTATAATTAGAAAGATAAAATGATTAATTTTTAGTAGAAAATATTTTAATGTGGAGATGATAATTTTATGAGTAATACTATTCCAATTAGAAAGATAAATGAGTTTGTAAAAAATGAAAGAAGTGAGGGATTTTATTTAATAAAATCTGTAGATTTAAAAACTACTAACTCCAATGGCAAAAAGTATTTAGATTTTGTTCTAGCAGATGGAACAGGAGAAATTACTGCTAAGAAGTGGGAAGTTAAAGAAGTGGAGGAGAGTGAATTTAGAGCTAATACCATAGTTAAAGTTAGAGGAATGGTTACAAGTTGGCAAAGTTCTCTTCAACTAAAGGTAGAACAAATAAGAAATATAGTTTCAGAAGATAAAGTAAATATAGACGATTACGTTCAAAGTGCACCAATTGATAGTAAGACAATGTTTGAAACTATAAAATTTTATATTAATAATATGAAAAATGAAGATATAAAAAATATAGTTAATTTAATGGTAGAAAAAAATAAAGAAAAATTAATGTATTACCCGGCAGCAAAAAAAAATCATCATTCTATAAAAAGCGGACTTTTATATCATATAACTACAATGTTGAATCTTGGTGAAAAAATTTGTAGTATATATGATTTTTTAAATACAGATTTAATTTATGGAGGGATAATTCTTCATGATTTAGCAAAAATAAAAGAAATGGCTTCTAGTGAACTTGGGATAGTTGATGATTATACATTAGAAGGGACTCTTTTAGGACATATAACTCAAGGGGTTAAGGAGATTGAACTTGCAGGGCAAGAGGTAAAGGCTGATAGAGAATCCATGATTTTATTAGAACATATGGTACTATCTCATCACTATGAGCCAGAATACGGTAGCCCTATAAAACCAATGATTCCAGAGGCTGAAATTCTTCACTATATTGATTTAATAGATGCACGAATGTATGATATGAGAAAAGTAACAAATGAAACTGAGGTTGGAAAATTTTCAGAAAGATTATGGTCTTTAGAAAATAGGAGAATATATAATCATGGATTAAATGATTAAATTTTGATTTTAGGGATAAAAAATATTTTTTATCCCTAAAATTTTGAATTGAATATTGAAACATTTTATAAAAAATAAATTTAAATATACTTTGATTAATAATTATATAAAATATTAAATTAATTGTAATATTAGTTATTTTATAGTAATAATATAAGAGTAGCTATGCTATAATTTATTTGTGATTGTTAAAAAAATAATTATAAAATATATAAAAATTTATATTTAGGGGATGATCGCATGTCAAAGTATAAAGTTGGGGATGAATTGTTGATAATAAAGGATCCAAACAAGGAAGCTCAAAAATTAAAAGATTCTACTTTTTTAAAAGTGGACGGAGAATATTCAACTTTATCTTGGGGAATAAAGATTATTAATGTTGAATATGATAGACCCAATGTAACCTTAACTTATGTTAATGCAAAAGGAGAAGAAAATAAAGTTTTTGCTTGTTGTAAAGATATACAAAATTTTGACAAAGAATTAGTTTTAGAAAAAGCTTTGTTAAAAGCTTTTCAAAATGAAATTATAAATATAACTGTAATTAGAAATAGTAATTGTAAATGTAAATAATTAAAGAAATAATTATGAGTATAGTTTAATATATAATAGTAACATTAAAGTTTAATGTATTTTAGGAGGAATAAAATATAATGGAAAAGATTTTTGTAATTGGAGCCGGAACAATGGGCTCTGGAATAGTTCAAGCGTTTGCACAAAAGGGCTATGAAGTAATAGTTAGAGATATAAAGGATGAATTTGTAGACAGAGGAATTGCAACAATAAATAAAAACCTTTCTAAATTAGTTGCAAAAGGAAAGGTAACTGAAGAATTCAAAGAAAATGTTTTATCAAAGATTACAGGAACTACTGATTTAAATTTGGCAGCTGATTGTGATTTGGTTATAGAGGCTGCTGTTGAAAATATGGACATAAAAAAAGAGATATTTTCACAACTTGATAAAATATGCAAGGTTGAAACAATTTTAGCTTCAAATACATCATCTTTATCAATAACAGAAGTAGCATCTGCTACAAATAGACCTGATAGGGTAATAGGAATGCATTTCTTTAATCCAGCTACAATTATGAAATTAGTTGAGGTTATAAAAGGTATGGCAACCTCTCAAGAAACTTTTGATAAAGTTAAGGAATTATCATTTGTTATAGGAAAAGAGCCTGTTGAGGTTGCAGAGGCTCCTGGATTTGTGGTTAATAGAATATTAATTCCAATGATAAATGAAGCAGTAGGAATATATGCAGAAGGGGTTGCATCTGTGGAGGATATAGATACTGCCATGAAATTAGGAGCTAATCATCCAATGGGTCCTTTAGCTTTAGGTGATTTAATAGGATTAGATGTGTGTTTAGCAATTATGGATGTGTTATATAACGAAACAGGTGACACAAAGTATAGAGCACACAGTCTTTTAAGAAAATATGTTAGAGCTGGATGGCTTGGTAGAAAATCAAGCAAAGGTTTTTACGATTATAATGCATAATTTGAAGCTAGTTTAAATATATAATTATTTGTGAGTGCTTATTCAGTTAGATTTCATTATCTTTCTGAATAGGTATAATGAAAAAGCTGTCATTTATTTTACATAATTTTCATAGCTTATTAGGGGTAAATGATATATAGAAAATTTTAAAAAAGTGGGGAGATTTATTATGTCAAAAGTGTATATAGTACAAGCAAAAAGAAGTCCAATAGGAAAATTTTTAGGAACACTTGCACCAGTTGCACCAGCAGCTTTAACAGCACAAGTTATTAAAAATGTTATAAATGAATCAGGTGTTGATGTAAAAACTATAGATGAAGTTGCAATAGGTAATGTTTTGTCAGCTGGTCATGGTCAAAATATAGCAAGACAAGCTTCAATAGCTGGGGGGATTCCTGTGGAAGTTCCAGCATATACAGTTAGTATGGTTTGTGGGAGTGGATTGAAGAGTGTTATAAATGCGTATACTTCAATAAAGGCAGGACTTGCAGACGTAGTATTAGCAGGTGGTGTTGAAGTTATGTCTCAAGCGGCTTTTGCAGTAGATGGTAAAACTAGATTAGGTAATAAAATGGGAGATTTAAAATTAAAAGACACTTTATTATCAGATGGATTAACTGATGTATTTAATAATTATCATATGGGAATAACTGCTGAGAACGTTGCAAAAAAGTATGGATTAACAAGAGAAATGCAAGATGAATTTTCTTATAAATCTCAAGTAAGAGCGATTGAAGCTGTTGATTCTGGTAAATTTAAAGATGAAATAGTTCCTATAGAAATAAAAGGAAAAAAAGGAACGGTAGTATTTGATACTGATGAATACCCAAATAGAACGACAAATTTAGAAAAACTTTCAAAATTAAGACCGGCTTTTAAAAGTGATGGTACGGTAACAGCTGGTAATGCATCAGGTATAAATGATGGGGCAACCATAGTGTTAGTGGCTTCAGAAAAGGCTGTTAAAGAACAAGGATTAACTCCGATAGCTGAGATAACATCCATAGGACAAGGTGGAGTAGATCCATCAATTATGGGAATGGGCCCAGTAGCTGCTATAAATGACGCAATGAGAAGGTGTGATGTTCAATTAAAAGATATGGATTTAGTTGAATTAAATGAAGCATTTGCAGCTCAAAGTTTGGGTGTTATTAATGAATTAAAGAATCAATATGAAGAAATAGATGATGAGTGGGTTAATAATAGAGTTAATGTAAATGGTGGAGCTATTGCATTAGGACATCCATTAGGTGCATCAGGTGCTAGAATATTAACTACGCTAGTTCATGAAATGAAAAAGAGAAATGTTGAAAATGGACTTGCTTCACTTTGCATAGGTGGAGGAATGGGAGTTGCAGTAACTGTTAAATTAGTAAAATAATTTACCCATTGTAGTTTATAAATTATAATAAAGTTAAATAAATTCAAAAAGCCTAGTCACTAGATTTTAGAGAGACTAGGCGTATTAAAAAGGAGAATGTGGCATGGAGTTAAAAAACGTCCTTTTAGAAAAGGATAGTAATATAGCTGTTATTACGATGAATAGACCTAAAGCTTTAAATTCTTTAAACTCTGAAACATTAAAAGAGTTAGATAAGGTTATAGGAATTTTAGAAAAGGATAGTGAAATATATGCTGTTGTATTAACAGGTGCTGGGGAAAAAGCTTTTGTTGCAGGAGCAGATATCTCAGAAATGAAAGATTTAAATGAAGAACAAGGAAGAGAATTTGGTTTATTAGGAAATAGAATATTTAGAAGAATTGAAAAATTAGATAAACCTGTGATAGCAGCTGTGAATGGATTTGCTTTAGGTGGTGGATGTGAACTTGCAATGGCTTGTGATATAAGAATTGCATCTACAAAGTCAAAATTTGGTCAACCTGAGGTAGGGCTTGGAATAACTCCAGGTTTTGGCGGAACTCAAAGGCTTCCTAGAATTGTTGGAGTTGGAAAGGCAAAGGAACTTATTTATACTTGCGATATAATAAAGGCTGATGAAGCTTTAAAAATTGGATTAGTAAATAAAGTTGTTGAACCAGAAGTGCTTTTAGAAGAAGCTAAGGCTATGGCAAAAAAAATAGCACAAAATGCACCAATAGCTGTTAAATTATGTAAAGATGCCATAAATAGAGGAATGCAAGTTAATATAGATGATGCTATTGATATAGAAGCTTATGATTTTGGAAAATGTTTCTCAACTAAAGATCAAAAGGAAGGAATGACTGCCTTTATAGAAAGAAGAGAAAAGAATTTTCAAAATAAATAATGTTATAAAATATTGGGAGGGAGATTCAAATGAATTTTGAATTAACAAGGGAACAAGAACTAGTTAGACAAATGATTAAAGAATTTGCTGTAAATGAAGTTAAACCATTAGCAGCTGAAATAGATGAAACAGAAAGATTTCCTATGGAAACAGTAAAGAAAATGGCTGAGCTTGGAGTAATGGGAATTCCTTTTTCACCAGAGTATGAAGGAGCTGGTGGAGATGTATTATCATATATTTTATGTGTTGAAGAATTATCGAAAGTTTGTGCAACAACAGGAGTTGTGTTATCAGCGCATACTTCTCTATGTGCATCAGTTATAAACGAATTTTGTACACCAGAGCAAAAAAATAAATATTTACCAGACTTAGCTTCAGGTAGAAAAATTGGGGCATTTGGTTTAACAGAACCAGGGGCTGGTACAGATGCAGCAGGTCAACAAACTACAGCTAGATTAGAAGGGGATAACTATATTTTAAACGGAAGTAAGATATTCATAACAAATGGTGGAGTTGCTGAAACTTTTATAATATTTGCTATGACAGATAAGAGCAAAGGAACAAAAGGAATATCAGCATTTATAGTTGAAAAAGGCTTTTCAGGATTTTCAATAGGTAAAGTTGAAAATAAAATGGGGATAAGAGCTTCATCAACAACTGAACTTATATTTGAAAATTGTGTCGTTCCAAAAGAAAATTTAATTGGAAAAGAAGGTCAAGGATTTAAAGTAGCTATGAAAACTTTAGATGGCGGTAGAATTGGAATAGCTGCACAAGCTTTAGGAATAGCTGAAGGTGCTTTAGATGAAGCGATAACTTATTTAAAAGAAAGAAAACAATTCGGAAGATCGTTATCTGCATTCCAAGGTTTACAATGGATGGTAGCTGAAATGAGCACTAAAATAGAAGCAGCAAGGTTTTTAGTGTATAAAGCTGCATGTTTAAAAGATGCAGGAAAATCATATACAGTAGATGCTGCAAGAGCAAAATTATTTGCTGCTGAAGTTGCTATGGAAGTAACAACTAAGGCTGTTCAATTATTTGGTGGATATGGATATACTAAAGAATATCCAGTAGAAAGAATGATGAGAGATGCTAAGATAACAGAAATATATGAAGGAACTTCAGAAGTTCAAAAAATGGTTATTGCAGGAAGTCTTTTAAGATAATTTAAGGAGGACATTAGATATGAATATAGTAGTTTGTTTAAAACAAGTACCAGACACCACAGCAGTTAAAATAGATACAAAAACAGGAACACTTATAAGAGATGGTGTTCCATCAATTATAAATCCAGAAGACAAGCATGCTTTAGAAGCAGCACTTGAAATAAAAGATAGGCATGGAGCTCATATAACAGTAGTTAGTATGGGACCTCTTCAAGCACAAAATGCCTTAAGAGAAGCATTATGTATGGGAGCGGATGAAGCCATTTTAATATCTGATAGAGCATTTGCAGGATCTGATACTTTAGCAACATCAAAAACTTTAGCTGGAGCTATAAGAAAATTAAATTATGACATAATATTTGCTGGTAGACAAGCGATTGATGGAGATACAGCTCAAGTTGGTCCAGAAATAGCTGAGCATTTAAATATACCACAAGTAACTTATGTTCAAGGTATTGAAGTAAAGGATGATAGTTTAATAATAAACAGAGCTTTAGAAAATGGATATGAATTATTAGAAGTTAAGCAACCAGTTCTTTTGACTGCTATAAAAGAATTAAATGAGCCAAGATATATGAATGTTAGAAATATATTTGGAAAGGTAGATAAAGAAGTAACTATATGGACAGCTGATGATATAGATGTTGATAAGGCAGAATTGGGACTTAAAGGATCTCCAACAAAGGTTAAAAAATCAATGACTAAAGAAGCTAAAGGGGTTGGAGAAATAGTTAATAAGCCAGCACAGGAAGCAGTAAGTTATGTATTTGGCAAATTAAAAGAAAAACATTACATCTAAGATTAGGAGGAGAAAAGTAATGAATATAGCAGATTACAATGGAGTATGGGTGTTTGCAGAGCAAAGGGAAGGTCACTTAGAAAAAGTTTCTCTAGAATTATTAGGAGAAGGAAGAAAAATTGCTGATAAGTTAGGTGTTAAATTAACAGCATTATTACTGGGCAGTGGAATAAAGGATTTGGGCAAAGGTTTAAGAAATCATGGTGCTGATGAAGTTTTAGTTGTTGACAATAAAGAGTTAGAGCATTATACAACAGATGGATATACTAAAGTTATTTGTGATTTAGTAAATAAAAGGAAACCAGGAATATTATTTATAGGAGCAACGTTTATAGGAAGAGATTTAGGACCTAGAGTTGCTGCAAGATTAGAAACTGGACTTACAGCTGACTGTACTTCTTTAGATGTAGATATTACAAATGGAAATTTACTTGCCACAAGACCTGCTTTTGGTGGAAATTTAATGGCTACAATAGTTTGTCCTGATCATAGACCACAAATGGCAACAGTAAGACCAGGTGTTTTTGAAAAGCTTGAAGAAGAGGAAAAAGAAGGCGGAGTTGAAGAGATTCCAGTTAATTTATCTTCTGAGGATATAAGAACTAAAGTTTTAGAAATTGTTAAGGAAAATAAAGAAATAGTTGATATTTCTGAAGCTAATTTTATAGTAGCTGGTGGAAGAGGAATGGGTTCACAAGAAAATTTCAAATTACTTTATGAACTTGCTGAAGCATTAGGCGGAGTAGTTGCAGCATCAAGAGCTGCAGTAGATAAAGGATGGTTAGATAAGGCTTATCAAGTTGGACAAACTGGTAAAACAGTAAGACCTAATATATATATAGCTTGTGGTATATCAGGAGCAATACAACATGTTGCTGGTATGCAGGATTCAGATTTAATTATAGCTGTAAATAAAGATGAGTCAGCACCTATTATGAAGATTGCGGACTATGGAATAGTTGGAGATATAGTTAAAGTTATTCCTCAAATGATAGCAGAAGTTAATGCTATAAAAGAAGGAAAATAATTAAAGTATATAGATTGAGTGGAAAAAAGGTATTATTAAAACTTAATAATACCTTTTAAAATTTATTTGTAGTAATTTAAAATTAATAGATTATTATTTTGCTTCCATCTAAAACATTATCATATAGCCATTTAGCATCCTCGGTATCAAGTCTTATACAACCATGTGAAGCTGGTTCTCCTAATGTTTCATCTAAAATAGTTTCTTGGTCTTCTGCAAATGGGATAGAATGAAATAAATAGTTTCCCATAAATTGCACATAATATTTACCTCCTTGACCATATTTAGATGCGAAAAACCAAGGTGCTCTAGTTTGAACTTCAAATATTCCAATTGGTGTTTCTTTATTTTCAATTCCAGTAGAACAAACAAATTCCTTTTCTAATTGCCAATTATTTGAATTTCCCGTGTATATATAGGTTTTTTGTTCACTGATGTTAACAAAGACTAATTTATCTGTTTTACTATCTATATCGAAGGTATTTATTGTTGATGAGTCTAATTTATTGTAAAAGGAAGACATTGCTTGGGCTGAATTTGCATTACTGTTTATGCTATCTTCACTATATTCTTCTAGATAATTCATTCTAAGTTTTTTTATTTCTTCTAATTTGTTAAGCAGTTCTATATTGTAATCTAGTTTTTTTAGAGAATCTTCTATGATGGTTATAGCTTCAGAAAACGCATTATTTTCTATTAGATTGTTTACTTTATTAAAAATTTCTGATTTTAAAACATCTATACATTGTTTTTTATAATCTAAAATTTCACTATAATTAGGATAAAAAGAACTTATTTCATTAAAAGAATTTAAAGATTCTTCATAATTTTTATCATTAAATAAAGATACTGCCTTTGAATATGCTTCGTTTGATGAAGAAATTAAAGGAAGATTTTTTTTTATTGTTGTAGTTTGAGTTGTGTTTAAGTTAAGATTTTCTAATGTTGTTAATTTTAAAAGTAAACTTTCTTGAGATATGTTGTTTGATAAATAATTATTGTTTAACTGATCTAAATGTTCATTTAATATGTCATTGCATGTATTTTTTAATTTTAAAGTATTTATTAAGTTTAAATGTTTATTAGTTAAAATATTATTAGCTTCTATATAATTTTCAGAATTTATGTATTCCTTAAACTTATTTAAGTTATTTTTATAAAATAAAAAACACACTAGTAAATATAAAATTGTAAGATTTATACTTATTAATATATAAGTTTTTATTTTTTTATTTTTATTCATAAAAACAAATCTCCTTTTATTAATAATTATTTTAAATTATTTCCAAAAAAATAACTGTTTAAACAATAAGTTTAGTTTTAAAATAATCATTAGTAATGTATAATAAGTTTATGCAATTAATGACAAATTAAATTTAAGAATTTAAGGTGGTGTTTTTATGAAAAAAGTTGAGGAAAGATTTTTAGAATATATAAAAATAGATACTAAATCTGATGAAACAACTAAGGTTACTCCAAGCACTAAAGGTCAATTAGAATTTGGAAAAGTATTAGCTAGTGAATTAAAAAATTTAGGATTATCAGATGTTAAGATAAGTAATGATGGATATATTTATGCTACATTAGAGGGGAATTTAGATAAAAAGGTTCCTACAATAGGTTTTATAGCACATATGGATACAGCTCCAGATATGGATGGTAAATGTGTTAACCCTAAAATAGTGGAAAATTATGATGGAAAAGATATAAATTTAAATGATAGTGTTATTTTATCACCGGAGTTTTCGCCAGAACTTAAAGGATATATAGGTCAAACTTTAATAACAACTGATGGAACAACGCTTTTAGGAGCTGACGATAAAGCTGGGGTTTCTGAAATTATGACAGCGGTAGAATATTTAATTAATCATCCAGAAATAAAGCATGGTGATATAAAAATAGCATTTACACCAGATGAAGAGATTGGAGAAGGGGCTGACCATTTTGATGTAGAAGGTTTTGGAGCAGATTTTGCTTATACATTAGATGGTGGACATATTGGAGAATTAGAGTATGAAAATTTTAATGCAGCAACTGCTACTGTTTTAATAAAAGGAACTAATGTACATCCTGGTTATGCAAAAGGAAAGATGGTTAATTCAATGATGTTAGCGCATGAGTTTATTTCCAAACTTCCTTTAGATGAAGTACCTGAAAAAACAGAAAAATATGAGGGCTTTTCACATCTTATATCAATGAGTGGTGAAGTTGAAGAAACAAAATTAGTATTTATAATTAGAGATTTCTTTGAAGATACTTATGAAAGCAGAAAAGAAAGATTTGTAGAAATAGAAAAAAAATTAAACAAAAAATATGGAGAAAATCGTGTAACCGTTGAAATAAAAGATAGCTATAAAAACATGAAAGAAAAGGTTGAACCTGTAATGTATATTGTTGATATGGCTAAAAAAGCTATGGAAAGTGCTAATGTAACTCCACTTGTGAAACCTATAAGAGGTGGCACAGATGGAGCAAGATTATCTTTTATGGGTCTTCCAACTCCTAATATATTTACAGGAGGAGAAAATTTTCATGGAAAATATGAATATATACCTGTAGAGTCTATGATGAAAGCAGTAGATGTAATTTTAAATATAGTAAAAGAGAATAATAATCTATAACTAAAAATAATGTTTTATTAAAATAATTTTATTTTAGGTGTAAAAAGTAATATTATATTAAATAGATATTTTGTATTTTTATTTAAAATCAATATTGTTTTAGACAATGTTGATTTTAAATATTTTTATTAGGAATAAAATAGTTTTAATTTAAGTAGAACAATGTTGTTTTACAATATATTTTATCTATATATGTAATTAACTTTTTTTGTTAAAAACTCAGTATTTATTGATTTATTTTAATAATTATGATATTATAATATTGATATGCGGTGGTAGCTCAGCTGGATAGAGTAGTCGGCTACGAACCGATTGGTCGGGGGTTCGAATCCTCTCCGCCGCACCAATATTTTAAAAGTCTAATTTTCATTATTGAAGATTAGACTTTTTTGCATTTAAAATAAAAAAGTATTTTATACATAACTATAAGAGCAATTATTAAATATATTGCTCTTATTTTTTTTATAAAAAATAAAAACTTTTTATAAGTTTTTAGCGTCTTATTAGTATAGTTAATATTTAAAGATTTCTTTAATTTACTAATATAAAAAATATAAAATTTTAAAACTTTTTATTATAATAAATCGTCTTATAAATGTAAGAATTAAATAGAGTAAAGGATACAAGATAAAATTGATTTTATATATGATAATTCAAAAGATTAATATGTGAGGGGGTATAGTTAGTAGTTATGAATGTTTTTAAATTTAAAGCTAAAAAGAAAAATTTAGAGAATGAGTTTAAAGCCTATATTATTGAAAATAAAGAAACTTTTTATAGGATTGCATATAGCTACGTTAAAAATGAAAATGATGCATTAGATATAGTTCAAGATGCTATATATAAAGGATTAAAATCTATTGATTCTATAGGTGAAATAGAAAATTTTAAAGGCTGGTTTTATAGAATACTTTTAAGATGTTCCATAGATTTTATAAGAGATAATAAAAAATATGTTTATGTTGATGATGATGTTTATTTTAACAATATTAGTTCAAATGATATATACAAGGATTTTGATTTAGAGGATGCATTGGATAAGCTTCCAGAAAAATATAAAACTGTGGTAATACTTAGATACTTTGAAGATATGAAAATTGAGGAAATTGCAGAAGTATTAGATGAAAATATTAATACCATAAAAACAAGATTATATTCTGCTATTAAGAAATTAAATATACAAATGCAATTTTAGGAGGTAAATTATGAAAAATATGAAAGAAAAATATGAAGATATAAGAATACCAAATAGATTAGATCAAGTAGTAAATGAAACTATAAGGAACTTTGAAAGAGAAAAAAAATTAAATAAAAATATGATGATAATGAAGAGATTAGGAATTGGAACCACAGCAGCTGCGATGGCGTTAACTTTAGGAATAAACACGAATCAAGTATTTGCAGAGAATTTAGAAAGTATACCAGTAGTAGGTGGAATAGTTAAGGTCATTAATTTTCAAAATTATACTGTAAATGATGGAAATAAAAATGCAGACATTAATGTACCTAATGTACAAGGGTTGAAAAACAATGATTTGCAACTTTCTATGAATAATCAATTTATTGAAGATGGAAAGGCACTTTATAATAAAATAATTGATAGCAATGGAAAAATAAGTATAAATTCGAACTTTAAGATTATAACTGACAATGATAAGTATCTTACTATAAAGGTAGAAACATCAGAGGTAGAAGCTTCAGGATATAATACAGTAAAATATTACACTATAGATAAAGAAAAGCAATGTGTATTAACATTAGAAGGATTGTTTGAAGGTACAAATTATGTGGATGTTATTTCTTCTAATATAAAAGAACAAATGAGAGAACAAATGAAAAATGATAAAAATAAATTATATTTTATAGATGATGAAAATATTGATAATAGTGATTTTGAAAAAATAGATAAAAATCAAAACTTTTATATAAACAATAATGGTGAAATAGTTATATCTTTTGATGAGTATGAAGTAGCTCCAGGATATATGGGGGTAGTAGAATTTACTATACCAAATAGTGTAATCAATAGTATAAAATAAGTAAATTTAAAAATACAAACTTGGGAATACTAAGTTTGTATTTTATTTATTTTTTCTTTAAAATCATTTGTCGTATTTGGAATAGTATCTTTATTTAATGTGTTTATTATTGAATAAGCTTTTTCTATATAAGATATTCCAGTTGCTTCGTTGTTAGCGCTACCGTTTAAATATAGTGTTACCCCATTTGTTAGAAAATTATATGCAAGTTTTTCTTGAGTTTCTATTATTTTAGTTTTAGTATAATAGTCTTTTATGTTCGAGGTATTTTTATTGTTTTTATCATAATTATTCCAAATATTTTTAAATTGTTTACCATATTCATAAGCTTCGCCCTGATTATAGATAAGGTCATTTTTGGAATTTATAGATATATTTTTTTGCATATTAGTTAAAGCATCAGTAGCTTGTATAATAGTTTCATTGGTATTTTGTAGGTATGAAAGAGTAGGATTTGACCTAAGTGCTATAAAAATACCAATTACAATAATAATTATTATTGCTATTAAAATACTTATAATAATATATAGTTTTTTCATTATTTATCCTCCTTTATAATTTATTTAATTATAACTTATTTATTAAATGAATATAAATAAATTGCAAGGGAAAAATAACATAAAAAAGAAAGTTAGGTATTTATTTTTATGGAATTTGAATTAATTATAAATCTTATAAGTTGCCATAATGATTCTTCAATTCTATTGACTCATCAATATAAGCCTAAAAGTGCTTTATTTTTATATAGAAATAAAGACTTAGATATTTTAAAATCTATAGAAGATTATTACACCAATTTACCATGTACTTTTTTAAAAGAAAATATAGATAATAAGAGCATTGATGAATTAGAAAATTTAATTTTAAAATATAAAAAAAACAATGCTTTATTTAATTTAACATCAGAAAATGTTTTAGATGTATTAATATTTTATACATTATCGTTAAAAAATAATATTTGTTGCAAATTTTTAGATATAAAAAATAAGCAAATAATTAATATGTCTTTGGATGATATAACTATAAAAAAAGAAAATATTTATGACCTAAATGTAGAAGAAATTATAAAAAGTATAGGAGGTTCTATTGCAATAGATTCTGAAAATTCGTTTAATGAAGAGATTATAAATAAAATGACATTTATAATTGCTAATAATTTAGAAACTTGGGAGAAATATAGAGTAAGACTTACTGATTCTAATTTATTTATTCATAATCCTTTTAATCCTGAAATGCTAGAGATAAATACGACTTGTTTAAACAATGATGAGATAATTCTAATAAATAAGTGTATACATTTTTTAGAGATAAATAATCAAATAATGTATACGAATAAAGGTGATTGTATAGAAATTAAATTTTTAAATCAATATATAAAAGGTTTTATTTTTAAAAGTGGTACTTGGTTTGAAATTTTTACAAAACTTATAATAAAAGAAATAAAAAATATTGATGACGTAAAGAGTGGTGTAGTATTTTTTTGGAGCAAAGAAAAGGAAAATGTTAAAAATGAATTGGATGTAGTTGCAGTTAAAGATTCTGTTTTAATATGCATATCTTGTAAAGATTCAAAAAAATATGATGAAGTTGCATTAAATGAATTAAATATATATGCTAATCAATTAGGTGGAGCAAATGTAAAAAAAATTTTAGTGGCGACCATGGAACCATCTAAAAGTATAGTTATTAATAGAGCAAAAGAAATGGGAATTAGTATTGTAGTATATAATGGTAATAGAAATAAATTTAAAAATGATTTACAAAATATAATATGTAAACAATAACTTTATATTGTTTAACAAAGGTAAATGATATATTATTAGAATATAAAAAGAATTTGGAGGATTAATTTAATTATGAGTAATACTAAAGATGCTATATTTTTTGCTGCTATAAAAGTATTTTCAACTAATGGATATGCTGGTGCAACTGTGGATGAAATAGCAGCTGTTGCGGGGGTTGCAAAAGGCACCTTGTATTATAACTTTAAAAATAAAGAGGATATATTTAAATTTGTAATACGAAGAGGAGTTGAGAGATGGGAAAATAATCTTAAGAAGGTTGTTGATTCAGATTTAAACTCTGTTGATAAATTAAAATGTATATGCTCAACTCAATTAAGACTTTTATCTGAGCGAAGAGATTTTTTTAGTATAATATTAAGTCAGCTTTGGGGAACTGAAAAAAGACAATTAGAATTGAGAGAGAGAGTTAATTCATATATTAATAGAATAAAGTTAATATTAGATGAAGCTCAAGAAAAAGGCGAAATAAAAGAAGGAAATACAAGTTTAATGGCTCATATTTTTTATGGTAGTTTAATGTCTACTGCAATACGTGAGCTTTTAGATAATGATGATGCACATATTGATGAAGTTATAGAAGAGTTTACAGATATATATTTAAATGGAATATTAATATGATTATTTAATATTAATGACTTTATTATTAAATATAATTTAATAATGTATTGACATAATATTCTAAAGGCTATAAAATTATAATTAATACATAGTAAGTCCTCATAGTTAAATGGATAGAACAATCCCCTCCTAAGGGATAGATGTAGGTTCGATTCCTACTGGGGATACCATGTAATAAAACTCCATATTTATATGGGGTTTTTTTTTACAAGTAAATAGTCAATTTCTAATGTTGCCTTTAATAAATTAGGTATTAGAAATATATATGATTAGATAAACTATAATAAAAAGAAATAGGGAGTGGTTTTCTTGGGAGAGTCTGATACGTTTCAGATTATAATACTTATAATAATGCTTATATTATCAGGTTTTTTTTCGGCTTCAGAAACAGCATTGCTGTCATTAAGTAAAATTAGAATTAGACACATGGTAGAGGAAGAAGTTAAGGGGGCTAAATTAGTTGAAAAGTTAATTGAGAATCCAGATAAATTTTTAGGTGCAGTACTTTTAGCTAACAATGTAGTTAACATAGGTTCAGCGTCCTTAGCAAGTGCTATAGCGGCAAGTTTTTTTGGTTCTAATGCAGTAGTTATATCAACTGTTATTATGACTATGTTAGTTCTTTTATTTGGAGAGATAATACCTAAAAATTTAGCACAACAAAACAGTGAAAAAATAGCTCTTAAAGTAGCAAAAACTATAACTATAATAGTGAAGGTATGTGGACCAATTATATGGGTTTGTAATAAGATATCGAATGCTTTTATAAAAATTTTAGGCGGAAGCGTTAATAAAACAGAACCTTTTATAACTGAAGAAGAGTTTAAAACTATGGTAGTTGTAGGAGAAGAGGAAGGTGTCTTAGAGGAAGAAGAAAAAGAATTAATTTACAATGTTTTTGAATTTGGGGATCTTCAAGTTAAAGATATAATGATTCAAAGATTAGACATTGTAGGATTAAATAAAGATTCTAACTATGAAGATATATTGGCTACACTAAGGGAAGATAAGTTTTCTAGATTTCCTGTTTTTGATAAAAATATTGATGATGTTGTTGGAATACTAAATGTTAAAGATTTGGTCTTGCTTGGTGATTCAGAAGAAGATTTTGATATTAATAAGTTTATAAGAGAACCTTTCTATACTTTTGAGTTTAAAAAAATAACTGAACTTCTAAATGAAATGAGAAAGACTAGAAATCATATAGCTGTTGTTTTAGATGAATATGGTGGAACAGCTGGAATTGTGACTATAGAAGACTTAATTGAGGAGTTAGTTGGAGAAATAGAAGATGAATATGATCATCATGAGAATGAAATTTGGAAGATAAAAGATAATGAATATCTTGCTGAAGGAAGTATAAAGCTTACTCATTTAAGTGAAGAAATAGGTATAGAAATTGAATCTGAGGAGTTTGATTCTTTAGGAGGATATATTATTGGGATATTAGGAAGAATACCTAAAACAAACGAAGAGATAGTTAATGAAAATATAAAGTTTATAGTAGAAGATATTAAAAAGAATAGGATAATAAAGGTTAGAATATATATCTAAAATTTAGGGGGAATAGTATTTTGATGGATTTAGCCTTAGAGGAAGCTAAAAAAGCAAAAAATTTAGGGGAAGTTCCTGTAGGGGCTGTTATAGTTAAAGATGGACAAGTGATAGCAACAGCTCATAACCTTAAAGAGAATTTAAAAAATCCATTAGCTCATGCTGAAATATTAGCAATAAATGAGGCGTGTAAAAAGCTTGATAACTGGAGACTTTCGGGTTGCGAATTATATGTTACCCTAGAACCATGTCCTATGTGTGCGGGTGCGATACTTCAAAGTAGAATATCTAGGGTCCATATAGGAACTTTAGATGATACAACTGGTGCTGGTGGCTCTATAATAAATATACTTCAAAATGCTAATCTTCCTTATTTTGTTGATTTAGTGTGGTATCATGATAAAAGATGTAGTGATATTTTAATTAATTTCTTTAAAAGTAAAAGATTAAAATAATCCTTTAAATCCCTCTTTTGTGATATAATTATAAAAGGGGGATAATTTATGGATAAAATTGAAATGATGGTAGGCTATGATATTAATTTTTATGAAAAAAAGTTTAATGATAATTCTCAAAAAGTAGCTACCTATTTGTATAATTTTTTAAAAAAAACCATAGGGAATAAGGTTTGTGGAATATCGATAGATGAAAATTTATTACAGGTGTGGTCATATTATTTTTTAAATATAATTGAAGAAAGACCTGAAGAAGCTAAAAAAATTTTAATGGAATTAGTCAATCAGTTTTCAAAATTGATGCAAGATGAAGAAAACATAATTATAAAGGGAAATAGTTATGAAAAATTAGTGTTAGATAATACATTTTGCAGAATTTGGTTTGGAACTAGTTTAAATCTGATGTTAATTTATCAATATGGAAAACATGGATATAAAAAAGCTTTTGAATGCATAAAAAAAGAGTTTTTATCTAATAAATCTGAGATAAAAACATTGGTAATAGCTTAAAATAAGAATAAAACTTAAACATATTAGAAACATAAATAATTTATTTTATAGATTTTAAAAATAGAAGTAAAATTTGTAGCCTTATTGTATTTAATAAGGCTTTTTTTGTGTAATAAAATTTAATTTAAAGAATATAAATTTACTATATAATATGTAATTTTAAGATATATCATGCTTGGGATAAAATATAAAATAATCTGTTTTTATTAAAAATTAGAGATATATGAGTGTAAATTTAAATTAATATTACATGGGGGAATCGGTGTGGCTAAGTGTACAGTTGATTTAATAACAGGTTTTTTAGATGCAGGGAAAAGTAGTTTAATAAAATCTATATTGAATAAAAAAAATTATAGAGAAGAAATTATTGTGATACAGTGTGAGAATGGAAAGGAAATTTTTGATTTAGGTTTCATAAATAAAAAACGGATAACAATTAAAGATTTTTCTATAAATTATGAAATGAATGTGGAGAGAATATTAAGATTATTAAGGTTTTATGATCCAGATAGAATAATTATAGAATGTAGTGTAGGTAAAGATATAAATAATTTATTAGAAGTGTTAAATAGCAGGGAACTAAAGCCTTATTTAAGAATAGGAAATATAACTAATGTAATTGATGTCACTACTTTAAATATATTACTTAAAAATATGTCTACGGCAATATTACCAAGTTTACAAGTAAGTAACCTTATAATACTTAATAAATGTAATAAGATAAGTGAAAAATTAGTTGATGAACATATTGTAACGATAGAAACTTTAAATTTACATGGACATATAATAGTGAATAGAAGTAAAAATGATATGGAAAATATATTAGATAATGGATTAGTTAATAGGTTGTTAGGATAAATAATAAAAGGAGGACTAGTTGCAAAAAATAATTGTATATAGTCCATCTTTTATTTTTAATTTTGTTGATAAAGTATATTAAAGAAGAGTTTAGCTTGAAAAACCATCTAAATGTGTTCTTATATAATCTTCTAGCTCTCTTTTTATCCAAGGGTTTTTACTAAGTAATTCTTTTTGACTACTTTTTATTCTTATCGAAAATACAGCACTTTTAGACTGTTTTTTTTTAGTTTTAGTTATAGAATTCTCCATAAAAATATCCCCTCTATGAAATTAAAAAGTTATTATACTATAATTATATAAAATATTTACATATTTTGTAAATATTTTATATAAAAATTAGTTTTGTAATATTTGAAAAAAATATATTATTTTTTACATTTTACTTATTAAATTAAATGTTTATATTGAACTATCAAAACTAATATGATAAAATGAAAAAGTAATTGATTTGAATTTTAGATGCAAATTTTTAATTAAAATTAATAATAAAATATTTAATTTAATGCAAAAATAAAAATATAATACGAAGTATGGAGAGATGTCTGAGTGGTCGAAGGAGCACGCCTGGAAAGCGTGTGTAGGGGCAACTCTACCGCGGGTTCGAATCCCGCTCTCTCCGCCAAGGTTGTGCTAGATGGGGAGTTAGCGGTGCCCTGTAACCTGCAATCCGCTACAGCAGGATTGAATTCCCTACCGAGGTCTTAATTTGTGGTGTCGACCTATGCAAGTGATGTTGAGAGTTAGGCCCCACGCGATGGAACCCTGTGAACCTCGTCAGGTCCGGAAGGAAGCAGCGATAAGCAGTCACTTTCATGTGCCGTGGATAAGTCTAATTTGAGTTAACTACATAGGTAACGGCCATAGATTATTGCCAGAGTAGGGTGCACAACTCAAATATTGATTTATTGAACAAACAATGATATTAATAAATAGTTCATTGGGAGTTATGCATAAAGAAACCAGGTAATTTAACATCGAGTTGGTGCTAACTACCTGGTTTTTGTTTTATAATTATTTTATATAATTGCAATTAAATATAATATTTTAGCTATATTTAAGATCATATAATTTTGTAGTTTTAAATCGCATTTATGAGGTGATATAAGTGGAAAAAAAGCTTTTAAGTATAATAGTTCCCATGTATTATGAGGAACTAGTAGCTTATGAATGTTATCATAGAATAAAAAATGTTGTTAATGGTATAGAGTCTATGGATCATGAAATAATTTTTGTTAATGATGGAAGTAAGGATAGAACATTAGCGATTTTAAAAAGTATAGCCAAAGGGGATAAATGTGTTAAGATAATAGATTTTTCGAGAAATTTTGGTCATCAAGCAGCTGTAACAGCAGGACTTTTTAATTGTAACGGTGATGCGATAGTAATAATAGATGCTGATTTGCAAGATCCACCAGAAATCATACCGGAGATGATAAGTAAATGGGAAGAAGGTCATCAAGTTATTTATGGAAAAAGAAAAATAAGGAGTGGTGAAAGTAAATTTAAGCTTCTTACAGCGAAATATTTTTATAGGGTGTTATCGTATATGGCTAGTATAGAGATACCTAAAGATACCGGAGATTTTAGGTTAATGGATAGAATCGTTGTTGAAGCGTTTAAGGAAATGCCAGAACAAAATAGATTTATAAGAGGAATGGTAAGTTGGATTGGATTTGATCAAGTGCCTTTAGAATATAATAGGGATGATAGATTTGCTGGAGAAACAAAATATCCATTGAGGAAGATGATAAAATTTGCAACTGATGGAATTGTAAGTTTTTCAACTAAACCGCTTAAGCTTACTGCTATATTTGGTATTGGTACAATAGGTATATCAATACTACTTATAATTTATACAATAATAACAAAGATTATGAGCGATACTAGTATGGGATGGGCATCAACTATGTGTGTCATACTTTTCTTTAGTGGGGTTCAACTATTATCTTTAGGTGTTATTGGCGAGTATATAGCAAGAATTTACGATGAAAGTAAAAATAGGCCTTTATATTTAGTTAAAGAAAAAATAAATTTTGATAATAAGTAGTATATAATTTTGGGGAAAGGTTATGAATATGGATGAGAATAAGAAATATAAGAGGGTTATACTAGTATTATTTTGTTTAGTTGCAATTGGCATAACTTATTATGTGCTGTTTACGTACCCCTATCCAGGGGTAGCTGACCAAGGTGATTTTCAAAGAGTAATGGACGTTTGTAGACTAACTAGAACACATTATGATAATTACATATTAAATCATATAGGATACTATAAGTATACAACATCAGATTATTTAATAATGCCGTATACATTATATAATATAGGACTTACAATCATATCTACTAGTATGGGGTATTTTATAACATTTATTAATTTAATTTGTCAGTTATTTGGAAGTGATATATTTAAATCTAACTACCTAGCTATTTTATATGCTGTTATATATATCGTTTCTATGGTAATAATATTAAAAAACTTTAATATAAAGAGTAAATTTAAATTTACAGTCCTTGCTATATTAGGATTATTTGTATTTTTAGATGGTAATTATTTAGTGTTTTTTAATTCACTTTATGGTGAACCTATGATGATAACAACTTTAATGTTATTAATAGCATCATATTTACATTACATATATAAAAAGCATGTTATGAAAAATGATAAACATGTTTTTATAAACATAATTTTTGTATATATAAGTGCATGGTTATTTATAGGTTCTAAAATGCAGGTATTATCTGCACTTCCTGTTATAATGTTTATTTTAGGAAAAATCATATGGAATAATAGGAAGATAGTTGGTAAGAAAAAATTTATAGTTTTAATAATAGCATTCATTCTTATAGTGGCTTATCCTATAGGAATAAATCTTAGACACGTAGACATAGGTGATGATACTCATTATAATTCCGTGTTTACAGGGGTTTTAGAGAATGCTAGTAGTAAAGAGCAAAAAGAGCAAGCATTAATAGATTTAGGTTTAAATCCGAAAATGGAAGTGAATTCTGGAACGAATTCATATCAAGCTATAGATGATTATAAGGATGGATTTATACCTCACACAGAGTATATGGATGAAGTTTTTTATAGTAAAATGAGCAATTCAAAGCTTGCAATATATTATTTAACACATTTTTCAAGTTTAATGAAGGGTATGGAATATACAGCGACAATGGCTTTGAATACATCAAATAATTTAGGAAAATACAGTTATTCTTATAGTAAGGAACCTATAGGAAAATTTAATAGATTTACTTATTGGTCAGATTTGAAAACTTATTTACCTAAAAATTTATTGTTTATAGTTGGTTCATTTGCATTAATTTTTATAATATCTGTTTTTGAATATATTAAAAATAAAAAAAGTTACTATATAAAAAATAAAATACAATTTTTATGGTATTTAATGCTTATAGCTATTTTGCAATTCCCAATGCCTTTTGTTGGAAATGGAAGATGTGATACATCAAAACAATTATATTTATTTAATTTTATATTCGATATTTTGATAGTTATAGCTATCTATTGGATTGTAAGTAAAATATTTAATTTGATATTCTTAAAGAAAAAGACAAAGATGAGTAAGGATTAATTTCCTTACTCATCTTTAAAGTTATTTTAAAGAGAAATCTTTAAAAATAAAATGGATATTATTTTCTAAAAAGACTTCACTTTCAAAGTCTTTTTTAAACAATGAATAATCTACTTTAGGAAAGTGCGCATCACCTTTGAAATCTTTAAGTATTTTTGTTAAATATATTTTAGATGTGTAATTTAAAAATATTCTATAAATTTCTTCTCCACCTATTATGAAAATTTCATTTTTACAATCTTTATATTTACTAATAATTTCATCTAAATTATTAGTAAATATAACATTTTCTTGATTCTTAAATTTATTGGGATTTTTTGTTAAAACTATATGAAACCTATTTGGTAGAGGATTTTTTAGGGATTCAAAGGTTTTTCTTCCCATAATAATTGTTTTGCCAGTAGTAAGTGATTTAAATCTTTGTAAGTCTGTTGGAAGATTCCAAATTAAAGAGTTGTTATTTCCAATAACATAATTTTTGCTATGGGCAACTATTATAGAAAACATAGTATATCTCCTTAAATTTAATTTTGTTTATTTAATTTTATCATATATAATTAATTTTAGAATTTAGATTAAGAGTTTAAGAAATTAATTAAGCTTAGAGAGGTGAATTTTTTGTCATATAAAGCTTTATATAGAGAATGGAGACCTAAAAATTTTGAAGATATTATTGGTCAGGAACATATAACTATTACTTTAAAAAATGAAATAATAAATAAAAGAACATCTCATGCATATCTTTTTTGTGGAACTCGAGGTACAGGAAAAACATCTACAGCAAAGGTATTTGCAAAGGCGTTAAACTGTTTAAAACCTAAAAATGGGGAACCTTGTAATGAATGTGAAATGTGCTTAAAGATAAATGATGGATTAGCTATTGATGTAGTAGAACTTGATGCGGCATCTAACAATGGTGTTGATAAGATAAGAGAAATTATAGAAGATGTAAAGTATCCACCCCAAGAAGCTAATTTTAAAGTTTACATAATGGATGAGGTTCATATGCTATCTATGGGTGCTGTTAATGCGTTTTTAAAAACTTTAGAAGAACCACCTAAAAACGTTGTTTTTATTTTAGCAACTACAGATCCGCAAAGATTACCCATAACTATACTTTCAAGATGTCAAAGGTTTGACTTTAAAAGAATAAATAAAGAACAAATAGTATCTAGACTTAGAAAAATTACCGTAGAAAAAGGTATATTTGCAGATGATAGAAGTTTAAATTTAATAGCTAGGGTGTCAGATGGTGCGATGAGGGACTCCCTTAGTATATTAGAACAAGCAATATCTATGGGGAATGAAAAGGTTGATTATAATAGTTTACTTAAAATACTAGGTCTTGTAACAAATGATAATCTATTTAGACTAATAGATGCTATTATTGAAAGAAATATAGAAAAAGCCATGCTTACAATTGAAGAAATTGTAATGTCTGGTAAAGATGTGGGCATATTTATTAAGGATTTGATGAATCATTTTAGAAATCTTTTAATGATAAAAATAACTCATAATCCAGAAGATGTTTTAGATACATCTGAAGAAAATATAGAAAGACTTAAAGAGCAAAGTTTAAGAATTAGAGTAGAAGAAATAATGAGATGTATTAAAATTTTGCAAGAAGGTGAAGATAGTTTAGCTTTAAGCAAGCAATCTAGAATTGATTTAGAGCTTGCTATAATTAAAATGTGCAAAATAGAATACGATACTTCAAAGGAAGTTTTATTAAATAGAATAAATAAATTAGAAGAAATATTAAAAAGTGGTAATATAAAGATTAAAGCTGTACATGATAAAAATAGCTCAAGTATAGAAGAGTCCAGTGTTAATGTAGTACCAGATAATAATATAAATGATATAAGTAAAATTGTTAATGAAGAAAAAGATTCAACTACACTTTTAGACGTAAATTCTGAATCAACTTTAGAAATAGATGATGTTAAGAAGGCTTGGAATGATGTTTTGGAGCATTTAAAATCAAGAAGGGCAATGATTTTATTTGCAACTCTTAGGACTGGTAAACCTATAGCTTGTAAAAATGGAATAATTACAATAGAATATGAAGAACAATTTAAGTTTAATAAAGATAGGTTAGAAAAATCTGAATATAGGGTGTTAGTAGAAGATGTTTTATCAGAAGTTTTTAAGGAAACAGTTAAATTTAGATGTGTTATAGATAAGCAAGATGCTGATGAAGAATCTATAACTTTAGAGCAAGAGCTTCTAAATAAATTAGGTAGTGGTTTAGAGATATTAGATGAGTAGCTTTTGAGATATAGCTACTAAAAAAATATAAAGACTCATATTAATAATAAAAGGTTATTATATAGAAAAGAAGAATAAAATACTATATAATAATTAGAGACTTAATTAAAAGGAGGATATATTTATGGCAAGAGGTGGATTCCCAGGAATGGGAAACATGAATAACTTAATGAAACAAGCACAAATGCTTCAAAAGCAAATGGCAGAAATGCAAGAAGAAATTTCAAATACAGTATTTGAAGGAAATGCAAATGGAGATCTTGTTGTAGCACAAGTTAATGGTAAAAAAGAACTTTTAAGCTTAAAAATAAAACCAGAAATAGTTGATCCAGATGATGTTGAAATGTTAGAAGATTTAGTAATAACTGCTGTAAGAATGGCGTTAAGTAAAGCAGAACAAGAAACATCAGAAAAAATGGGTAAATTAACTGGTGGAATGAATATGCCAGGATTATTCTAAGATAAAAAAATAATTTAATGTGATAAAACTCTGTTGAATAGTCAACGGAGTTTTATCAATTACTTAGGAGGGTTATTATGGATTTTTATCCAGTTGCTATAGAAAAACTTATAGAAGAGTTTGCTAAACTACCAGGAATAGGTAAGAAAACTGCTCAAAGATTAACGCTTCATGTATTAAATTTGCCAAAAGATGAGGTTGAGGAATTTTCAAATGCATTAGTTAAGGCAAGAGGAACTATAAAATATTGTTCAGTATGCGGAAACTTTACAGATTCAGATCCTTGTGCGATATGTGGTAACCCAAGTAGAGATAAAACTCAAATATGTGTAGTAGAACAACCTAAAGATATAATGACAATGGAAAAAGTTAAGGATTATAATGGTGTATATCATGTACTTCATGGAAATATATCGCCTATGCAAGGAAGAGGACCTCAAGATATTAGGTTGAGAGAATTGGTGTCTAGGATGAATGGAAATATAAAGGAAGTTATAGTTGCTACTAATCCTAATATAGAAGGAGAAGCTACTGCTATGTATATATCGAAAATATTAAAGCCATTAGATGTTAAGGTAACTAGAATTGCTGCGGGAATACCAGTTGGTGGAGATTTAGAGTATGCAGATGAGGTGACTTTATCTAAAGCATTAGAAGGAAGGAAAGAGATTTAACAAAAAATTAATTTAGAATATATTTATATAATGATATAATGTTATCTAAAAAAAATAGTAAAAAGGGGGTGCGCTGTTGCTATTTTATCACAAATAGATAGCTTCAGTATTTAATATGAATATACATTCATTAACACTTCAAAATATTATAATGGTACTTATAGGATTGATATTGGGAATAATAGTTCTAAAATTAATATTTAGTTCTATAAAAAAAATAGTAGGGTTAATGATAAATAGTGTTTTAGGTGTAATACTTTTAATGATTGTAAATTTCTTTGGAGCATACGTAGGTATAAGTGTTAATATCAATTTACTTACAGCTATTATTGTAGGAATTTTTGGTATTCCGGGTATAATATTTCTTGTTGTATTCCAAAATTTTATAAGATAATACAAAGAACAGGTAGCAAATATTTTGCTACCTGTTTTTTATATTATATTGGGAGGAGTAAATATATCTAATAATAATATATGGTTGTATTGTAAAAGTGTTACTAAATTGATAGAATTTAATCATAAATATATTTAAAAAATACTATAAATAAATATACTTAATTTTATTTAATTTAGGAGATTTTTATGGATAACATAATTGACGGAAAGAAAAATTTGAATAACAAAACAATATTATATTCAGGTATATTAACGATTATAATTTTTATACTTATAGGAAATTTAAATTTAATTGTCATGTTATGTGGTGATACTTTAAATCTTAGTAAAATTGATATATTAAAAAGAGGTTTTTCAATGTCAATTTTTGATATATCAATCCTATATATTACACTGTGTATTTTAGTGCATACTGTTTTGAAAGATAAACAACAAGTATTAAAAAACTATGTAAAAGCTAGAATGAAAAGCAATAGCATTTTAGATAAGGAATTAAAATTTTTAAGCACAATAATTAGTATATCTATTTTAATAAATTTATTTATAAAATTTATTTTATATTTTATCTTTAGAAAAACTTTAGTTTCAATGTTTAATATAGGATTTAATAATGTTTTATTGTTTTCATTTTATGTGATTTTAGTTACTTGCATCTTATATTTACTAGTTGTTATAAATTATGTATCAATTAAGGATTTTGTAAATGGGACTTTTGTTTATTGTGTGATTTTGGGTACTGTAAGTGTAGTGCTTGGAGCAGGAAGTTTATTTATAAGTGAAAAAATTTTATGGATTCAAAATATTTTAAATATGATTTATGCTGTATACAATCCTATAATAATGCCTTTTTATGCTTTTTATGATGTATACAATAGAAGTTTATCAGCTAATATTGGAATAATTTTTTCAATGTGTGTAGTAACTTTGTTATTAAAATACGTTTTTAAAAATTTTTGCGATATGTTGAATAAAGATAATATTAAGAAGTTTTATATAAATTCTATATTGAAAAAAATGTTTTTTATATGTGGCGCAATAGCTATGAGTTATATAGTATTTTTAATAGGATTTACATTGTTAATAAGTTTCAATGTTTTAACTTATGATGTAGGAATGCTTATTATTAATTTAATTCAAGTTGTTTTTGCTGGAATAATATACATGAAATTAAATACATTATATTTAAATAAACAAAATTTAAAAAATAAAAAATTAGTTAAAGATAATAAAAATTTAAAGAAAGATGATATTTTAAAAAATGTTCATAATAAATTAAATGAAAATATTTATAAAGAGAGTCTACAAAAGACTCAAATATTTAAATCATTAAATTTAGAGAATGAATTATTAGATTGTGAAATGATAAAAAATTTTTCATTTAATGAGATGGAAGAATACCCACTGAATGAAGATGATAGTGTAAAAGAGTATAAGAATGATTTAAATGGTATTAAAGTTAAAGAAATCAACAATGAGATAGATAAAGATGATAAAAATTTAATAGAGTTTTTGAATAGTGATAATGTAATCAAAAATTAAATCTCAATGATTAAAAATTTAGACAAACAATATTTATTAAAAAATATAACGTATGAATTTATCACATTGACTAATGTTTTCTATGTAGTAGAATAAATTTAATATTTATATTGTTAAAAGTATAAAATTTTAAATATGAGAGGAGAAGTTTTAATGAGCGTAGGAACGGCATTAAACTGTAAATATTGCATAGATTTTAAAAATAATAAGTGTGATAGTACAGAAAAAAATTGTTTATGTAGGATATGTCCAAGAAATTTAGGACAATGTATATGTGTAAAATATTGTAGAGAAACTGAATCTGTTTTAATTTGGGAAGATGATAATGAGCAATAGAATATAATTCTTATTTTAGGTAAACAATAAAATGTATCTACTTTTATTATTTACTTAAAAGAGGTGTATTTTATGGATAAAGAGCAACAGTTTGTAGGAATAGTACAAGAGTGTAGTGATTTTGTGTTTCCATCAGTTATAAATGGGGTTGTATCTAGTAAAATTTCTACTAAAAGTTGTAATAATTGTTTAAGCTCAAAAAGAGGACAGTGTGAAAATGAGTTTAAAAACAATCTAGAAAATAGTAAGTAAATATAATTTATAAACCTTAAATTGTGATAAATTTAAGGTTTATTTTTATTTGAAAAATAATAGAAAAAAGATTAAAAGCATATAATTATAAAATAAAATTTAAGGAGATATTATATGCATAAGAAGTTATTTATACCAGGACCAGTAGAGGTTAGACAAGAAGTTTTAAGCCAAATGGCATTACCGCTAATAGGACATAGAGGAAAGGATGCATCTCAGCTTCAAGAAAATATTATTAATAATTTCAAAAAAATATTTTATACAAATGAACAAATACTTTTATCAACAAGTTCAGGCAGTGGTCTTATGGAGGGTGCTATTAGGAGCTGTACCTTGAAAAAAGCAGCGGTATTTTCCATAGGTGCTTTTGGAGATAGATGGTATGAGATGGCTATAAGTAATAATATTGTGGCTGATAAGTTTGAGAAACAATGGGGAGAAACGTTTACAAAAGAAGAAATAGAAAGGGTATTAGAAACTGGGGAATATGATTTAATAACAATAACCCATAATGAAACATCAACAGGTGTGATGAATCCAATTGAGGAAATAGCTGAGGTTATAGGTAAATATCCTGATATAATTTTTTGTGTTGATGCTGTAAGCTCAGCGGTAGGTAGTAAAATAGAAGTTGATAAATTAGGGATTGATATATTAATAACTTCTTCTCAAAAGTGTATAGGACTTCCGCCTGGTATGTCTGTTTGTACATTTTCTACTAAAGCAATAAAGAGGGCTGAAAAAGTTACTTATAGGGGAAAATATTTTGATTTATTGTCTTTATATAAATATATTAAGGATAAAAATTATCAATACCCATCAACTCCATCAATATCTCATATGTATGCTTTAGATTATCAATTAAATTATATTGTTAATGAAGAGGGTATAGAGAATAGATTTGGAAGACATAAAGTTATGGCTAAGATAACACAGGAATGGGCAGATAAATATTTTGAACTTTTTGCTGATAAAAAATATTTATCTAATACTGTGACAACTATAAAAAATGTTAGAAATATAGATTTTTCCTATTTAAATAACGAATTAGGTAAAAGAGGATTTCAAATATCAAATGGATATGGGATTTTAAAAGATAAGACGTTTAGGATAGCTCATATGGCCGATTGTACAATAGAAAGTTTGAATGATTTACTTGAGAATATTAATGACATTTTAAAATTAAATTAGATTAAAAATATGTGATTAAAAAGATTTTCAAGGAGTGAGTTTATGATTAAGGTGTTGGCTAATGACGGATTAGATTTTAATTGTAAAAAGCAGTTAGAAGATTTAGGAGTTGATGTGTTAGATTTTCATTATGATAATGAATCTTTAAAAAAAGAGATAAAAAACTTTGATGTTATCATAGTTAGATCGGCTACAGAAGTGAGAAAAGACATTATTGATAAAGCTGTTGAAGGGAAAAAACTAAAGTTAATCATAAGAGGTGGAGTAGGAATAGATAATATTGATATAGACTATGCTAGGTTAAAAGGTATAGAGGTTTATAATACACCTTATGCAAGCTCAGTATCAGTGGCTGAAATGGTTTTAGCTCATATATTTTGCTTAGCTAAATTTTTAAATCAATCTAATGTAACTATGAGGGAAGGAGCTTGGAATAAAAAACAATATTTAGGAATAGAACTTTTAAATAAAACTCTTGGGATAATTGGTATGGGTAGAATAGGAAAAGAGTTAGCATTAAAAGCAAAGGCTTTAGGTATGAATGTAATTTATTATGATATATTGGGGGAAATAGACAAGGCATATGGTGAATTTAAAGATTTTAAATATGTTTTAAAAAATTCTAAATTTCTATCCATTAATGTATCGGGGAATAAGGTTATAATTGGAAAAGATGAATTTAAAATCATGAGGAATGATTCATTTCTAATTAATTGCTCAAGGGGGAATGTTGTAGATGAGCAAGCTCTTCTATATGCTTTAGAAAATAAAGAAATTTTAGGAGCGGGTCTTGATGTTTTTTCTAGTGAACCTATTAAAAATAAAAAATTATTGAGTTGCAAAAATGTTAGTTTAAGTCCACATGTAGCTGCATCAACTAAAGAAGCTCAAGATAAAATAGGTGAAGAAATAATATGTATAATAAAAGAAAAATTTGATATATAAAAATGTTTTAAGGAGAGAAGTTAAAGATGGTTAAGATTAAAGCATTTAATGCTATAAGACCTAAAGAAAAACTAGCAAAATATGTAGCAGAACTTCCTTATGATGTTGTAACTTATGAAGAGGCTGTAGAAAAAGGAAAAAATAAATACTCTTTTATTCATGTAGATAAAGCGGAAATAGATTTAGATGATAATATAGATGTATACAGTGATAAAGTATACAAAAGAGCTAAAGAGAATTTAGATAATATGATAGACTCTGGAATTTTAATCAAGGATAAAAAATCTTGTATATATATTTATAGCGAAACAATGAATGGAAAGACTCAAACTGGAATAGTTGCATGTTTTTCAATTGATGATTATTTAAATAATAATATAAAAAAACATGAATATACAACAAAGAAAAAAGAAATAGATAGAATAAATCATGTAAATACTTGTAATGCAAATACTGGTCCAATTTTTTTAACATATAAAGATAATAGCGAGTTAGATTCTATAATTAACGCATGTATACAGAGGGAAAATATTTATAGTTTTATATCTGATGATGGAATAAAACATGAGTGTTTTAAAATAGATGATGAAAATATTATACGAAATATTATAAATGTATTTTATAATATAAAAAGTTTATATATAGCAGATGGTCATCATAGAGCAGCATCTGCAGTAGAAGTGGGATTAAAAAGAAGAAATGAAAATAAAAATTTTAAAGGGGATGAAGAATTTAATTATTTTTTAGGAATAGCCTTTCCTCATAATCAATTAAATATATTAGCTTACAATAGGGTTATAAAAGATTTAAATGGGTATAGTTATGATGAATTTATTAGGAAGGTACAAGAAAATTTTCATATAAATAAGTTGCCGTTAGGTACTCAATATAAACCAAAAGAAAAAGGTGAATTTGGCATGTATTTAAATAAGTTTTGGTATAGACTAAAAGTTAAGGACGATGTATTAAAAGATTTAGATATAGTCAATAGTTTAGATGTGTCAATTCTTCAAAATAATATTTTGGGTCCAATATTAAATATTAAGGATCCTAGGGAAGATGAGAGAATAGAGTTTGTAGGCGGAATAAAAGGGCTTAAAGCACTTGAAATAAAAGTAAGTAAGGATTTTGATGTAGCTTTTTCAATGTATCCAACCTCAATAGATGAAATAATGGAAATTGCAGATAACGGTTTTATTATGCCACCTAAGTCAACTTGGTTTGAGCCAAAACTAAGGAGTGGGCTCTTTATTCATAGTTTAGAATAGATACTATATTAAAAACAGAATTTAAGTAAAAATGTTGATATTAGGATATCTAATATCAACATTAAATAAATTCTATAGGATTAGTTCATTTTTAAAACCATAGATTTTAATATAGAAGTTGAGTTTTTAACTCCTATAGCAGTAAATTCGGCAAAATCCATATGAGCACCATTATTAGCGTTATCAGAAATTGATCTTATGACAACAAATGGTATTTTATTAAGATAGCAAACTTGAGCGATACTACCGCCTTCCATTTCACATGCTAAAGCTTTAAATTCCTCATCAAACCATTTAACTTTTGCAGGGTCTGCAACGAACTGATCTCCTGTAACTATCCTACCAACAAAGCTTTTAATATTTCCATTTTCTTTGCAAGCTTCTTTAGCTAAAGCAACCAATGATTCATCACATTTAAAATCAAATGTATCTAATCTAGGAATTTGCCCAATTGGATCACCAAATGCAGTTGTATCCATATCATATTGTACTAAATTATCACCAATAACTACGTCACCAGGATAGATTTCTTTGCCAACTCCACCTGCAACTCCAACATTTATTACCTTATCAACTTTATATTCGCTTATAAGAATTTGAGCACAAACAGCAGCATTAACTTTACCTATACCACAAACTACAGCAACAGCTTCGGTATTCCAAACCATTCCTTTGTGGAAAATCATATTAGCTTTTGTTTCTTTGCTATCTATCTTCATGTCTTGTAAAAGTATTTCAAGCTCTTCACTCATTGCACTTATGATACCTAATGTCATCAATAAATCCTCCTTAAAATTATGTATATAATAAAATCTCTACTGCTTATTATATAGCAAAAGAGATTTTACTAACAGCTTTTTATAAAATTTTAAAAAGTTATTTTAAATTAAATTATAACATTTAATCCTTTTAACCCTTTATACATTAAGTATAGCCCTATAATTACATAAATAATCGATTGAACTATTATTGAGATTGTGCCCAAAGATAGTAAGGCAATAAACTGAGCGCAAAAGTTATTTATAAAATGCATGAATATACATATATAAATAGAATGAGTTTTATAATATACTGTTGCAAGAAAAAGTCCAAGAAAAAATGCATTCACTCCTTGAGGGATGTTTCTATGAGCAATTGCAAATATTAATGCTGATAAGATTATAGCAACCTTAGGCGAATATTTCTTTAAAAGTCCATTTAAAAATAATCCTCTATATATGAATTCTTCTATAAATGGAGCGAAAACACAAACAGTTAATAATAAATATATAGGGTCTAAACTCATAGTTTCAAAGGCTTTTGAGATATTTTCTGGCATAGGAATTAGTTTCGTTATGTGGCTTAAAGAGCCTTCAAAAAAAATTCTAAGACCTATTATTAGCAATCCAGCATAATAATATCCATGTTTAAGTTTTATAGGTTTAGATAAATCTCTATAAGATTTTTTAGAATATCTATTTATTTTGACTAAAATAAAACATATTAGCAGTAAAGATACTGTGGTACAAAGAAATTCAAGTATAAATCGTATAATTCCTAATTGTAATATCTTAATTGGTAAATTAAGAATTAATAATGCTCTAATTACAATTATGTTTAGTGTAGCAGATATATAATCATTAAATAAAGCAATAATAATAATTCCTATGATAGAAAGTTTACATATGTTTATTTCGCCATTATTCATTCTTTTGTAAATATTTAATTTTGAAAAAAAATTCATAAAATCCTCAATAAATTAATTATTTTCTTTAATATGTTTATTTAAAATTAATGTAATGTATGATATACATATTAAAATTTTATTTTATAGTTTATAAATAAAAAGTAAGTGTTATAATTATATGTAAATTTTAATTTGTTTTAAGAAAAGGAGAAAATTCTATATGGCACAACATTCATTATCTAGGACTGAGCTTTTAATAGGAGAAGAGGCGTTAAATAAATTAAAGAAAAGTAAAGTAATGATTTTTGGTATTGGTGGTGTAGGTAGTTTTACGGTAGAAGCATTAGTAAGAAGTGGTGTTTCAAATTTGATATTAGTAGATGATGATACAGTATGTTTAACTAATTTAAATAGACAAATACATGCGACTTATGAAACTATAAGTAAAAATAAGGTTGATGTTATGAAGGAGAGAATATTATCAATAAATAAAAATTGCAAAGTTGAAACTAAGCAAATATTTGTAAAACCAGAAGATTTAGAAAAGATAATACCAAATGATGTAGACTATGTGGTAGATGCGATAGATACAGTTTCATCTAAAATAGCATTAGCTGTATACTGTGAAAAAAAAGGAATAAATTTAATAAGTTCTATGGGGACAGGAAATAAGTTAAATCCATCTGAATTTAAAGTATCTGATATATATAAAACAAAGGTTTGTCCACTTGCTAAGGTTATGAGATATGAGCTTAAAAAAAGAGGTGTTAAAAAACTAAAAGTTGTTTACTCAGAGGAAATTCCGAGAAAACCTAAAGAAGATGATGTTGTAACTTGTAAAACAGGTTGTGTATGTACAGGAGGAACAAAAAAATGTACTGCTAAAAGACAAATTCCAGGAAGTATATCATTTGTACCACCAGTTGCGGGAATGATAATTGCATCGGAAGTAGTGAAAGATTTAATAAAAGAATATCTATAAACATAGAAATTTTATAGGATTATAGTATTAAAAAATAACAAAATTTTTATTTAAATGTTAAAAATAAGTAAATAAATAAAAATGAGGGTTGTAAATAAGGAGATAATAATATAATTAAAGAAAGGTTTTAAAATTAAATAATTTAATTATAAAAATAAACAATTAGGAGGAAAATAAATGAAGATCACAACTAAAGAACTAGTATTAATATCTTTTTTTGCGGCCCTTACTGCAATAGGAGCGTTTATAAGAATTCCATTGCCATATGTTCCTTTTACATTACAATATTTATTTTGTGCTATGGGAGCGATAATTTTAGGGAAAAAAAATGGGATGATAGCACAACTTGTATATGTAGGCATAGGATTGATAGGTATACCGGTGTTTACAAAAGGTGGGGGACCACAATACATATTTGAGCCTACTTTTGGATACTTGATAGGGTTTATAGTAGGTGCATATATAATAGGATTAATAATGTATAAAATTAAAAAAATAAATTTTGTAAGTGTATTTATATCAGTTACAATAGGATTAATTGTTATATATGCTTTTGGTGTTATATATCTTATGTTTATTGAAAATTTATATTTAGGAGCAACAATGACAATTGGACAATCTATATTAGTTGGAACTGTTCCATTTTTACCAGGAGATATATTTTTAAGTGTAATAATAAGTATAATAGCTCCTAATATAATTAGGAAACTTAATAAATCAGGAATAATTAATGGTATTTTGGATTAAAGGAGTTTGTTAAACTAATGAAGAAGTTAAAACAAGATATTATAAGTGGATATAAAATAAGTAAGAATGAAGCACTAAAACTTTATGATAAAAATTTAGATGAATTATTAAAAATAGCTGATGAAATAAGAGAAATATTTGTAGGAGATACTGTGGATTTATGTTCTATAATAAATGGCAAAAGTGGAAAGTGTTCAGAACATTGCAAATACTGTGCTCAGTCAGTTTATTTTGATACAGGGATAAGTGAATATGGCTTAGTAGATTATGAAACCATATTAGATAGTGTTTTAGAAAATCAAAATGAGGGAGTAAATAGATTTTCAATTGTGACCTCAGGAAGAGGATTAAATGGAGAAGAGTTTGTCAGGGTATTAGATTATTATAAAAAATTAAATAAAGATACTTTTATAAATTTATGTGCTTCACATGGAATTATAGATAAAAAAGCTTTAGAAGCGTTAAGAGAAAGTGGAGTAAGAAGATATCATCACAATGTTGAAACATCAAAAAATTATTATGGCGATATATGTTCAACGCATACTTATGAGGAAAGAATAAAAACAATAGAATGCGCAAAAGAAGTTGGGCTTGAAATATGTTCAGGTGGAATAATAGGAATGGGAGAAACAAGAGAGGATAGAGTAGACATGGCTATAGAACTTAGAGAATTAGGAGTTGTATCAATTCCTATAAATGTTCTTATGCCTATTAAAGGAACGCCATTAGAAAATGTGGATAGTTTAACTGAAGAGGAAATATTAAAAACTATAGCTATATTTAGATTAGTAAACCCTAAAGCGCAAATAAGACTTGCAGCAGGCAGGAATTATCTTAAAAGATTTGGAGAAAGAGCATTTAGGGGAGGGGCTAACGCAACGATTACAGGAAACTTATTAACGACATGTGGAAACAAGATAAAAGATGATAAAAAGTTAATAAAAGATTTAGGGTTAAATTTAAAGTGATTACTATATAAAATATTAATAATTTTATATAGTATATGGGAGAAAAAATATTTATTATTTTTAATAGAGACTGTATTAATTCATAGTCTCTATTTTTTTATAATAAAAATTTAGAAATACGTTGTTTTAAAATATTATTTTTAATGTGATATAAAATTAATAATTATATTTAGATATCTAAAAATAAAGATGGAATAAAGAAAGTTTTTATCTAGGTGATATTTTATAGTATTGTATTATAGTTAATATTATAAAAAATAAAATATACTATACCTGGCGTGTCGATGAATAAAATATAGAGAAAATAGAAATATTACTTAGTAAAAGTAAAATAATTTTAGATAATGAGGTAAGTAATAAAAACTTTAAATGAGTTTTATATGGTAAGATAACACCTGTCGCAAGGATTATTTAATTAATGAAGTTTGAAAATAAAAAATTAAAAAACTTGTTGACAAATGTTTAATCAAATGTTAAACTAAGAAAGTCGCTTGAGGGCGGCAAAGAAAAAAGAAAAACAATGGTCTTTGAAAATTAAACAGATAATTTAAGTAAACCAGCAATTCTTTTATAAGTAATATGAGTAGATTAAACTCAAATAATAACTAAGAAATTAGTATATTTTAATTTGAGAGTTTGATCCTGGCTCAGGATGAACGCTGGCGGCGTGCTTAACACATGCAAGTCGAGCGAGAAAAGTTCTTCGGAGTTTTTCTAGCGGCGGACGGGTGAGTAACACGTGGGCAACCTGCCTCATAGAGGGGAATAGCCTTCCGAAAGGAAGATTAATACCGCATAATATTGTTGAAAGGCATCTTTTAATAATCAAAGGAGCAATCCGCTATGAGATGGGCCCGCGGCGCATTAGCTAGTTGGTGAGGTAACGGCTCACCAAGGCGACGATGCGTAGCCGACCTGAGAGGGTGATCGGCCACATTGGAACTGAGACACGGTCCAGACTCCTACGGGAGGCAGCAGTGGGGAATATTGCACAATGGGGGAAACCCTGATGCAGCAACGCCGCGTGAGTGATGAAGGTCTTCGGATTGTAAAGCTCTGTCTTTAGGGACGATAATGACGGTACCTAAGGAGGAAGCCACGGCTAACTACGTGCCAGCAGCCGCGGTAATACGTAGGTGGCAAGCGTTATCCGGATTTACTGGGCGTAAAGGGAGCGTAGGCGGATATTTAAGTGGGATGTGAAATACCCGAGCTTAACTTGGGAGCTGCATTCCAAACTGGATATCTAGAGTGCAGGAGAGGAGAATGGAATTCCTAGTGTAGCGGTGAAATGCGTAGAGATTAGGAAGAACACCAGTGGCGAAGGCGATTCTCTGGACTGTAACTGACGCTGAGGCTCGAAAGCGTGGGGAGCAAACAGGATTAGATACCCTGGTAGTCCACGCCGTAAACGATGAATACTAGGTGTAGGGGCCCCAAGCCTCTGTGCCGCCGCTAACGCATTAAGTATTCCGCCTGGGGAGTACGGTCGCAAGATTAAAACTCAAAGGAATTGACGGGGACCCGCACAAGCAGCGGAGCATGTGGTTTAATTCGAAGCAACGCGAAGAACCTTACCTAGACTTGACATGTCCTGAATTACCAGTAATGTGGGAAGTTCCTTCGGGAACAGGAACACAGGTGGTGCATGGTTGTCGTCAGCTCGTGTCGTGAGATGTTGGGTTAAGTCCCGCAACGAGCGCAACCCTTATTGTTAGTTGGTACCATTAAGTTGACCACTCTAGCGAGACTGCCCGGGTTAACCGGGAGGAAGGTGGGGATGACGTCAAATCATCATGCCCCTTATGTCTAGGGCTACACACGTGCTACAATGGCAAGTACAAAGAGAAGCAATACTGTGAAGTGGAGCAAAACTCAAAAACTTGTCTCAGTTCGGATTGTAGGCTGAAACTCGCCTACATGAAGCTGGAGTTGCTAGTAATCGCGAATCAGAATGTCGCGGTGAATACGTTCCCGGGTCTTGTACACACCGCCCGTCACACCATGAGAGTTGGCAATACCCGAAGTCCGTAAGCTAACCGTAAGGAGGCAGCGGCCGAAGGTAGGGTCAGCGATTGGGGTGAAGTCGTAACAAGGTAGCCGTAGGAGAACCTGCGGCTGGATCACCTCCTTTCTAAGGAAGAACATCTTAGGAAAACTAAGATGATAATAAAGAATGCTTCTTAAATATCTGTTTAATTTTGAAAGACTAAGTTCTTTCAAAATTATGTTCTTTGAAAATTACACATAAGTATTAATAAATAGAGTAAAGCCAATTAAATTTACTATTCTTTGTAAAATTGATTGCAACTATCTAAAAGATAGAAACAAAGGTCAAGCTACAAAGGGCGTATGGTGAATGCCTTGGCATCAGGAGCCGATGAAGGACGTGATAAGCTGCGATAAGCTTTGGGTAGACGCACATAGTCTGAGATCCAAAGATTTCCGAATGAGGAAACTCACATGGGAAACCCCATGTATCGTTAACTGAATAAATAGGTTAACGAGGGTAAACCTAGGGAACTGAAACATCTAAGTACCTAGAGGAAGAGAAAGAAAAATCGATTTTCTAAGTAGCGGCGAGCGAAAGGGAAAGAGCCCAAACCGGAAACTTGTTTCCGGGGTTGTGGATAGAACATAACGAGAAACTATAACTAATTGAAGAGAGCTGGAAAGCTCTACCGTAGAAGGTAATAGTCCTGTAAGTGAAAGTTAGAGTAATCAAGTTCTAATCCAGAGTACCACGAGACACGTGAAACCTTGTGGGAAGCAGGGAGGACCACCTCCCAAGGCTAAATACTACCTGATGACCGATAGTGAAGCAGTACCGTGAGGGAAAGGTGAAAAGAACCCCGGGAGGGGAGTGAAATAGAACCTGAAACCATATGTCTACAACCGATCAAAGCACCTTATGTGTGCGATGATGTGCTTTTTGTAGAACGAGCCAACGAGTTACGATATGTAGCAAGGTTAAGTACTTAAGGTACGGAGCCGAAGGGAAACCAAGTCTTAATAGGGCAACTAGTTGCATGTCGTAGACCCGAAACCGGGTGACCTATCCATGGCCAGGTTGAAGCGAGGGTAAAACCTCGTGGAGGACCGAACCACGTTGCTGTTGAAAAAGCATGGGATGAGCTGTGGATAGCGGAGAAATTCCAATCGAACTCGGAGATAGCTGGTTCTCCTCGAAATAGCTTTAGGGCTAGCGTCGAATATGAGTAATGGAGGTAGAGCACTGAATGGGCTAGGGGGCATAGTGCTTACCGAACCTTATCAAACTCCGAATGCCATATACTATAAGTTCGGCAGTCAGACTACGAATGATAAGATCCGTGGTCAAAAGGGAAACAGCCCAGATCGTCAGCTAAGGTCCCAAAGTGTAAGTTAAGTGGAAAAGGATGTGGGATTTCTAAGACAACTAGGATGTTGGCTTAGAAGCAGCCACTCATTAAAAGAGTGCGTAATAGCTCACTAGTCGAGAGATCCTGCGCCGAAGATGTTCGGGGCTAAAACTTACCACCGAAGCTACGGGCTTGAATTTATTCAAGCGGTAGAGGAGCGTCGTAATCGGGCTGAAGTCATACCGTAAGGAGTGGTGGACTGATTACGAGTGAGAATGTTGGCATTAGTAGCGAGATGTAGGTGAGAATCCTACAGGCCGAATACCTAAGGTTTCCTCAGGAAGGCTCGTCCGCTGAGGGTTAGTCGGGACCTAAGCCGAGGCCGAAAGGCGTAGGTGATGGACAACTGGTTGATATTCCAGTACCACTACCATCGTTATTATCGATGGCGTGACGCAGGAGGATAGTGTGTGCTAGCTATTGGATGCTAGTCTAAGCATTTAGTCAGTTACAATAGGCAAATCCGTTGTAATAATAATGAGATGTTATGGGGAAGGTTCTACGGAACCGAAGTACATGATTCCACGCTGCCAAGAAAAGCGTCTAGAGAGAGAAGTAGTGCCCGTACCGCAAACCGACACAGGTAGGTGAGGAGAGAATCCTAAGGCCGGCGGAAGAATTGCAGTTAAGGAACTCGGCAAATTGATCCCGTAAGTTAGCAATAAGGGATGCCTATGAGAGTAGGCCGCAGAGAATAGGCTCAAGCAACTGTTTAGCAAAAACACAGGTCTCTGCTAAAGCGTAAGCTGATGTATAGGGGCTGACGCCTGCCCGGTGCTGGAAGGTTAAGGGGAACACTTAGCGTAAGCGAAGGTGTGAACTTAAGCCCCAGTAAACGGCGGCCGTAACTATAACGGTCCTAAGGTAGCGAAATTCCTTGTCAGGTAAGTTCTGACCCGCACGAATGGCGTAATGACTTGAGCACTGTCTCAACTGCAAATCCGGCGAAGTTGTAGTACCAGTGAAGATGCTGGTTACCCGCGATTGGACGGAAAGACCCCGTAGAGCTTTACTGTAGCTTAGCATTGAATTTCGGTATTGTCTGTACAGGATAGGTGGGAGACTGAGAGACTAGGGCGTCAGCCTTAGTGGAGTCGACGTTGGGATACCACCCTGATAGTACTGAAGTTCTAACTGGCGGCCATGAATCTGGTCACAGGACATTGTTAGGTGGGCAGTTTGACTGGGGCGGTCGCCTCCTAAAAAGTAACGGAGGCGCCCAAAGGTTCCCTCAGAACGGTCGGAAATCGTTCGAAGAGTGCAAAGGCAGAAGGGAGCCTGACTGCGACACCCACAAGTGGAGCAGGGACGAAAGTCGGGCTTAGTGATCCGGTGGTACCTCGTGGGAGGGCCATCGCTCAACGGATAAAAGCTACCTCGGGGATAACAGGCTGATCTCCCCCAAGAGTCCACATCGACGGGGAGGTTTGGCACCTCGATGTCGGCTCGTCGCATCCTGGGGCTGAAGTAGGTCCCAAGGGTTGGGCTGTTCGCCCATTAAAGCGGCACGCGAGCTGGGTTCAGAACGTCGTGAGACAGTTCGGTCCCTATCCGTCGCGGGCGTAGGAAATTTGAGAGGAGCTGTCCTTAGTACGAGAGGACCGGGATGGACTGACCTCTGGTGTACCAGTTGTTCCGCCAGGAGCACAGCTGGGTAGCTAAGTCGGGAAGGGATAAACGCTGAAAGCATCTAAGCGTGAAGCCCACCTCAAGATGAGATTTCCCATAGCATAAGCTAGTAAGACCCCTTGAAGAACACAAGGTTGATAGGTCAGAGGTGTAAGTATGGTAACATATTTAGCTGACTGATACTAATAGGTCGAGGGCTTGACCTAATTAACTTTATGTTAATGCTTAGTGTAATTTTGAGAGAATATATCTTTCATATAAATAACATGATTATCTGGTGATAATGCTCTTTAAGGTAACACCCGTTTCCATTCCGAACACGAAGGTTAAGCTTTTAGAGGCTGATGGTACTGCATGGGAGACTGTGTGGGAGAGTAAGTGGTTGCCAGGTTTATATGGTTCACTAGCTCAGTCGGTAGAGCACATGACTTTTAATCATGGTGTCCGGGGTTCGATTCCCCGGTGAGCCACCAAACCTCTATATTCTATATATAGAGGTTTATTTTTATATTATTTAGTGATGTAAGAAAAATTCTTAAGAAAAAATCTTAAGAATTTCTTTATTATTTACTAATTTATTTAATTTTATAAGTTAACACAACATCCTGTCCACCTGTAACGGTTTTTCCGATTAGATTTTTAAACTCTTTTATAGAATCATCAACATTAGTTATTAATAGAGGTGTTGCAAGAGAGAAACCTTTGCTTAGTATAAAATCTTTATTTATTTTAATTATAGGAGTTCCGGCCTTAACTTTAACTCCAGGCTCTATAAGCCTTTCAAAACCTTCACCATTTAGAGAAACAGTATCAACTCCTATATGAACTAATAATTCGACACCATTACTTAATGTTAGAGCGAATGCATGGTTTGTTTTAAAAATTAGATTTAATTCCCCATCAGCTGGTGCAACAAACACATCATCTGTAGGATTTATTGCTAATCCATCTCCTGCCATTTTTCCTGCGAATACTTCATCGGGAACTTCTGAAAGGTTCATTGTTGTTCCACTCACTGGTGCTATTAATTGAAAATCTTTTTTAAATAATCCAAACATACATATATCTTAATTTTATAAAAAATTAAGAATTCACCATCCTTTCCTATTAAATTAAAAGTGTATACAAATATTATCAAAATTCCTTTTATAACTAATTATAATAATATTTTGAAATATAATGATTTAAAGATAATATATAATAAAAAATTTGTTATGTCAATAAATAACTTTTTATAATTTTGTAGAATAAAATTTAAATCATAATATAAGAGTATTTATTCTTAAGAAAATAATAAAAATATTTAAAAAGTTGTTGACAAAGATTAAGTAAAGTGATAAGATAAAGAAGTCGATTGAGGGCGACAAAGAAAAAAGAAAAAGAATGGTCTTTGAAAATTAAACAGATAATTTAAGTAAACCAGCAATTCTTTTATAAGTAATATGAGTAGATTAAACTCAAATAAAAACTAAGAAATTAGTATATTTTAATTTGAGAGTTTGATCCTGGCTCAGGATGAACGCTGGCGGCGTGCTTAACACATGCAAGTCGAGCGAGAAAAGTTCTTCGGAGCTTTTCTAGCGGCGGACGGGTGAGTAACACGTGGGCAACCTGCCTCATAGGGGGGGATAGCCTTCCGAAAGGAAGATTAATACCGCATAATATTGTTGAAAGGCATCTTTTAACAATCAAAGGAGCAATCCGCTATGAGATGGGCCCGCGGCGCATTAGCTAGTTGGTGAGGTAACGGCTCACCAAGGCGACGATGCGTAGCCGACCTGAGAGGGTGATCGGCCACATTGGAACTGAGACACGGTCCAAACTCCTACGGGAGGCAGCAGTGGGGAATATTGCACAATGGGGGAAACCCTGATGCAGCAACGCCGCGTGAGTGATGAAGGTCTTCGGATTGTAAAGCTCTGTCTTTAGGGACGATAATGACGGTACCTAAGGAGGAAGCCACGGCTAACTACGTGCCAGCAGCCGCGGTAATACGTAGGTGGCAAGCGTTATCCGGATTTACTGGGCGTAAAGGGAGCGTAGGCGGATATTTAAGTGGGATGTGAAATACCCGAGCTTAACTTGGGAGCTGCATTCCAAACTGGATATCTAGAGTGCAGGAGAGGAGAATGGAATTCCTAGTGTAGCGGTGAAATGCGTAGAGATTAGGAAGAACACCAGTGGCGAAGGCGATTCTCTGGACTGTAACTGACGCTGAGGCTCGAAAGCGTGGGGAGCAAACAGGATTAGATACCCTGGTAGTCCACGCCGTAAACGATGAATACTAGGTGTAGGGGCCCCAAGCCTCTGTGCCGCCGCTAACGCATTAAGTATTCCGCCTGGGGAGTACGGTCGCAAGATTAAAACTCAAAGGAATTGACGGGGACCCGCACAAGCAGCGGAGCATGTGGTTTAATTCGAAGCAACGCGAAGAACCTTACCTAGACTTGACATGTCCTGAATTACCAGTAATGTGGGAAGTTCCTTCGGGAACAGGAACACAGGTGGTGCATGGTTGTCGTCAGCTCGTGTCGTGAGATGTTGGGTTAAGTCCCGCAACGAGCGCAACCCTTATTGTTAGTTGGTACCATTAAGTTGACCACTCTAGCGAGACTGCCCGGGTTAACCGGGAGGAAGGTGGGGATGACGTCAAATCATCATGCCCCTTATGTCTAGGGCTACACACGTGCTACAATGGCAGGTACAAAGAGAAGCAATACTGTGAAGTGGAGCAAAACTCAAAAACTTGTCTCAGTTCGGATTGTAGGCTGAAACTCGCCTACATGAAGCTGGAGTTGCTAGTAATCGCGAATCAGAATGTCGCGGTGAATACGTTCCCGGGTCTTGTACACACCGCCCGTCACACCATGAGAGTTGGCAATACCCGAAGTCCGTAAGCTAACCGTAAGGAGGCAGCGGCCGAAGGTAGGGTCAGCGATTGGGGTGAAGTCGTAACAAGGTAGCCGTAGGAGAACCTGCGGCTGGATCACCTCCTTTCTAAGGAAGAACATCTTAGGAAAACTAAGATGATAATAAAGAATGCTTCTTAAATATCTGTTTAATTTTGAAAGACTAAGTTCTTTCAAAATTATGTTCTTTGAAAATTACACATAAGTATTAATAAATAGAGTAAAGCCAATTAAATTTACTATTCTTTGTAAAATTGATTGCAACTATCTAAAAGATAGAAACAAAGGTCAAGCTACAAAGGGCGTATGGTGAATGCCTTGGCATCAGGAGCCGACGAAGGACGTGATAAGCTGCGATAAGCTTTGGGTAGACGCACATAGTCTGAGATCCAAAGATTTCCGAATGAGGAAACTCACATGGGAAACCCCATGTATCGTTAACTGAATAAATAGGTTAACGAGGGTAAACCTAGGGAACTGAAACATCTAAGTACCTAGAGGAAGAGAAAGAAAAATCGATTTTCTAAGTAGCGGCGAGCGAAAGGGAAAGAGCCCAAACCGGAAACTTGTTTCCGGGGTTGTGGATAGAACATAACGAGAAACTATAACTAATTGAAGAGAGCTGGAAAGCTCTACCGTAGAAGGTAATAGTCCTGTAAGTGAAAGTTAGAGTAATCAAGTTCTAATCCAGAGTACCACGAGACACGTGAAACCTTGTGGGAAGCAGGGAGGACCACCTCCCAAGGCTAAATACTACCTGATGACCGATAGTGAAGCAGTACCGTGAGGGAAAGGTGAAAAGAACCCCGGGAGGGGAGTGAAATAGAACCTGAAACCATATGTCTACAACCGATCAAAGCACCTTATGTGTGCGATGATGTGCTTTTTGTAGAACGAGCCAACGAGTTACGATATGTAGCAAGGTTAAGTACTTAAGGTACGGAGCCGAAGGGAAACCAAGTCTTAATAGGGCAACTAGTTGCATGTCGTAGACCCGAAACCGGGTGACCTATCCATGGCCAGGTTGAAGCGAGGGTAAAACCTCGTGGAGGACCGAACCACGTTGCTGTTGAAAAAGCATGGGATGAGCTGTGGATAGCGGAGAAATTCCAATCGAACTCGGAGATAGCTGGTTCTCCTCGAAATAGCTTTAGGGCTAGCGTCGAATATGAGTAATGGAGGTAGAGCACTGAATGGGCTAGGGGGCATAGCGCTTACCGAACCTTATCAAACTCCGAATGCCATATACTATAAGTTCGGCAGTCAGACTACGAATGATAAGATCCGTGGTCAAAAGGGAAACAGCCCAGATCGTCAGCTAAGGTCCCAAAGTGTAAGTTAAGTGGAAAAGGATGTGGGATTTCTAAGACAACTAGGATGTTGGCTTAGAAGCAGCCACTCATTAAAAGAGTGCGTAATAGCTCACTAGTCGAGAGATCCTGCGCCGAAGATGTTCGGGGCTAAAACTTACCACCGAAGCTACGGGCTTGAATTTATTCAAGCGGTAGAGGAGCGTCGTAATCGGGCTGAAGTCATACCGTAAGGAGTGGTGGACTGATTACGAGTGAGAATGTTGGCATTAGTAGCGAGATGTAGGTGAGAATCCTACAGGCCGAATACCTAAGGTTTCCTCAGGAAGGCTCGTCCGCTGAGGGTTAGTCGGGACCTAAGCCGAGGCCGAAAGGCGTAGGTGATGGACAACTGGTTGATATTCCAGTACCACTACCATCGTTATTATCGATGGCGTGACGCAGGAGGATAGTGTGTGCTAGCTATTGGATGCTAGTCTAAGCATTTAGTCAGTTACAATAGGCAAATCCGTTGTAATAATGATGAGATGTTATGGGGAAGGTTCTACGGAACCGAAGTACATGATTCCACGCTGCCAAGAAAAGCGTCTAGAGAGAGAAGTAGTGCCCGTACCGCAAACCGACACAGGTAGGTGAGGAGAGAATCCTAAGGCCGGCGGAAGAATTGCAGTTAAGGAACTCGGCAAATTGATCCCGTAAGTTAGCAATAAGGGATGCCTACGAGAGTAGGCCGCAGAGAATAGGCTCAAGCAACTGTTTAGCAAAAACACAGGTCTCTGCTAAAGCGTAAGCTGATGTATAGGGGCTGACGCCTGCCCGGTGCTGGAAGGTTAAGGGGAACACTTAGCGTAAGCGAAGGTGTGAACTTAAGCCCCAGTAAACGGCGGCCGTAACTATAACGGTCCTAAGGTAGCGAAATTCCTTGTCAGGTAAGTTCTGACCCGCACGAATGGCGTAATGACTTGAGCACTGTCTCAACTGCAAATCCGGCGAAGTTGTAGTACCAGTGAAGATGCTGGTTACCCGCGATTGGACGGAAAGACCCCGTAGAGCTTTACTGTAGCTTAGCATTGAATTTCGGTATTGTCTGTACAGGATAGGTGGGAGACTGAGAGACTAGGGCGTCAGCCTTAGTGGAGTCGACGTTGGGATACCACCCTGATAGTACTGAAGTTCTAACTGGCGGCCATGAATCTGGTCACAGGACATTGTTAGGTGGGCAGTTTGACTGGGGCGGTCGCCTCCTAAAAAGTAACGGAGGCGCCCAAAGGTTCCCTCAGAACGGTCGGAAATCGTTCGAAGAGTGCAAAGGCAGAAGGGAGCCTGACTGCGACACCCACAAGTGGAGCAGGGACGAAAGTCGGGCTTAGTGATCCGGTGGTACCTCGTGGGAGGGCCATCGCTCAACGGATAAAAGCTACCTCGGGGATAACAGGCTGATCTCCCCCAAGAGTCCACATCGACGGGGAGGTTTGGCACCTCGATGTCGGCTCGTCGCATCCTGGGGCTGAAGTAGGTCCCAAGGGTTGGGCTGTTCGCCCATTAAAGCGGCACGCGAGCTGGGTTCAGAACGTCGTGAGACAGTTCGGTCCCTATCCGTCGCGGGCGTAGGAAATTTGAGAGGAGCTGTCCTTAGTACGAGAGGACCGGGATGGACTGACCTCTGGTGTACCAGTTGTTCCGCCAGGAGCACAGCTGGGTAGCTAAGTCGGGAAGGGATAAACGCTGAAAGCATCTAAGCGTGAAGCCCACCTCAAGATGAGATTTCCCATAGCATAAGCTAGTAAGACCCCTTGAAGAACACAAGGTTGATAGGTCAGAGGTGTAAGTATGGTAACATATTTAGCTGACTGATACTAATAGGTCGAGGGCTTGACCTAATTAACTTTATGTTAATGCTTAGTGTAATTTTGAGAGAATATATCTTTCATATAAATAACATGATTATCTGGTGATAATGCTCTTTAAGGTAACACCCGTTTCCATTCCGAACACGAAGGTTAAGCTTTTAGAGGCTGATGGTACTGCATGGGAGACTGTGTGGGAGAGTAAGTGGTTGCCAGGTTTATATGGTTCACTAGCTCAGTCGGTAGAGCACATGACTTTTAATCATGGTGTTCGGGGTTCGATTCCCCGGTGAGCCACCAAACCTCTATATTTTATATAGAGGTTTATTTTTATATTATTTAGTGTAATATAGTAACATTAGTTATTTTTTTTTAGAATATTTATTTTAATATCATCGATAATAAAGCGAGAAATTTTTTTTGTTTGCATACTTGAATCTTTAATTTTATTATTATTTTCATTAAAAGTTATTGTGATAAATAAAAAAATAGCCATATTTATATAAATATCTTTAAAATCAGCTATAAATAAGTTACTTATTCCAATAAAATCTAGGCTTCCTCCATAAAAAATTTTATCTATTAGAGAACATGCAGATCCTGCTATGATAAAGATGTAACATAAATCAACAAAAAAATTTTTTTTATAGTAGTTATTATAATATTTATAAATTTCATAAAATAAAAATAATGCAATAAAATTTATTAATATTAACATAATGAAATTAATATTAATATTAAATCTCACATTCAGCCAGGAACCTTTGGTATTTATAATTGGATTAAAAGATAACAAATTAGGAATTATATAAAAGCTTTTTTTGAAGAAAAAAATTCTTATAATTATTTTTGCACTTTGGTCAATTATAAATAAAATTAGAGATAAAAAAAATAAAGATTTTTTAGATAAGCCATGTTCAAAATATTTGGAAATCTTAAACAATAAGAAACTAATTATAAATAAAATTAATGATGGAAATATAGTTAAAAAAATAAGAGTAGATAAATATATTTTTCCACTAAAAAATTCAAATAGACAGTATAGTAACCACATTAAAGGCAATACTATAATTAACATATAATTTGTTTTTTTCATATTTTACCTCCATAAAAATTTATGTATATATTTTATTATATGTAATTAGGTATGTTAAGTAAATTTTAAAATAATTTAGTGAAAATTATTTTTTATGGGAATTATTAATGATTGTATAAATATTTAAAAGTATTTTTAAATAAAGCCAAAAAATAAGAATTAAAATAAAAAAATTGTATTAATATTTATTTGATTAAAAAAATAAAAAAAGTTATTGACAAAGATTAAGTAAAGTGATAAGATAAAGAAGTCGCTTGAGGGCGACAAAGAAAAAAGAAAAAGAATGGTCTTTGAAAATTAAACAGATAATTTAAGTAAACCAGCAATTCTTTTATAAGTAATATGAGTAGATTAAACTCAAATAAAAACTAAGAAATTAGTATATTTTAATTTGAGAGTTTGATCCTGGCTCAGGATGAACGCTGGCGGCGTGCTTAACACATGCAAGTCGAGCGAGAAAAGTTCTTCGGAGCTTTTCTAGCGGCGGACGGGTGAGTAACACGTGGGCAACCTGCCTCATAGAGGGGAATAGCCTTCCGAAAGGAAGATTAATACCGCATAATATTGTTGAAAGGCATCTTTTAACAATCAAAGGAGCAATCCGCTATGAGATGGGCCCGCGGCGCATTAGCTAGTTGGTGAGGTAACGGCTCACCAAGGCGACGATGCGTAGCCGACCTGAGAGGGTGATCGGCCACATTGGAACTGAGACACGGTCCAGACTCCTACGGGAGGCAGCAGTGGGGAATATTGCACAATGGGGGAAACCCTGATGCAGCAACGCCGCGTGAGTGATGAAGGTCTTCGGATTGTAAAGCTCTGTCTTTAGGGACGATAATGACGGTACCTAAGGAGGAAGCCACGGCTAACTACGTGCCAGCAGCCGCGGTAATACGTAGGTGGCAAGCGTTATCCGGATTTACTGGGCGTAAAGGGAGCGTAGGCGGATATTTAAGTGGGATGTGAAATACCCGAGCTTAACTTGGGAGCTGCATTCCAAACTGGATATCTAGAGTGCAGGAGAGGAGAATGGAATTCCTAGTGTAGCGGTGAAATGCGTAGAGATTAGGAAGAACACCAGTGGCGAAGGCGATTCTCTGGACTGTAACTGACGCTGAGGCTCGAAAGCGTGGGGAGCAAACAGGATTAGATACCCTGGTAGTCCACGCCGTAAACGATGAATACTAGGTGTAGGGGCCCCAAGCCTCTGTGCCGCCGCTAACGCATTAAGTATTCCGCCTGGGGAGTACGGTCGCAAGATTAAAACTCAAAGGAATTGACGGGGACCCGCACAAGCAGCGGAGCATGTGGTTTAATTCGAAGCAACGCGAAGAACCTTACCTAGACTTGACATGTCCTGAATTACCAGTAATGTGGGAAGTTCCTTCGGGAACAGGAACACAGGTGGTGCATGGTTGTCGTCAGCTCGTGTCGTGAGATGTTGGGTTAAGTCCCGCAACGAGCGCAACCCTTATTGTTAGTTGGTACCATTAAGTTGACCACTCTAGCGAGACTGCCCGGGTTAACCGGGAGGAAGGTGGGGATGACGTCAAATCATCATGCCCCTTATGTCTAGGGCTACACACGTGCTACAATGGCAAGTACAAAGAGAAGCAATACTGTGAAGTGGAGCAAAACTCAAAAACTTGTCTCAGTTCGGATTGTAGGCTGAAACTCGCCTACATGAAGCTGGAGTTGCTAGTAATCGCGAATCAGAATGTCGCGGTGAATACGTTCCCGGGTCTTGTACACACCGCCCGTCACACCATGAGAGTTGGCAATACCCGAAGTCCGTAAGCTAACCGTAAGGAGGCAGCGGCCGAAGGTAGGGTCAGCGATTGGGGTGAAGTCGTAACAAGGTAGCCGTAGGAGAACCTGCGGCTGGATCACCTCCTTTCTAAGGAAGAACATCTTAGGAAAACTAAGATGATAATAAAGAATGCTTCTTAAATATCTGTTTAATTTTGAAAGACTAAGTTCTTTCAAAATTATGTTCTTTGAAAATTACACATAAGTATTAATAAATAGAGTAAAGCCAATTAAATTTACTATTCTTTGTAAAATTGATTGCAACTATCTAAAAGATAGAAACAAAGGTCAAGCTACAAAGGGCGTATGGTGAATGCCTTGGCATCAGGAGCCGATGAAGGACGTGATAAGCTGCGATAAGCTTTGGGTAGACGCACATAGTCTGAGATCCAAAGATTTCCGAATGAGGAAACTCACATGGGAAACCCCATGTATCGTTAACTGAATAAATAGGTTAACGAGGGTAAACCTAGGGAACTGAAACATCTAAGTACCTAGAGGAAGAGAAAGAAAAATCGATTTTCTAAGTAGCGGCGAGCGAAAGGGAAAGAGCCCAAACCGGAAACTTGTTTCCGGGGTTGTGGATAGAACATAACGAGAAACTATAACTAATTGAAGAGAGCTGGAAAGCTCTACCGTAGAAGGTAATAGTCCTGTAAGTGAAAGTTAGAGTAATCAAGTTCTAATCCAGAGTACCACGAGACACGTGAAACCTTGTGGGAAGCAGGGAGGACCACCTCCCAAGGCTAAATACTACCTGATGACCGATAGTGAAGCAGTACCGTGAGGGAAAGGTGAAAAGAACCCCGGGAGGGGAGTGAAATAGAACCTGAAACCATATGTCTACAACCGATCAAAGCACCTTATGTGTGCGATGATGTGCTTTTTGTAGAACGAGCCAACGAGTTACGATATGTAGCAAGGTTAAGTACTTAAGGTACGGAGCCGAAGGGAAACCAAGTCTTAATAGGGCAACTAGTTGCATGTCGTAGACCCGAAACCGGGTGACCTATCCATGGCCAGGTTGAAGCGAGGGTAAAACCTCGTGGAGGACCGAACCACGTTGCTGTTGAAAAAGCATGGGATGAGCTGTGGATAGCGGAGAAATTCCAATCGAACTCGGAGATAGCTGGTTCTCCTCGAAATAGCTTTAGGGCTAGCGTCGAATATGAGTAATGGAGGTAGAGCACTGAATGGGCTAGGGGGCATAGCGCTTACCGAACCTTATCAAACTCCGAATGCCATATACTATAAGTTCGGCAGTCAGACTACGAATGATAAGATCCGTGGTCAAAAGGGAAACAGCCCAGATCGTCAGCTAAGGTCCCAAAGTGTAAGTTAAGTGGAAAAGGATGTGGGATTTCTAAGACAACTAGGATGTTGGCTTAGAAGCAGCCACTCATTAAAAGAGTGCGTAATAGCTCACTAGTCGAGAGATCCTGCGCCGAAGATGTTCGGGGCTAAAACTTACCACCGAAGCTACGGGCTTGAATTTATTCAAGCGGTAGAGGAGCGTCGTAATCGGGCTGAAGTCATACCGTAAGGAGTGGTGGACTGATTACGAGTGAGAATGTTGGCATTAGTAGCGAGATGTAGGTGAGAATCCTACAGGCCGAATACCTAAGGTTTCCTCAGGAAGGCTCGTCCGCTGAGGGTTAGTCGGGACCTAAGCCGAGGCCGAAAGGCGTAGGTGATGGACAACTGGTTGATATTCCAGTACCACTACCATCGTTATTATCGATGGCGTGACGCAGGAGGATAGTGTGTGCTAGCTATTGGATGCTAGTCTAAGCATTTAGTCAGTTACAATAGGCAAATCCGTTGTAATAATGATGAGATGTTATGGGGAAGGTTCTACGGAACCGAAGTACATGATTCCACGCTGCCAAGAAAAGCGTCTAGAGAGAGAAGTAGTGCCCGTACCGCAAACCGACACAGGTAGGTGAGGAGAGAATCCTAAGGCCGGCGGAAGAATTGCAGTTAAGGAACTCGGCAAATTGATCCCGTAAGTTAGCAATAAGGGATGCCTACGAGAGTAGGCCGCAGAGAATAGGCTCAAGCAACTGTTTAGCAAAAACACAGGTCTCTGCTAAAGCGTAAGCTGATGTATAGGGGCTGACGCCTGCCCGGTGCTGGAAGGTTAAGGGGAACACTTAGCGTAAGCGAAGGTGTGAACTTAAGCCCCAGTAAACGGCGGCCGTAACTATAACGGTCCTAAGGTAGCGAAATTCCTTGTCAGGTAAGTTCTGACCCGCACGAATGGCGTAATGACTTGAGCACTGTCTCAACTGCAAATCCGGCGAAGTTGTAGTACCAGTGAAGATGCTGGTTACCCGCGATTGGACGGAAAGACCCCGTAGAGCTTTACTGTAGCTTAGCATTGAATTTCGGTATTGTCTGTACAGGATAGGTGGGAGACTGAGAGACTAGGGCGTCAGCCTTAGTGGAGTCGACGTTGGGATACCACCCTGATAGTACTGAAGTTCTAACTGGCGGCCATGAATCTGGTCACAGGACATTGTTAGGTGGGCAGTTTGACTGGGGCGGTCGCCTCCTAAAAAGTAACGGAGGCGCCCAAAGGTTCCCTCAGAACGGTCGGAAATCGTTCGAAGAGTGCAAAGGCAGAAGGGAGCCTGACTGCGACACCCACAAGTGGAGCAGGGACGAAAGTCGGGCTTAGTGATCCGGTGGTACCTCGTGGGAGGGCCATCGCTCAACGGATAAAAGCTACCTCGGGGATAACAGGCTGATCTCCCCCAAGAGTCCACATCGACGGGGAGGTTTGGCACCTCGATGTCGGCTCGTCGCATCCTGGGGCTGAAGTAGGTCCCAAGGGTTGGGCTGTTCGCCCATTAAAGCGGCACGCGAGCTGGGTTCAGAACGTCGTGAGACAGTTCGGTCCCTATCCGTCGCGGGCGTAGGAAATTTGAGAGGAGCTGTCCTTAGTACGAGAGGACCGGGATGGACTGACCTCTGGTGTACCAGTTGTTCCGCCAGGAGCACAGCTGGGTAGCTAAGTCGGGAAGGGATAAACGCTGAAAGCATCTAAGCGTGAAGCCCACCTCAAGATGAGATTTCCCATAGCATAAGCTAGTAAGACCCCTTGAAGAACACAAGGTTGATAGGTCAGAGGTGTAAGTATGGTAACATATTTAGCTGACTGATACTAATAGGTCGAGGGCTTGACCTAATTAACTTTATGTTAATACTTAGTGTAATTAAAAAAACAAAAAAGTGTTGACAAGGTAATTAATTTGTTATACAATAAAAATGTAATTGATATTACAAATTATCTGGTGATAATGCTCTTTAAGGTAACACCCGTTTCCATTCCGAACACGAAGGTTAAGCTTTTAGAGGCTGATGGTACTGCATGGGAGACTGTGTGGGAGAGTAAGTGGTTGCCAGGTTTATGGATCTTTAGCTCAGTTGGTTAGAGCAACCGGCTCATAACCGGTAGGTCCGGGGTTCGAGTCCCTGAAGGTCCACCATATTTGGGGGTATAGCTCAGTTGGGAGAGCACCTGCCTTGCACGCAGGGGGTCAAGAGTTCGAATCTCTTTACCTCCACCAAAAAGAACTACTTTAATTTAAGTAGTTCTTTTTTTATGCAATAAATTATAAAATATGTGTGTAAATTATGTTGAAATTAACGTATAATAAAAGTATATTATAAAGATTATTTAATGGTATAAAATGCATAAAGAGATATTATGATAGGAAGTGTATTTGTTATGGTGGGGTTAGAAGAGCTACGAGACGAATTAGTAGAGTTAAAACTAAAGAAAAGAAGATTTGTATTAGCTAATAAAGACACAAAAGAAGTTGATAGATTAATACATTTGATTGAACAACAAATTATAGAGTTAGATAGTATTCAAGTCATGTAAATAATTTTTTTATGCAAACTGTTATAGATAAAGCCTTTAAGGCTTTATCTATTTTTTATTAATAAAAGTATTTTATTTTGATTAATATTGCAAATATTTACTTTAAATTAAAATAATGCTATAATTTTTTTAAACTAAATACTTTAATAACTAATTTATGGTTGTAAGAAATGGGGGTTTATATGAAAAAAACACAATTTGAAAATAATAATATTGTAGAGTTGGATGATGATTTAATCAATTGTAAAAATGAAATTAGTGTTAGTTTTAATGAGGATAAAATGAAATTAAAAAATAAAAAAACAGACAAAAAGTGTATAAAAGAAAAGTTAGTTAATGATTACAAACATATTATTAGTAATGAATCGGTTAATTTTAAAAATTTTGTAACAGATTTAGATGAGTATCTTTTTAAAGAGGGAACCCATATGAGTTGTTATAAGTTTATGGGGGCACATTATGTTACAGAAAATAGAAAAAAGGGATTTAGGTTTACCACATGGGCTCCAACTGCCAGTAAAGTTATAGTTGTTGGAGATTTTTCTAATTGGGAAAAAAAAGAAGAATATGAGATGATAAGACAAAATGAAAGTGGTTTATGGAGTATATTTGTACCTGATTTAAAAGAAGGTATGAAGTATAAATTTGCTGTTACTAATGAAGATGAAACATGGACTGTTTTAAAAGCAGATCCCTATGCATTTAAATCTGAATTGCGTCCAGATACAGCATCTATACTGGTTAAAGAATCTAAATATAGATGGGGAGATAAAAAGTGGTTGAATAGGAGGGGGAAAATAAATCATTTTGAAACTCCTATGAATATTTATGAGCTGCATTTAGGTTCATGGAAAAGAAATGACAAGGAATTTTTAACTTACGATGAATTGAGCAAAATATTACCTGAATATATTAAGGATATGGGTTATACTCACGTTGAAATTATGCCAGTAAATGAACACCCATTAGATAAATCTTGGGGATATCAAATTACAGGATATTATTCACCTACTAGTAGGTATGGTGATGCTAAAGGATTAAAAAATTTAATTAATAATCTTCATAAAGAGGATATAGGGGTAATTTTTGATTGGGTACCTGGTCACTTTTGCAAAGATGAACATGGATTAGCTTATTTTGATGGTACTGCAACCTATGAATATGGAGCAAGTTGGAAATCAGAAAATAAGGGTTGGGGAACCAATAATTTTGATTTAGGAAGGCCAGAGGTAAAAAGTTTTTTAATATCTAATGCATGCTATTGGATAGATGAATTTCATGTAGATGGATTAAGGGTAGATGCTGTATCTAATATGCTTTATTTAGATTATGGAAGAAATTATGGAGAGTGGGAACCTAATATATATGGGAAAAATGGAAATTTAGAAGCTATAGATTTTTTAAAGAACTTTAATAAAACGGTAAAAAGCAATTTTCCGGGTGTGATAACCATTGCTGAGGAGTCAACGTCTTGGGAAGGAATTACTGCATCAATTGAAGATGGGGGATTAGCTTTTGATTTTAAATGGAATATGGGGTGGATGAATGATACTTTAAGATATATAGAAAAAGACCCTATATATAGGAAATATCATCATAATCAATTAAATTTTTCTATGGTATATAACTATTCAGAAAAGTTTATATTACCTATTTCTCATGATGAGGTTGTTCATGGAAAAGGTTCTTTAATAGGTAAAATGCCAGGAGATAATTGGAATAAGTATGCTGGTTTAAGGTTATATTCAGCATTTATGATGGGACATCCTGGTAAAAAATTATTGTTTATGGGAAGTGAATTTGGTCAATTTGTTGAATGGCAAGAAAATCAACAATTGCAATGGCAAGTGATAGAAAAATATGATATACATCATAAAATTCATAATTATTTTAAGGATTTAAATAAGTTTTATCTGGAAAACAAAGCTTTGTGGGAATGTGATTATGATGTTGATGGATTTGAATGGATAGATGCTAATAATTCTGAAAAAAGTATATTGACATTTATGAGAAAAGGCAAAGAAAAAGAAGATACTTTAATATTTATTTGTAATTTTACTCCAGTTGTATATTATGATTTTGGAGTTGGAGTTAATGAGAAAGGAATCTATAAGGAAGTGTTCAATAGTGATAATCTTGCTTATGGAGGTTCAGATCAAATAATGAAAGAAGAATTTAAATCTATAAATGAATCATGGAATGAGAAACCATATAAAGTGCTATTAAAAGTACCACCTATGGCTGTGTTGGTAATAAAAAAATGTGCTGAGTTAATTGAGGATGAAAAAATTTTAGCTGAAACATTGACTAGTAAAAGTGAACTAACTAGTTTAGATGAAAATGAAGTTAAAATTATAGATAATAAATTTAAAGAAGAAAATTAGATATATAAAAGGAGCTTTGTTATGAGAGTTTTATTTGCGGCATCAGAAGCACATCCATTTATAAAAAGTGGCGGACTTGGAGATGTTATGGGTGCATTGCCTAAAGAATTAAGAAATTTAGATATTGATGCAAGGGTCATAATACCAAGATATAAAAATATAAGACAAGATTTTTTTAACGATATGGTGTATATAAGGTCATTTAATGTTCGTGTGGGATGGAGAAATCAACATTGCGATGTTTTTGAGTATACCTATGATAATGTTATCTATTATTTTATAGGTAATGATTATTATTTTAATAGGGATGAAATGTATGGGCACTTGGATGATGGAGAAAAATTTGCTTTTTTTAGTAGAGCAATTTTAAATTTTATTGGAGAGCATAATTGGTGTCCTGATATTATTCATTGTAATGATTGGCAAACTGGAATGTTACCAGTTATGTTAAGGGTAGAGTATTTAAGAAATAGCTTTTATTCAAATATAAAAACGGTCTATTCCATTCACAATTTACTATTTCAAGGTAATTTTAGTCCAAGCGTACTTCCAGAACTGTTCGGTTATGACTATAACCTTTATGAAAATATGAGTCTAGAATTGAATGGGGCTGTTAGTTATATGAAAGGAGGAATAAATTTTTCAGATAAAATTTCAACTGTAAGTAGGACGTATGCAGAAGAAATAAAAACGAAAGAATATGGCGAAAATTTAGAGGGATTACTAGTATATAGAGCTAATGATTTAGTAGGTATAGTAAATGGGATTGATTATAATGAATATAATCCAGCAGAAGATATTCATATTTGTAAGAAATATGGCATATATAATTTACATGATAAATCTGAAAATAAAAAGGATCTTCAATATTCTCTAGGACTACCTATTAATGATAATGTACCTGTTATATCAATTGTTTCGAGATTAACTAACCAAAAAGGGATTGATCTTATAATAAATTCTATTGAGCAAATTTTAGAAAGAGGAGCTCAATTGGTTATATTAGGAACTGGAGAAGAAAGGTATGAAAATTATTTTAGATATTTACAAGATAAATACAGAGATAAAGTTTCAGCCAATGTAACATTTGATAATGCTTTAGCTCATAGAATTTATGCAGGATCTGACATGTTTTTAATGCCATCAATGTTTGAACCTTGTGGTCTTGGACAACTTATAGCCTTAAGATATGGAACAGTTCCTATAGTTAGAGAAACTGGTGGGCTAAAAGATACAGTTATACCATATAATAAAATAAGTGGAATTGGAAATGGATTTAGTTTTAGAGAGTATAAAGCAGAAGATTTATCACTTATTATGAATTATGCATTGGATTTTTATTATAATGATAAAAATGCATGGAACTCAATAATTAGTCAAGCGATTAATTCAAATAATAGTTGGCACAAATCAGCAAATGAATATAAAAATTTATATGAAGAAATTATTTGGGGATAATTTATTAATTAAAAAATGAAATGGGCATTTGAAATTTTAAATAATTAATAAAAGTTTTCAAAATATTATTAATTTAATGAGGGGAGGATGCTGTAGAATTAAAAATTTTGCAGTAGTGTAATGATGATAACTACAATAGTATGTAGAGAAGATGGATGTGATAGCAACTGTTTTTATATAAGAGATAATGAAGAAAAGTTGCAATTAACGTGCATTAAATGTAATAAAACTTGGGAGATATCAAGAAGTAAGCAAATTTTCACAATACTATCCAATTGTTCTTCATGTAGCAATGAAACTTTTAAAGTATTTAAAGACACGGAAGGAGAAAATATATTTTTTAAATGCATTAAATGTGGAAATCCTCCTGAAAAAGTTTATATAGATGATGATGGAGTGCAAGTGTCTTACGAAGTTAAAATATTGAATGATATGAAGTATAATTTGTATAGACTTAATGAAAATTTAAAGAATTTAGAAGAAAAAATTAATGGATTGGAAAGTGGACAAGATATTTTGGAGCAATCATTAGCATATGTGACAAAATTTCTATCTAATTAAATAGTACTATCTTAAACTGTGTGATATATAAGCAATTATATCTGCAATTTAAGATAGTATTTATTTTTTTTAAATGTTAATCAAATTTACATAAATATTAAAAAAAATATAGAAATATGATTGTAAAGTGTAGAATTTTAAGGATTATTAGTATAAAAAAAATTATCTAAAAAATAATAATATAAAGTAAAATATGTTATAATATAGTTATAAATGAAAAGTTTGACATTTATATGGTTAAAGGAAGAATTTTGAGGGGAGATACATTACATGACAAAAAAAGAGATTGTAGCAATGATTCTAGCTGGAGGACAAGGCTCTAGATTAGGCGTATTAACTAAAGATTTAGCAAAACCAGCAGTTCCTTTTGGTGGAAAATATAAGATAATAGATTTCCCATTAAGTAACTGTTCAAATTCTGGGATATACACTGTGGGGGTGTTAACTCAGTATAAACCATTGGAACTAAATTCTCATATAGGGATTGGTGATACTTGGGATTTAGATAGAAGAAATGGTGGAGTTAGAATATTGCCACCGTACCAGAAAGAAAAAGGTGGAGATTGGTATAAAGGTACAGCAAATGCTATTTATCAAAATGTTGCATTTATAGAGATGCATGATCCTGAATATGTTCTTATATTATCAGGAGACCATATATATAAGATGGATTATGATAAAATGCTAGATTTTCATAAAGAAAAACAAGCTGATGCGACAATTGCTGTAATAGATGTGCCATTAAAAGAAGCTAGTAGATTTGGAATAATGAATACCAATGATGATTTATCAATATATGAGTTTGAAGAGAAACCAGAAAATCCCAAAAGTACAAATGCATCCATGGGAATATATATATTTAATTGGAAAGTTTTGAAACGAGCTTTAGAAGAGGATGAATTAGATGAATTATCTTCTAATGATTTTGGAAAAAATATAATTCCTAAAATGCTTGAAGAGGGAAGAAAATTAGTAGCTTATCCGTTCAAAGGATATTGGAAGGATGTAGGAACTATAGAGAGTCTTTGGGAAGCTAATATGGATTTGTTAAAAGATGAAAATGAGTTAAGTCTTCATGATGATGAGTGGAAGATATATTCAGCTAATCCTGTTAGACCAGCACAATATATAGGACCAGAAGCTAAAATTAAAAATTCTTTAATAGTTGAAGGATGTATTGTTAATGGAATAGTTGAGAATTCAGTTTTATTTCAAGGTGTTCATGTAGGAGAAAATACAGTAATAAGAAATTCTGTTATAATGCCTAATACCATAATTGAAGAAAATTCAGTTATAGATAAAGCTATAATTGGTAGTGAAGTTCACATTTTAAGTAATTGTAATGTTGGAAATGGAGACAGTATTTCAGTTATAGCATCTAATGAGAATATAGAAGAAGTAATCAAATAACATTAATGGTAGGGGGAATTTAGAGAGATGAACAATTGTATAGGAATAATAAATTTAGATGAAAATGAAAGCAGAATGAGTGAGTTAGTTAAAAATAGACCATTAGCATCTGTTCCGTTAGCTGCTAGATATAGAATAATAGATTTTGTATTATCAAATATGACTAATGCGGGCATGGATTCTATAGGAATATTTACAAAAAATAAATCACGTTCATTAGTAGATCATTTAACTAATGGAAGACCTTGGGATCTTCACAGGAAAAAGCACGGGTTAAGAGTTTTTAACTTTGGGGATAAGAATCCACAATATGATGATATATATAATTTTGCAGATAACATAGAGTTTTTGACAAAAAGCAGAAAAGAGTATGTTGTAATAGCACCATCATATATGATATGTAATATAGATTATAAAAAATTAATAAAATATCATAGAGAACAAGATAATGATATAACAATAGTATATAAAAATATTGCAGATGGAAATTCTGATTTTATAGAATGTGATGTTTTAAATATATTAGAAAATGGTATGGTCAAAGGTATAGGTAAAAATATAGGTAGAGAGCCTAATCTTAACATATCAATGGAAATGTATGTATTGAGAACTGATTTATTAATAGAAATGATTTATGAATGCATAAGGCAGGGAGTTTATAAAAAGGTTAAAAGTTATATAAGTTCAAACTTAGAGAATTTAAAGGTTGGTTCTTATAAATTTGATGGATATTTAAGCTGTGTAAATTCTTTAAGATCTTATTATAAAACTAATATGGATATTCTTATTCCTGAAGTATATACGGAATTATTTTTAGGAGACAGACCTATATATACAAAATCTAAAGATGAGTCTCCAACTCACTATGCTGAAAAAAGTATAGTTAAAAATTCAGTAATTGCAAACGGATCCTATATAGAGGGAACAGTTGAGAATTGTATAATAGGAAGAAGGGTATATGTGGCACCTGGAGCTGTGGTTAAAAATTGTGTAATAATGCAAGAAACAGTTATAGGAAATGATGCTAAAATTGACAAAGTGATAGCTGATAAAGCCTCTGTGATAAGGAAAGATGAAAAAGTAATAGGATTAAAAATGTATCCTGTAGTTATAAAAAAATCTTCACTTTTATAAATAGGTATTTAGAAATATTAAAATATTCTAATTTAGATAAAAATTATGTATGTAATTATGATAGATTGTTTAGAATTATATAAGTATGTTTAATAATATTAGAATTTATTAAAAAGGTCTAATTTTGAATTAGACCTTTTTATTTATGGGAAGACATAAAAATTACATATTAAACTAATGATAGGTATAGTATGTAAAGTTTATGGTAATTAATGAATTATCAATTATATCGTTAAAAAAATAAAAAAAATTTAATAATAATAGAAATAAAAATAAATTTATTTGATAAGATAATAATATATTGATTTTTTGATAAATAATGGTATAATAAACCTATATTTATAATTTAATGAGAAAAATGTTAAATACAGGTGAAGGGGGAAAGTTAATGGCGATTGTAAAAGAAAAAAAGAAAAAAAAATTTAGTTTTTTGAATGCAATTGAAAAAGTAGGAAACAAATTGCCACATCCGGCAACGATTTTCATAATTCTTTGTGTTGGAATAGTAATTTTATCTCATATATTAGCTAAAATGGGTGTTCAAGTGACTTATACTGGAATGGATAGATCAGATGGTAATACAATAAAGGATATGACAGTTAGTGTACAAAGCCTATTAACAGCTGAGGGGATTAGGTATATTTTCACATCGCTAATTACTAATTTTACTGGTTTTGCTGCGTTAGGAACAGTTTTAGTTGCTATGTTAGGTGTTGGTGTAGCTGAAGGAACAGGTCTTATAGGGACTGCTTTGAGAAAAATAGTTCTTAATACTCCTAAAAGTTTAATAACTGTTGTAGTCGTATTTGCTGGTGTAATGTCAAGTATTGCATCAGATGCAGGATACGTTATATTAATTCCTTTAGGAGCAGTAGTATTTTTAAGTTTCGGAAGACATCCATTAGCCGGTATCGCAGCGGCTTTTGCTGGTGTTTCAGGAGGATTTAGTGCTAATTTATTTCCAGGGTCTACAGATGCTTTGTTATCTGGTATGACTACAGAGGGTGCTAAAATGATTAATCCAACAGCAAATGTATCAGTAACATCTAACTGGTTTTTTCTTATAGCATCTACGATACTAATAACAATTATAGGAACAGTAATAACAGAAAAAATTGTTGAACCTAGGCTTGGAGAATATAAAGGTAGAATAGATGGATTCGAAGAGGATGCATTAAACCCATTAAATAAAAGAGAAAAAAGAGGTCTTAGATTTGCTGGGATATTTCTTTTGGTAGGAATTATATTTATAGTTTTTTTAACAATACCGGCAAATGCTCCTCTTAGAAATGCAGAGACAGGGGCACTTTTAAAATCTCCATTTATGGATAGTATAGTGGTTACCATAGCATTATTGTTTTTCTTAGCAGGTGTGGGCTATGGTATTGGTGCTGGAACTATAAGAAATGATAAGGATATAGTGGCACAAATGTCGAAGACAATGTCTACAATGGGAGGGTATTTAGTATTAGTATTTTTTGCATCTCAATTTGTAGCTTATTTTGCCAAAACTAATTTAGGTACTGTGATTGCGGTTAAAGGTGCTAATTTCTTGCAAGCTACCGGAATTAGGGGTATACCATTATTAATAGGTTTTGTGCTTGTTACTGCATTTATAAATTTATTCATGGGATCAGCCTCTGCTAAGTGGGCAATAATGGCACCAATATTTGTACCAATGCTTATGCAAATGTCAATTAGTCCTGAGATAACTCAAATGGCTTATAGAATTGGTGATTCAACAACAAACATAATATCACCACTTATGACATATTTTGCCCTTATTGTATCTTTTGCAGAAAAATATGATAAGGAGTCTGGAGTTGGAACAATGATTTCAACCATGATACCATATTCTATGGCATTGTTAATAGGATGGTCAGTACTTTTAATAATTTGGATTATGTTTAATCTTCCATTTGGTATAGCATAAAATATATAGCAGCCTCATCAAAAAAATATTTTTGATGAGGTTATTTTATGTGTTTTTGATTAATTAAATGAAAATTACAAATTAAAAAATAACTTAAAGAAATAATAATAAAAAAATAAAAAATTATTATTAAAAGTTGTTGACAAAGATTAAGTAAAGTGATAAGATAAAGAAGTCGCTTGAGAGCGACAAAGAAAAAAGAAAAATAATGGTCTTTGAAAATTAAACAGATAATTTAAGTAAACCAGCAATTCTTTTATAAGTAATATGAGTAGATTAAACTCAAATAAAAACTAAGAAATTAGTATATTTTAATTTGAGAGTTTGATCCTGGCTCAGGATGAACGCTGGCGGCGTGCTTAACACATGCAAGTCGAGCGAGAAAAGTTCTTCGGAGCTTTTCTAGCGGCGGACGGGTGAGTAACACGTGGGCAACCTGCCTCATAGAGGGGGATAGCCTTCCGAAAGGAAGATTAATACCGCATAATATTGTTGAAAGGCATCTTTTAACAATCAAAGGAGCAATCCGCTATGGGATGGGCCCGCGGCGCATTAGCTAGTTGGTGAGGTAACAGCTCACCAAGGCGACGATGCGTAGCCGACCTGAGATGGTGATCGGCCACATTGGAACTGAGACACGGTCCAGACTCCTACGGGAGGCAGCAGTGGGGAATATTGCACAATGGGGGAAACCCTGATGCAGCAACGCCGCGTGAGTGATGAAGGTCTTCGGATTGTAAAGCTCTGTCTTTAGGGACGATAATGACGGTACCTAAGGAGGAAGCCACGGCTAACTACGTGCCAGCAGCCGCGGTAATACGTAGGTGGCAAGCGTTATCCGGATTTACTGGGCGTAAAGGGAGCGTAGGCGGATATTTAAGTGGGATGTGAAATACCCGAGCTTAACTTGGGAGCTGCATTCCAAACTGGATATCTAGAGTGCAGGAGAGGAGAATGGAATTCCTAGTGTAGCGGTGAAATGCGTAGAGATTAGGAAGAACACCAGTGGCGAAGGCGATTCTCTGGACTGTAACTGACGCTGAGGCTCGAAAGCGTGGGGAGCAAACAGGATTAGATACCCTGGTAGTCCACGCCGTAAACGATGAATACTAGGTGTAGGGGCCCCAAGCCTCTGTGCCGCCGCTAACGCATTAAGTATTCCGCCTGGGGAGTACGGTCGCAAGATTAAAACTCAAAGGAATTGACGGGGACCCGCACAAGCAGCGGAGCATGTGGTTTAATTCGAAGCAACGCGAAGAACCTTACCTAGACTTGACATGTCCTGAATTACCAGTAATGTGGGAAGTTCCTTCGGGAACAGGAACACAGGTGGTGCATGGTTGTCGTCAGCTCGTGTCGTGAGATGTTGGGTTAAGTCCCGCAACGAGCGCAACCCTTATTGTTAGTTGGTACCATTAAGTTGACCACTCTAGCGAGACTGCCCGGGTTAACCGGGAGGAAGGTGGGGATGACGTCAAATCATCATGCCCCTTATGTCTAGGGCTACACACGTGCTACAATGGCAGGTACAAAGAGAAGCAATACTGTGAAGTGGAGCAAAACTCAAAAACTTGTCTCAGTTCGGATTGTAGGCTGAAACTCGCCTACATGAAGCTGGAGTTGCTAGTAATCGCGAATCAGAATGTCGCGGTGAATACGTTCCCGGGTCTTGTACACACCGCCCGTCACACCATGAGAGTTGGCAATACCCGAAGTCCGTAAGCTAACCGTAAGGAGGCAGCGGCCGAAGGTAGGGTCAGCGATTGGGGTGAAGTCGTAACAAGGTAGCCGTAGGAGAACCTGCGGCTGGATCACCTCCTTTCTAAGGAAGAACATCTTAGGAAAACTAAGATGATAATAAAGAATGCTTCTTAAATATCTGTTTAATTTTGAAAGACTAAGTTCTTTCAAAATTATGTTCTTTGAAAATTACACATAAGTATTAATAAATAGAGTAAAGCCAATTAAATTTACTATTCTTTGTAAAATTGATTGCAACTATCTAAAAGATAGAAACAAAGGTCAAGCTACAAAGGGCGTATGGTGAATGCCTTGGCATCAGGAGCCGATGAAGGACGTGATAAGCTGCGATAAGCTTTGGGTAGACGCACATAGTCTGAGATCCAAAGATTTCCGAATGAGGAAACTCACATGGGAAACCCCATGTATCGTTAACTGAATAAATAGGTTAACGAGGGTAAACCTAGGGAACTGAAACATCTAAGTACCTAGAGGAAGAGAAAGAAAAATCGATTTTCTAAGTAGCGGCGAGCGAAAGGGAAAGAGCCCAAACCGGAAACTTGTTTCCGGGGTTGTGGATAGAACATAACGAGAAACTATAACTAATTGAAGAGAGCTGGAAAGCTCTACCGTAGAAGGTAATAGTCCTGTAAGTGAAAGTTAGAGTAATCAAGTTCTAATCCAGAGTACCACGAGACACGTGAAACCTTGTGGGAAGCAGGGAGGACCACCTCCCAAGGCTAAATACTACCTGATGACCGATAGTGAAGCAGTACCGTGAGGGAAAGGTGAAAAGAACCCCGGGAGGGGAGTGAAATAGAACCTGAAACCATATGTCTACAACCGATCAAAGCACCTTATGTGTGCGATGATGTGCTTTTTGTAGAACGAGCCAACGAGTTACGATATGTAGCAAGGTTAAGTACTTAAGGTACGGAGCCGAAGGGAAACCAAGTCTTAATAGGGCAACTAGTTGCATGTCGTAGACCCGAAACCGGGTGACCTATCCATGGCCAGGTTGAAGCGAGGGTAAAACCTCGTGGAGGACCGAACCACGTTGCTGTTGAAAAAGCATGGGATGAGCTGTGGATAGCGGAGAAATTCCAATCGAACTCGGAGATAGCTGGTTCTCCTCGAAATAGCTTTAGGGCTAGCGTCGAATATGAGTAATGGAGGTAGAGCACTGAATGGGCTAGGGGGCATAGCGCTTACCGAACCTTATCAAACTCCGAATGCCATATACTATAAGTTCGGCAGTCAGACTACGAATGATAAGATCCGTGGTCAAAAGGGAAACAGCCCAGATCGTCAGCTAAGGTCCCAAAGTGTAAGTTAAGTGGAAAAGGATGTGGGATTTCTAAGACAACTAGGATGTTGGCTTAGAAGCAGCCACTCATTAAAAGAGTGCGTAATAGCTCACTAGTCGAGAGATCCTGCGCCGAAGATGTTCGGGGCTAAAACTTACCACCGAAGCTACGGGCTTGAATTTATTCAAGCGGTAGAGGAGCGTCGTAATCGGGCTGAAGTCATACCGTAAGGAGTGGTGGACTGATTACGAGTGAGAATGTTGGCATTAGTAGCGAGATGTAGGTGAGAATCCTACAGGCCGAATACCTAAGGTTTCCTCAGGAAGGCTCGTCCGCTGAGGGTTAGTCGGGACCTAAGCCGAGGCCGAAAGGCGTAGGTGATGGACAACTGGTTGATATTCCAGTACCACTACCATCGTTATTATCGATGGCGTGACGCAGGAGGATAGTGTGTGCTAGCTATTGGATGCTAGTCTAAGCATTTAGTCAGTTACAATAGGCAAATCCGTTGTAATAATGATGAGATGTTATGGGGAAGGTTCTACGGAACCGAAGTACATGATTCCACGCTGCCAAGAAAAGCGTCTAGAGAGAGAAGTAGTGCCCGTACCGCAAACCGACACAGGTAGGTGAGGAGAGAATCCTAAGGCCGGCGGAAGAATTGCAGTTAAGGAACTCGGCAAATTGATCCCGTAAGTTAGCAATAAGGGATGCCTACGAGAGTAGGCCGCAGAGAATAGGCTCAAGCAACTGTTTAGCAAAAACACAGGTCTCTGCTAAAGCGTAAGCTGATGTATAGGGGCTGACGCCTGCCCGGTGCTGGAAGGTTAAGGGGAACACTTAGCGTAAGCGAAGGTGTGAACTTAAGCCCCAGTAAACGGCGGCCGTAACTATAACGGTCCTAAGGTAGCGAAATTCCTTGTCAGGTAAGTTCTGACCCGCACGAATGGCGTAATGACTTGAGCACTGTCTCAACTGCAAATCCGGCGAAGTTGTAGTACCAGTGAAGATGCTGGTTACCCGCGATTGGACGGAAAGACCCCGTAGAGCTTTACTGTAGCTTAGCATTGAATTTCGGTATTGTCTGTACAGGATAGGTGGGAGACTGAGAGACTAGGGCGTCAGCCTTAGTGGAGTCGACGTTGGGATACCACCCTGATAGTACTGAAGTTCTAACTGGCGGCCATGAATCTGGTCACAGGACATTGTTAGGTGGGCAGTTTGACTGGGGCGGTCGCCTCCTAAAAAGTAACGGAGGCGCCCAAAGGTTCCCTCAGAACGGTCGGAAATCGTTCGAAGAGTGCAAAGGCAGAAGGGAGCCTGACTGCGACACCCACAAGTGGAGCAGGGACGAAAGTCGGGCTTAGTGATCCGGTGGTACCTCGTGGGAGGGCCATCGCTCAACGGATAAAAGCTACCTCGGGGATAACAGGCTGATCTCCCCCAAGAGTCCACATCGACGGGGAGGTTTGGCACCTCGATGTCGGCTCGTCGCATCCTGGGGCTGAAGTAGGTCCCAAGGGTTGGGCTGTTCGCCCATTAAAGCGGCACGCGAGCTGGGTTCAGAACGTCGTGAGACAGTTCGGTCCCTATCCGTCGCGGGCGTAGGAAATTTGAGAGGAGCTGTCCTTAGTACGAGAGGACCGGGATGGACTGACCTCTGGTGTACCAGTTGTTCCGCCAGGAGCACAGCTGGGTAGCTAAGTCGGGAAGGGATAAACGCTGAAAGCATCTAAGCGTGAAGCCCACCTCAAGATGAGATTTCCCATAGCATAAGCTAGTAAGACCCCTTGAAGAACACAAGGTTGATAGGTCAGAGGTGTAAGTATGGTAACATATTTAGCTGACTGATACTAATAGGTCGAGGGCTTGACCTAATTAACTTTATGTTAATACTTAGTGTAATTAAAAAAACAAAAAAGTGTTGACAAGGTAATTAATTTGTTATATAATAAAAATGTAATTGATATTACAAATTATCTGGTGATAATGCTCTTTAAGGTAACACCTGTTTCCATTCCGAACACGAAGGTTAAGCTTTTAGAGGCTGATGGTACTGCATGGGAGACTGTGTGGGAGAGTAAGTGGTTGCCAGGTTTATGTTCCTCTGTAGCTCAATGGTGGAGCACTCGGCTGTTAACCGATAGGTTGGAGGTTCGAGCCCTCTCGGAGGAGCCATTTTTTAAAAGAATGTTATCAAAGTAGATTATGTCTGTTTTGATAACATTCTTTTTATTTTTTTAAATAATTTATTCCAAGAAACTTATCATAAATTAATATTTTAATTAATCGTAGAATATATTTTACTAATAGAAAGTGAAAGGTGGTAAAATCGAAAATGTTTGAAAACATTTTCTGAAAATATAATTTATGAAAGAATATGGTATTAATGATTTAAGGAATGTTGCACTTGTTGGACATAGTGGAGTAGGGAAAACTTCTTTAGTTGAATCTTTATTATATTCATCTAACTCAATTGATAGATTAGGAAAAGTTGATGAAGGAAGTACAACTAGTGATTTTGATTTAGAAGAAAAAAAAAGAAAAATGTCAATTAATACTTCAATATTAAAAATAGAATTAGAAAAAAATAAAATAAACTTATTAGATACTCCAGGATATTTTGATTTTATTGGGGAGACAATAAAGGGAATATCAGTTTCTGATGTATCTTTAATTGTAGTATGTGGTGTAAATGGAATACAAGTTGGAACAGAAATGGCTTGGGACTATTGTGTAAAAAAGAACATTCCAAGGGCTTTTTTTATAAATAAATTAGATAGAGAAAATTCAAATTATGATAAAATTTTAAAACAACTAAGAAATCAATTTGGTAATAATATTGTTCCTATTAATTATCCACTTGGAGTAGAAGAAAATTTTACTGATGTTCTAAATATATTAGAAGATAATAACTCTGTGTATGGCATTGATAGTGAAACTTTGAATAAAATAATTAAATACAAAGAAAATATTATGGAATTAGTTGCAGAAAGTGATGAAAATTTGCTAAATAAATATTTAGAGGTAGGAACTTTGTCGAATGAAGAAATATATTTAGGTTTAAGAAATGGAATAATCTCTGGAGAGATAATTCCTGTCATGTGTGGGAGTTCAACTAAATGTTTAGGTATAAATTTATTAATTCAATGTATTAATAAGATTTTTCCGTCACCTAATCCTATTGTTGAGATGAGAAATAATCTTAAAAAGACTTGTAAAGAAGAAAAATTTTCAGCTAGAGTGTTTAAGACAATAATTGATCCATTTATGGGAAAGTTATCAATATTTAAAGTTATTACTGGGGAATTGAATACATCTACGGATATACTTAATTGTTCTAATGGTAGTATAGAGAAAATAAGCAATTTATACTATATAAATGGTAAAAATCAATTGCCAGCTTATAATATTAAAAAAGGAGATATAGGCGCAATAGCAAAATTGCAAAGTATTTCGACTGGAGATATTATTTGTGATGTTAATAATAGGATTTTATGCTCAAGCATAAAATTCCCAGAGCCTGTAATAAAAATGGCTATAATTCCAAAAACTAAAGGTGATGAAGATAAAATTTCATCAGGATTATATAAACTTTTAGAAGAGGATAATACTTTTAAAATAGTTAGGGATGTGGAGAATGCTGAAATATTAATAGAAGGAATGGGGGAGACCCATTTAGAAGTTTTGGCAAGTAAATTAAAGAGCAAATTTGGTGTAGACGTATTTTTAAGGTTACCTAAGGTAGCTTATAGAGAAACTATAAAAGGAAAAGCGGATGTACAAGGAAAGCATAAGAAGCAATCTGGTGGACATGGACAATATGGTGATGTAAAGATAAAATTTGAACCAAGATTAGATGGAGTTGAAGAGTTGGAATTTATTGATGCTGTTGTAGGGGGAACTGTTCCTAAGAATTTTATACCAGCTGTAGAAAAAGGATTGAAAGAGTGTGCAAAACATGGTGTTTTAGCTAGATATCCTGTAATAGGACTTAAGGCAACACTTTATGATGGCTCTTATCATTCTGTTGATTCATCAGAAATGGCTTTTAAAATAGCTACATCAATAGCTTATAAAAAGGGATTAGAGCAAGCTAATCCAGTTCTTTTAGAGCCTATAATGGAGTTCGTTGTAAGGATTCCTGATGAATATATGGGAGAAGTTATAGGTGATATAAATAAAAAAAGAGGGAGAGTATTAGGAATCGAGCGTAAAGAAAATATGCAAGTTATAACTGCTGAAATTCCTCAGGTTGAGTCTTTTAAATATGCTACTGATTTAAGGTCTATAACTCAAGCGAGAGGTAGTTTTAATATGAAATTTAAAAGATATGCTGAAGTTCCAAGTAATGAGTTAAATAAAATAATTAAAAGTAATAATTTATAGAATATAAGAATGAGATATATTAAAATTAAATATTGTTTTAATATATCTTATTTTTATTTGTATAAATTTTAAATTAATTGTAATATATTTTGTAATGAGTATAAAATATTAATTAAAGTAAATATTAATGTTATATTAAGTTAAGTTAGGGTGATATTTATGTGTAATTATAAAATGGATATAAATGGATATATAAATGCATCTTATTATGAAACAATATGTGATTATATGGAGATTATAAATGATAAAGATTCATTTGCTATTTCAATAAACGGAATTAATAAAAATAATATTGATATGATCTATACTATTTTAAATGATAATAAATTTAAAATACATAATGAAGGGTATAATGGTAAAGGAATTTATAATATAAATGCATATAAAATTTCATAAGATAATGTAAACGTAAAATAATTATGGTATAATATATAAATATACATAATATAATTTTTTATTGTTGGGGAGGACTAAAAGTGAAAAATTACGTAATTGGAATAGACTTAGGAGGAACAAAAATAAGTTCTGCATTATCAGATTTAGAGGGAAATATAGTTGCAAAATATACTGTACCAACTGATGCATTTGAAGGTGAGGCACCTGTATTAGATAGGATAATAGAATCAGTTGAAGCTGTTGTAGTTGACGGAAAAATAACTATAAATGAAGTAAAAGCTATTGGAATTGGTTCTCCAGGACCATTAGATGCTAAGGAAGGTATAATAATAACAACACCAAATCTTCCATTTAAAAACTTTAACTTAGTTAGACCTTTAAAGGAAAAATTTAATGTACCTGTTTACTTAGATAATGATGCTAATGTTGCGACAATAGGTGAATTTATGTTTGGTGCGGGAAAAGGTACTGAAAACATGATATTTTTTACTGTTAGCACCGGAGTTGGTGGAGGGGCTATTTTAAATGGCAAGATATATAGAGGAAGTACATCAAATGCATTAGAAATAGGTCATTCAACAGTTGCTTCAGAAACAGGAATGAGATGTAATTGTGGTAATGTGGGATGTTTAGAAGCGGTTTCTTCAGGTACTGCCATAGCAAGAAGAGCTAGAGAAGCTGTATTAACAAATGTTGAAACATCACTAAAAAAATATGACACAGTAACTTCTTATGAAGTATTTGTAGAATCAGCTGCTGGAGATAAAGTGGCTACTGAAATAAGAGATTTAGCTTTAAATTATTTGGGAATTGGAGTAGCTAATGCTATAGCAATTTTTGACCCAGATATGGTTGTTATAGGTGGTGGAGTATCAAAGGCAGGTCAAGTTGTATTTGATAAAGTGCAAGAAGTTGTAAATCAAAGATGCTTTAAGTCAATGGCTAAACATTGTAAAATAGTTGAAGCTGGATTAGGAACAGATGCCGGAGTTGTTGGAGCTGTTGCATTAGCTTTATTAGAAAGTAAATAATTATAGACAATGCAGAAGGGTTAGCAAAAAGCTAACCCTTTTTTTATCTGAATTTTATAAATGTTTAAAATAGAGATATAATAATATATATTATGAAATTTGGAGGATTGTATGGAAAAAAAAATAGAGAATATAATTGGAGAGACATTGATTAGTAAGGGATTAACAATAGCAACAGCTGAATCTTGTACAGGAGGGTTATTGGCAGGAACTCTTATAAACTATAGTGGAATTTCTTCTGTTTTTATGGAAGGAGTTATAACTTATTCCAATGAAGCTAAAATGAAAAGAATAGGTGTCAGCAAAGATACTTTAGATGCTTTTGGTGCTGTAAGTAAGGAGACTGCAGAGGAAATGGCGAGAGGAATATGTAAATTAGCAAATACTAAAATTGGAATTTCCACAACTGGCATAGCAGGACCTGGTGGTGGAACATATGAAAAGCCAGTTGGGCTTGTGTATATGGGGCTTTGTATAAATGGAGAAGTATTTTATAAAAAATTTAATTTTAAAGGTGATAGGCAACAAATAAGGTTACAAGCTGTAAATAGTGCATTAGAGTTTTTATTAGAATATATAAAGTAATATGTAATTGAGTATTTATCGGTAAAATATAGAACTTAATTAATTTAATATATAAGAAAATAATACAAGAATCAAAATTTAAGAAATGTAAGTTTATAAGGGGAGGTAGTTATTTAATTGAAACAACTACCTATATAAATAAAATGGGGGAGAGGCTATTATAAGATTGAAGCTTATTGCCTCATTAATAATTGTTACCAAAGTAGGATAATATTATACATGATATTATAAAAAATATTTAATTAAATTGGTTTTGTTAATTATTTATGATATTATAGTCATTGATATTTTTTAAATATATAATAGCTTAGAGGACGGTGTTAGCATGCAAGTTAAAGCAACAGTTTTGAAAAATTTATTGGGGATATGTGTTTTAGCTATAATAATATATTTAGGTGGAGTATTATTTTTATTAAAATAGACTAGTTAAATTTTATAAAGGAGTAAAATATGAGTATATTAACTGTTAAAAATATGAGCCATGGATTTGGAGATAGAGCTATATTTGAGGATGTTTCCTTTAGATTATTAAAAGGTGAACATGTTGGTCTCATAGGGGCTAATGGTGAGGGGAAATCTACCTTTATGAATATAATAACGGGGAAGTTAATGCCTGATGAAGGTAAAATAGAGTGGAGTAATCGAGTTAGAGTTGGTTATATGGATCAACATACTCAACTTGAAAAGGGTAAATCAATAAAAGATATTTTAAGAGAAGCATTCAAATATTTATTTGATATGGAACTTGAAATGAATCAACTATATGAAAATATGGGGAATATGAATGAAGAAGAAATGAACAAAGCATTAGAAAGAACAGCTAATATACAGGATGCTTTAGATAATAGTGGATTTTATATAATTGATGTGAAAATAGAAGAGGTTGCAGCTGGTCTTGGTCTTAAAGATGTAGGGCTTGATAGGGATGTTTCAGATTTGAGTGGGGGGCAAAGAACAAAGGTATTATTAGCCAAACTTCTTTTGGAGGTTCCGGATATTTTACTTCTTGACGAGCCTACTAACTATTTAGATGAAGAACATATAGCTTGGTTAAAATCATATCTTCAAAGCTATGAAAATGCTTTTATACTTATATCTCATGATATTCCTTTCTTAAATAGTGTTGTTAATGTTATATATCATGTTGAAAATAGATTATTAACAAGATACACTGGAGATTATGAAAACTTCATGAGAATTTATGAGGCTAATAAAAGACAGTTAGAGGCAGCTTATGAAAGGCAACAACAAGAAATTGCAAAACTTGAAGATTTTGTTGCAAGAAATAAAGCTAGAGTTGCTACAACAGGGATGGCAAGATCAAGACAAAAAAAATTAGATAAAATGGAAAGAATAGAACTTGCTGCAGAAAAACCAAAACCAGAGTTTAATTTTAAACAAGGAAGAACTTCAGGTAAGCTTATATTTGAAACTAGAGATTTAGTTATAGGATATGATGAACCTTTAAGTAAACCGCTAAATTTACTTATGGAAAGAGGTCAAAAAATAGCCTTGGTTGGAGCAAATGGGCTTGGAAAATCAACTCTTTTAAAGAGCTTGTTAGGGATAATAAAGCCATTAAGTGGAGAAGTTGAAACAGGAGAGTATCAACAATTGGGATACTTTGAACAAGAGATAAAAGAAGCAAATTATAATAGTGTTATAAATGAGATTTGGGAAGAATTCCCTGGATACACTCAATATGAAGTAAGAAGTGCTTTAGCTAAATGTGGTTTAACAAATAAACACATAGAAAGTACAGTTTGCGTATTAAGTGGTGGGGAGCAAGCTAAGGTTAGATTATGTAAACTTATAAACAAAGAAACAAATATACTAATCCTAGACGAGCCTACAAACCATTTGGATGTTGAAGCTAAGGAAGAATTAAAGAGAGCATTAAAAGAATATAAAGGAAGTATTCTTTTAGTATGCCATGAACCAGAGTTTTATAAAGATGTAGTAACTGATATATGGAATTGTGAAAATTGGACAACGAAAATAATATAAGATTTAGTTAATTTAAATTAATAATCATATAAAAAATAAATAGCTAGATTTTGAATTATACAAATCTAGCTATTGTATTATTAAAAGTTTAGAAAAATGAAGAGATAAAATATACAGATATATATTTTATAAAGAAAAATAATATATTATTTATTACATAATTTGTTAATATTATTTCTTAAATTGGAGCTTTTTTTAAATCTTGACCATAATCTTTTTATTATATCTTTATAGTAATTTAAATCACTTTTTAAATAATCTGACGGAGCTAAAGTTTTTTGTTCACTTTCGGCTTTATCAAGTGCATTGTCAAAACAATATCCTAAAACTTCTTCACCTATTTCACTAAAAATTTCAAAGAAAATTTTTGATTCATTTTCAATATGATTTTTAATAATACAATCCATATCACCCATTTGTCTTAATGCTGTTTTTAACTCATCTGTATTATTTAATAAACTTGCAATAATATCATATGAAAATACACCATAATTAATTTTACATAATAAAGTGATACATGCGTACTGGAATGTTCGTCCATTTTTTATCATAGGAAGAACAGTTCTTTCGTCATATCCTTTATCTTTTATATCAGTTTTAACAAATTGATCATAATAATATGCTATTTTAAGAAGATCCGCTATAACACCTTCTGGTGCGTCTAATCCAAAAATGGAGTAATAGTAATCATCATTATACATTCTTTGAGAATTACTTCTTGCTGAACCTGGCATTTGTAAAATAGCTGATAAACCTAACTTTCCAACTTGCTCCAATGTAGCTGTTTGGTAAGGCTCAGTATATTGTTTGGGTGTTTTGTCGCCTTTCTTAGTAATATAGTAAACATGTTTTCTATGTAGGCGTTCTTTTAAGCGTAATTGGTCAGGCGTATTTGCTTTTAAATCAGCTTTTTTTATAGGTTTTTGAGAATTTGTTGATTCTGCAATATTATTGATAAATATATCTTTATCATTTCTTGATTTTCCTTTGGCTTTTACAACTTTACATTGTAAATAGAAATCTTTATCAATATCTAATTTCCCTATTCTGTTAGTTGTCTGTCCACCATTTATTATTGAAAAATCAAATAATTCAATTTCTATTCCATTTAATTTATAATTCTCACAGACTATTAGTATACCGTTATTTTTATACCAGAAGTTTTGTGGCTCTTTAGAGATAGTTCTTTCGATTCCTGAGTCTACGGCTTTTTGTCTAACGTAATATCTTAAATTCATACCTAATAATCCATTCCTTCTCCTATTTTGAAGTTCTTGCAAGGATTGAGCTGATATATTAACAATTATAGAATCTTCGTATTGTAAATAATTATTTTCTTTATCCAACACTAGTTTATCACGATCAACAAAAAGTTTACCGTTATTACATAATTCAATTTGAGATTCGACTTCAGTTCTGAAATTCAGTTCTAAATCGTATTTGGTAAAATATGTTTTCATATTTTTTTCAATAAATCCAGATACTTTATTACTTTGAAGTAATTTAATGGTTTCATTAATTTTATATAATTCACCAGCAATATCTTGTGCTGACAGTTCTGAATGTTCATAGTATTTGCTTTGAACTATTATTACATCATTACCTTCACTTGTAGAATCATTAAATATTGCATCAATACCACCATCATTGGGACCATCAGTTAAATATTCAAGAACTATATCTTGATCAAAAGGCATTCCTGCATCACTAAAGAAAAAATATTTTATACATAACAAAGAAAAAATATGGTAGTCTTTAAGTTCTGAAAAAGCAGGAAAATTATTTTTTAAGTTATTAATGTGAAATTTAAAATAATCTTGTTCCATTCTCATACTCCTTATTGATTAATTAAATTAATTTATTTATTGTTAATTATTATGCAAGTGTTAAAATGGTTTGTAATAAATATTTTATCTAATCTACTATTGTATTTATGTATTTAGAAAATAATATAAAAACATTAAAGAAGTTAGCTTACACATACTAACTTCTTTTTAGATTTCAATCTATCTATTATTGAACTTGTATATATTGATTAGAAACATATCCAGTTGTATTATTAAATTTAATCTTATACCATCCATTTAAAGTTTCTAAAATTTGAACAGAAGCTTTAGAAGGCAAAGAACCAATAATAGAATAGTTCGTACCAGCACCACTTCTAATGTTTAAAGATGGGTTAGCAGTAACTGTACCAACTTTATTTTGTGTACTTGCTGAGCTTGATGAAGTATCGGAACCTGTGTTTACAGAAATATATTGACTAGAAACATAACCAGTTAAGTTATTATATTTAATTTTGTACCATCCATTTAAAGTTTCTAAAATTTGAACAGAAGCTTTAGAAGGCAAAGAACCAATAATAGAATAGTTTGTACCAGCACCACTTCTAATGTTTAAAGATGAGCTAGCAGTAACTGTACCAACTTTATTTTGTGTACTTGGTGAGTTTGATGAAGCATCAGAACTTGTGTTTACAGAAACATATTGACTGGAAACATAACCAGTTAAGTTATTATATTTAATTTTGTACCATCCATTTAAAGTTTCTAAAATTTGAACAGAAGCTTTAGAAGGCAAAGAACCAATAATAGAATAGTTTGTACCAGCACCACTTCTAATGTTTAAAGATGAGCTAGCAGTAACTGTACCAATTTTATTTTGTGTAGTAGAGTTAACTACATTGTTATTAGATGTTCCTAATTTAACATTAGTTTTTAAATATTTAACTATTCCATCTGCAATACCTTTAGCAAGTTTATTTTGATAATCATCTGTTTTTAGTTTAGCTGCTTCAGATGGATTTGTTAAGAAACCTCCCTCAACTAATGAAGCTGGCATTGTTGTATTTTTTGTTACAACGTAATCAGCAGTCTTAACTCCTCTATTGTATCCACCTGTTTCAGAAACCATAGAATTTTGAATAGGAGTGGCTAAATTTTTGCTTGCAGATTTACTTGCGGTATAATAGGTTTCTATGCCATAAGCAGAAGATGATGAAAACGCATTGTTATGAATAGATATAAAAATATCTCCATTATAATCGTTTGCAAGTTCAGCTCTTTGCATTAGAGTTAAGAAAATATCAGAGGTTCTACTCATTTCTACTTCAATTCCTTGATTTTCAAGTAAATTTTGAACTTTCTTTGCAATTGTTAAGTTGAGTTCATCCTCATAAATACCATTAGCAATAGCTCCAGGATCAGAACCACCATGACCTGGATCTAAAAAAACTTTATAATATGTCCTATCTAATGAAGAATCTTTTGAAGCTCTATAGGACGAGATTAAGTCTAAATCGTTAGTAACGCTAATTTCGGCTATATAAACGGTATCACCTATTTTCTGGCTTATATAAGTTGTACCATCATTTTTAGCAGTTAATATACCATCATCGCTAATGTTTGCAATGGAATCATCTGATATATTCCAATTTGGATATTGAGAAAGGTTAAGTGTATCATTAACAGATAAAGACAAACCATTTTCTACAATTATATTTTCATTTTTGTATTCATTTAAAATATCATTAAATTCAGTCTCTAAATTTTGTCCGTAAGCTTTAAATCCAATAACCGAACTAAAAATTAAAGTATTAAATAGTAATGACATAAAAATTTTGTGGATCTTTTTTTTACACATAATTTTAAAATCCCCCTTAATATTTAACAATATAAGTAAATAATACAATAAAAATATAAAAAATACAAATAACGATAAGGATTTCACAGGGAAAATAAGTAAACAATCTGTTAAAAATAATACGAAATACAACTAAAATAAAGATACTAATATTTTGTATGAAATTAAATAAGTAGCTACAATTAAATTGTGTAGCTACTTATTGGGTAAGTTAATTTCTCTGTTTATAAATATAGAAAATCTAGATTTTTTTATCCATCCTTTATTATTCAATCCACTATTAAGACCTAATTCAACAAAATACCAAGTTTCTTTATTTATTTCGCATTCATCTAGTATTTTGACTTTAAAAGCATCTTTCAGTCTATTTACTATAAGTGAATTATTAATTGGTGCAAGATAGACATTTGTATAAGGTTGAGTTACTGCATACTCAAATTCAGAAGTTTTGTAGTATATAGATATCTCTCTTAAATTTGTATTTTGAATTTCAGATTGTTTATGGGGTGCTTTAATTTTATGTATTTGATTATTAAGTGTGAGAATATTTCTTTTATATTTCTTGATTTTTGAATCAAAATATATAAACATAAATCCAGTACTACCTAAGCAGAGTAATATTACGAATACGACTAAAAATTTCATGTTTGCTAATCCTTAAATAATTAATACTTATTAATAGTATATTTTTATTAATGTTTATAAATTACTTTAAAGTATAAAAGTTTACTATTTTTTTATTATAAAAATTAGAGGGCGGTTATAAGATTGTATACTAAAGTTAATACTAGAATTAAGAAATTCTTAGGTGATTATTTATGAAGCGAATAGAAGATTTTTGTTGTGCTATGTGTAGTGTTTCTATTTATAATATAATAATTGCATTAGGTATTATAGTTTTTGTAATTATATTGAATAAACTTTTAATATCTAAAATATATAAGATATTCACATATATTGTATCTAAAAGTAATACACATATAGATGATAGTTTAGTAAAGGCTAGTCAAAAACCATTAAAATTATTTATATTATTTTATGGAGTGTATCAAGCATTAAGAATTATAGAATTTGACAACTTAAATTTAAATATAATATCTACAAGTAGATTAATAAAGTTAGCTGGTGTTATAGCCATGTGTTATTTTTTTTACAATTTAACTTTAGAAAATTCTATTTTACATAAAAGTATACATAATAAAAATGATTCTAATGGAATAGTATTTCCTTTTGTATCTATAATAATAAGAATAGTAATAGTAATCTTTGCAGTAGTTATTATAGCAAATGAATTTGGGTTTACTGGTTTTATAACAGGTCTTGGAATAAGTGGAATAGCATTTGCATTAGCAGCTCAAGATACATTTTCTAATTTATTTGGAGGCATGGTAATAGTTTTGGATAAGCCATTTTCTATAGGGGATTGGGTTCAAACATCTGATATTGAAGGAGTTATAGAAGAAATAACATTTAGAAGTACTAAAATAAGAACATTTGCGGAGGCAATAGTTACAGTTCCTAATTCAAAATTGGCTAATAGTAATATTATAAATTGGAGTCAAAGAGATAAAAGACGTATACATTTTAAATTTACATTAGATTATAGTACATCAATAGATAAAATAAATATATGTGTACAAAGAATAGAAAAATTTTTAAGAAGTAATGATAAAATAAAAAAAGAAATGATAATAGTAAGTTTTAATGAATTGTCTAACTATGGTTTTGGGATTTTTGTATATTTTTATACTGAAATGATGGGATATGAAGAATATGAGAAATTAAAGCAAATTGTAAACATAAATATTTTGAGTATATTAAGAGAAGAAAAAGTAAAATTATTTTTTATAAATTTTAATAGATTTCAGGAAAATATATTAGGTGTTAATATGGTTGATAAGATTGAAGATATAGGAAATGTAACTGAAGAGGAAAGAGAAAAATAAAAAGTAGCAAAGCACTCTTGATAATAAATTCAAAGAGTGCTTTTACTTTATTAATAATTAATATTTGGTATTTGCCAATGTATTGGAGATTGGTTTATGGATTTTAGAAATTTATTTGTCTTAGAAAATGGTTTAGAGCCAAAAAATCCTCTATGAGCGGAAAGGGGGCTAGGATGTACTGATTTTATTATAAAATGCTTAGGATTAGTTATAAAAGATTCTTTTTTTTGTGCATTGCTTCCCCATAAAATAAAAACAATGGGTTCATTTCTATCATTAAGAGATTGTATTATTTTATCAGTAAATATTTCCCAACCAATACCTTTATGAGAATTAGGGCAATTAGCTCTTACAGTTAAAACAGTATTTAATAGTAGCACTCCTTGAGTTGCCCAATTTTCTAAGAAGCCATTATTAGGTATAAAACAACCTAAATCATTGTTAAGCTCTTTAAATATATTTTGTAATGATGGTGGTGTTTTAACTTTTGGTTTAACTGAAAAACTAAGTCCATGAGCTTGATTAGGGCCATGGTATGGATCTTGCCCTAAAATAACTACTTTAACTTGATTATAAGGTGTATAGTGTAATGCATTAAAAATATCATACATATTTGGGTATATGGTTTTAGTTTTATATTCATTTATAAGAAATTGTCTTAATTTAAGATAATAATCTTTTTTGAATTCATCCTTTAGGATATCATTCCAATCATTTTTCAATATTGAGCCCATAAGTTATCTCCTTTTTATTATGTAAATAGATATATTTATTATAATAAAATATGAGAAATATATCTATTTACATAATAAAACATTTATAAACATATCCTAGCGTATCAATAATAGAAAAAAATATATAAATAAAGGAAATGGAAGTAATATAGAAATAATTATTAAAATAAATATATTATTTTTTTGTATATATTAAATTATGTGATAAAATAAAATCCGTCGCTAAGGTAAACAGTAGCGAGAGAAAATAACTTAAAAAATAAAAAAAGTTATTGACAAAGATTAAGTAAAGTGATAAGATAAAGAAGTCGCTTGAGGGCGATAAAGAAAAAAGAAAAACAATGGTCTTTGAAAATTAAACAGATAATTTAAGTAAACCAGCAATTCTTTTATAAGTAATATGAGTAGATTAAACTCAAATAAAAACTAAGAAATTAGTATATTTTAATTTGAGAGTTTGATCCTGGCTCAGGATGAACGCTGGCGGCGTGCTTAACACATGCAAGTCGAGCGAGAAAAGTTCTTCGGAGCTTTTCTAGCGGCGGACGGGTGAGTAACACGTGGGCAACCTGCCTCATAGAGGGGAATAGCCTTCCGAAAGGAAGATTAATACCGCATAATATTGTTGAAAGGCATCTTTTAACAATCAAAGGAGCAATCCGCTATGAGATGGGCCCGCGGCGCATTAGCTAGTTGGTGAGGTAACGGCTCACCAAGGCGACGATGCGTAGCCGACCTGAGAGGGTGATCGGCCACATTGGAACTGAGACACGGTCCAGACTCCTACGGGAGGCAGCAGTGGGGAATATTGCACAATGGGGGAAACCCTGATGCAGCAACGCCGCGTGAGTGATGAAGGTCTTCGGATTGTAAAGCTCTGTCTTTAGGGACGATAATGACGGTACCTAAGGAGGAAGCCACGGCTAACTACGTGCCAGCAGCCGCGGTAATACGTAGGTGGCAAGCGTTATCCGGATTTACTGGGCGTAAAGGGAGCGTAGGCGGATATTTAAGTGGGATGTGAAATACCCGAGCTTAACTTGGGAGCTGCATTCCAAACTGGATATCTAGAGTGCAGGAGAGGAGAATGGAATTCCTAGTGTAGCGGTGAAATGCGTAGAGATTAGGAAGAACACCAGTGGCGAAGGCGATTCTCTGGACTGTAACTGACGCTGAGGCTCGAAAGCGTGGGGAGCAAACAGGATTAGATACCCTGGTAGTCCACGCCGTAAACGATGAATACTAGGTGTAGGGGCCCCAAGCCTCTGTGCCGCCGCTAACGCATTAAGTATTCCGCCTGGGGAGTACGGTCGCAAGATTAAAACTCAAAGGAATTGACGGGGACCCGCACAAGCAGCGGAGCATGTGGTTTAATTCGAAGCAACGCGAAGAACCTTACCTAGACTTGACATGTCCTGAATTACCAGTAATGTGGGAAGTTCCTTCGGGAACAGGAACACAGGTGGTGCATGGTTGTCGTCAGCTCGTGTCGTGAGATGTTGGGTTAAGTCCCGCAACGAGCGCAACCCTTATTGTTAGTTGGTACCATTAAGTTGACCACTCTAGCGAGACTGCCCGGGTTAACCGGGAGGAAGGTGGGGATGACGTCAAATCATCATGCCCCTTATGTCTAGGGCTACACACGTGCTACAATGGCAAGTACAAAGAGAAGCAATACTGTGAAGTGGAGCAAAACTCAAAAACTTGTCTCAGTTCGGATTGTAGGCTGAAACTCGCCTACATGAAGCTGGAGTTGCTAGTAATCGCGAATCAGAATGTCGCGGTGAATACGTTCCCGGGTCTTGTACACACCGCCCGTCACACCATGAGAGTTGGCAATACCCGAAGTCCGTAAGCTAACCGTAAGGAGGCAGCGGCCGAAGGTAGGGTCAGCGATTGGGGTGAAGTCGTAACAAGGTAGCCGTAGGAGAACCTGCGGCTGGATCACCTCCTTTCTAAGGAAGAACATCTTAGGAAAACTAAGATGATAATAAAGAATGCTTCTTAAATATCTGTTTAATTTTGAAAGACTAAGTTCTTTCAAAATTATGTTCTTTGAAAATTACGCATAAGTATTAATAAATAGAGTAAAGCCAATTAAATTTACTATTCTTTGTAAAATTGATTGCAACTATCTAAAAGATAGAAACAAAGGTCAAGCTACAAAGGGCGTATGGTGAATGCCTTGGCATCAGGAGCCGACGAAGGACGTGATAAGCTGCGATAAGCTTTGGGTAGACGCACATAGTCTGAGATCCAAAGATTTCCGAATGAGGAAACTCACATGGGAAACCCCATGTATCGTTAACTGAATAAATAGGTTAACGAGGGTAAACCTAGGGAACTGAAACATCTAAGTACCTAGAGGAAGAGAAAGAAAAATCGATTTTCTAAGTAGCGGCGAGCGAAAGGGAAAGAGCCCAAACCGGAAACTTGTTTCCGGGGTTGTGGATAGAACATAACGAGAAACTATAACTAATTGAAGAGATCTGGAAAGCTCTACCGTAGAAGGTAATAGTCCTGTAAGTGAAAGTTAGAGTAATCAAGTTCTAATCCAGAGTACCACGAGACACGTGAAACCTTGTGGGAAGCAGGGAGGACCACCTCCCAAGGCTAAATACTACCTGATGACCGATAGTGAAGCAGTACCGTGAGGGAAAGGTGAAAAGAACCCCGGGAGGGGAGTGAAATAGAACCTGAAACCATATGTCTACAACCGATCAAAGCACCTTATGTGTGCGATGATGTGCTTTTTGTAGAACGAGCCAACGAGTTACGATATGTAGCAAGGTTAAGTACTTAAGGTACGGAGCCGAAGGGAAACCAAGTCTTAATAGGGCAACTAGTTGCATGTCGTAGACCCGAAACCGGGTGACCTATCCATGGCCAGGTTGAAGCGAGGGTAAAACCTCGTGGAGGACCGAACCACGTTGCTGTTGAAAAAGCATGGGATGAGCTGTGGATAGCGGAGAAATTCCAATCGAACTCGGAGATAGCTGGTTCTCCTCGAAATAGCTTTAGGGCTAGCGTCGAATATGAGTAATGGAGGTAGAGCACTGAATGGGCTAGGGGGCATAGTGCTTACCGAACCTTATCAAACTCCGAATGCCATATACTATAAGTTCGGCAGTCAGACTACGAATGATAAGATCCGTGGTCAAAAGGGAAACAGCCCAGATCGTCAGCTAAGGTCCCAAAGTGTAAGTTAAGTGGAAAAGGATGTGGGATTTCTAAGACAACTAGGATGTTGGCTTAGAAGCAGCCACTCATTAAAAGAGTGCGTAATAGCTCACTAGTCGAGAGATCCTGCGCCGAAGATGTTCGGGGCTAAAACTTACCACCGAAGCTACGGGCTTGAATTTATTCAAGCGGTAGAGGAGCGTCGTAATCGGGCTGAAGTCATACCGTAAGGAGTGGTGGACTGATTACGAGTGAGAATGTTGGCATTAGTAGCGAGATGTAGGTGAGAATCCTACAGGCCGAATACCTAAGGTTTCCTCAGGAAGGCTCGTCCGCTGAGGGTTAGTCGGGACCTAAGCCGAGGCCGAAAGGCGTAGGTGATGGACAACTGGTTGATATTCCAGTACCACTACCATCGTTATTATCGATGGCGTGACGCAGGAGGATAGTGTGTGCTAGCTATTGGATGCTAGTCTAAGCATTTAGTCAGTTACAATAGGCAAATCCGTTGTAATAATGATGAGATGTTATGGGGAAGGTTCTACGGAACCGAAGTACATGATTCCACGCTGCCAAGAAAAGCGTCTAGAGAGAGAAGTAGTGCCCGTACCGCAAACCGACACAGGTAGGTGAGGAGAGAATCCTAAGGCCGGCGGAAGAATTGCAGTTAAGGAACTCGGCAAATTGATCCCGTAAGTTAGCAATAAGGGATGCCTATGAGAGTAGGCCGCAGAGAATAGGCTCAAGCAACTGTTTAGCAAAAACACAGGTCTCTGCTAAAGCGTAAGCTGATGTATAGGGGCTGACGCCTGCCCGGTGCTGGAAGGTTAAGGGGAACACTTAGCGTAAGCGAAGGTGTGAACTTAAGCCCCAGTAAACGGCGGCCGTAACTATAACGGTCCTAAGGTAGCGAAATTCCTTGTCAGGTAAGTTCTGACCCGCACGAATGGCGTAATGACTTGAGCACTGTCTCAACTGCAAATCCGGCGAAGTTGTAGTACCAGTGAAGATGCTGGTTACCCGCGATTGGACGGAAAGACCCCGTAGAGCTTTACTGTAGCTTAGCATTGAATTTCGGTATTGTCTGTACAGGATAGGTGGGAGACTGAGAGACTAGGGCGTCAGCCTTAGTGGAGTCGACGTTGGGATACCACCCTGATAGTACTGAAGTTCTAACTGGCGGCCATGAATCTGGTCACAGGACATTGTTAGGTGGGCAGTTTGACTGGGGCGGTCGCCTCCTAAAAAGTAACGGAGGCGCCCAAAGGTTCCCTCAGAACGGTCGGAAATCGTTCGAAGAGTGCAAAGGCAGAAGGGAGCCTGACTGCGACACCCACAAGTGGAGCAGGGACGAAAGTCGGGCTTAGTGATCCGGTGGTACCTCGTGGGAGGGCCATCGCTCAACGGATAAAAGCTACCTCGGGGATAACAGGCTGATCTCCCCCAAGAGTCCACATCGACGGGGAGGTTTGGCACCTCGATGTCGGCTCGTCGCATCCTGGGGCTGAAGTAGGTCCCAAGGGTTGGGCTGTTCGCCCATTAAAGCGGCACGCGAGCTGGGTTCAGAACGTCGTGAGACAGTTCGGTCCCTATCCGTCGCGGGCGTAGGAAATTTGAGAGGAGCTGTCCTTAGTACGAGAGGACCGGGATGGACTGACCTCTGGTGTACCAGTTGTTCCGCCAGGAGCACAGCTGGGTAGCTAAGTCGGGAAGGGATAAACGCTGAAAGCATCTAAGCGTGAAGCCCACCTCAAGATGAGATTTCCCATAGCATAAGCTAGTAAGACCCCTTGAAGAACACAAGGTTGATAGGTCAGAGGTGTAAGTATGGTAACATATTTAGCTGACTGATACTAATAGGTCGAGGGCTTGACCTAATTAACTTTATCTTAATACTTAGTGTAATTTTGAGAGAATATATCTTTCATATAAATAACATGATTATCTGGTGATAATGCTCTTTAAGGTAACACCCGTTTCCATTCCGAACACGAAGGTTAAGCTTTTAGAGGCTGATGGTACTGCATGGGAGACTGTGTGGGAGAGTAAGTGGTTGCCAGGTTTATATGGCTCGATAGCTCAGTCGGTAGAGCAGAGGACTGAAAATCCTCGTGTCACTGGTTCGATTCCAGTTCGAGCCACCAAAAAGCTTAGCATTAGCTAGGCTTTTTCATTTTATATAAAATAATGGTATAATTTATTTATTAAAGATATTAGTTATTTAAATTACTACTATTTCTTTGATAAAATAGATAATAGATTCATATTTAAATAAATTATAGTTAAAGATAATAAGAAAGGATGAATTTTAACATGGATAATAAGGTTTTAGCAAGAGTAGCGGGAAGAGAAATAACTTCTGAATATATATCAGAAGTTATTTCAAGATACCCAGCTCAACAACAAGCAATGATTGACAATGAACAAGGAAGAAGAAATATATTAGAACAAGCAATTGCTTTTGAATTAATGTATGAGCTAGGAAAAGAAAAAGGCATGGATACTTCAGCTGAGTATGTAGAGCAAGTTAATAAAATAGCTAAGGAATTATTAGCTCAAATTGTTATGAAGAAAACTTTAGATGAGGTTACTGTTTTAGATGAAGAAGTTTTAAAATACTATAATGAAAATCAAGAAGCTTTTAAAGAACCAGCTAATGTAACTGCAAAACATATTTTAATTGATTCAGAAGAACTTGCAAAAGAAATTAAGGAAAAAATAGCTTTAAATGAATTAACTTTTGAAGAAGCAGCTGCTAAATATTCTTCTTGTCCATCTAAAGAGCAAGGTGGAAATTTAGGATCATTTTCAAAAGGAATGATGGTACCTGAGTTTGAAGAAGTTGCATTTGTTTTACCAATCGGAGAAGTTAGTGAACCTGTTAAAACTCAATTTGGATATCATTTAATTAAAGTTGTTGATAAAAAAGAAGATTCAATAAAAGGTTTTGAAGAAGTTAAAGACGAAGCTTTAAAACAATTATTAGGTCAAAGACAAGAACAAAAGTATTTAGACTTAATAAAGGAATTAAAGAATAAATATACTGTAGAAATCTTATAATATAAAAAAAGTAAATACACAAAATTGGGATATTAATATTTAATTAATATCCCAATTTTGTGTATTTAAAGAAATAAAAAATAGATTTTATTTAGATAATATATTTAATTTATGTATATTTAAGTAAAAAATGAAAACAATATGTAGATGAGAGGGGACTAAGGAGATGAATTAATTGAAAAATTGGTTTTATATTGAAAAAAGCATTTTTTATAATTGGTTTACTATTTTAGATTTGTCAAAAAAAGAATTTGTTCAAGAGTTTGTAAATTCAAGATTAGGAATAATATGGGTAATAATAAAACAATTGGTTATGATAGCGGTGTTTTGTATTTTCTTCAGGTATGAGGAATATAACAGGAGATATACAGGTTCCTTATTTAATATGGCTTGTTTCAGCATATATTCCATGGATATTTATATCTGATGTAATAGTTTTCGGGGCTAGTTCTATAAGAAGTAAATCTTTTTTAGTAAAAAAATTAAATTCCCTGTAGAAATATTACCTAACGTGAGGGTGTTTATAAGTTTTTATACTTTTTTAATTTTGCATTGTATAACATTTATAATTTTGGGGATTAATGGAATGTTGAATATTATAAATTACTTTAAGCTCATTTACGCAATTATAATTACTATGATATTTTTGTCAGCATTACTTAGATTATTAGCAACATGGGTTGTTATGTCAATTGATATATTACACGCTATAGGAGTAATAATGCAATTTTTATTATGGACATGTCCAATTATGTGGCAAAGTGGTGAATTACCTATTGCCCAAAGTATGCCTTGGTTAAATTTAATTTTAAAAATTAATCCATTATATTACTTGCTAGAATTATTTAGAGATGCTTTTTTAGGAACCAATGTTAGTACATTAAGGTATGCTATATATTTTTGGATAATTACGTTATATTTGTTTGTTTTTCTTCTAAAGAATTTTCTAGATTTAGACCAGAGTTTGATGATGTTCTATAATCTATATGAGTAAAATTTATGTATTATGAGGTTGAAAATTAATGGAAGTTATAAATGCATTAAATATTACAAAGGAATATAAAATATATAATACAAATAAGGAAAAATTGAAGTTATTAGTAAATAAAAGATATAAAATAAAAAAATTTCATGCATTATCTAATGTTTCATTTAATATAAACAAAGGAGAAATTATTGGGATAATAGGAAAAAATGGTACTGGAAAGTCAACACTTTTAAAGATTATAAATCCTGATATTTTAATAGTAGATGAAATTTTATCAGTAGGTGACATTAAATTTCAAGTTAAATGTATGGAGAAATTTGAGAAATTTAAAAAACAAGGTAAAACTATTTTATATGTTTCTCATTCATTGGCTACGGTAAAAAAATTTTGTAATAGGGTTATATGGATAGATGAAGGTAAAGTTGTGGAAGAGGGAAATCCTGTTATGGTAGTTGAGAAGTATTTTAATATGAATTTTGGAAATAAAAATCATCTGTCATATAAAGAGTTTAGAAATGATATTATTGAAGATTTTAAAATGAATAAAATTTCAAATGAAATTGATTATTTAAAAAATTTAGAATTTAAAATTACTTATCTAGTGAAAAATAGTATATACCAAAATGTATATATGGTTATAGAAATAAGAAAAATAGAAATTAATGCTGGGAAAGAATATAGCCAATTTGTTTGTGACTTTAACAGTATTGACTCGCATAAAAATATACCATTTTCGTCAGGAAAAAATACAATATATTTCAATTTAAAGAATCTAAATTTAGTATCTGGGATTTATTATATAGATGTAGTTTTCTTGTGTAATAATGAAGAAATATATAAAAAGATAAAAGCTTATAATTTTACTATAAATGATAAATATAGGGGAGAAGGTTTTATTGTTTTAGAGCATGAATGGGAGCAATAGTTATCATTTATATTTAATAAGATAGTATATTTAAATAAAAGGGAGAAATTAAGTGAGGTTTAAACTATTAATAAAAAAGAGTATACAATTATTGAAATGTTATAAATTTAATTTTATATTAAAAAAAATAAATATATTCAAATATAAAAGAATATACAATAAATATTATGAAATGATAAATAGTATATTAAGTTATGAAAAATATCACTCTATAATTATTTTTGATTCGAGAGTTGGTTGGAATATACCATTGTTTCAAAGACCTCAACATATGGCAATTGAATTGTCTAAAAAGGGATTTTTGTACTTTTATAGATCATCTGAGCAGTTTGATTTTAATATAAATGGCGTAAAAAAGATAAAAGAAAAATTGTATTTGGTGGATATGTCTAATTATATTTTTCAAAATGTTTTGATTGATGTGTTAAGCAAGACTAATACTGAAAAGTTTTTACTGTTATATTCAACAGATATATATTTAGATGAAGAATACATAAAGGAAAGATATTTGAATAATGGATTCAAGCTTGTTTATGAATATATTGATGAAATATCGCCAGAAATATCTGGGGATGTACAGAATTTTGTATACACAAGACATAAGAATATTATAAAAAATAAACAAAATTTCATTATAGTAACAGCTGATAAATTAATGAATTATGTTAAAAGTATAAGAGATATACATAAAGTAGCAATGATAAGTAATGGGGTAGATTATGAGCATTGGCAAACTCATATGGATATAGTACCTGAAAAAATTAAAGATATTGTTAATGATAAAAAGCCTATAATAGGGTATTTTGGAACTTTGGCTAGATGGGTTGATTATAATCTTATAAGGGAGATAGCAAAAAGGAAACCTGATTATAATATAGTTTTAATAGGTTTTTTATATGATAATGAATTTAGGAAAAGTAAAGTGGAGGATATAAAAAATGTCCATTATTTAGGGGTTGTTGATTATAAAGAATTGCCTTTGTACGGACAATGTTTTAATGTAGCGATTATACCATTTTTATTGAATGATATTATAGAGTCTACAAATCCAATAAAACTTTTTGAATATATGGCATTAAATGTTCCGATAGTAACAACTAATCTTAGGGAATGTCAAAAATATAAATCAATATTAATTGCTAAAAATTATAATGAATTCATAGAAAAGTTAGATTATGCGTTGAAAATGAGTAAAGATGATGAATATTATACATATTTAAAAAACGAAGCATTAAAAAATATATGGGAGAAAAAAGCTGAAGCTTTCTATAATTTAGTAAAAATAAGTAAAATTTAATTTTAGGTGATTTTGTGAATATTAAGAGGAAAATTAAGAATGTTTTAAGACCAATTATAAGGTTTTTTATAATAAAAATTAAGTATAGAAAAATTAATGGTCTTAAGTCAAAGTTTTTTAGTGATTTAAAAAAATAATTTTCAATAAACAGTATGATGCTGTAATTATTTTTGATAATTATTTTGGCTTTAATATGAAAATGTTTCAAAGACCACAACATATGGCTATAAATTTATCAAATGAAAATATATTATATTTTTATAAGGCATCTTCTTGTATAGATAAAGATGTAAAGGTATATAAAGAGATAAAGCACAATTTATACCTTATAAATACTGACATTTATTGGGTTCAAGAAGAATTATTAGATATGGTTAAAGAAAGTCGTATTGAAGCATTTGTTCAAATTTATTGTACAGCTTTTATGGAATATGATAAATATGTTAAAAAATTTTTAGATAGAGGATTTAAGATTATATATGAGTTTATTGATGAATTATCAGATGATATTGCTGGATTTAAATTAACAGATGATATAAAAGACAGTCATATGCGTATGTTAGAAGACAGTAAAAACATTTATGTCATAACTACTGCTGATAAATTATACAATGATGCTAAACAGATAAGGGGGCAAAAAAGGTTAGCTCTTATAGAAAATGGTGTGGAATTAGGGCATTTTTCTAATGTAAATTTAAATTATATACTTGAGCAAATAAAAAATGTAGTCAATTCTAATAAAAAGATAATAGGGTATTTTGGGGCTTTAGCTAAATGGTTTTATTATGGATTTATAATAAATATTTCTAATAGATTTAAAGATATTAATATTTTGCTTATAGGTGTAGATTATGATAAATCTATCGTAAATAGTGGAATACTTAATTTGCCTAATGTTTATTATGTAAGAACTGTTGAATACAATAATCTTCCTCATTATTCTAAATTTTTTTAATATTTCCATAATACTGTTTATTATAAATAATATAACTAAATCCACATTACCTGTTAAATTATTTGAATATATGGATTTAGGGAAGCCGATAGTTACGACTAATTTGCAAGAGTGTAGAAAATATAAATCTCCCTTAATAAGTGAAAATCATGATGAATTTATGGCAAATATAAAGAGAGCTATTTTGTTAGAAGACAATTATGAGTATATATCTTTAATAGAAAATGAAAAAAATAATAATACATGGAAGCAAAGAGCTATTAGTATGAAGAATTTCATATTAAATTCATAAGTGGAGGAATAAAATGAGTTATGCTATAAGAGTTAAAAATATTTCTAAAAAATATAAAATTTATAACTCTGAAAAAAATAGGTTGGGACAAATAATAAATGCATTTAATAAAAATACTCAAAAGGAATTTATAGCTTTAAATAATATTTCATTTGATGTTAATGAAGGAGAAATATTAGGTATAATAGGAAGTAATGGATCTGATAAATCTACATTACTTAAAATATTAACTGGTGTATGTTTTAAAACTTCGGGAGAGTTATTTATAAAAGGAAAGGTAGCATTTATTTTAGAACTTGGCACGGGATTTAATAATGAACTTACTGGAATAGAAAATATATATTTAAATGCTAGTATAATGGGGATAGGGAAAGAAGAAATTAATACAATAAAAGATGACATAATAAATTTTGTAGACATGTGAAAAGGCTATCTGGCTTGAAAAAGGAGAAATTAAAGAAATAGGTTTTGCTATAGAAGTTGTTGAAAAATATTATAAAAATATTTTAGAATTAGATAATGGTGCTGAATCTAAAAATTGTTTTGTAAAACTTAGTGATGTATTGATATGCGAAAAAAAGAATGTTTATCAATATAATGATTCGATAACATTTAATATAAAATATGAAGTTTTAGATGAAGATATAAGCACCCCTGGGATTACAGTTGAGATGAAAAGAGCTTATACAAAGCCTTGTGAGTTTAGGCATATGGATCAGTTTATATGTTCTATAAATAGCAATGTAGATGATTTTTTGATACCTTGGAGTTTAGGTGAGAATAATATTAAACTAACATTTAAGAACTTAATGTTAAAAGGTGGAGTTTATTATATTAATATAATATTTTCTGAAAGTCAAAATTTGATTTCTTTAGAAAGCATAGAAAATGCTATGAGTTTTACTATTAATAGTGAAAGAAAAAGTAGTGGTTTTGTATTTTTAAAAGAAGAATGGAGGGTATAAGGTGTTTGGATTAAAAAAATTAAAGCATAAAGTCCCTAGTGATATTGTAAGTAATGCTATTGAGTATGGATATGATAATTTGGAAGATGAAGAAAAAATAGAGTTAACTGAATCTATATTAAATGCGTATCCAGAAGTAAGTAATATTATGTATGAAGGTTTTGATATCGATGATGAAGAGGAATTTAATTATCAGGTATTAAATGGAGAAATATATGAAAGATATAAGAATGTTAATAAAATAATAGAGAGTGCATTTAATTCAATAGTATATAATACTCAATATAAAGCTTTTAGAAAAGCTTTTATAAGTATGTTTCAAGAAGAATATGATGCAATAGTTGTGTTTTATGCCTCTTTTGGTTGGAATATTGATTTAAAACAAAGACCTCAACATTTAGCGGAAGCTATGAGTAATGAAAGGATATTATATATATATAGAACAGATCCTAATCAAGATAGGGAAGTATTTTCTATAAAACAGATAAAAGAAAATCTTTATTTGGTAAATTTAGATATGGATAGTCTAAACCAAGCTTTTTTTGATGTGATAAATGAAGTTGATAAGCCTAAATTTGTACATGTCTATGCTACGTGTCTTTATGATGTATCTTATGAAAAAATAAAAAAATATTATATGGATAGAGGTTTTAAAGTTATATATGATTTTGTAGATGAAATTTCTTCAGAGATAAGTGGAGTAACTGTAAGTACTCAAATGATAGAAGATCATAAAAAACTTTTAAAGGATGTTGAAAATGTGTTAGTTGTATCTACTGCTAAAGATCTTAAAAAGACATCAGAAAGTATTAGAGGATCGTCAGAAAAAAGCATACTAGTTCCAAATGGAGTGAATTTGGAGGACTTTAGCAAAACAGGATTTAGTATAGCAAAAAGGATGAAACAAATAGTGGACAAGGGTAAGCCTATAATAGGTTACTACGGAGCTTTGGCTAAATGGTTTGATTATGAAAAGATTAAAAAATTAGCAATTAAAAGACCGGATTATGAAGTTGTATTAATAGGGATAAATTATGATAGAAGTTATGACAGAAGTGGATTAGATAAATTAACTAATGTATCTTATTTAGGTATAATAAATTATATAGATTTGATAACATATTCAGCATTTTTTGATGTATGTATGGTGCCTTTTATAAAAAATGATATAACTGATGCAACATCACCTGTAAAAATATTTGAATATATGGCATTAGAAAAGCCAATAGTCACTACAGATATAAACGAATGTAAATCGTATGAGTCTTGTCAAATTGCATATAATGATGATGATTTTATAGATAAAGTAGATTATGCTGTTAAGGTGTTAGTGCATGATGAACAGTATAAAAAAATATTAAAAAAAGAAGCAGCAGATAACACATGGAAACATAGGGCAAAACAAATAAAAATGGCATTAAAAAATTTTAATTAATAAATAAAAGCTATATCTTAGTAATATTATAACTTTATTAAGCTTAGATTTTCATGGCTTATCTAAATTATAATTTTTATGCTAAGTATATAGCTTTATTTTTATATGGTAACTTTTATTTCATTAAGTAATGTATTATAGTCATTAATGTAAATATCGGCTTCTTTTATGATTTTAGCTTTGTCACCTAAAGGGGTGTAGGGCTCATCATTAACTGCAATAACTTTCATACCAGCTGATTTAGCTCCATGAATTGCAGGGAGTATATCTTCAAAAACTATGCAGTCTTTAGGAGAAATATTTAGTTTTTCTGCTGCTAAAAGATATACGTCGGGAAAGCTTTTGTCTCTAGAAACTTCAGATGTAAGAGTGATTTTATCAAATAAATTAAATATGTTATTAGATTTTAAACAAGCTTCAACTAAAACCATAGAATTGCTAGTTGCAAGTCCGATTTTTACACCTTTATTAGAAAGATACTTTAAAAATTCTCTAGCACCTGGTTTTAACTTTATATTATTTGTGTATTCATTATAGGACATGTTGTACCAAGTTTTTAGTATTGACTCAATGGAATTGGGAATATTGAATCTTTTTTTAAAATATTCGGCTGTTTTATCAAAACTAAGGTGGGTTATTTCTTTTTTCAAATCTGAAGGCTTGTCTATTCCTAGGCTATTTAAATATGTAGTGTCAATTTTATCCCAAAGCCACATAGAATCAACTAGTGTACCATCTAAATCGAATATTGCTGCTTTAGCATTTTCTATCACAATAAATCACGCTCCTTTAGGTTAGTTTAACATAGAATTTATCAATTATATAGAATAAAGGTTAAAAGATAGGAATATAATTATTAAAAACATAAAATTAGAGGTTTATTATGAAAGATTTATTAGATTCAAATAGCAATGTGGAAAATGTGTTAGATGAAAAAAAAGTCAATTATAGTTTTAATATTAATGATAAGCTAAAAATTTTAATAAATGATAAAGATGAAAATTTCAATGAAGAGGAAATAAAAGAATGGGCAAAAAGAAATAATGCAACAGAATTGTTTTTAAATCTTTGGAATATATATAATGATTTATATAAAACATGTGGGGGTATTAATCCTGTAATAGCATATGTTCAAGCAGCTATAGAAACTAATTTTGGGAATTTTGATGATGATTTGAAAGAATTTTTCAATAATCCTTATGGGGTAAAAGAATTTAAATATGATGATAACGGTGTTCTGAACGAAGAATATACTAAATTTGTTTCTTGGCAAGAGGGGATTGAAGCGCATTTAGATCACTTAGCACTTTATTTTGGAGCAGAAGGTTATCCTAAAGATAATAGTAAAGATACTAGGCATTTTTATTATTTATATGGAATATGTTCTAATATACAAGATTTGCAAGATAAATGGACAACTAAAAAAGAGTATTCAAATAGAATTTTAGATGAATTAAAAAATATATATAGTAGCTCAAGTAAAGATGTTAAAAGGGTTGATAATTTAAGTGATGTTGAGATACTTAGGTGTGAAAATAAACTTTTAAAGGATAAGTATAATAGGTTAATAGATAGTTTAAAAACTATTTTAGATAATGAAATAAAATAATAAAAAAAGGATTGTAATTTTTACAATCCTTTTTTGGTCGGGGTGACAGGGATCGAACCTGCGACCTCATGGTCCCAAACCACGCGCGCTCCCATCTGCGCCACACCCCGAGAACATATTTATTTTATATTAAATTTTAAGTTTTGTCAATATTGCTTATTAAATTGTTTGTACTTTATTTAATTGGTTTTATTTGTAAAATATGTTATAATGAAACTTAATATAGTGAACAAGAAGGGAGAGATGCGTTCTCGTTATATGAATGATGAGGGCAAATTAAAATGAAAAAAAAAATAATTTCTTCAATGCTTGCATTTATATCTGCTTTTAGTGTAAGTATAAATGTTTATGCAACTCCTGTAACTGAAGAAAAAACAGAGGCGATAAAACAAAGTTTAAATGAGTACAATGAAATAGAAAATACTATAAGAGAATTAGAGGAAAAAATAGATACTTTAACTGATGAAATAGGGCCTATATTTTTTGAAATAGAAAAGAACAATGAAGAAATTAAAAAACTGGAAGATGAAATAATGCGTGTTGATGAAAATATTTCGCATATTACATTTTCAATAAAAGAGCAACAGGAAGTTTTAGGAGAGAGATTAAGGGCTACTTATAAGAGTAGTTTTTATAATAATTATATAGCAATATTATTATCATCTGATGATTTTGGAACTCTATTACAAAATATTAATGTGGTAAGTAAGATATTTTTGCTTGATAGAGAATTAATAGACAATTTAAATAATGCAAAGCAGGAATTAAATGATAATATATTAGAATTAGATGAAAAAAAGAAAAGTTTGAATGATATAAATAAAGAAAATACAGAAAAAATACAAGAACTTAATATGAAAAAAGAAGAACAGCAGTTGGTAATAGATGAAATGAATCAAAAGAAAAATAGTGTGATGGGATATATTGAAGTTTTAGAAAGTGATTTAGTTAGTGATTTTTTAAATAATATAAATGATGATAAATCAATTGATGAATTAAATAATTTAATAACATCTTTAAATGGTTTAAAAAATCAAATCAAAACAAAGAGTGTTGTAGAGGATATTAATAATGGAATACAAAAAGCTAAGAGTATAATATTTAATAAAGAAAAAGAGTTAGAAGTTAAAGTTATTGAATTTAGTAATAATACAGATATTGATAATAGTAATGAAAGTAGTAAGGATTCTGATGTAGAGATAAATAATGATGATGTACAAACTCGTAGCACTATTAATGAAAGCATTTCTTTAAATAATGATGCATCATCTATTGTATCGTATGCATATGAATTTATAGGAGCAGCATATGTGTATGGAGCAACGGGTCCAAATTCATTTGATTGTTCTGGATTTACTCAGTACGTTTTTAATAAATTTGGTTATTCTTTAAGTAGAACAACATATACTCAAGTTAATCAAGGAATACATGTTGATAGAGAAAATCTACAACCTGGTGATTTGATTTTTACAAGGGGAAGTGTACAAACTCCTCAACATGTAGGAATATATGTTGGAAATGGGAAGATGATTCATGCATCAAGACCGGGAGTTGGTGTTATAGTTGGAGATATATATGATTATGTAACGGCAAGAAGAATAATTAATTGATTTAATTTACAAGTATGAAATATAGAGATTATATTTCATACTTTTTTAATGTGGTGGATTTATATTAATTACTATATAATAGATTTAGTATTAAAAAATTTTAAGAAAGAAATAGAAGTTAATAAATTTTAAATTCTGTTTAAATGGTGAAATTTTATTATGAGAGATTTAGATTTATCATTGGTTAAAGATGGAGAAACTTTAGATGACTTACAGTTGAAGGATATATGTATTATTCAGAAAAGAGAAGGTTTTAGGTTTGGAATAGATGCTGTACTTTTAGCTAACTTTGCAAATGTAAAAAAAAAGCATAAAGTAATGGATTTGTGCACAGGTACAGGAATAGTTCCATTTATAATAAAGGGTAAAAAAGAACCAGAGAAAATTGTAGGTTTAGAGATTCAAAATGAATTTGTTGAAATGGCAAATAGAAGTATTAAAATAAATGGATTTAATGATACTATGGAGTTTTTACATGGTGATTTAAAGGATAAAGAACTATTAAAATCCATAGGAAGATTTGATGTAGTAACAGTAAATCCACCATATAAACTTGAAAAATCAGGTATAGTAAACCCTAATGATAAATATGCAATAGCAAGACATGAGGTTATGTGCAATTTAGATAATGTTATAGAGGCATGTAGAATTGTTTTAAAAGATAATGGAAGGCTTTATATGGTACATAGACCAGAGCGATTAGCAGATATATTTTGTATTATGAGAAAGTATAAAATTGAGCCTAAAAGAGTTCAAATGGTACATCCAAATACTAAAAAGCCAGCTAATATACTCTTAGTTGAGGGACAAAGAGATGGAGGAGCATACCTAAAATGGGAACCACCTATTTATGTGTATAATGATGATGGGAGTTTTAGTAAAGAAATAAATGAGATATATGGCAGAATATAAGGAGGAATTATGGGAAAAATATATTTAGTTCCAACTCCAATTGGAAATTTAGGAGATATAACTTTAAGAGCTTTAGAAGTTTTAAAATCAGTTGATTTAATTGCTGCTGAAGATACAAGGCAAAGTTTAAAATTATTAAATCATTTTAATATAAAAAAGTCACTTATAAGTTATCATAAACATAATGAGCAGGGAAAAAGTGAAGAACTTATAGATAGGGTGAGAAATGGAGAGAATATAGCAGTAATTAGCGATGCAGGAACACCAGGAATATCAGATCCTGGGAGTATTGTATTAAAAAAATGTATTGAAAATGGAATAGATGTAGAAGTTTTACCAGGAGCAACTGCATTTACAACTGCTATTATTTATTCGGGCTTAGATACAAGTGCATTTATATTTAGAGGCTTTTTACCAAGAGAAAATAAGGAAAAAAAAGAATTTGTAGAAAGTTTAAAGGATAGAAGGGAAACAATTATATTTTATGAATCTCCATATAGGGTAATAGACACTTTAACATTTTTAAAAGAAAACTTTGGAAATAGAAATATTGCTGTTTGTAGAGAATTGACCAAATTACATGAAGAAATATATAGAGGTAGCTTAGAAGAGGCTATATGTTATTTTAATGATAACATACCAAAAGGAGAGTTCGTTTTAGTTTTACAAGGAAAATCTTTAGAAGAAATAAGAAATGAAAATGTAGCTAAATGGGAAGATATGAGTATAAAAGATCATATAATTTATTTTATAAATCAAGGAATGTCTAAAAAAGATGCTATAAAGCAAGTGTCTAAAGATAGAGAATTGCCTAAGTCAGAAGTCTATAAACATTCGATAGAGATAAAATAATAAAAACATAAAAAAGACACTTCTTTCCCCTATGAAGTGTCTTTTTTATGGGTAAATAAACTGATTAAATATGTAAATGTTAATTTAGATTATTTTTTTAATTCATCTAAACAATGTTGGCAGATGTTTTTACCTTTGTAATTAACAACATCTCTAGCATCTCCACAGAATATACAAGCTGGTTCATATTTCTTTAAAATTATTTGTTCACCGTCAACATATATTTCTAAAGCATCTTTTTCAGCTATGTCTAAAGTTCTTCTTAATTCTATTGGAATAACTATTCTTCCTAATTCATCTACTCTTCTTACTACACCTGTTGATTTCATGTTTGTTCCTCCTCATGTCTACATCTTTCGACAAAATATAATATGATAATAACAAAGTTGTCATAATAAGTCAATACTTTTTTTGAAAATAAAATTATAAAAATTTTTTTAAATTAATTTATATATTCAATATACTACCATTATTTTGAAAAGTCAATACCCAAAACTTATATATAATAATAAAATTATAAAAAAAATACAATAAAAAATTTTTTTACTAACATTTTATAAACTTAAAATTATAAAAAATTAGATATTTATTTAATTTAATGAAAATAAATCAAAAAATATATAAAAAATAATTTTAAAATATATGCAAAAATTATTTTTGAAAATATAAAGAATTATATAAAACTAATGGTAAAAAGAGTATTTAAAATGCAAAATTAGTCGGAAAAGATAGAAAAATAATTTTAACTTATAATATAAGTTTTGTTTATAAAATTATGATTTAAACTAATATATAAAGAAGCAAATGATAACTTGTAATGTAATTTAAAATACTATATAATATAAATAAGTAAAATACTAGGAATGAGGTGCGATTTTGAGTTGTAGTGATTTGAATAATGATTACATAATGAATATTATTGAAGATATTTCAAAATGTAATATGGTAGCTTATGATGATTTGCCTAAATATGATCTTTTTTTATCTCAAGTTATAGATTATTTAAATGATAAATTTCCAGATGATAAATACACTAACAATATAGTTCAAAATTATATAAAAAGTGAAGTTATTTCAAAACCTGAGGATGGAAAAAAAAGAGGCTATACTAAAATGCATTTAGCACAATTAGCTCTTTTAAGCTATATGAGACCTTTATTAACAACAGAGGAAATAAAAAAGGTTTTTAAACTGGCTTTTAATAATATAAATGATAGAACTGATGATATATTATCATGGGAGGATGCTTATCAAGGATTTTGTGAAATTCAAGAAAAAAGTGTAAAGGATTTTTTATCAGTTCCTTTACTAGATGAAAAAAAGTTAGAAGAATTGATAAAGGGAACAAATAAAATACAAAATGAAAAAGATGCAGAAGCTATTAGAACTTTTTTAATTGTTATGACGTTAATTGCACGAGGTAGTGTTATAAAAAGTTTAGTGCAAAAAATAGTAGAAGATTATTATTCTACACATGAATAAAAAAACAATAAATATAAAAAATATATGTGAAGCAAGTTATATAATTAGTAGTATGACTTGCTATATTTTTGTAGAATAATTAATAAATTATATGGTATAGTAAGAATATCTGTATTTTCATACTAGCATAATATCATTTATATTATTATGATTTTTAGGGAATAATAAAATATAGTAGGTGTGTTAAATGAGGAATGAAAAAGAAAAAAAAGTCTCTTTCATAATAGGACTTATTAAAAAAATATTTAAAGATGACATAATAGGTAATGGAGCACAACTTGCATATTTCTTGATGTTAGCATTTATACCTTTTTTAATATTTTTAATAACTTTGATAGGAAAAAGTAGAATTAGTAGTGATGATTTACTTATGTTTTTATCAACAATAATGCCAAAAACATCGTTTGAATTAATAAAAACTACAATAGGAACAATTATAGATACTCAAAGATCTGATGTAATGTGGGGAAGTATTATACTTGCTATATGGGTATCATCTTCGGGGTTTGGAGCAGTAATTAAAGGGCTTAATATGTCCTATGATGTTCAAGAAACTAGAAGTTACATATTAAGAAAATTTTTATCTATAGTATATACATTATTATTAGCGTGGACAATAGCTATGACTTTACTATTATTTGTTTTTGGAGGAGTAATAGAAAAATTTATAATTTTAAAATTGCATCATCAGTTTTTAATAAACATATTTTGGTATGCAGGGCGTTATAGTATAATTCTTATAGTAATGTTTATAATATTTTTGTTTTTGTATAATGTTACTCCTTGCAAAAGATTAGGATGGAAAGAGGTAATGCCGGGAGCAATTTTTACAACTATAGGGTGGATTGTAACATCATTGATATTTACCTTTTATGTAAATAATTTCAATAATTATGCTAGAATTTACGGTGGATTGTCAGCTGTATTTGCTATTATGATTTGGTTGTTTATAAGTTCATTGACATTATTAGTCGGTGGAGAGTTAAATGCTTATATAATAGAGTATAAAAAAAAGAAAAATAAATAATACACTTAGAAAGCAGAATAAAGAATAAGCTTGATTTAATATAGTTTTAAAGTATTATATAAGCTTATCCTTTATTATATAATAAATGTAAAGAAATTTATATTATAAATAAGTCACGATTATTTTGAATAACCGTCAATATGTGAACTATGCCATTTCCAAGCAGTTTCAATTATAGTTTCTAATGAGTTGAATTTAGGTTTCCAATTTAATTCAGATATAGCTTTATCTGATGAAGCTATAAGAATGGCAGGGTCTCCTGCTCTTCTTGGAGCTATTTTAGCTGGAATAGGATGATTAGTAACCTTTCGAGCTACTTCTATAACTTCTTTTACTGTAAATCCAGTACCATTACCAAGATTATAAATTCTACTTTCTCCACCATCAATTAATCTGTTTAAAGCTAAAAGATGTGCTGATGCTAAATCAGATACATGGATATAATCTCTTACACAGGTACCATCTTTAGTTTTGTAGTCATCTCCAAATATCATTATTTCATCCCTCTTATTTAAAGCTACTTGGAGTATTAGAGGGATAAGATGTGTTTCTGGTGAGTGATCCTCTCCTATTTTTCCATTTATATGTGCTCCAGCAGCATTAAAGTATCTTAAAACAGTAAATTTAATTCCATAGCATGTATCGCACCATTTAAGTATCTTTTCAACTAATAACTTAGATTCGCCATATGCATTAGTAGGAATAGTTTTATCATTTTCTAGAATAGGTGTGTTTTCAGGTTCACCATAAGTTGCAGCAGTAGAGGAAAATACTATATATTTTACTCCATATTTCTTCATTGCTTCTAGTAAACTTATGGTACCTGAAACATTATTATTAAAATATTTTAGAGGTTCTACCATACTTTCGCCAACCAATGAATAAGCAGCGAAATCGATAATAGCTTCTACATGATTTTCAGTAAAAATTTTATCAAGAATATTTTTATCTCTTAAATCACCTTTATAAATTTTACCTCCTAAAATAGCGTCTTCATGACCTTTTTCAAAATTATCAAGGATTATTACTTCTTTATTTTGTGCAAGTAGTTCAGCCACCATATGGCTTCCTATATAACCAGCACCACCACATACTAATATAGCCATTTAATTACCTCCTAGAATAAAATATTTATACTTATATTATAACTAAAATTTTTACTAGAGTGAATAGAAAATAGAAAAAAATATCATTCTGATAATAATATATAGTTAAAAAAATTAGGAAAATATATATGCAAGAATTGAATTAATATTGTAAAAGAAAGAATTATAAGTGAAGCAATAGCATATAAATATAAGAAAAAAAATGTTATCATAATATATGTAGGAAATTGGTAGCAAGAAGATATAAAAATTAAAAATAGAAAAGTATATATTAGATTCAGGTAAAGAATTAAATATAATAGATAATAGATGTTAATTTAAGATTATTAGAAACCTATTTATTTACAAACAAAACATAGCTTAAAGATTAAATGTTAACAAATTGTAAATTTTTATATGGATTAATTTTACATTTTATTATTTTTTTAATAATTTAATAAGAAAATAAAAAATGCTATAAATTTAATTTACAAAAAAAGTAATCATTTTTTTGCTTACATAAAAATTAGTCGAAATAGTACAATTTAAAAGTTAATTAAATACAAAAAAGAATAAAAATGTTAATTAAATGTCGTTAATTAACTTTTAGATAATAAATTTACATTGCATGATTTGACATACTTTTTCCTGTATAAGTGCTAATATTATATTACTGAGTTAGTGTTTTTGTTTAAGGGGGATATTTATGAAAATTGTTCAGAATTTGAATATTGTTAGAAATTACGATAATTTAAGACATGACTATCAATATAGGATTATTGAAACTAAATATAATGAAGTAAATACTTATGGAATTGAAATTGAAAGAAAAGACTTTAATAATGATGTTTTAATAAATATTGAAAGAAATTCAATAGAAAAAATATCTTACTATTTAGAAAAAGTTAGGGAACTTCTTTCTATTTTATATAAAAATGAGGTATCTCCAATTCATTTAGTTGATATAATTGGAGAGAAAGTGGATGAATATGTGAGTGAATTTAAATAGGATTTAAATATAATTTTTAGTAGTCTAAATATATACCTTATAAAGTACCATGGAGGAAAAATGATTTTAGGTATAGGAGTAGATATAATAGAGATAGATAGAATAGAGAAAGCTATTAAAAAGCAAAATAAGTTTTTGGAAAAAATTTTTACAAATAAAGAAATAGAATATTTTCAGAATAGAAAAATGAATATTGAAGTAATAGCTGGAAATTTCGCAGCAAAAGAAGCAATAAGCAAAGCTTTAGGGACAGGATTTAGAGGTATTTCTTTTTTAGATATAGAAGTGCTAAGAGATGAGGTTGGTAAACCCTTAGTCAATATAGAAAATAAAATAAAGAAAAATATAGAATATATTTTAGGGGATAGACAAGCATATAAAATTCATCTCAGTATTTCTCATAGTAAAAGCAATGCTGTTGCTTATGCTGTATTCGAAAATTTAGGTTAATCTTTTGACATGGTTGTAATAATATTGAGATAAAAAAATGTTATACATAAGAAGAAAAAGAAAAGTATAGTATCATAGAATAAAATTTAGTTAAGTTTAATAGTATGTAATATAATATTTGAATTTCGGAGGAAATAATGAAAAAGAAAAAAAATATTTTATTATGTATACTATTAGCTATTGGCATGATGGGTGTTTGTGGGGTTCTAATTTATAAGCAGAATGTGGAATTAAATAGACCAGAGAATATTTTAGACAAGTTATCAAATATTGATTCTTATTCCACAAAGGTTACATATATTGTGAAAAATTCAAGGGCAGAATTTAAAGAAGAGGGATTAATTGAGTTTAATGGAGATAATGAAACTAAAATAACATTAGAAAACAGGATGGAAATATTTAAAGATGGTAAGATATATATGAAATATATAGACGAAAATAAAAATTACTCAGTATCAGAAGATTTTGATAATTTTTATCAATTCATGTTTATTAATTATTTATCTAGATTTTTAAATGAGGAAAATAATGTTACTTATTCTTATGAAACTATAGAAAATATAGAGTATCTTGTTATTGATTACCTACTTTTAAGTGGAAATCAAAATTTTTATAAGGAAAAATTATATATTGATATAAAAAATAAAAAGCCATTTAAAGCTATAATATATGATAAAAATAATGCTGAAAAGCTTAATATAGGTTATAGTGAATTTATAAAAGGAAATTAAGTTTGATTTAATAATGAAAAGTGATTTGGCAAGATAAAATGCAAAAAAATAAAAACAAATGCAAAAAAATAAAAAAACTATAGAAGAACCCTTTGACAACATGATATATATTGCAATATAATGAATACATATTTAACTCTTTTTTGCATTTAAGGAGAACAGAAGTCATGTCAAAATCAAAGGAATTTAAAAAAAATTTAAAAAAAATACAACCAAATAGTGGATTTATTAACTATAAGTTAATATCATGTAGTAAATCAGAAAATAATGATTTATTTGAATGGATGAAAAGAGGCTATAAGGAAATGGCTTCTATCAATTTAAGTTATGCTGAAGAAGCAGTAACTGCAGAATTTTATGATGAATTAGAATATGAGAGATGGCTTTGCGGAGTGTGATAAAAAATGACTAAGTTGAATGTAAAAAGAGGGGACATATTTTATGCCGATTTAAGCCCAGTTGTAGGCTCGGAGCAAGGCGGAATAAGACCTGTAATAGTAATACAAAATGATATAGGAAATAAGTATAGCCCTACTGTTATAGTAGCTGCTATTACTTCACAAATAAATAAAGCTAAATTACCAACACATGTTGAGATTTCATCAGAAGAATATGGACTAAATAGGGATTCTGTTGTTTTGTTAGAACAAGTTAGAACTTTAGATAAAAGAAGATTAAAAGAAAAAATAGGACATATGACTGACGAAGACATGAAAAAGGTTAATAAAGCAATGATGATAAGCTTATCATTAAATTGGTAAAAAAGTGGACAAGTAAGCTGTTTAATTTTATTAAACAGCTTTTTTTATATTTTTTAATGATTTAATGTGTCAAATATTTAATAAATATGTTATACTATTTAATGAATTTATGATATATATTATACATTATTGGAGTAATAGTGTAGAAATATGAGTTTTATCGTAATAAATTAATTTAAATACAATATATAAATAAAAGTTAAGTTGAATAATTAAAATAAATATTTATAATATTAATCATATAATCAAAAACTAAAATTAAGAAGTAATTTGAAAGACGAAAATAAAAGTTTTTAATAAATTGTAGGAGGAGCACATGAATAGTATAGAAAGTTTAAAAGAGATATCAAGAGTAATAAGAAAAGATATTGTAGAGATGTTGACAGAATCAGCATCAGGACATCCAGGTGGATCATTATCAATAGCAGATATAATGGCAACATTATATTTTAAGGAAATGAATATAGATGTTAAAAATCCAAAGGATGAAAATAGAGATAGATTTGTTTTATCAAAAGGGCATGCAGCACCAGCTCTATACAGTGCTTTAGCAAGAAAGGGATTTTTTGATGCTAAAGAATTAAAAACTTTAAGAAAAATAGGTTCAAAGCTTCAAGGACATCCAAACATGAATGATTTACCAGGGATAGATATGTCAACAGGTTCATTAGGTCAAGGGATATCAGCAGCAGTTGGAATGGCATTAGCAGGAAAGCTTGATAATAAATCTTATAGAACATTTGCAGTTTTAGGAGATGGAGAGCTTGAAGAAGGACAAGTGTGGGAAGCAGCAATGGCAGCAGCTCATTATAAATTAGATAATTTAACAATATTCATAGACTCAAATGGGTTGCAAATAGATGGAGATGTTACAAATGTAATGAATCCAAGACCGATAGATAAAAAATTTGAGGCTTTTGGATGGAATGTTCTTATAATAGATGGACATAACTATGAAGAAATAATAGATGCTATAGAAAAAGCAAGAAATACTAAAAATATGCCAACTTGTATAATTGCAAATACTATAAAAGGAAAAGGTGTTTCATTTATGGAAAATGAAGCAGCATGGCATGGAACTGCTCCAAGTAAAGAACAATGTGCAAAGGCACTTAAAGAGTTAGGAGGACAAGAGTAATGGCAAATAAAATAGCAACAAGAGAAGCTTACGGAAAAACTTTAGCAAAATTAGCTGAAGAAGTTGAAAATATAGTAGTATTAGACGCAGATCTTTCAAAGTCTACAAAAACAGCGGATTTTAAAAAGGTAGCAGAGGATAGATTTTTCAATATGGGAATTGCAGAAGGAAATATGATGGGAGTTGCAGCAGGACTTTCAACTTGTGGAAAGATTCCTTTTGTTAGTACTTTTGCTATGTTTGCAGCAGGAAGAGCTTTTGAACAAATAAGAAACTCTATATGTTATCCTAATTTAAATGTAAAGGTATGTGCAACTCATGCAGGACTTACAGTAGGAGAAGATGGTGCATCTCATCAAGCTATTGAAGATTTATCTTTAATGAGAAGTATACCAAACATGACAGTTATATGTCCATCAGATGCAATTGAAACTGAAGCTGTAATAAGAGCTGTTGCAAAATATAACGGGCCTTGTTATGTAAGACTTGGAAGAGCGGCAGTAAATGTTATAAATGATAGAGATGGATATAGTTTTGAAATTGGAAAAGGTGTTGAACTTGCAGGTGGTAATGATGTAACAATAGTTGCAACAGGGATAATGGTAGATGTTGCTTTAGAGGCTAAAGAAATGTTAGCTAAAGAAGGTATAAATGCTAGAGTTATAAACATACACACTTTAAAACCTATAGATAAAGAAATTATACTAAAAGCTGCTAGAGAAACTGGTGCAATAGTTACAGTTGAGGAGCACAGTATAATAGGAGGATTAGGTTCTGCAGTATCTGAGGTTGTGTGTGAAGAAAGACCTGTTTCAGTTGTAAGAATTGGTGTTAATGATAAGTTTGGTGAAAGTGGTAAACCGGATGAACTTCTAAAAGCTTATGGTTTAACTTCTGAAAATATTGTTTCTGCTTGTAAAAGAGCTGTTAGTTTAAAATAGAATATATCAAATAATGGAATAGTTAAAAGCTTTATTGGTAGCAAGACTGCTAATAAAGCTTTTTTATTTAAGTGGAATTTAGATACTTTCTATGGTATAATGTAATATATTTTTTAAAAATATATTAAAATTTCAACAATTACATAAATATTCAATTGTTGAGAAAAATAACTAAGGAGTGTCTATATGATTGAATTTAAGAATGTTAGTAAGGTGTATGATAACAATGTAAAAGCATTATCTAACGTTAATATTAAAATTGACGCTGGTGATTTTGTTTTTTTAGTTGGTCCAAGCGGTGCTGGAAAATCAACCTTTGTTAAGATGTTACTAAAAGAAATTGAACCATCAGAAGGACAGATAATAGTAGACGGAATAGAATTATCAAAGATAAAAAGAAAAAAAGTTCCTTTCCATAGACGAAAAATAGGTATGGTATTTCAGGATTTTAGACTTATACCATCACTTAATGTTTATGAAAATGTAGCTTTTGCAATGAGAGTACTAGAAGCAGCACCGAGTGAAATAAAAAAACAAGTACCTATGGCATTATCTCTTGTGGGTTTATCTAATAAACAAAAGATGTTTCCAAATCAATTATCAGGGGGAGAACAACAAAGGGTTTCTATTGCAAGAGCAATTGTAAATAAGCCACTTGTTTTAATAGCAGATGAACCAACTGGAAACTTAGATCCAGAAACAGCAAAAGAAATTATGACTTTAATTGAAGATATAAATAAAAGTGGAACAACTGTTGTAATGGCAACTCATGCAAAAGAAATAGTTGATGATATGCAAAAGAGAGTAATAGCAATTGAGAAGGGACAAGTTGTTAGAGATGAGGAAAAAGGAGGATACGAGTATGAGAATTAGTACGCTTAAACATTTCATATCCGATGCCTTCAAGAGTCTAAATAGGAACAAGACAATAAGCATAGCTTCCGTGGCAACAGTTTTAACTACTTTACTTGTTTTTGGAGCTTTTATGCTTACAGCTTTAAATGTTAATATGGAACTTAATACTGTTCAGTCTAAAGTTGAAGTAAAAGTTTTTTTAAATGATAACATAGATGCAACACAACAGCAGAACATAGAAAATATACTTAAAAATATTGAAGGTGTTACAGGAGTAATTTATGTAAGTAAAAATGAAGCTTTAGCACAGTTTAAGAAACAAATAGAGGGAAATGAAAAGATTTTAGCTGGTTATACTGATGAGAATAATCCTCTTCCAGCATCATTTACTGTTAAATTAAGTGATCCTAATGTTGCTGATGCGGTAGTTAAAGCTATGAGCGTTACAGAGGATAATACGAGTGCAGAAAGTTTAGCAACTGGTGAAACACAATATTTAGCTGGTGTTGAGAGTGTTGGAAATGATCAAAATTTAATAAATACTATAGACTCAGTATCTAGAACTGTAAGATGGGTAGGTATAGTATTATTTATAGTTCTTATTGGAATATCTTTATTTTTGATAATGAATACAATAAAAATAACTGTATTTTCAAGAAGAAAAGAAATTGGAATTATGAAATTTGTTGGTGCAACAGATTGGTTTATTAGATGGCCATTTATAATAGAAGGAATGGTTATAGGATTAGCTGGTGGAGTATTTGCTACAATAATTTTATATTTTGCATATAAAGCGGTATATGAATTATTAGTTCAAAATATTGTTTTAATGACATTCTTAAGCCCAAGTTATGTTTTGACTACAATGTCATGGGAATTTATAGTTTCTGGTATGTTAATAGGTATTTTTGGAAGTATAATTGCTTTGAGAAAATTTTTACATGTTTAAAATATAAAAATATCGGTTACTTATATAATTAGTATATTATTTACTAAAATGGTTATATTAATAAGTGTAAAATAAACTGATTCATATGATTAAAATATTTGTATAAATGATTAATTTAGATAGCATTTATCTACTTATATTAAGCTTAAAATACATAATTTTTACAATGTATTTTAAGCTTTTTTTTGAAAGGGTGAAATTGTGATTAGAAAAAATAAAAAGAATATAAAAAATATAGGTTTAGTTATGGGATTAACAGCTACTGTAAGTGGCTCTATATATATTGGAAATGTTTTAACTTCTAAAGGAATACTTCCAGGTTATGCAGGTTATGCGTCAATATCTGATGTGACTGAATTTGAAAAACTTTTTGAAATAAGAGAAGCTCTTTATAAGTGGTATGATGGAGAAATAGATGATAGTATCTTAGCAGAAGGTGCAATAAAGGGTATGGTATCTTCATTGGAAGATCCATATACTTATTTTATGAATGAAAGTGAATATGCTACTTTTAAGGAGCAAAGTGAAGGGAATTATATGGGAATAGGGATTCAAGTAGGTGTTAAAGATAATAAAATAACTGTAATAGCTCCAATCGATAATTCTCCAGCACAAAAATCTGGAATTATGTCTGGGGATATTATAACAAGTGTTAATGGAGTTGAGGTTAATGGAGAAAGTTTAGAAACAGCATTATCAATGATAAAAGGAACTGAAAAAGAATTATTAACTATAGGTATTTATAGAGAAAATAAGGGCGATTTTGACGTTCAGGTTCAAAGGGATGTTATAGAAACAATAAGTGTTACAGATGATATTTTACAAGATAATATAGGGTATATAAGTATATCATCTTTTGATTCTGGGGTTTCAGAAAAATTTATTGAAAGTCTAACTAAACTTAAAGAATCCAATATTAAAGGATTAATTTTAGATTTAAGAGGAAATCCAGGTGGTCTTATGAAAGAATGTGTAACTGTTGCATCTCAATTTATTGAAAAGGGAAAGGTTATTGTTTCAACAGTTGATAAAAATGGAAAAGTAGAAGAAAATATTTCAACAGGTGGAATTGCGCAGGGTATGCCATTAGTTGTTTTAATTAATGGTGGAACTGCATCAGCTTCTGAAGTTGTGTCAGGTGCTATACGTGATTATAATCTTGGAACTTTAGTTGGAGAAACATCTTTTGGAAAAGGTGTTGTTCAAGTTGTTTTAGATGATAAATCAGATAATACAGCTCTTAAAGTTACAATTTCTAAATATTATACTCCAAATGGGGAAAATATACACTCAATAGGTATTAAGCCACATGTAGAAGTAGAGTATTTAAAAGATTCAACAGAGACACAATATAGTAAAGATAGTGATACACAACTTATAAAAGCCATAGACATTATGAAAGAAAAACTTAATTAAAGTAAGCTTAAGGAGGTGCTATTTTGAATGTAGTGCTAGCAACTATAAAAGCTATATCTTATGTTTGGGTAAATCCAGTCTTGCTTTTGTTACTTTTGGTGATTTCTGGAGTATTTTATATAAAAAATAAGAAAATAAATTTTATACAAACAATGGTATTAGGGGAGAAAATAAATTCTCCTCTAGAATTAACAATTTCTCAAATAGTCATAGGAATAATTGCAGGAAGTATAGCTAGTTTAATTTTAACTACTTTTGGTGTAAGTTTCGAAGAAAATTCAGGTATTGCAATGCTGTTTTTAATATCAATAGTAGTAATAATTTATAAACCTAAAATTTTTAGTTTTCCATATGTAGCTACTGTTTTAAGTTTGATAAGTTTAATTTGTTCAAGGTTTAATGTTGGACGAGTTATTAAAATGCAGTTAAATATACCTAATATTATAATATTAATTAGTATTATTTCTATAGTTCAAGGAATACTTATAATGATTGATGGAAGAAAAGGTTATATTCCTGTTTTTACTAATAAAAATGATAAAATTTTGGGAGGATTTATTTTTAAAAGATGTTGGAGTTTACCTGTAGCATTTTTCATTATATTTAATTCTGTGAATGATTTTACATTGCAAAATATTGATTTTTCTAATATATATTCTTCGATAATAGGAAGGGATTTAATTCCCATAACTACCATGACAGCATTAGCTATTTTACCATTTTATGCTGTTATAGGATATGAGGCTGTTACCTTTACTAAAAATAAGGTGCAAAAAACTTTAATTTCTGGAGGTATAATGGTTGTATATGGTGGAATATTATTTTTAATATCTTTCTTTAGTAGATATAATGTAATGTTTGAAGTATTGTCTGTAATACTAATGTCGATTATTTATATAATTATAAAATACATAGAAAAGCATATTGAAAAAAATTCTAAACCACTTTTTGTTTCAGATGAAGAAGGAATTTGTATTTTAGATGTTGTTCCAAAATCTAGAGCTTTTAGAGAAGGCGTAAGAAGTGGGGATAAAATAATAGAGTTAAATGGCTTGAAACCTTTTAGTGAGAAAGAAATACTTAAATCTATAAGGGATAACTATATAAATACTACATTGAAGATTAAAAATATAAAGGGTGAAGTTAAAGAATACATTATAAGTAGTAAGAGTAAGTCTATGAGGTTTGGAGTGATTTTAGTTCCTGTAAATATAAGAAAAAAATATAATATAGATAAATTATTGAAATTATCAGAAATTAGAAAAAATGTTTAAATATTAATTTGATTAATTGTATTGAAGAAAGATGATTATTTTAAATTATTTAATCTTTAATATGATTTTTTATTTTTCAGTTTCATAATTAGTGTTAGTATAAAATAAGGGGTTTTTTAGAATAAGTTTAATTTTAAAAATTATTGGAGTAATAATATAAGTTAAAATAAAAGAAAGGAAAGGATGTGGATTGTTTAGTAGAAAAGGCTACTAAAGATTAAAATATGGGTGAATTTAAAATAAGTTCAAAATTTAAACCAAATGGTGATCAACCTCAAGCAATTGAAAGTTTAGTAAATTCAATAAATAGAATGGATTGGGGACAAACTCTTTTGGGTGTTACAGGGTCTGGAAAAACATTTACTATGGCTAATATAATAGAGAGAGAAAAAAGACCAACTCTTATACTAGCTCATAATAAAACTTTAGCAGCTCAGCTATGCTCAGAATTTAAAGAATTTTTTCCTGATAATATAGTTGAATATTTTGTATCATATTATGATTATTATCAACCAGAGGCATATGTTCCTCATACTGATACTTTTATAGAAAAAGATGCATCAATAAATGATGAAATAGATAAACTTCGTCACTCAGCAACATCGGCTCTTTTAGAGAGACGAGATGTTATAATTGTGGCATCTGTTTCTTGTATTTATGGTCTTGGTAATCCAGAAGAATATAAAAAACTTACTATTTCTTTAAGACCTGGAATGGTTAAAGATAGAGATGAAGTTGTTAAAAGACTTATAGAACTTCAATATGAAAGAAATGATATTGATTTTTCAAGAGGAACTTTTAGAGTTAGAGGAGATAATCTAGATATAATTCCATCATATTCATCATCTAAAGGAATAAGGGTAGAATTTTTTGGAGATGAGATAGAGAGAATAAGAGAATTTGATGTTTTAACAGGAAAAATTATAGGGAATAGAAATCATGTTAGTATAACACCGACATCTCACTTTGCTACAACTCAAGAAACGCAAGAAAAAGCTATAAAAGTTATAGAAGAAGAGCTTGAAAAAAGGCTTCAAGAATTAAATGAACAGGATAGAATTTTAGAGGCTCAAAGACTTAAGCAAAGAACAAATTTCGATATAGAAATGATAAGAGAAATGGGGTATTGTCAGGGTATAGAAAATTATTCAAGAATTTTAGATAATAGAGCTCCAGGGACTCCACCACAAACTTTAATAGACTTTTTTCCAAAGGATTTTTTAATGTTTATTGATGAAAGTCATGTAACTATTCCACAGGTGAAAGCCATGTATGCAGGAGATAGGTCTAGAAAAGAAAGTTTGGTTGAATATGGATTTAGGCTTCCTTGTGCATTTGATAATAGACCTTTAAAATTTGAAGAATTTGAAAAGAAAATAAATCAAGTTGTTTTTGTAAGTGCAACTCCAGGAAAATATGAATTGGAACATTCTAAAAACATTGCAGAGCAAATAATAAGACCAACAGGGCTTTTAGATCCTGAAATAATAATAAAACCAACAAATGGACAAATTGATGATTTATATGGGGAAATTAATGAAACTATTAAAAAAGGTTTTAGAATTTTGATAACTACATTAACTAAGAAAATGGCTGAGGATTTAACAAAATATTTAAAGGAATTAAATATAAAGGCTGTCTATATGCACTCAGATGTAGATACCATAGAAAGAATGAAAATAATAAAGGATTTAAGGCTTGGCAAGTATGATGTTTTGGTTGGAATAAATCTTTTAAGAGAAGGATTAGATATTCCAGAAGTTGCATTGGTAGCGATTTTAGATGCTGATAAGGAAGGATTTTTAAGGTCTGAAACATCATTAATACAAACAATAGGTAGAGCTGCTAGAAATGCGGAGAGTAAAGTTATAATGTATGCAGATACAATAACTAATTCTATGGATAGAGCAATAAAGGAAACTGAAAGAAGACGTGAGATTCAGAAAAATTATAATAAAGAGCATAATATAGTGCCTAAAACAATAAAAAAGGAAGTAAGAAAAGTTATAGAAGCTGTTGAATTAGAAGAGGTTAAGCCAAGCAAATTTAATAAAAAGGAAAAAGTTTTAGATAAGAATAAACTTATTAAAGAATATGAAAAAGAAATGAAGGAAGCGGCTAAAAATCTTCAATTTGAAAGAGCTGCAGAACTTAGGGACATTATAAAAGAACTTAAAAAAGATGTATAACAATAAAGAATAGGCTAATTTAATATAGCTTATTCTTTTAATTTTTATGCTTCATCTAATAAGCTATTAAAGCATTTGAAATAGATTTAGAATAGTTACAAACTAGTCCTTCATAAATTATCTCTTTATTATTAATATCTAATAAATCTTTAGGGCTTATTAATGCAGGAGGTTTATTACTTTTGTAAATAGAACTTTTTATAAGAAGTTCTGAAACAAATTGTGAGCAAAAATAATAATAGTCTTTTTCACGAGGTTTATCCCAATAAGCAGTAAAAACTCCTAAAAAGTTATATCGATATTTTTTTTGTTCTTCCATGAATATATTCAATTCTTTTTTTAATGTTTTAAGTTGAGTTTCAGAAACTTTAACTTTATATATCATGCATTCGCTATAAGGAAATTTAGTGAAAATTCCACCATTTATATTTTCTTTAATTAATCCAGCTATAAAAGGATTATCAGGATTAATTCTACCGAAGGAATACATAACATTTAAACTAGAATCAAAACTAAGAGATACATGGGCATATTTGTGGCTAAGTCCAAAATTTATAACTCTTGAAAATAACGTGCCTGTTTTTGAAAATACTAAGTAAATATGTTTTTTTGAACTAATAATTACCACCCCTTTTGCTTATAAATTAATAATCATATAATTATAATTTTACATAATTATTACAAAAATATCAATTAATATATTGTAAATATTATTTTTATACTAAACATAGATGGAATTAGGAGTAGTAATTATTAATTGTTTTATAGTAAGTATCCTTTTTTTCTAAGTGAATTTAGGATATTATTATAAATTTCTTCGTTTTCGCATTTTATAGTATGAAGATGTATTCCTTGTGTGAGTTTGGATAACATAGGAGAATCTTTAGATTTTAATTTTTTTATAAAATCTAGAATATGACGTCTAGAGGATAAATGTAAATCTCCTGTTAGTTGTCCGTAAACTGGATGCTCTATTATTACGTTAATAACAGTTGCACCTTCATCTATTATGATATTTAATTCATCTTCCATATTTTCTTTAGTATGTCTGCAAGCTATAGTTTTTAATAAAAATTTATTATTTTCTTTACAATTATTTATAATGTAGCCCCTAGCTGTTGAAATTATATTAGAGCCAGAAGCTCTTAAAAGTGCAACATCTCCAACTATAAGTTGGCGACTTACATTTAATTCTTTTGCTATATAAGAACCACTAAGTGGTTTTTTTGATTCTTTTATCATTAATAAAATTTTTTTACGTCTTTCGTTAGCGTTCATATTTTTCTCCTTAAAATTTTAATAATAATTATTTAAATTAATTATACTATATATAAAAATATTATTTTAATTTATTTTGAATTTGACATGATAAGCTAACAAGCATAAAATAATTAGTAATCGAACTTATGTTTGCATATTAAATTTAATATAATTTAAAAAATTTTTAATATAAATTAGTTAAAAACAAACTTTTTAATATAGATAAGGAGTAACAAATGAAAGATGTAATTGTTGTAAAAGGAGCTAAAGTTAATAATTTAAAAGATATAGATTTAAAAATACCTAGGGATAAATTAATAGTATTTACTGGACTTTCAGGATCAGGTAAGTCTTCTTTAGCTTTTGATACTATTTATGCAGAAGGGCAAAGAAGGTATGTAGAGTCTTTATCATCCTATGCAAGGCAGTTTTTAGGTCAAATGGATAAGCCAAATGTTGAGAGTATTGAAGGGCTATCACCGGCTATATCAATAGACCAAAAGACAACATCAAAAAATCCACGTTCTACTGTCGGAACTGTAACTGAAATTTATGATTATTTAAGACTTTTATATGCTAGGGTTGGAATTCCTCATTGCCCTAAGTGTGGAAAAGAAATATCAAAACAATCTGTAGACCAAATAGTAGATTCTGTTATGTCTTTATCTCATAGAGAAAAAATTCAAATTTTAAGTCCAATAATAAGGGGCAGAAAAGGAACTCACGAAAAAGTATTAGAAAATATAAAAAGGCAAGGATATGTTAGGGCTAGAGTTGATGGCATTATTTATGATTTAACAGAAGAAGATGTGAAACTTGAAAAAAATAAGAAACATAATATAGAAGCTGTTATAGATAGATTAATAGTTAAAGATGGGATAGAAACTAGATTAGCTGATTCAATTGAAATGGCTTTAAAGTTAGCTGATGGATTGGTTATTATAAATTTAATTGATAAGGAAGAGGATAAGTTGTTTAGTGAAAATTTCGCTTGTCCTGATTGTGGTATAAGTATAGATGAGTTAGAACCAAGGTTATTTTCATTTAATTCACCTTTTGGAAAATGTGATTATTGTGATGGACTTGGGACTTTATTAGAAATAGATGAAAACTTAGTTGTTCCAAATAAAGATTTATCAATAAGAGAAGGAGCTATATCCACTTGGGGAGATGCTAGGCTTAAAAAAGATTCTTGGACTTATGCAGTTTTAACCGCATTAATGAATAAATATAATTTTAGCTTAGATACAAAGTATAAAGATTTATCCAAGGAAGTTCAACATGTTCTTATGTATGGATTAAATGGAGATAAAATTGCTGTAACTTACATAAAAGATGGAGTAGAATCTGTTTATAATCATTCCTTTGAAGGTGAAATAAATAGTTTAAAGAGAAGATATATGGAAACAAATTCTGATCTTATAAAGACAGAAGTAGAAAGATATATGAGTGATAATCCATGCCCTAAATGTAAAGGCGCTAGACTAAAATCAGAGGCGTTAGCAGTAACTATTGGTGGCAAAAATATAACTGAATTTACTAAGATGTCTATTGGAGAAGAACTTGATTTTATAAATTCTTTAGAGTTTTCAGAGAAAGATACAATAATAAGTGGTCAGATAATAAAAGAAATAAAAGAGAGATTAGGTTTTTTAATAAATGTTGGATTAGATTATTTAGATTTAGCTAGAAATGCGGGAACATTATCAGGTGGTGAGGCGCAAAGAATAAGACTTGCAACTCAAATTGGTTCTCAACTTATGGGTGTTTTGTATATTTTGGATGAACCATCAATAGGGCTTCATCAGAGAGATAATGATAGACTTATAGCAACCTTGAAAAAATTAAGAGATGTAGGAAATACTTTAATTGTTGTTGAGCATGATGAGGATACTATAAGAGAGGCTGATTATATAGTAGATATTGGTCCTGGTGCTGGAGAACATGGTGGGGAAGTTACTTTTGCAGGAACATATGATGAAATTTTAAAAGATAAAAATTCATTAACAGGAAAATATTTAACTGGACAAGAAAAAATAGAAGTTCCGAAGGAAAGAAGAAAAGGAAATGGAAATTTTATTACTATAAAAGGTGCAAGAGAAAATAATTTAAAAAATGTTAATGTCAAAGTGCCTTTGGGGACTTTAACAATGATAACAGGAGTATCTGGTTCTGGAAAAAGTACATTAACAAATGAAATTTTGTATAAAGGTCTTAATAAAATAATAAATAAATCTAAATATATTCCAGGAAATCACAAAGAGATTTTAGGATATGAGAATATAGATAAAATAATAGATATTGACCAAAGTCCAATAGGTAGAACCCCAAGAAGTAATCCTGCTACTTATACAGGAACATTTGATATAATAAGAGAATTATTTTCTCAAACTCAAGAAGCTAAAATGAGAGGATATAAGCCAGGAAGATTTTCTTTTAATGTTAAAGGAGGAAGATGTGAGGCGTGTAGTGGTGATGGAATAATAAAAATAGAAATGCAATTTTTATCTGATGTTTATGTGCCATGTGAGGTTTGTAAGGGAAAAAGATACAACAGAGAAACGTTAGAAGTTAAATATAAAGGTAAAAATATTGATGATATTTTGAATATGACAGTAGAAGATGCTTTAGAATTTTTTGAAAATATACCAAGAATAAAAAATAAACTTCAAACTCTTTATGATGTGGGTCTTGGGTATATAAGGCTTGGACAACCATCTACTCAGCTTTCAGGAGGAGAAGCTCAAAGAATAAAACTTGCGTATGAACTTTCAAAGAGAAGTACAGGTAAGACTATGTATATTTTAGATGAGCCAACAACAGGTCTTCATATTCATGATGTAAGAAGACTTATAAAAATTCTTCAAAGATTAGTTGATGGAGGGAATACGGTTGTTGTAATTGAACATAATTTAGATATGATAAAATGTGCTGATTATTTAATTGATTTAGGACCTGAAGGTGGAGATAAAGGCGGAAAGATAGTTGGCTGTGGAACGCCTGAGGAAATATGTAAGATTAAAAATTCATATACAGGAAAATATTTAAGTAAATATTTAGAATAAATTATGCATTAAAATAAAGCAATATATCATAAAAATTTATGATATATTGCTTTAATTAATAAGTGTATCTTAAGTTTAATGAGTTTTTGTAAACTTATTATAATAATTAAATTTTATATTTATCCAAGAGCTACATCTAAAATCATCATAACAATAAATCCCAAAATTAATCCGATAGTAGTTAAGGTTTTGTTTTCTATGCATGATTCAGGTAAAAGTTCTGAACCTACGACAGAAATCATAGCGCCTGCTGAAAATGCTAAAAGTATTGGTAAAACTGATCTTGCAGTTAAAGCGGCTAAAGCACCAAAAACTCCTGCAATTGGTTCAACTAATCCTGAGAGTTGTCCATAAAAGAAACTTCTTTTAACAGATAAACCTTCTTTTCTAAGAGGGAGTGAAACAGCAGCGCCTTCAGGGAAATTTTGAAGTCCTATTCCAAATGCTAGAGTTATGGCTGCTACTATGCTAGTTCCAGGGATTCCTGCTGCAACACCACCAAATGCAACCCCAACAGCTAAACCTTCAGGTATATTGTGAAGTGTAACTGCTATAACTAAAAGAATGCTTTTTTTATACTTACTTTCGCTAGATAATTTATTGCTATCATATCCTAGTATTTTTCCATAAGAAAACTTGTCCATAAATTTATCAGCAAAGATTATAAAAATTCCTCCAAGAAGAAATCCTATGGATGGAATAATAAATTTATTAACTGAAAGTTCTTGGCACAGTTCAATAGACGGCATAAGTAAAGACCAAAAACTTGCAGCAATCATAACACCTGCACTAAAACCTAACATAGAATTTAAAAATTTTTTATTTACCTTTTTAAAGAAAAAGACCAATGATGCTCCTAATGCTGTAATTGCCCATGTAAAAATAGTTGCAAGAAGTCCTTGAAGTACTGGATTGAGTTCTAAAAAAGAATTCATTATATCCTCCAAAATGTAGAGTTGTTAATTTATATTATTACAAATATGTATAAAATGATAAAAAATATATAGTTTAGAAATTATTTTGTGATATAATATTCCAAAAAAATAAAAATGTGTTAAAATATAAGTATTAAAATTAACTAAAGAGGTGCAATAGGGGATTAAAATTATGAATAATATGGATAAAATATATTTGGATATGATTAATAAAAGTCCTATTCCTTGTTTATTGGGAGGTTTAGTATGTAAATGTGGTCAAATTCTAGATTTAGAAATAGAATATTTAAATATAAAGATGATAGAATTGCTTAGTTTAAAAAATAATAGTTTTTTACAAAATTTAGGATTAAGTAGTTTTAAATCAATAGAAAAAGCTATATTAAAGTTAGAAGATAATACAGAATGTAGCTTGGATTTATATATACCCAGTATAGATAAATATTATAATATAAGTATTAATAAATTAGAAAATAATAAAATTTGTATTTGGTTCACTAGTGAATTAAGTCTTTTATGTAGATGTGAAAAAAAATGTCGTAAGCAAGAAAAGCTTATAGAAATAATAAATAAAAAAATCCCAGATAATATAGCATATAAAGATGCCAATGGTGTAATTACTTATTGTAATGAGGCATTTGCAAAATCTTATAATACAAAAATAGAAAATATAATAGGTAAAAAAGAAAATGAAATAGAAACAGATATGGATATTAATCCTTGTGAATGTATGAATCAAGATGAAGAAGTAATGTTATGTAAAGAAGAAAAAGCATATTATAATAAAATAATAGATAAAAAAGGAAAGGTTAAATATCTAGAAACAATAAAGATACCTTTTACTGATAAAAATGATAATATTGATGGATTATTATGTTTAACTAGGGATATAACAACTAGAAAAAAATTGGATCTGGAATTTGAAAGATTGAGGACTGAATTTTTTGCTAATTTATCGCATGAATTCATGACACCTTTAAATGTTATATTTAGTGCACTTCAAATGATAAATCAAACTATTGGAAAGTGTTATAAATGTGAAAATAGAAAGTATCATGGTTATATTCAAGATATAAATAAAAATGCTTTAAGATTATTAAGATTAGTAAATAATTTGATAGATTGTACAAAGTTAGATACAGGGACATTAGATTTTAATCCTCAAACTTATGACATAGTAAAATTTATTGAGGATATTTTCGATTCAACTGTTGAATTTGGCAAAAAAAATAATATAAATATGATTTTTGATACTGAAATGGAAGAAAAAATTATATCTTTTGATTTAAATAAAATTGAAAAGGTCATGTTAAATATCATATCAAATGCTATTAAATTTAATAATGAAAATGGTGAGATTAACGTATTTATAAAAGAGTCTAATGATTTTATAAAAATAATAGTTAGAAATACTGGAATAGGTATAGCAGAAAATAAATTAGAAAGAATATTTGAAAAATTTGGACAAGCAAATTATAGATTAACTAAAATAAGCGAAGGAAGTGGTATCGGTTTATCATTGTCAAAATCATTAATTGAACTTCATGGTGGTAGTATAGAAGTTGAAAGTGAAGTAAATAAATGGACTCAATTTACCATAAATTTACCTAATATAATTTATGAAGATGCTATGTTAATAAATCATACTGATTTACAAAATTATATTAAGGGCACAAGAGTAGAGTTTTCAGATATATATTTAAAACAAAATATATAAAAGCATTAAAAGAGATAATATCTCTTTTAATGCTTTTATTTTAATGTGTGATTTTAGTCTCTATATTGATTTAAGCAATCACAAGCTGTTTTAATAGAATGTAAAGCATTTTCTATTTTTTCTTTATTTTGAGTTTTTTCTGCTTTATTACATGCTTGTTGTAAGCATGATTCAGCTGATGTTAAGGTAGTTTTTACTTCGTTAATATAATCTTGAGCTTTTTTTTCTTGCATTTTACTTTCTCCTTTTATTTTAAGATTATAGGTTAAGAATTTAAAAATCTTTAACTTACATTCTTATTATGGATATAAACATTTTAAAATATTACAAGAAATAAAAGTAAAACGATAAAATTATTTCATTAATTAACCTTAGATGTCTCACATTTAATTTTTGTTTTTTTCATAGAATTTTTTTTAAATGTGGTTTTAGTTTTTTGAAGAAGTAATATAATTCCACCACCTATTAAAAAGAAAATAATGTTAAATGTATTAAAAGTCATTGCAGGTTTAGGAATTTCTAATGTTGTAGGTCCCATAAATACTGCATAAATAGAACCTAACATAAGCCCTAATATGAAATAAATTAATTGAGATCTTTTAGTAATTAATAATTTTTTTATTAATTTTATAATGGATAAAATTCCAATAATAACTCCTATTGCAAAAACAAAAACTATTGGAAAATAAGAAAAATTAAAGTGCAAAATTTCTTTTATAGAAGATATTATAGGAACATATAATCCAAAAATAAGTAACAATGTTGAACCTGAAATTCCAGGTAAAATCATAGCTGATATAGCAATTATTCCACATATTAGTACATAAATATATAGTATTAAATTAGGATTAGCAAAAGATATAGAATTGGTTGTATTAGAAGATACTGGATTGAAGTAAGTTATTAAAACAACTAATGCTAATCCTAAAACAGTCCAAAGAATATTTTTATATTTACCTATTATTGATTTTCTTTCTTCAATAATTATTAATGGTAATGAAAATATTATAAAACCAACAAATAATGAACTGATTTTGTATATTTGGCTTTCAAAGATTGCAGATATAAATATAACAGATAATATAAAACCAAATATCCAGCCTAATCCTATTTTAATTAGAAATGATAAAGCTTTCTTTCTTTCTTTTTTGCTTCTATTTTTTGAAGTAATAGTATCTAGTGATGAAATAAATTCATCATAAAAACCGAGTATAAATGCGATAGTGCCACCAGATACACCAGGAACACTATCTGCCATTGCCATAAAAATACCCCTAATAAAGTTAAGTATTATCATATATACACTCCTTTTTACTATATTAACATATATTATAATAAACTGTTTTTTATGAAATGTCATTAAAATATGGTTAATTTTTCTTTAGAATAATAAAATGTTTCAATATAATAATGTGTATAAATTTAAATAAATAAGCTCAACATAATTAGGTACAAATGTGAGTAAAGTCTATGGTTTAATTTACAAAAACAATATATTACGAAAGAGAGGTGAAACGTCATAAAGATATATTTTTATGACGAAAATGCATGAAAAAGGGAAAAATACTGTCACTAACAGCTCTTATGACAATTGCATTAAATGCTCCCGTTTTTGCAACTAATTATACGGTAAATGCTACACCTAATATACAAACAAGAGAAACTTTAGAAATTGAAAATGGTGAGGAACAAAAGGGCGGAAATACACAAAATAATAAACCAGAAACAAAAATAGAAAATCCAAGTAAAAAGTCTACTGATGGTAAAGAATCAAATGAAAAAAATAAGCCAATAGAAAATAAATCTAATGAAAATAAAAAGCCAATAGAAAATAAAGAACCTAATAAATCTAATGAAAATAATAAAGCGACAAATGATAAAGGATTAAAAGAAGATAAAAATCAAACAGAAAATAAAGATTTAGATAAGAATAAGAAAGACGAAAAACCAATAGAAAATAAGAGTTCAGATTCAACAAAAGAAGATAAAAAATCAATAGAAAATAAGAATTCTGATAAAATAAATGAAAATAAAAATTTAACAGAAAATAAGGAACAAAGTAAAAAGCCACTAGAAGAAAATAAAGATTCAAATAAAGTAAATCAAGATAAAAAGCCGAATGTAGAAAATAATAAAAAAGAAGATAAAAAAGAAAATAAAAAGGAAGATAAAAAAGAAGAAAAGAAAGAAGAAAAGAAAGAAGATAAAAAAGCTCAAGATGGAAATAAACAAAAGAAAAAAGGTTGGTCTTTATTTAAAAAGAATAAGGATAAAAAAGAAGAAAATATGAATAAATAATACAATTTTAAATTTCTTTAAGTATCATAAATATCATAACGTATTTATGATACTTTTATTTTAGTAATTTAAATTATTTTGAATTTTAATAAATTAGTTTAATAAGAAACTTTAAAAGATAAAATGAAATGATAATTGCAAAATATAAATGAAATCTTATGCATTATGACATTATTTCGTAAAGAATTAGAGGTATAATTTTCATGATTGACCTTTATAACATTAATTATAATAGTTTTTATATGATGGATTAATATAAATTTAATCTACATTGTATAAAATAAAATTAATGTTAAATGGTAATAGCTTTATTAATATTTTTAATTTAAGTTGGGAGGTAATGTATTTACAAACATTATACAATATAAATAAATTGGAATATTTTAATAATAATTCTTTTATTTTATAATAATAAATATATTTATTATTATAATAAATGGCATTTATACAAACTGCAAAAATATTTTAAGCAATTTATTAAATGAATATAAATTATTACTATAATTTAATTGCTTAAATATGAAAACAGGTAAATTTTAATATGAATTTGATATGAAAATAATTTATTTTATTGTATAATGATTACTATGTGCATGGTATATACGTGCATAATGGAGCGACAGACTAAAATAAACTATAAAACTAATGTAGAGGTGAAATGATGGATTTTGATCAATTAGCTGGTTTATTTTTTGGAGTAATTTTCATAATAGTTTTATACTCTATAATTCTTTATGCATTAAGAATCATGTATAAAGATATCAAGGGGGGGAAAAGAAAAACTACGAATACTATTCAAAAAAATACTACTCAAAAAAATACTACTCAAAAAAATACTACTCAAAAGACCAATGATAGTACTAAAAAAGCAAGTGGTTCAAGTATAAGGGGACTAGAAGTTTTAACTTCTATGGATGAGGCTAAATTAAAAGTTGGTTCAGTTATTCCTATGGCTACTGCGATTACTTTAGGTAGAAAAGAAAATAATACTGTAGTTCTTAATGACAGATTTGTCTCCTCATATCATGCAAAAATATACTTAAAGAATAGAGAATATTATTTAGAGGATTTACAAAGTACTAACGGAACTTATGTAAATGAAAATAAAATTGAAGGTAATATTAGATTAAATGTCAATGATATCATAAGATTTGGAAGTACAGCCTTTAAGGTTATAGGATAATAGAGGTGATAAAATGAATACTGTTAAATATGAAGTAAAGATAATGTTGCTCATATGCATTTTATGTGCTGGTATATTTATAAATTTGGCTTTAATAGCAGATCCGGTATCTACAACTGCACTAGCTATGGGTGGAGTTCTTATAGTAGCAATAGTAGTACCTTATATTATCTTAAGAAAATTTAAACCTAATGGGGATAAATACATACTTATGTTTATAGATGTTTTTATTACAGTAAGTACTGGTATACTTTATGTAATTAATTCAAGTTTAGCTCAAAAGCAGTTAACATGGTTTTGTGTAGGATTAGTTATGTATCTTATTATAACTTTAGCTTTACCTGATTTAAAAACATTTGCTAAATATAAAAGAATATATTTAATAGGAACATTAATATTTATGGTTATGTCTCTTATTATAGGTAAAGAGATAAACGGTGCTAAAAACTGGGTATATATTGGAAGTTTTAGTTTTCAACCTGCCGAGTTTGGTAAATTGTTCTTAATTTTATACCTATCCTCTGTTCTTGTAACATATAAGAAAAAAGACAAATTTATAGATGATGTAAAAGGATTAATGAAGCCGATTTTAGTTGTTGGGTATTCTATAGTTTTAATGTTTTTACAACATGACTTAGGTATGGCACTTATGTTCTTTATAGTTTCATTAACAATATTATATTTGGCAACTTCAAATGGAAAATATGTATTAATATGTTTAGTGGGACTTGTATTTGGTGGAACAATCGGTTATTTTAGTTTAGGATATGTTAGACAAAGATTTGAGGTAGTCGGACCTAATGTATGGAAATATGCAGCTAGTTCTGGTTATCAAATAGTTCAAGGGTTTTATACAATGTCTACTGGAGGATTGTTTGGAACAGGTCTTGGAAATGGATATCCGTCTTTAGTACCAGAGGCATCTACAGATTTTATATATACTATAATAGCTGAACAGTTTGGTATGATATTTGCTGTAGGATTAATGATTTTATATTTCTTATTATTTTATAGAGGAATAAGAAGTGCACTTTATGCTAAAGATAGGTTCTCTCAATTAGCAGCAATAGGATTTAGTACAATGATAGTTGCACAAGTTTTAATTATAGTGGGTGGTGTATTTGCTGTAATACCATTAACAGGAATAACTCTTCCAATGGTAAGCTATGGTGGAACATCTATGCTAACAATATTATTTGCTCTAGGAATACTTCAAAAAGTTTCAGAGGAGGGCAATAGATAGTGAATGATAAAGAAAATAAAGATTTAAATAAAGCAGATACTAAAGAAAAGAAAAAAGATAAAAGAAAAAACGAAAAAAAGACACTTAATTCACAAGAAAAATCGCCAAGTAATATTAAAAGAATAATGATAATTTTCTTTATTCTTTTAATAGGGCTTATATCATATATAGCCTATTTTGGTGTTATAAAAGACCCTACAATATATAATAAGACTAATAATACAGCTAAGCTTGCCACTGAACATAAAGTAGTAAGAGGTAATATCTATGATACTTTTGGGCAAGCTTTAGCAGAAACTAAGGTTGATGGAACCGAACAAAGTATTTATTATCCTTTTGGTAGAGCTACATCAGCAGTAGTAGGTTACGTAAGTACAATTTATGGTACATCAGGACTTGAGTCTACATATAATAAGGATCTTTCAACATATACTAGTGATACTAGCATATGGGATGATTTTAATATATTTAAGTTATTTAAAGACAGAGCTAAAAAAGAATATGGAGATAATGTTTATACAACCATAGATGCTCAACTTCAAGAAGTTGCATATAAGGAATTAAGCCAATATAAAGCAGGAGCGGTTGTAGCAATTGATCCTAAAACAGGGGCAGTGCTTGCAAGCGTATCTTATCCTGATTTTGATCCTAATAATTTAAATACATCTATGAAAAAAGACGAAGAAACTGGTGATGGTTTATTTTTTGATAGAGCAACTCAGGGATTGCTTGCTCCAGGTTCAACTTTTAAAATGGTAACTATGACATCTGGACTTGAAAATATTCCAGGACTTGGAAATCAAACATTTAATGATCCAGGGTATATACAACTAGGAGATTATAAATTGACTGATGAAGGTTCAACAAATTGGGGAACTCTTACATTAAATGGAGCATTATCAGTATCAAGTAATGTTGTATTTGGTGGAATAATAGCAGTAGAACTAGGAAATGCAAAACTTAAAGCAACTGCTGAAGCTTTTGGATTCAATGAAAATATTCCGACGGTTGGATTTAGTTTAGCACAAAGTCAATTCCCTACATATTCAGAAAACCAAGAAGCTGATATAGCAATGAGTGGTATGGGGCAAGCTCAAGACCTTGCAACCCCAACAGAAATGGCATTGATAGCGGGAACAATAGCTAATAATGGTGTTATGATGAGACCTTATTTAGTAAGCAAAGTTGTTGCAAGTGATGGTAAAACTGTTGAACAAACATCAGTAGAGCCTTATAGAACAGTTATGTCAGAAGATATTGCTAAGAGAGATCAGGAAGCAATGGCATTTGTTGTTAAACAAAGGGTTGATCCAAGCGATGGTCCTCCATATATAGGAGATTGGAATGAGTGGCCAGAGTTTGATCATATTCCAGATGCAGGAGCTAAAACTGGTGCAGCACAAACAGGTGCGAACGGTGATTCTGTTGACTCATGGTTTGCTGGATATTCTGGAGATACAATAGCCGTTGCTGTTGTTGTTCAAGATACTAGTCCAGAAGATGCGATAGCAGGTCATATAGCTGGAGCTGTAATGAATACATACCTAAAACAATTAGGTATTATACCAGATGATGTTGATAATACAACCAATGAAGGTTCAGGAGATATGGTAAGTGGTAAATTAACAGTTACATCAGACCCAACTAATGGTTCAAAGACAGCTAACACTATGAACACATCTTCAGCAAATGATAATGTTATACCAACATCATAAAATCTAAATGTAGTATATTAGATAAATTATTGTAATAATTTTTTAAATAGGATTTCGCTTTAAATTTAAAAGATATAGTTATAGTATTTAATAATATGCTTAAAATAAAAGAAGTGATAGGAGTGAATTTATACTCTTATTACTTCTTTTATTTTCTTTAATTTAAAGTCAATAAAAATAAAAAATAAGATTAAATAAAACATATAAATGATAAAATTAAGTTACTTAAATATAAAATAAAGGTTTATGCAAATATATATAAATTATTAATTAAAATTTAATTGATTTATTATAGAATATTTAATAAAAAGTTAAAATTTTTATAATGTAATTGAAGCATATATGATAAGAAGATATGATAACATAGTAATAGAATGTTTAATTATATTAAATATTCTATTAAGAGAGGAGTTTGTATTTGAAAAGAAACATAAGAAAAAGAAAAAGATCAGTTAATGTAATAACTAGGAGAAATAAGAGAGATGTAAGACTAATAATGACCATATACTTAACAATGCTTACAGCCCTTATAATATATATAATATATTTTGCATTGGTTTATGGGCCTGAAATAGCTAAGATGAAGAGTAATTATATAATACATTTAACAAAATAAACAATAAAAAAATATAAATATATTTACTATATTTATGCAAAAACATATCAAAATTTAAACAATTTAAGAAAAATTATCATAACATATTTACAAATATTTAAAATAGGTCTTTAATAATATCATTAGGCTCTATAATTTTTCTAAATGTGCTTAATAAAATTAAAACAAAAATTAGTTTCTATTTGGGGATAACTATAGGACTTAAAGGGGGAAATGACATTTGAAAAATGATACAGAAAAAAGTACACGAAAAATTATGATAGTTTATCTAGTTATATTGCTCGCTCTTATATCTTATATAGTTTATTTTACTGTGGTATGTGGACCTAAGATAGCTGCTATGGATAGTAATACAAGAGGTGCAGCTAGTCAGAATACGATTTTAAGAGGTACTATATATGATAGTCAAGGTAATGCATTAACTATAAGCAAAAAAACAAGTACATTAGATCAAACTATTAGTTATCCTTATGGAGATATTTATGCTAATGTAGTTGGGTATTGTAGTAGTGCTTATGGAAAAACTGGATTAGAAAAAACTTATAATAATCAATTGACGACTTATCAAAGTGGGAAAGGAATTCTTAGATATTTTAATATAGTTAAAAGTTTTAAAGAAAGAAGTACTCCAAAGGTAGGTAATAGTGTTTATACAACTTTAGATACTAATTTGCAAAAGGTAGCTTATGAAGGCTTAAGTCACTATACTGCAGGAGCTGTAGTTGCTATAAATGCTAAAACAGGAGCAATACTTGCAAGTGTATCTTATCCATCTTTTGATCCTAATGATTTAGCAAGTGCTATGGCTAAAGCTACACAATCGGGAGTTACTCCATTTTTAAGTGATAGAGCAACTCAATGGCTTTATGCTCCAGGCTCAACATTTAAAGTAATAACACTTGCATCTGGTCTTGAAAATATATCAGGTTTGGCATATAGAACATTTGATGATACTGGTAAAGTAACAATTGGAGATTATACTCTTCCAAATGAAAACGGAGTAGCATATGGTAAAATTGGTATAAATAAAGCTCTTTCTGTATCAAGTAATGTTGTTTTTGGTGGAATTATAGCGGAAGAACTTGGAAATGCAAAACTTAAGGCAACAGCAGAAAGTTTTGGATTTAATGAGGATATTCCAACTGTTGGATTTTCTTTAAAACAAAGTAGCTTCCCAACACTTTCATCATATGAACTTGGGAATATAGCTCAAAGTGGTATAGGTCAAGGGTCAGTACAAGCAACTCCAACACAAATGGCATTAGTTGCAGCAACAGTTGCTAATGATGGTATTATGATGAGACCTTATTTGGTAAGCAAAATTGTTGATAGTGAAGGCAATGTTGTAGATGAAACTAAAGTACAACAGTATAGACAAGTTTTATCTGCAAGTGATGATTCTGTTATTAAAAATGCTATGGCATATGTTGTTTCACAAAGGGTTCAAAGTGGAACTTGGTCATATTTTAGTGGTATAAATAATGTAGGAGCTAAAACTGGAACAGCACAAACAGGTAGTGGAGAACCAAACTCATGGTGGATGGGTTATGCTGGAGATTTAGCAGTAGCGGTAGTTGTAGAAGGAGCTGGAAATGTTGATGGAGCGTCAGCTAAAATAGCAGCATCTGTAATTAAAGCATATTCAGGACAATAATAGGAGGATGATAGCTATGTTTAATTTTGAACATCAGCTTAAAATATTGCCAGATAAACCTGGAGTTTATATAATGAAAAATTCATTAGGTGAGGTAATATATGTTGGAAAGGCTAAAATTCTTAAAAATAGGGTAAGACAGTATTTTCAAAACTCTAAAAATCATTCAGTTAAGGTTAAAGCTATGGTTAAAAATATTTCTGAATTTGAATATATAGTTACAGATTCAGAAATGGAAGCTTTAATTTTAGAGGGTAATTTAATAAAGAAATATAATCCTAAGTATAATATTGCTCTAAAAGATGATAAATTTTATCCATTTATAAAAATAACTACTAATGAAGATTTCCCAAGAGTTTATATGACTAGAAATTTCGTTAAAGATGGAAATAAATATTTTGGCCCATATACAAGTAGTGCTTCGGTGCATGAAGTTATGGATCTTATAAAGAAAAACTTCCCCTTAAGAACTTGCAAAAAAGTTATAAAAGAGGGTGGAGAAACTACAAAACCTTGCTTAAATTATCACTTAAATTTATGCAAGGCACCTTGTAGTGCTTACATAACAAAAAATGATTATAAACAAATAATTGATGACATAATAGGAATATTAAGTGGAAAAAATTTATCGATTTTAAGTTCATTAAAAAAAGATATGGTTAAATTTTCAGATGATTTAGATTTTGAAAATGCGGCAAAGCTAAGAGATAAGATACTAGCAATAGAAAGTATTGTAAGTAAACAAAAAATGTTTATTTTAAATTATGGAGAAGAAGATTTTATAGATGTTTATTCAGATGAAAAAGATAGCTGTGTTCAAGTGTTTTTTGTAAGGAATGGAAAGGTTACAGGGCGTGAACACTTCATGATAGAAAATACTGATGATTCACCAAGGGAAGACATAATATCGGAATTTATAACAAGATTCTATGGTGGAACAGCCAAGATACCAAAAGAAGTATATGTATCTAAAATTAATGATTTACAGCTTTTAGAAGCATATTTAACACAAAAAAAAGGTAAAAAGGTAAATATAAAAATACCTAAAAAAGGACTTAAAAAAGAGATGTTAGATATGGTATGGAATAATGCTAAGATAACTTTAACACAATTTAAGGATAAAATGATTAAAGATAAAAAGGAAAATATAGAAGCATTAGAAAGTATAGTAGAAAAATTAGAGTTAGATAGTATACCAGAGAGAATAGAAGCGTATGATATCTCTAATATGCAAGGAGTGGATTCGGTAGGAAGTATGGTAGTCTTTGAAAATGGAAAGGCTAAAAATTCTGATTATAGAAGATTTAAAATAAAAACAATTGATGGTCCAAATGATTATAAAAGTATGGAAGAAATATTACAAAGAAGATTTGTCCATGGATTAGAAGAAATAAAAATGATTCAAAAGGGGCAAGTTGAATATTCTAATGGGAAGTTTAGTATTTTTCCAGATTTAATAATGATGGATGGAGGAAAAGGGCAAGTAAATATAGCCTTAGATATACTAAAAAAACTTAATATAAATATACCAGTTTGTGGTCTTGTAAAAGATAATAAGCACAATACTCGTGGAATTATATATAATAATAAAGAGATAATTATAAGTAAAAATTCTAGTATTATGAGGCTTATAACTAGAATTCAAGATGAGGTTCACAGGTTTGCTATAACTTATCATAGAAGTTTAAGAGATAATAACTCTTTATATTCATTATTAAATGATATTCCTAGAATCGGAGAAAAAAGGAGAAGAAATTTACTCATAAAGTTTGGAAATATAGAGAATATAAAAAAGGCTTCTATGAGTGAATTGTTGGATACTCCTAGCATAGATAAGGCTGCTGCACAAAGCATATTAGATTATTTTTCTAATTCTTCAAGTAAAAATATTGTTAATAAGGAAGAAAAAAATATACCATAGATGGATATTTTATAGTATATTAAATAATAGGAAACTTTTATCTATAAAAATTATTAGTATTTTTATCCTTTAGATGCAAGATTTAAGTGCTAGATATATAGGTAATTGTAGGCTTTATATAATAATGAATAATTTATCATTTTTATTATTTTATGATTAAATAGTAGGATATTTATTTTATAAAATATTTGGTAGGAATAATATTAATTTTGAGGAGTTTGGAGTTTATAATGAATAAATACATCAATTTTAGTAAGTTACTTTATGAGTTTTATAATGAGGAAGATGTACTTATAGATGCTCCTATGAGTGAACACATCTATTTTAAGGTTGGAGGCCCTGCTGATATTTTAGTTACACCTAATACTAAAGAGCAGGTAATAAAAACTATTAACTTATGTAGAGAACACAATGTACCATATTTCTTATTAGGCAACGGTTCTAATCTTTTAGTTAAAGATGGTGGAGTTGAAGGGGTAGTTATTAAATTTTGCAAATTAAATAAAATAACTGTGAATGGAAATGAATTAACAGCATATAGCGGAGCTTTGTTAAAAGATGTATGCAAAGCTGCACTTGCTGAAGATTTAGTTGGTATTGAGTTTTCGTGTGGAATACCTGGAAGTATTGGTGGAGCTGCTTGCATGAACGCTGGAGCTTATAATGGAGAAATTGCTGAAGTTATTAAGGAAGTAGAAGCCATAGATACATTAGGTAATCTTGTTACTTTAAATAGAGAAAAATTGGCTCTTGGTTATAGAAGTTCGTTAATAATGAAAGAACACTATGCTGTGATAAGTGTTACTTTAACTTTGCAAAAGGGAGTGCATGATAAGATAGAGTTTAGGATTAATGATTTAACAAGACGAAGAGAAGAAAGACAACCTCTTGAATATCCTTCAGCAGGCAGTACATTTAAAAGACCTGAGGGACATTTTGCAGCCAAATTAATTGAAGACGCTGGTCTTAAAGGATTTTCAATTGGTGGTGCATCAGTATCCAAGAAGCATTCAGGCTTTGTTATAAATCATGGACAAGCTACTGCTAAAGATATTTTAGATGTTATAGCGCATGTGCAAAAAGTAGTTAAAGAAAAGTTTGATGTGGATCTTAAAACAGAAGTAAGAATAATCGGTAGAGATTAATGAAAAAATAAAAGACCTGAAGTATATTTCTTTAGGTCTTTTTAGTATTTAAATAATATTTTATTTAAATGAATATTGTATAAGGTGTTTGCAAAAGGAAAGAGTGGGGGGACCACTCTTTAATATACAATAGTATTTTTGGGGGAACTTATTGTATAATGTATTTTAATTATTTGCAAAAATTCAATATTTTATACATATTAAAGCAAATATTTTTTATTTTTTTATAAAGAAATCCTTTGGTTTTAGTGTTATACTAAAATATCATAGTAGACATCTTTTTATCAATAATTACTCTAGTGCTTATGAGTAGTATTGGTCAGTTTATGATATAATTTTTAATATAAAAGTTTTGAGGAGGATTTCTATGAGGTTTGTAATAGTAACAGGACTTTCAGGAGCAGGAAAAACCGAAGCTACAAGAAGTTTGGAAGATTTGGGATATTTTTGCGTTGATAATTTGCCACCCAAATTAATATCAAAGTTTGCAGAGGCATGTACTCAAAGTCAAGGGAAGATAAATAAGGTAGCTTTAGTTATAGATATTAGAGGTGGAATATTTTTTGACGATTTATTTGAAAGCTTAGAGTATTTAAAAAAAGAAAATTTTAAATATGAAATATTATTTTTAGATGCTTCAGATGAAATGTTAGTTAAAAGATTTAAGGAAAGTAGAAGAAGCCACCCACTTTCACCAGATGGAAGAGTTTTAACTGGTATAAATGAGGAAAGGATGAGGCTTAGGGAAATAAAAGATAGAGCCGATAATATAATAGATACATCTAAATATGCAATTAGAGATTTAAGAGAAAAGATAAATTTATTATATGGAGATGGGAAAGGGCGTGATAGAAGTTTAACATTAACTATATTATCGTTTGGATTTAAGTACGGAATACCAACTGATTCAGATTTAGTTTTCGATGTAAGATTTATACCTAACCCTTTTTATATACCGGAGTTAAAGCCTTACTCAGGATTAGATGAACAGGTTAAAAATTATGTTTTTGAACAAAAAGAAGCTCAAGAGTTTGTAATTAAACTTAAAGACATGCTATATTTCTTAATACCTAATTATATAAAAGAAGGGAAAAGACAATTAATTGTATCAATTGGATGTACTGGTGGAAGACATAGGTCAGTTGCTATAGCAAATGAAATTTATGAAGAATTAAAAGCATCAGATTATACTGTTGGAATAGAGCATAGAGATATAAATGAGGATATAAATAGAGGAGCTAAAAAATTATGATTCCTCTAAAGTCTTTCAAATTAGGAAAAAGAGTAAAAGGATATATTATAGCATCAGTAATATCAATTTTAGTTTTAATAATATTAATAACAAAAACTGTTTTAAGTAGATTAGATGAAAATAGTACTGATATAGTTTTGATTATAGTTTTTATTGTATTATCATCTATTTTCATATATAAATCTGTTGAAGAGGTTATAAAATGCATTGTTGTCCTAGCTAAAAGAGGATACATTGATATAAATATAGATGAAGATTTAGAGGAACTTATAGATGATGATGTTATTTTATTAAAGGGACCCAAGATAGTTGTAATTGGTGGGGGAACTGGATTATCAACTATGCTTAGAGGGCTTAAAAACTATACTTCAAATATAACTGCAATAGTTACGGTAGGTGATGATGGTGGTGGATCTGGAGTTTTAAGAGAAGACCTTGGCATTCTACCACCTGGAGATATAAGAAATTGTATATTAGCTTTAGCAAGAACAGAACCTTTAATGGAAGAACTTTTACAGTACAGGTTTAAAGACGGAAGACTTAAAAATCAAAATTTTGGTAATTTATTCTTAGCTGCTATGGATGGAATCTCAGATAATTTTGAAGATGCTGTTCAAAAGATGAGTTCAGTTCTTGCTGTGAAAGGAAAAGTTTTACCAGTTACATTAGAAGATATGGTTTTAGAAGCGGAACTTGAGAATGGAAATAAAGTCAGAGGGGAATCGATAATTGGTGAAGAGGTTATTGAACAGGATAGTAGAATAAAAAAACTTAAAATATTTCCGGAAGATGCAAAAGCTTTAGATGATGCCATTTCAGCTATTGAAGATGCAGATGCGATTGTGCTTGGACCAGGAAGTTTATATACGAGTATTTTGCCTAATCTATTGGTAAAAGATATTACTAGAAGCATAAAAAAGAGCAAGGCTCTTAAGTTATATATATGTAATATTATGACTCAGCCTGGAGAAACCCAAAAGTTTTCAGTTTCAGATCACATTAAAGTGATTTTTGACCATTGTGGTAGGGATATTATTGATTGTGTGATAGCTAATGAGGAGAGTATTCATCCTGATTTAAAGGATAAATATTATGCAGAAGGGTCTGATATAGTTAATCTGGATATAGAAGAACTAGAAAAGTTAGGTGTAGATGTAGTAAAAGATGATTTAACGGAAACACAAAAAACTTATGTTAGGCATAATGCGAAAAAGTTGGCTAAAATAATAATAGAAACGGTTATGGAAAGGAAAATGCTCTATGATAGAAATAAAATTTTAGAGTATATATATTTATGCAAAAAAATAAAAACTCGAGATAACTAGAAAGGATAGTATTATGTCGTTTTCAGCAAAAGTCAAAGGAGAGATTTGTAGATATGTAGATATGTCAAAAGAGGAGGCTCTTGCTCAAATATCAGCTATAATGAAGGTAAGTGGAACTTTAGCTTTTAGTGGTAGACAAATAAGCTTTAAAATAACAACAGAAAATCCAGCGGCAGCAAGACTTATGTTTACACTTTTAAAAGATTACTTTTCAATTCACTCAAAGCTTATGGTGAAAAAAAGTAATTCTTTAAAAAAGAATAATATATATATGGTTGTAATTACTGAAGATATGGGAGTAAAGGAACTATTAAAGACAACAGGAATTTTAAGAGAAATAGATGGAATAATGTCTTTAGATTATACTATTGATGACAGTTTAGTAGATACTGAGACTAAGAAAAAATACTATATTAGAGGAGCTTTTATAGGTGGAGGAAGTATAAGTAATCCAGAAAAAAATTATCATCTAGAGTTTGTAACTCACTCTCAAGAATATTCTGAGGATTTATGTAAAATTATAAATAGTTTTGGTCTTAATTCAAAGGTAATTCAAAGAAAAAATAGTTATATAATTTATATTAAAGAAGGAGAACAGATAGTTGATCTTTTAAATATAATAGGTGCACATACTGCTCTTTTAGAGATTGAAAATATAAGAATAATCAAAGAAATGAGAAATAATGTCAATAGATTAGTTAATTGTGAAACTGCTAATCTTAGTAAGACTGTAAATGCTGCTGTAAGGCAAGTTGAAAGTATAAAGCTTATAGAAAGAGAGATAGGTCTTGCAAGACTTCCTAAAAATCTTAGAGAAATTGCAGAACTTAGATTAAAGTTTCCTGATGAATCGTTAAAGGAGCTAGGGGAAATGTTAGAACCTAAGGTAGGAAAGTCTGGTGTGAATCATAGGCTTAGAAAAATAGAGAAAATAGCTGAAGAGTTGAGAGAAAATAATTTTTAACATACTAAAAGATTCTAAATTTTGGTTTAGAATCTTATTTTTTTCTAAAGATTTATAAATAATAAAGACTATAAGATTAATGGATTTTAGTGTAGTATTTAAGATGTGTTGTTAAGACTCATAAAGTGTTAAAATATTAATGAAATCAAGATGTATTTTAGAAAGGAAGTGAAAAATATGTCTGATAAAAAATTTTGTCATTTGCATCTACATACAGGGTATAGTTTGCTTGATGGATCAGGTAAAATAAAGCAGATAATTTCAAGGGCAAAAGAACTTGGTATGGAAAGTATAGCAATAACTGATCATGGAGTTATGTATGGATGTGCAGACTTTTATAAGGAAGCAAAAGAACAGGGAATAAAGCCGATTTTAGGATGTGAAGTATATGTGGTTCCTAAATCTATGAAAATAAAATCTGTTGATAGTGATAATAAAACATATCATTTAGTCTTATTAGTAAAAAATCAAAAAGGTTATGAAAATTTAATGAAGATAGTTTCTGTAGCTTCTATAGAGGGATTTTATTATAAGCCAAGGGTGGACAGAGAGTTTTTAAAGGCTCATTCTGAAGGTTTAATAGCATTAAGTGCATGTCTTGGAGGAGAAGTTCAAAAAGCTATTTTAGAAAATAATATAAATAAAGCTACAGAAGCAGCTTTGTTTTATAAAGAAATTTTTAAAGATGGATTTTATTTAGAACTTCAAAATCATGGGATGAGGCAACAAAGGAAAGTTAATGAAGAAAATATTAAGCTAGCGAAGGAATTAGACATTCCGCTTATAGCTACTAATGATGTTCACTATATTTATCAGGAAGACTCAAAGGCTCATGATATACTTATGTGCATTCAAACGGGAAAAACAGTTAATGATGAAAATAGAAGAAGATATCCGTCTGACCAGTTTTATTTAAAATCACCTGATGAAATGTGGGATATGTTTGATTATATTCCCAAAGCCTTAGAAAATACTATAAAAATAGCTAATGAATGTAATTATGATTATGAGTTTCATGTATCTAAATTGCCTAAATATCAACTTCCAGAAGGAGAAAATGATCCCTATGAATATCTTTTAAAAAATTGTTTTAAAGGTTTAGTAAAAAGATATGATGTTTTTAAAGAAATTAAGGATAATTTTAATTATAAGGATGTAGTAGAATTTTCAAAGACAAACGAAGATGCAAAAGTATTAGTTGATAGGCTTCTTTATGAAACAGAAATTATAAAACAAATGGGGTATGTTGATTATTTTTTAATTGTTTGGGACTTCATAAAATATGCAGTAGATAATGGAATACCAACAGGTGCAGGTCGTGGGAGTGCGGCTGGATCAATAGTATCATATACATTAGATATAACTAAAATAGATCCTATGAAATATGGGTTGTTGTTTGAGCGTGAGCTAAGATGCGCTCGTTAAATTGGGTGAATTGCTGGAAGACTAAGTTTAAAAAAATATGTTAATCAGCAGCCAAGTCTAGGAATAGCGTAAAGTACTAGAAAGGTTCAGAGACTAGAAAGATGAGTAGCTAATCAATAAATCTTTCCAAGAGTGCCCAACTTATTGAATGATATATTAAATTCAGTAAGATGATATAGTCCAAACTGGAATGGAATAAACCATTTAATGAAAATGAGGGAAACCTCCAGAGCACAGAATAAAGAGTCTGTGGATAATACAAATGTTCTTAAACCCAGAGAGAGTAAGTATGCCTGATGTGGATTCAGATTTTTGTTATGAACGTAGGCAAGAAGTTATAGATTATGTAGTTAAGAAGTATGGAAAAGATAATGTATCCCAAATAATAACTTTTGGGACAATGGCAGCTAAGATGTGCATAAGAGATGTTGGAAGGGCTATGGATTATTCTTATGCAGAAGTAGATAGAGTTGCAAAAATGATTCCGACGGCTCTTGGTATGACAATAGATAAAGCTTTAGAGTCAAATCCAGAGTTTAAAGATATTTATAATTCAGATAATAGAGTTAAGGAACTTGTTGATATAAGTAGAAGATTAGAAGGACTTCCAAGACATTCTGCAACTCATGCAGCAGGCGTTGTTATAGCATCTAGACCTTTAGTTGAGTATGTACCACTTCAAAGGAATGATGAATCAATTGTAACTCAATTTGATATGACTACTTTAGAAGAACTTGGACTTTTAAAAATGGACTTTTTAGGTCTTAGGACATTAACAGTTATGAGTGATGCTGTTAAGATGATAAAAGAAAATAGGGGAGTAGATATAGATTTAAATAATCTGGATTTTAATGATAAGGAAATTTATGAGATGATAAGTAAAGGGCAAACAGCTGGAGTATTTCAATTAGAATCAGCTGGTATGATTTCTTTTATGAAAGAACTTCAGCCCGATTGTTTTGAAGATATAATTGCGGGAATCTCTCTTTACAGACCAGGACCGATGGCTGAAATTCCAAGATATATAAAGGGTAAAAGAAATATAGATAGTGTAAAATATGAAACTCCAGAAATGGAAGAAATATTAAATGTTACTTATGGAGTAATGGTATATCAAGAACAAGTTATGGAAATAGTTAGAAAATTAGCTGGATATTCCATGGGTAGAAGTGATTTAGTTAGAAGAGCTATGTCGAAGAAGAAACACAAGGTAATGGAAGAAGAAAGAAAAAATTTTATTTATGGAATTCAAAATGAAAAAGGTGAAATAGAGGTTCCAGGTTGTGTGAGAAATGGAATAAGTGAAAAAGTTGCGAATAAAATATTCGACAATATGATAGATTTTGCTAGTTATGCGTTTAATAAATCACATGCGGCAGCCTATGCAGTAATAGGATTTCAAACAGCATATTTAATGAGATACTATCCAACAGAGTATTTAGCAGCAATGCTTAACTCATTTATGAATAATAGTGAAAAAGTATCTGAATATATAAGAAGTGCTGAGAATTTAGGAATTCAAATATTACCACCAGATATAAACGAAAGTTATTCAAAGTTTACAGTTAAAGGCGATACTATAAGGTTTGGATTAGCTGCAATAAAAAATGTTGGAGTAAATGTTGTAGATAGTATAGTTAAAGCAAGGAAAAATAAAGGAGAGTTTAAATCATTAACAGATTTTTGTAATAAGTTAGATGTAGGTGCAATAAATAAAAGGGGTATAGAAAGTTTAATAAAATCGGGAGCTTTTGATTGTTTTAAAATTTATAGATCTAGACTTTTAGCTGTTTATGAAAAGATAGCTGATAGTGCAGCAAATGAAAAAAAGAAAAATATTGATGGTCAAATATCATTATTTGGAGATGATGTAGAGAGTAATTTTTTACAACTTAAAGTTTCTTATCCAGATATAAATGAGTTTGACAAAAATCACTTATTAGCTATGGAAAAAGAAATGACAGGGCTTTACATAAGTGGTCATCCTTTAGATGAATATGAAAAAACTTTAAAAATGCAGACATCTATAACGATAAGAAAAATATTAGATGAAGAAAAAAAGTTAAAAGAAGAAAACTCCATTGATTCAAATTTGGATAGTGGGGAAAATATAAAGGATGGAGATAGAGTAATAATTGGTGGAATTGTGTCTTTTGCATCTAGAAAAGTCACAAGGAACAATACTTTAATGGCATTTATGAAAGTGGAAGATCTATCAGGTACGATAGAGGTAATAGTATTTCCAAAAACTTTAGAAAAATATACAGCTTTAGTTAATGAAGACGAAATGGTATTGGTTAAGGGAAGAGTTTCATTAAAACCAGATGAAGATGTTAAAATTATTTGTGAAAGTATAAATATTTTAGAAAAAATAGATAGCTCTAAGGTTTATATTAGAGTTCAAGATATTCAAAAGGCAAAAGAAATAAATAAATTATTAAAATTTATAGTAAAAGATTATACTGGGAAAACGCCAATATACTTATACGCAGATAGAGAAAAAAGAAAATTTTTAACCAATAGGGATGTTTGGGTAGATTTAAATAATGATGTTTTAAGTGTTTTGAGAGAAAAATTTGGAGAAGAAAATATAAAAGTTTTAGAAGAATAAAAAATTAATTTATTATATAAAAGTATGTTTAAATATTTGTAAAGTGTAAATAATAAACAATGAAATGCTTATTTGTATTTGAAGTTTATTAATATAAAAAGATGTAATGAAATTTATAGCATATATTTTCCTGTAAAAAGGAAAATATATAGCTTTTTATATTAATAAAAAATTTTAAATATTTATGTAAGATTAAAATATGTTTTTAAGATGAAATTATTTTTTCACTAGTATATTAAAAAAATATAGATTGATGGTAAGGTATACATAAAAATACTCGATGTTTTTTTATGCTATTCTACATAAAAAGGTTGAAAATAACTTATATTTTAAGTAAAATTATTATTGTAGTGATTTAAATGTGAGAAAATTTAAAAAAATAGCAATTGTATTGTTATTTAAATAAATATGGGCAATTTTAATACCAGAGGGACTTTTAAAGACCCGGTCTAGTTTAGGAGGTATACTATGAAGAAAATAGCTGTATTGACAAGCGGTGGAGATGCACCAGGAATGAATGCTGCTGTAAGAGCAGTAGTTAGAACTGCTTTACACCATGGAATAGAAGTTATGGGTGTGCAAAGAGGTTATGCAGGACTTGTAAACGGTGAGTTATTTAAAATGGATAGAAAATCCGTTTCAGATATAATAAATAAAGGTGGTACAATTTTAAGAACTGCAAGATGCGTAGAATTCAAACAAGAAGAAGTAAGAGAAAAAGCTGCAGGAATATTAAAGGCTTATGGAGTTGATGCTTTAGTTGTTTGTGGAGGAGATGGTTCTTTTATGGGAGCTAAGCTTCTATCAAAATTAGGAGTTAAGACAGTTGGACTACCAGGAACTATTGACAATGATTTACCATACACAGATTATACAATAGGATTTGATACAGCATTAAATACCATTGTAGAAGATATAGGTAAATTAAGAGATACTTCTTCTTCTCATGAAAGGGTATCTGTTATAGAGGTTATGGGAAGAAATTGTGGAGATTTAGCTTTATTTGCTGGAATAGCAGGTGGAGCAGAAGCAATAATTGTTCCAGAATTACCTTTTGATAAAGAAGAATTAATAAAAACAATATTAGAAGGAAAAGTTAATGGTAAGCTTCACAATATAATAATCCTTGCAGAAGGAGTTGGAGGAGCTGAAGATTTAGCTAAAGAAATAGAAGCTACAACAGGAATAGAAACAAGAGCTACTATTTTAGGACATATTCAAAGAGGTGGTTCACCATCAGCTATGGATACTGTTTTAGCATCAAGAATGGGAGCTAAGGCTGTAGAAGTTTTATTAGAAGGAAAAACTTCTAGAGTTATAGGAATAAAAGCAAATGAAATATTTGATATGGATATAGATGAAGCTTTAGCAATTCCAAGAAGCTTTGATGAAAAGTTATATAATACAGCTAATTCTATAAATAAATAATTAAGTTATTAAGGTTATAAACTTTTTAAGTTTGTGATTTATAATATATAAAAAAATTTAGGGTTAATTTAAAACGAGGGAGTGTTGTTAGATGAGAAAAACAAAAATAGTTTGTACTCTTGGACCAGCAAGTGAAAATGAAGAAGTATTATCAAAATTAATAGAAGCAGGATTAAATGTTTCAAGACATAACTTCTCTCACGGTGATCATGAAGAACACGGTGGAAGAATAGCATTAGTTAAAAAATTAAGAGAAAAATATAATAAACAAATAGCTATAATGTTAGATACAAAAGGACCAGAAATAAGAACTGGAAAATTTGAACCAAACAAGGTTGAATTAACAGCAGGAAGCGATTTTACTATATTTGCTGGTGGAGACGTAGTTGGAGATACAACTAAATGTTCAGTAACTTATGCAGGATTATCTAATGATGTTAAACCTGGAAATACTATATTAATAGATGATGGTTTAGTTGGATTAGAAGTTAAATCAGTAGAAGGAAATGCTATTAAATGTGTTGTTAAAAATACTGGATTAGTTGGAACTCATAAAGGAGTTAACGTACCAGGCGTTTCTATACAATTACCAGCATTAACTGCAAAAGATGAAGCTGATTTAATATTTGGTTGTCAAGAAGAAGTTGATTTAGTTGCAGCTTCATTTATAAGAAAAGCTTCTGATGTTGAACATATCAGAAAAGTTTTGGTAGAAAATGGTGGAGAACATATTCAAATATTCTCTAAAATAGAAAACCAAGAAGGTTTAGATAATTTAGATGAAATATTAGAAGCATCTGATGGAATAATGGTAGCTAGAGGAGATTTAGGTGTTGAAATACCAATGCAAGAAGTTCCAGCTGCTCAAAAATTAATGATCAGAAAATGTAATGAAGCAGGTAAGCCAGTTATAACAGCTACTCAAATGTTAGATTCTATGATGAGAAACCCAAGACCAACAAGAGCAGAGGTTTCAGACGTAACTAATGCTATATTAGATGGAACAGATGCAATTATGTTAAGTGGTGAATCAGCAAACGGAAGCTGGCCAGTAGAAGCAGTTCAAGCTATGGCTACAATAGCTACAGAATCTGAAAAATTATTAAACTATGAATTAGCTGAATCAAAAGCTAAAAATCATATACCAGCTATTTCAGGAGTAATTTCAAGAGCTGCATGTAATGCTGCTAATGAATTAAATGCTTCTGCAATAATATCAGTGACTCAAACAGGAGCAACTGCTAGAAGAATATCTCAAAGTAGACCACAATGCCCAGTAGTTGCTGTAACTCCATGTGAAAAAGTTGCTAGAAAACTAACATTAAGCTTTGGAGTATATCCAGTAGTAGTTAAGAGCATGAACTCTCATAAAGAAATAATGGAAGATTCAGTTAACTATGCTAAAGAAGCTGGATTTGTTAATGCAGGAGAAACTGTAGTTATAGCAGCAGGTATACCAGCTGATAAAGCAGGAAGCACAAATGTTTTAAAAGTTTCAGAAGTAAAATAATTATTATTAAATTATTTTAAGCATAAAAGTACGTTGAAAATTTCAACGTACTTTTTTATATTTAGTATAGTTTAAATAAGATTTTTAATTTTATATAATAAAATATTTTAAAAGGCTTTTAATTTATTTTGGATAAAAATTTAATATAAATAAATAAAATATTTTTTTATTTATAAAAAAAGGTAAAAAATATGATAAAAATTATATGTTCACAAAAAATTTACAAATTAATTTGTGTTTTTTAGTGAAATATAATGAATAATATATTATACTTATGTAACAATAATAAATAAGATATATTTGGCAACTGATTCTATATAAAGCATTTAATGTTTCTAACCATTAGGTGCTTTTTTTTTGTAAAAATTTCATAAGAAATTTATATGAATTATATTTAAAATATATATAAATTTAAATATAATTTATATATAGTAATGTTTTTTAAAAATAAAAATTTATATCATTGATTAAGATGTAAATCTAATATAAGATTAATTAGTATTCAAATTCAAGATGAGAATACATTGTTAAAATACATAGATTTAATCATATTAAATGAGTTATAGTATAGGGGAGAGTGGGTATAATGGTTGAAAATATAGATTCACATATAAAATCATTATTTGATTTTGTTAGAATTGTAGACCCTATAAGTAATAATATAGTAGATCAAGAATGCAAAAATAATAACGGTATTAAATGTTATAAAATGTGGAATAATAAAGGTTTATGTAAAAATTGTATTGGTGCAAGAGCCTATAATTATGATGATAAGTCATTTGTAAAAATTGAGTGTAGTGATGAAAATATTTATTTGGTTATGGCTAAAGTTATTAAATATAAAAATCGAAAATATATTTTGGAAACTGTAAAGGATATTACAAAATCTGATGTTTTAGAAGAAATAACTAAAATGACAAATGAGCAAATGAAAGAAGAAGTGGATAGAATGAACATGTTAGTTGCCTTAGATGGTTTAACTGAATGTTTTAATAGAAGATATATAACTGAAAAATTGCCTATAGAAATGACTAAAGCAAAAAAAAATAAAAAAGATTTATCAATAATGATGATGGATATAGATTTTTTTAAAGATATAAATGATAAATATGGTCATTTGGCAGGTGATTATGTTTTAAAAAGAGTTGTTAACATAATTAAAAAAAATATAAGATCTTCTACTGATTGGATAGCTAGATATGGTGGAGAAGAATTTATTATAGTTTTGAATGATACAAATAATGCTAGTGCATTTTTATTGGCGGAAAGAATAAGGTTAGCTATAGAAAATACTCATTTTAGGTATAAAGATGTTACTATAAATGTTACTGTAAGCATAGGTGTTACATCCATGTCTGATAAAATAAATAATAAACAGCAATTATTAGAAAAAGTAGATAAGAATTTATATAAAGCTAAAAGCATGGGAAGAAATATGTGTATTTTAGATGAAAAATCTTTTTCTTATAAATAAAATATAAATTAACAAAGGTGATATAAAATATGGTGGAAAAAAATAAAGAATATGTTGTGCAAGTAATTTCACAAGGATATGAGGGTGAAGGTATTGCTAAAATAAATGAAAGTTATCCAATATTTATAGAAGGTGCGTTAAGTGGTGAAGTAGTTAGAGTTAAAATAATTAAGGTTAATAAAAATTTTGCTTATGGAAAATTAATGGAGATTATAGAACCTTCAATAAATAGGGTTGAACCAATTTGTTCTATATATAAAAGATGTGGAGGATGTAAAATTCAACATATATCCTACAAAGGGCAATTAGATTTTAAATGGGGAAGAGTTAGAGAGTGTATAGAAAGAATCGCTAAATTGGATAAGGAAATAGTTAAATATCCATTGGGTATGACAAAACCTTTAATGTATAGAAATAAAGTTCAACTACCAATAGGAATGTTTAATGGTCAGTTAAGGATAGGTTTTTTTGTGTCCAGAAGTCATGAAATAATAGATATGGAAGAGTGTTTCATTCAAGATGATATTGCAAATAAAATAGTTAAATTAACTAGGGAATGGATAAAGAAATTTAATATATCTCCATGTAATGTAGATGGTGAGTATAAAAGTTCTGGCGTGATAAGACATTTAATGATAAGGCGTGGTTTTAAAACTGGTGAGGTTATGGTAGTTTTAGTAACTAATAAGCAAGAATTACCTTATAAAAATGAGTTTATTAAAGTTATTACTAACAGTATACCTGAAGTAAAAAGTATAATACAAAATGTAAATTCTAAGAATACAAATGTTATATTGGGAGATAAGCTTATAACACTTTGGGGAAATGACACTATATCTGATTATATAGGGGAATTTAAATTTAATATTTCACCATTATCATTTTTTCAGGTAAATCCTATGCAAACAGAGGTATTATATTCAAAGGCCTTAGAATATGCTAATCTTACAGGAAATGAAACTGTTTTTGATGCGTATTGTGGTACTGGAACAATAACTCTCTTTTTATCTAAAAAAGCTAAAAAGGTTTATGGTGTGGAAATAATTCCCCAAGCAATAGATAATGCTAATGTAAATGCTAAAGAGAATAATATTTCTAATGCTAAGTTCTTTGTTGGAAAATCAGAAGAAATAATTCCAGATCTTATAAATAAGGGGATTAAAGCTGATGTTATAGTTGTTGATCCACCAAGAAAAGGCTGCGATATAAGTCTTTTAAATGCTATAAGTAAAGTAGCACCGAAAAGAATAGTTTATGTAAGTTGTGATCCAAGTACATTAGCTAGAGATTTAAAGATATTAGATGAAAATGGATATAAGGCAATAGAAGTTCAACCAGTTGATATGTTCCCTCAAACAGCACATATTGAAAATGTTGCATTAATATCAAAGATAAAATAATAAATATATAATATACGAGAAATGAAATTTTAATTAGCCATTTTATTTCTCGAATTTTTTTATTTATTATAGAGTATATTTAAATTTTAGAATTATCTAGTATTAAATAACTAAGTGTGTAATTGTATATAGATAAGCTATGGAATGAATTGCATTAAAAACGGCGTGATAAGATGTTAAAATAAAAGTTTAAGAAATGTATAATAACGTCATAAAGAAATCTTGGGGGTGGCGTTATGAAGAAAGTAGTTTTAGTAACAGGAGCATCTAGCGGTATTGGAACAAAGATAGCACAGGAACTTAAGAAAACAGGATTTACTGTATATGCAGCTGCTAGGCGTATAGATAAAATGGATGATTTGAGAGAAATGGGAATTATACCAGTTTTTTTGGATTTAACTAACGAAAAATCCATGGTAGATTGTGTGCAGACAATTTTGCAAGAATCTGGACGTATAGATGTATTGATTAATAATGCAGGATATGGTTCTTATGGTCCTATAGAAAATGTTTCTATGGAAGAGGCTAAGAGGCAATTTGATGTTAACTTATTTGGTATGGCTAGATTGATTCAGCTTGTGCTACCAGGAATGAGGGAAAATCATTGTGGAAGAATTATTAATATTTCTTCAATGGGAGGAAAAATATGGACAAGATTTGGAGGATGGTACCATGCAACTAAATTTGCAGTTGAAGGTTTTTCAGACTGTCTTAGAATGGAAGTTGCTCCATTTGGGATTGATGTTGTAGTAGTGGAACCAGGTGGAATTAAGACTGATTGGGGAGTTATTGCAGCGAATAATTTGAAAGATGCAGCTAAAGGTAGTGTATATGAAACAAATGCAAATAATGTGGCTAACAGTATGATTAAAAATTATTCTGGGAATATGTTAACAGAACCAGAAGTAGTTGCGAGAACTGTTAAAAAGGCTATTGTAAAAAGAAGACCGCGTACACGTTATTTAATTGGTTTTATGGCTAAGCCTATGGTATTGATTCAAAAAATCTTTGGAGATAGAGTGTTTGATTGGGTAATTACAAATTTAAGTTAGGAGATATTGATTTTATGAAACATTTTCCTTTAGATAAAAACTATGCTATTTTACTAGATAAATATAGAATTCCTATGAATGAAGTATTAAAAAGGTCAAATCTTCCATTGGATTTATTTGCAAGAGTGAATCCTTCTATAACGTGTGAAGAATATTATAGATTTATGAAAGCTATTGATGATCTTGTTTCTAATAGAAAATTACCAATATACCTTGCAACAGCTGAAAATATAGAGAGTATAACACCATCTATTTTTGCTGCTTATTGTAGTGCTAATGCTAAGGAATGTGTTAAGAGAATCGCAAAATATAAAGCTTTAGTAGGAGCAATTGTTTTTGAGATTATAGAAGATGCTAATTACATAAAAGTAAATATTTATGGAGAAGAAAACATAGAATTACCTGAAATTATTGTGGGAATTGAAATGGTTCTATTAGTAAATTTAATTAGGAAAGCAACAAAAAGAAAAATTATACCACAAAAAGTTATGGTCAAACAGTTTTTTTCTAATCCAGAGTATGAAAAATTTTTAGGAATTAAAGCGGAGAAAAGTGAAGTAAATTCAATTGCTTTTTCTAAGCATGATGCAGAAATTCCTTTCATTACAAGGAATGAATCTATGTGGAATTTTTTTGAGCCAGAATTAAGAAAAAGATTAAATGAAATGGATATAGATGATAGCTTTTCTACAAGAGTAAGAAGTATTTTGGTGGAACTTCTTCCAGCTGGAAAATCTACAATTGATGACGTAGCTAATGCACTTGCTGTAAGTAAGCGTACATTACAGAGAAAACTTAAGCAAGAGGATACAACTTTTCAGAAACAGTTAAATCATACAAGAGAATTACTTGCTAAAAATTATATTAAAAATACACAATTTTCATCTGAAGATATTGCATATTTGTTAGGATATCAGGATTTAAATTCTTTTTTTAGAGCATTTTCAGTTTGGACAGGAAAAAGTGTTACGCAATATAAAAATGAATTTTTATTACAAAGAAAATAACATAATTAATTAAAATTAAAAAAGTTTATTAATAAAGAGTATATTAACTAATAATATACTCTTTATTTTTAATAATATATACTTAAATTTTTGTGGTGTATTATATGAAAATTGGGATTTGTAAATATTTAAAAATTTATTGATTGTATATAAATAAAAAATTATATTATTTTTTTATTTTGGATAGTTCTTTATTTAACATAAACATAAGTTTTTTATCAATACTTTCATCAAGCATTTTAAATAAATCATCAATACTTGATGTTTTTATCATTCCAATCATTGGACTAGCCAATAATTTAGAAAAATATTTATTTAAAATAATACTAGCTTTTTCATTTTCTAATATATCACAAATTCTAGTGGCACTAGAAAATACATCATCAGGTATGTCTAATGCAGTTATTTCTATGTCTGTAAATTGATTAGCTAAATCTTCATCAAACCAATTAGCAGCAAACCCACCATTTTTGTTTGGACATTCATACATTACATTTGCCTCATTTACTTTATTAAAGAAAGCATAATCTGTAAATTCTTTATCGTTTTTAGTGCCTATGGCTCTTATATTTGTTTGTGTGTGTGATAATTTTATATTTTCAAATATAAAATTATGTTTAGAATTAAGAGTAGCAAATTTTTCATTATCTACAAATAAAGTTACAGCATCACAGTTAGAATAAACCTTAATATTAATAGAATCAGTAGCTCTATCTATAAATCTCTTACTTGTTATATGCACAAAAGGCTCGTCAGACCAAGCTGCTTTGTAAGCAAAGAAAGCATCTTTTTTTATTTTTCTATCAAAAGTCACAAGACCTTTATTATTTCGTCCTTTAATGCCACCTTCATCTCTTATTGCAGAGCCAAAATCAAAGAAATTCCAAACATAAGAACCCCATAAAAACTCTCTTTCATTAAATATTTTTATTAGTGTTTCATGGGATAAAGAATGATATTCTTCAGTATAATCTCTAATTTTTGGATTATCACTATGATAAGTAATGATGCCCTCAAAACCATATTCAGAAAGTCCAATACATCTGTTTGGATTAAGTTCGTGATAGTTATCTAGCCATGTTGCAAAATCCTCAGTTTTTCCATTATACCATCCAAAATATTTATTGTATGCAACTATATCTGTATATCCGTTATATTCATCAGTATCAGGAACCATAGAAACAAGTGCTTGGGTTGTTAAACGTGTTGGATCTTCTTTGTGAGTAATCTTATTTAAATTTTTTACAATATCTCGTACATAAGGCAAATCTTCACCTATTTGTATTTCGTTTTCAACTCCCCACATAATAATTGATGGATGATTAAAGTTTTGTCGTATTAATTCAATCATTTGAGATTTTGCATTTTCACCGGTATGATCTGTACTAGATGCTACAGATATAAATGGTATTTCAGCCCAAACAATCATACCTTTTTTGTCACAAAGGTCATAAAAATATTGGTCATGTTGATAGTGAGCAAGTCTTATAGAATTGGCTCCAACTTCCTTTATTAAAGCCATATCAAGTGCATGATCTTCCTTAGATAAAGCCCAACCCAAATCTTTTTTGTCTTGATGTCTAGATACCCCTTTAAGCTTTATATGATTTCCATTTAAAAAGAAGCCTTTGTTAGGATTAAATTCAAAATATCTAAGTCCAATAGGAATATTAAGTTCATCTAAAATATCATTATGCTTTTCTATAGTTATTTTCATAGTATATAGATAAGGGTTTTGAGTACCGTTCCAAAGAATAGGATTTTCAATGCTCAATGGCATTTTAATTTCACTACTTTTTTCTATTAAAATATCTTTAGCAGTATATTTAACAACTTGTCCATTAGTGTCTAAAAGATTGGCAACAATTCTTATAGGTTGTTTTTCAGTTACTTCAGAAATTATGTTGGTTTTTATGGTTAGGTTTGCAATATCATTAGTAATTTTATCTTGATATACAAAGACACCTTTAGAGCCATTATCCATTAAATCAAAATGAATTGGGTCAACGATTAATAAATTTACATCTCTATAAATACCACCATAGAAAGTAAAATCAGCCATTAAAGGATACACTTCTTCTACATGAGAATTATCAACTTTAACTGCAATAAAATTTGTTGAATCGAATTCTATTAAATCGGTTATATCATATCTAAAGGTTGAATAACCACCTTTATGCTCACCTAGATGCTTTTCATTAACATAAACATTACAAATACTATTAACTCCGTTAAATTCTAAAAATATCTTTTTATTTTGAAATTTTTTGTTTATATAAATATTTTTTGTATACCAACAAACACCTCTAAAGTATTCATTACCAGAAGCACCATCAATATCATTCCATGTATGAGGTATGTTTACGTTTTCTCCAAAGCTATTATTAAATTTTCTTAAAAATAATTCATTAGTATTATTTTTAAGAAAATTCCAATTATCATTTATATTTAAAATTTTTCTCATAATATTCCCCCTTAACTTGTATTCTAGTATTATAAATATAATATACCACTTTTTAGAAAATTACAACAAAATAATTAATTTAAATTATTTAATTTATTTTATATAATAAAAAATTAATATTATAAAAAATAAAATTACAAAAAATTTGAAAAAGCATTGAAATACTAATATTAATATGTTAGTATACAAGTATAAGGTAAAAGGTTTACAAAAAAGCTCTAAATTAATTTAATTATTAAAAGGAGTAAAAGAATGATGAATAGCTTAGAAAAATTTAAAAAGAAAAAGGATTTTCTTATCTGTATAGATTCAGATGGATGTGCTATGGATACTATGGATATTAAGCATATCAAATGTTTTGGTCCGTGTATGATAAATCAGTGGAATTTAGAAAAATGGAAAAGTTCTATATTAAAGAGATGGAATGAGGTAAATCTTTATACGTTAACTAGGGGGATAAATAGATTCAAAGGTTTAGCTTTGGCTCTTGAGGAAATAAATGAGAGATATATACCTGTTGAAGGATTAAATGAATTTATTGATTGGACTCATACCACTAAAGAACTTTCAAATGAGTCTTTAGAAAGGCAAATAAAGATACAAAAACAAAATATTACTTGTTTAAAAAAAGCCTTAGATTGGTCAAGAGCTGTTAATGCTTCAATTAATGAATTGAAAGATGAGGAAAAACTTCCATTTGATGGTGTATATACTGGGATAAAAGAGGCTAAAAAATTTGCAGATGTAGCAATAGTGTCATCAGCAAATGAACAAGCTGTTTTAGAAGAATGGAAAAAGCATGGACTTTTAGATAATGTTGATATAGTCTTAACTCAAAATATAGGTTCAAAGGCATATTGTATAAGTAAACTTGTTGAAAAAGGTTATGATAGAAATAATGTGTTAATGGTGGGGGATGCAGTTGGTGATTTAGATTCTGCAAAGTTAAATAATATTTTATATTATCCAATATTGGTTAAAAAGGAAAATCAATCTTGGAATAGATTTATTAATGAAACTTTAGAATTATTTATTAGTAATGCTTATAAGGGGAAATATGAAGAAAAGGTGATAAAGGAGTTTAAAGAAAACTTATCTGGAGATAAGTAAAATTTTGAGGGGGAAATAGAAAAATGATAGATTTAAAGGCAAAACCATTTAATTTAACTGATGAAGATATAAAATGGGTGAAAGATACGTTAGGCAATTTGTCATTAGATGAAAAAATAGGACAAGTATTTGTTGATATGCTTTGGAATAATACTAATGATGAAATAAAGGAACGTATAAACAAATATGGAATTGGTGGATTTAGATATAATAATATGTCGCCAGAGCAATTATATGAACAAAATAAAATTATACAAGAAACTAGTAAAATACCAGCATTAATAGCAGCTAATATAGAAGCTGGTGGAGATGGTGGAGTTAAAGGTGGAACGCATTTTGGATATCATGTAACAATAGGTGCTACTCAAAATAAAGAAAATGCTTATAAATTAGGATATTATGGATGTAAAGAGGCAGCTGCAATCGGTTGTAATTGGACTTTTGCACCAATAGTTGATATAAATAAAAATTGGAGAAACTGTGTTGTATCTAACCGTTGTTTCTCAAGTGAAGCAGATGCAGTTCTTGAAATGTCAAAGGAATATTTGCAAGGGGCAAAAGATGCTGGACTTGCAAGTTGTATGAAGCATTTCCCAGGTGATGGTTTAGATGAAAGAGACCAACATATAGTTACAACTAATAATACAATGAGTTGTAAAGAATGGGATAAAAATTTTGGAAAGGTATATAAAGGAATGATAGATGCAGGAGTTGAGGCTGTTATGATAGGTCATATAAGACTTCCTGAATATTCTAGAAAGTTAAGACCTGGAATAAAAGATAATGAAATAATGCCAGCTACTATAGCTCCAGAATTATTACAGGATTTACTTCGTCAAGAATTAGGGTTTAATGGTCTTATAATAACTGATGCTACTCATATGGTTGGATTAACTTCAGCAATTAGAAGAGAAGAGATGATACCAACTGCATTAGCAGCTGGATGTGATATGATACTTTATTATAGAGATAAAGATGAGGATATAAATGCCCTTAAAAAAGGATTAGAAAATGGAACTTTAACTTATGAACGTTTAGATGAGGCTGTTACTCGTGTTTTAGCATTTAAAGCAATGTTAAAATTACACAAAAAGAAAGAAGAAGCAAATTTAGTTCCAAATAAAGATGGATTATCAGCAATTGGCTGTAATGAACATTTAGAAGTTGCTAGGGATATAGCAGACAAGGCTATAACATTAGTTAAAAATACTAAAAATCAATTGCCAATAACACCAAAAACTCATAAAAGGATAATGCTTTATACAATAGACCAAACAGGTAGTGCAGCAGCAGTATCTATGGCAAATGAAGGCTCTTTAGAATCAAGAGTAAAAGGCAAATTAGAAGGTGTAGGCTTTGAAGTAGATACATTTAATCCACAAGGTGGGCTAAATGGTAAACAATTATTAGCTATGACTCCTATAAAGGAATTTGTTAATAAATATGATGCAGTAATGTTGTTTGTAAATGTTGCGGGATTTTCCCAAAGTAATGTAAGGCGTATAACTTGGAGTATGCCAATGGGACCTGATATTCCTTGGTATGTAACAGAATTGCCAACCGTTTGTGTATCTGTGAACAATCCATTCCATTTAATAGATGTACCAATGGTACCAACTTATATAAATGCTTATAATGGCAATGATGTTAGTTTAGATTTAGTAATAGAAAAAATAATGGGAAAATCAGAGTTTAAAGGTGTAAGTCCTGTTGATGCATTTTGTGGTGCGTGGGATACAAGATTTTAATATAGGTTATAAAAGTATTGAACGTAGAGCATATTTAATTAAGTTTAGGAGAGATTTTTATGAAATTACCATTTAATATCGATTTAAAAGATAAAGTTTGTGTAGTAACAGGTGGAGCAGGGGTGCTTTGTGGCACTATGGTAGATGCATTAGCAGAGTGTGGTGCAAAAGTAGCAATACTTTCTTTAGGACAGGAATGTTGTGATAAAAAAGCTGAGGAGGTTCGAAAAAATGGAGGTATTGCCATTGGAATAGACGCCAATGTTTTAGATAAAGAAAGTTTAAGACATGCTCATGAAATAATATTAAAGGAATTTGGTAGCTGTGATATATTAATAAATGGTGCTGGTGGAAATCATCCGAAAGGAACAACAAGTAATGAATATTTGAGGCTAGAGGATTTGGAAAATGATGAATTAACAACATTTTTTGATTTAGATGAAAAGGGAGTTGAGTTTGTATTTAATTTAAATTATTTAGGAACACTTCTTCCAAGCCAAGAATTTGCAAAGGATATGATAAATAAAAAAGGTGCATCAATTATTAATATTTCCTCTATGAATGCATTTACTCCTCTTACGAAAATACCTGCATATTCAGGGGCTAAAGCTGCGGTAAGTAATTTTACTAAATGGCTTGCAGTTCATATGTCTAAGGTAGGGATAAGAGTTAATGCAATAGCTCCAGGATTTTTTGTAACAGCTCAAAATGAAAAATTGTTATTTAATGAAGACGGAACGCCAACTGAAAGAACAGAAAAAATATTAAGAAGCACACCAATGGATAGGTTTGGTAAACCTGAAGAATTATTAGGTACATTATTATATTTAATAAGTGAGGAAGCTTCAGGTTTTGTAAATGGTGTAGTTATTCCTGTGGATGGAGCATTTTCTGCATATTCTGGTGTTTAAGTGATGTAATATAAATAAGTTTAAAATAAGGGGTGAGATTATGTATATGACTTTTAGATGGTATGGCAAAGATGATCCAGTTAAAATAGATTATATTCGCCAAATACCAGGAATGAAGGGCATAGTGAGTGCCATATACGATATACCAGTAGGGGAAGTATGGCCACTTGATAGAATACTAGAACTTAAGAAGGAGGTTGAAGATGCTGGTTTAGAGCTTTCAGTTATAGAGAGTGTTCCAGTTCATGAAGATATAAAGCTTGGACTTCCTACAAGGGATAGATATATAGCAAATTATAATGAAACAATAAGAAATTTAAGTAAGGCGGGAATAAAAACAATTTGCTATAATTTTATGCCAGTATTTGATTGGACTCGTTCAGATTTGGAATACAGATTAGCAGATGGTTCAACATGTTTAATATATGATGAAAAAGATATTGCTAAAATGGATCCTAAACTAGGAGAATTAGAACTTCCAGGATGGGATACTTCATATGGTGAAGGTGGACTTGGTGCATTACTTGACAAATATAAAAATATAGATGAAGAAAAGCTTTGGGAAAATTTAGAGTACTTCATAAAGGGAATAATGCCTGTTGCAGAGGAAGAGGAAGTAAATATGGCAATACATCCAGATGATCCACCTTGGGGAATATTTGGTCTTCCAAGAATAATAACTAATTTTGAAAATTTAGAGAGATTTTTAAATTTATATGATAGTAAATATAATGGATTGACACTTTGTACAGGTTCATTGGGATGTACAAAAACTAATGATATAGTAAAAATGATAAAATATTTTGGTGGCGAAAGAAATAGAATACATTTTGCTCATCTTAGAAATGTATTAATTACTGGGGATAGTAGTTTTAATGAAGTTGCCCATCTGTCAGATGTAGGTTCATTAGATTTTTATGAAATAATGAAGGCATATTGTGATTATGGCTTTGATGGACCATATAGACCAGACCATGGAAGAATGATTTGGGGTGAAACAGGAAGACCTGGATATGGTTTATATGATAGAGCGTTAGGTGCTGTATATTTAAATGGCTTAAAAGAAGCCATAAATAAGGGAAAATAAGAAATTTAGGAATATAATTGTATATAAATAATTATGTTTATATGCAATTATATCCATTATAAAAGATTGAATTGTGTGATTAATAAATAAATGAATTAATATATGCAGTTAAATATAAATTAAAATACACAACATATTTGATAAATGTGCCAATCTTGAAAACGTTTTTAATCATATAGGTTCAGAAGGTGTTTAATAAAGCACATAAATGGAATTTAAAGATTCGTTGCTTGATTTATTAATAAATATAACATGATTAAGAATTATTAATACTGACACAAAGAATTTAAAAATATGGGGTGAAAATATGAATTTAGATAAAAATATTAAGTATAATAACGCTAAAACATGGCAAATAGGTTTTTATGCACTTAATAATACTGCTACCAATGTGATAATGTTTTTAATGACTTATGTATCGTATTATGCGACAGGGGTTGTTGGGCTTGCAGTTGTTCTTGTATCATCATTATTAACATCAATGCGTATGTTTGATGCTATCACAGATCCAATTATAGGTTTTGTAATAGATAAGACTAATACTAAGTTTGGTAAGTTTAGACCTATGATTATTATTGGATATACAATAATGGCTGTAAGTATACTAATTTTGTATAATTGTTTATATTTAATGCCTGAAAGTATGAGGCTTATAGGATTTATAGGGTTATATGCTTTATATATAATTGGATATACATTTCAAACAGCATGCACAAAGGCTGGGCAATCATGTCTAACTAATGATCCTGCTCAAAGACCTTTGTTTGCAAGATTTGATGGAATTTATAATTTATTCTTATTTTCTTTATCTGCTCAATACGCTTCAGCATATTTATCACCTAAATATGGTGGATTTACATTGGAAGCTATGCAAGAGTTTTCATTAACTTATGTCATAATAGCTGGTTGTTTCACATTATTAGCTATAATTGGTATATGGAGCAAGGATAGGGAGGAGTTTTTTGGTAATAAAAAAGCACCTAAAGTTAAATTTAAGGATTATTTGACAATTTTAAAAGGTAATAGAGGGCTACAAATGCTTACAGTAGCTGCTGCTACAAATAAACTAGCAAGTCAAACATCAGGAAATACAACTGTTATGGTAATGCTATATGGAATAGTAATGGGTAACTATGCTTTATATGGAAAAATGTCAATGATAACTGCTCTTCCAACATTTATAATAATAATGTTGGGAACAAAATATGCGAGTAAATTTGGTTCTAAAAAAGCTTTAATAAAATTTACTAAGGCGGCTATGGCAATGTATACAGGATTATTTTTAATATTATTTATTGGAGACCCTACAAAAATATCTTTAGATAGCATTGGATTAATGACTATACTTTGGATAGTTGTATATAGTTTAGGATATGGGGCTTCATCTTTAGCAAGTGGAATAGTAGTTCCTATGATAGCTGACTGTGCAGATTATGAAACTTATTTAACAGGAAAGTATGTGCCAGGTATGATGGCAACTTTATTTTCCTTTATAGATAAGTTGGTATCATCTTTTGCTACAACTATAATAGGATTTACAGTTGCATATTTAGGATATACATCTGCAATGCCACAAGCTACAGATCCTAATATAAAAGGGATGTTTGCAGTAACTGCAGCATTATTTATAGGAATGCCAATGCTTGGATGGATAATTGGTTTAATAGCAATGAAATTTTATCCATTAGATGATAGGAAAATGAAAGAAGTTCAAGAAGAAATAATTAGGACAAAATTAGAGGCAGCGGTGGATATAAACTAAATTTAGTGAGAGTTATATAAAATTTTATATAACTCTCTTTTATATTAATTAAAAAATAAATGTTTTTAATTATTTCAGTAACAAAAATTTGAAATCTTAATATTATAACTAATGAAATGAAAATAAAAAACTTGTTATAGTACAGGTAAAAGTAAGGAGTGTTTTATATGTCAGCACCTAAAATTGAAAAACCTAAAAATGCCATAGATAAGGAACAAGCTGTAGCAGATATAATCGAATCAATAGCTTTAGAAGAAACAGGACTTGCGCATATAATAAATGCAGAGGGTGAAAAGATTCAAAGAGCATTAGAAATTGCAGATAGTACAGATGATTTAATTAATGTCAATAAATCTGTAAAAGATACTATCGTGAATATTATAAAAATGCAGATGTTATTACAATTTAAGTTAGAACAAGCAAGTAAAATAGATGGAAATGATTCAAAAAGACAAGTAGTTCAAAATCAAACAGATAAAGAATAGTAGGAGGAATTTTATATGTCAGCACCTAAAATTGAAAAACCACAAAATTCTGTAGATAAGAATCAAGCTATATCAGATATAATTGAATCAATAGCTTTAGAGGAAACAGGACTTGCACATATAATAAATGCAGAAGGTGAAAAAATCCAAAAAGCATTAGAGCTTGCAGATTGTGCAGATGATTTAATTAGTGTTAATGAATCTGTAAAAGATACATTGGTAAACATTATAAAAATGCAAATGCTATTACAATTTAAGCTAGAGGAAGCTAGTAAAATACAAGAGCGACATTGCTAATAACTCTCAAAAACAGATTTAAATTAGGTTTTATAATGATACATTAAACATTTAATAAAGTATGTGAAAAATTAAAGTAACGATAATTAAGAGAACTAGAAAGTTATATACTTCTAGTTCTTTTATAATTTCATGAAGAGAAAAAAGGTATAAAATAAAAAAATATAGATAAAAATATTAATTAAAAATAAAATTTAATAAATATTGTTCGTTATTTTAATTAATAAAATAGTTGCAAAAAATTAAAAAATAATATAATATTAATATTGTAAATGATTAATAATAGCTATTAATATGAATTTGCATAATTAAAAAAATTTATATATTGTTCGTATTATTGTCTATTTTCAATTAAATTTAGATGATGATTAAATAAAATAAAAGTTATATCGCTTATATAAGCTCATAATTTAGGTTGAGCGTTTCTACCCACTACCGTAAATAGTTGATTTATAAGTAACCATTAAGTTCTATGGTCTATAAATCTAATATTTATGGTAGTTTTTTATTTATAAATTTATAAGAATTAATAAATAAATTGGTTAAAGATTTGGAGGGATAGGTATGAATAATTATGATGTTGTTATTATAGGTGCAGGACCAGCTGGAATATTTACAGCTTTAGAGATGATAAGAAATGGAAGTAAAAAAAAGATTGCTATTGTTGAGAAAGGAAGACCTGTTGAAAAAAGAAGTTGTCCTAAAACTAAAACAAAAGTCTGTATGAATTGTAAACCATATTGTCATATAACTACTGGTTTTTCAGGAGCTGGGGCTTTTTCAGATGGTAAATTATCTTTAAGTTATGAAGTTGGTGGAGATTTACCAGAGTTAATTGGTGAGGATTTTGCTCAAGAAATTATAGAGTATACTGATTCTATATACTTAGAATTTGGTGCAGATTCTAAAGTTGAAGGTATTGGTCAGGAGGAAAAGGTAAAAGATATTAGGAAAAGAGCAATACAGGCTGGATTAAAGTTAGTAGATTGTCCTATTCGTCATTTAGGGACTGAAAAAGCTCAGGAAATTTATTATAGTATAGAGAAATATCTTATTCAAAATGGTGTAGATATATATTTTGGATATGCTTGTAAAGATGTTGTTATAGAAAGTGGGAAATGTATAGGTGCAATTATTGAAAGCGCTGCAAAACATGATGATTTAAAAACTTTAGTTGGAAAACATATAGTTGTTGCGACTGGAAGAAAAGGTGCTGATTGGCTTGAAAAACTATGTGAGGAGCATAATATAGTGCATCAACCTGGAACTGTTGATATAGGGGTTCGCGTAGAGGTTAGAAATGAGATAATGGAAGATGTAAATAATGTTTTATATGAATCAAAATTAATTGGATATCCACAACCTTTTAAAAATAAAGTAAGAACTTTTTGTCAAAATCCAGGTGGATTTGTTAGTCAAGAAAATTATGATAATGATTTAGCGGTTGTAAATGGACACTCATATAAAGAGTTAAAATCAAATAATACTAATCTTGCAATTTTGTGTTCTCACAATTTTACAGAACCTTTCAATCAACCGATTGAATATGCTAAAAAAGTTGGGGAGCTTACAAATATGCTTGGAAATGGACATATTTTAGTGCAAAGATATGGAGATATTTTAAGTGGAAAGAGAACATGGCAAAAAGAACTTACAAGGTCAAATGTAAAACCGTCATTACCAGATGCAATAGCTGGTGACATTACAGCAGCTATGCCATATAGGGCTATGATTAATATAATAAACTTTATTCAAGCTGTAGACCATGTAGTTCCTGGGTTTGCAGGAGATGAAACATTGCTTTATTCACCGGAACTTAAATTTTATAGTAATAGAGTAAAGATGACAAAAGATTTTATAACAAACATAGATGGTTTATATTGTTTGGGTGATTCTAGTGGATGGACTAGAGGACTTATGATGGCTTCCGTTATGGGGGTTTTGATGGGTAGAAAGTTAGTTTAAATATTAGTTTGTAGTTAAAAAATGGTTTATATTTTTAGCTGTAATTAATTTCACATAAAATTCATAAAAAAGACGTTGAGAAAATCAACGTCTTTTTTATGAATTTTTTCTATATATAGATATATTGAGTTTTAAGTAATTTAAATAGAGCTATTGCTATTTTTATAGCGTATATAAATTGAAATTTAAGCGTATTAATTATAAATGTAATAAAAAGATATTTTATATAGTAATTATAGAGTAAAGATAAAAATAGGGGGTGATTTGTTGAATAGAGAATTATTATGTAAGGTTAGAGAAGCTGTTTTTTCTGTACTTCCAATAACATTAATAGTTTTATTATTAAATTTTACTATAATACCAATGTCTTCAGGTACTATTAAGTTATTTTTGACAGGAACTTTTATGCTTATATTAGGAATGGGATTATTTACTTTAGGTGCTGATATGTCTATGATGCTTATGGGAGAAAAGATAGGTGCATATTTAACTAAATCTAAAAATTTAATATTAGTTATTGTTTCGTGTTTTTTTATTGGAGTAATAATTACATTAGCAGAGCCTGACTTGCAAGTATTAGCGCAACAGGTACCCAATATACCTAATATGATAATAATATTAGCAGTAGCTTTGGGTGTAGGAATATTTCTTGTTATAGCAGTATTGAGAATACTTTTTAAAGTTAAGTTAAATTATATATTAACTTTTTTTTATATTGCTATATTTATTTTGATGTTTTTTATAGAAAAAGATTTTTTACCTGTGGCTTTTGATTCAGGAGGGGTAACAACTGGACCAATTACTGTGCCTTTTATTATAGCCTTAGGAATAGGAATAGCTTCTGTATGTGGTGATAAATCTGTTGAGGAAAATAGTTTTGGTTTAGTAGCTCTTTGTTCAATAGGGCCAATTATTGCAGTTTTATTTACAGGTAATTTTTATGATTTCTCTCAAGAAGCTTATTCTATAAATACAATTCAAAATGTGGATAATTTATTTGATATATATAATTTGTTAAAGGGTAGTTTGCCTAGTTACTCTTTAGAAGTTGCTGGTGCTTTATTACCTATTTTATTATTGTTTTTAATATTTCAAATTTTTGCTTTTAAAATTAGTAAGAAAGGTCTAATTAAAATTACTATAGGTATATTATACACTTATTTAGGATTAGTTCTTTTTATTACTGGGGTTAATGTAGGGTTTATGCCTGTTGGTATATATGTAGGAAAAAATATTGCATTGTTATCATATAATTGGATATTGGTACCTTTGGGAATGATTATTGGATATTTTATTGTTATGGCAGAACCTGCAGTATATTTATTAAATAAACAAGTTGAAGATATTTCAGAAGGTGCTATTTCAAGAAAAATGATGCAAAGAAGTTTGTCAATTGGGGTAGCCATTTCTTTAGGATTAGCTATGTTTAGAGTATTAACTGGAATTTCTATATGGTACTTAATAGTACCAGGATATAGTATTGCTATAATATTATCATTTTTTGTTCCAGAGATGTTTACTGCAATAGCTTTTGATTCAGGAGGAGTAGCATCTGGGCCTATGACTGCGACATTTTTATTACCAATTGCTATGGGAGCTTGTGATGCCATAGGGGGAAATATATTAACAGATGCGTTTGGCATAATAGCAATGGTAGCTATGACTCCTTTAATATCCATACAAATCTTAGGTTTAATTTATAATATCAAAATAAAGAAATCTAAGAAAATTATTGATAGGAATGTGTCTAAAGAGGAGTATGAAATTATTAATTATGATGAGGAGAAATAATCTGTGGGTGATATAAGAAAGATTAAATTATTAGTTAGTATTGTCGAGCGTGGTATGGGTGAAAAAGTAGTTGGTATTTATAGAAAGCATAATGTGGTAATTAACCTTATTTGTTTAGGAAAGGGAACAGCAAGCTCAGAAATTTTAGATTATCTAGGATTAAATAAGAACGAGAAAGATATAATTTTAAGCATAATACCAAGTTGTAAGAGTAAATTAATATTAGAAAGTTTAAATAATAGTATTAATTTAATTAATCGTGGAAATGGTATTGCGTTTAGTGTTCCTATATCAAGCGCAGGTGTAATAATATCAAAAGAAGTGTTTCTGCCAACTAATGATTGTTGGAATAAAGAAAATAAAAAGGATAGTGATAATATGTCTACAACTAAAGAATTTGGTGTAATAGTGGCAATAGTTAATTATGGTTTTTCAGAGCAAACAATGGAGTTTGCTAAAAAAGCAGGTGCTACGGGAGGGACAGTAATTCATTGTCGTAGTTTAGATACAAACGAAGTATCAAAATTTCTTGGAATAACTATAGAACCTGAAAAGGAATTTGTATTAATTTTAGCAGAAAATAAAAATAGATATGAAATAATGAAAATGATAAACGAAAAAGTTGGATTAAAGACAGAGGCTAGAGGAATTTGCTTATCATTACCAGTAGATGATGTGGTAGGAGTTATTTAAATTTTAGATAAAAAATCCATTCTAAATTATTGTGAATGGATTTTTTTATATTAATTTTAACAGATTTTTGTATAATAAAATTAATAATTTTTAAAATATATATGAATTGTAGTGAGGAGATGGATATGAGATTAGATAAATATTTAGCTGAGGCTGGCATTGGAAGAAGAAAAAATGTTAGAGAATATATAAAACAGGGATTAGTTATGGTAAATGGAGAAATTTCGATACAGCCAGCGTTAGAAATTAAAGAAGGCATTGATATAATACTTTATGATAATACGGAGGTTAAATATAAAGAAAAAGTTTATTACATGTTTAATAAACCAAGTGGATGTATAACTGCAACTAGGGACAAGAAAAATAAAACTGTTTTTGATTATTTTAATGATGAGGCAAGTGGGATTTTTCATGTAGGAAGGCTTGATAAGGATACGGAAGGATTGCTTTTATTTACTAATGATGGGGAGTTTGAGCATCTTTTAATGCATCCAAGTAAGCATATTAATAAAACTTATTTTTTTTGGGCTTTAGGTTCTTTAAATGAAAGTGATAAAAAATCTTTAGAAGAAGGAGTTTTTTTACAACAAAATGAAATATTAACTAAACCAGCTAAAATAGAGATATATAAAGAGGGAAGATATTTAGATTTTAAAGAAGAAATTTATATTAAAAGTTTAATTGATGTAGATTGTAAAAATTATAATCCCAAAATAGTTTCTGGATATCTTACAATTTCGGAGGGGAAAAAACATCAAGTAAAGAGAATGCTTAAAGCAGTAGGCTGTTATGTAGTTTATCTTAAAAGGGTAGCAATTGGTGATTTAAAATTAGACCAATCTTTAAAGAGTGGTGAATATAGGAATTTGACTGTGGATGAAATAAATATGTTATTAGATAATCATAATTATTAGTAAGAGGGAGAGTAAAATATGATATTAAGACCGCATCATTTGTTATGCACTCAATCGTATGAGGGTAGAGGGTATAGTGCAGAATTTATAAAAAATATGGATAAAAATATAGAAATTTTAAAAAATAAACAAGGTTTTAAGATTAAGATAGAATGTGTATTGGATGATTTGTGCGTAGCTTGTCCACATAACAAAGGACAAGTTTGTAGTAGCGAAGTTAAGGTTAAAACTATGGATGAAAAAGTATTAAAGTATTTTAACTTAAAGGAAGAATTTTATGTGTATAAAGATGTTATAAATCTTGTGCAAAGAAAAATAACAAGTGATATATTAGCAGATATTTGTAAGGAGTGTGAATGGTATGAGTATGGAATGTGTAAAAAAATAATATTAAAAAAGCATTAATATTATTTAGTGTTTTAAAGGTGAAAGAGAGTGTTTTAGTGATGGGGAAATTTTTTTATTATTTTGTAATAGCAATTTTTTCTATTAACTTATTTGGATGTGCTGAAGAGGAAAAGAAAGTTGCAGAAACTAGCACAGTTTATACTACCGAAAAAGAAATAAATAGTATAGAAATTAAAAAATCGGCTACTATGGATATAATAGAAGCTGATTTTGATTTAGGGGAAAAAAGTTTTATTACAGAGTTGGGAAATACTGTTTACTATAATGTTAGGGGGCTTGTATCTATACCTAGTAAAGAGGGGAGATATCCAGTAGTTTTAATAATTCATGGAAGATACAATAATACCAGTAATGATACTAGATTTGATAAAGGTTTTAAGTATTTAGTGGATTATTTAGCGAGTTGTGGATATGCTACTTTTACTTTAGATATACAGGGAGCTTATAATTCAAATTTTGGAAATGAAGATGATAATAAAAAGGTTAGAAATATGTTTCCTAGTTTTATTAAAGCTTTTGAGGATGCTAATAACGGAATATTAGACGGGTTTAGTGTTGATTTAACAAGAATGCTTGATTTAGATAATATATTTCTTATAGGACATTCAAGAGGGGGAAAAACTGCGATTGATATAGCTTTAGAAAATGATAATGTAAAGGGAGTAATAAGTGTAGCACCAACTCTTCCAGATGAATTAGATAGGGAATATCCAGATATACCAATATCAATAATAGTTCCAGAACTTGATGGTGATGTTGATACTTTAGATGGTTTTTCATTGTTCGATTCTATAACTTTAAATAAAAATAGGACAAGTGATGTTAATTTACTTTTCCTTAAAAATTCTAATCATAATTGGTTTAATTCTATGCTTATAAAAAATGATTCTAACTATTTAAATGATAAAGAGAAGATAAAAAATCAGATAGGTAGGGTAGATCAAGAAACTTTTTTAAAAAATTTTTCAAGAGATTTTTTAGATAGTGTTTTTTATAAAAATAAGATTGTATCTTTTAATGATTATAGTAGTTTTGAGCCTGCATATATGTATGGTTTAGAGGTGAAAATTCAATTTTGGAGAAAAAAACAGCAAGTAATTTTAGATTATGAAAATATTCATGATATGGTTTATGAAAAAGTAGAAGTTAATGTTTTAAAACAAGCTTTGCAAAGTAGAGAAAATGAGATAGATGGATTTAATCTTCCTCTTCAAAATATTGAAGGCTTTGATTGCAAGAAATTAATAAATATAAAGTGGGAAGATAGATTAGGGGTATTTGAAATTCCTATAAATAATATTAATTTTAAAAAGTATGATAGTTTAATTTTAAATCTAGCAATAGATCCATCAGATAATTTAAATTTAAAAAACCAAAGTCAATCTTTTATAATTAGATTAGAAGATAAATTTGGTAATAAATCTCAAATTGTTTTGGGCGATGAAAGTCAAAGTTTAAATTATGTAGAGGGTGATAATGTATATGGTAAATTTGAAGATAAGATAGTGTATTCTTGGTCAAGTTATACAGTTTTAAGTGATATTAGAATTCCTTTAGAGGTATTTAGTGGGGTTAATTTAAAGAATATAGCTAAGGTAACTTTAATATTTAATCAAAAGGATAGTGGTTCAGTTATGATAAATAATATAAGATTATCTTAAAATATAAATGAAAATGAGAATTTTTTTAAAATAGATAAATTTTAATAAAGTGGTATTAAAAGTTAATATTTTTTAATAAATAAATAAATTGTAATTAGAAAAAATAAACTTTTATCATCAAGTTAAGAAAATGTTATAATATATAAGTAGCGTGGTTTAAAGTAATTTTGTGGATGGTGATAAAAGATATGAGTAAACCCAAAAAGTTAAATGAAGATTTTTATAATGATTCAGCTGTAAATTTGGCTCCAAAACTTTTAGGAAAACTGCTTTGCAGAAGAGTTGATGGCGAAATAAAAAAAATACGTATAACAGAAACAGAGGCTTATTATGGCGAGCAAGATACTGCATGTCATGCCCATAAAGGAAAGACTGAGAGAACTAAGATAATGTATAGAAATGGTGGAGTAGCATATATATATTTGTGTTATGGAATACATTATATGTTAAATATAGTAACAGGAGTTGAAGGGTTTCCTGAAGCAGTTTTAATAAGAGGAGTGGAAGGTTTAATAGGACCAGGTAGACTCACAAAAGCTCTAAAAATAGACAAAACATTAAATGGTGAAGATTTAGTGTCGTCGGAATTATTATGGATTGAGGATGATGGATATATTCCAAATTATGATGCGACACCAAGAGTTGGAATAAACTATGCAACGGAAGAATATAAAAATATCCAATGGAGATTTATTGTGAATAATTCTCAAAATAAACATCAATATGTATAAAGTTTAGTACATATATAGTAAATAATTTTAAAGGGAGTCACCAATCTTATTTTAGTATGACTCCCAATACTTTTATTTAATTTTTTATGTTTTTGTTTAAAAATTTGATAAAAAGATGCATAAAAAAAGAAGTTATAAAATATTATAACTTCTTTTTTATATATTATTTTAAGGTTTTTACTTTTGATGGAGATTGTCTTTTTCCGCATTGTGAAGTACAACCAGAGCAATGACATTCCCCTTTAGCTGATTTTCTTAAATTTTTAAATATTATAAAAGCAACAAATAAAATTATTATAGCTGTTATTATATATTCCATTTTAACCCCTCCATTTGTTGTAAGCATAGCAACATTATAAAATAATAATGAAACAATCCAAGCTAGGCCTATTTGGAAGCATGCTGCCATAATAGTGAATTTGCCTCCAAATTCTTTCTTTAACATACCTAATGCGCTTATACAAGGTGTATATAATAAAACAAATATTAAGAAGGCATAAGCTGATATAGTAGTAAAGTATGCTGGAAGTACTAAATGAAGTTCTCCAGGATAAATTACTTGCATTGTTGATAGAACTGTTTCTTTTGCCATTAATCCTGTTAGTAATGATACAGAAGCTTGCCAGTTTCCAAAACCTAATGGTGCAAAGAATGGAATGAATATATCTCCAATAGATTTTAAAAAGCTAGTATCTATATTAGTGGTAAATCCATGAGCATTAAAGCTTTGTAAGAACCATATTAGAACACTCATAGCAAAAATTATAGTTCCGGCTTTTACTAAAAATCCTTTAGTTTTGCTCCAAATTTGTTTTACCATAGATGTAACTGTTGGAATTTTGTATTCTGGAAGTTCAACCACAAAAGGTTCAGTATCTTTTTTAAATACTGTTTTAGAGAATAAAGTTCCAACTATAAATGCAATAACTACACCAAGTATATATATTGAGGATATAGCTAAGGCTTCATGACCTCTAAAGAATACAGATACAAATAATGCGTAAATAGGTAACTTAGCGTTACAAGACATTAAAGGTGCTAAAAGACCAGCAAGTTTTCTATCTTTTTCACTTTCTAATGTTCTTGCAGAACCTATAGCAGGAACTGAACAACCAAATCCAAGCATCATTGTAATAAATGCTTTACCTGAAAGCCCCATTTTTTTCATTATTCCGTCCATTAAAAAGGCAACTCTTGCCATGTATCCACTTTCTTCTAATAAGAAGATACAGAAATATAAAGATACTATAAGTGGTAAGAATCCTATAATAGAACCAACACCACCAATTATTCCATCTACTACTAATGAACTAAACCATGGAGATGCATTAGCAAGTATGGTGCTAGTTAGATAGTCAGGAATAGAACCTGTTAGAAAATCTGTTAACTTGTCTGCCAATGGTTGTCCAACCCAAGCAAAGGTAAACAAGAATATTAGAACTATTATAGCAAAAAATATTGGATAAGATAGCCATGGGTTTAAAGCTATATTATCAATTTTATCTGTTAAAGAAAGGTTACTACCATTCTTTTTATAGCTAGACTTAAGGTTAGTATCTATGAATTTATATACTTCATTCTCATTTTTAAATTCATAAACCGAGTTGTCTAGATATTTAGAAAAATCATTTGTATTTTTGATAAAATCTTGTACAACGTCCAAACCTTTGCGTTTAGAAGCTGATATTGGTATAACTTTTACTTTAAATTGTTTTTCAAGAGCATTGAAATTTAAAAATATATTTTTCTTTTCAGCAACATCTATCATATTTACTAAAAGAACTATTGGTTTGTTAAATTGTTTAAGTTGCATTGTTAAATATAGGTTTCTTTCAATGTTAGAAGCATCAACTATATTTAAAATAAGGTCAACTTGTTCATTTTGTAAAAAATGTTTAGATACTTTTTCTTCGTTAGAGAATGTATCCATAGCATAAATCCCAGGTAAGTCCACTATTTTTGTATTTTCCAAAAAAGCCTCTTTCTTGTCAACAGTAACACCTGCCCAGTTACCAACCTTTTGTTTAGAACCGGTAAGAGCATTAAATAAAGTGGTTTTACCTACATTAGGATTACCAATCAAAGCGATTGTTTTCATTAATAAATCCTCCCTAGGTAATTTTCTTTTTAGTTTTATTTAAAATTATCATTGATTTAATATTTATTTTAATACTATTCCTTTAATATCACTTTTTCTTAAAGCTATATCAAAGCCTCTTATATTTATTATTAAAGTTTCACCGAATAATACTTTTCTTTTTAATTTTAAGGTAGATCCCTTGATGAAACCTAATGCAGTTAATCTTTTGCATAATTTTTCATCACCGTTTAATTCTACTATTTCAGCAGAGTCACCACATTTTAATTCGTCTAAAAACATTCTTTTTCCCCCTATATAAGTTCTTCTCTTTAAATAAATGAAAATCATTATCAATAAGTATATAATAAGTTTAGCACTATTGGTAGCGTATTACAATAATTAAATGCCATAATATGTAATAAAAGTATTAATATTTAATTAACATTTAATTAATATTTTGTGAACAAAATTTATATTATAAGTTATTGTTTTTATTATTTAATACAATTCTAACATTTGAAAATAAAAATGATATTAGACAAAGAGTTGATTTTGCATCATAAAAAATCTTCTTTATCTAATATCATAAAATTTTATTAACAATCTTTAAATTTTTTACTTTTGATAGACGTATTATTTATATTAACATATATGTGAATTAGTCTTTTTTAATTAACCTCCATACTTTTGAAGCAAAATCTCCCTCAAACATAGGAATATTAAGTCCTAAATTCATCAATATATCTCCTCCTAATGTTAAATTTTCTCCGACAACTTCATAGGAAGAATTTTTGTCTAATCCTTTTAGTTTTAAATTAGTGAAGCCTCTATTTACCGTAGCATATTGTCTAACTAAAGTTACAATAATCTCTTTTTTGTCATCAGATACATACATCCAAGCTACATCATTATCTTCAAAAGGATTAGAAAGTCTATAAAGTTTACCAAATTGAATAGTATCTCTAACTTCTTTATAAAAATTTATTTGTTCTTTCATGATTTCTTTTTCCTCATTAGATAATTTAGTTATATCTAATTCGTATCCAAAATTTCCTGACATAGCTACAGCTCCTCTTGTTTTTAAAGGGGTTATTCTGTGAGCTTGATGATTTGGAACAGCAGAAACATGGCAACCCATTGTAACATTTGGATAGACAATAGATGTTCCATATTGAATTTTAAGTCTTTCTATAGCATCAGTATCATCGCTTGTCCAAACTTGTGGCATATAATAAAGCATTCCAGCATCAAATCTTCCACCACCGCCTGAGCAACTTTCAAATAAAATGTTAGGAAATCTATTAGTTATTTCTTCTAAAATTTCATAAAGACCTAAAATATATCTGTGAGAAGTTTCCCTTTGTCTTGCAGGGTCTAAAACTGATGAAGCTACTTCACTCATGTTTCTATTCATATCCCATTTTACATACTCTATATTGGCGCTTTTTAAAACATTACTAACTGTTTCTATTATATATTCCTTAACATCATTTCTTCCAAGGTCTAAAATAAGTTGATTTCTAGCAGTAGATTTTGTTCTACCATCTATATGAATGCACCAGTTAGGATGTTTTTCATATAATTTACTTATAGGGGAGACCATTTCAGGTTCAAACCATAAACCAAATTTCATTCCCATATTATTTATTTTATTAGCTAAGTTATTAAGCCCACCGTTTAATTTTTCTTCATTAACAAACCAGTCGCCTAAGGAACTTTTATCATCATTTCTTTTTCCAAACCAACCGTCGTCTAAAACAAACAATTCAATTCCTAATGATGAAGCCTCTTTTGCTATTGCTTCAATTTTTTTATCATCAAAATCAAAATAAGTAGCTTCCCAGTTGTTTATAAGAATAGGTCTTGTTTTATCTCTATATTTTCCCCTGCAAAGTCTTTTGCCATAAAGATTATGATAGATGTGGGACATTCCTGTAATTCCTTCGTGAGAATAAGCCATTACAACTTCGGGTGCTTGAAATTCTTCTCCACTTTCTAAAAGCCATTTAAAATCAAAAGGATTAATACCTATTTGAACTCTTGAATTTTCATACATATCAACTTCGATATTAGCCAAGAAGTTTCCACTATAAACAAGGCTAAAACCAAAAATATCTCCAGTATGTTCATTAGTGTCTGGTCTTGCTAATGCTATAAAAGGATTTTGAGCGTGACTACTAGCACCACGTCTACTTTCAATACTTTGACTGCCTCGTCTTAAAGGTGTGCGTACAAAATCTCTTTCTCTTGCCCAAGCTCCTGATAGTTGAATGAAATCAAATTTAGCATCTTTAAAATCAAAATTTGTACTTAAAATTCTTTCAATATTAACAGGTTCTTTGCTTAAATTTTTAACTTTAACGCTTCTTGTTATTGCATTAAATTCTTCAAAAACACTATAAGATAGAATAACTTCCACATTTTTTAAAGAATCGATAAGTGTTATTTCAAGGGTTTCAGCTTCTGTATCATTTTCAATATACGTGGCAGGTAGGTTATCAAGCTTGTTTTTTCCTTTATATATATTATGGCATTTGTATCTTAGGTCAGTTGCGCTTGTACCATCTTTGAATTGAAATTCAATAGCTGGCGATCTAAGATCAGTTGCACCAAAGCTTGGATATTCTAAGCTTGTAGATTCTATCATAAATCCATTGATATTGTCTGTATTAGTTAAAAAACTTCCAAAATCTCTAGTTCTAAAAACGTATTCAACATTATCAGAATTTAGTTTTTTACCCCAATAAAGGCTAATTAAATGATTAGTATCTAAAATTTTTATGATATAACTTGTTTTGTTTGATGATATATGAAACATTTTTTTATTTTGATTAAAACTTATTCCCATAGTGATGTCTCCTTAAAAATAATTTTTTGTATTTGTTTACACAAACCCGTAATTTAATATTAGATTATATATTTGATAAATTTGTTTTTATAGTATTAATTATACATATATACTAGGTAGATTTAAATATACATATGTTAGATGTTATATGTAAAAATGTTATATATAGGTTTTAGAATATAGAGTATTGGGAATAGTAATTAAGTTTTACAAATAATATTTTAATATTTAAATCCAATTAGGTAAAAATTACATTAAATATTAATTTATACTAGAATTGAAATGTAAATTGATATAAAATAATATAACATATAGTGTATTGCATGGAGGAATTTATTATGGCACCTGTTAAATATTCTGAAGATAATTATTTTAAGTATTTAGAATATAAAAATGAAGAACAATCAGATTTGTTTTTATGTCAATGTGGCATTGAGGAATGTTTACCAGAGCATAGTTTTGGACCTGCAGTTAGAAATCATTATTTAATACATTTTATATTAAAGGGAAAAGGATGTTATATAGTAGAAAATAAAAAATATAATTTGACACAAAACCAAGGGTTTTTAATATGCCCAGATACATTAACATATTATGAAGCAGATAAAACTAATCCTTGGACGTATATATGGATTGGTTTTAATGGGCTTAAGGCTAAAAGTTATTTAGAAAATGCAGATTTAAATAGAGAAAATTTGATATTTAATTATGTAAAAAAACCTAATGCTTTAAAATTATATATTGATGAAATATTAAAATTAAAAAATATAAATTTTGAAGATGAACTTAAAAGAGAGGGATTATTGTATTTATTTTTGGCTGAATTGGTTGGAAATACAGAGTATCAAAAAGAGAAAGTGGAAAAGCAAACTGATATTTATATAAAAAAAGCCATAGAATATATAGAGCATAATTATATAGAGGACATTAAAATTACCGATATAGCTAATTTTATTGGAGTAAATAGAAGTTATCTTTTTACTGTTTTTAAGAAAAGTTTAAATATATCGCCTCAGGAATTTTTATTAAACTATAGAATGGAAAAGGCATATGTTTTACTTAATAATGATAAATTATCTATAAGTGATATAGCGAGATCAGTAGGATATAGGGATCCATTAAATTTTTCTAAAATGTTTAAAAAAATAAATGGTGTAAGTCCTAAAGCATACAGAGAAAAAATAAATATGGAATTATAGGCATTTTATAAAGCTAGGTAATAAATTCTAGTATTGACATAAATAATGAAATGTGTTATATAAAAATTATGATTAGCACTCGAATTGATTAAGTGCTAATAAATAAAACATATGTAATATGTTATAAAGGAGAGATTATTTTGGAAAAGAAACAGTTTAAATCAGAATCTAAAAGAATGTTAGACCTTATGATTCATTCTATCTATACAAATAGAGATATATTTTTAAGAGAGCTTATTTCAAACTCGAGTGATGCTATAGATAAGATTTATTATAAAGCATTAACTGATAAATCAATAAGTTTTAATAAAGATAACTACTTTATAAACATACACATAGATAAAGAAAATAGAATTTTAAAAATAGAAGACACAGGTATTGGAATGACTGAAGATGACCTTGAGAATAATTTAGGGGTTATTGCTCAAAGTGGTTCATTAAAATTTAAAAAGGAAAATGAATTAGATGATGAGCATGGAATAATTGGGCAATTTGGTGTCGGTTTTTATTCAGCATTTTTAGTCGCTGATAAGGTTACTGTTATAAGTAGGGCATTAAATAGTGGTGAAGCTTATAAATGGGAATCAGAAGGTGCTGATGGATACACTATTGAAAAAACTAATAAGGAAACAGTTGGAACTGAAATAATACTAAAAGTAAAAGAAAATAATGATGATGAGAATTTTGATAAATATTTAGATGAATATAATATACAATCTCTTATTAAAAAGTATTCAGATTTTATAAGATATCCAATTAAAATGGAATTAACTAAGAGCAAGCCTAAAGAAGGTAGTGAAAATGAATATGAAGAATATAAGGAAATAGAAACTATAAATAGTATGGTTCCTCTATGGAAGAAAAATAAAACTCAACTTAAGGATGAGGATTATAATAATTTCTATTTAGAAAAACATTACGGTTTCGACACACCACTTAGTCATCTTCATATAAGTGTTGATGGGGCAGTAAGTTATAATTCAATTTTATTTATTCCAGAGAGAGCACCGTATGATTTTTATTCTAAAGAATATGAAAAAGGTTTAGAGTTGTATTCAAATGGTGTTTTAATAATGAACAGATGTGCAGACCTTCTTCCAGACTATTTTGGATTTGTAAAAGGGGTTGTGGATTCAGAGGATTTATCTCTTAATATATCAAGAGAGATTCTTCAACATGATAGACAATTAAGACTTATTGCTAAAAATATTAAAACTAAGATAAAAAATGAATTAAAAAGTATGTTAAAGAATAATAGAGAAAAATATGAAAAATTCTATAATTCTTTTGGAAGACAATTAAAATATGGCGTATATAGTGAATTTGGAGCTAATAGAGATGTTTTAGAAGATTTATTAATGTTCTATTCTTCAAAAGAAAAGAAACTAGTAACTTTAGATGAATATTTAGAAAGAATGCAAGAAAATCAAAAATATATCTATTATGCAGTTGGAAGTTCGATAGATAGAATAGAAAAACTTCCTCAAACAGAGCTTTTATTAGATAAAGGATATGAAATTTTATATTTTAAAGAAGATGTTGATGAATTTGCTATAAAAATGTTGAACTCTTATAAAGAGAAAGAGTTTAAGTCAGTGTCTAGTGGAGATTTAGGAATTGAACCTGAGGATAAAAAAGAATTATCAGAAGAGGAAACTAAAGAAACAGGAAATATTTTAGATGCTATGAGAGAAACTTTATCAAATAGAGTTAAAGCAGTTAAAGCATCAAAGATATTAAAAAATCATCCAGTTTGCTTATCAGCAGAGGGAGAAGTAACAATTGAGATGGAAAAGATTTTGAGTGCTATGCCTAATAATGAAGGTGTGAAGGCTGAAAAAGTCTTGGAAATTAACACAAATCATGATGTGTTTAAGGCATTAAAGAATGCTTATGAAAATGATAAAGAAAAGTTTAATTTATATACAAATCTTTTATATAATGAGGCACTTCTTATAGAAGGATTAGCAATAGAAGATCCAGTTGAATTTACAAATAATATTAGTAAGCTTATGAAATAATTTTAATAAAAAACCTCTTCATAAATGTTTATTTTATGAGGAGGTTTTTAGTTATTTTATCATAGGAGGAATATGTTTTTAATAAAGATTAATATAATATTAGAGAAATACAATTTATAATTCTAAAAATTTAGATTGGGTTTTAATTTAAGTTATTATAAAAAATACCTAGTAAAATGGTTTTAATTTTATAAATTATTTCTATATTTTTTTATATATTGTACTAATGTTTTTATATTATTAAATTAAATAAATGATATAAAAATTTATTTAATTAATTTTAGGTTTATTGTTTATTTAAATTGAATAATGTGATAAAATAAGGCCTAATTTGTAAAGGCTTTAGCTTTTATATTGTAATCATATAATTTTACAATCGTATACATATTTAATTATTATTACAAAGGGGGAAGATATATGAATGCAGTACCTACTTATAATATTCATGATATAGTACTTAGAATTGTTCTAGCTGGAATTTTAGCGGGAGCTATTGGTCTTGAAAGAGAGCTTCGTTCAAAAGAGGCTGGGCTTAGAACTCATTTTTTAGTTGGAGTTGGTAGCGCTCTTATAATGATAGTATCTCAATATGGATTTGCAGATGTTTTAAGGTATAATAATATTTCTTTAGACCCAAGTAGAATTGCAGCACAAGTTGTAAGTGGAATAGGTTTTTTAGGTGCAGGAACTATAATAATTGAAAGAAAAATAGTAAGAGGTTTGACAACAGCAGCCGGTATATGGGTTGTAGCAGCAATAGGTCTTGCATCAGGTTCTGGTCTTTACATGATAGCTATTTTAGGAACAATTGCAGTTTTGGTAGGACTTGAGTTTTTTCAAAGAATATTTAAATTAAGTTCTCATAAAGTTATTGAGATGAATATTAAGGTTCAATCTAAGCCTAAAAATGAAATAATGGATATACTTGGGAAGAATTCTAATTATATTTTAAGTTATAAAATTGAAAAAGAGGCTTTAGATGAGATAAATATATATCATATAAGTTCTAAGTTTAGATGTAAGAATAATGTAAAAATCATGGAGTTAGTAAATGAAATTAAAGATTTAAGTGGCGTTGTATGTGTAAATGTTGAAAATTATTAAAAAATATTTTAATTTATATTTGAAATAATAAAAAAGGTTTGTATTAAATAAAACTATGTGTAGTTTTAAAGAATACAAACCTTTTTGTATTTTCAAGTTTAATTAAATAAAGGTACAAATTGAAATACTATTCCAAGGACTGCCGCTAAAATAATTATAAAGATTGGATGAACCTTTTTAGAGAATAGAAGAATACCTGAAATCACTGTAATTACAATTTCATGCCATTCTCCATTGAATGTTTTTCCTATGTAAGCTGTTTTACAAACCATAACTAAAGCACTTAAAAGTAATGCGATTAACGCTGGTTTCATTCCTTTTAAACAAGCATTCCAAACAACAGAATCTTTAAATTTAGAGAAGGCTTTAAAGGCAATTGATACTAAAATAAATGGTGTAGTACATAGTCCAATCATGGCTAATATTCCACCTGGAACTCCTGCTAATTTAAATCCAACAAAATATGTAAGGTTAACTGAAACAGGGCCAGGAGCTATTTGGCATATACCTATATAGCTTGTAAATTGAGCTGCTGTTATCCAATGCATATTGTTTACCAAAAGACTTTTTATAAATGGAAGCATTGCGTATCCTCCACCAAAAGCTAATGTTCCAACCGCTAAAAATACTACATATAATTGAATTAATATCATTATTTAGCTCCTCCTTTATCTCTGAATAAGAATCTAAATACAAATAAACCGTAAATTGCTGCTGCTATTATTACAACTGCTGGATTCACATTAAATACTTCTAAAGCAATAAGTACAATAATTGCAACTATAATGTTATGCACATTTTTTTTAAGTTTTGCAGCAAATTTAACAACTGCTAGTAAGATAAGCATAGGAACTACTCCATCTATACCAGTTATGGCAGCCTTAACATATGGGTTTTGGTCAAATGTTAGTAATATAGTAGAAATTATAAAAATTATAACAAAAGAGGGTAATAAAACTCCTAGAAGGCAAGAAATAGCTCCGCCAATTCCTGCTAATCTATAACCAATAAAACCTGAAGATGTTATAGCTAATGGCCCAGGAAATGTTTGGCAAATACCTACAGTTTCCATATAATCTTCACCAGACATCATTTTTTGTGTTTCAACAAGTTCTCTTTCCATTATCCCAACCATGGCATATCCTCCACCGTGTGTTGTAGCAGAGATTTTTAAATATGTCCAAAAGAGGTGTAAATATTTTTTCATATGTAATCACTCTTTCTTTTAAATTTATAATAATTTGTTTTAAATTATTTTAAGGAATAAGAATAATTTATTGTAAAATGAATTATAATTGCAGTTTGTTAAGTAGCATAGTAAAAGCCGCACCAGTTGAAATTATATTTTCTTTAAAATATCCTTCAGTGGTATATATCGAATCTACTGAGCCATTATTATGTATATTTTTTAAATGATAACAAAGCAAATTGTAAATTAAACAATCTAATTGAATTAAGGGACCATTTATAACTATCCTATCTGCATTTATTAGATTAGAAAAATTATTTAGTCCTAAGGATAATATTCTAATTCCTTCATTTAATGCCTTAAAAGAAAAATTATTTGTTTTTTCTGAATAGTTAATCATGTGTTCAATAAATTTAGTATTGCTTAAGTCAGCTTTTGTATACTTAAATTCATCTTTTATATTTTGAACTATTAAATCTAAAGAAATATCTTTGTTTGAATATTTTTTATATATTTTTTGTATGCCGCCAATAGTTGCGTAAAGCTCAAGACAACCATTGTTTCCACAAGGACAAGAATCACCGTCATATTTAATTGTCATATGACCGAATGCATCTTCTTTGCTATTAGGATTTTTTATTATTTTTCCACTAACGACTAAGCCATATCTAATTCCAAGCCCTAAGTTTACATAAGCAACTTTTTGAACTAATGGATTATAGTTAAAGTGAAATTCTCCTAATGCTGCCATGTTAGCCCCATTTCCTATAAATAGAGGAAATGAAAAGTGTTTAGATACTAATGATTTTATATCGGCTCCACTCCAAGAATTGTTTTTAAAGTTAGTCACATTTCCTAAAATACCAGTTTTAATATTTACAGGTCCAACAGTTCCAATACCCATTCCTAGTATTTTATCTCCATTGATATGTAATTGATTTAAAGCATCTTTAATTTTAGATGATAGATAATTAATTACAGATTCAGGAGTCGAAGTTTCTGTCATTGTAATTTTATGATTAAAAATTATTTTTAGAGAACTATTTAGTATAATTACTTCTGAATAACTTCTAGCTAAATCCATGCCTATTATATAAAAACTATCTTCTTTACTACCATAAATAATAGGTGGTCTGCCACCTGTTGATTTATCAGTACCAATTTCTTTTATAAGATTTTTATTTATTAAAGATTGCAATAATCTATTTGCTGTGGTTTTAGGCAAATTAAGTTCAGTCATTATATCTTTCTTTAATTTGTTATTAGATGTGATTATTGCTTTATAAATTTGCTTTTCTTTTTGGTTTAAGTTATCTAAGCTAAACAAAATATGCATCTCCTTAAAACATTAAAAACTTAAATCCAATTTGGACTCAAGAAAATTATATTATTAACAAATTGTTAAGTCAAGTTTTGTAAATGTTTATATTTAAAGATTAACTATGTAAAATATTAATATTAAGGTTATTAAAATAAATTGTAAAAAACTTTAATAAGGTTTATTTTTCTTTATATAAAAATTTAAAAACAATTAAACCATAAACTGCATAGATAACAATTAATATAGCTGGATTTAGATTGAAAAATTCTAAAGCTATGATAGCTATAATAGCAAGTATTATATTATGAGCATTTTTTTTGAACTTTGTACCAAATTTTACAATAGCAAGTAGTATAAGCATTGGTACAACGGCATCTATACCACTTATGGCAGCTTCTACATAGGGGTTTGTATGATATTCGACAAGTAAAGATGATATTATAAAAATTACTATGGCAGATGGCAATAAAATACCCAAAAGAGCTGCAATGGCACCTGTTAGACCATATAATTTATATCCTACAAAGGCAGTGGATGTAATTGCAATAGGTCCAGGAAATGCTTGGCACATACTTATAATTTCCATGAATTCTTCATCAGAAATTAATTTTTCATTTTCAACTAATTCCCTTTCTGTTATTCCAATCATAGCATAGCCACCTCCATGAGTTGTGGAAGATATCTTTAAATATACCCAAAATAGATGAAATAATTTTTTCAATATATAGTCACCCTTTCAAAATTATTTTTTATTTATTTAAACAAACTTAAATCCAATTTGGATTTAAGTTGATTATAAAATTAATAATTAAATTGGTCAAGATATGGATTTGTTTACATTAAATAAATTTTATTATTTCAAAAAATGTACATAAATATGTTTAAATTTTTAAAAATTAATGAATATTAGTATTATTTTTTGTTTTTTGGTAAAAACTATTTTAAGGAAGAATTTTGTAAAGGAGAACAGTAGTGAGTAAAAGTAATTTAGTGTCTAGTAGAAAAAATATTTTAAAAGAATTAAAAGATAGTTTAATTAAAATAAAAGATACTCATAGCTACATAAAAAAATTATCTAATGAAAAAGAAGAAATTATAGGGGGTGGGCAATGGCTTCTTGATAATATTTATCTTATTGAAAAAGAGTATAAAGTTGTTAAACTCAATATGCCTATTCAATATTTTAATAATTTGATTTTAGAAGATATTGATAAAAAAGTTTCTCCTAGAATATTTAATTTAGCTATGAAAATGGTTAAAAGTCATAGAGGAAAAATTACAGAAATAGATTGTATAAATTTTATAAAAAATGAGAATGAAATGTTAACAATGGGTGAACTATGGGCATTTCCTTTAATGCTTAGAGCAAGCTTAATAATAAATTTATCAAAGTTTACTGATAGTTTAAAAGATATGCAAAAAGATAAAAAAGAAGGGGAAGATTTAGCTCGTACTTTAGAATTATTAGATGAAAATTATAACAAATTAAATGATTTAAAAGAACAAATAAAAAATAAATCATTTATATTTTTGCAGTCATTAAATAATGCTATAAAATATAATTTAACTCAAAATAATGAAATAAATGAAATAATAAGAGAAGAATTTAAACATAAAGAAAACGGAGAAAATATTAATTTTTTAGAGGCATCATTAGAAGAGGAAATTGGAGCATCTATAATATCATTTCGACAAATAGACAGTATAAATTGGAGAAATTTTTTTCAAAATACTTCAATGGTTGAGAAAATACTTATGCAAGACCCAGCTTTGGCATATGAAAAAATGGATTTTAAATCTAAAGATTATTACCGTCATAAAATAGAGAAAATATCTAAGAAATATGGGATAAATGAAATTGATATTGCAACAAAAGCAATTGATTTATCAAGGAGAAATAATGTTATCAATTGTGAATATAAAAAGCATGTGGGGTATTATTTGGTAGATAATGGTATTGAAGAATTGGGGGAAGAATTAAAACTTAATCTTAAAAATATTTATTCATATTCAAAATTTTTAAGTATAAATATTTTTGGAACACTTTTAATAGATTTTATAGTTTTATTTATAATTTATCTTTTAGGAGAATCTTTTGAGATATATAAATATTTAGTAGCGGCAATAATTCTTTTAATACCTTGCAGTGAAATAATAGTATCAATAATAAATAGATATGTGTGTAAACATGTGGATATAAGACACGTGCCTAAGATGTATATAAATGATTTAGAAAATAATAATAAAACTATAGTTATAATCCCTACTATTATATCTTCTAAAAATGATATTTTAAATTTAGTAGAAAAATTAGAGATTATATATTTAGCTAATAAAGTTAGTAATGTTTATTTTGCTATACTTGCAGATTTTAAGGATTCTGTTACGGAAAATAGAGATGAGGATAGCATATTAAACATTTTTGCTCTAAAAAATATAGAGAATTTGAATAAGAAATATAATTTTGAAGAAGAATGTAAGTTTTTCTTTTTAAATAGAAAAAGAACTTACAACCCTAAAGAAAATATATTTATGGGAAGAGAAAGAAAGAGAGGAAAAATAGTAGAGTTTATTAATCTTTTAAAGAAAGATAAAAATCATACATTCAATCTTATAAGCACTTCAATTGAAAACTTAAGAGATGCAAGATATATAATAACCTTAGATACAGATACTTTTGTTCCTAGAAATAATATAAAAAAATTAATAGGTGCAATGGTTCATCCGTTAAATAAAGCTATTATTAAAAATGGTAGGGTTGAGAGAGGATATGGAATTATGCAGCCTAAAGTGTCAATATCTCTAGAAAGTGCTAATGCTAGTAAATTTGCAAAGATTTTTGGTGGAGAAGGAGGAGTTGATGGGTATTCCATAGCTTATTCTGATACCTACGAAGACCTTTTTGCGGAAGGAATATTTACAGGAAAAGGTATTATAGATATTGATGTTTTTTATGAGGTTGTAGAGAAAAATATACCTAATAATAAGGTTTTAAGTCATGATTTGTTAGAGGGATGTTATGCTAAATGTGCTCTTGTAACTAATAGTGAATTTATAGATGATTATCCAACAACGTATATAGGTAGTATAAAAAGATTAAAAAGATGGGTAAGAGGAGATTGGCAGCTTATACCTTGGCTTTTTAACATCGATATTTCTCATTTATCAAAATGGAAAATATTTGATAATTTAAGGAGAAGTATAATTGCACCGTGGATTTTGTTTGGATATGGGGTTATTTTATATTTTTTAGATTTTAAAATTGAATTAATTTTTATACTATTCTTAGCAGTTATGATTCCTTTACTATTTAATATAACTGACTTTGTTGTAACCCCTAAAAATAAGTTAATAGGAACAATTAAAAGTTTTAAGCAAGTGCTTTTAATTATAAGTTTTATTCCGTATCAAGCATATACTATGGTTTGTGCAATAATAAAAACTTTATATAGAGTCTTTATATCTAAAAAGCATATGTTAGAATGGGAAACATCTGATGAAGCAGATAAAGCTGTAAAAGGTACATTAAATTATTATTATTCAAAGATGTGGTTTTCAACTGTATGTGGAATAATTTTTATGATTATTGCTTTTAAAGGAGGATTAGCAATATTTTTAATAACTTATGCTCTATCAATTCTTTGGATTTTAGCTCCACTTATAGCATGGAATATTAGTAAAAAAATAGTTTGTGATAAAGTTGATTTAGAAGAGAATGACAAAAAATATTTAAGACAATTAAGTAGAAGAATTTGGGCATATTATGATGATTTTATAAATGAAGAAAACAATTATTTAGCTCCAGATAATTATCAAGAATTGCCTTTTAAAGGAATAGCTTATAGAACGTCACCAACTAATATTGGAATGGGGCTTATATCAAATGTAGTAGCATTAGATTTAGGATATATAGTTTTTGAAGATGCGTTATCTAGAATAGAAAAAATAATAAGTAGTATGTTGTTATTAGAAACATATAATGGGCATTTTTTAAATTGGTATGATACAAAAACAAGAAAACCACTATATCCTAGATATATCTCAACAGTTGATAGTGGAAATTTATTGGCTTGTCTTTTAATTGTAAAAGAGGTGCTTAATGATTATAAAAAAAATACTATATTCACAAAAAAACAAATCTTTGCTATTAAAGATACTTATTCTATTTTGGGAGAAGAACTAAACATAAATAAAGTTCTTTTAAATGAAACTGACTTTATAAATGTATTAAATGAAGAATTGCAAAATATTAAAAATAAAAGAGAGTATTGTAAAGGAGAAGAAAATGTTTATTGGATAGAAAAATTAGAGAATGAGATTACCTATAAATTGAACTGTTTAGAAAATCCAATAGATATAAAAGATATAGAAGTTCGGGTAAAGAAATTAATAAATGATATAGATGAAATATGCAATAAAATGAATTTTAAAATATTATATGATAAAGATAGAGAGCTTTTTTCAATAGGTTATAATTTGGAAAATAATTCATTAGGAGAATCTCATTATGATCTTTTAGCTTCGGAATCTAGAATAGCATCATTTTTAGCAATATCAAGAAATGAAGTTGATTATAGCCATTGGTTTAAGCTTGGAAGAGCTATGACAAATGCATTTAGGGGAAAGAGTTTAGTTTCATGGAGTGGAACTATGTTTGAATATTTTATGCCAAATTTAATAATGAAAAATTATTCAGGAACTCTTTTAGATTTGACTTATAAATCTGTTATAAAGGCTCAAATTGCATTTGGTAAAAAGAAAAGGGTACCTTGGGGAATATCAGAATCAGCTTTTTATGAGTTTGATGCATCAGAGAATTATCAATATAGAGCTTTTGGTGTCCCAGGGATTGGATTGAAAAGAGGGTTAGAAAATGAACTTGTAGTATCCCCTTATTCAAGCATAATGACACTCACAATGACCCCAACAGAGTCAATTAAAAATTTAAGATTATTAGAAAAATATGGTGCACTAGGTAAGTATGGATTTATAGAAGCCATAGATTTTACACCAAACAGGATAAATAAAATATTAGATGATAATATAATTTCTAAAAGTAATAAAGATAGGATAACTAATATAAAGAGAAAAGGCAGGAATGTTAGATGTTATATGGTTCATCACTTGGGAATGTCTTTATTAGCTTTAGACAATGTTTTAAATGATAATAACATACAAAAAATATTTCATAGTATTCCTTCAATTAAAGCAACTGAAGTTATTTTAAAGGAAAAAATCCCTAGTTTTATAACTTTTGAAAGAAATTTAGAACAAATTGAAGATAAGAAAAATATCAATATCAAGGAACTAGTACCAAGAGTATATAAAAATATTTTAAGAAAAAATCCAGAGGTTTTATTGCTTTCAAATGGAACATTTTCAACTATGTTAACTTTGACTGGAAGTGGTTATTCTAAAAAAAATGAAGAACTTTTATATAGATGGAAAGGTGATAACACTTTAGATAATAGTGGATTTTTTATTTATATAAGGGATTTAAAAGATAATAGTTATTGGAGCACAACTTATGAACCTTGTAGGAAAAATAAAGAAAACTATGATGTTAGTTTTTCTGTTGATAAGGCTTTATTTAACAGTAAATATAAAGATGTTGAAACTTCAATGGAGGTTGTAGTAGCTCCAGAGGATGATTTAGATATAAGAAAAGTAACGTTAAAAAATATTGGAGAGATTGATAAAACTTTAGAAATAACAAGTTATATGGAAGTTGTTTTAACGACTTTTGATGCAGATACTGCTCACCCTGGATTTTCAAATCTTTTTATAGAAACAGAATATGATAAAGAACATAAAGTTTTAATTGGAAAAAGAAAACCAAGGACTAAAAATGATAAAGTTTCTTATATATTTCATAAATTAATAGGAAGTGATTTATTCGATGTAAGTTATGAAACTGCTAGATTAAATTTTATAGGAAGAAATAAAGATTTGGATTGTCCTAGTGTTTTTGAAAGTAATAAATCATTGTCTAACACATTGGGAACAGTATTAGATCCTATATTAAGTATACGAACAAATATTAGCTTACTTAAAGATGTTAAAAAGCAGATTTATTTTATAACTGGTGTAGCTTCGTCGAAGGAAGATGTAATAAAACTTGTTAAGGAATATAGTGAGGTTTCGAGGCTAGAGAGTTCGTTTAATATGTACAATAAATCTATGCAGATTGAATTAAAGTCTTTTAATATAAGTTCAGAACAGGCTAATATATATCAAGTACTAGCATCATATATGTTGTTTTTAAATTATAATATGAAAAGTTATGAGAAATATATAAAAAATATAAATAAATTTCAAAAAGATTTATGGGCTTATGGAATATCTGGAGATTTAAAAATAGCTATGGTAGATATTCAAAATAATGAGGAGATGAATCTTGCAATAGCTATGATTAAAATGCATAAGTATTGGAGAAGCAAAGGATTAAAAACAGATTTAATAATTTATAATAATGAAAAAATAAGTTATGATCAACCTCTTCAAAAAGAAATACTAAATAGTATAAATAATCTATATTTAGAAGATGTAATAAATAAACAAGGTGGAGTATTTCTTTATAATAAATCAACTATGGGAGAAGATATTCACGACTTTTTATTAGGAATAGCGTCTTTTTATATAAATAAAGAAAGAGAAACTATATTAACACAAATAACATCAGATGATATTGTAGAGGATATGAAGTATGATTTCCCTGAAAACATAAATGATTTAAATGAAAATATGACAGAAGAAAAAATATATGATATAACATCAGAACTAGATTTTTTTAATGGATATGGCGGATTTGATAAGAAGGATTCAAGTTATGTTATATATTTAGATAATAACAAAAATACTCCTGCTCCATGGATAAATGTAATAGCAAACAATAATTTTGGATTTAATGTTTCAGAAAGTGGTTCTAGTCATACATGGTGTGAAAATAGCAGAGAAAATAAAATAACGCCTTGGAGTAATGATTATATAAAAGATACTTTAGGAGAGGCATTATATATTAGAGATGATGAATCCGGAAAATATTTCTCAATATCACCAGAACCAGTTCGAGATAATGGTGAATATTTAATAAGACATGGGTTTGGATATTCAATATTTAATCATAAAGCTTTGGAAATAAAATCTGAGATGACTTTGTTTTGTCCAAAAGATGAAAAAGTTAAAATTGAAAAGATAGTTTTAGAAAATACATCAAATAGAGACAGAGAAATATCGGTATTTTTCTATGCACAGCTTGTTTTAGGCGTGTTAAACTTTAATACTAAAAAATATATTACAACTTATAAAAAAGACAATTATATATTTGGAGAAAATAGATATTCTGAATACTTTGGAAAGTTAAAAGCTTATGCAACTATATTAGGTGGAGATAGTTTGAACTTTACTTGTGATAGGAGTGATTTCTTAGGATTTGACAAAGGATTAAAAGCCCCTAAAGCATTAAGAGAAAAAAATTTAAAGGGAGTTTTCGGAAGTGTTTTAGATTCTTGTTTAGTGATCCAAAGTAAAATAAAACTTAATGCAGGAGAGAGAAAAGAGCTTGTAGTACTTTTAGGTGAAGAAGAGGTTTTAGAGGATATAGAAAATAAAATAAATAAATATTCTAACATGAACAATGTGGATGAAGCTTTAGAGGATATTAAAGCTTATTGGAAAAAATTTTTAGGTGCTATACAGGTTAAAACATCAAATAAATCTATGGATTATTTATTAAATGGGTGGCTTTTATATCAAAATTATAGTTGTAGATATATGGCGAGAACAGCTTTTTATCAATCAGGAGGAGCCTATGGATTTAGAGATCAACTTCAAGATTCTATGTCTATCGGTCTTATAAAGCCTAATATAACTAAAGAGCAAATTTTAAAAAGTGCGTCAAGACAGTATATAGAAGGGGATGTTCAGCATTGGTGGCATCCTATAATAAATAGTGGTATAAGAACTAGATTTTCAGATGACCTTTTGTGGCTTCCATATGTTACTGCCGAATATATAAACTTTACTGGAGATTATACGATTTTAAATGAAGTATCTCCTTATTTAGAAGATGAACCTTTAAAATCTGGTGAAGATGAAAGATATACAATAGTTAATCAATCATCAAAAATGGGAAGCATATATGAACATTGTATAAAAGCTATAGAAAAATCATTAAAATTTGGAATTCACAATATTCCTCTTATGGGGAGTGGAGATTGGAACGATGGTATGAGTACTGTTGGCAATGAAGGAAAAGGTGAAAGTGTTTGGCTTGGTTGGTTTATATATGATATACTTTCAAGATTTGATGATATTTGTACTTATATGAATGATGTTGAGCATAAAGAAAAATATTTAAAAATGAAAGAGTTTATAAGGGAACATTTAGAGAAAAATGCTTGGGACGGTAGTTGGTATAGAAGGGCTTACTTTGATGATGGAACTCCACTTGGTTCAAAGGAAAATATTGATTGTAAAATAGATTCATTAGCACAAAGTTGGTCAGTAATATCTCATGCTGGAGATTTAGAAAGGGCTAAAAAGGCTATGAGTTTTGTTGAAAAATATTTAATTGATGATAATTTAAATATAATAAAATTGCTATCTCCACCATTTGAAAAGTCTAAAAAAGAGGAGCCAGGTTATATTAAAGGATATGTAGCTGGAGTTAGAGAAAATGGAGGGCAATATACACATGCTGCAACTTGGGTCGTTTTAGCTTTTGCAAAACTTGGGATGGGTGAGAAAGCATTAAAATATTTTAATATGATAAATCCAATAAATCATACAAAGAACAAAGATGACTGTGAGAAATATAAACTAGAGCCATATGTTATGGCAGCTGACGTTTATATGAGAGAACCTCATGGAGGACGTGGGGGATGGAGTTGGTATACTGGAACAGCAGGTTGGATGTATAAAGTTGGACTTGAATGGCTTTTAGGATTTAAGACTTATAAAAATGAAGGATATAAAATAAATCCTCTAGTGTTAGATTCATTGGGAGATTTTGAATTAGAAATAAATAATGAAAAAGAAAATTATAAAATAAAAGTGGTGAAATTTGATGAAAATAAAATACTTATAAATGGAGAAGAAATAAAAGGTGATTTAATACCAAGAAATTTAGGTGTAGCAAATATAGAGGTTTATAGAAAAGTTTAAGAATAAAAAAATATGTTGATTTTAGTAAAGTAAAAAAATAGTTTAGCTTATCTAAAATCAACAATCATTAAAAAATATTAAAATGACATTAAGTTCTTAGGTTAAATTTATGTGAACAAGATTTGCAAGTAACAATTATAGCACCTTTTCCACGAGGAAGTCTTAATTTTTGTTTGCATTTTGGGCATTTAACAATTTTGTATTTTTTGAAATTAGTTATTTTATATTGTACTTCATATTTTATTTGATTAAAAAATGAAGGAATATTATTAAAAGTTAATCTAGGAAGAGTATCTGGGAGTTTTTTATTAAACTTAGATAATATATTGTTAACAATAAAAGTGAATCTATTAAGTTCAGTTATTCTTTTATATGTTTTTTTTGAAAAAGCTCTATATATGGCAAAAATAAAAATAGCTAAACCTATAATAGAGGTGATGTTAAAAAGACTTAATATACAACTTAATATCATCAAAAAGATAGATAGTATATCAAAACCATATGAACCGTAAAAAATTTTCATTAAAATTCCTCCTAATCTCATTTAATATATATTATATTATATTAGGAAAATATTTCACAGGAGAATAAAAAAAGAATTTTTAAATAAATATTAAAGTTTATTAATATTTTTATGAACTCATACATATATAAATATTAGTAAATTAAAAATATTTATATTAAATTTTAATGAATGTTATTTATTTTTAAATGTGAATATGTTAAAATAAAAACATAAAAATTAATAAAAAGTCTTCAGGGCAGGGTGAAATTCCCTACCGGCGGTAAAGCCCGCGAGCCTAATTAAGGCAGATTTGGTGAGATTCCAAAGCCGACAGTAAAGTCTGGATGAAAGAAGAAAATGAAAAAGCATTAGTTTAGATGATGCGTGTGTTTGATTTGTATTTATGCTCTGAAATAATATTATTTCAGAGCTTTTTAATTTTTAAATATAAATTATAGTGTATTAAAATTCATATTTATGCTTTAAAATCTTTTGAATAGAATGTTTATATAACATGAAATTTGGATTTTATTTATATATTTTTAAATGCAATCAAATTTATAGAAATGATAATTTTGAGCCCTAAAGATTTTTCTTTAGGGCTTTTATTTTTTTAGTTAGGAGGTGCTTAATGTGGACAACTTTTATATGAGTTTAGCATTAGAAAATGCTAAAAAAGGAATAGGAAAAGTTAATCCAAATCCAATGGTAGGATCTATTATTGTAAAAAATGAAAGAATAGTGGCGAGTGGTTTTCATAAATGTTATGGAGGAGATCATGCTGAAATAGATGCATTTAAAAATGCTATGGAAGATGTGGAGGGAGCTACTATGTATGTAACTTTAGAACCTTGCTCTCATTATGGTAAAACACCACCTTGTGTAGAAAAAATTATAGAAAAAAAAATAAAGAGGGTTGTAATAGGCACTTTAGATCCTAATCCCTTGGTTTCGGGAAATGGAGTAAGAAAGCTAATAGATGCAGGCATCGAGGTTAGTGTAGGAGTTTTGGAAGAGGAGTGTAAAAGAGTAAATGAAATTTTTATGAAGTATATAACAAGTAAAAAGCCTTTTGTCATTATGAAATGTGCAATGTCATTGGATGGAAAAATATGCACGAAATATGGTGAATCAAAATGGATAACTGGGAAGGAGTCAAGAAGTCATGTTCATAAAACTAGGAATATGGTTTCGGCAATAATGGTTGGGGTGGATACTGTGATAAAAGATAATCCAAAATTAACTTGTAGAATGGAAAATGGTAAAAATCCTATAAGAATTATTGTAGATAGTACACTTAGAATCCCTCTAAAATCTAATGTTTTAGTTGATGAGTATAGAGATAAAACAATAATAGCAACTACATGTTCTGCAAATAAGGAAAAGGTAGAATATATTCAGAGTTTGGGAGCTAAAGTTTTAATTGTTGATAAAAAAGAGAGAAGAGTGAATCTTAATGATTTAATGAATAAATTAGGTGCTATGAATATAGATAGTATTTTATTAGAGGGTGGAGGAACATTAAATTTTTCAGCACTTAATGAAAAAATTATTGATAAAGTTCAGGTATATATAGCACCTAAAATAATCGGGGGAAAATTAGCTAAAACTCCAGTTGAAGGCGTTGGAATTGATAAATTGAATGAAGCATTTAATCTTAAAAATTTAAGGGTTGATGTTTTAGATGAAGATATATTTATTGAAGGGTATTTCAAATAAAGAGAGATTTAATTGTTTAGCTGAAAGAAAAGTTGAGTAACTAAATTTAAAAATTAGTTTTATGGCAGATTTAATAAGGAGGTATTTTATGTTTACTGGGATAGTTGAGGAAATAGGGAAAGTTCAAAGTATAGACAGTGGAAATATATCATCAAGTTTATATATAGAATGTTCTAAAGTGTTGGAAAAAACGAAAATAGGGGATAGTATAGCGGTAAATGGAGTGTGCTTAACAGTAGTGAAAATTTTGGAGAATGGCTTTAAAGCAGATGTGATGCCAGAAACTTTAAAAAGGAGTAATTTAGGAAATTTAAGTATAGATAGTGAGGTTAATTTAGAAAGAGCGTTAACTTTTAATAGCAGATTGGGAGGTCATATAGTAAGCGGGCATATTGATGGAGTTGGAAAAATAATTTCTTTTGAGAGGGAGGGCAATGCTGTATGGATTAGCATAAGTGCTGATTTTAATTTGTTAAAATATATAATTTTTAAAGGATCAATAACAGTAGATGGAGTTAGTCTTACAGTTGCATATATAGATAATGAAATTTTTAAAGTATCAATAATTCCACATACAGAAGAAGAAACAATACTTCTAAAAAAAGGTATTGGATCTTTTGTGAACTTAGAGTGTGATTTAATAGCAAAATATGTAGAAAAATTACTTGATATTAATAAAAAAACTGAAATAAAGGATATTGATAAAAATTTTTTATTAGAAAATGGATTTTTATAAATATGCAAAGTTAAGTTATAAATTATTAAAATTAGTTAGATTATTTAGGAGGAAATATTATGAATAGATTTAGCAGTATTGATGAAGCAATTTTAGATATAAAAGAAGGCAAAATGATTATTGTAATAGATGATGAAGATAGGGAGAATGAGGGAGATTTGTTAATGGCTGCTGAAAAAGTAACTTCAGATTCTATAAATTTTATGGCTAAATTCGGAAGAGGACTTATATGTATGCCTATTGAAGAGGGTATAGCAAAAAAATTAGAATTTAATGCAATGGTTTTAAATAATACAGATAACCATGAAACTGCATTTACAGTATCTATTGATCATGTTGATACACAGACTGGAATATCTGCATTTGAAAGAGCTTATACAATAAAAAAAGTTTTAGATGAAAAGTCAAAGAATGATGATTTTAGAAGACCAGGACATGTATTTCCATTAATAGCTAGAGAGGGTGGTGTTTTAAATAGAAGTGGTCATACAGAGGCTGCAACTGATTTAGCTAAATTAGCTGGATTTAAGGGAGTTGGAGTTATATGTGAAATAATGAGTGATGATGGAACAATGGCAAGAACTGATGAGCTTTTAAAATTTGGAGAAAAGCATAACTTAAAAGTAATTACGATAGCAGATTTAGTTGAATATAGGAGAAAAAAGGAAGCTTTTATTGAGAGAGTTGTAGAAACTAAAATGCCAACAAAGTATGGAGATTTTAGGATATTTGGATTTGTAAATAAGTTAAATGGAGAACATCATGTAGCTTTAGTAAAAGGTGATATTAAGGGAGATGAAGCAGTTTTAACAAGAGTGCATTCAGAGTGTTTAACTGGAGATGCTTTAGGTTCTAAAAGATGTGATTGTGGGGAACAATATGCTGCTGCTATGAAACAAATAGCAAAAGAAGGAAGAGGAGTTCTTCTATATATGAGGCAAGAAGGAAGAGGAATTGGGTTAATAAATAAGTTAAGGGCTTATGAACTTCAAGATAAAGGAATGGACACAGTGGAAGCGAATATAGCATTAGGTTTTCCACCTGATATGAGAAATTATGATATAGCAGCAGAAATACTTAAGGATTTAGGAGTTAATAAGGTGAGGCTTATGACTAATAATCCTGAAAAGATTTCAGGATTATCAAAATATGACATAAAAATAGTTGAAAGAGTTCCCATTGAAATGAATTATAACGAAATTAATGAATTTTATTTGAAAACAAAAAAAGAAAAAATGGGACATATATTACACTATTAATTTATATAGAAATGAATTGTTTATAGCATTAAAAAAATATATAGCATAGTTTTGAGGAGGAATAAAAATGAATTTAATAGAAGGAAATTTAATTGCAGATGGTTTTAAAATAGGTATTGTGGCGTCTAGGTTTAATGAGTTTATAGTATCTAAACTTGTAGATGGTGCTTTGGATGGATTAAAAAGACATGGGGTTTTGGATGAAAATATAGATTGTGCTTATGTACCGGGAGCTTTTGAAATACCTCTAATTGCAAAGAAGATGGTAATGAGTAATAAATATGATGCAGTTATTTGCTTAGGAGCTGTTATAAAAGGTTCAACACCACATTTTGATTATGTTTGTGCAGAAGTATCAAAAGGAATTGCCAATATTTCACTTGATACTCAAATGCCTGTAATATTTGGTGTGCTTACAACTAATAGTATAGAACAAGCAATAGAAAGAGCGGGAACAAAAAGTGGAAATAAGGGGTATGATGCAGCAGTATCAGCAATAGAAATGGCTAATTTAATAAAAAATTTTAAATAATAAAATATATAATGATTAAGGTTGTTTTAATAATATTAAAATAACCTTAACATATGTATATTTATAAAAAATCTAGATATTAAAAATTATAAAACAACATTTTTAGCTAATTAAGTAATTATTGAATATTTTTTTATATTATTATATAATTAGAAACTGTTATTGGAACAAAATTCAAGAAAATTTTTCATAAATAAATATTTTTTTGGTGTAATTTAGATAAACATTAATAAATAAATAGAAATTTTAAGCTTAATCTATTAAATAATAATAGATTTTTTTATAAATACTATTTGTTTAGTAGTATATAAGTTTATTGAAAAAAAAAAGAATTTTTAATAGAATATATATATCTTATTAAATGTTTTTTATAATTTAGATGAATAAAGGTGTTTGATTTAAACAATTGTTATAATAGACATGAGGATATAAGTGGTAAAAATAAATGATATATATGTAAAAAAGTTTATTAAATAAAAGTTTATATTAAAAAATTCAAAAAAATAAGTCGAATTATGTAAAAACAAGTTGATATGATAAAAAAAATAATATATAATTATAAACAAAGACAAATTTAAATGTATTATTTGCGTCTTGTGTTTATGATAATAAAGTATTATTATAAATAAGTTAGCGTAAATAATAAGTTTAAAAAATATTAAGTACATATGTTAACAGTTGCTTACAATTATTAAAAACAGATTTTGTTATTAAATTGGAATTAATAATAAATAATTAGGTTTTATATATGGATAATAAAAGAAAAAATGTTTTTATTTAAAAATATGAATAATAATTTAGGCATTATGAAAATATATAATTATATGGAATAATTATATATTAATAGTCATAACTATAATAATAATTATAAAGTACATAAAAAATAGAAATTATAAATAGTTATACCGCTCTTAATTCATAAACATGATTTATAATTATTTGATTGTGGTTTGTTGACGGATTTAAATTATGTTTATGTTTTAAATTTAATTGTAGCAAATAAAAATAAATTATATAAGTAAGGAAGGGAAAGCTATGAACATTAAAGAAAAAGCAGAAAAATTAGCTGCAACAGCTGTAATAAATACTGTTTTGCAAATAATTGATAAAGACCCTGAAAAGAATGTTGATAAAATATTCGCAGCAATAAAGAAATTTGTAAAAGATGAAGATCAAAAGAAACAAATTGACAACGTATGTCAATACTATAATGAAAACCCAGCAGTAAAAGAATTTATACAAGGAATTCTTAAAACTACAAACAAGAAAGCGTTAAAGAAATTCTTTACTAACTTCTTTGTTAATGGTGTTTGGCTTTCAGCAAGCAAAAGAGAAAAATATATGGAAGAAGAAAATGTTAAAATTCCATTTATAATGCTTATAAGTCCATCAATGAGATGTAACATACATTGTACTGGATGTTATGCTGCAAGTTTCAGCAAAAAAGACGATATGTCACCAGAAGAAGTTGATAGATTAATTGGTGAAGCTAGAGATTTAGGAATTCACTGGATAGTTGTTTTAGGTGGAGAACCATTCTTTAACAAATATATGTTAGATTTATATGAAAAATATAACGATGTAATGTTTACACCATTTACAAATGGAACATTAATAGATGAAGAAACTGCTGATAGATTAGCAAAAGCAGGTAACGTAATACCAATGCTTTCTGTTGAAGGTAGTGAAGAAGCTACAGACGGAAGAAGAGGTAAAGGAGTTTACCAAAAAGTAATGCATGCTATGGATTTACTTAACGAAAGAGGAGTATTATTCGGAGTTTCTACAGCTGCTACAAGTCAAAACATAGAATCAGTAACAAGTGATGAATTTACTGACTTAATGATAAGCAAAGGTTCAAAAATGTGCTGGTACTTTATATTCATGCCAGTTGGAGACGCAAAACCAGACTTTAGTTTAATGCTTAGCCCAGAACAAAGATTATACTTAGGTAAGAGAGTTAGAGAAATCAGAAAAACTAAACCTTACTTTACATTAGACTTCTTTAATGACGCACCATATGTTGGAGGTTGTATAGCAGGTAAATATTACTTCCATATAAACTCAAAAGGAAATGTTGAACCATGTATATTCTCACATTTCTCAACACAAAATGCTATTGGTAAGCCATTAATAGATGTTTTAAGAGATCCATTCTTCAGAATAATGAGAGAAAAACAACCATACAACAAGAACATGTTAAAACCTTGTTCAATGATAGATAACCCAGGATTCATTAGACAAATAGTAAAAGAAGCAGGAGCTAAACCTGATGATGAAGGTGCAGATGCAATGATAAATGATCCAGAATTTAAAGCTACTTTAAATCAAATAGCTAAAGAATTCACACCATATGCTGATAAAGAATGGAAAGAAGTATTCCATGAAAAAGGAAATATGCAATTCTCAACAGGTCATAGTAAGAAATTAAACGGAAAATTAGATAAATAATAAAAAAGAGATGCAGTATGCATCTCTTTTTTATTAACCCCATAATCCTGCTAACATTAAAAATCCTGGTATCCAAGCCGTTACAATCCCTTCAAAGACTGATAAATAGCCAACTGATTTCCCTAAATTTATCTTTAAGACTGTTTCTATCCAACCAGTAAGCCATAAAAGACCCCACAACCACCAAATTATAGCCATGCTTATATTAAAAAATCCGCCAGAGAAAAAGCTAATAAGTCCAGCTGGAATTGAGTTAATTGCAACAAATAGAGAATACCAACCATATAATCTTTGATCTAACTTAAAGATACCGTTAAGTGCTATATAAAGATAGGTAAAACCAAACAATAGTCCAGTAGCAGCGGCGTAAAAATCACTTCTAGATGTTAAAAATTCTCCAAATACAATAGTTATTATATTTGCTATTACTGATAAACCTCCTGTAAATAAATTCATGATTGATTGAGAGCGGGGGTCAATTTTACTAAGTCTAGCGATACCATTACTTATAAGTACAATACCAACATATAAAAGAACTACTCCTAACATTTTAAAATCCTCCTTTTAAATAAAAAAATTATTTTAGTTATTTTGTGTTTAAAGAAGAATAATAATACTCAAAATTAAAAATTTTTAAGAATAAATACATATATAATCAATAAAATGGAAATATTAATAGGGGATAGTTTATAGAGTTAACTTTTATTTAGGAAAATAAAATTATGTCATATAATCTATAAAATAATAGTATAAGAAGGAGGAGTAAAAATGAGATTAACAATGAGAGAGCAAGAAAAACTTATGGTTTTTGTTGCTGCACAGGTTGCAAGAAAAAGGCTTGAAAAAGGATTAAAACTTAATTATCCAGAGTCTGTTGCTATCATTACAGATGAAATAATGGAAGGTGCTAGAGAGGGAAAAATGGTAGAACAATTAATGGATGAATGTAGAAATATATTAAAGAGAGATCAAGTTATGGAAGGGGTACCAGAGATGGTTCACACTGTTCAAGTTGAATGTACATTTCCAGATGGAACAAAACTTGTGACAGTTCATGATCCGATTCAATAAAAGGAGGTTAGAGTACAATGATACCAGGAGAATACATATTAGCAAAAGAGTCAATTAAATATAATGAAGGGAAAGAAGCAATAGAACTTAGAGTTGTTAATGATGGTGATAGACCAATTCAAGTTGGTTCGCATTTTCATTTTTATGAAGTTAATGATCAATTAGATTTTGATAGACAAAAAGCATACGGAAAAAGATTAGATATACCTGCAGGAACTGCTGTTAGATTTGAGCCAGGGGATGATAAAATAGTTAAGCTTATAGATATTGGTGGAACTAGAAGAGTTTATGGTTTAAATAATAAAGTTGATGGATTCTTAGATAAGGGAGGAAGAAATTAATGAGTTTTGAAATAGATAGAAAACGTTATTCACAATTATTCGGTCCTACTGTAGGTGATAAGATAAGACTTGGAGACACAGATCTTTTTATAGAAATAGAAAAAGATTTAACTAGCTATGGAGATGAATGCAAATTTGGAGGAGGTAAATCTTTAAGAGATGGAATGGGTCAAAACTCTATTGAGACTAGAAAGAATCCATTAGTTGTCGATCTTATAATAACAGGTGTTACCGTTGTTGATTATACAGGAATATATAAAGCAGATATTGGTATAAAAGATGGTAAAATAGCTGCTATTGGTAAAGGTGGAAATCCTCATGGAATGGATAATGTTGATTTTATAGTTGGTGTTAGTACAGAGGCATTAGCTGGTGAGGGGCTTATTTTAACAGCTGGTGGAATAGACACTCATGTTCATTATATAAGTCCGGATTTAGTTGAAACAGCCCTTCATGGTGGAATAACTACAATTATAGGTGGAGGAACTGGTCCTAATGATGGAACTAATGCTACAACTGCATCACCTGGTGCATGGAATATTGAGAAAATGATAGAATCAGCTGAAGGGCTTCCAATAAACATGGGCTTTTTAGGAAAGGGAAGTGGAGCTAATATAGAGGTTAATGCTGAGCAAATAGAAGCTGGTGCTTGTGGTCTTAAAATTCATGAAGACTGGGGTGCAACTAAATCTGCAATAGAGTATTCGCTTCAAGCAGCTGATAAATATGATGTTCAAGTTGCAATTCATACAGATACATTAAATGAAGGTGGCTTCGTTGAACATACAATAGAAGCAATTAGCGGAAGAACAATTCATACATATCATACAGAGGGTGCAGGTGGTGGTCATGCGCCTGATATATTAAAAATGTCTGGTCAAGTAAATGTATTACCAGCATCAACAAACCCAACAAAACCATATACAGTAAATACTATAGCAGAACATTTAGATATGCTTATGGTTTGTCATCATTTAGATGCTAAGGTTCCAGAGGATGTAGCTTTTGCTGATTCAAGAATTAGAAAGCAAACAATAGCAGCGGAAGATATATTACATGATTTGGGGATATTTAGTATTATGAGTTCAGATACAATGGCTATGGGGAGAATTGGTGAGGTTATAACTAGAACATGGCAAACAGCTTCAAAAATGAAAGTTCAAAGAGGACCATTGAAATGTTCTTGTGGATGTAATGATACGGAACAAAATGATAATAACAGAGTTAAAAGATATGTTGCAAAGTATACAATAAATCCAGCTATAGCACATGGAATAAATGAATATGTAGGTTCAGTTGAAAAAGGTAAAATGGCTGATTTAGTTCTTTGGGAACCAGCATTTTTTGGTGCTAAACCAAAGATGATAATTAAAGGAGGAATGGTTAGCTTAGCTGTTATGGGAGAAGCTAATGCATCAATTCCAACTTGTGAACCAGTGCTTTTAAGATATATGTTTGGAGCTTATGGAAAAGCTAAAACTACTACTTGTGCAACATTTGTTTCTCAAGCATCTATTGAAAATGGCATAAAAGAGAAATTAAATTTAGATAATATGGTATTGCCTGTTAAAAATATAAGAAACTTAACTAAGAGAGATATGAAATTGAATGATGTAATACCAAAGTCATTAGAAGTAGATCCTCAAACTTATGATGTTAAAGTTGATGGAGAACTTATAACTTGTGAGCCAGCAAAATGTTTACCACTCACTCAAAGATATTTCTTATTCTAATATAAATATTTTATGCTTATCACATTATGTGTGATAAGCATAATTAAAATAATTAAGATTGGAGAATAAAATGGTTTTTGAAAGGGTATTAGGAAATATAAAAGATATAGAAAATATAAATAATTATCATGTAGAAAAAATTATTCTAAAAAGCGATGATTTATTAAAAAGAATAATAAGGGTTAAGTCGGATCATGGTCACGAATATGGAATATCTTTAGATAAAGGGAAAACTTTGAATAATGGGGATATTTTATTAAATGATGGTCATAATTTGGTTATAGTTCAATATGAAAGTAATGATATTTTAGTAATAAAACCAACATCTATAAATGAAATGGGAAAAATAGCTCACGCCCTTGGGAATAGACATCTACCAGCACAGTTTGAAAATGATACTATGATTGTAGAGTATGATAATTTAGTTGAAGATAAATTAAAACACGATAACATAAATTACTCTAGAGAAAATAGAGTATTAGAAAAGGCGTTTAGACATGTTGAGTTTGAACATAGACACTAAAGATACACATATATTGGAAGTTTTAAGGATAATACAATTGTGCGATTCAAATTTTCCCATAGGTTCTTTTAATCATTCTTATGGAATGGAAACTTATTTAAGAGATGATAGAGTACATAATACAGATACTTTTGCAAAATGGCTAACTACTTATTTAACAAAACAATTTATATATTCAGATGGAATGTGTATAAAAATGCTATATGAGTTGTTAGATAAAAAAGATTTTAAAGGTATTTTAGATTTAGATAGAAAAATAACTGTTCAAACCATAGCAAAAGAGAGCAGAAATGGAAATAAACTTGTTGCAAGTAGAATGATAAAAATGTTTTTAGAACTTTATAATTGTGAAGAAATAAGAGTCTATGAACATGATATAAAAAATAAAAAAGCTTTTGGTCATCCATCAATAGTTTTTGGAATGCTTATGTATAGTTTAAATTTTACTGTGAAAGAGGCAATTATATATTATATATACAGTACAATATCAACTCTTATTCAAAATGCAGTGAGAACTATTCCACTTGGTCAAAAAGATGGGCAAATTCTTTTAATGAAATTTATAGAAATTTTAGAGGAATTATATGAAATTATAAATAGGACAGAATATGATTATTTTGGAGTAAGTATACCTGGAATCGAATTATCACAAATAAATCATGAAACGTTAACCTTTAGACTTTTTATGTCTTAAAATTCATAAATATTTAAGGGAGGTTTAGGGATGAAACCAGTAATAATAGGGGTTGGTGGTCCAGTTGGGAGTGGAAAAACCCTTCTTATAGAAAGATTGACAAGAATGATAAATAATGATTATAGTTGTGCGGTTATAACAAATGATATTTATACTAAGGAAGATGCAAAGTTTATGGTTAAAAATTCCGTTTTGTCAGAAGATAGAATCATGGGAGTTGAAACAGGAGGATGTCCTCATACGGCAATTAGAGAAGATGCATCGATGAATTTTGCAGCAATAGACGAGATGAAATCTAGGTTTAAAGATTTAGATATATTGTTTTTAGAAAGCGGAGGAGATAATTTAGCTGCTACATTTAGTCCAGATTTAGTTGACTTTTCAATATATATAATAGATGTCGCTCAAGGTGAAAAAATTCCAAGAAAAGCAGGTCAAGGAATGATAAAAAGTGATTTATTTATTATAAATAAAATTGATTTAGCCCCTTATGTTGGAGCAAATTTAGATGTTATGAGAGAAGATACTTTAGCATTTAGAGGGCAGAAAGATTTTATATTTACGAATCTTAAAAATGATTCTGGAGTTTTAGAAGTATTAAGTTGGATTAAGAAAAATTGCCTTTTAGAGGGGATTTCTTAGGTTATGAAAAACGCAATAAATACAAAAAGGAAAGCGGGAGTTATAGATTTAGTCTTAGAAAGATTAAATGATAAAACAACAGCTTCTAAAAAATATTTTACAGGAGTTTTTAAATTGTCTCCCAAGATTAATATAGGTTCAGAACAAATTCCTACATATTTTTTAATGCAGTTAGGAGGAGGAGTTGTTGAAGGTGAATACTATAATATATTAGTAGAGCTAAAAAAAGATACGAGAGCGGTGCTAACAACTCAAGCTGCTAATAAAGTTTATAAATGTGAAAATGATATTGAATCTTTACAGGAAACAATAATAAGGCTTCATGAAAACAGTATATTAGAGTATATAAACGATCCTGTAATTCTTTATAAAGATGCAAAATATAAACAGGAAAATAAAATATATATGACTAAAAGTTCGACTTTAATATATACAGATGGAATAACTTCTGGATGGTCGCCAGATAAAAAAAGATTTCAATATAGAAGGGCTAGGTTGAAAACTGATATATATGTAGATGATAATCTTGTTTTATCTGATAATATGATAATAAATCCTAAAGAAGATAATGTAGAGGCTTTAGGTTTTATGGAAGGGTATAAAAATTTTGCAACGTTAATTATTATAAATAACAATATAGATGAAAAAATTATTGAAAAATTAAGGGATAAAATTAATGGATTTAATTTAGATGTAAATGTAGGAATATCTTCAATAGAAGTTAATGGATTCATAGTTAGAATAATGGGTAATTTAACTCAAGAAATAGAAAAGATAATACTGTTTTGTCATAATTATATAAGAAATAATGTATTAAAATCTGAGGATTTTATAATTAGAAAGCTTTAATCTTTATAAGAGTTAAAAAATAAGGACGTAAATTTTACGTCTTTATTTTTTAGATAATTTTAGTAAGGCATAGAGGATATTATTATTTTTAGGAGATACAAGTGCTTTCTATAAATAAATACATTTATTTTATATTTTAGGAAATACTATATATTGCATAGTATTTTAATGTTTAATTATGTGAACAATTTTTTTGACTCTTACTAATGATAATTATAATAAAATAAAATTTTAATAATTAGTTGTAGAAAAGGAGAGATTAAAATGCCTACAATAAACAATGGAGACGTAGCTTTTATGGTAGTGACTACAGTTCTTGTATTTTTGATGACACCAGGTTTAGCCTTTTTTTATGGAGGTCTCGTAGAAAAAAGAAATTCATTAACAATGATGATGTACTCATTCATTGCTATAGGAGTAGTAACTGTTATGTGGACCTTAGGTGGATTTTCATTAGTTTTTGGAAGAGATATTGGAGGATTTATAGGTGATATATCGCAATATTTTATGTTAAAAGGAGTGGATTTTACAGTAAATCCTATTTATGGTTCTAGAATACCATTTTTAATGTATTTTATGTATCAATTGATGTTTGCTATTATAACAGCGCCTCTTATGACAGGGGCTTTTGCTAATAGAATGAATATAGTTGGATGGATAAAATTTTTAGTTCTTTGGATGATAGTTATTTACTTCCCAGTAGCACATTGGGTATGGGGAGGCGGTTTTTTAGCAAAATGGGGATTTGTAGATTATGCTGGAGGAACCGTAATACATACGACAGCAGGTTTTGGAGCTTTAGCAGCAATATTATTCTTAGGAAAAAGAGCTGTTAGACCTCACAAAGGTCCTGGAAATATAGCGCTTGTACTAATTGGTGGAGCCATTTTGTTATTTGGATGGTTTGGATTTAATTCAGGAGGAGCTTTAGCAGGAGGGGAAACTGCTGCTTTAGCTTTCACAAATACTGGAATAGCTGCGGGATTTGCATCTATAGTTTGGGTTATAATAAGTTATATTAAAGAAAAGCATTTCTCGATAGTAGAATTTATAACAGGAGCTGTTGCTGGTCTTGCAACAATAACACCATGTTCAGGTTATGTAACACCACAAGGATCAGTATTTATTGGTATTATAGCAGCTGTGGCCTGTTTTATATTTGTTCATTTAGCAAAATCATTAAAATTAGATGATGCTTTAGATGTTTGGGGAGTGCATGGCATGGGTGGATTTATAGGCACTCTTTTAATAGGATTATTTGCAGTTAGTGCGGTTAATGGAATTAGTGCAAGTTTTAATCAATTCATAGTTCAACTTTATGGAGTTGTTATTGTAGCAGCATATTCATTTATACTGACATTTGTAATATTAAAAATATGCGATATGACTGGAACTATAAGGGTGAGTCCAGAAGTTCAAAAAGAAGGTTTAGATAAGAATCTTTTACATGAAAAATTTTCAGTAGAAGAATAAAGAGATTAGTATAGGCTTACGGCCTATACTAATTTTTATTAAATGATTGGGACAGGTTGTAAAGTAAATATATCGTTTGATAGTGAAAGTTGTTCATTAGCGAATAAATTGATATAATTAAGTGAAATATTTAATTATAGATAATGTTAAAATGAATTACATAATATTTTTGTACGATAGAGGTGAAATAAAATGTTAAATTTTGATTTTTATAATCCAACTAAGATAGTTTTTGGAAGAGATAGATTAAATGAATTAGATAATCTTATAAAAAAAGATGCTAAAGTGTTGATTCTTTACGGTGGTGGTAGTGTAAAGAAATTTGGAACATTAGAAAAAGTTATGAATGGTTTAAGGAATAGAAAAATTTTTGAATTTGGTGGGATAGAGCCAAATCCTAAGTATGAAACATTGATGAAAGCTGTAGAAATAGTTAAAAGAGAAAAGATAGACTTTCTTTTGGCAGTTGGTGGGGGCTCTGTAATGGATGGAACTAAATTTATAGCTCTTGCTGCATGTTATGAAGGAATTGAAGCTTCAGATATATTATTTGGAAAAGAAACTTCAGCGATAAAAAAAGCTATATCTATAGGAATGGTTGTAACTTTGCCAGCAACAGGTTCAGAAATGAATAGGGGTGGAGTTATTACATTTAATTATGGAAAATGGTCATTTTATAATGATTTAGTTTTTCCTAAATTTTCAATATTAGATCCAACACTTACTTTTTCTCTTCCAAAATCCCAAGTTGCAAATGGGATTGTTGATACATTTGTACATGTGTGCGAACAATATATGACATATCCTGTAGATGGAAGATTTCAAGACAGAACATCAGAAGGAATATTGAAAACGTTAATAGAAATTGGAAAAATTACAGTTGAAAATCCTACAGATTATAATGCGAGAGCGAATCTTGTTTGGTGTGCGACTATGGGATTAAATGGTCTTATAGGAGCTGGAGTTCCTGTTGACTGGAGTACTCATAGGATTGGTCATGAAATAACAGCTATGTTTGAAGTAGATCATGCTAAAACACTTGCAATTGTATTGCCATCTCTTTGGAATGTAACAAGAAAAGATAAACATGATAAATTAGTTCAATATGCAGAGAGAATTTGGAATATATCAAGCAGTAGTGATGATGAAAAAATAGATTTAGCTATTGAAAAAACTAGAGAGTTTTTTGAGGGATTAGGAATAAAAACTCATCTATCTGATTATGGTATACAATTTGATGAAATTGAACATTTAGTTAAAGCCTTAAAAGATCATGGCAGAATAGCATTATCAGAAACTGGAAAAATAACTTTAGATGTAAGCAGAAAAATATTAGAAGGTGCTATATAAATATCTAAATTTAATATAGAAATAATAATAATTTAAATAAACTGTATTAAAACATAATTTAGTTTTAATACAGTTTTTTATTTTGATTTTGTTGTAGTATAGTGGTAAAATATTAAAATTGCAATAAAAGTTTGATAAAATATAATCATAGATGTAGAAAAGTATTAATTATGTTTTAGGAAGAAAGGAGGAAAAATCTAAATTTTAGATTTATATGTATGGAAAACAAAACAAATAGGGCCTACGAGGTAGTAATAGAGGCTATAAAGAAAAAAATAAAAAATGGTGAAATTAAAAAGGGTGAAAAATTAAGACCAGAGAGAGAGATTGCAGAAGATTTGGGGGTTAGTAGAGCATCTGTTAGAGAAGCTATAAGAGCTTTAGATGTTATTGGGCTTATTGAAAGTAGGCAAGGTGCTGGAAATTATATAAAAGAAACATTTGAGGAATCTTTGATACAACCATTATCAGTAATGTTTTTATTAGAGCAAAATGATTTTACGGAGATAAATGAGTTTAGGTTTATATTAGAAAGTCAGGCAGCTGTTTTAGCAGCTGAGAGAATAGATGAAAAAGATATAAAAAAGTTAGAAGAATTAATAGATGAGATGAGTAAAACATCAGATGAAGAAAAAAATGTTGAAATAGATAGACAACTCCATTATATAATTGATAATGCATCTAAAAATAGAGTAATATCTAGTATATTAGCGGTAATATCAGAGCTTATTGATGAAAGTATAAAGGGAACTAGAAGTGAGTTAGCTAGAAAGGATGCACAAAATAGCAAAAAGCTTTTGGAGATACACAAAGAGTTAGTTGATGCAATGAAAAATAAAAGTAAAAAAAGAGCATATGAAGCTATGCAAAGGCATAGAGAAATTATAGAAATATAAATATATCACTAAAAAAACTATAAAGTCTTAACTTAATAAAGACTTTATAGTTTTTTTATTATTAAAAATAATGAATTTTAAGTAAATTTATCATTTATATAAAAGAAATTTAAATAAAACACTAGCCAAATACAAATAAATGTTGTACAATATGTTATGTTATTGGTCATACCAATTTGGAATAATTAAATATATCAATAGGAAGTGGGTTTATGAAATTACTTAGAGAATGTTTAATAATTTTAGTTATTTATTTTGTAGGGGAATTTATATCTAGTACATTTAAGTTATCAATACCAGGAAATATTATCGGAATGCTACTTCTTTTAGCGCTTCTTATGACAAATGTCGTTAAGGTAGAACAAATAGAAACAGTATCAAATTTCTTATTAGATCATTTAGCATTCTTTTTCTTACCAGCTGGGGTAGCACTTATAACTGCTCTTGGAATATTAAAATTAGATGGTATTCAATTAGTGATTATTGCTATAGTATCTACTTTAGTGGTAATGAGTGTAACAGCTATATTAGTTCAATTCTTCATAAAGAAAATGAGCAAAGATAAAAATGAAAATAATGTAAATGTAAGCAACAAATAATTAATCATTATGGAGTAATAGATTTTAGTATATGAAAAAAGTTATAAAAAAATAAGGAAATAAGGAGGTCGATACATATGCAAGCTTTAATTAATAACGGATTGTTTGGAATATTAATAAGTATATTAGGTTATGAAATAGGAATATTTATATTTAAGAAAACTAAAATAGTTGCATTTAATCCTCTTCTTATAGGAATCATTTTTGTTATACTAGTTTTAGTTTTTGGTCATATAAGTTATAATACATATAATTCAAGTGCAAAATTCATAAATGATATGTTAGAACCAGCAACAGTAGTTCTTGCAGTACCACTTTATAAACAAATAAAACTTTTGAAAAAGTATTTATGGTCTGTTATACTTGGCTTATTGTGTGGATGTTTAGTATCTATGAGCTTTGTTTCAGTTTTATGTTATCTTTTCGGATTTAATGCAAAACTTATTGCATCATTGATTCCAAAATCAGTTACAACACCTATAAGTTATGCTATCTCAAGTAATTTAGGAGGAATAACTTCAATTACAGTAGTATGTGTAATAATAACAGGAATTACAGGAGCAATAGTTGGTCCTACTATATTTAAATTGTTTAAGATAAAACATCCAGTAGCTATGGGAATAGCTTTTGGAACAGCATCACATTCATTAGGAACAGCAACAGCTTTTGAAATGGGAGAAATTCAAGGTGCTATGAGTTCATTATCAATAGGACTTGCGGGAATCATAACAGTTATTTTATCAACTCCAATCTACATGTTAGTATTAAAAATATTTAAGTTAAGTTAGTAATTTTAGTGACAATGGGTAAAATTTAATAAAATAGATGATAAAAAACTAAGAATAACATAGAATTCTTAGTTTTTTCTATTATTTTACTGAAATATTAAGATATTTGAATAGAATTCGTGATGATTGAGAAATATAGTTTATTTAAAGGTATCAAAATGTCGAATTTTGTAGTAATATATAATTATACAGATGTTCATATAATGTTCATATATTTTTATTTTGTTAAAGGAGAGTTGAGATGGGGCTTAACATTAAGGTTTATTTGGATTATATTTGCCCTTTTTGTTTTTTAACAACATTTTCTTTTAATGCTGCTATAAAAAATAAAGATGTAAGTGTTGAATATATACCATTTGAGATTCCTGAAGTAAAATTAGAAAATGATTTATTTAGAAAAAATTTTTGGAGCAATATATTAGAAAATACAGCTAAAAATTTTGGGCATAAAGCAAAAATACCGGATATACATAGACCAAAGAGTAAGTTTGCTTCAGAAGCTTATTATTTTGCAGATGAAAACGGCAAGGGAAAGGAATTTAATAGTAAAGTTTACGAAGCATTTTTTGAAAAGGGTAAAGATATTAACCGTATTGATGTATTATCTGAGGTGGGAAGTGAGATAGGAATAGATTCAGATGATATAAAATCAGTATTAGAAGCTAGAAAATATAAGGAACAACATGAAAAAGCTATAAAAAGAGGCAAAGAAGAAGGAATAAATGCTGTACCAACAATAATAATAGGGCATACTAAAGTTGTAGGATATAAGAGAAGAGAATTTTTTGATAGTATAATAGAAGAAGAAATTGAACGACTTAAATAGCTATATAATTAAGATTAAAACCACAAAATATTTTATAATATTTTGTGGTTAATAATATGGCTTTTTACTTTATTTTAGAGTGTTTATATGAATATGTAAAATAAAGAATTGCAGCAAATACGATGAATATTGCGAAATATATCCAAATCTTATAAGGTAAATTAAAGATTAAAAATCCACAACTAAGAGCTGCAAGTATAGGGATTAAAGGAACTAATGGTGTTCTAAATCCTCTTTTTAAATCAGGTCTAACCTTTCTAAATACTATAACTGATATAGATACTATGAAATAAGCAATTAGTAAAGCCATGTTTGAAAAATTAGCTAAAGATCCTAAATTAATAAAACCAGCTAAGATAGCGGCCACGATTCCAATAGACCATATTGATACTAGAGGAATGTTTTTAGAATTTGTTTTAGCAAATTTAGAAGGAAGTAAACCATCTCTTCCAACTGACAGCAAGACACGTGATGAACCATAAGTTTGACCAAATATAACTGCCATAGTTCCGATGACAGCACCTACTGATAAAATAGCTGCTATTTTAGTTCTTCCAACACTATTTAGGGCATAAGCTAAAGCATCGCCAGTATCAAGTTTTGAGTAAGAAGACATACCAGTTAAAATTAAGGCTACTATGATATATATTATAGTAGAAATAACTAAAGATAATATTAATGCTATTGGTATAGTTTTTTGAGGATTTTTAGTTTCTTCAGCAGCAGAGGCAGTAGTATCAAAACCAGTATAAGCAAAGAATACTGATGAAGCACCAGAAAAAACACCAGTGAATCCAAAAGGAAGGAAAGTGTTCCAATTATCAGTATTAATATAAAAAACACCTACAATTATAAAAAGAAATATAACTCCAAGTTTTATTAATACCATTAAATTATTAAATTTTTTACTTTCTTTAGTTCCAATAGATAATATGAACATTATAAATAATATTACCAGTATTCCTGGTAAGTTTACAATACCACCGTTTGCAGGAATAGTAGTTAAATATGTAGGTAAATTTATACCAAGTGCCGATAATATGTTAGTGAAATAAGCAGACCAACCAGCCCCAACGGTTGCTACTGACAATGTATAACCTAAGACTATACATAAACCTACTATATAAGCTAAAAATTCGCCCATAGAGGCGTAAACATAAGTATAAGATCCACCCGAACTTGGCAAAGTCGATGAAAACTCAGCATAACAAAGTACAATGAAAATACAAGCGATACCTGAAATTATAAAGGAAAGAGATACTCCAGGACCAGCTTCTGTTGCAGCAACAACGCCAGTTAAAACCATAACGCCAGTTCCTATAACAGCACCTATGCTCATAAGAGTCAAATCAAAAACTCCAAGAGTACGTTCTTTATGAGCTTTGTTTTCATTTAAAATATCATTTGTATTTTGCTTTCTAAAAAGATTCAAAAGACAAAACCCCCTTTTTTATTATTCAAAACAATATTAGCACTAAAATATGTTTTATTCAATTAAATTAATAATTAAAATGAAATTATCCTAACGATTTACTAAATTTATTTCTAAAATTAAATAATTTATTACAATTTACGCCTAAATACGATTTGATTTTGCTTTTTTTATAAATAATTTTAATATAGTTAAATTTTTTTTAAATGAAAGTCTAATTTTCATTTAAAAATATGTAATTAAATGTATAAATTAAAAAATATGTCTTACGAAAATGATAGAAATTTTTCAAAAGTATTGTTATACTGTATTTATAGTTAGAAATAAACAAAAAATGCTTGAAGTGGGACGACCATTTGTATTGCCAACTAAAAGGGAGATGAGTCATGTGGGAAAGAAAATATGGTCAATAATAACAAATGCGATAGCGTTAACTGTAAGAACATGTACATTTACAACTCCAGTAATGACTGAAGCTGTTGGTACTTCAAATGGAAGAAATATCAAGTTGAGTTCTAATGAATTTAAAATTAAATCATTTAATAATGATACAGATAATTGTAAAATTACTAAGGAGAAAAGTAGAAGGAAGTCAGATAATGGGGATTGTGCTGATTTTGTTAGTAATGTAAATGTTCAAGGTATAGGGGCTGAGGAGATTTTAGCAGAATTTAATTTAAATAAGGTATTGAATATCAGTTTGTCTGAAAGAAGTAACATAATAATAAAATGTTATGATAAAGATGATAGGGTACTTATTTCTAAATTTAAGTATTATGATGAGTATTTGATAGATGCTGTGGGTAGACATGCTTATGGCTTGTCTAAACCAATATTACAGTCTGGAAAATATTTTATAAAGATTAATAATAAGGATACAACTATAAATGTTCTAGATGTTGTTAAAGTTGAATTGATTTTTGTCGATTCAAGCGGAGAATCAAAGAGCATAATATTTAAAGAATAGTAGAGTTTAAATTAATAATGAAATTTTGAGAAGTAAAGGGGAAGTTATTATGAAAGATAAAAAGTTAATGGCAATGATAGCAGGAACAGCAGCTGCAGCAGGTGTTGTAGCAACTATAGCAGGGATAAGATCTGCAAAAAATTTAAAAAGCTGTTGTGAAGATGATTCTTTAAAAAATGATTCAGAAATATCAATAGAAGAATACAGTGAAGAAAGTAAAGAAAAAATAAATATAATTAATAATAAAATAGAAGAATTAAATCAAAAACAATTAGAACTTGAGGCTGAACTTGAAGCTAAAAGGGATGAAATATTAAAATTAAAAGAAGAAGTTATATTAGAAGAAGAAAAATTGAGACAATCAATAGAAGAAGCAAAAGGTGCACAACTTGAAGAGGCGGCTGATTTAAGCGAAGAGGTTGAATCTGATGAAGTTGTGGAAGAAAAAGAAGCAACTGTTGAATAAATCAATCTATATATAGTATAAGTTATCCACAATATCCACAAGATATTGTGGATAACTTTTTGTGTTAATTGAAAAAATTAATATTGATTGTAAATATAAAAATAATCTACGAGTAAAATTTTCTCGTAGATTATTTTCATTAATTTAAATACTTTAATACATAATAAATATGTTTTGTAGTTATTAAATTTTAAAGATCTTTTTTGATTAGAACAATAGCTGGAAGAACTAAATAAGCTATAAATCCAGCAATGAATCCAATAATGCTTAGTGTACTCATCTAATTCACCCCCATTCATTATAGGAGAGCGCCAAATCTTTTTATATAAAGTTTCTTTAACGCTTGAACTAATAAACATAATACTATCATTAATCCAAAGATATATAATAAGTACCAAGGTGTTATATACACCATACCCATAGCTTGACCGATGGGGGTATATGGTAGTATCCAACCAACCGCCAAAGAGGCTAGTATTGACACACTAAATAATTTTGACGGATTGCTTTGTAAGAAAGGTATTTTTTCTGTTCTTAATGCAAATAGAACGAACACAGAGTTTGATACCCCTTCAATAAACCAACCAGTTTGGAATAAAGCAGATTGAGCATCTGTTGTACAACCAAAGTAAAACCACATGGTAATAAAACAGATAATATCAAATATTGAGTTAGAAGGTCCAAATACTATAAGCATTTTTGACATTTCTTTAGCATTCCATTTTCTTGGTTTAGCAATAAGTTCTGGATCAACATTATCCCAAGCGATAAATACTTGAGTAATATCGTAAACTAAGTTTTGTACTAATAATTCAATAGGTAGCATTGGAACAAATGGTAAGAATATACCTGCCATAAGAACACTTATAGAGTTACCATAGTTGTTACTTGCGGTAATTTTTAAATATTTTGTAGTATTAGCAAAAACTTTTCTACCCTCAATAATACCTTCTTGAAGTACCATAAGATCTTTTTCTAAAAGAATAACATCAGCACTTTCTTTAGCAATTTCAACAGCAGTATCAACTGAAATACCAACATCAGATTCTTTTAATGCAATAGAATCGTTTATACCATCTCCCATAAAACCAACAACTTTGTTAGCACCTTTCAATACTCTAACAATTCTTGCTTTTTGAAGAGGATTTAATTTAGCAAAAACATTAGCCTTTAATGCTTCAGCTCTTAATTCATTATCAGACATCTTAGAAACTTCAGAACCAAGTAAAATTCCAGTTATCTTAAATCCTACTTGTTCACAAACTTTTTTAGTAACTAGTTCATTGTCTCCAGTTAGAATTTTTACATCAACACCATAGTATTCAAGTGCATCTAATGCGGCTTTAGTTGTTTCTTTTGGTGGATCTAAAAATCCTAAAAATCCTATTAAAGTCATTTCAGATTCATCTTCTAAGGCTGCAGAAGTTTTAGAAAGTTGTTTTTTAGCAAGAGCTATAACTCTCATACCTTCAAGGTTTAATTTATTTACTTTTTTCTTTAAATTAGAAATAATTTTAGAATCTATTTCTAATAATTCACCATTCATCTCTATGTATTTAGAAATATGTAACATTTCTTCAAAAGCACCTTTTGTTATTAATAAAGGCTCGTTATTTTCTTCAATTAAAACAGACATTCTACGTCTATTAAAATCAAAAGCTAAATCATCATGTTTCTTAAAATTGTTATCTAATTCTTTAGCAAGGTTTAATTCTTTAGCACGTTCTATTATGGCAAAGTCAATTACGTTTTGTAATCCATTTTGTTTTGCACTATTTAAGTAAGCATATTTAAGGACTTCATTAGAAGTGCTACCAGTTATATCAATACATTCTTCAACTCTTATATGATCATCTGTTAATGTTCCAGTTTTATCTGTACAAAGTATTTCGATAGATCCAAAGTTTTGAATTGCACCAATTTTTTTTACAACTGTTTTACGTTTAGCCATTTTTAAAGCACCTTTAGTAAGGTTTTCAGATACAATAGCAGGTAACATTTCAGGGGTTAAACCAACAGCCAGTGATGCAGCAAAAGTTAATGCATCAAAGAAACTACCTGTTTGATACCAGTCTATAACAAGAACTAGAGGAACCATTACAGCCATAAATATTAAAAGCATTTTAGAAACTTTTCTAACACTTTTATCAAATTCTGTTTCAGGGTCTGCCTCTTGTAATGAAGATTGCATAGCACCAAAATATGTATTTTGACCTGTGCCGATAACAACAGCAATAGCTGTTCCACTTACAACACTAGTTCCTAGAAGGCAAACGTTTGTATAATCTCCAATTTCTGAGCTATCAGAATTGTTTATAGTAAATTTTTGCACAGGTTCGGATTCTCCAGTCAAAGCTGATTGACTAATCATAAGATCCTTGCACTCTAAAATTTTTAAATCAGCAGGAACGATATCCCCAGTTCTTAGCTTAACTATATCTCCAACTGCTAATTTTCTGGTATCAATTTGTTCGAAATTTTTATCATTTCTTTTTACTAGACATGTATTTTTTATGTAACTTGCCAAAGCTTTTGCAGATTTTCCCGATCTATACTCTTGAGAAAATTGAATTACTCCACCTACTACTATTAATACAAGTATAATGTTGATTTGAGACCAACTTTGAGTTCCTGGAGCTACAAACACAACATTTGTAAGATAACTTATAATAGCAATTATAACTAATACAAATACAAATGGATTTATGAAAGCTTTGCAAAATTGAACTATTATTGGTTTTTCTTTATTTGGATCAGTGCTATTATCTCCGTAAGTGGATATGTTTTTCTTAATTTGTGCCTCACTCAAACCATCAAGAGATGTATTGAATTTTTTAAATAATTCTTCATTGGAAAGTGTACTATTTTCATGTATTTTTGAACTAATACGTTTGAAATTCTCTTGATCTAATTTTTGAGCTTTTTTTCTTTTTTTATCGCTCATTTTTAATCTCCTTAATAATTACGGTACAAATAATTTTAAAAATCAAATTAGATTTTACTTTATTTGTTTGATTATTTTGATAACGCTAACAAATAGCGATGCATTTTATTAGTATATAACCTCCTTTTATATAATAAAGTAATGAATAACTTATACAAGAAATGATAATTGATTATCTGTTGAAAATAAATTATCAATTAGGATTATACTATATAAATATTCTCAATTCAATAAAAATTTAAACCTTTTACATAGATTTCTTTATTATTTAATTAAATTATTAACAAAAAAACTAGTAAAAAGAAGAAATATCATATAAAAAAGAGAAAAAAATATTATGATATATATATAAGATTAATTTATTTTAGCAATTATTATAAAAATAACAATAAAAAAGTATAAAAAAAACATAAAATCAATAATAAGTAATATTTAAAACGGAATAATAATAATAATTAAATAATATAAAAAAACTAAAAAAAAATAGAGAAAAAATTAAAAAAATGTTTGAAAAAAAGTCGAATAGTAGTATAATTATAGTAAAGTTAATAATTAACTGCTAAATAGTTTGACAAATATTTGACAAACAAAGGAGGATTTTTAATATGGATACAAGAGAAGTAATAAACAAATTACATAATCAAGAAGCAAAAGAACTTAAAACTGTTAATGCCCATGGTCATGAACATGGAGCAGATGGATATGATTATATGAAAGCTGTTGCTGAGTATAAAAAAACATTCGCATCAAAGAAAGATGTAATAGAAAAGGCAGCTGATCCAGCAGTAAGAGAAATGTTATTACATATGGAGAAATTAGGAATAGATACTCCTTTTGATAGATTTGATCAACAAAAACCACAATGTAGTTTTGGTATAGCAGGAGTATGTTGTCGTATATGCACAATGGGGCCTTGTAAAATAACTGCTAAAAGTCCAAAGGGAGTTTGTGGTGCTGATGCTGACCTTATCGTTGCTAGAAATATATTAAGGACTATGGCAGGTGGTGTAGGGGCTCATGGTTCTCACGGTAGAGAAGTTATACTTGCGTTAAGATTTGCAGCAGAAGGAAAGTTAGATTTACCTATATTAGGAGAAAATATATTAAGAGAAAGTGCTCCTAAATTAGGAATAAAAGATTATGAAAAAATGTCAGTTAAGGAATTAGCTATGGCTGTTTCTGATGTTTTACTTGCTGATATGTCAAGATCTCTTCCAGATGAATATCAAACAATAAAAGGTTTTGCTCCATTAGAAAGACAAGAAAAGTGGAAAGAAATGGACATACTACCTATTTCGGCTTATCATGAAGTTTTTGAAGCATTACATAGATCAACTGAAGCAACAGATGGAGATTGGAAAAACATTATGCAACAATTTGCAAGATGTGGTCTTACATTCTTATATTCAGGAGTTGTAGCTCCAGCTATTGCAACTGATGCTTTATTTGGATTACCAAAAAGACAAACTTCAAGAACTAATATTGGTGCATTAGAAGAGGGCTATGTAAATATAGCTGTTCATGGACATTTACCAGTTCTTGTTAGCGAAATCATAAAACAAGGTAGAAGCGAAGAATTTATAAATTTAGCTAAATCAAAAGGAGCTAAAGGAATTAAATTCTATGGAATTTGTTGTACAGGCCTTTCATCAATGTATAGATATGGTGATGTAGTTCCACTATCTAATTCAGTTGGAGCTGAACTTGTACTTGGTACTGGAGCATTAGATTGTTGGATTGCTGATGTACAAGATGTATTCCCAGGAATTATGGATGTTGCTAGATGTTTTAAAACTACAGTAATTACAACAAGTGATTCTGCAAGACTTCCAGGGGCAGAGCATTATGCTTATGACCATTATCATTCAAATATAGGTGAAACAGAAAACTTAGCTAAGAAAATAATGACAAGAGCTATTGAAAGTTATGCAGAAAGACGTGATGTACCAGTTCATATACCACAATATGAAGTTGAGGCAGAGGTCGGATTTACTTCTGAATATGTAAAAGAGAGATATGGCGGAAGCATGAAACCACTTGCTGATGCAGTTAAAAGTGGTAAAGTGTTAGGTATAGTTAACCTAGTTGGATGCTGTAATCCAAGAGTTGTTTATGAAAGAGCAGTTGTTGATGTTGCTACAAAATTGCTTGAAAATAATATCCTTATATTAACAAATGGTTGTGCATCATTCCCATTATTAAAAACAGGAATGTGTGCTGTTAAAGCTCAAGAATTAGCAGGAGAAGGATTAAGAAGTATTTTAGGAGATGACCTTCCACCAATATGGCATGTTGGAGAATGTGTTGATAACACAAGATCAACTGAAATATTTGCAGGAGTTGCTGGTGAACTTGGATTAGAAATGAAAGATATGCCTTATGCAATGTCAAGTCCAGAATGGGCAAATGAAAAAGGATTGGGAGCTTCATATTGCTTTAGACTTATGGGAATTAACACATACCATTGTGTATATCCACCAGCTCATGGTTCACAAAATGTAATGAATTATATTTTAGATTCAAGTAAAACTTTAGGTTCAACTATGAATGTTGAGGTAGACCCACTTAAATTAGCTGATAAAATAATAGAAAATATGAAGAACAAGAGAAAAGCGTTAGGTTGGGATAAATAATATTGAATAAATAGGATATTCCTTATAATTGTTAAATAGATAGACAGGAAGAATTTTTAATAAGATCTTCCTGTTTTTTTACTTTCATCTAAAATTAGCAGATAAATAAAAAGTAAAATTTAAAATGTAATTGTATGTCTTAATAATTATACAAAAGTGCTGTATAATAGTTTTTAGCATTATAAAGAGGAGGGAATTAAAAGATAAAGCTATCTTTTAACAGTCATGAGAAGTAATAAAGTAGATTTTTATATAAAAAAATATATACAAAAGTATAAATATGAATTGTTTATAATAATAATTTCTATTTTAGCTATTTTTATTAGATGTATGTTTTTTAATGTTGTAAGTGGAGATTATAAATATTTTTTAGAAGGGTGGTTTAATACATTAAAGGCGAATGGTGGGATATTTGCCATAAAAGATCATATAGGAAATTATACAGCACCATATATGCTAATATTAGGGATTTTAACTTACATTCCAATTAACAGTTTATACACTATAAAAATTGTTTCAATAATATTTGATTTTATTGGCGCGTTTGTAGGAGCTCGTATAGTATATAAATTTTGCAAAAATGAAAAATATAAAAAACTTTTAAGTCTTTGTACATATGCAACAATATTATTTAGTCCTACAGTTATATTAAATAGTTCAGCTTGGGGACAATGCGATATGATTTATGCGACCTTTGTATTGGCTTCATTATTATTCTTATTTGATAAAAAGTATACTAAGACATTTATATTTTTAGGCATTGCTTTTTCATTTAAGCTTCAAACAATATTTATTTTACCTTTATATATAATTTTATATTTAAAAGGTGAAGATATGTCTATATTAAACTTTTTTATTATACCTATAACGGTGCTTGTTGTAAATATACCAGCTCTTTTGCTAGGAAGACCTATTGAAACATTAATAACACAATATATGACACAGGTTGGGCAATACAAAGAATTGACTATGAACCTTACCAATATATATACTTTTGTTCCTAACTATTATAAAGTGTTTTCAACAGCTGGAATAATATTTACTATATTTATTTTTGCAATGCTTACAATGTTTATTTTAAGTTATAAGTTTGCAATAAATAATAAAATAATTTTACAAATATCGATACTTTCAATATTAATTTGCAATTACTTTTTACCTTCTATGCATGAAAGATATATATATATAGCAGGAATTTTAGGAATAATTTATTTCTTTATAGATAGGAGAAAATGGTATATACCTCTTGGGATAATTTCAATATCATTTTTTTGTTACATAAATTATTTATTTGATTATTTGATGTTTCCTAAAGTAATAATGGCTATTGTATTTCTTTTGATTATTATTAAATTAGCGATAGATTTAGTGAAAAATATAATTACAGAAGGAAGTAAAGAGATTTGTTAAAAACAAAATGGTTAGAAAAATCTTTCTAACCATTTTTAGTATAATTTATCTTCACTAACTAGCAATCTTAAACTAATATTTAATCATTAGTAAAGTGTAATATTTTATAATATATCAATTAATTTAAATTTATTGGAATTCAAAGTTAAGTAAAATTAAAGTTTATGCACAAAGAAATCTATTTAAATAACATTGCATTTTTGGCTTTAATACACCTGTATTTTCTTTTGCTTTAAACCCAGAAGTTTGATTATCTATGGCATAGCCAACTTTAATAATTACACAATCATCATCAGTATAACTTAATAAAAATCCAATATCTGATGTGTAGCTTAATTTTAAATCGCCAATATCAGCAGAGTTATTATTATTAAATATTTTATTTCCGTCTAATAAATAAATATCGTCGCCAAAACCAATTTTTTTATAAGCAAATGGGATAAATATATCTTTATTTTCATTAGTAAATAATTCTATATATGAGTTGATTATATCATTTCTATTAAAACCATAATCACTAAGACTTTCATTTTCATTTAAATATTTTTCCTTGAAATCATTTTCTACTGATTTTATAGAACTTTCTAATAAACCACTTAAATTTAATTGTGATAGCCTTACCATTTTTTCTTTCATGTAAATTACCCCCATCTTAAAAAGTATATTTTAGAAAAAAATATTTTTAAAACAAATTTATCTAAAAAATGTTTGTTAATACCATTATATAAAAAAAAAACTAATTGTCAAAGGTTAAATGTTAATATTTTTAAATGTTAAATAAAATTTAACATTTAAAAATATTAAATAAAAGTAAAAATTAAAAAGAGCTACAATCTTTTAAAAATTGTAACTCTTTTTATCAAAAAAAATTTGATTCAAAAATATCAATTATTTTATATTTGTAAGCTTTAACATTATATTTATGTTTCATAAAATAATTATATTTATCACTTGTTAATTATATCACTAAGTTGTGTTTTATGCAATATTATGTAATAATCAAGTGAAAAACGCCTAAAGAAAAACCTTAGGCATTTTATCAAATTATATTAATATTTTTAAATTTATTTTGTATTTTTACATTTGTTAATGTGCCATATTTCATTACAATATTGTTGGATTGTTCTATCACTTGAAAAATTTCCAGCATTACAAACATTTAAGAAACATTTTTTAGCCCATGCAAGCCTGTCTTTATAAGCTTCAAATACTTTATCCTCCGTATCTTTAAGGCTTCTAAAATCAGCTAATACAAAATATTGATCTCCTTCATTCATAAGAGAATTAAATAAATCTCTATAATCATTATTTAAATTATCTTTAAATGTCCCATCAACTAATGTGTTAATTACTCGTCTTAAATCTGGATTATTATTAAAGTAATCCCATGGATTATAGCAATGTCTTAAATTTTCGATATCATTTACTTTTAAACCAAAAATAAAGTTATTTTCTTCTCCACTTTCATTAACTATTTCAATATTAGCACCATCTAAAGTTCCAAAGGTTGGAGCTCCGTTTAGCATAAATTTCATATTACCAGTTCCTGATGCTTCTTTTCCAGCAGTTGAAATTTGTTTTGAAATATCAGCTGCTGGGCATAATTTTTCAGCATAAGATACGCTATAATTTTTAACAAATACAACTTTAATTTTTCCATTTATACTTTGGTCATTATTTATTAAATTAGCAATATCATTTGTAAATTTAACTATTGATTTAGCTCTTCTATATCCAGGGAATGCTTTAGCTCCAAATATAAACGTACATTTTGGAATATCAAGATTAGGATTTTCTTTTAATCTAAAATAAAGGTCTAAAATGTAAAGTGAGTTTAAAAATTGTCGTTTATATTCATGAAGTCTTTTTACTTGAATATCGAATAAAGAATTAGGGTCTATCTCTATCCCTTCATTTTCTTTTATAAACTGTGCTAGTTGTTTCTTTTTTGTAAGTTTGATTTGTAAGAATTTTTCTAAAACCTCATTATTATCAGCAAATTTTTTTAATTCACTTAGTTTATTTAAATCTTTAACCCAGTCCTCGTTTCCTAAAAGTTCTGTTATAAAATTAGATAATTCTTTATTGCACAATCTAAGCCAACGTCTTGGAGTAATACCATTTGTTTTATTTTGAAATTTTTCAGGATATAATTTGTACCAGTTATTTAATTCTGAATTTTTTAAGATGTCTGTGTGAAGCTTAGCAACACCATTTACTGCAAATCCAACACTAATAGCTAAATTTGCCATTCTAACTTGCCCATTAAAATTATTTACTATTGAAAATTCATTTATTTGGTGATCGTTATATCCTTTAGATTTTAACTCGCTTATAAATATGGAGTTAATTATATTTATTATTTCAAGTATTCTAGGGAAAAGACATCTAAATAGTTCAGCATCCCATTTCTCAAGAGCTTCTGCTAAAATAGTATGATTTGTATAAGCAAATGTTTTTTTGCAAATATTTAATGCTACATCAAATTCTAATTTCTCTTCATCTACTAGAATTCTTATAAGTTCTGGAATTCCAAGCACAGGATGGGTGTCGTTTAATTGTATTACATTAAAGTTTGAAAATTCTTCAGTAATAGCACTGTGTTGTTCTTTATATTTTCTAATTATATCTTTTAAAGAAGCACTAACTAATAAGTATTGTTGTCTAAGTCTTAATATTTTACCAGACCTTCCTGTATCATTTGGATATAGTACTCTTGAGATATTATCTGCTCGATTTTTTAAATCTAAAGCTTCTGAATATTGTTGTGAATTATAAAGATCAAAATTAAATTCCTCTAATGGCTCACATTTCCACAATCTTAGTGTGTTTATATTTTTGCTTTTATATCCTATTATAGGAGTGTCATAAGGAACAGCTTTAACTGTCATATCAGCAAACTCTACTATGGTGGATTCATCATCTCGTCTTATACTCCAAGGATCACCGTATTTTAGCCAACTATCTGCCTTTTCATTTTGGTAACCGTCTTTAAATTCTTGCTTGAAAAGACCATTACTATATCTTATTCCATATCCAGTTAATGGGATTTCAAGAGTTGCGCCAGAATCCATAAAACATGCAGCAAGCCTTCCTAAACCACCATTTCCAAGCCCTGCATCTTCCTCGATTTCTTCTACTGCATTTAGATTTAATCCTAGTTCATCAAAAATTTCTTTGATATCATTATAGATTCCAAGATTTATAAGATTATTTCCAAGAGCTCTGCCCATTAAAAATTCAGCTGAAAAGTAATAGGCGTTTTTAGTATTTTTGTATGTTTCATCTGTGTTATCCCACTCATCAATAATGTGTTCTAATAAAGTTAATGATAAGGCATTAAAAAGTTCAAAATCTTTAGCTGTATCTAATGTTCTACGATACTTGATTTTTAAATATTTTATTATACCAGATTTTATATTTTCTTTATTCAATGTGTTCATAATATTCACACCTTTCATGTAATTTTAAGGAGTTATATTTATTAATAGTTAAAGGTAAATATCTCTTAATATATTTTATATCAATTTCCTTTAATTTACAATTATTATTTATTTGATTATATAAAAATTATTTAAATTAAATTAATTATTAAATAATTTAAAAATAATTACTTTTTATTATTGGGTTATATAGCAATGAACTAGTTTATAGAAAAAAAGATAAAAATGTGCTATCATTGAAATAAAGATTTACTGTTAAATATTTAAAGATTTTAAATGATAGTTTTATAAAAAATAATAGTAATTTAGAAAATAAAACTATTAATAATATTTTATGTTTAAAATATTAGATTAAATAATTTTTAATAGGAGAGTTTAGATGAAGAGGGTAGACTTAATTTATAAAACTTTGTTGGATTTGCCCATAAATAAGGGGATAGATGCAAATACATTAGCATCTATGTTAAATATAAGTAGAGCTAATGTAAGCCATGTTTTAAATACTCTTTGTAAGGAAGGTAAAGTATCTAAATCAAATGGTAGACCAGTTTTATTTTATATTAACGAATCATTAAGTTCTTTAAAGAATAAAACTAACTTAGATAAGTTAGCTAATAATAATATAAGTTTAAAAGATGCAATAGAACATGCGAAGGCTTCAATTTTATATCCGCCAAATGGAATGAATTGTTTAATACTTGGAGAGACAGGTGTTGGAAAGTCAATGTTTGCTTATTTAATGCATGAGTATGCAATTGAAATGCAAGTTAAAAATATAGATTCTCCTTTTATAACATTTAATTGCGCTGATTATAGCAATAATCCTCAATTGTTAACGTCACAACTATTTGGAGTTAAAAAAGGAGCGTATACAGGTGCTGAAATAGATAAGATAGGTCTTATAGAGAAAGCTAATAATGGCATATTGTTTTTAGATGAAATACATAGGCTTCCACCAGAGGGACAAGAGGCGTTATTTACATTTTTAGATACAGGGCTTTTTAGGCGAGTTGGAGATCATGAAAATAGACAGTCTAATGCACTTATTATATCAGCTACCACAGAAAATCCAGATTCAACTCTGTTGAAAACATTTACCAGAAGGATACCAATGACCATTACAATACCAGCTTTGAAACAAAGAACCTTAGAGGAGAGGTTTTATCTGATTAAATCTTTTTTTAAAGCAGAAAGTATTAAAATAAAGAAAGATATATTTATATCAGTAAATGCTATGAGAGCTTTGTTATCTTATGATTGCCCTAACAATATCGGTCAACTTAAAAGTGATATACAGCTTATTTGTGCTAGGGCTTATTCAGAGTATTTAACACATTCACAAAAGGATATAAGAGTAGAAATAAAAAATACTCCAACTTACATAAAAGAGGGACTTTATAAGGAAAAAAATCATAGAGTTTTGTGGAATAGATTAATAGGGGAAGATATAGATTATATAAAAATTTCTAGTTTAGAAGAAGTGATAATAGAAAAATATAAAGATAATCATATATATGAAAATATAAAATATAAAGTTGATAGACTAAAGGCTGAAGATGTTGTAGATATAAATATGGATTATTTAGTAGACAAAGAAGTTATAACTCATTTTAGAAAAGATATAGAAGGTGTTTCAGAATATGATAATAGTAAAATGTTAGAGAACTTTATAGATGAGGATGTATTGGAGTTTATAAAGCATTTAATCCATTATATAAATAGCAAATTAGAAGAGAAGTTAAAACCTAATATGTGTATAGCTATGGCTTTGCATATAAACAATTTAATCCATAGAGTCAAAAATGATAAAATTATGGTAAATACTAATGTTTTAAATTTAGAAACAAAGTATAAAAAAGAATATGATATAGCTGTCGAAATTAAAGCTCGTATAGAGAAATATTTAAAAAAAGAAATTCCTTTAGGTGAGGTTGGATATTTATGTATATTTATTATAGAAGATGGGCAATTAAAATATAAACAAAATGATAAAGTTAAGGTAATTGTTATAGCACATGGTGATAGCACAGCATCATCAATTGTTGATGTTACTAATAGACTTTTAGGACAAAATTATACCATAGCTCTGGATTCACCAATTGACATTAAGCCATCATATATTTTAAATGAGCTAAAAAATATTATAAAAGAAAACCCATCTAAACAAGGTTACTTAATATTGGTTGATATGGGTTCGTTAGTGACATTTGGAGAAATAATAGAGAATGAATTTCACACACAGGTTAAAATTATATCTTTAGTATCAACATTACACGTTTTAGAGGCTACAAGGAAAGCTATGCTTGGTTATTCTTTAGAGGATGTTTACTCAAGTGTAAAAAGAGTTAATTATTATATAGGATAAGATATTATATGCTCTCTATATACTGTTATTTATTTGATTTAAAAATTGTTGTATAATAATTTAAATAAAAAGAATTAACAGTTTAAGAAAGGGGGGATATAAAATGTTATTAAGAGTAGTTTCATTTATCATACCGTTTGTTATGTTGTTTATAGGTTTTGAAATATGCAACTTAGATGATAATAATGTATTATTAGGAGTAAAATTTCCTAAAATTCAAGAAGTCCCAATTGCATTAAGGGAATATAAAAAACTGTTTAGGGCTTACCTTGTTATTTTTTGGGCAATCATAAATTCAATTATTATGGTTGTAAATATATCAGTTAGAGAAGGATATATTCCTCTTATGATAATATTAACAATTATTATAGATGGGATTATTATAATATTTGTCCATTACATAATAAATACTAAATTAAAAGCTTTAAAACATAGAGAAGGTTGGGAAAAATTAATCTATAACAACCCTACTTTTGTAGACAGGAAAAGTGGAGAAAGTCTAACAGTAGATGATTCTGATTATATTTTTGGAATATTTTACTTTAAACCTAAAGATTCATCTTTCTTAGTTGCAAAGAGAAATGGAAAGGGAATCAATATAAACTGGGGAAATATAATTGGAAAATGCATAGGTATAGCTATAATCGTAGCTATTATTGCTTGTGTAAGCTCAGTAGCGTATATATCTATTTCTTTAAATAATACTACAACACTTAATCTTGTGCTAGAAAATGAAAATGTAGTTATAAATGGAACTTATGGTGAATTGTTGCCTTATAAAGAAATGACGACTGTTGAATATTTAGATAAGATACCTAAAGTAGAAATGAATTTAGATGGTGTAAAATCAGGAAATAGCTATTTTGGGATTTATTATATTGAAGGAGTTGGAAGAGCTAAGCTTTATGTTGAGGATATAAATGAACCAGTAGTTAAAATATTAACTAACGGTTATTTACCTGTTTATATAAATTATCAAAAGTTAAGTTCTACACAATGGTTATATAATAGCGTGGGCTCAAGGCGTAATAATATTTATAAGACCTAAAAATGAGCGTATGTTTAGAAAAAATATAAGAGTTATAACATTAAATGTTATAACTCTTATTTTATGTGATTAAATATATCATTAGGCTATTTATTGATTTTAGTATACAGTTTTAGTTTGTTTAATAAGCATTAAAATAATTTTTTAGGGTTTAAAATATCTTTAGGGTCAAATGCTAGTTTTATACCTTTCATTAAATCTAAAGTTTCTTTAGATATAGATTTTTCAAGGTAACCCATTTTAGCATAACCTATACCATGTTCACCAGATACTTTTCCTGATAATTCATTGGATTTTTTATACATTTCATCCATAGCTGCGTTTAATTTTTGTTTCCATGCAGCATCATCTAATTCATCTTTTAGAATATATACATGTAAGTTACCGTCACCTGCATGTCCAAAACTTCTTATTCTGATTCCAATTGTTTTTTCAAGTTCATTAGTGAATTCAACGAATTCAGCAATTTTATTTCTAGGAACAACTACATCAACTTCATCCATATCAGTAGTAGAACCTTTTATAGCTTCTAGGAATGAACCTCTAGCTTGCCATATAGATGTTTGTCTTTCTTCAGTATCAGATATTAAAACATCTAAAGCACCACATTCTAAACAAATTTTTGCAACATGGTCATATGTAAGTTCGATTTCTTTTTTACTTCTACCATCAAATGTTAACAAAAGGTAAGAACCAGAAGCGTGGTCTGGGAATTTCTTTCCTAAGTATTGTTCAGAAGCTAATATTACTTCCTTTTCCATAAATTCAACAGCAGTAGGTATAACTTTAGCCTTTATTATTTGAGGTACAGTTTCTATTGCCATATGAAGATTTGGAAATGGTACAAGTAAGCTTAAAGATTTATCTGGAAGAGGTAAAAGTTTTAATGTAGCTTTTGTTACTATTCCTAAAGTACCTTCAGAACCAACAATTAAGTCCTTTAAAGAATATCCAGAACTATTTTTAACAACTTTACCACCGAAGTTTACAATTTCTCCATTAGGAAGAACAACTTCTAAACCACGAACATAATCTCTTGTAACTCCATATTTAACAGCTCTCATACCACCTGCGTTTGTGCTAATATTACCACCTATTGTAGCTGTTTTTTCACCTGGATCTGGTGGGTAGAATAACCCATTATCTTCAACATATTTAGCAATTTCCATAAGTAAAACACCAGGTTCTACTGTTAAAGTAAGGTTTTCTTCATCTAATTCTAAAATATTATTCATAAGAGTCATATCAATTACTATACCACCTAAAACAGGAACAGCAGCACCAACAAGACCAGTACCAGAACCTCTTGGAGTAACAGGAATTGAGTTTTCATAAGCATATTTCATTATTTGTGAAACTTCTTCTGCGCTTTTAACTTTTAAAACTACATCTGGCATCTTTTTAATTCCAGCAAGTTCATCATGGCTATATTCTTCACTTATATTTTCATTTATTAAAAATCTCTCTTCATCATTTGAAACAATACTTTTTAAACATTCAATATCTTTATTATCAATAGTTTTGTAGTTCATTTCTTATGCCTCCTTAGTTGCTTTTATATTTTCTATTAATTGAGGAATTATATCATATAAATCACCAACTATGCCGTAATTTGCAACTTTAAATATAGGTGCTTTTTCATCCATGTCTATTGAGAATATATAATCTGAATTATTCATTCCTGCTGTAAATTGAACTGCACCTGAAACACCACAAGTTATTATAAGTTTTGGTTTTACTGTTCTACCACTTAATCCAACTTGTCTTTTAGCATCAGCCCATCCATTTTCAATAAGTGGTCTAGTTACAGCAACTTCTCCACCTAAAAGATTTGCTAAAGATTCTATCATTGCCATATCTTTTTCATTTTTTACACCACGACCAGCAACAACTATTACATCAGCATCTTCTATATTTTTTTCTTTTATTTTCTTTTGAATTTTTAGAACATCAATTTTTGAAGATAATTTAGATTCATCTATTTGAGCAAAGTTTAACTTACCTGTTTCTTCTTCAGTTCTTTCAGGAGCGTTCATAACTTTATATCTTACAGTTGCAAGTTGAGGTCTTGAATTTGGAGTTACTATTTGAGCCATAATATTTCCACCAAAGGCAGGTCTTATTTGTACTAAATCAGTATTTTCTTTAATATCTAAAATTGTACAATCAGCAGTTAAACCAGTTCTAAATCTAGCAGCAATTCTAGGAGCTAAAGATCTACCAATTGTTGTAGCGCCAACAAGTAAAACAGCTGGTTTATTTTTATTTATGAAATCTTCACAAGCTGCTGTATAAGGTTCTATTCTAAAACTTTCTAATTGTTTGTAATCATAGATAAATACTTCATCAACTCCGTAATGTAAAAGTTCTTTAGCTTTATCACTTATATTGTATCCTACAAAAACAGCATAAACTTTTTGGTTAACTTTTTTAGCAAGTTCTCTAGCTTTACCTATAAGTTCAAAAGTTACGGGATGTATATTTCCATCAACATGGTCAACATATACTGATATACCGTTCCATAATGATTTATCTATTTTTACAACTTCTTCTTCAATAAATTCAACAGCACCGTTTCCTTTTCTAACGCACATTTTACACATTTTACATGCTGCATTTATTTCTAATTTTCCGTTATTATTTTCCATTGCTCCAAAAGGACATATTTTTATAACTTCATCTATGTTTGTGATTTTATCTTGATTTACTTTAAGCTTACCCATATCTTATTCACCCCTTAAATAAATTTTAATTCCTTTAATTTAGATGATATTTTATCAGCTAAATCATTAGTATTGCCTGTCCACATTTGTCTATCATTATTTACTTCAGGAGGGAAAATTCTTTCAACTTGAGTTGGAGAACCATTTAATCCATATTTTTTTTCATTTTTATCTTCAAGGTCGTTGAAAGAAATAATTCTTATTTCTTTATCTTTACTAGCGACTTTTTTCTTGTAAGATGGTAATCTTGGAACAAATATATCTTTTTCTACTGTTAAAAGACAAGGGAATTTAACTTCTGCAATTTCAACAGTATTTGGCATATCCATTTTTAATTGCATGCTATTTTCTTTAACATTTATTATATCAATAACATTTGCTATATGTGGTATACCTAAATATTCAGCCATTTCTGGACCAACTTGTGCAGTATCTCCATCTGTTGTTTGTTTACCACAAAGAATTAAATCAAAATCACCCATCTTTCTAACACCTTGTGATATAGTATAGCTAGTTGCTAAAACATCAGCACCACCAAATTTTCTGTCTGAAACTAGAGCACCATCATCAGCTCCCATGGAAAATGCTTCTTTTATAACATCCATGGCTTGTGGAGGTCCCATGCTTATAACCTTTATTGTACCTCCAACTTCTTCTCTGATTCTAAGAGCAGTTTCAAGAGCAAATAAATCGTAAGGATTCATTTTAGTATCTGCACTATCTCTTTTTAAAACTCCTGTAACAGGATCAACTTCAACTTTTGATGTTCCTGGAACTTGTTTAATACAAACTAAAATATTCATATTTATCTTCCTTTCGTGATATATTTTTTAGCTAAACTTTATATACAGCTATAACAATTTTTTTGTTTTAAACAGATATTGCTATATAATAAAAGATATTAATTAAACAAAATGTACAAATATCTTATTTGTGTTTTTTTAGATGTAGCGACAGTTTTTAAAGTCAATATACTTTTAAATATACATCAATAAAAGTATTAAAACGGGCACATTCGATATTGGTATGACCAATAACTGACTTAATTTTAAGACTATTTTTTATTAATTTCAACAATAGTTAAAAAAATAACTAATAGGAAAAATGCCATTTGAATTGCTTATTAATTAAAAATTCAGAATAAAAAAATAACTTGTTGATGTTAAAAAAATCTATATTTTTAGGGATAAAAAGCCATAAAATAGAATTTATTTCTAGCATAAAAATACATTAAAAATTTTTATTTATAAATAAAAATACATTAAAAAATTTTATATAAAAAAATATTAATTTTTTTTATTAGGGGAAAATATTTAATAATTGCAATTTAATAGTTAAAAAAATAACAAAATATATTTAATTTTTATTACTATATATTATTAATTTATATTGAATAAGCATAGAAATAATAGTATACTAATAAAGGTCTTACCAATTTTGGTCATACCAATAATAAGATATATTAATGGTTTTTAAAATAATCATTAAATTTATTAAGAGAGAGGGTAGCTAGATATGAGTAAAATAAAAGTTCCTTATCACAAAAGTATGATAGATATTGAAATTAATGATAAAAATTTAGTAGGTGTTTTAAGATCTAAAGCAGATACATATAAAGTAGACATGAGCCAAGAGGAAATAGTTGAAAGAGCTTTAGATAATCCTATAGGTAGTAAATCTTTAGAAGAATTAGTTAAAGATAAGAATAATATGGTAATAATAACAAGTGACCATACAAGACCTGTACCTAGTAAGATAACGCTTCCTATAATTTTAAGAAGAATAAGAAAAGCAAATCCTAATATAGATATAAAAATTCTTATAGCTACAGGATTTCATAGACCAACAACAAGAGAAGAAATGATAAATAAATTTGGTCGTGAAATAGTAGAGAGTGAAACAATAATAAATCATGTATCAACAGATGATTCTAGTTTAGTTCATGTGGGAACACTTCCATCTGGTGGTGACCTTATATTAAATAAACTTGCAATAGAGGCTGAACTTTTAATAGCAGAAGGATTTATTGAATCTCATTTCTTTGCAGGATTTTCAGGTGGTAGAAAAAGTGTGCTTCCTGGAATTGCATCAGCAAAAACTATAATGGCAAACCATTGTAGTGAATTTATTGCAAGTCCAAATGCAAGAACAGGAATTCTTAAAAATAATCCAGTACATAAAGATATGTTATATGCTGCACAGAAAGCAAAATTAGCTTTTATATTAAATGTTGTAATAGATGGTGAAAAAAATATTATAAATGCTTTTGCAGGTGATAGTGCTGAAGCTCATTTAACAGGTTGTGAATTTGTTTTAGATATTGCAAAGGTTGATAAAAAATTATCTGATATAGCAGTTGTAACAAATGGAGGTTATCCTTTAGACCAAAATATATATCAAGCGGTAAAAGGAATGACAGCAGCAGAAGCTACTTGTAAAGAAGGTGGAGTTATAATAATGATTGCAGCTTGTAATGATGGGCATGGTGGTCAATCTTTTTATGACAATGTAGCTGGAGTAAAAACTCCTAGAGAACTTTTAGAAAGAATAGCAAAAGTACCAAGAAATGAAACTGTTCCAGATCAATGGGAATTCCAAATACTATCAAGAATTTTAGATAAATATACAGTATTTATTGTAAGTGATATGTGTGATCCAGAAATGATAAAGAATATGCATATGAATCATGCTTACACATTTAATGAAGCTTTAGAAAAAGCTTATGAAATAAAAGGAAAAAATTCAAAAGTAGTTGTTATTCCAGATGGAGTATCAGTTATAGTTAGATAAATATAAATTGTGAATAAAATATTAAATATTAAAAAATTTTTAATTTGTTATAAAAATGTAACTATTAACATTTGTAATAAATATAAAATAGATATTATAATTAGACACTCTATGTTATTTTTATATATAGAGTGTTTTATTTTGTAAAGATTAAAGATTTAAGTGTGTAAAAATAATTAATATATTTAGGTATATAAATGGGTATATATATTTAATTTTAAAAATATTTTATAAAAATCTATAATATGGGAGAAAAATATGGGGTTATTAAAAAGAATAAGAGAAAATAAATCAATTATAAAATTTGCTATAGTGGGGGTTGCTAATACTTTAGTTGATTTTTTTGTATTTATTATTTTTATTAATGTTTTTTGTTTAAATGATTTGGTTGCTCAAACAATATCATATGGTTGTGGTGTGTTAAATAGCTTTTTTATGAATAAGTTTTGGACTTTTAAAGAGCATAAGACAACAGAAAGTTTTATAAATCAATTTGGAAAATTTATTTTAACTAATGGAATATCTTTAACTGTATCATTAATTGGATTAAATTTGTTAAACTCTATTATAGGCATAAATGTTTACATATCTAAAGTTATGGTAACATTATTTTTGCAAATATTTAATTATATAGTTTATAAATTTATTGTTTTTAAATATGATAAATCAGAATATGGTACTGTCAAATAGGAGATTAATATGGATTTAAAGAAAGAGATACACAAATATATAGAGTTTATAAAATTCAATATGGTTGGAATTGCTAACTTTATAGTTGATTTTATAATATTTATTATTTTAATTAATGTGTTTCATGTAAATACTATAATTGCTCAAGGGGCATCTATTACGGCAGGAGGTTTTAATAATTTTATTGTAAATAAAGTATGGACATTTAAAAAAACTAAATCATCAAGACAAGAATTAGTAATAGAATTTATACATTTTCTTATAAGTGATGCTATTTGTACATTAGTATCTATGGGAGGTGTATATCTTCTTAATAATATTATAGGAATAAATGTATACATAGTAAAATTTCTATTAGGCACTTCTGTTCAATTATTTAATTTTGCTTTTTATAAATTTATTGTGTTTAGAAATAAAAAGCCTCAAGCTAAATAACCTCTAAGAAAATAATGTAAATATAGAGTTTAATGTATTTAATTAGTGAATATTATTAATGTATTTAAATAATTAATAGCGTAGTTGATATAATTTAAAAATTAACTTATAATATCATTAATTATGACGTTTATATGATATGATTTAGTGGAGGGGACTAGAAATGAATGAATTTTTAAATGATGAGGCTAACAGATGTCTACAATGTAAAAATGCAAGATGTCAAAAAGGTTGTCCTATAAATACACCAATACCTGAAATTATAAAATTATTTAAAGAAGATAAAATAAAAGAGGCTGGAGAAATTTTATTCAATAATAATCCTTTAAGTGCTATATGTTCAATTGTTTGTCCAGTAGAAAATCAATGTCAAAAGGATTGTGTAAGAGGAATAAAGGGAAATTCAGTCGAATTTAATAAAATAGAAGAGTATATTTCAAATAAATTTTTAGAAGAAGTTAGCTTAAATCAACAGGCTAGATTAGATACTAGGGTAGCAATTATAGGTTCTGGACCAGCTGGAATAACTATAGCTCTTATTTTAGCTAGAAAGGGATATAAGGTTACTATATTTGAGTCGCATAGTAAAATGGGTGGAGTTTTAAGATATGGAATTCCGGAATTTAGGCTTTCTAAGGGCGTATTGGATAGATTAGAAAAAGAACTTATAAGTTTAAATGTTAAAATAAGACCTAATACTTTAATAGGGCCAGTTTTAACTTTAGATAAACTTAGAGAAGATGGATATAAAGCAATATTTGTCGGTACAGGAGTTTGGAATCCAAAAGCTTTAGGGGTAAAGGGTGAAAGTTTAGGTCATGTTAATTATGCAATAAATTACTTAAAAGACCCTAGTGTTTATAGGCTTGGAGACAAAGTTTGTATAATAGGTGCTGGAAATGTTGCTATGGATGCTGCAAGAACAGCTAAAAGAAATGGTGCAAAAGAAGTAACGGTTCTTTATAGAAAAGGCTTTGAAGATATGCCAGCTACAAGGCTTGAAATAAATGAAGCTAAAGAAGACGGAGTAAGATTTGAACTATTTAAAGCACCGCTTGAAATATTAGATGAAGGTGTTAAATATATAGAAACTGAAAGAATAGTAACTGAAAGTGGAAGAGTAAGCACTAGAAATTTAGAAGGAACTGAGAGTATATTTGAATGTGATTCAGTTATAATAGCTGTAAGTCAATCACCTAAGGATAATATAGTATCAAGTACTAAAGGATTAAATATTGATAGGTATGGACTTATTGTTGTAGATGAATTAGGTCATACTACCAAAAAAGGAGTTTTTGCGTCAGGGGATGTTGTTACAGGTGCAAAAACAGTAGTTGCTGCTGTTGCACATGCAAAAGTAGTTGCTGAAACTATGGATAAATTTTGTGAAGATTTAATATAGTATTTATATTTTAAGAGAGGTCGTGAGGATAAATTTTATTTAACTCATGACTTTTTTATTAATTTTAATGAATGGGGTGAAATATTGGTGAGTTATTATAAATTATCTCACTTTTAATAATAATGAATGAAGTAGATGATAGAAAATTTAATGATAATTTGTATTATGATATAGATTGCCCGATACAAGTTTTAGGAACTGTATTGGGGAAAAAGTGGGTTGGAAAAATAATATGGAATATTAAAAATGATAAAAAAAGATTTGGAGAACTTCAAAGACTATTAAAAGGATGTAGTAAAAAAGTTTTATCACAACAATTAGAAATGCTTATAAGTTATGAGATAGTTATAAATGAAAGATGTAAAAGTGGAAATTCTGTGGAATCTTTTTATTATTTAAGTGAAAAAGGTAAAGAACTTGTTCCTATAATTGCAATGATGATAGAATGGGGAAAAGATATTATGAAATGTAATAAATAGATTTTATTTTTAAGTAAAGTGTGAGAGGTTACTAAGAAGTTACTAATTGTTTAAAATCAATAAAAATAGTATAGTAATTACGTAAAAAGCAAATTAAATAAATTAATTATTTAGGATATAAATTAAATTTAATCATAAACTAATAAAGCGAAGTTTTATTTTAAATAATTTTATTAAATTTTAGGAGGATTTAAAATGGCAAAAATATTAAATAGTAACGATTTTGATAAAGAGGTAGCAGAAGGAGTAGTTGTTGTAGACTTTTTTGCAACATGGTGTGGCCCTTGTAAAATGTTAACTCCAGTATTTGAGGAGTTATCAGTTGAATTAAATGGAAAAGCTAAATTTGTAAAGGTTGATATAGATGAGAGTTCTGAAATAGCTTCAAGATTCCAAGTTGTAAATGTTCCAACTCTTAAGGTGTTCAAGGATGGGAAGGTCGTTAAAACTTTAGTAGGATTTAGACCAAAAGAAGCTTTATTAAGTGAACTTTCAGATTTAATATAACTGATAGTATACTAAAGAAAAATGGTTGTTTAAAGTGGAAACTCCTTTAGACGACCATTTTTTATGTAACATTTACTAAAATAAATATTGATTATATTAACTCAATTGGATATAAAGGACAGGAAAGAGCAGCTTATGAGGAGAAAGATATGGATTTTATAAAGGTTCATTATAATAAATTTTAAAATTAATAATATAAAAAATAGATTCTAGCTAAATTGAGATAGAATCTATTTTTTATTATTAATGATTATGTTCTTGGACTTGCACGATAAATGGTTTTTTATTAAATATAATCCAAAATACTAGAGCTATTAGTGCGATTAGTGTATATAAGAAACCAATAGCTACGATTTTATTTCCTACATTAAAGGTTATAATTATCATACCAATACATCCCATAATAGTGTTGCCAAAACTTATTAATGATGAAGCAGAACCTATATTAGTATCTTGTTGAGCTAATATAAGATGAGTGCTAGGTGGTCTTAGCATATTTCCGCAAGCCATTGCAGGTATAAGGCATAAAGCAAATGCAATAGGAGAACTTGGGCCTATTAGAATTAGTGCAATACCACTTAAAATAATGACAACAAAATCAAATAGTATAATTTTTTTGCTAGTGAAATGTTTAGCAAGACGAACGTAAGCCATTGGACCTATAATTAGAAATATTGCTGTACAAGCATAGAAATAGCTATATACTTGGTCAGATAACTTAAATCCATCAATATATATGTAAGATGAAGTTGTTATGTATGCCATTAAAGGTAGTGTAGTTATTGCAAAAGTGAATAGTAAAACTGCAAAGCCAGGATTTTTAGCTACAACTCTAATATTATCTAAAACTTTTAATAGACTTCCTGTATTATAATTTTTTAATGTTTCTTGTAAAAGTAAGGAGCCTATTATAGATATAAAACTTACTATTGTAAGTATCCAAAATATACCTTTCCATGATGTAAAGGCAAGTATGAAAGCACCTATTACTGGAGAAACAACAGGAGATGTCATAGCTATTGATTGAACAATTGCAAGCATTGAAACTAGTTTTTTACCAGTATAAACATCTTTCATCATAGCTGTTGCAACAGATACAGCAGAACCACTACCTATTGCCTGTATTACTCTAAAGCAAATAAGAAGAGGTATATTGTTAGCGTTGGCACATAAAAGACTACCCACACAATAAATAATCATTCCTATTGTTAATATTTTTTTTCTTCCAAATTTATCACTTAAAGGCCCCCAAAAAAGCATACCCAGTGCATAAAATATAAAGAAAAATGTTATTGTTAAATTTAAAATTGCTTCGCTAGTATGAAATGTATTTACCATTTTGGGCAAAGCTGGCAAATATAAATCAGTAGATAGTGGAACGAAAGCGCTTAAAAAGCCTATAAAAATTACAAATCCTAAGGTTCCCAAATATTTTTGATTTGGTTTGTTGTTTTCATTTAATTCCATAAATTTATCCTTTCATTTATTTTATTTTAAAATTACAATATATGATTATAAATGTAAAATTAATATTAATTGCATGACTAAAAAATAATATAGTGTTTATAAGTGAACATATATATTATTAATTAAATATTTAAATTTTGCAATAGAATATTATAACAATATTTAATAATTAATTATTTATAAAAAATAAGTTGAATTATTAAAAATTTTTATAGTATTATCTTTTACTATACAAATTTATAATATTATAATATAGAAAAAAGATTAAAATATAAAATTTATAAAGAAATTTTATGATAAAATAATTTAGGTTTTATGTTGAAATGGATGAGTTTTTATTAAATCTTAGAATATAAATGAAAATAATATTAAAGGGGGAAACAACAATGGAATTAAGACAGTTAGAATATTTTATTGCTGTGACTAACTTAAAAAGTTTTACTAAGGCAGCTGATAAGCTTCATGTAGCTCAGCCATCGATAACTATAGCGATAAAAAAATTAGAGGATAGTTTAGGTGTTATTCTTCTAGAAAGAAAGCAAAAAAATATAAACTTAACAAAAGAGGGTGAAGTATTTTATAAAAGAGCCAATGAAATAATAAATAGGGTTACTAATGTTGAAAAAGAAATGTACGATTTTAAAAAATCAAAAAAGGAGATTATAAAAGTTTCTATACCTCCTCTTATAGGTTTTCATATGCTTCCTAAAATATTTTCTCAATATTACAATGAAAATTCTAATGTAGAACTCGAAATAGTTGAAGTTGGCTCGTTGCAAACTGTTGAACTTTTAGAAGCTGGAGAAATAGATTTAGCACTTATAATACAATCTCATAAAAATGATTGCATTGAAACAACTCCAATTAATGCACGGGAAATTCTTTTATGCCTACCTAAAGAACATTCGTTAGCTAAACAAAAAACAATACCTTTTGAAATCCTTAAAGATGAGAGATTTCTTTTGTTAAAAGAGGGAAATTATATAAGAAAAAGAATCTTAAATGAATGTAAACATCATAATTTTGAGCCTAATATAATATATCAATCTACTCAGATAGAAAGTATCTGTACTCTTATCTCAAATGGAATAGGAGTAAGCTTTTTGTTAGATACTATAGCTACAAGAAATAAAGATATAACTTGTCGTTCTCTGAAAAATCCTATCAAAGTAAGTATTGCAATAGCATGGAATAAAAATAAATATGTAACTAAAAGTCAAAGACAGTTTATAGATTTTGTAAAAAGCCTATAGAATTGAAATATTTTAAATATTAAATATATTTACTGTATTTATGGGAAGGATATTTATTGATATATAAAATCTATTAGTATATAATTTTTTTATATTTTACATACTATTCCAAAGAGTGATAAGATGGTTTTAAGGAACAGTAATAGATAAAAAGATAAATTAAAATTTTTAAAATATAGGAGGCTTTAAAAATGAGTGAAAATTTATCAGTAAAAGAAAAGGCATTAAAATTACATAGGGATAATCAAGGTAAATTAGAAGTAATATCTAAAGTGCCAGTAAATACTAAAGAAGATTTATCTTTAGCTTATACACCAGGAGTTGCGGAACCTTGTTTAAAGATAAAAGAAAATTATGATGATATATATGAATATACATCAAAAGGAAATATAGTAGCAGTTGTAACAAATGGAACTGCAGTACTTGGACTTGGAGATATAGGAGCAGGTGCTGGACTTCCTGTTATGGAGGGTAAAGCAGTTTTATTCAAAACTTTTGCAGGAGTTGATGCTTTCCCAATATGCTTAAACAGTAAAAATGTTGATGAAATAATAAACACAGTAAAATTAATGGAACCAAGTTTTGGTGGAATAAATTTAGAAGATATAAAAGCACCTGAATGCTTTGAAATAGAAAGAAGATTAAAAGAAGAAATGAATATACCAGTATTCCATGATGACCAACATGGTACTGCTATAGTTGTTTTAGCAGCAATAATAAACTCTTTAAAAGTAACTAAGAGAAATATAGCAGATGCTAAATTTGTTATAAATGGAGCAGGATCTGCTGGAATATCAATAGCTAAATTACTTATGAGAGCAGGAGCTAAGCATGTAACAATGGTAGATCGTATGGGAATAATAGAAGAAAGCCAAGAATGGATGAATGATGCTCAAAAAGAAATTGCTAAAGTAACAAATAGAGAACATTTAACAGGTACATTAGCAGATGCAGTAAAAGGAGCAGATGCATTTATAGGAGTATCAGCACCTGGAGTATTAACAAAAGAAATGGTATCAACTATGGCTAAAGATTCTATAGTATTTGCTATGGCAAACCCAGTACCAGAAATATTCCCAGATGAAGCTAAAGCTGGTGGTGCATTAGTTGCAGGAACAGGTCGTTCAGATTATCCAAACCAAGTTAACAATCTTTTAGCTTTCCCAGGAATATTTAGAGGAGCTTTAGATGTTAGAGCAACTGATATAAATGAAGAAATGAAAATAGCTGCAGCTTATGGAATAGCTGAATTAATTCCAGAATCAGAATTAACTCCAGATTATGTAATTCCAGCTGCAACAGATCGTAGAATATCACCAATAGTTGCATCATTTGTAGCAAAAGCTGCAATAGATACAGGAGTTGCAAGAAGAAGTGATATGACTCCAGAAATGGTTGCAGAACATACAAGAGAACTTTTAGGTACAAAATAATATAATAGAATATTTCATTATAAATTATTAAAAAATTAATATTCAACTACTAAAGCTATATCTTAGGTTATAAAGTAAAAAATAAGTTAAAATTATTACTTTATAGCCGTATGATATGGCTTTTTTTTATATAAAATAACTATAAATACATAGTATATTTATATTTTACAAAGTGGTTAGACCAATGTAATATAGACTTGTAAATTTAAATATGAGCTTATAAAAATACTATACATAATAACAAGGAGGAAAAAAATGAATGTTCCTATATTAAGAACAATGAAAAAGGTACCAGGAGGAATGATGGTTGTTCCTTTGATTTTAGGTGCTATAGTAAATACTTTTATTCCTCAATCATTAAATATTGGAGGATTTACAACTTCTTTATTTAAAGATAGTGCAATGCCTTTAATTGCTTTATTCTTATTTATAATGGGTTCTCAAATACGTTATAATCAAGCTAGACGTCCGTTAGCTAAAGGAGCTGTATCTTTATTAAGTAAATTTTTTGTAGGTCTTATAATAACTTTAGTAGTTGGATATTTCTTTGGAAACAAAGGTATTTTTGGAATATCAACAATGGCTTTAATGGCAGCTTTTGCTTGTAATAATACAGGACTTTATGTAGCTTTAGCAGAGGAATATGGTGATGCAGATGATCAAGGTGCATCAACAATAATATCTTTAAGTGCAGGAGCATTTTTTACAATGCTTGCTTTGGGAGCTAGTGGACTTGCAGATTTTCCTATAATGTCAATAGTTGCTGTAATAATTCCTATAATTATAGGGTTTGTTATTGGTAATTTAGATGAAGAATTTAGAAAATTTTTAGGTTCTGGTAAACATATATTAACACCATTCTTTTCATTTGCATTAGGTACAGGAATGAATTTTGCTGATATTATACATTCAGGGCTTCCAGGAGTATGTCTTGGAGTAGCAGTAGTTTTCATAACTGGATTTGTGAATTACTACATACATGCGATATTTTGGGAGAAGAAAGCTGTTAATTTTGCAATAGGAACAACAGCTGGGAATCAATTAGCAACCCCTATTGCGGTAGTTGCTGCGGATAGTGCTTTAGCTCCATATTTAACTTCAGCAACAACACAAATAGCAGCTTCTATAATAGTATCAGCTATACTTTGTCCATTTATGGTTGGATATTTAGATAAAAGGCTTAAGAAAAAGCAATTAAAAAAGCAAAATTAAAATAAAGTAACTATTAAAAAAATATAAATAAAATTGTAAAAAAATGTCCATAATATATTATAATGATTTGGTAAAAAACCATTATAATATATTATGGTTTTTTTATAATTTAATTCCTTTAAATGTAAAAATGTAATTAAAAGTAAAAAATATTTGTTAAAAATTAAATTATAAATAAAATGTTAATAAAATAACTAAAATAAATTACTTTAAATTCAAAAATCATTATAGATTTCATTTATTTATATATAGTTTTTTTATATTTTACTTAAAAATTTGTAAATGATATTCTTGATGTATAGAAAAAATAATTTGTGCAAAACTTAATAGGAAAACATAAATTTGTAAAATAATATATGAAATATGTAATTTATTTTAAATATTTTTTAAAGGACATACTTTGCTAAACTAAATAAATAATATATTTGTATATTATTAAATTTCAGATAATTCAAATTTAATAGTTAAATTAGAAAATTAATAAGGATTATTATATTTTCTAAATTTAGATATTTTACTATATAAAAATAACATAATAAGGAGGGAGTCAATAATGTTTTTTACATCGATTGAAAGTGTTTTAACCATTGTTATATTAATAGCAGTAGGATATTTTCTGCAAAAATATAAATGGTTTGGACCAGATTTTAGCAAAGGTATATCAAAATTAGTTGTTAATGTTGGTTTACCATGTAGTATTTTTACTGGTATATTAGCAAATTTAACAGTGGGTAGTTTGGGGAATTTAGGAATTGGATTAATATTCCCATTTGGTACTGTTATCGTTTCGTACATAATAGCATTTATATTAATGAAAGTATTTAAAATTAGACCTGAACGTAGAGGGATATTCTTAAATGGTGTGGCAAATGCTAACACAATATTTGTTGGAATGCCTTTAAATATTGCATTATTTGGTGAAGCAAGTATACCATATTATTTAGTTTGTTACATAAGTAATACAATATCAACTTGGGTAATTGGTATAATTATAATGTCTGCTACAGATCCTCATAAAGAACCAGGTAAGAAATCATTTAATTGGAAAAAGGTATTAACACCTCCTTTAGTAGGATTTATAATAGGTTTAATATTCTTAATATTCAGTATACCAGTTCCAGATTTTATAAATTCAGCATTAAAATATTTAGGAGCTTTTGTTACTCCACTTGCTTTGATTTACATAGGTATAATGCTATATAACGCAGGATTAAAAAATATGAGATTAGATCGTGACAGTATTCTTGCTTTAGTAGGACGTTTTGTAATTTGTCCAATTATAATTATAGTTTTAATAATGATTGGAACAGGAGCGTTTGGAATAGTTATGCCTAGCATAGAAAAGAATTCATTTATAGTTCAATCAGCAACTCCAATGCTTGCAGTTTTACCTATTTTAGCAGACCAATATCATGGTGATGTTAAATATGCAACTAATATTACAACAATAAGTACGGTATTATTTATAGTAGTTGTTCCGGTATTAATGTTAATAACTCAGTATATTAAATAAGTATAAAAAGCATCTTTAAAATTTTAAAGATGCTTTTTGTGTTTTTTACAAGTAATGGTTTCGAGAAAGAATGATATTTTGTATAATAAAATTGTAAATTATTTTTTAAAAATAATAGTTATGTGATTAGATGGAATTGAAGGGGGAGCTAAAAATGAAAGAAATAAATGTTTCCAAGATAACTGAAGTTGTAAAGAATATGTGTATAGATGCTAATTATTACTTAACACATGATGTTAAAGAAAAAATTGAAAGTGCATATAAGCAAGAAAATTGGCCTATGGCTAAAGAAATATTAGAAAAAATTTTAACTAATATAGATATTGCAAAGAAAGAAGAAATGCCTATATGTCAAGATACAGGAATGGCTTGTGTATTTGTTGAAATTGGTCAAGATGTACATATAATTGGTGGCAATTTAAAAGATGCTATAAACGAAGGAATAAGACAAGGGTATAATGAAGGGTTTTTGAGAAAATCCGTGGTTAAGGATCCATTAGATAGAATAAACACTATGGATAATACTCCAGCTATAATTTATTATGATATAGTTGAAGGCGATAAACTTAAAATAAAAGTGGCACCTAAGGGATTTGGCTCTGAAAATATGAGTCAACTTAAAATGCTAAAACCAGCAGATGGATTGGAAGGTGTTAAAGATTTTGTGTTAAAAGTAGTTAAAGAGGCAGGTCCTAATCCATGTCCACCAATAGTTGTTGGAGTTGGTATTGGTGGAACTTTTGATAAGGCTGCAAATCTTGCGAAAAAAGCTTTAGTCAGACCTTTAAATGAAAAAAATAATAATGAGTTTTATGCTAATTTAGAAAAAGAACTTTTGAAAGAAGTAAATGAGCTTGGAATAGGGCCACAAGGTTTTGGTGGTAAAACTACAGCACTTGCTGTTAATATAGAGACTTATCCAACGCATATAGCAGGTCTACCTGTAGCTGTTAATATAAATTGTCATGTTACAAGACATGCAGAGATAGAACTTTAATTTTGGGTGGTGGAAAGTATGGAAAAAAAAATAACTATGCCTTTAACAAAAGAAAAGGTTCAAGATTTGAAAGCTGGGGATATGGTTTTAATATCTGGGGTAATTTATACCGCAAGAGATGCAGCACATAAAAGATTGATTGAACTTTTAAAAGCAAAAAAAGAACTTCCTTTAGATGTTAAGGATTCTATAATTTATTATGTAGGACCAAGCCCTGCAAAGCCAGGAAATGCTATAGGTTCGGCTGGTCCAACTACGAGTTATAGGATGGATCCTTATGCTCCTAGTCTTTTAGATTTAGGTTTGAAAGGAATGATAGGAAAGGGTCTGCGTTCTAAAGAGGTTATAGAATCAATGAAAAAAAATAAAGCAGTATATTTCGCTGCAATAGGTGGTGTAGCTGCTTATATGTCAAAATGTATTAAAAAAAGCGAAATAATTGCTTATGAGGATTTGGGTTCTGAAGCTATAAGAAGATTAGAAGTTAAGGATTTACCAGTTATTGTTTGTATAGATTGTTACGGAAATAATCTTTATGAAATAGGAAGAAAAAATTATTTAGAAGATAATAATAAATAGGTTAAGCTATTAGTCATTTGAATGACTAATAGTTTTTTTATTGCTGATTGTTGAATAAATGTTTCTATTTATTAATTCAAGATATTTTAGGATAATTTAATATAAAAGTATATGATAAAAATAAAAAATATGTTGATTTATGAAAAAATATTAAATATTCTAGAAATATTTGTTCTATAATGTATTTGTACTATTTATTTTACAATGATAGAATAATTTTTATATAATATTTGTACTAAAGAGTTTAGACATGGAGGTGACTAATGAAAAATTGTTTTAAAGTATTAAAAAGAGATTTAGGTGCATTAATAAAAAATTCTGTAGCGATATTAATTGTAGCAGGACTTTGTATATTGCCCTCTTTTTACGCTTGGGTTAATATTGCGGCTGTTTGGAATCCTTATGGAAACACAAGTGATGTTTGTGTAGCAGTTGTAAATAATGATACTGGAGCTACTTTGGATGGTAAAGATATTAATTTAGGGAATGATGTGGTTGATAAGCTAAAAGGTAATGATAAAATTGGTTGGAGGTTTGTTGATGAGCAAGAAGCTCAAAATGGACTTTTAAGCGGTAAATATTACGCAGAAATAGAAATACCTAAAGATTTTTCAGAGGATTTAGCTAGTGTAACGTCTGATAATCCTGTAAAGCCAGACATTATTTATAAAGTAAATACTAAAGAAAGTCCTGTGGCAGGTAAAATAACAGAAGTTGCTCAAAGCAATTTAGTTAATGAGATTTCATCTAGTTTTATAGAGAGTGTAAGTGAAACTATGTTCTCAAAAGTTAATGGATATGGTGATAATCTTAATTCTCAAAGAGATAATATATTAAAGATAAAATCTGCAATTATATATTTGAATAATAATATGAATAGTATAGAGGATGCTTTAAAAAATATTAATAGCAATTCAAATAGCTTAAATACGACTTTAGGATTATTAAAGGGAGAAATTCCAACAATATCACAAGGAATTAATTCTTTGAGTAATATTAATATAAATACTCAGGATTTTGTTTCTAGCGCTAAAAGTAGTGTAGATACATCATATAACACATTGAAAACAAATTATACAACAATTCAAAGTGAGATTGGTAGTGTAAGTGGCTTATTAGATAATTTAAAAAATTTAGTTTCTAATAATGGAAATTCTGAAGATAAGTTAAATACAATAAATGAAGCTATAAACAAAATTACAACTATAAATACGTTAATTAATGCTAATATAAGCTTTTTAGAAGGATTTAATAATTCTAAGCTAGATAGTGCGATAAATGATTTAAAAACATTACAAAACTTTTTAGATACACAAAAAACAGCATTAGAAAATGCTAAAAATATTATAGGTTCAGGGCAAGAGTTAAGTAATACTGTGATAAACACATTAATTGATAATGGAAATAGTGCAAAAACACAAATAAATAATATAGTAAATACAGTTAATAATGTAACTATGCCAGAGCTTAATAATATAGGAAATGAAATTTTAAGTGCAACAAATGATGCAACTAAAATTATTGGAACTTCTAAAGGGTTAATAGGTCAAATAAATACTATTTTAAATACTGCAACAACTGGAACAAATATGGCAAGTAATATGTCAAGCGAACTTATTTCTAAATTAAATGAATATAAGGAGCCAATAGCTAATTTAGCTACTCAATTAGAAAAAGTTAATGATAATGATTTATCTCAAATAGTAAGTATATTACAAAGCAATCCCAAAGTTGTTGGAAGTTTTGCTTCTAGTCCATTTAATATAGATGAACAGGTGCTTTATGCTGTACCTAATTATGGTAGCGCAATGGCTCCTATATATACTGTTTTGGCTTTATGGGTTGGTGCATTGTTATTAACATCATTGTTGTCAACTAAATCTAAAGATTTTGAAGGAAGCGAAAAAATATCTGTTAGACAAAAACATTTTGGTAAAATGATGTTCTTTGTAATATTAGGAGCTTTACAGGGGCTTATAGTTTGCCTTGGAGATAAATACATTCTAGGCGTATATACAGTTAATTTCCCGCTTATGATATTATTTAGTGTATTGTCGGCAGTTACATTTACTATAATAGTATTTACTTTTGTTTCTGTTTTTGGAAACATAGGAAAAGCTATTTGTATAGTGTTGATGGTATTGCAACTTGCAGGTTCTGGAGGAACTTATCCAATACAAGTTGTACCGAAAATTTTTCAAATACTACAACCGTTCTTTCCATTTACTTATGCAGTTGGTGGATTCAGAGAAGCAATTGCAGGTCCATTATTAAGCAGTGTAATTAAAGATATTGAAATTCTTGTAATAATGGCGATAATATTTATTCTTGCAGGATTTTTCCTTAAAAATCTTTTGAACAAGAAGGTTGAAAAGTTTGAAGAGGAATTTAAAAAATCTGGAGTTGGAGAATAAAAGTTTAGTTTAGGAAAGGAGGGCATTATGAAAAATATTTTTAAAATATTTTTTAGAGATTTAAAAAATATATCTAAAAATAAAGCAGCACTTATAATAATTATTGGTATTTGTGTAATACCATCTCTTTACGCATGGATAAATTTAAAGGCTACTTGGGATCCTTATTCTAATACAGGGAATTTACCTGTTGCAGTTGTAAATGAAGATAAAGGAGCAGTTATAAATGGTAAGGAGATAAATATAGGTGATGAGATAATAGATAAACTTAAAGACAATAAAGATATAGCTTGGAAATTTGTCACAGATGAACAAGGTCAAGAGGGAGTAAAGACTGGTGAATATTATGCTATGATAGAAATACCAGATAATTTTTCATCTCTTATAACTAATACACAAAATATTGGGGCTGAAAAACCAGATATAATATATCTAGTAAATCAAAAAGCCAATGCTATTGCTACAAAAATTACTGATGTGGCTACAACAAAGCTTACAGAAGAAATTAAAAGTAGTATGAGATCTGCTATAACAGATGCCGCAGGAAGTACATTAAATGAGGTTGGAGATAAGCTTAAAGAAAATGAAGTTGGGCTTATTCAATTTAAAGATGATATGTTAACAGCTAGTTCCTCAATAAATAATATAAAAGATTATATGAATAATGTGGGTTCTGATGCACAAAATTTTTCTGATTATTTAGGTCTTGTTAAAAAAGATACTTCATCAATTACAAATGGCTTAAATAGTTTGCAAAATGTAGCAAACTCTAGCAAGATATTAGTTGCATCTACAACTAATACTTTAAATAGTTTAGGTCAAAATGTTGAAAATAATATAAATGGTATTCAAAATGCTATATCACAAACAATATCTTTTGTAAATGAATTAAAAGCCATTGATTATGATGTTAATGGAAATAAAGCTACTGCATTAGTTCTTATAAATAAAATGAATAATTCTTTAGAGAATGCAAATAACTATGTAGGAAAAGCTATTAAAACATTAAAGGTAATAAATAATATAGTTCCAAGTGATAAAATAACTGCACAAATAGAATCATTAAATAAATTAAGTTCAACTATAAATAATGCAATATCATCATTAAATTCTTTAAAAGATAAAGTAAATGCTATACCAGATGTTATAACTAGTAAAAAGATAGGAAATGAGGAAAGTGTGCAAGGTGAGCAACTTTTAGTTGATGAAACGCTTAGTAGTACTCAAGTTCCAAGTGATTCAATAATAAATGATGGTAATAGTTCAAATGAAACTGGAACAGTTATTGATTTAAGTGGTGTAGATACAGCTTTAAACAATGTATTAACTATATTAAATGGTGCATCAAGCACATTAGGAAATATATCAAATAATTTTTCAAGTACGTTGCTTCCAGAAATAAATAATTTGGCAACTAATTTAAATAGCAAAATAAATAATGCGGATTCTATTATTGCTAATTCATATCAAATTGTACCTGTTATTAAAGAATTATCTAATACAGGAATAGAAATTAGTGGTCAAGCATTAGATACAGCTAATCAGGTTAATTCTAAACTTGCAAGTTTTTCAGGAAGTTTAAGTACTTTAAATGATAAGTTAAGCATTTTAAATAATGATACATTAAATAGTGCTGTAAATCTTCTTCAAAGAAATACAGATGATGTTTCAAACTTTTTATCTTCTCCAATAAATGTGGAGCAAGAGGAAATATATAACTCAGATACTTTTGGAAAAGGACTTACACCTTTTTATACTGTTCTTGCTATTTGGGTTGGAGCTCTCCTTTTAACATCTCTTTTAACTGTTGAGTGTGAAGAAGAGTTAGAAAAAGGTAAAAAGGTAGGATTAATTGAACAACATTTTGGGAAAATGCTTTTGTTTATATTTTTATCACTTATACAAACCACAATAGTTACATTAGGAGATAAACTAGTGTTAGGAATTGAACCGTTAAACATGTTAGTTATGTTAGGTTTTGCATTTTTAAGTTCAATAACATTTACGATTATAATATTTACTTTAGTATCGCTTTTTGGAAATATAGGAAAGGCAATGTGTGTTCTTATAATGGTATTCCAGATTGCAGGTTCAGGAGGAATATACCCAATACAAACAAATCCAAAATTCTTTCAAATTTTACAACCAATATGGCCTTTTACTTATGCTATAGATGGATTTAGACAAGGAATTGCTGGAGTTTCTTGGAGTAATGTTAGGCATGATGTTTTAATATTAATATGCTTTTTAATAGTATTTTTAGTTTTATCATTATTAAAGAAACCATTTCATCATGTAACAGAATCCATGAGTAAGAAGTTTAAGGAATCAGGGTTATAGAAATGTTTATAAAAAGCACCAGGAAATAGTTCTTGGTGCTTTGTTTGCATTATTATTTAAAGAATCGTAAAAAAGAGACTATAATTATAAGAATGATTAAAATAATGGGAGAAAATAAAGTTGCATATCCTAGGAATTCCATAGATATATTTCCTCCTCTATAATAAAAAACATCTTTTTTATATTATAACCATAATCCAATTATGTCAATTTATTTATTAATTTCAGATATAAAAGTTTTAATATATGTAATCTTTATTGATTATTTTTAGGTGTTAAAAAGTAGTTCAGCTAAATGGATACCTTGTTTTTTACCTAATTTAAAGCCACTAACACAGTAGTGACTATTTTACTGCAATATTTATTTTTTTATTATAGAATTTTTCTTTTCCTCAAAGTTAAATATTTTCCAACAAATCATGGAAACAACCCAAACTAATATAAATAATCCAACTAAAATAAATCCCATTATACCAAAATCTAAGTTTTGTAGCCAACCCCAGAAACCAGAATCTAAGCCACTTTCCATAGCAAAAAATTGTCCAATTTCTATAACACCTATAATTCCAGCAGCTAATATAGAAAGGGATGTTATAGTTATATTATAATATATTTTTTTTAATGGTGATGTAAGTACCCATTGATATGCTGTAGACATGAAGAAGCCATCTAATGTATCCATAAGACACATGCCAGCAGTAAATAAAATAGGAAAAGAGATTACAGCAATCCAAGGTATTCCTTGTGCAGTTGCAGTTGCAGATGTAGCAAGTACTGCTATTTGAGTCGCTGTATCAAAGCCAAGTCCAAATAAAAATCCTATAAGATAAATGTGCCAATTTTTATCAGCAATGTTAAGTAGACGATTAATAGAACGATTTACACGTCCTTTATTTGGTCTTTCAAGGCTTTCTTCAGTATATGTACCGTTTCTCATCATTTTGAATGTTTTTAGCATATCTTTTAAAATAAAAAAGTTAGCGATAGCAAGAAGAATTAAAAAGGTTGCTGAAATAAGAGTACCTAAAACTCCTCCGATTGTTTGAAATTTAGGAAGTGCATCTTTTGCCCAATTAACTGCAAAAATTGTTGCAAATCCCATAAGAATAACTACTGTTGAATGACCAAGCGAAAAGAAAAAACCAGCACCTCTAGTTTTACCTCCTCTTTGAACTAATTTTCTAGTCATATTATCAATACATGCTATGTGATCGCAATCAAATGCATGAGCAAGTCCAAAGGTTAAAGAAATAACAGCCATTCCAAGAAGAGTTGGAAATTTAAAAACACCAGATGATAAAAATGAAAATCCGCAAATAAATATAATAATTATAAAGATTCCATACTTCATTGCGTCTACTTTCCAGTTTGCGCTACTATTACGCATAAAAATCAGTCCTTTCACAAATTTAATATATGTATTTAATGTTCTTAGATATACAATATATTGAAGTAGTTATATGGTGATTTAAAATATGTAATTTCTTATAGGTGATTTGTATGCTTTTTTAAATAAATTTATCACCTATGAAGAATTATACACATTTTATAGTGTTTTTTTTGCAAATAAGATATTGTTAACAATAAGTTAATAACATTTGCGAAAATGTAACTGATTATTAACAAAAAATTAAATTAAAATTAATTTTATTGGATAAATATAGAAAATTTATTAAGATATTTTTCATTTGATAATACATTTATAATTGATAAAGAATTACTTATTAGACATTAATTAATTACAAAAATTTATTTAAAAATTAAAAAAATTTAATTGATAGTGATGTATTAATTGATAATAAAATATATAAAAATAAAAAATGAATCAACATTGTTGATCCATTTTTTATTAAGCAAGTAATAAACAATATTTACATAAATACTGTAATAAATCATAATCTAAGAACAATTATATGATACAATATTTTTATAAAAAAGAAAAGTATATTTTTAATTAAAAATGATTTTCAAAAAAATTATCTATTTATAAATAGAATTAATTATATAAAAGAAAATAAAGTTATTAGTTTAATAATTTATATCAATTAATATTAGCATTTTAATTGATATAGTATTTTCAAAAGAAAATAAATTTATATTTATTTTTTAAAATTTATTATTTTTTTATTTTTGTTTATAAATTAAATATAATAGTAAATTAATGATTGCTAGCGTTATCTTATAAATGGTATATTAATTATTAAGAAGTGATTATAAAGTTAAGTTATTAATCTATCTTGCTGTAAAAATTATAATAAAATATTTAAAAATGTGGGTGATGATTTAGATGCTAACAGTAGCTATAGGGATTATAGTAGTCGCAATAGTAATTTATTTGATAATTGATTTTTTTAAAAATGGAAAATTAGCTGCAGGGCGTAGAAGAAAATTTATGTGGTTAGCTGTTATACTATTATTTTTAGTTAATGAATATGCTGGTGCTGTTGCTGTCTTGGCGGTAGTAGTAATTACCTTAATAACTTCACTAAATAATTCTAAAAGAAACTAGATATATTAATGGAGGAATTTAAATGAATAATTCAAATATGTTTATAATAGTATGCATAGTAGCTGTCATAATAATTATAGTTCAGGTAATTAAAATGAGATTAAGTGGAAAGTAATATATCAAAATAATATAAGAAATTTTATATTAACATAATATATATTCTTTTTACATAATGATATCTATAAATAAAAAAGCCATGCAAAGATGCATAGCTTTTTGTTTAAGAATCTTTTTTATATGCTGATATATCTGGATTTGTTTCAGAAAATTCCAAATCTACTTCATGTAATTTTAATATTTTAGTTTTATATTTTATTTTATATCCAATGTAAAATGCTAAAAATAAAGGGATACCTATATAAGCTGCTACAAGAGTTTGCCATGTTGAATCTCCAAATCCTTGGAAGATAACGATAAGTCCACACATTGTAAGAGCTATTATTGGTCCTATTGGGAATAGTTTAGCTCTATATTTTAATTTTTTAACATCATATCCTTGTGCAACATAAGCTTTTCTAAATCTATAATGACATAGAGATATTCCAAGCCATGCTATAAATCCAGCGAGACCAGATGCATCTACAAGCCAAATATATACTGTATTTTGAGCAAATATTCCTGTTAAGAAGCAAAGTGATGCAACAATTGTAGTTAATATTATAGCGTTTAATGGAACTCCTTTTTTGGTAACTTTACCAAATGTCTTTGGAGCCATGCCTTCTTTAGCCATAGAGTAAAGCATTCTACTTGATGCATACATTCCTGAGTTACCTGCAGATAAAACAGCTGTTAAAATAACAGCATTCATAACGGCAGCTGCAGCTGCAAGACCAGCTTTTTCAAATACTAATGTAAATACACTTGTACTTACTCCAGCTTGGGCAGCTGGGATTATAGCACCTATTACAAGAATTGTTCCTAAATAGAATATTAATATTCTCCAGAAAACTTGATTTATAGCCTTAGGTATTGTTTTTCCTGGATTATCACTTTCACCTGCTGCAACACCAACAAGCTCTGTTCCTTGGAATGCAAATCCTGCAACTAGGAATACTGAGAAGAATGAAAAACCATTACCTATGAAAGGGCCACCATCTGCTGTGAAGTTTTTAAGTCCTATAAAATTCCCATCAAATATACCTAATATTGTAAGTACACCTACTGCTAAGAATATTATAACAGTTACGACTTTAACTAAAGAAAACCAAAATTCTGCTTCTCCATAGGCTCTAGCAGATAAGATATTAAGTAGTACGATAATTCCTAAAAATAACATACTCCAGTAAACAGGTTTTACGTTTGGAAACCAAAAATGCATAACAAGTGAACCAGCTACCATTTCAGTTGCAATAGTGACTGCCCAGTTGTACCAATAGTTCCATCCAAGAGCAAAGCCAAGAGCTGGGTCAATAAATTTAGTTGCGTATGTACCAAAGGAACCTGATATAGGAATAAATGTAGCAAGTTCTCCAAGACTTGTCATTATGAAATACACCATAACTCCAATTAATGCATAAGCTAAGAAAGCGCCACCAGGGCCAACTTGTTGAATTGTATCTCCCATTGCAAGGAAAATACCAGTTCCAATTGCTCCACCTAGAGCAATCATATTAAGATGTCTTGCTTTTAGAGATCTTTTTAAATCTCCATTTTTTTCACTCATAATTTTCTCCTTAGTTTTTATGTATTCTTTAACTAAGATAATTTTTCAAAATAAAAAATGCCATGAGCAAATACTCATGGCATACAAAGGCATTGTTAAAATACCATTATAATTTATTGAATAATAGCTCTCCACAAAAAAATGTGACAGTCGTGTATATATTTTATACAAAACCAGCTAATAGCTTTAAAGCTTCCACTATTAACTTCGGCAAAATTTCCTTTTCTATTACTTCATTGAGCTTACCTCCATAACAGTACTCTTAAATTTTGCACCTCTATCTTAGTTATTAACTTTTGCAAAAATAATTATTACATATAATATTAAAATTATCAAGTTTTTTATTAAGGGTACAACTAAAATACTGTATTTTAATTATTTCCAATAAGATAAGGAACTGAAATAACAACAATATTATTCTTTTTAAGAAGCATTGTTCTTAATATAAATGATGTTTGGTTATGTAAAATTTTGCTCCACCATTTTGTTGTAACAAATTCAGGAAGAACGATTGTTATTATTGTATTTGGTTCAGATTCCTGCTCTATTGATTGTATAAACCTTAAAAATGGTTTATAAAATTCTCTATAAGGGGATTTTATAACAGAAATATTAGTCTTTCCGCTGTATTTCTTCCATTTGTTAATAAGACATTCTGTTTGTTCATCATTAGATGATATATGAAAAAGTATTATATCATCAGTTATTGTATTTGCATAATCATAAGCCTTTAAAAAACTCTTATTTAGGGTGTTTATAGGAACTATAACTTTTTGTTTAGCGAAATTAAATTCTTCTTTAGTGTTATCGTTAATATTAAATTTTAATTCTTTAGCAACAGTATTATAATGTTTTTTGATTTTTAGCATTATATAAGTAAAAAGTGGTATAAGTAAAAATACAATCCAAGCCCCATGAATGAATTTAGTCGCACTTATTATAATAGTTGTTGATAAAGATAAAATAGCACCTATACCATTTATTAAAGCTTTGAATTTCCAATTTTTAGGTCTTTCTCTATTCCATTTAAATAGCATTCCAGTTTGAGCTAAAGTAAAGGAAATAAAAACTCCTACTGCATAAAGAGGAAGCAATCTATCTGTATCTCCATCAAATACGATAATTAAAATAGATGCAGTTATAAATAATAATACTATACCGTTTGAAAAGCTAAGTCGTTTTCCTCTTTTAGATAATTGTCTTGGAACATAACCGTCTTGAGCCATGATTGAAAATAATACAGGAAGCCCTGTAAATGCAGTATTTGCAGCTAAAATAAGTATTAAAGCTGTTGTAATTTGAATGAAATAATACATTATTCCTCTTCCAAATATTTGTGTTGCAATTTGTGATATCATGGTTTGTGAGTTCCCAGGGACAGCATGATAAAGTGTTGATAAATAAGAAAGTCCTCCAAAAATTATAAGTATTAAAATACCAAGAGCAAACAATACTTTAATAGCATTTTTTTGAGCGGGTGCTCTAAAGCTTGGAACCCCGTTACTTACAGCTTCAATTCCTGTTAGTGCAGTACATCCTGAAGCAAATGCTTGTAAGAATAATATTAATGATATATTACCAACTTGTTTAGGGATGGAATATATTGGTGTTGGAACATAACCAAAAACATAAACTTTAATAATTCCTACTATAATCATGATTATTATACCTAAACAAAAAAGATAAGTAGGAACTCCAAATGATTTAGAAGATTCTCTAATACCTCTAAGGTTTCCAATGGTTATTAGTGCTATTAAAGCCAAAGTTAAAGGAACTTTAAATTCAGATAGTTGTGGAAAAGCTGATATTATGGCAGCAGTTCCAGAGGAAGTACTAACGGCTACTGTTAAAATATAATCTATAGTAAGTGCAGATGTTGCTATAAGTCCATATTTAGCACCTAAGTTTTCACGAGCAACAATATAAGCGCCACCACCATTTGGGTAAGAATCTATAACTTGCTTATATGAAAAAATTAGTGTTGCCATTAAAATTACTATACATATAGCAGATAAAAACATATATTTGTAAGAAGCGGCACCGAGAACAGGTATTAAAATTAATAAAATAGCTGATCCCGCATAAGCAACTGATGAGATAGCATCACTTGCCATAATAGGGAGACCCCAAAAAGCATTTAATTTTTCACCTTTAAGCTCTTCTGTTTTTAAGGCTTTTCCAATAAATAATTTTGAAAAATTCATAAGTAGCGTTATCAAAATCTATAAAAATCTATAAATTTTTATTTTAGAAGATTTAAGAATATTTAAAATTAAATTTTTTATAGATTAATAGTTTTTGCAACGGTCACCTCTCTTTCTTATAATTTATTATTTTCATAACAGTTTAAAATTATTATTTAAATTAAAAAGGTAAATGTGATATTGTTTAATTTAAGCTGCGAAAATAAAATTACTTTATTTGTAAAATATAGATAAAGCTATATTTCGACAATATTCTATCAATATACTACTATAAAAATTATTTATAGTCTATATTTGAATCATTAAAAATATAAATGATACTAATAATAAAAAAGTAAAATTAATAATATCATTAGTAGTTAAGTAGCATTATTTTAATTGATTGACATAATAATATATTTTTGCTAATATAATCGTACAAGAACGAATAATATTGGAGGGTTAAAAATGAATCAAACATTAAGTGTTATAAGACAAAGAAGAACGACAAGAAAATTTAAATCAGAGCAAATAAAAGATGAAGAGTTAAAACAAATAATAGATGCTGGTTTATATGCTCCAAGTGCTCACAATCAACAATCATGGAATTTTACGGTTGTTCAAAATGAAGAACTTATTAAAGAGCTAAGTGATGCTACTAAAGAAAGTGCTAAAGATATTCCAAATGAAATGATTAAGAAAATAGCTGTGAATAAGGATTTTAATATTTTTTATGATGCACCAACAATTATTATAATTTCAGGAAAAGAAGAAAATGCAATGCCAGAAGTTGATTGTGCAGCTGCTACTCAAAATATGTTAATAGCTGCTGAAAGTTTAGATATAGGAGTTTGTTGGAATGGGCTAGTAGGATTATTATTTAATAATGAAGTTATATTTAAAAAATATGAAAATAAATTACAAGTACCACAAGGATTTAAACCATATTATGCAATAGCTTTAGGTTATAAGGAAGTTAGAATGAATAATGCACCTGCTAGGAGAGAAAATACAGTTCAGTACATAAAATAATGTGTTTGTTTCATAGAATTATTAAATTTAAAAATATAGAAAAAGAAGTTATATCATTAAATTTTTAATTGATGATATAACTTCTTTTTTTGAGAATAAATTATATTTACAAAAATTAAAAATAAATATAATATTAAGGTGTATTTACTTAAAATATAAATTTGAGGAGGGGAAATTTTATGATTAAAGTAGAGAGTTTTGAGTTAGACCATACAAAAGTTAAGGCTCCATATGTTAGAAAAGCGGGGGAAGATGAAAGAAATGGAGCAAAAATTACTAAATTTGATTTAAGATTTTTACAACCTAACGAAAAAGAAATGCCCACAGGTGCAATTCACACAATAGAACATTTTTTAGCTACCTTTATGAGAGAAAAAATGGATGGTATTATTGATATATCTCCTATGGGATGTAGAACTGGATTTTATATGATAGCATGGGGTGATGTTTGCGTTGATACTGTAATTGATACATTAAACTATGCCCTTAATAAAATTTTAGAACAAGATATTATCCCAGCAACTACAGCAAAAGAATGTGGAAATTATAGAGACCATTCTTTATTTGCAGCTAAAGAATATATAAAAGAAGTTTTGCAACATGGTATAAGTGATAATATATACAGATAAATAATAGTATAAAATCATATGGAAGAATTTCATATGATTTTATACTATTATGAACTTATATATTTATAAGCTTAATATTAATATTTTAGCTTTAGTTAACTTTGCCTATTTTATTAATTAATGATTTTATGTATTGAGATACTTCATCTTTTTCAGTTTTAAAGCTTTTTCTGTTCCAATTTGATTCATTATCCATAGCATTTATTGCACCTAAAGCTCTGATAAAGAATGTAAACATTCTATATAAAGGCATTAGGAATGCTATAAAGAAGTTTCTGTTGTAATAAGATTTATACCCCTTTAGATTTTTTAAATATTTTTTTATAACTATAAAGTTACAAACGGATATAAGTGAATACATAAAATATAGTAATAAATTTGATATTAATATTATGTAAAGTGGATAAGAACTTGCAATTAAATATATATTTGCAAAAAACCAAATCATTCTAGAGAATAAAAATGTATGGTCTTTAATTAAAGTAACAGTAATCATTCTTCTTAATTTTTTACTTAAATTTTGTTTTTTAAATAAAGCAGCAACTTCAAGTTCACCACATTGCCATCTTTGTCTTTGTAGATAAAGTTTGTCTATGCTTTCTATGGAATCTGTAAAGAAATAGGCAGTAGGACATAGTTTTACTTTACCATTTAAAGAAGTTTTTATTTCAAATGTCATGGCAGTATCTTCTCCAAGGGTTTCTGCATTATAAAGATGAGTTTTAACTATTGCAGATCTTCTAAAACCTGAAAAAGCTCCAGCTAAAGTAAACATATTATTTCTTTTAGATTCGTAAGCTCTTCCAACTAGGAAAGCTTCTAAATACTCATACAACTCACATTTTTGAATAAGTTTAAGAAATTTTTTATTATTATCTTTTGTCATAGTATCTTTATTTATAAGAATAGCTCCTGTCATAGCAGATATACTATGGTCTTGTTCAAAATCGTAAATCATGTTAAAAATAGCATCTTCATGCAATATTCCATCAGAATCTATATTAATTAAATAATCTCCTTTAGATAAATATAAACCTTTATTAAGAGCGTTTACTTTACCGCTACCAGAAGTTAGCCACCACATTTGGCTATTTGAATAATTGTTATGTATTTTACGAAATACTTCATATGAGTTATCTGATGAACCATTATCTATTAAAAATATTTCTATTTTATTTTTAGGATATTTTTGTTTCACAACAGATTTTATACAGGCTTCTAAAGTATCAGCTGAGTTGTAAACTGGTATTATAACAGAAATTGTTGGATAAGATTTTAGTATTTTTTCTTTTTTTATTTTAAACTGTGAGGTAAATAAATTAAATGCAATAAAAAAACCTGGAATTCCATCTACCACAAGAGGAATTAGAAGCCATACACACCAAAAAATTAAATAAAAATAAACTGTATTTAACATAATAATTCACCTACTTTTTGATTTTTTATTTGTGCCTTAGTGAATATAAAATAGTACAACATTATAACTAAAACGAAAAATATAAGTTTTCCTATAACATCAAAATCAATTACTAAGGAATAGGTGGAAAATAATTTTATTAATGAAATTACAGTAAAAGATTTCAAAATATTTATTAAGAATATTAATATATTTCCTAGGAAAAATAAATAGATTCTTTTTTTTAGGGCTAATAAAGGGAAGAAACATATTAGTGATGTAAATACTGTCATACTAATAAATGTTGATGCTTGAAGAGAAAAGTTTACACTATATGTTAAATTATTAACGTTAACAATCACATCAGATAAATTATTCAAATAAAAAATATGAGTTAAATTACTTAAAAATAATAACGAATAGAATAACAATATTTTAAAGCCTTGCTCTAAGTAAATTCTAAAAAAGAATAACAGTATAAAAAATAGACCGATAGATCCAAAATAAAATTTAAAAGCTGTCATTTTTAAATCATGGAACATTTTAACAAAGAATATCCAAATTATCATCGAAACTACAAATAAAGTACAAAAAATCATAATTACCTCTTTACAATAAAAGTTCTAGTTGGGTTTTCGCTAAGTTCTAAGCAATCTAAAACAATATCATCTTTTAAAACTACATTTGATAAATCTTCAAAAAAAGTGTAAGCGATATCTTCGGTTGTACAATTTTTATTAATGAAAACTTCTAATGTGTTAAGGGATTTTTGCTCGAAATTTTTTAAGTATTGACTTATTTTGCTTTCTAAATAGCTAAATTGAATAAGTTGATTGTTAGAAGTGGTTAACAATAAAGTTAATTCCCAAGTATGAGGGTGTAGGATAGTTGGCGTGCCAGCTATGTTAGAATAATGTCTTGCACTAACATAAAATTTAAATTTGTATTGATAATTCAAATCAATCACTCCTTTTTCTTTCGTAAATAATGAGTCAACAATTGACTAAGTTAAAGTTATAAATTATTAAGGTTATATAAATATTGTATATATTTTTTAGGCGAATTTCAATATGTATAAACTTACCTATTATATATACAAATTAATCAAATTAATACTAAAAAATATATTTATTTAAATTTAAGGTAAATTTATTATTTAATTAAAAAGAGATTAATTAAATAAAATATGCAAATTAAATATAGTAAACACAAGTAATAATATCAAATAAATTAAATTATATTAAATATAATGGTAAAAATAATAAGAAAGTTTAATAAAAAAATATATTAAAAAAATAAATTTTTTAGGTAATAAGTCTAATTATTTTGATATTAACATTGTTTAGAGTATGAATTTTAATAAGAATTGTTGAAAAAATAGAGTAAAATATATATTGGGATTTTAATTTAATATTAATTAAGAATAGGTAGGTGTATACAATGAGTAATAAAAGAATTAAAGAAGTTTTTAATTCTTGGGCTGAAACTTGGGATGAAAGAGCTATTCCAAGAGAAGAAAAGATAAAAAGAATCCTTGAAGTTGGTGAGATGAAGGAAGGATTAGATATTTTAGATGTTGCTTGTGGAACTGGAGTTATGGAGCAATTCTTACTAAAATATAACCCAAAATCAATAGTAGCAGTTGATATAGCTGAAAATATGATAAAAAAAGCAAAAGAAAAATACAATGATGAAAGAATTGAATTTATTTGTGATGATATTCATAATATAAAGGATAGAAAGTTTGATTATGTAATAATATACAATGCTTTTCCACATTTTTTAAATCCAGATAAGTTTATAGCACATGTACATAGTTTGTTAAGAGAAAATGGTAAATTTTTAATTTGTCATGATATGGGAAGAGATCAATTAAATAACCATCACAATAATAAGAAAAAGGTAAGTGATATATCATTAGGACTTAAAGAAACAGCAGAAGTTGGATGGATGTTAGTAAATTCTTTTTTTGTTGATAAAATGGTAGATGAAGATGATATTTATATAATTTATTCTATAAAGAAGGAAAAATAAAAAAAGAGGATTCAAAATGAATCCTTTTTTTTATTTCTTTGTATAATTTATACGATGTAATGTGTTTAAATTAATATTTTCTACTATTAAGTATTATTTTGCACTATATTATATGAGATATCTACTAATTTGTTTAACATATTGAAAAAGCATTCTTTTTCTTTAGTTGTAAAGTCTTTTAAAACCTCTTCTTCCCAGTTATTTTTTGCAGTTATTATTTTGGGAATTAGTTTTTTACCGTCACTAGATAAAGACAAGATATTTTTATTATTAGATTCTTTTTTTTGTTCTATATTTATAAATCCTTTAGAAGAAAGTGTTTGTATATGTCTAGATACTAAAGATTTATTCATTCTAACAACTCTACTTAATTCATTTTGTCCTAGTCCTTCTCGTTTTGAAAGTGCAAGTAAAATTGGAAATTCACCAGCACAAACATTTAAATCTTTTAAAACTTTATTCATATATTTGTGATAGGACCTATAAATAAAACTTAAATTTCTTCCCATACTAAATTCCATTGCATTCTCTCCTTTATAAATGCTAATTTTAAATTGTTCACTTATAAACGCTAATAATTATAATATACCATTAGTAAAGTTATGTAAATATATTGATTTTATATAAATTATATTTTTAATAAATATAAAATTAAAAAGTATTTAAAAAAATTTTATAAAATTTTTATAATTGTTTTATTTAATTTTTAACTTATTAGTCTAAAATTAAATCATAGCAAGGACAAAGCAAACAAATATATAGCAAAATTTATACTTAATTAAAAATTAAGTTTTATACATATTAAATAAAGTTATATGTAAATAATATATTTTAGGAGGAATTTATTATGAATAAATTAGAAGTATTATATAAAGTAGTATCAACTATGAAAGAAAAAGAAGAGTTTAAAGGTGAAGGTAGACTTAACGTATCAGAGAAAAATGGACAAGGTATGTCTATTAGCAATAAATTTAATAAAAATGTAGCAAAAGGAATAGCAAATATAGATTTAAAAGCAGATATAAATTATGAAGACTTTAAAGTAAATGCTGAAGTTAAAAAAGAATTAGATTTAAATAGAATAAAAGAAATGAAAAGAATGGCTCATGGACATCACGGAATGCATGGACATGGATTCCATGGTGGAATGAAAGGTAAATTATCACATATAGCATTTATGTTAAAGAGATTAAATGATATTGAAGTAGAAGCAAATGGAGAAGGTCATTTAATAAAGGTTGATCTTAAAGAAGCTATAAAAGACATGAAAGCATTTAAAGAAGAAAGAATGCAAGAATTTAAAGCAGCTTGTGAAAGTGGACAAATTCAATTAACACAAGAACAAAAGGCTCATTATGATATTATGATGATGCACAAAAAATGTATGAAAAAGATATTCTGTGGAAATTATGATGAAGCTAAATTAAACATATATGTAAACAAAAACTTTGAGGTTGAAAAACTTGAAGCTAAAGGAACTGGTGATAAAAACTTTGATATAAGCTTAGTTTTAAACTGGTAATAAAAATAAATTCAAGGTAAAAACTCAAATATTTTGACTCTAGGAATTTAAGTTTATCTTATTTATTAGCAAACTTAAGTTCCTTTTTTATTTAGAGGTATAATATTAAAGGAGTTGTTAAATATAAAAAAATAGTTTTTGCTAGAGGTTAAGATGAAAAAATTAAAAAAAAACATAACTAAAATAATTAAAGAACATTATGAACATCATAAGATAATTAAGGATTATCACAAAGGTTATAAGTATCATAGAAAGTTTCATGAAAATAATAAATGGACGTCAGATATGGATGATAGAATGAAGAAAATTATTGAAGCGCATCATCACCATAATAATCAATATTATTCAGGACTATCACACAAGGCAAGGGAAGAATTTTATGTATTTCATAAATATATGATATATTTTAAGTTTGTAGCACTTATAGTTAGTATAATTATAACTGGATTAATGTTTGTAAGCATAGGAATTCAGGCAATAACAATATTTTTTGCAATATTTTTTGCTATAAATGAAATTGCTAATATTTATATTTATTACAGATTAGAAAGAAAAATAGTTAAACCGATAGAAAAATTAATAGATGGTGTTAAAAAGATTTCAACAGGGGATTATTCGGTAAGAGTTGAGAATAATTCTTTTAATGAAATTGGAATTTTAACTAGGGCTTTTAATGATATGGCAAACAAGCTTGAAGAGGGGGAAAAGCTAAAGGAAGAATATGAGGAAAATAGAAAAAGTCTTATAGCAAATATTTCTCATGATTTAAAAACACCAATAACATCAATAAATGGTTATATAGAATTTATTGTAGATGGAAAAATTGAATCACAAGAGAAGATGGATGGTTATTTAAAAACGATTCAAAGTAATATAGCTTATATGAATAGATTAATAGATGATTTATTTTTGTTCTCTCAATTGGATGTTCAAAAGTTAAATTTTGTGTTTAATAAAACTAATATAGGTATGTATATGATAGATGTTATAGAAGAATTTACTTTTATATTAGGGGAAGAAAACATAGGATTTAAATATATAGATAATTTAAAAGAAGATTTATTTGTAAATATAGATGGAAAAAGGATTTATAGAACTATAAGAAATATTATAGGTAATGCTATAAAGTATGGAACTGCTGATGGTTTATCTATACAAGTTAAGTTATATAATGATGATAATTTTGTATTCATTGATATAATGGATAATGGCCCTGGTATTGAAGAGGAGCATTTAAAGCATGTATTTGAGAGGTTTTATAGAATAGATAAAGAAAGAACTAAGGATTTATTAAGTACAGGGTTAGGTCTTGCTATTGCTAAAGAGATAGTTCAGGCTCATGGTGGAGATATTGGAGTTAAAAGTAAATTAAATGAAGGAACTGTATTTACTATAAGCTTACCCTTATATAGGGAAGAAGAAATTAATGGGTGTAAGGAGAAATAAAAATGGATGAGAAAAAAATATTAATAATAGAAGATGATTTAAATATTGCAGAGCTTGAAAGAGATTATCTTCAACTAAATGGATATAATGTGGAACTTATTTATGATGGTGCAGAGGGATTAAAAAAAGCATTAAGTAATAAATATGAACTTATAATAGTTGATATAATGCTTCCAGAAAAAAGTGGTTATGATATTGTGAAAGAAGTAAGAGAAAAATCAGAAGTTCCAATAATAATAGTTTCAGCTAAAACTGAAGATATAGATAAAATAAGGGGATTAGGGTTTGGAGCAGATGATTATTTAACTAAACCTTTTAGTCCGGCAGAACTTGTTGCTAGGATAAAATCTCATATAATAAGATATGAAAGGCTTATAGGAAAAAAGCCATCAAGTAACATAATAACTAATAAAGCTTTAGAAATAAGAACAGACTCTCATAAAGTTTTTATAAGAGGAAAGGAAATTATATTAACAACTAAAGAATATGAACTTTTATTGTTCTTGGCTACAAATCCTAATATAGTCTTTACAAAAGACAAAATATTTAATAGAATTTGGGGTGAAGAATATATAGGAGATACTGCAACTGTTGCAGTTCATATTCAAAAGCTTAGAAAAAAATTAGAACAAGACACATCAAATCCTGAATATATAGAAACTATTTGGGGAACAGGTTATAGATTTAATGAGTAAATTTTTATTTATTAAAATACAATAGAGAAATACAAAGGAGAAATTTATATGAATAATTATAAAATTGAAGTTTTAAATGAAGATACTTTAGGAATTAAAGAAGCAAGGGTTGTAAATCCAGTTTTAATATATAATGAAGAAGAGGCTGTTTTGGTTGATACTGATTATCCAGGAAGATTTGAAGGATTAAAAGAATCTATTGAAAAATATATAGATATAAATAAGTTAAAGACAATAATAATAACTCATCACGATATAGATCATGTTGGTTCAGCTAGAGAGTTTAAAGAATTATTAGGAGATAAAGTTAAAATTTTAGCAACAGAGATAGAGGCTAAATATATTTCAGGAAAAACAACTCCTATAAAATTGGATAATTTAGAAAAAGTTAAAAATAGTTTAAATGAAATGCAAAAAAGTTTTTATGAAATGTTAAAGGTAGGATTTCCAAGGTCTTATGTAGATGTTGATAAAATTATAAATTCAGGTGATGTTTTAAACTTAGCGGGAGCTAAAATTGAAGTTGTAGGAACCCCAGGTCATACCCCAGGTCATATTTGTTTATACATAGCTAAGGATAAAGCGTTAATAACAGGTGATACACTAATGAATAATGCTCAAAAATTAGATATTGTTTCAGATATGTATAATAATGATCCTAAAGAAGCTAGAGAATCATTGAAAAAATTAAAAGAGTTAGATATTGAAAAAGTTTATTGTTATCATGGTGGTCTTTATATTGGTAGACCTTGTATAGATGAAATAATAGCTAGATAATATTTTAATATAAAAAGGAGAGATACTTAATTATCTCTCTTTTTTATGATTTAGAACAATTATTTTAATTATCGCAAAAATAGAATTTAATTAGTTTAAAGTAGAATTAAATTTACTATTCTTCATTTATAACTTCAACAATATCTAGTTTAGCTGCTTTTGAAGCTGGGATAATTCCAGCAATTATTGAAACTATAATAGTTATAACTATTGAAGAAATTATAATAGTTGGAGTTATTAATATGGTGAAGTCTTTTCCTGACATAATTAAATATTGATTTACTAGAATAAGACCAATTGTTCCTATTATAGATCCTAAGATAGCTCCAAGTGTTCCTAAAATTATAGATTGTGATAAAAATATAAATCTTATATTTGACTTAGAAGCTCCAAGAGAACCCATGATACCAATCCATTTTTTCTTTTCTTGAACAGTCATATTCATAGTGTTTACAAGACCAATTCCAGCGACTATAACAACAATTAGTGCTGCTAAATCTAATAGTCCATTAACAAAACTTATAAATATACTAGCAAGACCAACTATTTGACCTAAATTAAATGTTTCATAACCTAAATTATTATTTATTGTATTTGTTATAGCATTTACATCAGATTGACTATTTGCATATAAACTAATCATTGAGTAAGTTGATTCTGGGTTAGTATTTGGGTTAAGTCCATAAGTATAATCTATAATTTTATTTGTTATCGTATTATATGTTATTATATTTCCTAAATCAAAAGTTCCTTGTTTAAACACACCTTGTATTGAACCTGTAATTATTAAAGGTGTAGAGGAAATTTTAGAGTTTACTGTTAAAGTTATTGTTTTCCCTACAACACTAGAATAATCAGTTACACCTAATTCTTTTAAGAATGATTCATCAACTAAAAATTCATTAGCTTTTCCAGTTAGCTTGTTGCCATATAAGATTTTAGAATCATTATAATTATAATTTGGACTATATCCTTGTACTGTTACATCTGATTGCGATGTATTTATTCCGTTTATTTCAACTTTATTTGCAGTAGCTGAGTTATATGCACTTACACTATTAACATTTTTTATTTCAGAAATACTTTTAGCTGTTGAATCAGTTATTACTTTTGTTAGATTAACAGCTTTAGAGCTTTCTTGCTTGTTAGCAACATAAGGAAGCATAGTGCTAGAGGAATCTATATTAAAACTAGATGCAAAGTTATAATCAGATTCATATTTTTGAGGTAAAACTATAACATTTTCTAAACTACCAAAGCTACTAATAAATTTGGTAGCATTTGAGCTTATAGATGTTCCCATTCCTTGCATAGCAACTAAAAGCATACTTCCAACTGAGATTGCAATAATAGTTAAGATACTTCTTAATTTTCTTCTTTTTATATCTCTCAAAGATATAATTATACCATCTAAAATTTTCATATAAATATACCTCCTTAATGCCTTAATGCTTCAATTGGATCAAGTTTTGATGCTCTTACAGCGGGATAAATTCCTGCAAGTAAGGATATTATAACTGAAAAAGCAATAGTAGCTACAATAAGCCACCAAGGAATATTACTTAAGAGACTTAACGAAAATCCTTGTTTTAATAATATTTGTTCAACTGAATAGCTTATAAGTTTAAAAAGACCAAAACTTATTAATGAGCCAATAATACTTCCAATAAATCCAATAATAGTGGATTGAAATAAAAACATAGATAAAATATCAAAGCTACTAGCTCCAAGAGATTTCATAACTCCAATGCTTTTTGTTCTTTCGTGAACAGCCATTATCATAGTGTTTATAATTCCAATAGCGGCAACTATTAAAACTATAACTCCTAAAATAGAAAGCATAAGGGTTATATTATTGAAATTTTTATTTATATCTTTTGTTGTAGATTCATTAGAACTAGTTTTGTAATTTAAATTATTTAAATCATTTTGAACAGCAGAAACATCACCAATAGAGTTTGTTTCTATTTTAACTGCGTTATAACCGTATGTATCCATAAAGTTATTGGTGTATTGTAAAACTCCAATCAAACTAGCTGCATTTTCAGAATCCATAATAATTTTATTTCCATCTGATAAGTCCTTGCTTATAACTCCAGCAACTGTAAATGTCTTATAAACAGGAGTTATAGGTGTTCCGTTTATATTATCAACAACAAAAGTTAATTGTTTACCTACAATGTCATTAGGATTTGTTATATCTAAATTCTTTAAAAGTGATTCACCAACTAAAATATCATTTTTATTAGCTTCAGTTAGAGTATTACCTGCAATTATAGGTTTAAAATTTAATTTTTTAGCAGCTGTTTTTGCAGATTCTATTTGGCTATTAAGAAAAATGCTGTAATTTAAATCATAACCTACGATAGGAAACGTTGAGTTATATGTATTACCATTTAGCTCTATTTTAGCTAAGTCACCGCTTATGTATGCTTGAATTTGATTCACTCCAGAAATCTTACTTATTTTAGATAGAGTAGAATTATCTATCTTATTAAAATTTGTTTTAATCCAAGTAGTATAATTTTTTATATCTTTTAAATTAGAGTTTGCTTTAAACGGCTCAACAGTAATTACTTTAGAACTTGAACCACTATCAATTGTTTGAATTAAGAAGCCTTTTAACATAATACCTAATGAAACCATTAAAAGAATTAAAATAGTTCCAACAATTATACCAATTGATGTTAGGAGAGTTCTTTTTTTTCGTCTATTTAGGTCTCTAACTGCAAAAGATACATTATCACTAAATTTCATTATTATTCTTCCTTTACTTTTATATTAAATTTTAAACGTTAAGAGAATCAGAAATTATATTGCCATCTTTGATTCTTACAACTCTTTTAGCTTTTTCAGCCTCTTCCATGTTGTGCGTTACCATTATAATGGTATAACCTTGATTGTTTAAATCTTTAAAAAGATTCATTATATTTTCACCAGTTTTAGAATCTAAATTTCCAGTAGGTTCATCTGCAAAAATTATTTTAGGATCATTTACAAGGGCTCTAGCGATTGAAACTCTTTGTCTTTGTCCACCTGACATTTCGTTAGGCTTATGGTTTTTTAAATGCCCAAGCTCTACAAGTTCTAGAGCCTTTCCAGCTTTAGATTTTCTATTTTTCTTAGATGAACCCGAAAATATTAGGGGCATCATAACATTTTCTAATGCAGTTTGTGTGTTTTCCAGATTAAATGCTTGAAATACAAAACCAATTTCAGAATTTCTAAATTTAGCCTTTTCTTTATCCTTATACTTTGATATATCTTTATTATCAAAATATACATGACCTTCAGTTGGCGAATCCAATCCACCTATTATATGCATTATTGTAGATTTACCAGAGCCAGAAGGGCCAACAATAGCAACGAATTCTCCCTTATCTATGTTTAAGGATACATTATTTAAAGCTACTACTGTTTCTTTTCCCATTTTATATATTTTGGTTACATTTTTAACTTCAATCATTTTTTATCCTCCTAGTTTAAAAAATATTATATATATAAAATATCACTATTTTTAAAATAATAAAATAAAGTTTAATTATTAAAAATTTTATTTTAAGTTTAATTATAAAGCATATTGATATAAGTATATTATTACTTAAATCACAAATTTAATAAATTTAATATAATTACTAAAGTATTTTTAAATACTATCGGTATATTTGCAATAAAGTTATTAAGGATATATATTAGAAAAGTATGTGTTTTACGAGGGATTTTGTAATTATGATATATATTTTAAAATTATAAAATATAAAATTAAAACATGTCTATAATTAATGTATATATATGGAAGGAAAATTTTTATGGAACAAAGAGCTAGGAATAATAAAGTTTTAATAATGATTTTAACAGCACTTATGATAGCACTTACCTTCGTTGCAGGAAGTGTGATTAAAATACCAACATTAAATGGATTTATGCAACCGGGTGATTGTATGATTTTACTTGGAGCAGTTCTTTTAGGGAAAAAACGAGGAGCTTTGTCTGCTGCGATAGGTATGGGACTAATAGATGCTACAAGTGGATATTTAATTTGGGCACCATTTTCTTTTGTAATACAAGGGGCTATGGGATTTGTTGCTGGATATTTATTTGATAGATTTAAAGTAAAAAATTATAAGGTTTATTTGATTTCTTTTATTGTCGCAGGTTTTGTATCTTTAGGAGGATATTTTATAGCAAATGCAATAATGGGAGGAATAATAATGGGAGCAGTTCATGGATTTTTACCAAGTGTTCTTTATGCAGTTGCTCATGTGCCTGGGGATTCATCAGAAATAATATTTGGAATAATAATTGCACTTATTTTAGCACCAATAGTTAATAAGGCTAGAGTAAAATTTAACTTAAAGTAAATTGTATTTTTAAAATTTAATAATATGTAAATTTTTTATAGATTATATGGCAATGATTCGGATTAAATATTGACATATTAAGAGTTAGAGTGTTATCATCTGTTAAGAAGAAAATCTGATTGGAGAATTGTTTATATGAGAGATTTATGTATAATAGGTAAAATAGAAGAAATAGGATTAATTTCACATAGATATATGGAAAAAAGAATAAAAGAAGAAAATTTACCTATACTTAAAAATCATATACCACTTTTTTATATATTACCTGAAAATGGAGATAAGATGTTGTTCAATGCTCTAGCTAAATCTTGGGGAATATCTAAATCTTCTTTATCTGAGATGATTGTAAAATATGAAAATATAGGGCTTATAAAAAAATGTGTTTGTGAAGCTGATAGAAGAAGTGTTTATATAAGTCTGTTGCCCGATGCTGTTAAAATAAAAAGAATTTTACAACAAATACAAAAAGAATTTTTAGATAAAATAATGATAGATTTTACTGAATGTGAAAAAAGAACTTTTGAAAGTGCATTAGATAAAGCTTTGGAAAGTGGAAATCAAATATAAATGTAAAAGTTATGTGAGCTTAAATAGTAAACTATATTTAAATTGTTTTAGTTAAGATAAATTTAAATATAGTTTTATTTTGTATAACTTTATTTTGAGTATAAATTAGATTAAAATATAAATAAATAGACATTAAGGAGATGAGAGAATGTTAACTGTAGTTGCTAAAGCAATAGTGAAAGAAGAAAAGATAGAAGAATTTAAAAAGTATGCAGATGAAATTATAAAGGAAACTAGAAAAGAAGAAGGTAATATTTCTTATAATTTATATGAAGATTCAAAGAATTCTAATATATTAACGTTTATAGAATTTTGGAGAAGTGAAGAAGATTTGCAAAAACATTTTAATTCTAAGCATTTTAAAGAAATACTTCCTAAGATGGGGGAACTTCAAAAATCAGAAACTGAAATAAATATTTATAAAGAAATCAGATAAATATTAAAAAATAAAAGAAGTTTTTAATATTTATTAGTTTAGATACTTTAAATTTTTAACATACATTAATGAGATAAGACCAAGAATATTTTATAAATATTTTTGGTCTTATTAGTTTTTAGTACAAAATTAGGATTGTTTTTATAGAAAAAACTATATGTATAAGATAAAATAATATAATAAATACAATATTTTTTATAAAATTGACATATTTATATACTATAATAAATAAGATAGTTGCAGAAAGTGTGGATAAAATGATATCAGTAAAGGAAGAGTGTCTACGTATAAATAGTGCAAATTTGGTTTATTATGAAACTGGTAATAGCGATATTCCTATATTATTTTTACATGGTAATAGTTCTAATAGTTTTATTTTTGATAAAATGTATAAATATTTTGAAAGAAAATATAGGGTTATAGCTGTTGATAGTAGAGGACATGGAAAAAGTGATAAGGGATATGTTCCATATTCTATAAGATTATTAGCGTCAGATATGATAAATTTTTGTGATGCAAAAGGCTTAAAAAAAGTAATTATTATAGGATATAGTGACGGCGGTAACATAGCTTTAGTTATGGCTGATAAAAAACCAGAAATTATAGATAAATTAATAATTATATCTCCAAATAATAAAGTAAATGGAATGAAGAAGTGGTTTAGGTATAGTATACAGTTTTATGCTATGGCATTAAAGATAATCCAAATTTTTAAATTTAATTCTAAAAGCAAAACAAGATTTCAAGTTTGGAGGATGAATCTTATGTTAAGAGATATAGGAGTATCCATGAAAGATTTAAATAAAATGAATGTAAAAACTCTTATTTTAGGTGCTGAAAATGATGTTATTTATAGAAAGCATCTTATTAAAATTAATAAGAATATAAAAAATTCTATATTAAAGATAATAAAATACACCAATCATTTTAACATAGTATCATCTGAAAAAACTATAAAATATATAGAAAATTTTATAGAGAGCAAATAAAAGATTTATAATCTTTAATCAAATATTAATACGATTTATGAAAATTAATGTTATAATAAGTTGAAGTTAAGTTAATAATTTTTAAATTTAATAATAAATACTGGAGGTTAAAGAAAAAATGGCGCTTATACATGAGTTTATAAATGTAATACTGCACCTTAACCTTTATTTAGGAACAATTATAAATACATATGGAATATTGGTTTATGGTATATTATTTTTAATAATATTTATGGAAACTGGTTTTGTAGTTACACCTATTTTACCAGGAGATTCGGTTCTTTTTGCAGCGGGAGCGTTAGCAGCATCAGGAATGTTAAATATATATGGTTTATTAGGGCTTCTAATGTTTGCAGCTATTGCAGGAGATAATGTGAATTATAATATAGGAAAATTTTTATCGAAAAAAATATTAAAAAATAAAAATTCTAAAATTATAAAGAAAGAATATATTGATAGAACAAATGCTTATTATGATAAATATGGTGGTAAAACAATTATAATAGCTAGGTTTATTCCTATAGTTCGTACGTTTGCGCCTTTTGTTGCCGGTGTTGGAGCTATGGAATATAAGAAATTTGTAAAATTTGACATATGTGGTGGAATATTATGGGTAGGACTAGTGACTCTTGTAGGATATTTTTTCGGTAATATACCTGCGGTTGAAAATAACTTTTCAATAGTTGTATTCGTAATAATAGGATTTTCATTAATAGCTCCTGCATATGGGTTTATAAAAAGTAGATTATTAACAGCGAAATAAAGTTAATATAAGAACATACCGTGCAATAAATATAATTATTAATTTTAAATTGCATGGTTTTTTTATTATAAAATATAAAAAAATAATTTTGCAATAAAACAGAATATCATTTTGTGTTTAAAATAATAAAGAAAAGGTTTTAAAATTGAAAAAATGAAACACTATTATTAAAAATAAAACACTATTGATGTAAAAGTTACTTAATTATATTTAAAAAGAATAAAAAATAAACAGTGTAATGTAAAAATGAAACAGTGTTTATGAAAATGTTTTAAAAAATTTAAACACATTAATAATAAAAAAATGTCTAAAGATGTAGAATACAGTAGATAAGCTATTTTATAATGTTGGCATAGTAATTGCTATATAATAAAGTGCTATCAAATTTATAATGCGTAAAAACTTTTAATTAATAAAGGAGGGAATAATTAAACATATTAAAACTAATAAGGTTTTCATAGCGTTGACAACGCTATCTGCAAAAATAGTAAAGATTTAAGTAAATTTAAAATTATTTCTTCCTTAATGAAATAATATTATTAATATTTTATATGATTTGGTAAAAGATATTAATAATATAGAAGAAAAATCAAAATTTATATTTAAAGTATTATTTTATGTAAAAAAATAGAAAGAGGTAACTATACATATGGAAATGAAAAGAAATAATAGTAAATTAGTTCCTATTTTAATGGCATTACCTAGTATTGGATTAGGTCTTGCATGGAATATGAACAGTACAGTAGTTCCGTTATTAGTTGAAACAGCAACTAAATCAGCTTTTCAATTAGCTATACTAGTTGCTATGGCTTCTGTAACAGGAATATTTGCTCCGTACATATCAGGAATGTTAAGTGATAAATTAGGAAAAAGAAAACCATTTGTATTATTTGGATCATTAGCAGGTGCTATATTCTTATTCTGCTTAGGATTTTCTTCAGCTTATTTAGAAATGTTTATATTTGCATTTTTATTCTATTTCTCAATGAACTTCTATCAAGGTTCATACTATGCTTGGATGCCAGAGGCTGTTCACAAAGACCAAATTGGTTTAGTTAATGGTTGGGGAAAATTATTCTACTCAGTTGGAGGAATTATAGTATTTGGTGTTGGAGTTTCTTTATTTACTATAAATCCTGCTTTACCACTTATAGTTGCAGGTGTAGTTGTAATAATTTCTAACCTTATCACTGTATTTGGTGTAAAAGAAGATAGAAGTCATATGACTAAAGCTTCATCTAAAATTAGCTTTGACTTTTTAAAGAATGTTTCAGCAATGAAAGTATTTATGACAGCATTCTTCTTATACTTAGCTTATGGTTTGATAATGCCATACTGGTTACCATACTTTGAAAAAGCAAATGGTTTCACAAGTAATGATATCAGCTTAGCTTTAGTTGGATTTACAGTAGTTGGACTTATACTTTCAGTATTTATTGGAATGTTATGTGATAGATATAATAAACAAGTAATATTATTTATTGTATGTGTAATTTATTTTATAGGTTTCTTAGTAGGTATGTTCGTTATGAATTTAGGAATGTTATGGGGATTCACAATTATCTTTGGTTTAGGCTTTGCGGTATTCCAAGTTGTATTCTATGCGTTAATCCCTGCGGTTGCACCTAAGGAAAGATTAGGGGAATATATGGGAATCAACAACGTATTCTTATGTATACCTCAAATTATAGGTAACCTTGTTGCAGGTTCTTTAATGTCTAGCAATATGCATTTAATATTCCCATTAGCTCTTATATCAATAGTGGTAGCGGCATTAATTTGTGGAATAGGTAAAATGAAATTTATAAATGAATAATTTATAACTAAAAAAATAAGGTATAAACATTATTGTTTATACCTTATTTTTTATTTTATATAATGTTTAGAATTATGTATCAATTAATATATTAAGTAAAAAAATAATATATTATAAAACATATTATTAATGTAGAAAAAGTTTTTTTATAGAAAAAAAGAATTATTTTAAATATGTATTTTAAAAATTTAAATAATTGCTTATTAATATGTATATAATAAGTAGGAAAATAAATATAAAATCTAGTTTCAATTAAAATAAACTATTAATATTTTTAATAGATTAAGAACTTATTAATATAAGATTTAATGATAAAAAATAATTAAATTATTATAGCAAAATTAAATTTAAGCTAAGAAAATATATTTGTAAAAAAAGTGAAAAATATTGCCTTTTTTTAAAAAAATTTTTTATAAAAAGTGAAATTTTTATAGTTTTTTTAAAATAACATTATAAAATATGAAGATTTAGTTAGTAAAATATAGTTTTTTGATTTATTATAGAGTTATTTTCTTAAAATTAGATTATTTGATTTTATTTAACTTTAGATAGTGTTTTTTTAGTTTTGCCAAAGAAAAGACAATATGTATAATATATAAGTTGTAGTTTAAAATATTCTTTTTCTATACCTAAGGGTAAAACTTACATATATTCAAAAAAATTATATTAGATAATTTTATAGCTTGATTTAAAATACTTAAAAGGGAAATTTAAACTGCAAAATTAAAAAAATACTAATTGACAAAAAAACTTAATAGAATTAAAATTTTTATTTAAGCTAATCTAAAAAATATTAAAGCAGAATTTGGAGGAACAAGCGATGATATTTGTCTTAGGAATTGTAGTTTTATGTTTGTTTGTATATCTATTTTATGCATTATTAAATCCAGACAAATTTTAATCTATTGGAGGTAACAAAACATGAATATGCTAAATCTAATTTTATTTTTAGTCATATTTGTAGTGCTTATAGCTATCATAGGTAAATATTTATCTAATATTATTAATTTTAAGCAGTATAAAGGTGACAAATTTTTTAGTAAAATAGATAACTGCATTTATAAAATATGTGGTATATCGAAAGAAGATATGACGTTTAAGCAGTATGCTATTGCATTGCTTATGAGTAACTTTATTATGTTTTTAATAGGATTTATAATCTTAAAAATTCAAGGTTTAATTCCTTTATTAAATTCAGAACACGTAAAAGGTATGAGTACAAGCTTATCATTTAATACAGCTGTATCTTTTATAACAAATACAGACCTTCAACATTATTCTGGAGTAAGTGCCATTTCTAATTTGAGTCAAATGTTAGTTATAATATTTCTTATGTTTGCGGCAGCGGCTACAGGTTGTGCGATAGGAGCTGCATTTATAAGAACTGTTGCAGGAAAATCTAAAAGCCTTGGTAATTTCTATATGGATTTTACAAGAGCTTTAACTAGGGTGTTAATACCAGGTGCATTTATATTAGCAATAATATTAATAGCTACAGGAGTTCCTCAAACACTTCAAGGTATGATAACAATAAAAACTATCGAAGGAACATTCCAAAACATAGCAATGGGTCCTATAGCTGCTTTAGAAGCAATTAAGTTTTTAGGTACAAATGGTGGTGGTTTCTTCGCAGCAAACTCAGCAACTCCATTTGCAGATCCAAACCTTATTTCAAATTTTATAGAAATGTTAGCGATGACTGTAATACCTGGTGCTTTTATAGTTAGTTTTGGTATGACAATCAAAAACAAAAAGCAATCAGTTGTAATAATAATTGCTTTATTAGTATTAGTTTTAATTTCATTCTTTGTTATGTATTATGGAAATTCTTTAGGAAATACACTACTTCAAAATTTAGGTTTATCTAAACAACTTAGTGGTTCTACAGGACAAGATTTAAGATTTGGTAACTTTGGAACATCATTATTTACGACAATAAGTACAGCATTTACAACAGGTGCTACAAATTCAGCATTAAATGCTGCAAATCCTATAGTAATTTTTATGGCTCTTTGGAACATGTCGCTTAATACTGTATTTGGCGGTATCGGTACAGGATTCATGAATGTAATAATGTATGTTTTATTAACTGTATTTATCTGTGGACTTATGGTTGGAAGAACGCCAGAGTTTTTAGGTAAAAAGGTTGAAGCAAGAGAAATAAAATTAATAGCAATAGCTATTTTAATACATCCTATACTAATTTTATTCTCAACAGCATTTACATTGATAAGTGGTATAGGCTTACATAGTGGAATTAGTCTTAGCTTCCATGGCATGAGTCAAGTTTTATATGAGTTTACAAGTGCAAGTGCTAACAATGGTTCACTTTTAGGTGGATTTGCAAACAGCACAGGATACTGGAATATACTTACTGCAGTAATTATGCTTATAGCAAGATATGCTCCTATTTTACTTTTATTAGCTGCTGGTTTATCATTAGCTAATAAGCGAAAAGTTCCAAATACTGTAGGAACATTCAAAACTGACAATGCTATATTTGGAGTTATGTTATTCTGCATTATTTTAGTTATAGGTGCTTTAACATTCCTTCCTGCATTAGGTCTTGGACCAATAACTGAGTTTCTTAAATTTTAGGATAAGGAGTGAATAAAGATTTATGAGCGAAAAAAGCGAAAAAGGTAAATTTGTAAGTAAAGACATCCTAAATAATGCACTTAAGGATTCATTTAAAAAATTGAATCCTAAGCATATGTGTAAAAATCCTATTATGTTTTTAGTTGAATTAGGATGTATACTTGTTTTTATATTATCGGCTTTCCCAAATTTATTTGGGGGAACAGGAAATAATAGAATATATGATTTTATAATTGGGATAATATTGTTTATCACCATACTTTTTGCTAACTTTGCAGAATCAATTGCAGAGGGAAGAGGTAAAGCTCAAGCTAGTACTCTTAAGCAAACTAGACAAAATACAGAGGCTAAATTGTTAGATGACAACGGAAATGTAACAATAATTAGTGCTAATGATTTAAAAAAAGGTGACATAATTTTAATAGAAGCTGGAGATTTAATTCCAAATGATGGAGAAGTTATAGAGGGAATCGCATCAGTTGATGAATCAGCTATAACTGGTGAATCAGCTCCAGTTGTTAAAGAGTGTGGTGGAGATTTTGCATCAGTAACTGGAGGAACAAAAGTTGTATCAGACTGGATAAAGGTTGAGATAACAGTTACTCCTGGTGAATCATTCTTAGATAAAATGATTAAGCTAGTTGAGGGTGCTGAAAGAAAGAAAACACCAAATGAAATAGCTTTAGGAACATTACTTTTATCATTAACAATAATATTCTTAGTTGTTGTAGTTACTTTATATCCTATGAGTAATTATTTAAGAGTTAATATATCCATAGCGACTTTGGTAGCACTTCTTGTGTGTCTTATACCAACAACAATTGGTGGTCTTTTATCAGCAATTGGTATAGCTGGTATGGATAGAGTTACAAAGTTTAATATTATAGCAATGTCAGGTAAAGCAGTTGAAGCTTGTGGTGATGTTGATACTATGATATTAGATAAAACAGGAACAATAACTTTTGGTAATAGATTAGCAGCTGATTTCATACCAGTTGAAGGAGTTAACAAAGATGATTTAATAAAAGCAGCTCTTTTAACTTCACTTTTAGATACAACTCCAGAAGGTAAATCAGTTGTTGAGTTAGCGGCTAAGATGAACATAACAGATAGTTTAGATAATTATCCAGGTGCTGAATTTATAGAATTCCAAGCTCAAACTAAAATGAGTGGTATGGATTTAAAAGATGGTACTAGGGTAAGAAAAGGTGCAAGTAGTGCTGTTAAAGAATTTGCGAAATCTTTAGGTGGAGACATTCCAAAAGATATAGATGAAAAAGTAGAACATGTATCAAAACTTGGAGGAACTCCATTAACTGTATGTGTTGAAAATAAAATATATGGTGTAATTTATTTAAAAGATACTGTAAAACCAGGTCTTGTAGAAAGATTTGAAAGACTTAGAGAAATGGGAATAAAAACAGTAATGTGTACTGGAGATAACCCATTAACTGCTGAAACTATAGCTAGAGAAGCTGGTGTTGATGACTTTGTAGCTGAATGTAAGCCAGAAGATAAAATAGCTGTTATTAAAAGAGAACAAGCTCTTGGTAAAATAGTTGCTATGACGGGTGATGGTACTAATGATGCTCCAGCATTAGCGCAAGCAGATGTTGGTATAGCTATGAACTCAGGTACAACTTCAGCAAAAGAAGCTGCGAATATGGTTGATTTAGATTCTGACCCAACTAAGATATTAGAAGTTGTTGAAATAGGTAAACAGCTTTTAATAACTAGAGGTGCTTTAACTACATTTAGTATAGCAAATGATATAGCTAAGTATTTTGCGGTAATTCCTGCAATATTTATTATTGCAATACCACAAATGAAAGTATTAAATATTATGGGCTTATCTTCACCAACAACTGCAATTTTATCAGCTTTAATATTCAATGCTATTATAATACCAATATTAATACCAATAGCAATGAAAGGTGTTAAATATAGACCAATGAAATCAGAAATGTTACTTCTTAGAAATGTTCTTATATTTGGAGTAGGTGGAGTAATAACACCATTTATAGGAATTAAGATAATTAACATTATAATAACACCACTTTGTAGAATGCTAGGTATAATGTAAGGAGAGAGTTATATGAAACATTTAAAGACAAGTATAAAGCTATCCATTGTATTTATAATAGTATGTGGCCTTATATATCCTTTAGTGTTAACAGGAGTAGGTCAGGTGTTTATGAATAGTCAAGCTAACGGTAGCTTAATATATGTAAATGATAAAGTGGTTGGTTCAAAGCTTATAGGTCAAGAGTTTACAAGCGATATGTTCTTCCATGGCAGACCATCTACTATAAACTATAATACGACAACAACAGAAAGCACTACATTTGAAACAGGAAGTACAGCAGATGCTGCAAATTCATCTAAGTTAACATCAAGTGTAGAATCTAGAATAAATAAATTCTTAGCAGAAAATCCAACAGTTGCAAGACACAACTTACCAGCAAGTTTATTTACTGAATCAGCATCAGGATTAGATCCAGATATTACACTTCAAGGTGCAGAAGTTCAAATAGCTAGAGTGTCAAAAGCAACAGGAATCTCAAGAGTAGATTTAATTAAGTACATAAATGAAAGTAAAGAATCAGTATCTCCAAGTGGGGAAACATTAATAAATGTACTACAACTTAATATAAAAATTGCTGAAGCTCTTAAAATGATTTAGTTTTAATTTAAAAGAGAATTATAATGTATTATTGCATTTTAATTCTTTTTTTTATGTTTAGTAATTAGTAAATACTATGCTAAAATTAACGTATTAAGAAAGGTATAGTATTAGAAAAGTAGTTTAAATATTTAGAAAGGTATGAATAATATGGAAGATAAAGATTTGGAGATGGAAGAAGATAAATTAAAAGAAATAAACAAAAGTAGATATGATAGGGAGAATAGTGCATTTTTAAAAATATTTTTAGGTTATGCACCCGGAGTTGGTAAGACTTATAGTATGCTAAATGAAGGAAATAGAAGACTTCAACGTGGAGAGGATATAGTAATTGGCTATATAGAAGACCATGGCAGAGCAGAAACTAAAGAGCAAATAAAAGATTTACCTGTTATTTCAAGAAAAAAAACCATGTACAAAGGTATAGAGCTTGAGGAAATGGATTTAGAAGCTATTATAGAGAGAAATCCTCAATTTGTAATAGTTGATGAGCTTGCTCATACTAATATACCAGGTTCTAAAAATAAAAAGAGATATGAAGATGTCCTAGAGCTTTTAGAACATGGAATAAGTGTTTTAACAACTGTTAATATTCAGCATATAGAAAGTTTAAATGATATAGTTGAAAAAATAACAGATGTGGTTGTAAGAGAAACTATACCTGATAAAATTATTCAAAGAGCAAATGATTTAATGATAATAGATTTGCCTCCAGAAAGTCTTATAAATAGATTAAAAGAGGGAAGAGTATATAAAAGTGAGAATATATCAAGATCATTAGATAATTTTTTCAAAAGAGGAAATTTAACAGCTTTGAGAGAAATGGCTTTAAGAGAAGCTGCAAACGAGGTTGACTATGATTTAAAGAACCATAAAAAACATTTTGAAATAAGAGATGAAATAAAGATAAATGAAAAAGTTTTAGTTTGCATAAGTTCTAATCCTAAGAGTTCTAAACTCATAAGGCATGCAGTAAGGACAGCTAGGAGATATAAATGTAAGTGTTATGTTTTGATAGTTGATTGTACTCACCCTTTAGCTAGAAAGGATACTCCAGAAGATTTGAAAACATTAGAGAGAAATAAAGCATTAGCTATTCATCTAGGAGCTCAAGTAGTTGAGAGAAGTGGAGATTCTATTTCTAAAGTAGTTGTAGATTTTGCTCAAGAAAAAGGCATAACTCAGCTTGTGCTAGGTCATAGCAAAAGAACCAAGTTGCAAACATTTTTTAGAGGTTCAACAATAAATAAAATTTTAAAAGAAGCAGAAAATATAGAAATACGTATAATACCATACACTTAAAATTAAAAAGTGTTATTTATAAAATAGAAATTAAAAAAGGAAGTATGAGGTTAGAGCATACTTCCTTTTGTCTAAATATCTATATTTTATGTGCTAAGCACATTTTGGAGAGGCATTACTATCTTTATTAAAAATTTTACTTTCTCTTTGTTTTTTATACATGTTCTTCCACATAATATATCCGTAAATTGTACCAATTAAGTATTGAACGTAGGATAATGTATCTGATAAGTATGCAACAAGCATTGAAGGATTAGATGCACCAGCTCCAATAGCTTGAATTAAAAACATTACAATTGCAACACCATTACACGCAATCCAAATATTCCATTGTTGTACAAATCTCTTTCCTGTTAAATAAACAGCAGCGATTGTTGTTACAGCTGTAAATGAGTCAAGAACTATTTGTGGGTCAGCTGATATAGTTATACCAAATAATGTTTTAAACAAGAATGGTAGCTCTAACAAGAAGTATCCATATGCAACCCAGAATACAGCTAGAAGAACTAGCGCTAATATCCATTGTTTAAATGTAAATTGTTTAACTTCAATTTTGTCAGCATTATTTTTTTTCATATTCATTTTCCATGCTATAAAACCATAGATTTGAAGAGGTAATAAAATAAATAGATTTTCTATAAATTGTCCGTAAAGGCCACCAGATATACCTATCACTGCAAAAGTGATTGTATTAATCCACCACCATAAGTATCCGGAGATGCTAGCTTTAGCAGTGTAAATAGAAACAAGTACACCGGAAATTGTACAAACAATACCTATTACTCCTAATGGAGTTAAAACCCCTGAAATACTTCCACTAGGTAAAAATGCAGGTATGAAAAAAACTATTAAACTAGCTATAATAAAAAACAGGAAAAATCCTTTTTGGAAATTAGTAAAATTTTTATAAAATTTCATTCGATAGTCCTTCCTTTAAATTAGTTTATATTCACGAGGTTAATTCATAAAAATATTTTACGATAATTATAGGATAATTTCAATAGTAATTTTCGTATTTATTTAAAAATATTTATAAAAAACTAAAAAAAACGAATAAAATTTAATAATTTAACCAATAAATTTGTAAAAAAAACAAGAAAATGTAAGAATATAATACTAAATTACAAATAACGTATGATTAATTAAAAAAAATAATAAAGGTGCGTAAAAAATAAAATCAGAATAAATATTATAAATATATGAATAAATATTCAAAAATATATTTAAAATGGCTATAAATATTAAAAAAGTGAATAAAATTATCAAAAATATGTTAAATTGTTTGTGCTTGATATGTTACTATATTTATTATTGTATAAAATAACTCAACAAGATAAAATTATAAATATAAGTTGGAAAGGGAATGATTATATGAGTAAAAAAATGGAAACTTGTAACTGTAACGTTATACATAAAGATGCAGTAGAAAAAGTTAGAAATATAATGCCACAAGATGAGAAATTAAATATATTAGCAGACTTTTTTAAGGTATTTGGAGACCCGACTAGATTAAAAATATTATCTGCACTTTTTGAAGAAGAGCTTTGTGTGTGTGATATATCAGCACTTTTAAACATGACGCAATCAGCAGTTTCTCATCAATTAAGATTATTGAAAAAAAGTCATATAGTTAAATTTAGAAGAGAGGGAAAGGTAGTCTACTATTCTTTAGATGATGGTCATATAAAGTCTATAGTTGATCAAGGAATAATGCATATAAGTGAATAAGATTAAAGGATTATGTGGATATTTCATGTAGTCCTTTTTATTTTAATCAAAGTATCTTTTTATCTTACTAAATAAAGTACATTACAAAAATGTAAGCTAAATGAAAGATAATAAAATATGAGATTAGTATTACAGATATTATAATAAGGGTGTAAAAAGAATTTGGAGGGAATTTTAGTGGAAAATATATTAACAGTTAATAATATAGAAAAATATTATGGTGGAAAATCAAATATAACAAAGGCCATAGATAATATAAGTTTTACAATAGATAAAGGAGAATTTGTTGGTATTATGGGACCTTCAGGTAGTGGAAAAACAACTCTTTTAAATTGTATTTCGACAATAGATACAGTAACCACAGGTAATATAATTATAAATGGTCATGATATAACGAAATTAAAATCAAAGAAATTAGAGAATTTTAGGAAAAATGAATTGGGCTTTATATTTCAAGACTTTAATCTTTTAGATACGTTAACAGCTTATGAAAATATAGCCTTAGCATTAACTATTCAAGGAAAAAAACCAAAAGAAATAGATTCTTTAATAAAAGGTATTGTAGAAAATTTAGGAATATCATCTATTTTAAATAAATATCCTTATGAAATGTCAGGAGGACAAAAACAAAGAGTAGCATCTGCAAGAGCCATAGTTACAAATCCATCTTTAATATTAGCTGATGAACCAACTGGAGCATTAGATTCAAAATCATCAAGACTTTTATTAGATTCTTTTGAAAATTTAAATGAAAGATTAAAGGCAACAATACTTATGGTAACTCATGATGCTTTTACTGCAAGTTATGCTCATAGAATTTTATTTATAAAGGACGGTAAGATATTTAATGAGCTTATTCGTGGAAATGATTCAAGAAAAGAGTTTTTTGATAGAATAATAGAAGTTATAACGATTCTTGGAGGTGACTCAAACAGTGTATTCTAAAATTGCCTTAAATAGTGTAAAAAAAAGTTTTAAAGATTATACTATATATTTTTTAACTTTAACTTTTGCAGTTTGTATATTTTACAGTTTTAATTCTATAGAATCTCAAAAAGCTATGTTAGACCTAACTGTAAGTCAAAAAGCATATATGAAACTTTTTAGTAGTGTCATTTCCATTGCATCTGTTTTTGTATCGTTTATACTTGGTGCTTTAATAATATATGCAAATAATTTTTTAATAAAAAAGCGTAAAAAAGAGATGGGCATTTACATAACTCTTGGTATGCCAAAGAGAAAAGTATCTAATATACTTTTGCTTGAAACAGTTTTAATTGGAATAATTTCTTTAGGAATAGGGCTGATTTTAGGGGTAGTTTTATCACAAGGGTTATCTATTTTAACAGCTAAGCTATTTATGGGGTCAATGACAAGTTATCAGTTTGCTTTTTCAATAGATGCAGTTTTAAAGACAATTTTGTATTTTGGAATAATATTTTTACTTGTCATGATATTTAATACAGTTATTATATCTAAATATAAACTTATAGATTTGTTAAATGCATCTAAGAAAAATGAAAAAATAAAAATGAGAAATCCTGTGATTTCAAGTATTATATTTTGTTTAGCAGTAATTTTTATAGTAGTAGCATATATTTTTATAAATAAATCTGGTTTAAATATAGAATCCATATATTTTCAATCATCTATGATTTTGGGCGTAATTGGAACATTTTTATTTTTCTTTGGATTATCAGGGATTGTACTATATGTTATTCAAAGAAGCAAAAATATTTATTTGAAAAATTTAAATATTTTTATAGTTAGACAAATAAGCAGTAAATTTAATACAAACTTTTTATCAATGTCTTTAATATGTCTTATGCTATTTATAACAACAGTTATGTTATCTAGTGGGCTTGGATTTAAAAATACAATGGAACAAGGTGTAAAGAAAAATACTCCTTTTGATGCTTCGATAGAAATTTACTATTCTAGCGATAGTGTGTCTCAAGCAAATGAGTTAACTCAAGTTGTAAACAATCAATTATCTAAATATACTAATAAATCTTATATAGCTCAGTATCAACTTAATAATGTAAGTATGAGAAAAATGTTGCTTCCATATGTACCAAACACCATGAAAAAAGCAATAGATAATAGTTATAATGATTATTGTATGGCTGTAAGTATTTCTCAATATAATAAAATGAGGGAATTAGAAGGACAAAAACCGATAAGTTTAGCTAATAATGATGTATTGGTTTTATCTAATGTACAAAAGTTTGAAGGCCCTATAAATGATTTTATAAAAAATAACGGTAAAATAGATATAAATGGAACAGAATATAAAGTTCAAAATGATAAGGCTATTGAGGATTCTTTATATTCATCAGGAATGGCTATTAATACTATAACCCTAGTTGTTCCGGATAAAATTGTTCAAAATTTAATTCCATATACAGGGTATATAAATATAAATTATACAGGAAATAATACAGAAAAGAAAACGCAAGAAAGTAATATTGAATCTATATTTAATAAATTAAATAGGGAAAAACCAGATGGATATATAGGAAATGGATATACTAGAACTCAACTTTATGAGCAAAGTTTAGGATTATCAGCTATAGTAATATATTTATCAATATATTTAGGAATTGTATTCTTAATAGCAAGTGCAGCAGTTTTAGCTCTTCAACAATTGTCAGAAGCAAGTGATAGTATAAATAGATATAAAGCTCTTAGAAAAATAGGGGTTACGGATAAAATGATAAATAAATCAATATTTATACAAACTTTAATATATTTTGGTGCTCCATTAGCATTAGCTATAGTTCATTCAATAGTTGGAATATATGTAGTAAATGATTTTATATCTGCACTTGGAAGTACTAATATAATGATTTCAGCTTTAATTACTTTAGTATTTATTATATTAATATATAGTGGATATTTTTATGCAACATACACAAGTTATAAAAGAATAATTAAAAATAATAAATAATAAAAGAGGATTGTATTAAAATAAATTTAGTATTTTAATACAATCCTTTATTTAATTACTTACTTATTATTTAAAGTTTTATTAAGCAATAGTTTTTATACTAAATATAATATATATTATTAAATAGGGGAATTTAGAAGGAGGAAAAAATTATGAAAAAGATTTTAATAATTGAAGACGATGAAGCAATAAGAAATGAGCTTAAAACCTTTTTATGTAGATATAATTACGATGCTTTAGTTATAGAAAAATTTGAAAATATTATAGAAGAGATAGAAAAAGAAAATGCGGATTTAATTCTTTTAGATATAAATTTACCTATTTTTGATGGTTTTTATATATGTAGAGAAATAAGAAAAAATTCTAATGTTCCAATAATTATTGTAACAAGCAGAGATAGTGATATAGATGAACTTATGAGTATGAATTTAGGTGCTGATGATTTCATTACAAAGCCATATAATACACAAATTCTTTTAGCTAGAATAAATTCTGTTTTAAAGAGAGTCTATTCAAAAGAAGTTCAAGAATCTATGGTATATAAAGATTTAGTATTAAATTTATCAAATGGAACTATATCTTATAAAGATAATACTTTAAACTTAACTAAAAATGAAATAAAAATTTTATCTTATCTTATAAAAAATAAAGGAAAGATAATTTCTAGAGAAAATCTTATGGAATATCTTTGGAATGATGATTTTTTTGTTGATGATAATACGCTATCTGTAAATATAACAAGACTTAGGAAAAAGATAGAAAGTATTGGGCTTAAAAATCCAATAGAAACTAGAAGAGGGCTAGGGTATATAATGGTATGAGTTTAATAGAATATTTTAAAGAGAAATTTAATTTTTTATTAATTAATATATTAGTTGTATTAACAATTTCTATGTTTATGTTTTTATCAGGTTTTAGTATAGCTTTAATAGTATTGTTTGCATTTATATGGTTTATTCCTCTTTTATCTTATATGATAATTGATGGAGTAAATAAAAAAATATATTATGCTAAAGTAAAAGTTGTTTTAGATAATTTAAAGGATAAATATTTAATACCAGAAATAATGGAAAAACCTAATTTTATCGAAGGTTGTGTTCTTTATGAGATTTTACAAGAAAGCAATAAATCTATGAATGAGAACGTGAAAAAGTATAAAATTATGCAAAGAGAATATAGAGAGTACATAGAAACGTGGGTTCATGAAATAAAAACACCAATAGCTTCAGCAAAACTTATATTAGAAAATAATGAAGGAGATATAAAAGAAAAAATAAATCCTCAACTAGATAAAATAGAAAACTTTATAGAACAGGTTTTATATTATGCTAAAATTGCTGATGCTAATAAAGATTATATAGTTAAAAATATAAACTTAAAGGAGATAACTAGAAAAGTTATAAGAAGAAATTCAAAGGATTTTATAAACAAAAAAGTAAAACTAGATATAGAGCAATTAGATGAAGAGGTTTTTAGTGATAGTAAGTGGGTTGAATTTATATTAAATCAAATAATAAGTAATTCACTAAAATATTCAAAAGAAAAAGATTCTATTATAAAGATATATTCTGCTAAAAATAAATCAAATATAGTTTTAACCATAGAAGATAATGGAATTGGAATTAATGAAAAAGATATAGTTAAAGTGTTTGATAAGGGTTTTACTGGGGAAAATGGGCGAGAGTTTGGAAAATCTACTGGTATAGGCTTGTATCTTTGTAAAAAGCTTTGTGAAAAGCTTGGGCTTGGGATAAATATAGAATCTAAAAAAGGTAATGGAACAAAAATAAACATAATATTTCCAGTTAGTGAATTTAATTTAAATTATTAATAAAAAGGCTTGTGCTCTTTTGCATAGCCTTTTTATTTTTGTTAATCATCAGTAAATGATATATAAATTATTAAAATATAAAAAAAATTTTTTACTATGTGGACAAAAACGTTGTATCTGTATATAATAATATATGAACATATGAATACTTGTTCATATGTTGATAAGAAATTAGAATTGTAAAAATTTATATTATAAAGAAAAAAAGGAGGAATTATTGTGGAAGAGATAAGTTTGGATAACCAAGAAAAAAAACTTATAAAAAAATATTCAGGAAATAAAATAAAATTGTCCTCTACAAATAAACTTACAGTTACTCATAAAGAAATACTTCCTTCAAATAAAAGAGGTAATGATAAAGTTATAATTTACATGTCAAATTTAAATTGTGCAAACTGTGCAGCAAAGATAGAAAGACAATCAAAAAATATAGATGGCGTCGTTGGATCTAGTTTGAATTTTATGTCTAAAAAACTTGTACTAGATATAAAAGATAAAAATGTAAGAGAGAATGTTATAAAGAATGCTTTAAATCTTATAGAAAAGACAGAACCGGGAACAAAATGTGAAATTTTAGATAACACAGAAAAAATTACAATTCATATGTCAAATTTAAATTGTGCAAATTGTGCGGCAAAAATAGAAAGGCAATCAAAAAATATAAATGGTGTTGTTGATTCTACATTAGATTTTATGTCTAAAAAGCTTATATTAAATATAGAAAGTAAGAGCTTAAAAAATGATGTTATAGATAATGCATTAAACCTTATAGAAAAGATTGAACCAGGTACCAAATGTGAAGTTTTAGATGATACTAAAAAATCTTTAAATAAAGAAGAAAAAAGTGTATGGATAGAAAATAAAACTAATCTTATAAGACTTGGGGTTGGTGGAGCATTATTTTTCATAGGCTTAGCTTTTGGTTTTTCAGATATAGTTGAAGGAATTTTGTTTTTAATAAGTTATCTTATAGTAGGTGGAGATGTTTTATTAAAGGCTGGTAAAAATATAGTTAGAGGTAAAGTTTTTGACGAAAATTTCTTAATGGCTTTAGCTACAATAGGAGCATTTGCTATAAAACAGTATCCAGAGGGTGTTGCGGTAATGCTTTTTTACCAAGTAGGAGAATTGTTCCAAGATATGGCTGTTGATAGTTCAAGAAGATCTATTAAATCCCTAATGAATATAAGACCTGATTATGCTAATGTAAAAAATGGACAAGATATAAAAAAAGTATCTCCAGAGGATGTTAATATAGGAGATATTATAGTTATAAAACCTGGAGAAAAAGTTCCTTTAGATGGTGTAATTATAGAGGGAAAATCAATGTTAGATACATCAGCTTTAACAGGTGAGAGTGTTCCAAGAAATGCGTCAATAGGTGATGAAATTTTAGGTGGAGCAATAAATAAAAATGGATTATTAATGGTTAAGGTAACAAAAGCATTTAGTGAATCAACAGTAGCTAAAATACTTAACTTAATGGAAAATGCAAGTAGTAAAAAAGCTCATACAGAAAACTTTATAACAAAGTTTGCTAAGTATTATACTCCAATAGTTGTAATATTGGCTGCATGTTTAGCTTTTATACCTCCTTTTGTAACAGGAATGGAGTTTTCTTCAAGCATATATAGAGCGTTAGTATTTTTAGTTGTTTCTTGTCCTTGTGCTTTAGTTGTATCAATTCCTTTAGGATTTTTTGGAGGAATTGGAGGAGCTTCTAAAAACGGAATTCTAGTTAAGGGAGGAAATTATCTTGAAGCTTTAAACAATGTTGAAACTGTAGTTTTTGATAAGACAGGTACATTAACAAAGGGAACTTTTAATGTAACAAAAATAAATGTAGAAAATGGTTTTGACAAGGACATTTTAATGGAATATGCAGTAGCAGCTGAGAGTTTTTCAAGTCACCCAATAGCTACATCTATTATAAAGGCTTATGGAAAAGAAATAGAAAAAAAGAATGTAAAAAATTATGAAGAGATTTCAGGGCATGGTATTAAAGTTAGCTATAAAGATAAAGTGGTTTTAGCAGGAAATAAAAAATTAATGAATAAAGAAAATATAGTCTGTAAAGAAGAGGAAACTGTTGGAACTGTGGTTTATATAGCAATAGATAATGCGTATGTAGGAAACATTATAATATCTGATGAAATAAAAGAGGATACAAAAGTTGCTATTAAAGAACTTAAAAAAATAGGTATTAAAAAAACTGTAATGCTTACGGGTGATAATAAAAAAGTTGGTGAAGGTATTGGAAAATTAGTTAATATAGATGAAGTTTACTCAGAACTTTTACCATATGAAAAAGTAGAAAAATTAGAAAAGATAGAAAATGAAAAATCTAAGAATAAAAAAGTAATATATGTTGGTGATGGTATAAATGATGCACCTGTTCTTGCAAGAGCTGATATAGGAATTGCAATGGGAGGAGTTGGTTCAGACGCAGCAATAGAGGCTGCTGATGTTATAATAATGACAGATGAACCATCAAAAATAGTATCATCAATAAAAATAGCAAAAAGAACAAGAAATATAGTAATTCAAAATATAGCTTTTGCAATTGGAGTTAAAGTAATAATTTTAATATTTGGAGCTTTAGGAATGGCAAATATGTGGGAAGCTGTTTTTGGAGATGTTGGAGTTGCATTAATTGCAGTATTAAATGCTATGAGAGCATTAAGGGTAAATAAGCTTTAAAAATTAAGCGTAAAGTATTAGGCTTTACGCTTAATTTTTTTATTACTAAAGAAGTTTTCTGTGTTCTACTAAATTATAAAGGTTATACCATTCCTCTCTGCTGATTTTGATTTGAGAACTTTGGCAAATATGTTTTATTCTTTGTATAGAACGGGTACCTATTATAGGTTGTATTTTAGCAGGATGTCTTAATAACCAATTAACAACTATAGCCCCTTTCTTAACTCCATATTTTTTGGCATATTCATCTAATGTAATATTTAATTTTCTATACTTTTCGATTTTAGGATCAACAATTCTTCCACCAGCAAGTGGAGACCAAGCTTGTAGAGTAATATCATGTAGACGGCAATATTCTAATGTTCCAAAGTTACGCATTGGTCCAGGGTTTGTATTAGAATTAACGTTTAGCCCTTCATCTATAATGCTACTGTTTGCAAGTGAAATTTCAAGTTGATTAACAATTAATGGTTCATTTAAATATTTGTTTAATAATCTAATTTGCATAGCGTTATGATTACTAACCCCAAAATGTCTTACTTTCCCAGAAGTTTTTAGTATATCAAAAGCTTCAGCAACCTCTTCAGGTTCAACTAACGAATCAGGTCTATGTAAAAGCAGAACATCTAAATATTCAGTTTTTAATCTTTTTAATATTCCATCTACGGAACTTAATATGTAATCTTTACTGAAATCATAGTAAGGTGTTTTACCAAGATTGTTTATGCCACATTTAGATTGGAGAATTAAGTTTTCTCTTAATTTAGGTCTTTTATCTAGAATCTTTGAAAATACTTCTTCAGATTTTCCTAAACAATATATATCTGCATGATCAAAAAAGTTAATTCCATTCTCCAGAGCACAATCTACAGCAGCAAATGCTTTATATTCATCTTGTAAAGAGATAGGGTTTTTGTTCCAACCTCCTCCAAGACTCATACAACCAAAAGCAATTCTAGATGCTTCTAGATTGCTATTTCCAATTTTAATTTTTTCCATAAGTAGTCCTCCCAGTACTTATTATTATTTAAATCTTACCATAATAAATTTATGAAAAATTTACAAAATTATTTCATATAAATTTATTATAGTAAATGATAAAAAGTATTGTATTCTTGCGTATATTTTTGGTGATTAAAATATCATTTTTTCTTATTTAAAATTAAAGTAGTTTTTATCTTTAAAATGTTATAATTAAGTATATATATTCAATATAAATGTAATTTAGGTGATTGATAATGATAGATTTATTAAAAAGTTGTAAGTTATGTCCTAGAAATTGTAAAGTTGATAGATTAAATAATAAGATTGGGTTTTGTAAAGCTACAGATAAGTTAAAAGTTGCTAGAGCGGCACTTCATTTTTGGGAAGAGCCTTGTATATCAGGAGAAAAAGGTTCAGGAACTGTATTTTTTTCAAATTGCACATTAAAATGTGTTTTTTGTCAGAATAACGATATAAGTGAATGTAGTGCAGGTAAAGAAATATCAATTGAAAGATTAAGTGATATATTTTTAGAACTTCAACACAAAGGAGCGTTAAATATAAATTTAGTTACGCCAACTCATTATGTGCCACAGATAATAGAAGGGTTAAAAATTGCAAAAAATAAGGGATTAAATTTACCGATTATATACAATAGTAGTGGGTACGAAAATATAGAAACCCTAAGATATTTAAAAGGATATATTGATGTTTATCTTCCAGATTTAAAGTATTTTAGTAATAAATATTCTTTAAAGTATTCAAATGCAAAAGATTATTTTAATTTTGCCATTAAAGCAATAGATGAAATGGTGAAACAAGTTGGAGATATTCAATTTGACAAAAACGGAATAATTAAAAAAGGTGTTATAGTAAGACATTTACTTTTACCTGGATTGTTATTTGATTCAAAAAAAATATTAGATTATCTACATAAAACATATGATGATAAAATTTATATAAGCATAATGAATCAATATACTCCTTTAGCACATGTTGAAAATTATCCAGAAATAAATAAAAAAATTAGTGAAAAATACTATAATACTATAATAGATTATGCTATATCTATAGGCATACAAAATGCATTTATTCAAGAAGAAGGGACTGCAAAAGAAAGTTTTATTCCTGCTTTTGATTATGAAGGTGTGCAAAGAAATTAAAGGTAAAAGCTACATTAAAATAATTTAATGTAGCTTTTATTTAAAAATTAATATTTAATTGAATGTAAACAATTAATAGAATTATTTAATTCCTTTTTCGTATTGTTCTACCATTCTTTTAACCATTTCTCCACCAACGCTTCCGCATTGTTTTGAACTTAATTCTCCATTGTAGTCTTTAAATGGAACTCCCATTTCATTAGCTACTTCGTTTTTAAATTTGTTTAAACCATCCTTTGCTTCTGGAACTAATTTTCTATTCATTTTTAATTCCTCCTTAAAAAATAATATATTTTATCAACAAGTGACTTTCTATCCCTTGTTGATATTAGTATGTGGAGAAAGAAAATTAATACACTATGAAAAACACTGAAATTAAGGAAAATAAAATATAAAATTCTATATAATGTTAAAAATATAAACTAGAATAGTATATATATTAATCAAGTAAAAAAGAAAGGAAAAATAATGAGTAAGAATAAAAGAGTGTTATATAACTTGATAATAAAAAACTTTTTTAGACTTATTACTGTTATACTATGTTTTTTTTATTTGTTAGAACATGATGTTACACATATAGTTGGAGCTATTGTCTTTTTATTAACATCTTTAGGTGTTGATATTGTTTTTAAACTTATAAATGTAAAGTTAACTAGTATTATTGATTTAACAGTTCAAATTTTTATATTAAAATTTTCCCTTAATGTCTTAAATGAAACTTAACTTAAAAGAATTAATTTTGTTTTATATTTATATAAAAGTAAAAAATATAATAAAATTTGTATATATACTATACCTGGTGTATCGAGTAATAGATAAAGGATAAAAAAAGAGAATTTATTAGTATAATTAATATAATTAAATTTTAAGGCACTATAAATATTCAATACATAGATATATTTATGATAAGATAAAACACGTCGCAAGGATAACTTAATAAAAACAAAAAATTAAGTTAAAGATAAAAATTAAAAAACTTGTTGACAAATGTTTAATCAAATGTTAAACTAAGAAAGTCGCTTGAGGGCGACAAAGAAAAAAGAAAAACAATGGTCTTTGAAAATTAAACAGATAATTTAAGTAAACCAGCAATTCTTTTATAAGTAATATGAGTAGATTAAACTCAAATAAAAACTAAGAAATTAGTATATTTTAATTTGAGAGTTTGATCCTGGCTCAGGATGAACGCTGGCGGCGTGCTTAACACATGCAAGTCGAGCGAGAAAAGTTCTTCGGAGCTTTTCTAGCGGCGGACGGGTGAGTAACACGTGGGCAACCTGCCTCATAGAGGGGAATAGCCTTCCGAAAGGAAGATTAATACCGCATAATATTGTTGAAAGGCATCTTTTAACAATCAAAGGAGCAATCCGCTATGAGATGGGCCCGCGGCGCATTAGCTAGTTGGTGAGGTAACGGCTCACCAAGGCGACGATGCGTAGCCGACCTGAGAGGGTGATCGGCCACATTGGAACTGAGACACGGTCCAGACTCCTACGGGAGGCAGCAGTGGGGAATATTGCACAATGGGGGAAACCCTGATGCAGCAACGCCGCGTGAGTGATGAAGGTCTTCGGATTGTAAAGCTCTGTCTTTAGGGACGATAATGACGGTACCTAAGGAGGAAGCCACGGCTAACTACGTGCCAGCAGCCGCGGTAATACGTAGGTGGCAAGCGTTATCCGGATTTACTGGGCGTAAAGGGAGCGTAGGCGGATATTTAAGTGGGATGTGAAATACCCGAGCTTAACTTGGGAGCTGCATTCCAAACTGGATATCTAGAGTGCAGGAGAGGAGAATGGAATTCCTAGTGTAGCGGTGAAATGCGTAGAGATTAGGAAGAACACCAGTGGCGAAGGCGATTCTCTGGACTGTAACTGACGCTGAGGCTCGAAAGCGTGGGGAGCAAACAGGATTAGATACCCTGGTAGTCCACGCCGTAAACGATGAATACTAGGTGTAGGGGCCCCAAGCCTCTGTGCCGCCGCTAACGCATTAAGTATTCCGCCTGGGGAGTACGGTCGCAAGATTAAAACTCAAAGGAATTGACGGGGACCCGCACAAGCAGCGGAGCATGTGGTTTAATTCGAAGCAACGCGAAGAACCTTACCTAGACTTGACATGTCCTGAATTACCAGTAATGTGGGAAGTTCCTTCGGGAACAGGAACACAGGTGGTGCATGGTTGTCGTCAGCTCGTGTCGTGAGATGTTGGGTTAAGTCCCGCAACGAGCGCAACCCTTATTGTTAGTTGGTACCATTAAGTTGACCACTCTAGCGAGACTGCCCGGGTTAACCGGGAGGAAGGTGGGGATGACGTCAAATCATCATGCCCCTTATGTCTAGGGCTACACACGTGCTACAATGGCAAGTACAAAGAGAAGCAATACTGTGAAGTGGAGCAAAACTCAAAAACTTGTCTCAGTTCGGATTGTAGGCTGAAACTCGCCTACATGAAGCTGGAGTTGCTAGTAATCGCGAATCAGAATGTCGCGGTGAATACGTTCCCGGGTCTTGTACACACCGCCCGTCACACCATGAGAGTTGGCAATACCCGAAGTCCGTAAGCTAACCGTAAGGAGGCAGCGGCCGAAGGTAGGGTCAGCGATTGGGGTGAAGTCGTAACAAGGTAGCCGTAGGAGAACCTGCGGCTGGATCACCTCCTTTCTAAGGAAGAACATCTTAGGAAAACTAAGATGATAATAAAGAATGCTTCTTAAATATCTGTTTAATTTTGAAAGACTAAGTTCTTTCAAAATTATGTTCTTTGAAAATTACACATAAGTATTAATAAATAGAGTAAAGCCAATTAAATTTACTATTCTTTGTAAAATTGATTGCAACTATCTAAAAGATAGAAACAAAGGTCAAGCTACAAAGGGCGTATGGTGAATGCCTTGGCATCAGGAGCCGACGAAGGACGTGATAAGCTGCGATAAGCTTTGGGTAGACGCACATAGTCTGAGATCCAAAGATTTCCGAATGAGGAAACTCACATGGGAAACCCCATGTATCGTTAACTGAATAAATAGGTTAACGAGGGTAAACCTAGGGAACTGAAACATCTAAGTACCTAGAGGAAGAGAAAGAAAAATCGATTTTCTAAGTAGCGGCGAGCGAAAGGGAAAGAGCCCAAACCGGAAACTTGTTTCCGGGGTTGTGGATAGAACATAACGAGAAACTATAACTAATTGAAGAGAGCTGGAAAGCTCTACCGTAGAAGGTAATAGTCCTGTAAGTGAAAGTTAGAGTAATCAAGTTCTAATCCAGAGTACCACGAGACACGTGAAACCTTGTGGGAAGCAGGGAGGACCACCTCCCAAGGCTAAATACTACCTGATGACCGATAGTGAAGCAGTACCGTGAGGGAAAGGTGAAAAGAACCCCGGGAGGGGAGTGAAATAGAACCTGAAACCATATGTCTACAACCGATCAAAGCACCTTATGTGTGCGATGATGTGCTTTTTGTAGAACGAGCCAACGAGTTACGATATGTAGCAAGGTTAAGTACTTAAGGTACGGAGCCGAAGGGAAACCAAGTCTTAATAGGGCAACTAGTTGCATGTCGTAGACCCGAAACCGGGTGACCTATCCATGGCCAGGTTGAAGCGAGGGTAAAACCTCGTGGAGGACCGAACCACGTTGCTGTTGAAAAAGCATGGGATGAGCTGTGGATAGCGGAGAAATTCCAATCGAACTCGGAGATAGCTGGTTCTCCTCGAAATAGCTTTAGGGCTAGCGTCGAATATGAGTAATGGAGGTAGAGCACTGAATGGGCTAGGGGGCATAGCGCTTACCGAACCTTATCAAACTCCGAATGCCATATACTATAAGTTCGGCAGTCAGACTACGAATGATAAGATCCGTGGTCAAAAGGGAAACAGCCCAGATCGTCAGCTAAGGTCCCAAAGTGTAAGTTAAGTGGAAAAGGATGTGGGATTTCTAAGACAACTAGGATGTTGGCTTAGAAGCAGCCACTCATTAAAAGAGTGCGTAATAGCTCACTAGTCGAGAGATCCTGCGCCGAAGATGTTCGGGGCTAAAACTTACCACCGAAGCTACGGGCTTGAATTTATTCAAGCGGTAGAGGAGCGTCGTAATCGGGCTGAAGTCATACCGTAAGGAGTGGTGGACTGATTACGAGTGAGAATGTTGGCATTAGTAGCGAGATGTAGGTGAGAATCCTACAGGCCGAATACCTAAGGTTTCCTCAGGAAGGCTCGTCCGCTGAGGGTTAGTCGGGACCTAAGCCGAGGCCGAAAGGCGTAGGTGATGGACAACTGGTTGATATTCCAGTACCACTACCATCGTTATTATCGATGGCGTGACGCAGGAGGATAGTGTGTGCTAGCTATTGGATGCTAGTCTAAGCATTTAGTCAGTTACAATAGGCAAATCCGTTGTAATAATGATGAGATGTTATGGGGAAGGTTCTACGGAACCGAAGTACATGATTCCACGCTGCCAAGAAAAGCGTCTAGAGAGAGAAGTAGTGCCCGTACCGCAAACCGACACAGGTAGGTGAGGAGAGAATCCTAAGGCCGGCGGAAGAATTGCAGTTAAGGAACTCGGCAAATTGATCCCGTAAGTTAGCAATAAGGGATGCCTATGAGAGTAGGCCGCAGAGAATAGGCTCAAGCAACTGTTTAGCAAAAACACAGGTCTCTGCTAAAGCGTAAGCTGATGTATAGGGGCTGACGCCTGCCCGGTGCTGGAAGGTTAAGGGGAACACTTAGCGTAAGCGAAGGTGTGAACTTAAGCCCCAGTAAACGGCGGCCGTAACTATAACGGTCCTAAGGTAGCGAAATTCCTTGTCAGGTAAGTTCTGACCCGCACGAATGGCGTAATGACTTGAGCACTGTCTCAACTGCAAATCCGGCGAAGTTGTAGTACCAGTGAAGATGCTGGTTACCCGCGATTGGACGGAAAGACCCCGTAGAGCTTTACTGTAGCTTAGCATTGAATTTCGGTATTGTCTGTACAGGATAGGTGGGAGACTGAGAGACTAGGGCGTCAGCCTTAGTGGAGTCGACGTTGGGATACCACCCTGATAGTACTGAAGTTCTAACTGGCGGCCATGAATCTGGTCACAGGACATTGTTAGGTGGGCAGTTTGACTGGGGCGGTCGCCTCCTAAAAAGTAACGGAGGCGCCCAAAGGTTCCCTCAGAACGGTCGGAAATCGTTCGAAGAGTGCAAAGGCAGAAGGGAGCCTGACTGCGACACCCACAAGTGGAGCAGGGACGAAAGTCGGGCTTAGTGATCCGGTGGTACCTCGTGGGAGGGCCATCGCTCAACGGATAAAAGCTACCTCGGGGATAACAGGCTGATCTCCCCCAAGAGTCCACATCGACGGGGAGGTTTGGCACCTCGATGTCGGCTCGTCGCATCCTGGGGCTGAAGTAGGTCCCAAGGGTTGGGCTGTTCGCCCATTAAAGCGGCACGCGAGCTGGGTTCAGAACGTCGTGAGACAGTTCGGTCCCTATCCGTCGCGGGCGTAGGAAATTTGAGAGGAGCTGTCCTTAGTACGAGAGGACCGGGATGGACTGACCTCTGGTGTACCAGTTGTTCCGCCAGGAGCACAGCTGGGTAGCTAAGTCGGGAAGGGATAAACGCTGAAAGCATCTAAGCGTGAAGCCCACCTCAAGATGAGATTTCCCATAGCATAAGCTAGTAAGACCCCTTGAAGAACACAAGGTTGATAGGTCAGAGGTGTAAGTATGGTAACATATTTAGCTGACTGATACTAATAGGTCGAGGGCTTGACCTAATTAACTTTATCTTAATGCTTAGTGTAATTTTGAGAGAATATATCTTTCATATAAATAACATGATTATCTGGTGATAATGCTCTTTAAGGTAACACCCGTTTCCATTCCGAACACGAAGGTTAAGCTTTTAGAGGCTGATGGTACTGCATGGGAGACCGTGTGGGAGAGTAAGTGGTTGCCAGGTTAGTAAGTAAGGAAAAATGTAATTTACGATTAGTAAATTACATTTTTATTTTTTTGCTTTTAATTAGATATAAAACTCACAACAAAGAATTTTAACATTATATTTAATTTTTATAAAAAAGTAATAAAGCCACTTTAAAAAACTTTTATACTAAAATATATAGATAACTATAGAGGTGGTTTGTTTAATGAGATTTGGAATAATTGGGACTAATTTTATATCCAATAATTTTATGGATGCAGCAAAGCATATAAAGGACTTTGAATTAATTGCTGTTTGTTCAGGAAAAGAAGAAAATGCAAAAAAATTTGCTCAAAAATATGGAGCAAAAAAGGTATTTACTTCTTGGGAGGAAATGGCTCGCTCAGGTATGATAGATGCAGTTTATATAGCTACACCTAACTATCTTCATTGTAAGCAAACATTGGAATTTTTAGATAATGATATTCATGTATTATGTGAAAAACCTATGGCAAGTAATATTCATGAGGTTAAGCTTATGATAAATAAAGCTATTGAAAAAGGTGTTGTTCTTATGGAAGCTATGAAACCAACATTGATGCCTAATTTTATTGCTGTAAAAGAAAATCTAAATAATATTGGAAAAATAAGACGTGCAATTTTTAACTATGGTAAGTATTCTTCTAGATATGATGCTTATAGAGAAGGAATAATATTAAATGCTTTTAAGCCAGAGATGTCTAATGGTTCAATTATGGATATTGGGGTGTATAGTATATTTAATGCTGTAACTTTATTTGGTATGCCTAAAAAGGTATATGGTAATGCAATTATGTTAGAAAGTGGAGTAGACGGAATTGGAAGCGTTATTTTATCTTATGATGATAAAGAAGTAATACTTATGCATTCAAAAATTACTGATACAACATTGCCTTCAGAAATACAAGGTGAAGATGGAACTATAGTAATAGATGATATAAATTCACCATCTAAAATAACTTTATATGATAAAAGCAGACATATTATAAATTTAACAAGAAGTCAAATTGGTGATAATATGTTTTATGAAATTGATGAATTTATGAAGGTAGTTAAATTAGGACAACAGCAGTCAAATACAAATACTCATGAGATATCATTGATGGTTCATGAAATAATAACTGAAATTAGAAAACAAATAGGATTAAAATTTGTTGCAGATGAAATAAATATGTAGTAGAGTATCAAATTTTTGATGCTCTTTTTTATTAAATTTATTAGAAGATATTTTTAAGATTTTATGTGATATTAAAAGAGTAATTTATATGGTATAAATTACTCTTTTATCAATTTAAACCTATATTTTTAATTAGTATAACGTTTAAATAAAGAAAATTTTATTATTTTAATAAAAATATGGAATAAAACAATAATTATTTGTGTATACATAAAAACATTTAATAAAAAATTTAAGGAGGTGAAAAAGTGGCTAAGTACATTTTAAAGAGAATAGCTACAAGCATTATAACTTTATGGGCTGTTATAACAATTACTTTTTTTATGCTTAGGTTATTACCTGGGGGGCCTTTTACTGGTGAAAGGAATATACCAGAAGCTATTATGCAAAATTTAGAAGTAAAATATGGATTAGACAAACCACTTTTTGAACAATATGGGCTATATTTAAAAAATTTACTTCAAGGAGATTTGGGAGAAAGTATGAAATATGCAGGAAAAGAGGTAAGTGAAATAATATCATATTCATTTCCATCATCTGCGAAGCTTGGAGTTGTGGTAATAAGTATAGCGTTGATTTTTGGAATTACTTTAGGAATTATAGCTGCTTTAAAATATAATAGTTGGCCAGATTCTTTATGTATGGTTTTAGCGACTTTAGGGGTGACTATACCTAGTTTTGTTTTAGCAACTGTATTAATGTATATATTTGGTGTTAAATATAAACTATTACCTGTAACCGGACTTAATACCCCTGTAAGTTATATATTGCCTGCACTAGCTTTAGGAGGTTATTCTATAGCTTTTATATCTAGATTAACTAGGTCGAAACTTTTGGAAACATTAAATTCTGATTATATAAGGACAGCTAGGGCAAAAGGTGTTAGTGGATTTAAAGTTATAGTTAAACATGCTTTGAGAAACACACTTATTCCTATAATAACATATCTTGGACCATTAATTGCAGGAATACTTACTGGTAGTTTTGTAGTTGAAAAAATATTTGCAATACCAGGGCTTGGACGTGAGTTTGTTAATACTATAAGCAATAGAGATTATACAGTTATAATGGGGGTTACAGTTTTTTATAGCTCAATATTAATTATTTGCAATCTTTTAGTTGATTTGTTGTATGGAATTATAGATCCAAGGATAAAGTTAGATGATATTAAACAATAAGGGGGAAAATTATGGAGTTAGATGGTAGTAATAATTTAAAAGAGCAATCAGATTTTTCATTTGTAGAAAACAATCTAAAGCATACAGAAGATATAACAAGACCTAGTATTCCTTCTTGGAAAGAAGCTTTAAGTAAATTAATTAGTAATAAATTAGCTGTTATGGGATTTTTATTTATAGTTTTGATGGGCTTTTTGGCTATATTTGTTCCTATATTTTCACAATATGGATATGCAGAAAATAATTTGTCAATAACTAATGAAGCTCCGTCGTTAATCCATTGGTTTGGTACAGATCAATTAGGAAGAGATATTTTTGTAAGGGTTATGTATGGAGCGAGGTATTCTTTAATTATAGGTTTTGTAGCTTCCTTTTTAAATCTTTTCATTGGTATTATCTATGGAGGAATTGCAGGATTTGTTGGTGGAAAGCTAGATAATATAATGATGAGGATTGTAGATATTATAAATTCAATTCCAATGACTATTTATGTAATACTTTTAATGGTTATGTTTGAGAAAGGTGGGCTTTTTAATATAATAATAGCTTTGTCAGTTTCATATTGGATAAGTATGGCTAGAATTGTTAGGGGTGAAATATTGCAACTTAAACAACAGGAATTTGTTTTAGCAGCAAAAACTTTAGGGGCATCAGGAAAAAGAATATTATTTAAGCATTTAATACCCAACTGTTTAGGTTCAATAATAGTAACACTAACTCTTCAAATACCAACTGCTATATTTACAGAAGCTTTTTTAAGTTTTATAGGTCTTGGAATAGCACCACCTGCAGCATCATGGGGGACACTTGCAAATGATGCACTTCAAAGTTTAAGACTTTATCCATATCAATTATTGTTCCCAACTTTAGCAATATGCTTAACAATATTATCATTTAACTTACTTGGAGATGGTTTAAGAGATGCATTAGATCCTAAGGTTAAGAAATAAAGGGGGGAGCTTATGGAGAATTTATTAGATGTTAGGGGGCTAAAAACTTCATTTAATACTAAATTTGGAGAAGTACAAGCAGTTAGAGGAGTGTCTTTTCAGTTAACTAAAGGTGAAGTTGTTGGCGTAGTTGGAGAGTCAGGTTGTGGAAAGAGCATAACAATGATGTCTATCATGAGGTTGTTAGATAAAAATGGAACTATAAAGGATGGAAGAATATTTTTTGAAGGAAAAGATATAAGTAAAATTACAGAAAAAGAGATGTCAAAAATTCGAGGAAATGATATAGCAATGATATTCCAAGATCCTATGACCTCTTTAAATCCGCTTATTACAATAGGTAATCAAATAATAGAGCCTTTAATAATACATGAAAAATTATCAAAAAAAGAAGCGTTTAAAAAAGGGGTAGAACTTTTAAGGCTTGTTAATATTCCAAATCCAGAGAAGAGAATGAAGCAATATCCTCATGAATTTTCTGGAGGAATGAGGCAAAGAGCTATGATTGCTATGGCTCTTAGTTGTAATCCTAAACTAATAATTGCGGATGAACCAACAACGGCACTAGATGTGACTATACAGGCACAAATACTTGAAATAATGAAAAATATAAAAAATAAGCTAGGAACATCAATAATTTTTATTACGCATGATTTAGGTGTTGTAGCTGATATTTGTGACAGAGTAAATGTTATGTATGGTGGGATTATTATAGAAAAAGGGGGGATAAATGATATATTTGATAATCCAAAGCATCCATATACTTGGGGATTGTTAGATAGTGTTCCTAGTGTACAAAAGGAAAGAAAAAGACTTAAACCAATAGAGGGACAGCCACCTGACCTTTTAAAACCGCCTAAAGGATGTCCTTTTTATGCAAGATGTAAGTTTGCTATGAATATATGCAGAGAAAAAATGCCTGAATTTTATGAGGTTTCTAAAAAACATAAGGTTTCTTGTTGGCTAAGTGATGAGAAAGCGCCAAAAGTTATAAGAGCAAGGTCTAGGGAGGTGGGTTTATAAAATGGAAAAATTAATTGAAATAAAAAATTTATCAAAGTATTTTAATACTAGTAAATCCATATTTTCAAAAAATAAAGGAATATTAAAAGCGGTTGATAATGTTTCTTTTGATATTAAAAAAGGTGAAACTTTAGGTCTTGTTGGAGAATCTGGGTGTGGAAAGAGTACTTTAGGGAGAACAATATTAAAACTTTATGAACCAACTAGTGGACAAATTGTTTATAAGGGGCAAGATATAAGTTCTATGAAGGGAAAAAATATTGTGAAATATAGAAAGCATATGCAAATGATATTTCAAGATCCGTATGCTTCTTTAAATCCTAGATTTACGGTAAAGGATATTATAGGTGAAGCAATAGATATTCATAGATTAGCAACAGGAAAAGATAAAACTGAGCTTATTAAGCATTATTTAAATAAAGTTGGATTAAACTCAAGTCATATCAGTAGATATCCTCATGAGTTTTCAGGTGGACAGAGGCAAAGAATAGGAATTGCAAGAGCTTTAGCTGTTAATCCAGAATTTATAGTTTGTGATGAACCAATATCGGCACTAGATGTTTCAATTCAAGCTCAGGTTATAAATATGTTGGAGGATTTACAGGAGGAGCTAGGATTAACATACTTATTTATAGCCCATGATTTATCCATGGTAAAACATATATCTACTAGAATTGGAATAATGTATTTAGGTAAGTTAGTAGAAATATCAACTAGTAATGAAGTGTATTATAATCCTGTACATCCGTATACAAAAGCTCTTTTATCAGCCATACCTGTGCCAGATCCTAAAATTGCAAAGACAAAGCAAAGAATTATTTTAGAGGGGGATATTCAATCACCAATAGATCCACCAAAGGGATGTAGATTTTGTTCAAGGTGTAAATATTCAAAACCTATATGCAAGGAAGAGGAGCCAAAACTTAAAGAGGTTTTTAAAGATCATTTTGTAGCATGTCATATTTCATAAAAAATTATACTATTTAAGGGGGAATTTATTTGAGTAAAATTAGATTAAAAAAGATTTTAGCTATGACACTTTTAACAGCACTTGTAGGGAGTACATTTTTAGGATGTGGAAGTACTGAGAACACTGTATCATCAGGAAATGTTGAACAAAAAATAGTATATAATATAGATGCAAATCCTAAAACAATAGATCCTCAACTAAACTCAGCAGTTGATGGCTCAAAGGTTATACGCAATACGTTTGAAGGATTAATGAGAGAAATAGAAAATGGGGAAGTAGAAAATGGTATAGCAGAAGGGTATGAGGTGTCAGAAGATGGTTTAGTTTATACATTTCATATAAGGGATAATGCTAAATGGTCAGATGGGGAAGACGTTACAGCTAAAGATTTTGAATATGCTTGGAAGAGAGCATTAAATCCAAATACAGCAGCAGAATATGCTTATCAATTATTTTATATAAAAAATGGTGAGGCGTACAATAAAGGAGAAGCTTCAGCAGATGATGTAGGAATTAAGGTTGTAGACAATAAGACTATAGAAGTAACTTTAGAGAGTGCGGTGCCATATTTCGTATCACTATTGGCAATGCCAGTATATTATCCAGTAAGGCAAGACATAATAGAAGAAAATGGAGATAAATGGGCACTTAGTCCAGAAACTTATGTATCAAATGGGCCTTTTAAAATGACTGAGTGGAGTGAAAAGGAAAGTATGACTTTCATAAAGAATGAAAATTATTGGGATGCAGATAATGTGAAATTAGAAACTTTAGTTTTTAGACTTATAGATGATCAAACTACTACTCTTTCAGCTTTTAAGAATGGTGAATTAGATATTATGGAACAACCACCAACTACTGAAATACAATCATTAATAGATGAAGGGGTAGCTAAAGTATATCCTTATCTTGGAACTTATTTTTATATGGTAAATGTATCTGGTAAAGGTTTGTCTTCAGAAGCAGTGGATGCTCTTCAAGATGTAAGGGTTAGAAAGGCTTTATCGCTTGCAATAGATAGAAATTTAATTACTGAAAAAGTTTCTATGGGAGGAGAAATTCCTGCAACTAGTTATGTTCCAGAAGGCGTTAAAGATACACAAGGAAATACATTTCATAAAGATTATTCTAGTGTAACAACTAATATAGAAGAGGCTAAGAAGCTTTTAGAGGAAGCTGGATATCCAAATGGTCAAGGTTTCCCAACTATTACATTCACTTATAATACAGCTTCAAACAATCAAATGATAGCACAAGCTATTCAAGATATGTGGAAAACTAATTTAGGAATAAATGTAGAACTTAAAAATGAAGAATGGGCAGTATTCCAAACAACTAGAAATAATTTTCAATATGAAGTTTGTAGACATGGTTGGATTGGAGATTATAATGATCCTATGACATTTTTAGATATGTGGGTAACAGCAAGTGGTCAAAATAATGCGGGATATTCAAATGAAGAATATGACTCTTTAATAGCTCAAGCTAAGTCAGAACAAGATGGAGAAAAGAGAACAGAGCTTTTAAGAAAAGCAGAAGATATACTTATGGATGATATGGCAATAATTCCAATATATTATTATACAAATATAGTTTGTGCTAATGATAATGTAAAGGGATATGTAAAATCACCTTTAGGTAGTATGTTGTTTAGACAGGCTTATGTTGAATAGAGGTTATAAAATTAATAATAATTAAATATTGAAATAGATTATAGTAAAGTACTAAGATTTAATCATTAAATCTTAGTACTTTATATTTTTATAGAGATATAAATTTTGATATGAGTATTTATAAAAATAGAGGAAATTTATTGTAGTTAGTGGTATTTAGTAAATATTTGAGTTATAAATTATTCAGAGAGGATAAAGAGAATTTTTATATTCTTACAGAGGTTTATGAAAAATAAATTTAAAGCAATGAAATTAAATAAAAAATTTATAATGAAAATAATAATATTTTTAATACTAAGTTTAATAGTTTTTTTAGGATATATTCTTATAAAAAATTTATGTAATAACAATAGTTATAAAAAGATATATGATGTTAGTATTAATAAAAAAGAACTTAATATAATAAAGGAAAACTTAAATATACAGGAAATAGATTATAAATGGAATGGAGTATTAATTAGTGGAAATAATCCTAAAAAGATAGTAATCCATCATGCTGCGGCGGAAAATTTGTCACCACAAGAAGTTCATGAAATGCATGTAAGCAAGGGATGGACAGGTATAGGATATCATTTTTATATAAGGAGTGATGGTACTATCTTTAAAGGAAGGAATGAGAATAAAATAGGTTCTCATGTATATGGAAATAATACGGATACATTAGGTATATGTCTTGAAGGAAATTTTGAGGAAAAGGGAGTGCCTAGGGAGCAGTTAGAGTCTTTAGTGAATTTAGCAACATATCTAACTTTAAAATATGATATATCAGATATTGTACGACATAATGATTTAGGGGTAACAGAGTGTCCGGGAAAACTATTTCCTTTTGAAAGTATAAAAAATTCTATTATAGAGAAAATAAAGAATATAAATTAAAAACCATGAGCATATGCTTACACATATTCATAAATATAACCATAATTATAGTTTATGTAAAAAACAACGAGAAAATCAACTTGTTGTTTTTTTATTTTATATATAGAAATTTATTGTGTTTTTTTATATTATATGAAATAAAAAATTTAAAATAATTATATAAATATTTAAAATATTAGTATAATACTTATAATTTATATACACTAACAATGAATTATGTAGTATAGTTTTATTGTAGAGAGTATCAATTTTAGTACTAGATTTATATGATAAGGAGGTGAACTGTTGCTAATAAACTTTGAATTTAGATATTTGTTAGTGTTTAATTAAAATTTATAGTTTACTAGCAATAGATAAAATGAGGATACTATATTATGATTGTTTTTCAGGAATAAGTGGAGATATGAATTTAGGAGCTTTAGTTGATTTAGGGGTTCCTGGAGATTATTTATTAAAAGAGTTAAAAAAATTAAATGTTAGTAATGAATATAATATTCATATAGAGAAAGGGACAAAACAAGGTATTACAGGAACAAGTGTAAAAGTTTATGATATGAATGAATTACATGGACATGAACATAATCATGAGCATAACCATGACGAACATAATCATGAACATAGTCATGGAAGTAGGAATTATAATGATATAAAAGAATTAATAAGTAATTCAGAAATAAATTCAAATGTGAAAAAAATATCATTAAAAATTTTTGATGAAGTTGCAAAGGCAGAAGCTAAAGTACATAATAAAACTATAGAAGAAGTTCATTTTCATGAAGTTGGAGCTATTGATTCGATAGTAGACATAGTAGGGGCTGCTATTTGTATAGATTATTTGAATATAGATAAAATAATATCTTCACCGGTTGAGGTTGGATATGGAACACTTAAATGTGCTCATGGAATATTACCAGTTCCAGCACCAGCAACAGCAGAAATATTAAAGGATATGCCTGTTATTTCAAAGAATGTTCCTTTTGAAGCAACAACACCCACAGGAGCTGCCATAATAAAGGCGATGGCAAGGGAAATAACTTATGAAAAAAACTTTATGATTAAAAAAATAGGTTATGGATTAGGTGAAAAGGAAGGTAAAAAAGCTCCTAATGTGTTAAGAGCATTTTTAGGTGAATCTGATGATAATACAAGTAAAGAATATATGGTGGAATGTAATATAGATGACATGAGAGGCGAAGAATTTCAACTTTTAATGGAAAGACTTTTAGAAGAAGGTGCATTAGATGTTTTCTATACATCAATACATATGAAAAAAGATAGACCAGCAACTAAAATATCTGTTTTGTGTGCTTTTGATGTTCTAGAAAATATTAAGAAAACTATATTTTTAAATTCATCAACAATTGGTGTTAGATATTATGAGATAAGTAGAGAAAAATTAGAGAGAAGAGAAGAAATAGTTATTTGTAAATATGGAGATGTTCCAGTTAAAATATCATATTTAAATGGCGAGGAAATAAGAGTTAAACCAGAATATGATATATGTAAATACATAGCTAAAGAAAGAGGAATTGAAATAAATAAAGTATATAATGAAATAATGTATGAATATACAAAATCTAAAAAAATAATTCTAAGTAGGTGATTCTTATGGATAAATTAGAAAGTTTAAAAGATTATATAAAAGAATTAGGTAAAGTTGCAATAGCATTTTCAGGTGGTGTAGATAGTACCTTTTTACTTAAAGTATGTGGTGACGTTTTAGGAGAAAATGCTGTTGCTATAACTATAGTTTCTCCATATATACCAAGATGGGAGATAGAAGAAGCAAAAGAACTTACTGGAAAGCTTAATTTAAATCATCAATTTATAGAAGTTTCTATTCCAGAAAACATTAAATATAATCCAGAAGATAGATGTTATTTATGTAAAAAACAAATTTTTACTTTGTTAAAAGATAAGGCTAAAAGTTTAGGGATAGATTATATTATAGATGGAACAAATTTAGATGATACAAAGGATTATAGACCAGGGATGAAAGCTTTGAAGGAGCTTGAGGTAAAAAGTCCTTTGCTAGATCTTGAATTTACTAAAAAGGATATAAGAGGATATTCTAAAGAGTTGAATCTTGAAACATGGTCAAAACCAGCCTATGCATGTCTTTTAACTAGACTTCAAGTTGGAGAAGAAATAACAGAAGAAAAGTTAAGAAAGATAGAGAAGTCAGAGCGTTATTTATTTTCTTTAGGCTTAACTGGTATAAGAGTTAGAAATCATGGAGATTTAGCAAGGATAGAAGTTCAACCACAGGATAGAGAAAAATTATTTAATGTTGATATAATGAATAAGATATCAGAAAAATTAAAAGAGTTTGGATTTAAATATGTAACGTTAGATATGAGTGGATATAAAATGGGAAGCTTAAATAAAGAAAAATAATGATTTGAAAGGAAGATTTTTATGGATAAAGCTCATTTAAAGAAACTTTTAGAACTTGTAAAAAGTGATACTATATCTATAGATGAGGGAATTGAACAATTAGCAGAGTTACCATTTACAGATTTGGGATATGCAAAAATAGATAATCATAGAACATTGAGAGTTGGATATCCTGAAGTTATTTATTGTGCTGGAAAAACAATAGAACAAGTAGTTGGTATAGTTAAAAACATGTCTTTAGGAAATAATAATATATTAGGTACTAGAGCTTCTAAAGAAATGTATGATGAAGTTTTAAAAATATGTCCTGATGCTAAATATAATGAGTTAGCAAAAACTATAACAGTTGAAAGACAAAAAATAGAAAAAACAGAGAGTTATATAGCAATAGTTACAGCAGGAACATCAGATATTCCAATAGCTGAAGAGGCTGCAATAACTGCTGAAATATTTGGAAATAATGTAAAGAGAATATATGATGTAGGTGTTGCTGGAATACATAGATTATTTAATCGAGTCGATGTTATAAGAGGTGCAAAAGTAGTAATTGTAATAGCTGGAATGGAGGGTGCATTAGCTAGCGTAGTTGGTGGATTAGTTGATAAACCTGTAATAGCTGTTCCAACTAGTATAGGATATGGTGCAAACTTTAATGGACTTTCAGCGCTTTTAACAATGTTAAACAGTTGTGCAAGTGGTGTTAGCGTTGTAAATATAGATAATGGTTTCGGTGCTGGATATAATGCAAGTATGATAAATAAATTGTAGTACTAATGAAAAATTATAAAAAATAGAATAAGAAACTCATAAAATTAAAACAGTTGTTTAAACGAGTCGATAAAGTTTTAACAATTGTTTTAATTTATGATGGTTTAATCTAAGTTTAATATTTTCAGCAAAGATTAATTTTCTTCTGAAAATATTACTTTAACTCCTTTTTCTTCAAGTTTTTTAACTTCACTTTCATCTGCGTTTTTATCTGTAATAACATAATTGACATTATCAATACTACCGCTAGAAAAATTATGATGGATTCCAATTTTTGAACTATCGGCTAATACGAATGTTGGTCCATTACAATTTTCAAGCATTTTCATGTTAATGGTCGTTTCTTGAAATACTGAAGTGCTTATTCCACAATGAGAAGCTATACCGCTAACCCCAATAAAACATTTAGTTGCAGTAATTGTTGAAATTATCTGTGTAGCTATATCTCCTATCATTGATTGCTTTCTTCCGTATACTTCACCTCCCGTAAGTATTACTTCTATTTTAGGAGAAAGATTCATACCTAAAACTTTTCCATTATTAGTGATGACAACAATTCTTTTATCACCAATATATTGTAAAATTTTTATAGCTGTTGAACTTGAATTTATAAAAATGATATCATTATTTTCTATAAATTCAGCTGCTTTTTTAGCAATTGATGACTTTAAAATTTCATTTTTATTTGTAGCATTGTCACAAAATTTCTTATTTAAAATATTTTGCGAAACTTGTGCTCCGCCATGATTTCTAATAATAAGACCTTTTTCTTCGAGAATTTGAAAATCTCTTCTTATAGTTACATTAGAAGTATTTAGAAATTTAGCTAATTCTTCTGTTTTAGCGAAATTATTTTCTTCTAAATATTTTAATATAGCTTCTTGTCTTTTTAAAATAAAGTTTTTTGTATTTTTCATTATAATCTCCTTGAGTTTAAAATACTCTATTTATTCGCATTAATTATTATAAACAATAATTATATATAGTATAAGTATAACATAAAAATCAATAAAATATTAATAAAATAATTTAAAACAAACATAAAAAATAAAAAACGAATATAAAAAAGATTTTATTTATAAAAATATAATTTTTTTGATTAAATCACTTGAAAAGAAAACGATTTTAATTTATAATTAAATCAATAAATAACTTAAATAAAACAAAAAAAGTTCAAAAAGAACATAAAATGAAAATATGGAGGGGAATTATGAATAAAGTGAGTGAAATAACAAGAGAATCTTGGATTTTAAATACGTTTCCAGAGTGGGGAACATGGTTAAATGAAGAAATAGAAAACGAAATAGTTAAACCGGGAACATTTTCTATGTGGTGGCTTGGCTGTACAGGAATTTGGTTAAAATCAGAGGGGAATACAAATATATGCATAGACTTTTGGTGTGGAAGTGGTAAAAAAACCAAAAAAAATCCATACATAAATCCACAACATCAAATGGCAAGAATGTGTGGAGGAAAAAAATTACAACCTAATTTAAGAGTTGCTCCATTTGTATTGGATCCTTTTGCAATAAAAGAAGTTGATGCTATAATATCTACACATGATCATAATGATCATATAGATGTAAATGTAGCAGCAGCAGTTCTTAAAAATTGTTCTAATAATGTTCCATTTATTGGACCACAAGCTTGTGTAGATAAATGGATTGAATGGGGAGTGCCAAAGGGAAGATGTGTAGTGGTTAAACCAGGTGATGTAATAAAGATTAAAGATATTGAAATACATGTATTAGAATCTTTTGATAGAACTGCATTAATTACGGCTCCACCAGATGGTGATTTGAGAGGTAAAATGCCAGTTGATATGGATTATAAGGCAGTTAATTATTTGATTAAAACTCCTGCTGGTAATTTATATCATAGTGGAGATTCACATTATTCAAATTATTATGCTAAACATGGAAATGATTACAAAATTGATGTAGCATTAGGCTCATATGGAGAAAATCCAAGGGGTATCACGGATAAAATGACTTCTGTTGATATTTTAAGAATGGCTGAAGCATTAAAAGCACAAGTGATTATACCGTTCCATCATGATATATGGTCAAACTTTCAAGCAGATACTAATGAAATACTAGCATTGTACGATATGAAAAAGTACAGATTGCAATATAAATTTAAACCATTTATATGGCAAGTTGGAGGAAAGTTTACATTCCCAAGTGACAAAGATAACAGAGAATATCATTATCCAAGAGGATTTGATGATTGTTTTGAAGTAGATATTAATTTACCATATAAATCATTTTTATAAGATTTATAAAGAGCTAGGAGGAAAAGTTTATGTTAAAAGAGATAATTGAAAAAAAAAGATATTCTTTTCATCAAGGCTTTGATAATTGGGAGGATGCAGTGAAAGCTGCATGTACTCCCTTAGTATTACAAAAAGCCATTGAAGAAGAATATTCTGATTTAATAATACAAAGTATAAAAAAGCATGGTCCATATATAGTAATTGCACCTAAAATTGCTATACCTCATGCACAAGAAGGAAAAGCGGTTAATGAAACATCTATATGCTTTATGAAAACGAATACTCCTGTTAGTTTTGGAGATAGTGAAGAATATGATGCTCAGTTATTTTTTGTATTAGCGTCAGTAGATAATGAAGTTCATCTTAAAAATCTTACGAAGATGGTAGAGTTGATATCTGATGAAGAGGTAGTAGATAAGCTTTTAAATGCAAAGTCTGTGGAGGATTTAAAGAAACTAATTTAAAGAATAGTATTTTATTATTTTTTATATTTATAAGAAGTGGTAAAATATACGAAAAGGATGATAAGTTTTATGGGTTACATTAATTACACTTGGCAATTTTTTCAAAATAATATATTAGATAGTGCGCCATTTCTTGTTGGACTTATAGTATTTATAGGCTACTTAATACTTAAAAAGCCTATTTATGATGCTATATCAGGGTTAATAAAGGCAATTGTAGGGTATCTAATTTTTAGCGTTGCAGTAAACGGTTTTTTTAACAATTTTACTCCAATTCTTTTAGGTCTTAAAGATACGTTTCATTTGCAAATGGCTGTTATGGATCCATATTTTGGTCAAATTGCAGCCCAGGAAGCTATAACTAAAGCTGGAAGATCCTTTTCTATGATGATAATTGTTTTGGTTATAGGATTTGCATTTAATTTACTTCTTGTATTATTAAAAAAATATACAAAAGTGAGGACTGTATTTATTACAGGACAGGTAATGGTACAACAATCATCAATAGCTTTATGGTTAATATTTTTCTGTTTCCCTAGTTTAAACAATATAGTGGTAGCACTTATTTTAGGTTTACTTTTGGGAACTTATTGGGCAGTATTTTCTAATCTTACAGTAGAACCTTGTCAAGAGCTTACTCAAGGTGGAGGTTTTGCGTTTGGTCATCAACAAATGTTAGGAGTTTGGATTACAGATAAAATTTCAGGTTTGTTTGGTAAATGTGAAAATGATGCAAAGGATATTGGAGATATAAAGTTTCCTAAATTTTTATCTTTGTTTAATGATAACGTTGTCGCAACTAGCATAATAGTTACAATTTTCTTTGGAATTATAATGTTATTAATTGGACCTAATATGATGCATAAACTCGATCCGAATTTTAGAAATAATACAAATTTTGTATTTTACATAATAAAAAAATCATTAACTTTTACAGTGTATTTAAGTATATTACAACTTGGACTTAGGATGTTTATTTCAGAGTTTGTGGAAATATTCCAAGCTATATCAGATAAACTTTTCTCAGGTTCAGCAGTCACAGCAGTTGACTGTGCAACAATATTTGGGTTTGGTCATCCAAATTTATTGACAATAGGTTTTTTATTCGGGGTGATTGGACAAGTTATTGCAATAATAGGTCTTGTGATTTTCAAAAGTCCAGTAATTGCAATTTCAGGATTTATACCTTTGTTTTTTGATAACGCTACATTTGCGGTGTTTGCATATAAGAAAGGTGGTTTAAAAGCCTCAATGATAATACCTTTATTGTCAGGATTTATTCAAATAGCTTGTGGTGCTTTTGCAGCATATTATTTTGGATTGGCTCATTTTGGAGGGTATAGTGGAAACTTTGATTGGGTTACATTATGGCCAGTTATAGGATTTTTGATGAATAAATTGCAATATGTTGGAGTAGTTATAGCTCTCATAGTTATGCTTTTAATTCCTCAAATTCAATATTTTAAAAATAGAAAAGGTTATTTTAAAATTGTTGAAGATTATGAGGGATATTTAGAAGATAAAGAAAACAATAAACAAAATAGCATATAATTATAAATTTTATATAGAAAAATAATATTAAATAAAGTTGATTTTAGGAGGAGATATTTATGTTAAAAGTAATAGCAGCATGTGGAAATGGAATGGGATCAAGTCAAATTATAAAGATGAAAATAGAGAAGATTTTTAAAAAATTAAATGTTCCAGTATCAATCACTCATACAAGTATAGGAGTGGCAAAGACACAAGCATCAACTTATGATGTGGTATTTTGTTCAGAAGCATTAAAAGATAATTTTGCTAATGCACAAAAATCAGGAACTATAATTATAGGACTTAAAAATATATTATCAGAAAAAGAAATTGAAGAAAAAATACTTGAAAACGTAGTGAATAAATAATTTATCTTAGGTATAGATAGTAAATGTTAATTTAAAGTGAGGAGTGTTTTTAATGAAGTTTGAAAGAAAATTTTTGACTGATTTACATAGATGTTATGCAACTAGTAGTGTAACTATAAATGGAGAGGAAAAGATACTTGTAGCAACTGAAGGTGAAGGTTCATGTTTTATGTATGATTCTAAAACATTTGAACAATCAACTGTATGGGATGGGCCTGGAGGAACTATGTCAATAGTTCCAATTCCAAAAAGAGAGGGAGAATTTTTAGCTGTGCAAAATTTTTTCCCAACATTTCAAGCAGAAGAATCTCAAATAGTATGGGGAAAATATATTGATGGTAAATGGGAAATTAAAGTTTTATTTAAATTACCATATTTACATCGTTTTGATATATTAGATGCAGATGGAAAACTGTATTTTATAGGAGCTATTTTGTGTAATAGTAAGAAATTTAAAGATGATTGGAGTGACCCAGGAAAAATTTGTGTAAGTGAAATTCCAAATGATTTAACTAAACCTTTTGAATTTAAGGTTATTAAAGAAGGGTTAACTAAAAATCATGGATATTGTAGAGCAAAATATAATGGCAAGGTGGTCTCTTATGTGACATCACAAGAGGGTGTATTTAGAGTGATTCCTCCTTATGAAAATAATGATTGGAGAGTTGAAAAAGTAATAGATAGACCAACAAGTGATGTTGCTGTTATAGATATTGACGAAGATGGAGAAGATGAGTTAGTAACTATAGAAGAATTTCATGGAAAACATTTTAGAATTAATAAAAAGTGTGGAAAAGAATATAAAATAATTTATGAATATGAGAAAAAGATGGATTTTGGTCATGTAGTGTGGGGAGGAAAACTTAGAGGAATTCCTACAATAATTGGTGGATATAGGAGAGAAGATAAAGATTTATTTTATATACAATGTGTAGATAAAGAAAAATTGATATTTGATACAAAAGTTATAGAGTCAGGAGTAGGTCCAAGCAATGTGCATGTTATAAATGAAAAAGATAGAGATATTATAATATCAGCAAATAGAGAAGTTGGACAAGCGGTTTTATATATTGTTACAGAGTAAATTTTAAATAATATGCTACTAATAATTATGTATATTTAGTTTATACTAAATATACAAGCATATTATTAATTATTATTTTAAGGAGGCATTAGTTATGGTAAATTTCATGCATTCTTTTTTTACTAATATAACGGCTCCAGCATTTTTACCTGTTATTATATTTATAATATGTAAAGTGCTAAAAATGAAAACTAAAAAAGCATTTTTATCAGGTTTATACGCTGGTATTGGTTTAGAGGGCTTTATGTTATTAATAAATGCCTTTACTCCGATAGTAAGTCCAATAGTAAAACAAATGGTAGATAGCACAGGAATACATTTACCAATAATAGACTTAGGTTGGCAAACAGCGTCAGTATTTGCCTACTCAAGTGAAATTGGCTTAGCATTCTTTGCTTTTGCAATACTATTTCAAGTGTTTTTATTTTTTATAAAATGGACTGATATATTTCTACCATCAGATTTATGGTTGAACTATACATATATGATTTGGGGTGCAATGTTGTATGTTGCAACTGGAAATTGGATATTATCATTTGGTCTTATGGTTATGTTAAACCTTTTTAGCATACTTATATTTGAAGTTATATCAAATAGATGGTCAAAGTATTATAAATATCCTAATTGCACTATTGTATCAATGCATAACACCGAGGCTAGTTTATTTTTAATATTAATTGATCCACTACTTAACTTTTTTAAACTTAATAAAGTTAAAATAAATCCTAAGAGATTAAGAGAGAAATTAGGAGTATTTGGTGAACCAGCTACATTAGGATTGCTTGTAGGTTTGTTTATAGGTTTCTTAGGAAATATGGATAGGCTTAATAGTTTAGTGGCATGGGGACAAATAACTAAATTAGGAATAGTTTTAGCAGCACTTATGCTTATATTTCCTAAAATTGCAGGTATATTTGGACAAGCATTTAAGCCTATGGCTGAGGCTGCAAATAAAAGTATACTTGGTGGAAATACAGAAGAGGGAAACAACAATGATAAAACTACTGTTAAAAATGTTAAAAAGTGGTTTATTGGTGTAGATGATTCTACAGGATATGGTGAACCAGCTACATTATTAACAGGAACTATCCTAATACCTATTATGTTGTGTATGGCTTTGATTTTACCAGGTAATGAAACACTACCTATGGTTGACTTGATATCGTTACCATTTATGATTGAATCAATAATAGCTCTTACAAATGGAAACATGATAAAAGTAATAATAACAGCTACAATGTGGTATTCAGCTGGTTTATATATGTGTACATGGACTGCACCGTATTATACACATGCAGCAGAAGTAGCAGGAATAGCTTTAACATCAGGTGCACTTATGATAACAAGTTTTAATATGATGGCACAGCCAATAGCAGGAGCAATATTCTTTGCATTTTTAACACAAAATCCTATATGGATAGGCGTTGTAATAGTAGTTTACTTTATATGTTTTATTATAGTAAAAACAAAGAAAGCTAAAATACATGAATATATAGAAAGACAGGCGGCTAAAAATGATAGAGCTAGTGCTGATGAAGAGTGGGCAAGTTGATGTATTTTTATATTAAAAAGGAGAGTTGAATTATGTTAGAGGAATTAAAAAAGCAAGTATTTGAAGCAAATCTTTTATTACCTAAAAATAATTTAGTTGTATTAACTTGGGGAAATGTATCAGGTATAGATGAAAGTAGAAAATATATGGTTATAAAGCCATCAGGTGTGAATTATGATGAAATGAAAATTGATGATATGGTAGTAGTTAGTTTAGAAACAGGAAAAGTAGTAGAGGGAAACCTTAATCCATCTTCAGATACAGCTACGCACATTGAATTATACAATAAATTTAAGGATATAAAGGGTGTTGTCCATACTCATTCGAGATATGCAACAATTTGGGCACAGGCAGGAAAAGATATACCCCCTCTTGGTACAACACATGCAGATTATTTTTATGGAAATATACCATGTACTAGAGAAATGACTGAGAAAGAGATAAAAGGGGATTATGAGCTTGAAACAGGTAAAGTTATAGTTGAAACATTTAAAGATAAAAATCCATTATATGTTCCAGGGGTATTAGTTCATTCTCATGGCCCTTTTACTTGGGGTAAAAGTCCATATGATGCAGTATATAATGCAATAGTATTAGAGGAGGTTGCTAATATGGCAATGCATACTAAACTTCTTAGTGAAAAGGATTTTAAAACTATGAGTAGTGTGTTAGAAGAAAAACACTTTTTAAGAAAGCATGGAAAGAATGCATATTATGGACAAAAAAATAGGAGATAAATTATGAAAAAGTATAGTTTAGGATTATATGAAAAAGCAATGAAATCAGATATTACATGGGAAGAAAAATTAAGTTGTGCTAAAGAAAATGGGTTTGATTTTGTTGAAATTAGTATAGATGAAACAAATGAAAAATTAAGAAGGCTTGATTGGACACAAGATGAACGTATGAAATTTTTAGAAACTCAATTTAAGGTGGGCATTAGAGTAAGTTCTATGTGTTTAAGTGCTCATAGAAAATACCCTATGGGTAGCTTAGATGAAGAAGTGAGAAAAAGGTCAATGGAGATAATGGAAAAAGCAATAATGCTTGCAAAAGATATAGGTGTGAGGGTAATTCAATTAGCTGGTTATGACGTTTATTATGAAGAACATAATGAAGAAACAGAAAAATTATTTTTAGAGAATTTAAGAAAAAGTGTAGAAATAGCGTCAAAAAATGGTGTGATTTTAGGATTTGAAACAATGGAAACTCCTTTTATGGATACTGTAGAAAAAGCTATGAAGTATGTAAATATTATAAATTCTCCATATTTAAAGGTTTATCCTGATATAGGGAATTTAACTAATGCATCTAAAATATATAAGAAGAGTATTGTGTATGACTTAAAAAGTGGAGAGGGTTCGCTATTTGCTTGTCATTTGAAAGATACGGTTGAAGGAAAATATAGAGATATAAGATTTGGATATGGGAGCGTAGAGTTTGAAAAAGTTATACGAGAAGTATGGAAGTTAGGTGTTAGAAGATTTACTGGAGAGTTTTGGTATCATGGTGAGGAGAATTGGCAAGATAATATTAAAGAAGCTAATAAATTTTTAAGAGAGATAATAGATAATGTAGGAGGAGCACATGAATAGTATAGAAAGTTTAAAAGAGATATCAAGAGTAATAAGAAAAGATATTGTAGAGATGTTGACAGAATCAGCATCAGGACATCCAGGTGGATCATTATCAATAGCAGATATAATGGCAACATTATATTTTAAGGAAATGAATATAGATGTTAAAAATCCAAAGGATGAAAATAGAGATAGATTTGTTTTATCAAAAGGGCATGCAGCACCAGCTCTATACAGTGCTTTAGCAAGAAAGGGATTTTTTGATGCTAAAGAATTAAAAACTTTAAGAAAAATAGGTTCAAAGCTTCAAGGACATCCAAACATGAATGATTTACCAGGGATAGATATGTCAACAGGTTCATTAGGTCAAGGGATATCAGCAGCAGTTGGAATGGCATTAGCAGGAAAGCTTGATAATAAATCTTATAGAACATTTGCAGTTTTAGGAGATGGAGAGCTTGAAGAAGGACAAGTGTGGGAAGCAGCAATGGCAGCAGCTCATTATAAATTAGATAATTTAACAATATTCGTAGATTCAAATGGGTTACAAATAGATGGAGATGTTACAAATGTAATGAATCCAAGACCAATAGATAAAAAATTTGAGGCTTTTGGATGGAATATTCTTATAATAGATGGACATAACTATGAGGAAATAATAGATGCTATAGAAAAAGCAAGAAATACTAAAAATATGCCAACTTGTATAATTGCAAATACTATAAAAGGAAAAGGTGTTTCATTTATGGAAAATGAAGCAGCATGGCATGGAACTGCTCCAAGTAAAGAACAATGTGCAAAGGCACTTAAAGAGTTAGGAGGACAAGAGTAATGGCAAATAAAATAGCAACAAGAGAAGCTTACGGAAAAACTTTAGCAAAATTAGCTGAAGAAGTTGAAAATATAGTAGTATTAGACGCAGATCTTTCAAAGTCTACAAAAACAGCGGATTTTAAAAAGGTAGCAGAGGATAGATTTTTCAATATGGGAATTGCAGAAGGAAATATGATGGGAGTTGCAGCAGGACTTTCAACTTGTGGAAAGATTCCTTTTGTTAGTACTTTTGCTATGTTTGCAGCAGGAAGAGCTTTTGAACAAATAAGAAACTCTATATGTTATCCTAATTTAAATGTAAAGGTATGTGCAACTCATGCAGGACTTACAGTAGGAGAAGATGGTGCATCTCATCAAGCTATTGAAGATTTATCTTTAATGAGAAGTATACCAAACATGACAGTTATATGTCCATCAGATGCAATTGAAACTGAAGCTGTAATAAGAGCTGTTGCAAAATATAACGGGCCTTGTTATGTAAGACTTGGAAGAGCGGCAGTAAATGTTATAAATGATAGAGATGGATATAGTTTTGAAATTGGAAAAGGTGTTGAACTTGCAGGTGGTAATGATGTAACAATAGTTGCAACAGGGATAATGGTAGATGTTGCTTTAGAGGCTAAAGAAATGTTAGCTAAAGAAGGTATAAATGCTAGAGTTATAAACATACACACTTTAAAACCTATAGATAAAGAAATTATACTAAAAGCTGCTAGAGAAACTGGTGCAATAGTTACAGTTGAGGAGCACAGTATAATAGGAGGATTAGGTTCTGCAGTATCTGAGGTTGTGTGTGAAGAAAGACCTGTTTCAGTTGTAAGAATTGGTGTTAATGATAAGTTTGGTGAAAGTGGTAAACCGGATGAACTTCTAAAAGCTTATGGTTTAACTTCTGAAAATATTGTTTCTGCTTGTAAAAAGGTTATTGGTTAAAGGGATAAGGAGTTGATATAAAATGCCTAATTTTTTTGTAGTTAACATTGTAAATTTAATATTATTAGTGGGAGTAATTTTTTACTCAGTTAAAAAAATTGGGGGCTCAAGGTATATTAGGAAAATTGAAGTTAAATCAATTGTAGCTATAATTATTTTTGATTTCATAGCTCTAATATTAGGATTTACTACAATTATACCGAATATTATATCAGCTGTTGTAATATTATACACCATATTTATTTTATATAAAACAAATAAAGCAATGAAACTTAGAGAAAAAATGAAACAAAAAAATTAAAATTTAGAAGATATTTAGATATAAAGATAAGGAGAAATATATTATGAAAATTTTTGTAGATACAGCTAAAGTAGAGGATATAAAAAAGGCAAATGATATGGGAGTAATTTGTGGGGTAACTACTAACCCATCGCTTATAGCAAAAGAAGGAAGAGATTTTAAAGAAGTTATTACCGAAATTACGCAGATAGTTGATGGGCCTATAAGTGGAGAAGTAAAAGCGACAACTACTTCAGTAGAAGGAATGATTAAAGAGGGAAGAGAAATTGCATCTATTCACAAAAATATGGTTGTAAAAATACCTATGACAATAGAAGGATTAAAAGCTGTTAAGGTTCTTTCAAAAGAAGGGATTAAAACAAATGTTACTTTGGTATTTACATCAAATCAAGCACTTTTAGCAGCAAGGGCTGGTGCATCTTATGTTTCACCATTTTTAGGTCGTTTAGATGACATATCTCAATCAGGTATAGAATTGATAAAAGAAATATCTAGTATATTTAAAATATATAATTTTGATACAGAAATAATTGCAGCTAGCGTAAGAAATCCTATACATGTAAAAGAATGTGCATTAGCTGGAGCAGATATAGCAACCATTCCTTATGGTGTAATAGAACAAATGACAAAACATCCCTTAACTGATGCGGGAATATTAAAATTTCAACAAGATTATGAAAAGGTTTTTGGAAAATAAAAATATTATATATTCAAATAGTTTTAAATGTTAACGGAAAGGTTTTGGTGATAATGCAAGTAAGAAAAAGAAATGGATTTATACGTAATTTTAAAACTATTAAAATAGAGCATAGTATTATAAATTCTGCTAATGATGTTGGAATTTTTCTTACAGAATCTGATATTAAGTTATTAGTTCATGAAATATTGTACATGATAACAAAAGTTCATAAGGATAGTTTGTCACGTGTAATTTCAACATATGAACTTAAAGGGATGGTTTATTGTGCTTTAATTAATGAAGGGTTTTCAGAGGTAGCAGAATCTTATATGGATATTGCTTTTAGAAAATATTCGTAAATATATTTAAATTAATGAACTTGTAGAATAAAAATGATATGTATACTTAATTAAGTTTTAAATATAGACAAATAGGTTTTTAATGATACTAAGGTATACCTATTTGTCTATCTTATATAATACTTTATAATAAAAATTTTATGAAATTACGTGTAAAATTTTAAATTCCATTGACTTTAAAAGTGTATTAGAATTTAATATTTCTATTTTATTAGTTATAAGATTTGTGCAAGTATAATTAGAATTTAAATCAATATATTCACTATCGTCATTATTATTAATAATAATTATATATTTTTCATTATTATATTCTCTGGAGTAAGACAGGATATTATTTTCTCCAGATATTTCTTTAAAATCTCCATATACAAAAGTTGGATGTTTTTTTCTGATAGTAATCATTTTTTTATAAAAGTTTAATAGGGCATGATTTTGAAGTTTTTCATTCCAAATCATACATTTTCTATTTTGAGGATCTTCTCCACCACACAGACCAATTTCATCACCGTAATAGATATATGGAACGCCAATATAGGTAAATTGAAAACAAATGGCAAGCTTCATTTTTTCTATGTTATCATGACATTCAGTTAAAAATCTTGCAGTATCGTGACTTCCTATAAGATTTAATAATTGTTTATTTATACTATTCATATAAAGCATTCTATTTTGACCTAAAATATTCAAAAATTCTCTAGCAGTAATATTTTTTTTAGCAAAAAAATCAACACAAGCAAATTTTATTGGATAATTCATTATAGAATCTAATTGGTCGCCTTTCAAAAAATTATTAGCTTCATGCATTATTTCGCCGATTATTACAGCATCCTTATTAACGCTTTTAATAGTATCCCTAAATTTTTTCCAAAATGTGTGGCTAACCTCATCGCAAACATCTAATCGCCAACCATCTATTTTATATTCTTTAATCCAAAATTTTGCTACATCTAAAAGATATTTTGTGACCTCAGGATTACTTGTATTTAGTTTAGGCATATTTTTATGAGCATTTCCAAAAGCGTAGTAATTTATCTTTTCAGTTGAAACTGGAAAGCTGTTTATGATATACCAATCACTATATTTGGAGTTTTTTTGATTTCTCAACACATCTTTAAATGCAAAAAAATCATCTCCAGAATGGTTAAACACAGCATCAAAAATTATTTTTATGTTTTTTTTATGACATTTATCAATTAATTCTTTCACAAGCTCATTGCTTCCAAATTCAGGGTCTATTGTATAATAGTCTTGAGTATTATATTTATGATTTGAAGATGATTTAAATATTGGAGTTAAATAAACAACGTTTACACCTAAATCTTCTAAATAATCTAATTTGTCTATAATTCCTTGAATATCACCACCAAATTTTGAGTGATAATCTACATGTGGATATCCCCAAGGTTTTGTGTTTTTTGGATTTATCACAGAATTACCATTACAAAATCTATCAGGGAATATTTGATAAATTATAGATTCTTGAAGCCATTTTGACTCATTATAAACATCTTCTCTAGCAATGTAAGGAAATTGAAAAGCATTTATTAGAAGCGTATTAGATGTTTTGCTTTGTTGGTTTGTATTATCATATTTTTCGTCAATAAATCCTCGTTCATTAAAAAGAGTTGTAAAATTATTAAAATCAGTTAGCTCGAAAAAATATCTGTATCGATTCCATTTGACAGATATGGAGGTTTCATAATAAGTAAAAAGGTCTGTTTCCGAAACTATATACATATCTTTTGATTTATAGGGTAAATGATAGTCATATCTATCTTTATAATATATTTTGCAATTTTTAATATCATTTTTACAGGTTCTAATTCTGATTGTAAGTGTATTAGAATCTTCAGCATAAGTGTATGGGATATCTAATAAATGAAGTATTCCAAATTTGTTCATGGGTTTTATCTCCTTAAATTTATTTATATAACAATAAGATAACGTAATTATATCAAAATATATTGAAAAAATTTGTATATTTACAATATAATTGGTATATATATTATCTAAAATTTAAGGAGATTTTATGGGAACTTTTAAATCAGATTATTATATATTTAACAATGATATAGATGCCTTAATAAAGAATAAAGAAAAAAACGTTATTTTAAAAGTTATAAATGATAAACACATAGAAGAAATAATTAATAATATAGATATTTTAGATAAGAAAAATGATTTAATCATATGGAATGCTATTTATGTAAAAGAGATAATAAAAGAAGGTATTTCGAAAAAATATTTGCATCCTATATATAATGATTTTTATAATATTATTCAAAATACAGATAAATTAAAAGATTTACAAAAATTAGAAATAAATATGGCTATATGTTATCTGGATTTTTTAATAAAGGATGTACAAGTTACTGAAAATTTTATTTTAAATAAAATTTTACAAGTGATTCACGTAAGTATTGAGAATCATATACACGCAAAAGACATTGCTAAAGCTGTAAATATTTCAGAGGGATATGCATTTAATTTATTTAAAAAATATATGGGAATATCTCTTATGGAGTATGTAAGAAAATTAAAAATTGAAAGAGGAAAGGTGTTGTTATTAAGGACTACTAAAAGTATTTTAGACATATCAATTATTTTAGGTTTTTATGATCAAAGTCATTTTACGAAAGTTTTTAAAAAAATAGTTGGTATAACTCCAACAGAATATAGAAATACACATTATTTTTAAAGGATTATATGTAGAAATAAAATACTTTTTACATAAAAAAAGTTCTTGGAGAATTATCCAAGGACTTTTCTATTTAAAAAGCATATAAGGAACCAAATACATTCCTAAAATGAAACTTAAACAGATAATAAAATTTAGAATAAAAATGATTAATAAATTACCTTGATTTAATTTGTTATTATTTAGCATAAATATCACCTCTTTGCTTTAATTATTTCCACAAATATAAAATTTAAATCACTTTTTTATGATATTTCGTCTATAATTATATGTAGATATATTAAAAGGGAGGTTTAGAGGATGAAAGTAAATGTAGTTCAAAAACAGGCTAATGGAAAAAAATGTATTGTATGTGGTTTGAAAAATGAATTTGGTTTAAAAAGTGAGTTTTATGAATTAGAAAATGGTGAACTTTTATCTCTTTGTAAAACAGGAGAACTTCATCAAAGTTATCCAGGAAGAGTGCATGGAGGTGTATCATCTGCTATTTTAGATGAGGTTATAGCAAGGGCTATTGCAATTAAAGAGCCAGGAATTTGGGGGGTTACTGTTGAGCTTAATATCAAATATAAAAAACCAGTTCCTTTAGAACAAGAGATAAAAGCGATAGGACGAATAACAAGAAATACTAGAAAGATATTTGAAGGTTCGGGAGAAATTATATTAGAGAATGGAGATATAGCAGTTACTGCGACAGGGAAATATATAAAGATGCCAATAGAGAAGATATCGGGTGAAAGTTTAGATGATGATGAATGGACTTTAAATATAACAGATAATGATTTAAAGGAAATAGACATTCCACAAAATATATAGTAATTTAAGGAGAAGATATGGAATTATTAATTAATAAAGAATATGTATTAAATACAGCAAAAAAGATATTGGAATTTAATAGTCCAACAGGTTTTTGTTTTGAAATAATGGATTATATAAAGGATATAGTAGAGTCGTTTGGATATGAATTTGAAACCACTAACAAAGGATGCGGAGTAATTACTGTAAAAGGAAAAAAGGACGATAAAGTTGTAGGACTTTCTGCACATGTTGATACTTTAGGTGCTATGGTTAGATCTATAACAAGCGAAGGAAATTTAAGATTTACAAGTCTTGGAGGCCCTATTTTACCGACATTAGATGGTGAGTATTGTAAGATAAGAACTAGGTCTGGGAAAATATATACTGGAACATTTTTGAGTGAAAGTTCCGCAGCGCATGTTTTTGATGATAGTTCAACAAGAAATCGTGATGAAAAAAATATGGTAGTTAGAATTGATGAATTGGTATATTCAAAAGAGGATGTTGAAAAATTAGATATATGTTCAGGTGATTTTATATTTATTGATACTAAGACTACTATAACAGAAAGTGGGTTTATAAAATCTAGATTTATTGATGATAAGGGAAGTGTATCAGCTTTAATAGGCTTATTGGAGGCTATGAGCAGGCAAAAAATAGTTCCAAGTTATACAACAAAAATTATTATATCAACTTATGAAGAAGTAGGACATGGGGCGTCATATATTCCACAAGATATAACAGAAATGATAGCTGTTGATATGGGGTGTATTGGAGATGACTTAGGTTGTACAGAGGAAATGGTTAGTATATGTGCTAAAGATTCTGGAGGACCTTATGATTTTAATATGACGACTGATCTTATAAATTTGGCAAAGGATAATAATATAGGTTATGCAGTTGATATATATCCAAGATATGGTTCTGATGTAGGTGCAGCTTTAAGAGGAGGAAATAACATAAGGGGAGCTTTGATTGGACCTGGAGTAAATGCATCTCATGGTATGGAAAGAACACATTATAGTGCTATTGAAAATACTATGAAACTTTTATATTTCTATTTAACAAAATAATGATAATTTAGAGTTGGTAGATTTATAAAATAATTATTGATTTAGATAAGTTTACGTATTTTTTGTACAGTTTATTGTTTGAGGTAAGCATTATACTAAAATAAAAAACACATTACATAGTATAAAAGTAATGTGTTTAATTAATACTAAGATTGTATTAATTAAAATATGTTAAAAAAGGGATGGAGGAATTGTTTTGGAAAATGCAATGTTTTGTTACCAATGTGAACAAACAGTAGGTGGAAAAGGATGTACAAGAGTAGGTGTTTGTGGTAAGGTACCAGAAATAGCTAATATGCAAGATTTATTAATATATCAATTAAAGGGTATAGCTTGTTATGCAAAGAATATGCTAGACAATGGAAAAGAAGTTCCAGAGTGTATTCCAAAGTTTATTGAAGATTGTCTTTTTACAACATTAACCAATGTAAATTTTGATAGTGATGTTCATATAAATCTTCTTAAAAAATCTCAAGAGATAAAAGAGGATTTAAGAAAGCAAGTAACAGATAAAATTGATAGAGAACAAGCTACATATAATTTAAGTTCTACAAAATCAGAAATGTTAAAAGACGCAGAAAAAGCTGGAATAATGTATGATGATACAATAGATCAAGATATTCGTTCTCTAAGAAGCACAATATTATATGGATTAAAGGGAATTAGTGCATATGGACATCAAGCAAGATATATTAACTATAAAAGTGATTTTGTTGATAAGTTTTATATAACTGCATTAGAGGCTTTAACTGATGATAAATTAACAGTTGAACATTTAATAACTCTAACAATGAAAGCAGGAGAGGCTAGTATTGAAGTTATGAAGGTTTTAGATAAAGCCAATAATGAAAAATTTAATAGTCCTACTCCACATAAAGTTAATGTAAATATTAAAAAAGGTCCATTTATAATAATATCAGGTCATGATTTAAGAGATTTAGAACAATTATTAGAACAAACAAAAGATAAAGGAATCAATATTTATACTCATGGAGAAATGTTGCCAGCTCATGGCTACCCAGAACTTAAAAAGTATAAACATTTAGTTGGTAACTTTGGAGGAGCTTGGCAAAATCAACAAAAAGAATTTGATGGAATTCCAGGGTGTATCCTTATGACCACAAACTGTATCATGAGACCTAGGGATAGTTATAAAGATAGAATATTTACAACCAATGTAGTTGGTTGGGAAGGTGTAAAACATGTACCATTTAAAGAAGATGGAACAAAAGATTTTACAGAAATAATAAATAAAGCTTTGGAACTTGGTGGATTTAAAGAAGATGAAGAAACAAAAGAAATATTAGTAGGTTTTGGTCACAAAGCAACACTAGCTCATGCTGAGGAAATAGTTAAGCTAGTTAAAGAGGGAAAAATAAAACATTTCTTTGTAATTGGAGGATGTGATGGAGCTAGACCTGGAAGAAATTATTATACAGATTTTGCAAAAATGGTACCAAAAGATTGTATAATACTTACTTTAGCTTGTGGAAAATACAGATTTAATAAATTAGATTTTGGAACAATAGATGGTATTCCAAGATTATTAGATGTTGGTCAATGTAATGATGTTTATTCAGCTGTAAGAATTGCATTGGCTTTGGCAGATGCTTTTGATACAGATGTAAATTCACTTCCATTATCAATTATATTGTCCTGGTATGAACAAAAAGCAGTAGCAGACCTTTTAGCATTGCTTTCATTAGGAATTAAGGGGATGTACTTAGGACCAACACTTCCAGCATTTTTATCTCCTAATGTATTGCAATACTTAGTAGATACATTTGATTTACGACCAATAAGTACACCAGATAAAGATTTACAAACTACATTAAATTAATGATAAAGTGCAATAATCAAATTGATTATTGCACTTTACTTTTAAAATAAAGAATTTATTCACAAAATTGTAACAAAAGTAAGGTATGATTTTTATAGTAGAAATAATGAATTTTAGACATTTGGGAATATTTAAAGTTTATACAAAGGAGAGGAGGAAGCTAAATGATGATGTACTATGGAAATGGAATAATTGGAAATGGAATGACTATTTTTATAATAGTATTAGTTATTTTAGTTGGTGTGTATTTCATAGTGAAGTTGTCCATGAATTCTAATAATAAAAAAGATATGACTAATGAAAGTAATAATACAAATAATGTAAATAGAAATGCTATGAATATTTTAGATGAAAGGTATGTAAGAGGTGAGATTTCAGAAGAGGAATATGCTCACAAGAAAGAACAATTACGAAAATAAAAATTCAAATGCTTTTAAATTAATAAAAAATATATTGTAAAAAAAAGATTAACTAAGAATAAAAAAGATACTAACAAACCACAATTATATAATATATACACTTTAGCAGATACGGGGTAAAATGATTACTTGTATCTGCTTTTAACTTATTTAACAAAAGAAAATCAAAATGGAGGAACTTAACTTGAAAAATATAAATTTTGAATCATCTTTTATTCAGGCGTGGTATGCTAAAAATTTTTCTAAAAAGAGATGGATAGATGAATTTAGTATGTTAAAGGAAAAAAATATAAATGAGATAATTCTTCAAAGTGTTTTTGATACCTTGAATAAGGTATGTTTTTATGAAACCAATAATATAGAATTTAAAAAAAATAGTGTAGATATGATAAAAAATTGTTTAGATGCGGCAAAAGAAACTAATTCAAAAGTAAGAATAGGTCTTGGGGAAAGTAAACTGTGGTGGATATTAGGTCCTTTAAGCCGTAGATGGATTTTAAAAGAAGCATACACAAATAATATTCTTTTTAATGAAATTTTTGAGAAATACGGAGATAATAAAGTTATATCTGGATGGTATATCCCATATGAATTATCAGATTATTTTATAGCTACTAAAACACAAAGAAAAAATATAAATAAATTTTTAAAAGAAATAAGCGAAAATATAAAGAGAAAAAGCGATTTAAGTGTAATGATAAGTCCATATTTTAATATACGAGGACCTAGAATTTTAACTATAAGAGCATGGGAAAAAGCATTAAAGGAAGCCTTAAGGGAATGTAAAATAGATATTTTAGCATTGCAAGATAGTATAGGAGCAGGTTTTAATACATTAAAAAATATAGAAAAGTTATTTTTACATACAAAAAGAGCTACAGATGATTTGGATGTAATATTATATGCTGATACTGAAACATTTAAAAAGAAAGGAGGTAAACTTGTTTCGGCGAGTGAAGAAGAATTTTTAGAGCGAGCTAATATAATTAAAAATTATGTTAAAGGACATATAGCTTTTAGTATAAATCATTATCAGAATGATAAAAATTAAATTATAGAATATATATGACAATTTATAGGGAATAATAATATTAAGAACAATGGTTATACGAATAGGAGGAATTATGAAATCAATGAAATTATTCTTTATAAATCAAGGAACAAGTTATACATTTAATTCACTTGGAAAAGTAATAATTATATTAGCAACGTTACTTATATGTTACATAATAATTAGAAATAGTGGAACCTTAAGAAAAAATTTGGAACTTAATAAAAAAATAAATATTTTATTTATAAGTTTATTGATATTGCAACAAGTATTTTTAACTATACAAAATATTTTTTTACCAACAAATAATGTTTTAGATTTGTTTCCATTATGTATATCAAGGATATCAATTGTGCTTTTAGTAGTAGCCATATTAAAAAATAACTCAGTTATGAAAAATATGTCATGTTGTTTAGGGTTTTTTATAGGTATATATTCTCTAATGGTTACCAATATATTTGAAAAAAATTATATATATGAAGGTTTAAATTATTTTGGATATATGATTTTAGTGTGTGCAATAACATATATCATTTCTATAGAAGGATTTAAGTTAGAAAAAAAAATATTAAAAAATATTTTAATTTTTACTAATATTTATTCTGTATTTTTAATATCTTTAGGAACTATTTTAGATAATAATTATAACTTTATAAATGGTAATATATCTGTTATTTATAATATATTATCTAAAAGTAATTATATTGTTTTATCATTAATTTTTATAAATTTATCAATAGGAATTAGTTACTTTTTAATAAAATTTATATTGTGGGAAATAGATGCTAATTTTAAGCTTGAGTATAAGACAATTATAGAAAAAGATAAATTGAATAAGGCAGAATTAGAATAGAATTTATTATATATAAAAATTTTAATCCAAACTTTAATTATTTTTTGTTTATATATTTGATATAATTAGATAGATAATATAAAAAGGTTGTGATTAATATGTATTTATCTAAGTTTTCTGATTATTCATTTAGAATACTAATACACCTAGCTAAAAATCAAAACAAACTATGCACTGTAGAGGAGTTAGCAAATAGCTTTCAAATATCAGAACATCATGTAAAAAAAATAGTACATAAATTAGCTAAAACTGATTATATTACATCAATAAAGGGGCGTAATGGAGGATTATCATTAGGTATGGACCCTAAAAATATTAACCTTGGAGAAGTTTTAGAAATAACTGAAGATAATTTAGATATAGTTGAATGTTTTTGTGAAGAAAGCAATACTTGTAATTTAAATAAAAATTGTAAGTTTAAAAGGGTAATATATGATGCTTTAGGCTCTTTTATAGATGAATTTAAAAACTATAGTTTGCAAGATATAATTTAGTTAAAAAATAAAGCAAGACAATTTTTGTCATGCTTTATTTTTTTAAACAGCCCATTTTCTATCTCCGGTAAATGAAATATTAAGCCATTTATTATATTTTATATGTTTCATTTCTTTAGATAATTTTTCACGAACAAAATCCATATCATCTAAATTATTTAATTTACTATCTTTGTTGTATATGAAGTCTATTTCTATTCTAAGAGCACGTCCTATTTTCGAAACTCTTGTTATAGACTCTTGAAATTTATATTCTTTTTCGATTTCTTTGACCATGACTGAAATATCTTCATTTATTTCATCATTAGCACTGCAACATAGGATTTCTTTAAAACTACTTATAAAAGTTGTAACAGGAACTTTTATAAATATTAATGAACTTATTATAACCATTGCAGGGTCAATATAATTATTTATAAAACTAAATTTTGTAAAGCTTAGGATAATTGCTATTGTAAAACCAATTAATACTGAAATACTTAAGATTGTGTCCATAAGCCATTGTGAACTTTCTGCATTTATTAAATCAGAAGATAATTTTTTACCTTTTTTATCAAGATATTTATAAATTAAAGAACAACCTACAACAGAAATAAATGAATAGATAAGTCCAAAATCAAAATCCATTCTATCTCCACCAAAGATTATAGTTCTGATTGCATCTACAAGAGAATAAATGCACATAGCTGCAATAACAAAAGATTTTAATGAGATTACCATTGGTTCTAATATGTTTTTTCCAAATGGAAATTTTTCTTGGTCTTTTTTAGCAATATAGCTACTTATAAATAAAGACATCATTGATAGAATTAAACTAACTAATGAATACATTCCATCAAACAAAACCATTTGAGAATCTATCGCTCATCCCCATGTAATTCCAAGTAGTGCAAAGAATAAAGCACCACATACAGAAAAACTTAATATTTTATTCTCAACTTTCATAATCTTAACACCTCTAAAATTTCAATAATTGTTATTAATTTTATTATAGATAAAAATATATATTAATATAATGATTAAAATGCTTAAAAAAAATTACTAATAGAGGGGAATATTAAAATGGTATAATTGTACAAATAGCATAAAAGTACTTAAAATAACTCTGAATAGTACCTAATATATATAAAAATTAACATAGATATTAAGTTTTTGTAATAAAAATTCACAAATAAAACATAGTTTGTTGTAAAAAAACACTTACAAAATTATTTGTAAGTGCTTTTTGTATTTAAATTTTATATTTTAGGCATTTTGATCTACTGGTTTTTTTACAATTGATAGAAGAATAGCACCAACTACTGAACCTATTGCAATTGCAAGTAGATATAATAAAGGATTTCCACCAGCTAATGGAACTACGAATATTCCACCAAATGGAGCAGGCATTGTTATACCAAATAACATTGATAATGCACCAGCAACTGCTGAACCAGCTATACAACAAGGAATAACTCTTCCAGGATCTGCTGCGGCGAAAGGAATTGTTCCTTCTGTAATAAATGATAATCCAAGTACATATGCAGTTTTACCAGCAGTTCTTTCACCTTCACTATATTTGTGTTTAGCAAATGTTGAAGATAAAGCAACAGCTAAAGGAGGAACCATACCACCTGCCATTATAGCAGCCATTGGAGCATTATCTCCAGCAGCTAACATTGCAAGACCAAATGTGTAAGCTGTTTTGTTAACAGGACCACCCATGTCAACTGCCATCATACCAGCAACTACTGCACCAAGTAATACTAAATATCCAGTACCCATGCTAGTTAATAAAGATTCTGCACCATGCATTATAGCAGCAACAGGAGGGTCAACTACAATTATCATTAAGGCACCTGTTATAAGTACACCTAAAACTGGGAAAATTAACATAGGTTTAAGTCCATCTAATGAATGAGGCCATTTAGCAAATGCTTTCTTTAACATTAATACAACATATCCGCCTAGGAAACCAGCTATAATACCGCCTAGGAAACCAGCATCTGTTGAAGAGGCGATAAATCCACCAACCATAGCAGGTGCGAATCCAGGTCTATCTGCAATACTTGAACCAATGAAACCAGCTAGCACAGGTATCATAAGACTAAATGTATATTTAGATCCTACGGTATTTAAAATATAAGCAAAGAAGTTATATTGTGGGCTTGAAGGATCAGCTGAATGAATACCAAAAGCATATGATAATGCGATTAGGATACCTCCACCAATAACGAATGGCAACATGTTTGAGATACCACTCATAAGGTGTTTATATACACCACCCCTCTTATCAGCTCCTAGCATTCCAGCTATTGAAGTCTCTCCATTTTTAGCATCTTTAGAGTAAATAGGTGCTGTTGTTAGTGATTCTTCAATAAGTTCTTTAGGTCTTTTCATAGCTTGTACAACTGGAACTATTACAACCTTCTTGCCAAGAAATCTATCCATTTCAACTTTTTTATCAGCTGCAACAATTATACCATCTGCTTTAGCTATATCCTCAGCAGTTAAACCGTTTTTAACTCCAGTAGAACCGTTTGTTTCTATTTTAACTTTATATCCCATTTCTTGAGCTGTTTTAGTTAAAGATTCAGCTGCCATATAGGTGTGTGCTATACCGGTTGGACAAGCTGTTACTCCAATTATATATTTTTGATCTGAACTATCAGATTCTGTTGATATTTCATCGTTAGGTTTAGCTTCATCTTCATCTTCTTTTTCAAATTTATCCAAAAGATTGAATACGTCTTCAGGAACTTTAGAACAAAGTAATCCTTCTTTAAATTCAGGATTCATAAGAAGTACTGATAGCCTAGATAATGTTTCTAAATGTTCATTATTTGCACCTTCTGGAGCTGCTATCATAAAAACTATATTAACAGGTGCACCATCTAATGAATCAAAATCAACACCATCTCTAAATATTCCAAGAGCAAGAGAAGCTTTTTTTACTGCTGATGTTTTACCATGAGGAATTCCAATTCCTTCACCAATACCAGTTGATGATAAGCTTTCTCTTTTAAGTATTTCCTCTTTATATAATTGTTTATCATTTAAGCGACCTGCATCATATAAAACATCTACTAATTGGTCTAAAACTTCCATTTTGCTATTTGCTTTTAAATTTAGCTTAATGGTGTCTTTACCTAATAATTCAGCTATTTTCATATTAATTATCCTCCTAATTAATTTTTATATGGAACTATATTTATAATTGGCAATAATTTTTTTACAAATTCTTCTTCACATAAATCTAATGAAAAGGCACTAGCACTACCAGATGCTATTCCATTTTTAAATGCTTTCAATAAATCAGAGGATTTAGAGTATTCTGCTAGAAAGCCCCCAACTAATGAATCACCAGCACCAACTGAATTTTTAACCTCTCCTTTAGGAGCATTTCCAAAGAAGACTCCTTGAGAACATATAAGAAAAGCTCCGTCACCCGCAAGAGAAATAATTACATTTTCAGCACCCATTTCATTAAGTTTTTTTCCATAGGTTACAAGTTCATCAGTATTATTAATCTTTACATTAAATATTTCTTCAATTTCGTGGTTATTTGGTTTTATTAAAAAAGGTTTATTTTTTACTGCTTCTAATAAAGCATTTCCAGAAGTATCAACTACAACTTTAACACCATTTTTAGAAACTAAATTTTGAATTTTAGAATATAATGTGCTTGGAAGAGTATTTTGTATATTTCCAGCAAGCACTAATATATCATTAGTTTTCAATTCTGAAAGTTTATTAAATAAACTTTGAAGTTCTGAGTCGGTTATTTTAGGACCAGCACCATTTATTTCAGTTTCTGTGTTAGATTTAACTTTTACATTAATTCTTGTATCTCCAGAAACTTTAATAAAATCAGTATGGATATTTAAATCTTTTAATGATTTCTCAACAAATTCTCCAGTAAATCCACCTATAAAACCAAGGGCTACATTACTAACATGTTGATTACTTAATATTCTAGAAACATTTATACCTTTTCCACCAGGGAATTTTATATCTTCTAAAGTTCTATTGATTTTTCCTAACGTTAAATTATTTACATTAACCACATAGTCAATAGAAGGATTTAAAGTTAAAGTGTATATCATTATTTAACTACCACCTTTATATCTGTAATTTCTTTATACTCATTTATACCATTTTCTTTATTAGTGATTATTATACATTTTTCTAATTCAGAAAATTTTACAAAACTAATTTCATTAAATTTTGAGTTATCAGCTAAAATAAAAGATATTTTTGAATTATCTATAGCACAACTTTTTATACTAGCTTCTTCACAATCTGGCGTTGTGAATCCTGCTTTTAAATCGATTCCATTAGTACCAATAAAACATTTATCAAATCTAAATTTATTTAAGCATTTTATAGCATGGGAACCAACTATGGCTTTAGTGTTTAACTTTACGCTTCCTCCAATCATATAACATCTAATATCATTATCAACTAATGCATCTATATGATTTAATCCAGTTGTAACAACTAAAATATCTTTATTACGTAAATATTTAATAATTTCATAAGTTGATGTACCAGCATCTAAAAATATACATTCACCATCTTCAATAAGTGAAGCTGCATATTTTGCTAAAATGTTTTTTTCATGAATGTTTTTGGTTGATTTTTCTTTAAAGCTTAATTCCTTTGACGTGTAATTAATGCTTTTTGCACCACCATGTATTCTTTGTAATAATCCTTTAGATTCAAGAGTAGATAAATCACGTCTAATAGTTGATTCTGACGTATTTGTAGAATCCATAAGTTCAGTTACTTTAATTAATCCTTTTTCTTTTAGTAATGATAATATAATTTCATATCGTTTCTCTGTTAGCATTAAGCTCACCTCTTTGTAACTGTTTACGATATTATTATAAAACAATGAAAAGTAAAAATCAAGCAAAAACTTTCAAAAACATTTAAAAAAAATAAAAAACTTTTAAAAACATTTAAAATTAGTAAAAAAAGTTAAAAATAAACCAATAACATATACATTGATAAATAGCATATAATTTAAGTTATAAAACATTTTGAGAAAACGTATATATAATACATAGATTATATTTTAAATTAATATAGTATTAATTTGTACTATCACTAGGGATAAAAAAGTTAATATTATATAAATGTAAAATAGGTAGAGAGGTGTTTTATGTGGAAGCTTTTTATGGTAGAAATACTATATCGTATAATTATAGCAAAGAAAATAATATATTAAATAAAAATGAAATAGTGTTAAAGAATAAATTATTATTATCTCCAGTATCTGGAGTAGTAAAAAAGATAGATAGCTATAATGCTGAAATTATAATTAAAACATATGATGGATATATGCTTTTTCTATATTTAAACAATAAAGAGATTATTAAAGGCAATATAGAATGTTTTGTTACAGAGGGTTCTTTATTATTTAAAGGAGATGTAATATTTAAAATTGATTGTGGTTATGAAAAAGAAGATATGGTAATTTTAAAAATAAAAAATTAGTGGAGAAGTAAAATTATTTATGCAATAAATATGGAGAGTGTATTTGATAAATATTTATAAATTAAAAGATTAAAAAAATGAAGCAAGAGAGAACTTACTTCATTTTTTATTAATTAAATTTCGTCTTCATATTTGTATTTGAATTTATTGAGAAATCTTATAGTATAAATTTTTATAACAGCCATGATAGGGCTTCCAAGAAGCATTCCTATAGGTCCATATAAGCTACCTCCAACTATAACACCTAATATAACAAGAAATGGTCTAAGTCCAAGTCTGTTTCCTATAAGTTTAGGCTCTAAGAACCAGCCATCAAATTGTTGAAGTGCTAAAATATATAAAAATATTATAATAGCTTGAATAGGGTCAAAGAAAAGATTTATTAAAGCACCACTTACCATTCCTATAAATGGACCAAAATAAGGAATCATATTTGCTACTCCAACTATAGCTGTTATTAAAAGTACATAATGAGAACCTAATAAGCTAAGACCTACAAAAGCCATACCAGCTATTATAGCTGAATCTATAGCTTTTATTCCAATATAGCTACCAATCATATAATGAACAGTTTTTACAAAATATATTGCTTCACGTCCAAATCTTTTTCCTAAAATAATAAAAGCTAGTTTTTTAGAAAAAGTTAAAAATCTATCTTTATCAATTAATACATATATTGATATTAAAAATCCAAAAAGCAGATGAATTAATGAACTTGTAAATGAAATAGCTCGACTAATTAATATTCCTGAAATTGAGCTTAATTTACTGCTTAATGTGGGTAGATTATTTTTAACAGAAATTAATATATTAGAATAGTTGTTATGTTGAGAATTACCATAACCAAACATATTTCTAAAGTAATTTTCTATATTAGGAATGTTATGTATAACTTCTATTGAACTAGTATATATTTTAGGTATTAAAATCATTAAAATAATAGCTATTACAGATAAAAATAATACATATGTTATAGCTATACTAAGATACCTATTAATTTTTAGTTTTTTATTTAAAAAATTTACTATAGGATTTAAAATATAAGCAATAATGAAGGCAAACAGAAAAGGAGCTATTATCTTATAAATAGTTTGAAAAATTGATTCATTAGAAAATATATTTTGTATAATAGATATACATACATATGAAGCAATTATTACAAAAAATAACTTTATATAAGTTTTATTACTTGTAAAAATGTTTTTCATTTGTTTTCCTCCCTAAAAATTATAATTAAATAATAGTTCTAATAAATCATAATAATTTAAATTCCATTGATAAATATTATTTATATAATTGTGCTTATTAATAGTATTTATATATTATATGAATATATACATTAAAATAATATAGGAAAGAGTGAGAAAAAGCAATGTTGAAGATAGTTAAAATATTGAATTTATAAAACATAACAACATATAATTTTTATAGTAGGTTTTTATAAATGATACTACAAAAGTTTAATTTTATAAAATCAGATTATTATGGAAAGTAAAGGAGAATTTTATGAGTGATTTAAATTTTATTAAGTTAAATAATGTTAAAGAATTTTGTATAGATAATAAATCAGTCTTATTTATTATTGATATGAATAACGGGTTTGCTAAAAGTGGCCCTTTAAGTAGCAAGAGAGTAGAAAAACTAATACCAAGTATAGTAGAGGATATAGAAATTTTTAATAGTTTTAATAATCCTATAATAGCATTTACTGATTCACATAAAAAGGAATGTTTAGAATTTAAATCATATCCAATGCACTGTTTAGAAAACAGTTATGAGAGTGAGATAGTAGATGAAATAAAACAATTTAATGATATTATGCTAATAAAAAAATCATCTACTAATGCTTTTTTAGAAGAAGAAACAAAAAAATATATAGATAGTTTTGTTAGAGATGGTTATAAAAATTTTGTATTATGCGGATGTATAACGGAAGTTTGTGTTAAGCAATTTGCACAGACATTAAAAGCCTATTTAAATGTTATAGATAAAGATATAAATGTAATAGTGCCTATAAATTCGGTAGATACTTATGATTCACCAGAGCATAACGCTGATATAATAAACCTATTTTCATTTTATGAGATGAATGCATGTGGAATAAAAATAGTTAAAAATATAATCAAAAAATAATTTTGAAAAATTTATTGACAAATGTATTAAAAAAATGATAAGATAACACCTGTCGCAAGAAAATATTTAGTTTAAAAGTCAAGAGTAAGATTTGAAAATTAAAAAAACTTGTTGACAAGTGTTTCATTAGATGTTAAACTAAGAAAGTCGCTTGAGGGCGATAAAGAAAAAAGAAAAACAATGGTCTTTGAAAATTAAACAGATAATTTAAGTAAACCAGCAATTCTTTTATAAGTAATATGAGTAGATTAAACTCAAATAAAAACTAAGAAATTAGTATATTTTAATTTGAGAGTTTGATCCTGGCTCAGGATGAACGCTGGCGGCGTGCTTAACACATGCAAGTCGAGCGAGAAAAGTTCTTCGGAGCTTTTCTAGCGGCGGACGGGTGAGTAACACGTGGGCAACCTGCCTCATAGAGGGGAATAGCCTTCCGAAAGGAAGATTAATACCGCATAATATTGTTGAAAGGCATCTTTTAACAATCAAAGGAGCAATCCGCTATGAGATGGGCCCGCGGCGCATTAGCTAGTTGGTGAGGTAACGGCTCACCAAGGCGACGATGCGTAGCCGACCTGAGAGGGTGATCGGCCACATTGGAACTGAGACACGGTCCAGACTCCTACGGGAGGCAGCAGTGGGGAATATTGCACAATGGGGGAAACCCTGATGCAGCAACGCCGCGTGAGTGATGAAGGTCTTCGGATTGTAAAGCTCTGTCTTTAGGGACGATAATGACGGTACCTAAGGAGGAAGCCACGGCTAACTACGTGCCAGCAGCCGCGGTAATACGTAGGTGGCAAGCGTTATCCGGATTTACTGGGCGTAAAGGGAGCGTAGGCGGATATTTAAGTGGGATGTGAAATACCCGAGCTTAACTTGGGAGCTGCATTCCAAACTGGATATCTAGAGTGCAGGAGAGGAGAATGGAATTCCTAGTGTAGCGGTGAAATGCGTAGAGATTAGGAAGAACACCAGTGGCGAAGGCGATTCTCTGGACTGTAACTGACGCTGAGGCTCGAAAGCGTGGGGAGCAAACAGGATTAGATACCCTGGTAGTCCACGCCGTAAACGATGAATACTAGGTGTAGGGGCCCCAAGCCTCTGTGCCGCCGCTAACGCATTAAGTATTCCGCCTGGGGAGTACGGTCGCAAGATTAAAACTCAAAGGAATTGACGGGGACCCGCACAAGCAGCGGAGCATGTGGTTTAATTCGAAGCAACGCGAAGAACCTTACCTAGACTTGACATGTCCTGAATTACCAGTAATGTGGGAAGTTCCTTCGGGAACAGGAACACAGGTGGTGCATGGTTGTCGTCAGCTCGTGTCGTGAGATGTTGGGTTAAGTCCCGCAACGAGCGCAACCCTTATTGTTAGTTGGTACCATTAAGTTGACCACTCTAGCGAGACTGCCCGGGTTAACCGGGAGGAAGGTGGGGATGACGTCAAATCATCATGCCCCTTATGTCTAGGGCTACACACGTGCTACAATGGCAGGTACAAAGAGAAGCAATACTGTGAAGTGGAGCAAAACTCAAAAACTTGTCTCAGTTCGGATTGTAGGCTGAAACTCGCCTACATGAAGCTGGAGTTGCTAGTAATCGCGAATCAGAATGTCGCGGTGAATACGTTCCCGGGTCTTGTACACACCGCCCGTCACACCATGAGAGTTGGCAATACCCGAAGTCCGTAAGCTAACCGTAAGGAGGCAGCGGCCGAAGGTAGGGTCAGCGATTGGGGTGAAGTCGTAACAAGGTAGCCGTAGGAGAACCTGCGGCTGGATCACCTCCTTTCTAAGGAAGAACATCTTAGGAAAACTAAGATGATAATAAAGAATGCTTCTTAAATATCTGTTTAATTTTGAAAGACTAAGTTCTTTCAAAATTATGTTCTTTGAAAATTACACATAAGTATTAATAAATAGAGTAAAGCCAATTAAATTTACTATTCTTTGTAAAATTGATTGCAACTATCTAAAAGATAGAAACAAAGGTCAAGCTACAAAGGGCGTATGGTGAATGCCTTGGCATCAGGAGCCGATGAAGGACGTGATAAGCTGCGATAAGCTTTGGGTAGACGCACATAGTCTGAGATCCAAAGATTTCCGAATGAGGAAACTCACATGGGAAACCCCATGTATCGTTAACTGAATAAATAGGTTAACGAGGGTAAACCTAGGGAACTGAAACATCTAAGTACCTAGAGGAAGAGAAAGAAAAATCGATTTTCTAAGTAGCGGCGAGCGAAAGGGAAAGAGCCCAAACCGGAAACTTGTTTCCGGGGTTGTGGATAGAACATAACGAGAAACTATAACTAATTGAAGAGAGCTGGAAAGCTCTACCGTAGAAGGTAATAGTCCTGTAAGTGAAAGTTAGAGTAATCAAGTTCTAATCCAGAGTACCACGAGACACGTGAAACCTTGTGGGAAGCAGGGAGGACCACCTCCCAAGGCTAAATACTACCTGATGACCGATAGTGAAGCAGTACCGTGAGGGAAAGGTGAAAAGAACCCCGGGAGGGGAGTGAAATAGAACCTGAAACCATATGTCTACAACCGATCAAAGCACCTTATGTGTGCGATGATGTGCTTTTTGTAGAACGAGCCAACGAGTTACGATATGTAGCAAGGTTAAGTACTTAAGGTACGGAGCCGAAGGGAAACCAAGTCTTAATAGGGCAACTAGTTGCATGTCGTAGACCCGAAACCGGGTGACCTATCCATGGCCAGGTTGAAGCGAGGGTAAAACCTCGTGGAGGACCGAACCACGTTGCTGTTGAAAAAGCATGGGATGAGCTGTGGATAGCGGAGAAATTCCAATCGAACTCGGAGATAGCTGGTTCTCCTCGAAATAGCTTTAGGGCTAGCGTCGAATATGAGTAATGGAGGTAGAGCACTGAATGGGCTAGGGGGCATAGCGCTTACCGAACCTTATCAAACTCCGAATGCCATATACTATAAGTTCGGCAGTCAGACTACGAATGATAAGATCCGTGGTCAAAAGGGAAACAGCCCAGATCGTCAGCTAAGGTCCCAAAGTGTAAGTTAAGTGGAAAAGGATGTGGGATTTCTAAGACAACTAGGATGTTGGCTTAGAAGCAGCCACTCATTAAAAGAGTGCGTAATAGCTCACTAGTCGAGAGATCCTGCGCCGAAGATGTTCGGGGCTAAAACTTACCACCGAAGCTACGGGCTTGAATTTATTCAAGCGGTAGAGGAGCGTCGTAATCGGGCTGAAGTCATACCGTAAGGAGTGGTGGACTGATTACGAGTGAGAATGTTGGCATTAGTAGCGAGATGTAGGTGAGAATCCTACAGGCCGAATACCTAAGGTTTCCTCAGGAAGGCTCGTCCGCTGAGGGTTAGTCGGGACCTAAGCCGAGGCCGAAAGGCGTAGGTGATGGACAACTGGTTGATATTCCAGTACCACTACCATCGTTATTATCGATGGCGTGACGCAGGAGGATAGTGTGTGCTAGCTATTGGATGCTAGTCTAAGCATTTAGTCAGTTACAATAGGCAAATCCGTTGTAATAATGATGAGATGTTATGGGGAAGGTTCTACGGAACCGAAGTACATGATTCCACGCTGCCAAGAAAAGCGTCTAGAGAGAGAAGTAGTGCCCGTACCGCAAACCGACACAGGTAGGTGAGGAGAGAATCCTAAGGCCGGCGGAAGAATTGCAGTTAAGGAACTCGGCAAATTGATCCCGTAAGTTAGCAATAAGGGATGCCTACGAGAGTAGGCCGCAGAGAATAGGCTCAAGCAACTGTTTAGCAAAAACACAGGTCTCTGCTAAAGCGTAAGCTGATGTATAGGGGCTGACGCCTGCCCGGTGCTGGAAGGTTAAGGGGAACACTTAGCGTAAGCGAAGGTGTGAACTTAAGCCCCAGTAAACGGCGGCCGTAACTATAACGGTCCTAAGGTAGCGAAATTCCTTGTCAGGTAAGTTCTGACCCGCACGAATGGCGTAATGACTTGAGCACTGTCTCAACTGCAAATCCGGCGAAGTTGTAGTACCAGTGAAGATGCTGGTTACCCGCGATTGGACGGAAAGACCCCGTAGAGCTTTACTGTAGCTTAGCATTGAATTTCGGTATTGTCTGTACAGGATAGGTGGGAGACTGAGAGACTAGGGCGTCAGCCTTAGTGGAGTCGACGTTGGGATACCACCCTGATAGTACTGAAGTTCTAACTGGCGGCCATGAATCTGGTCACAGGACATTGTTAGGTGGGCAGTTTGACTGGGGCGGTCGCCTCCTAAAAAGTAACGGAGGCGCCCAAAGGTTCCCTCAGAACGGTCGGAAATCGTTCGAAGAGTGCAAAGGCAGAAGGGAGCCTGACTGCGACACCCACAAGTGGAGCAGGGACGAAAGTCGGGCTTAGTGATCCGGTGGTACCTCGTGGGAGGGCCATCGCTCAACGGATAAAAGCTACCTCGGGGATAACAGGCTGATCTCCCCCAAGAGTCCACATCGACGGGGAGGTTTGGCACCTCGATGTCGGCTCGTCGCATCCTGGGGCTGAAGTAGGTCCCAAGGGTTGGGCTGTTCGCCCATTAAAGCGGCACGCGAGCTGGGTTCAGAACGTCGTGAGACAGTTCGGTCCCTATCCGTCGCGGGCGTAGGAAATTTGAGAGGAGCTGTCCTTAGTACGAGAGGACCGGGATGGACTGACCTCTGGTGTACCAGTTGTTCCGCCAGGAGCACAGCTGGGTAGCTAAGTCGGGAAGGGATAAACGCTGAAAGCATCTAAGCGTGAAGCCCACCTCAAGATGAGATTTCCCATAGCATAAGCTAGTAAGACCCCTTGAAGAACACAAGGTTGATAGGTCAGAGGTGTAAGTATGGTAACATATTTAGCTGACTGATACTAATAGGTCGAGGGCTTGACCTAATTAACTTTATCTTAATGCTTAGTGTAATTTTGAGAGAATATATAATTAAATATTTTTTATAAGGCCCATTGGTCAAGCGGTTAAGACACCACCCTTTCACGGTGGTAACAGGAGTTCGATTCTCCTATGGGTCACCAATTATATATGCTCCATAAGCAAATGCTTATGGAGCTTTTTGTCAAATATTTATAAATTAGTGCTTTATAAATATAATATTTTGCTTTATTATAATGATAAAACATAATAAAATAAGTTTTTATAAGATAATTATAAGCATTTAAATATATTCTATATTTTAAGATGTACTGAATTTGTTAAAGAATTTAGAATAAACATATTTGCATATAATTATATAGTGTAGAAATTAGAAATTTAATTTTCTAACTTCTGTGAAAATAAAGTTATAAAAGTGAGGAGAGTTTATGCAATATAAATATTGTCCTTTATGTGGGAAAAAACTGGTGATAAAATACTGTTGGGATGAAGGTGGTGTTCCTTTTTGTGAAACTCATAAGGAGTTATTTTTTAATTTACCAAAACCATGTATTATGATTGGAGTTGTGAAAGAAAATCATATATTATTATTGAAACAAAGTTATATATTTAAAAATTCTAAAGTGTTATTAACTGGATACGTGGGAATTGATGAAACAGCAGAAGAAGCTGCAATCAGAGAAGTTAAAGAGGAATCAGGTTTAAATGTAAATGGTATAAAATATTTAGGAAGTGATTATGTAGAAGGCAAGGAGATTTTAATGTTAACATATATGGCTTTCTATGAAAGTGGTGAGATTGTAAAATCAGATGAAGTTGAAGATATGGGATGGGTGAAATTAGATGAAGCTTTGTCAGTAATGCAAGAAGATATAGTAGGTAAAAAAGTTGTTGAAAAAATTCTAAAATATTTGAAAAATAATTAGATTTTATATATTATTTAAAGTAAAAAATACTGTATTAATTTGGAGGAATATATAATGAAATTATTTGGGGCTATGAATATTAAAGATAATGAATTAATTATAGGAGGGGTTAAAATTTCTGAATTAGTTAATGAATATAATACTCCTCTATATGTTATGAATGAGGAACTTATAAGAAGCAATTGCAAAAGGTATTATAAAGCTTTTTATTGTGAATCTGAGAAAAATAGAGTGACTTATGCAGGAAAAGCTTTTTTAAATATGTATATGTGTAATATTTTAAAAGAAGAAGGTTTTTATTTAGATGTTGTTTCAGGTGGAGAATTATATACGGCATATAAAGCAAATTTCCCTTTGGAACATGTATATTTTCATGGAAATAATAAAACAAGAGATGAAATAGAGCTTGGTGTTAAACTTGGGGTTGGTAGATTTGTTGTTGATAATTTTTGTGAACTTAATGTTTTAAATAGTATCTCAAAATCTTATAATAAAGTGCAAAAAATATATTTAAGAATAACACCAGGAATAGAAGCACATACTCATGAGTACATAAAGACTGGTCAATTAGATTCTAAATTTGGATTTCCATTAATTGAAGAATCAATAATACATGTGGTAAATGAAGTTTTAAAATTGGAGAACATAGAATTAACAGGAATTCATTGTCATATAGGATCTCAAATATTTGACTTACAACCTTTTAAAGATGATGCTAAAATAATGGTTACTTTAGCTAATAATATTTATAAAAAAACAGGTCATCTTATAAAGGAGATAGATTTTGGAGGTGGCTTCGGAATTTATTATACTAAAGAAGATAAGCCAAAGGAAATTGAAGAGTATTGTAGTGCTATCTTAGATACTGCTGAAAAAGTTTGTGAAGAGTTGAATTTCCCAAGACCAGTGTTTTCAGTAGAGCCTGGAAGAAGTTTAATTGGAAATGCAGGAACAACTTTATATACAATAGGTGCTATTAAGGAAATAGAAAATATCCGAAAATATGTGTGTGTAGATGGTGGAATGGCAGATAATATAAGACCAGCTCTTTATAATGCTAAATATGAATGTTTAATCGCAAATAGAGTTTTAGGGGATAAGTTTGAAGATGTGACTATTGCGGGGAAATGTTGCGAATCTGGAGATATATTAATAGACAATATAAGATTAAATGAACCAAAAACAGGAGATATATTAGCTGTTTTAAGTACGGGAGCATATGGGTATTCTATGGCAAGCAATTATAACAGAATACCAAGGGCAGCAGTAGTTATGGTATCAAATGGAAAAAGTAAATTAGCTTGTAAAAGAGAATCTTATGATGACATTATAAGAAATGATTGTGTGTAAAAAATTTAAAATAGCAATGTAAACTGATGAAAAAAATACTATAATAAATGATAAAAAAATGTTGTAATGTGGTATACTTATAAGTGATACTTTATTTTAAAGGAGTCTCAGAGTATATGAATTTTTGGGTAATAGATAGGATTGAGGATAATTTAGTTATATGTCAAGATGAAAATTTCAATACTATAAAAATAAATAAAGAATTAATAGTAGGAATTTTAAAAGAAGGATATATAATTAGAAAAGAAAAAGAAAAATATATACTAGATGAGAAAAAAACTATAGAAAGGAACAAAAAAATAAAAGAATTGATGAAAGGTATGTGGCAAAAGGATGAGTGATAATAAGACTAAGGTTACTAAAAAAAAGTCTTTTATAATCGGATGGATAATACCAATTATTGCAGCCATAGGATTAGCATTTCTTATAAATAAATTTGTAGTATTTAAGATAGTGGTACCTACATCATCTATGGCTCCAACTATAGAAGCTGGAGATCAAATACTAGTTAGTAGATTATTTAACGCTAATGATTTAAAAACTGGTGAGATAGTGGTATTTAAATCAAATTACTCAAATGAACTTCTTATAAAACGTGTGATAGGAACGCCTGGAGATAAAGTGGTTGTAGATGAAAATGGAGATGTTTATATAAATGGTAAACTTTTAAATCAGCCTTATGTAAAATATCCAGGAGGAAAATATGGTGAATGGAAGGTTCCTGCTGGCTGTTACTTTATGTTAGGGGATAATAGAGCTAACAGTTATGATTCAAGATATTGGTCAGATCCTTTTATTAAAGCATCTAGCATAGTAGCGGTTGCTGGATTTAGGATATATCCTTTTAATAAAATAGGATTTCTTACCTAGTTAAATAATTAATTATAAGAAAAGGAGTAAAAGATAAGGAATATGTTTAAAGATAAGAAAAAACTTAGATATATACTTATATATGTTGCTATAGTTTTTGGTATAATCTTTATGTTTAATGTGGTTAAACAGGAAATGATGTATCAAAGCATAGATTATACTCAATTTAAACAAATGATTTCAGATAAAGAAATACAATCTGTTGATTTTGTGGGTAATCAAATTCAAATTGAACCTAAGGCAAATACTCAAGAAAGCGGAAAAATTCTTTATACAACAAATCCTGCTGTTGCAGGACTTAAGGATGATGGGCTAGTAAATGAATTACTTTCAGCTAATGTGCAAATAACAGTAAGTCAACCTCAAAATTATCCTATTTTAGAATTTATATTGTCTTGGGTAGCACCGCTTTTAATATTTTTCCTACTAGGAAGATTTATGTTTGGAAAGATAGATAAAAAGATGGGTGGAGGCGTTATGTCTTTTGGAAAGAATAATGCTAAGCTTTATGCAGAAGATGAAACAGGAATTACTTTTGATGATGTTGCAGGTCAAGATGAGGCAAAAGAATCTTTAAAAGAAATTGTAGATTTTATGCATAATACTCAAAAGTATACTGCAATTGGAGCTAAACTACCTAAGGGTGCTCTTTTAGTTGGGCCTCCAGGAACTGGTAAGACACTCCTTGCAAAAGCTGTTGCAGGAGAGTGTAAAGTACCATTTTTCTCAATGTCAGGTTCTGATTTCGTTGAAATGTTTGTTGGTATGGGAGCTTCAAGAGTAAGAGATTTGTTTAAACAAGCAGAGGAAAAAGCACCTTGTATAGTATTTATAGATGAAATTGATGCTATAGGTAAAAGTAGAGATGGTGCTATTCAAGGAAATGATGAAAGAGAACAAACTCTAAATCAACTTTTAACTGAAATGGATGGATTTGATTCTTCAAAAGGAGTTGTAATACTTGCAGCTACAAATAGACCTGAAGTCTTAGATAAAGCACTTTTAAGACCTGGTAGATTTGATAGAAGGGTTATAGTTGATAGTCCAGACCTTATTGGTAGAGAAGCTATTTTAAAGGTACATGCAAAAGATGTAAAACTTGCAGATGATGTATCTTTAAAGGCTATAGCTAAATCTACTCCAGGTGCTGTTGGAGCTGACCTTGCTAATATGGTAAATGAAGCAGCTTTAAGGGCAGTTAAGCATGGTAGACGTGAAGTTATACAAGAAGATTTAGAAGAAGCTGTAGAGGTTATTATAGCTGGTAAGGAAAAGAAAGATAGGATAATGTCTCCTAGAGAAAAGAGTATAGTTGCATATCATGAAGTAGGTCATGCTCTTGTGGCAGCTCTTTTAAATAATACTGATCCGGTTCATAAAATAACTATAATACCAAGAACAATGGGAGCATTAGGTTATACTATGCAACTTCCAGAAGAAGAAAAATATTTAGTATCTAAGGATGAAATGATAGATCAAATAGCTGTTATGCTTGGAGGTAGAGCTGCTGAAGAGGTTAAATTTGGAAGTATAACTACAGGGGCATCTAATGATATAGAAAGAGCGACTCAATCTGCTAGAAATATGGTTACACTTTATGGTATGAGTGATAGATTTGATATGATGGCTTTAGAATCTATAAATAACAGATATTTGGATGCGAGGGCTTCTAGAAATTGTTCAGAACAAACATCTACTATAGTTGATGAAGAAATTTTAGCTATAATTAGAACAGCTCATAAAGAGGCAAGAACTATATTAAGTGAAAACAAAGATCTATTAGATGAAATTTCAAATGTTTTATTAGAAAAAGAAACTATAATGGGCGATGAGTTCATGGAAATAGTTTATGGAAAATATCCAGAAAAAAGAGAAGCTTATGAAAAAGCTAAGCATGAAAAAGAAATGTTGAGAGAATTAGCTATGGCTAAGAGAAGAGAAAAGGAAGAAGCTATTCAAAAAGCTAGAGAAGAGGCTTTGAAGGAAGAAGCTTTAGAAGAATCGACATTAAAATTAGAAAAAGAAAATGAAGAGCAATTAGATTTTAAAAAGTCAGATATGACTATTCAAAGTTCTAATGATAATGAAAATTTGTCAGATGAAAATTTTGAATTAAAAAATAAAGATGATGAAGACAATTCTTCAAATAATAATTTATTCTAATTCTAATTTTAAAAACAAAGTAAGTTACAATATAGTGAGTTATGCTAATACATAGCTCACTTTTATTATTAATTCTAGGTTTTGTTAATTTGATAGAAAAGTTTTACAGTTAAATATTTTTTCTTTAAAATTAATAAATTTATGAGGAGGAAAAAATGGAAAAGAATAATGATTTTTTAATAGAGAACAAGCATTTAGAAGATACTTTAAATATATTAAACAAAGAGGTTCTAAATTATATAAATAAAAGAAAAGAAATAACAGAATATATATTAGATTATAGAAAAAATGCTATAGAAGAGTATAGAGATGATGAAGATAAGTTAATAGAATATTTTGATCATGAGAGATATATGAAGGAGCAGGCTTTTGCTTCTATAGATAAAAAATTAAAAGAACTTACTACATTAAAAAGTTCCCCTTATTTTGGTAAGATAAATTTTATTGATTCTAATTTTGATGATGAAGAAGAAATGTATATCGGAAGATTTGGAGTTATTCCAGAAGGAGATTTTGAACCGTTAATTGTTGACTGGAGAGCACCGATAGCATCATTATTTTATCATGGAAGTTTAGGAGAAGCATATTATACAGCACCTGATGGGAAAGTTAAAACTGATATCTTAAAAAGACGACAAATAATAGTTAAAAAGAGTGAATTAAAGGGAATATTTGATTCTGAAGTTGATATTAAAGATGAAATTTTACAAGAAATTTTGAGTAATAATTCCTCTGAAAAATTAAAAGATATAGTTATGACTATACAAAAGGAACAAGATGACATAATGAGAAAAGAAAGAACTAAGAATATAGTTGTAAATGGTGTAGCGGGTAGTGGTAAAACTACTATAGCTCTTCATAGAGTGGCATATCTTTTATATAATTATAGAAAAGAACTTGAGGATAAAGTTTTAATTTTAGGTCCAAACCACATATTTATGGAATATATATCACAGGTGTTACCAAGTCTTGGAGAATCAAAAGTTAAACAACAGACATTTTTAGATTTTGCAGCAGAGCAATTGGAAGAGCCAATAGAAATAGCAGGATTTGAGGAATATTTAGATGCTTTAGTTTCTGGTAATAAGCAAATTGTAGAAGACACTAAGTATAAAAATTCAACAAAAATAATAGATGATTTAGATATTTTAATAAGGAATATGGATTTAAATTATTTTAAGATTGAACCTGCTAAATATTTTGGTGAAGAGGTAGTTGGGGTAGATGAAATAAAAGAAATGTTTGAAAAACATTATGCATATATGCCTTTGTTTAGGAGAAGTGAAAAGATAAAAAGAATATTAATCTCTAAAATTAAAGATAAGAGAGATGAAAAGTTTAGAGAATTAAATAAAAAAGTAAATGAATTAAAATCTTCATTAAAGCCAGAAGAACTTTTAATTGAAGAAAATAATATAGAGTTTAAAAGAAGTATAGAAGTTAGGGAAATTGTTAAAGAAGTTATGAATTCAAGGCAAGAAATAGAAACTTGGCTTGGAAAGAAAAGCATAGTTAAAATATATAATGAATTTAATAATAATAAAATATTAACAACTAATGATTTAGCACCTATTTTATATTTGATGATAAATCTTGAAGGTAAAAAGGCAAAACAAAGTTATCGTCATGTAATAATAGATGAGGCACAAGACTATTCTCCAATTCAATTTAAAGTAATAAAAGAATTGACAGGAAGCAAGTATTTCACAATAGTTGGAGATGTAAATCAAAGAATAAATAAAGTGTCAGAAATTCCTGCTATGCTTAATTTAGATAATATTTTAAATTTAGATGATATTGAAGTTTTTAACTTAAATAGGAGTTATAGAAGTACTTTTGAAATAATAGATTATGCAAATAAATTTTTAAAAGAAACTTCAATAACACCTTTAGTTAGAAATGGAAAGAATGTTGAAGTTATAAACGTAAAAAATAAAGATGATTTTGGAGATAAGATAATAAATTGTATAAATGAATATAATAGTGATAAGTTAGATAGTATAGCTATTATAACAAAAGACCAAAATCAATTAGAACAAATATATGATATTATAAAAGAGAAAATTCATGTAGTTAAATTTAATAGAGAAGATATAATTTATAAGGGTGGTGTTGTAATAATTCCGTCTTACTTAGCAAAAGGATTGGAATTTGATGGAGTTATAATAGCTGAAATAAAAGAATCTTCTAAAGAAAATAAAGAAGAGGATTTAATAAAATATATAATGGCGACTAGAGCCCTTCATAGATTAAAAGACATTACATTAGAATAAAAATCTTAAATTTTAAAAATTTGCTAACTAGAGATAGTTAGCAAGTTTTTTTATTTATCAAAAGCAATTTAATGATAAATAAATTTAAACTATTGCATAATAATTCAAAAAAATGTATAATAATTCATATATCAAGATGATAGTTAATAAACTTATTAATAGTTAATATTAAAAAAGTGGGGGATTTTAAATGAAAATAAAAAAGAGATTTTTTAAAGGTGTTTTAGCTTTATCTGTAATGGGTGTTGCATTAAATTTATTGATAGGTTGTTCATCTAATAGTGGTACTGCAAGTACATCATCTAGTAAGTCAAGTTCTTTAGATAATATAAGGAATACAGGGAAATTAGTTGTTGGGATGAGTGCTGATTATGCACCTTATGAGTTTCATACAATTATAGATGGAAAAGATCAAATTGTAGGATTTGATGTTGATGTTGCAAATGAAATAGCAAGTAGTTTAGGAGTAGAACTTGAGATTAGAGAAATGGATTTTGGAATGCTTTTAGCTGCACTTCAATCTGGAAAAATTGATATGGTTATATCAGGAATGAGTCCTAATGCAGAGCGTGAGAAGAGTGTTGATTTTTCTAATATATATTATAAAGCAATTCAATCTATTTTAGTCTTAGATAGCAATAAGAATATTTATACAAGTTTAGATGATTTGGCTAATAAAAAAATAGGAGTTCAAATGGGAGCTATTCAAGCAAGTATAGCAGAAGAACAAATAGAAAATGCTAATATAACAGAGCTTACAAAGGTTGATCAATTAATTACGGAGTTAAAGTCAGGAAAGGTTGATGCAGTAGTAGTTGAAAAACCAGTAGCTGAAACAATTTTAACTACTAATGAAGATTTATTTTTAACTGAAATACCTGTTAAGTATGATGACGGAGGGGCAGCTATTGCTGTTAAAAAAGGCTCAAGTGATTTATTAGATGAAGTTAATAATGTAATAGATGGGTTAATAAGCAACGGGAAAATAGATGAATTTGTTGTAAATGCAAATGCAATGGTTTGTAATTAATATTTGGAAATCATACATGGAGGGGTTTTATGGATTTTAGCTTTTTGTCAGATTACTATATGTATTTTATAGATGGAATAAAATTAACGTTATTTATATCTTTAATTTCTGTGTTTTTGGGGACTTTGTTTGGAATAGTTTTATATGCAATGAAAAAAAGCAAATTTACTATACTTAAAATAAATATTTTTAAAGTTTTATCAAGCACTTATATTGAAGTGGTGCGAGGAACACCTCTTTATTTACAGATAATGATTGTATATTATGGAGTGGATCAAATTTTCAATTTAGATATGCCAGCCATAGCGTCAGGTATACTTGCAATATCATTAAATTCAGCAGCTTATGTATCAGAACTTATAAGAGCTGGGATAGAGGCAGTTGATAAAGGGCAATTAGAAGCTGCAAGAAGTTTAGGAATGAATTATTCTAAGGCAATGTTTTTGGTAATTATTCCACAGGCAATAAAAAATATATTACCTGCCATTGGAAATGAGTTTATAGCAGTTATAAAAGAATCATCAATGGCATCAACTATTGGGGTTGCAGAGCTTATGTATGCTGCAAATAAGGTTACTGGAAGAATATTTAGGTCTTTTGAGCCACTTATAATTTCAGCAATTTGTTATTTTGTATTAACTTATACTTTAGGACGAGTTATAAAGTATATAGAAAGGAGAATGAATACAGATGCTTTATGTAAATAACCTTTATAAATGTTTTGGGGAAACTCAGGTTTTAAAAGGAATAGATGAGCATATTAAAAAAGGTGAAGTTTTAGTGCTTATAGGACCATCAGGTTCTGGAAAAAGTACATTTTTAAGATGTTTAAACCTTTTAGAAAAACCAACTTCTGGAGAAATAACTTTTGAGGGAAAATCTATAACAAATAAAGAGTGTGACATAAATAAAATAAGAGAAAAAATGGGTATGGTTTTTCAACAGTTTAATTTATTTCCACATAAAACAGTTTTAGAAAATATAACTATGGCACCTATTAAGGTCAAAAAGATATCAAAAGAAAAAGCTATTGAAAAAGCTATGGAACTTCTAGCAAAGGTTGGACTTTCTGACAAGGCAAATAGTTATCCAAGTTCATTATCAGGAGGGCAAAAGCAAAGAATAGCAATTGCAAGGGCATTGGCTATGGAGCCAGATGTTATACTTTTTGATGAGCCAACATCTGCATTAGATCCAGAAATGGTTGGAGAGGTTTTAAATGTTATGAAACAATTAGCAAAAGATGGGATGACTATGGTGGTTGTAACTCATGAAATGGGCTTCGCTAAGGAGGTTGGAAGCAGAATAATTTTTATGGATAATGGAAAAATTATTGAAAAAGGTGCACCAAATGAGATATTTTTTAATCCAAAAAATTCAAGAACTAGAGAATTTTTATCTAAAATATTATAAATATACGATACAATTAATAATTTATCAAAAAAAATTCATTTCTGTTAGTAATTCAAGGTCTAAAGATGATATAATAATCTAGTTAGTATCATTTTTAGACTTTTTTTTGTTGCAAATCTTAAATAAGTGTTATAATTAAATAGGTTTGTTAGTAATATGTAAATTAAAACTTTTAATTTATAAAATTGTTAATTTAAAATTGAAAACAAGAAATACTTAGAGTGTGAAAAAAATAGGAGAGAAAAGTAGTATGGAAAAAAAGAATAATATGACACTGGGTATAACTCTAATAATACTGTCAGCAGTTTGTACATCTTTTGGACAATTATTTTGGAAAATAAGCAGTATAAATATTTTATATTTATTGATAGGATTTTTCTTGTATGGAATAGGAGCTCTTCTCATGATAGTGGCTCTTAAGTTTGGACAGCTTTCAGTTATACAGCCTCTTATGTGTGTAAGCTATGTATTTGCTCTTATAATTGGGTATATATTTTTGGGTGAAGTTGTATCTCCTATGGAATTAATAGGAATTGTGATTATAATAGCAGGAGTTATTTCCATAGCTAGGGGAGGTAAAAATGAATAAAATATATTTATTATTTCCAATTATGACGCTGATGGGAAGTTTAGGTGGATTCTTTTTTAAAAAAGGAGCAGCTCATTTAGATTTTAAGAATGTGTTTAGAAGTGTGTTTTTAAATTTAAATTTATACATTGGTGGAATATTATATGTTATAGCAGCAGTATTAAACATAGTAGCTTTAAAATATTTACCATACAGTATAGTGTTGCCGTTAACAGCCATAACTTATATATGGACTATTATAATATCTAGATTGATGCTAAAAGAAAAAGTTAATAAAGATAAGGTTATAGGTATTATATTAATAATAATTGGTGCCATCTTTATAGCTATGAAATAGCATTAAATATTATAAGTTTAATTTAATATTAAGTTATATTAGGAGGAAAAAAATGAAAAAGGTCAGTATTTTGATACCTGCATATAACGAAGAAGAGGTTTTATATACTCTCTATGACAGGTTGGAAAATGTTATAAATAAATTAAACAATTATGAATTTGAGGTGTTGTTAATAAATGACGGTAGCAAAGATAATACATTAAATATTTTAAGAGAACTAAGAAAAAGAGATAAAAGAATGTGTTACATAAATTTATCAAGAAATTATGGAAAAGAGACTGCTATGATAGCGGGATTAGATTATGTAACTGGCGATTGTTGTATAATATTAGATGCTGATTTGCAAGATCCTCCAGAACTTATAGAAGAGATGTTAAAATATTGGGAACAAGGATATGACGATGTATATGCTAAAAGAAAAAGTAGAGCTGGGGAAAGCTTTATGAAAAAATTCACATCATCTCTTTTTTATAAGATGTTACAAAAAAGTACTAGAATACCTATTCAAAAAAATACAGGTGATTTTAGATTATTAGATAGAAGATGTGTAGATGCTCTTAGAAAATTTAGAGAATCAGAGAGATATACTAAGGGTATGTTTAGTTGGATAGGTTTTAATAAAAAGGAAATACTATTTGATAGAGACCCAAGAGTAGCGGGAAGTACTAAGTGGAATTATTGGAAACTTATAGATTTAGCAATAGAGGGAATAACGTCTTTTACCACTAAACCTCTTAGAATTTCTAGCTTTTTAGGTGTTATAATTTCTTTTTGTGCCTTTGTTTATATAGTAATAATAATAGCAAGAACCTTAATAATGGGTGAAGCTGTTAAAGGATATCCATCACTTATGGCAGTTATACTATTTTTAGGTGGAGTTCAATTATTATCTCTAGGTATTATAGGAGAATATATAGGAAGAGTCTTTAATGAAACGAAAAGAAGACCTTTATATTTTGTTGAAGAATATAATGGAGAAAAGGTTAGAGATTTTGATTAGGAGAAAAATATGAATAAATCAACAGAGAAAAAAACTTTTGTAAAATATTTAATCATTGGCATGATAGCGCCAGCTTTAATACTTTACATAGCTTTTACGGTTATTGGAGCAGGAGCTTTTGGTTTTAGAAGTATCTTAATTGGAGATATGTATAATCAATATGCAAATTTTTATTCATTATACAAAAGTATATTATCTAGTGGTGATTTTTCTCAATTATTATATTCATGGAAATTAAGTTTGGGTGGAGGATTTATAGGAATTTTTGCTTATTATTTAGCAAGTCCATTATCATTTTTAGTTTTACTTTTCCCAAAATCCGATATGCAAAATTTTATGATGACTTTGTTACTTATAAAAGTAGCATTATCATCATTAACATTTATTATATTTATAAAATACATGTACAAAAAAATAAATATATACACAGTATTTTTTTCAACAATGTATGCTTTAATGGGATATGTTGTAATGTATTATTTAAATATAATGTGGCTAGATGGAGTGATTCTTCTGCCACTTGTTTTAATAGGCGTTGAAAAATTAATAAAAGAAAAGAAAAAAACATTTTTTATTGTATTTTTAGCTATTATGATATTAGATAACTTTTATATATCATATATGGTTGGTGGATTTGCTTTGCTTTATTTTTTATCTAGATATTTTACAGAAAATAAAGTAACAGATTGGAAAAAATTCATTAAAGCATTAGCTAGGTTTTTATTTTCAGCTGTTGTCGCAGCTCTTATTTCTGGTATATTAGTTGTTCCTACATATTTTGCTATTAAAAATACAGGAACACAGATATATCTTAGCAATCCTATAAATACATTTAATTTTAATTTATTTTTATCAAAATTTTTTGCAGGTACATATGAAGCAATTTCCTATGGTCAACCCAATATATATATAGGGCTTATTCCACTTATATTATTAATTCCATATTTTTTTAATAAAAAGATATCTCAAAAGGAAAAGATTATAAGTCTTTTAATGTACATTGGGATGTTTGTAAGTTTTACAGTGCCCATAGTAGATTTAGCATGGCAAGGGTTTGAAACTCCTATATGGTATATGTTTAGATTTTCTTTTGTGTATTCTTTTATGATGTTAAGTTACGCATATAAAGAATTTGTAAACATTAAATATAGTTCAAATAAAAGTATAATAATATCAGGAGTTATTTTAATTTGCATACTTGTATATTTACTTTTTACTTATGTAGGTGCAGGTGGAATGCTTGTAATTGCAGGTAATATAGTAATGGTGATAATATATGTAGTGCTTTTATATCTGTATAAAAATAGACCTGACTTAAAGAAAAATGTTTCAATTTTTATGATAATAATGATATTTGGAGAATTAACACTAAGCTCAGCTTTATATATAAGTGATATAAATAATGATGTGGGCTCTATAGGAAGCAAAGTATATTCCAATATTATAAGTTCTCAACCTTTAGTAAATGAAATAAAAGAAAAAGATACTAGCTTTTATAGAATGGCTGAAGTTGATGGAAGATATAATAGAGGGATGGCTTTAGATTATAATAACATAGCATCGTTTACTTCATTTACATATCAACCTTTAGGAGAGTTTTTGCATTATGATTTGGGACTTGGTAATGCAGGAGTTAATTTAGCAACTACGTATTCAGGTACTACTGCTATTTTAAATTCGTTACTTGGAGTAAAATATGTAATGGCTAATAATTATTTAGGTGATTTATATACTGAAGTTGCTGAAGGATATGGAAAAGTAATTAATGAATATAAGTATTCTCTTCCAATAGGTTATGTTGTAAACAATGGTTTTATGGATAAAAATATAGATTTTACATCAAACATGTTTGTAAATAATAATTTATTTTTAAATAGTATGCTTGGAAATGAAATTAATACTACAAATTATAAGGAGTATTTAGAACCAGCTGATTCAGATTATACAATAAGCCTACGTAATGCTCAGATAGTTGCTGATGGAGAGAGTAAGCTGGCTGTGGAGAAAATAAATGATAAGGAGACTGGAGTTCTAACGTTTAATATTATGAATGCGAAGAATCAAGAGCTTTATATGGATTTAAATGATGGAATTCAAAGAGCGGTTTATCTTTATGTAAATGGTAAAAAAATGAGCACCTATGGTGGTTCATGGAACAATGGAATAATAAGCTTAGGTTATTTTAAGGCTGGAGAAAATGTAACAGTTCAATTAGAATTAGTTGATAATGATTTTGTAATAAGTCATATTCAATTTTATGGATTAAATGTTAGTACATTTGCAAAAAGCATTGATACATTGAAGAATAATTCGATAAAAGATTTACAGGTTACAAATACACAAATAACAGGTACTGTAACAGCACAAGGAAATAACAATATATTGTTCTTATCAATACCATATGATAGTGGTTGGAGCGCTTATATAAATGGTAAAAAAGTTAAGATTCTTTCTAAATATAACTTCATGGAGATAAAATTAAATCAAGGAACTCAAAACATAAAACTTGTATTTATTCCAGATGGTATTTATAAAGGCGCAGGCTTAACAATAATAGGTGTTTGTATACTTATGTTAATTATAATTAGTGAAAGAAAAAAATATAAAAATAATTAATTAAGATAAAATAAAATTCTAAGATGTTTATTCTTAGAATTTTATTTTACACAAATTTTATTACAAATATTGATTTTTAAATTTTTATAGAATCACAATTTAATAAAAAGAGGACTATTAAATAAACTCTCTATCAACTGTAATAATACATTTATAATTTTTATGTATTTTTTTTGTTTCTTCAGATATAAATTGAATAATTTCATCATCTGAAATTTTTTTATGAGCATCATCTGGTCTAATAACAACGTCAAAAATTAAACTTTTCTTTTCACCTTTTCCAATAATCCTAAAATCATGAATAGATGTTATTATAGGTTTTTTGCTGATTATTTTTTCTATAAGTTCTTTAGCTGATTTAACTTCATTTTCCTCAATAGATATAGGATCCATATGAATCACTAAAACTATCTTAAGTTTTTCTGATATTTCACGTTCTGCTAAATCTATGACATTATGAATTGTCATTATATCTATATTAGCAGGTATTTCAGCATGAATTGATGCCATAAATTTTCCAACTCCATAATTGTGAATTATTAAATCATGAACACCAGTTATATAATCATAAGATAGCAATTCATCTTTTATACTATCTACAAGTTTTGGATCTGGTGATTCCCCCAAAAGCGGGCTTATTGTTTCTCTTAAAAGTTTGTATCCAGCATAAAGTATGAACAATGATACAAAAAGTCCAACATATCCATCTAAAGGAATTGATGTGAATCTTGCAACAACGAATGAAATTAAAACTATACTTGAAGCAAAAACATCTCCTAGAGAATCAAAAGCTGATATCTCAAGAGCTTTTGAATTAATCTTTTTACCAACGAATCTATTAAAAAGACTAAGCCAAATTTTAACTATTATTGTTATAAGTAATAAAATAAATGCAAGTATGTCAAAATGAACAGGTGTAGGGTTTAGTATTCTTGTAATTGATGATTTTGCGAAATCTAAACCAACCATAAGTATTATGAAAGACATAATAAGTGATGCTATGTATTCTGATCTACCGTGTCCAAATGGATGTTCTTTATCAGGTGGAAGATTAGATAATCTAAATCCAAGTATTGTTATTATAGATGATATAGTGTCTGATAAATTGTTAAATGCATCAGCTGTAACAGCAATACTTCCAGTGATGATTCCTACAAATAATTTTATAAAAAAAAGTAGAAGATTAAATACAATACCGACTATTCCAGCAAAATATCCATACTTATCTCTTACAGAATTATCTTGTATGTTTTCAGAATTTTTAATAAAAATTTTAATTAATAGCTTTGAAAGCATGTCATTTCCTCCCTTTCCTAAACTACATGAGCATTATTATAACATTAATATATGAAATAAAACACTAAAATTTAAAAAAAAAATAAAAAAATTAGAAAAAATTTACTTAAATAAGAATGATTTTAATAATCATGTTTATTTACATATAAATATAGAAAATAAATTGTTTAAATAATCAAATAATACATAAATATTACAAAATTAATTTAATTAATACAAATTGTGGTACAATATATTATAAGGATATTAATAAAATTTTATGCTATTATTTAAATTTACCAATATAAATATTAAAAATTGAATATTAGGGGGAAATTCAATGAAAAGAAAAAAATTGTGTAGTTTTATGATGATATTAGGTTTAGGAACAGGCATTTTTGTAAATAATACATGTGTTTTAGCAGAGGATAATTTAGAAGAAAAAATTATTGATATAAAAGATAATAATGATGCTATGTATATAGATGGACCAGCAATTGATGATTCATTAGAAGAATCAATTCAAATATATTCTCAAACTCACAGTATAATTGGGAATGCAGAGGTTAGCAAGGAGGAATTTAAAAAATATTTTAATGAAATAGCAGAAAAAAAAGGCTATGTATATAAATTAAATTGTAGCATAGATGAATTTGTGGATTTAGCTTATGAAGAGGCTAATATCGAAAAGGTTAGACCAGATATAGTTATAGCTCAAGCAATTTGGGAAACAGGGTATTTTCAATATGGTGGAATAGTTGATGCTAATGATAATAATTATGCTGGACTTGGAGCAACAGGAGCAGCTGGAGTTAAGGAAAAATTTAAAACTCCAAGACTTGGATTAAGAGCACAAGTGCAACATTTAAAAGCTTATGCTTCAAAAGATTCTTTGGTTTTAGATTTAGTTGATCCAAGATTTAAGTATGTAACAAGAGGAAGTGCACAGTCTGTTGAAGAACTTTCAGGGAAATGGGCTGTTCCAGGATATAGTACAAGCCAATACAGTTCATTAGTTGATGCTGCTAAAAACAATGATACTTATGGACAACGAATTTATAATTTGATTACAGAAGCGAAGGCTTATAATGGATATGAAGATAACAATGTAAATAATGGTAATAATACAGAAGCGACTACTAAAGTAGGAGTTGTAAAGGTTGATACATCATTAAATGTAAGAAAAGGTCCAGGAACTAATTATTCGGTAGTAGATAGACTTTATAATGGAAAGCAAGTAACTATAATGGGCGAAGAAAATAGTTTTTACAAAGTTCAATATGATGGAAGAGAAGGGTATGTATCGAAGTCTTATGTAACTATTTTGGGAAATTCTTCAAACAATAATACAAATAATAATTCGGGTTCTACGATAACTTATAAAACAGGTGTTACGACAAATACAACTGCAAATTTAAATGTAAGAAAAGGGGCGGGAACTAATTATGCTGTAATTGGAACATTGAAACCTAAATCACAAGTTATTATATTAAATGAAGATGGAAAATGGTTAAGAATAGCTTATTATATTAATGGAAAGAGAATAGAAGGGTATGTAAGTTCATCTTATGTAAAGATTGGTTAATATTACAGAGAGATAGGATAGTTAGTTCACTAAAAAGGATATATGTGTTAAAGTATAGATAGATTAATTAAACTTGAAAGGAGATTTTTTATGAATAACTCAAGAGAAATTGCCCTTGATTTAATAGATTTTGCTTATAATAGTCCAACAGCTTTTCATGCTGTAGAAAATGTAAAAGATAGATTAAATAAAGAAGGATTTATAGAATTAAAAGAAGAGAACAAATGGAGTTTAGTTCCTAAAGGAAAATATTATGTAACTAAAAATAATTCTGCTATTGTAGCTTTTAAAGTAGGAAATGGTGATGTGGCGGAGCATGGTTTTAAACTTGTAGGTGCTCATACTGATTCACCAGGGTTTAGGATTAAACCAAATCCAGATATTGTAGTTGAAAATGCTTATATTAAGTTAAATACAGAAGTTTATGGAGGACCAATATTAAATACATGGTTTGACAGACCATTAGCTTTAGCTGGTAGAGTTACTTTAGAAGGAGATAATCCTCTATATCCAGTTAGTAAACTTGTGAACATAAAAAGACCAATTCTTGTAATTCCAAATCTTGCAATTCATATGAACAGAGAAGTTAATGATGGATTTAAGATAAATAGACAAAAAGATACTCTTCCACTTCTATCTTTAATAAATGAAAAATTAGAAAAAGGAAATTATCTTTTAGAACTTTTAGCGAAAGAATTAAATGTTTCAAAGGAAGCCATTATAGATTTTGAACTTTACCCTTATGAATATGAAAAGGGATGTTTAATGGGATTAAATGAAGAATTTATATCTTCTGGAAGATTAGATGATTTAGCTATGGTTCATGCTGGAATTGAGGCTTTAATTAGCACTGATGTAAATTTAGCTACTAATATAATGATTGCTACTGATAATGAAGAGGTTGGAAGCTCTACAAAACAAGGCGGAGATTCTGAAATGTTATCAATGATTTTAGAGAGAATAGTTTTAGGTCTTGGAAAGGGAAGAGAAGATTTTTTAAGAGCTGTTTCTAAATCATTCTTAATATCAGCAGATTTAGCTCATGCAGTTCATCCAAATGTACCTGAAAAACATGATCCAACTGTAAGACCAGTTTTAAATGGTGGACCTGTCATAAAGATTGCAGCATCTCAAAGTTATGCAACTGATAGTGACACAGCAACTGTTTATGAATTGATATGTAGAAAGGCTGGAGTTAATGTTCAAAGATTTGTTAACAGGTCAGATTTAAGAGGAGGTTCAACAATAGGACCAATATCTTCAACACATCTTCCAATAAGAATAGTTGATATGGGAACTCCAATACTTTCAATGCATTCAATAAGAGAACTTGCGGCAGTTAAGGATCATAGTGATTGTATAAAATCTTTTGAAGAATTTTATAAAATTTAATAAAAAGAAGCTGTATTATTTATAATACAGCCTCTTTTAGTACAAATGTGGTTTAATTTACTTTACAGTAAAGTTAGTTTGTGTAATATTATAGCTTTCCACTATCGATTAAATTGTCAGTATAATCAAATTCTTGAGAAGCAATATTGTTACATACTATTGGGTCTTTAGTGTGATCTGGTAAAGTTGTTTTAGTTTTACCTTCTCCAGAAATTAAATCCTCAGGAGCTGGTTCCAAAAAATTTCTCATATCTGGAGCATAGGTATTATGCTTTACTTTGGTATTTTCTGTAACTTTATTTTTTTGCATTAAAAAGACCTCCCTTCAATTATTTTAATAATATTATTCCACAGAAAAAATATGATTATGTATTTAATAAATAATTGGATAATATAAGGTTAGTACATATGTAATATTAATTTTTAATTATTCAAATTATATAAAAGTAAAAAATAAATATTGTAATAAAGGAGGACATTGCTAAAATACAGCAATAAATTTAATTATGGAATATAAAATGATTTGTATAGATATGGATGGAACTCTTTTAAATAGCAAGCATGAAGTAAGTGAGAGAAATAAAAAAGCAATAAAAGAAGCAATAAAACAGGGAATAGTGGTTGCTATAACCACAGGAAGAATATTTAAATCGGCTAAAATTTATGCAGATTTACTTGGAATAGAAACCCCAATAGTTGCATCAAATGGAGGATTTATAAAAGAGCAAGATAAAGAAGAGATTATATATAAATCTGCATTAACTTATGACCAGCTTAAAGTAATAGATTCTGTTATTAAAAAACATAATTTAAATGTTTATTATAATTTATATAATGGAATAATCTTAGAAAAAACATTAAATGAAAATCATGCCTATAAGCAAACAAACAGAAAAGCTAAAAGAAATGAAGATAAAATAACAATACTTGAAAATGTGGATGTAGATATAGCTTTTAAAGAAAATGAAGGAGATATTTTGAAAGCTATATGTATAGAAAATGAAAATATTGATGCTTTGAATAGAGCAAAAAAAGAATTGAGAGAAATAGAAGGTTTAGAGGTTGTAAGTTCTTGGTCAAATAATTTTGAAGTTATGCCAAAGGGTACATGCAAATGGAGTGGAATAAAGCAACTTGCAAAGATATTAGGAATAAAAGAAAATGAAATAATTTGTATTGGAGATAGTGAAAATGATTTATCAATGATACAAAATGCAGGTTTTGGAATTGCTATGGGTAATGCAAGGAAAGATGTTAAAGAAGCCGCAAAGTATATAACAGATAATAATGAATGCGACGGAGTTGGAAAAGCAATAGAGAAAATTGTTTTAGGAATATAATGCAGACTTAAAATAAAAAACAAGTTACATAAATCTACATAATTAAAATTTTGCAGATTTAGTAATTTGTTTTTTTGTTTAAATTTATATAAAGCTTAGATTAATCAGTAACTTTTCCTACATCAGACAGGATAAGTCCAGAATTATGTTCAAGTGCCCAACTAATACCCCAATCATTTTGGAATATTAAAAGATTTCTATCTCTAAGGTCCTTAACTTTTTTAGTATCTGATGTAAGGTTTAATTTATCAACATCAACATTATCATTTTCTATCCAACGAACATATCTAAATGGTAATCTATCCATTTTTATATCAACGTTATATTCACTTTTAAGCCTAAATTCTAAAACTTCAAATTGAAGAACGCCGACAACTCCAACTATAATTTCTTCCATTCCTATATGAAGTTCTTTAAAGACTTGAATTGCACCTTCTTGTGCTATTTGAGTTACACCTTTTATAAATTGCTTTCTTTTCATTGTATCCACAGGTTTAACCCTTGCGAAATGTTCAGGTGCAAATGTTGGAATACCGTCAAATTTGAATTTTTTAGGGTTTACACATAAAGTATCTCCAATTGAAAATATTCCTGGGTCAAATACACCAATTATGTCTCCCGCATAAGCCTCCTCAACGATTTCTCTATCTTGAGCTAAAAATTGTTGAGGTTGAGTAAGTTTAACTTTTTTTCCACCTTGAACATGGTTAACTTCTAAACCTTTTTCAAATTTACCTGAACAAATTCTCATAAATGCAAGTCTATCTCTATGAGCTTTATTCATATTAGCTTGTATTTTAAATACAAAAGCAGAGAAAGGTTCTTCAAAGGTATCAATTTCTCCTATGCTAGAATTTCTAGGAAGAGGAGATGATGTAAGGTTTAAAAATTCCTTTAAAAATGGTTCAACACCAAAGTTTGTTAAAGCAGAACCGAAAAATACTGGGGTAAGTTCTCCAACTCTAACCTTTTCTTCAGAAAAATCATCACCAGCTATATCTAAAAGTTCAATATCTTCCATAAGTTTTTCATAAAGGTTTTCCCCTAATACATTTTGAATGTTTTCATCATTTATATCAATGATAGTTTCTTTAACTTCATTTTGACCATGATTTCCACCTTCAAAAATAATAACTTTTTCTTCTTTACGGTCGTAAACGCCTTTAAAATCTTTACCAACACCAATTGGCCAATTCATAGGGTAAGATTTTATACCAAGTTCTGATTCAATATCTTCAAGAAGTTCAAAAGGATCTCTAGTTTCTCTATCCATTTTGTTTATGAATGTAAATATAGGAATTTCTCTTAAAGAACAAACATGGAATAATTTTCTTGTTTGATCTTCGACACCCTTAGCACCATCAATAACCATTACAGCAGAATCAGCTGCTATAAGCGTTCTATAAGTATCTTCTGAGAAGTCTTGGTGTCCTGGTGTATCTAATATATTTATACAATATCCATCATAGTTAAATTGCATAACAGAAGATGTAACAGAAATACCTCTTTGTTTTTCAATTTCCATCCAGTCAGATACTGCATGAGTAGCAGCTTTTCTAGCCTTAACAGAACCAGCCATTCTTATAGCTCCTCCATATAACAGGAACTTTTCAGTAAGTGTGGTTTTACCAGCATCAGGGTGAGAGATTATAGCAAAGGTTCTTCTTTTTTTTATTTCATCTATTAAACTCAAAACTTTTCCTCCTAATTATAAAATTTTAGTAATTTATATAAAAATTAATTATTTACAGTAAAATATCTACTTTAAGATATATATTATTATAGATTATTTCTAATAGCAAAGATTATTATAACACAAAAAATAAAAATATCACAAAGCTTATAGCTATAAGGTTTGTGATATTTTTATATAAATTAAAGTGTTTTAAATCTTTTTCTATAACCAAAGTAAATTAATATAGCACTTATGACAAATACAATAGTAAATATCATAAATAAACTTTGATATCCAGATGCACTATAGAAAAAAGCTTTCTTTCCATAAAAGCCTACAAAAGATGATATAATTCCATCAAGTGCTACTGTTGATGCCACTAAAAAGGCTCTTAAATTTTTCTTAACAAGAAGTAGTTCTAAACTGTTTTGTATTGGATGTGTAGCCATAGTAAACCCATATCTAAAAAACAGTGCAATACCTATTACAAGTATTGTAGATGTACCAAATGAAGTACCAAAGGTTAAAAGTAGCATTAACGGTGCTGAGAAAAGTAAAAGTAATGAGAAAGCTTTTATAGCACCTAATTTTTTAACTAGGAAAGGTGTTACAAGTAAAAGGAAAACTTCACCAAAACTTTTAGCTGATATTAATGTTGAAACAACACCTCTTTCAATATGTAGGTAATTACTCAAATATACTGCTAAATTAGGAGCAATTAGAGTAGAATCCAAGCTCATAAGAGTAGAGTATATTATCCATATAATAACATATTTATCTTTAAAAATTCCAAAATCTATGTATGCACTTATTTTTTCTTTCCAATTATTAAATTGTATTGGGTCTCTGAAGTCACTTTCTTTTTCTTTTATGAATAATAAAAAAGATAGACTAAAAATAGTAAGAAGTATACCTAAAATTATTACTATTTTATAAGAAATTAAGTAACTATGTAATTGTAAGCTAGATAATTTATCAATATTTTTTGATAAAAGATTTGCTTTTGTATATGTAATATTTAAGAAGTTTTTGAATATGTAGATAACTAATTTACCATCAAACATTGATACAATAGCTTCAATAAAAACATACAATAATAGAGCTCTTGCAAATCTAAATATTCTATTTCCTATAGAGCTATAAGATACCATAACTAGTATTATTATAAAATTAAATGCTTTATATCCAAGTTGTAGTGCTATTATGTCAAGAGGTAATATGTATGAGTTTGGAATAGTTATAGCTGTAAAAAATGCTACCATAATTAACAGTTCTAAAAAAATCAATATTTTTTTAAAGCCAAATTTATTTATGGAAATTATAACTAAAGTAAGTATAATCATTGCTATTCCTATATAAATAGTAAAATTTTTAGATACATCAGAATTAACAATTCTTATATATGATCTAAAAGCATCATTTATTAATCCAAAAATACCTCCCATAACACCAAATGATAAGGTGAATAAAAGAGCATTTTTATCTATTCGTTTAGTTTCATTTAAGTCCAAAGTTTCACCGCTTTCAAATAATATCTTCTATGATTAATTTTATTAATATAATTATATATCCATATTACCATCAATGAAAATCATTTTCAATAGCTTATAATTATTATATTATAATAATTATTTTTAAATTAGTATAAGATAAAAAATGTTAGAAATAGTTAAAACTATTTCTAACATTTTATTTGAATTAGTCTATATTCATAATTTTTTTAATTTCATTTTTATAACCATCAGCTTTAGCACCGAAAATAGCTTGAACTCCTTTGCCTACTTCTATAACACCAGCAGCACCTAAAGATTTAAGTTTATCCTTATCAACTTTAGATTTGTCTTTAACCTCAACTCTTAATCTAGTTATACAAGCATCAACACTTACTATATTAGATTCTCCACCTAATGCTTCTAAAACAGAAGGAGCTTTTTCAACTATTTCATTATTTCCAGATGCAATATTAGATTTACTTGCAGCAGCTTGTCCTTTAGCAGCTTGGAAATCAGCTTTAGTGTAAAGTTTAGTTTCTTCATTTTCATCTCTACCAGGAGTTTTTAAGTTAAACTTAACTATTAAGAATTTAAATAAGAAATAGTAAACTACTGCGTAAACTGCCCCAACTGCAAGTATCATGTACCAATTAGTAGCAACCCCTGCACCAGCTGGAAGTAATCCAAATAAAGCAAAATCAATAAATCCACCAGAGAAAGTCATACCTACAAATACATGAAGTATATCCATTAGGAAGAATGATAATCCTGCAAGTACACAGTGAACTGCATATAAAACTGGAGCAACAAATAAGAATGTAAATTCTAAAGGTTCAGTTATACCAGTTAAAAATGAAGTTATAGCAGCAGATGCTAAAAGTGAACCAACAACTTTTTTCTTAGTAGGAGAAGCTGTTTTGTACATTGCAAAAGCAGCTGCAGGAAGACCAAACATCATAAATGGGAACTTACCAGCCATAAATCTTGTAGTACCATTAACGATAGTTGCCATAGTAGCAGATGATGCACCAACTAAATCTTGCATACTTCCAAGTTGAGCAAAGTATGCGTAGTTTGCTCCAGCAACAACTGTTTGAGAACCGTTAATAATAACATTTCCTTCAACAAAAGAACTATACCAAAATGGAGTATAGAATATGTGGTGAAGACCAAAAGGAATTAATGCTCTTTCAATTAATCCATATAGGAATGTTCCAATACTTCCAGCATTATTAACACCAAGTGCAATTAAAGCTATACCATCTTGAACAAAAGGCCAAGCGAATGCTAAAATAGCACCAACAACAGCCATAGCAAGTGAAACAACTATAGGAACAAATCTAGTTCCAGAGAAAAATCCTATAACAGGAGGTAATTGAATGTCATAAAATTTATTATGAAGTAGTGCAGTTACAACACCAGTTATAATACCGCCAAACACTGACATATTAAGAGTAAATATACCTAAAGATGTAGTAACGTAATTTTCATATCCAGCAGTAATATTATCTGGAGTTAAAACTCCAAGACTAGTTACACCAAGACCAAGCAATGTGCTTATAACTTGGTTCATTATTAAAAAGCCAAATATAGCAGCTAAAGCTGAAGTTCCTTTTTCTCTATTTGCAAGACCAACAGCAACACCTACTGCAAATAAAATAGGTAAATTACCAAAAACTATGTTACCAACATCATTCATAACTTGTAGAATTATGGTTACAACAGGAATATTAACAAAAGCTATTAATGGTTGATAAACAGCTGGAGCATCAGTTAAAGATGCAATACTTAAAAAGGCACCACCAACACCTAAAAGTATACCTGCAATTGGAAGTGCAGCAATTGGAAGCATAATTGCTTTACCAATTCGTTGTAAATATTGTAGCATAAAAATTTCCCCCTTAAATTTTGATGAGTATTATTGTGACTAAATACAGGGTTTTTAATTTATTACTAAAATAATTCCCAAAAAATAAAAAATGGGTCAAAACGTTCACTTTAACTATAAGTAAAGTGAATATTTTGACCCATGCCTGCATTATCAGTAACACGTCATATCATCTTAACAAGATAATAACATATAAAAAATAACTTGTAAATGCAAATATTTATAATTTATTTTTCATAATTAATTGAATTTTTTATTAATCTATCAATATGAAGTGCTATAAATCCAATTTCTTCATCAGTTAAGTTTATTTCATAATTTTTAAAAATATAAGATCCTAAGAATTTAGCTAGATTGTATGATTCAGGTAGCTTTTCTTTTATGTTATCAAGAAGAGGATTGCTTTCATGAGAATTTTTAATTGCTCTATTTAAAGCAAGTTTAATGTGGATAGCTAATCTATTATAATAAATAGAACTTTTATCTAGTTCAATTTTAAGATTATTTTCTAAAAAATTAATAGAATCTTTTATTATAATAGCATTTTTTCCACCATCAATTGGTGATGTTTTGTTTAATATTCCGTTTATATGCATAGTTACAAAAGCAATTTCATCATCTTTTAAGTGGATTGATAAAGAAGAATTTATAAAATTTATAGCTTTTTCAGCTAAAAGCCATTCATTATCAAATAAAGTCTTAAGTTCATGCTTAAATTGATTTTCAAGAAAAATATCTTCATAATATCTTTCAATAGCAAAAACTAAATGATCTAAAAGAGCAATATAGGCCTTAGAATTTATGCTCCAATCTATATGTTCAGTTAGTATCGATAAGGCTTCTGTTGCGACTCCTATAAAGTTAGGATTTAAAGAATTATAAAGATCCTTAAGATTATCTTTTTTATCATTATGAACTATAAAAGTCTTCTCTATTTTGTTTGTAGCTTCAAATGATGTACCAGGTTTTGCATTAAAACCAATACCTTTGCCCAAAAGTATATACTCATTTTTATTGTAGATATCAGTACAGAGAATAACATTATTATTGAAACTCTTAACTATTTTGAACATAATGACTCCTTTTCTAATAAATATATAAATTATAACAATTTATTCTTAAATTTTCAATTATATAACACTATATTTTACATAATTATTATCTTGTTTAATATAGATTTAGTTACTTATGGTCATTTTAAATTTATTATAACTACTTAAATTAAAATATTAATAATTAAATGTAAGTGATATAATATTTAGAGATTATTAGAATAATAGTGGAGGATAATATGTATAAGTTAATAGCATTAGATATGGATGGAACTTTATTAAATAGTGAAAAAAAGGTTTCAGATAAAACAAAGGAAGCTTTAAAATATGCAACAGATAAAGGGGTTAGAGTTGTTATTGCAACTGGTAGACCAATTGATGGGGTAGAAAGATATTTAGAGGAATTAAATTTAATATCAGAAGATGATTATGTATTAAGTTTTAATGGTGCACTTGTTAGAAATGCAAAAACAAAAGAGGCTATAAGCAAAGATGCGATAAAGGGTGCTGATTATAAATATCTTTATGAAATAAGCAAAGATTTAGGAGTCAATATTCATGCATTTTCTTTGTATGGGTGTCATACTCCAAAGATGAGTAAATATAGTGAGGTTGAAGCTAAATTAAATCAAATAAATATTGCTATAAAAGCGGTTGAAGAAGTTGACTCAGAAGAACCTATAATAAAGGTTATGATGGTTGATGAACCAGAAATTTTAGAAAGAGCAGTAAAGGGATTACCAAAAGAGGTTTATGATAAGTATACAGTTGTTAGAAGCACACCATACTTTTTAGAATTTTTAAGTAAATCGTGTAATAAAGGTGAAGGTTTAAGAAAATTAGCAGAATATTTGAATATAAAACAAGAAGAAATAATAGCATGTGGAGATGCTGAAAATGATCACCATATGATAGAATATGCAGGTCTGGGTGTTGCTATGGGAAATGGAACAGAGGAGACAAAGAAAATAGCAAATTATATAACAAAGACTAATAATGAAGATGGAATAGCACATGTAATTTATAAATTTATAAAGTAATTAAAGTATATTTAAAAGATAAAAATAAGTAAAAGTTTAATATAATAAGCAAAGGAACAAGTTAGAAATTGAATTAATAATATATAAATGATTTTACGTTTATATATTATTAACAATAGCTTGTTCTTTTAATTTATGGTAATAGTTGTGAATAGATACTATTTTATGATATTATATACATAAAATAGAATTATTTGTTTTTAAATCAATTTAAAGAAAATGTTAATATATTATTAATTAGCTACTGTACAAGAATTAATCATCTGTTAATTTAATTATATTACTCAATGATATTTTATGTATTGATAAAAAAAGAAAAAAATTACATATATGTAGAATAATAAGGAAACATTTAAGTTAAGTTTTTTAATAAAAAATGTTAGAATTATATCATAAAAATTAACATATATAATTTAATTTTGTTAATAATACTCTATATGTAATTTAAATAAATTAAAGGGAAAAGTTAAATTAGGAGGATTTATGCAGAATATAAAAGGGATTAAATTAAATTCTAAAATAAGCAATAAGAGCTTTTTGGTTTATAATTTTTTCAAGAGAAGTTTTGATATTATTAGTGCAAGCATAGGTATTTTGTTTTTATTGCCACTATTTATAGTATTAGCAATTCTGGTAAAACTAGATTCTAAAGGACCTATATTTTTCTCGCATAAAAGGATTGGGAAAAACGGAAAAATAATTGGAATTTATAAATTTAGATCAATGGTATCAAATTCTGAGGAGATTTTTAAAAATTTTACAGAAGAACAGAAAAAGGAGTTTGAAAAAAATTTCAAACTAGATGATGATCCAAGAATAACAAAAATAGGGGGATTTTTAAGAAAAACAAGCTTAGATGAGTTACCACAACTTCTAAATATAATAAAAGGCGACATGAGTGTTGTAGGGCCAAGACCAATAGTAAGAGCTGAGGTAGAAAAGTATGGAGTTTGTGCAGACAAGCTATTTAGTGTAAAGCCAGGACTTACAGGATTTTGGCAAGCAAATGGAAGAAGTGATACGACTTATGAGGAACGAGTACAAATGGACATGTATTATATTGACAATAGATCTTTTTTATTGGATATAAGGATAATATTAAAAACCGTTATATCTGTAATAAGAAAAGAGGGAGCAGTTTAGGGGGGAAAATATATGTTATGTGCTTTAATAATGGCTGGAGGAAAAGGGACAAGATTTTGGCCCCTTTCTACAGCTGATAAACCAAAACAATTTTTAAAACTATTAGGTTCGGAAACAATGATTCAAATGACAGTAAATAGAATAAATAAGGAAATACCATTAAGTAGAATTTTTGTGTGCACTACAAAAAATTATGTAGGGCTAGTAAAAGATCAACTTCCAAATCTTAATGTTAACAATATAATAGTTGAGCCAGAAGGCAGAAATACTGCTCCATGTATTGCACTATCTGCTTTAATGATAAAAAGAAGGTTTAAAAATGCTAACATGATAGTACTTCCTTCAGATCATTTAATAAGAGATGAAGAAAAATTTTTGCAAAACATCAAAGAAGCTAATGAATTTTTAGAAAATAACAAGAATGCAATTATAACTTTAGGAATGAAGGCAAATAGAGTTGAAACAGGTTATGGATATATAAAAATAGACAAGGAGTTTTTTGATGGTAATGTAAAGAAGGTTCAATCTTTTATTGAAAAACCTACTTTTAATAAAGCAAGAGAATATTTTGAAAGCAATGAGTATTTGTGGAATAGTGGAATGTTTTTGTGGAATGTGGATAACATAATATCTTTAGTTAGAGAGCATTTACCCAAAACATATGATGCATTGTCTTTTTTATTACATGTTGAAGATAATAAGATTTACAGTGAGGTTAATAAAAATTATAAAAACACAGATGCAATTTCCATTGATTATGGTATTTTAGAAAAAGCTAAAAACATATATATGATTCCTTGTGAGTGTGGATGGGATGATGTTGGAAACTGGACTAGTGTTGAGAGATATAGTGATAAAGATGATGTTGGAAATGTTTTTAAAGCACAGGGGACTTTATACAATTGTAAGAACAATATAGTGTTAACGCATAAAAATATACTCTTAAATGATGTTGAAAATTTGATAATTGTGGAAACTGATGATTATATTATGATTTCGTCTAAAAAACAAGAGCAAGATATTAAAAAAGCAAAAGAATTGTTAAGGGGGTAAGATTATATGTCAATAACTATAATATGTCCTTTATATAAAGGTAGTAATTATATAGATAATTTGCATAAATCGATAATTGCTCAAAAGGATGTAGAAATAAAAGAGGTAAAATATATTCTTACAGATACTAAAGATGATACTGAGGCAAAGTTAAAAAAGCTTAAAAAATGTAAGTATACGGTAGTTGCAGCAAAAGATTTTTCTCATAGTTTAACTAGAGAAAAAGCGGCTATGGAATCAGATGCTGATATATGTGTATTTATAACTCAGGATATATTAATAAATGATGATAAATGGTTATATAAGCTCACAAAACCTATATATGAAAGTAAATGTGATGCTGCGTTTTCAAGGCAAATTTGTGATAATAAATCAATTGAAAAATATACTAGAATGAAAAATTATCCTAAAGAATCTAGAATAACAAGTAAAAAGGATACAGAAAGTCTTGGGATAAGAGCATTTTTCTTTTCAGATGCAGCGTCAGCTGTAAATTTGAATATTTATAAAAAGGTAGATGGTTATGATGGGTTAGACCTTTTAACCAATGAAGATATGTATCTAGCATATAAACTTATAAATAATGGATATAAGATAATGTATAATGCTGAGGCTTGTGTAATTCATTCTCACGATTATAAGTTTAAAACATTATTTAAAAGATATTTTGACCAAGGAGTATTTTTGAAAGATAATTCGTATTTTTTAGACTATAAGGCAAATGATAGTGCGATGGAATTGCTAAAATTTGTTGTTAAGGAGTCTATAAAAGAAAATAATTATAAAGCATTTTTTAACATTATTCCTAATTTTGGAGCTAGATTTTTAGGTAATAAATTTGGTCAAAATTATGAAAAACTTTCAATGAAAAAAATAAAAAAATATTCTTCTAATTCAAACTATTGGGATAGAAAATATAATTAACTATAAGGGGGATAAAGTTATGAAGGGAATTATATTAGCAGGTGGGTCAGGAACAAGACTATACCCAGTTACAAAAGCAATGTCAAAACAGATGGTGCCAATATATGATAAGCCAATGATATATTATCCAATGTCTGTACTTATGCTTGCTGGAATAAAGGAAATATTAATAATATCAACAGAAAGAGATTTACCAATCTTTAAGGAGCTTTTTAAAGATGGAAGTGATTTGGGGCTTAGTATAGAGTATAAAATTCAAGAAAAACCAAATGGTCTTGCAGAAGCATTTATCATAGGAGAAGAGTTTATAGGCGATGATAATGTAGCAATGATTCTTGGAGATAACATATTTTATGGACAAAGTTTCACAAGTCATTTAAAAGAAGCTGCAAGTTTAAAGAGTGGAGCAATGGTCTTTGGATATTATGTTCAAAATCCAAAAGCTTTTGGAGTTGTAGAGTTTGATGATTGTGGAAATGTTATTTCTTTAGAGGAAAAACCAGAGAAACCAAAATCAAAATATGCAGTTCCAGGGCTTTATTTTTATGATAATTCTGTAATTGAAAAGGCAAAAACATTAAAGCCATCAGAAAGAGGAGAACTTGAGATAACTGATTTAAATAGAATTTATATGGAAGAGAAAAGTTTAAGGGTAAATCTTTTAGGGCGTGGTATGGCGTGGCTTGATACTGGAACTCATACAGCAATGCTTCAAGCATCAAATTTTGTGGAGGCAGTTCAAAATACGCAAGGAACTTATATAGCATGTTTAGAGGAAATAGCTTATAGAAATGGATGGATAACAAAGAATCAAGTTGAAGAAAGAGCAAAATCTTTAATGAAAACAGGCTATGGAAAATATTTAATGGATATTATAGAAGAAGTTAAGCCTAAAGATATAGTAGAAAATTTAGATACAGTTAAATTTTAATGTAAGGGGAGCTATGAATGGGGAATTTTAAATTTATAGAAACTAAGATAAAAGATTTATATATAATAGAACCTAAAGTTTTTGGAGATAGCAGGGGCTATTTTATGGAGAGTTATAATAAAAAAGATTTTGAAGAGGCAGGATTTTCAATGACGTTTGTACAAGATAATGAGTCAAAATCTAAAAAAGGTGTTTTAAGGGGGCTTCACTTTCAAACTAAAAATGTTCAAGGAAAGTTAGTTAGGGTAACTAAAGGAGAAGTTTTTGATGTAGCAGTAGATTTAAGAAAAGGGTCACCTACTTTTGGACAATGGGAAGGTGTTTGCTTAAGTGAAGAAAATAAAAGACAATTTTATGTTCCAGAAGGATTTGCTCATGGATTCTTAGTTTTATCAGAAGAAGCAGTGTTTAATTATAAATGTACCAATATTTATTCACCAGAATATGATAGTGGGCTTTTATGGAATGATAAAGATGTAAATATACAGTGGCCATTAGAAAATATTGAAGAAATATTATTATCAGAGAAGGATAAAAATCAAAAAACATTAAAAGAATTAGATATACCATTTGTTTATTAAATAAATTTATAATTACAACTTGGTCTAAATAAAAGTTTAGGGAAGACAAAATATAAGTATAAATATGCAAGTAGGGAGAAAGGTTTATGAAAATATTAATAACTGGTTCTAAGGGACAGCTAGGTAATGAGTTACAAGACATAATAAAAAGCGGTAAATGCGATATTTGTAATATGCCTGAGAGAGTGAAAGAGTATGAAGTTATAGCTTTAGATGTTGAGGATTTGGATATAACAAGCTTTGAAAGTGTAAAAAAGGTTTTAGAAAAAGAAAAACCAGATGTTGTTATAAATTGTGCTGCAGCTACAAATGTTGATGGATGTGAATCAAATGTGGATTTAGCATTTAAGATAAATGCATTAGGTCCTAGAAATTTAGCTATAATTTGTGAAAAAATAGATGCTAAACTTGTTCAAGTTTCCACAGATTATGTATTTAGTGGACAAGGTATTAAGGCATTAACTGAATTTGATTTAACAGCTCCTTATAGTGTTTATGGAAAAACTAAGCTTTTAGGTGAAAGTTATGTAAGGGATTTTTCAAGTAAGTATTTTATAGTTAGGACGGCTTGGCTTTATGGAAAAGTTGGTAAAAATTTTGTTTATACAATGATGAAACTTGGTGAAGAAAAGGAAGTCTTAAATGTAGTAAATGATCAAAGGGGAAATCCAACTAATGCTAATGATTTAGCTTATCATATATTAAAACTTATAGAAACAGAAGAATATGGAGTTTATCATTGTACAGGAAAGGGTGAATGTAGTTGGTATGAATTTGCTAAAGAGATAATGGCTCTTTCAAATAGAAAATGCAAAGTTAATCCGTGTACTTCACAAGAATATAAAACTCCAGCCAAAAGACCAGAGTACTCATCACTTGATAATATGATGTTAAGAGCAACAGTTGGGGACGATATGAGAGAGTGGAAGGAAGCTCTTAAAAATTTTATAAAATCAATACCGTAAATACGTATTAAATATAAATGAAGTTATTAAAATTATATAGACTTTAATGATAAAAGCTAAGGGGGAATTTTAAATGAAGACATATTTAGTTACAGGTGGAGCAGGTTTTATAGGATCAAATTTTGTTTTATATATGTTACAAAAATATGATGATATAAGAATAATAAATTTAGATAAATTGACTTATGCAGGAAATTTAGAAAATTTAAAATCAGTGGAAAATGATAAAAGACATATATTTGTCCAAGGTGATATATGTGATAGGGGATTAGTTTCAAGTCTTTTTGAAAAATATGAAATAGATTATGTAGCTCATTTTGCGGCAGAGTCTCATGTAGATAGAAGTATAAGAGAACCAGAAGTTTTTGCTAAAACTAATGTTATGGGAACAGTTAATCTTTTAAACTGTGCAAAGGATGCTTGGGAAAATCAAGAGGGTGTATGGAAAGATGGTGTTAAGTTTTTACATGTATCAACTGATGAGGTTTATGGTTCATTAGGTGATACAGGATACTTTATGGAAACTACACCTTTAGATCCTCATAGTCCATATTCATCAAGTAAAGCAAGTTCAGACCTTATGGTTAAAGCATATCATGATACTTATAAAATGCCAATAAATATAACTAGATGTTCAAATAATTACGGCCCATTCCAATTTCCAGAAAAACTTATACCACTGCTTATAAATAATTGTTTAAATCTTAAGGATTTGCCAGTGTATGGTGATGGATTAAATATAAGGGATTGGCTTTTTGTTGAAGATCATGCAAAGGCAATTGATATGGTTATAAATAATGGACGAGTTGGTGAAGTTTATAATGTCGGTGGACATAATGAAAGGACAAATATTCAAATAGTTAAAACTGTTATAGGTTATATAAATGAAAATGTAGATAGTAAAGTAACGGAAAACTTAATTAAGTATGTTGAAGATAGAAAAGGTCATGATAGGAGATATGGAATTGATCCAACTAAGATAAAGGAAGAACTCGGTTGGTTTCCTGAAACGACATTTGAAGTTGGAATAAAGAAAACAATAAAATGGTATTTAGACAATAAAGAGTGGATGGAAAATGTAACTAGTGGTGCATATAAAAAATATTATGAGAAGATGTATAACTAATACTATACTGAAGAATACAAAAGTGGGATGTGGTTAAAATAAAAAAATTAAAATTTTCTTTAATAATGGCAACCTATGGGCGAGAAAAAGAAGTAGGGGAGTTTTTATCTAAATTGAAAATTAACGATTATCCTAAAGAAAAAATAGAGGTTATAATTGTTGATCAAAATGACAAAATAAATTTAAAACCTATAATAAAAAAATATGAAAATGATTTTAAAATAATATATATTAAGTCAAATGTTAAGGGGTTAGCTAGAAATAGAAATATAGGTTTAAGCAAAGCAACTGGGGATATAATAGCTTTTCCAGATGATGATTGTGAATACATTAGTGACACTTTAATAAAGGTAAATAATTATTTAAACATATCAGATTCTAATATAGTAATGGGAAGGATTATTGAAAGAGATGGAAGTGATTCTTTAAGAATATGGAAAAAAGAAAATTTTGAGGTTAATAAAAGCAATTTTTATACATCGTGTTCTTCAGTAACAATGTTTTTTAAAAAAGAAAATACAAGTCTATTATTTAATGAAAATTTAGGGGCAGGTGCTAAATTTGGTTCGTGCGAAGATTCAGATATTTTATATAGAAATTTAAAGGCTAATAATAAAGTTTTATATAAAAGTGATATAAAGATATATCATCCACATTATGATAGCAATGAAAATATGAGTAGAGAAAAGATATATAGTTATGGCTTGGGTTTTGGTGCATTTGTAAAAAGTAATTTAGATATAAATACTATAATGTTATTTGTTAAAGCCCAAGGATATCATATGATAAAAACTTTATATTATTTATTAACTTTTAAATTTGATAAATGTAAAAATAGCTATATATCATTTATAAGTAGAGTTAATGGTTTAATTAGCTATTAATAGGGGTAAGATAGGGGGATAAAATGAAAAAAGTTACAGTTATAACTCCTTATTATAGAGGTGAAAAAACTATATTTAACACTATAAATTCTGTTTTTAATTCATATGAAAATGTAAAAGATGAAATTAATTTAGAATATATAGTGATAATAGATAGCATGGAGGATAGAGATAAAATATTTAAGAAACTCAAAAATGAGTATAAAGATAAAATAATATTATTAAAAAACCAAGAAAATTTGGGGGTTGCAAAGTCTAGGAATAAAGCAATTAAGTTAGCAACAGGGGATTATGTTATATTTTTAGACCAAGATGATAATTTAGATGAAAATTATTTTACGTATATAAAGAATAATATAGAGGCGGATTCTAAAGTAATTTTGGTTAATGGATATATATGTAATAAAGTTAATGGAAAGAAAGCACCTCTTTATTATGTTAGACCAAAACTTAGAAGGAAAACTTTTTTAAGAGCAAATAAGATAAGTACACCAGGACAAGTTGTTTTTTCTAAATCTATTATAAATAATAATTTTTTTACAGGATGCTCAGAAGAATTTAAGGGAGCAGATGATTGGGCTGCATATATAAATATGTTTTTAAATAATCCTAATTTAAAAATTGATTATATATCTAAAAAATTATTTTATTATAATCTTCATGGCAACAATTATAGTAATAATTGGAAAGAGCTTAATAGTAGCGCTATAGAAACATCAAAATATTTTATAAATAAAGTTCAAAGTGATGAAAAGAAAATATTACAAAAAAGAATAAATATATTAGCTTTTGAAAATATGTATTTAGGAAATAAATCCCTAGATTTTAAACTTAAGAATTTATGTAAAATAATTGATTATTATATTTTTCATATCGTATATGTTAATAGAATTTTGGGAGCATTTCATAAAAAATTAATAGGCTTTTATAGATAAAGGGGATAGTATGAAAAGTTTAATTAATAAAATTGAAAATAAATATGTATATCTATTATATTTATCAATTTTGTCTGTATTTATATCTGGTTTTAAAATTTATATTGCTTTATTTGGTGTAAGCATATTATTAGGTGCAATATTGATTATAAATAATAAACCTAGAATTAAAATTAATAAGTGGCAAATAGCTTTAACTGTATTTGTTATTTGGTCGATAATAAATTCAATTATAAGCATAGTATTTTTTCATACAATGATAGATATGTCCATGCTATTAAAGATAAATATTAATTTAATATTTTTAATTGTAGTAAGCTTGTTGATAAGTAATTCAATAATAAATATAAATAAAGAAAAATTTTTAATTATAATTGAATTAATAATATTAGGTAATTTTATACAAATAATATATATATATCTATCAGGGGGGTTGATAGGTGATTTACTAGGTGGTTGGTTGACTAAAAGTTCAGATAGTGCTTATATAATTAGCACATATAATATTGTAATAGGTTCTAGCAATAAGAATATATGGGCTAGTAAATTTTTGCTTTTATTTATAGTATATTTATATTCATCAATAACCATATATCCTAAAGAATATAGGAAAAGAAATATATTTTATGGAATATTGGGTGTGTTAACTGTATTTTTAATATTAAGTAGAACTAGTCAATTAGCTTTGGTTGTAGCATTAGTGTTTTTAGTATTTTATTTTATAAGAAACATAAATAGAAAGTATAAAATAGGTGTTTATTTAGTAAGTGCAGTTTTAGTTGTATTTTGCATTGCAATATTAGTAGAAAAGTTTTTTCATATAAGTTTTGACATGACAGATGGAGGATTTACAAGATTATATATATGGAATAAATTAATTTCTAATATTGGGGATACACACTTTATCATAGGAAATGGACTTGGCTATAGCAAAACATTTATTTCTCAAGTCGTGCAACGTCAAGAATCAAATCTACACAATGTTTATATGAATCTATTTTTTGAGTTAGGGATAGTGGGCATTTTATCGTATATATTATTTTTGGTATTCTTCGTAAAGGAAAATATAAAAAGTAATGAAATGATAAAATTTATTTTTTTAATAGTAATTCCATTTATTATAACTACATCACTTCAATATTTAGGATTTGATAATGATTTAGTTATTATGTTTATTTTAATATTAATTGTTGCAAAAGCGAATGAGAGCAAGGAATTAAACAAAAAAAATAAAAAAATAAATAAAAATAGATATACAGGTATAGTTACGCTTTTTGCAGTATTTATATTAGGTAGTGTATTTGTAAGTGGGCAAAAAGAACCTGTTAATGAAGTTAATATTGAAAGTAATGAATCTATAATCGTAAAAAGACAATTATATGATTTTCACAAAGAAGCTTATAAGGCGACGATGACGGTTCTAGATAGTGTAAATTTGGATGATGAGACAATACAAGTAAAAATAAATGAGGCACGACAAGCCATTAAACAATATAAAGAATTTTATTTAGATATTAATGATGACAATAATGTAGATAATGATGTTATACCTTGGGGTGTTTTATTAGATGGAAAACAACAAGAAATATTAGATAGGATACAAGAAAAGATAAATATATATAGTGAAACGAAAAAATTAGATGATAAAGAGAAAGCTATAAATTATATGCCAGAGGCGTTACCACAACAATGGAAAAATTATTTTATAGAAATAATAAATAGTATTTAAAGGTAGCTAAAGAAGTAAAAGGAGAGGTATGGGATTTCAATTAGAAAAAAGTGGTGAAATAGATAATAAGAGAATAGAATATATAGACATATTAAGAGGAATAGCAATGATTTTAGTATTAATAGGTCACAATGATACTATTTTAACTAATTATATATATTCATTTCATATACCATTGTTCTTTTTTATATCTGGACTTACTTATAAAGGTAATTCTGCTTCTTTAAAAGAAGTTATTAAAAAAAGATTTAGAAATATTGTAATTCCATATTTAAAATTATCTTTATTTTTATATTTTCTTTGGATATTATTAATGAATTTTCAAGGAATAGTTTTATATAAGAATGATATACTTAAAAATTTTATTGGAATATTCTATTGTCAAGGTGCAGATAGTATGGCATGGGGGTTACAACTTTGGTTTTTACCATGTTTATTTATTACATCAATAATATTTTACTTTATAAGTAAAATAAAGAAAAAAGTTTTTATATTGATATCAATAATAGCAGTATCTAGCGTTGGTTTTTTGTTAAATGATATTTTGAGAATTAATTTTTTATGGAGTTTTGATGTAGCACTAGTAGGAGTATTATTTTATGGAACTGGTTTTTTATTAAAAAATAAGTTAAATACATATAAACCTCAAATAGTAGATTTTATATGTATACTTATAAGTTTAGTGTTACTTATAATTTTTAACCAATTAAATGGAAGAGTTGATATGTATTCTAGTCAATATAATAATATTCTTTTGTTCATAAGCAACTCTTTTTTAGGTATATATATAATAATAATAGCATCTAAGTTAATAAAACAAAAAAGGATTATAAAATTTGTAGGCATTAACACTATTATAATACTTGCTCTTCATATTAGAGTATTAGATTTTATAAAGAAAGCATTCTTAACATTTTTTAGTTTGTCTTTGAATGTGAATAGTATTTTTAATGGTGTAATTTTAGTACCTATCCTACAAATTATGATTATAGCTCTCATAATATTTTTATTAAAGCAATTAAAAAAATATATTAAATACGCAAAGACAATAAAGATTAAAGAAAAGTTAGTTGTATTAATAAATAAGAATTGATTATTGTAGTGAACATTAGGAGGACATTAAATGAGAAATAAGGTTATTATAAATTGTAGTATATTGCATGAAAAACCCACAGGGCTTGGTGTGTATGCAAAGAATGTAGTGCATGAGATAAATAATATTGAAAACAATGTGGAGGTATTATCTCCAGTAGAGATAGATGGGGTTAATACCAAAATTATAAATAAGTATGTAAAGCCAAGTTATAAAAAAGTAGGGGGATTAGCTAGGTTTTTATGGACACAATTTGTATTGCCTTTTAAAGGGGGAAAAAATGATATAATATATCATCCTTTTCAATATATAAGCATTTTATCACCAGCCAAACAAATAATGACCATTCATGATTTGATTCCAATGCGTTATCCTAAAGTGGCTAAGCATCAGTATATTTATTATAAGTATCTTATGCCTATTTTAATAAAGAAATCAGATAAAATAATTTGTATTTCTGAAAGTACAAAAAATGATTTAGTAGATATTTATCAGATACAAGAAAATAAAATATCTGTAATTTATAATGGATATGATAAAAATTTATTTAACAAAAAAAATATAAATAGAAAAATATTAAATAAATATCATATAGATTATGATTATATGGTTATGGTTGGTGCATCATATCCACATAAAAATATAGAAGTTGCTATAAAAGCTTTTGAAGAGATAGATAATTGTAAATTAATAATTGTAGGTAAAGATTCATCTTATATATTAAAATTAAAAGCTTTAGTAAAGAAACTTAATATAGAAGAAAAAGTTAAGTTTGTAGGATATGTTCCAGATGAAGATTTACCAACACTTTATGGATGTTCTAAAGGTTTCTTATATACAACTTTATATGAAGGATTTGGACTTCCAATTTTAGAAGCTATGGCTTGTGGTGCTTTAGTTTTGTGTGGAAATAATTCATCACTTCCTGAGGTTTATGGAGATAGTGCATTAGTTTTAGATTTGAATGATGTAAATGATGTAAGGAAAAAAATAGAATTAGCTATAAAGGATAATGAGTTACGTAATGAACTTTTAAGAAAGTCTGAAAAGAATATAAACAGATTTTCATGGAATAAAACAGCAAGAGAAATATACAATGTGATAAATAAGGGGGAGAATTAGTGTTTTATTTTATAGGGGTTTTACAGCTTTTAATCTTTGGAAGTGTACTCTTTGTTGGGTATAAAAAACAAGGATTGGCAATAGTTACCGATGCAGTAAAAATAATGGCTATGCTTTGGTTATTCAATATTGGTATGTATAATATGCAACTTAGTGGACTTTATAATCCAACTTGGCAAATAAATTTAGTTGTTATGACAATATGCATTGTATTTTTAATAGTTGGCTTTAAAAGTTATATAACAGAAAAAGATGTTATAAATATTGTTAGAGATTTAAAAGATGATAAGAAAAGTATTGAAATTTATTCAAATTTTACGAATGTAATAATAGTAATTGCATTATTATTGTTTTTAGTTAGTGTATATAAAAATGGATTAGCAATATTAAGTGAAAATAAAATAAATAAACAACAACTTGGGCATTATTCAGCTTATATTATATATATGTTAGCCTTTTGTGCTCAATTAAAGTATATTTTATTTAGAATTAATAAAAAGAAAATTGATTTGTTACTTTTTTTAATAAGTATTGGTACATTGGTTTTAACATTAAATAGAGGACCTATAGCATTTATAGTAGCAGCTATATATATATACGAAATATATAATCTTATAAATGTAAGAAAAAATATATCTAATAAAAAGTTTATTGCAATGATAGTAGCTTTAGTTATATTACTTATAATATTCTTAGAATTTTTTGGGTATATAGGTGATCTTAGAATGAAATATGTGTTAGAAAACATTTTTCATAAAACTATAAATGAACATTATCAAGCACCTGATTGGATGAGTTCTGGTTCTTTGTGGAGTTATATTTATTTAACAAGTCCACTTGAAAATGCATCACATTCTATAATAAATCAAAGTGTTGATTTTACATTTTTTAATAATTTATTATATCCATTTATAAAACTTGGTGCTAATATTTTAGGTCTTGGTGCATCTTATAAGGCATGGATTATGGGGAGAGTTGGATATACTCCATATTTACAAGATAGTGTAGGATTAAATGTATCATCTTTTATTCCACAAGCTATGCAAGATTTAGGGTATATTGGTCTTATAGTATATGTATTTATATACGTTGGAATTGCATATTTTTCAATAAGGCTTATAAAGAGAAAAATAAAAATATCAGCTTTAGGTTCAATTATGATTTCTATAAACGTTATAAATATTTTACTTTGGAGCGTTTTTGATAATTCTTTAAAAATCCCAATACTTATATTAAATATATTATTATGTTTAGTTATTGAAATTTATAGGGCTAAAGTTTTAAAGATAAGCATAAATAAAGACGCTAAAATTATAGACATTAGAAAGAATTTAAAAACTAAGGATGTGATAAGTTGAAGAAAGTAGCTATAATTATTTTAAATTATAAAAATTCTAAAGATACAATAGAATGTGTAGAGAGTTTAGAAAAAATAAAGTATAAAAATTTTGAAATAATTATTGTGGATAATGATTCGAGAGATGAATCTATTGAAATTTTAAGAAGCTATTTTAAAGACAAGCATATAGTTTTAGAGTCTAATAAAAATGGTGGTTTTGCATATGGAAATAATGTTGGCATAAAGTATGCATTAGAGAATGGAGCAGATTATATTTTATTAATAAATAATGATACAACAGTTGAGGAAAATTTTTTAGATATATTAGTTGAAACTGCTGAAAAAGACAAAAATATTGGTATAACAACTGGGCTTATAATGAATTATTATGATAGAAATAAGATTTGGTACAATGGTGGAGAAATAGATTGGAATAAATTTTATGGATATCATTTGAATGAAAGAGGAAATTTTAGCACGGTAGAAGAAATCAAAGAAATAACTTTTGCTACTGGATGTTTAATGTTAATTAGAAAAGAAGTTTTTGAAACGGTGGGGTTGCTTCCAGAAGAATATTTTATGTATTATGAAGATGTAGATTTTTGCGTTATGGTAAAAAATAATGGATATAAAATTATATATAATTCAAAAAGTAAAATATATCATAAGGTGAGTGCATCATCAGGAGAAGAGGAATCTCCTTTTGCAATAGAGTGGAATACAAGAAATAGAATGAAGTTTTATAAAAAGTATAAAGATTTAGGAAGCAATAAAATAAAAGGAGTTTTCCCAATATTTTTTTATACAACTAGATTATTAAAATGTACTAAATATTTAAAAGAAAAAAGAATAGATAAGATAAAATCACTAAGAAGAGGAGTAATAGGATAAATAAATTTATCCTATTATTTTTTATCTAATTAATTATATATTCACAAAATATTAACAATAAAAAACATATTATTACATATAAAGGTAGAAAAAGAAAAAAATATATGATAAAATATTTATTGTAAAATAAAACAAATTAAAGGAATAGATAAATTAGGGGGAAAAATTAATGAGTAAAAATTTACAAAAAACATTAGCAGGGGCTTTGGCTACAATGTCTGTAATGAGTATTGCAACACCAGTAATGGCAACAACAGTGGATATAGATACTTTATATAAAAATGCATATGATGCTATGAGAAAAGCTCAAGAAACAGAAAAACAAACTGATATAAATGCAGCTATGGACCTTATATGGGAATTAAGACATGTGGGAGATGAAAGAAAAGATGAAAATTTAATAAATGCTGCTTGTACTTGGTCAAGTTTAGTTGATGAGGTTCAACATCCTAAATTAGTTAAAATAGTTACAGCTATAACTAAGGCTCAAGAAACTGGTAGACAAGCTGATATAAATGAGGCGTTTGCTACAATAGAACCTGAATTACCAGCGGTTTGGAGAAGTTCTTATACATCTGCAATAGATTTAGTTCAACAAAAATTACAAGATGAATTAGTTAAAGCAGTTGAAAAAGCTGAAGCAGATAAAACTGAAGAAAGTATAAAAGATGCAAGAGAATTAGTGAATGAAGTTTTAACTGCTAATAGTGAAGCTATGGTTGAATGGGCTAAAATATTTGAAGCAAAATTAGATAACATAGTTGGAGATGGAACTGGTGATGATGATTATTTAATAGATGATGAAATCCAAGACGGAACTGGTGATGATGATTGCTTAATAGATCAGGAAGCTTATGATTTAAAAATAACTGACGTAGAAGTTAATAGAAAACAAATAAAAGTAACTTTTGATGCTTTAGAAAAAAGTCTAGATGATGTTACTTTAACTGTTGTAGATAACAATGGAAATGAGGTTAAAGTAAAATCAGTAGCTATAATAAAAAAAGGTGCTACAGAGGCAAAATTTGAATTTAACAATTATTTACCAGAAAAACCAACAGGAGTTTGGACTATAAATGGGGAAAAATTTAACTTGACAGAAAAAGCTTTTGTTAAAGAAGTTAAAGATGCTAGTAATGATGAAAAATTAGGAAAAGTTTTAGCTAAAGAGGAATATAAGGATTTAGTAACTTACAATAAAGATAGGCTAGCAAACTATGTAGAGGAATTGCAAAAAACTGAATTAAAAGAAGTTAAGGATATTCAAGATATAATAGATAAAGTTGATGCTAAACTTGATAAAGAAGAAAGTAGTAATGCAGAGTTAAATAAATATATAGATTTATTAAAGAAAGTATCAAAAAATGGAACTCAAGAACAATTTAATAATGTATTAAATGAAGGTGTTGAAGCAAAGTATATTAAAGATGTAAACCCAGATTATATGGAAGATTATAAGAAAGAAATAGAAAAGAATAGTGAAGATATTAAAGAAATTGCAAACATTCAAACTCAAATTAAGAGTGTAAATGATGGAAAGCAAAAAGAAGCAGATCAAAAGAATGAAGAAGCTATAAACAAAGCTAAAACTGACTTAAAAACTGCTTTAGAGGAAAGTGATAAAAAGGCTATATTAGAGGCATTACAAAATTCACTTTTAGGTTTAGATAATGTAAAAGCTGAGAATATAGATCATTATGTTTTGGATAAAGAGAATATTAAACATAAACTTGAAAAGCATACTGGCTTAGAAAAAGTAAATGAATATTTAAATATGATAAATGAAAAAGCAGATGTGGTTAATGCAAATACTCTTGAGAATATGATAAAAGCTTTAGGTAAATTTTCACAAACAAGAAATTTTGGAGATTTTAATAATTTATCAACAGTAAAAAAACAAGATACAGCTGAAGAATTGCTAAGAAATATTTCATCTCAAGAAAAACAATATAGTATTGGTGATTTAGAGAAAGAAATTGTAAAAATTAATAAAGATATTGAAGGTAAGTTAGAAAATTTAAATGTTGCTTTAGATAAGTTAAAGAAAGAAAGAAAAGAAAAGAAAGCTGATGACTTAACACTTCCATTACGTAATGCATTAAAAGAAATTATAGGACAAGAAGTTAGCGTAGAAAAGGCAGATAAATTTTATAATAACTCTTTTGATTCAAAAGGAGAATTGGTTGAATATTCTAATTACACAGATATAAGAACTGCACTTAACAAATAATATATGTTTTAAATTTAATATATTAATAGATTGATTTTAAGAGTTATCTCAAGAATAAGTTTAAATTACTTCTTTAAGAGGTAACTCTTGTTGTTTTACAAAAATTAAATTTTACAAGAGGAATTTATGGATAAAAAATATGTTATAGATATAAGGGAAAATAACGATAGTAATGATTTTGTTATAAACATTGGTGATATTTGTAATCTTAATTCGTTAGATTTAGATATTAATAGTTGTTTAGCTAATTATAAAAAAGCTTTAAATAAATGCGATTTAGAAGAAGCTAGTGAGATTTTGCTTGTTTTAAAAGAGTTAACAGAGTATGGTGATAAAAGATTTAGTGATGCAACTATTTTATTTAAAATTAAAGAAATAATTCTTTTTTATAAAAATATGGATTGTAAGAATATTATAGATTCTATGAATATTTTGCTCAAAATAAGAGGTTTTTTTAATTTTTTAAGTAGTCAAATTACTTTTGAATATGATGATGAAAATACACCACTTATAGAAGAAATAAAGGCAATAAGAGATAATGTGAAAATTGAAGAGTTACTAGATAAAAATTTATATCAAAATTATAATCCTTCAATAGAAGATTTGGAAGTAATAGAAAGGTTTTTAAAGGATTTTAATTATAAAAACTATGAATTTTTAGATGATATTTATGTTTTTTTTGAAGAAAAAATTAATGGAAAAATAAAAAACTTAAATAAATGTAAATTTAAAGATATTAAAAATATTTTTAAAGATAAATATGATAATGATTTTTATGAGAGTAGCGAATTTAAATCTTTATTAAATAAGAATATTATAGGTGATTATAAAGAGTTTAGTTTATTGGTGGATAAGTATTATTTAATATATAGGTATAACAGTTTGGAGAGTTATAAAGAAAAAAGAGATATTTTGTTAAAATTATTAATAGGAAATTTAATTAATGTTCCTAAAATATATAGGGATATTATAATAGAAAATATTTTGGAAAATGAAAAAAAATATTATGAAATGAATGATTTTTATGATGATGTAAATAAAATTTTGGAATTTATAAGAAAACAAAACAGATTAAATGCTATTATAATTAACACTTAAAGGTGGATAAAATTATGGAAATTAGAAAACTAGATTTTAATAATGTGGAAATGAAAAGCAAAATTCATGAGAGTGAATTTTTAAAAGAATTTTTAAAAGAAGAACTTTTTAATGTGTTAAAAAATGAAGAATTAAGAAGTAATAATTTGTATGTTTATAAATCATATATATACGAGAAAGAGGAATATATAGAAATTGGAATTTATATAATTAATACTTCTAAAAAAGATATTTTAGTAAAATCTTTGCCTTTGGTGATTACCTGTGGTGAAAATAAAATAAATAAGGTTTTACATGTAGAAGAAGAGATAAAAATGGCACAGGCAGTTTTTAAAGAATTGAGAATCAAGAAAATCTTATTAGAAGAATTTTATGATTTAAATTCATTTGAAATAAATATAGGTAATTTAAATAATTTAGAAAAGTATGAACCAATAGAATTGGAATTTAATATAGAGCCTAAATTTAAAGGGTATATTATTAAACGAGAGTTTAATAAATTTATTGCAAATTTACCAAGAATAAATAAAAATAGTTTAACTATTAATATATTTAAAAAGATGTATATTGAAGATGGGTATTTTATAAGTTTGATTATTAGAAATTCTTTTGTAAAAGATTTAAGTATAGCAACATTACCTATTGTTATTACAACTTCAAATAATCTTATAATATATGAAAGTGTGATTAAATTTGAAAATAATAGTTGTTTTATACCTGCTAATAGAGTAGTAATGAAAAATATACTGATACCATTTAAAGAAATTTTGTTGCTACCTAAACATGATGGGATGGATTTTAAGATATTGTTTAAAAATCTATAATACTATATGAAAGCCTTGAAGTAATATTTTCAAGGCTTTATAATTAATTTTATATTGTTAACATTTAATTATTTTTAGTATAAAGATCAATAGAGTTAATATTTAAGTCAACATTAGGTGTATTATTAAATGCTAATCTTATTTTATCTATGTTTGTATTATTGTTAATAACAGGAATTTGATATTTATATTTTCCAGGTTTCAACAATACATCAATAGAACTTTCATCTGTAAAATCTTCATTTTCTTTTGCCCAATATAGAGTAATTATTTTATATTCATCTACATTATTTAAATCTAAGTATATATAATCCAAAGTTTTAATGTTTGTATTCCATGTTATATATGAGTCTTTAGATAGTGAAGAAAATCTAAACGGTGATATATCTGTAAATTTTGCTACGTTCTTAAAAATTCCTGAATTTAGGTCTAATGTATTTTTTGATAAATCAGACTCAAAATCATCCATATAATCATCAAATACACTAAAATCATAGTTTAATAGTTCTGGTATATATCTTTCAACAATTTCAAAAATGACTATTTTTGAATTTGGTGAATAAATAGAAAAATTACTATGAACCGGTGAATTTAGATTATGCATATCAATTCGTTGAATAAAAAAGTTATTTACACATGGTAAAACATCATTATAGAAAGAATCCATATAAACAAGAGTTTTTGGAAGTTTATTATCAGTTTCTATTGTATTAATATCACATGTAGTTTCAAGTATATCTGTTTTAATACCTAGTAGATCGTCTAAATCTCCTTGCCTATAGTCTTTTCTGATATTTATAGGAGAAACTGAGCCAAAATCAGAATTATATTTAGTTGAAAAATAATTTAAAAGTTCATTAGAGGCTAAAGTAGACGCAACCGTATTCCAATGAGTATCTCTTTTATAATAAAGTTCATAATTCTTTTTATTATTTATCATAAGATCTTTATAGTTTATATAATTTATAGAATAATTATTTATAGTGTTATTTATTTTATCAAGATTATTTTGACCATTTTTATTTAAACTTTCATAGGGCATAAATTCAGGGTAAATGGTGCTTTTATTAGGAGCAACAGTAAACACAAAATCGATACCTCTTTCAGCTAGCTTTTTTTGAAAATAAGATAACTTATTTAAAATAGTATTTATTTGTTCATCAGTTAAAGTATTTATTTTATTATAATCGTTAGTTTCCTCAGAAGAATATAAGTAATTATTTTTACCTAAAATAACATTAGAGTTTGATGAAATATTAAATACCTTAACATCTATTGTATTGGCAAGTTTTATAAAATTTTCTCTAAATCCAAAATTATCATTAAAATAAGTTTCATAATTTTGTAGATAAATTGAAATGTCTTCATTTTTATTAAATACAGGTTTTTGTGCTTTTTCCCTCTTTTCATTTATTGTAGAAGTATTAAAAATATTTAAATTCATTTGAATTAAGGGAAGATATATTATAATTAAAAATCCACATAAATACCATTTTCTTTTTATAAAATTTATAATCTTTATATTTTTCTTAGGTTTAATAATATCTTTTTTCATAGAGTTTTTCCCCTTTCTACAATTAATATATTTAAAACTTAAAATATATAAATGGCTTAAAACTTCCTGTGGTTACTATAGCGATAGAGTAAACAAGAATGATAAGAGAAAAACACTTGTTAGCAAATGTGTTAATATTGCTTTTAATAATTTTTATTTTAGGAATTAAAGTTATTAAAAGTGCAATTAATAATATTAAAAAGAATTTTTTATTTAATCCTAAAAAAGATGTATCTAAAACTCTATTTATAGCAAAAGGGTTAAATAAAGTTTTAATATATTTTACTGCATATTTAACATTGTCAGATCTAAAAAATACCCAGCCAATTGATACTATGATAAAGGTAATACTTTGAGATAAAGCATTAGGCAATTTGTTTAAAAATTTTTTAAAGCCAAGTTTTTCAATAATAACCCAAAATCCATGATAAAATCCCCAAATTATAAATGTAAAATTGGCTCCATGCCAAAGACCGCTTAAAGAGAAAACTATCATTGTATTTATAAGCATTCTACTTCTAGAAACTTTATTACCACCAAGAGGAATATATATATAATCTCTTAAAAAATTAGAAAGGGTGATATGCCATCTTCTCCAAAATTCTCCTATACTTTTTGAAAGATATGGCTTATTAAAGTTTTCAGGAAAATTAAAACAGAACATTTTAGCAATACCTATCGCCATATCTGTATAACCTGAAAAATCAAAATATATTTGCATAGTGTATGCTATTATTCCAAGCCAAGCTAATGACATAGGAAGTGTGTTTGGGTCTAAAGCAAATATTTTATCTACAACATTTTGAAGTGTACTAGCTATTATTATTTTTTTTCCAAGACCTGTGGCAAATCTATAAATTCCATCATTCATAGAATCATCAGTATATTTTCTGAATTTAAAGTTAGATTTAACATCTTTAAATTGAATTATAGGACCAGAAATTATTTTTGGAAAAAATAGTATATATAAGCAATAATCTAAAAAGTTAATGTTAGTTTCACTATCTCTATAAATATCTACTATATAGCTAATTTGTTGAAATGTTATATAAGATAAACCAAGAGGTATTAATAAGCTAAGTGGAGAAAATTTAATATTTATATATTGTCCTAAAAAATTATTGAAAGACGAAACAAAAAAATTTACATATTTGTAGTAAATTAAAATTGAAATATTAAACAAAACACCAATAAATAATATATGTTTTTTATATTTGCTTTTATTTATAGTGATGCCTATAAAATAATTTACTAGAATACTTATAAAAATTATTAGTAAAGTTTTTGTTGAAGAAAAGGAATAAAACACTATACTACCCAATAAAAGTACTAAGTTTTTGTATTTATCTTTAATAATATAATATAAAAAAAGTATTAATGGTAAAAAAAACAATATAAATATTAATGAATTAAACGACAATAATAATCATCTCCTTAAAAAATAATAAATATATTATACCATTAAAATACTTTTTGTAAAATTATTGATAAAAATGATATAAAAAGTTATAATTTCAAATATAGATATTAAATTGGAGTTTATTATATTTGTATAATTAAAATAATATAGATAAAAGAGGGGTAATTTTGAAAAAGATAATTAACGGATTTATTGGAGATTATAGTTCAAGAGAGATAAAGAGAATAATGCCAATTGTAGAAAAAATAAAAGCTTTAGATAATGAAATGGGAAAAATTAAGGATGAAAGGCTAAGGGAAATAACAGAAGAATTAAAAGAAAGAATAAAAAATGGTGAATCTTTAGATGATGTGCTAGTTGAGGCTTTTGCTTTAGTTAGAGAAGCTTCTTTTAGAGTTTTGGGCATGAAGCATTATGATGTTCAAATACTTGGTGGAATTATTCTTCATCAAGGAAGAGTTGCAGAAATGAAAACTGGTGAAGGAAAAACGTTAGTTTCAGCATTACCAGCGTTTTTAAATGCTTTAACAGGTAAGGGTGTTCATGTTATTACATCAAATGAGTATCTAGCTAAAAGGGATTGTGAAGAAATAGGGAAAATACATGAATTTTTGGGATTAACAACAGGCGTAATTCTTCATGATATGAAAGGTGATGAAAGAAGAGAAATTTACAATAAAGATATAGTTTATGGAATAAATAGTGAAATAGGTTTTGATTATTTAAAGGATAATATGGTTAAGTGTAAAGAACATAGAGTTCAAAGAGAACTTAATTATGTAATTATAGATGAAATAGATTCAATTTTGATAGATGAAGCGAGAACTCCGCTTATAATATCGGGAGATGGGGCAGAGCCTACTGAATATTATATAGATATTGATGAGTTTGTTAAGACTTTAAAAAAAGATAGAGATTTTGAAGTAGATGATAAGAAAAAAGCAGTGACTTTGACTGAAATGGGAATAGAAAAAATAGAAGAATATTTTAAAATAGATAACTATGGAGATTTAAAAAATATAAATCTTCAGCACCATATAGTGCAAGCTATGAGGGCTAACTATACTATGATTAAAGATATAGATTATATAGTTAATAAGAATGATGAAATTTTGATAGTTGATACAGGAACAGGAAGGATAATGGAAGGAAGGCGTTTTTCAGATGGTCTTCATCAAGCAATAGAAGCTAAAGAAGGTGTAGATATCCAAGAAGAATCTGAAACTATGGCAACTATAACACTTCAAAACTTTTTTAAACTTTATAAAAAATTATCTGGAATGAGTGGAACTGTAAATACCGAAGAAAAAGAATTTAGGGATATCTATTCTTTAGATGTTATAGTAGTTCCAACAAATAAACCTGTGCAAAGAATAGATAATAAAGATAAGGTTTATATTGATATAAAGAGTAAATATTATGCTGTTGTTGAAGATATAATAAAGACTAATAAAACAGGACAACCGATATTAGTTGGTACTTCTAGTATACAAAAATCTGAAGATATATCAGCGATATTGAAGAGAAAAAATATACCCCATAATGTTTTGAACGCTAAAAATCATGAAATGGAAGCTAAAATAGTTGCAAAGGCTGGAGAAAAAGGGGCAATTACAATAGCAACTAATATGGCTGGAAGAGGAACAGATATAAAACTTACTGAAGAAGTTTATGGTTTAGGTGGTTTAAAGGTAATTGGGACAGAAAAGCATGATTCAAGGCGTGTAGATAATCAATTAAGGGGAAGGTCAGGAAGACAAGGAGATGTAGGAGAGAGTGTATTTTATGTTTCTTTAGAAGATGACATAATTAAAAATTATATGTCTAGCAAGTATAAGAAGATAATAGAAAGTTTAAATAAGAGTGAAGATGGAGAAATTAAGCATAAATCAGCAATAATTTCAGTAGAAAATGCACAAAGAGCTGTTGAAGGGGATAGTTTTGCAGCAAGAAAAGATATAATTGGATTTGATGATGTTATAAACAAGCAAAGAAAAGTGATATATGAACAAAGGAATAAAGTCTTAGATTCAGATGACATAGAAGATGATATAATAAATATGATAAGTTATTTAGTCAATGATTTATTGAGTAATTTTAACAAAGATAAGGAAATAACTCAAGATGATGTAAAAGAAATAAATAAAAATTTAGCAGAAAACTTTTATTTTAGTGCTGAGGATATAGATAGTTTAATAATTGGAAGCAAGTTTAAGTATTTATCAGTAGAAATAGAAAAAGTTATAATAAAGAAATATTTACTGTTTAAGAATAATAACGAAGAAAATTTTGAAAAAGAAATTCTTTTAGATACTGTTGATAGTTTTTGGATAGAATATATAAAAGATTTGGAATATTTAAGGCAAGGGATAAATTTAAGATCGTATAAGCAGGTAGATCCTGTTCAAGAATTTCAAATAGAATCAAGTGAAATGTTTAATAATATGAGTAGAAATATAAAATTAGCAACGGCAAAAAATTTATTAGAGTATATTTATAAGAATAATAAGGTTTCTGAATTGGTTTAAAAATTAAAAGGATAGACTATAATGAATCTATCCTTTTTTATTATTTAATTTTTGCAGAGTATTAATATTATTTTAAAGATTTTTATATTAATTAGAGGAAGATTTTGTGTCGTTAGTTCCATATATAAATTCATGAATTTCTTTAATAGTTGTATCTTCATTAAAGGTTAGATAATAAGTTCCATTAATCATAGAGTCCTTACTATTTTCTAAAAGAGGAAAAGTTTTATTTTCTACTGGATAATTGCTAAGTTTCAAAACATCTCCAGCAACACCTAACATTTCATTAGAAGTTAAGCTTGTCTTAATTACAGGTAAAAATTTATTTAAAAGAGCATTATATTTACTTACTGGGGTTTCTTTTATTTTTTCAATTAAAGCATTAAGAACAATTTGTTGTCTTTGAGTTCTTGCAGCATCTCCGCCATCTGTATATCTTATTCTAGCATAAGCTAAAGCTTGTGTTCCATCAACATGTTGAAGTCCTGGAGTAGTTATATATGGAGAGTTAGTTCCATTTAATGAATTTAAGTGTTGTATATGGCTATTTATATTTATAGAAGCGTTTATTTCTTCTTGTGTAATTTCTAAATCAATTCCACCTAAAGCATCTATTATTTCAGGAAATGATTCAAAATTTACCGTTAAAAATTCTTGTATATCTAAATCGAAGTTTTCATTTAATGTTTTTACAGCAAGTTGAGGACCACCATAGGCATAAGCATGAGTTATTTTATCCTTGTTATGACCAGGGATATTAACGTAAGCATCTCTCATTATTGAACTTATCTTTAATTTATTATTAATTTTATCAATAGTTAAAATTAATATAGAATCAGAGCGTCCACCTTCGCCATTCATACCATCAACTCCAAATAAAGCAATATTTACAATATTGTCATTAGATACGTATGTGTTTAATGATAAATCATTTTTATCCAATTCTACTTGTTCCATTTTATCAAGTAAACCATAAGAATAAGCAAGGATTCCACCTAAAACACTTACACCAAAAAGACAAATAACACTAAAAACTATTAAAATTTTTTTACCTATGGACATTTTTTTTTTCTTGGTGACGTTTTTTTCTTTTGAATTATTGACCATTTAACTGCACTTCCTTTCGTAATAACACATAAATTGTAACATTTTGACATACTTATGTAAAGTTTAACATAATATTATTAATAAAACTTTTTTAAATATATTTGTTGAATAATATAAAAAAATGATTTAAAGTAATTATATGTATAAAAATATTAAATATGTTTAAAATAAAAAGTTTACAAATTAAAAAATGGTATTAAAAGGAGAATTTATGAGTCTGAAAAATAGTATTCTTAGGATATTTTCTGCAAATTTTTTAAGTATGATTTCAGGAATAATAATAGGGTTTGTTGTACCAGCTATATTATCTGTGGAATCTTATTCTTTTGTGAAAACATATGCTTTTTATATATCTTATATAGGTTTTTTGCATTTTGGTTTCGTAGATGGAATGTATATAAAATATGGAGGAAAGAGTTCAAATGAAATTGATAAAGCAGAACTTAAAGGAGAGCATAAAGTATTTTTGCTTATGCAAGCAATAGTAACAGCTATATTTTTAATTTTTGCTTTTGTTAATAGTGATTTAATAATGTTTTTAATAGCTCTTAGTATAATTCCTGTTAACACATATTCTTTTCATCAATTATATTATCAAGCTACAGGACAATTTAAAGACTATGCCAAGGTTTCTTATGTTTATACTTTGATGTACCTTTTATTAAATATATTCTTAGCTTTAATTTTTAGAAGTGAAAATAAGATTTTTTATTGTTTAACAACTTTAGTGGCTAATGGAATGGCTTTTTTATTTTTAGAATATAGATTTTATAAATCAACAAGGGGAATAAAAGCTAAATATGATTTGAAGGCATTAAAAAATGTTAAGGTGGGATTCTTCATTCTTTTAGGAAATCTATCGGTTATGATGTTTTATGCTATTGATAGATGGTTTATAAAATTATTTTTTGATGTAGATTCTTTTGCTTATTATTCTTTTGCAATATCTATGTTAAACATAATAAATCTTTTGGTTAGTGCGGTGTCTGTAACATTTTATAATTATCTATCCAAGGGAGAAAAAGAGGAGGAAGTTAAAAAACTTAAAAATGCTTTTTTAATTTTAGGTGGATTTGCAAGTCTTGGATATTTTGCTTTTGCAGCTATTGTGTCTATTATGATAAAAAAATATATACCAGCTCTTAATATAATAGCAATATCTTTTGCAGCATATCCTTATATGATTGTTATAAATGCACTTTATGTAAATTTATATAAGGCTAGAAAAAATGAAAAAAGATATGTTAAAGTAGTGTTTTTTATGGTTCTAATTTCAGCAATATATAATACAGTTGCTATGTTTATATCAAAAACACCAGAAGCTATTGCAGTTGCAACAACTCTTGCGTTTATAACATGGTATATTTATTCTATTAAAGATTTTGGATATTTAACCATAACTAAAAAAGAATTTATTTATCTTTTGGTTTTAATTGTAAGCTTTTTAACTCTATCTAATAATTTTAGTTGGTTAGTTGGGGGACTTGCTTATTTAACCATTCTTATAATTTTGAATTTTATTACTTTTAATAAGGAAATAAAGGAACTTTTAAAGATATTTAAGGGGAAAGTAAAAATAATAAAACAAAAAGCTTTCTAGAAACATAGGAGGATATTAAATGAAAAAAACTAGAAAGAAAAATAGGATTTTTGTAGGTTTTTCGGTATGTTTGCTTATTATTTTGTGTGGAATTGGAGCAACTGCAATATATGGGTATTCTTTTTTTGAAAAAATAAAGACTGTAGATATTGATATTAATAATTTAGCAATAGATCCTGAAACTGATAAAAAACTTAGTAGTTATTCTAATATACAAAATATAGCTCTTTTTGGAGTTGATGCAGTAAAGGGGGATGATGGAAGATCAGATTCTATTATGATATTAACTATTGATAGAAATAATAGTAAAATAAAGCTTACATCTATTATGAGAGATTCCTATGTAAATATAATAGGTAAAAGTAAGGATAAACTAAATCATGCATATGCATATGGTGGTCCGCAACTTGCAATACAAACTTTAAATAATAATTTTGATTTAAACATTAAAGACTTTGCAAGTGTAAATTTTAGTGGTCTTCAAAAAATTATAGATATTTTAGGTGGAGTTGAAGTTAGTATAACGCAAGATGAAATTCCGTACTTAGCAAACTATATAAACAGCATAAATAGTTTTACTAATGAAAAAGCAGAAACTATAAAAGTACCAGGAATATATAATTTAAATGGAACTCAAGCTTTAGCGTATACTAGAATCAGATATACTGAAGGTAATGATTATAAAAGAACAGAGAGACAAAGAATTGTTTTAACTAAAGTTTTTGAAAAAATAAAAGATACATCAGTAAAAGAATGGCCTAATCTTCTAAATGAAATATTGCCATTAATCGAAACTAACATGGATGCAACAGAAATATTAAGTATTGGAACGGCAGTAGCGAAAATGGGAAATGTAAATATAGAGCAAGAAAGATTTCCAATGGATAAAGATTGTCATGGCACAATGATAGATGGAGTTTATTATTTGGATTTTGATGAAGAAACGACAGTTACAAGCTTGCATGATTATATATTTAAAGATATAAGAAGTTGGGAATAATAATTGATATTTATGCAAAATTTCATATACAAAATAAGTTTTAAAGGTCTTAGATATATTTTTCTAAGGCCTTTTTTTGAGTTAATAGAAATTAATAAAAAGTTAACAAAACTTTATATTACAATAATTTCAATAAATTATAAAAATATAGATTTAATTACAAATTTATTTTAAATAAAAAACTAAAAAATATAAAAAAAAGTTAAAAAATAATTTAAATTAAATAATTTGGAAAAATAATACTAAATAAGGAAAAAATAATAAAACAAAAACAAGTATTTTGTCAAATTATAAAAGTAGAAAAAATATGTATTAATAGTATAATTTTATTATAAATGTAATTTAGAGGGGTGAAATGGTGAATGAAATTTGAATATTTATAATTTTTATTTAAAAAATTTATTTATATTAATAATTATTTAAATATAATAATGCAAATAAAAATATTAAAATGCAAATTTTTCAATTAGGAGATAATAAAATGGAAGAAGAAGTGATAAGGGTAGATGATATAGTACGTGTTTTAAAAGATAAATGGAAAATGATAGTTGTAATAACGACACTTACAACAGTGGTTGCAGCTTTTTTTACTTTTTATATTATTGAACCGGAATATGAATCATCAACTAAGCTTTTCATAGGAAAAGAACAGACAGAAGCTAATGGAGATTATAGTAATAACGATATACAGATGTATCAAAAACTTGTAAAAACTTATGTTGAACTTGTTAAAACTAATGATTTGATAGCTAATGCACTAGGGGCAAATGGAATATATTTAACTTCAGAAGAAGTAATTAATAATTTAACCGTAAGTTCAAATAATGATACTCAGATAATTAAAATAAGTTACAAGGGAAATGACCCATATCAAGTTAATAATGTGCTTCAAGTAATAGCAACTGCTTTTATACAAGAAGCTAAAATGCTTATACCAAATGGAAAGATACAGATTGTAGAAGCATCTCAAGTATCTCAAACACCAGTTTCGCCAAATAAAAAAATGAACATTGCAATAGCTTTTGTTTTAGGTCTTATGGTAAGTATTGGAGTGGTATTTTTACTTGAATATTTAGATAATTCATTTAAAGATAAAGATGATTTGGAAAAAACATTAGATATTCCTGTGCTAGGAAATATTCCACTTACAGAAACAAAATAATTAATTTAGGGAGGAAAATATGTTTATAGTTGAAAAAAAGCCAATGTCAATGGCGGCGGAGAGTTATAGAACACTTAGAACCAATATTGAGTATTCAGCTTTTAATGAAAGTCTAAAAACTATAGTTGTAACAAGTTCAGAGCCTGGAGAAGGAAAAACAACAACGGCAGGGAATTTAGCACTTTCTTTAGCACAAAATGAAAAGAAAGTATTACTTATGGATTGTGATTTGAGAAGAGGATCTATTCATAAACGTTTTGTAATATCAAATGGAATGGGAGTTTCTGAAGTAATAGTGGGAAAGGCTTCAATAGATAGTGTTATAAGAAATATTTCTAAAAATTTAGATGTTATAACAACAGGAAATTTGCCACCTAATCCATCTGAAATGTTGGGATCAAAGAATATGAAAAGTTTAATAAAACAGCTTAGGCCAATTTATGATTATATAATTTTTGATACGCCTCCAGTTTTAGCAGTTACTGATGCACAAATTCTTTCAACCAAAGTAGATGGCACGATACTTGTGGTTAAAGCAAAAAAAACTAAAAAAGATAATGTCATAAATGCTAAAAAGCTTTTGGATAAAGTAAAGGCAAATGTTATAGGAACAGTTTTTAATGGGGTAGAAGAAAGCAAAAATAATTATTTTCATTACCATGAAAATGAAAATAAAAAACATAAAAAGAGTAAGAAAAAGAAAGTAATGTCTTTAGGAAAGGCTTTAGGGTAAAATTTTAATTAATTTGAATTTAAGGGGATATTAAAAGTTATTGTACCTTAAAATTAGTAAACAAAAGTGAAAATATAAGGAGTGGGTTTAAGTAAGGGGGATAAAAGGTGCAAGAGCATATTAGTGAAGATGCTAAAGATGAAATAGCAGCAAGTATAGTATTGGATAATTCAAGTATTCAATTAGAGAGTAATTTTGAAGATTCAAATATATCAAAGTGGTATTTAATTTTAAAAAGATTTATTGATATAGTTGGAGCAATTGTTGGAATAATAGTTTTAAGTCCAATATTAATAATTGTGGCTATTCTTATAAAAATAGAAGATTCAAAGGGAAGTATATTCTTTTCACAAAAAAGAGTTGGGCAAAATGGAAAAGAGTTTAAAATGTATAAATTTAGAAGTATGGTTCACAATGCTGAAGAGCTTAAAGAAAATTTGTTGAAACAGAATGAAAGATCAGGCCCAATGTTTAAAATGAAAAATGACCCTAGAGTAACTAAGGTTGGAAAGTTTATAAGAAAAACAAGTTTAGACGAACTTCCACAACTTATAAATGTTTTAAAGGGTGAGATGAGTTTGGTTGGACCAAGGCCAAGTTTACCAAAAGAAGTTGAACAGTTTAAGCCATGGATGCTAAAGAGATTAAGTGTTAAGCCGGGACTTACATGTTATTGGCAAGTTTATGGAAGAAATAATATTGGATTTGAAGATTGGATGAATCTTGATATTAAATATGTGGAAGAGAGAAATTTAATTATCGATATAAAACTTATATTTAAAACAGTTTTTGTACTTTTGGGTGATAAAAGTGCAAGTTAAGGGGGAAAACATGAAATTAGTGGTAGCAGGAACAGGATATGTTGGCTTAGTTACAGGTGCTTGTCTTTCAGAGGTTGGACATAATGTAACTTGTGTAGATATAGATGAAAAAAAGGTGGAGATTATGAAAAAGGGGATGTCTCCTATATATGAACCAGGACTTGATGAACTTTTAGAAAAGAATTATAAAGCTAAGAGATTAGATTTTACAACTGATTATAAAAATGCATATAAAGACGCAGATGTTGTATTTATAGGAGTTGGAACGCCGGAGCGGGCAGATGGTTCGGCTAATTTAGATTATGTGTTTCAGGTTTGCAAACAAATAGCTGAAAATGCAGAGAAGGATTGTTTAGTTGTTGTAAAATCAACAGTTCCAATAGGAACAAATGATAAAGTTGAAGCTTTTTTAAAAGAGCATAAAGTAAATGATATAAATATAGAAGTTGCTTCAAATCCAGAGTTTTTAGCACAAGGAACAGCAGTTAGAGATACATTAAAGGCAAGTAGAATAGCTATTGGTGTTGAATCTAAAAATGCTAAAAAGATATTAAGAAGTATATACGAACCATTTAATCAGCCAATAATTGTAACAAATAGAAGATCAGCAGAAATGATAAAGTATGCTTCAAATGATTTTTTAGCTCTTAAGATTTCATTTATGAATGAAATAGCAAACTTTTGTGAGTTAGTTGGAGCTAACGTTGAGGATGTAGCAAAAGGAATGAGCTATGATAAGAGAATAGGAGATAAATTTTTAAATGCAGGTCTTGGATATGGAGGCTCATGTTTTCCAAAAGATACAAAAGCACTTCATTGGTTAGCAAATGATAATGGATATGAACTTAAAACTATAAAAGCAACTATTGAAGTTAATGAAAATCAAAAGTACAAGCTATTTAGAAAAGCTAAACAAAGATTTGGTAGTTTAAAAGGTATGAGAGTAGCTGTTTTAGGATTAACATTTAAACCAGGAACTGATGATTTAAGAGAAGCTCCATCAATATCTAATATAAGAAGACTTTTAGATGAGGGTGCAGAGATAATAGCTTATGATCCAGTTGGAGTAAATAATTTTAAAAAACTATTTCCAACAGAAGTTGACTATAAAGAAACTCCAGAAGAAGCAATAGATAATGCAGATATGGTATTTATATTTACAGAATGGGATGAAATAAAAAATTTAAGTTTAGATAAATATGTTGAACTTATGAATACACCAATAATATTTGACGGTAGAAATTGTTATAGCATAGATGATATAAAGAATAGAACTTTAGATTATTATTCAGTTGGAAGACAAGCAGTAATCAATTTAATAGATAGAATAGTCTTAGAAGAAGTTGCAGCAACAATAATATAAGATAGGGAATTAAAGATGAAAAAAAAGGTGTGTTTTATTGCTTCAAGTGGTGGTCATTTTGAACAGCTTATGATGTTAAAACCTCTTATGGAGAAGCATGATAGTTTTATAGTAACTGAAAAAACTAAATATTCTGTTTCAAATAGTAAGTTTAATACTTATTATTTGAAACAGGTTAATAGAAGAGAGTTTAAATTTTTATTTAATATGATTATAAATTCATTTAAATCAATAATTATATTTATAAAAGAAAAACCAGAAGTAGTAATATCAACAGGAGCATTAGCTACAATACCAATATGCTTAATTTCAAAAATATTTAAAAGAAAAATTATATTTATAGAATCTTTTGCTAAGGTGAATTCGCCAACTTTAACAGGAAAATTAGTTTATAAATTTGCAGATAGATTTTATGTTCAATGGGAAGAAATGAAAGAATTTTATCCTAATGCATTATATGAAGGTGGGATATATTGATATTTATAACTTTAGGTTCTCAAAAGTTTCAATTTAATAGACTATTAAGGGAAGTAGATAGTTTAATAGAAAAAGGCATGATAACAAAAAAAGAAGTTTTTGCACAAATAGGATATAGTGATTATATACCTAAAAATTATGAATATAAAAATTTTTTAGATAGAGATGAATTTAAAAGAATGATGGATAACAGTAATATAGTAATAACTCATGGTGGAACTGGTGCTATAGTTGGGGCTGTTAAGAAGGGAAAAAAAGTAATAGCGGTTCCTAGATTAGAAGAATTTAATGAACATGTTGATAATCATCAATTACAAATAGTTCGGCAGTTTGAAAATATGCAATTTATAAAATCAGTAATTAATATAGAAAATTTAGAATTAGCTATTAGAGAAATACAAAAAATTGAATTTAAGAAGTATGTTTCAAATACAACTAATATAATAAGTTCAATTGAAAATTATATACTTGCCTGATAGGAGAAAAAGATGAATATATTATACTTAAATAATGTTATGAGTGTTGGTGGTGTTACAAAATGTATATTAAAACTAACTAAGGAACTAAGGGGAGATAATAAAATAGTAATAGCAAGTAGTGGAGGTGAACTTTTAGGGGAATTTGAAAAATTAAATGTAAAATACTACACCCTATATAATATGGAAAACAAACTTCCACATAATATTATATTTAACATAAAAAAAATATTGGATATAGTAAAAAAAGAGAATATTAATATAATTCATAGTCATCATAGAATGACAGCATTGTTAGCAAAAATAGTAAGTATAATAACAGGAGTTAAGGTTATTCATACGCAACATTTATGTATAGAAAATAAGTTTAAACTTACTAATATAGCATTAAAAAATATTAAAATAATAGCGGTAAGCGAAAGTGCAAAGTTAATATTAGTAAAAAAATCAAAGTTAGACGAAACAAAAATAACTACAATATATAATACAGTAGATGTGGAAGGAGGGTTAGGGAACATAGATTATAGATTGTTAGATTTAAAGAAAAAAGGATACTTTGTAGTAGCTCAAGTTAGCAGGGTAATTAATTATAAAGGTGTGTATGATTTTGTTAAGATTGCTAAAAAAACAATAAAGAGTAATAAAAATATAAGGTTTGTTTTAATTGGAGATGGTCCTGAAAGAAGTAATCTAGAAGCTTATATAGGAAAAGAAGGATTAAATAATTATGTTTATTTATTAGGAAGTAAAAATAATGTAATAGACCATTTAAAATATATAGATTTATTATTATTATGTTCTTATATTGAAGGTCTTCCATTAGCTCCAATTGAGGCATTTTCACAGGGTATACCAGTTGTTGGTACAAATATTGATGGAACTAATGAAGAAATTAAAAATGGATATAATGGCTTTTTAGTAGATGTTAAAGATATTGATGGATTTAGTAGTAATATAATTAGGATTTATGAAGATAAAGTACTATTAAATAGATTAAAAAGAAATGCAAATAAAACTTATTTAAATATGTTTAATAAAGAAAATTATATAGAAAATCATAAAAAATTATATAAAATATAATTTTTCTTTATGAGTAGTGACATAAGGGGGAATTTATATGAGTTTACCTTTAGTATCTGTAATAATGTCCTGTTATAATGAAAAAAGCGAATGGATAAGATTATGTATAGACTCGATATTAAATCAAAGTTACAAAAATATAGAGTTTATTATAATTTGTGATAATCCTAATAATATTGAATTGGTGAATTTACTATGTAAATATAAACATAATTCTAAAGTAAAAATTATATTTAATAATAAAAATATTGGATTAACAAAGTCATTGAATATAGGTTTGAAAAACAGTAAAGGAAACTATATAGCTAGAATGGACGCTGATGATATAAGTTATGGAGATAGAATAGAAAAGCAAGTTAACTATATAAAAAATACTAATGTAGATTTTGTTATGGGAAGAGTAAATTTTATTGATGAAAATGGTTTGGATATTACCAATAAAAAAAGCAGTGTATTAAAAGATGATTGTATGTTAAAACAATGCTTAAAGTATGGGAATGTATCTATTCATCCAACATGGATGTTTAAGAGAGAAATTCTTAACCAATTAGTAAAATATAATGATGTAAGTTATGCTGAAGACTATGATTTTTTATGTAGAGCAATTATAAATGGATATAAAGTGAAATATATGGATGACTATTTAGTTAAATATAGAGTAAGAAAAAGTGGAATAACAAAATCAAAAAGAGCATATCAAGAAATCAATTCTCAAATTATAAGTAAGAATTATAAGAAAGCTTTAAAAGATTCAAAAAAATACAATGTAAAACAAGATATTAAAAAAATTAAAAAAAAATCTATAGAAGAATTTTTATTAAATCATGAAAGATTTCAAGTAGCAAAAAAACAGATAAAATCTAAAAAAATAATTAGAGGAACTGTTAATGCAATAAATATATTAATTAAGTCTAAATTTAAAAGAATTCAAGTATATAACTATATTATGAAATCAATATGTTTATTACGATAAATTAGTGGGGGTTATATGAATAAATTGGTTAGTATAATTATACCAACATACAATAGAGAAAAATTAATACAAAGATCTATAGACAGTGTATTAAACCAGACATATAAAAATATAGAAATAATAATAGTTGATGATAATTCTACAGATAATACGTATAAAGTAATAAAATCATACATGGAAAAATATTCATTTATAAAGTATATTAAACATTCGGTAAATAAAGGAGCCTGTGTAGCTAGAAATACAGGAATAAAAGTTGCAAAGGGATATTATATAGCATTCCTAGATAGTGATGATGAATGGACAGAAAATAAATTGGAGAAAAGTACACTAATTTTTGAAAAAGAGAAAAGTATAGGAATAGTTTATTCAAATATGTATTTGATTGATTGTAAAACTGGAAAATCTAAAATTCACAAGTCAAAAAAGTATAGAGATAATTATTATGGATTATTATGTGAAAATATAATAGGAAGTACGTCCCTTATTATTGTTAAAAAAGAAATATTTGATGATGTAGGAATGTTTAAGGAAGGATTAGTGAGTTGTCAGGATTGGGATTTTTATATAAATGTAGCTCAAAAGCATAAAATAGCAAAGATTGATGAGCCCCTTTTAAAATATTATATTCATTCAGAAAGTATTTCAGGAAATATGGAAAGAGTATTGGAAGGTCATAAATATATAATAGATAAGGTTAATAATATATTGAGTCAAGATATTAAATATAGAAAATATAAAAATAAAATAGTTTGTTATCAAAATTTAAATATTGCTAGGATTTATAGAAGATTCAATCAATTTAATCAAGCAAAAGAATTTTATAGTAAAGCATTTATTAATAATCCAATGAATAAAGAAGCATATAAGAATTTTTTTGCTATGAAAGTGGGTGAAAAAATATATAATAATTTACGTTAATTACGAATGAAATATGGTGGGGATATGAATTGAAAAGTTATTTAATTGTATTAATAAGTTGTTTTCTAGTTCTAATAATGAATATGTTTTTTTTGAAAAATAAATATAAGTATATAAATATAATACTTATAATGTTAGGTATATGTAGTAATATATCAATATATATGAATAGTAGCCAGCTTATTATAGAAGAAGTAAGTTATGTATATATACCATTAGTATTCTTTATAATGATTACTATAGTTATATCTATATCAAATATTCAATCATTTAAATTAACATTTGATGAATTGATATTATTAATTATACTAGCAAATACATTAATTTATTGGACAAAAGAACAAATATATGATGTTGCTAAGTTTTTAAATATTTTTATCATGTATTTTAGTATATATTTAATATCTAAAACATATAAAAGTTTAAGATATATTGATTTTGATAATATAAGAAATTTTATTAATTATATAGCCATTTTTAATGGGAGCTTAAGTATAGTTCAGTATATTACTGGAAAGAAGCTTTTGCCTGGAATGTTTAGTCAAAGTATATATTATGGAAATGGATCTAATATAGTAAAGAGAATAGTAGGTTTTGCCGGTACTAATAATTCAGGAGGGAATTTTTCCGCTATATTATTTTCAATAGTATTTTTTAATTATATAAAGAATAGAAAAAAAATTGATCTGATAGCTCTAATATTTACAGTTATATTTTCCATATTAACATTAACAAGAATAGGGTATTTAACTATATTTATAGAATTATTAGTATATTTGTTATTCACTAAATGGAACACTATAAAATATATTTTGAAAAAAGTACGAATATTAATAATAAGTATTTTCATATCATTATTGGTTATAATTTCATTTGGACAACAAATATATAATATTCTTTTTATTAAAAGAGGAAATACTTCAATGTGGAGAGATATACAATTTAATAATATTTTTGAAAAAATTATTCCTAATAATACTTTTTTTATAGGAATAGGACCAGGGCAATATAAATATTATGCATATTATAATTTAGGATATAAAGATATAGATATACATTCTCAATATATAAATATTTTAGCTGAACAAGGAGTGTTTATATTTATTTTATTCTTAATATTAAATATATTTTTATTATTAAAGGCATTGAAGTGTGTTGAAGAAAATATAGAAAAATCATTTGTGATTGGATTATTTTTAGCAAACTTTGTTTGTTGTAATTATAATCCAAATCAATATTACTTGATAAATAATATATTTTATTATTTATTAATTTATTTAATTATTTATAAAAATAAAAATATACAGCTGAAGAATTGCTGTTTAAATTGAGGATAATTATGAAAATTTGTTTTATTACGTCAACAATATTTAATTTGGGAGGAGTTCAAAGGGTTGTATCAGTACTTGCTAATGAATTAAATAGATATTGTGAAGTTGATATATTATGTATTAATAAGGAAGTTAATTTAAATAGAAATTTATATAGTTTAAATGAAGATATACACGTTCAACTTGGGCTAAAAACTAATAAAAAAACTATTAGTGATAAGTTATATTCTAAGGTTATAAAGAAGTTAAATGAGAAAAGTAATATAATAAATCATAAAATTTCACCTAATATTTTGAAAAATGTGTATTATCCAGAGGAATTACAAGAAAGTTTGACAAACTATATAAATTTAAATAAGTATAATTATGTAATAGGGGTTGAAGGAAGGTATAGTCTTTTATTAGCAATTATATCAGATAGGATAAATGCCAAAACTATAGGATGGCAACACAATTCTTATGATGCCTATTTTAATAATATAAATAAATATTACTGGAAACAAGACAAGCTATTTAAAGAGTATATACCTAAATTAAATCAATGTGTAGTTCTTACAAATCAAGATAAGTTTGAATATAAAAATAGTATGGGTATAGAGTGTAATACCATATATAATCCTTTAAGCTTTCAATCAAAGGAAAAATCTAATTGTTTAAAAAAGAATATATTATTTGTTGGAAGATTGCTTGAGCAGCAAAAGGGGTTAGATTTATTAATAAAAGCATTTAAAAAAGTATCCATAAAAAGAAAGGATTGGACATTAACTATAGTTGGAGAAGGTAAAGATAAAGACAAGCTAGTTGAATTAATTAGAGAAGAAAATTTGAATGATGTAGTTAAGTTAAAAAATTTTACTACAAATATTAAAAGCTATTATTTGGAATCATCAATATTTGTATCTACCTCTAGATGGGAAGGATTTGGATTAGTTATAACTGAAGCTATGGAATGTGGTTTACCAGTAGTTGCTTTTGAAAATTCAGGACCCAAGGAAATTATAAATAAAAATGGAGTCAATGGAGTATTAGTTTCTAAAGAAGATATAAATCAATTATCAGAAAAGATAATATATTTAATTGATAATGAACAAATAAGATTGAAAATGTCTAAGGAAGCAATAGAGAGAGCAAAAAATTTTGATATAGATAATATAGTAAATAAATGGAGAAATATTTTAGAAGAAAACATTATTGATTCAAAGAATCATTTAATAGTTTAAGGAGGATAATTTTGACTAGTGATGTTAACTTAAGAAGAGGAATGTTTATAACATTCATATCCAAATATAGTAATATAATAGTTCAGTTAATAATAAATTCAATATTAGCAAGATTATTAGGCCCAGAGGAATTTGGTGTAGTAGCTGTAATAACAGTTTTTACAACATTTTTCACAATTTTAGGTGATATGGGAATAGGACCAGCAATAATTCAAGATAAAACATTAGAAAATAAAGATATATCAAATATATTTAAATTTTCTATAATTGCTTCGGTAATAATAGGAATTCTATTTTATATTTTTTCTTATTTTATATCGTTTTTTTATTCCAATAAAATTTATGTTACGTTAGGATTTATGCTTGCATTTTCTGTAATGTTTAATATATTAAAAATAGTTCCAAATGCCGTAATACTTAAAAATAAGAATTTTAAATTAGCAGGAATTATAAATATTAGTGTAAATATAATAGTTGGAATTATAACTATTGCACTAGCATTTTACGGATTATCATATTATGCTTTAGTTGTTGATTCTGTGTTGAAAAGCTGCTTTATATTTATTATTTCTCTAATTTTCTGTGGCCTTAAAATTGAGAAAGGATTTGAAATTGATTCCATAAAAAAAATAAAAAGTTATTCAACTTATCAATTTTCGTTTAATTTTATAAATTATTTTACTAGAAATTTAGATAATATATTAACAGGAAAATTTTTAGGAGCTAATAGTCTAGCTTATTATGATAAAGCATATAAACTTATGTTATATCCAATACAAAATTTAACCCATGTTATTACACCTGTATTACATCCAGTATTATCAGAATATCAGAATAATAGAGAAATAATATATGAATCATATATGAAAGTAGTGAAAATTTTAGCTTATATAGGAATTTTTATATCAGTATTTTGCTTTTTTTCCTCAAAAGAGATAATAAGAATAATGTATGGTTCTAATTGGGATATAGCAATTCCAATTTTTAAAATATTATCATTATCTATAGTGGTACAAATGATTTTATCTAGTATAGGATCAATATTTCAGGCAACAGGAGAAGTGGATAAATTATTTTCAACTGGAGTTATATCTTCTATATTTACAGTATCTGCAATAATGTTTGGAATAATAAAAGGTGATATTGTAAGTTTAGCAATAGGAGTATCAATTTCATTTTTATTTAATTTTATTCAGTGTTTTTATGTACTTATAACTAAAGTATTTAATAGGAATTTTGTAGAATTTCTAATTGAATTGAAAAATATCCCTATTATAGGAGGTATTATGATATTAGGATATTTATTATTAAATAATTTTAGTATTTCAAATATATTATTAAGTGTAATAATAAAACTATCAGTAGGTATTATATGTTATCTAATAGGATTAGTCATTACAAAAGAATATTTGCTAGTTAAAAATATAATATTTAAAAGAAAAGGTATTGATGTGAGAGATATTGAAAAAGTGTCTTAACTATTAGAAATACTAAATAAAATGATAAAAAGCAATAATATTATTAAATGATAAATATAGAGGATATCGGTATGAAGTTGAAGGTAATTTATAAATATATAGTTTTATTAGTGATATTGTTAGTTGGAGTAATAAGAGTTTTTATAATTAAAGATTCAAAACAAGTGATTTTAGAACTTAAAGATGAAAAGATTTGGAAAAATGATAATAGCTTATTTGAAAATTTAAGTTTTGAAGAGGGAAATACCAATGATAAGCCTTTTAAGTGGGGAATTTGGAATAGTAATGGAGAATTTATTGCTATTATAGATAGTTCGATATCAAAGTTAGGAAAAAATTCGATAAAATTATTTAGTAATAAAGAAAGTGAAAACTCAAGGGGAACTCTAAGTCAAAGTATTACTAAAATACCAACTTATATTCAAGGAAAAGCACTAAGGATTACGCAATGGATAAAAAGTGAAAATTTTATTGGAGATGGATTAAAGATAAGGCTTCAATATAATGATGCTGAAGGAAATAAAATTGAAAATTATCCAGTAGTAAATATTCCAATTTCGAAAAATCAAGATTGGATTAAATATGAATATATACTAGAGTTACCACAACAAGAGTTAAGTAATCTGCACTTTGAATATCTTTATGATAATGCAAGTGGTGATGTGTGGATAGATGATATTATAATAAATCCATATGAAAATGCTAAAGAAGATGGTGATTTAGATGTCTTATCATCAATAGGTGTAGAGGATGATATAGAAATTAGGGTGGAAGAAGCTCACCCAAAACTTTTAGCAACAGAAAGCGAGTTTAATAAGCTAAAGAAAAATATCAAGACAGATGAGAATTTAATAAGTTGGTTTGAGACATTTAAAGAAGAAGCTGATAAAATATTAAAAAAGGATATTATTGCTTATGAAAAGCCAGATGGAGTAAGATTAAAAACTTTAGCTGCTGAATATATCATAGATTTAAGTTTTATGTATAAAATAACTAAAGATACGATATATGCAGAAAGGGCATGGAAAGAGATTGAAAATATTTGTTTAAATTATAAAGATTGGAGTGATGACCATCTTCTAGATACTGCAAATATATCTTTTGGAATTGCTATAGGGTATGATTGGCTATATCATTATTTAAGTAATGAGCAAAGGGGCATTATAGAAATTGCAGCTAAAGGAAAAGCATTAGATATTGTTTTACCGATGTATCAAAATTCATCTCATTCTTTTGTTGAAAATGAGTTTAATTGGAATTCTGTGTGTAACGGAGGATTTACGGCATTGGCCCTAGCATTATCAGATTCACAATTTGGTGATTTAGCTTTAGATGTTGTTAAGGAATCTTTAAAATCAGTAAAAAATGGTTTAATACAATATTATTCAGATGGTGCATATATCGAAGGACTATCTTATTGGAATTATGGAACTAGATATTTAGTATATTATTTTGCTATGCTAGATAGTGCTGTTAAAAATAAATTTAATTTTACAGAATTTTACGGGTTAAGAGAAACAGGTGAATTTCCAATATACATGACAGGAAACAAAGGGACTTTCAATTTTTCTGATAATAATATTAGTTTACCATATGGATATATGAATCTTTGGTTTGCTAAGAGGTTTAAAAATAGCGATTTGACTTGGTATCATAAATACTATATGCAAGAGGTAGGAAAGGTATCAGTATATGATTTACTTTGGTACGATAAAAAATATTATAAAGGAGAAGAATTGGATAATCTAGACAAGTATTATGAAAAGCAATCATTAGTAACAATGAGAAGTAGTTGGAATGATAAGAATGGACTATTTTTAGGCTTGAAGGGAGGCGAAAATGGATCGCCTCATGGAGATTTAGATATAGGAAGTTTTGTTTTTGAGGCTTTAGGAGTTAGATGGGCTATTGATTTAGGAAGTGAGAACTATAATTTACCAGGGTATTGGGATATGAGTAATAATGGATTAAGATGGAATTATTATAGAAAAAAAGCAGAAGGGCATAATACACTTTTAGTTAATCCAAATTCGTTAGCAGATCAATTTGTAGAAGCTAAAGCTACTATTATTGATAAAAATTTAAATGAAAAAGATGAGCCCTTTGCAATAGTTGATATTACGTCAGCATATAATGAAGCTATAAATATTAATAGAGGATTTAAACTATTAAACAATAGAAAAGAATTATTAATAAGGGATGAGTATGAACTTAGTGAGGAAAGTGAAGTAGTATGGCAGATGCATACTGAAGCAGAAATTGAGATAATTGGTGATGGGAAAGCTGCTGTGTTGTATCAAGATAATAAGAAATTTTATGTGAAACTTATAACTGATGAAGATATGAGTTTAGAAGTTGTAGAGGCTGAAAGTTATTTTAATGAAATAAATTTAGGTGAGACTGTAAATACAGGTGTTAAGAAGTTAGTAACTAAGGGAAATAGTAAATCAGGAACTATAAATATATGGATGGTTCCCTTAGAGAATAATGATAAAATTCCGAATAGCATTCCAGGAATAAAGGAACTTAGTGAATGGTAATATAAAATTAAGAAGATTTTAATATTTTAGCTACAATAGGGAGTTTATCGTCTATTATGTATAATTAATTTTATTATAAAGATATATAAATTTTTATGAGTAGAGATAATTATTATACAAATGTCTCTACCATATCTAAGGGAGTGGCAAATTTTGTTTTTAAGTTTTAGATATTCTTACATATTAAATATATATTAGGATTATATAAATTTAATATGTAAAATGTATAGATAGCTGTATATTTACATATATAATTTATGGAAGGTGAGTATTATGTCAAAAAAATAATTTACAACCACTGTTGATGAAGATATTCAAAATAAGTTTAAAGAAAAATGTTTAGAGGATTGTCATAGAATGAATGATTTATTTATTAAGAATTTTTAAGGAAAAGATATACATACTTTTTATGGAATGATAGAATTTGCTTTATTGCTAATTAAGTTGTGAAGGTTCTTGAATATGCTGATTCAACTAAAACTATTCAAGATTGTATTAAAAGAGCAGATTTTGAATTGGGTTTTGAATATGAAGTATTAAAGGGATATAAATTGAAAGAATTTCCCATTACCACAGATGTAGCGGTAAATAATATAATTAGTAAAAAACTAGAACCGTAGCTATTTTCTATGAAGATGGTTTATATGGTTTTCTTCAATACACGGATAAGCCTATTGGTGTTAGATTTAAAAAGTGGATTAGACTTGAGGTTATTCCTGAGATTAGAAAAACAGGTTCTTATAGTTTAGTTAAAGATGATTTTAAAGTTGTGTGGGAAAGCAATGGGGCTTGGAGTGGAACTGTTAATAAATATAATTTAAATGTTGTCGATAAAATTAAGTTTTGGTTTAAAGAAAATAATAATCCAAAAGTCATTGAGGGAAAGAATAAAAAGTATTATGTGTTTTATGAGAGATAAGTTTTAAGACTTTAGGTATGTTACCTAGAGTCTTTTTGTTTTATATGTGGATTTTATGATTTATTATGTTTTGTTGTGAGTTGTATTGTGTTTTTAGGTAATAAATAGTTTGAAATGAAGATAATTAAAAAAATAACTTAGTAGAATCATTTATATTTGAATTAAAGAAAAGAGTAGTACATATAAATTAATAAAATAATGTATAGGGAAAAGGAGCAAGTATGACAAAAAAGAATATCAAGTTAAGTATAATATTGACTGCTATGTTAGTTAGTATTGTAGGGATTGTTGTTGGAACTAATGCGTATTTTTCGTCTAAGGATGAGGTCACAAATGCCTTTGTATCTGGGGATGTTGATATAGAGGTAGATGAAGAATTTGACCCTCCAGAAAATTGGAAGGGGGAAAGTTATGATAAAAAGGTGAAGGTTAAAAATAACGGTAATGTAAATACACTTATAAGAGTTGCAATAGTTCCAAGATGGGTAGATGAAAATGGAAAGGCATGGGCAGGAGATACCAATATTATAAAGTTGAACTGGGCTAGTGCAAATATAGCAGATGCAAGTACATCTGAATCAAACAAATGGATAGATGGTGGAGACGGATATTATTATTATAATACTTTAGTTCCTAAAGATGGAAGTACTGAAATTTTATTAGAGAGTGTAAGTGCCGATATACCAAAGGAATTACAAGATAGATATACTGGAAAAAAATTAATAGTAGATGTAAAAGCAGAAGCTGTACAAGCAACAAAGGAAGCTTATGAAAAAACATGGTCTAATATTAGTAATAATAGTATAAAAACAATGTTAAATAATTTATGTAATAAATAATGAAATATTTAAAGTAATTTTAAATTATGTTGAGGGAGAAAAATGACTAAAAATAAAGTTTGGAAGTTATTAGGCAATATCATATTTTATGTAGTTCTAATAACGTTAATTGCTATTTCAGGATTTTCGTTAAATTCTGTAAGAAAGGGTGTACAGCCTAGCTTTTTTGGATATAAATTTTTTACAGTATTAACGGGAAGTATGAGTCCTACTATAAATATTAATGATTTGGTGATAGTCAAAGAAGTAAAGCCAGAGGAGATAGAGGTTAATGATATTATAACATTTGGTAGTACAAATTCTGATAATATAACGACGCATAGGGTAAAGGAGATAATTAATGAAAACAATGCTATAAAATATGTTACCCAAGGGGATGCGAATAACGTAGAAGATCCATCACCAGTACAATCAGATGTTTTAATAGGGAAAGTTGTAAAATTTGTGCCTAAAGTTGGGGCTGTCATGGCTTGGATGAAAAATAATTTAACAAAAATAATAGTGTTTGTAATGGCTTTAATGGCGTTATTTGTTATAGGGGCAGGACTTAGAAAAAGATTAAAATCTATAGATGAGGAAGAAAAAAATAAAAATTTCAATAAAGTATAGTTATATAAAAATGTGTTTTGACATAGTCTTAGGATATAAATTAAAAATTAATTAGGGGGACCAAAATGAATAAGAAAAAATTAAGTGCTTTGTTGTTGGCAGGAACATTAACAGCAGGAGTCGTTGGAGGAACATTTGCGTGGTTTACATCTCAAGATACTGTAACAAACAAATTTGCTACTGGAGGAACTAATGATGATGATTCAAATGCAGGAATTGATATATGGGAAAAATTCGAAGAACCAACAAATGTTGTTCCAGGAACAACAACTGACAAGTTAGTACAAGTTAAAAATACAAGTACCTATGATCAGTTTATAAGAGTTAAAATAACACCTAAATGGGAAGATGGAAAATTAAATAAAAAAGAAGAGACAGGAGAAAGAGAATTAGATTATTTAAAATTAAATTTTGTTAAATCTAATTTAGGAGATAGACAAGGACAATGGTTTAAAGACGGTGATTATTACTACTATATAGGAAAAGTTTCTGGAGGTACCTTTACTAATACTTTATTAGAAAGTGTTACATTATCAACAGAAGCAGGAAATAAATATAAAAATCAAAAGTATCAAGTAGAAGTTAAAGCTGATTCTATTCAAGCAGATAATGGTGCATATAAAGAGTGGGAAAATGTAAGTGATAAAGTTAAAAAAGCATTAGCTGAGTGTGTAAAACTAGATGCTATAGGAAATGAGAATAATGCTGGTACTGCAGCAACACCAGTTAAAGCGAATGGAGGAAATACGGAAGGAGGAAATACGGAAGGAGGAAATACAGAAGGAGGAAATACGGAAGGAGGAAATACGGAAGGAGGAAATACGGAAAATGGAGCAGGTGGAGGAAGTGGAATAAATCAATAAAATGTAATAAATTGATTAAATTGGTCAATAAAACAGAAATCAAGTAAGGAGTGAGAACATGAAGGGTTTTATAAAAACAGTTTTAATAACCCTTTCACTTCTTTTAATAATTAGCATAAAGGGGGAGGCAAGTACGTTGACTCCCCCTAATGTTCAATTATTAGGAAATGCGGATGGATTGGTTCATATATCAAATACTGAGGATATGTTTCTTTATAGATACAACATGTTACCGGGGGATAGTGTTGAAAGAACTTTAGAAATAAAGAATCAGTATGAGGATAGTTATGAGCTTTTTTTAAGGGCAGAAAGAGTAAGTGAAAAGGAAGAATATGATTTATTAGATAAGCTAGATTTAAAGATAACTTTTGATGACAAGGTTATATATGTAGGTCCAACTAGTGGTGAATATAAGATAACGGATAATATAAGCTTAGGAACGTTTAAACCGGGGGAAGAAGCAACATTATTTGCTAAGGTGGAATTGGATGGACCAAGCACTGGAAATGAGTATAAAAATAAATTTGCTCAAGTCAATTGGATTTTTACAGCAGTAAGAAAAGATTCTAATGATAATACTTCAACAGATAAGCCAAGCAATAAGCCAAGTAGCAATAAGCATACAACGAATGGGGGAAGTTCAACAGGTAGTGGAACTACAACTAATAGAGGAAATTCAATAAGCAACAGTACTTCAACTAATAGTGCAGTTTCAAATGCACAAAAATCATCTACTAGTTTACCATATACAGGACAAATAAATTTCTTAAAATATATTGCTTTAATTGGTGTAGTTTTGATTGTAATTGGTGTGATTATAAATAAAAAATCAAAATCATATAAGGAGTGAGTTTAATTTGAAATGAAGAATAAAAATAAAAAGATAGCATCATTAACAGTAATAATGACTTTAGTTATAACAATGGTAGTAGGGTTAATAAATCCAGTATCTATTGTAAAGGCTGAGGACACTAAATCTGTAAGGATAAAAGATGTATTAAATAATGATGAAATTGTATCAGATGATGGAAAACTTATTTTAAGTAAGACTGGAGAAAAGATTTCAGATGATGAATTAAAAGTAAGCTTAAAAATAAAAGGAAATAATGAGGAAAACATAAATATTTATAATGCTAGTATAAAATATACATTAAATAGCGGTTTTGAAGTAGTTGAAAATAGCATTAATGTGGTAGGAATTGATGAGGATAAGAAAGAAAGTGTAAAAGTAACTACTGAAGGAGAAAAAACAAATATTGAATTTGGAGATATTGATACAAAGGAAGTTGAAGTTTCATTTTTAGTAAAAGTAAAAGATGGGGTAAAGGCTGAAGAAAATATAGAGGTTACATTAGAAACAAAGCTTGTTTATACTCTTTTAGAAAATAAAGAAGATAATCAAGAAAATACAGAAATTGATTTTCCAAAACTATATGTAAGCTTAGAAAGTATTGTAGCAGAAAAAGAAGCAACAGAGGAGAATGTAGAAAATGAAATTATAGAAGATATAACAAAGGAAGATGAAAAAACAGAAGAAAATGAAAAAGAAGCTAAAGAAAATATAGAAAATGAAGTTGCAGATGATACAGTACAAGAAGATGCTATTGATGATACGAATAGTGAAGATACTATTAATGGTGCTGAAGAAAATATTGATAATGATATAGCTGAAGATGAGGTTGTTGTAGCTAATGGAAGCATAATAGAAAATGAAAACAACGAAAATAATGAAAATAATTCTACAACAACTTCAAGTGGATTAACTATAAATAAAACAGCTGAATTAGTGGACAATGAAACAGTTGAAATAACGCTAAAGGCTGAAGGAGAGCCAACTAAAACAGATGTTAAGGCTGATATTGTTATGGTTATAGATAAATCAAAGAGTATGGAAGATAAAATTGTTGGTGTTAATGAAGCAGCGAAAAATTTTGCTGAGAATATATTATCAAATACTAAAGGTTCAGATGTAAAGATAGCGATAGTTACTTATAATTCTTCAGCAAAAAGCTCTAAATTCTTTGATAATATTACAGATATAAAAAAAAATTATATAAATAGTGATACAGAGATGAAGATAGGAACCAATACACAGGCTGGAATTGAGATGGCAGGTAAAATATTAGGAGATACTAACTATGGGGCTAGAAAAGGTGCTAAAAAATATGTAGTATTTTTTACAGATGGATTTCCGACAATGTCTAATTCTAGTGTCAATATTTTTATTAGCGATAAGCATATAGACGCTGCAAAAAAAGAATATAATAAATATTTTACAAGTTGGAATCAAACATCTAGTAGTGTTACTTATCCAGATGCTAAATTTTATAGTGTAGGTGTTTTTACAAAAGCTAGTGCTAATGAAAAGAAACGAGCTATTGATTTCTTAAAAACAATACAAAATGTTATAGACCCCGATAAATTCGGAGAAAAATATTATACTCAAGATTTAAGTAATGATAATATAAATAGTATATTTACTGATATCAGTAAGGATATTAAAGATAATATTAATAATACAGTAGCCACTAGTGTATTTATTGAAGATAGTGTAACTGATTATTTTAATATTGTAGAAAATAGTTGGACGTTTACTGATTTGAAAGGAAATCCTATAAATATACAACCGAAAGTTGATGTTGATAAAAATAATATAAAATTTGAAATAGGAAATATAGAAGTAGAAGAGGGAGAAAGTAAAGCTGGAGTAATAGTTAAATTTAAGGTAAAAGTAAAAGATACTTATTTTGGTGGAAAAAATATACCAACAAATAGTTCAGCTAAGATAACTTATAATAATGGACAGGAGCAAGTATTTAATATTCCAAAGGTTAATATTCCTTTAAAACAGGGAACAATAACAATAAAAAAAGAAATAGTTGAAAAAGGAATTTTAGGTCGATTGAATAAAGTTTCTGATGATGAAGTTAACAAAGATGATAAATTTTCAATATCGGTAGTTGGAAATGAAAAATATACTGTTAATTTAACCGAAAATAGTGAGGAAACATTAAAGTTTTATTTGAAAGATAAAGATACAGATATATCTAAAAATGATGATACTAGTCTTGGTTATCTTACAGTAGGACAGTACAAAATAGAGGAATTGCTTCCTATGAATTATGAGCAAGTAGGTGTTTATGTAGAAAGTGGAGGCAAGATAGTTAAATTGGAAGATTGGGAAAATTATAATAGAGAAACAAAAACATTTACGATTGATAAAGACAATAATGATATAACAATTATAGTTAGAAATACTTTAGTGAATAAAGGTTATTGGTTTGATAAAGCTGATGTGGAAAATCAATTTAGATACTATAATCCAAAAACTCAACAAAAACCAGATACATCTATTTATTAATTTATATATATTTTAGTTTTTTAAATCCTCTGTATAAAAGCAGAGGATTTTTTATGATTAAAGTAATATTATTAAAATTTTATTAAATAACAATAAATTGTTGAATATAGAAAATAAATGTTATAAAGTTTTATTAAGGGAATTAATAAATTGATGGGGGTAGATTTATGAATGTTTTAGTTACAGGAGGTATGGGATATATAGGAAGCCATACTGTAGTTGAGCTTTTAAATGCAGGAGATAATGTTATAGTGGTGGATAACTTAGTTAATAGTAAAATAGAAGTTAAGGAAAAAATTGAAACTATAACAGGCAAAACTTTTAAATTTTATGGAGAAGATTTAATAAATTTAAATGAGGTTTATAGAATTTTTAGAGAAAATAAGATAGATTCAGTTATTCATTTTGCTGCTCTTAAAGCTGTTGGTGAATCAGTTTCTAAACCTTTAGAATACTATGAAAATAATTTAATAAGTACATTAAATGTTTTAAGAGCTATGAAGCAGTATAATGTTAAGAATTTTGTGTTTAGTTCATCTGCAACTGTTTATGGTGAGGCTAAAACTATGCCTATATTAGAAGATTTTGAACTTTCAGCTACAAATCCTTATGGAAGGAGTAAGCTTATTATAGAAGATATTTTAAGAGATTTATATAATGCTGATAAGAATTTTAATATAGCAATTTTGAGGTATTTTAACCCAGTAGGGGCTCATGAAAGTGGTTTGATTGGAGAAAATCCAAATGGTATTCCTAATAATTTGATGCCATACATTACACAAGTTGCAATAGGTAAGCTTTCAAAACTTAATGTTTTTGGAAATGATTATAATACAAAGGACGGTACAGGTGTTAGAGATTATATTCATGTAGTTGATTTAGCTAAAGGTCATTTAAAAGCATTAGAAAAATTAAAAAAGGATTCAGGAATTTTTACTTATAATTTAGGTACGGGAAAGGGGTATAGCGTTTTAGAAGTTATAGAAGCTTTTGAAAAGGAAAGTGGAAGAAAAGTGCCTTATGAAATAGTTAAAAGGAGAGCAGGAGATATTGGAGTTTGTTATGCAGATCCAACTAAAGCAAATAAAGAACTTAATTGGATGGCAACAAAAAATATTAATGATATGTGTAGGGATTCTTGGAGATGGCAAGAATCTAATTTAAAAGAAGTTGTTTTGGTTTAAGGTAAAAGGATAATGTTATATAAGTATGGTTTTATTATGTAAAAATAGATTGTATAATAAATAATAGAATATATTAAAACATAATATTATATTTTAGGAGAGTAGTAGTATGGATAAAAAGATAAGAAAAGCAATTATACCAGCAGCAGGTCTTGGAACTAGATTTTTACCTGCAACAAAGGCTCAACCAAAAGAGATGCTTCCAATAGTTGATAAGCCAACTCTTCAATATATTATAGAAGAGGCAATAGAATCTGGAATTGAGGAAATACTTATAATAACAGGAAGAAATAAAAAAAGTATAGAAGACCATTTTGATAGGTCAGTTGAACTTGAACTTGAACTTGAACATAAAGGAAAAGTAGAAATGTTAGAAATGGTTAAAAGCATTTCTAATATGGTAGATATTCATTTTATAAGACAAAAGGAACCAAAAGGATTAGGTCATGCAATTTATTGTGCAAAAAGCTTTGTTGGAAACGAACCTTTTGCAGTTATGCTTGGAGATGACATAGTTTATAATGAGGGAAAACCTTGTTTAAGACAACTTATGGACTGTTATGATGAATACAAAACAAGTGTTTTAGGAGTTCAAACTGTTCCAGATGGAGATGTTGATAAATATGGAATAGTTGATGGATTAAAAATAGAAGGAAATGTTACGAAGGTTAAAGGATTGGTTGAAAAACCATCAGTTGATGAAGCACCAAGTAATATGGCTATATTAGGTAGATACATAATAACACCTAGTATATTTGAAATATTAGAAAGAACAAAGCCAGGAAAAGGTGGAGAAATTCAGCTTACAGATGCTCTTTTAGAACTTATGAGTGAGGAAGCTATTTATGCTTATAATTTTGAAGGTAGAAGATACGATGTTGGGGATAAATTAGGTTTCTTAGAAGCAACAGTTGAATACGCACTTAGAAAGCCAGAACTTAAAGATGCGTTTATAGAATATTTAAAAAGCATATTATAATAGTGTAAATTATAATTAAAGCTATATTTTAGTTAATTAAGCTAGGATATAGCTTTTTTGTATTGTAATAAAAGTAATGTTAATAAAATTTATTATAATATTAAAAATAATCGTTTTCATATTAGAATTTAAAATCTAAACTAATATTATTAGATGTATTTATAGAATAAATTATTGTTAAAATTATTTTATTGTAAAAAATTCTTAATTTTTTTAAAACATATTTACATAATAGTAAAAAATATGTAAAATTATTATTGGAAATAAGATATAGGTTCTAAAAATTAAAAACATTAAATAGAATAATGTCTAAAAAATAATTTAGAAAAATTTTATTTTTTAAAATATAATTAAGGGGGATGAAATGAAAAGGCTACGGATGTTCACAATAATTTCATTATTAATAACAAATATTATATATATTATATCAACTTTAGGAGTTCAAATTGTACAAGCTACTCAAGAGGATGATTTAAGTGTGTGGAGTGTATCAGATGAATCGAATGTAATAGAATTTCCAGTGACTATAAGAGATTTTAGAATGGATTATGTATTGTTTGAAGGAGATTCAAATAAAATTCCGTGGTTGGGGGCAGGAATGGTAGCAGAGAACTTAGATAATAATAAAAAACCTATATTCACTCAAAATTCGATAAAGCAAGTAGCTGAAAGTTTAAATGAAAATTTAAAAGAAATATATGAAAAAAATAAAAATAAGAAAAATCAATATTATACAAATGTATTTGGGAGAATATTAAAAAATGAACAAGGAAATGAAAGAGAAAAAAATGAAAGATTGGGTACATATGAAGTAGCGAAAGCATTATATGATAGCAATCAATTAAGTATATCTAGTATTAATACTTGTTACGAATATGTTTATTATATAATGAACAGTTGGTTTAAAGATGTTAATGGTTCTGAAGATTTGAATATCCAAGATAATGATACAAGATTTTTAGAATTGAAAAAACAAAGTGAGGGAAAATATGCTTTTGATAGTGGTAAAAACGGGTTTTTCCCTCTAGATAATAAAGGATTTTCAAATGAAGAATTTGGAAAAACTCATAATTTTCATTTTACTTTAGAATCGCATAGTAGTTTTTCTTTTAATGGGGAAGATGAACTAACTTTTAATTTTAGTGGTGATGATGATGTATGGGTTTATTTAGATGGTAAACTTGTTATTGATTTAGGAGGAGTACATGCTAAACAAGGTGCTAGTTTTACAATAAAAAAAGATGAAAGTGATAAAGGGTACGGGATAGTTTCTTATAGGTTAGGAAATAAAAGTAAAAATTTTAAAATTGAGATAAATAAATTATATAATTTTGACTTTTTTTATATGGAAAGGCATACAACTGAGTCTAATTTGAAAATAGAAACAAATATGAAATTTATCCCTAAAATGTCAGTAAGTAAAAATGCTTATTTGGTAAATGATAATAACGAAAAGATAAGATTGACAAATGATAAGTTTGCATATCCAGGTGAAACTATTTATTATGAATTTTTATTAGAAAATAATGGAAATGTATCTCTTACGGATATTGAATTTGTTGATGAAATGCTTGGCATAAAAATAAATAAAGATGGTGTTTATAAAGACGATAATAAAATTCAAGATTCTGATTTAGAAATTATTAAGAAAAATAAAGATAATGTAATTGGAAGTGGACTAAGTGCTTTAGAATCTTTAGATGTAGATGAAATTATAGTTGTACAGAGCAAAGAATTGTTGAAATATTTAGTAAGCGATAGTGATGCGACAAATGGTGTAGTAGAGAATACAGTTATTTCAAGTGCAACTCATAAAGAAAGTGAAACAAGTCTTAGAAATGATGGACAGGCAAGTGTTAAAGTGCAGATTAAAGATATGCCAATTACACCAGATGAAAGTGATAATAAAATCAATATAAATATAACTAAAGATATTGAAAAAGTAACTAGGGAAGAAGAAATTATATTTAAAAAACAAAATGGAGAAAGATTTACAGGTGATTTGTATTCGGGGGATAAAGTGGAGTTTTTATTTGAGATAACAAATAATACTATTACTCCTAATGGAACCGCGGTAGCAGTTGAAAATCTTAGTTTAAAAGATGAACTTACAAATTACAAGATAAATAATGATGATTGGGAGTTTTATTTAATAAATGATGATGGACAAGAGGAAAAAATAAATGCGGATAATTTTTGTATAGATAAAGGAAAAACTATGAAGATTAGAGCAAAAGGGTGGACGGTTCCTAGTAAATTGAAGTGTGACAGTAATGGTGAGTTGATTAAAGATGAAACTAACACAGTTACTTTATTTAAAAATGTTGGAGATAATTTTAAAAAAATTAGTGATGCTTCTGTGGAAATGAAGTTAGCTCCATTATCATTAAAAGTTAAAAAAGTTGTAGAGAATGCTGTTTTAAACGATACTGCGTTTACTTTGAAGTTGATAGGAAAAAATGAAAATGGTGAGATAAAAGAACAAATTAATGTAGAGGCTATACCTGATAAAGAATATGAATTTACTAATTTAACTTATGGTCTAACTTATGAATTATTTGAAGTAGTTCCAATGAATTATGAATTGGTTAGTAATTGTTTTAAAGATGAATTGTCTAGTACAAAAAGCTTAAAAACTATAAAGATGACCACATTAACCAATAATTATATCGGAGTTATTACAAATAGATTTAAAAATAGTAATTTGTTTTATGATAGTAGCAATAAGAAAAATACAATAAAGTATGATGCAACAGTAAGTATAACTAATTAGGAGGAAAGTTATGAAAAAGAGAATATTTATATCATTAGTTGCAATAGCTTTCCTTCTAGTTGGAATAAGGGTGGGGACAACATCAGCTTATTTTATATCAGAGGATAAGGTTACAAATAATTTTCAAAATGGGGATATAGATATTGAGGTTGAAGAACCAGACTTCAAACCTCCTAGCGAGGGATGGTCTGGGCAGAAAATAAATAAAAAAGTTCAAGTGAAAAATGAATCTATCATACCCGTTCTTGTAAGAGTTAATATAACACCTAGTTGGTCAATTGATAAAGAAGGAAATTCACCTTTTTCAATGGGAAATGTTAGTGAAGATGTTGTAAAGCTCAATTTAAAAAAAGGAAATTTAATTACAAGTATTAATGGAAATATTTCAGGAAAGTGGATTAAAGGAAATGATGGGTATTATTATTATACATCAATTTTAAATGCTGGAGAGACTACAAATGAACTTTTAGAATCTGTGCAAGCTGCAGTTGATGAAAGTACAGTAGGAGAAAATTTTGTAGGTTTATATAAAGATAAATATTTGCAGGTAGACGTTAAATCAGAGGCTATTCAAGTATCAGAAGAGGCTTGTAAAAAACTTTGGAATATAGATATTAATGATAAAGATACTGTTACTGACGAAAACATACGCCAATTATTAGATAAAATTATAAAGGGATAGAAAGAAAGTTAGAGGTGAAAGTGCTTAGATTATGAAAAAACTTATAAACATGTTGGCTAACATAATGTTTTATACTGTGCTTATTTTTCTTTTATTGATTACTTTGATTATGGGAAGAGCGAGTAAAACAGGGCAAGCACCTTCTTTTTTAGGGTATAAAGTTTACAATGTTTTAACAGGTAGTATGAGTCCTACTATAAAAGTAGGTGGTTTGATAATTGTAAAAGAGGTATCACCTCAAAATATTCAAGAAGGTGATGTAATAACTTTTAGAAGTTCAAGTACAGATAATGTAACAACTCACAGAGTGATAGATATAGAAAATGCTAATGGGATAAAGTTTGTAACAAAGGGAGATGCAAATAATGTGCAGGATTCAAATCCTGTAGATTCGAGTTTTTTAGTAGGTAAGGTAGTTAAATTTATACCCTATCTGGGAGCAGTAGCTATGTTTATACAAAAAAATATGCTTTTGATGATAGGTGGATTAATTATAATATTCATTATTTTTATGCTAATAACAAAGGTGCAAACTAAAAATAAAAAATTAAAGATAGTTGATTAGTGTATTTGATATATAAAAAAATAAATAATATTTATAAATTTAGGGGGAAATTAAAATGAATAAAAAGAAAGTGTCAGCATTATTAATAGCAGGAATATTATCGATAGGGGCAATAGGTGGAACTCTTGCATGGTTTACATCACAAGATAGTGTAACTAATGCATTTCAAACAGGAAGTACTAATAATCCAGGAAATACAGATGGTGGTATAGAAATTAAGGAAGATTTTGAAAAAAGTGATGCTGAAAATATGACTCCAGGAGATAAAGTAAAAAAGGAAGTAAGTGTTACTAATACTGCAAGTTATAATCAATTAATAAGGGCTAAAATAGAGAAGGTATGGAAAAATTCTGAAGGTAATGTAGTTACTCACTATATAATAAGTGAAGGAAAGGCTCAAGATAAACAAGGGAATGATGTTACAACTCAAACTATACGATATTTAAATTTAACTGAAGAAGAAGCATCTAGTACTGATGGAGCTCAATCATTAGATAAAAATTTAATAATATTAAATCTTGATAAGGATAAATGGATAAATAATAGTGATACTGAATTAGGGGCTGATGTAGGATATTACTATTATAATAGTGTAGTTAAACCAAACCAATCTACATCTCAATTATTAAAATCAGTTACATTATCAGGTGAAGCAGATAATATATATAAAAATTTAAAGTTTGATGTAATAGTTACAGCAGAAAGTGTACAAGCATCTAATGGAGCTGTAAGTGCAACTTGGGAAACTGCACCAGAAGCAATAAAAAATTTAGGTGAATAGTAAATGTAATTAAAAAGCTATGTTTTAATTTTAAAACATAGCTTAAGGTTATAAGAAAAATAAATAGATTTTTTAATATTTAAAAGGGTAAGGGGATTTAGAATGAGTAAAAAGAAAATAGTATCTCTTTTTATAGGTGGAATTTTAGCTATTGGGTTAATTGGTGGTAGCTTTGCGTGGTTTACATCAAAAGATAGTATAACTAATGCTTTTGAAACTGTGAATTCTGGTGAAGCAAATAATATAGAAAGTGGAGTAAAAATCGAAGAAAATTTTGATAGAGAAGGTGCTAAGAACATGATTCCTGGTGCTACAAAGAAAAAAGAAGTTAAAATAAAAAATACAGCGAATTACAATCAATTTATAAGAGTGAAAATAGATAAAGTATGGAAATATAAAGGTGAGATAGTTACGCATTATATTGAAAAAATAGAGAAACAAGAAGATGAACAGGGAAATGATAAAGAAGTTAAAAAATATGAGTATCTAACAAAGGAACAAGCTTCAAGTAATAAAAAAGCAATTCCTTTAGATGAATCTTTGATAGTTTTAAATTTTAATAAAGATAATCTTAATAATATAAATAATATGAAAGATAAATGGACGAATGTTAAAAATTTAGGTGAAGATAATGGATGGTTTTACTATATTGCTAGAGTTGTACCTAATGGTGAAACAAATCTTCTTTTAGATTCGGTTACTTTATCACTAGATGCAAGTATTATATATAAAAGTTTAGCTTTTGATGTAGTAGTGACAGCGGAAAGTGTACAAGATGCCAATAGTGCTTTGGATGATGTTTGGGGTGATATACCATCTCTTGTAAAAAATGCTATGATAAAGTATCAAATATAAAATAATAACAGTAAGTTTAATTTTGGAATATAAAATTTTATATGTATTTTGATGTATAAATTTAAAGGGGAATTTTATGAAGGGATATTTAAAAGTTTTAATAATATCATGTTGTTTTCTATGCTTTAGAGGAGTAGATGTTTTAGGTGTTAATAATAGTATTATAAAAATAGACATGAATAATAATATGAATATAAATGAAGAAAAAGTATTTTTAGAAAATTTGAATATGAATCCTGGAGATGAGATAGAAAATACTCTTATTATAGAGAATAATTATGATTTTGCTTATAGTCTTTATATGAGTGCAAAAAGAATAACTAATGAAGAAGAATATGATTTGCTTAAAGTTATTGATTTGGAAGTCAGTTTTGGGGATGAAGTTATTTATAAAGGCCCAATTATAAATGAGAAGAGTGAAGAAAAAATTCTTTTAGGTGTATTTGATCCTAATAGTAGTAAAACGTTTAAAGCAGTGGCAACATTAAGGGATGGTATAGGAGATGAATATAAAGATAAATATGCAAGGGTTGATTGGTTATTTATAGCAGAGGGGGATGATGGCAATAGTATAACTAGTAGCAATCAAATAAATTTAGGTAATAATATAAAAAATAATAATAAAACAAATTTACCACGTACAGGGGAAATAATTAGGGGGATTTATTTTGCAGTAGGTTTTATTGCAATTGGAATTCTTTTACTAAGTTCTAAAAATGATAAAAAGAAATTTAAGAATTAGTTCAATTATAATTTAATACATAATTTATATTTAAAAACTATTAAGGTATAATTTTTATAAAAATAAACTGAATTAAAAGGTAAAAAATATGAAAAAGATAATTGTGTTTTTATGTGTGATTTGGATTGGATTTATATTTTATAATTCAAGTCAAGTAGGTATTGAGTCAAGCAATACTACTGACTCTTTTATAAGCAATGTAAAGAGCGTAATGAAGGGGGAGGAAATTGATAGTATAAGTTATGGTGTTGATAAAGATAGTGTAAAGTTGAGTTTAAAAAGCATATTACAAACGCTTAAGGATAATATAAATGATTGGAAAAATAAGACAAGAAGTGATAAAATTTATTATATTTTTAGAAAGTGTGCACACGGATTTGAGTTTTTTATATTAGCTTTTATTGTGTCTTTAATCTTTGTTAAGACTAATGTTACAAGAAGAGAAGCAATAATTTATACTCTATTTACAGTTCTTCTTTGTGCAGTTTTTGATGAATACTTTCAAATGTATATACAAGGAAGAAGTTCTAGTGTAGGAGATGTTTTAATTGATTTTACAGGAGGCATAATTTCAGTTATTGTTTTTAATATTATTAGAAATTTTGTTGAAAGTTTAAGTTTGTTAATTAAAAGAAGCAGAAATAAGAAAAAAACTATTAAAAAAGCTAAGCTTAATAAAGTGTAAAATCAGAAATTAATAGATAAGGTATTAAAGTTTTAATATAAATTAAGTAAAACAAATTCTAAGCATAAAAAGGCTGTATTTTAGAGTGAATTTACTCTAAAATACAGCCTTAAAATTTTATATTAATGAGGGTTGTTTTGGGAATTTTATTTAATCTAATTAATTTTACATCCTTTTATGTTTAGTTGATTTTAATGAATAGATTATGCTTCTAAGAACATCTTCATATCATCATCAACGTTAGTTATTTCACCTATTCCAAAGTTGTCTACTAATACTTTAACAACATTTGGTGAAAGGAAAGCTGGAAGTGTTGGTCCTAAGTGAATATTTTTAACTCCTAAGTGTAATAATGATAATAATACTATTACAGCTTTTTGTTCATACCATGCTATATTGTAGTGTATTGGTAAATCATTTAAGCTTTCAAGACCGAATACTTCAGCAAGTTTTTGAGCTATTAAAACTAATGAATATGAGTCATTACATTGTCCAGCATCTAAAACTCTTGGGATTCCGTTTATATCACCTAAGTTTAATTTGTTATATTTATATTTAGCACATCCTGCTGTTAATATAACTGCATCTTTTGGTAATTTTTCAGCAAATTCAGTGTAGTAGTTTCTTGATTTAGCTCTACCATCACATCCTCCCATAACGAAGAAGTGTTTTATTGCTCCAGTTTTTACAGCGTTAACTATTTTGTTTGATAATTGCATTACTTGGTTATGAGCAAATCCACCTATGATTTCTCCTTTTTCGATTTCTGTTGGAGAAGCACATTTTTTAGCATGTTCTATTATTTCTGAAAAATCTTTTGTTCCATCTAATTTATTGTTTATATGTTTTAATCCCTTAAATCCTACAGTACCAGTTGTATAAACTCTGTCTTTGTAGCTATCTTTAGGTGGTACTAAGCAGTTTGTAGTCATAAGTATTGGACCATTAAAGCTTTCAAATTCAGTAGTTTGTTTCCACCAAGCATTTCCATAGTTTCCTACAAAGTGATCATATTTCTTAAATGCTGGATAGTAGTTAGCTGGAAGCATTTCACCGTGAGTATAAACATCTACTCCAGTTCCTTCTGTTTGTTTTAATAATTCTTCCATATCTTTTAAGTCATGTCCACTTATTAAGATAGCAGGATTGTTTCTAACACCTATATTTACTTTAGTTATTTCAGGGTGACCATATGTTTCAGTATTAGCCTTATCAAGTAAAGCCATTCCGTCAACTCCATATTTACCCATTTCAACAGTTAAAGCAACTAAAGCATAAATATCTAATGAATCATCTAATGTTTTAGCTAAAGCACTTTGCATGAATGCATCTACATCATCATTGTAGTATCCTAAAACTCTAGCATGTTTAAGGTAAGCTGAAAGACCTTTAGCTCCATATATTATAAGTTCTCTTAAACTTCTTATATCTTCATTTTCAGTAGCTAATACTCCAACAGTTCTAGCTTTTTCTTGCATTTCTTCAACGCTATCACCAGACCATAATGCAGCTTCTGGAAGATTTTCTAAGTTTCCTTTTAAAGCTTCAATTTCTTTCTTTAAGTATTCTCTTAATGCAAGACCAGTTCTTACTCTTGCTACAAATACTTCATCATTAAAGTTAGCATTTGTTATAGTTGTGAATAATGATTCAGCAACGAACTTATTAACTTCTCTATTGTTTATTCCAACTTCTCTACCTCTTACAGCAACAGCAGATAATCCTTTAACAACGTATATTAAAAGGTCTTGAAGTCTAGCAACATCAGCAGGTTTTCCACAAACACCTTTTACAGTACAACCAGAACATCCAGCTGTTTCTTGACATTGATAACAGAACATTTCAGGGGCTTTCTTTTCAGGAACTTCTACAACTATTTCTTTTTCTTTTTCTTTTCTTGCTTTTTCTTCATTACGTTTTTTAAAAAATAACTCCATTTTAATTACTCCTTTATATGTATATTTATTGGTATATAATTAATTTTTCAAATTTCAATTTAAATAATATGTTTTTTATGTTTTAATGTGTAGCTCCTTGCTACAGTTAGTAGTATACATAAATTTAAATTCAAAGTATGTAACTCATGTTACGTGTATTATTTTATATTTATAATTTTTTTATTATTAAGTTTTTTAATAATTAATGAGAAATATAATTTTAAATATTAGAATTAATAATTGAGGTTAAACATAAGATTTATTAAATAACTAATATTTATTAGGTGGAGTTGATTTTATGAATCCTATTAGAATTTTAAATATTTTACCTAAAAATAATTGCAAAAAAGCTCAGGTTTTTATTATGAATATGTATAGAAATATAGATAGAAAAAATGTTCAATTTGATTTTTTGTTTCAAGGAGAATATGAAGGAATTTTTAATGAAGAGATAGAGTCTTTAGGTGGAAATATATTTAAGATACAATGTTTAAAAGAAATAGGAGCATATAAATACAGAAAACTTGCTAGAGATTTTTTTAAAACTCATAAATATGATATAGTTCATTGTTATCTAGATGATTTTTCAGGAGTAATATTGTCAGAGACTAAAAAGGCTGGTGTGGCAATTAGAATTGCACATATGTATAACAATATTCCTAAGTTTAATAGAAATGGATATTTTAGATTTTCTATCAATAGAAATTCAAATTACAAGTTTGCTTATTCAAAAGAGGAGGGAAATTTATTTTTTGGAGAATTTGAGAAATTCACTCTTTTAAAAAATGTTATTGATTTAGATGAGTTTTCTTATAATGGAGAAACTCAAAAAAACATTAAAAAGCTTTTAAAATTAAATAATGAAAAAGTTATTGGATTTATAAATAAATCTAACAAGGAAGAAAAGAATAAAAAAATGCTGTCACTTTTTAAAGAAATAAAAAATTATCATAAAAACTCAAAGCTTATTTTGATTGCTAATGATATTTGTAAAGAAAAGATAAATAATGAGATAAAAAAATTAAATTTAGATGGTAATAATATAGTTTTATTAGAAGAGAGCAAGTTTTTGAAGCAAGATATTATACAAGTTTTTGATGTAATGGTATTTCTAGACCAAGATGAAATAGAAAATTTTATAATAAAGGCTCAAGAAAATGATTTGCCTTGCATAGTTTTAGGAAACATGGATGATGGTTTGGATTTAAATTTAGACTTGGTATATAGATTTAATTATAATGAAAATGAACAAATTATAGCTAAAAATATATTAGAAAAATCTTTATTAAGAAATAGTGTAAATCAAGATTATATAAAATATAAAATGAATAAACAAGGTTATGACTTAAAAAGGGAGGCTAAAATTTTAGAAAATTTTTACTTGAGAGAGCATAAAAATATTGATTAATATAAATTATAAATTGTGTAAATTAAAAAATTTAAACATTAAATTATTGCTTAAATACTCTTTTATAAAAGTGTATATTTTTAACTATTTTTATGGAAAAAATAACCAATATATATTATAATTTATTGTATTATATAGGCTAAATTTTTATTTGGTTTATAAAGAAAATTTAATATTTAAGGAGAATTTTTATGATGAAAAGGGGGAAATTAGGGAGCGAGAGAGGTAACAAAAGAAAAAGTGTAAAAAAGAATTTATTAAATAGTTTTAATAATATGGTTAAGAAGAACAGTAGAAAAAGAGTTATAGTAAGTGGCGTTATAGTATCGGTTTTGAGTTTTTCGTGTGTATGGTATTTTCAAAGTAAAAGTGCTTTAGCATCAAATAGAGAAATATATAAATCTTTAGAAATTACTAATAAAGCAGAAGAGGTAAAGACTGTTACTGCCTATGATAAACTTATTAACGGAAAAGATATTAATGTACTTATTTTAGGTGATGAAAATTATTTAGGTGATGTTATTTTAAAAGAAGATATAACATCATTTATAGAAAACACTTATAATTCAAAGGTTAAATTAACAAATTTGTCAGAAGATGATGCTACTATTTATGAGCAATTAAATAAATATATAAATATAAAAAATAGAGAGTTTGATTTAGTTTTTTTATGTTTTGAAAATAATGATGAGAAAGAAATTAGTGAAATTAATTTTAGTGGAATATATGAAAGTATTTTAAGAGATTTAAAATATAACAACACTTCGGTGGATATTATACCAATTGTAAAACATGAAACTTTGATTAGTGATGCTTGTTATCAAAGTATAAATGGGTTAGCAACGTATTATGGTTTGGATTTGGCTAAGGTAAACGAAGATGTAATAAAAAATAATATAGAAGGAGAGGGGATAGAGGATTTTAGGGAAAGTTATTGCAAAAGTTTAACTAATATTATAGAGAATAATGTGAATAATAAAAAAGAAATAAGTACCCAATATAAAGATGCTTACTATGGGGTAACCACTCTTTTTGAACCTTATAAGGTAACTCTTAAAGGAGAAAAAAAGAAGGGATTTTCAGTTTCTCAAAATAAGGTTAAAAGTAGTACTAAAAATGATTATATAAGGTATAAAGTTGATGGAAACATTATAGGTTTAGGGTACGAAACTAGCAAAAATGGTGGAATAATTGAGATTTATGTAAATAGGATTTTATATAGAAGAATAGATACTAAATCAGATAATGAAGACTTAAAATATATATTAATATCTAGTAATTTAAGTGGAGTAAATGAGGTAAAGGTTGTAAATAATGATGGAGGAGATGTAACGTTACTTGGAGTTATAACAAGTGGAAATAATACAGATTCTAAGGAGGTAGAGGGGTTAAACAATATTTTAGCTAGAAATACAGGCAGTTATAATGGGCAAATAAAAGATGATTCACTATATGAAAATGCTAAAAAAGAAACAAATGAAGAAAACAAGGAAAAACAAAAAATAGAAACTCCGATTAAAAAGAGTGAAAATAAGAATTCATCATCTCAAAATGCTTCTAGCAAAGTGAAAAAAAATGAATCAAAAAACAATCATATACCTGAAGTTAATAATGAGTCAATTATTGAAAATAAGCAAGGTAATACTGAAAATAGTAATGATGTTCTTAATAATAAAGAAAATAAAAATCAGCAAAATGGAGGTAATATTTTAGAAAATAATATTTATAATAACAATAATAATTTAGGAGATGGTATCACAGAAAATAATAATCAAAATATATGGGGAAGTGGTAATAACGAAATAAATAGTAATGAAAATAATGAAATAAATATGGGAGGGAATAATTCGAATAATAATCTAAATAATTCTGTAAACAATATAGATAATGGAGGGGATGCTTTAAATAATAACAATAATAATTCACAAAATAGTAGCAACGCTATAAATAATATAGGTGGAGGAAGTAGTAATGAAAATAGTAATGGAGGGGGAGATATAGGGGAACAGACATCACAAAATAAAATTAATAACGCTCAGAATACTGAAAGTGTAAATTCGGTAGAAAGTTCAACAGATAATATTTTAAGTGAATAAATATTTATTAATTGTAAATAAAAACACTCTCAATTTTTTTTGAGAGTGTTTTTAACTTTAAAATTTTTATATTATAGAGCTTTTAAAGCTACTGCGTTTAATAAACTCCATGGTTTGTTATAGTGAGGTTGGAAGAAGAAGTCTGTAACAGCTAAATCTTCTAAAGTCATTTTGTTTTGTATTACTACAGATAGAGTATTCATGAATTGAGTTAAATCTATCTTAGATACTATTTGACCACCTATTATTACTCTAGTATCTTTATCATATACTAATTTTATAGTAGCAGGTTCAAAAGTTGGCATAAATTCTGGTCTATAATTGTCTGTTAATATTACAGAACCTACGTTGAATTTAGTTGTTTTCTTAGCAACTTCTTCAGTTAAACCAGTTGATGCAATGTTTTGTTCGTATATTTTTATTCCTGAAGTACCTTGAGTTCCTAAATATTTAAGAGTTGGTTCAACTATATTTTTAGCAACTAAAGTACCCATTCTTACAGCGTTTGTAGCTAGAGGAATATATCTTTCATCTCCAGCTGGATTGTATTTAACAACACAACAGTCTCCAGCAGCGAAAACATCTTTTTTGCTTGTTCTCATATATTCATCAATTATTATAGCTCCATTTGGAAGAGTTTCTAATTTATCTTTAATAAGTTTTGTATTTGGAGCAAATCCTATACAAAGAACAACTAAATCTCCATCATAGCTTCCATTTTCAGTAACAACTTTAGTAACTTTTCCGTTAGCACCTTCAAATTTTTGAACTTTTTCTCCTAAAACAAGGTTAACTCCACGACTTGAGAATTCTTTTTCTGCAATATCAGTAAAATCTTTATCTAAATATTTGCTCATTATTCTGTCTTCAGCATCTATTAAAGTAACTTTCTTTCCTAAGTCTTCAAATGCTTCAACAAGTTCAACTCCGATATAACCAGCTCCAATTATAACAACATTTTTAGCATTTGAGCTTTTAGCTATTATAGTTTTAGCGTGATCATAGTTTTTACATAATTCTATGTTTTCTAAATTTCCACCTTCGAATCTTGGAACGATTGGCCATGAACCTAAAGTAAGAACTAATTTATCGTAGTTATCTTCAAATTCTTTTCCAGAAGTTAAATCTTTAACTTTAACTTTTTTATTGTCAAAGTCTATATCAGTAACTTCATGTTTCATTTTAGTGTTAACTCCTATTTTAGCTAATCCCTCTGGTGAGTTATAGAATAATTTTTCAGGTTCAGTAACAACTTTATTTACGCTTAAAGCTATACCACATGATAAGAATGATATATTATCATTTTTTTCATAAACTGTTACATCACTATTTGGGTGAATTTCCTTTAAATTTACTATGGCAGCTGTACCTGCATGTGTACATCCAACAACTATTACTTTCATTTTAAAATCCTCCTAAAAATACGTTTATATATGTAAATTATCTTTTTAAATTTATTATTTAATAATTATTATCTTGTAATAAATACTATCATATTTTTTTTGCTTTGTAAATATAATTTTCATTTTTTTTAGAAATGTCTGAAAATTGAAAATTAGACAAAACAAATAAAAAAACTTTATAATATTACAAATTAAATAATAATATTTATTATTTAATCGTTACTATATCATTCTTATATATATATGTAAAGAGGAAATATAATCTAGTTTATGCTTAAATCTTAAAATTAATCTTTACTAAAAAATATTTTCAATTATTTATATATTAAGATAAGACGAAAAATTTTTATAAAATTTTATCATCTTAAAAATAAAACTATTAATTAAAAAATTTTTTTTATAAATATTTACATTTTAATAATATAAATTATGAATAAGATTATACAGATAAAAAATTTCCTATTGTAATTTTTATAATAAGTAGTATAATTGTTTGATATAAGGTAAGATAAAAAGTTGTTCATATAATTTAATTTGCAAAAAAAGAGAGGTAATAATAAATGGAAAAAAGAATAAGAAAAGCGATAATACCAGCAGCAGGTCTTGGAACTAGATTTTTGCCTGCTACGAAAGCGCAACCAAAAGAAATGCTTCCAATTGTTGATAAACCAACATTACAATATATAATAGAAGAAGCTATAGCTTCAGGAATAGAAGAAATACTTATAATAACAGGAAGAAATAAAAAAAGTATAGAAGACCATTTTGATAGATCAGTTGAATTAGAACTTGAACTTGAAAAGAAGGGGAAAAATGCTATGTTAGAAATGGTAAGAGACATATCTAATATGGCTGATATATATTTTATAAGACAAAAAGAACCTAAAGGATTAGGACATGCTATAAGCTGTGCAAAAAGTTTTGTTGGGGATGAACCATTCGCAATATTACTTGGAGATGATATAGTTTATAATGATGAAAAACCATGTTTAAAACAACTTATTGACTGTTATTCAGAATATAGAACAAGCGTACTTGGTGTTCAAACAGTAGCGAAAGAAGATGTAGATAAATATGGAATAGTTGATGGCGTTCACATAGAAGATAGAGTATATAAAGTTAGAGATTTAGTTGAAAAACCATCAGTAGAAGATGCACCTACTAATATAGCTATATTAGGTAGATACATAGTAACACCAAAAATATTTGAAATATTAGAAAATACAAAACCTGGTAAAGGTGGAGAAATACAATTAACTGATGCACTTTTAGAACTTATAAATAATGAAGCTATGTATGCTTATAACTTCGAAGGTAGAAGATATGATGTTGGAGATAAATTAGGTTTCTTAGAAGCAACAGTTGAATATGCACTTAGAAAACCAGAACTTAAAGATGGATTTACAAAATACTTAAACACTGTATTACAAAAATAGTAATATTTTATTTGTCATTTAAATACTTTAAATTACGTGTAAATTTAAATATAAGCTATATAAGAGAAATTTATAATTCTTTTATATAGCTTTTTTAATGTAAATTAACCCTTCTTAATTTACAAAAATTTCTATATATAGTATCATAAAATAGTAATCGTTTCCTAAAATTTATTTGTAAGTTAGGAGGGAACTGTGCAAAGGATGTGCAGTAATTTTTATGAGAATTGAAAAACAAACTTTAAGTGATTTTAATGTAGCTAAAAATAAAGAATTTTTAATAACAAATGGTTTAGGTGGATATGCGTCAAGAACAGTAAATAATTTAAGTTCTAGAATATATAGTGGATTATTGATTGCTTCTTTGAATCCACCAGTTGAAAGAAGGCTTTTACTTTCAGATTTAAGAGAAAGAATTTCAATAAAAGATGAAACTAGACAAAGAAATGATAATATCATTCATTTAAGTGATAGAAATAAAAAAAATTTTAAAAATCTTTATGTTACATCATCGAATGAAATTTCTATGCAAGAGAGTTTTGAATTTAATATTTATCCGAAATATAGTTATTATGTGAATGAAACTTTTATAGATAAAGAGATTGTAATGGATTATGGACATAATACAACAGTCATAAAATATACAATTCAAACAACAGCTAATGATATAGAATTAGAGATAATGCCTTTGATAAATAATAGAAACCATCATGATGTAACAATGAAGAATGATTTTTTATGCATACAAAAAAATAATAAAAATGGAGTAAGTTTAACTTTTGATATAAATGATATAAAGTTAAATTTATTGTCAGATAAATGTAAGTTTTTTAAGGATGAAAATTGGATTTGTGACACACCTTATTTTATTGAAATTGAGAGAGGAAATTTAGGTATAGATTATCATTTTACTCCTGGGTATTTTAATATAAATGTACAGAAATTTTCAAGGGTTGAATTTAGTATAATAGCTACTACCGAGGAAGATGTAAGTTTAAATGGGGATTATTATATAAACAAAGAAATTGAGAGAAAAAATAATCTTTTGAAAAAAATAAAAAATAGAGATGAATTTATAGATAAATTAGTTTTATCTAGTGATAATTTTATAGTTTCTAGAAAATCTACTGGTTTAAAAACTATTATAGCGGGATATCCATGGTTTAGCGATTGGGGACGAGATACCATGATTGCAATGATTGGATTAACATTGTGTACCAATAGATTTGATGATGCTAGAGAAATTCTAATAAGTTTTAAAAAATATATAAAAAATGGACTTATTCCTAATATGTTTCCAGATAGCGGAATGAACCCTTTATATAACACAATAGATGGTACTCTTTGGTATTTTAATGCTGTTTATAAATATTTAGAATATACTAATGATTATGATTTTATTTATGAAAATTTAATTGATAACTTAAATGATATAATAAATAATCACATTAAAGGAACTTATTATTCTATAAAAATGGATGGCGATGGGCTTTTAATGGGAGGAGATGAAAATACTCAACTTACATGGATGGATGTGAAAGTTGCAGGACATGCTGTAACCCCAAGGTATGGAAAAGCAATTGAAATAAATGCTCTTTGGTATAATGCAATCTGTTTTATGATAGATTTGAATAAAAAGTTTAACATAGAATATTATGCGTATGAAAAAATAAAAGAAAAAATAGAAAAAACATTTATAAAAACATTTTGGTGTAAAGAAACGAATTATTTTTATGATTACATTTATGGTGAAGAAAAGAATAAGCAAATAAGAGCAAATGGTGTGATAGCTTTAAGTCTACCATATTCTTTAGTTAACAAAGAAATAGGGAAAAAAGCTTTAGAAACAGTTTTTAAGCAGTTATACACACCTTACGGACTTAGAAGTTTAAGTAATTTAGATGTTGAATTTAGGGGAGAGTACAAAGGGAACTTATATGAGAGAGATATGAGTTATCATCAAGGGAGTGTATGGTCGTGGCTTATTGGTCCAATAATAACGGCAACTAAAAGATATTTAAACGATATTAGGTTATGTGAAAAAATGATAGAACCATTTAAAAATCATTTGAATGATAGTTGTGTTTTGGGAATATCAGAAATTTTTGATGGAAAGAACCCATATAATCCAAGAGGTGCATATGCACAAGCATGGGGAGTTGGAGAAGTTTTACGAGCTTATATTGAAGATGTAAAATAAGAGTTTAAACGTATATAATTAAAATATGTTTTGTATTTGATAAATTAAGTAGAAAAATATGTTTATAACTTGTTGACATTGTGTTATTAAAAGTTTAATGTTATACTAAGTTTGAAAATAATAATTAAAAATTCGATGATAAGGAAAAGTAGCTAAGCTTAGGTTCAATAAAGAGAGCTAATAGAGGGTGTAATATTGGCAAGAAAGGGTTTTAGTGAATGGGCCTTTGAGAAATAAAATGAAATTTTAAGTTGTTTTAAGAGATTAGTGGATATCGTTTTATACACGTTATAGTATAAGATATTTAAAATATCTAATGAGTGGCAATAAAATTTTTGAATTTTTTATTGCAATTTAGGTGGTATCACGGATTAAAATATTCCGCCCTATTTTTATAGGGCGGATTTGTTATTTTACAAAAAATATTTATATCATTATATTATATTAGTAAAAAATGAAATTTAGCTTATGAAATATTATTGTAAGTGTAAATTTTTTTGTTTTAAATTTAATAAAAATACTAACTATAAACATAAAGGAAGGTGAAAGGTATGGAAGAGAACAAAAAAATAATATTTAGTGGAATTCAGCCATCTGGTGAACTTACTTTAGGAAATTATTTAGGAGCTTTAAAAAACTGGGTTAAGCTTCAAGACGAGTATGATTGTTATTTTTGTGTAGTTGATTTACATGCTATAACAGTTAAGCAAAAATCAGCAGATTTAAGAAGAAGAACTTTAGAGGTTTTGGCAATTTATATTGCAGCTGGAATTAATCCAGAAAAAAATACCCTATTTATACAATCACATGTTCCAGCACATTCAGAGGCTGCTTGGCTTTTAACTTGTAACTCATATATGGGCGAGCTTAGTCGTATGACTCAATTTAAAGATAAGTCTAAAAAGCATGGAGAATCTGTTCCAACAGGATTATTTACATATCCTGTACTAATGGCTGCCGACATACTTTTATATCAAACAGATTTAGTGCCAGTTGGAGTAGACCAAAAGCAACATTTAGAACTTGCAAGAGATTTAGGTGGAAGATTTAATAGTGCTTATAGTCAAACGTTTAAAATTCCAGAACCATATATTCCACCAGTTGGAGCTAAAATAATGAGTCTTCAAGAACCAACTAAAAAGATGTCAAAATCAGATGAAAATGTCAATGGATTTATTTTAATTATGGATCCACCAGATGTTATAAGAAGAAAAATATCAAGAGCTGTAACAGACAGCATAGGGGTTGTAAATTATACTGATGAGCAACCTGGAATTAAAAATTTGATAAATATATTATCTGCTATTAAAGGATATACTTCAGATGAAATAGTTGCTATGTATAAGGATAAGGGATATTCAGAATTTAAAAATGATGTAGCTGAGGCTATAATTGAAGAACTTAAGCCACTTCAAGATAAAGTTAATGAGTTTTTAAAAGATAAAAAATCTTTGGAAACTATATATAAAGCTGGTGCTGATAAGGCAAATTATATGGCTAATAAAACATTAAGAAAAGTTCAAAAGAAAATAGGTTTAATCCCAAGATAATTATAGAAATAAGAAGAATTGGTGCGAAGTTTAATGCATTAGTTCTTCTTTTTATAGAATTTATTCAAAATATATGTAATAATATTATATGGATAATATAATATACATAAATGTTTTTTTAATAATCAAAAGTTAGGGGGATAAAAATGGCTGAAAAAAAAATTCTAATTGTAGATGATGAAGATCATATAAGAGAGCTTTTGAAATTCAACCTAGAAAAAAATGGATACGTTGTATATGTGGCAAATGATGGGCTAAATGGATTGAAGCTTGCAAGAGAAAAGCAAGTTGATTTAATTTTATTGGATTTAATGCTACCTGGTATGGATGGATTTGAAGTATGTAAAGAAATACGTAGGGATAACATAATATCTAATGTGCCTATCATAATGCTTACAGCAAAAAGTGAAGAAATAGATAAAATTTTAGGTTTAGAATTAGGAGCTGATGATTATATAACAAAGCCATTTTCCATAAGAGAACTATCTGCTAGAATTAAGGCACTTTTAAGAAGAAGCAATGTAAAATACGATAATGAAATTTTAAGATTTGGTAACATAACTTTAAATTTGCAGACAAGAGAAGTTTTAAAACATGGAAAAAAATTAGATTTTACTTTGAAAGAGTTTGAAGTATTAAAGCTATTAATTCAAAATAAGGGAAAAATATTAACTAGAGAAATATTATTAGATAAGATATGGGGATATGAATATGTTGGAGAAACTAGAACTGTCGATGTTCATATAAGGCATATTAGAAAAAAAATAGAGGAAGATGATAAAAAACCAATATATATTCAAACCATAAGAGGTGTAGGGTATAAATTTATAGGTGATGTGCTATAATTTTATATCTATTATGAGCAAATATTTGTATATTTGCTTAAAAATAAACATAAATAAAACGTTTACTAAAGTATTTTACATATAATAAATATGATTTTAGATAAATCTCTAAATCTATCTAAAATCATATTATTAAAGATGAGTAAAAAACTATTTAATTTTGAATGAACTCTTAAGAGATACAATTCTATTAAATATTAATTTATTATCATCACTATAAACAGGATCAATGTTAAAATATCCATTTCTAACAAGTTGGAACTTATCATTTCCTCTAGAATTTTTAATATTTGTTTCGATAAATCCTTGAGTTACAGTTAGTGAATTTGGATTTATTTGTTCTAAGAAATGTTTGTTTTCTTCACTCTCTGAGTCTAGAATTAATGGTTCGTATAATCTAAATTCACAAGGTAATGAATTATTTGCATCTACCCAATGAATTGTTGATTTAACTTTTCTTCCTGTAAATCCAGAGCCACTTTTTGTTTCAACATCATAAGTTCCATGAATTTCAACAACATTTCCATCTTTATCTTTTATAACGTCTGTACATTTAACAAAATAAGCCCCCATAAGTCTAACTTCATTTCCTGGGAAAAATCTATAATATTTTTTTGGAGGGTTTTCCATGAAATCTTCTCTTTCTATATAAAGTTCTCTAGAGAATGTTATAGTTCTTTTTCCAGCAGTTTCATCATTAGGATTATTTTCAACTTCTAATACTTCTGATTGTCCTTCAGGATAATTAGTTATTACAAGTTTTAGAGGATTTATAACAGCCATAGCTCTTGGTGCTTTAGTGTTTAAATCTTCTCTTATAAAATGTTCTAGCATTTGTGAATCAACTGTTGAGCTAGCTTTTGCAACACCAATTTCTCTGCAGAAATTTCTGATTGATTCAGGTGTATATCCACGTCTTCTAAGACCTGCGATAGTTGGCATTCTAGGGTCATCCCATCCATCAACTACACCTTCATCAACTAACATTTTAAGTTTTCTCTTACTCATAACAGTATTTGTAATGTTAAGTCTTGCAAATTCTATTTGTCTAGGAGTTGAACTCATTTCACAATTTTCAACAACCCAATCATATAAAGGTCTATGGTCTTCAAATTCAAGAGTACAGATTGAATGAGTTATGCCCTCTATTGCATCTTCTAAAGGATGGGCAAAGTCGTACATTGGGTATACACACCATTTGCTTCCTGTATTATGGTGTTTTGTGTGAGAAATTCTATAAATTATAGGATCTCTCATATTTATATTTGGAGATGACATATCTATTTTAGCTCTTAAAACTTTTGAACCATCTTCAAATTCTCCATTTTTCATTTTTTCAAAAAGGCTTAAGTTTTCCTCAACGCTTCTGTTTCTATAAGGACTTTCCTTACCAGGTTCTGTTAGAGTTCCTCTATAAGCTTTTATATCTTCAGGAGTTAAATCACAAACATAAGCTAATCCTTTTTTTATTAAAAGAATTGCTTTTTCATACATAGTATCAAAATAGTTAGAAGCAAAGAATAAATTATCCCAATTAAATCCTAACCAGTTAACATCTTCTTTAATAGATTCTACGTATTCTGTATCTTCTTTTACAGGGTTTGTATCATCAAATCTTAAGTTAGTTTTTCCTTTAAATTCATCAGCAAGTTCAAAATTTAAAACTATAGATTTAGCATGACCTATATGAAGATATCCATTTGGTTCTGGTGGAAAACGGGTGATTATTTTTTCGTGTTTACCACTATTTAAATCATCTATAACTATATTTCTTATAAAGTTAGATGAACTTTGAGTATTTGACATATTATCATTCCTTTTCTTTAATTTTATTTCATGTCTACCATTTCTAATAATTTATTTATTTTTGTTTAAAGTTTAATATTCTTTGTTAGAACATTATGTAGTAAATAATTAGAGGTGATAGCATTTAAAAATAAGCTTAAAGCTTATTATTTTCCTATAATACATAAAATTATATTACCATAAAACAAAAAACCTATCTACTGCTTATTTATGTACTTTAGCTTTTTTTCTTACAGCGTAAATCCCATATATTATTATAGGGAAAACAAAAAATACTACAAAGTTTATATATTGATAATAAGGTAATATAGAAAAAAGAGTATATACATTGTTACCTAAATATAAAGATGATATATAAACTATTAAGGAAATTACAGATAAAAATATTAATTTGTTTTTGAATTTATTCTTCCAAATGGTATATAGTGAAAAAATAGATATTACATACTTTATTGTCCAAAGAAAAATAGAAATTACCATAGTTAATATATCTCCATTTTCTATAAAGCCACCGAAGGAAATAAGTTGTGTCTGTATAAACTCTGGATAAAAAATATTACCACTTCTTTCAGCACCGATAGATGAAATTAAATTGACTATAAAAAATATTAAGCAAGATAAAACTAGAGGAATTGTTATAAATGATGTTTTTTTTAGATTTTTTTTATCATTAATTCTATTCAAAAAAGGAAGCAATATAAAAAATGATGAAAATGAACCAAGTTGACTTATTATAGATGTAGCCCATGTGTTTATAGAAACATTTTTTAATATTGGTAGAAGGTGGCGTAAATTAGTATATTTTATTGATAATAATATTATTACTATTGATAGTACTGATAGTATACTAACGCTAATTATAGTAGTTATTAAAACACTTCTAAATCCATTTTTAGATATAAATAAAGCTGTACCTATAAAAAATAATAGCGAGTACCAAATAGGAGTTTTTATGAATATGTTTGTATGTATTGAGCTAGAGCTTACGGTTGCACATTCTATGCATGCTAGTACAAGGCATAGAGAAAATATGAATAAAAATAAATTTCCTAAATATTTACCAAGTGATTTATAACAAACCTGTTTAAAGTCATAAGCATTTTTTTTTGAGATTATAGAGAGAATTATCCAAGTAAACAATAAAAAAATTAAACTAGATATTATTGAAAATATCCAAGTATTCCTACCCCCCAATCTTATAAATGTAGAGGGGTAATTAAAAAGCGTTGCAGCAAGTGGTGCAACAATAAAAAACATAAAGTGTTTAGATGTTATCTTTTCCAATATATTCACCTCATTTAATTTTGTTTTAACTTTTTTGAGTTTATTTATAATTTTTAGTATTTAAGGCATATTTCAAACCTAATAAGTTATGAACATAGCTAAGTAATAATCAGTGCTTTAATTATTATTTGCAATTAAATGAATATTAAACATTGTTTATACAAACAATATTTTGGGTGATAAAATTATGAAAAAACAGTTAGATTTCTTATCAGATAAATTTAAAAATAGTTTTGATGTAAAAAAGAGAGAAATAGAAACGGCTTTAGGGCCTGCAACTTTAATGTTTACTGATACCTTATGTTCTACACAATTTATAAGTGAGTATATTATAAAGCCTTTAACTATTGTTATGGATGGAATAAAAACAGAAGACGATATAATAAAACGGGTTTTAAATATAAACTCAGCAGATTATGTTAAAGATGATAATGATGCTATTTTACATGTTTTATCAGGAGATGTTGTTATCATTTTTCATGATAAAGAAAAATCAATATTTTGTGAGGTAAAGGGATATACAAGAAGAAGTGTTAGTATACCTGTTACAGAAGCTGGGTTAAAGGGGCCTAGAGAAGGGTTTACTGAGGCTTTTGTAGATAATGTAACTTTAATTAGAAGAAGGGTAAAAAATGCAGCATTAAAGTTTGAAGCGATTTATGTGGGAAAAGAAACGCAAACAGTTGTGACTTTAACTTATATAGAAGGTGTTGCTCCAAAAGAAATAGTAGATAGTGTTAGGAAAACATTAAAAACATTAGATTATAACTTTGTATTAGATTCAAATTATATCGAGGCAAAACTTAGAGCAAAGAGAACACTTTTTGATACCGTTGGATACACGGAAAAGGCTGATGATGCAACAGCTAAAATTTTAGAAGGGAGAGTTGCAGTTATAGTAGATGGAACACCATTTGTTATAACAGTACCGTCATATTTTATAGAAAATTTTCAAGTGCCTGATGATTTTTATTTGAACAGATATTTTGCAACATTTACAAGAACTTTAAGGTGGATAGCCTTCTTTATAGCCTTATTTTTACCAGGGCTTTATGTTGCGGTAACCACTCATCATTTTTCAGTATTACCTACAACATTTATATTTAGGCTTGCTGTATCTAGGGTTGGAGTCCCTTTTCCTACAATTGCAGAGGTTTTAATAATTATGTTTCTATTTCAGCTTATTAAGGAGGCTGGACTTAGATTACCACAACCCATAGGAACGTCTATGAGTTTGGTTGCTTCATTTGTACTTGGAAGTTCTGCAGTAGCGGCTGGAGTAGCATCAACAATAACTATAATAGTTGTCTGTATAGCAGCGGTTTGTTACTTCTTAATTCCAAGACTATATGCAGCAGTGTCTCTTTGGAGCTTTGTGGTGGCTATATTTGGAGCATTATATGGTTTCCCAGGAATAATATTTATAGGGCTTATTATATTAGCACATTTATCTAATTTATACACATGTGAACATCCTTATTTATTTCCAGTAGGAACTTTAGGAGAACATAAATTTCAAGATTTATTGTCAAGAGGAAGTTTGGAGAAAATTTCTGGGCATATAGTAAAGGAGGTACATGAGAAAAATGGAAAATCTAAAAAGTAGATTATTAAAACTATTTTCTTTAATCCTTCTCTTTATTTTTTTAGGTAGTATGCAAGGCTGTTATTCTTATGAAGATATTAATAATGGAATATTTGTTACAACTATAATATTTGATGAAAATGAAATAGGAGATGTAGAACTTTATTTAGATACTGTAAAACCTTATAGAAGCGCTAACGAGTCATCTGATAAGGGAGAGAGAGAGGTTTATCAAGGAACAGGGAGAACTGTTGGAGAAGCTATAAAGGCTATAAATTTACAAGCTAGTGGACAAATAAGTTTTAGTCAATGCAAAGCATATATTTTTACTGAACAGGTTTCAAAAGAAGGTATAAAAAAATTTATGGATGCAATAAATAGAAATCAAGAGTTTATGATAAGACCATATATGTTTGTTTTATTTGGAAGTCCTAGTGAACTTTTAAATCAAGTCACAGGGGATGAGGAATATTTAGGAATTTATTTAAATCAACTTGTAAAAAAAATGAACGAAAACCCTAAAGTTATAGCAATAAATGCTAATAATTATTTAGCAGCTAGAACAAGTTATAATAATATAGCAGTATTAGGTGCTTTAACTATTGAAAATAATAATGGAAAAAAGAGTTTAGATTTAAGTGGAGGAGCTCTTTTTAAAGATGAGGTTATGGTAAGGAAGATAAGCACTAGTGAGGGAATGAGTTATAATTTTTTAACTGGTAGAGTTAGAAGTGGAACATTGGAGGCCATAAATCCTCAAGATACAAATAGTTTTGTAACTTTAGAAATACAAAATTCTAAAACAACAACATCAATAAATTATGATGGCGAAAGAATTAAACTTTATAAAAAAATAGTCATAGATTGTTATTTAGCAGATTCGCAAAGTAGACTCATGGTAGATAAAGACGTTTTAAATATAATAAAGTATGAAGAGGAAAGTATGTTAAGTCAGTACATACAAATATTATTTACAAAGTTTAAAAATGATAATTTAGATATAGCAAATGTGGCAACACTATTTGAGCAGGAGTATCCAAATATAACTTTAAGTGTAGATCCATTAACTATAACGGATTTAGATTTGGATATTGATATAAAAATAAATGGAACTAGTAAAGTAGCAGATACCTTTTAAGGAATAAATATCACTTCTTTATCATATTTAAGTGGAAGTCAGAATAGTATATATAAAGATAGATAAAGGCATTAAAAATTAAAATAAATGATTTTCACTTAAATTTTATGTAGAGGAGTGGGAAAATATGATTCAAGTTTTTTTTGATCATAGAGGTGCTGGAAAAAGCAAAAATTTAATTGGTTTAGCTAATAATGAAGTTAAAAATTGTAAGGGAAGTGTTGTTTATATTGATGATGATAAAAAGCATATGTTACAACTTCAAAGTCAAATAAGGTTAATAACATTAGATGAATTAAATGTTGAAGGGGCAGATCAATTTTATGGGCTTCTTTGCGGGATAAAAGCAAAGGATTATGATGTGGAAAGTATATTTATTGATGGGCTTAGCAATTTATTAAATATTAGCAATATAGAACAGGTAAAACAGCACTTTTGTATGATTGAAAAATTCAGCAAAAATTTCAATGTAAACGTATATATAAATATGCATTGTTCAGATTTTGAGGTACCTGATTTTATGAAAAAATATGTATCTTAGGCAATTTAAGTGAAAAATATTTTTATTAAGGATTAATTTAATTTTCGGAAATTTTAAAACACGTTTTTATAAAAATAAATCTGGTTGACAACTATAAAAAACAATAATATAATTTTAAGCAAGAAAATTAGAAAAAGCGTTGACGAGAAGGAGTAAATTTAATTTTAGTTTTAAAGAGAGCCCTTGTTTGGTGTAAAAGGGAAAACGAATTAAATAGAATACATCTCAGAGCAGCACTCCCAAAAGATAACAACCAGTAGGAAGATGTCGTAAGTGCACACGTTACAGTGCTAGAGTATAACTAAGTTTTTAGAGTACTTGATGAGTTTATTATGGTGACGTAATAAAGAATTAAGGTGGTATCGCGTGATTATATCCCGTCCTTTATATTTTTGTATAAAGGGCGGTTTTTTATTTTTATAAAAATTTGGAGGAAAGTTAAATGTCAAATGTATTGGATACTTTATTAGAGCGTGGGTATATTAAGCAATTTACTCACGAAGAAGAAACAAGAGAATTATTAGAAAAGGAAAAAATAACTTTTTATATAGGTTTTGATCCAACAGCAGATAGCTTACATGTAGGTCATTTTATAACAATGATGTTTATGGCTCATATGCAAAGGGCAGGTCATAGACCAATAGCTTTAATTGGTGGTGGAACTGCTATGGTTGGAGATCCAAGTGGTAAAACTGATATGAGAAAGATGCTTACAAAAGAAGAAATAGAGAATAATGTTGCATCAATAAAGAAACAAATGGAAAAATTTATAGATTTTTCAGATGATAAAGCTATACTAGCTAATAATGCAGATTGGCTTTTAAAACTTAATTATGTTGACTTTTTAAGAGAAGTTGGAGTTCATTTTTCAGTAAACAGAATGTTGACTGCTGAGTGTTTTAAGCAAAGATTAGAAAAGGGATTATCTTTCTTAGAATTTAATTATATGTTAATGCAAGGATATGATTTTTATGTTTTAAATCAAAAATATAATTGTAAAATGGAACTTGGTGGAGATGACCAATGGTCTAATATGATAGCTGGGGTTGAACTTGTTAGAAGAAAAGCACAAGGTCAAGCAATGGCTATGACATGCACATTATTAACAAATAGCCAAGGTCAAAAGATGGGTAAAACAGTTGGCGGAGCGTTATGGCTTGATCCAAAGAAAACATCACCATATGACTTTTATCAATATTGGAGAAATGTTGATGATGCAGATGTTGAAAAATGCTTGAGATTATTAACATTTGTTCCTATGGATGAAATTAAAAAACTTGCTGCTTTAGAGGGAGCTGCTATAAATGAGGCTAAAAAGGTTTTAGCTTTTGAAGTTACTAAACTTATACATGGAGAAGAAGAAGCTAAAAAGGCTCAAAGTGCTGCCGAAAGTTTATTTGGAGCTGGTGGAAACATGGATAATGTTCCTACGGTTAAAATAGAGAATGAACAAGTTGGATCACTTTTATTAGATATATTAGTAGCAGGTAAGATAATACCATCTAAAGCAGAAGGAAAAAGACTTGTACAACAAGGTGGCTTAAGTTTAAATGGTGAAAAGGTTACAGATATTAAAAGAACTTTAAATAAAGAGGATTTTGAAGATGGGGTAGCTCTTATTAAAAGAGGAAAGAAAAATTTCAATAAAATAATCATAGAATAATATATATAACTATATCAAAATTTCTATTTTGATATAGTTTTTTATTGCAGTAATTTTGTTATTTATCCTGTATAAGGAAGTTTAAAATATGATTAATACATAAAATGTTAATTTTTTATTAAATTTAGCTAAAAAGAATGAAAAAGCTAACATTTATCTATATAATTGAAATAACAAGTATATTTAGTGTTTTTAAATAAAGTTTACAAATAAAGAAAAATTTATTAAAAACTAAGGGGGAAAAGTTTTTGGTTAGAATGAAAGATGTTGCTGAAATGGCTGGAGTATCATTAATAACGGTTTCAAGAGTGTTAAATGCACCAGAACTTGTAAAAGATGAAACAAAGGCTAGAGTAGAAGAGGCAATAAAAGAACTTAAATTTGTTCCAAATTATACAGCTAAAGCTTTAGCTGAAAATAAAACAAGGGTTATTTATTTATATATTCCTAAGGAATCAAGTTTAGATGAACTTGTAAATATGAATTTAATATCTGGAATAATGGCACACTTAAGTGAAAAGCAATATTCACTTCAAATCACAAGAAACTTTGAACTTCCACAAAAATGTGATGGAATGATAATTATAGGTAGAAATGGTTTAGAAGAAGACATGGACAGTAAAATTAGAGTTCCGTATGTTGTGTTTGGAAGAAGCAATTTAAATGTTGATCACGTAGATGTTAATAATTATAAGGGTTCTTATGATATGACTAAGTATTTAATATCAAAAGGACATAAGGACATATTATTTTTAAAAATAAACAATGAAAATATAAGATTCAATGAACGTTTTAGAGGGTACAAGGATGCTCTTTTAGATAGCGATATAAAATTTAAAGAGTCTTTAGTAATAGATATAGATGAAAATCAAGAACAATTAGCATATTTAGCTATAAGATATAGCGAAAAAATTGAAAAAGCTACTGCTCTTTTTTGCTCAACTGATTTATCAGCAATAGGTGCTTATAGAGCTTTAAAAGAAAAAAATATTGTTATTCCTAAAGATATATCTGTAGTTGGCTTTGATGGGCTTGCAAATGAAGTTGTACCACTTACAACTGTTAAACAACCGATATATAATGTTGGAGAACGTTTGGCTGAAATATTAATAAATAGAATAAATAATAGATCAAAAGAAATTGAAAGAGTATTGTTAGAACCACAAATCATAGAGAGTAAAACAAGCGGATGTACATCATTATTGGGTAAAGATTTAAATTTAGCGTTATAAAAACTTAAATAATTAATTTCTTTAAGTTGTGATAGTGTTTATGATATAATGTAATAAAAAAGTAATTAGGGTGGAGAATTCTCCACCTTAATTTTATTGAAAGCAACACAAAAATATATCTTTCATTCTAATATGAGATAGGGTGATAAGATGTGTTTAGAAAGGTAGGAATTATGGCATTATATGCTATTTCAGATTTACATCTTGCTTTGAGTACAGATAAACCTATGGATATATTTGGAGAAAAATGGATTGGTCATGATGAAAAAATTAGAAATAATTGGATAGAAAAAATAAAGGATACAGATACAGTTTTAATTGCGGGAGATATATCTTGGTCAATGAAGCATGATGATAGTAAAAAAGATTTAGATTGGGTGGATGATTTACCTGGAAAAAAAATAATATCTAAAGGAAATCATGATTATTGGTGGTGTAGTATATCAAAATTAAATGCTATGTATAAAAATACTAAGTTTATTCAAAATAATTTTTTTACATATAAAGATTATGCTATTTGTGGAACAAGAGGATGGATTTGCAAAGGTTCAGAGAGATTTTCAGGAAAAGATGAAAAAATTTATCTAAGAGAAGAAATAAGGCTTAGATTGTCATTAGAAGAGGCAAAAAGGGCAGGATATGAAAAGATTATTTGTATGTTACATTATCCTCCAACTAATGAGAAGTTAGAGAATTCAGTTTTTACATCTATACTTGAGGAGTTTAATGTTGAAAAAGTTGTATATGGTCATCTTCATGGGAATATTTTAAAAGATAGAATGTTAGAAGGAAATCACAATGGGGTTGAGTATATTTTAACAAGTTGTGATTATATAGATTTTAATCCGATTAAAATTTTAGATTAATTGCTTATAATGATATTTAAGCTGTTATTGTTTTAATGCTATTATATAGAAAACTCTATCTTAGAAAATTTAAGATAGAGTAAAAAAACAAATTCTTTATTAATTATTAATCCTCGTCTCTAAATTTAGATTTTCCAGAACCATGATGATGACCATTAGAACCATTATTGTCATTTCCATCATTAGGGCCATTGTTTCCGTTTCCAATATTTCCACCATTATTTCCATTTCCACAATTTCCAGGGTCTGAATCAAAATCAGAATCAGAGTCAACTATTTGGAATAACATACAGATACAGAATATAGAATATGCAGGAATATCTAAATCATAATTGCTTCTTCTTCCAGAAAGTTTTCTCAATCTTAAAATTATAGGTTCTCTAGTACCTTTAAATATACAAGATTCACGACTTCCATGATGATGTCCATTATTATCAGGATTATTAGGACGTCTGTTGTCATCATCTTCGTCATGATAATCGTGTTTTGGACAAGGTTTTAAAGGAATAGCTCTTCCACCTCTACTCATACGAACTAATTCGTATCCTTCAGGTACACAAAGGTCAACTAATTTTAAAGTTAAGCCTCTGCTAATTTTTAATTCGTCTTCTAAAGTTACTGAACCAGAACTAGCATTATAATCTTTGCTACCAAGATTTCCAAGTACTAATGTAAAGCCTATAGCGTCTCCTTCAGTTGGATAAAATGGTAAGCCGTGTTTGCAACCAAAGCAATCAGCTTCAGAGTGCATAAATTTTTTAGCGAATATTTTTATATCTGGTCTAACTCTTATTTTTTGGCACAAATCATCAGAATCTATACAAAAAATTGGACTATCGTCAAATAATACTTTATCACTATAAGTTAAAAGTGCATCATCAGGATCGTCAGGATCATTATCGCAATGATGTCCAGCTAAATCAGAAGCTAATAATTCTTCAGAATCTTCTAATGTTCCATCAAAAATATTTTTATCTTTATCCACAAATATCACCTTATAAATTATTTCTTTTAATATAAGTGTATTCACTTTAGTTAAAAAGTGCGACAAAATATCTAGTATCAATTTTATGTTTTTATGAATATTTTATATTATTAATAATAGAGAGGTAATTTTTATGGCTCTTATAAGTTTTACTGGGAATATAGGTAATGATTCAGATATTTCTTACAATGAAAAAAAGCAAGAAGAAACTCACACAGAAAAATATAGTCAAGAAGATTACTCTAAGGCTGAGAGTAAATTAAATAAACTTAACAAAGTTATTGCAGAAAAAGAAAAAAAATTAGAAGATTTAAAAGATGATATTTTAGAACAAGAAGGAATTCTTAAAGATTTAAAAATAGATATTTTACAAAGAAAAAATGTTATTAAGGATTTAGAGTTACAGCTTATACAAAAAGAAGTAGGATTAAAAAATTTAGAAGAACAAATATTAGATAAGTATAAGCAAAAAGATATATACAAACACGAAGATAGTATAAAAGATAACAATGTTAATAATATAAAGGTTGTGGATTTTGATATATGGATAGACAGAGAGTTAGAAAAAGTTTATTCTGTTATATTTACTGATGTGTATAAATTTAAAATAAAAAAAGAAGAAAAAGTAATGTTTAAATATATTTATTCTGTTATAGGAATAGATATAAAAGGAAAAAGAGATATATTAGGCATTTGGGTTTTTAATGAGGAATCGGTTAAATGTTGGGTTGATGTTTTTGATGAATTAAAAGATAGAGGTGTAAGAGATATTCTAATAATATCTATTCCTTTAATTAGTGAATTAAAAAAAGGTATTTTAAGTGTATATCCTAAAGCTAAAATTGAATTTAGCATAACTGATGAGATAAGGATGTGCAATAAATATGTATATTATAAAGATTTGAAACCATTTAATACTGATTTGAAGAAAATATATTTAGCATCTACAGAAGAAATAGCATTAAAAGAATATGATGAGTTAGATAGAAAGTGGAGGGACAAATATCCGATAGCATTAAAAGCTTGGGATAGCAATTTAAATAGTTTATCTTTAATATACAAGTATCCTGAAGAGATAAGAAGAATTTTATATGCCACAAATACTTTAGAGAAATATAATAATAAATTAAAAAAAATAATTAAAGATACTTATGAAACGTCTAGTAATGGGGAAATTAGCGAAAAGATATATTGTGAAGTAATTGGATTAACGTATAAATGGAAACAACCTATTAGAGGATGGGTTGAGGTATTATCTAAATTGTCAATGATTTTTAAATCTAGGGTGGATAGGCAAGTATTATAGACACTTAAAAAGGAGCTACAAAAGTATATAACTCCTTTTTAACTTTATAATATAATTTTAAAATTGGGCAAAATACTATACAAGAAAATTCTGTAAATATTTACAGAAAGATTTTACAATTAAATGTTCTTTTTGTCAATAATTAAAATATATCGTATTTATTTTGATATAATTGTATTTTTAATAAAATAATAAAAAATAACTATATGTAATTTCAAATTATTATTATATAATAAAATTAATTAATAAACAATATTAAATTAAATTAATAAAAGTTTGATATAAAGTATGTAAATTTATATACATATATTTGTAAAATATAATAGTTTTCTACTGTATATGTATTTAGTTTTTTTGAAAATTTTGTTATAATGATTAAGGCACTAAACTAACACGAAAAGATAGGTGACACTATGACGATAAAGAGTTGGAAAGAGTTTTTAGCTCCTTATGATCAAGCGGTAGAGGAGTTAAAGGTTAAACTTAAAAGTATTAGAAAAGAATATAGAAAAAGAAATGAGTATTCCCCTATAGAATTTGTAACTGGAAGAGTAAAAGAAGTTTCTAGCATATTAGAAAAGGCTAACAAATATGCAATACCAGTTGGTAGGGTAAAATATGAAATGGAGGACATAGCTGGTATAAGAATTATGTGCCAGTTTGTTGATGATATAGATAGAGTTGTTGAAATAATTAGAGAACGAGAAGATATGCAAATCCTTTACGAGAAAGATTATGTTAAAAATGTTAAACCAAGTGGATATAGAAGCTATCACATGGTTATAAGATATCCTGTTTATATGGCTAAGGGAAAGGTGGAAATTTTAGCAGAGTTCCAAATAAGAACGTTAGCTATGAATTTTTGGGCAACTATTGAACATTCTTTAAATTATAAATATAAAAAAAATTTGCCAAATGAAATTAAATTAAAATTAAAAAGTGCGGCAGATGCAGCTTTTACTTTAGACGAGGAAATGTTAGAGATAAAGGATGAAATTATGGATGCACAAAAATTATTTGAAGTTAAATCAGATATAATTACAACAATAATGAATGGAATTTTAAACCTAATAGCAATAGGGAAAATCCCAGAAGCGTCAAGATATCAGATGTCTTTAAATAAACTGATTGAAGAAGGAGAAGTATGGGAATTTAATAATCTTCTTCAAATTTTAAATAAAGATTTAGAAAAATTCAAAGAATAAAAGCCTAGAATATCTAGGCTTTTATTTTTATGTTTAAAAATTAATGAGAAATAGTTTAATACTATATATTAATAAATAATAAATATTTAATAATAATATTTATTATTTATTAAAGTGTGATATAATTAAATTGAACAAAATATAGTTTTGATTCTTAGTGTATTTTTATTAAATAGAATCAAATAATTTAATATAGTAATGTAAATTTAGATGGGATGTGAAATGATGATAGAAAATAATGAATTAGAAAATAAGGTAATGAATAATCCGTTATATATAAGAGAAATAGAAAATCCAAGTGAAGAATTGATTTTAAAAGCAATTAGAAAAAATCCTTCAGTTATAAAATATATAAGGAATAAATCTAAGAAGATACAGGAGGAAGCCGTAAAGTTAAACCCTTTAGTTATAGAATATATTGAAAATCCATCTGAGGATATCTGCATTTTAGCTGTTAGACTTTTATGGAATGCATTAAAAAATATAAAAAATCCAACTTATAATGTTTTAAAGGAAGCTGTTAAATCTAAGGGATGGGCTTTGCAATTTATAGATAAAAAAACTGAAGAACTTTGTGTTATTGCTGTTTCAAGGGATTATGATGCTATACAATATATAGAAAATCCATCAGAAGATGTGCAAATGAGAGCTGTTAAACAGTATTGGGGAGCAATAAAATATATAAAAAATCCTAGTATTTTGGTGATGAGAGAAGCGGTGAAAAGAGAAGCAGAGGCAATAAATTTTATTAATGGTTATGATTATGATGATATGAAATATTTTATTTATGATAATATAAATTCTTTAAAATATATTTATGAGAGTATTGATATAGATGTCGTATTAAATGTTTTAAAAGAAAAATTTTCTAGTGAAAATATAGATAGAGAATATATTGTAAATTTTTATAACTTAGAAATTTTAGATATGGATAAAATTGAGTTTATCAAGGAATGGGGAAGTAAAAATACTAAAAAGCTTTTGGTTGATTATATTTTAAATTAGGAAGGTTGGGATTTAATTTGAATTTTAGAGAAGCATTAGATACAGCAAAATTGGTTATTATGACAGGAGAAGTTCCTCTTTTGATTGGTGAAAGTGGTATAGGTAAAACTTCATTGGTTATGGAAATAGCTAAAGAATTAGATTATGAAATAGTTACTATAGATGCTAACCTTTTAAAAGAAGGTGAAATTGGAGGGTTGCCTATAGTAGCAGATATGGAAATTAAAAATGGAAATAACATAAGTAAGAGAAAAATAACAACATATGCAATTCATAACAAACTTATAGAAGTAGATTTAGCAATTGAGAAGGAGAGAAATGTTTTACTTTTTGTAGATGAGCTTAATAGGTGTGACCATGCTGTACAGCAAGAACTTATGAATTTAGTTTTAAATAGAGAAATAAATGGGTATAAACTGTCTGATAAAGTATATATAATAGCAGCAATGAATCCATCAAATAGATATGAAGGGTATGAGGAAAGTAATTATCAAGTAGTAGATATGGACCCTGCACAAGAAAATAGATTTGTTTGGATTAAAATGGAGTCAGATTTAAAGCAGTGGCTTAATTGGGCTATGGGAAATGGAAATATTCATAGTAGTGTAATTGAATTTTTATCGGCTTTTCCAGAATATTTAAATGTTACTGAAGGTGAAGATAGTGTTCGTGCAACACCAAGAAGTTGGGAAAGAGTTTCAAAAGCTTATAAAGTATATGAAAAATCTAAGGTGTTTAATTCTGATATTTTATGCAATGTAGTTAAAGGTAATGTTGGAATTTCTATTACACAAGATTTTATGTCATACATAAAAAATATGAATAACCCTTTAATTAATTTTAAAGATATATTAGAAGATGGAATATTAACTTTTGATAAAAAAGAAATTATAAGAAGTGAGAATCATTCAAGATTATATATATTAGCCAAAAATGCATTAAGAATTTTAGATAATGATAGTAGCAAAAAAGCAATAGATCTTTTTTCTGATATTTTAGATTTATATCCTAAAGATTTAAGGCTTGGGATAATGAAAGAGATTAAAAGCGATGTAAATAAAGAATTGTATAATAGAATTTTAGACAATGATAAATTTATAGATGCTTTCTTTAACATATATAGTTAGAGGTGATTTGATGGCTTTTGAAGAGGAGAGAAGACGACTTTATAATAAGTTTTTAGAGGAAGAAAGGTTAGGAAAAATAGATGTACAAACAAAGAAAGATTTTTGGAGCCTTTTAGAAAATGTAATAATATCTTTATATGATAGGGAAAATTCTTTCTTTGGACATTTTTTAATTCAAATTAAAAGGGATATAAGGTTAGATATATTTTGGCCAATTGCAACAAAGCCAATTTCTGATGGATTTATAATGTATTTTAATCCTATTATGATTTTAGAGTGCAATAAAAAAGAGATACAAGGTCTTTTAAAGCATGAGGTTTATCATATAATGATGAAACATTATGAAAGAAGTTTGCTTTTAAAGGAGAAATATTCAAAGGAAGCTATAAGCATAGCTATGGATATAGCAATAAATCAGTATATAAAGAATTTACCGAGCTATTCAAAAAAAATGAATGCTGTGAGTTTGGAATATAATATAAATTTGACTGAAGATATGACTATGGAGATGTATGCAAAAAAAATACAACAAGCGATAGATTATAAAAATTCTAGAAATACATCTAAATATAAAGATAATAAAGACAGCTTTAATAACAATATAACTCAAGAAAAATCTCATGATATATGGGAAGAAATAGATGTTTCTTATGATAGTATAAATGAAAGCGTGAAAAAAATAGCTATAAATTCAAGTAAAAAGGAAGCACCAAAGCATATAAAAAAAATAGTAGAACTTATGACTGAAAAACCGAGGCTTAAATGGAATGAGATTTTAAAGAATATGATTCCAAAGGCTAAGAGTGGCTATAAAAAAACTACAACAAGATTAGATAGAAGATTTCCAGATAGGTTAGATTTGAAGGGGAAACTTCCAAATAGGCAATCAAATATTTTAATAGCTATTGATATTTCAGCTTCAATGAGTGATAAAGATATAGAAAATATTTTAGTTGAGGTATTGGAGATTGCAAAAAATAATAAGTGCAAAATTAAAGTGATTGAATGTGATGATGTTATTAGAAGGGTTTATCAACTGCATGGTATAAAAGATATAAAGCCAAGGAGTAAGAAAAATGGTTCAACTAAATTTTCGCCTGTGTTTGAATATATAAAGATTAATAATTTAAAAGATTATATTTTAATATATTTTACAGATGGTATTGGAGAAAAGGTATTAAGTACAAAACCAATAAATGATAAAAATTTATGGGTTTTAACAGGAAATTCTGTTCTTAGCTTGGAAAAGCCTTATGGAAAAGTTGTTAAATTGGAAAGAGAGAAAAAAGAAATATATGGAACAACTTATGGTCTTGAAGAACTAAGGGATAGTATTCATGATTGGCCAAGATAACTTATTGCTAGTTTTATTTAATTATTTAAATTAAGAAAATATAGGAATTACATTTGATTGTGAAATTTAGTAAAGGAGAGTGTGATAATGAAAAAAAGAGATATGATTTTATTTTTTATATCGTCATTAAAAAATAGAATATTCATAGCTATTTTAATACTTTTTTTGATTAGCATGGGAGGGATAATTTTATCAACTCACAACAATTTTTCAAGTAATAATTTAAATAATAAAACCATATTGGCACAAAAGGAAATAAAGCAAAATGCTAATGATAATAAAATAGATAAAAATTCGATTTCTAATCCTAATTTAGAAACTCAAGTAAGTGCTATGAAGAGAAATTACTTGAATGAATTAAGTAAAATAAATGAAAAAGCTAATGCGCTTATAAATGGAAATATAGATGACACACAATATGAAATTAATCAATCATCTGTGCAAGCTTATAATCTTTGGAATAATGAATTAAATAAAATTTATTCTAATTTAAAAACTACTCTTACAAGTGAAGAAATGCTTAAGTTGCAAAAAGAAGAGATAAATTGGATTATTTATAAAGAAAAAATTATAAAGAAAGATTCAATAAACTATGAGGGAGGAAGCGTTTATGATTCTGCTTTAAATATTAAGTTAGCAAATTTAACCAAAGAAAGATGTTATTATTTGGTCAATAATTACATAAAAGTATAGTGAAATAAAAACAACCTATAATTATTATTTTTAGGTTGTTTTTATTTTAATGTTTTTAATAATAAATAAAAATTTTATTAGAAAAAGAAAAATTAAATTTCGTTATAAACGCTTAAATTATTTATTGCTAGTTGATCTTTATAATTTAAAAAAGAAATTTTTAATTTAGAAGCTTTTACAGTTGGAAATTTTGCTAGGTGTTTAAATCCTATGGTTGTACCAGAATACAACTTAGACCATTCATTGTTTTTATATGCGTATATATCAAATTCATTTACGTTTTCTCCAAGAGGAGTGTATTCTTGAATTTCTACAGTATTAAATTCTTCTTCATTATTAAATTTAAGTTCTATATAGGAAGTTAAAGCATTACATTTAGGAGAAGTCCAATATGTTAAAAAATTTCCATCTATTAAGTTTTTACTATTGCTATGAGAGTCATTAGTAGCAATAATGTTAGCTTCCTTAGCTAAATCTCTTATATTTTTTTTATTTATTGTGAAATTTCCCATAGATATATTACTCCTTTATCCTTATTTTTATATAAAAATTAATATTTGCCTTATAAATTTTAAATATAAAGCAATGTTTTTAAGTTTTTTAATTTTAATTTTATATAAAGATTTATATTAATAGGAAGGTAAATTTATGACATATAATAAGCTATATTTTTATAATTTGAATAATAATTGTTGTTGTGCAAATACTAATTTAAGAAAAAATTTAAAAAATACATTTTAATGTTAAATTTTCTTAACATTTCTGTAATAATAGTTAACATTTATTTAATACAGTCTTAACTTCATAACATTATTATAAAATTGTTATTATTAAACCTACTTTGTAAATTTATAACTTGAAAATTTTGGAGGATGAGTAATGTTATCTAAAAAGTTTAAAATTATTGGTGGAATTGTGATAGCGCTTTTCATTGCATTAGTTATCGCTGGATTTATGCCTGTTGAAGAAAATGTAAATTCAGATGGCTTAGTAGGTGCTATTACAATTGCAGGGTCGACAGCCATGCAACCTTTAATAACAAAAAGTTCTAATTCCTTTATGGATAAATATCAAGATGTTAGTATAACTGTTCAAGGTGGTGGCTCAGGTACTGGTTTAACACAAGTTTATCAAGGTGCAATAACAATTGGAGATTCAGATGTCTATGCAGAAGATATGCTAACAGATGCTCAATCAAATAAACTAGTAAATCATAACGTTGTTGTAGAACCTTTCGCAGTTGTTGTTAGCGATGACGTAAAGCTTACTAATTTGTCAACTAAGCAATTACAAGAAATATTCTCAGGAAAAGTAACTAATTGGGATGAAGTCGGAGGCCCTAATTTACCAATCGTTGTAGTACATAGACCTTCATCATCAGGTACAAGAACAACATTTGCAAATACAATTATGGGAGGAAATAAAAATTTAGAAGATAATAGTATCGGAATAACTGCTGATTCAAATGGTAACGTAGAAACAACAGTTAAGTCTACTCCAGGTGCGATAGGATATTTAGCTTTATCATACGCTAAATCAGCAGAAGAGAGAGGCTCACTTAAAGTAATTTCAATAAATGGATATTCATCTTCAGATGAAAATATAGAGACAGGAAAATACGTATTCTGGTCTTATGGTCATATGTATACTTATGGAGAACCAAATAAGGTTACTCAAGCATTTATAGATTATGTAAAGAGTCCAGATAACAATTCAAATATACAATCTTTAGGATATATACCTATATCTTTAATGAAAGTAACAGATGGAAAGTAAGTAGGGTTTATTTAAATCTTACTTACAAAGAAAACTAAATTTTGAGGGAGAAATATGAGTAATAAAAATACTTTACGTAAATTTAAAAGTGAATACATAGGAAGAGGATTTGCATATTGTTGCGGAATATTTTTAGTAGTAGTAACATTTGCTATAATATTTTTCCTAGTTTCAAAGGGTATTCAAACATTTACAACCGATCATTATAATGTATTTGATTTTATTTTTGGAACTACATGGGATCCACAAGGGTCAACTCCATCTTATGGTGCTCTTATATTTATAGTAGGGTCTACGGTTGCAGCGGCAGGAGCTGTAATTATTAGTGCCCCCATAGCTATTGCTCTTGCAGTATTTATAAATATGATTTCACCTAAATTTGGTAAAAAAGTTTTGCAACCAGCATTAGAAATATTTGTTGGGATACCATCAGTTGTTTATGGATGGATTGGTATAACTGTTTTAGTTCCACATATTAGATTGATTTTTGGTGGGACAGGATTTAGTGTTTTAGCAGCAATACTTGTTTTAAGTATAATGATACTTCCAACGATAGCAACAATAGCAACAGATGCTATTAAAGCATTGCCTAGAGATTACATGGAAGCTTCTTATGGGCTTGGAGCAACAAGATGGCAAACAATTTATAAAGTAATTGTTCCAGCTGCAAAAAATGGAATTTTAACTGGAGTTGTTTTAGGACTTGGAAGAGCTTTTGGAGAAGCACTAGCTGTTCAAATGGTTATAGGTAATACTTTAAAGATGGCATCATCATTATTAAGTCCAACAACAACTTTAACTAGTATTTTAACATCAGATATAGCTAATACATCATTTGGGTCAATGTGGAATAATGCTCTTTGGTCTTTAGCGCTTATATTACTAGTAATTTCGTTTATATTTATAATAATCATAAGAATAATAGGGAGAAGAGGTAATTAATAATGAAAGCTAAAACAGCAGATAAAATAGCAACTGCCGTCTTGTATATTATAGCAGGGGCAATAGTAGTTCTTCTTGCAGCATTTATAATATACCTTCTATATGAAGGAAGAGAGTCATTAAATTTTAGTTTTATATTTGGAAACAATGTTTTAGGTGGAGATGGTGGAGGAATTGGACCACAGTTATTTAATACTATATATTTATTAATAATTTCTTTAGTTATAACAGTTCCAATAGGAGTTGGAGCAGGAATATATTTAGCAGAGTATGCTGGGAATGGTAAAATTGTTGAGATAATAAGATTATGTATAGAAACAATGTCATCATTACCATCAATAGTTGTAGGTCTATTTGGACTTTTAGTGTTTGTAACTTATGCTGGATGGAGATATTCAATTATAGCTGGAGCGCTTTCAGTTGGAATATTAAATCTCCCATATATCACAAGAATAAGTGAAAATGCCATAAGGGCAGCATCTAAAAATATAAAAGAAGCAAGTTTAGGTCTTGGGGCAACAAGATGGCAAACTGTCATTTACATAATATTACCAGCAGCTTTTCCAGACCTTTTAACAGGGCTTATATTAGCATCAGGTAGAATTTTTGGGGAAGCGGCATCACTTTTGTATACAGCTGGTATGACAGCACCAAGAGTACATTATTATTTGTTTAATTTATTTTCTCAAAGTCCATCAGCCCAAATGTCGGCGTTTAATCTTTTTAGACCTGCGGAAACATTGGCGGTATATATATATTCATTAAATGCAGAAAGTATAGTATCGGATACGACAAAAATAATAAATGGTACTGCTGCGGTTTTGATAATACTTGTATTAATATTTAATTTTGGTGCAAGATTCTTAGGAAATTATATACACAAGCGTTATACAGGTGAGAAGTAATTAGGAGGAACTTTCATGGCAATAATAGAATCTAAAAATTTAAATCTTTATTATGCAGCAAATCATGCTCTTAAAAATATAAATATGGAGATAGAAAAAAATAAAGTTACTGCTTTAATAGGTCCATCAGGGTGTGGTAAGTCAACTTTTTTAAGAACCTTAAATAGAATGAATGATTTAATAGATATAGTTAGAATTGAAGGTCAAATATTTTTTGAAGGAAAAGATATTTATAAGGATTATGATGAAATACAATTAAGAAAAAGGGTGGGAATGGTTTTCCAAAGACCTAATCCATTTGCTATGCCAATATATGATAATATAGCTTTTGGTCCTAGAATTCATGGAATAACTAATAAAAAGAAATTAGATGAAATTGTAGAAAGGTCATTAAGAGGAGCTGCACTTTGGGATGAGGTTAAGGATAGATTAAATAAAAGTGCATTAGGTATGTCAGGTGGACAACAACAAAGGCTTTGTATTGCAAGAACATTAGCTATTGAGCCAGAGGTTATACTTATGGATGAGCCAACATCAGCTCTTGATCCGATATCAACAAACAAAGTTGAAGAACTTATAGCTGAGATTAAGGAGAAATATACGGTTGTAATAGTTACACATAATATGCAACAAGCAGGAAGAATAGCTGATAAAACTGCATTTTTCTTAAGTGGAGAACTTGTTGAATATGGCAAGACAGAAGATATATTCTACAAACCAAAGGATAAGAGAACAGAAGATTATATAACAGGAAGATTTGGTTAAAATTATTATATAAAATATTAAGAAATTAATAACATATAAATAAACACAAGAGGTGGGAAACTATGTCAAGAGTATTATTTGATTTAGCTTTAAAAAATTTAAATAATGATTTGCTGAGAATGTGTGAAGAGGTAAAAAAACAAATAAGACTTTCAATAAAATCCTTAGTAAATAAAGATATAGAACTTGCGAAACAAGTTATTAAAGATGATGATATTATAGATAACTTTAATAAAGAAATAGAAGACAGATGTGTACGAGTTATAGCAACAGAACAACCCCTTGCAAAAGATTTAAGAGAAATATTTACAACTATTAAGGTTGTTACAGACCTAGAGAGAATGGCAGATTATGCTGTTGATATAGCTAAAATAACAATACATCTTAAAGGTGATGAATATATAAAAGAGTTGATACAAATTCCAGAACTTGCTGAAAAAGTATTAAATATAATTAGTTTAGCAATAGATGCTTATGTTAAAGGTGATTCAAAAAAAGCTTATGAAATATGTAAAATGGATGATGAAATAGATAGTCTATATAAAGAAATATTGGAAGAACTTTTTAATATAATGGTTGAAGATAATTCACTTGCAACACAAGCGGGAAGATTTATGTTTGTAGCTAAAAATTTAGAAAGAATAGGGGACCATGTAACTAATATATGTGAATGGACAATATATTTAGTAGATGGAACATATGTTGATTTAAATGAATAATTTTATTTATTTAAAATTAAATAACTTGCATAATAAAAAAACTATTCTAACATTACGTTAGAATAGTTTTTTAGATATTTAGTGGCATCCACCACCACAAGAGCTACAACAAGAACCATCACAGCCATCTTCTTCAATAATTGGAGTTAAAAGAGGTTTTAATGCTAAACCTTGTCCTTCATTCTCTTCGCTTGATAGGAATATAAATCCGCCAAAGTTATCAATAAGGCTTGGTTCCATAACAAAAGTTAAATCATTAACTGTAGCTAAAATATCATCTTCTTTAGCCTCACCAACACTTATATTAAAAGCAGTGCCGTGACAAGACATTCCAACAAAATGAACTCTCATAGTGCGTTCGCTAACATTATTTTCGTTTAAAAAATTTATAAATTCATTATAAGCATCATCGCTCATTGTCATCTTATTCATAATTACACCTCGTAAGAATTAATTAACAATAATTATTAATTAAATTATACTACTTTAGTATGAATAAAGCAATAAAGTTTTTATAGAAAGTAAATTAAAATATAATAATATAAAATAAATTTAATGAAAAAATTACATAAAATTAAATAAAAGAAATAAAAAGTTTAATATTAATAATTTACTTAAATATAGTTGAGATTTACAATATGCTATTTAAGTAAAGAAAGTATTAATAATTTAAATTTATTTGTAATACTTATTTATGATATAATTACTTAGTTTATAAAATAATAGAATGAAGTATAATTAAATATAAAATAGATAGTTTTAAACTAGGAAGGGATAAAGTATGGTATATAAAGCAGAAGAAGTTAATAAAAAGATAGAAGAATATAAAAAATACATAAAGCCAATAAAAATAAATAATATAGAGGTTAAATACGGAGAAAATAAAAATTTAAGTGGATATTTATACAATAAAAAAGAAAAATACAATACCACAGATATAGAGCTTTTTATAGATAATAAATTGTCCATGGAAATATCTCCAAGAGAACTTCAAGGGGCTTTTCAAATTATTAAAAATGCTAAAGGTAAAGTAGGGATTATAGGTCTTGGACTTGGTTATTTAACTAATGAAATATTAAAAAAAGAGTCAGTTTCTAAAGTTGTAGTGTATGAAGAAAATAAAGATATAATTGATTTATATTATAAAAACTTTGGCGAAAATAGTAAACTTGAAGTTTTAAATCAAGATGGATTTAAAGGTAAAAGTGATAGTTTTGATAGTTTTATTGTTGATATTTATAGTTATAATCTTGAAGATAGAGTAGTGTTAGATTATAAGAAGTTAAATGAATTACATAAAATAGATGAGTATTATTTTTTTGGATTTGAACATTTTTTATTAAGTTGCCCAACATCTGAGATAGCATTTGTATATGTTCCAGAGTATTGGACAGAAGCGTTAGAAAGAGTGTATAGACAGCTTATGGATAATGGATATATAAATGATTTTGTACCGATAGCTGAAGCAAAAGTTATGAAGATATTATTAGAATTTAAAAAAATTTTATAAAAAATAAGGTTATGTTTTAATAAAATTTTGTTAAGACATAACCTTGTTTTTATATTATAAAAGTTTAACACCTCTTTTTTTAAGGTAAAGCTTTAAATCATTTTTGCATGAACAAGGTTTTGTGCATGTACAAGTGTATTCTCTTAAAGAATCTCTTAAATCATCTTTCATTGAAATAAAATCGTTTTGTGGTGATTTTATTACAGGTAACACAAAATATAAAATAGTAAAAAGAATTAAAAGATTAAATAAGTCATTTATAGAAAAATCGTTAAAAAATGCTGGGAGGGTAATAGCTAATAGAATTACAGATAAAGTATAAACTATATATTCTATAAACTTGAACATGTATATAATTTTTCTAAATTTTAAAATGGCTTGAACTTCTCGTATGGTTTTAGATGTCAATTTATCGTAAAAAGGTTCTTTAGATAGTTTACTCATTTATTACACCCCTTTATAAATATTATTAACATAATATATGTAAAATAAAGTAATAATATTAAATAAAATGAATATAAAAAATAAATTTCAATAATAAGAAATACAAAGAATAATTAACATATAATTAACAAATGTATAACACTTTTTTAACATAAGTGTATTAATATATCTTTAATAGGAAAAGAAATAAAAAAATAGAAGATAAATAATGTATTGTTATTTAGGGGGATTAATAGATGTTAAGAAAAAGATTAATAGCTGCAGTATCAGTAGTGATTGTTGCAAGTTCATTAATAATAGGATGTGGATCAAGTGATACAACTATATCTAAAAAAGTAAATGATACGACAATTGCAATATCAGGATCAACTTCTGTAGGACCTTTAGTTGAACTTGAGGAAGAAGAATTTGAAGCTAATAATCAAGGTGTAACTATTGAAATTAATCAAACAGGCTCATCTTCTGGTATAAAGGATACAATAAGTGGAACAACAGAAATTGGAATGTCCTCTAGAGAATTAACTAATGAAGAATCAAAAAATTTAAAAGAAGTAACAATAGCAGTAGATGGAATTGGCGTTGTTGTAAATAAAAATAATCCAGTAAAAAATTTAACTTTAGAGCAGATTAAAGATATTTTTACAGGAAAAATAACTAACTGGAGTGAAGTTGGTGGAGAAGATAAGGAGATAGTTGTTGTATCTAGAGAAGAAGGTTCTGGAACTAGGACAGCTTTTCAGGAAATATTAAATTATTCAACAGAAGATACAGTTAAGAATGCTATAGTAAATAATTCAACTGGGGCTACTAAAGTAATGGTAGAAGAAAATGATAATGCTATAGGATATATGTCAATTGGGTATATTGATGACTCCATAGCATCAGTTAATGTAGATGGAGTAGAGGCTACAGCTGACAATGTAAAATCAGGAGAATATAAGATACAAAGACCATTTTTACTTGTGTATAAAGAAGGTGCTTTATCAGAAGAAGGACAAGAGTTTATAGATTTTATATTAAGCGATAAGGGACAAGCAATCGTAGCGGAAGAGAATTTAGTTACTGTTGATTAAGATATTGTTAAAATTTAAAACCTAAAATTAAAAAATTATTTTAATATAGAAACATTATAAGTATTTTGAAATGTTTATATAAAATATTCGGAGGTAATATGTTAATTAATGAGAAACTTGTTCAAAAACAAAAGCAAAGTATAGATAAAAAAAATAAATTTAAAAAATCTAATGCTGGTAAATATTTAGCTGAGGCTATATCAGAAAAGGTATTTATGATAAGTGCATGGGTTGCGGTTGTAAGTTTAATTCTTATAATAGGATTTGTTTTTTATAAGGGATTAACTCCTTTTATAGCAAAAGGGTATTCGTTTATTAGTTTTATTACAGGAACAAATTGGTATCCAACTTCTGATGTTTTTCAGATTTTACCAATGATAATTGCATCTTTAGGAATAACATTAGGAGCAGTTGTTATAGGAGTTCCAATAGGAATATTAGCAGCAGTATTTATAGCTGAAATAGCACCAAAAAAAGTTGCTAAAGTTATTTCAACTGCAGTTGAACTTTTAGCAGGAATACCATCAGTTTTATATGGATTATTTGGTTTAGCTATAATAGTTCCAGGAATAAAAGTTATTTTTAATCAACCAAAGGGACAAAGCTTATTAGCAGCTATTTTGGTTTTAGCAATTATGATGCTTCCAACTATAATATCAGTATCAGTAACAGCTTTAAAGGCAGTTCCAAATACGTATAAAGAGGGGTCGTTAGCACTTGGAGCTTCAAAAACAGAAACTATATTTAAAGTTGTAATACCAGCTGCAAAATCAGGAATACTTACAGGTGTTATTTTAGGAATAGGAAGAGCACTTGGAGAAACTATGGCAGTAATAATGGTAGTTGGAAATTCTGCAATTATACCAGATTCTATATTTAGTAGTGTTAGACCACTTACAACTAATATAGCATTAGAGATGGGATATGCATCAGGTGTTCATCAAGAAATGCTATTTGCAACAGGAGTTGTATTATTTAGTTTCATATTAATACTTAATTTGGTTATAAATAAAATTGCAAATAAGGCAGGGAAATAATATGAGAAGAGCTAAAGAACTTTTATTCAATATATTAGTATGGGCATCAGCTATATTTACAGTAGGAATATTAATAGCCATAATTGGTTTCATATTTATAAAGGGAATAGGAAAAATAAATTTAAACTTTTTAATTAGCAATTATTCTGCTAAGGGAGATGGAGGAATTCTTCCAATGGTAGTTGCAACACTTTATACAGTGGGATTATCACTTTTATTTGCAACACCAATTGGTGTTTTAGCAGCTGTATATCTTCAAGAATATGCAAAACAAGGTAAAATAGTTAAATTTATAAGATTTGCAACAGAAAGCTTAGCTGGTATTCCATCAATAGTTTATGGGCTTTTTGGAGGAATATTCTTTGTTGTAAGTTTAAAAATGGGATATTCAATTTTAGCAGGTTCTTTAACAGTTGCGATAATAATTCTTCCAACAATAATAAGAACAACAGAAGAAGCTTTAAAAACAGTTCCTCAATCTTATAGAGAAGCGTCACTTGGACTTGGAGCAACAAAGTTTCAAACACTTTATAAAGTAATACTTCCAAGCTGCCTTTCAGGAATAATATCTGGGATAATATTATCAGTTGGGCGTATAGTTGGAGAATCTGCTGCAATACTTTTGACAGCAGGAACAGTTGCTAAAATGCCAAAGGGGATATTTTCAAGTGCAAGAACTTTAACTGTTCACTCCTATTTAACAGCAAATGAAAGTGGAGATATTCAAACAGCAGCAGCGGTTGGAATTGTATTAATAATAATAGTATTGGTTTTAAATATTTCAACAAAATTAATAACTAAAAAGCTAAATAAAGCAAAAGGTTAAGTTTAGAAAGGATGAATTAGTATGGTAGAGAAAAAAACTAAAATAAGAGTTAGGAATTTAGATTTATTTTATGCTCAAAACCAAGCACTTAAAAATATAAACATAGATATAAAAGAAAATGAAGTAACTGCTCTTATAGGACCTTCTGGCTGTGGTAAATCAACCTTTTTAAGGACTTTAAATAGAATGAATGATTTAATTGATATAGTTAAAATTAAGGGGAATATTGAAGTTGATAATCAAGATATATATGAAACAGATGATGTTATATCTTTAAGAACAAAAGTTGGAATGGTATTTCAAAAGCCGAATTTATTTCCTATGAGCATTTATGAAAATGTAGTTTATGGACCTAAGATTCAGGGGATAAGGGATAAGAAAACACTAGATAAGATAGTTGAGGAAAGTTTAAAAGGGGCTGCTATATGGGATGATGTTAAGGATAGGTTAAAGTCGTCAGCATTAGGTTTGTCTGGTGGACAACAACAACGTATTTGTATAGCAAGGGCGATAGCTATGAATCCAGAAGTTATTCTTATGGACGAACCTACATCAGCACTAGATCCAATATCTACTTTAAAAGTAGAAGAACTTATAGAGCAACTTAAAGAGAAGTATACCATAGTAATAGTAACTCACAATATGCAACAAGCAGCTCGTATATCAGATAAAACAGCTTTTTTCTTAAGTGGAGAACTTATAGAAGTTAGCGATACAAATACTATTTTTACAAATCCAAAGGATAAGAGAACAGAAGATTATATAACAGGACGTTTTGGTTAAAAACTATTAAAATTTAGGGGGAGGATTAATGGTTAATAAAAATCTAGTGGTTAGTATCGAAAACTTAAAAAATGATATAATTGATATGATGGAGCAGTGTGCAAAACTTATAGATATGTCTTTGGTTTCTATAATAAATAGAGATGTAGAACTTGCTAAAAAGGTTATAGATTTAGATGATGAAGTAGATAATCTTAGAGTTTATATAATAGATAAAAGTGTAAGACTTATAGCACTTAAGCAACCAGTTGCTAGAGATTTAAGGCTTATATATTCTTTAGGATATATGGCTTTAGATTTAGAGAGAATTGGTGATTATTCAGTAAATATAGCTGAAAAATCATTAAAACTTGTTAAAGAAGATGATATTGAACCATTAGGAGATATAGTAAGGATGAGAGATATGTGCATATCTATGCTTTATGAAGTTGAGAAAGCTTTAAAAGGAAATGATGCTAAAGCGGCTTACAGTTCAGCAAATCATGATGATGTTTTAGATGAGCTTTATAAAAGGGCGTATAAAGAAATAGTTAAAAATATGCATAAAGATGATCAAAATATAGACAAGGGAGTAAGAACCCTTTTTATAGCTAGATACTTAGAGAGAATTGGTGACCATATAACCAATATTTGTGAAAATGTTATATATGCTGTAAATGGAGATGTTGTTGAAATAGGATAATGATATTAATATTATTTAGCACAATGTACTTTTAGTTAAAAGTACATTGTGTTTTTAATTTACTAGTAATATGTGTTGACAAAAATAGGAGAAAATATTATACTAAAATCAATATATTTATTCATTATATGTTTATATATATTCATGAAAACGATACAATAATTGGGTAGAGGTGATGTAATTGATTAATAATGAATTATTAAATACAATTTCTGATAGTACAGCAACTAACAATATCTCTACAGCAATGACAAGAAAAAAAGAATCTAGGAAATTTAAAATATTAGAATCTTATAATAGCAAATATGATTTTGGTAAAAATAATTTTATAAAAGGGCTAAAATATAGAGAAGATAAGGTAATTTCTATAGATAATTATAAAGCTTTGCTGAGAGAAAGAGTTATAAATGATGAAAAAGAGTTATTATGGCTATTAAGAAACACAGAAGTAAAAAATATAAAATTAGCTAAAGATTTGGATTTGTCTAGATTTAACATAAAAGATAGAATAATAGATATAGATGGTTTGACCATAAATGGGAACGGTAATTGTATAATTTTATCCGAACGAAATGAGATATTATCACAGAGTTTATTAACATTAAAAGGTAAAGGAATATTGTTGAAAAATATAACAATAAAAGTGAATTGTGATAACAAAAATAAAAAAAGAGCAATAGATGTTATAAGTATTTTAGGCGATAATACAAAACTTATAAATATAAAGATTCAGACTAATGGAAATAATGGGATTAAAATTTCACAGTGCTTTGGTGTGGAACTTAATAAAATATATATAAAAGGTAGTGAAAGTAAAAGTTCAGCGATTAGAGTCGAAAGTGCTGGTGTTGTATGTAAAAATATAAAAATTAAAAGCTTTAAAACTGGTTTGGAATCTGTCGGAAGAGCAGCATCATTAACGATATTTGGTAAACAATCAATAGATACACAAGTTCATATAAAGAATAATTTTAAAAGTGGCTCAATAATAAAGGCTGTTGAAAACAAATTAAATCTTTTGGAAACGGTTTTTTGTTATGAGTATTTTAAATTGCCTTTAAATTAAAGATAAAAGTAGTTCAACGTATAAAATATAAGCATTGAACTACTTTTAATATTATTATATAAAAAAGAAGCAATGGTGTTACAAGATACATATATAATATCATAATTTAATATAATCTAAGTTATAAAGTATGATAAATAAAAGTGGGGATTTGAGAATGATAATAACAATAGTTGGGCTTGGAGTTGTAGGTGCATCTTACGGGTTAGCTCTTAAAGATAAGAATATAGAGGTATATGGCATTGATATAGATTATAAAGTTTTAAAAAAGGCTAAAAATATGAATATAATAAAGGATGGCTTTATTTATAATAGTATAGAGTCAAAGGATATAATTTCTAGAAGTGATGTTTTAATTATTAGTATATATCCTAGAAAAATAAAGGAATTTATAGAGGTTTATAAGAGTTACTTTAGTGAAGAACTTATAATAACAGATGTTACAGGCGTAAAAGAGGGGTTAGTTTCTGAATTAGAGTTGATACTTCCAAATCATGTAGATTTTATTTTTGCCCATCCGATGGCAGGAAGAGAAAAAAAGGGAATTGATTATGCAAGTGCTGATGTTTTTAAAGAAGCCAATTTTATAATAACGCCGACAAAGAAAAATAAAGAAAGAAATATTGAGGTTGTTGAAGATTTAGCAAAACAAATGGGATTTTTAAATATTAATAAAGTATCACCAAGGGAGCATGATTGTATAATATCATTTACAAGTCAGCTTCCTCATGTTCTTGCTGTATCTTTAATAAATAGTGATGATTTAACATTTGATACAGGAAGTTTTATTGGCGATAGTTATAGAGAGTTAACTAGAATTGCTAATATAAATGAGGAGTTGTGGACGGAATTATTTTTAGAGAATAAAGAAAATTTACTTCGTAGAATAGAAAATTTTGAAAAAGAACTTTTAAAGATAAGACAATGTTTACTAAAAGGTGATGATGAAACACTTAAAGAAATATTTAGGGAGGCAACAAGAAGAAGAGAAAAATTATTATAATTTATATAGATAAAGATAAGTATAAAAAATAAGATGATATAGGCGCCAGGGTATGTAATCTAGAGTCTATATCGTTTTTATGTTAAATAATACTTGTGAATTAAAATATTACTATAAGAAAAAAATAATGATAAAATAATACATAAAAAAGGAGTGGTCTATAACTTGACAATAAATTTAAAAGTTTTATAATTAAATAGACCAGTCTATATAATCAAGGAGATAATGTATGAGACAGGATAAAGGCATAAAGGAACAATTTATAATTACAGCTTCTAAATTATTTGAAGAAAAGGGATATTATGCAGTTGGAATTAATGAAATTTTAAGAGAAAGTAAAGCACCAAAAGGTTCTCTTTATTATTATTTCCCAAATGGTAAAGAAGAATTAGCTATTGAATCTATTAGATATGCTAAAATGAAAATTATAAACCATATTAAAGATACTTTTATGCAATGTGGTAGTTTTATTGAAGGTTTAGAAAAAAATTTGTTGTGTATGGCTGATTTGGTAGATACGGAAAAGAAACTTAGGGATATTTCAATTGGTTTAATAGCTTTAGAAACTTATAGTTCAAGCCCTAATTTAAGGAAAGAATGTCACTTAGTGTTTGAAACTATTATTAATTTTTACATAGAAGAGCTAGTTAAATCAGGCTTAAATAAGAAAAAAGCTTTAGAAATTGCAACACTTATAGAGTCTTTAACTGAGGGGGCTATAACTTTAAGTCTTACAGCTGGAGAAGGAACTCCTCTTAGAATAGCTGCTAAAAATATTAAATATTTAGTAATGCAATAAATAGTAATTAATCTCATATACAGAAAAGTGATATGAGATTTTAATATGTATAATATAACAACTGGTCTATATAATTAATAAAACAAAGGAGAAAAAACATGACTAATATTAAACAAAATAATAAGAAAATTAATACTAAGCTCATTATAGCTGTTTTGGTCTTTAGTGCATTTATTGGAACGTTTAATGAAACTATATTAAATGTAGCATTAAATCCAATAATGAATGATTTTCATATTGATTCAGGAACAGCTCAATGGATAATTACAGCATATATGTTAGTAACATCTGTAATGGTACCGATAACTGCGTTTCTTTATGAAAGTTTTAAAACAAAAAAATTATATATAATAGCAATGCTATTTTTACTTATAGGAACTGTTATTTGTGCTGGTTCTACATCACTATTAATACTTATATTAGGTAGAATGGTACAGGCTATAGGAGCAGGAATGTTGATTCCTATTATGATGAGTACAGTTTTATTGGTGTCACCTAAAGAAAAAATAGGTATATCTATGGCAATATGTGTATCAGCTGTAACTCTTGGACCTGCATTTGGACCAACAATATCAGGAATAATATTACAATTTTTAAGTTGGAATATGCTTTTTATTATTTTAATACCAATTGTTATTATAGCAATAATTTTAGGAGCTATCTTTATAGAAAATGCATCAGATTTAAGGAAACCAAAATTAGATTATTTATCTGTTGTTTTATCTATGGCTGGTCTTGTAGCAATCATTTATGGAATTAGTAGTATATTTAATACATTTAATGTAGCAATAATATGTTTTGTAATAGGAATAATTTTAACTGCTATTTTTGCTAAACGTCAAACAAAATTAAAGGAGCCTATGCTTAATTTAAATCCATTTAGGTTTGTTCCTTTTGATTTTGGGGTTCTTATGGTTATGGTAATTATGATGATATGTTTTACAATGAATGTAATTATACCATTATATTTAGAAGGAGCATTGCATACATCAAGTTTTGTTGCTGGTATTGTATTACTTCCTGCAATATTATGTAATGCTGTGGCGGCAACTTGTGGAGGAAAAATACTCGATAAATATGGAATTAAAATTTTAATTCCAGGAGGATTTTTGTTGATAGCAGTATCAGTATTTATTATGTCAATGGTAAATGCATCAACACAAGTTATGACAATTGCTATTATTTATATATTTATTCAAATTGGGGTTGGACTTACAATGTCACCATCTCAAACAAGTGGATTAAGATATTTACCAAGAGATATTTATACTCATGGTGTAGCAATTATGAATACATTTCAACAAATTGCAGCTTGTATAGGCTCATCATTATTTGTTGGTGTTATGTCATTTGTTGAGCAAAAAAAATTATTACTTGGAGTAGTTTCAGAAAATGCAGTAGCTCAAGGTTTTTCAGCTGCGATTCTAGTTGCTTTTGTTATAGTAATTGTTGGACTTATAGCGTCAATAGTTTTTATTGGTGTATTTAATAAAAATTCTAAAGATAAAAAATAGTAATTTTATTGTTTTGAATTAAAGATTAGAGGTTTGTTATGCTCTAATCTTTATTTTTTTATTTTTATAAATATTAAATTAATTAATGAAGTTAAGTTAGATGTTATAATATCAAATAAAGGATAAAGAAAAAGTATAATATTTATATAGGTGATAAAATTTACAATTATATTTAAATGACTTGGAGGGAGAATTTTTGAGAATATTACACACAGCAGATTGGCATTTGGGAAAGAGTTTAGAAAAGAGAAGTAGAATAGATGAACAAAAAAATTTTTTAGATGATTTTATAGAAATTGCTAAAGAAAATAATATAGATTTAGTTATTATTGCGGGGGATATTTATGATTCTAGTAATCCGCCTGCTATTGCCGAAAAAATGTTTTATGATACCTTAAAGAAAATATCTGATAATGGAAAAAGATTAATTTTAATTATAGCAGGAAATCATGATAATCCTGAAAGACTTGTAGCATCAGCACCTTTAGCTAAGGAACATGGAATTATAATGATTGGAACATTAAAAACTATAATTGATACTGGAAATTATGGTAGGCATAAAATTATAAATTCTGGTGAAGGCTTTATTGAAATAGAGATAAATGGAGAGAAAGCTATTATTTTGACAGTTCCTTATTTAAGTGAGAAAAGGTTGAATGAAGTTTTATATAAGGATATGGATAGTGATGAGGAGAGGATAAAATCATATAGTGATAGAGTGTTTTCACTTTTTGATTCTCTTAAGGATAATTATAGGGAAGATACGATAAATTTATTAGTTTCGCATCTTTATGCTATGGGAAGTGAAGAGGGGGGATCTGAGAGAAGTATTCAGCTTGGTGGAAGTTATATAGTAAATTGCGACTGTTTTCCTAAAGAAGCTCAGTATATAGCTTTAGGTCATGTTCATAAACCACAATTAGTTCCAGGAACGAATAAAAAAGCTAGATATTCTGGTTCGCCAATTCATTATAATAAAAAAGAAGTTTCTTATAATAAAAAATGTTTTGTTGTAGATGTTAAAGCAAATGAGGAGGCTAATGTTAAAGAGGTTTATTTTAAAGTTTATAAGCCTATAGAAATATGGAAATGTGAAAATTTTGATGATGCACTATTAAAATGTGAAGAAAATAAGGATAGAGAGTGTTGGGTTTACTTAGAGATAAAGGTAGATAGATATATGAGAGAGGATGAGATAAAAAAATTAAAAGAGTTGAAAAAGGATATTTTAGAGATTACTCCAATAATAGAGAATATTCATAGAGATGATGAAAGTGCTATTAGTTTGTCAGAAAAAAGTTTTGAGGAATTATTTATTGATTTTTATAAAAAAGAAAGAATGGGAGAGCCAGATAAGGAAATTATAGATTTGTTTTTGAATTTAGTTTATGAAGAGGAGAATGGGGAAAATGAGACCAATTAGGCTTAAAATAAAAGGATTAAATAGTTTTATAGATGAACAAGAAATAGATTTTAATAAGCTTACTGAAAGAGGACTATTTGGAATTTTTGGTCCAACTGGAAGTGGCAAATCCACTATATTAGATGGTATAACTTTGGCTCTTTATGGTGATTTGCCAAGAAAGAGCACGAATTATATAAATATGAATTGCAATAGTTTAAATGTAAGTTTTGAGTTTTCTATATCAGATGGAAAGACTAAAACTTATAGAGTTGAAAGGGAATTTAAAACCGATAAAAAAACAGGTAGACCTAAAAGTGGAAAATGCAAAGTTTTGGATATAACACAGGTTAATCCTATAATTTTAGCAGAATCTGTAAAGGAAGTTACAAGGACATGCGAGAATATTATTGGTCTTGGTATGAATGATTTTACAAAAACTGTGGTTCTTCCTCAAGGAAGTTTTAGTGAATTTTTAAAGATAAGTGGCAAAGACAGAAGAGAAATGTTAGAAAGGCTTTTTAATCTTCAAGAATATGGTGAGAATTTAGAAAAAAAATTATCAGCAAAAAGTAAAGTGATAGAAAAGAAATTAGATATTATAAAAGGAAAATTAAGCAGTTATGAAGATATTAATTTAGACGATTTAGAAATAAAAGAAAACGAATTTAAAAATAATGAAAAAAATATAAAACAAAAGAGTTCAGAGTTTTTAGAAATAAATGAAACTTATGAGGAAGCAAAAGAAATTTTTCAATTAAAGAGTGAACTAAATTCTTATGAAAATGAAAGAAATATAATAAGTATAGAGGCAAAAGATATTGAAAATAAAAGGGGGAAAATAGATAACATAGAAAAGTCATTAAGAATATTAAATTTTATAGAAAATTATAATATGGTGTTAAACGAGTTAAATGAGAAAAATAAAAATTTAGAAGACTATAATCTTGAATTTGAGAACATAAAAAATAAAAAGAATAATATTCTAAAAGTTTATAATGAATTTTTAGAAAAAAAGCAAGAGAGTGTGCCAAAGTTAAAGATAAAAGCTGAAAGATTAGATAGTGAGTTAAAAAATAGAAAAGCTTTAAGAGTATTAGAGGAAGAAATAAATAGGTTAAATGAGATTATTGAGTTCCTTAAGATAGATAAGGAAAAAAGTATAACTCAAGTAAATAAAACGATAAATGAGATAGATGATATAAATTTAAATATAAAAAGTTTGGAAAAAAAATATGACTCTTTAAAGGTTGATAGAAATTTAAAAAAAGAAATTGAAGAAGCTTTAAGACTTGAAGAGGATTATTTGAGCTTGGGTAAAGATATTGATGAATCTCTAAAAGACATAGAATCTTTGGAAAAGAGTATAAAATTATGTGAGGACAAGAAAATAAGTTTACAAAATGATAGGGATAAAAATTTAGAAGATTTAAGGGAATATGAATTTTTATTAGAAAGTTTAAATAAAAATTATCCAGGAGAAGAGAAAGATTTATTAAATAAAGAGGGTTTATTAGAGAGTATTAAAATAAAACAAGAGAAATTTAGTGATTGTAAAAAAAAAATAGATTTAAATAATAATAAAATTTTAGAAATAAATGATAAGCTAAGTGAATTAAATAAGGAAAAGCATAATTTAAAAAAATTTATAGATTTATTAGAAAAAGAAGTAGATGATTTTAAAATTCAATCTTTGGCGTTAAAGATTAGAGAAAAACTAATAGAAGGTGATATATGCCCTGTTTGTGGTTCTACTCATCACGATATAGAAATTTTTCAAAAGTTAGATTTAAGTTTATTAGAAAGTAAAAATTCTAAGCTTTTAGGAAATAAAGATGAATTGCTTGAAAAAGAAAGAGAGATAGCAAAGCTAGAGGAAAGAATAATAGCTATAAATAACGAGAGTAAAAACTTTGAAGATGAAATAAAATCTTTAGGGAAAGATTTTAGTGAAAATATAATTTGCGAACTGCAAAAAGAGATTTATATTTTAGAAAATGATATAAAAAGGTATAAAGAAGAAAAATTGAACCTCGAAAATAGACTAAATGATATTAAGGATATAGATAGAGATTTAAATAATGATATAAAAATATTAAATGTAAATCTAGAAAATAATAGAAATAATTTAGATGATAAGATACAGAAAAGAAAAATAAGCTTAGAAAAATTTAATTCTTTAAATAATTTGATTGAAGAGAAAAGAAGCACTTTAAAAATAGATGATTTTAAAGAATATTATAAGGATTTAATAGAAAAAGAAAATAAAAGAGAAGAATTAGAGAGTTGTATAAAAGATAAAAGGGCTTTTAAAGAAAAAAAAGAAAGTGAAAGAGAGATAAAAAATAAAGAAAAGGAGGAGATAATTAATAGTTTAGCTAGTAATGAAGCTGCTTTAAAAGAAAAAGAAAATCAAAAGAATAATATAAAAAATAACTTAAATCAAGAATTTACTCAATTAGAAAATATAAATAATATAGAGAAAATTTTAATACAGACTAATGAGGAGATAAAGAATATAAATGAGTATTTTGAAAAATATATTGATGAAAAAAATTGTATAGAAGAAAAATTTGAAGAAATCAATAATAAATTAAATAAAGAAAGTTTAAAGGTTAAAGCTTTAGAAGATAAAGAAAAATCAATAAAAGAAGAGTTAGAGTTTAATTTACAGAAAGAAAATTTCACTAATGTAGATGAGGTTGAGGAAATTTTAAAGGAAAAGCATACTTTAAAGGAATTAAAGGATTATGTAAAAAATTATGATGATAAGATGAAAGTTTTAGAGGTTAATATAGATAATGTATTAAAAAAGTTAAAGAATAGGGATATTTGCAATGAAGAATTAGAAAGTATAAAAATAAATAAAGAGAAGGTACAATGTGAATTAGATTCTCTAAAGGATGTCAATTTAATATTAAAGCAAGAAATTAAAAATTTAAAAGAAAAAATAGAAAAGTTTAAAACAATAATGAGTGAAAAGAAAAAAATAAAACATGATGAAATAATAATAAATGATTTGAGAAAGTTGTTTAGTGGAAGAAAATTTGTTGACTATATTGCAACAGAAAGGCTTAAATATGTGGCTTTAGAGGCTTCAAAAAGACTTAAGGAAATAACTAACAATAATTATTCTTTGGAAATAAATAAAGACGGAATGTTTATAATGAGAGATTTTAAAAATGGAGGTTGTATAAGAGATGTTTCAACTTTATCTGGAGGAGAAACTTTTTTAACATCTTTAGTTTTGTCATTGGCATTATCTAGCGGACTTCAGCTGAAAAAAGCAGTACCTTTAGAACTTTTTTTCCTAGATGAAGGTTTTGGAACGTTAGATGATGATTTATTAGAAACTGTAATAAGTTCTTTAGAGAAAATACAACATGAAAAATTAAAAATAGGAATAATAAGTCATGTTGAATCTATTAAAAACAGAGTACCAGTAAAACTTATTGTAACACCAGCAGAATCAGGTATGGGTGGAAGTAAGGTTAAAATAGAAAGAAATTAATAATATAGGAGAGATGGAAATTATGAATAAAAATGAAATAATGAAATTATGTGTTGAAAGTTGTATTGATGGAATGAAAAATCATGAGGGAGGCCCTTTTGGTTGTGCTATAGTAAAGGATGGAGAAGTTATAGCTGTTGCTCATAATACTGTAATTAAAACAAACGATCCAACAGCTCATGGAGAGGTAAATGCTATAAGAGAAGCCTGTAAAAAGTTAAATACTTTTGATTTATCAGGGTGTGAGCTATATACAACTTCTGAACCATGTCCCATGTGCATGTCAGCTATAATATGGGCTAATATATCAAAAGTATATTATGGGTGTACTGTACAAGATGCGAGGGATATAGGATTTAGGGATGAGCATATATTAAATTTCCTTAAAAATGATTGTAATGATAAAAAAATATTAGATTTAGAAGCTATTGATAAAACGGAGGCTTTAAAAGCCTTTGAGTTTTGGAAAAATGATGTTTCAAAGACAAATTATTAGAATTTATTAAGTTTTCTTTTATAGAATTATTTTTAGTGATTTTATAGCAAAATAAGCGAAGAATTTTTTAATCTTCGCTTATTTTAAGTTTATTAGAAATATTATTAGCTCTATTTTACAACTATATTAACAAGTCTTCCCTTGATAACAATGACTTTAACTACAATTTTGTCACCAATACTTGCTTTTATTTTTTCATCAGCAAGAGAGGCGGATTTTATGCCTTCTTCATCTAAAGAAGATGCAACCATTATTTTATTTTTAATTTTTCCGTTAATTTGTATAGCTATTTCAACTTCATCTTTAACTAAAGCTTTTTCATCAAATACAGGGTAGCCTTCATTAAATACTGAATCTACATTTCCAAGAAGATTCCATTGTTCCTCAGAGAAATGTGGTGCAAATGGGGCTAAAAGTTTTATATAGTCTTCACAAGTTTCTTTTAAGAAATTTAAGTTTTTAGTGTCTTCTTGAATATATTTATGAAGAGCATTTAATAGTTCCATCATTCTAGCTATAGCAGTGTTAAATTGAAGTCTATCTGTGTCGGAAGTAACAGACTTTATAGTATTATGTCTCCAAAAATTAAGTTCTTTTTCTGCAGAATCTAATGAATTTTTGTTGTTTTTATTAGAGCTTATAGCTTCTCTAGCAGAATCTAAAGTTCTTTCAATTCTTTCAACAAATCTATTTACAGATTTTATTCCATCATCACTCCAAGCACCGCCTTCAACATATCCAAATCCAAACATTAGATACATTCTAAATACGTCAGCACCATATTCTTTTATATAATCATCAGGAGATATTGTATTTCCTTTAGATTTACTCATTTTAAGCCCATCTGGTCCTAAGATTAAACCTTGGTGAGTTAATGATTTAAATGGTTCATCAAAGTTTAAATATCCCATATCTCTTAATGCTTTAGTTATAAATCTAGCATATAAAAGATGCATACAAGCATGTTCAGGACCACCAACATATTTATCAACAGGAAGCATTTTATTTATAATATCAGGATTAAATGGTGCATCTGTATTTTTGTTATCCGGGTATCTTAAATAGTACCAAGAAGAACAAACAAATGTATCTAAAGTGTCAGTTTCTCTTTTTGCTGGTTTTCCACAATGAGGACAAGTTGTATTTACAAAGCTTTCAGATTTTGAAAGTGGTGATTTTCCATCAGGAGTAAATTCAACATCATAAGGAAGTTCAACTGGCAACTGATTTTCAGGAACAGGAACTATTCCGCAATCTTCACAGTAAACAACAGGAATTGGAGCTCCCCAATATCTTTGTCTTGAAACTAACCAATCTCTTAATCTATAATTAACCTTTTGTTCACCTAAGTTATTTTCAGCTAATTTTTCAACTATTTTAACTTTAGCTTCAGATGTAGTTAATCCATCAAATTCTCCAGAGTTAACTAAAATTCCATGTTCACAATATGGAAGTTCTTCTTCACCCTTTTTAGAATTTATTACTCTATTAATTGGAAGATTAAATTTTGTAGCAAAAGCAAAATCACGTTCATCATGAGCAGGAACTGCCATAACTGCACCAGTACCATAAGTTGCTAGAACATAATCTCCAACCCATATTGGAACTTCTTTTCCGTTTAGAGGATGAATAGCATAAGCACCACTAAACACTCCTGTTTTTTCTCTAGAAATTGATTGTCTCTCTATATCAGATTGCTTTTTAGCTTCTTCTTTATAGTTTTCAACAGCTTCTCTTTGAGCATCTGTAACTATTTTATCAACTAATGGATTTTCAGGTGCTAAAACAACATAGCTAACTCCAAGAAGTGTATCCACTCTTGTAGTAAATACATTAAAATCAAGGTCTGAATCTTTTATTTTAAAGTTAACTTCTGCACCAGTTGATTTTCCAATCCAATGCTTTTGCATAGCAACAGTTTTTTCTGGCCAATCTAATCCATCTAGTTTTTCTAAAAGTTCATCAGCATAATCTGTTATTTTAAAGAACCATTGAGTTAAATCTTTTTTAGTAACTTCAGTTGAACATCTTTCACAAGTACCATCTGCCAAAACTTGTTCATTAGCTAAAACTGTATTACAAGAAGGGCACCAATTTACTGGAGCTTTTTTTCTATATGCTAATCCTTTTTCATAAAGTTTTAAGAATAACCATTGAGTCCATTTATAGTAGTCTGGCATACAAGTTACAACTTCATTATCCCAGTTAAACATTGCGCCCATAGATTTTAGTTGTGTTTCCATAGTTTTTATATTTTTAACTGTTGAATCTTGTGGATGTATTCCAGTTTTTATAGCAAAGTTTTCAGCTGGAAGACCAAAGGCATCAAACCCCATTGGTTGGAAAACATTATATCCCTTCATTCTTTTAAATCTAGCCCAAGAATCTACTGGTCCATAATTAAACCAATGACCTGCATGAAGTTGGCTACCTGATGGATAAGAGAACATTTCTAAAACATAAAGTTTTTCCTTATCGCTATTTGGATTAAATTTATATAAATCTTTTTCTTCCCATATTTTTTGCCACTTTTTATCTATGGCAGTACTGTAATTTCCCATTAAAGTTCCTCCTTTTTATTTAAATATAAAAAAACCTTCCATCTCTAAACTTGAAGAGACGAAAGGATAATTTCGCGGTACCACTCTACTTAGAAAGATAAAATGTCTTTCTCACTTTAATTATCTGATAACGAAGATAAAACGTATATGCTTTTAACATATATTGCTCCTAGGCAAGTTCATAAAAAGACAAATACTATGTTGCACCAAATTCATAGCTCTCTAAAATTTAATCTTTGAATTACTACTCCTACTCAAAGCTAATATTGTATAAAATATTATATAGTATTTATAAATCCCAAGTCAACAATAAAATATAAAATGTTATAATTGTAGAAAAACATAGAAAGTGAAATTATAATAGAGAATTAGGGTGGTGGTAATTGTGGCAAATAGAAAATATTCTGAAGAGTTTAAAAAAAATATAGTTAAGTTATATAAAAATGGAAATAGTGTGAAAAAAATAAGTGAGAATTATAATATTCCAAAATCAAATATAATTGCATGGAGCAAGAAATTCCAAGAAATACAAATAAACAATAAAGAAAATATAACGGTAAAAGAAATAATTGACTTAAAGAAAGAATTACAAAAGCTTATAGAAGAGAATAGTATTTTAATAGATTTAGATGATATTTATGAAAAAAAAGATATAGAAAGGAAGGTAAAGTTTATAAGTGACAATAAAGAAGATTATAATATAAAAAGTCTTTGTGATATGTTAAATATAAGTGTTAGCACTTATTATAATTATTTAGCAAATAAAATGTTAGATAAGAGTAATAAAGAAAAATGGATAAATCAAATAGTAAAAGAGGTTTATATGGAAAATAAAGGGATATATGGTGTTAATAAAATGTATTTCGCATTAAGAAAAAAAGGTGTACATATAGGTAAGAAAAGAGTTCAAAAGATAATGAGAGAGTTAAGATTATACCCAATTACACTAAAAAAACATAGCAATGTAACTATGTAACTTTGTTATATTTAAGTCAAAAATATTTGATATAAAAAATATTTGATATAAAAAATAATATTTTTTATTGATATACATACACTAGGAAAATTCAATAGATAAATAACGATGAAAAGGGTATTTGAAAGGATTTAAATAACTTTTATGATAAGATGAATTTGTAGACACGATAATATAAACTAATTTAAAATAAAATTAATAATAAAAATAATGGAGTGTCTAAGCAATGCGGGGCAAAAGGTATACAAAATGTGAGAAAGAACAAATAATAGCATTATATAATGCAGGGGTATCCTTAATTAAACTTAGCAAACGTTATAAGATTGAAGTACAAACATTAAGACTTTGGGTAAAAAGGTTTAGGAGAATTAAACTAAATAAAAGTGAAGTAATTACAATAGCTGAAATTAATAGATTGAAGGAAAATATAATTCTAGAAAAAAGAAAGAATAAAATATTAAAAAAAGCTCATGAGCACATTTTAAATAATAAACATATTAATAAAAAAAAAATCAAATTTATAAATAAAAATAAAACGGTATACTCTATAAAAACCATGTGTAGAATACTTAATATAAATAGAAGTACGTTTTATAAAAATATTAATAGAAAACAAACAAAGAGAGAAAAACAAAATAAAATATTAGAGAAAACAATATATAATATTTGTGGAAAAAATAAAAAGAAGTATGCAGTAATAGAGATAAAAAATATATTATCTAAAAAAGGATATAATATAAGCTTAAAAAAAGTTAAAAAATTTATCGAGAAAATGAAACTTTATTTGTACAAGAGAAAAACATATAAATATTCTAGAAAAAAGTGTTATAATAAAGAATTTCCTAATATATTAAATAGAAATTTTAAAACTAATAATATAAATGAGAAGTGGTTAGGGGATATAACATATATTTATATAAAAAATAGAGGATGGTGTTATTTGGCTTCAGTCTTGGAATTACATACAAGAAAAATAATAGGATATAGTATAGGAAAAAATATGACTACAGATTTAGCGATAAAATCTTTAGAAAGAGCTTGTAGAGGTAAAAAGTCTTTAAATGGATTAATATTTCATAGTGATTTAGGAAGTCAATATACAAGCCATAAATTTAAAGAATATTGCGATAAGATGGGAATAATACAGTCGTATAGTAAAAAAGGTTGCCCTTATGATAACGCTCCCATGGAAGCTTTTCATTCAATTTTAAAAAAAGAAGAGGTTTATTTAAAAAATTATAGTACTTTTAGAGAAGTGTGTATGAACTTATATAAATTTATAGAAAATTGGTACAATAAAAAAAGAATACATTCATCAATAAATTATATGACACCACATGAACTTGAGAATTTGATAAAAAGTAATAACTGTTAATTTATGGAGGAATTGAAGATGGCAAAAAATATGTGTAATGTAAAAGCGTGTGAAATGGTTTTAAAGTATTATGGAGAAGAGTATTTTTTAGTACAAGCAGAAAAAAAACTTCAAGAGTTGAGTAAATGCATATATGAAAGAGAAATAGATGAATTCATAGAAAAAATGGTTGATGTAGAAATATGTTTATACATATTGAAGCAAATGAGATTTTTTGATGAAAAAAAATATAAAAAATTAAAAAATTATAAGATTAAGAGAAATTTAGAAATAATAAATTTTGAAATGAAAAAGAAGAGAAATAAGATAATACAAAAGAGGGATTTGGGTAAACTAAAGGTAGGGGAAAAAATAATATTACAACCTTTAATAGAGGATTATGAAAATGAAAAGGGTAAGATGGTAACGATATTAAATAAAAAAATTTATAATAAATATACATGTATTACAGTTGAAGGGGAAAAGAATGTGTGGACTTTACCAGATGATATGGAAATATGTAATTTTTATAGAGTATAATAAAAATTACCTATAAAAGATAATTTTGATATAAATAAAGGAGTATGGCTAAATTTTAGATATGCTCTTTTATATAATTTAATTATAAAAAAATATAAAAATATGCTTGACTATTGTCGATGAATGGTGTATTATAAAAACATGGAAAGCAAATCAGTATAGAACGTTCAAATACTAAAATTTTAAAACATTTCGATTATTAAATAATAAATTCTTAAAAATTTCACGGAAATCAATTAAAGATATTTCTAATACTATTTTAAATTATTAATATAATTAAAATTTCTTTTTGTTAGTTTAATTGGTCTAAAATTAGATTCAATGAGATTAATGTCTAAATTTATAAAATTTCTTAAGAGAATTCCCGATTAATTTAAATGGATATTGTAGTTTTAAAACATAATTAAATAATGGTCTGTTTTAAAAATCAAGTCAGAAATAAGCTTTTCTAAAAAAGTAGGATCTTACTAATTCAATTAATTCATTGATGCATCAAATCTAAATAAAATAAATCCCAAATAAAAATTACAAATAACAAGGAGTGTATAAAAATGATAATATCAACAAAATTAAATAATGGTGAAAGCATTGAATTAGAAGTAGGAGTATTAGATGATTCTATTTTAACTAATATAGAAAATTCTATGAAATCACAAGGTTATGAAGGTCCCGTGTATGGATTTGAAATTGAAGGATTAGAAAGTTTAACAGATAATACTATAGAAGTTTCAGCAACATTAGAAGGAAATAGTAAATTTTTAAATCAAAATGTAAAAGTATATAGCTTTGATAAAGTAGCTAGTACATTTAAATGTATAGGTGTAGCAAATGTAAACCAAGATTATAATATAACTTTTAATATAAAGGCATGTGGTGTATTCTTTATAGCACTTTTAAATGCACCAATTTATGACACGAATGCTATGACATTAAGTTTTAGTGATAGTTTTGATTATGAAGGAGTACCAAACAGTGAAGTTTGGGGTTATGATATTGGAAATAATGATGGATGGGGAAATGGAGAACTTGAATATTATACTAATAGTTTAGATAATGTATCAGTAAAAGATGGAGAATTATCAATAACAGTTAAAAATCAAGTTATGGATGGATTTAATTATACATCAGGAAGACTTAAGAGTTTGAAATCATGGACTTATGGTAAGTTTGAAGTAAGTGCAAAACTTCCAAAGGGCGAAGGACTTTGGCCAGCTATATGGCTTTTACCAACAGATGATTGTTATGGGGCATGGCCAAATAGTGGTGAGATAGATGTTATGGAATGTACAGGAAAAACTCAAAATTATATACATGGTTCACTTCAAACAGAAGCTAGAAACTTTAAAGCTGCAGCTGGAGATCAAACAGCTCAAATAGAAATATTAGATGATTACAGTGAATTTCATACTTATGGATTAGTGTGGACTCCAGAATATATTACAATTCTTGTAGATGGAATAGAGTATTTTAAATCACAAAGAGATTTAGCACAACCTTTAGATACTAAAGAATTTCCTTTTGTTCAAGCATTCCATCTTATGTTAAATGTAGCTGTTGGTGGCTCAATGGGAGGAAGCACAATAGACACATCAGCACTTCCACAATCAATGGTTATAAATTCTATAAAGGTTTATGATTTAGGATTAGAAAACTTTTCTTTAAATGCAAATCCAGTAAGCACATATGTTACACCAGTATCAGATAGTCAAGTAGTTCTACAATCAGATTTTCAAAATTTAGATGTTATAGGATGTCAAAGTTATATAGATACACCAACAGCTAGTGCAAATGTTATATTTAATACAGAAACAAAAACAATGGATACTATAATAGATAATGCAGGAGATGCAAATTGGAATATTCAACTATATTATTCTGATTTAACTTTAGAAGGTGGACAAGAATATACTTACAATGTAACTTTAACATCAACAATAGATAGAATAGTATATGTTGGAATACAAGATACAAGTGTAGGAAGCCCTTATTTCTTAAATGAGCAAAAGCTTACAGCTAATGAAAAAACAGTTATAAGTGGTGTATATACACAAAAACAAACAGTTAATGATGATATAAGTATAATAGTTTATATGGGTTCAGCTCAAGGAACTTTAGAACCTCATACAATATCAGTAAGTAGTATATCAATTGAGAAAAAAGATTAAGCGTAGGTGTTAATTATGGATGAGCTAACAGAATATGTATATAGACAGGAAGATAAATTGCAAGAATATGAAGATAAATTAAGTAATTTGTATGTTGAAAACTTAAAAATAAATGAAAAGGTAAATAGGCTTACTGAAAAAATCCAAAGCATATTTGCAGTTTTAAGGTGGATGTCTGTGACAGGACTAGGAGCTGCTTTAAGTTTAATTATCTTCATAATAGAAATTCATATAAAGTAAATTTAAGCTTTGTTGATTTTAGATAAATTTTATCTAAAATCAACAATAAATATATAAACGTAAAAAGAAAAGTAAACAGTAATAGAATTTATAGTTTATTAAAGGAGAGATTTTTATGAATTTACAACTTATTAATTTAATAATTACATCATCTATAATGGCAATTTTAATTATTTTGAATAGTTTGCATATCGGTATTACAAGGAAAGGATTGAAAAAAATAAATGGAGTTTTAAAAGATATAATATTAGATTGTAGTAAAGCAGCAAAAGAGATTCCAGCTAATAATAGTATTGTTTCTTTAATAGAAAATGGTATAGATGATTTAGAAAATATCATTAAATAAAAAAATAAATTTAAAGGTAAATTAATTAAAAATTAATTTGCCTTTAAAATATTTTTATTATTACTATAATGTAGATTTATTAAATTTATTAACAATTTTTAACTTGAAAATATATAATATAAGTAAATGAATTTTTAGGAAAGAATAGTTATGGGAAGTAAAAATAAGTCAAAGAAGAATTTAAGTAGGAACAAAGAAAATAAAGATATAGAAGAATATGATGTTGTAAATAAAGAAAATGAAGATATAAATAATGATTGCTGTACATCATATTTAACAACTAATACAGGTTCTTTAGTTTCTAATGATACTAATTCAGAAACTGTTGGCTCAAATGGACCTGTACTTATTCAAGACGTTCATTTAATAGATAAGATGGCTCATTTTGATAGAGAAAGAATTCCAGAAAGAGTAGTTCATGCAAAAGGTGCAGGAGCACATGGATATTTTGAAGTTTATAGATGCATGGAAGAATATACTTGTGCCGATTTTTTACAAGTACCTAAAGCAAAAATACCTGTTTTTGTTAGATTTTCAACAGTTATAGGCTCTAAGGGGTCAGCAGATACTGTAAGGGATCCTAGAGGGTTTGCAGTAAAATTTTATACAAGTGAAGGAAATTATGATATAGTTGGAAATGATATTCCAGTATTTTTTATAAGAGATTCAATAAAATTTCCAGATGTGATACATTCGCTTAAACCTTCTCCAGATACTAATTTAAAAGATGTAAGCAGATTTTGGGATTTTATTTCAAATAGTCCAGAAGCAATGCATATGATAACATGGCTTTATTCAGATAGGGGAACTATAAAAAGTTATAGGCATATAGATGGATTTGGTGTAAATACTTATGTTTGGGTAAATTCTAGGGGAAAAAGAAGGTATGTGAAATACCATTGGAAGACAATGCAAGGTGTAGAAACTATAGATAGACATGAAGCTGAGATACTTGCAGGTTTAGACCCAGATATTGCAGTTAGAGATTTACACGAAGCGATAGAATGTGGTAAATATCCTAAATATGAACTTTATGTTCAACTTATGGATATAGAAGAAGCTGAAAATTTACCATTTAATCCTTTAGATGATACTAAAACTTGGCCAGAAGATAGGTTTCCTTTAAAAAGAGTTGGTATGATGACTTTAAATAAAAATCCGGAAAATTTTTTCGCTGAAGTTGAACAGTCTGCATTTTGTCCAGCGAATATAGTAAGAGGTATAGAATTTTCAGACGATAAAATGCTTCAAGGAAGAATATTTTCATATTCAGATACTCAAAGATATAGATTAGGTATAAATTTCACTCAACTTCCAATAAATAAAGCAAAATGTCCAGTAGATAATAATAACCAAGATGGCTTAATGAGATATGATTACAAAAAAGGAAGTGTAAATTATAAACCCAATTCACTAAATGGAAATAAGCCAATAGAAGCACCAGAAGAAAGAGTTGAATGTGTTTATGTAGAGGGAAATATAACTAAAGAATCTATAAAGAAGACTGATGATTTTACTCAAGCTGGTGAAAGATACAGAGGGCTTAATGAAAATGAAAAAACTGCTTTAGTAGATAATATATTATCAGAGCTTTGGCAAGTGCCAGAAAAAATTCAAAGAAAGCTGATAGAATATTTTACAAGATGTGATGAGGAATTTGGAGATAGAATAGCTGAAGGTTTAAATTTAAAAAGTAAAAAATCTATAAATAAGTATAAATTTAAATAATAATACAATGAAATAATTTATTAATACAAAATAGTTAGTATATAAAACATTATTTATATTACTAACTATTTTTTTATTTATATTTTTAATTATTAACTATTTATAATATAAAAAATTACAATTAGAAATAAAAATAAAAAAATTGATGTTTATGGTAAATATGGAATTGAAAAATCTACAACAGTATCAAATTTATCAGCTGCTATATCAAATATAGCCATATTGGCAAGTATGTCAGTATTAGCAATAGGATGTGGAAGTGATAATAATCGTACTAAAGAAGTAAATAATACTGTAGGAGAAGTTCAGGAATTAAAGATAGCATCTGGAACAGTAGCTGCAACACAAGTTATGGATAAATTAGAAATGGAGTTAGTTGGAGTATCTCAAATAAGTACTGAATTACCAAAAAGATATGAGGGCTAACGCAATAACGCAAATAGGGCAAGCATTTTCACCTAATTTAGAAGTTGTAGTTTCATTAGAAAGCGATTTATTAGTTCTTGATAGTAATTTTAAAGAAAAATTAGATGAGCAAGTTAAACAATATGGAATAAATACTTTTTATTTTAACACAACTACCTTTGAAAATTTTAAAAATAGTATATTAGAATTTGGTGAATTAGGCAATAAGGAAAGTAAAGCAAAGGAATTAACTGAAGATTTACAATCTTCTGTGGATGAGGTTTTACAAAAAGCAAATAATAATAATATTAAAGTTGCAATAGTTTTTGGAAAAGGTGAGAGCTATATGTTAGCTACTGATAAATCTTATGTTGGAGATTTATTAAATTCTATTGGAATTTTTAATATAACAGATGAATTGGAGGCAGATTCAGCTTATGTAAACTTTAGTATGGAACAAGTTTTAGACATTAATTCAGATTAATAATAATGGAGAGTAACAAAAATATGCTACTTAAGAAAAAGGTGGACAAAGTTTTAAAGAAAAAATTAGTAATAATAAAAAGGTAGCAATTATTTGCGTAATGAGCGTAATTTTAATACTGTTTATATTTATTTTTTCAACTGTTGGAAGTGTAAATTTAAGTTTTAATGAAATAATTTTAGCTCTGATAAAAAATGATAATAAGGTGGTTATAACAATTGTTTATCATATGAGATTGCCAAGGAATATATTAGCTGTTTTAGTTGGAGCAAGTTTAGCTGTATCAGGATGTCTTTTACAAGCAGTAATAAAAAATCCATTAGCAGATCCAGGAATAACTGGGGTATCTTCAGGGGCTAATGTTTTTGCAATATTTATACTTTTGTTATTTCCTAAATATACTGTAATATTGCCTATGATAGCTTTTTAGGAGGAGTATTTGCGTGTATATTAGTATATTTAATGGCGTGGAAGAATGGATTAAATCCAATGAGAGTTGTTTTAGCAGGTGTTGCTATAAATTCAATACTTGGAGGAGCTATATCATTGTTAACTACAATGTATAGCGATAGAATACAAAGTGCTTTGTGGAAGTCTTGCATCAAAAACATGGAATGACATTAAAATAATTGCAATTTATTCATTAATAGGACTTATATTGTCTTTATTTTGTATAAGAGGAGCAAATGTATTAAGTCTAGGTGATGATACTGCGATTAACTTGGGATTTAATGTGGCAAAAACAAGAATTATATTATCCGCTATATCTGTATTTTTGGCTGGAACTTGTACGGCAATTGTTGGAGTGATAAGTTTTGTAGGATTAATAGTTCCTCATATAGGAAGAATGATAATTGCTTCGAATCGCAAATATTTAATACCATTTTCTATGGTATTGGGAGGTGGTGTTTTGCTTATAGCAGATACAATATCAAGAACGATACTAGGGGATAACTTCCTGTTGGAGTTGTTATGTCTATACTTGGTGGACCATTTTTCTTGTATCTTTTAAAAAGGGGAGAAAAATAGTGATAAGTGTAAATAATTTAAATTCAGGTTATGAAAATAAAGAAATAATAAAGAATTTATCAGTAAATATAAAAGAAGGAGAAATAGTTTCTATAATAGGTCCTAATGGGTCTGGGAAATCTACTCTATTAAAATCTTTAGGAAAATTTTTAAGAAAAAATAGTGGAGAGGTATTTATAGATAAAAAAACGTAGATATTATGAAGATTAGTGATATAGCAAAAATAATGTCTACACTCTCACAACATAATTCTTCTCCAGATGATATAAAGGTTAGGGATTTAGTTTATTATGGGAGAATACCTCATAAAAGATGGTATGAGATGAAGAATGAAGAGGATGAAGAAATAGTTAATAATAAGGAGCCTGTAAGCAATAAACTTCATATATATCCTTTAGAAGTTTCTTATTAATAAAATGATGAAAGGTGTAATAATTTTGAATTGTAGTTTAAGTGTTTTAAATAAATTAAAAGATATTAAAGAGGACAAGGATATTAAAGCGTTAAGTTCAGCTATTTTCCCACGTACACATTGTCCACTATTTGGAGTTGCATTAACTGCGTCCTGTGTTAAAGATATGGCTATGTTAGTTGTTGGAACAAGTGAATGTAGTTATTATACTAAGGTTTTTAGTAATAATAGACAAAAAGGACTGGATAAGGTTTATTCTCTTGTAATGAAAGAAAAAGAAGTGGTTTTTGGGGCTTATGAGCAAGTAAAAATGGCAATAGAACATATTATAGAATATGAAAAACCTTCGGGAATAATGGTTGTAACAACTTGTGTACCAGAATTAATAGGAGAAGATTATAAAGATTTAGAGAGTAGTGAAAATAATTTTGGAATACCTATATTTGTTGTACAAACAGAGCATTATAAATGTAGTAGTCATATTGTAATATTATGCAAAAGCAAGATGATTTGGATGGGGTTAATATATTAGGACATAGACAAGGTGGCATTGAGAATACAGAACTTTTTAAAGTATTAACTTCTAAAGGTATTAAAGTGAATGTTATAATACCATCAAAGTGTACGATAGAAACAATAAAAACAGCACCTAAAACTAAGTTAAATATAGTTACTGATATGATAGCTTTAGAATTAGCTGAAAATATGAAGAAAAATTTTGATATTCCTTATGTATTTTTTGATAAAAATATGGAGAAAAAAATAATAAATAATAATTATAAAATGATAAGTGAATTGTTAAGTATAGATTTAATTAAACATTTAGAGAGTATGGAAAAAGAATATGATGAGTGTTTAGAAAAAATTAAAAAAATTACTTTTGGAAAGTCTTTTATATATGGGAATACTCCTATGATGCCTTGTGAAACTTCATCTTTTTTAATTGATTTAGGGATGATACTAAAACTTATTCAATTAAGGGAATTATATAATGTAGATTTAAAGTGGAAAAAGTATATAGTAGATAAAGGATATAATCCGTATGTAACAAGGAATTTATGAAAGAATTAAATTTTAATGTTCATAGAGCTGAAATTATTCATAATTGCAAAGTAGATGATGAAGGCGTAATTGTAGATAGCGGAGAATTAAACAGATTAAAATATTTAGAAAATGAAACACTAGCTATGTTATTAGCAGATGGTGGAACTTTAAAGATGAAACATAAAAGTAGTCTTGATATACAAATAAATAATCCTAATTTTGAAGAGGTAAAGCTAAATCCATATCATACATTTATTGGTTTTAGAGGAACTATATATTTTATAGAAAAAATATTATCGATTAAAGAAGTTTAATTGAATATAAAAATAATAGAGTAGGTTATACTTTTACCTACTCTATAAATATTTTAATGTTTATGCTTATAACATTTAAAATCTGTTTTTTTATTAATGAACAGATTTTTTAATATAAGCAGTTAATTGTTCTACGGACATTCCATTTTCAGCTAATAATTCATCTGCTTTAAAGTCTGTATGGAAAGCTTTTGAGATTCCATAGTTCTTTACTTTTATATCCATGTCACCATAGAATGAAGCTATTGTTTGACCATAACCACCAATTAATTCTCCATCTTCTAAGGTGATGATTAATTGATGGTTTTCTTTTAATTCGGTTAATAATTCTTCATCTAATCCTGTTAAGAATTTAGGATTAACTACAGTAATTTCAAGACCTGTTTCTTCTTTTACTTTTTTTGCAGTTTCTAATGCCATTGGTAACATAACACCTACAGCAAAGATTGCAACTTTAGAACCTTTAATTTCTACTTTATTTTTATTATATATAGAATAATCTGTTGTATCTTCTATTCCAGATTGTGTAAATACAGCTGGTATTCTAATTGCAACAGGATGTTCTTTTTGTGTTGTTGCAAATTTAAACATTTGTTGATATTCTTCTTTGCTTGTTGGAGCAAGGTAAATAAGGTTTGGAATATGAGCAAACATTTGAATATCACATAATGCAATATGAGTATTTGTATTCATACCATATACACCTGATAATAGTACTAGCATAGTTGCAGGGTTATCGTTTAGGCAAAGGTCATGAGATATTTGATCATAAGTTCTTTGGAAGAATGGAGCAAATGTACCAAATACAGCTGTACCACCATTTTTAGCAATACCGCTACTCATAGCAACTGCATTTTCCTCTGCAATTCCGACATCTATAAATTGCCCTCTTTTAACATATTCTTCTCTAACACCTTTTACAAATCCAAGTCCCATAGGTGTTCCAGCATTTAATACTACAGCTTTATCGTTGGTGTCAAGCAGTTGTTTTAGAGATTCAAATACTGTTGGATCAAGATTGAAGCCAGCACCTTTTGATGAACCGTCTTCTATGTTAAATGGGCCTCCAGCATGCCATAACTCACGGTTTGCTTCTGCATATGAAAGTCCCTTACCTTTTATAGTATGAATATGAAGAACAACAGGATGATCAATTCCTTTTACGCTTTCAAAAAGTTCTATTAATTTTTCTATATTGTGTCCATCATCTAAATATTTATATTCTAAACCAAAGGCTTTAAACATATTGTGGTTACTTTCACCATTATTTTCTCTTAATTCTTTTAATGTTTTATAGATACCACCATGGTTTTCAGCTATGCTTTGGTCGTTATCGTTAACTATAATAATTAAATTATTTTTATATTCTCCAGCATAATCAAGTGCTTCTAAAGCCTCACCACCTGAAAGTGAACCATCACCAATGATTGCAATAACATTTTCATTAGTTTTTTTCAAATCTCTACCTTTTGCAAGACCTAAAGCAAGAGATACAGACGTTGAAGTGTGTCCTATTGTAAATAAATCATGTTCACTTTCTAATGGATTTGTATAACCAGTTACATCACCAAAATGATTTGAATCCATAAATGCTTGTTTTCTTCCAGTAAGAATTTTGTGAGGGTAAGATTGGTGAGATACATCAAATACTATCTTATCTTTTGGTGAATCAAATACATAGTGCATAGCAATAGTTAATTCTACTACTCCAAGATTAGGTCCGCTGTGTCCACCAACATTACTTATTTTATTAATTAGAGCGTTTCTAGTTTCGTCTGCTAATGTTTGAAGTTGTTCTTTTTTTAATTTTTTAATATCTTCTGGACCATTAATTTTTTCTAAATACATATCTTTTCCTCCAATTTATAAATATTTTGAAAAATTTATTTTTATCATAAATTTTTAATCTAAATACATTTGGTATAACTTTGTTTACCTAGTATTTTAGTATGAAGTTTTATTGCCTTATTTATTCTTTTATGTTAAAGTTACTTCAACATCGTAACTTAAATTTATTTTAATACTTAAAGTTAACTCTAAGTCAAGAGTTTTTTATTAGATTTTAAAATTTTAATGAATTTTACATATAATATAATTAGGAGAGGGTGTTGCGATGATTAAAAAATAATTATTTAAAATAAAAATAGAATTTTGTACATATAAAACCATAATAATAAAGATACAAATACAATTTAAGGAGAGCAAAAATGATAGTAAAATTAAATCCCAAAACAAAAAGTGAAGATATTGAAAGATTAATAAAAGAGGTAGAAGACTTAGGTGTAAGTGCTTCCTTAATTGAAGGATTTGAAAAATCAGTAATAGGTTTAGTTGGGGATACTACTCTAATAGATGAGAAAAAATTAGAGGGTAATAAAATAGTTGAGAAAATAACTAAAGTTCAAGAGCCGTTTAAAAAGGCAAATAGAATGTTTCATCCTTTAAATTCAGTATATGATGTATTAGGAGAAAAAATTGGTGGTGAAAAGATTGCGTTAATTGCAGGTCCATGTTCAGTAGAAAGTGCAGAACAAATAACTAATATTGCTTCTAGTGTTAAAATGTGTGGAGCAGGATTTCTAAGAGGTGGGGCGTTTAAGCCAAGAACTTCACCATATAGTTTTCAAGGATTAGAACTTCAAGGACTAGAACTTTTAAAATTAGCTAAAAAGAAAACTGGACTACCCATAGTTACTGAAATAATGTCAACAAGTATGATTGAAAAATTTAATGAAGAGGTAGATATAATACAAGTTGGAGCAAGAAATATGCAAAATTTTGACCTTTTAAAAGAACTTGGAAAAATAAAAAAGCCAATACTTTTAAAAAGAGGATTATCAGCAACTATAGAGGAATTATTAATGTCAGCTGAATATATAATGGCTGGGGGTAATGAGCAAGTCATTCTTTGTGAAAGAGGTGTAAGAACTTTTGAAAATTATACAAGAAATACTTTAGATTTAAGTGCGATTCCTGTAATTAAAAAATTAAGTCATCTTCCAATTATAATAGACCCAAGTCATGCAACGGGTAAATCATGGATGGTAGAGCCTTTATCTAAAGCTGCCATAGCAGCAGGAGCGGATGGACTTATAATAGAGGTTCATAATGACCCTAAAAATGCTCTTTGTGATGGGCAACAATCAATAACTCCTGAAGAATATAAAATATTGGTTGAAAAACTAAAGAAAATAGCAAATGCAGTAGATAGAGAAATTTAAAGAAAAGAGTTGACTTATATTGAAAAAATTAAAGGTTAATCTTAAAGATAGAAGTTATAATATTTTAATAGATAAAAATTTGAAAAAAGATTTTGGAAAACTTATAAAAGAAGTTTTTAATGGAAAAAAGATATGTGTAATAACTGATGATAATTTAAATAGTTTATATGGAGATTTTTTAAGTGATGTACTAAAAAGTGAAGGCTTTTTAGTTAATGTAGTTTCAATAACTCCAGGTGAAAAGAGCAAAAATTTTAACACCGTTATTCCAATATATGATAAACTTTTAGATTTTAATTTAACAAGGAGTGACTTAATAGTTGCTTTTGGTGGAGGAGTTGTGGGAGATTTAGCAGGATTTATAGCTGCTACTTTTTTAAGAGGAGTAAAATTTATTCAAATACCAACATCACTTTTAGCTCAAGTAGATTCAAGTGTTGGAGGGAAAGTTGGAATTGATATTGATAGGGGGAAAAATTTAGTAGGTGCTTTTTATCAACCAAGTCTTGTTTTAATTGATACTAAAATGTTAGAAACTCTTCCAGAAAAATTTTTAAATGATGGTATGGGAGAGGTAATAAAATATGGATGTATAAAAGATAAAAGTCTTTTTGAGAGATTAAGTATTTTTAGAGATAAGATAGAGTTTTTAGAAAATATAGATGAGATAATATATACTTGTTGTGATATAAAAAGGCAAGTGGTTGAAAATGATGAAAAAGATACTGGAGAAAGAATGATATTAAACTTTGGTCATACATTAGGTCATAGTATAGAGGTTAACTATGGTTTTGAACGCTATACTCATGGTGAGGGTGTTGGCATTGGAATGTATTTAATAACTAAAATAAGTGAAAGTTTAGCTTTAACAAAACCTAAAACAGCAGAGAAAATAAAAAATTTATTGATAAAATATAATCTTCCTTTTGAAACTTGTAAGAGAGTAAACAACGAGGAAATTAAAAGGTCTATATTGAGTGATAAAAAAAATTTAGAAGGTAATTTAAATGTTATATTACTAAAAGATATAGGAGAGAGTTTTATTTATAAAACAGATATTAGTTTTTTTAATGGTTTAGAATGTTAAGTAAAATGGAGGAAAAATGAAAGAAGTAACTATAATTCCTAAAAGGTTAGGTGGTTTTTTGAAGATACCGCCTTCAAAAAGCATGGCTCACAGGGCTATTATATGTGCAGGTCTTAGCAAGGGAAATAGCATCATAGAAAATATTGAGTATTCTAATGATATTATAGCAACCATAAATGCTATGAGGGCTTTAGGAGTAAATATAATTGAGGATAAAGATAGACTTATAATAAATGGAGAAAATATATTTAGTAATGATTCAAGGGTTATAGATTGTAATGAGTCTGGGTCAACTTTAAGATTTTTAATGCCTATAGCTTTGATAAAAAAAGGAGAATCAAGGTTTTTAGGTGAAGGTAACTTAGGAAAAAGACCTTTAAAAACATATTATGATATTTTTAAAAAGCAAGGGATTGCCTATACCTATGATGAGGGTATTTTAAATACTTTTGTTAAGGGAAATTTAAAAGCTGATGAATTTAGGGTAGAGGGTAATATAAGTTCTCAATTTATAAGCGGACTTTTATTTGCGCTTCCTCTTTTAGATGGTGATTCAAAAATAGTCATAACAACTAATCTTGAGTCTAAGGGATATATTGATTTAACTTTATTTATGTTAGATAAGTTTGGAATTAAAATAGAAAATTTAAATTATAAAGAATTTAGGATTAAAGGGAATCAAAGTTATAAGCCTTTTAATTATAGGGTTGAAGGAGATTATTCTCAAGGAGCTTTCTTTTTTGCGGCTGGAGCATTAGGAAATAACATTGCATGTTATGATTTGGAAGAAAAATCAAAACAAGGTGATAAAGAAGTTTTGGATATTTTAGAGAATATGGGCAATACTTTAATAAAAGAATTTAAGGAAGATAAAAAAATAGGATTAAGTATTGTTAGTAAAGATTTAAAGGCAAGTGTAATTGATGCATCACAATGTCCTGATATAATTCCTATTATAGCTGTTGTTGCTTCGGTAGCGAAGGGCGAAACAAGAATAATTAATGGAGAAAGGCTTAGAATAAAGGAATGTGATAGATTAAGTGCAATAGCTACAGAACTTAAAACTTTAGGTGCAGATATTAAAGAAACTGATGATGGTCTTATAATAAATGGTGTAAAAAATCTTAAGGGTGGAAAAGTTTCAAGTCATAATGATCATAGAATAGCTATGAGTTTAGCTATTGCATCTACTGTATGTATAGGGAATGTGGTTATAGATAATGGAGAATGTGTTAAAAAATCTTATCCGAATTTTTGGAGTGATTTCGAAAGTTTAGGAGGAAAAATAGAATGAGTGGGAATTTTGGAAAAAAGATAAATTTATCTATTTTTGGTGAATCTCATGGCAAGGCTATTGGTATTGTTATAAATGGTATCGAACCTGGCATAAAGATAGATTTAGAGAAAATAAAAAAAGATATGGCAAGGCGTGCTCCTGGAAGAAATACTTTGTCCACTCAAAGAAAAGAAGGAGATAATTTTGAAATTTTAAGTGGTTTTTTTGAGGGATATACAACTGCAACCCCACTTTCTGTAATAATTAAAAATAATGATATAAAATCTAAAGATTATTCAAAGATAAAGGATTTAGTGAGACCAAGTCATGGAGATTTTTCTGGTTTTGTTAAATATAATGGGTTTAATGATTATAGGGGTGGAGGTCATTTTTCAGGAAGGATAACAGCTCCTTTAGTGTTTGCTGGGGCTTTAGCAAAACAAATATTAGAATCAAAAGGAATTTATGTAGGTGCTCATATACAAAGGGTTGGAAAAGTTGAGGATGATAGCTTTGATAGAGTTAATTTAAATAAAGAAGTTTTAGATTCTATATTAGTCAAAGAGTTGCCTTTGTTAAATAACGAGAAAATAGATGAAATAAAGAGAGAGATACTAAATGCAAGACAAAATGGAGATTCTGTGGGGGGAGCCATAGAATGTAGTTTGATAGGAATAAACCCTGGTATTGGTAATCCATTTTTTGATTCTTTAGAAAGTGTAATAGCTCATTTAGCTTTTTCAGTTCCAGCAGTAAAAGGAATAGAGTTTGGATTAGGATTTGACTTTGCAAAAGAAAATGCATCAAAAGTAAATGATGAATATCACATTAAAAATGGTAAGATTAGGACATATACAAATAATAATGGTGGAATAGTTGGAGGGATAACAAATGGAATGCCAGTTGTTTTTAGAGTTGCAATAAAACCGACTCCATCTATAAGTAAAGAACAAAGAACTGTAAATATAAAAACAATGGAAGAGGGAATATTAAAGATAGAAGGGCGACACGATCCTTGTATTGTTCAAAGGGTTGTTGTTGTAATAGAGGCAATAGCGGCGTTAGCTGTATTAGAACTTTTATAATTTATATGAAAGAGGTGATTTTTTGAAAGATTTAAATGAGTGCAGAAAAAGAATAGACGAAATAGATGGTACACTTATAGCGCTTTTTGAAGAAAGAATGGAAATAGCTACAAGCGTGGCGGACTATAAGATAAAAAATAATTTACCTATATTTAATAAGGAAAGAGAAAAGCAAGTTATAGAAAAAAATTTATCTAAAATAAAAAATAAAGATATAAAGAAATATGGAGAAAAAATGCTTCATTGTCTTATGGATTTAAGTAAAGACTATCAAAGAGCTTTAAGTGATAAGGATAAGAGGTAACAAATGAGGAATTTTGGATTATTAGGGGAGAAGTTAGGTCATAGTTTATCTCCTGAAATACATAGGATAATTTTTAAAAAGTTAAATATAGAAGGAACATATGCTTTATTTGAAATAAAAAAAGAGAATTTTTGTAAGGCTTTAGATAGTGTCAAAACTTTAAATATACAAGGAGTTAATGTAACAATTCCTTATAAAGAAGATATTATAAAGCAAATTGAATTTATATCTTGTGAGGCTAAAAGAATTGGTGCTATAAATACTGTTAAAATTATAGATAATAAAGTTTTTGGATATAATACGGATTATTATGGTTTTGGATATATGTTATCTAAAGGAAGTATTTCTATAAAAGGAAAAGATTTTTATGTTTTAGGTTCTGGAGGAGCAGCAAAAGCTGTTGTTGCTTATCTTGAAGATAATGGGGCAGAATCAATAAATTTAGTTTCAAGAAATAAAAAAAATGCAAAAGAAAGTTTTAGTGGCTTTGATGTAAATGTCATTGATTATGATGATTTAAAAAAGAAAAAAGGATATTGCATAATAAATACAACTCCAGTTGGAATGTATCCTAAAATAGATTTTTCACCAGTTGACAAGAAAGTAATAATTAATTTTAATGTTGCCGTAGATATAGTTTATAATCCATTAGAAACTAAATTCTTAAAGATAGCTAAAGATTCAGGGTTAAAATGTATTGATGGATTGTATATGCTAGTTGGACAAGGCGTGAAAGCAGAGGAGATTTGGAATGATATAAAAATAGATAATGAGATACTAGATATAATATATGAAAGATTAAAGAATATTCTAAATAATAAAGAGGTGTAAACTGCTTGGGGAAAAGTGTTTTATTAATTGGTATGCCAGGTTGTGGCAAGACAACTTTAGGTGAAAAATTAGCAAAAAGCATAGGATATGATTTTGTTGATATGGATAGGTTTATAGAAGAAAAAACGGGAAAGAGTATAGTAGAAATTTTTAAAAGTGGAGAAAAGAATTTTAGAGATATAGAAACCACTACATCTGAAAAACTGGGAAAATTAAAAGGAGTTGTAATATCATCAGGCGGTGGAATTGTAACGAGAAAACAAAATATTGATTATTTTAAAAATTTTACAATTATATTTATAAATAGATCGTTAGATTTAATAGTAAGTGATATAGACATAGAAAATAGACCACTTTTAAAGGATAAAAAAGACCGATTGTATGACTTATATAATGAAAGAATAAATTTATATAAGACATTTGGAGAAAAACACATATTAAATGATTCTACAATAGATGTTGCAATAGAGCGATTAAAGGAAGCTATCATTTATTAAACTAGCAATATAATTTAAATATTAATCGTAAATTAAAAATATAATTTAAGTTTGAAGAATATAGAATCTCACAGTATGAAATAATTAAGTACTGTGGGATTATTTTAATTTATAGGATTAAACATTAAATTTTAAAAACATAAAATATATGGAGAGATAATTATTTTAAATATTATGTTTAATTCTATTAAGACGCAAGGTATTTTAAGAATTGAAGAATGGAGATGAGTTTATATGTGGTATGAAAATGCAATTATTTATCATATTTATCCTTTAGGCTTTTGTAATGCACAACAGTTTAACGATTTTAAAATGAAACCTATAAACAGGATAAAAAAAGTCGGAGAGTGGGCACAATATTTAAAAGATTTAGGGGTTAATACAGTGTTTTTAGGCCCTGTATTTGAATCAAGTAGTCACGGTTATGATACAGCCAATTATTTAAAAATAGATAGAAGACTTGGAACTAACGAGGATTTTAAAGAGGTTTGTAAAATTTTGCATAGTCTTGGAATTAGAATTGTCTTAGATGGTGTTTTTAATCATGTGGGAAGAAATTTTTGGGCGTTTTCTGAATTTTTAAAAAATCGTTCTCATAAAGAATGGTTTAATATCAATTTAGCAGGAAATAGTCCTTATAATGATGGATTTTGGTATGAAGGTTGGGAAGGTCATTATGAACTTGTAAAACTTAACTTATTTAATAAAGAAGTTAGAGATTATTTATTAAGTGTTATTAAATTTTGGATAGATGAATTTTTAATAGATGGTATAAGATTTGATGTGGCTTATTCTTTAAATCATGACTTTATAAAAGAAGTTCACAATATGACAAAGAAAAGTGGTAGAGATTTTTGGCTTATGGGTGAAATGATTCATGGTGATTATAATTCAATTATGAATGATACCATGATGGATTCAGTTACAAATTATGAGTGTTATAAGGGAATTTACTCAAGTTTCAATTCAAGAAATATGTTTGAAATTGGATATTCTTTAAACAGACAATTTGGAGAAGAAGGGTGGTCTTTATATAAAAATAAACTTTTATATACTTTTGTAGATAATCATGATGTAACGAGATTTGCTACTATAATAAAAGAAAAAGCCCATATTCCTTTAGGATATGCATTAATGTTTGCAATGCCAGGAATACCTTCTATATATTACGGTTCAGAATGGGCAATAGAGGGAGAAAAATCTAAAGGAGATAGTGTTTTAAGACCAAGTTTAGAAAAACCTATTAAAAATTATTTATCAGATTATATCAAAAAATTATGTCAAATAAGAAAAAATAGTAAAGCATTACAAATTGGAAGTTATAAAACTATTTTTCAAACTAATAATCAATTTGCTTTTTTAAGGGAATATAATGGGGAAAAAGTAGTTTTTGCTGTTAATATAGATGATAAACCATATACTATAAATTTAAAGTGGGTAAATGGAGAAAATCTTTTAGATGGAGCAAGGGTTCAAGGACAAATTAACTTAAAGAGCTTTGACAGTGCTTTTATAAAGATAATTTGAGATTTATAAAATTTTTATTGTAAAATGTGTTTAGATAGGTATTTAAATTTTTTTAATAAAATAAAATACTTGCAATAATAGCAAGTGTTTGTTAATATAATTTAGTAAATTAAATAACCTAAGGTTTAAAGCCGTAGGGGAGTAGTTAGCTCAATTTTAGATAAGAGTTATTAAGTCAACATCTTGATTTTTAAAATCTGGCTTAATATTAAATAACGAGACCTATGGGTAGTATTAACATACTACCCATAGGTCTTTTATTTTGAATTATTATATAGGAGGAATTATTTTAATGAGTTTTTTAACAATTTTTTTAACTGGAGTAGGTCTTGCTATGGATGCCTTTGTTGTATCTTTAACTCAAGGTATGGCATTGAAAGGAGGAAGTGGTGATAAAAAGCATATAAAGCTTGCAGTAAAATTAGCAGCATATTTTGGAGCTTTTCAGGCTATAATGCCAATTATAGGATGGATATTAGGTAGATATTTTGAGAAATACATATTATCTTTTGATGATTATATAGCTTTTGCTCTCTTGTTACTTGTTGGAGGAAAAATGCTTTACGATTCACTTAAGGGTGGTGATGAAGAAGAGGTAAAATCTGATTTAAAGCATAAGCAAATAATAGCATTAGCTATTGCAACTAGTATAGACGCATTAGCTGTTGGTGTAAGTTTTGCATTCTTAAACGTATCTATAAGTTCAGCAGCTATAATAATAGGTTTAACAACTTTTGTTATTTGTTTTATAGCAGTTATTTTAGGAAAGAAAATAGGAAGTTTTTTTCAAAAATATGCAGAAATTGCTGGTGGGGTTATATTAATTCTTATGGCTCTTAATATACTTATTCAAAATATAATTTTGTAAATTAGTTCTGTAAATAATGTTTAAAAAGATATTAATTTGTAGATAACGGTTAAAATTTGAGCTTTGAAATAAAAGCTGCATAAAAATAGATTTAATTTAAAAGTTGTGAATTTTTTGTAAATAATTCAAAGGATTCACAACTTTTTTTAGAAATAAGTTTAATTTTTATGGGATATAAAACAATAAAATCATAATAATTATAGTTTACGTTATTTACCATTATAAAAGGGTTTAAAGTAGTTTTATAAAATAAAAATATCTAAAAAAATTTACACAAGGATAACGATAACAAATTTAAGTTAATTATATAAAAAACCTATAAAAATGAAAATTTGTATTAAAAAATATATTATGCTATAATATGTTATAAAATAAAGTGCAAAAATTATATAGTTTTATCAAAGCAATTAAATAATCTTAAATATGTTATTAAGATTGAGTATTTTATGAAATGAGGATTCATGGTTATCTATTTTTAGGATAAAAAGTTAATCCTATATTGAATGCGAATATTTCATAAGTATTGAAAGTAATTGTGTAGATAAAATGTACTGTGTAATATATGTAGATAGCCATGGAAAAATAAAATGGTGGGTGATTTAATAATGAAAAGGACAAGAATAACAGCATTGGTATTAAGCTTAGTAGTAGGTAATACAGTTTTATTACCAACTGGTATTCAAGTACAAGCACAGACGGCAGAGGAAGTTAGACAAGAAATTAAAGAAAATGAGAATAAAATAAATAGTTTAGATGAAGAGAAACAAGAGATTGTAGGGCAAAAAAGTGAGGTTCAAGAAAAGTTAAATGAAATAAAATCTCAATTAGATGAAAAAAATGTACTACTTAATGAATCTCAAAACAAGGTAAATGAATTAAATAGTAAAATAAGTGACTTAGAAAATCAGATAAATAATTTTAATAGTGAAATAGAAAATATAGAAAACGACATAACAATAAAAGAAAATGAGATTGCTGAGAGAGAAGAAATATTAGGACAAAGATTAAGAGGAGTTTATAAAAGTAGTATCGGAAGCGAAATTCTAAATCTTGTTTTAAGTGCCGATAATTTAGGTGATATTATAAGTGTTCTTTCAAATGTTAAGGTTTTAGTTCAAACAGATAATGACCTTATAAATCAAATAGCTGAAATGAAAGAAGATTTACAAAATCAAAAGGTTAATCTTGAAGATAGAAAATCTCAAGTAGAAAAAGATAAAACTGATTTAGAAAGTGCAAAATCAGAACTTAGTGAAGTTACTAAGCAATATGAAAATCAGGTAAATGAACTTAAAGGTTTAGAAGAAGAACAAAGTGCAGAAATGGCAAAATTGACTGATGAAGAAAGAACCATACAAGATGAGATAAATAAGTATAAAGAGGATAATGCAAATTTAGAGCAATATTTTAGCAATACAACTAGCACTACATCAGTTGCAAGATATAGTGGTGATAATACAGCAGCTATAAGCAATGTTGGAGGTAGTAGTAGTGGATTTATTAAACCTTCTGGTGGAGGAGTTACTTGCCCATATGGACCAAGAATACATCCTGTAACAGGAGTTAATAGTATTCATACGGGAGTTGATTTTGGTGCTTCTTATGGTTCACCTATTGTGGCAGCTAAGGCAGGTGTAGTTACGACAGCTACATATAATACTGCTTATGGAAATATGATTATTATAGATCATGGAGATGGTACAAGCACTCTTTATGCTCATGCATCAAGTTTTGCAGTATCTGTTGGACAAAGTGTGAGTCAAGGACAAACAATAGCTTATGTAGGTTCGACAGGATATAGTACGGGACCACATTTACATTTTGAAATTAGGATAAATGGGCAGCATGTAAATCCTTTACCGTATCTTCAATAATAATGTAGGAGTGGTATAACCCCACTCCTACATTTATGTTATACAAAACAAATGGTGGAAATAAGCTAAATAAACACAATATAGGTGTTGACATTTACATTAAATAGTATATAATAAAAATCAATGTTTAATATAAATGGATATTAAGTTTAGTAATACTATACTTTAGATTTATAAAAAATACTAATATCATATTCGGAGGTTATTTGCAAATGAAGGTTGAGCAATTAGGTAGACATATACTAATAGAATATTATAATTGTGATAGAGAGATACTAAAGGATCATGAATTGATTGAAAAATTTATGTGTGAAGCTGCTGAAAGAGCTAATGCTACAATAGTTACAAGCTGTTTTCATAGATTTAATCCTTGGGGGGTAAGTGGTGCTGTTATAATACAAGAATCTCACTTAACAATTCATACATGGCCAGAATATGGATATGCTTCAGTAGATTTATATACTTGTGGAGATACAGTTAATCCATGGGATGGATTTGATTATTTAGAAGATGTTTTAAGAGCAGAAAGAAGTGAATCAACTGAAATAGCTAGAGGTATGGTTGAAAAAATAAGAAGATTTTCAAATGTGGAAGATGAGATTATAGTTCATAAGCCAATGGCTTAAAAGTTATATTTCTAAGGAGGAAGAGCTATGGAACTTTGGTATACAGAAAATCAAACTGAAAATATAAAATTTTCAGCAAGAGTAAAAGAAACAGTCTATTCAAAGAAAAGTGACTTTCAACAAATTGACATAATTGATACATATGAACTTGGAAGAGTTCTAGTTATCGATGGATGGACAATGATAACAGAGAAAGATGAATTTATATATCATGAAATGATAGTACATGTTCCTATGTCAGTAAATAAAGATATAAAAAATGTTTTGGTAATAGGAGCAGGTGATGGTGGTACTGTTAGAGAATTAACTAGATATTCTACAATAGAGAAAATAGATATGGTAGAAATTGATGAGGTTGTTGTTAGGGCTTCTCAAGAATTTTTACCATTTACAGCATGTAAATTAGATGATCCAAGAGTTAATTTATATTTCCAAGATGGTTTAGAGTTTGTTAAAGGAAAAGTTAACGAATATGATTTAATAATAGTTGATTCAACAGATCCAATAGGACCTGGGGAAGGGTTATTTACTAAGGAGTTCTATACTGATTGCTACAATGCTTTAACTGAAAAAGGTATTCTTGTGAATCAAGGAGAAAGTCCTTATTATAGCAATAATGCAAGAGAAATGCAAAGAAGTTTCTCTAAGATAAGAGAGATATTCCCAATATCAGAGGCTTATCAATATAATATGCCAACTTATGCATCAGGACATTGGATGTTTGGATTTGCATCAAAAGTATTACATCCAACAAAGGATTTTAATGCAACTTATTGGAACTCATTAAATTTAGAGACTAAGTATTATAATACAGATTTACATTTAGGTGCGTTTGCTTTACCTAATTATGTTAAAAAATTACTTAATAAATAAATTACTAAATAGATTATAAGTTTTGTTTAGCTTATAATCTATTTTTGTTTTTAAATAAATAGTTTAACTTTGTATATAATAAAAATAGGTACAACATTAATGTACCTATTTTATTTTTTATATATTTAAATAGAAAGGTTATTAGAATTTTAAAGTTCTAATTTGAAAATCATGAAAATCACAGTTAAGGAATTGGTTACTTTATCAATGTTAGGTTCACTTATGTTTTTAGGTCAATATATATTTCAGTTTATTCCAAACATTGAGGTTGTAAGTTTATTTATTATAATTTTTTCTCTTATTTACAGATACAAAACTTTGTATAGTATAACGCTATTTATTATGTTAATGGGAATTTTTTATGGATTTGGTCTATGGATTTTAGGATATTTGATAATATGGCCGCTTTTATGTGTGATGACTATTATTTTAAGTAAATATTTAAAAGAAAATTATTTCATACTTTCATTGTTTTCTGCTACATTTGGTTTCTTATTTGGAGCATTTTATGCTATACCATATATTTTTGTTGGTGGTGCTAGTTTAGCCTTTGTATACTGGATTAGTGGAATTGTTTTTGATATTATCCATATGATAGGTAATTTTTTTATAATGTTATTTGTGGGAAAGACATTATATAATATTATAGTAAAAATAAATATGCTTTATTTAAAATTATAAAATATAGAAATGGTGTGATGAAAATGGGAAATGTTAAGACTAATGCTATGCGTATATTAGATTCAAAGAAAATCGAGTATATTGTTAGTACATATGATAATAAAGATGGAAAAATAGATGGAGTGTCAGTAGCACAAAAAATAAATAAAAATCCTAAAGAGGTTTTTAAAACATTAGTAACACAAGGAAGCGATAGAGAGCTTTTTGTTTTTGTTATTCCAGTTGAGAGTGAGCTTGATTTAAAAAAAGCTGCTAAAGTTGCGAAAGAAAAAAATGTTGAAATGATACCTGTTAAAGATATAAATAAACATACAGGGTATATTAGAGGAGGATGTTCTCCAATAGGAATGAAAAAAATGTATAAGACATTTATAGATACTTCAGCAAAGGATTTAGATATTATCGTAGTTAGTGCTGGAAAAATAGGAGTTCAAGTCCAATTAAAACCTGACGATTTAATTAAAGTTACCTCTGGAGAATTTGCTGATATATCAAGATAGAATTTAGGCTGTATTTAAATACAGCCTAAATTTTTAATATCTTTTTTTTAACATGTATACGCCTAAAAGACCTAAAGAAATTCCAGCTCCTGCAATTGCAAGGGTTTTACATTTATTACTTTCCATCATTTCTTTTAAGCAACATTTATTATTTCCTAGAAAATCATGATTAAAAAGCTTATGCTTTGTTGTTTTATCATGTTCATAATTATTGTAAGAAGGTTCAATATTGTGTTTATAAGAGTAATAATTGTTGTAAGATTTTTTAGGGATTTTAGTCATTTTTCTAAGATTTTTTAGTGTTTTTTTGTTATTTATACCAATGTTTAAGCTCATATTTTTACCTATAAATTATAGGGTAGTCACCATCCTTTCTTTTTGACATTTCTATATAAATAAAATGTTCTTATATATTATTAGCAATTTTTTATGATATAAACATAAATATTATTAAATTAACTTTTTAACTCAAAATTAAGAACAAAACATAATAAAAACTAATAAAATATATTATAGCTTTTACTTTTATTTATGGTAACTATGGTTGCTTTAGATGAATAAAATATATAGCCTAAATAGTTGAAAAGGAGTGAGATGCCTTGAGTGATAATTCATATGATTATAGTAAACAAGATGGTTATTACGGAAGTAAAGAAGATTATTATGATGCAGATGGGAATTGCTATAATTTTATTTGTAATAGTTTCTTTAAAAATAAAGGGTTGGAAAATAAGAATATAAAGTTAAATTTAACAGCTGAAAAAAGGGCTAAGTTAGAGAAGGATATTAAAGAGTATTTTAATGAAAGAAGTAATAAAGAATTAAAAGATGAGGATTTTGGTATATTTTTAGATTTTTTTGTGGAAAAGGTTATGCCAGAGATATATAATGAAGGCATAGTAGATGCTTATATTTACGTAATTGAAAAGATAGAATCGCTTTTAGAAGTTAGGGAATAATTATAGTGTATACCTCTCTGATATTTTTAGAGGGGTTTTTTTATTTGTGGATATATGCTAGATAATTAATATAAAATTAGTTTTAAATTGTGAAATTATTAAAAAATATGGTGTATACTAATATTAATATTATAAGATTTTGGAAGTAGGGAGAAAGGAAGAAGTATGAAGGGAAATGCAGAACAAAGAGAATTTAAAAAATTAAAAAATCAAATAAAGCAGATAGAAGAAATTGTACATAATTCGAAAGGTAATGCTTTGTTTGAGCATGAAGCAACCATAAGAAAAAAGCTTATTCAATTAAAATCAATGAAGAAGGAAACTTTTAAGGATTTTAATGATATTTATGAAAGGTACGAATCTCTTTTAGAAGAAACAGGGAAAAAAATATTAGAAGCTTATAATAAAAGAAATGGAACAGATTTTGATTTTTATGAGGTTTTAAGAGGAAATTATAATGTATTTTTAAATTCTGGAATAATTACTGTTTTAACTAAAAATCATATACCTAAAATGATTGCAAAGGAATTTGATGAAAATTTTCCTGATAATCCAAAAGATGAGTATCCATTAGCTAGAAGAATTAAAAGAAAATTTTATATTCATTTAGGAGATACAAATACGGGAAAAACTTATAATGCTATTAAGAAATTAAAAAGTGCTAAAAAAGGATTGTACCTATCCCCTCTTAGAATTTTAGCTTTAGAAATATTTGAGAGATTAAATAACGATAACGTTATTTGTGATTTATCAACAGGAGAAGAGGAGGTTATAAAGCTTGGTGCGACTCATATGTCTTGTACTATAGAAAAAGCGAATTTGAAGCAAGATTATGATATTGTAGTTATAGATGAAATTCAAATGATAAATGACTCACAAAGAGGTAATGCTTGGACTAGAGCTCTATTAGGATTAAAATGTAGAGAAATTCATATATGTGGAGCTTTGAACTCAAAAGATATATTAAAAACTATAATTGAGGATTGTGGTGATGAATATGAAATAAAAGAATATAAAAGAAATACGCCACTAGAGGTTCAATATAAAAGTTTTAATTATAAAGATGTAAATGATGGAGATGCTTTAATTGTATTTTCTAAAAAGAGGGTTTTAGAAATAGCAAAGCAATATGCTGATAATGGAATTAAAACTAGCATAATTTATGGAGCTCTTCCTCCAGAAGTTAGAAAGATGCAGTATAATCAATTTATAAATAAAGAAGCCAATGTCTTAGTTTCAACAGATGCAATAGGTATGGGGGTAAATCTTCCAATAAAAAGAATTGTATTTATGTCAATTAAGAAATTTGATGGAGATGATGTTCGTGAATTAACATCTCAAGAAGTTAAGCAGGTTGCGGGAAGAGCAGGGAGAAAAGGAATTTATGATATAGGTTATGTAGCATCAGTAGGAGATACACAAGATTTTATAAAAGAAAAAATAGAAGCTACTGATGATTTTATTGAAAAGGCTGTGGTTGGTCCTTCTGATGCAATATTAAATATAAAAACATTGCCTCTTAATGAAAAATTAGCTCTTTGGAGTAGTAGAGAAGAAAAAGTTAGTTATTATAGGAAAATGGATATAAGTGAATATTTAATAATTTTAGATAAAATAAAAAGATATAGGTTACGTGAAGATATACAATGGAATCTTTTAAAAGTACCTTTTGATGTTTCAAATGAAGATCTTATGGATAAATTTTTGGAATATGTAGATGAACTTTTTGTCGCTAAATTAAAAAGTTTGACAAAGCCAGAATGTTTTAGTGGCAACTTAGAGGAGTTAGAGAATTATTATCAAAAAATAAGTATGTACTATTCTTTTTCTAAAATATTTAATTTAAAATTTGATGTAGAATGGGTTTATAAGGAGAGAAGAAGAGTTAGCGATGAAATAAATGAAATATTAGTTGGAATTTAGAATATTTTAGTGTGTTTAAAATTGTTGATTTTAGGCTAAAAATCTAAAATTAGCAATTTTAAATATAAATAAAATATAAATTTCTATAAATAAAATATTTCTATTGATTTTGTAGGATTTTAGTAAGATAATTAAAGGAGTAGGTTATTTTTGGTTAATATTTTTACAGTTATAAATTATATTTAGTATAAAGTTAATATACTAAATGGTGTATAAAGCTATTTTATACTGAACATAGTTCACAAGGAGGAAGAGATATGCCTAAAATTATAAATAATTTGAGAGAAAAATTGATGGTTAAAGGCAGGGAAATATTAATATTTAAAGGATATAATTCTTTAAATATTAGAGATTTAGTTAAAGAATGTGATATTGCAATAGGTACATTTTATAATTATTATAAAAATAAAGATGAAATTGTTAACGCAATTATAAAGGCTGATTGGGAAAAAATAATTGCATCAACTGCTGCTAAAATGAAGAATCAAGACTTAAATTTTAAAGAAAAAATGTATATTATGTATGATGGAGTTAATGAATTTTTAAAGAATTATTTAGATACATTTATGGTGATGATTTCAAACGGAGCTAGAGAGCATAGATATAGAAATGATAAAATACTTGTTCCTTATGAAAATATTTTAAAAGAAATTTTAGTATTTCATAAAAATAAGGGTGATATAAGTTATACAATTGAAGATGAAAAATTGTCAAAGCTTATTTTAAATAACATAATTTTTATATGTAAGGATAATAGCATAAGTTTTGATGAATTTTATTTATCTTTAAATTTCAGCATAAAAATGAATGATTAAAAAAATGTTGTTTATTAGTTGTACATATAAATAGTTTTGTAAAAATAAAAAGAGATTACTAATTGTAATCTCTTTTTCCTGATTAAAGTGTAACTTAATATTTAAGGAAAATTTTATATATCTAAATTAATAAAGAAAAGTATTCTTTATTAATATTAGGCGGTTAAATTATTATTATCTGAATTTTCATTAACTAATCTTTTCTTTTTAATTTCATATCTTTTATATAAAATCCAACCTACAGCTGCAAAAATTATAGGGCCTGCTGCAAGCCATAAAGTATTTGAAAGTGCATTTGTTTCACCTTCTAAAATAGGTTGTATGATAGAGAATATATTAGCAAATAATAGTGTAGCTGCTGTAATTATTCCCCAAACAACACCAGATTTTACGCTAAAGAACTCATAAGATTTTTTAATATTTTTATTTTTCTTAAATTTTATGTAAGCAATAACAATAAAGAAATATGGTACAGTCATGGCAACTGTCATTATAAGTACAACTTTATTGTAAAGAGCAGTTGATGTACTACCCCCGCTAAATCCTATAGCTATTAAAAAAGCACTTACTATAATAGTTTGAAGCCAAACAGCATTCATGGGAATACCATTTTTATTTTCTCTGGTTAGTTTTTCTGGTAAAAGTCCTTTAGGAACTCCTTTAAATAATTGTTTGATAGGAGCATAAACTTTAAGTGGTAAAACTGCAAGTGCAATAGCTGTTGACCATGAAAGTATTCTATTAAGCCATAGTCCAAGATTTATGGAAGCAGCTTGATTAAGCCCAAAAACATGACCAAGTTTAATACCCATAGCTTGTACTTCGTAAACTGAGAAATTACCAAGGCTAACGTCTTGTCCATTTAAAACTTGTTTCCAATTTATATACATACCAATTAATAATACTATACCTACCATAAGACCAGTTATTATAATTGTTGAAAAAATAATTCCTTTTGGAACGTTTTTTGTAGGATTTTTAACTTGGTCAGCAAGCCCTGCTATTATCTCCATACCACCATACATAAATACTACAAAAACAAAAAATCCTGTAGCAGCAAGAGGGGTAGAATAGTTTGGATTAGGTCCAATGAATACTCCTTTAAAAGATGAAATCATAGGTTGAGAAAAGTGAAACCCTGACGATGCAAATATTATTAAAGAGCCGCCAATTATAAGTATATGTATAACTATCATACTAACTAATGCTACTGTTGATAAGAATGTTAGATTTTTTACTCCAAAGCCAGAAGCAAGAGCTATAACTACTATTAAGATAACTCCTAAAATTGCTAGAGTTTGTGAATTGTTAAGTCCTAAAAATGTCCAAGTAGATGTCATATCTTTACCGAAAATAGCAGTTGATACTACAACCCAAGTTATTGTTGCTGTTGTAACGAACCATAAAACTTGAGAGCCATACCATATCATAGTGACTATAAGAGAATATTTTTCTCCCATAGATTCTTTCATCCAGATAAAAATACCGCCTTGTTTATCTTTAAAGGCAGAACCCATTTCAGACACCATAAAAGAATATGGAATGAAGAAAAGTATTGCGCCCACTATCATATATATTATTGCTGCGTACCCCATTTGATAAAAAGCTTGCTGTGGGTTAGCGATACCATAAAGATTAGGGAAAATCATTGCTATGAATCCTAAAAGGGAAATTTTATATACATTATTTTTTAAATTTGGTTTTTCCAATTTAATCATCCTTTCATAGAAATATAGAGTAACACAGTTTAAAATATCTTAAAAACTAAAATGAATTTTTAAAAAGATAATATGCATATAATAATTTTTATATAAGAATTATAAACTTGTATTATATTTAATAATTTATCATAAAAAATATAAAAAATCAATGTAATTATTAATTTTTAACATAAAAAATTAATAATTATTTAATAAAATGTTAATAAAAATAGAAAAAAATTATGATAATATAAAGTAGGGAGATGGAACTGTTGCAAATAAAAATGAAATATGAACACAATTAATATTCATAAATAAAAAAGAAATCTAAAATTTTAAATTTTAGATTTCTTTACTTGATATTTTTATTTAAATATCTTTTATTTTATTTTGAATTAGACATTTTACGTTTATATCTAGAATATAAAATCCAGCCTATAAATCCAAATATTACAGGACCTGATGCAAGCCAAATTGAGCTTGAGATATTTCCGCTAAGAGCAGGTTGTATTATAGCAAATAAATTTGCAAAACCTAATACAGCAGCAGCTATAAATCCCCAGAAAAGACCAGATTTAACGCTATAAAATTCATAAGATTTTTTAATATTTTTATTCTTTTTAAATTTAATATAAGTTACAACTATAAAGAAGTATGGTACAGTCATAGCAACTGTCATTATAAGTACAACAGTATTGTAAAGGCTTGATGAACTTCCTGAAGTTGTGAATCCTAATAAGAATACAATAAAGCATACAATAGCAGTTTGAAGCCAAACAGCGTTCATTGCAACACCATGCTTATTTTCTTTAGCTAATTTTTCAGGGAAAACTCCTTTTGGTACGCCTCTAAATAATTGTTGAATAGGAGAGAATACTCTAAGTGGTAAAATTGCTAAACCGACAGCAGCTGACCAAGAAAGTATTCTATTAAGCCAAAGTCCTAAAGCAGCAGAAGCTGCAGCATTCATCCCTAAAGCATTACCTATTTTAACACCTAAATTATCAGTTAAATAAACTGAATAGTTAGCAAGGTTTACTCCAGAACCACCTAGAACTTTATCCCAATTAGCGTACATTCCAAGGAATATAACTATTCCAATCATAAGGCCAGTTATTATTATAGTGGATATGATAATACCTTTTGGAACATTTTTATGAGGATTTTTAACTTTATCAGCAAGTCCAGCTATAACTTCCATTCCGCCGTAATCAAATACTATGAAAACAAAGAAAGCTACAACTTCAAGGGGAGTTGAATAATTAGGATTTGGACCTACAAAAACTCCTTTTACACTATGTATCATAGGTTGTGCAAAGTGACCTCCAGCCATTATAAATACTAAAATAGCTCCGCCAATTACAACAATATGTATAACTATCATACTAATAAGAGCCACTGTTGATAAAAATGTTAAATTTTTAAGACCGCGACCGCATATAATTGCTAGTCCAATTATTAGTAAGATACCTAATATAGCAAGGGTTTTACTACTGTTTAACCCAAATAAATGCCAAGTTGATGTGGTGTCAGTACCAAATATTGCAGTTGAAATTGTTACCCAAGTAGTAGTAGCGACAGAAACGAACCATAAAAGTTGGGCAGCATACCATATCATAGAAACTATCATAGAATACTTTTCACCAACAGAATGTTTCATCCATGTAAAAATACCACCTTCGTTATCTTTAAAAGCCGAACCCATTTCAGATACCATAAACGAATATGGAATAAAGAAGAAAATAGCACCTATTATCATATAAATTATTGAAGCATATCCCATTTGATAGTAAGCTTGTTGAGGATTACCTATACCGTATAGTGTAGGAAATATCATTGCAATTAAACCTAAAAGGGATATCTTATAAACCGCACCTTTTGTGCCTGAATCTTTCATTTAAAGAATCATCCTTTCGTTATTAAGTTAAATATTATTTTTAATCAGGAAAATAAATAAAATGTGAATAAAACTGAATAAATATAATAAATTTTATTCATGAAAAGTTATAACGCTAACATAATATATTAATATATTATCATTAAAATGAATATTTTTCAATAAATTTATCATAATATAAATAAAAAAGCAATAAAATATTTAAAAAATATTAATAGAAAATTCAATTAATTAATTAGTTTTGCAATTTATCAATGGAAAGATAGCAAAATTGTGAACTTGTAAATATCAATAAAAAAAGCATCAATAATTACTTGAATTACTGATGCCTTTTTATTATTGTTTTAATTATTCTTCATATAAATATTCTCTTGTAAGAGGAATATCATTATTAACGCCTTTAGTAAATAATATTTGATGAAGATCTGTTATACCATTTTTAAATACGGCAGCACAAGAAGATAAGTATAAATCCCACATTCTTCTAAATTCTTCATCAAACATAGGTTCTATTTTATCCATGTTTGCATGGTAATTTTTATGCCATTCTAAAAGAGTCATCATATAATGACGTCTTAAACTTTCAACATCAATTGTATAGAATTTCATATCTGATGCAATATTTATAATTTCTCTTAAGCTTGGAATAACTCCACCTGGGAATATGTATTTTCTTATAAATGCATCTCCTTGAGATTCTTTTAAGCCACTTATGTAATGTAGAAGGAATAATCCTTTTTTCTTTAAAACTGCTGATACGTTTTGCATAAATAATTCATAGTTTTCTCTACCAACGTGTTCAAGCATACCAACGCTTACAACTCTATCAAATTCTAAACCAGATTTTTCAAGATCTCTGTAATCCATAAGTTTAACATCTAAATAATCTTCTAAATGTTCTTCAGCTATTCTCTCTTTAAACTTTTTGTATTGTTCTTCACTTAAAGTTATTCCTAAACCTTTAACTTTATAAAGTTTAGCAGCTTCTATAAGAAGGAAGCCCCAACCACAACCTATATCTAAAAGGCTTTGACCTTCTTTTAAATTAAGTTTTTTTAATATGTGATGAATTTTATTCATTTGGGCATCATAAAGAGTATCAGTAGGTTTTTTAAAATATGCACAAGAATAACTCATAGTTTTATCAAGCCATAAGCTGTAAAAATCATTTCCGATATCGTAGTGAGAAGATACTTCTTCTTTTTGTTTTGATTTAGAGCTAGCTTTATGGAATATTTTTGGTAAGCCTTTAAAATCTGTTTTGAAGTTATTTCTATGGCTTAAAAATAAATCAAGAGCTTCATAAATATTTCCTTCGATTTCTATATCTTTTCTCATATAAGCTTCACAGAAAGCTAAAGATGTACTTGCTAATAATTCTTTTTTTCTAAGTGGTGCATTTAATATAAGTTTAAATTTTGAAGGTTCTGTTCCAAGTACTATTTCTTCACCATCTGCAAATCTTATAGTAAATGGTATGTCATTAAAATTCTTTAAAAAGGTTTTTAAAAACATTTTATCTAAATCCATATTAGTTCTCCTTTAATTAATATTATAAAATGAAAGTTATTTTTGATTATAACCATTTTATTTGAATATATATCACTAAAATATTATATCAAATTAAATTAATTTTTTCACCAATAATTTATTAATATTTATAAATATTATTCTTTATTACAAAATTAAAGGAAAAAAATTACTTTCAACATAATGAGATGTAATAAATATGAATATAATACCAAAAATACTTAATGTATATAAAGTAAAGTTAATAAATTTATGCTTTTTAGATTTAAATTTATATATATTTTGATTTTTTTCAAAATTTAAACTAATATTGATAATATATTATTTATAAGTAGAATATTTTGCTATAAAACTCTACAAATAGAAAATAAAATAATGTAGTTTTTAAAAAAATACAAAAAAGATGTAATTTTTTCTATTGCATTAACTATAATAGAGTTGATAGAAATTATAGTTTTGCTCATATTATATTCACTACATTAGCTAATTAACTTTTAAAATATAAGGGAAATAATTTTCATAAAAATGGATGATATTTTAGATAAGTTAAGCATAATGGATAAAAATTGTTATAGCTTTATAAGGTTAATAGATAATATAATAGATATTGCGAAAATTTATTTGCGTATATTAAACTTAGAACAGGGAAAAATTAAGGAAGTGCTATAGGGGAATTTTTAGTAAGTTAATTTGTAGAGTTTCATAATGGTAAAATTATCAAAGGAAACTACTTGATTTAACTAGTAGTTTCTTTTATTTAATATTGTGCACATTTATAAAAAAAGATGATTAAATGCATATCCAGCATAGATAAAGGCAAAATTCCAAATTGTTATGCCAAATACTGAAAATAAAATAAATTTCAAAATATTAGTTTTGGCTATTCCATTGACGAGAGAAATTAATGTACGAGCTACAGGAATAAGCCTAGATATAAAGCTTGCTTTAGCTCCATATTTATTTACATAAGAGAATGTTTTATCTATAGATTTTTGAAATCTAGGAAATTTAATATAAATTTTTTCAACAAAAGGTTTGCCAAGCAAATAACCTAAGAAGTATAAAACTAAGCTTCCTAAAAGCCCAGCTAAGACTGAGATGATAAGGGCTAAAATGAAATTTAAATTATTTGTAGCTATTAATATACCAGTAGCAGGCATGATTATCCCAGATGGAAAACCTGGTAAATTTAGATATTCTAAAAAAACTATTATAAACAGAAACCACATACCATATTCTGATAGATAGTTCATAACAAATTGTAAATTCATGATTATCACCTAAATGAAGCTTTTATTTTTAGCAAAGGCTTATTTTTATGAAGATATAATTTTAAAATCATATATACTTTTATTATGTCTAATTTATTAAAAAATATATAAAATATTATATTAAATATATTTTACATTTTATCCATAAAATAGTCAATTTTATGGATAAAATTATATAGCAAAATAAATAAAAAATAGATGATTAACCAATGTAACCATCTATTTTTGTTTGCTTATATTAATTTAATTGATTTTCTTCTCTAATTTTTATCATTTTTTCAGGATTTTTATGTTTCATATATAGATAAAAAGGTACTCCAGCAAGGATTAGCATAAATCCCCAAAGGACATCAGTTGCACCAGAACCATATATTGTCCAAGCAGCATAAACAAATCCTAAAAGAGGTATTATTGATGATTTTATAAATCTACCAATATTAAAGTTTTTATCACGCTTAGTTAAAAGCATTATTTCAGCGGCAGCAGTTGATGCATATACAGGCAAATATGATAATGTCGCAAGAACTACTACAAAATTAAATGCTGAATTAAATGATTTTGTATAATTCATTAAAAGAAGTATATTAACTAAAACTCCGCTTATTATAAGAGACATATATGGTGTTTTATATTTTGGATGTACTTTAGCAAATACTTCAGGGAATACTTTATCTTGTGCAGCAGCAAAAGATATTCTAGCAGTTGATAAAATCCAACCAACAGCTGTTCCAATTACACTAACTATAGCTATAATTGTAATAATTGTTGTAACATTACTACCTAAGTATTTAGAAAGTATATCAGAAATTGGTGATGAACTTTGTGCTAACGCACTTTGGCTCATTGCACCCATTGCAAAAAAGTTTACTAAAAGATATAAAATAAGAGCTATTATTATACCTAAGATAGTACTTCTTTTAACATTTTTTTCAGGGTTTTTGATTTCACCTGCATTAACAGAAGCTGATTCAAGACCTATAAATGCCCAAAGAGTTAAAGTTGCAGCTGATGATAATGTGCTAATGCCTTTATTTTTTGGAAATATTGGAGTAATATTTGCTGAATTAAAGTGCATAGAAGCAATTATTATAAAAAATATAAAAAGTAAAATTTCAACTACTGTTATAATACTTTGAGTTTGTCCTGCTTTTTTAACTCCTAATATATTAAGAAGAGTTGCGCCCCAAAGTATTGCTGAGCTAAATAAGAATGAGTAAAAGTGATTAACACCTAAAATTGGGAATATTACGGTTGAATAACTTGTAACTGTTATTATAACGGCGGCGTTTGCTATCCAACAACCATTCCAATAAAGCCACGCATTCATAAATCCCATGAAATCTCCAAAAGCAAGTTTTGAATATTCATAAGGTCCACCTGTTTTTGGAATTTTAGAACCTAATTTAGCAAAAGATAAAGCTAAAAAAATCGAACCTATACCAGTTATTATCCAAGCTAAAAGAGTGGAACCAGGACCAGATGTTCCAGCTAAAGTTGCCGGTAACATAAATATTCCAGAACCCATCATATTTCCAGCGACTAAAGCTGTTGCTATAAAAAGTCCGATATCCTTTTTTAAATTTTTATTTTCCATATGTATTTCCGTCCTTTATATAAAAATAAATATTTCAAAATTAATTACTATATCAGTTTAACACGCTAAAGTAATATTGTAAACAGATTTAAGATAATTTATTATTAATATAAAAATTTTAATTATATATTATAAGTTAGTATTATGTAATATATTAAATTTTATGAGTTATGTAAAAATATTTTTCTTTTAAAAATAATTAAAGAAGGAAAAAAGGAAATTTTTGTAGAAATATATTTAATTAAAGTTAAGGAATTTGTTGGTTTTAAAATAAAATAGATGGTAAAAGGGAGGAATTTTAGGCTATGCAAGTTACTTTAGGAAGTGAAAGCTTTAAAAATCTTTATCATTATGATGGGCAGTTAGGTAGTATATGTAGTAAAGATTCGACTAAATTTGTTTTATGGAGCCCAACAGCTAAAGGTGTAAAGCTTGCTCTGTTTGATACAGGAGATTACAATTTAGAAAAATATCCCAAGGAAGTTATAAGTATGATTAAAGGTGAGAAGGGAACTTGGTATTATGAGACAAATGTTAATCTAAATGGAACTTATTATACTTATTTGGTGAATAATATTGGCAATGAAAAAGAAGTTACAGATCCTTATGCTAAAGCTGTTGGAGTAAATGGAAGAAGAGCTATGGTAATAGATTTAAATGAAACTAATCCAAAAGGATGGGAAAAAGATATTAAGCCAGAGCTTATTGATGTGATAGATTCGATAATATATGAAATGCATATTAGAGATTTTACAATTGATGAATCATCTGGAATTTCATTAGATATTAAGGGTAAATATAATGGAGTTTGGCAAAGGGGCACTACTTTATTTGGAAATGGAGATATAAAAACAGGGGTAGATCACCTTGTTGAACTTGGGATAACACATCTTCATTTACTTCCAACATTTGATTATATGTCGATAGATGAAACAAAATTAGACAATCCACAGTATAATTGGGGATATGACCCGCAAAATTATAATGTTCCAGAAGGATCTTACTCAACTAATCCTTATGAAGCAAAAATAAGAATAGAAGAATTTAAGAAAATGATTATGCAACTCCATAAGGTTGGAATAAGGGTAGTTATGGACGTAGTATATAATCATACAGCAGCAACAGATAATTCAAATTTGAATTTAGCAGTTCCTAATTATTATTATAGACAAAATTCAGAAGGGTGTTTTTCAAATGGGTCAGGTTGTGGAAATGAACTAGCTTCAGAGCGTTCTATGGTTAGAAAAATGATTGTTGATTCTGTGATATTTTGGGCTAGTGAATATCATATAGATGGTTTTAGATTTGATCTTATGGGGCTTCATGATATAACAACTATGACAAAAATAAGGGAAGAGTTAAATAAAATAGATAAATCTATAATAATTTATGGCGAGGGATGGACAGGTGGAGATTCACCACTTTTGGATTCTGAAAAATCTACTAAGCTAAATACAATAAAATATGGAGATTTACAAATAGCAGCTTTTAGTGATGAAATGCGAGATGGTATAAGAGGACATGTTTTTGAAAATAGTGTTCCGGGGTTTGTGAATGGATATAAAGGTGTTGAAGAAATGATAAAATTTGGAATAGTGGCTTCGGTAAAACATGATCAAATTAAATATGGAATAAATCCATCACCTTATGAAGGATATTCAGTAACATTTTGGGCAAATAAACCGTATCAAACTATAAATTATGCATCAGCCCATGATAATTTAACTTTATGGGACAAGCTTCAAACTACTAATAAACATCAAGAAGAAGATGATTTAAAAGCCATGAATAAAATGTCAGCAGCTATAGTTTTAACCTCTCAAGGAATTCCATTTTTTCAAGGTGGAGAAGAAATTTTAAGAACAAAGCAATATAGTGATGGAAGCTTTGAGGAAAATAGTTATAATAAACCTGATAGTATAAATGCAATAGATTGGAAGAGAAAAGAAACTTATAGTGATGTATTTAATTATTATAAAGGATTAATAAAACTTAGGAAGTCACATAAAGCATTTAGAATGAATTCTGATACGAATATTCAAAAAGGAATTAATTTTTTAGAAAAGGGTATAAATTTTACAAGTGATAATGTAGTTGCTTACACAATAGATGGGAATGTTGTAAACGATGCTTGGAAGAGTATTGTGGTAATATTTAATGCAAATAATGAAAAAGTTCAAGTAACAATTCCTAAAAAAGATTGGGTGATTGTAGTTAATAGAGAAGGTGCTGGAATTAAGAATTTAGGTGAAATAAATGGAGATAAGGTTATAGTGCCTAAAAATACATCTTATGTTCTTGTTGATAAGAAAAGTTTTGAAAATAAATAAAATTATTTTAGTTATATAAAAAAATAAAAGGATATATCAATGTTATTTGATATATCCAAATTTATTTTAATATTATTTTACTAATAAATCACGTATCACAGCTGTAGCATCCATAAGTGGAGATATTGATTTTCCTTTATTTAATCTGTTAATTATTTTAGATAAGAAATCTGATAAATCAACTGACATAAACCATTCAGAATCAAGTAACTCTTGTGGAGCATAAGTTAAATTAGTTGAATATACTCTTGATATTATTCCATCATTATAGTATTTGTTGAATTTTTCAAGACCTTCTGTGAAGAATGCAAATGTAGTTGCTACATAAACATTTTTAGCGTTTCTCTTTTTAAGTTCTAGTGCGATATCTAAAACAGATTCACCAGAAGCTATCATATCATCAACTATTAAAACATCTTTTCCTTCTACATCTCTACCCATGTATTCGTGATTAACTATAGGATTTTTACCATTAACAACTAAAGAATGGTCTCTTCTTTTATAGAATAATCCAACATCAACACCAAGTACACTAGAGTAATAAATAGCTCTATCCATAGCTCCAGTATCAGGACTTATAACTAATAACTTATCTTTATCTCTTTCTAATGTTTTTTCATTTGTTATAAGAGATTTAACTATATCATAAGTTGGATATATATTTTCAAAAGATAATAATGGAATTGCATTTTGAACATTAGGGTCATGAACATCAAATGTTAATATTTCATCAACACCTAATCTTTCTAATTCTTGAAGAGCTAAAGCACAATCAAGAGATTCTCTACCCTTACGTCTATGTTGTCTAGATTCATAAAGAAGTGGCATAATAACAGTTATTCTACTAGCTTTTCCTCTTATAGCAGATACAGCTCTTTTTATATCTTGGAAATGTTCATCAGGTCCCATATTGTGTATAAAACCAAACATTTTATAAGTACAACTATAATTTCCTATATCGCATAATAAGTATATATCTTTACCTCTTACTGAATCTGAAAGTTTAGCTTTTCCTTCACCATTAGAAAATCTAACTTCATTGATTGGTATTAAAAAAGAATCAGTAGTATTTCTTCTAGCTTTTATTGAATTGTCTATTTTTTCTCCTAAATCTTTAGCACTTTGTAAAGCTATTATTCCTAACTCGTGAGTTAATTCATTCATAGTTTATGTATCTCCTCTATTTAATTCCTGTGTTTTTTGTCTGATTTTTTCAAATTCAAACAATAATATTATATACTAATAATACATATTAATAAAGTTACTTGTAGAAAAAATTAAATTTAATTTACAAAATGTATACAACAATGTATTATAATATGAAAATAAAGTTATTTAAAGGAGAAAATAGTATGTGTATAAAAATCCATGAAAATACAATAAAAAAGGCAACGGAAATTATTAAAAATAGCGAAAAACAAGGGCTTAGAGTAAAGGCAAACGGTTCTTCTTGTAGTGGAGTTAATTTTGAAATTTTTCCAGATAATATAAATGAAAATGATGATTATGTTATAACAGATAAGAGTGGAATAAAAATAATATTAGATAGAAATATTAAAAATATGTTTTCAGATGCAATCATAGAATATAAACAAACAATGGTAGGATGGGAATTTAAGATATACTAAAATGCAATTTTAAATTATATTTTAGTATTAACAAATTAAAAATAATATTTATAATTTGTTAATATGTATTGACACAGCAATATTTAAAATCTATAATCAATGTGTGATTTAAAAAAATAAATATTTAAGGGGAGGCTCCTATATTAGATAAATGCTACTGCTCAGAAACATCGAAAGATGCCAATGGGTCAACAGGTATTGCCGAGTTAAGGCTTTACTTAACGTAGCTGAGTTAAGCTCAAAGCTATATAGTGCTAAAACCATGGTACAAGGTTTTATTGCGTATATTTTGAGTTTTTAGAGTTTCTCTAAAGACTCTTTATTTTTTTATAGACATTATAATATATAATTATTTGATAAAAATAAGAACGGAGGAGTGGTTTTATGGACACGGAAGAGGGGTGTAGTTATCGATAAAGGAAATATAAAGGAGAAGATTTAATTATGAATATGGAAAAAACAATAGTAAATAGAAAGTTTGGAATAATTGATATAGTCATTTTCTTAGCTATTGCAGTATTATTATATTTAGCGTTAACACCAGCTATAAATGGATATGTAAAACCAACAGATGTTGGAAGTACGATATCAACTAATATAAGTAACATACCTTTCTATATGTTAAAATCTGTAGGTAGAATGACAGCGGCATATATACTTTCAATAATTTTCACACTAATCTATGGATACATAGCAGCTCATAATAAGAGAGCAGAAAGAATAATGATTCCAATACTTGATATACTTCAATCAATACCAGTATTATCATTTTTACCAGCGGTATTATTGGGTCTTATGGCTCTTTTCCCAATGGATAATATAGGTGTTGAACTTGCAAGTATAATTCTTATATTTACAAGTCAAGCTTGGAATATGACTTTTAGCTTTTATAATTCTATAAAACAAATACCAAATGATTTAATAGAAGCATCTGATGTGTTCAGATTGAATAAATGGCAAAAATTTAAAAAATTAGAAGTTCCATTTTCAATGATGGGGCTTGTATGGAACAGTATGATGTCTTGGGCAGGAGGATGGTTTTTTTTAATGACTTGTGAAATGTTCACTTTAAATGGAAAGACATATGTTCTTCAAGGGATTGGATCTTATTTGCAAGTTGCAGCAAACCAAGATAATATAAATGCCTTAATTTGGGGAATTATATCATTAATTATAGTTATAGTATTACTAGATCAACTTGTTTGGAAGCCATTAAATGTATGGGCAGATAAATTTAAAATGGAACTTACTCAAACAGATGTACCACACTCATATGTACTTACTATGCTTAGAAGATCAGTTGTAGTTGGTTTTTTAGTGGATAAAGTTTTTGCTCCAGTAATTACAGTTGTTGGTAGTAGAATAGACAAACTAGTTGATAGAAGAACTGTTAATAAGGCGAAAGTTGTAAACAAAAAAAATAACGGATCAGTAATTAAATGGGCAATAAGAATAATAGCAATTATAGTGTTTGTTTATCTAGCTTTTGATGCAAGTAAACTTATAATGCAACTTTCAGTAAATGAATTATTAGGAATTTTCCCAGCTGCGGGTGCAACTCTTCTAAGAGTAACAGTTGCACAGCTTATTGCAGTAGTATGGACAGTTCCAGTAGGGGTTGCGATAGGTTTAAATAAGAAATTAGCTAGAATACTACAACCAATAGTTCAAATTGCGGCATCAGTACCAGCAACAGCATTATTTCCAGTGCTTATTTTGTTCCTTATAAACTATATAGGTGGATTAAATATAGCAGCAGTAATACTTATGCTTTTAGGAACTCAATGGTATATTTTATTTAATGTTATAGCAGGTGCTATGGCAATACCGGAAGATTTAAAAGCCGCAGCAAAAACATTTGGAATAACAGGAATAAAAAAATGGAGGGTATTAATAATACCAGCAATATTCCCATATTTAGTTACAGGACTTATAACAGCAGCAGGTGGTTGCTGGAATGCAAGTATAATTGCTGAATATATAACATTTGGAGGAAAAACAGTAACTACAATTGGACTTGGAGCTTTAATTACAGAATCAACAGCAAATGGAAATTATGCTATGCTTTTAGCTTCAACATTAGCTATGATAATCATGGTTGTTGTTTTAAATAAATTAGTTTGGAATAGATTGTATAGACTTGCGGAAGAAAAATTTAGAATAGAGTTGTAAAAAGGGGTGGTAAGCATGAAAAACACAAAGGAATTTATAAAAGTTAATAATATAGTAAAATATTTTGGGGGAGCAGAAAAACCTACATTAGATCATATTAATTTAACAGTGCATGAGGGTGAATTTGTAGCAATACTTGGACCATCTGGTTCAGGTAAATCTACACTTCTTAGGACAATGACAGGTCTTATAAGTCCTGATGAAGGCGAAGTAATTTTAGACGGAAGAAAAGTTACTGATGTAAGTTCAGAAGCTGCGATAGTTTTTCAAACCTTTGCTTTGTATCCATGGATGACAGTGCGTGAAAATGTTGAAATTGGTTTGAAGGTGAAAGGATTTCCGAAAGATTATACAAGAAGAAAGGCGGAAGAACTTATAAGTTTAATAGGGCTTGATGGATTTGAAGAAGCATATCCAAAAGAACTATCAGGTGGTATGAGACAAAGGGTAGGTTTTGCAAGAGCTTTAGCTGTTGAACCAAAACTTTTATGCTTAGATGAGCCATTTTCAGCTTTAGATTTTTTAACTGCTGAAAATCTAAGAACAGAGCTTGTAGACCTTTGGCAAGAAAAAAGAATGCCTATTAAAGGAATTATAATGATAACACATGGTATAGAAGAAGCTGTGCTTATGGCAGATAAAATAATAATGCTTAGTAAAAAGCCAACTCATGTAGCAGGAGAAATAAAAATAGATTTACCACATCCAAGAAATAGAAAATCACCTGAATTTGAAAAATTAGTAGATAGCGTTTATAAACTCTTAATTGAAGGAAAACTTGAAAATACAGAAGATAAAGTTGATAAAAGTAAAGCCGTATCAAAATCGCAAGTTCCACAAAAACCAGTTCCTATTCCTTTTTCTCATGTTGGAGTAATGGAAGGGCTTTTAGAATTAATTGATGATAATGGCGGCAAGATGGATATATATCAATTAGGTGGAAACTTAATGATGGAGATAGATGATTTATTCCCTAATATAGAAGGGATTTCAATGTTAGGATTTGCTACAGTTAAGGAAGGGGATATTTTTATAACCTCTCTTGGAAAAGAACTTGTTGAGCTTGATAAAGACGAGAGTAAAGAGCTGTTTAAAAAACAAATTGAACAAATATCAACGTTTAAAGTTATAATGAATGTTTTAAACAATAAAAGCAATCATACAATGAAAGAAGAGTTTTTTAAGGAGTTATTTAAAAAATATTTCCAAGCAGATGAAATTGAAAAAATGATGGATATAATAATAGACTGGGGAAGATATGCAGAACTTTTCTATTATGATCATGACTCAGAAGAATTATATTTAGAACGTGAAGATGAATAAAAAAGGAGATGTCGGATTGATTAATCTGACATCTCTTTTTTAGTTATTTTATTGTAGAAATTTTAAAACAATTTTTAAATTAATATTCCTAAAAATTACAATTTATGATAATATATAATTAATAAAATGGTATTAATTGGTATTTAAACATATATTTTATTTTTTATGGAGGTATTTATGAGTATTAGCGAAATGTTTTATAAGTTTTGTAAAAATATAGACATGAGAGATGAAGGTATGATGGCTGATATATATATAGATGTAACTCTTTGTCTAAATAGGCATTTTTGGAATTCTATATCGCCAGTAAAACATAGGATTTATGCTGGTATAAAACAACCAATTTCTTACACTGGAAATTATATGGGAGATGTTTTGTATTTTAGATTGCCTTATTTTTATTATGAAAAATATAATAGATTTATAGGTAATGGACAATTAGGATTGATAGATGAAATAAAAGATGTGCTTCAAAAGGAATATCCAGATATTCCTTTAATTTACGATATAGATGGTATTACCATGGATATAAATCAAAGAAAAAATATAAAATTAAAAGTTATACCTACTTTTGTTAACGAGAATGGGAGTTATACTTATCCTGTTATAAGCGGTAGTGGACGATGGGAGGTAACTAAATTTATTTTAGAAATTGAGGAGTTTAATAAGTTAGATGAGTTATGTAATGGAAATCTAATGAATTTGTCTAAAATGATAAAAGTTTGGAGTAAAGTTATGAATTTGAATATGGATGAACTCCTTATAGACGTTTTATGTTATAATTTTATGCTTCATTATGAGCATAAAAATAAGGATTATATGTGTTATGATTGGATAAGTAGAGATTTCTTTAAATATTTATCTGAGCAAAATCCAGAACAAGAATACTGGATAGTTCCTGGAAGTTTAAATAAGGTGTATAAAAAGGATGATTTTATAGAAAGAGCTAAAATAACATATTTGATTGCTAGAAAAGCTTGTTTAGATGGGTATGATTTAGATAAGAATATTTGGCAAAATATCTATGGAAGAAAATTTGTTCAAAATTAGTATAAATAAAAACAATGAAAACTAAGATTATTAGTTTTCATTGTTTAAAGAATTTATTTTGGATTCTTTATCTATATGTTTAGAATCTTTTAAAGTTTGCGAATCTACTTTTGTGTCACTAGAGAGTTTGTTTTCTAATGTATGTTCTATATTTTGAGTTTTTGCTTGTCTTTTTAACTCGAGCTTTTCTGCATCTAAATCATCATCTAGTATAGTGTTTTCTATATATTTTGGCACCCTTGATGTCATAACAGATGAATCTATTAGTATATCTGGAAGGGATAAAAAACTAGAATATGCTAAATATTTAGCTTCCCATGTAGGAGCAAATTTTTGTTTGAATCGTCGAAGTCCTGAAAAACTATAAAATACTTGACCATAATTATAAATCAATCTAGCAAATTTCTCTAAAAGATGAGATCCTGGAGTTAAACCAACGTTAGAGAGTGGAGCTTCTCCTAGGTTGAACTTTTTAAATCCTTTTTCTTGACAATAAAGAATTATACTTAAAAGTAAAAATTCCATAGTAGAATTTGGAACTTTTTTTCTAAATCTCATTAAATCAATAGCCATTGATTTGTTATCATAACAATACATAAGTGAAACGAACGCGATTATTTCATTTTTATTGTTATCCCTTAAAATAGCAATAGGTCCTTTTTGAAGGTATGCTTCGTTAAACCATCCCATGGAAAAACTCTTTTCTTTTCTTCCTCCAAGCCATTCATCAGAAATACTTTTGATTTTTTCTATAAATTCTTCAGTATGAGGAGCTTCCATTACTGAAAAAGAATAACCATCTTTTTCAAATCTCCTTAATAAGTTTCTAAATGAACTTTTCTTAGAACCTATAAGATTAAAAGTTTCTAAATTCACTACTGCCTCTTCTCCGAGTTTAAAGAAGTAATATCCATTATCATGATAAATACTTAAATTTTCTTCTGCAACTTGCAAGAAAGACGCCTTATATCCATACGTATCTAAATATTTTTGAAATTCTTGTATACAGTCAGATAAATTTTCTCTAGGGACAACAGGGTCACTTAAAACTATTATTTTATCATTGAACTTAGTGTAAGGAATCATGGCAGTACCATTTAAAGCCCAAAAAATTTTTTTATCTCCTAAGTAGACAAGATGGGTTAGAGAGTTTCCATTAGTGCTTTTAGATAAAAAATCTTTAACTTTATTCATATCTACTTTTTCAGCATATAGAGGATCATCTTCAATTTTTTCTCTTGTAATATAAAGGAAAATTAAAAATAGTATAAAAATCCCGTATGTTAGAATATCAACAAATATGTCGTATTTTTTCAGTTGGAATATTCTCCAGTAATAATCATGAACATAACGATGATTTATTAAATTGTTATGTATAAAGGTTTTAGCATGTTCTATTAAAAATATTGTTACAGCAATTACTATTACGGAACTTACTGTATAATTTGAAAGTTTTATAGGAATGCTTTTTCTATGAAAGCTTTTTCTAGATAATCTTAATATTATAGAAACTATTAATAAAGCTATAGCCTCCTCGTAGCTCAAACCTTTTATAAAAGTAAATATTCCTCCTAATATTAAAAGGGCTATTGTTATATAATAAGCTCTTTTGACTTTGCAAAAAATTTCTTTAGATATCATAATAAGCATAAGCCCTATTAAAAAAGAAATTTTGTGGGATAACTGCAACAAAGGTCGTGGCAATATTTGAGATACTATTAAGAATCTCTCTAAAAGTGGAGGATATAAAGCAGACACAATTAAAAATAAACCACTAAGTAAGATTAAAATAAATAGTATAAAATTAGTTACATTACTAAATATGCCATACTCATATGCAGACTTAAAAAAATAAATTATTGAATTTTTTTTAGGTTTACCCCTAGAATTTTTAGAATCTTTTTCCACTTTAGGAGAGTTTCCAACGTTAGATTCTTTAGAATTTTTAAAGGGATTTTTCATTAATTGTCAACTCCTTAACTTTAGGGATTTATTTTATTCCTTTTTCTTTAAGTATATCATAAATGGTTTTAGATGTAGTATCTTTCATAGAGTATCCAAGAAGATTTAGTACTTCGTTAAGTTCTTCTTCTGATGATGTTTCAATTTCTACATATGGGAATGGACAAAAACTTGGGTCATTTATATCAATCTCTATTAAAGTGTTTTTGTACTTATAACTTTCCCTATATTTTTTTATAGATTTTGTAAGTTCTAAACCTAAAGATTTAAATATATTTTCTCCAATAACACCGTTTTCTATGACAGTTTCATTCTCTTCCATAACTTTAAAAGTATCTTGACTTAACATTTTTTTTGTTGTGATAAAATATACAGTTTTGTTATTTATTAAATCATGAACAGTTCTGATTCTAGCATAGCCTTTATCTTTTAAAAGTCTTCCATCTTTAAAGTCAAATATATTATTTATTTGATTTTCTTTTTTTACATTTTCAAAATTTAATTCTTTTAGTTTTTTTCTTAAACTATCTAAATCAATATCGATAATTTTTGTTTCTAATTCTTTCATTATTTTTCTCCTTAATATTTATTCATTACTATATTATAATAGATTAAGGGAATTTTATATATAAGATTAGGTATTTTAATATGAGTTTTAGTTATTATTTTTACAATATTAAAATGATAATATATTTATATAAGTGTCTAATTAATTGTAACAATGGGAGTGAGTTATGTGAAAAACTTTAATATTTTAATTGTTGATGATCAAAAAGATATATGTAGATTTTTGCAGTTGGAGTTAGAGCATGAAGGGTATCATGTATTTATAGCTAATAATGGATATGATGCAATAGAACTAGTAAAAAGTAATTCTATTGATTTAATATTGTTAGATGTTATGATGAATGGTATAGATGGAATAGAAACTTGTAAAAGAATAAGGGCTTTTAGTAGTATTCCTATTATAATGTTAACTGCAAAATCACAGCTTAGTGATAAGATAGCCGGTCTTGATGAAGGGGCAGATGATTATATTACAAAGCCTTTCGAAATTGAGGAACTTTTAGCTAGAATAAGGGTTTATGAAAGAAAAGCTAATGATAAATTTGAAACTTTATTTATAGGTGAATTAAAAATGAATGTTGATAAAAGAAGAGTTGAATGCTTAGGGAAAGAGATAAAGTTTACTAAAACTGAGTTTGATTTATTGAAATTTTTACTTAAAAATAAAGAAATTGTCATGGATAGACAAAATATATTAAATAAAGTTTGGGGCTATGATTATTTTGGGGATGAAAATATAGTTGATGTTTACATAAGACATTTGAGAGAAAAGCTTGAGCAATATGGATTAGATAAAAAAATACAAACAGTAAGGGGAGTTGGGTATGTTATAAAAAATGAAGATTAAAGTAAATAGAAGATTAAAATTGTTATTAAAATGGATAAATAATAAAAGAAAGAGTCATCGAGAATTATCGTCTTCTCTTGCTATAAATAATGGAATACTTATAGCTTTGATTTTAATATTTTTAAATTTAGGGGTTTACTGGTTTGTAACCATAGCGTTGAATATGGATAATATCGATGTTTTGAACAATGCAAAAATAACATTGCAAAATGAACTAGAAGAGGGAAGAGGATTAATAAATTCAGTTGAAAATATAGGTTTTGGAGATGATTTATATGGTCTTGTTTTTGATTCAAAGGGAAATTCTGTATATAAGACAAATGAAAATATAAGCATACCAAGTTATTTAGCTAAAGCAGCTGGAAGAATAAGAAAAACAGCAATGAATGGAAAACATGTTTTGTATATGGTTGTACCTGTACAACAAAGTGGGCAAAAATATTATGTATTTTTAATAAAAGATAAAACGTCAGATTCATATTATATAGAACTTCTAGCTGTTGTTATGATGCTGACTACATTTTTAGGAGTAATAATAGCTTTAATTGCTGGAAAAATAATTACTAAAAGAAGCTTAAGACCAATGACTATAATGAGAGAAACTGCTGAAAAAATAAATGGTAACAATTTAAAAGATAGAATAATTATCAAAAAGCCAGATGATGAAATAGGAAAATTAGCAGGAACGATAAATAATATGATGGACAGAATTGAGGAAACTTTTGAGATGCAAAACAGATTTGTAGGAGATGCATCTCATGAGCTTAAAACACCAATAGCTGTAATAAAAGGTTATGCTGATATGCTAGATAGATGGGGAAAAGACGATAGAGAGGTTTTAGAAGAGTCGATAACTGCTATAAAAAAGGAAAGCGATCATATGAAAGTTCTAATTGACAGATTATTATTTCTAGCCAAGAAGGATAGTGGACTTATGGAAACTAATGATGAAGAATTAGAATTAAATATATTAATTAATGAAGTTATACACAGTTATGATATTATAAATCCCAATAACATATTAAGAAAAATTGAAGGAAATTGTAGAAATATAATAATTAAAGCTGATAGGGATATGATAAAGCAACTTTTAAGAATATTTATAGATAATTCTGTAAAATATACTGATAATGAGCATGGAATTGTAAAAATATCTGCTAATGTAAAAAATGATTATGCTGAGATATTGATAGAAGATAATGGCATAGGAATCCCTAAAAAGGATATAGAAAAAGTATTTGAAAGATTTTATAGAGTGGATAAGGGGAGAAGTAGAGAGCTTGGAGGAAGTGGTTTAGGATTATCTATTGCAGCGATAATAATAAATCATTATAACGGTAAAGTTAATTTAGAAAGTGATGTGGGAATGGGTACTAAGGCTTATATAAAAATACCTTTGTATAATAAAATATAACATCAATATAAGACTTTAAACATAGTATTATTTAATATAGCACTTTTTGGCTTATCATTTAAGGATAAGGTGATATTATGTTTATCAGGTATGAGGATATTAAAGATGAGAAAGTAGTTGATGTTAGAACTACCCTCGAACATGAACTGACTCCTTTTACAAAGTATAGTATTCCAATAATAGAAATAGAGGAATATTTAAAAATAAAAAAATTTTATCCTATGGCTTTTTATATAATTTTGAAGGGAATATTAAAAAGAAGAAGATTCATAAAAACAAGACTTCTTATGATATCTAGAAATAGAAAGAAAGCTTTAGTACTTGTATGTTCTAGGGGGCGTCTTAGAAGTCCCATGTTATATTTTTATGCAAGGCTTTTAGGGATTAAATGTGAGATTTTATATAGGGGAATAAAGCCGTTATTAAAATCTAGTGAAAGAAAGAAGCTTAATGAATTATTGTAGAAGCTAAATATATTAATGAAAATCAAGTTGCTAACTATTACTGCGACTTGATTTTTTTATTTTGAAAAATATTAAAATTAACATTATATAGAAAAAATAAGCATTAATAAATAAAATTTGTTAATATGCGTTGTTTTTTTAAATGTTGAGTCGTATAATAAATAAAGTATATTATTAGTTTGGAATCATGTAAAAAGGGGTGATAAAAATGAAAAAAGTAATGATAGGTGTTATTGTAGTAATAGTTGCGGCTGTTGTTGGCTGTACGATTTACGAGGTTGCATCTGCAAAGAGTACAACAACATCATCTGTATCATCAGTTAATAATTCTAATTCTATTTCAAATAGCACATCAAGTGTGTCAGCAGCATCTAAAACCAATGCTCAAGAGTCTAATGATACGGCAAGTAGTACAACGAAAGCTAGCAACACAATTAGTAGTAGCAAAACAATAAACACAAAAGATTCATCAGCAAGTGTAAAAGCGAAAGTCATATCAAAGGATACAACAAGTAGTAGTGAAGGAAAAAGTGTAGCAGAAAATTCAAGCACTAAAGTTAGCCAAAGCGCTAAGAAAGATGAAACTGCAAGTAGTACAAATAGTTCAACACAAATGCAACCAAGTAATACATCTGACACAACTCAAAGTTCAGGAACAAAAGTAATAAATAGTAAGGATAAAAATACAATAGAGAATAATAGCAATAAAGTTGAGAGCGATAACAGTGCTAATTCTAGTAATAGTAATATTATAGATGGACAACCTGTGCTATTTAATAATAACTCTCAAGTTTCAGCATATTATGGAACATGGACAGTTGGAAGTAAAATAGGTTCTCCTATGGTTACTGATGGAACATTTGGTTCAAACCCTTCAGGTAAAACTTTAATATTAACTAAATCATTATATTCTTTTGATGGAACTGTTATAGAAAATCCTAATTATTACATAATATCAACTAATGCATTATCATATTTTGGAAGTGAAGGTTGGACAGGAAATGTAGGTGCATCAAATGGAATTATTAGATTTATAATTGCAGTGCCTAGTAATGTGAGAGTAACAACAAGTACAATTTATAAATATGAAACACAATCAAAAATAATAATAAATAGTGGTAGTATAGCGGTAATGAACGATGAGGGAAGTGTTTATTCAGCTAGTTTATAATAATAAAAAAAGATTGCAATTTTGCAATCTTTTTTTATTAATTAAGCTCTGTTTATTGATCCGAATAATTCCATTTTTTCTTTAACAGTTGCTTTTATAGCTTCAAATCCTGGAGCTAATAATTTTCTTGGGTCAAATCCTTTGCCTTGAAGGTCTTTTCCTTCTTCAACATACTTTCTAGTAGCAGCAGCAAAAGCTAATTGACATTCAGTATTAACATTTATTTTAGATACTCCTAAAGAGATAGCTTTTTTTATCATATCAGCAGGAATTCCAGTACCACCGTGTAAAACTAATGGCATAGTTCCAACAGAATTATCTATTTTTTCTAAAGTTTCAAAGCTTAATCCAGCCCAGTTTTCAGGGTATACACCATGAATGTTACCTATTCCAGCAGCTAACATAGTAACTCCTAAATCAGCTATTTGTTTACATTCAGCAGGATCAGCAACTTCACCAGCACCTATAACTCCATCTTCTTCTCCACCTATTGAACCAACTTCAGCTTCAACAGATATTCCTTTAGAAGAAGCAATTTCTATTATTTCTTTAGTTTTTTGGATGTTTTCTTCTATTGCATAGTGAGATCCATCAAACATTACTGAAGAGAAACCAGCTTCTATGCAAGCTTTAGCTCCTTCAAAGCTACCATGGTCTAAATGTAGAGCAACAGGAACTGTTATTTTTAATTCTTCTAACATTCCATTAACCATTCCAACTATTGTTTTATATCCGCACATATATTTTCCAGCACCTTCAGATACTCCTAAGATAACTGGTGAATTATTTTCTTGAGCAGTAAGTAATATAGCTTTTGTCCATTCTAAGTTGTTTATGTTGAATTGACCAACAGCGTATTTACCTTCTTTAGCTTTATTTAACATTTCTTTTGCACTAACTAATGCCATGATAATACCGCCTTTCATTATCGAAAAAATTATTTTAAGGGACTAAATTTGTCCCTCTGGGACTAACCCTTATATTATAATTATAAACTAAAATTTTAGAAAATTCTATACTTAAAACAAATTTTATATTATGTTGACATTAAGATAGAAAATGCTAAATATTAAGGAAAAATATACTATAATATATTGGTTAGATTTATTTGTTGTAGTTCTTTTATGTATTCAGCAAGACATTTTATACTATCTAAAGAAGATAAGCTATTAGATAAATCACGAACTTTAATAAAGTCAATTAGTTTAACAGTTTCAGTATTTAAAGTATCGATATCTTGATGATTTACATATATAGATACTTTTTTAAAGCCATTAGACATAATTTTTTTAAGTTGTACGGATTTTTCTAAAGCATCATCCCAATTATTATTATCTAATGCTATTTGTATTTCTTGACTTACTTTTAAAGAGTTATCACATAAAGAGTTTAAATTAGTATCACCTATAAATACAAAAAATAATAAAATAAAAAGTGTTGCAAATGATATTAGGGTATTTTTCATAAAATCACCCCTTTATAGTGAAAGTTCATCAGAAATATCATCACTATATAGTTCTTGATAAAATATTTCTTCATTAGAATCAATCATGATTAGAAATAAGTCTTCTTTTTTGGGGGCTTTGATTTCTTTTAGTTTTTTATCTAGCCAAGATACATCTTTTTTTAATATATGTAAAGCTCGTTTATTAATCTTGCCATCAACATATAATAGTATTGGCATTTTAGGGTCTTTTACATTTATGTTTAAATCATGTTTTGTAACAGTATCGCAAGATGATTTTGGAATTATTGATACTTTTCCATTATTTTCAAGAATGGCGTATTGAATTTCTTCTATATCTAAATAGCCACCACTTCGTATTTCTTCTAGTATATCATCAACAGTAAGGCGTTGTTTTTTTATCATACTTAGATTTAATTTTCCATTGCTTACTAAAACACAGGGAGTACCATCTATGAGTTTTCTAAATGTTACGCTGTGTTGTTGAATTTCTGTGATAATTATATTTATTATTAAAAGAGTTACAATAGGTATTATACCAAGTATTAAGGGAAGTCTTGAGTCTTGCATAGGAAGGGAGGCAAGGTCTGAAATCATAATAGTTATTACAAGTTCATATGGTTGAAGTTCACCTATTTGCCTTTTTCCCATGAGCCTTACAACAAAGATTACTAAAAAATATAAAAGAGCAGTTCTAATAAATACTATGTACATATATTATCACTCCTTACAATTATATAATGTGAAAATACAGTTAATTTATTCTTACTTTCAATGTTTTTTCATAAATATAACTATAGGACATTAAGTTTGTTTAAGATGTTGATTTGCGTTTTGGTTAAAAAATTGAAATCTTAAATAATACAATTACTATTGTTAGGGTGTGAGTGCTATTGGAAAAATTAAAAATTAAAATTGATGATAAGTATATTAGTGTGGATAAAGGAACAAAATTTTATCAACTTTTAGATAAAAATTATAAAGAAGACATTTATCCAATCATATTAGCTAAATTTAATAATATATATTTAGAACTTACAGATGAAATAAAGGAAAATGGTGATTTGGTATGGATTAGGTTAGATAATGCAATCGCTATAAAGGCATATAGACGAGCTTTGCAATTTGTATTTATAAAGGCAACATTAGATTTATTTAATGAGTGCAGTATAACAATTCAACATTCAATAAGGAATGGGCTTTATGGGGAAGTGCATAAGGATGTAGCACTAAATGAAGAGGATATAAAACTTATTAAAAATAGAATGATGGAGATAATAAATAAGGATATAGTAATAGAAAAATGTGAAGTAAAAACAAAAGATGCAATAAATATATTTAAAACCTATAAAATGAATGATAAAGTAAGACTTTTATCATCTTTAAAAAATGATAATGTTAAACTTTATAAAATAGATGATAGATACGACTATTTTTATGGAAACATGGTTTATTCAACAGGGATTTTAAAATATTTTGATTTAGAATATTATGACCCAGGATTTGTTTTAAATTTTCCTAAAGTAAAAGAACCAACAAAGGTATGCAAATTTGTTGATATTCCACAACTTTCTAAGGTGTTTAAAGAAACTAAAAGATGGATAAGCATTTTAGATGTAGCAGATGTTTCATCTTTAAACGAAAAGATAAGGAGTCATGAAAAAGAAGATATAATAAGAGTATCTGAAGCTCTTCATGAAAAAAAAATTGCACAGATAGCCGATATGATATTGAATAAAGAAAATACAAAAATAGTTTTAATAGCTGGTCCTTCATCTTCAGGAAAAACGACTTTTTCAAAAAGACTAGCAATTCAGCTTAGGGTAAATGGATATAAACCTCTTTTAATATCATTAGATGATTATTATATAGATAGGGATAAAACACCTTTAGACGAAAATGGAAAACCAGATTTTGAATCAATTAATGCTTTAGATTTAGAATTTTTTAATAATCAGTTAAAAGATTTATTATCAAATAAAGCTGTAAAATTACCTAAATATAATTTTAAAACTGGAAAAAGAGAGGAAACTAAAGAGAATATTGAACTTTCACAAAATGGGATAATAGTAATAGAGGGAATACATGGTCTTAATCCTAAACTTATTTATAAAATAGCAGATGAGAATAAATTTAAAATATATATATCAGCATTAACTCAGTTAAATTTAGATAATCACAATAGAATATCAACAACAGATATAAGAAAGATTAGAAGAATAGTTAGAGATTTTTTGTCAAGAGGATACGGGGGAGCTGAAACTTTAGAAATGTGGCCATCTATAAAAAGGGGAGAAGAGAAAAATATTTTTAAGTATCAAGAAGAGGCAGATGTTTTATTTAATTCAACTTTGGTGTATGAAATGGCTGTTTTAAAAAAATATGCATTAGAAGAGCTTAAAAAGATAAATAATAAAAAAGATAGTTATGTATACTATGAGGCTAAAAGGCTTATGAATATAATTAATTTTTTTGAGGATATAGAAAAAGAAAAAGTTCCTGAAAACTCTATTTTAAGAGAATTTATAGGTGGAAGTTGTTTTTATGAATACTAGATAATATACAAAAAGGCTGTATCAAATATAAGTGTGCAGAATATATTTTTTATCTTTGATACAGTCTATTTATATAAATATGATAAAAGTATTAAAAGTTTAGAATAAAATTTAAAGTATATAAATTACTAATGACAGTTATGACTTGTGCAAGAGTTGTTTGCATCAAATTGAGGTAATTTATTTTCTTTAAATAGTTTTATGTTTTCTTCAATAGTACCTTGGCAAGCTTTATATACTTTAATTCCCATAGAATTAAGTTTTAATATAGCACCTGCGCCTATTCCTCCAACTATTACAGCATCAACAACCTCACCAGATAAAGCTTTAATTGGTTGACATTTTCCGTGTTCATGATTTAAATCACCATTATTTACAGATTTGATTTCATTGTTTTCTAAGTCACAAATTATAAAATGAGGGGCATTTCCAAAATGATTATAAGTTACACTTTGTAATCCTTCATTTGATTTTACAGGGAAACAAACTTTCATTGATAATTCCTCCTTAAATTTATTTTCATTGAAACATTTTTTATGTGCACATTTTTTTAAACATTCTGTATTGTATTGGCTATCTGAGAATATATAATCATATGTATCTTTGTTGATTAAATTTTCTATAAAAAGCGTAGGTTTTTTTAAAGTATCATAATTAAGGTCATAAATGATATGATATCCTATTTTGTAGCCTATTATAAGATTAACTTTTTTTAAAATTTTGATTTGCTGAGATACAGCAGCTTCACTTATATTTAAATGTTTTGCAATGCCTTTTGCACATATGCTTTTTTTAGACATTAATAATAAAATTTTTAGTCTAGTTTCATCGCTAAGAGCTTTAAAAATATTTATGTAAGCTTCCATAAATGACCTCCACGATTTAGTTAAGTAATTACTTAACTAAATTATAGTACAGTTATTTTAGAAATTCAAGGGAAAAATAAAAATAGCTTGTATAAATAATATATACAAACTATTTTAAATAAATTTTTTAATCGTCATTTAAAAATTTTCTTATAGATTCATCATCATCATCTAGAGAATATCGATAGGAATTTTTTATTTTGTTGTCCGTATTATTAGAAGAGTTAAGTCTAGAGTTTACTGCCTCTCTAAAATCATCTATATTAACCATTCGTGTTTTATCAGATTCATTTTCCTTTAAAGATTCTAAATCAACTAGTTGAGTTTTATCCATAGAGTTTTCTTGTTTTTTTGAAAAATTATCATTAGATATACTTTTATTAGTTATGCTCTTATTTTTGTTTTTAGAATAATTTTCATTAGCCAATTTTATAGAAGAATTAAATTCATAATTTTCTCCGTGGAATGTTTCATCAAGAGAAGAATTTTGTTCTTTTTTCTTTAAAAAATCAAACATATGCTTTTTCTGTGTATTTTCTTCAAAGACATCTTCGTTTTCCTCAATTGTGTCTATATCATCTTCTGAGTTATAGATTTCTTCATCTTCCTCAGTTGTGTTTGTATGGTTTTCTAAGTCACAGATTTCTTCATTTTTGCTATACTTGTTTTCATTAATATTGGTAGCTGAATTAATATCTTTTAAAGTTTTAGAAAAAACTTCTGATTTTATAGAATTAAACATATCATCATCATTTTCAAATAAAGTTTTATCTAAATCAGAATCATCATTTTTATTTAAATTATTAAAGGAATCTAAATCTTCATATAATGTTTTATCCAAATCAGTAGCAGAGTTTTTCTCATATTTTTCAATATTATTGTTATTTGAATTATGATATGTATTTGGAAATTCAAATAAAGTTTTATCTAAATCTTTATATGAATCATCAACATTTTTAGATATAGCGGCTTCAGCATAATTTTCTATATCATTGCATTTAGCAATTAAATTATCAAATTCAATAAATTTTTCTTTGTTTTTTTCATCTTGAGATATATTATATGTTGTAAATTTATCCTTTGATTTTTCAGAAGCTTTGTATAAATTTCTTGATACAGTATTAAATAATTTTAAAATATTGAATGTAAAAAGCCTTAAAAATTTACCTAAAAATATCATGCCCTTATCAGTTTCGACTTGAGCTTTAATTGCAAACTTGTCCATATTATTTTTAAGTCTTCTTCCAACTATTTTACCATTTTTAGAGCTTTCTTCTCTTACATTGTAACCTTTTTTTGAAATTTTAAATTTAATAAAGCCAAGTAAATCAAATAATAATTCAACTATTTTTTTTAATAAAGAGCCTAATGAAGTAAAAAGCTTATTTACTCCTTTCCCTAATAAACTCATAATGTTGTCCTCCAATTTTTAAAAAATATAAATATTATTTTTAAATATTATATTAAAGTATTTTATAAATAAATACGGTATTAATAAAATAAATTATTTATTCAATATTATTATAATAAAGATTATATATAAGAAAATATAATATTAAAAATTTATTTGAATTGTAATAATTTGTTTACAAACAAAAATAAAGCTGTTTATATATTATAACAGCTTTATTTTACATTTATATATCATTTATATGGTTATGATTAAATTTATATACTATTTATAGAATTTATAAATTTTTTAAATCCGTCTATACCTTGAGGAGTGAGTTTAAATACGCCACAATCTTCTAAGACTTTTACGAATTTATTTCCAACTTCTTTATTAATAAACTCATCAATAGATAAGTTTTCTTCTTTAATTTTATCTTTAAGGTAAGATGCCCAAGGTTTATGGTATTCCTTTATCTCTTCTATGCTTAAAGAATTATTTAAGAAGCTTTTTATATCATTTAATTCATTTAAAAGTCTTCCAGGAAGTACGGCAAGTCCCATAACTTCTATTAAACCTATATTTTCTTTTTTTATATGGTGAACATCACTATGAGGATGGAAGATTCCTAATGGATGTTCATTAGATGTTCGATTATTTCTAAGGACTAAATCAATAACAAATTTATTGTTTTCAAATCTTGCAATTGGAGTTATGGTGTTGTGGGGTTCACCATTTTGTGAATAGCTTAAAATATCAAGGCTTTCATCATCATAATTTCTCCAAGCCTCTAATATAAGGTTAGAGCAATTAACAAGAGATTTTATGTTTTCGCTTTTTAATCTTATTGTAGATAAAGGCCAATGTACAACAGATGCTTCAACATCTTTAAATTTATCTAATTTAAAATCAAATAAATTTTTGGCGTTGTTCATAGGAAATGTATGCCTTCCTCCTTGATAATGTTCATGAGCTAAAATAGAGCCTCCAACTATAGGCAAGTCAGCATTAGAACCTATAAAATAATGAGGGAATATATCAACAAATTCAAGAAGGTTAGTAAACGTATCTTTGTTAATACTCATAGGAATATGCTCAGTACATAGAACTATGCAATGCTCATTGTAATAAAGGTATGGGGAATATTGCATCATCCAGTTTTTGTTATTAAAATTAAGTCGAATAGTTCTATGATTTGCTCTATCTGGGTGAGTTACAGTTCCTTCGTAGCCTTCATTTTCAATGCATAAAAGGCACTTTGGATAATTATTTTTCTTTGAATTTCTCTCTAATGCTATTTGCTTAGGATCTTTTTCAGGTTTAGATAGATTTATAGTAATTTCCATGTCTCCATAAGGAGATTTTGATGTAAAGTTTATATTTTTAGCAATTCTATCTGTTTTTATATAGTTAGAAGCTTTGCTAAGATTATAAAAATAATCAGTAGCTTCTTTAGGTTCATTATGATACCTTATGAAAAATTCTTTGTTTATTAAAGAGGGTGCAGGAACAAAAGTGTTCATGATGTCGCTAGAAAATATATCTTTTTCATAAAGGGTATTGCCTATTAATTTTTTATTTACAGCAATATCTAATAAACCATTTAAAGTTTCATGAAAATTTAAATTTATATCTTCATTTTTCATATAGCTATCTTCTTTAAAAAGAGATAACAGTCTATTTCTTGTGTAGATTGTATCCATCTCATCTATTAAATTGTTTTTTATAGATATATAAATAAGTCTGTCTATTAATGCGTAAATGTTCATCTTTACCCCCAAAATATTTTGTATTAAATTTATATTTCAATAACAGTTGGACCATCACCAATTGATGCTATATAAAATGATGCTTCATAACCTATGGCATCTTTATAGGCTTGACCTACATTTGCAATAAAGTTTTCTACACTATCATTATTAACAATAGCAATAGCACATCCTCCAAAGCCAGCACCAGTCATACGAGCACCTAAAACACCAGGTTGCTTCCATGAAACTTCAGCTAGTGTATCTAATTCTTTACCTGTAACTTCATAGTCATCTCTTAAAGATATATGAGAGTCATTCATAAGTTTACCAAATGTTATAATATCATTTTCTTTTAATGCTTCAACGGCTTTCTTAACTCTAGCATTTTCATATATAGCATGTCTACATCTTTTAATTTTTGTTTCATCATTTATAAGATGAGCGTGTTTTTCAAATTCTTCAGGTGTTAATTCACAAAGAGCCTCTATATTACAAGCTTCTTTTAGCTTTTCTAAAGAACTATCACATTCAGCTCTTCTTTCATTATATTTTGAGTCAGCAAGTTCACGTCTTTTATTAGTATTCATTATAACTATGGTTTTATCTCCTAATTTAACAGGTACATATTCGTAGTTTAAAGTATTGCAATCTAGTTGGATAGCAGTATCTTTTTTGCCAAGAGATATAGCAAATTGATCCATTATTCCACTATTTACACCAATATATTTATTTTCTACAGTTTTACCAAGTAAAGCAGCTTGTACATCGTCCATATCAAGGTTAAACTCTTCTCTAAATATTTTAGCACATAACATCTCTAAAGAGGCTGATGATGAAAGACCAGCTCCGTTTGGTAGATTTCCGTATATAGCCATATTGAATCCATGGTTTATTTTAAATCCTTGTTCTAATAAGAATTTAACTACACCTTTTATATAATTAGCCCAATCATCTTCTTTTCTATATTCTAAGTTGTCTAGAGAAAATTCTATAACTCCTTTGTTTTCAAAATTTAATGAATAAACTTTGAAAATGTTATCAGGACGCTTATTAATTGCAGCATAAGTTCCTAAAGTTATTGGACATGGGAAAACAAAACCACCGTTATAGTCTGTATGTTCGCCTATAAGATTTATTCTTCCAGGAGAGAAAAACATTTTATCGTAAGAGTCATTAAATATTTTATTAAAAACCTCATTAAATTTAATTTTTATATCGTTTACTAACATAAAATAACCTCCTAATTTGTACCATGTAATTGTTTTAATAAATTAATTATAATATTTAAGTAAAATAAAATCAATATTTTTACTAAAAAATTTTACTATTGTATAAAAAATATTGTAAATTTTATTTATATTTTTTATAATATCAGTATAAATGTATTGCTTTACAAATTAAAATTAATTCTATTAAATGAAATATTAATCTATTTAATACATAAATGATTATTATGAAGTTTAGATTATTTTAAAATGTGAAGTTTGAAAACAACATTTGTAGAATTAGTATTAAGTAAAAATAAGTAAAATAATAAGGTGGAGGAATTATTATGCAAATAAAAGAATTTAATGAAAATGGATTTAAAAGATATCAATTAATAAATGATAATAATATGTTAGTTGAGGTACTAAGTTTAGGTGGAGTTATTACAAAAATTATAACTGAAGATAGAAATGGATTTTTAGAAAATGTAGTATTATCTTATAAAAATTTGGAAGATTATTATGAAAATCCATCATGTTTTGGTGCCATGATTGGAAGAACAGCAGGAAGGATTGGAGGAGCTAAGTTTTCGTTAAATGGAGTAGAATACAATCTTGATAAAAATAATAATGGGAATTGTCTTCATGGAGGAAATAATTCTTTTTCAAAGAAAATATGGAATGTTGAAACTATAAGAAATAATGATTATGTAGGATTAAAATTATCATACATGAGCAAAGATTTAGAAAATGGATATCCTGGAAATTTAGATTTATCTGTGTATTATACTTTAAATAATGAAAACGAATTAAAAATACATTATACTGGAAAATCAGACAAAGATACAATAGTAAATATGACCAATCATTCTTATTTTAATTTATCAGGAAATGCAAAAAGTAGTGTATTAGGACAAAAACTTGTTATAAATAGTGATTATATAGGGGAGGTAGATGAATATCTAATTCCAACTGGTAAGAATATAGAAGTTAAAAATACTCCTTTTGATTTTAATAATGTTAAAGAAGTAGGCAAGGATATAAATGAAGAAAACATTCAGTTAAAATATGGCTCTGGATATGATCATCCTTGGATTTTAAATAAGAAAAAAGAAAATGATGTAATGTTTTATCACAAGGAATCTGGAAGGTGTTTAGAAATAAAAACTAATCAAAAAGCAATAGTTTGTTATTCAATGAATTTTACAGATGATTTAATTATGGAATGTGGACGAGTTGGAAAAAAACACGATGCAATATGTTTTGAAGCTCAAAGTCTTCCAGTAGGCTATGATGATTGTTTTATAAATGATATAATATTAAGAAATGGGGAAGTTTACGATAACGAGACCATATATAAATTTTATATAAAATAATAAATAGGAGACAATGATGGCAACAATTAAAGACATAGCAAGTATTGTTGGGGTTTCTATTGCTACTGTATCTAGAGTTTTAAATTTAGATGAAACCTTAAATGTTTCTGATGAAACTAGAAAAAGAGTATTAGAGGTAGCTGAAGAGCTTAATTATATAACTATAAAAGAAAGAAAAAACAAAGGAAAAACTTATAATGTGGGAATAGTATATTGGTATACTGATATTCAAGAGATAAATGATCCATATTTTTTATCTATAAGAATGGCTGTAGAGAGAAAATGTAGTGAAGAAGAAGTGAATTTTAGAAATATTGATTTCCAAAGGGTTTTAAATGGGAATTTTAATGATTACAATAATTTAGATGGAATAATCGCCATAGGAATTTTTGATAATACAGATATAGAAAAGATGAAAAAAATATCAAAAAATTTAGTTTTTGTTGATTCTTCACCTAATGAAAAAATTTATGATAGCATAGTTGTAGATTTTAAAAATGCTGTCAAAGAATCTATGGAATATTTATATAGTTTAGGACATAGGGATATAGGATATATTGGTGGATTATGCTATTCAAGAAATGAAAAATCTATTTTTACAAACTATCGTGAAAAAACTTATAAAGAGTTTATGGAATCGATTGGTTGTTATAAAGAGGAATGGATATTAACAGGTAGGTTTTTACCAGGAGATGGTTATAATCTTATGAAAAAAGCTTTAAATAATAAAGAAAGACCAACAGCTTTTTTTGTTGCCAGTGATCCTATGGCAATAGGAGCTTATAAAGCTGTATTTGAAGCAGGTTTAAAAATTCCAGATGATATTAGTATAATAGGTTTTGATGATATATATACAACGCAATTTTTAGCACCTTCTTTAACAACTGTTAGAGTTTATAAAGATACTATGGGCGAAGTGGCTGTTGAAACTTTATTAGATAGAATAAAGCAAAAGAGAGATTTAGGGAGAAAAATAGTCCTTCCTACCAAACTTATAAAAAGAGAAAGTTGTAAAAAACTTTAATTATATAGTATTTTATTAAAATAAGTTCTTATATATTTTTTGAAAATTTTAATAAAATTATAGTAAAATATGTGATTAAATTATCAAAGAAATATTTAGAACTTTAATATAAAGAATAAGTTTAATATAAGCAAAATACTTTAAACTAATAAGTATGACGTTAAAAATGGCAGTTATTTAAATAACTGCTATTTTTGTTTAGAAATATTTATATAAATAAACGGATTATATATTTTTTTATATGTAAACAATATAAATTGAGTAAAATATCTAACTTTAAACTAGAAATAATTGATTTAATAAAAGATAACGTTAGCAAATAATAAAATAGAAAAAATAAATATAAATTAAAAATATAGTAAAAAATAAATAAAAATTACAGTAAATTTATTGAAATTTATTTACCTCTATGTTAACATTTAATTGTAAAATAAATGAATACGTTTTATTTATAGAATTGAAAAGGGGGAGAAAAATGAAACTAACTTTTAAGGAAAAATATTCTTATGGTTTAGGTGCTTTGGGTAAAGACTTAGCTTACGGTATTGTTGGAACATATTTAATGTTTTATTTTACTGATGTAATAGGTTTATCACCTACTTTTGCAGGGACGTTATTTTTAGTTGCAAGAATTTGGGATGCTTTTAATGATCCGGCTATGGGAATGATAGTTGATAATACGAGAACAAAATGGGGTAAATTTAGACCTTGGATTTTTATTGGAACAATAATAAATGCAATAGTAATAGTATTTTTATTTTTTAAACCAAATTTATCTCCAACAGGATTAATGGCGTATTATGCAGCTATGTATATACTTTGGGGTATGACTTATACAATAATGGATATCCCTTATTGGTCAATGATACCATCTCTTGCTCAAGATAAGGAAGAAAGAGAAAAAATATCAGTTATTCCTAGAATATTTGCAAGTTTAGGTGGACTTACAGTATCAACTTTTGGTCTTATTATAGTATCTAAATTAGGTGGGGGAGATCAAGTAAAGGGTTTCTTTGGTTTTGGAATAGTAGTAGCAATAGTGTTTGTAGCAACTATAACTATAACTTGCATAAATGTTAAAGATTCATCAGCAACAGTGGTAAATAATAAAAAAGCTAAAAAGGTAACATTGAAAGAATCTTTTAAAATAATAGCAAGTAATGATCAACTTGTAGTTTTTATAGGAATAGTATTAGCTTATAATTTGGTTATGCAATTATCAGGTGGAATGGCTATTTATTATTTTAAATATGTTGTAGGCAATGAAAACCTATTCCCAGTATATACAGCTTTTTCTGGTATTGCAGAAATGAGTGCTTTAGTATTATTCCCAATGTTAACTAAAAAGCTTGGTAGACCAAGGGTATTTAAAATAGCAGCATTTCTTCCAGTTATAGGATTATTCATGTTGTTGGGTGCAGGATTTATACTTCCTCAAAATGCAGTATTTGTAGCTATATCAGGAATAATATTAAAATTTGGTTCAGGATTAACTTTAGCTTCTTCTACAGTAATGCTTGCAGATATTGTTGATTATGGTGAAGTTAAATTAGGCTCAAGAAATGAAAGTATAGTATTTTCATGCCAAACACTATTGGTTAAATCTGCATCTGCTGTTAGTGGATGGTTAGTTGGAGTTGGTTTAACAATAGTTGGATATGTAGCAAATGCTCAACAAACAGCTCAAACTATTTTAGGTATGAGAGTAATAATGGTAATTATACCGGCTATAGTTAGTGTTTTAAGCTATGTAATATATAAAAAATTCTATAAAATTAACGGAAAATATCATGATGATATGTTAGAAAAATTAGAAGCTAAAAGATCAAATGATTTAGAACCAGTTATATAATATAAATATATAAAATATGAAACAAAAAGCTACGTGAAAGGCAATTATCATGTAGCTTTTTTGTTTGAAAATTTTAATTTCTATAATCATTTACATATCTTTGAAAAGACCATGAATTTATAAAATTTTCAGTAGCCTTGTATCCAGACTTATAAAGACTTAAAACTTTACTTTTATTTAAATTAAAATCAGTAGTTTTAATACTTAAAGTTGGAAGCTCTATTGTTCTAATAGCATCTTTGTTTTCTAAATGAATATTTTCATTATGTGTAAGAGCTGTCTGAATTATGTCTGATATATAGGAAAAAAGTGGGTGGCTTCTTTCTAAATGTAGTATATCATCTTCTTTTAATTTTAATCCAAATGTTGGCCAACGAGGGACTTTTTTAGAATCAAATATCCAAATTGGAAAATTACTAATAAGTCCGCCATCAACTATAAGATTTTTTTCAGAGGGAGTTTTAAAAATAAAAGGAAAAAAATAAAAAGGAATACTCATACTCATAACAACAGCTTTAGATATTTCAAATTCCATAGGGTCTATTTCATAATTTGGTAAATCATCAGGAAGAATTATAAGTTTTTTATTCGTAATATCAGATGCTAACACTTTAAGGGGACTTTCGTTATTTATTGAAATATCTTTAAATTTAGTTTTTCCTTTTGCAAGATAAAGATTGTAAAGATAATTTTCAATGTTTTTGGTAGAATATATTCCTTTTTTTAAAAAAAGATTTATACCACCTTTTAATGTATAAAATATCTGATTTAATCTAGTATTAAAAATTAATTTATTATAATTTAAATTTAAAACTAAATTTTTTAATTCATCTCTATTGTAACCAACAGCAAGCAAAGAAGTAATAATTGCACCAGCAGATACTCCAGCCATTTTTTTAAATTCATATCCATGGTCTTCTAAACAATTTATAGACCCAACTAAAGAAATGCCTTTAACTCCACCACCTTCACATACTATATCTGCGTACATAAAATCACCTAATATATTTTTTTACATTATATGAATTATATAATGGATAAGTTATTAAATTAAAGCCATAAAAATAATAAAATAGATAGTTAATATAAATAAATACATAAAATACAGAAATAAAGTTAATAATAAATGATTTATTACTTACAATATTAATAGCAAGTAAATTAAATATAGATGTTCTTTCTTGATAACTTAAACAATTATAACAAATAACTTTAGATAAAATTATTAGGTAGTTAAAATATACAATTTATAAAATTATATATTTTTGATTATAAGGATGGTGATAGATATGAAAAAAAATATTTTTATCAATGCCTTAGTATGTGTATTTATAACAAGTGTGCTTATTGATTTTAGTAATTTAGCTTATATAAAAAATCCACAGAAGAAGCCTCTTAGAGTATCACCTTATGTAACAGAAGTAAATTTAAAATGTGAATGATAAAAAATTAATTTATTATATGAAAGATGTATTTGTTTTTATTTATTATTTATATAGTGTTGATTTAAAATTAAGATAATTTTTATTTAAAATCAACACTATTTATACATATATTTTATTCTAGTTTTAACAAAATATTATTAAGTTCTGCTGATGAATTTATTAAAGTAATTAAATCATCTTTTGATAAAATAAACATTTTATTTGCAAATATTTGTTCAAGTTTTTTCATTTGCTCATTTAAAAAATCATCAGCTTTTTTTGTATGTTGTATTCTTAAAATTCGTCTATCTTTTGGATCTTCACTTCTTATAATAAATCCCTCTTGAATTAATTTGTCTAAAATAGGTGTCATATTAGGTTTATACATACCAAGTCTTTTAGCAATTTCACTTATGGACATAGAACCATTTTTTTGGAGGCAAAACAAAACTCTCACATGAGATATTGGAATAGATAATCCTTTAGTAAGTTCTGTATTATTGAATATTATTTTATTAAGTGAAAAAGATAAATGAAGTAAGGTACTAGATACCTTATTTAAATCGATATTATCCATAAAAAGCTCCTCTATGAAAAATTTTTTAAAATAAATTAGCAATTATATATTAAATTATAAACTAATAAAAAAGTTTATACAAATATAAAAATTATTGACTTATAATAGTTATAAATTTATAATCTTTATATACTAATATTAGATAAATTTAAAAAAATAAACATCGGAGAGGGGAAAATAGTATAAATGGTTAAACTAATGAGATACCTAAAGGGCTCAGTTTTTGCAGTTATTGTAATAGTGATATTTCTAGCAATACAAGCTATGGCAAACTTAGCTTTACCAAACTACACATCTAATATTGTAGATATTGGTATTCAACAAAACGGTATAGAAAACTCAGTACCAAGTGTTATACAAGAATCAGAATTAGACAAAATACTATTGTTTATGTCAAGTAATGATAAACAGACGGTAGAACAAGATTATAAGCTTATAGATAAAGGGAATTTATCTAAAGAACAATATGATTCTTATGTAAAAAAATATCCAGCTTTAGCAAATGAAGCTCTTTATGTATTGGACAATACAAATAGCAGTCAATTAACTACACTAAATAATATTTTAGGAAAACCAATACTTTTGGTTCAAATGTTAGAGAAGGGATCAAAGGGAAATGAACTTAAAGCAGCTTTATTAAGTAATCTTCCAGCAAGTGAGGCTGTTAAGTATGAAAATGCAGGAATATTTACTGTGCTTCAAACGCTTCCTAAAGATCAATTAGACCAAATTGTAAGTGAAATAGATGCTAAGATAAACAATATGCCAGAGAGTTTAGTAACTCAAACAGCTGTTACATATATTAAAACTCAATATGAGGCAATTGGTGTTAACGTAAATAAACTTCAAAGTAATTATATCTGGAAAGTGGGTATAATTATGGTTGTAATTGCTCTTATAAGTATGATAGCGTCTATCGTTGTAACTTTTATAGCTTCAAAGGTAGCAGCTAAAATTGGTATGAATCTTAGAGGAAAAATATTTAAAAAAGTTATGAGTTTTTCAAATTCAGAACTTGATAAATTTTCTACGGCTTCGTTAATTACAAGAAGTGCTAACGATGTTCAGCAGGTTCAAAATCTTATGGTTATGTTTTTAAGATTAGTGTTTTATGCACCAATTTTAGGAATTGGAGGCTTTATAGAAGTTTTATATACTAACGCTTCTATGTCTTGGCTTATAGGAGTTATAATTTTAGTTATCATAGGGTGTGTGGTTGTAATATTTGCTATTGCAGTACCTAAGTATAAAAAGGTACAAAAACTTGTAGATAAAGTTAATTTAGTAATACGTGAAAATTTAACAGGTATGCTTGTAATAAGAGCTTTTACAACTCAAAAACATGAGGAAGAAAGATTTGATGATGTAAATAAAGATTTAACTAAAACAACTCTTTTTGTAACACGTGTAACATCAGTTATGATGCCACTTGTTATACTTATTATGAATGTGTCAACAATTGCGATAGTATGGGTTGGAGCATATAAAATTAACAACGGTACAATGCAAGTTGGAGACATGATGGCGTTTATACAATATGTTATGCTTATAATAATGGCGTTTGTAATGGTAACAATGTTATCTATAATGTTACCTCGTGCTGCAGTTTCAGCTCAACGTATAGATGAAATTTTAGAAACTGAACCAAGTATAAAAGATCCTAAAGAAATTAAGTCTTTTGATGAAAATAAAAAAGGATTAGTTGAATTTAGAAATGTATCATTTAAATATCCATCAGCAGAACAAAATGTTTTAACTAACATAACATTTACAGCAAAGCCAGGAGAAACTACGGCTATTATAGGTAGTACAGGTAGTGGAAAGTCAACAATCATTAACTTAATACCAAGATTTTATGATGCAACAGAAGGTGAAGTTTTAGTAGATGGGGTTAATGTAAAAGATGTATCACAACATGATTTAAGAGAAAAAATAGGATACGTTCCTCAAAAAGGAGTACTATTCTCAGGTACTATTGATAGTAATATAAAATATAACAATGATAAGATAAATGATGATGATGTAAAATTTGCGGTAGATATTTCTCAATCTAAGGAATTTATAGAACAAAAACCAGATGGATTGGAGTCTAGAATATCTCAAGGAGGAGCAAATGTATCTGGTGGGCAAAAACAAAGACTATCTATTGCAAGAGCTATTGCTAAAAGACCAGATATATATATATTTGATGATAGTTTTTCAGCTTTAGATTTTAAAACTGATTCTAAACTTCGTAAAGCATTAAAGGAAAATACAGGAGATAGTACTGTTATTTTAGTAGCCCAAAGAGTTAGTACAATATTAAAAGCTAATAAAATATTAGTTATAGATGAAGGTAAAATAGTTGGTATGGGAACACATAGAGAACTTTTAGATACCTGTGATGTTTACAAACAAATAGCCTTATCACAACTTTCAAAGGAGGAGTTATATAATGAGTAATAAAAGTAAGAGTAACCCTCAAAGCAGTGGTATGGGGATGGGACGTGGACAAAAACAACAAGGTTCGCCTCAAAAAGCTAAAGATTTTAAGAAAGCTATGGGAAAACTTTTAAGTTATTTAAAACCATATAGATTATCATTGGTTGTAGTAGTGATTTTTGCTATATTAAGTTCAATATTTTCAATTGTTGGGCCTAAAATTTTAGGAAATGCAACAACTGAAATATATAGCGGTATAATGGGAAAAATACTTGGAACCAATTCGGCTGGAATTAATTTTATAGCCATAGGAAAAATACTTTTGGTGCTTTTAGTATTATATTTGCTAAGTGCAGGTTTTTCATATATACAATCTTATATAGTTGCTGGGATAGTGCAAAAAATGTCCTATAGTTTTAGAAAACAAATATCAGAAAAAATGAACCGTATGCCTCTTAAATATTTTGATAAAAGAAGTAAGGGTGATGTTTTATCTATATTAACTAATGATGTAGGAATGATAAGTGAAAACTTAAATCAAAGTTTAACACAAGTTATAACATCAATAGTTACACTAATTGGTGTGCTTATAATGATGTTCTCTATAAGTTGGATTATGACGTTAATTGCAATAATAATTCTACCAGTTTCAGGATTACTTATGGGTTCTATAGTTAAAAAATCTCAAAAGTATTTTACAGAACAACAAAAGTATTTAGGAAAAGTAAATGGTGAAGTAGAAGAAATATACGGAGGACATAATGTAGTAAAGGCATTTAATGGAGAAGATAGTGCTTATGAATCCTTTGAAAAGTTAAATAAAACTTTATATTCTTCAGCATGGAAGTCTCAATTTTTATCAGGTCTTATGATGCCTATAATGAATTTTATAGGAAATTTTGGATATGTTTTAATGTCAATAGTTGGAGGATACCTTACTATTTTAGGTGCAATACAAGTAGGTGATATATTAGCATTTATCCAATATATAAGATCATTTACACAACCTATAGCACAATTAACTCAAGTGGCTAATCTTATGCAAACAACAGCAGCAGCTTGTGAAAGAGTATTTGAATTCCTAGATGAAGAAGAGGAAGTTCAAGTTATTGAAAATCCAGTTAGAGATGTTAATATCAAAGGAGATGTTGCATTTAAAGATGTTAGCTTTGGATATAATGAAGATAAAATAATAATAAATGATTTTACAGCTAATATTAAGGCTGGACAAAGAGTTGCAATAGTTGGTCCAACAGGAGCTGGTAAAACTACAATTGTAAAACTTCTTATGCGTTTTTATGATATAAATAAGGGCTCAATTATGATTGATGGTCATGATATTAGAGATTTCAATCGTAATGATTTAAGAGATTTATTTGGTATGGTACTTCAAGAAACATGGTTATATAATGGAAGTATAATGGAAAATATAAGATATGGAAAATTAACAGCTAGTGATGAAGATGTTATAGAAGCTATAAAAGCTGCTCATGCAAATCACTTTATAGAAGCACTTCCTGATGGATATAATATGGAACTAAATGAAGAAGCATCTAATATATCACAAGGTCAAAAGCAACTTTTAACAATAGCACGTGCTATTTTAGCAGACCCTAAAATTCTTATATTGGATGAAGCTACAAGTTCAGTTGATACTCGTACTGAAGTTTTAATACAAAAGGCTATGGATAACTTAATGAAGGGAAGAACAAGTTTTATAATAGCTCACAGATTATCAACAATACAAGATGCAGATCTTATATTAGTTATGAAAGATGGAGATATTATAGAACAAGGAAATCATGATGAGTTAATGGCTAAGGGGGGATTCTATTCATCTTTATATAACAGTCAATTTGACAGTGTAAGTTAAAAAATTATATAAGGATAATAAAAATGATATTAGATAAAGATACATCTAATATCATTTTTTATTTAGTATTATTTTAAATAATAGCCTAAATTGATTTAACAGGTTATAATAAACATAAAGATTAAACTTTTTCAGGAGAATTTTATGAAAAATAGAAAACTAATTATAGCAGGTCTTATTGCACTTTTAGTAATTGTATTTGGCTTAAATATATATATAAGCCTTCCAAAAGCAATAAAAGAAATTGATCAAAAAACAATAACTATAACAGTTGTTGATAATACTAAAAATGTAGATAAAACATACACTATAAAGACAAGTAAAGATACTTTATTAGATGCTTTAAAACCATTAGGTATAATATCTGGAGTTGAGAGTGGAAACAATTATACAGTAACTAGTGTAAATGGGCTTGAAGCTGATAATAACGGACAAACATGGGAACTTTCGATAAATGGAAATGTGACTAAAACTCCAATAAATAATATTGAAATTAAAAATAATGATCGTGTAGAATTTGACTTAGTAAGCAATTAATAAAAACACATTATCTCAAACAATGGGATAATGTGTTTTTATATAATGATATAAGATTTAGATGATGGTTAAAATTATTAATAATATATTTTAAAGCAGTAATGTGCTAAAATATACTCTAATAAAGATGAATAATATTAAAATTTAGGAGAGAATAGAATAATGGAGAGACCAATAAAAGTTTTAAATAGACTTTTTGGATATAAAGAATTTAGAAATGGACAATTTGAGATAATAAATAATATTTTAAAAAAAAGAGATAGTTTTTGTATAATGCCAACAGGTGGAGGAAAGTCTATTTGTTATCAAATTCCAGCATTTATTTTTGATGGAATAACTATTGTAATTTCTCCACTTATAGCTCTTATGAAGGATCAAGTTGATAATATAAATAATATAGGGATAAAAGCTAAATATATAAATAGTACCAATACTTTAGATGAAGTAAAAGAAATTATAGATATGTGTTATTTAGGGCAGGTTAAACTTTTATACATATCTCCTGAAAGGCTTAAAAATAATTATTTTATAAATGCAATAAAGACACTTAATATATCTCAAATAGCAATAGATGAGGCTCATTGCATATCTATGTGGGGACATGATTTTAGAAAAAGTTATAGAGATATAGAGGGATTTGTTAGGATTTTTAGAAATAGACCTGTTGTGAGTGCTTTTACAGCAACTGCAACTAAAGAGGTTTTAGAAGATTCTATAAAGCTTTTAAATTTAAATAATCCTTATATATATAAAGGTAGTTTTGATAGAGAAAATTTAGAGATTAATGTTCATAAGGAAATTGATAAATTAGAATTTATTAGGGATTTTTTAAAGGAGAATGAAGAAAAGTCAGGTATAATATACTGTTTAACTAGAAAAGAAGTTGAAGCTTTATATGATTACTTAAATGATTTGAATTTTTCAGTTCTAAAATATCATGCAGGGTTATCAGATTCAGAAAAGGAATATTATCAAAAGAGTTTTTTTAATGATAATAAGGATATTATGATAGCAACAAATGCTTTTGGTATGGGAATTGATAAAGAAAATATAAGATTTATTATACATTTTACGTTTCCTAAAAATATAGAAAGTTATTATCAAGAAATTGGAAGAGGCGGAAGGGATGGAGAAAAAGCAGTATGTCATCTTTTATATTCTAGAGATGATATTAAAAGGCTAGATTATATAGTTAATTTAAATTATGAATTTAATCGTAAGGAAATAAATATAAAAAAATTAAATGATATGATAAAATTTTGCGAGTATGATAAATGTTATAGAGAATATATTTTAAATTACTTTAATGAAAAAGATATAACTCCTTATTGTAATAATTGTAGCAACTGTTTAAACAATGAAGAACTTTTAGATATAACAATAGAGGCACAAAAAATATTATCTTGTGTTTATAGAACTAAAGAATTAGTTGGAGAAAGTGTTTTAATAGATATTTTAAAAGGAATTAGAGGTCCTAAAATTGAAGAAAAGGGATTTTATAATCTTACAACTTTTGGAATAATGAAGGGATCTTCAAATAAGATAATAAAAGAAATTATAAAATCATTAATAGATACTGGATACATAGATAGAAAAAAGGGAACTTATTCGATGGTGAAATTAAATAAGAAATCTATAAATATTTTAAAGGGAAAAGAAAAAGCTTTAGTTAAATTAAATCCGTTAGATTATACTCCTTTAGATGAGGAATTGTTTAGAAGGTTTAAAATTTTAAGAAAAAATTTATCTAATAAGGAAAGCGTAAGACCATATATGGTATTTTCAGACACAACTATTATGGATATTATAAAAATTTCACCTAGAACAATTGATGAATTATTTAGTGTTAAAGGGCTTGGAGAAAAGAAAATTTTTAAATATGGGGAAGCTATAATAAATCTTATTAATTCTTATTACAATAATTTAAAAGAAAAAAATTAATAGTTATTATAGAGAGGAGAAAATAATGCTTTTACTAATTTGATAAACTTAGTAAAAGCATTATTTTTTGTCATATATTTATAATATATGTGAATATATTAAGGGTAAAGGGAGGGATAATAATGAATTTTAAAGAGTTTATAGAGAATGATAGAGAAAATCATAATAGTGAGAAATTTGAGGGAACTTTTTTAGATTATTTAGAGCTTGTAAGAAAAAATCCTGATATAGTTAAACTTGCCCATAAAAGAATATATGACATGATAATTGAACAGGGAGTTGAAGTATTAAAGCCTGAAGATAATCCTAAAATAAAAAAAATATATGGGAATGAAAAAATAAAAAGATATAATTTCTTTAAAGATGATTTTTTTGGAATAGATAAAGTTATAATGAAACTTATGAATTATATGTATTCAGCATCTATGAAAGGTGAAGAGGCAAGACAGGTTCTATATTTAGTTGGACCAGTTGGTGCTGGTAAGTCATCTTTAGTTGAATCTATTAAAAAATTACTAGAGGTAGCACCACCTATATATGCAATAAAAGGTTGTCCTATGCATGAAGAGCCACTTCATTTAATACCTAAACATTTAAGAAAGAAATTTGAAGACAATTTAGGTGTTCAAATAGAAGGGGATTTATGTCCTGTATGTAAGTATAGATTACTTCATGAGTATGATGGAAGATATGAAGAAATGCCAGTTGTGTCTACAGATTTTTCTATTCGTTCAAGGAAAGGTGTAGGTGTTGTCCCACCAGTTGATCCAAACAATCAAGATACTTCAATTTTAACTGGATCTATTGATATATCAAAAATGGATATGTATCCAGAGGATGACCCTAGAATATTCTCTTTAAATGGGGCATTTAATGTTGGTAATAGAGGACTTGTTGAGTTTATAGAGGTATTTAAAAATGATGTTGAATACTTGCATACAATAATTACTGCAACCCAAGAAAAATCAATTCCATCTCCTGGAAAGGGTTCAATGATTTATTTTGATGGTCTTATAATAGCTCATTCAAATGAAGCTGAGTGGAATAAATTTAAATCAGACCATACAAATGAAGCTATCTTAGATAGAATCGTAAAGATAGAAGTTCCTTATTGTTTAGAGTCAAGTGCAGAGCAAAAGATTTATGAAAAAATACTTAAAAAATCAAATTTTAACGCTCATATAGCACCTCATACTATAGAAATTGCAGCTATGTTTGCAACGCTTTCAAGGCTTGCACCATCAATGAAGGTAGATCCAGTTACAAAACTTAGAATATATAATGGTGAAGATATAGTTGAAAAGGGTTCAACTAAAAAAATAGACATAGGAGAGCTTAGAGAAGAAGCAGGACCTATGGAGGGTATGAAGGGTATATCTACAAGATTTATAGTTAAGGCAATAGATAATGCATTATCTAATTCTGAGCATAATTGCATAAACCCTTTAAGCATGATGGAAAGCATAATAAAATCAGTTAAAGATTTAGATATATCTCAAGATGATAAGAAGAAATATCTAGTTTATATTCAAGATACGATAAGAAAAGAGTATAACAAGATTCTTGAAAAAGAGATAACTAAGGCATTTATTCATTCGTTTAGAGAACAAGCTGAAAGCTTATTTAATAATTATTTAGACAATGCGGAAGCTTATACAAATAAAAATAAAATAAAAGATGATTCAACAGGGGAAGAATTAAATCCTGATGAAGATTTTATGAGAAGTATAGAAGAACAAATAGGAATTTCAGAATCTTCAGCTAAAGGTTTTAGAGCAGATGTTACATCTTATATGTTCTATGTAATTAGAAATGGTGGAAAATTAGATTATACTTCCTATGAGCCATTAAAAGAAGCAATAGAAAAGAAATTAACAGCGTCTGTTAAAGACCTTTCTAGAATAATAACTAAATCAAGAGTTAGGGATAAAGAACAAGATGAAAAATATAATGCTATGGTAGAACAATTAACTGAAAATGGATACTGTCCACATTGCTGTGATGTAATTTTAAAATACGCTGCTAATAACTTGTGGAAGGATTAGTTCTATGGCTATATTCAGAGATAAGGGTGAAAACCAAATTGAATATGATAGAGCAATGGAAGATAGAAGACGACATAGGCAGTTAGTTGAAAAATCCATAAAAGAAAATCTAGGTGATATTTTATCAGAAGAAAGTATAATAGGTGAAGCTAAAAATAAAAAATTTAAAATTCCTATAAGGGGTTTAAAGGAGTATCAGTTTATATACGGAGAAAGTAACAAAGGGGTAACAACAGGTGATGGTAGTGAAAAGAGAGGGGATAAAATAGGTTCATCTAATGGTAAATCTCAAAAGGGGCAAGGAAAAGGTCAGGCAGGAAATCAAGAAGGGTCTGACATATATGAAACTGAAATAACTTTAGAAGAACTTTTAGATTATATTGTAGAAGATTTAAATCTTCCTAATTTAGATAAAAAGAAATATTCAGAAATAATAGTGGAATCTGCAGGACGCAAAAGAGGGTATCAAAAGTATGGTATAAGACCTAGACTTGCTAAAAAGAAAACAGTAATGGCTAAAATAGCTAGAAAGCAAGGAAAAAAGCGAGCTCTTTTAGAAAGTGGATTGAATGAAAGTGAAATTCAAAGATTTCCATTTAGAGATGAAGATTTAAGGTATCATAGAGTTAAGAAAAAACCAAGAAAAGAAAGTAATGCAGTTATGATATTTATAATGGACGTTTCAGGTTCTATGGATACTACTAAAAAATATTTAGCTAGATCATTTTTCTTTGTTTTATCTAAATTTTTAAGAAAAAAATATAATAATATTGCTTTTGAATTTATATCTCATACAACCTCTGCAAAAGTCGTAAATGAATATGAATTTTTCCATAAGGGAGAATCTGGAGGAACTTATATTTCTTCAGGGCTTAATGTAGCTTTAGAGTTAATAAAGAAAAAGTATAATCCAGATATGTGGAATATATATCCTTTTTATGCTTCTGATGGTGATAACTGGAGCGAAGATAATGAAAAAGCAATTAAAGCAGTTAATGAATTATCCGAAATTAGCAATTTATTTGGTTATATAGAACTTTTACCATCCACTTATTCAACTACTATGTATTATAGATTTTCTAAAGAAATAAAACAAAAGAAATTTGCATCGGTAGTGGTTAAAGAGAAAAAGGATCTTTGGAATGCCATAAAATTTATGCTATCTAAAGAACTTGAAGATGAAGGGTAGGTGAGACTTAAATGAGTATAGATTACAATTTAAAAGATTTAATGCAGTGGCATGAGAAAATTGAAAAAATAGTAAATAAAGTGGGGCTTGATTATTACCCACAAGAATATGAAATTGTAGGGTATAATGATATGCTAGCTTATGAATCTTATGTGGGTATGCCATCTAGATATCCACATTGGAGTTATGGTAAGTCATATGAAAAAAACAAAACTTTGTATCAATTAAATATGACAGGTCTTCCTTACGAAATGGTAATAAATTCAAACCCATGTTTAGCTTATTTAATGAAAGATAATACACTTCTTCTTCAAATATTAACAATGGCACATGTTTATGGGCATAATGATTTCTTTAAAAATAATAGATTATTTAAAGAGGGAACAGATGCAGATAGTACAGTAGAGATGTTTAAACGTGGAGCAGATACAATAAGAAGTTATATAAATGATCCAAGTATTGGGTATTGCGAGGTTGAAAGAGTTTTAGACGCAGCTCATGCAATAAGGTTTCAAACACCTAGAATAGTTAATGATATAAGAGTTTCTCAAGGAGAACAAAGAAAAAAGGCCATAGAAGAATATAATAGGTTAAGAGATGCTAGAACTATTTTAGATGAAAATAAAGAAATTCCTATGCCTAATATATCTAAGGTTCCATTAAGTCCAGATGATGATGTTATGCAATTTATAATTGAGTTTGGAAATTTACAGGATTGGGAAAGAACAATACTTCAAATAGTTAGAAGGGAGAGCTTATATTTTCTTCCTCAAATTGAAACAAAAATAATGAATGAAGGTTGGGCAAGTTTTTGGCACTATAATATTTTAAAGGAATTAAATCTTCCAACCGGACTTCATTTAGAATTTTTGAAAAGACATAATGATGTGGTTGCTCCAATTCCGTATGGACTAAATCCATATTATGTAGGATTTAGAATTTTTCAAGATATTGAAAAAAGATATGGCAGAGATAAAATCTTTGAGGTTAGAGCGTTAGAAAGAGATAATTCTTTTATAAGGAAGTATTTAACAGAAGAACTTTGTGCAGAACTTAATCTTTTTAAGTATGGAAAACGTGGATTTGATTATGTTGTTGAAGAAGTTGCAGATGAACAAGGCTGGAGAGAAATCAGAAATAATATAGCAGATGATTGTGGAGTAGGTTCCATACCATATATAAGAGTTGTAGAACTTGATCCACGTGATTATTCTCTTCACTTAGAACATGTTTTTGATGGTAGAGAACTTGAAAGTGTTTACGCTAAAAAGACTTTGAAATATATAAATAATTTATGGAAAAGAAAAGTTACTTTAACAACTAAGAGTAAAGATGGTACAGATATTGTCTTAACTTGTGATGAGAAGTAAATTTAATTTTGATATTAATTTATTGTATTTTTAATTGATAATAATATATTAATTGATATTATAATTTTAAATAAGAATAAAAGAGCATTGGATTAATTACAATGCTCTTTTATGAGTTAAGAGGAATATGATTTATTATAGCTAAACCACATACCAGAATACATACATTTAATATAAATGTATACTAATACGAGCTGTTTGTCAAATGAAAATAACACTTAAATGAAATTATATATATTAATATTAAATGAGAATAACAATACCTTATATAAATATTATATATATTTATATAAGGTATTAAGTAGCCAAAATGAATTTAATGAATATTATAATAGCAAAAGTAATTTTTACAGGAGTAACAAATGAAAACTTTAAAAGGTAGCGAAACAGAGAAAAATTTGTATAAAACTTTTGCAGGAGAATGTAGAGCTAGGACTAAATATAATTTGTTTTCAGAAAAAGCAAAAGAAGAAGGATACATGTGGGTTTCAGAAATATTTAATATTACAGCTGAAAATGAATATGCCCATGCTAGAGAGGCTTATAAAAGGTACTTAGAATGTATTAAAGATACTGAGGAAAATCTTATGGCAGCTGCCATAGGTGAAACTGAAGAGTTTAAAGACATATATAAAGGATATGAGGAAACTGCAAGAAAAGAAGGTTTTAAAGAGATTGCACATTTTTTTAAAGAATTAAGAGAAGTTGAAGAAGAACATCAAAAAAGATTTTTAAAGCTTTATGAAAAAGTAAAGAATGGAAAGATGTTTGAAAGTAAAAAATCTACAAAATGGATTTGCTTAAATTGTGGTTATATACATGAAGGTGAGGAAGCACCAGAAAAATGTCCATTATGTAAATATCCACAATCTTTTTTTAAAGAAGATAGTTGTACAAAAGAGTCCGTAAAAGAAAAATAATATTAATAAAATATAATAAAAAGGTCTGTGTTCAATTAATGGATACAGACTTTTTTTGTTAAAGTCGACAATGTTTTTTTAAAATGCTATAATTTTTGAGCAGATTAATTTATAAAATTGTATACAAATATATGTCTTATTATTCTATATTTAATATATAATATAAAAATATGAGTATTAAATTAAAATTTCAAATATAAGTTAAATAGTATTATGCTTATAATTTGCTTTTATTATATATGTAAAGGGGGATAAAAATGAATAAAGTTAAATTTATTTATAATCCGTGCTCGGGAGAAGGAGCTATTTTAAAGGAAATAGATAAAATAATAAATATGCATCAAAAAAAAGGATATATGATTATACCTTATAGAATTGAAAGAGGTGTAGATATCAAAGAGGCCTTTAAAGATATTGATGAATTTTATAAATACATTTTAATAGCTGGTGGAGATGGAACAATAGATAGTGTGGTAAATGCTATGAAACAAGAAGGCATAGAATTACCTATAGGAATTTTGCCAGTAGGAACAGCTAATGATTTTGCTAGATTTTTAGGAATGACAAATAATATAGATAATGATATAGAGAAAATATTAAACTCAGAACCTATGAAGATAGATATTGGTCATGTTAATGATAAATATTTTGTAAATGTGTTATCAACTGGGCTTTTCACTGATGTGTCACAAAAGACAGATACAAATTTAAAGAATACTTTAGGTAAACTTGCTTATTATATAAAAGGAATTGAACAATTACCTAAATTTAGAAGTTTAGATATAAAAATAACTGCCAATGGGAAGATTTATCATACTCCTATGTATTTAATACTTGTTTTTAATGGGCAAACAGCTGGTGGATTTAAAATAGCATTAGACGCTAAGGTGGATGATGGTCTTTTAGATGTTTTCATATTAAAATCTTGTCATATTGCAGAATTTATACATGTATTTTTAAAATTTATGATGGGTGAGCATATGGATGATCCTCGAGTTGAGTATGTGAAGACAAAAGAGTTATTAATTGAATCAACAGAAGGCATAGTAACTGATATAGATGGTGAGAAGGGACCAGATTTTCCGTTAAGAGTTAGTTGTATAAAAGATGGCATAGAAGTTCTTGGTGTAAATAAATTATAGTGCTTTTTAAATATAACTTCACTAAAGCTTGAAGTTATATTTTTCATTTTATATAAATTAGCAATAAAAATATTTGAAAACTAGATTAAATATTTCAAAATTACTAGAAAAATAAATACAAAAATAATAAAATTACATTATGATAATTTTTTAAAAATTATACAAAAATTTTACAATATAGCATAAAATATAAGTAAGAAAATTGTTTTAAGGTGGTGAATTTACATGGAGGGTGTCCCTGTGGACATTAAGTATAAATTTAATATAATATTTAGAGAAGGGAAACATCTAAAATGTAATTATTAGATAGTATAACTTTTCCTTCTCTTTTAAAATGAGCTAAGGAGGGAAAATATGGAAAAGTTAACTGTTTTTCTTTACAGAAATATATTAAATAAAAAGATATATGATGAATTTAATGAAGTTTTAGGGATTTTAAAGGATATATATGTAACGACTGATGATGGATATCCTAAATTTATAGGATATAAGGTAAAAACTGAAAGTGGAATTTGTAATTATGAATTTAGGAATATAGAATTTTTATCTAGGGATAATGGAAAGATAATTATAAAAATTAAGGGCAGTAAAGAGATATTAGCTAGAAGCTACTCCTATCTTTTATCTGAAAATTTGTTAAATAAAAAAATTGTAGATATAAATGGAAAAAAAGTTATACGAGTAGATGATTTAAGAATAGTAGAATTGGCTGGAGAGTATAGAATTGTAGCTGTTGAAAGTGGTAAAATAGTAAGATTTAGAAGATATGGTTTAGAATCTTTAGCAAAATTTTTAAGCAATATATTTAAAGGCAAATTTGAAGAAAAAGTAGTCGTTTGGGATGATGTAGCATCTCTTGAAATGTGCAATGATAATAATTTAAAGTTATCTATTTCATATAAAAAATTAGAAAAGCTTCATCCAGCTGATTTAGCTGATATTTTAGAGGAGTTAGATTCAAAGAGTAGAACAAAAGTTTTAGAAAATTTAAATGAAGATTTAGCAGCAGATACATTGGAAGAAATTGATCCAGAGTTTCAAGGCAGTATAATAAGAGAACTTTCTCAATCTAAGACAGCAGAACTTTTTGAAAATATACCAAATGATGAAATTGCAGATATTTTAGACGACCTTAATGAAGAAGAGCGAGAAAAGGTGTTAATGTCACTTGAAACTGATGATGCTGAAGAGATTAAGGAACTTTTGTCTTATGAGGATGAATCTGTAGGTAGCATTATGAATAAAGATTTTATATCTTTTAATATAGAGTTAAGCGTAGGTGAAACCTTAGAGCTTTTGAGGGAACTTAATGCAGATGAGGAAGTTATGAACTATGTTTATATAACAGATAACAATGATAGATTAAAAGGTGTTGTAACACTTAGAGATTTGATTTTAAATCAAGAAAAAGAAAAAATAACCAATATAATGCATACGTTAGGTATAAACGTAAAAATAGATAATAATATAGGAGAAGCAGCGGAAATAGCTATAAAGTACGATCTTATATCTATACCTGTTGTGGATTATGAGGAGAAGCTTGTGGGGATTGTGTTAATACATGATATTTTAGATGAATTACTACCACATAGTTGGAAAAAGAAATTTAAAAAAGCAAATTAATAATAGTTGACTTTTGAAAATTTTTGAATATAATTTAACTATAAGGAAATCATATCAAAATACTCGGAATAAATGCAATGATAAAGTAGAGTATTATAAAACTAGATTACAGAGAGAAAGATTAAGCTGAGAACTTTCATTAATGTTTTATAAGAAGTGCGCTTTGGAGCAGTAATCTGAAACTTAAGGTAGTAGGAGAATTCGGTGCTTACCCGTTATAGTAAGAGGCTTTGCCATAAAGAGGGGTTTTTATAACCTAAACTAGAGTGGAACCACGAATTTATACTTCGTCTCTATATTTATAGAGTCGAAGTTTTTTATGATTTGTAAGAAATTTCTTGATTTAAAAGAAAAATATTAATTTTATGTATATAAAATATGATTAAAAATGTTTTATAAATGGAATTAGTGATTAGGTAAATATATAAGATATATCATTAGAAAATAAATTTTTTTAGAAAGGAAGTTATAATTATGTTAGTAAATAGCGCATTGGAATTAATAGGAAATACTCCTGTGTTGAGAGTTAATAATATGACAGATGAAAATGATGGTGAGGTTTTTATAAAGCTTGAAAAGTTTAACCCAGGTTTAAGTATTAAAGATAGAGCTGCTTTAGGAATGATAGAGAAGGCTGAAAAAGACGGTATATTAAAAAGTGGTAGCGTTATTGTAGAGCCAACAAGTGGAAATACAGGAATTGGAATTGCTTTGGTTGGTAAATTAAAAGGTTATAAAGTAGTTATAGTAATGCCTGAGACTATGAGTAAAGAGAGACGTGATATGATAAAAGCTTATGGTGCAGAATTGGTTTTAACTGAAGGAAAAAAAGGAATGAAAGGTGCCATAGAAATGGCAGAAAAATTAGTTAAGGAAAAAGGATATTTCATGCCACAGCAATTTGAGAATAAGGCAAATCCTCAAAAGCATTATGAAACAACAGCAGAAGAAATTTTAAGAGACATTCCAGATATTGATGTTTTTGTTGCTGGAGTTGGTAGTGGTGGAACAATAGTAGGAGTTGGAAGAAAATTAAAAGAATTAAAACCAGATGTAAAGGTAGTTGCAGTAGAGCCAGAAAAATCTCCAGTGCTTTCAGGTGGAAATCCTGGAGCTCATAAGATACAAGGTATAGGTGCAGGATTTGTTCCAGGAGTGTATTCAAAAGATATTGTTGATGAAATTTTTGAGGTTTCAGATGAAGATTCTTATAAAGTGGCTAAAGAATTTGCAACTAAGGAAGGTGTTTTAATAGGTATTTCTTCAGGAGCAGCTCTTTACGCTGGTATAGAGATAGCTAAGAAATTAGGTAGAGATAAAAAAATAGTTGTTATATCTCCAGATGGAGGAGAAAAATATTTCTCATCAGGGTTATATGACTAAACTTAGGATGTGATTAAAGTGTTTAAAAATCTGAAATATGATATCCAAATTGTTTTAAAAAATGACCCTGCTGCAAGAAGTGCTTTTGAGGTTCTTTTACTTTATCCATCAATACACGCTTTGATAAATCATAGAATAGCTCATAAATTATATAAGAAAAAACATTTTTTTTTAGCAAGATTGTTATCTCAAATATCTAGATTTTTTACTGGTATAGAAATACATCCAGGAGCTACAATTGGAAAAGGACTTTTTATAGACCATGGAATGGGTGTTGTTATAGGTGAAACAGCTGAGATTGGAGATGATGTTTTAATATATCATGGAGTAACTTTAGGTGGAACAGGAAAAGATACAGGTAAAAGGCATCCAACGGTAGGAAATAATGTTGTAATTGGATGTGGTGCTAAAGTTTTAGGACCAATAAATATTGGAAATAATGTTAAAATAGGAGCTAATTCAGTAGTTTTAAAAGATGTACCAGATGATAGTACAACAGTTGGGATTCCAGCTGTTAATAAAATTAAAGGGAAAGAAGAGATTATAGAGATAATAGATATTAATGGTAATATAAGAAAAATATATAATAATATGACTATATAATAAAGGGGTTAAGAAGTGGATATTAAAGGACAGATAATTAAATATTGCGCAGACTTAGGTTTAGATTTGATAGGATTTACTCCATGTAGAGAATTTAGTGAGCTTAGAAAATTTTATAATTATAGAAAAGATGAGGGATTAGAAAATGAATTTGAGGAAGTGGATATAGAAAAAAGGATAAATCCCAATCATTATATGCAAGAAGGGAAAACTATAATATCTATAGCTTTCCCTTATCTGCATGATGGTGTTTATAATAGCAACGGTTTTTCGCTTTACACAAGAGGATTAGATTATCATAGAGTGGTTAAAAGTTATTTAGATAAGATATGTGAATTTATAGAAAAGATTGGAGGAAAAGCAATGTCATTTGTAGACAGCAATACTCTTCCAGAAAGATATATTGCTTACCTAAGTGGCATTGGATTTATTGGAAAAAATAATATGCTTATAACTAAAAAATATGGGTCTTTTGTATTTTTAGGAGAAATAATAACTGATTTAGATATTGATACAAGGGATATTAAGCAATTAGATAATACACCATGTAAAGAATGTAATAGATGTTATACTGCATGTCCAACCAATTCTATAAATGATAAAAAGAAAAATTGTAATATATGTATGTCGTATATTACCCAAAAAAAAGAAATTAATGATAAATATTTATATCTTATGAAGGGAAGAATATTTGGGTGTGATACATGTCAAAATAGCTGTCCATGTAATAAAGATATAGCTTATTCTGGCATAAATGAATTTAAACCATTAGATTTTATGAACGATAATATATGTACTGAAAGCATACTATCTTTAACTAACTCAAAGTTTAAAGAAACATTTAAAACAACATCTTGCGGATGGAGAGGAAAAAATATACTTATAAGAAATTCACTTATAAAAATGTACTTAATAGAAAATAAAAATATAGAAGATTATAGCTTTGAATCACCATATCTAGAGGAGTATAAAAATAGACTTTTACTGCTAAATAAGGTATAATATTTAGAGCTAAAGTTAAGAATTTTTGTAAGAATGGAAAGGATAATTTAGATGTTAAAGCGTTTTGGTATGGGCATAATAGTAAAAATGCCAGATTTTCTATTTGTACCACTTGCAAGTAAAGTTGTAAATAGTATATTAGATAAGTATGCAGACCTTCATGTACACGGTTTAGAAGAAATAAAAAATGAAGAAGGGCCATTTATTTTTATAGGGAACCATTTAAGCAATGCAGATGGTCTTATAGTTGATAGAATTATAAGAAATATATATGATCCATATTATATAGCTGGGGTTAAATTAGATGATAAAGCTCTAACTTATTTAGGGGCTAGATTGTTAAAGACAATTAATATTGTGCCAAACACAGCAGATAAAGAATCACTAAATAAGATAGTTAAAGAGGTTAAAAGTGGTCAAAATATAGTCATGTTTCCAGAGGGAACAAGAAGTAGAACGGCATCTATGATTGAAGCTAAAAAAGGAGTTTTATTAATAGCAAGATTGACTAAAGCTAAGATAGTTCCTTTTGGGCTTATAGGGACAGAAAAACTTATGCCTATAAATGATACAGATATGGGGGCTGAACATTTTGAAAATGCTAAAGTAGATGTTGTTTTTGGAAAGCCAATCACTTTGCCAACAAAAGAAAAGGGCGAAGATAAGCATGAGTATGATGATAGAGCTTTGACATATATTATGAAAAGCGTAGCTAATTTATTACCAGATAGTTATAAGGGAGTATATAAGGATTAAATTAGTTTTAAGAGGTATAATGATATGAAACAAAGAACAAAAGAAATTTTAGAACTATTAAAAGAAGAGTATCCAGATGCTAAATGTGAATTAAATTACAAAACACCATTTCAACTTTTAGTAGCTACTATTTTATCAGCACAAACAACTGATAAAAAGGTAAATGAAGTAACTAAAACTTTGTTTAATGATTATCCAGACGTTGAATCATTTAGTAAAATTACTCAAGAAGAATTAGAAAATAGAATCAGAGTAATAGGTCTATATAGAAATAAAACTAAAAATTTACTTATGATGTGCAAGCAGTTAAAGGAAAATTTTAATGGAGAGGTTCCAAAAACTATAGAAGAAATAAGTTCTTTAGCTGGTGCTGGAAGAAAGACTGCTAATGTTGTTATATCAAATGCTTTTAATATTCCAGCAATTGCAGTTGATACTCATGTGTTTAGAGTTTCAAATAGAATAGGTCTTGCAGATGGAAAAAATGTTTTAGATGTTGAAAAACAACTTCAAAAAGAAATATCAAAGGATATGTGGTCATTAGCACATCACTTAATAATATTCCATGGAAGGAGATGCTGTAGTGCCAAATCTCCTAAATGCAATAATTGTATAATTAACCAATACTGTAAATATTATAAAGAAATGACTGAAAAATAAAAATTTATTTATTAAAAAATGTTTTATATTAACATCAAAGATAATAATGTAACGTCTGAATGTTCTTTATAGAGGTGACTATGATAATAGATATAAATTATACAAATAATCATAAAATTAAAATAAATAGAGCTATAAAGTTAGTAATAATAATTGCAGCTATTTTTACAGCTGTTGCACTTTTAAATACTATTCATATATATCAAGTAAAAAATACTATTTTAGATTATATAATATCTAGAGAAGCTAGTTTTGGAATACCGGCGTTAGCAATTATAAGTTGTTGGTTATACTATTATACATATAAAAAAGATGATTTATATCTTATGTCTTTAGTATTTGTAAGTTTAGCTTGTGAATATGTTTGTGCCAGTTTGTATTCTAAAAACTTAGGAGGATTAAGTGTCGTAGCTACTTCACTTATTATTTTTACATACTTGTTTAGAGCATTGTTTGTAACACTAGTTGTTGTGCCGGAAAATAAGCTTGCTAAACTAATAATTAAAAGAAAAATATTATTTACATTAATTACAGTTATAGTAACAGCACTTTTATCTATAGGCAGTTTAAAAATGTTAGAATCTTTTGGGCATAATGAACCTTTGTGGATATCATTATTTGTTTCAAATATCATACTGTCAATATATCATTTTATAATTATAATTATGATTATAAGGAAGAGTTTGAAAACTAATGAATTTATATACACTATAATATCTATAAGTTTAGATCTCTTTATAATTAAAAGTGTATACGCAAATCTTTATGCTTGGGGTTATAGGCCCATAATTAACGAGTACTCTAATATATTTAGTATGGGTGGATACATAATATTAATAGTTGGAATATTTATAGAATTTGTTCTCAAAGTAAAGGAAAGTAGAGAATTGCATCAAAAATTATTGGTGTTTTATGCAATATCTGAAGAAGATAGATATAATGATATAGTAGTTAGGGATAGAGATGATAAAATAGTATATGCTAATAAAAAAGTTAGAAAACAATGGGGCGTTGACAGAACCGAAAAAGGATATGAGAAACTTAACCATAATCTTTTAAATGTTATAAGTGTAGATCAAAGATTGTCGGCTTATGAATATGTAAAAAATAATAAGTCAGGATGGAACGGAAACTTTTTCACAAATGATGGTAGGGTTATAAGAGGTAGCCTACAAAGATTAAGTGATGAGTATGGATGTATATATAATGTCTTAACAACTAGAGATATAACGGATGATTACAATGTAAGTCATGAACTTAAAGTTAACGAAGAGCGATTACGTCTTATAAGCAAAAATATAAAAGACTTAATATTTACTGTTGATATGAATGGAGTTATAAACTATGTGAATACTACAGTAAGTGCTATGTTGGGATATGATGAGAAAGAATTAATAGGAAAAAATTATTTAGATATCGTAAATAATACAGATAGTGAATCATTAAGTATAATGATTGAAGAAGGAGATGTTAGCACCTTTATTGAGCATAAACTTGTAGGTAAAAATGATAAGTTGGTAGCTGTGGAATCAGTCATAAGTACTATTAGAGATTATTATGAAGAACCAATAGGAAAAGTTATTGTATCTAGAGGATTACAACATAGAAATGCTATAAGATCTCTTCAAAAAAAATATAGAGAAGTAAAACAGTATGAACAAATAAGAAATGAATTTTTTGCAAATTTATCTCATGAACTTAGAACACCTATAAATATAATATACTCATGTATTCAACTTTTAGATTATAAAAAGAAAAATAGTGATCAAGCTGGATTTATAGAATATTATGATAAATATTATAAGAGCATGCAACAAAATTGCTTTAGGATGTTAAGACTTGTAAATAATTTAATAGATATAACAAAAATTGATTCAGGATTTTTAAAAATGGATTTTACAAATTATGATATAGTGAATTTAGTAGAAGATATTACTATGTCCATAGTTCCGTATGTAGAGGAGAAGCAAATAGATATAATTTTTGATACAGAGGTGGAAGAATTAGAAATAAGATGTGATCCTGATAAAATAGAGAGAGTTGTTTTAAATCTTTTATCAAATGCTGTTAAATTTACTGAAATCGGAGGAAATATAGATGTAAATATAGTTTTGGTAGATGATAATAAATGGGTTGAAATAAGTGTCAAAGATGATGGTATAGGAATTCCTAAGCATATGAGAAAATTTATTTTTGAAAGATTTATTCAAGTTGATAAATCTTATAATAGAAATAAAGAAGGAAGTGGAATCGGACTAGCTTTGGTTAAGTCATTAGTAGAACTCCATGGAGGTCGTGTGTATCTTAAAGATGATGCTGAAAAAGGATGTAATTTTATAGTTTTATTGCCTAACGTGATTGAGGAGAATATTGTTATAAAAGAAAAAGAAAGTAGATATAAATCGTCAGTAGATAGAATTTCTATAGAATTTGCAGATATATATGAATTAAATTAAAATTTCTAGTTTTCATCTTTATAAAAATAAATTTTTATACCACTAAGAACCACTAACAGGTTAAATAAAAGGATTAGTGGTTCTTTTTTTTTATGAAAAAATTTATATAATATTACTTAGATGAAGGCACTTGTGTATGTGTCTAAATTAAACAAAGTGTTTGGAGGATTTTGAAATGAAAGTTGGAGTTTTAATGGGTGGTATTTCTACAGAAAAAGAAATATCTATAATGAGCGGAAATGTAATGGTTGAAAACTTAGATAAAAATAAATATGAAGTAGTTCCAATAGTTTTAAAAGAAAAAGAAGATGTAATAACAAAAGTTAAAGATCAAGGATTAGATTTTGCACTTTTAGCATTACATGGTCAATTTGGTGAAGATGGAACAGTTCAATCTGTTTTAGAAGTTTTGGACATACCTTATTCAGGATGTGGTCCTTTAAGTGGAGCTATTGGAATAGATAAAGATATGACAAAAAGAATTTTAGACTGGGGTGGAGTTAGAACTGCTAAATGGACAATGGTTGATTCAGTAGAAAATATAGATTATGATGCTATAGAAAAGGTTACTTACCCAGTATTTGTTAAACCAAATAACGGAGGTTCATCAGTAGCTACAACTTTCGTTGAAAGAAAAGAAGATATAGCTAAGGCTGTAGAAGAAGCTTTACAATACGATACTGAAGTTATGATAGAAGAATATATAAAGGGTGATGAAATAACTTGTCCAGTATTAAATGGTGAAATGTTACCAGTAGTTGCTATAAAACCAAACAATGGTTTCTTCTATAATAAAGAATCAAAACACTGTGATGGTGGAGCGGATCAATATGTTGTTGAATTACCAGCAGAAGTACATGCTGAGGTTAAAAAAATGGCAGAAAAGACATATAAACTTTTAAAATCAAGTGTATATACAAGAATAGATATGTTAATAAAAGATGGAGTTCCTTATGTATTAGAAGTTAATACATTACCTGGAATGACTAAAAACAGTCTTTTCCCATTAGGAGCAGCTGCAGCTGGTATAGATATACCAAAACTTTTAGATTTAATAATTGAAGGATCTTTAAAAGTTAAGAGAAATCAAATAGCAAAATAATTTTTAAATATTAAGATTATATATTTAGAAATAAAAGGTTAAGATAAGCTTATCTTAACCTTTTTATTTTTAAATATTTGTAAGATAAATTAAGGTTGATTATAAACAAAAAATATATAACAAAAGAAGAAATCCTTTTGTACTATATATAGAGTATGTTTTTGGAGGAAAAAGTAATGAGGATAGGAGTATTAATGGGTGGTATTTCAACTGAGAGGAATATATCACTTGAGACAGGTAAAGCAATAGTCAATAATATAAATAAAAAAAAATATGAAGTTGTACCTATAATAATAGATAAAAAAGAAGATGTTTTAGTTAAGTGTACAAATATAGATTTTGCATTCTTAGCACTTCATGGGAAATTTGGTGAAGATGGTAGTGTACAAAAAATTTTAGAAGTATTAAATATACCTTATTCAGGATGTAATGCGTTAAGCAGTTCTATATGTATGGATAAAGATATTGCAAAAAAAATAATGGTGTCACAAAGCATAAAAACACCTCAATGGATTTCTATAAAATCTGTAAATGATATAGATTATGATTATATAGAAAAAATGAAATATCCCGTATTTATAAAGCCTAATAGTGGTGGTTCTTCAGTTGCTACATTTTTAGTTGAAAAGAAAGAAAATGTAAAAAAAGCAGTAGAAACTGTACTTTTATATGACAAAATAGCAATAATAGAGGAATATATAAAGGGTGATGAAATAACCTGTCCTATATTAAATGGCAAAGTTTTACCTATATTGGCTATAAAACCGAAGGGGAAATTCTTTGACTTAAAATCTAAATATACTGACAGTGAAGCTTATGAGTATGTTGTTAATTTTAATGAAAATATGCAAAAAAAAATAGAAACTATAGCTTTAAATGCTTATGATTCTCTAAGATGTAGTGTCTATGCTAGAGTAGATATGATAATTAAAGATGGGGAAAGTTATGTATTGGAAGTTAATACGTTGCCTGGAATGACTAAAAACAGTTTATTTCCTAAAAGTTGTAATAGTATAAATATAGATTTTTCAACTCTTTTGGATTTAATTATAGAATATTCTTTGAAAGAAAAAAGATAAAATAATAGTAACATGTTGAAATGAAAAATTATAAATTATATAGTATATAGTAATTTTATAAGAGAGTAATTTCATGCAAGATAAAAGTTCTAATAATACTTTTGGACCAGATATAAATCAATATACTCAAAATGTAAATTTTGATTTATTAGCTAATAATTCTGATTTCGTATATCTTAGAGCATCTAGTTCAAGCACAGGAACATTTAATGTTGATAGACAGTTTGTAAATTTTGCAAAACAATGTTTAAGAAGAGGTATTCCATGCGGTGCATATCATTATGGAATTCCATCTTATGATTTAACAACAGCAGATAGTCAATGTGATAATTTCATAAATACATTACAATTAGGGTTTGGACAGGGAAACTATGGTGATTTATTTCCTGTTTTAGATGTGGAGGAACCTATTGATGGCTCTATATCAACTACAGGACTAATAAATTGGATACAAAGATTTAAAATTAGGTTTGAACAAAAGACTAGAAGAAAAATTATGTATTATACAGGGCTTTTTTTTATAGAATTATATGATAATTTTAATATTCAAGGAAAAGGATATCCATTGAGTAATATACCTCTTTGGATAGCTATGTATCCTAGAATTTTATCAAATCCTAAATATCCACCTAATATTGGAGGGTGGAGTAAATGGACTCTTTGGCAATATACTGATGAAGGGAAGCTGTCAGGAATAGATAATCCAGTAGATTTAAATTGGGGTCCGATAGATATAGCATACTTAACGCCACCAGCACCTGTTGTAGGGCTTTATGCAGTGCAAAATGGAAGCATTATTACAGTTTATTGGAAAGCTAATACTGAAGCAGATATATCAGGGTATAATATATTTATAAATTCTCTTTATGCAGGAACAGTATCCTCTAAAACGACTAAGTTTAATATAAATAAGAGTAAGTTTAATTTGCCTAAAAATCAAGACATAGAAATAAGTATAGAGGCTTTTGATTATGCAGGAGATTTTTCATTAGAAAGAAGTAAATATATATTAAGTTAATATATTAAAATTAAAAGTGTTGTGTCAAATAATTTAAATATAAAGATACAACATTTTTATAATTTTATTATATATTTTGACTATGATTCATAAATAATGTATTATTAAAATAATTATTAAACGAGTTTCAAAAAGGGGATAAAATAAATGGGGAAAATAAAGAAAATCCTAATAAGTACATCAGTTGCAATGGCTATTGGCGCAACTGCAAGTGGAATTTATTATGATAATGCAAAAAGAGTTGTGGATGAATGGTCAAATAAAATATATCCAGGAATTACTGTTGAAGGAATTGATTTAGGTGGAATGACAAAAAATCAAGCTGAAGAAACATTAAAAAGTAAATACGGAAAAGTTGCTGAAAACAAGGAGATAATTATAAAGGCTGATGATGAAGAGATAGATATAAATTTTTCTGATTTATCACCTCAGTATGATATAGATGATGTTGTTGCAAAAGCTATGGAGATAGGAAAAAATAAAAATATATTTGAAAAACAAAAATATATACATGAAGGAATTAGCGAAAATTTAGATTTAACTGTTGATTATAATGAAGATGAGCTAAAAAAATATGAAGAAGAATTAGAAAAAAAGGTAGATATAGTAGCAAAGAATGCAACAATATCTATGGTGAATGGAAAATTAGTAGTAAGTTCTAGCTCTAATGGAAGAGATATAGATATTAATGATGTAGATACTCTTGTAAAAAATGCAATAAATAATGATATTAGTGAGGATTTAAATGATAAAACGATTGTAGTTGATATTCCAGTTACAGAAACTACACCAAGTGTTACAACAGCAGAATTAGAGAGTATAAATGGGGTTATAGGAAGTTTTACATCTGATTATTCATCATCAACTGATGCAAGGGCTACTAATATAGCATTAGCTTTAAAATCTATTAATGGGACATTGATAATGCCAGGAGAAACTTTTAGTTTTAATAATATAGTAGGTGAAAGAACTGAGGCAAGAGGATATAAAAATGCTGCTACTTTTGTATCAAATCAGGTTGTTGATGGATTAGGAGGAGGAATATGTCAGGTATCTACTGCATTAAACAGAGCGGTAATAAGGGCAGGATTAGTTCCAACAGAGAGACATAACCATTCACTTAAAACATCTTACTCAGATTATGGTCTAGATAGTGCTGTTGCTTGGGGATATTTAGACTACAAGTTTACTAATACCTACAATGTGCCTATATATATAGAGGCTACAACTAATGGTTCTAAGGTTATGACAATTAATATTTATGGAAATACACAAGCTAAAGGAGATAAAAGTTACGAGTTATTAGCAACAAATACTGAAGTTACATCAAAAGCCACAGTTACAAGGGTAAATGATGCAAGTTTATCTAAAGGTCAAGAAGTTTGGCAAACTAAGCCTGTTGATGGATATAAATCAAGTTCTTATGTGGTTACTTATGAAAATGGAAAAGAAGTTTCTAGAAAGCTACTTGGAACATATAATTATTCTAAAGTAGATGGAGTGTTAAAGGTAGGAACTGGTGGAATAGGAACAGGATAAACTGAAATAAGTGAATAATAAAGTGAAAGACTGAATCGGTTAAATGATGCAGTCTTTTAGTTTACATTATTTTATAAAAACTTTGTGTGAAAAATAAAAGAAGTGATATAAGTATATTTTAACCAAATAATTTCTTGCATTTTATATAATTAGGTAATATGATATAACTTGAATATATTAAACCAAGTATAATAGGTTATTCGGAGGAAAATCAAGTGAATTTAAATATAGTATTGTATCAACCAGAGATACCACAAAATACAGGGAATATTGCACGAACATGTGTTTTAACTAATTCTAAACTACACATAATAAAGCCTATGGGATTTAGTTTAGATGAAAAACATGTAAGGCGTGCAGGATTAGATTATTGGAAACAATTAAATTTAGAAATATATGAAAGTTATGAAGATTTTATGAAAAAGCATGGTGATAAAACAATTTACTTATCATCAACTCATACTGATAGATTATATAGTGATGTAAGTTATAAAGAAGGGGATTTCATAATGTTTGGAAGAGAATCATCAGGTGTTCCTGAAGAGGTTCATAAAAATCATATAGAGATAAGAGTTCCTATGATTAATACCACAACTAGAAGCTTAAATTTATCAAATACTGTAGCCATTGTTACTTATGAAGCATTAAAGGGTATTGGTTTTCCAAATATGAAATAGGGGGGATTTAATTTGGAAAAAATAAAAATAATTACAGATAGTTCGTGCGATCTTTCAAAAAATTTAATAGAAAAATATAAAATAGAGGTCTTACCTCTTTTAATTAATTTTGGAGAAGAGAGTTATTTAGATGGAATAGATATAGACTTTAACGCAATGCAAGAAAGAATTGAGAGAGAAAATGTGCTTCCAACTACATCTCAAGTTACACCTAGTAGATTTGTTGAATCTTATAAAAAGTGGCTTGATGAAGGATATAAAATAATAGTTTTACCGTTGTCATCAAAGATGAGTGGAACATATCAATCAGCTACAATAGCTAAAATGGAAGTTGGTAGCGAAGATATAAAGGTTATAGATACGTTAAATGTAACATCAGGTCTTGGTCTTATAGTTTTAAAAGCAGCTACAATGATAGAAGATGGTTTTACTTTAAATGAAATTGAAGAGGAAATATTAAAGTATAGAGAAGCTATAGATGCAGGGCTTGTATTTGAAAGTTTAGATAACCTTGTAAGGGGTGGAAGACTTTCAAAGGGGAAGGCTATGTTAGTGGGAGCATTAGGTATAAAACTATTATTAAATGTAGAAAATGGTGAAATGAATGTTTACAGTAAGGTTCGTGGTACTAAAAAAGCTATAAAAGAAGTTGTAGAAAAATTTAATAGTGCAGATAGAAAACAAGGTGAACCTGTAATATTATTAGAAGTTGAAAATCCTGAAGTTTGTACTACTATTAGGGAATATTTGGAAAGTAATAATATAGAATATATACATCAAAGAGTTGGATGTGCTGTTGGAATACATTCAGGAATTAAAGCTTGCGGTTTATTTTTTGTTAAAAATTATTAGTATATATTTTATTTAAGCAAAAGTTATGTTAAAAATGATTGAACAATTAAATTAATTAAAAAAATTGCTTTATTAAAATTGTATCTTTAATAAAGCAATTTTAATTTGAATGAAATGGGTATAGTATTGAACATTTTAGCAATCTAAATGTGTGATAATATTTGAATAAAATAAATTTATTGATTAAATACATAAGATACATATGACTTTGAGAAAGATATAAATAAGGATAATAGATAGTTTATATTAAAAGTTTAGGAGTTGTGTATTTATGAGGAAGATATTTAAATTAGGAATAATAATAGTATTTCTTTTTGTGTTAATTGGTTGTGAAAATGGGAGTTTAGATGTGGGAGAAATCTCTATATCCAAAACTCCAAATATAGGATTAAATGCAGATACTGCTGGAATTAATGATTTTGGATTTAATAATTTTGCTTATGAGGGTCTAGTTAAGGCGGGGGATGAATTTAATGTAAAATATGCTACTTTAGAAAGCAAAGAAATATCTGAATATGAAAAAAATATAAGAAATTTAGCTAAAAAAAGTTCTTTGATTTTTGGAGTTGGTTTTAGAATGAAAGATAGTATGGAAAATGTAGCTAAAAATAATAGTAATAAAAATTTTGTTTTAATAGACAATACGTCAAATTTAGCTAATATAAAATCTATAATGTTTAAAAATGAAGAAGGGGCTTTTTTAATGGGGATTATAGCCGCTAATATGACTAAGACAAATAAAATAGGTTTCATAGGAGGGGTAGAAGCTCCAATAATTGAGGAAATAGGAGCAGGATTTGCCTATGGTATTCAGGTTGTTAATAAAGATGCTGCAAAAGATTTGATAAATCAAAAAAATATTAGATACACTATGGATTTTAATGATGAAGAAAAAGGATATATGGTCGCAAAGGAATTATATAATAATGGTGTAGATATAATATTTCATGCTGCTGGAAAAAGTGGTCTTGGTGTTTTTAAAGCTGCAAAGGAAGAGGGTAAATATGCTATAGGAATAGATGAGGATCAGGGTGAAAAGCTTAAAGAATATTCAAAGTGTATATTATCTTCTATGATTAAGAAAACAGATTTAGCAGTTTATAATTCAATTGAAGAATTTACAAAGGGAACATTTAAGGCGGGAAAAGATAACATCTTAAGGCTTGGTTTAAAGGAAGGTGCAATAGATATAGCAAGTAGTACAAAAAATATTGTTCCTTCAGAAGTTTTAGATATAGTAAAATATTATAAAGGTTTAATAATAAATGGAGAGTTAACGATACCTAAAACTAGCAATGAGATAATGGGGAGTTAATAATTTTATTAAAGTTGTTTGATATTGAAAAAAAATGTTATTTATAAGATAATTAAAAATGAAACTTAATATTTGTATGTTTTATGATAGATATTTAAACGAAGATATATGTTTAAATAAGGATAGGTGTTTAAAAATGGAAATGAATTTTAATTTAAATTTAACACAAGAACAAAAACTTATAATGACACAACAAATGCAACTATCAATTAAATTATTACAAATGTCGACTAATGATTTAAGGGAATATATAGAAAAAGAGTTTTTAGAAAATCCAGTTTTAGAAGTTCAATATGAAAGTTTAGAAAATAAAACAAAAGAACAAGATAGATTAGAATATAAAGAACTTATAAAATATTTTGAATCAGATAATTATGGTTCTCAAAGCTATAGTGATTACAGTGAAGATAGTGTTTCTCCATTTACGTTTATAAGTAATCCAAAATCATTAAAGGAACATTTGTTAGAACAAATTATAGATATACCAATTGATGATTATCTAAGAAGTATTTGCAGTTATATGATTGAATCTTTAGATAATAGAGGATATTTAGATGTAAGTACTGAAGAAATAGAAGAGGAATTAGGATGTGGAAAAGAAAATGTAAAAAGAGCTTTAATACTTCTTCATAATTTAGAGCCAGCAGGCATTGGGGCAAGAGATATAAAGGAATGTCTAATACTTCAATTAAAAAGGCTTGGAAAAGATAACGAAATGTTAGAAAAAATTATAAATAATCATTTAGAAGACTTGGCAGATAATAAATATCAACTTATCGGTAAAGCCTTAAAAATAACAGCAAAAGAAGCACAAAGCTTTGGTGATTTAATAAAAACATTGGAACCAAAACCGTCAAGAGGTTTTTATACTGGAGAAAATATGAAATTTATAATTCCTGATGCTGAAATAAAAAAAATAGGAAATGAATTTTTTATTGTGATGAATGATAAAGTTTTGCCTAAGTTATCGATAAATTCTATGTATAATGAAATACTTAGAGATAATGATGATAAGGATGCGGTAAAATATATAGAAGAAAAAATAGATAAAGCATTATTTTTAGTTAAAAGTATAGATCATAGAAAAACAACATTGCATAAAGTTTTAGAGAAAATTGTTAAAAAGCAACGAGGTTATTTTGAAAAAGGTGAAAGTGCATTAATTCCTATGACATTAAAAGAGGTTGCAGAAGAGATAGATATGCATGAATCAACTGTATCAAGGGCAATTAGGGAAAAATATATATTAACATCTTTTGGTACAATAAAAATTAAAGATTTATTTACAAATGGAATACAAACAAGTGGTAAAAATAGTAACAAAATAGAGGATATTTCAGTTGTGAATATTAAAAAAATCATAGAGAAGATGGTAAATGAAGAGGATAAGGTAAAACCATTATCAGATCAGATAATTTGTGAAAAATTAAATAAAAATGGTATGAATATATCTAGAAGGACAGTGGCAAAATACAGAGAAGAGATAGGTATAAAATCCTCTAGTAAAAGAAAAAGATTTTAAATGGATGATAGGTATAATTACGCCAATTAAATAAAAATTTTCTGAAAAATTTAAAAAAATACTTTTAAAATGTACACTTTTGTTTTATAATAATTGTTGTGGGACATTTAAGTTTTAAGTGGGACGCTAAATGACCAAAGGAGTTGTTTGGTTTGCAAGATACATTAAAGTTGCAAAAAGTAATAGTTCCAGAAATGGTGGAACTCTTAGAAAAAAGATATAATATTCTAAGAACAATCCATTACAACGAACCAATAGGTAGACGAGTATTAGCAAGTAATTTGGGTTTAGGAGAAAGAATAGTTAGAACAGAAATTAACTTTCTTAAAACTCAAAATTTGATTCAAATTACTACGCCTGGTATGTATGTAACCAAAGAAGGAGAAAACATATTAGAAATGCTTAAGGAGTTTATTCATGAGATAAAAGGATTATCTTATGTAGAATCAAGTTTAAAAGAACTTTTAAACTTAAAGGATGTAATAATTGTTCCTGGAAGTTTAGATGAAGAAATTGATGTTTATAAAGAACTTGGAAAAGCAGCAGCAAATTATATAAAATCTATATTGAAAGATGATTATGTTCTTGCTCTTACAGGTGGTAGTACAATAAGAGAAGTGGTAGATCATTTTCCTAAAATTCAGAATTTACATGATATTTTGATTGTTCCAGCTAGAGGTGGAATGGGGAAAAATGTAGAAACACAAGCTAATACTTTAGCAGGAGAGTTGGCTAAAAAAGTGAATGGAAGTTATAAAATGCTTCATATTCCGGCTAATGCTGTAGCAGAAGTAGTTGAAACCTTGAGTAAACAAAAAGATGTCAAAGAAATTATAAATTATATAAACAATGCAGATATACTTTTATATGGTATAGGAGATGCAGAAAAAATGGCATTTAAAAGAGGAGTTTCAGATGAGTTAATAAATGATTTATTAGACTTAGGAGCTATTGGGGAGGCATTAGGATTTTATTTTGACAAAAATGCAAAAGTGGTATCAGTTATGCCTAATTTAGGTATTGATATAAATAAAATAAAAAATGTAAAAAATCAAGTTGCTGTAGCTGGAGGCAGATATAAAGCAGAAGCAATAATGTCTGCTGTATCAAATAATGAAAATGTTGTTTTAGTATTAGATGAAGGTGCAGCTAAAGAAATTATTAAAAAATTTCAACAAAATAATTAAATCGTTTAAAATATTTAAAAATATTTTATATATATCTATTTATATTTAGGAGGAATTCACAATGGTAAAAGTTGCTATTAACGGATTTGGACGTATTGGACGTCTTGCATTTAGACAAATGTTTGGAGCAGAAGGGTATGAAATAGTTGCTATAAACGACTTAACTAGCCCAAAAATGTTAGCTCATTTATTAAAATATGATTCAGCTCAAGGAAGATACGCTTTATGTGATAAAGTTGTAGCTGGAGAAGATTCTATTACAGTTGATGGAAAAGAAATCAGAATCTATGCTGAAGCTGATGCTTCTAAATTACCATGGGGAGAAATCGGAGTAGACGTAGTTTTAGAATGTACAGGATTCTATGTATCAAAAGCTAAATCACAAGCTCATATAGATGCTGGTGCTAAAAAAGTTGTTATATCAGCTCCTGCTGGAAACGACCTTCCAACAGTTGTATTCAACGTAAACCAAAATGTATTAACAGCTGAAGATAAAATAATATCTGCTGCATCTTGTACTACAAACTGCTTAGCTCCAATGGCTAAAGCTTTAAATGATTTTGCAACAATTCAATCAGGTATAATGTCAACAATTCATGCTTATACTGGAGATCAAATGGTTTTAGATGGACCACATAGAAAAGGTGACTTCAGAAGAGCTAGAGCTGCTGCTGTTAACATAGTACCAAACTCAACTGGTGCTGCTAAAGCTATAGGATTAGTTATTCCAGAATTAAACGGAAAATTAATAGGATCTGCACAAAGAGTTCCAGTTCCAACTGGATCAACTACAATCTTAACAGCTGTAGTTAAAGGTGAAAACATAACTAAAGAAGCTATAAACGCTGCTATGAAAGCTGCTTCAAATGAATCATTCGGTTACACTGAAGAACAATTAGTTTCTTCTGATATCGTAGGAATCACTTATGGTTCATTATTCGATGCAACTCAAACAATGGTATCTGAAATCGGAGAAGGATTATACCAAGTTCAAGTTGTTGCATGGTATGATAACGAAAATTCATACACTAGCCAAATGGTTAGAACAATTAAATACTTTGCTGAATTAGCTTAATTTTAGTATTTTAATAAATAAGGATATAAGATTTTTATAGGTCTTATATGATCCTATGATGGGTCCGGTCTTTAAGGCGTACACTTTAGGACCGGACCATTTTAAATATAAATAAAATTTAGAGGTGAATTTCATGAGTTACAATAAAAAAACTATTGAAGATATCCAAGTAAACGGAAAAAAAGTTTTAGTAAGATGCGACTTTAACGTACCATTAAAAGACGGAGTTATAACAGATGAAAATAGATTAAAAGGGGCTCTTCCTACTATAAAATATTTAATAGAAAACGGAGCAAAAGTTATCCTTTGTTCACACTTAGGAAAAGATGCTTCAAAATCTTTAGCACCAGTTGCTGTAAGATTAAGCGAAATGTTAGGAAAAACTGTAGTTTTTGCTGCTGACCAAGAAGTTGTTGGAGAAAATGCTAGAAAAGCAGTTGCTGACATGAAAGACGGAGATGTTGTTTTATTAGAAAACACAAGATGCAGAAAAGAAGAAACTAAAAATGGTGAAGAATTATCAAAAGAATTAGCTAGCCTTTGTGATATTTATGTAAATGATGCATTTGGTACAGCTCATAGAGCTCACTCTTCAACTGAAGGTGTAACTAAATTCGTTGATACTGCAGTATGCGGATATTTAATTCAAAAAGAATTAAAATTTTTAGGAGAAGCAGTTAACAATCCAGTAAGACCATTTGTTGCTATATTAGGTGGAGCTAAGGTTTCAGATAAAATAGCAGTTATAGAAAACTTATTAGATAAGGTTAACACTTTAATAATAGGTGGAGGAATGGCTTACACATTCTTAAAAGCTCAAGGATATAGCGTTGGAAATTCTTTAGTTGAAGAAGATAGATTAGACTACGCTAAAAAAATGATAGCTGATGCTGAAGCTAAAGGAGTTAGATTCTTATTACCAGTAGATCACAGAGTTGCTGCTGAATTTAAAGATGTTGCTCCTGTTATTACTGAAGATCAAAATATCCAAGATGGATTTATGGGATTAGATATAGGACCTAAAACAGAAGCTATTTATGCAGAAGCTATAAAAGATGCTAAAACAGTTATATGGAATGGACCTATGGGAGTATTCGAATTTGAAAACTTCAACAAAGGAACAATAGCTGTTGCTAAGGCTATGGCAGATGCAGATGCTACAACAGTAATTGGTGGAGGAGATTCAGCTGCTGCTGTTAATACATTAGGATTTGGTGATAAAATGACACACATTTCAACTGGTGGTGGAGCTTCACTTGAATTCTTAGAAGGAAAAACTTTACCAGGAATAGCTGCTTTAAACGATAAATAATTTAAAATATAGATAATATAAGATTGATAGATTGAAGAAATTATAAAGTAGATATTATCTTAAAAGATAATATCTACGCCTTTTTAAAATATTAAAAAATTATGAGGTGAAAGATATGAGAACTCCAATAATCGCTGGAAACTGGAAAATGAATAAAACTCCTGCAGAAGCAGTAGAAATGATAAATGAATTAAAACCATTAGTTAAAGATGCTAAGTGTGATGTTGTTATATGCCCAACATTTGTATGCTTAAGTGCTGCTTTAGAAGCTGCAAAAGGTTCAAATGTTAAAATAGCTGCACAAAATATGCATTTTGAAAATAGTGGAGCCTTCACTGGGGAAGTTTCACCAGTAATGCTTGAAGCTATGGGAATAGAGTATGTTATTTTAGGACATAGTGAAAGAAGAGAATATTTCAATGAAACAGATGAAGCTTTAAATAAAAAAGTTAAGGCTGCATTTGCACATAACATAACTCCAATACTTTGCTGTGGAGAAACTTTAGAACAAAGAGAAAATGGAACAACTAATCAAGTTGTTGGAGCTCAAATAAAAGCTGACTTAGAAGGATTATCAAAGGAATTAGTTGAAAAAGTTGTTATAGCTTACGAACCAATTTGGGCTATAGGAACTGGTAAAACTGCTACAGATGAACAAGCTAATGAAACAATAATGGCTATAAGAGGCGTTGTTGCTGAAATGTTTGGAAAAGAAGTTGCTGATAAAGTAAGAATACAATACGGTGGATCAGTTAAACCAAACACTATAAAGAATCAAATGGCTATGTCTGATATTGATGGTGCTTTAGTTGGTGGAGCTAGCTTAAAAGCTTCAGACTTCTCACAAATAGTTAATTTCTAATAAAATATAACTAAGGGCTATATCAAAAAGATAAATTTATGACTTATAAAAATAAGTTAAAAAGTCTATTTTGATATAGCTTTTTTAATTTTTATATAGTAATTGTTTTAATAATTAAGTATGGATAGTTTTTGTAAAATGTTTAATAATATTTATCAGTTGTTTGAATTTTTAAAATATAGTATAATAAATTTGTTAAACAAGCATATAAAAAGAATAAAAAATGTTTTTATATTTTAATATTTATAGATAGAAAATTTATTTTAATTTCGATAATTAAATAGAAAAGCTTGGAGGATTAAAATGACTAAAAAACCAGTATTATTAATGATATTAGATGGATTTGGAATAGCTCCAAAAGAAGACGGAAATGCTGTGGAAATGGCTAAAAAACCAAATTATGATAAATATTTTGCTAAATACCCACATACTAAATTAGAAGCTTCAGGTTTAGAAGTTGGACTACCAGAAGGTCAAATGGGAAATTCAGAAGTTGGGCATTTAAATATAGGTTCAGGAAGAATAGTATATCAAGAATTAACTAGAATAACTAAAGAAATAAAAGAAGGTAATTTCTTTAAAAATGAATCATTATGTAAGGCAGTTAAAAATGTAGAGGAAAATGATACTGCATTACATTTAATGGGACTTTTATCAAATGGAGGAGTTCATTCACATATAGATCACTTAAAAGGACTTTTAGATTTAGCTAAACAAAAAGGGTTAACTAGAGTTTATGTTCATTGTTTTATGGATGGAAGAGATGTTGCTCCAGGTTCAGGTGTAGATTTCGTTAAGGAATTAGAAAGCTATATGAAGGAAATTGGAGTAGGTGAAATAGCTACTATAAGTGGTAGATATTATGCAATGGACAGAGATAACAGATGGGAAAGAGTTCAATTAGCATATAATGCTATGGTTTTAGGAGAAGGACAAAAAGCATCTTCAGCCGTAGAATGTATGGAAAATTCATATCATGATAATAAATCAGATGAATTTGTTTTACCATGTGTTATAGAAAAAAATGGAGAGCCAGTAGCTAGAATTAAGAGTGGAGATTCTGTTATATTCTTCAACTTTAGACCAGATAGAGCTAGAGAAATGACAAGAGCTATAACTGAAAAAGAGTTTGATGGATTTGAAAGACAAAATCTTAATTTAGTATTTGTAACAATGACTCAATATGATAAAACATTACAAAATGTTGATGTTGCATATAGAGCTGAAAAGTTAACTAATACTTTAGGGGAATATGTGTCTAAAAATGGATTAAATCAATTAAGAATAGCAGAAACTGAAAAGTATGCACATGTAACTTTCTTCTTTAATGGAGGAGTTGAAACTCCAAATGCTAATGAAGATAGAGCATTAATTGCATCTCCAAAGGTTGCAACTTATGATTTAAAACCAGAAATGAGTGCAAATGAAGTTACTGAAGAATTAATAAGTAGATTAGATCAAGATAAATATGATATAATTATATTAAACTTTGCAAACCCTGATATGGTGGGACATACAGGAGTTATGGAAGCTGCTGTTAAAGCAATAGAGACAGTAGATACTTGTCTTGGAAAAGTAGTTGAAAAAGTTCTTGAAAAAGATGGAACAGTATTTGTAACTGCAGACCATGGTAATGCTGAAGTTATGATAGATTATTCAACAGGAAATCCTATGACAGCTCATACAACTGATGAAGTTCCTTTCCTTTGGATTTCAAAAGATTCAGAAGGAAAAGAGTTAAAATCTAAAGGAAAATTAGCTGACATAGCACCAACAATGCTTACAGTTATGGGACTTGAAGTACCTTCTGAAATGACAGGTGAAAATTTAATAAAATAGTTTTAAATAAAAAAACACTTAGGAAAAAATCCTATGTGTTTTTTTTATGAAATTTTATTGTATTTTATATAGATGTTCTTTTTTATAAAAATGATAGGCAAGAAATAAAAATATAATTCCTAAAATAGTAATTATTAAAATATTTGGGAAAATAGCAAAAACTATAGGTAAGATAACACTTCCTAAGATATTAAATATTATATGACAAAGCATATTTCCTAGAATGCTTCCTGTATAAAGGTAAATTAAGCATAAAACAATGCCTAAAAAGAATGCATAAATTCCTTGAAGTGGATTTCCGTGTAGAAGACCAAATAATATTGCTTGAATTATAATTGCAGGTACAAGAGGAATGTTTTTTCTTAAAATAGAGAATATAGCACCTCTAAATATAATTTCTTCAAAAATAGGTCCAATTAAAAGCACAACTAGCATTTCAATATACGAATTTTTAGCTGCATTCATAGCATTTTCTACAGTTTGATAGCTTGGAAAAAAGTTTTGACCTAAAATTACAAAGAGCATTGAAAATAAACTAAGCCCTATTGTTAAACAAATTATCACAGGTAGTTTTTTACTATTTATTTCTTTGAAATTGCATCTTTTAATTAAATTTTTAGGAATAAATATAAAAATTATAAATAATATAAAAACTGTGAGTCCTTCACCAATCAATGTTCCTATATAAGCAGTATTAATTAAAACTTCGTTTAGATATGAAATATTAGAAATTTTCTCAACTGTAATAAAAAAATATAAAATAATAAAATTAGCTATGTATAATAAGGAATAAAGAAGTAGTGGAATTCCTATAACAGCACCTAAAACATTTAAAGTTTTTTTGAAAATGGTCATAAAAACCTCCTTTGAATATAGTAAATTAAAGGTTATGATTTAATAATAGTATTAAACAATTAAAAGATAAATATTAAAAAAATTAAAAATAATAAAATTATTTAATGCTAAAAGGTTTAATAATTAATAATTCCAAAAGTCATGTAAATTATAGGATTTAGTTGTATAATTAGATAGTAAAATAAATCCGTAAAAATATAGCAAAAAATCAAATTTATTAATGGGGGAATTTTATATGAATCTTATAGATATGCACTGTGATACAATAAGTCTTATACACACAAATAGTAAAGGTCATTCATTTCAAAAAGATGGAACAACTAACAGTAGTTATGAAAATGTGATAGAAGAAAAAATGAATTTAAAAAAGAATGATTTACATGTGGATTTAGAAAAATTAAGATTAGCCAATGCTAAGGCTCAATTTTTTGCTTTATTTGTTGAATATGATTATTTGAAAAAGATAAAAGAAACACCGTATAATTACTTTAATTTAATGTATGAAACTTTAATGAAAAACTTAGATGAAAATAAAGATAGTATTGCAATTGCAAGAAATTATGATGAAATGGAAAAAAATTTTAACGAAAATAAAATATCTGCATTTTTAACAATTGAAGAGGGTGGTGCAATAGAAGGAAAATTAGAAAGAATAGAAGAGGTTTACAATAAAGGGGTTAGGCTTATAACAATAACTTGGAATCATGAAAATGAATTGGGATATCCTAATGCAGTTGCTAAGTTTATGAATAAAGGGCTTAAGAAAAAAGGAATTGAAACAATTGAAAGAATGAATGAACTTGGAATGTTAGTTGATGTATCTCATTTATCAGATGGTGGATTTTGGGATGTGGTGAAACATTCTAAGAAACCATTTGTAGCATCTCATTCAAATGCAAGAGCATTAGCTAGTCATCCAAGAAATTTAACAGATGATATGATAAAAGCAATTGCAAATGCTGGCGGAACAATAGGTATAAATTATTTTGGAAGATTTTTAAGCAATAGAGATGATAATATAAGTTATGTATCAGATATAGTAAATCATATAAAGTATATAAGAAACATAGGTGGAGATGATGTTTTATCTCTAGGTGGAGATTTTGATGGAGTAGATAGTACTTTAGAGATGGCGAATGTAGGAGAAATGAATAAACTTTTACATGCATTAAAAAAAGATAAATTTAGTGATGATTTTATAGAAAAGCTTTGGGAAAAAAATGTTACAAGAGTTATTAAAGATGTTCTAAGATAGTTTTATTATTTAAAATATTTTAATACTATATAAAGATAGTATAGAATGATATCTTTTTTAATTCGTTATATTTAGCAAGGATATATTAAAGGAGAAAATATCCTTGCTATTTTTAGTACTAATTATTGATAAGTTTTAAATATTCCTCAAAAGTTAAGTTGTTTTTCATTATATATTTTGCAACATCAACTCCAACATATCTAAAATGCCAAGGTTCATAAGTATAACCTGTAATGTCTTCTTTATCCTTTAAGAATCTTAATATAAACCCATAGTTTGCACAATTTTCTTTAAGCCATTTTCCTTCTTCTGTATCACCAAAAGATTGATAAAGTCCTCCTCCTTGAGATACAGATGATATATCAATAGCTAATCCTGTTTGATGTTCACTTTGTCCAGGTTTAGCAGAAAATTGACTTGTCCAAGCTTCTCCTTTGTTTTTTATATTATTATTATATATAGAAGATTGTAAATCGTAAGAGCGATACCCACTTACAAGCATTAAATCAAAGCCTTTTTCTTTTGCATCTTTAAACAAGTTTTCAACTGAATCAACAATATCATATCTAACAGAAGAGTTTGTTTTATAAGGAATATTAGGAGTTTTTGTATCGGGTATATAATCTTTGTCTAAATTATTGTTTTTATTAACAAGAATTGAGAATTTAGAATTTATAATTGGAATATCTGATTCATTTGAGTTATTGTAAGTAATATTGTTATCTGATAAAGAAAATGAATTAGTATCAGATTGATTATTATTGCTTTGAAGTAAGTTAGCTTTAGTGGATATATAAGCAGTACCACACCCTAAAAGAGAAGGTGTACAAATACATAAAAATACTATACTTAATGATTTTTTTAAATTAATCACTGAAATCACATCCATAAAATTATTTATATATATTTTAACACAAAAAGTAAAAAAAACAAATATATTGAAATTTTAAAATAATTTTTAAATAATAATGAAAATTATAATAATATTTAGGAAATAAGGAACAATATAAAAGTATATAAATAATTATATTGAGGAGGATTTTACATGAAACAATATGTTGAAATAGTAGATATAGTAGCAAGGCAAATATTAGATTCTAGAGCTTTTCCAACAGTGGAAGTTGAGGTTGTTTTAGAAGACGGAACAGTAGGGCGTGCAGCAGTTCCATCAGGTGCATCTACTGGAATATATGAGGCTGTGGAACTTAGAGATAATGATAAAAATAAATTTATGGGAAAGGGTGTTGAAATAGCAGTTAATAATGTCAATGAAACTATTGCAGAAGCTGTGATAGGAATGAATGTTTTTGATCAAGTGGCGATAGATAAAGAATTAATTAAATTAGATGGAACACAAAATAAAGAAAAATTAGGTGCTAATGCAATTTTAGGTGTTTCATTAGCTGTTGCTAAAGCTGCAACAAATTATTTAGGAATTCCACTATATCAATATATAGGTGGAGTAAATGCTAAGGTTTTACCAGTGCCTATGATGAACATAATAAATGGAGGAAGCCATGCAGATAATTCTGTGGATCTTCAAGAATTTATGATTATGCCAGCTGGATTTGACTGTTTTAACAAGGCTATTCAAGCTTGTGCTGAAGTTTATCATGCGTTAAAGAAAACATTAAATGAAAAAGGATATTCAACAGGCGTTGGTGATGAAGGTGGCTTTGCACCTAATTTAAAATCAAATGCAGAGGCGATAGAAGTTATTTTAGAAGCGATACAAAAAGCTGGATACACAGCAGGTAAAGATATATTTATAGCAATAGATGCAGCCTCTTCTGAATACTATAAAGATGGTAAATATGTTTTAGAGCATGAAGGCAAGACATTAACAGCAGAAGAAATGGTTGATTTTTTAGAGGATTGGGTTAATAAGTATCCTATAATATCAATAGAAGACGGTATGGCAGAAGAAGATTGGGAAGGATGGAAGCTATTAACTGAGAGGTTAGGTGAAAAAGTTCAGTTAGTAGGAGATGATCTTTTTGTAACTAATACAGAAAGACTAAGTTATGGTATTAAAAGAGGAGTTGCAAACTCTATTTTAATAAAACTAAATCAAATAGGAACATTAACAGAAACTTTAAATGCTATAGAGATGGCAAATAGAGCAGGATATACTGCAGTTGTATCTCATAGATCAGGAGAAACTGAAGATACAACAATAGCTGATTTAGTAGTTGCAACAAATTCAGGTCAAATAAAAACTGGAGCACCAGCAAGATCAGAGAGAGTTTCAAAATATAATCAACTTATAAGAATAGATGAAGAACTTGAGGATGTATCAGAATATAGAGGAATTAAAGCATTTTTTAATATAAAACAATGTTGCGACAATCAAAATTGTGAATGTAAGGAAAATAAATAATTTAATAAATTTACCAATTAAATTTAAGTATTATTGTAAATAACTTCTCACTATGCTATTATATAATTTGTTAAATATGTGTATAGGAGGAGTTTCTATGAGAGATATTTTAATAGTTATTGAAGCTATATTAGCTGTTATTATAATGATATCTATACTTGTTCAACCAAGTAAATCTGACGCATTAAGTGGATTTGTTCCTGGAAATGGTGATACATTTTTTGCTAAAAATAAAGGTAGAACAAAAGAAGCTAGACTAGTAAAACTTACAATAGTTACATCAATATTATTTGCAATATGCACAATATTATTAAATTTAAATATATTTTCATAATATGAAAACACCACTTAGGGTTTAAATGATTTTTAACCTTAGGTGGTTTTTTATTTGAATATACAATAGAGTTTTAAATAATAAAAACCTAGGTTAAAAATTTAAACTACTACATATTATAATAATATATAATATAATGAAGTAATTATTTGAACATTATTTGTTATTGTGTTAGGATAAGGTAAGAATTTTAGAAATTAATAATTAAAATATATGTTGGAGGCAATATGGGACTTAAGGAAGTTATACTAAATTTTATGAAAGAAGAAGCTTATAAACCAATGGAAATTCCCGAAATAGCTAAAATATTTAATATAAATAAGAATGAATATAAGTCTTTTAAAAAAGCCATAAAAACTATGGAAAAAGAAGGCTTACTTGCAAGAGATGAAAGCGATAAGTTAGGTTTAGCACAAAGGATGGGAGTCATTACAGGGAAAATAGAAATTCATGACAGAGGATTTGGATTTTTAATTCCTGATATTGAAGGAATTAAAGATTTATTTATAGCAAAAACTAATTTAATGGGTGCTATGAATGGTGATAGAGTAGTTGCTAAGATAATAAAAGAAGGCAGAAATGGAAAAAGAACTGAAGGTATCATAATTAATATAGTTGAAAGAGTAAATAAAAATATTGTAGGGATTTATGAAGATAATAAAAGTTTTGGATTTGTGCTTCCGGAAGATAAAAGAATTCAAAATGATATATTTATATCTAAAAAAGATAGAAATGGGGCTAAAAAAGGTCAAATAGTTATGGTAGAAATAACAAGGTGGCCAGATGGAAAGAGAAAAAATCCTGAGGGAAAGGTTGTTGAAATTTTAGGAAGGCCAGGAGATAAAGGGATTGATATAGATATTATAATAAGGAAGTATAATCTGCCTGAGGATTTTCCACCAAGTGTTTTAAATAGTGCTTTAGATATAGAAGATTTTATAACTGAAGATGAAATAAAAGGAAGGTTAGATCTTAGAAATACAAAAATGGTAACAATAGATGGAGAAGATGCTAAGGATTTAGATGATGCTGTATCTATTGAAAGATTGGAAAATGGAAATTTTAAGCTTGGAGTTCATATAGCAGATGTAACTCATTACGTTAAAGAGAGAAGTGTTATAGATAAGGAAGCTTTTAAAAGAGCAACATCTGTATATCTTATAGATAGGGTTATTCCTATGCTTCCTAAAAAGTTATCAAATGGAATATGTTCATTAAATCCTAAAGTTGATAGATTAACTTTAAGTTGTATTATGGAGGTAAATAGACAAGGCAAGGTTGTTAATCATACAATAGCTCAATCTGTTATAAAAACTAATGAGAGAATGACTTATACTGATGTAACCAAGATTTTGAGAGATAATGATGTAGAATTAATTAAAAGATATAAAGATTTAGTTGATGATTTTAAGGCTATGGAAGAACTTTGTAAAATCCTAAGAAAGAAGAGGTTAGATAGGGGAGCTATTGATTTTGATTTTGAAGAATGTAAAATAATTTTAGATGAAAAGGGAAAGCCAATAGATATAAAACCTTATGAAAGAGCTATTGCAAATAGAATGATAGAGGAATTTATGCTTTTAGCAAATGAAACAGTTGCAGAGCATATGGAAAAACTTAAAGTTCCATTTGTATATAGGATTCATGAAAATCCTGATGCAGAAAAGCTTGAAAAGTTTAAAGCTTTTATTTACAATCTAGGATATAATGATATAACATGGGGAGAAGAAGTAAATCCTAAAGCACTTCAAAGGGTGTTGGATAAATTTAAGGGTGAAAATGAAGAAACAATAATTAGTACACTTTTACTTAGAAGTATGATGCAAGCTAGATATTCACCAGAATGTGCAGGGCACTTTGGATTAGCAGCAGATTATTATTGCCATTTTACATCGCCAATTAGGAGATATCCAGATCTTCAAATTCATAGAATAATAAAAGAGTATTTAAATAAAGAGTTAACTGAGAATAGAAGCAAAAAGTTGGTTTCAATAGTAGATAGTGCAGCTAAACAATCATCAGAAATGGAGAGAGTTGCACAAGAGGCAGAACGTGAAGTTGATGACCTAAAAAAGGCTGAGTATATGAAGGATAGAATAGGTGAAATATTTGAAGGAATGATATCATCTGTGACAGGTTTTGGTGCATTTGTGGAGCTTCCAAACACTATAGAAGGTTTAGTTCATATAACAAGCTTTAGAGATGATTATTATATTTATGATGAAGATAGATTAATTTTGATTGGAGAAAGAAATAAGAAAATATATAGATTAGGCGATAAACTTAAAGTTTTGTGTTCAAAGGTAGATATTTTAAGTAGAGAGGTCTATTTTGAAATAGTTGAAGATAAATATATTTTAGAAGAAAAAGAAAGAGCTAAAAAAATACAAGAAGAAAAGCTTGAGAATATAAAAAGAGAATTAAATAGTGAAAGCTTAAAAGAAGATAATATATAAAATTATTTGATAAAAAATTTGTCTTAAAATAAAACAATAAATTAATTTTAGATTTTGGCTTTGTTTAAAATATTTTTAATTTTATTAATATAATAAGGTTAAATATTATATTTAAAACATAGCCAAATTTTAAATAATAGATAAATTAATATTTAATTTAATTTTAATAAAATATTTTAATTTTTTATGTATAATATGCTAGAATGTAATTGATAATAGTTCTTAATATTTTACATTTACATAAGAAATATGATAAAATTAAATAATATAGCTTAAATTATTATATTGTAATTTGTTTAAGAGGTGTAAGATAATGGCTAGAGCTAATAATAATAAAACATTAGTTGAAAATAGAAAAGCAAGACATGATTATTTTGTAGAAGAAGCAATGGAAGCAGGAATTGCTTTAGTAGGAACGGAAGTAAAATCAATAAGAAAAGGAAGAGCAAATATTAAGGAGGCATATGCACAAGTTGTTAACGGTGAAATTATAATATATGGTATGCATATAAGTCCTTATGAGGAAGGTAATATATTTAATGTCGATCCATTAAGACCTAAAAAATTATTACTTCATAAAGCAGAAATAAGAAGAATTGAAGGCATGTTAAATCAGCAAGGATTAACATTAATTCCATTATCAATGTATTTAAAAAATGGTAGAGTAAAGATAAATCTTGGTATTTGCAAGGGTAAGAAAAATTATGATAAGAGAGATGCAATGCTTGAAAAAGCCCATAAAAGAGATATAGAAAGACAGATGAAGGAAAAAAATAGGTATTAATCACAAAATAAAATTTATAAAGGGGGCTAAATAAATGAATCATATATCTAAAAGAGAAAAGTTTGATATATTTATATTAAAGCAAATAAGATCTAAATTAAGTAATCCTATATTAGATAAGATTATGGTCATGTTCACCATGTTAGGTGAATTTGGTGCTGTTTGGTCTCTTTTAGGGATAGCTTTAGTAATTGAAAGTAAATATAGAATAATTGGACTTATGGTTATAGCAGCTCTTATATTTACTACAATAATGGGAGAAGGAGTAATTAAAAATTTGGTTAAGCGTTCAAGACCTTGCAAAGATATGACTCAACAAGATCTTGTAGTTAGAAAACCAAATACTTATTCTTTCCCATCAGGACATACAGCATCATCTTTTGCAGTAGCTAATGTATTGCTTACTTGTTTTGCTGGAGTTGGTATAGCATTTTTAATAATAGCTAGTTTAATTGCATTTTCTAGAATGTATTTATATGTTCATTACCCAACAGATATTATTGCTGGAATAGCACTTGGATTATTATGTAGTCAAGCTACTATATATATGTTTCAAACATTTATGGTAAGAATATAATAAATTCTTCTACTCTAGAAAGGAGAAAAATGGAAATATTAAAAGAAACAATAAGAAATAAAGGAACTATAACAGAAGATAATATACTTCATGTAGATTCATTTATAAATTATCAAATGGATGTAAAACTTTTTAATGAAATAGGAAAAGAATTTAAAGAAAGATTTAAAAATGAAAAGATAGACAAAATTCTTACAGTAGAATCAGCAGGTATCGGAATAAGTGCGATAACATCACAATATTTTGATTGTGTTCCTGTGGTCTTTGGAAAAAAGATGGATAGAGTGTCAAGAGATGCTTTAGGCATTTATAAATCAGAAGTATATTCTTTTACTAAAAATACATTATATAATGTAGTTGTTAAAGATAATCTTATAAAAAAAGGTGAAAAAATACTAATAATAGATGATTTTTTAGCAAATGCATCGGGTGCATTTGCTCTTATGGATATAGTAAAGCAAGCAGGAGCTGAAGTTGTTGGCGTTGGAATAGTTATAGAAAAAGCATTTCAAAAAGGAAGAGAAAACTTAGAAAATAAAGGAATAAGAGTCGAATCTTTAGTATCTATAGAAAAAATAGAAAATGGAAAAGTTTATTTTGCTAAATAAAATTTATTTAGCAATTTTTTCTTTGGATTTAGAATAAATAATTAATCAAAAAAACTAATTTTATTGTATTATATTTTAAAATGGAAAATTTGAAATTAAAATCAAAATTTACAATATTAATTATAATTTTAATTTATAATGAAATGTTGACTAAAATCTTAATACAGTATATAATTATAGTGTCAAATCAATATTGTTATCGCACTACATGGGGACGTTTTGGCTTCGACGGGGGTAATGATGGGTTTGGTAAGCGAGTGGAGGTAAGCATGTTCCCTCCTAAATCAAATATGCATTAAATATAAACGCAGATAATAATAATTTTGCATTAGCAGCTTAATATAAGCTACTCATCCGCCCAGGTTGCCTACGGCTTGGATTACGGGTGTCAAATGAGTGGGACACGAATCTTAGCAAAGCTTTGAGCTAAGGGGGTATTTATGAAGCTAGCAAATTATGTGCCCGTCTATAGGCGGCATAATGAGCGAATGTAATATGTAGACTACACTCGTAGAAAGTCAGACTGGTCTACTTTCGGACAGGGGTTCGATTTTTGAAAGATGGTCGCCTTATGAAGTGATTCATAAGTGAAAACTTGGCTTTATCGGTGAAACCGTAGTGGATTATGCCACCGGCAATACCGAGAGGTATGTAGAGAAATCTAACAGCCTTGTATCGACTTATAGGTTCCTAAAGTTTTTAAGCTATGGAATACTAGGATAGAAGATAAAAACTATACTAAGCTTCTATAATACGCCAAGGACATTTATTTTATATAAATGTCAAGATATAGTCATAGCCAGAATATTGATAAAATATTTAATTAATTTTATAATAAAATATCAATGTGGAAACACTGGACGCCATAGACCCCTCGTCTCCACCATATAGTAAAGACCTTACAACATTAATATTGTAAGGTCTTTTTATAATTAATAATATAAAATATAAAAAGAAGGTGTAGCGGGTATGGATAAAAAAGATGTAATGATTTTAGTAGGTGCTGGACAAATAGGTATGGCAATTGCAAGAAGAGTAGGATATGGAAAGAAAATTGTTATTGGAGATAAAAAGATAGAAAATGCAAATGATATTGCAAAGATTATGAATGATGCTGGATATGATGTATATGCAATGGAAATGGATTTATCCTCAAGAGAATCAATTTTAAATATTATTGCAAAAGCGAAAGAATATGGGGATATTACTATGTTAGTTAATGCAGCTGGTGTATCGCCAAGTCAAGCCTCCATAGAAACAATTCTTAAAGTAGATCTTTATGGTACTGCAGTTTTATTAGAGGAAGTAGGAAAAGTAATTGCAAAAGGTGGGGTAGGAGTTACTATTTCTAGCCAGTCAGGTTGGAGAATACCGCAACTTACACAAGAGGAAGATTTTTTGCTTGCTACAACTCCAACAGAAGATTTATTAAATCTTGAAATATTAAATGAAAAAAATATAAAAGATACATTGCATGCTTATCAAATGGCAAAACGTTGTAATGAAAAACGTGTAATGGCTGAAGCTGTAAAATGGGGTGAAAGGGGTGCAAGGATTAATGATATTGCACCAGGAATCATAGTAACACCTCTTGCTATAGATGAGTTTAATGGACCACGAGGAGATTTTTATAAAAATATGTTTGCTAAGTGTCCAGCAGGTCGTCCAGGTACTGCAGATGAGGTGGCTAATGTAGCAGAACTTTTAATGAGTGATAAAGGTGCATTTATTACAGGATCTACGTTTTTAATTGATGGTGGTGCTACATCATCTTACTATTATGGACCATTAAAGCCAGAAATATAAATTTTATTTGCTTAATTTAATTATGTATATTTTTTCCTTATATATAAGGAAAAAAATAGTATTTTAAATCATACTAATTTTATGTAATATATAGTATAAGACAATAATACCAATTATTGATTTGGAAAAATGTTTAAATATAATGGTCTTAGCATTGAATTATAAGTGAATATTAAATGTTTATAGGCGGTGCTAAAAAATTATATTTAAACATTTATTAAAAAAGGGGGTGTAACATAAAACGACCATAATCAAAGTCCTTAATAATAAATCTATTGTAAAAAAATGCGTTTAATGTAAATGTATACAATGGATAGTTAAAGAAATATATGTAAAATAATTGAATAAATTAAAAAATAAGTATATAATTAAGAATGGAGTGTTTAATATGAAAAAAGTTTTAATAATTTGTGCAGCAGGAATGTCATCGTCCTTAATGGCAAAAAAAACAACAGAGTTTTTAAAAAGTAAGGGTAAAGATATTTTAGTTGATGCAGTATCTGCAACAGAGGGAAGTAGAATGATAGAATCAAGCGATTTTGATTTATTTTTAGTAAGTCCACAAACAAAAATGTATTATTCTAAATTTCTTGAAATTGGAAATAAAGTAGACAAGTTAGTTGTAAATATACCACCACAAGCATATATTCCCGTTCCTATAGGGATACAGAAGATGGCAAAACTTATTCTTGAAAATTTAGAATAAGATTAATTATTTAAGGAGAGGTGTTAGGTGTTAAGCAATAAAGAAAAGGAAATTTTAGAAATGTTAAAAAAAAATACGGGAAATATTGTAACCAGTAAAGCAATTGCAAATAATTTAAAATTATCAGATCGTACTGTACGAAGTTATATAAAAAGGTTGCAGAAAATATTATTAAAAAATGGAGCTGAAATTATTGCAAAGTCAGGTCAAGGTTATATCTTTAAAATTAATCAAGAATTTAAGTTTAACACCTTTCTTCAACAGTATAAAAATAATTTAATAAACAAACAAAATTTTATAATTAATGATCAAAAGGATAGGGAGTATTATATATTAAAGAAATTATTAATAGAAAATAAATATATTTTAATTGATGATTTATGTGAAGAACTTTTTATATGCCGTTCAACGCTATCAAATGATTTTTTACAAATAAAAAAAAATCTTAGTTTATATAACTTATCTATAAAGTATAAAGTAAAAAAAGGATTATATGTGGAGGGAGATGAAACGGAAAAAAGAAACTTTATAATAAGTTATTTTTTTGAAAGTAATTTAAGTAATTCAATAAATAAATATGTTGATAATATATTATTTTCAAATAATATAAATTTAGATAAAATAATGGAAATTATACTGAATGAATGTCGAAAAGAAGATTTTAAACTTTCAGATTATGTAATTCAGAACTTAGTATTATATTTTGCATTAATGGTTAATCGTATAAAAAATGGTTTTACTTTGACTTCGATAGAAGTAGACAAATCTATAGAAAATAAAAAAGAATTTATAGTTGCATATAACATATTAAAATGTATATCAGAAATTAACGATATAAAATTCTCAAAAGAAGAAATTTATTATATAGCATTGAATTTAAAATCAAAGAATTCATCTGAATTTGTAAATAATAATTTTGATTTTACAGATAAAGAAAAAATACGTAGAGAACTTATAAATATATTAGATGAAATTGAGAATGATACTGGATATTTTATAAAGGATGATCAACAATTTATTAATAGTTTTTTAGTACATTTTTATAAACTAAGAATGAGACTTAAAAATGGTATTAAGCTAGAAAACCCATTGCTTAATGAAATAAAAGAAACACATGTGAAAACATTTTCTAAAACTAAAAATTACTTTTCAAATATGCCTATATTAAAAGGGTACAATATATCAGATAGTGAATGGGCTTATATATATTTACATTTTATGGCTGCAATAGAAAGGTGTAAGGATAATAAAAAATTTAATGTTCTTGTAATTTGCGCTACTGGCTATGGAAGCAGTCAAATGTTAAGCATAAGATTAAAAAAAGAATTTGGAAAACATATAAATATTGTAGATATAATTGGATATTATGAGATTACAGATCAAAAACTTGAAGGGATTGATTTTATTATCTCATCAATTGATTTATATAGCATTGTGTTTAATATACCTATAATTAATGTAAGTGTTTTTTTAAATGATTTTGAAGTTAATAAGATAAAATTATTTATTGAAAGTAATATGTTAAGACGTTTTGAAGAGAACGAAAATAGTAAGCGGAAATTACTATCAGAAAAAATAAGATTGTTTGAAGAATTTTTTTTTGAGGAGTGCTTTATAACTTTAAATAAAGTTGATTCAAAACAAAATATAATAAATACTTTGCTTACTTTACTTCAGAAGCGTGAAGATGAATGTTATTATGATGTAATGATTAATCAGATTAAGCAGCGTGAACGTATGAGTTGTGTTGTATTTAGTGAAGATATAGCAGTACCGCATCCAGCAAAATCAGTAGGTAAAAAAACTCAAGTAGCTGTAGCAATTGTAAAGCAAGGTGTGCGATGGGATGATAGGTTTAAAAATATAAAGTATATATTTTTAGTATCTCCATCTAAAACAGAGAATTATGATTTAATAAAAATCACAGAGGCTATTGTTTCTTTGATTGAAAACGATAAGATTAAAAATAAGTTATTGAAATGCAATAATTTTAATGAATTTAAAGAGGTATTTATAGAGTTAATTTAAAAATGAAGGGGTTGGATGTTTTATGACTAGAGATGATTTACAAGTAGTAGCTTTTGAAATAATTCTTCATAGTGGAAATGCAAGAAGTACAATACATGAAGGATTTGATTTAATGCGTAAAAGGAATTTTAAAGAGGCAGAGAAAAAGTTAGAAGATGCAAATAATGAATTAATTGAGGCTCATAAATCACAAACTAGTTTACTTCAAAATTATGCAAATGGGCAAGAAATAATAATGGAAATTATTATGGTGCATGCACAAGATCATTTAATGACAACAATGACACTTAGGGAAATGGCAATAGAATTTTTAGAAATGTATAAACAATTTGATAAATTAAAAAAGGCTGGATTGGTATACAATGAACAAATTTGAAAAAAAAAGAATTGAACAGGCAAGAAGGGAAACCAGTTTAAAAACTATGTATTTTAATAGATTTTTGTTTATTAGATATATTATGGCGTTTTTTTTCTTTACCAATATATATTGGGTGTGTTGTCTTATCATGAGTAATTCAATATATTTATTAATTCCTGGAATAAATTTAGTGTTTATGGTGTTAGCTGTATGGGAACAGTGTAAAATGTATAGTTCACCTATTAATGATGCAAAAAATACAGTTATTGCATATAAGATTATTATGGGCATTAATATATTTATTATAATAACTTTAATAACTCCAATTTTTAATAAATTATTTCCTTTTTTAAATAATAATATAAAATCACATATGTTAATTTTAGGAGTAGTTTTTGTTGGGATAGTTCTTAGTGGGATTTCTTTAAGAAAATTAAAAATGATAAGAGATTGTACAGATAAACAATATATGTACGTAAAACAGTTAGAAAAGAAATTTAATTAAAAGGGGGAAAATATTTATGGAAGGTTCAAATAAAGCATTTGAATTTTTAGAAAAATATCTTATGGGACCAATGGGAAAAATATCTCAATTTAGAATTGTGCGTGCGGTCATGGCAGCTGGAATGGCATCTATTCCTTTTACAATAGTAGGTTCTATGTTTCTTGTATTAAATATATTGCCACAAACAATGACATTTCTAGAGGGAATTTTTAATAATACATTTTTTCGTATAAGTGATTTATATATGCTAGCAAATAAATGCACAATGGGAATTTTAGCTCTTTATTTTTGTATCGTTATTGGATATGAATACACAAAAATATTTGTGGATGAAGAAGGGTTAAATCTTAATCCATTAAATGGAGCTTTACTTTCTATTTTTGCTTTTTTTATGACTATTCCAGAATTAGTATTATCAGATGGAAGAATAAATTTAATTAATGAGATTAATGATAGTTCTAAGATAATAAATGGGTGGAATGTTGGGGCAGATGGTGTTTTTAGATTAGGTACTACTGGTATATTTACTGCAATTATTATGGCTATTATAGCTGTTCAGATTTACCGCTTATGCGTTAAATATAATTTGATTATTAAAATGCCTGAAGCTGTACCAGAAGGGGTATCACGTTCATTTACTGCATTAATTCCAGCGTTTCTTGTAGCAATTATTGTATTAGTTATTAATGGTGTATTTATTGCGTTAGGAACTGATATATTCAAAGTAATAGCGATACCATTTAGCTTCGTAAGCAATTTAACTAATAGTTGGCTAGGTATTTTAGTAATTTATTTTTTAATTTCGGCTTTGTGGATTGTTGGTATTCATGGAGCTAATATTATTGGAGCATTTTTAACACCGATTGTTTTAGCTAATATGCAATTAAATATGCAAGGGACAAATATTCCGTTTGCGGGTGAATTTCAAAATTCGTTTGTTATTATGGGTGGATCAGGAGCTACATTAGGGCTTACTATATTTATAGCTTTTCTAGCTAAATCAGAACAACTTAAAGTTCTAGGTCGTGCAGGAATTGTGCCATCAATTTTTAATATTAATGAGCCTATGGTATTTGGGCTTCCGATTATATATAATCCATACTTAGCTATTCCATTTTTTTTAGCACCAATGGTATGTGCATCAACAGGATATTGGGCAATTAAATTACATTTAGTTAATCCTATTATAGCACAGGTACCATGGCCATCACCAATTGGAATAGGTGCATTTATTGGAACTGCCGGAGATTATAGAGCATTACTTTTAGCATTGTTAAATGGTGTATTAGCATTTTTGATTTATCTTCCATTTGTTAAAATTTATGATGCTAAATTAGTTAAGGAAGAAAAACAAAATGGGACAAAAAATTTTGATGATGAGTTAGCAATAGATATTTAAAAAATGTTTTATATAAATATTAGAGGAGATAATAAATTATGATAGGAAGTATAGCAGCATTCTTTACGACATTAGCATTTGTGCCACAGGCAATGAAAGTAATTAAAACAAAGGATACATCAGGAATTTCATTAGGAATGTATACTATGTCAGTTATAGGATTACTATTATGGGCGATTCATGGTATAAGGATTAATGATATTGCATTAATTATAGCTAATACTATAACATTTATTTTATCTGCTACTATTCTTACGTGTAAAATAAAATATAAATAATAGAATTTATTAATTAGCAGTATATGTTTATTTCAATAAAGGAGGTAAAATAGTAGATACAAATGCTATTATTCTACCTCTTTTTAAATTTAATTATCTTATGAAAAGTGCATTATTAAATGAAAGTAATTATATCACCAAACGACTTTACCATTTTTAAATTTAGGACTAGGAAAACTACTACCGGCTATTTCATTTTGGGGTATAGCATTTTCTATTCTTTCTATATCTTGAGAATTTAAAACTATGTCGATAGATTTTAGTGAATTTGATAGGGTACTTCTTCTAGATGAACCAATTAAAGGTAAAATATCATTACCTTTAGATAATAACCAAGCAAGTGACAGTTGAGGTATAGTAATGTTTTTTTCAGTAGCTATTATTTTCAATCTTTCAACTAATTGTAAATTCTTATTTATATTTTCTTTATGGAATAGTGGTATCCTTGAGTTATATTTATTTGCACTATCTTTTGAGAAGTTTCCGCTTAAAAGACCATGAGCGAGTGCACCGAAAGCTATAACGCCTATTCCTAATTCTTTTGCTGTAGGTATTATATCTTTTTCTATATTTCTATTAAATAAAGAATACTCAGATTCTATAAAAGTGATAGGATGTGTTTTATGAGCTTTTTTTAAGGTTTCTGCATCTACTTGTGTAATGCCGATATGTTTTACATAACCTTCTTTGACTAAATCAGATATAGCCCCAATAGTTTCTTCAACAGGTATTGCTAAATCTATTCTAGCAGGTTGATAAAGATCAATATAATCTACGTTTAATCTTTTTAGAGTTTGAGCTAAGTGGCTTTTTATGTTAAATGGATTAACATCAAGTCCATACATTTGACCATTTGGACTAACTAATGCACCAGTTTTTACAGAAATAAAAACATCGTCTCTTTTTCTGCCTTTAAGAGCTTCACCGATTATCATTTCACTTTGACCAGATCCATAAAAATCTGCTGTATTTAACATATTTACTCCATTATCTAGTGCTTTATGTATAGTTTTAATATTTTCTTCTTTATTATTAAGATTAGTCATACCTCCGCAGCCTAATCCAATCTTATAAAGTTCTAAATTAGCATTTTTATAGTTCATAATATCATCTCCTAAATATTAATTATTTAAAAACTTTTTTACTTATCTATTTTTCAAAATTTAAGAATCAGTAGCTATGTTGATACTTACTAATGCTGAAAACAGAAAGAGATTAATTAAGAAATAATAATTTTGACAGTTTAGTACACTCGTACTATATTTGACATTATAGTACGAGTGTACTAAACTGTCAAATATAGTTTCATAAATTTTATAGGAGGCTTTAAAATGGCAGGGCAAACTAAGGAAGATATATTGATTACAGCTCGTGAGTTATTTAATGAATATGGATATAAGAATATTTCAATGAGAGATATAGCTAAAAAATTAAATATTAGTGTAGGAAATTTAACTTATTATTTTAAGAAAAAAGAGGATTTAATTGAAGAAGTTGTAATGTATAAACACAGAAAATATAAGGGGATTTTATTACCAAAATCCCTTGATGATTTAAATAATTTATTTTTAGATATGCTAAATACTCAAAATGAAAATATATACTATTTTAAACATTTTGATGAATTAGCTGAAATAAGTTCTAAGATATATGAAATTCAATTAGCTACACTTAATAAAATTGAAAAAATCTTAAAAGAATGTTTTGAAGAATTACAAAGAAAGAACTTAGTTCAAAAGGTTGAGCCAAAAAGTCAGATAGATAATCTTATTAAATGCATATTAACTGTGATAATATATAAACCTATAAAAACAAAAGATCTTAATAAGCAAGATAATATTGATTCTATTATAAGTTGTCTATGGAGTATGATTTTCATGTATCTTACTGATGAAGGAAAAGATATGTATTTATCCATATTCAAATAAAGGACAACAATAACAGTTATTAATCATTAAAAAAGATTGTAAAATATTATCAGTTATTTACTGAAATAATTTATAATTTAAGGTAGTTTAATGGTATCATTCTAGCTTTACGTTTAAAAAGTAAATAAGCATATGCAATAAAGTAAGATTTTTTAGAATAAGGAGGAGTAATAATATGGCAAATAAAATATTAAATGAAATGATTTTTAAACCAGCACTTGATTATATAGATGATGGACATATTCATGGTGTGCTAAGTCCTTTTGAACCAGGAGAACGTATCTTAAAAGGAGGAACACAGATTGCACCAGAATTTAAACCTCTTTCAAAAGATATTCGTATGCTTAAGGATGTGGCAGTAAAGATGAGAGATGGAGTAACAATCTATACAGATATCTATATGCCAGCTAATAGTAAAGAAACTAAATTCCCTACATTAATTCTATGGAGTCCATATGGAAAGAGTGCTGGTAGCGCTCCACGTTATACTAATTTGTTTAACATGATTGGGATGGGGAATTCATGGAATTCTGGTTTAACAAAGTTTGAAGGAGCGGATCCTGATTATTGGTGTCAAAGAGGATATGCAGTGTGTAATCCAGATCCACGTGGAATCGTTCATAGTGAAGGTAATATTACATTAATGGGTTCTCAAGAAGCAGAGGACTGCTATGATTTAATTGAATGGATTGCAAAGCAGGAATGGAGCAATGAGAAGACAGCATTAACAGGAACTAGTTATCTGGCTTTTTCTCAATGGTTTATTGCTGCAACACAGCCACCACATCTTACTTGTATCAATCCACACGAAGGACTTTCAGATGCTTATCGTGATCTTGTATGTAATGGTGGTATTCCAGATAAAAACTTTATAGAGCGTTTGCAAGTAAACCATGTGAGTGCAGTATCAAGTACAATGCGTGAAGATATGATAGATGAAATGAAAGAATATCCATTAGCAGATGCACCTCTATGGCTTGATAAAAAAGCAGATATCAGCAATATTACTATTCCAGTGTACTGCGTTGCAAGTTACAGCAATACTTTACATACAATGGGAACGTTCCGCCAGTGGAGAAAGATTAGAACACAAGATAAGTGGCTTAGAATTCATAATACACAAGAGTGGCCAGATTACTATAGTGATGCAGGACAAGAAGATCGCCAGAAATTTTTTGATTATTATCTTAAAGGAATTGATAATGGATGGAAGGAAACACCACATGTGCGTTACAGCCTTTTAGATATGGAAGGTGGAGATCAACTTAATATTCCAGCAGAAGAATTTGGGTATGGAGAAAATGTAGAGTACATTAAGTTTTATCTTGATGGAAAGCTGCGTGAGTTAAGTAAAGTGGCTTCAACAGAAGAAGTTATTGCAAAATATGATACACAAGGACTCCCAGGACGTATTAGTTTTATGACAACTTTTGACGAAGAAACAAATCTTGTAGGATATCCAAAGCTTCATCTTTACGCAGAAGTAGAGGGAACAGATGATGCAGATGTTTTTGTATGGATGCAAAAATTAGATAAGAATGGTAATATGCTTGCGGAAATTACAGTTCCTAACCATAGTGCATCTATTTATGATTTTGTTGATGACGGTGCATCAATCATTCGTTATAAGGGTTCATGGGGGAGGTTACGTCTTTCTATGAGACATCTTGATGAGAAGGAATCTACAGATGAAGTTCCAGCATATAGTTTTGATCGTGTGGAAAAATTAGAAAAGGGTCAAGTTGTTGAGGCTGATATCGTGATGAGTCCAATTGGATTAAAATTCTATAAAGGTGAATCTATCAGAGTGATTATATCTCCAAAAGAAGAATATGGCAATGGAATGATGCCAGGTACACCTGGATGTACTCCTAACAATAAAGGATGGCAAATAATCCATACTGGTGGAGATAAAGCATCATATCTTCAACTTCCAGTATTAAAGAAATAAATTTATATCCAGCTACAAGTGCTACATATGGGATTACTTTATTAGAATAACTTGAAAATCAAAGAGATGTAGATTAGGTTAGTTCAGTATAAAGCTTTTAAGCTTTATACTGAATTTTTTATTTTAAATATCTCATATGAAACTCAAAATGTTCTTCTAAAAAAGTAGCAATAAAGAAATAGCTATGGTCATAGCCTTCAACTTGGTTATAATTTACTATTTGATTATTTTCTTTAGCATTTTTTAAGAATAGAGTTTCATTTAGTTGTTCTTTATAAAAGTTATCTTTAGTTCCTTGAGTAATTAGAATAGGTGGAACATTAGTTATTTTAATTAATTCAGTAGCGTCCCATTCTTGCCAAGAATTTTTATTTTCCCCTAAATAAGTTGAAAAAGCTTTTATACCCCAAGGTACATTGCTAGGATTTAAAATAGGAGCAAAGGCAGAGATTGCTTTGAATCTTGTAGAATTCTTCATACCAAGAACTAAAGCACCATGACCTCCCATTGAGTGTCCCATTATGCTTTCTTTCCCAGAGAAATTAGGAATTAAACTTTTTACAATATCAGTTAATTCTTCTGTGATATAACTATACATTTTATAATTTTTTGCCCAAGGCTCTCTTGTAGCATTTAAATAAAACCCTGCACCTTGACCTAGATCCCAATCTTTATCATCAGGAATATGTTCTCCACGAGGCGAAGTGTCTGGTATAATTACAGCTACTTGATATTTATTAGCTAACCTTTGAAAACCACTTTTTTGAGTAAAGATATCATCTGTGCAAGTTAAACCTGATAACCACCAAATAAGAGAAATTTTTTCATTTTGTTTATTAGATGGTAGGTAAAGACTAAATGTCATAGTACAATCAAGAATTTTTGAATAGTGACTATATTTATATTGTTCACCATTAAATGAAGAATGTCTTTCAATTTCTTTAAGCTTCATCATTAGAATCTCCATATGTTAAAATTGTACGGATTGATTCGCCCTTATGAAGTAGGTCAAATGCTTCATTAATATCCTTAAAATCTAAATGATGTGTAATAAATGAATCTAAATCTATTTTACCTTCCATATAATCTTCAATCATTCCTGGAAGCTGAGTTTTTCCTTTAACTCCGCCAAAGGCAGAACCACGCCAAACTCTACCTGTTACTAGCTGGAATGGACGAGTATGGATTTCTTCACCAGCACCTGCAACGCCAATTATGATACTTTCACCCCAGCCCTTGTGACAACATTCAAGAGCAGACTTCATAACTTCAACATTTCCTATACATTCAAAACTATAATCTACCCCGCCGTTAGTCATTTCAATTATTACGTCTTGTATTGGTTTGTTAAATTTAGTTGGGTTTATAAAATCTGTAGCACCCATTTTTTTAGCTAATTCAAATTTATCTTCATTTATATCTATAGCGATAATTCTACTAGCCTTTGCTTGTGCTAGTCCTTGAATAGCAGCTAATCCAATAGCTCCTAAACCAAATACTGCAGTTACGGCTCCTTCTTCAACTTTAGCTGTGTTATGTACTGCACCAATTCCAGTAGTAACTCCACATCCAAATAAGCAAACTTTATCTAATGGTGCTTCTGGTTGTATTTTTACAAGTGATACTTCTGCAACTACTGTATATTCACTAAATGTACTTGTTCCCATGTAATGATAAACGGGTTTTCCATTATAAGAGAAACGAGTTGTTCCATCAGGCATTAAACCTTTTCCTTGAGTTTCTCTTACTGCACTACAAAGGTTTGTTTTACCAGAACGGCAGAATTCACATTCTCCACATTCGGCATTATATAATGGAATAACATGATCTCCAGGTTTTACTGAGGTAACACCTTCACCTACAGCAACAACAATTCCTGCTCCTTCATGCCCTAAAACTACTGGAAAAACTCCTTCAGAATCCTTTCCTGATAAAGTGAATGCATCTGTGTGGCAAACTGATGTATATAGAATTTTTACTAATACTTCTTTTGCTTTTGGTTCAGCTACATCAATTTCTACAATTTTTAATGGTTCTCCTGGTTTAAAAGCAACAGCTGCTCTACTTTTCAAATTAATTCCCTTCTTTCTTTTTATAATGTTGTTGCATGATTAAAATAACAATATATGTAGTTTTATTTTTCAATAAGATTATATATTGTTTTTGCAACTTATATTTTAATAATAATAAAGAATAATTTATTATGCAATATGAGATTAAAGTTTTTAAAGCGCAATAAGTAAATATAAATAGGTTATAATTAATAATAGAGAGTTAAAGGTTAGGAAGTTTTTAGGTGCTAAAAAATAATGGGATAGAAAGGTGGAAAAGTATAATGAAAATAGGAAATTCGCAGTTGATAAAAAATATAGATAATTATTGTATAAATGATTTAGATATTCCTTCAACAGTTCTTATGGAAAATGCCGCATTAAAAGTTGTTAAGAATATAAATTTTGAGAAATTCAATTCCTTTACTATAATTTGTGGGACAGGAAATAATGGTGGTGATGCTCTAGCTGTTGCTCGTCAACTTTTTAGTATGAACATGAAAGTTGATATATTTATTATAGGGGAACATTCTATGAGCAAGGATTGTTTGATAAATTATAATATTTTAAAAAATATGGGTGTTCCTATAAAGCAGATTGTAAAAACACAAGATATTCAATTGTTAAATGATATATTAAATAAAAATGACATGATTATTGATGGGATTTTTGGAAGTGGTTTAGCAAGAAATATAGATGGAATTTATAAAGAGGTAATTAAGTCTATAAATAAGAGTGGTATGTACATACTTTCCATAGATGTGCCATCTGGAATGTTATGTGATAGTTTTGGAATTTTAGGTAGTTGTGTTAAAGCAAATAAAACTGTTTCATTTGAGGTTTATAAGAAAGGTTTTTTAGATTATGAAAGTGACAAATATACTGGAGAAATAGTTGTTGAAAGTATTGGAATTCCAGAATATGTAGTTAATAAATTTCATTTAAAGGAATACTTAGTACAGAAAAAAGAGATAAAAAGTATTATAAAAAAGAGAGAGAAATATTCGTATAAAGGTGATTTTGGAAGAGTAAGTGTTATAGCTGGATCTAAAAAATATACTGGTGCTGCCTATCTTACATCTCAAGGTGCTGTAAGAAGTGGTGCTGGACTTGTTACTTTATGTACTGAAAAGTCAGTAGTTGAAATTTTACAAAGTAAAACGATAGAAACTATGATTATGTCTTATGAAAATAATGATTTCAAAGAACTTATATTAAATAGTGATAGCATTGCAATAGGGCCTGGGATGGGCAATAATGAAAATACTTTTAATATTATAAAAGATATTTTATCTAAGGATGGTTGTCCGCTAGTACTTGATGCTGATGCATTAAATGTACTTCAGCATAATTTAGATTTATTAAAAAATAGTAAAAGAAAAATAGTAATAACTCCACATATAGGAGAAATGGGTAGGCTTACAGGAATTGATAGTAAAAATATAATTAAAAATAGAATAGATATTGCAAGAGATTTTTCTAAGAAATATGGAATAATTGTATTATTAAAGGGATATAATACAATAATAACTAATGGAGAAGAAGTTTATATAAATTCAACAGGGAATAGTAAGATGGCATCAGGTGGAATGGGAGATATTCTTACAGGAATTATTGCATCTTTTATTGGGCAGGGTTATGAGCCATTAAAGGCTACAATATTAAGTGCATTTATTCATGGTTATGTTGGAGATATATTGTCAAAAGATATGTTTTGTGTCAATGCATCTCATATTGTTGAAAGGTTGCCTTATATAATTGAAAATTTGACATATTAATTTTAGATTTATTGTATTAAGTTTTTAATTGTAAATAAATTTAATTATGCTTAGATAAGAGTAGAAAATAATAGTAAAAGAAGTTTAGTTACTTTCTACTCTTTTATTAGTGTTTTATAATTTTTATATTATTCATTAAAATTTTCGTTTTCGCATAATTTGATGTAAAATTTGCTTATAGTATCTAAAGAAAGATGTTTTTCTACATAAAATTTATTCCAATTTCCTAGTTTTTTTGATTTTTCCTTAGAGTTAATTAGTAGATTAATTGATGTACTAAGTTTCTCAATAATTAATTTATTATCAAACTTTGGAGAAGAAGATGAATGATCTCCAAAATTTGAATTAATCATTTTTTCAATGGTATTTTTATTTATAATATTTACCTCTCCATTTGAGCCAAATGAAATAACAGGTTTGCCTATGCTCATAGCTTCAAGTGCTACTCTTCCAGTACCTATAATTAAATCGCTGTCATTATAATAATCAAAAATATTAAATCTATTTGCTAAAGTAAATATTTTGTTTTCTTTTAATTCTAAATTTATATTATAACTTAAATCATTAATTTGTTTATAGTAATTTCCATGTCCTATAATAACGGCAAAAATTTTTTTATTTTTTTTTGCTATGTTTTTGAAGCTTTCTAAAAAAAGCATGGCTAAATTTGATTTATTATATGATAGCCTACTACAGTATAGTATAATTATTGAGTTTTTTTGGATTTTAAGTGTATTTCTTAGTATATTTTTACAATTAATATTTTTAATGGAGTTTTCTATACCATTGGGAATAGTTACATTTTCTTTAAAAGACAATTGTGTCATTAGTTGGCTATAATATTTTTTTGAATAATCACTTACAAAAACAACTTTATCTATATAAGATAGATAATTACTAAGTAATTTTTGAGAATAATATATACCATGTATTGTTAGTACTAAAGGAACATTTATTATAGATTTAATTACTTTACATAAGTTAATATCTTCATTCATGTGAATTTGAATGACTTTTATATTATTAATGCTTGAAATAGTAGTTGTTAATTCCTTCTTATTATATAAATTTAACACGTGAAATTCTATATTATAAAAAGCAAATACTTCTTTATTAAAGCACTTGTTTGTTAGTATACATAAATTAATATTTTCTTTTTTTAATTTTTTTGCCAAATTTATAATATAGCTTTCAGTACCACCAATGTTAAAGTAGTTTAAGATAGAAACAATAGTGTATTTATATTTTTTACTGTATTTCGTAGTTTTTTTCCTTGAGTTTATTATTTCATTAAAATAATATTGGTTATCTAGTGTTTTATTTTCATTAAATATTGCTAGTTTGTTGGTTGTATTTGGACCTAAATAATAGTTTAAGCATTCATCATAGGGGAGTTTAGGGTTATCTACATAATAAAGTACCTCAGGTATTTTACTTATGTTTTCGAAACGCAGGAAATATAGTATTAAGTCAATTTCAGATGTGAAAAAATAATAACTTGAGTAATATAATATTTTAATAAAAAAGCTTTTTCTAAACACAAATGTATACAAATCTAATGGTAGATAGGAAGCTGAAATAACAGAATTAATATCATCACTAGTTATAAAGTTATTAGATTCAATTAAAGCTTGTTTTTGTTGTATATTGTTATGAAGTGGCATTTCTAAACAAGAGCAAATATTTAAATTATTTAAATTCATAAATAGTATTTGTTTTTCAAATCTTTCAAAGGCATTTATATCAGAGCTGTTCATAAAAGTAATAAAATCCCCAGAAAGTGATGCAGATAGTGAAATTAATTCATTAAATATAGAGAAGTTATTATAAGGCTCTATTATATGAATTTTGTTTTCAGTTAATTTAGGTAATTTTAAATTTTTTGTATATGTTATTATAAAAACTTCAAAGTTAATAAAAGTTTGATTAAATATATTATTTAAAGAATTATCGATATTGTTACAATTATGAATTAAAATTATACTTAGCTTATTCATGTTATTAATTAATAAATAGTTCTTTATATGATAATTGAATAAAATGATTTGGAGTAGTATATGATATCCTGTATATTTTAATATTTAAGCAATCATCATAATTTTGAGATACTAATGGAAAAGTTAATGCTTTAATTGATTTTGCATTTAGGTACAAAGTGGTGTTGTAGGCAATTTGGGGAGTACAATTTGTATAATCATATATAACTAGTGCAATTGTATTGGGATTAGGGCATGGATTTATAAGCTTAATATATAAAGCATTACTATTTTTAGAGCGGTTTATAATCTTTGTATTATAAGTTCTTTGCATTTGGAAGTCTCCTTTATAGATTAAATTTGGGTTATTTTTTTACATATTCAATATATGATTTTTTAAAAAAAATGTTAAAAGAACCAAACAAAAAATATATATTTAGCATATTATGTATATTAATAACGAATGTTTGGAGGCTGAGTTGATGGGAAATAACAGAATAAAGGGTCTAGTAAGTATCGTTGTTTCTAATTATAATAATGGAAAATATGCTGAACAATGTTTGAATTCATTAATAAATCAGTCATATAAAAATATAGAAATAATCATAGTAGATGATTGTTCGACAGATAATAGTGTGAAATTTATACAAGCATGGATAAATAGACGTAGTAGTCGTGAGAAGAACAGAATAAAATTTTTGAAAATGCCTAAAAATATAGGATTTTCTGGTGCTGTTACTGTTGGAATGTATCTGGCACAAGGAGAATATATAGCTATGCAAGATAGTGATGATGTTTCACATAAGGATAGAATAAAACTTCAAGTTAAATATTTAGAAGAAAATCAAGATATAATGATGGTTGGCTCAAACTATTATGTTTTTGAAGATGATATAAATAAGGCTAGAGTTGAATCTAATTTTGTTGTATATGGAAAAAATAAAATTTTAGAAGATTTTGCACAGGGGAGAAGCCCTGTTTGTTTTGGGACTATACTTTTTAAGGGAAGTATATTTGATGAAATTGGCGGATTAACAAGAAAATTGGCAGGAGCAGAGGATTATGAATTTATACAAAAATCTGTTATTAATGGAATAGATAATATAGAAAAAGCATTGTATTTTTATAGGTCTCATGAAGGACAAAGATCAAGGATATATTATTCTAATTGTAGTGCAGAAAAAGATAAGATAAAGAAAAAGGAATTAAGTGTATTATTGGTGTTAGATAAATTTAATATCGGAGGAACAGAAACTCATGTACTAACACTTACAAAGCAATTAATAAAAGATGGTATAAAGGTAACGGTGGTAGCTAGCGATGGACCATTAGCACAAGAGTTTGAAAAATTAAATTGTAAAATTTATAATATAGATTTTCCAGTATCAATAGAAATGGATAGTACAAAAAGAAACAATTTTTTAAATGAGATATACAATATATTTGAATTAGAGAAAATTAGCGTAGTTCATGCACACCAGTCATCATCTGGCAATCTTGTAGTGGAAGCTGCAAAAAAAATGAATATAAAGAGTGTATTTACAATTCATGGAATGTATTATTATGATATATTAGGTAATACATTGAAGATAGCAGATAGTGTTATTAGTGTTAGTATTCCAGTATATAAGTGGTTATTAAAATTTGGAATAAACTCTATAGTTGTTCCAAATGGAATAGCTTATAAGAATTATGCTAATAATACAAGTCAACTTTTAAGAAGAAAATACAATATATCAAGGGATACTATGTGTATAACTTACTGTAGTAGGATGGCTTGGGAGAAGATAAATGTTTGTAAAAATTTAATTACAGTAGTTAGAGATTTAAGAATAAATGAAAATATAAAATATGAAGCGGTAATAGTTGGGGATGGACCTGGGTATAAAGAATTAAAAGCTTTAGGGGATGAAATTAATAAAGAATTAAAAGAAGAAGTAATTCATTTTACTGGAAATCAAATAGATGTAAATAAATATTATGTAGGTAGTGATTGTGTGCTTGGAACAGGCAGGGTTGCAATTGAAGCAATGGCTGCATCTAAAAAAGTTATTGCTGGAGGAAATTCTGGGTATTTTGGATTAATAACTAGTGAAAATTTTAATGAGGCATGGCAAACTTATTTTGGAGATCATGATTTTAAAGTAAAAAATGATGCGATATATCTGTATAATGACATGAAAAAATATTATTTAGATAAAAGAAATTATGATAAAGATATATATGAAATATATAAAAAAAGCAAAGAATTATTTGAAATAGGAAAAGTTACAAAAAAATTAATAGATATTTATACAGAGTAAAAAGAAACACAGTTTCATCTGTTATTAATAAGAAAAGTTTAGATTTAAAGTTTGCTTAATAAAAAGTGTAAAATTAGAATTCTAAGTATAAAGATAAAATATAAACTGTATCAGAATTTATTAGTAATTGAAAATCCGATACAGTTTTTTTATATGTAATTAATGTTTTTGATATCTACATTATTTTAACATATTTAATATTTCATTTTCTGGAGTTGAAGAATCGCAGCGAACGTCTATTTGTCCGTTTTTACTAACGATAAATCCTGGAACTGTTACAACATTGTATTTTAATCTAAATGAATTTATCTCGTCATCTGAAAAATCTGCACTATCTACGTAATAAATAGTTGTATTAAGTTTGTCAGTTAAGCTTCCTAATGTTTTAGCAAATTTACGGCAAAATGGACATGTTTCTCTACCAATATATACGGTAGCTAAGTTTTCATTAGATAATAATTTATCTGCTTCTGAAGAAAGAACCTTTTTAAATGATTTTATATTTTCTTTATATGTATCGTTTTCAAACATTTATATTCCTCCTAAGTTTTTAGAAATATTATATCAAAACTAGATTTTTATATCAAATACATAATAGAAAATAAATAATCTATTGCACGATTAATATTTTTAATTGCAATAGATTATTTTTCTTTAAATTAGTTTATTTACACCATTTACATTAGTTTGTTCGTTATCTTCAACTGGTATAATGATATATTTTTTTCCATCAATTATTTGACTTTTAATTTCTGCTACTTTTTCAGGTTTTACTTGTAGAAGGATATCATAATTTGAAAAATCATTATTATCTTCTAGATTTAAAGAACTATCTTGTCTGACTTTCTCTAGTTCATCTTGTAGTGTTTGAACTTGTTTTTCAAGTTTTTCCTCTTTTTTTCTTTGAGCATTAATTTGTAGTGCTTTTGTGTCAATTAGATGTTCTGCTAAAGGAGGAGCATCATCAAAGCTTTCAGTGTAAGATTCTTCAATTTTAGCAGCGATGTCTTCAGCTATCTCATTTTCAGATAAGATATCTTGTACCACTTCTTTAGTTAAAATTATAGATTCTGCATTATTATCGTTTATAATATTATGTTCATCTATTAAATTATTAAGAGTTTCTTGTATTTCCATAAATATACGCTCTGATTCTTTTTCATTAGCTCCAACAGCATTATGAATAATATTAGTAAAGGTTTCTTTTTGTTCTGTGGCAGTTTGTTTAGAATTGCATCCAAGAACATAATTCATTATTTCAGTTTGAGGATTCTTTACATTTTTTGTATAGTACATAACAGAATTAACATCTGAACTACGATCTATAAATGCAGGGTATATAAATCCAAGGCTTGGAGCTTCAACAACCCAATCTCTATCAATTGCTGCAATTTTATTGTCTTTTTCAAAGTAGCCAAGACCTGGTTTTGAAAGTGATACAGGACATACAGCACACAATATATATTCATATACTTCCTCTGATTCATCAAGTTTTAAATTGTCAGAAGTTTTAGTAATAACATCATAAGCATCATGAAAAAGTAATATTAAAAAATTGCCTTCATAGTTATAGTTATCTATAATTGATTTATAAAAATCATTCAGAATAAGTTCATCTTTTAATTTGCTATTTCTTAGTTTTAATAAAAACTGTTGTTTACTGTTTGTATTTTCTTCGTTAGAAAAATCTAATTCTAAAATATTATTTCCTATTGTCCCAGATAAAGTTTTTTTGGCGATTTCTAGGTATTTAAAGAATTCATCTTCCTCTAAATTTAAAAATGTTTCATTAAAATTTAAGATAATATTTTTTTCACCATTTACATAACAACCACATACTTTAGTAAATGTACACTTATCTTTTTTAAGTCTTTTTTTTAATTCTAATATATCTTTTTTTTTCATATATAGTCCCCTCATTCATAAATTTTACTAATATCTATAATAAAAAAATATATGTCAATATTAAGTATAATTATTGTAGCATGATTTCTTAAGTTATCTTCATAAAATACTCCTTTTTTAAAATAATAAGTTATAAATTTATTCTTATAATATATTATTAGTTAAAAAGAGTAAAACTACAAGTGTAGAAAAAATACATAATTTATAAAAATGTAATTTATCTATATATTATAAGTTTTTGATTATTGAATAATATACATAAACAATATAAACTACAAATCGTTTATATTCATGTTTTGCGTGGAACAAGGAAATATCACAACAAGTATTTAATAATTGTGGATTTAAGCTTAAGCTTTAATGAAATAAAAATAAAATTATTTATGTATCTTTAGGAACTATATTTAATAATTCTCTAAAATTTTTTAAAATTGCATAGAGGCACTTAAAAATACTGATGTTACTGTGATAATATCTATAGGGAAAACATTAAAAAAGGAACAATTAGGGAAAATACCTAATAACTTTTATGTATACAACTTTGTACCGCAAATAGAAGTTTTAAAAAGGACAGATTTATTTATAACCCACGGAGGTATGAATAGCACAAGTGAAGCTATGTATTTTGGAGTACCCTTAATAGTTGTACCTCAAGTTGCTAATCAACCAATTGTGGAAAAGAGAATTGAAGATTTAGAACTTGGAAGGGTTATAAATAAAAATAATATTTCATCTAATATAATAAGAAATTATGCTAATGAAATTTTAAATAATGATAGGTATAAAGATAATATGATGAAAATGAGAACAAAGGTAAGACAAGCTGGTGGAGAGAATAAAGCAGTTGAATTAATAAATGATTTATTAAAAGAGAAATTGGGTAGTGATTAATATATTTTTGCAATAAAATATGACAGAGTTAACTTGTTAAATACACAATAGCATTTATCTTCATAATATATTAATAGAAAAATTTTAATAGGGAAAGTTTATGAGTATTATAAGTAAAGAGTTATTAAAATTAAATTTAAAAGCAGGGTTATTAATTAAGATAAAGTTTAATAAAGATACTGAAAAATCTTATAAAGTAAATGGCAGAGTTCTCCTTAAAATTTTAAAGTTGAATTGTAAAAGTGAAATAGGAATTAAATATAATTTTAAAGATATTAAATGCATTAAAGATTTTAAGGAAAATTTTCCTATAACTAACTATGATTTTTATGAAGATTATATTGAGAAGATGGTAAATGGAAAAGAGAATATATTATTTAGTGGAAAAATTGAATATTTTGGACATACATCAGGAACAACTGGAAAACAAAAATTAATTCCAACAACTAAAAAAAGCAGACTTATTGCTTCAAAATATATGGGTATACTGTTAAATAGATTTGCATATGATAACTTCAAAAATAACTGGAATTACGAAAGAGGACTTGCAGTATCTGATATAGTTACTACCACTTATACCAATGGGGGGATTCCTATATGTTCTGCAACATCTGGCGGTATGAAAGGAATAAAAAATATAATAAGATATTTTTATACATCACCTATTGAGGTTATGGAAATAAAAGATAAAGATAGTGCTAATTATCTTCATTTATTATTTGCACTTAAAGAAAAAAATTTAGCATACATAAGTGCAGCATTTATTTCTAATATTTTAGATTTATTTAGGATACTTGAAGATAATTATAATGATTTAGTAAATGATATTAAAAAAGGAAGAATAAATAAAAAAATTAATTTAGATGAAGAGGTTAGAAAAATTTTAAACGGTTATTTAGAACCTAATGCAACAAGAGCTGACGAACTTAGTATAGAGTTTAAAAAAGGTTTCAAGGGAGTAATAAGAAATATATGGCCTAATATTATGTATATTGCAACAGTTACAGGAGGAAATTTTTCAATTTATGATGATAAAGTAAATTATTACACAGATAATCTTCCTATTTATTCACCAGTTTATGCTGCGACAGAAGGAACAATTGGTATTAATCCATATATCAAGAAGATAAGATATATTATAATTCCAGATACGGTGTTTTATGAATTTATTCCTTTTGAAGAAATAGATAATGACAATCCAAAAACTTTGTTGATAAATGAATTAAAAGTTGGAGAGAAATATGAGATAGTTATTACTAATTATGCAGGGTTATATAGATATAGATTAGGAGATATAGTTAATGTTGTTAGTTATTATAACGATTCTCCGGAAATTGAATTTGTATGTAGAAAAAATCAAGTATTAAATATGGTGTCTGAAAAAACTAATGAGGAACAATTAACAACTGCCATAAAGAATTCTATGAAAAAATTCAATTTAATGGATTATACAACAATTCCTGATAATTCAATTACACCTGGTAGGTATGTTTTTTACTGCGAGTTTAAAGAAAAATTGTCTAAAGAAGAGGTTAATTTATTAGAGAAAAAGTTAGATAAAGAACTTAGAAAGTCAAATTTAGCTTATGATAGAGCTAGGAACAATAAAAAACTAGGAGAAATTAAAATAATAGTTTTAAAAAATGATACTTTTAAGCTTGTAAGTGAATCTTTATTTAAAAAGGGTGTATCAAAAAATCAAATTAAAATTCCAAGAGTGATAATTAATAATAAAGATATATTAAATATTTTAAATGAATGCTCTATAAAGTTTTAAAAGTATATTTTGTTGTATTTATAAAAAACAATTAAATTAAATGTAATAAATTTTGACTCAAACATAAAAACAAAACATCTATAATAAGATGTTTTGTTTTTATAAATGTTATTTTAATTCTAAAGCATTTAATCTGTTAATAAGATACTGTGAGCAAAGTCCTGTAAATGTGCCAGAAATTATTGCAGACACTGTAAGGATAGGGAAATAATATATTAAAGATATCGTATTTGTAATTAAAATAGCAACAGTTATTTGCCCGATGTTATGAAATATTGCCGAAATAACGCTGCAAATCCAAATTTGTTTTAATGTTAGAAAATTTCTAATAATCAACATGGATGTATAACAAAATAGTCCTCCTGAAAAACTGTATAAAAGAGTAGACATATTACCAGAGAATATACTTCCAAGAATAATCCTACAAAGAAGTATAAGAAAAGTATCCAATGGACCAAGGGTAAATATAGCATAAACAGTTATGATGTTTGAAAGACCAAGTTTTATGCCAGGTATGGGGGTTAGTGATGGAAGATTCGCTTCTACAATAAATATTATAAGAGCCATACTAGTTAAAAGAGACATTGTTGTTAGACGTTTAGTATTCAAAAAAATCCCCCCTTTTTATTGTGACAATGCATCAAACATTTGTGAGTCTTTGGCTGTATTTTCAAGCTTTATTGTAATTTTATGTGGTAAACATACTATAGGAGTTACGGAGTTTGAAATCCAACCTTGATTTACACAAATTTGGTCAGAGCAATCAGCAAAACTGATAGATATTCTACCATTTTCTACAGAAATTACGTTTGTTCCATGCTCAGTTTTTATAGTAAATTCATAAGGTTCTATGACATTTGATAAATTAATTGATTTTATACAGTTCCCATCTTCATAAATATTTGCAATAGTACCTTTAGCAGGTGCTTTGAATATTAAGATACTTGATATTAATGAAATTAAAAAAACAATCCCTATTATAAATATCCAAATTTTTGATTTTTTCATCTATTTATTATATTAGGACACATATCACTATAACCATCTAAAAGAGCAATATCATCCTTTATCCCTTCCGTAATATATAATTTATTATCCTTAGTTATAAAGACAGCTTCAAAATTATTATGAGTTTTATAAAAATCAATAGCTTTATCTAAACCTAGAATAAAAAGAGATGTAGATAAGGCATCGCATAAAACACTATCATCACCAATTATTGTAACAGATAAAAGGTCACTTTCAGTTGGTTTTCCGGTTTTAGGATCGATTATATGACCATATACGTTACCTAAGTCATCTGTAAAATATCTCTCATAAGCACCAGATGTTATAACTGCTTTATCTATAACATTAATAGATAGTATATTTGAGTTATTTGTTGGGCTTTTAACAGCTACTTTCCAAGGAGTGTTGTTCAGTTTAGAGCCTAAAGTATGAACATTTCCTCCTAAATTAATTAAGGCAGATTTTACATTGTTTTCTTTTAAAATTTTAATGATTTCACTGCTTGTATAACCTTTAGCAACACTACCTAAATCTATTTCCATATTGTTAGGTATTGTTATTTTATTTTCATCAAAATTAATTTTTGTATAATCTACTGTATTTAGTAAATCATTAATTTCATTGCTATTTAAAACATTATAGTTTCCTGTGGTAAACCCCCAAGCCTTTAAAATAGGGTAAATAGAAATATCTAAAGCACCATTAGTTTCGTTAGATATTTCTATAGCTTTTTTTATAAGCAATGAAGTATCCTTAGATGGAGTTAATTCTTTGTTTGTATTTAGAGTTGAAATCTCACTATTTATATCTGTTACTGAAAAAAGATTTTCAAGTTCTAAAATTCGTTCTTTACATAAATTAAGAATTTCTTCATTAGAATTATAAATAGTAATACTCATAACTGTATCCATTGCAAATACTTGAGTAGATAGTTTTTTTATATCTTTTGAAGCAGATGTAGTTGTTAAAAATGGTGTAATACTTTTATAAATAGTTATAAGCAATAAAATTAGTAAGATAAAAAATACAGTTATTTTTTTAAAGTTAGCCTTTAGCATTTATAAGAGCTGCCTTTACTGCGTTTATTATTCCTTTAGAACTAAATGTTGCGCCAGAAACTGTATCTACATCTGTGTTTTGAGAATTTATAATATTTTCTGTAACACCTGAAATTGCTTCATCTATAAAAGGTTCATCATCTACGTATTTTGTAATTTTTATGTCAGAAATAGTGTTATTAGAAACAGTAACTTCAACGCTAATATTTCCATTATATCCAGAGGCTGTTCCTGTATAAGTTCCATCAACATAAGTAACAGATTGAGAAGAAGGAATTTCTGTTGCAACTTCAGCATCAACATTTTCACTATCTTTATTTAAGATTTTATCTTCAGTAGAGGAGTCTTTCTGTGATAGTGAAGTAGAGCTTTGTATATCTTTATCTATTTTTGGTGTATAAAAAATAGATACGCAAACTAAAGCAAAAACTATAATAGATGCAAAAATTGGTGAAGATGCTTTCTTTTTTGAAACTTTATTTTTTAAAAGTGCTTTTCTAATACGCATTGAAGCATATATTAAAAATACTATACTATAAGCTAAAACGTTGATAATATATTGAGTAATCCCTTTTTTAGCTAAAGGAATTGCTATAATCATTACATGTAAATAAATAAGTCCATAAAAAGGATAAGCTAGTTGCTGAAGTTTTTTCCATGATTTAGCTTTCATCTTTTTTCTAACTTTAGGGAAAGAAGTAATCATAAGAGGAAGCATAATTAAAATAAGTAAAATACTTATAATTGAAGCTATAATCATATTAGTTGACATAGATTTTGGATTTGTAAAAAGTGTGACAAAATGTGTTCTTCCATAAATAATATTATGAGTTAGTGCCAAAATACATCCAATAATGGATAGTTGGGCTCTAATTGGCATTAAAAATTTAATAGCTTTACTACCATTTTTAAGGGCTCCAGTATACATTACCACAACAAAAAATGATGTTGCTAGACTACTTTTTGAAAATAAGGGCAATATATAATTTTTAAGCCACGAAGGTGCATTAGATATGATTCCAGAGTATGTAAGAACAATCAATGATATAGATATTAAAAATGTTATTATATAGCAAAAATTTGAATGTTTTTTAATAAAATTGCGTCCGATAGAAATTAAAAATAAGACGACACATAAAGAAATTAAAAATGACATATTTTCCTCCTTATTAATTAAAGTATAATATCACAAATAAAATAAATATTTGTGATATTATACTTATTAAGTTTTATTCAGCCATTGTTGTAAATGTTAGTGGTTGATAATTGTTAAGAGTTATTGAAATATTATATTCTGTTCCTTTTTCAAGGGTATTAGAACTTGTATATGTTAATCCAGTTAAATCATCACCATCAACAACAGTTACTGTATTTCGACCAGAGCCAGAAGTTATAGTGATTTTAGAATCCTTAAGTTCATCTTGCTCTATTCCATTAATAGTTATTGTATTATCTTTTATAGTTGCTGTTGTTTCATTTGGGTAGGGATTTTTAAAGCAAACTAATGCTTCAATATCTTCATAACCATTTGCAATTAAAGTAATTTTATAGTATCCACTGCCAGAACCTTCAAAACGATCAAAATCATAATTTATACCACAATCTATACGATGTCCGTGGTTTGTACTCCACCAAGAATCAGATGAATGTTTGCTTCCATAAGTAGCAACTAAATTAGTATAAGTTTCATCATTGCCGTAATATTCATATTTTGCAGTGATAAAATTAGCGCAGTATTCTAAAAACTCAGAATCTGATAATTCTTCACCATTTTTATTTTTTAGATAAACATAAGCTTCAGCATCAGAACCATATTTAGTATTATAAGCGTAATCTGTTTTATCAGTATCAGCGACAACTGTAATTTTAGAAGTTACACTACCAGATGTTTTTCTAGCTCTATAAGTACCGTCAGAATTCATAGTTTTTAATCCATAAGTATCAGATGAAACATTGCTATCTTCAACAAAGCCATTTTCTTTAGCTGAGTCTACCATATCAGATGGTATTGCAACAGGAATATTATTAAAGCCTAAAACTTTATACTCTGTGACCTTATATTGAGTAGCTGAATCACCTTCGCCAATAGCAAATACCGAAGACACATCTTCAAATACAACATTATCGTCTACAGGTGCAGTTGTTATTGTACCCTCTGAATCAACTCCATCAAGGGAAGCTTGTACAGTTACAGTTTGTGTATCATTAGAGTCAGTGGTATACTTTGTAGTTTCTTTTCCATTTTCTTCAACAACTTCGCTGCTTATAACTTTTTCTCCAGTCACTTCAACTATATATTGAAATTGTTGTCTATATATACCATGTTTTGTTGTTGCACGAGTAACAGCATCAAACATGCCTGCATCATTTACTCCTTCGCTATCTGTTTTATCTGATGATTTACTTAGTTCTTCAACAGATTTATCTAGTTCTCCAGCCCAATATTGTGCATAGCTTAAAGGTGCATATCCGTATACATATGTTACATTTTCATCGATTGAAGAATTAGTTGATACATTTGAACTATTATCATCTTTAGCATTATCTGTAGTCCCACATGCAACAAATGATGACATTAAAGCTACTGTCATTATTGTAGATAAAAATAATTTACTTCTTTTTTTCATAATTTTAAAAAACCCCTTAAATATATATTTTTAACCTATTTAGGTTTATATACAATAAAAATAAATAATTGGAAATTAATACTTATAAAAGTATACTATATAAATATCAAATAATCAAGAATCATTTTCAATTGAAACGAAAAATTAATTAAAAGAAGTAATCAATAAATATATATTAAATATCAAACGCTAATATTTATATAAATTATAAATATTACGAATAAAAATTGTGATAAGAAAAATCCATAAGCTTATAGAGCATATAATATAAATCTTAAATAAAATGATATATACTATTAATTGAAATGAAAGTTTTATAGATATAGTATTTGATAAGTGAATGAATTTAAATAAAAATAATAAAATTTAAGATAAATAAGGAGAATTAGAATGAAAAAGGATTTAGTTATTGTACTTGCACCAGATTCTTTTAAGGAGAGTATGACAGCAAAGGAAGTTTGTGTAGCTATGGAAAGAGGAATAAAAAAGGTAAATTCTAATATTCAATGTATTCATGTTCCTATGGCAGATGGCGGAGAAGGAACTATGCAATCTTTAGTAGATGCAACAGGTGGAGAAGTGTATTCTTTAGAAGTTGTTGGACCACTTGGAAATAAAGTTAAAGCAGAGTATGGGATTTTGGGTAATGGAGAAATTGGAGTATTAGAGATGGCTAGTGCAAGTGGCATACATTTGGTATCGCTTGGAGAAAGAAACCCTCTAATAACTACTACTTATGGAACAGGTGAACTTATAAAAGCTTGTTTAGATAGAGGAGTTAAAAAATTATTAATAGGTATAGGTGGAAGTGCTACAAATGATGGGGGAGTCGGAGTTATACAGGCTCTTGGCGGAAGGTTGTTAGATAAGGAGGGTAATGAACTAGGTTTTGGTGGTGGAGAATTAGAAAAGTTAGATAGGATAGATTTAACTAATTTTGATAGACGGTTAAAAGATGTTGTAATAGAGGTAGCTTGCGATGTTAGTAACCCTCTTTGCGGAGAAAATGGAGCTTCTTATATATTTGGCCCCCAAAAAGGAGCAAGCGTTGAAATGATTAAAATTTTAGATAATAATTTAAAGCATTATGCAAAAGTTATCAAAGAACAGTTTGGTAAAGATGTTTTAGAAATTGCAGGAGCTGGAGCAGCAGGAGGACTTGGTGCAGGACTTATGGTATTTTTGAATGGTAATTTAAAAAAAGGTATTGAAATAGTAATTGAATATTCTGGACTTGAAAAAAAGGTTAAAAATTGTGATATGGTTTGGACTGGTGAGGGGAGTATAGATTTCCAAACTCAGTATGGCAAAACACCTTTAGGAGTTGCTACGGTTGCTAAAAAATACAATAAGCCAGTTGTGGCTTTGGCGGGAAGAGTTGGAGATGATATAGATATTTTGTATGAAAAAGGCATAGATTCAATATTTGGAATTATGAGAGGGGTAACATCTATTGATGAAGCTTTGAAAAATGGAAAAGAAAATATTGAAAGAACTTCTGAAAATATAGTAAGGCTTATGGAAATGTTATAAATTGATAGGTTTGTTTAGAAGTAAATTAAAAACTAGAAATAAGGTATATTTTATTTCTAGTTCTTTTATTAATAAGTTATTTCAGATTGTATTATTTTATAGAAGTAGATTGTGAGTAAAACTGAGTATGTTTATAATGATAGATTATTTTTGAAAAGTTAAACATTATACCTGAGGATAAGTAAATTTGTTCTAAAACACTCATGGCTGGGTCATTAGGATTTAATTCAAGTAAATTTGCTATATGCTTATCAAGTTTAATTATATTAAAATATCTATCAGAAAACCCCATATTTAAGTTTAAAGCACTGTTTAAATATTCAAAAATAGATTCTTTTGCGATTTCTTTAGTTAAGTATGGAACAACACTTTTTTTATAATAGGATTCTTCATAGCACATAATTTCATTATTTATATATCTAATTCTTTTAATTTTGTATATTTCATCATTAAGATTACATTCAAGTAATTGAGCTATTTTGTTATCTGCTTTTATAATATCAAAATCTAATACTTTTGATGTTATTTTAAATTCTTTTAAGCTACTAGTAAATCCTGCTAGTATATTAAAATCTATATATCCAGTACGGTTTCTTCTTCTAACAAAGATTCCACTTCCTTGAACTTGATAAATAATTCCTTTTAAAACCAAGGATTCTAATGCCTTAACTATAGTACTTTTACTGACCTTATAGTCAAAAGCAAAGTTTTCTACTGTTGGTAATTTTGTTCCTTGAGGCAAGGAATTGCTGTATATATAATTTTCTATTTCTTTTGCTATTTGCTGATATTTAAGCATTTTTACTCCCTTTTAGTTTAAGATATTTGTTTTTTAGTATAGCATAAATAATAACTAAATCCAACTTTAGAAATTGTTTTCAAAAATATATTGACAAATTATACTGGTATAATTATTATATAAATATACAATATAATTATACTAATATATTTAAGGGGGACAGTTATGTCAAAAGCAATTCGTGATTATGATAAATTAGCGGTGGATATAATAGAGGCGGTTGGAGGAGAAAAAAATATTGTTAAGGCATCAAGATGTGCAACTAGGCTTAGATTAGTATTAAAAGACACACCAAATGATGCTAATAAAAGGGTTTCAGCTCTCACTGGAGTAATAACAGTAGTTGAAAATGGAGGTCAATTTCAGGTTGTTATAGGAACTCATGTGGGTAAGGTTTTTGATAAGGTAGCAAGTGAGTTAAACTTGGAAGATATAGAAGATAATGATGCTCCAAAGTCTAGTATTTTAAATAGAGTAATTGCAACAATGTCGGCAGTATTTGCTCCATTTATTTATATTCTAGCCGCTGCTGGGATATTGCAAGGTGGTTTAATATTAATTAATATGATAAATCCTACATTTCAAACTACTGGGACATATGAAGTTTTAAGTTTTATATCGTGGGCTCCATTTACTTTTTTACCAATATTCATAGCTATTACTGCATCTAAGCATTTTAAATGTAATACTTTTATTGCAGTAGCTTGTTGTTGTGCACTTGTAAGTCCAACTTGGGGAGAAATTGCAACAAGAATAGCTGGGGGAGAAGCAGTTAAATTTTTAGGTATTAAATTATCAGAAACAACATACACATCATCAGTGTTACCTCCATTATTTTTAGTATGGATATTATCATATGTTGAAAGATTTGTTGAGAAAAAATTACCAGACGTAGTTAAATCGTTATTTACACCTCTAATATGTATGTTAATTATGGTTCCTTTTACAATAGTTTTAATAGGACCAGTATCAGACGGGGTAGCTACAGCGATAGCAAATGGATATAATGCTTTATATAGTTTTGCACCTGCAGTTGCAGCGGCAGTTATAGGTGGGCTATGGCAAATTGTAGTTATATTTGGGGTGCATTGGGGTGTTACACCAATGTGTTTAGCTAATTATGATATGTATGGTATGGATACGTTTCAAGCTTTCCAAACAATGGCTGTTATAGCACAAACAGGTGCAGTAATTGGTGTGTTTATAAAGGCTAGAAATAGAGAAACTAAAAGCGTAGCTCTTTCTTCTGGAATTACTGGATTTTTTGGTATAACAGAACCAGCAATATATGGAGTAAACTTAAAACTAAAAAAACCATTTATATGCGGATGTATAGCAGGTGGTATTGGAGCGATAGTAGCATCATTTTTTAATGTAGCTTATTATGCATATGCTGGTCTTCCAGGAGCTTTAACAGTAGTAAATGCTATTAATCCAGAAAATCCAAGTTCAATTATAGGAATGTTGTTAGGTGGTGCAATATCATTATTTGGTGCGATTATACTAGTTCAAATAATAGGAAGTGGAGAAAATATAAATGAAATCAAAGAAAATAAAAAAGAAACTATTGAAGTGTCACAAAGCAGTATAATTGGTGGAAAAAAAGAAATAAAAAGCCCTATTGCTGGAAAAGTAATAGAATTATCAAAAGTTGATGACCCAGTATTTTCGTCAGGGGCAATGGGAAATGGAGTAGCAATAAAACCAAGTGATAATAAGGTGTATGCACCATTTAATGGAACAGTTCAGTTTATTGCAGATACTAAACATGCAATAGGATTAATTTCAGATGATGGGATAGAAATATTAATTCATGTAGGAATGGATACTGTTAAAATGAATGGAAAAGGATTTGATGTGAAAACAGCAGTAAATTCAAGGGTAAAACAAGGAGAACTTTTACTAGAATTTGATATAAAAGCTATAGAGAAAGAAGGGTATCAAACAGTTACTCCAGTTATAATTACAAATAGTGATATGTATAATCAAAGTTTAGTAGCTATAGATATGAATGTGGACAATGGTAAAACAATAATTGATTTAAGAGAATTAAGTTTAAGTATATAAAAACATAAGGGGGAAAATTATGAGTAAGTTACCAAAAGATTTTTTATGGGGTGGAGCATTTGCCGCTCACCAATTTGAAGGGGGCTGGAATGCTGGAGGTAAAGGACCAAGTGTCGTAGATGTAATGACAGCAGGAGCTCATGGAGTGCCAAGAGAAATTACTGAAAGTGTTATGGAAGATAAATTTTATCCAAATCATGAAGCTATAGATTTTTATCATAGATATAAAGAAGATATAAAATTGCTTGCTGGAATGGAAATTAAATGTTTAAGAACTTCAATAGCATGGTCTAGAATATTTCCAAAGGGTGATGAACTAGTTCCTAATGAAGAAGGACTTAAATTCTATGATGATTTATTTGATGAATTATTAAAGTATAACATAGAGCCAGTTATTACATTATCTCATTTTGAATTGCCATTGCATTTAGCTAGAGAATATGGTGGCTTTAGGAATCGTAAAGTAGTAGACTTTTTTGAAAGATTTGCAGAAGTATGTTTTAAAAGATATAAAAATAAAGTTAAGTATTGGATGACTTTTAATGAAATAAATAACCAAATGGATACTGAAAATCCACTATTTTTCTGGACAAACTCAGGTGTAACTGTAAAAGAAGGAGAAGACAAAAAAGCTGTTTTATATAAGGTTGCACATAATGAATTATTAGCTAGTGCAAAAGCTGTTATAAAAGGTCATGAAATAAATCCAGAATTTAAAATAGGATGTATGATTTCACATGTACCTATATATCCATATTCATGTAATCCAGATGATATAATGGCGGCAGAAGAAGCAATGCGTCAAAGATTCTTCTTCCCAGATGTCCATGTGCGTGGACATTATCCAAAATATGCGTTAAAAGAATTTGAACGCCAAGGCTATGATATTGGTATAGAAGAAGGCGATTTAGAAATATTAAAGGCTGGAACTGTAGATTATATAGGATTTAGTTATTATATGTCTACTGTTGTAAAAGCAGATGTTAAAAATGATAATACTGGTGATGTTGTAAATGGAGCATTGCAAAATTCAGTAGAAAATCCTTATATAAAAGCTAGTGATTGGGGATGGCCAATAGATCCAGTTGGTTTAAGATATACTTTAAACCGTTTATATGAAAGATATGAGCTTCCTATGTTTATAGTGGAAAATGGATTTGGAGCAATTGATAAAATCGAAGAAGATGGGAAAATTCATGATTCATATCGTATAGATTATTTAGCAAAGCATATAGAAGAAATAAAAAAGGCTGTAAATTATGACGGTGTAGAATTAATGGGATATACTCCATGGGGAATTATAGACTTAGTATCTTTCACAACTGGAGAAATGAAAAAAAGATATGGTATGATTTACGTAGATCGTGATAATGAAGGTAACGGTAGTATGGAGAGACTATGTAAAGATTCATATCTATGGTATAAAGAAGTTATTGATTCAGATGGAGAAAATATATAAGGTGATATTTAAAATATAAAGAAGTAATTAAAGAAACACTTATGTTAATCATAAGTGTTTTTTGCCAAGTTTAAATTATATTGTTTCTAAATTTAAGTTTATATCCAAGTTATATCCGCATCTTTTCTTGGAGTAGTTCTTTTATATGTTACATCAGGGTATCCAAGTACTAAACATGCAATTATTTTTTTATCTTTAATTTTAAGAAGTTCTAATATTTCTTTATTGTCTTTAGCTGCAAGTTGGATAAATCCACTAAAGAAAGTTCCAAGGTTTAAGGCATTAGTCATAAGTTCCATGTTAGATGAAGCTAAAGCGCCATTTATTTCAGTATTAGCTGTAATTATTATAACGGCAGGAGCATTAAACAAGATTCTATCATTTTTTATAGGATCTTCTTTATATAGCTTATAGGAGTTAATCCATAGTTTAGCATATTTTTCTAAATATTTAGTTTCAGGTGTTAAATTAGCTAGTATATATTCACCTTTTTTATTTAAAGCTTCGTAAGTTAAATCTCTAAGTTCGTTAAGTTTGTTAGTTACTATAGTAAAAGAAACATCTTGACTATTAGTTGCAGTTTCTGTAACTCTACCAGCTTCGATAATTTTATGTAGTTTTTCTTTTTCTATTTCTTTATTTTTAAACCTTCTAACACTTCTTCTAAATTTTATAAAGTTTAATAAGTTATCAGCATCTACTGAAAAATTTTCTTTATTGTATTCAATTACATCGTCCATGTTGTAATCATTTGTTGAAACTGCCTTTGTTGGGCATATAGCAATGCAGTGACCGCATTTTATACAAGATTCATTTTTTATATAAGCTTTACTATCTTTTAATAATATGTCACTAACTGGACAATCTTTTATACATTGAGTACATGCAACACATTTTTCTCTATTTACGTTAAACATGATTAAATATCTCCAATCTTAATTTTTTTATAAATTTATTTAAGTTATTATATATATTTATAATTTAATTATACTTATAATAGAAATGAAAAGTCTAATTTATATTATTCATAGAATTATAACCAAAAGTTATAGAAAGAAAATGTTATTAAAAAAGGGAGATTATATTTGTGAATTTACAGCAGTTAGAATATTTAAAAGGGATAGCTGAAACGAAAAGTTTTACTTTAGCAGCTGAATATGCTCATGTAACGCAGCCAGCTTTAAGTAAAGCAATATCTAAATTAGAAGAGGAATTGGGAGTTACTTTAATTAAAAGAGATGGACGAGATATAAATCTTACAGAGTTTGGAGAAATATTTTTAAAACATGGGAAATCTGCTTTAAGTAGTATTAATGAGGGAATAAAGGAGATAGAAGATTTAAAAAAGAAGAATGAAAATAATATTTATATTTCATCGACTCCTTGTATAAGTGCAAGTTTTATACATTTTGTAATAAGTGATTTTTTAAATCTTTATAATGGTACGAAGTTTCAGTTTAGCAATGAGTCTACAAAAAATATATTACATAATTTAAATAATAATAAAATAGATATAGGTTTTTTTGAGTCTATTGAAAATATAGAAGATTTTAGAGAAGTAGAATTTGAAAAAATAAAAAAAGAAAAGTATGTATTGGTTGTGCCTAAAAATCATCATCTTGCAAGCAAGCATGAAGTTTCATTAAAGGATTTGAAAGATGAGTTTTTTATTATGGTTGATGAGTATAAAAATAAGATTGTAAAATATCATGAAAAGATAGGATATATTCCTAAAATATTAGTACAGCCAAAAGAAGCAGGGGTTATAGGAGTATTAGTACTAGTTGCAGCAGGAGCAGGTATTACAATACTTCCTAATACACAGATGATTAATGTAGATAAAATATCTATATTAAACATAAAAGAAGATATAGGATATAAAACTATTTATATGGGATGGAATAAACATAAAAGTGAAGTAGCCATTGTGAAGAATTTTAAAGAATTTGTAATTAAAAAATATAAATAATACATTTAATAATAGAAAAATAAAATGGTTTAGATAAAATTTTATTGCTATATACATAGAATATTAATAAGTAATATTTGTGGAGCGTTATTAAGTGAATTTAAGTAGAAAAAATATAGTAGCTGAGGAAAGTACAAAAGAGAATATAATATTATATCCAGCAATGAAAAATACTATAAATGGAAAAGTTTATGGGTATATTAATAATAAAGGATTGTTTGTTATTAAACCTAGATTTCAAATAGCTTATGATTTTAAATATGATGCAGCAGTAGTTTTAGAAAATAATAAGTTTGGAGTTATTAATACTAATGGAGAATATCTTGTAAAACCAGTTTATGATAGTATAGGAGAGTTTAAGGAAGGAAGGGCTGTATTTAATCTAAATGGTAATGTAGGAGTTATAGATGATAAAGGTAATGTTATAACTGAAAAAAAATATGATTTTATAGGTGAATTTAACGATGGATTAGCTCTTATTGCAAAAAGCTATAAAAATGGGGATTATAGATATGGTTATATTAATTTAAAAGGAGAAGAAGTAATTTCGCCCAAATTTATAATGGCTTATCCATTTAAAGATAGAATAGCTTTAGTAAAATTAGATTATACAAATTATGCACTTATTAATGAAAATGGAGAGATTTTAAAAACATATAAACATATATTTCTTTATGGATATAATGTAGGGGTTATGGTTTATGCTGATAATTTTCAAGGACCTTATGGATATATAGATAACAAAGGGAAAGAAATAATTAAAGCAAAATATAGTGAAGCATCAGCTTTTAATGATGGTGTTGCAATTGTAAGTTATGATAAAAATTATGAAAAACGTTATGGGGTAATTGATTTAGAAGGAAAATATGTTTTTGAGCCTATATTTAGTAGTATATTAAGTTTGGGTGAGGGGAGAGTGGCTTTAGGCTTACCTATGGGAGAAGATACTTTTATCAATAGAAATATTTATGCCATAGCGAGTACAGATGGAAAAATTCTTACTAATTTTTTATATTTATATGTTGGAATTTATAAGGATGGATTAGCTTGTGCAAGTGATGAAGAGTATAGTTTTTTTATAAATTTAAGTGGAGAGAGAAATAAAAATTATCCAAAGGTTAAAGGTAGTGGTCAACTTTTAAAAAAGGAAAATTTAATCTATGCAGATATTGACTATATGCCTTATTATATAGGGAAGTATAATGAAGTAGTATACAAACCAAATGATATTATAAAGTTAGATAATAATTATTCTGTTTTTATGAAAAAATATAAGCCCAATATTAATTATTTAATTTATGTACCCAATATTTTGGAACATGAGAGTAGAAAGTTAGGAAAGATAAATAAAAGATTAGAAGAGGATTCTTATTTTAGCCCTTACAGTGAAAATAAAAATCAAGAAATAACCAAAGATACTATTTTAGAATATAATTATTATGGGACTTTTGATATAAAATTTTTTAAGAAAAATTTTATAAGTATAGAGCTTAATGGTAGTTACTATGTTTTGGGTTCAGCACATCCAATGCCTGTTAGAAAAGCAGAAAATATAAATTTAATAACGGGAAAATTTTATATTTTAGAAGATTTATTTATAAAAAATTCTCCATGGAAAGAATATTTAAATACATTAATTAAATCTATGATAAATTTTGATAAAGAATATAATTATGTATTTAAAGACTCTTTTACAGGAATAGATAACAATCAAAATTTTTATATTGATGAAGATAATCTATATATTTATTTTAAGCCGTATGATATAGCCCCATATTCAGCTGGATTTGTTACTTTTAAAATACCTTTTACACAATTAAATAAAATTATAAATAAAAATAGTGAATTTTATATGTCATTTAATTAAAATTTTTATTGTTAAAATTAAAAAGTCATGAATTGCTCATGACTTTTTGTTTATGAGTTATAAATATCTTCATTTAAGCAGTTTTCAGATTTTGCAACTACCAAAGCTGTTGCGGCATCTCCTATAACGTTTAAAGAAGTTATTAGCATATCTATTGGTCTATTAATAGCTAAAATAAGTGAGTATGCTATTAATGTAGATGGATTATTATATCCCATTCCTGTTAATATTGAAAATAATATAATTGATGAAGAGCCAGGAGCAGATGGCGTACCAATTGATGCAATAAGTGCAAGAGCTGATATTACAATCATATTTTGAAGTGTAATATTATAGCCTGAACTAGATGCTATAAATACAGTAGCTATAACTTGCATTATGGCTGTTCCATTCATGTTTATTGTCATGCCAAGTGGAAGAGTAAATGATGATATATCTTCACTAATACCAAGTTCTTCAACAGAAGTTTTTTGATTTAGAGATAGTGCAGCAGCAGATGATGCAGCTGAAAATCCAAGTAGTGCAACTTTAGACATTTTTCTCATAAATATAAAAGGGTTTAAGCCTGTTTTTACATATATGAATAATGGATATCCAATAAGTAAAAATAAAATGGATGCGATCGCTACAACTAGCATATATGATAATGCAGAGCTTAAGTGGTCTAAACCATATACTGCAAAGGTTCTTGATATAAGAACAAAAACTGCAATAGGGCTAAATTTAGTTATTATAAAGTTCAAAAAAACAGTTATTATGCTATTAATATCTTCAAGCAGTTTTTTTAAAACTAATATTTTATCTCCTAAACAATTTATACAAAGTCCTGTACAAATAGCTAAAACGACTACAGCCAAAACTCTTGAATTGGTTGAAAATATAGCTGTAATATTACTTGGAACAGCATCTATTAGCACAAGAAGTGGATTAGATGAACTAGCAGTTTGAGCTGATGCTACATTTCCACCGATATTTACAGTAAATAATCCTAAAGTATTTGCTATGTAACCAAATATTATGGCTACAATTAATGCAAGAATTGAAGTGGTAAGAAAGTTTAATAGAGTTTTTTTAGATATTCTACCTAACTTTTTAGTATCACTTATATGGCACATGGAAAGTGCTATTGATGAGAAAATCATAGGAACTATTATTAGTTGTAATGAATTTAAAAACAATTGTCCTATTATGTAAAATAGTCCAATAGCATTTTTACCTTCATCTACGCTTATATCTTGAAAAAATATACTATTTATTATATTCCAAACATTATTGTTACCGCTAGATATTAAATTGCTTTTTAAAATAAGAATTAATATGCCAACAACTACTCCAAGTAGAAGAGAAATAGTCATTTTAAAGCTTAAACTTGTAGTTTTTTCTCTTGAAGTTTTGGATTTAAAAGCTATATTCATAATTACCTCCTTAAATCAGAAATACACTTTAATTATAAAAATATGGTTTAATATATTATTTTACAATATATATTAAAATTTTACAGTAAATTTATAATATATTACAAAATATTCAATGTCAAGATAAGCTATTTTAAATAGATAGTTCCAAATTTTTTACATGTTTAATAAATGTGTTAATAGCGTGAGGAAAATATCTATCTTTTAGATAAGCTAAATAAATATATCTATTTTGTTTTATATTATTTATAGAAATTTGTTTCACATTAAAGTTATTAAGTTGAGGAATTTTTGCAACTACGGCTATTCCAAAGTTTTCAGCTACTAATCCGGCAATGGCATTTTCATCTTCACACTCAAAAATGATTTTAGGGTTTACATTACAATCTTTAAATAGCTTTGATGTAAATTTCCCAAGCCCACTATTTTTGTTGTAGGTAACCAAAGGATAATTTTGAACCTCTTCAATATTAATAGATTTTAATTTAGATAATTTATGATTATTTGGGACAATTAAAACAAGTTCTTGCTTTAATATTGGTTCAAAAATAATCGAAGGTTCCTCCTTCACAAAAGAACAAAAACCTATATCGTATTTTGATGATTTTAAACCTTCCACAACTTCAGTTGTTAATTCTTGTTTGAAAGTAAATGTAACATCTTTATTTTCATCTTTTTCTAAAAAATTTCTAACTGCTTTTGGAATGTAATATGAAGATAGTGGCGCAACATAAGCTATATCAATATTTCCTTTTGTATTACTTGTAAACTTTTTAAGCTTTTCTTCACCTAATTCTAGAGTATCTAAAGATTTTTCTACATAATTTAAAAATATTTTTCCATATTTAGTTAATTTAATACATCTACCTTGTTTTTCAAATAATTTTGTACCTAATTCATCTTCAAGAGCAGATATTGAATAACTAAGGCTAGGTTGAGAAATGTGAAGTTCTTTGGCTGCATTTCTAAAGTGCTCAAGTTTAGCTATGGTTTTAAAATAATAAAGTTGATTTAAATTCATTTACGTCATTACCTCCTAAGAACATATTTTTAATATTTATGATATTTTTACTTATTATACTATAAATGATAAGATATATCTATCAAAATTAATAAAAATAAGTATTATATTTATTTAAAAAATAGTTATATAATCTAGCTATAGAAAAGATTAGTAATATTATATTGTAAAAAATGTTAAAAAATTAACATCAAGAATATTATCTAAATGGATAAGGAGATAAAATGATGAAAAAAACTGTTGTAGTTAGAGATTTAATATTAGGTGAAGGAATCCCTAAAGTATGTGTACCACTTGTAGGAAAGACTAGAGAAGATATTATAAATGGTGCAAGAGATTTACAAAGTGTTAATTTAGATTTAGTAGAGTGGCGTGTTGACCATTATGTAGATGTTTTAGATATAGAAAAAGTTAAAGAAACTTTAGTAGAACTTAGAGAAATTTTAGATAATACACCAATCTTATTTACATTTAGAAGTTTAAAAGAAGGTGGAGAAAAGGAAATATCTACTGATTTTTATGCTAAATTAAACAAAGAAATTTCATTAACTAAAAATGTTGATTTAATAGATGTAGAGTTATTTACAGGAGATGAAGTAGTAAAGGAAATAGTTGAATTTGCGCATAGTAATGGGGTAAAAGTTGTAATGTCAAATCATGATTTCTTTAAGACTCCAGAAAAAGAAGAGATAGTTAATAGATTATGCAAAATGCAAGACTTAGGAGCAGATTTACCTAAAATAGCTGTTATGCCTCAAAGTACAACAGATGTACTTACTCTTTTATGTGCAACAGATGAAATGGCAACTAAATATGCGAAAACTCCGATAATAACAATGTCTATGGCAGGTCTTGGGGTTATAAGTCGTCTAGCTGGAGAAACTTTTGGTTCAGCTTTAACTTTTGGAGCAGCAAAACAAGCATCAGCACCAGGACAAGTTGCTGTTGATGAATTATATAAAGTATTAAATCTTCTTCATGAAAGTAAATAATTAAAAAAGATTAATTTAAGGGGGAAATAAAAAATGGCAGAAAGAATAACAGGACATACAGAACTTATAGGATTAATAGCAACACCAATAAGGCATTCAAGTTCACCAGCAATGCATAATGAGGCTTTTGCAAAGTTAGGTTTAGATTATGCTTATTTAGCATTTGAGGTTGGTAATGAAGAGTTGGAGGATACTATCAAAGGATTTAGAGCAATGAAAGTTAGAGGGTGCAATGTGTCTATGCCTAATAAGACAGTTGTTCATAAATATTTAGATGGATTATCAAAGGCTGCAGAACTTTGTGGTGCTGTAAATACAGTAGTAAATGATAATGGAGTTTTAACTGGGCATATAACAGATGGGATTGGATACATGAGGGCGTTAAAAGATGCCGGTGTTGATGTAATTGGAAAGAAAATGACTATAGTAGGAGCAGGCGGAGCTGCAACTGCAATAGAAATTCAAGCAGCATTAGATGGTGTTAAAGAGATTTCTATCTTTAATATAAAAGATGATTTTTATAAGAGAGCAGAGCAAACAGTAAGAGATATAAATGAAAAAACATCTTGCAAAGCAACTCTTTATGACTTAGCAGATTTAGATAAGCTAAAAGAAGAAATAGCTACAAGTCATATATTCACAAATGCTACAGGTGTAGGAATGAAGCCATTAGAAGGACAAACATATATACCAGATTCAAGTTTTTTAAGACCTGATTTAATAGTGTCAGATGTTGTATATTCTCCAAGAGAAACTGCACTTTTAAAAATGGCTAAAGAAGTTGGTTGTAAAACATTAAATGGGTTAGGCATGATGTTATTCCAAGGTGCGGCAGCTTTTGAACTTTGGACAGGAAAAGAAATGCCAATAGAATATATGAAAGAAAAATTAGATATTAAATATTAAAAAATATCTAAAAATTAGGGGTAAGTTATGAATACAACAGTAAATACAAAAAAAAGCACAAGTAAGTACTTTTATTTAACTGCCTTTTGTGTGTATATAAATTATTTTGTTCATGGTATGGGTGCTTCTATACTTGCACAAAATTCAAGTTCATTACAATCTTTATGGCATACAGATGCAGCTGCTGTACTTTATGTAATATCAGCTCTTGGAATTGGGAGGTTTATAGCCCTTCCTTTTTCAGGAGTAATATCAGATAAATTAGGTAGAAAGAAAACTATTTTAATAGGTATAGCATTTTATATTGCTTTCTTTGGTGGAATATTAGTTACACCTAATGTGCAAATAGCTTTTGCAGTAGCATTGCTTGCAGGAATAGCAAATTCATTTTTAGATTCTGGATGTATTCCAGCTGTGATGGAAATATTAACTGAATCAACAGGGTTAGCTAGTATTTTAACAAAATTATTTATATCAGTTGGACAATATACTCTTCCATTAATAATTGGATTTTTAGTGGGAAACAATATGTATTTTGGATATTCATTTATTTTATGTATAGCAATATTAATTGTAAATTCATTATTTTTATTAAAAATGCCATTTCCACAAATAGAAAATGTAAAGAAATCTTCGGATAAAAAAGATGTCCAAGTTGAGGAAACTGTAAAATCAAATTTCTTTATAGAAGGTATAGCGTTAATTGCGATAGGATTTACATCAACTGCAACATTTCAAATTTTCTTAAATGTTAACAAAACATTTGGTATAGATGTGGTTGGAATGAGTGAAGTTGCAGCAGGTAAAATTCAATCTAACTATGCATTAGGATCAATATGTGCGGTGCTTTTAACAGCAGTACTTGTTAAAAAGTTAATAAAACCAGCTAGATTTTTATTTATATACCCACTTATATCATTAGTAACTTTAATTGCAATGTTTATGTTAAGAACAGAAACAATTTGTATTATAGGAGGATTTATAATAGGATTTTCAGCAGCTGGAGGGGTACTTCAACTTGCAGTATCAACAATGTCAGATTTATTTCCTGTATCTAAAGGGAAAATAACAAGTATGGTAATGATGGCATCTAGTATAGCAACATTTAGTGTTACAGCTATTGCTGGATTTGTTACTCAAACTATGGGAACTGAGTATACTCTTTTATTAGCAGCTATAGTAACAGCAGTTGGAGTTTTACTTTCTATAGTGGTTAATATAAGATACAATCAATTATCAAGATTAAAGAAAAAATAATGAAATTAAAATTTTATTTTTAATCAGTATTGAATCAATAAATTAAACTAAACGATAATTTTATGGGGGAATTTTTGTAATGAAAAAGTATCAAAATATTTTTAATCCATTAACAGTAAAAAATATGACTATTAAAAATAGAATAGTGATGACACCTATGGGAACTAATTATGGTGAGCAAAATGGTGAAATGAGTTTTCTTCATATGGATTATTATGAGCAACGTGCAAAAGGTGGCGTTGGTTTAATAATAGTTGAAAATGCAAGTATTGATTCACCACAAGGTTCAAATGGAACAACTCAACTTAGAATTGACCATGATAATTACATTCCAAGATTGTTTAAATTATGTGAAACAGTTCATAGTCATGGAGCATGTATTGCAGTTCAAATAAACCATGCTGGGGCATCAGCTCTTTCATCAAGGATAAATATGCAACCTGTTTCAGCATCTAACTTGCCTTCAAAAAAAGGTGGAGAAATTCCAAGACCTTTACAAAAAGAGGAGATAACAGCTATTGTAAAAAAATATGGTGAAGCGGCTAAAAGAGCCCAAGTAGCTGGTTTTGATGCGGTTGAAATCCATGCAGGACATTCATATTTAATAAGCCAATTTTTATCCCCAACTACTAATAATAGAACAGATGAGTTTGGTGGAAGTAAAGAGAATAGAGCACGTTTTGCAAAAATGGTTATGGATGAAGTTAGAAGTCAAGTTGGACCAATGTTTCCAATAATGATTCGTATAAGTGCTGATGAACTTGTTGAAGGTGGAAATACTTTAGAAGATACTTTAGAACTTTTAGAATATTTTGCAGAGGAAGCTGATATAATAGACGTTTCAGCTGGTCTTACCGGTTCAATACAGTATCAGATAGATGCCAACTATCTAAAAGATGGATGGAGATCGTTTATGGCTAAGGCTGTTAAAGAAAAGTTTAATAAACCAGTTATAACAACAGGAAATATAAGAAATCCTAAAATTGCAGAGAAAATATTAGAAGATGGTGATGCCGATTTAATTGGAATGGGACGTGGACTTATAGCTGAACCAGAATGGGTAAATAAGGTGGAATCAGGAAGAGAAGATGAACTTCGTAAATGTATATCTTGTAATATAGGATGTGCAGGACATCGTATAGGAATAAATAGACCGATACGTTGTACAATAAACCCAGCTATAAATATTGGAGAAGGATATAAAAAGGAAAAAATTAAGAATTCTTGTAATGTAGTAGTAATAGGTGGGGGAACAGCTGGTCTTGAAGCAGCTTGTACTGCTGCAGAAGTTGGATGTACAACATTCTTGATTGAGAAGAAAGATGTTTTAGGAGGGTTAGCTCATGAAATATCAAAAATACCAGATAAAAATCGTTTAGCGGATTTTCCAAACTACTTAATAAATAGAGCGAGTAAATTAAATAATCTTTTTGTATTTAAAAATAGAGAAGCTGATATTAAATTTATAGATAGTTTAAAGCCTAATATAATAGTAAATGCAACAGGTTCAAATCCTTTACTACCTCCGATAAAAGGGTTAAAGGAAGCTATGGAGAAAGAAAATTCAAAGGTTGCATCAATAAAAGAGATGATTGAAAATATTCCTAATTATCCAGAAGATATGATTGGTAAAAAAGTTGTGGTAATAGGTGGAGGAGCAGTTGGATTAGATGTAGTTGAGTTCTTTGCACCTAGAAATGCTAAAATTAGTATAGTTGAAATGCAACCAGTTATAGGTAAGGATTTAGATCCTGTGACTAAGGTTCAAACTTCTACATTAATAGAAAAGCATGATGTTTTAGAGTTAACTAATACAGCACTTTTAGAAGTTAAAGATAATTCGTTTATTGTAAGACGTGATGGTAAGGAAGAAGAATTAGAATTTGATTATGGTTTTGTATGCCTTGGAATGAGAGCAAATGCACCAGTTTTAGAGAGTTTAAGAGAAAATTTTGATTCTTCTAAAGTTGAAATAGTAAATATCGGAGATAGTGTTCGTGCAAGAAGAATAATAGAAGGTGTACAAGAAGGTAGAAATATATTAAATACATTAAGAAAAAGAAATTATTTATAAATAAAAAAGAATCCTAAACTTAGTTTAGGATTCTTTTTATATAAAGATTTAAACAAACGTTATTAAATTCTACAGCAAATTTGAAACAAAAAAATTATTTTATATGTTATATTAAATTAACATAATAATCTTTAAGTAAATTTTTTATAGATTTATTAGGTAAAGTTTCTGTAATAATCCCATTAAAATCAACTATATTTGAAAAAATAAAACTAGAACTTGTTTCAAATTTATCATTTAGCATTACTAAAAATAATTCTTTAGAAATACTTATAATGGTTCTTTTTGTTGATGCATCTTCTGATAAATTAGTACTTATACTCCCATCTCTAAGGTCAAATCCTGTGCAACCAATAAAAGCTTTATCACAGCGATATTTTTTGATTTGAGAAATGGCATACGAACCAATGCTCCCACCTACAAAGGGGTTGTAATCTCCACCTATAAATATAAATTTAGCTTTTGAATCCACAGGGATTAATGATGATATTTCGTACATATTCGTTATTAAAGTTATTTTTTTATTATTTTTTACTATTAATTTTGCAATCATGTAAGATATAGTAGAAGAATCTAAAAATATAGTTTCATTATCTTTTATTTCTTTAAATGCTTTTTTCGCAACTATCTCTTTTAAATCAATATTTTTTTCGACACGTTTATTAAAACTTTCACAGCTACTTATCGTATTTTTTATGTTTATTGCTCCGCCATATGTACGTTGTAATAAATTTTCTTTTTCTAAAAATTGCAAATCCTTTCTAATCATGCTTTCACTTATATTAAATTCTTTGCTTAAATCTTTTACTAGAACTTTTCCGTTTTTTTCAAGAAGATCTAAAATATATTTGTAACGTTCCTCTATAAACATCCATATTCTCCTTAATAATTATTGTTTATTCTCATTATAATATATAATTTGAAATAAATTAAAATACAATTGACAAATGATAATAAAAATAATAAAATGATAATAAAAATAATAAAATAATAATAAATAGTAATTAGGGGGATTGTTATGAGGAGAGCTGTATTTTTTGATATAGATGGAACACTTTTAGATTGTATTAATGGTTTAATAGATATATCGCCAAAGGTTAAGAAGGCTATTAGAGATCTTCAAGAAAATGGGGATTATGTTTTTATTGCCTCAGGGAGACCTTATGCTTTTTTAAACAAAACTATATTAGATTTTGGATTTGATGGCTTTGTTTTATGCAATGGTGCTTATGTAAAAGTAAAGGATGAAGTTATTTATAGTGAAGAAATTGATAAAGAGTTTTTAAGAAAAATGACAACAAAATTTAAAGAGAATAATATTCAATATATTTTAGAGGGACAACCTTATTCATATATAAGTGAAAATAATGATGATTTTATTAATTTTTACAAGAGTATTGGAATTGAGAGCAATTTGATTTTGAATGATTGTTGTGATATAGAAAATACTAATGTTTATAAAATAGAAGCTTTTTGTTGTGATAAAAATGATAGAAGTGTATGTATGGATTTGGTTAATGCTAATTTGGACTATGGATATTTTAATAGTATAGATGAAAGATTTTTTGAAATTTATTTAAAGAAAAATCATAAAGCTAATGGAATATTAAAAGCATTAGAATATTTAGAAATTCCTCTTGAAAATAGTTATGCATTTGGAGATGGCGATAATGATGTGGAAATGCTTGAAACAGTTGGTTGTGGAATAGCTATGGGAAATGCATCAGATAGAGTTAAAAGTTATGCTAAGGAAATAACAGATACAGTAGCAAATGATGGAGTAGCTTTGGGTATAGAAAAATATATAGGGATTCCTGTATTAAAATAGAGGATTTTATCTATTATAATGTAATATTTTTATTAAATAAAATTGTCTAAATAGCAGTTTCTATTGAGTTGGAAACTGCTATTATCTTGTTGTTTTATATTATTTTAAAATAGGTGTTAATAAAATCTTTCTATAATATCTTCTTCTTTAATATAATCTATTATTTTTTCAAGTTTTAAAATAGTATCATCTTTAAATGACTTAGCACATTGGAATGAGCAAAAAGGTTTAGGTAAGAGATTATTATCTAAGGTGTAGTATATTTTAGAATTTTGTTTAATTTCCTTTTTGCATTTAATACATATTTTCTTCATTATTGAAATCCCCCTTATAAAAAGCAATAACACTATTAAAATTTTACACGTAGCTGTAATTAAATAATAGCATAAAGGTAGTCAAAAATGAATTGTAAAGAATTACTTAATGTATTTTTGTCATGAATGTTGATGACAAAACTTAGGTTTGTAAAAATTGAAATATAATGGTAATAAAATATAATTATATTATAAAAATGTTAAATAGGATTTTTAAGGATAATAATCAAATTATAAAAAGCGCCAGAGCTTAAGTAGATTAAAATTTTATTTAAGTTGACGAGGATAGGGAATATCGAAATTTCGGCGGATACCCTACGGTACTTTACACTATCGAAAAAAATTGGACAAAACTTAAAAGTAATTTTAAGGACAAAACCAATTGAGTGTAAAATTAACCTTAAGTTTCTTATTTAATTTAGTAAATAATTAAATGGGGGAATGAAAAGTATGTGTGGAATAGTTGGATATGTAGGAGAAAGAGAAGCAATAGAAGTTTTAGTTAATGGTTTATCTAAATTAGAATATAGAGGTTACGATTCAGCAGGAGTTGCAGTAATTGAGTATAAACAAATTAAAGTTAAAAAATGTAAAGGAAGACTTAAAAATCTTGAAACAAAATTAAAGGAAAAACCTTTAACAGGAAATATAGGGATAGGACATACAAGATGGGCAACTCATGGAGAACCATCAGATATAAATTCACACCCACATAGTAATGAAACAATTACAATTAGTGTAGTTCATAATGGAATAATAGAAAATTATGCTCAATTAAAACAATGGCTTAAAAATAAAGGGTATAAATTTTCTTCAGAAACAGATACGGAAGTTATTCCAAATCTTTTAGATTATTATTACGCTGGGGATTTACTAGATGCTGTTATAAAAGTTACTAGCAAACTTGAAGGTTCTTATGCAATAGGGGTAATGTGCAACAACGAACCAGATAAGGTAGTAGCAGTTAGAAAGGATAGTCCATTAATAGTAGGTGTTGGAAAAGATGAATATTTTATAGCATCAGATATTCCAGCTATATTAAACTATACTAGAGATGTTTATTATCTAAATGATAAAGAGTTTGTAGTATTAGATAAAAAAGGTGTAAGTATTTATAGCGAGGATAGAGAAGTTATTAATAAAGATATATCACATATAACTTGGAGTGTTGATGCAGCTGAAAAAGATGGTTATGAAGATTTTATGTTAAAGGAAATACATGAGCAACCAAAGGCCATAAGAAATACTATGAAATCAAGAATAGTTTTAAATAATCCAATTAATTTAGATGATATTAAATTAACCAAAGAGGATTTGGATAAAATAGATAGAATTTATATTGTAGCTTGCGGTACTGCATATAATGCTGGAATTATTGGTAAAAATGTTATAGAAAAGCTTGCAAGAATCTCTGTTGAAACAGATATAGCATCAGAGTTTAGATATAAAGATCCTATAATAACTAAAGATACATTAGTTATTGTATTAAGTCAGTCAGGAGAAACAGCAGATACTTTAGCGGTGCTTAGAGATTCAAAGGCTAAAGGGGCAAGAACTATAGCTGTTACTAATGTTGTTGGAAGTTCTATAGCTAGAGAAGCACATAATGTATTGTATACTTGGGCGGGACCAGAAATAGCTGTTGCATCAACAAAAGCTTATGTAACACAATTAATTATTTTGTATTCTATAGCATTACATCTTGCTGATTTGAGAGAAACGATTTCTAATGAAGAAATTGAAAAAATAAAGACAGAGATGTTATTATTGCCTGATAAGGTTCAAAGAATATTAGATAACAAGGAAGAAATACAAAAATTTGCATCTAAACATTATAATGAAAAGGATATGTATTTTTTAGGAAGAGGAATGGATTATGGTGTTGCAATGGAGGCTGCTCTTAAACTTAAAGAAATAAGTTATATTCATTCAGAAGCTTATGCAGGTGGTGAATTAAAACATGGAACGATAGCATTAATTGAAAAAGGTATTGTAGTTGTAGCTTTATTTACACAAGAAAAATTAGTAGATAAAATGGTTAGCAATATACAAGAGGTTTTAACAAGGGGTGCTGAAGTTTTAGGTGTTATGTGTGAAAAAGATTCGTATAATAAAGAGTTGATAGAATCAAAAATAATAATTCCAGATACGTTAGATATATTAACACCAGTATTAAGTGTTGTACCATTGCAATTATTTGCGTACTATGTTTCTAAAGCAAGAGGTTTAGATGTAGATAAACCAAGAAATTTGGCAAAATCAGTTACGGTTGAATAATATTTAAAAGTGGATTCATTTGAATCCACTTTTTTAGATTAGGCTAGTATTATCAAAATTCCTTTAATAATGCGTATAAATTCAGTATAATTATATTTATAATTTACTAAAAATATTATTAAAGGAAGTGATTGTATGGAATTGTTGCCGCTTGGATCTATAGTTATTTTAAAAGGTGGATTTAAAAAGTTAATGATTATAGGTAGAAAAATAGTTCAAGGTGAAAATAAAGAATTTTATGATTATTTGGGTTGTCTTTATCCTGAAGGAGATATAGGGGAAGAATATAAATTTATTTTTAATAATAAAGATGTGGATAAAATCATTTTTAGAGGGTATGAAGATGAAGAGGATGAGGCTTTTAAAAAAGCAATAGATAGGATAAAAGATATAGATATTTAAAGTGTAAAGAAGTATAAAATAGTAATTCGATTAATAACGAATTACTATCTTTAATAATTATAATGGTATAATATTATTGCTTTGAAGATTTTAGTTCAAAAGTTAAAGTATAAAGCAATAATATTAATGACTATATGGAGAGAATAGAATGAAAAAGAATAAATTGAATTCTAGACAAAAAGAAATAATAAAAATATTAACAAAGTCTAAGGTTGATAGTCCAATTACTACGTCTATGATTGCAAAAGAATTATCTTTAAGTGCTAGAACTGTATTAAGAGAAATGCCTAAAATCGAGGAATGGTTAGATGAAAATGAATTTAATTTTATAAAGAAACCAGGAGTTGGTTTGATTATTGATGAAAATTTAGAAAACCAAGAATTAATATTAGAATTATTAGAAATTGAAAAAATAAAGAAAGAATTTAGTAAGGAAGAACGAAAAAAAATAATAGTAGGAGAGTTGTTAACTGCAAAGGAGCCTTTAAAATTATTTTACTTTACTTCACAACTTAAGGTATCAGAGGGAACATTAAGTGGGGATTTAGATGATATAAATAAATGGCTTATAAAATTTGATATAAAATTAATAAGAAAGCCAGGGCTTGGTATATATGTTCGAGGTGAGGAAACTAATTTTAGAAAAGCTTTGGTAAATTTGCTCTATGATAGTATAAATGAAAACGAATTAATAGATGCTGTTGAAGAATCTAAAGCCTCTAAAAGAGATGAAGAGATATTAGAGGTTTCAGTAGAAAATAGGCTGCTTAAATTTATAGATAAAGCTATAATAAAATCTGTTGAAAATACAGTAAGTACTTTAGAAGATGCATTAAATATTAAATTAGCAGATAGTGCATACATAGGATTAGTAGTGCATTTAGCACTGGCAATACAAAGAATAAGAAATAATGAAAAAATTTCTATGGATGAAGAGACATTAAAGCAATTATCAAGCCTTCCAGAGTTTTTAATGGCAGAAAAAATTATAACAGTAATAGAAGAGGAGTTTGATATAGATATTCCAAAAGATGAGGTCGGATATATAACTATGCATTTAAAAGGTGCTAAATTAAGGTTAAATAGCACGGCAGAGGATTTTAATTTATCCAATTTAGATGTAAAGCAAGTAGCTTATAATATTATATGTATAGCTGAAAAAGAGTTTGGTGTTTATTTAAGGGAAGATGGACGCTTAATAGTAGATTTAACTAATCATCTGGTTCCTGCTATAAGTAGATTGAAAATGAAACTTAACATAAGAAATCCATTATTAGAAAATATAAAAGAAAATTATTTTAGAGAATTTGAGATATGTTCAAAGGCGTGTAGTATTTTAAAAGATATAACAGGATTATCAGAAATACCAGAATCAGAGGTTGCATATATAACTATGCATATTGCAGCAGCTTTGGAAAAAAATATGTCAGATGAAAAAGTAAAAGTTGTAATAGCTTGTCATACAGGGATTGGAACATCTAGGTTATTGATGTCTATTATAGGAAAGGAATTTAAGAGCATAGAGGTTAAAAAAACAATATCTTCTATAAATATAGATACTGAAAAATTAAAAGAAGAAGGAATTGATTTTATAATTTCTACTGTGGGATTAAAAGTAGATTATAAATATATTAGAGTAAATACAATAATTACAGAACAAGATAAAATGCTTATTGAAGATAATATTAGAAGAGTTTTAAAGAAAAAGAAATATGAAAAAATCACAGAAAAACACGATGTGAGGAATGTTAAAAACAAGATTAGAATAAGTAGAAAAGACATAGATGAGATATCAAGGTTAGGTGATAATATTAATTCTTTGCTTGAAAGTATATCTGTTAAACAAATAAGTAAAGTTAGTTCTATAAGAGAATTAATACACGAAGCAAGTATTTTATTTTCATATAGTGAGAATAATGTAAAGGAGATAGAAGAAAAGCTTGTAGAGAGGGAGTTAATTGCTAGTACGTATTTATCCAAACTAAATATTATGTTGTTACATTGTAGAATTTCATCCATAAACAATATAAGGTTTGGATATATAAGATTAAAAAAGATTTTAAGAGAAGAGGACAAGCTTATTGAAGGTGCAATTGTTGAATTAGTAGCTGAGGGCTTTAAAAATGTTCATACTGAAATTATGAGTGAAATAAATGAAAGCTTGATTGAAAAAGAAGAATTCATAAGAATATTAAAACAAAAAAGTGAAAGTGATGTTATAGATAAAGTGGAGGAGATATTAGTTGAATTATATAAAAGAAAAATAGATAAAAGTTTTGAGGGGATTTAAATAATGGTAGTTAGAGAAAATGTGCAAAAGTGTGGAAAGTTTCTTAGTAGCATGATTATGCCTAATATAGGTGTTTTTATGGCTTGGGGAATAATGGCTACACTTTTTATGCCATTTGGATGGATACCTAATGATAGATTAGCTAAAATTGTACACAGTATGTCTATATTTATTTTACCAATTGTAATAGGAAGTTCTGGTGGAAAGTTAACAGGAGGAATAAGAGGAGGAATAATTTCAATGGTAGCTACTATGGGAGTTATTGCATCATCTAATATACCTATGATTCTTGGGGCTATGATAATAGGTCCATTGTCAGGCTTAGTAATAAAAAGGTTTGATAAGGTTGTTGCTAATAAGGTACCGATAGGTTTTGAGATGTTAGTAGATAATTTTTCAATGGGAGTAATAGCTGTAATAATGCTTATAGTAGGATATTATATTGTAGGGCCTTTTGTAGTTATGTTAACACAAATAACAATGATTGGAATGAATATGATAATAGCTAGAGGATTATTACCTTTAACATCTATATTTATTGAACCTGCCAAAGTATTATTTTTAAATAATGCGATTAATCATGGAATTTTAGGTCCTCTTGGAATTGAACAGATACAGCAATCTAATAAATCAATAATGTTTTTACTTGAAGCAAATCCAGGACCAGGATTTGGAATGTTATTAGCTTATTGTTTATTTAGTGGAGATGATGGAAAAAAGGTGGCTTGGGGTGCTGCAATTATTAATTTTTTTGGGGGAATTCACGAAATTTATTTTCCTTATATTATAAAAGAACCAATGCTTATAATAGGAACTATTTTAGGTGGAATGGCTGGGATTTCAACAGCATCTATTTTGAAAGTTGGTTTGGTATCATCAGCATCTCCTGGTAGTATATTTACACTAATTGCACTATCTCCTAAGGATGAAATATTAAAAACAGTAATTTGTGTAGCTAGTGCTACAATAGTGTCATTTATTGTTAGTGTAGTATTACTTAAAATATTACATAAAAACAGTAGTTTAAATAGAGTGAAAGAAGTAAATGATATGGTAAAGTTAGATCAATTAATGAGTGAAGAAATTAAAAAAATAGTATTTGTTTGTGATGCAGGTATTGGTTCTAGTGCAATGGGAGCTGCTAGTTTTAGAAGAAAAATTAGAAACTTAAATTTAAATATTATAGTTGAAAATTGTTCTGTTGATGATGTTGTAGCAGGCACAGATTTAGTTATAAGTCATTCTAACTTAAAGGAAAGATGCAAAAAAAGCTACCCAGAGTCTAAATGTGTATTTATAGATAATTTTTTTGATGATGATAAATTAGATATGTTATATGAAATATTAAAGAATAAATCTATAAATGAAGCACATGAGAAAGAAAATAAAAAAGGTAAGAGTGAATTAAGGTTTATTGACGAAGAAAGTTCAATGCTGATTAATGAAAATATTATATTAGGCTTGGATAGTGAGGCAAAAGAAGAGGCTATAACACGTGCAGGAAGATTATTAGTGGATAGAGGATTTGTAACAGAAGAATATATTGCTTCTATGAAAGAGAGAGAGATGGCTTATTCTACCTACATAGGTAGAGGGGTAGCTATTCCTCATGGAACAAGTGAAGGAAAAGAAAGAATTAAAAAATCAGGAGTAGTAATACTTCAGTATCCTAAAGGAGTTAATTTTGGTCAAGGTATTGTATATATACTGATAGGTATTGCAAGTACTGGGGAAGAACATTTAAAAATAATGGCTCATATTGCGGAAATGTTAGAAAATGAAGAATTAATAAATAGATTAGATACAATAAGTGACAAAGATGAGTTGTTACGTTTGTTTAATAAAGAGATGGTTTAAGGTGGAAGCTATATAAATAGAGATTTATAAGATACTTTATTTATATAGTTTTTTTGTATTTACGTTAAAAATACCTTTGCTTTAATGATATTTATTATATTGTTGTCACTAATAATAGTGACAAGGATAAGACTTCTTAAAATTGAAAAATAAGTATTGAAATTTTATAATTAACTCATAAAGAAAAAGTTTACAATAAAGAAATGAATATCATATGAGGAGGGGGAAATATGAATACTACGAAAATAAATGCAAAAGATGGCATGCAAAAATTTGGTAAATTCTTAAGTGGTATGGTAATGCCAAACATAGGTGCATTTATAGCATGGGGACTAATAACAGCATTATTTATATCAACAGGATGGGCACCTAATGAAAAGCTAAATGGATTAGTTGACCCTATGGTTAAATTTTTATTACCTCTATTAATAGCATATACAGGTGGAAAAATGATTGGAGATGTAAGAGGGGGTGTGATGGGAGCTATAGCTACAATGGGTGTTATTATTGGAGCCGATATACCAATGTTTATAGGAGCAATGATAATGGGACCATTAGCAGGGTTTGTAATAAAACAATTTGATAGAGTTGTTCAAGGCAAGGTTCCAGCAGGGTTTGAAATGCTAGTAAATAACTTTTCAATAGGTATACTTGGAATGTTAATGGCGATACTAGGCTTTTATGCAGTAGGACCATTAGTAGTAATGGCAACAGGCTTTCTAGCAGCAGGAGTATCAATAATAGTTTCAAAAGGATTATTACCTTTAGTATCAATATTTATAGAACCAGCTAAGGTATTATTTTTAAATAATGCAATAAATCATGGTGTTTTAGGACCGATAGGGATAGAACAAGCGCAACAAGCAGGAAAATCAATAATGTTTTTACTTGAAGCAAATCCAGGACCCGGTCTTGGAATAATATTAGCATACTGGATGTATAGTAAAGGAAGTGTTAAACAATCAGCTCCAGGAGCTGCAATAATACACTTTTTTGGAGGAATTCATGAAATTTATTTTCCTTATGTGTTAATGAATCCAATTTTAATAATAGCAGCTATTTTAGGAGGAGCAGCAGGAGTATTAACATTTTCAATATTTGGAGCTGGATTAGTTGCAACAGCATCACCGGGAAGTATATTTGCACTTATGGCTTTAGCTCCAAAAGGAGGAGTTTTTGGAATATTGGTAGGAGTTTTAGTTGCAACAGCAGTATCATTTATAGTTGCAGCACCATTTGTTAAAAGAGCAGCTAAAAATGGAGGAGCAGAGAATTTAGAGGAAGCAAAGAATAAAATGAAAAACATGAAAAATAATACTACTATAAGTGTAAGTAAAGATACGGTTAAAAAGATAGTTTTCGCATGTGATGCTGGTATGGGATCTAGTGCTATGGGAGCTACTAAGTTTAGAAATAAAATAAAATCTTTAGGATTAGGCATAACAGTTACAAATTCATCAGTTGATGATATACCAAAGGATACAGATATAGTTGTAAGTCATATGAAATTGATAGAAAGAGCAAAAGCAAGTTCACCTCAAGCTGATCATGTATTTATAGAAAACTTTTTGCAAGATTCTAAATTAGATGAGTTGTATTTAATATTAGAAGCTAGGGCAAATAGTAAAGGTTTAGAGGAAAAAGAAATTGAAGAAGTTCAAGTTGTTGAAAAGGAAGTTGCAACTACTGATAAATCATCAATATTGACTGAAAACAATATACTTTTAGGATTAGAAAGTGAATCAAAAGAAGATGCAATAACTCGTGCAGGTAGACTTTTAGTTAAAGGTGGGTATGTTAAAGAAGGTTATATTGATGCTATGCATGAGAGAGAGAAAGTTGTTACAACATACATTGGAATGGGAGTTGCAATACCTCATGGCATTGGCGAGGCTAAAAAACAAATAGAAAAATCAGGTGTAGTTGTTCTTCAGTACCCTAATGGAGTTAAGTTTGGAGATGAATTAGCTTATTTGGTAATAGGTATAGCTGGAGCTGGTGATGAACATTTAGAAATACTTTCAAATATTGCGACATCATTAGAAAATCCAGATTTAGTTGAAAAATTAAATAGTACTAAAAATAAACAGGATATATTAAGTGTATTTTAAAAAATGAGGGGGAATAGTGTTATGAAAAAAGCAATACAATTTGGAGCAGGGAATATAGGAAGAGGATTTATTGGGGCGTTACTTTCAAAAGCAGGATATCATGTAGTTTTTGCAGATGTAAATAGAGAAATAATTAATAAAATAAACGAAGATAAAAGTTATACAATACATGTAATGGATGTAGAATGTAGTGAGGAAAGGATAGAAAACATTAGTGGAGTTTTATCAATAGAGGATAGTATATTTAATGAAATAAAAACTGCCGAAATAATAACTACAGCAGTAGGACCAGCTGTACTTCCTAAAATAGCACAAACATTAGCTAAGGGAATACGATTAAGAAAAGAAGAAAAAATGGAATCTTATTTAAATATAATAGCTTGTGAAAATGCAATAAATGCAAGTTCTCAATTAAAAGAAGAAGTTAAGAAATATTTAAATGAAGAAGAATTGAAGTATTTAGAAAAATTTGTAGGATTCCCCAATTGTTCTGTTGACAGAATAGTCCCACCAGTAAAAAGTGAAAATATATTAGATGTTGTAGTTGAGAGATTTTATGAATGGAATGTTGAGGAAGCAGCTTTTAAAGGAGAAATTCCTAAAATAGATGGCATGAACTTAGCAAATAATTTAATGGCTTATATAGAAAGAAAGTTATTTACATTAAATACTGGACATGCAATAACAGCTTATTTTGGATATCTTAAAGGTCTTAGTACAATTGATGAAAGTATAAATGATGAAAAAATATATAATTTTGTTAGAAAAGCTATGATAGAAAGCGGTAAAGGGCTTATAACAAAGCATAACTTTAATGAAGAGGAACATTTAAAATATATTGATAAAATAATTGGAAGATTTAAAAATCCATATTTAAGGGATGATGTTTCAAGAGTTGGTAGAGAACCGTTGAGAAAATTAAATGAAAATGATAGATTGATAAAACCATTAATGACAGCTAGAGGATTTAATATAGATACAGATAATTTACTTTTAGGTGTAGGTGCTGCACTTCACTATAATAATAAAGAAGATAAACAAAGTGTAGAACTTCAAGAATTAATTAAAGAGAAGGGAATAAAGAATACTTTAGCAGAAATTGCAAAGTTACCTAATAACAATGATATTTTAGATAGGGTAGAATATTACTACAATAAAGTAGAATCAATTATTGCAAATTAGGCATATTAAAACTTTGTCAAAGTAATAGTCTATGGAAAAGAAAAAGTTATAAAATAGTTTATAAAGTTAATTTAATTATTATAAAAGGAAATTAATTATCTAGTTAAAAGTTATAATTAATTTCCTTTTTAATTTAATAAATTTTATTTAAGCTCAATTACTTTATTTTCTTTTAAAGATTTAGAGGCATCTATTACTCTTTGATTAGAAGAACCTCTATATTTTAACATGATATTTCTATTAGCAATTTGAAATTTACCGTCTATTAAAACATCTACTTCATTTAATAATTCCAATCTTTTAGGGTTATTTATTATTTCTTCAAAAGTATATCCAGACCAAAGCCATATAGGTTTATTAGTTTCTTTTTTTATTCTTCTTAATAGATTTAATAAAGTACCATCTTTAATTTGTTGCATAGGTTCTCCGCCTAAAATATTAACACCTTTAACATGTGGATTTAATGTATATGAAATAAATTCATCTTCTTTTTCTTTAGTAAATTCATTGCCATAACTAAAATTTTGTTGGTCTTTATTAAAACAACCTTCACAATTATGGGTACAACCACTTACAAAAAGAGTAGTCCTAATATCAGGTCCATTAGTAACATCTAATTTTCTAATTTGTGCGTAATTCATTTTATCACCCTTTATATTTTTCTAAAACTAAACCATGTAAAACTTTAGTCTTTTCTCTTGTTGAAATATATGGAGTTTCAGAATTAATAATTTTTTGTATAAACTTATGGCTAACTCCATAGTGTAGTTCAAAATATTCCTTACATAAAAGTACAGAATCAAAAGAGAGTTCCTTACCATTTAGAAAGCCTTTAACTTTTCTAGATACTTGAGAAGAAATTTTTTCTTTGGTTTCTTTTAGGTGCGTTTTTCCTAGCATAGCTTCGCTTTTCTTTTTATTCCATTGTAATATTTGTTCTTCTGTCATATAATCTTTAACGTTTTTACCATACATGGGATTATTTTTACCTTTATACATTCCTTTTTTAGATTCACTCATTTTTTTCTTCGATTCTTCTGAATGAAAGTGACCTTTATTTTTACCTAAACAACTTAATCTCATTTTAGAAGAGTATAAAATCTTTTGTTCTGGAGACATCATAGATACGATATCTCCACCATCACCACCCCAAGTTTGGTTGGTTAATTTATAACCATATTGAAATATATATAAATCAATATACCAGCATTCTATTTGTAAAGCTTCTTTATCTGTAAGATTACTATTTAATATATTAATAGCAATTCCTATTGAATTTTCCTCGCAATATTTTAATATATCGCAAAAATGTTTATTTCTTTTTCTAATGGTAAAACATCTATCATTTTTTCCTTTTCCTACATAGAACGGTTCATTAGTATCTAATCTTATCCATTCATAAACATAGTAGTTTTTCAACTTAGTTCTCCTTAAAGGGCTAAAGGTGTAATACTCTATCACCTATTTCAGCTGTTCTTCCTTTATTCCAGAAATTTGTTCCTATATCCTTCCATACCCTCGGTTTCCCGATATTTAAATAGGGAGTGGACTATACCTTCACATTGAATGTGTTGCTATTATAGTCTCTGAACCTTCTCCATTTTAAAGGAGCTTGGATGCTGATTGCCCAATCTGTATAATTTTCAAACATTCACACTTATTGTTTCCAATTATGTTGTAGTTTATACAGCTCTAAGGGTGTTCCAGCAGTTTAAGCAATTTAACGTGAGCCTATATTGTTAACCCACAAGTTCTTCTCATAACTTGCATTTCATCTTGGTCGCTATTACCACAAGATGGGCAATGCCAAGTTAAATCTTCTTTATCTAATTGAATTTCACCAGTATAACCACATTTATAACATATATCTGGTTTTGTATTAATTTCAGCATATTGTACATTATGATATATAAAGTTTATTATGCTTTCAACAGCTTCAACATTTTTACTCATGTCGGGTACTTCTATATATGAAATGCATCCCCCTAGTGATATATCATGGAATTGAGATTCGAATTTTAATTTTGTAAATGCATCAATTTCTTCACATACATGTACATGATAAGAATTTGTATAGTATAGTCTATCAGTTACATTTTTTATTTTACCAAATCTTGCTGTATCTATTTTGCAAAATCTATATATTAGACTTTCAGCAGGAGTTCCATAAAGACTAAATCCAAGTCCTGTTTCATCTTTCCATTCATTGCATTTATCTGTCATGTATTTCATTACCTTTATGGCAAACTTTTCTCCATCTCTTGTTGTATGACTAACCCCAAGCATTGCATAAGTTAACTCGCATATTCCAACATATCCAAGAGATAAAGTAGAGTAACCATTTTTAAGCAATTCATCTATTCTTTGTCCTTTTTCAAGTCTAGCTATGGCTCCATATTGCCAATGTATAGGACTTGCATCAGAAGTTATTCCAAGAAGCATTTTATGTCTAGTTAAAAGTGCCTCTTTACATAACTGTAATCTTTCGTCAAATATTTTCCAAAATAAATCCATATCGCATTTAGCAAGTATTCCGATTTGAGGTAAATTTAGACTAATAACTCCTTGGTTAAATCTACCATACCATTTATAATCCCCATTATTATCTTTCCAAGGTGAAAGATGGCTTCTACATCCCATTGGTGGGAAAGTATTCCCTTCATAATTTTTTCTCATCATTTTAGCACTTTGATAATCAGGAACTAATCTTTTAACAGTACATTTTGCAGCAAGTTTAGTTATATAATCATATTTTCCACCTTCAAGACAATTGTGGCTATCTAAAAGATATACAAGTTTTGGGAATGCTTCACCTATTTCTTGACCTTTATAATTTTTCATTCCTTCCAATCTTTGTTTTATCATTTCCTCACAAATTAACGCCATTTCCTCTTCGTATGGATGTCCTTGTTCAATTTCTAAATAAATTGTAGAAAATGGGGCTTGACCATTTGTTGTTTGTAAGGTTGATAATTGATATCTTATAGTTTGTATTCCATCTTTAAGTTCTTTCATTTTAGCATCTAAAGATAATTTTTTAGCTAAATTTTCATCACCTAATAATTCTAAATAGTGATTGAAAGCTTTTTCTTCTGTAACTTTAAGATATTTAGCTAAATGTTTAATAGTAATACTTTGTCCACCATATTGATTAGATGAAACTTGTGCTATGATTTGAGTTGCCACGGTACATGCAGTTCCAAAAGATTTAGGTTCTTCTACTAATTTTTCATTAATAACAGTTCCGTTTAAAAACATATCTTCTAAATTAACTAGGCAACAGTTAAACATAGGAGATAAACTATAATCCATATCATGCCAGTGAATAGCTCCTTCATCATGAGCTTGCACTATATATGCAGGAATTAATTTTCTTCTTGAAATGTCTTTAGACACCTCACCTGCAATTAAATCTCTTTGAGTTGCTGAAACTACTGGGTTTTTATTAGAATTTTCATTCATTACATCTTCATTTTGTTTATTTAGTAAATTTAATATACTTTCATCAGTAGTATTAGTATTTCTCTTAAATTCTTGAACAGCTCTATAACCTTCATAAGCCCTAGCGGTTTCTACTTGACCATAATGAACAAGTCTATCATATACATAACTTTCAATATTATAAATTGTACATGTTTCTTTTTGTTCATTAAAATATTTTTCTGCATCATTTGCTATAAGTTCTGCTATGTTTAATACGTAAATTCCACTACCATTTTTCATAGCTTTTGATATAGCTTCTTTAATTTTCTCCTTATTAAATTCTACTGTACTTCCGTCCCTTTTAATAACTTCCACAAAACCACTCCTAGACTTTATATTTATTTGAATTTTATATATTAAAAATAATATTTAAATATTAAACTAATATTTTTTAAAGACACAGGATATTGTACTATTATTTTTGAGTACACACAAGATATAGAAGTTTTGAAATTTTAAGATTCTAAGCAATATTCTCACAAAGACGTTATTTTTCTACCTAAGTTCTTATATTTTTAAAGTTTTGTTTGTTAATATTTATGTGTTACTTTTTGATAATAAGTGCTTATATGTATCAATTAATGATTAAAAAAAGTGAATAATTTTAAATTATTTATTATAGCGGTAGGCAGATAAAAGAGGGTTTATAGTTATAAAATGTGGAGAATAATATATGTTGACATCTAAATAAAAGAATGCTATTATTTTGTTCATATAATGAACAGTTTGAACAAAAATAAATAAGGTGAGTTAAATATGATACTTGTAGATAGATGGATAGATATTTCAGAATATTTAAAAGAAAAAAAGTATGCTTCTATGGAAGAATTAATGCAAAAATTTCAGTTATCAAGGTCAACAGTAAGAAGAACTTTAATAGCTATGGAAGAGAGAAATTTATTAAAAAGAGTACGGGGCGGAGCTGAAGTAATAGAAGATGAAGTTCCACTTACAATAGTGGATTGTGAAAATATTTTTAATACTAATAAAGAGGCAAAAATTAAAATTGCAAAAAAAGCAGCGAAGTTGATAGAAGATAATGATGTAATATTTATAGATTCTGGTTCAACATGCTTTTATATGATAGACCATATAGAATCTAAGGGCATTACTGTGGTGACAAATGGAATAGTGCATATACAAAAGTTAATGTCAAAAGGTATAAATACTTATATTTTAGGTGGTTATGCAAAGCCAGAGAAAAATTTAATTATGGGTGAGGATATAATAAATAAAATAAGGGTTATGAATTTTGATAAAGTTTTTTTAGGTACCATGGGAATAGATGCAAGAAGTGGCTTTACAACAATGATGCTTGAAGATGGAGAAGTTAAAAAAGCGGTTATAAAGTCTTCAGAGAAGTGTTATATTCTTGCGGATAAATCAAAATTTAATGTGAGAAGGTTTTATACTTATGGTGAATTTAATGAAGCAACAATCATAACTGATTCTAAAATAGAGTTTGAAGACGGGAGAGCGAAAATTATATATTGAATAGTTGCTAATGATTAGAAGTATATAAATAAGAAAAGCTGTGTAGAAGGAATTTTCTATGCAGTTTTTTTATATAATCAAGACATAAAAATTCTTTATTTGAATTGTAAATGGATTATTTGTTGACAAAAGTTCAAAAAATAAATAAAATAAAGATGAAGAAAATGGATAAATTAATTAGTGAATAAATGGGAGGGGTTATTTATGAATAATGTTAAGTTTCCAAAAAATTTTTTATGGGGAGGAGCTACTGCTGCAAACCAATTTGAAGGAGCGTATAATGAGGATGGTAAAGGATTATCAATACAAGATATAATGCCAAAAGGAATAACTGGTCCTATAACCGAAATCCCTACAGAAGATAATATGAAATTAATAGGAATTGATTTTTATCATAGATATAAAGAAGACATAAAGCTATTTGCTGAAATGGGATTTAAAACATTTAGGATGTCAATTGCGTGGTCAAGGATATTTCCTAATGGAGATGATATTGAACCAAATGAAAAAGGGTTGGAATTTTATGATAATGTTTTTGATGAGTTAGCTAAATATGGAATAGAGCCATTAGTCACATTATCGCATTATGAAACTCCGTTAGCATTGGCAAGGAATTATAATGGATGGACTGATAGAAGACTTATAGGTTTTTTTGAAAGGTATGCTAGAACTGTATTTACAAGATATAAAGATAAGGTTAAATATTGGTTAACTTTCAATGAGATTAATTCAGCTCTACATTTTCCACTAATGAGTGCAGGAATATTAACTCCAAAGGAACAATTATCAAAACAAGATTTATATCAAGCGATGCATCATGAATTAGTTGCAAGTGCATTAGCTGTTAAAATTGGGCATGAAATTAATCCAGAATTTAAAATTGGTTGCATGATTTTAGGTGTTCCTAATTATCCTTTAACTGCAAATCCAAGTGATGTAATTAAAGCAATGGAACAAGATAGGGGAACATTGTTTTTTGGGGATGTACATGCTAGAGGAAAATACCCTAAATATATGAATAGGTATTTTAAGGAAAATAACATAGAAATTAAAATGGAGGAAGAAGATACTCAAATACTTAAGAATACAGTAGACTTTGTTTCATTTAGTTATTATATGAGTTCATGTGCAACAGCTGATCCAGAAAAAAATAGAGTTGGAAAAGGAAATCTTATTTCAGGGGTACCAAATCCGTATTTAAAATCTTCAGAATGGGGTTGGCAAATAGATCCTCAAGGATTAAGATATATTCTTAATTTTTATTATGATAGATATCAAAAACCATTATTTATAGTTGAAAATGGGCTTGGGGCAGTAGATAAGCTAATTACTGATGAAAATGGAAATAAGACTGTAAATGATGATTATAGAATTAACTACTTAAATGATCATTTAGTTCAAGTTGCTGAAGCGATTGAAGATGGAGTTGAACTTATGGGATATACTACATGGGGATGTATAGACTTAGTATCTGCATCAACAGCTGAGCTTAAAAAAAGATATGGATTTATTTATGTTGATAGAAATGATGATGGAACTGGGACTTTGGAAAGATATAAGAAGAAGAGTTTTAATTGGTATAAAGAAGTAATTGCTACTAATGGAGGCAGTTTAAATAAGTCTTGATTAGTGGTTTAGTAAGTTTTTGTTGAATAGAAAGGGAAGAATTATACTAATTTATATGGTATAATTTCCCTTGATTTAATAAATGATTATATAAAGTATTTTCTAATAAAGTAAGTTGGCGTACAACTCCAAGCATGGCAATAACTATTTATTAAGTTAGAACCATATGGAGATTCAAATTTGTTCTGAGGATTATATAATTCCCAAAAACAATCAGCTCCATCTTTTAACATTTCACCCCAATATGATCTAATAAGCTCTAAAGCTTTTTCTTTTTTATCACTTATTATAAGTGCTTCTATTAAATGATGATACATATAAGGTGTTATCATATTAATTTTAGGATTAATCTTAAATAATCTATCTAATAATTTAGAGTTTTCTTCTTTAGTAAATACTTCAGCTAGAACCATCCAGGCTTGAGATGCCCATGAAATTTGCTTTTCTTTACCACTAGTAAATACCCCTTTTTCTTCATCAAATAAATATTCTAAAGCAGCATTAGAGATAAATTTAATATTTTCTTCTAAGTATTTAGTAGAAGATTCATCATTTAATATTTCAGATAAAACTTTTCCTTGTTTCATTGTATATATTAAAACTGCTTGGGCAGGAGTTTGCTTATTTAAATCTGGATGCCAATCAGTAAAGTTCCACCAACCTTCAGCATCTTTAACAATTCCAGTTTCATCAACTCTAGATAGTGCAAGCTCAATTTGCTTCAATGCCATTGGCCATAAATCATTTAGTGTAGACTCATCCTTTGTTTCTAAATAGTAATCATGTAAAATTGATACAAAGAATAGAGAATAATCGAATAAAACAGTATCATCAACTAAAAGTTTAGGTTCTAAGAATAAACAAGCACCAATTTGTCCATTATCTTCTGGTAAGCCAGCAAATAAATAAAGGCATCTTTTAACAAGATCATAGTTTTTTATACTATAATAATTTGCAAGAGCTTGAAGTCGTAAATCTCCAATCCAAAGTCTTCTATCTCTTTTAGGGCCATCTTCAAACACTAAATGCATGCAATCTTGTAATGTTTTAATTGCTACTTTATCCATTTTAATTAAATCTTTATCTAAAGATTCTGGTAGAGGCGTAATGTTACATGTGTTAGCAGAAGTAACAGTAGTACAACTGATTTCTTCAAATTGAACGTTATACTTTTGAGAAGTTGCAATAACTTCTATTTTTAAGTATCTAAAAGCATATCTTCTAGGTAAAGTTAAGTTACATGGTAGAATATCAATATTTATTATTTCTTCTTGTAACCAAGAGCGACTAATCCAACCATTATAATTTTCATGAGGTTCTGCAATTTCACATGGAACTTCACCAAGTGTTAATTTTAATCTTAAAGGGGCATCTTGTGGACTACCTGTAGAGTTAATTTTTAAATTTAAATATCCAACGTTATGGTCACCAAAATCTACAATGAAACTTTCATTAGTATCAAAAGAGCGTTTATTTAAACTTTTAATTTCTCCAATTTTGTTCACTTTCCAACCATGTAAACTATTTTTATCAGAAATTATTTCAACTTCTGAAATCGGGTATACCGTTGATTCAATTAAATTTGGTTTTAAGTTTTCTGCGATATCTAAAAAATATGAATTATTCATTTTATATTCCTCCTGAAATTAAATTTTTACTATTCATTAGTAGTTGAAACTGCAGCAGCATTGCGAGAATCTAATTCTTCTTTTATTTGTGGGTATATTTTATCCAATTTATAGAATTTCATTGTTATCATTGAACAAACTGTTAATACAATAGGAATTATTAAATATAATGATTTAATAGCTAATATAGCTTCAGATGTTTGAGATGCATTTGCAACATATCCACCAGCGGCCAATAAAGCTCCAGACAAACCACCGGCAATAGCTTGAGCACATTTTCCCACAAATCCATTAACAGCAGATAATGTACCAGCAGCGTTAATTCCTGTTTTCCATTCACCATAATCAACTGGATCAGCTTGCATTGAGAAGTAAATAGTTTGCTTTAAACCTAAACCAAAAGCACTAATAAATGCACCAGCAATTATAATTGGAGTTAGTGTTCTAGCAATAAGTATTATAATCATACCAACAATATGAATTCCAGAACCAATTAGGAATAATTTTGTTTTTCCTAACTTTTTACTGAGATAAGGAACTAAGAAATTTGTAGCTAATGGAACTAATGAAGAAATTGTTGCTACTACTGCGCCTAAAGATGAATTTCCAACATAGTAAGCAAAGTAATAAACTAGTGCACCAGATTGTATGAATATTGCACCAAACATAAATATTATATTTAAGGCAAATAGTTGCCAAGGGGTATTTGTGCTTAGTGATTTTAAAGCTTTCTTTAATGTGACTTTTTTTTGAACTACTTGTACTGTTTCTCTTGTATTAAAGAAAGATATAAAGAAAATTATAGAGCTTATAATACCGAATAAAAGCATTGTACTCTTAAAACCTAAAGCCTGATTTCCTTTACCAAAGAAAGCAACTAAAACTAATGCAAATGAAGAAACAGCAGTTGATCCAACAAATGAAAAGAACATTCTAGAAGAAGCTAAGGCTGTTCTTTCTTGTGTATCAGAAGTTAAACTTGGCAATATAGATGCCATTGGGATATTTACGATAGTGTAGCAGAGTGATAATAAGAAATAAGTAATATATGCATAAATTAATTTTCCATTAGCAGATAAGTCAGGAACGCTAAAGGCTAAGTATGCACAAACTGCAAATGGTACTGCACCAAACAATAAGTAAGGTCTTGATTTTCCCCATTTGGTATTTGTTTTATCTATACAATAACCAACTAGTAAGTCTGTTACTCCATCAATTACTCTTGTAACAACAAACATGGCACTTACAGCTAAAGCATTTAAGCCCATTACGTCAGTATAGAAGAACATAAGGTACAAACTAATCATTTGCCATATTAGATTACAGGCTAAATCTGAAATTCCATACCCAATTCTTTGTCGCCAAATTCCAATTTTCATAAATAAATTTCCCCTCTATATATAAAATTAAATTGTTTATAAATTTATAATATAGTAAATGTTTTCAAAAAAGGATTGAGAAATTTATTCAAAAAAGTTGATATATTTTAAACTGTAATGTATTGTTTATATTGTTAAGATTTTTATAAGGGGGATGGAGTGGATGAATATAAAAGAGGTAGAAGAACTTTTATTTTCTTATACTGAAGATGAAAAGTGTTATAAGGAATACTATAAATCTAAAGACAATAAAGATAAGTTAAGGCAATTTTTAAAAAATATTGATTTGAATTTTGTTATAGATAAGAATATATTAATTGATGAACTAAAGGAGTATATAAACTTTCCAACAGAAATGAATGAAAGCTTATTTTTTGAGGAAAATAGCATTGGAGATATTATTATGTATAAGCATTATAGATATACTCCAGCTTTTTATCATAAACATTCATTTTTCGAAATATTATATGTTTATTCAGGGGAGATTACTCAAAAGATTAACGGTGAATCTGTCAATCTAAAGCAAGGTGATATATGTATGGTTTCACCGGAAGTAGAACATAGTTTAGGTGTTTTTGATGATAGTGTAATAATAAATATATTAATAAAAAAGAGTACTTTTAATGATACTTTTTTTGAGATATTAAGAAGTAATAATGTTTTATCATCATTTTTTGTTAAAATATTAAATAGTAAAAAGTATAATAATTATATAATATTTCATACTGGTGAAGATCATGTAATAAAAGAAACAGTGCTAAATATGTACAAAGAATTTATAGAAAATGAAAGATATAATGAAAAAATTTTAAATAATATGTTGATGATATTTTTTGCATATATTTTAAGATATCATGAAAACGATATAGAGACACCTAATGAAATAAATCATGAAACAGACAAGATAATAGAGATTATAAATTATATCCAAGATAACTATGCTTCAATAACATTGAGTAAATTAGCTAATGAGTTTCACTTTACAATTCAATACTTAAGTAAAATAATTAAGTTGTATACAGGAAAAACTTTTAGTGAAATAGTACAAAAAATAAAGATGGATAAGGCAAGTACTCTTTTGTTAAATACTAATTTTACTGTAACTGACATATCATATATGGTAGGGTACGATAATAAGGAACATTTTATTAGAACTTTTAAAAAAAATTTTGGAGTGTCCCCAACTCAGCATAGAAAGGGTATTAAAAATTAAAAAAGATCAATTATTTTGAATAATAATAACAATTGGAAATTAATTAAATATAAGTTAAAATATAAGTATAAACTTTTAAAGTAGAGTGAGAGGGGGAAGGAATCATGGATAATAAATATTTGGTTTTAGATATTGGTGGAACTTCAATTAAATATGCATTAATGATTGAAGAAATTGAGTTCTTAGAGAAAGGTAAGATTGCAACACCACAAGATTCTATCGAAAATTTTGTAAACGTTATTGGAAATTTGTATGATAAATATAAAGATGATATAGAGGGAATGGCAATTAGCATGCCTGGTTTAATAGATAGTAAAAATGGTTATGCAAAAACAGGGGGATGGCTTAGATACAATGATGATAAACATGTAGTTAAGATATTACAAGAGAGATGTCCAACTAAGATTACAATTCAAAATGATGCAAAATCAGCAGCTTTAGCTGAGGTATGGAAAGGAAGTTTGAAAGAGTATAATGATGGAATTGTAGTAGTTTTAGGCACAGGAGTGGGAGGAGCAATAGTAAAAGATAGAAAAATACTTAATGGAAAGCACTTCTTTGCAGGTGAATTTAGTTATATATGGACAGATACTACATTTGCGATAGATGGTACTGATAACATGTGGGGATATGTTAATGGTGCAGCAGCTTTAAATGGAGCAGTTGCAATGGCTAAAAATTTACCTAAGGAAGAAGTTGATGGGTTTAAAGTTTTTGAACTTGTTAATTCTAGAGATAAGGCTGCTATAGATGTGTTAGATAAATTTACATATCAATTGGCAGTCCAACTATACAATTTACATTGTGTTTTAGATACTGAAGTTATAGCTATAGGTGGGGGGATTAGTGAGCAAGATATATTAATAGAATATATTCAGAAAAATATTGAAAAGATATTTGATAAAGTTCCCTTTGATATTCCAAGAGTTAAAGTTGTTAGATGTAAATTTAGAAATGATGCTAATTTAATTGGAGCATTATACAATTATCTAAGAATAGAAGAAAAATAATACTTTTGTATAATATAGATTTAATAACAACTTGATATTAAAAATAACTAGCAATGTAAAATACTTTTATACATTGCTAGTTATTACTCATAAATTTTACTTTGTTTATTATTATCTTTTTAAACTATCAATCAAAGAATAAGGAATTTTAAGATTCCCTTCTCCAAATCCAATTTCAATATTACCTCTATTAGTCCCATGATAATCAGTTCCACCACTAGAATACAATTGATACTTCCATATTAAATAATCTAAAAACTTTCTATCATCATCGATATAAGAAGGATAATACCTTTCAATTCCATCTAAACCTAAATAAACTAAATACTTAATATTATCTTCAATGTCTTCAAAACTTAATCCACCTAATCCAATTCTTTTATTAAAATGAGCTAAATAAGTTTTTCCATCAGCTTTATGAATCATTTTAATGGCTTCATCTACTGGAATTAATTCACCTTTATCATAAGGAATTGGATCTAAGTATATATTCCAAACCCTTTGAGATTCAGTACAAATATTGTTTTCTATAATATATCTGTAAATATCATATCTAGATAAATATTCATCGTATTTCGCTTTGTGTAAATCATTAATATCTATATATAAGCCAGTAGTATTTTTTATATGTTCAAGGATTTTAGGAATTCCTTTTTCTCTAGCGTTTTTCATTTTATTATAAGCAGTTAAGAAGTAATCATTATCTAAGTTAATGTTTAATCCAAGTATATGAAGTATTCTACCAGCCTTATATAATGAACTAATTTCAATACCATTAATTAATTCAATATTATTATTTTTTGCTGCAACTTTAGCTTCTTTTAAACCTGCAATACTATCATGATCAGTTAATGCAATTGCTTTTAGTTTATTTTTCTTTGCTGCTTTTATAACTTCTGTTGGACTATCACTTCCATCTGAGATGTATGAGTGTGTGTGTAAATCAATTAAATTCTCCATAAAAATACCCTCCAATGATATATATTATAACAGTTTAATTAGATAAATATAAGTTCAGACTAGAATTGTAGTAAATCAAATAGGTAAAAGATATGTCCAAATTATTAAATTAACATTATAATTAAATCATAAGGAGATTAGTGGGTATGAGAAAAGATATAATAGATAAGTTGATGGAATTAACAGAAGAAGAAAAGAAAATATTAGAAGGAGAACATAGCATTGATCAAAGTATATATACAGATGATAAACAGTTTATTATAGATAGTAAAAAAATATTAGCAGATGGACAACTTATAAATATAAGAAAACATACAAGATTCATAGAGTTTCCAGCGCATAAGCATAACTATATTGAATTTAACTATGTCTATAAAGGTAAACTTACAGAAGTAATACATAATAAAAAAATAGAACTTCAAGAAGGGGAAATAATTTTTTTAAACAAAGATATAACCCATGCAATAGAAAAAAGTTTTGAGGAAGATATAATAATTAACTTTATAATTAAACCTGAATTTTTTGATTTTATTCTTAATTTATCAGAAAGTGATAATATAATTTTTAGTTTTTTATTAAAGTCGTTATATTTAAATAGAAATAATAAGGGGGAGTACCTTTACTTTAAAGTTTCTAATGAAAAAGACATACAAGAAATTTTAGATAAAATAATTATAGAAATTTATGAGCCAACTATGATGAGTAGCACAACTATAAAATTATTAGTTGGACTATTAATAGTAGAATTAATTAAAAAGCCTAATAATATAGAAGTTTATTCAGAAGATACTTATGATAATTTAATTATAATTGAAGTTTTAAAATATATAGATAATAATTATGCTACTGCAACTCTATTTGAGATATCTGAAATAGTGAATCAACCACATTATAAAATAAGTAAGTTAGTAAAAAAGCATACTAATATGACATTTAAAGAATTATTACAAGAAAAAAGGCTTAATAAAGCAAAACAACTATTGAATGAAACAGATTTTTCTATTGTAGAAATAATATCACTAGTTGGTTATGAAAATTTTACGTATTTCTATAAGATATTTAAAGAAAAGTATGGCTATACTCCAAAAGATTTCAGAAAATCATAAATTGGAATAATATAGTGTTTTTAGTGATATGTATTCTCAACTTAGACAAAATACATCTGCAAATAAAGTTAATAAAATAGACAACTTTGGTTATTAAAACCAAGGTTGTTTTTGTTTATAATTTAATCATAGTAAACGTTTTGCGAGGGAGGGGAAATGATGAGCTATTATTTAGCCATTGATATAGGGGCTTCTAGTGGGAGGCATATATTAGGAAGTATAGAAGATGGAAAGATAAAGTTAGAAGAAATATATAGATTTGAAAATGGAATTAGCAAAATAGGAGATGAATATTGTTGGGATATTCAAGGACTCTTTAATGAAATAAAGAAAGGTATTAAAAAGTGCAAAGATATTGGAAAAGTGCCAAAAACCATAGGCATAGATACGTGGGCAGTAGATTTTGTTTTATTAGATGAAAATGATGAGATGCTAGGAAATGCCGTTGCCTATAGAGATGATAGGACTGAGGGATATATGGAAAAAGCATTTCAAGTTATTCCGCAAGATATGTTGTATTTATACACAGGAATACAATTCCAAAGATTTAATACATTATATCAGCTATTAGCAATTAAGGATAAAAATCCAGAATACTTAAAAAAGGCAAAAACATTTTTAATGATTCCTGATTATTTAAATTTTTTACTTACAGGTAAAAAAGCTAATGAATATACAAATGCAACATCTACACAGTTAGTAAATTCTTTTGATAGAACTTGGGATAAAAATATTTTAAAGGAATATGGAATCAATGAGGAAATGTTCCAAGAAATAAAAATGCCAAAGACAAGTTTAGGAAAGTTAAGAAAAGAATTAGTTAATGAATTTGGATTTGATATGGAGGTTATACTTCCAGCAACTCATGATACTGGATCAGCATTTATATCTTCAGTATGTAATGATTCAGATAGTATTTATGTAAGTTCTGGTACATGGTCATTAATTGGCGTAGAGAATAGATTCCCGATTTGTGTACCACAAGCTATGGATTATAACTTTACAAATGAAGGTGGAATTGATTATAGATTTAGATTTTTAAAAAATATTATGGGGCTTTGGGTAATACAAGAGGTAAGAAGAAATTTAAATAATGAGTTTTCTTTTGCTAACTTGGTAGTACTAGCTGAAGAGCACAATTATTTTAAATCAATAATTAATGTTGATGATGATAGATTTTTAAAACCAGACAATATGATTGAAGAAATTCAAAACTATTGTAAAGAAACTAATCAAGATATTCCAACAAAAGTCGGAGAAATAGCAGTTTGTGTATTTAATAGTCTAGGACATAGTTACAAAGGTGCAGTCGCAAATCTTGAGGATATATTTGAAAAAGAATTTAAGAAAATAAATATATTTGGAGGAGGATGCCAAAATAATTTATTAAATCAAGTAGTTGCTGATGTTACTGGAAAAGAAGTTTTAGTAGGACCAGTAGAGGCAACTGCAATAGGAAATCTTGTAGCTCAATTAATAAGTGTTGGTGAGTTAAAGGATTTAGGACAAGCTAGGCAAGTAATAAAAGAATCATTTGATATAAATATATTTAAACCAAATAAAGGAGAAGTTTAAGATGAATGTTAAAGAAAGATATGAATTAGCTAAAGAGAAATATGAAAAATGGGGAATAAATGTAGATAAAGTTTTAGAAGAACTTAATAAAGTGAAAATTTCAGTTCATTGTTGGCAAGGCGATGATATTAAAGGATTTGAAGTAGTTCAAAATGCTTTATCTGGAGGAATTCAATGTAATGGAAATTATCCTGGAGCAGCAACAAGTGCTGAAGAGTTAAGAGCTGATTTAGATAAAGCATTAAGTTTAATTCCTGGTAAGCATAAAGTAAATTTACATGCGATTTATTTAGAAAGTAATGGAGAGTTTGTTGAAAGAGATGAAATAAAACCAGAACATTTTGCAAAGTGGGTTAATTGGGCAAAAGAAAGAGACCTAGGATTAGATTTTAATCCAACGATATTCTCACATCCAAAAGCAGCTGATGGATTAACATTATCACATCCAGATAAAGAAATAAGAGATTTCTGGATAAGACATGCTATTGCATCTAGAAAAGTTGGTGAATACTTTGGAAAAGAATTGGGGCAAACTTGCTTAACTAATCTTTGGATTCCAGATGGATATAAGGATATCCCAAGTGATAGATTAGGGCCGAGAGCAAGACTTAAAGATTCTTTAGAGCAAATATATGCAGTTAAAACTGATAAAAAGTACAACTTAGATTGTGTTGAATCAAAGGTATTTGGTATAGGTGCAGAAAGTTATACAGTAGGATCAAATGAGTTTTATCTAAATTTTGCAGCAAGAAATGGAATTATGTCATTAATGGATACGGGACATTATCACCCAACAGAAGTTGTTTCTGATAAAATATCTTCAATGTTATTGTTTAATGAAAAAATTGCCCTTCATGTAAGTAGACCTGTTAGATGGGATAGTGACCATGTAGTTATTTATGATGATGAACTAAAGGAAATTGCTAAAGAAATAGTAAGAAATGATGCATTAGATAGAGTAATTATTGGACTTGATTTCTTTGATGCAAGTATTAATAGAATAGCAGCTTGGACAATTGGTACAAGAAATATGATTAAGGCATTATTAAATGCAATGTTAACTCCAAATGAATTGTTAAGAAAGCTTCAAGATGAAGGTAACTTTACTGAAAGATTAGCCTTAATGGAAGAATTTAAAACATATCCAATGGGAGATATATGGAATTACTACTGTGAAAAGAATAATGTACCAGTAGGTGAATCTTGGATAGAAGATGTTAAAAGATATGAAGAAGAAGTGTTATCAAAGAGAAATTAATTATAAGTAATAATAAAAGAAGAATTTATATTAGATATCAAAATAATACCATAATAGAGTTTTGATATCTAATATACAAAATTTATTGAATAAGAGGTAATGAAAATGAGTATGCAAGATATGAAATTTGTACAAAACTTTATGAAAATGACTAATGATGCTTGGCTTAAAGGATGGCATGAAAGAAATGGTGGAAATATTTCTTATAGATTAACTTCTGAAAATGTAGAATCAATTAAGAATATTATTGATGAAAATAGAGATTATTCACCAATAGGGGTTACAGTTAAAAATTTAGCTAATGAATATTTCTTAGTAACTGGAAGTGGAAAGTTTATAAGAAATGTAGCTGTTGATTTAGAGGCTAATGTAGGAATAGTTAAAATTGATGAAAAAGGTGAAAACTATAAAGTTGTTTGGGGATTAGTTAATGGTGCTAAACCTACTAGCGAATTACCATCTCATTTAATGAGTCACTCTGTTAAATTCGAAGCAACTAACGGTAATCATAGAGTAATAATGCATTCACATGCGACAAATTTAATTGCTTTAACATTTGTATTACCTCTTGATGGAGCTGTATTTACAAGAGAATTGTGGGAAATGGCAACCGAGTGTCCAGTAGTATTCCCATCAGGAGTAGGAATAGTTCCTTGGATGGTTCCAGGTGGAGCTGAAATTGCTGAAGCAACAAGTGAATTAATGAAAAAACATGACGTAGTTATTTGGGCATATCATGGAGTGTTTTGTTCAGGTGAGGATTTAGATTTGACATTTGGGCTTATGGATACAGTTGAGAAGTCGGCTGAAATACTTGTAAAAGTTCTATCAATGGGTGGAAAGAGACAAACTATAAGCTCAGATAATTTTAGAGATTTAGCAAGAGATTTTAATGTTACTATTTCAGAAGAATATTTAAAGTAAATAATTATTAAAAAATATATGAATAATGCATAAATTATATAGAAAAAATTAGAGTAGGAGAGGATATTATGGCAATATATTATGTACCATCGATTAATTTAATGGGAGCTGGATGCTTAAATGATTTAGGAGAAACAGTTAATGATTTAGGATTTAAGAAAGCTTTTGTTGTTACAGATAATTTTTTAATGAGTAATGGAGTAGCAAATAAAGTATTAAATGTTTTAGAGGAGTATGGAATAGGTTATGAAGTATACTCAGAAGTAGTTCCAAATCCAACTTGTAAAAATGTTCATGATGGATTAAATAGATTAAAAGGAACTGATTGTGATTTCCTAGTTTCAATTGGAGGAGGTTCTCCACAAGATACAGCTAAAGCTATAGGTATTTTAGCAACTAATGATGGAGAGATTAAATTCTATGAAGGAGTTAATGTTTCTAAGAATAAATCTATGCCAATAGTAGCTGTTAATACTACTGCTGGTACTTCAAGTGAAGTTACTATAAACTATGTTGTAACTGATGAAGAAAGACACGTAAAAATGGTTATGGTAGATAAAAATTCATTAGCTACAGTAACTGTTAATGACCCAGAGCTTATGGTTGAAAAACCAGCATCACTTACAGCAGCAACAGGAATGGATGCCTTAACACATGTTATTGAAACAATAGTTACGCCAGGAGCTTATCCAGTATCTGATGCAACAGCATTAGCAGCAGTAAAAATAATATTTGATTATTTACCAAGAGCAGTTGAAAATGGACATGATATTGAAGCTAGAGAGCAAATGGTTTATGCAGTATTCCTAGGTGGAATTGCATTTAGTAATGCAGGCCTTGGAAATGTACATGCTATGGCTCACCAATTAGGTGGAATTTATAATCTTCCTCATGGAGTATGTAATGCTATGTTACTTCCATATGTTGAGGAGGAGAATGCAAAGTATGTACCAGAAAGGTTTGTTTCAATTGCGAATGTACTTGGATATGATGTTGAAGGTAAATCAGTTCAAGAATGTGCAGCTTTTGTTGTAAAAGAAATGAAAGAATTAGCTAAGAAAGTTGGAATTCCGGCTACTTTAGGTGAACTTGGGGTTAATGATGTTGATTTTGATCTTTTAGCTGAAAATGCCATGAAGGATATTTGCGCTCAAGGAAATCCAGTAGGATTTACTAAAGAGCAAATTATTAAACTATATAAAAAAATAGTATAGTAAAGTGATTTTGAAGTAAAGAATATTATTTAAGAGACTATATCAAAGGTTAAATTATTAATAGTATGTACGGTTATTAGTTTTTTGTATTATAACAACATATTATAAAAAATAATGAAATTAACCTTGATATAGTTTTTTAATTCTATAAATTTTTAGAAAAATTTGAAAAGTTATTGAAAATTATTATTAATTGGGGTATATTTGTATAGTGAAAATAATAATGATAATTATTATCAACAAGATAGGGGGGATTACTTATGATGATAAATAAAAGGTTAATAAATCTTTGCAATAATTCAAAAAAGTATATAGGATTTACTGTTTTAGCAAATTGGATTTCTGTATTGTGTAATATAGGCATAGTATTTTTAATAGGTGGTTTTATTAATAATGTGTATCTAGGTAACACTTTAAATTTTTCTAATAGCAGTATTATAGAAAGTTTTAAATATTTTAATATAACTAGTGATATTTCGCTGCTTAATGGAAGTATTATGGTAAGTGTACTTATAATAATTAGATGCATTTGCAATAGCTTATATACTAAATTTTCAAATTTAGCGTCATCTAACGCAAGAATAATTTTAAGAGATAGTTTATACAAGAAACTTTTAAAACTTGGACATTCTTATACATCTCATGAAAGCACATCTGGGATAGTTCAATTAGCAGTTGAGGGGATTGAACAATTAGAAATTTATTTTGGAAAATATTTACCTCAGTTTTTTTATTCTCTTTTAGTTCCTATAACTTTGTTTATTTTTATGAGTTTTATATCAATAAAAGCTGCTTTAGTTTTCATTTTGTGCGTTCCTTTAATTCCAATATCAATTATAGCAATCATGAAAATAGCAAAAAGAATTTTAAAGGATTATTGGAAATCTTATTCGGATCTTGGTGGAACATTTTTAGAAAATCTTCAAGGGTTAACAACTTTAAAAGTATTTGATGTTGATGAAGATAGACATAAAAAAATGAATGAAGAAGCTGAAAATTTTAGAAAAATTACTATGAAAGTTTTAAGTATGCAACTTAATTCTATTACTATAATGGATTTGGTAGCTTTTGGGGGAGCAGCGCTAGGTACAATAGTTGCCTTAATACAGTTTAAAAATGGGCAGATAATGCCAGGAAGTTTATTTATAATAATTATTTTATCATCAGAATTTTTTATACCACTTAGACTTTTAGGTTCATATTTTCATATAGCAATGAATGGCATGGCTGCTAGTGATAGAATTTTTAAAATTTTAGATGTTAAAGAGAGAGAAAAAAATATCAATGATGATATAGTTTGGAACAATGAAAATATGAGTGTTAGTTTGAAGAATGTTTCATTTAGTTATGATGGAGAGAGAGAGGTAATAAGCAATATAAATTTAAATATAGAAGATAAAGGTTTAACTGCAATTGTTGGTGAAAGTGGTTCAGGAAAAAGTACTATTGCATCTTTAATATTAAATGAGTACAGGGTAACACAAGGTAATATTTTGCTAAACAATGTGGATTTAGAGGAAATATCAATGGATAAGATATATGATAATATAGCAATAGTTTCGACTAATAGTTATATATTTAATGGAACCATTTTAGACAATTTAATGGTAGCTAATAAAAGTGCTTCAGAAAAAGAGATAGTAAAAGCATTAAAAACAGCTAGGCTGTATGACTTTGTAAATTCTTTAAAGGATGGCTTATTAACTTATGTAGGACAAAGTGGAAGCAATTTATCAGGAGGACAAAAGCAAAGGCTTGCTTTAGCTAGAGCTATCTTGTCTAATAGAGAAATGATTATATTTGACGAAGCTACATCAAATATAGATGTGGAAAGTGAGGAAAATATATGGAAGGCTATTTATGATCTTTCAAAGAAAAAAACAATTCTTGTAATATCTCATAGATTAGCAAACGTAAAAGATGCTAAAAAAATATATGTACTTAATAAAGGAAAACTAGTTGAAGAAGGAAGTCATGATAGTCTTATGCAAAACAAATCATATTATTTTGATATGGTAAATAAACAGGAAGAGTTAGAGAGTATAAGGGAGGTGTGCTAAAAATGAAAAGAAAGTCTGGTCTTCAAATTATGAAAAGACTTATACTAGAACTTAAACCATTAGTTTCAATCATGTTAATAACTATAACTATGGGGATTTTAGGATATTTAGCTGCAATATCTATAGCAAGTTTTGGTGTAATAGCTCTTGGTACAGTTTTGGGAGATGTAACATTTATAACATTTAAAGGTGCGATAGCTATTATGGTGATTTGTGCTGTTTTAAGAGGGTTATTAAGATATGCTGAACAACTTTCAGGGCATTACATAGCATTTAAAATCCTTTATATATTAAGAGATAAAATATTTTTAAAACTTAGAAAATTAGCTCCAGCAAAGCTTGAAGGAAAAGAAAAGGGAAAACTTATATCACTTATAACATCTGATATTGAACTTTTAGAGGTATTTTATGCTCATACAATAGCTCCAATTGCTATAGCTTTAATTACAAACAGTATAATTTCGATAGTTTTATATAGTATAAATCCGTTGTTTGGGATTTTAGCTTTGATATTCTTTTTAATAGTAGGATTTGTTATTCCTTATTTTTCATCTAATTTAGGCAAGGATGCAGGGGTTAAATATAGACAAGTTGTTGGGGATTGTAATAACTACGTTTTAGATTCTTTAAGAGGATTAAAAGAAGTTTTGCAATTTAAAAATGGTGAAGAGAGATTAAAAGAAATTAATAATTCTTCTAAAACAATGAACGAAAGTTTAGATAAAATAAAAAAACATGAAGGTTTAGTTAGGTCTATTACAGATTTAACTATAATGAGTGCAATATTAACTTTTATAGGAGTTTCTTTTTATCAATATTCATTAAATAATATAAGTTTTACATCAATGATTTTAGTAACAGTAATCATTGCGTCATCATTTGGTCCTGTTGTGGCTCTTAGCAATTTATCAAATACACTGCTTCAAACATTTGCATCAGCCCAAAGACTTTTTGATTTAATGGATGAAGAACCACAAGTTGTAGAAGTATTTAAAGGAGAAGAAATTGCTTGTGATTCAATTAGTTATAAAAATGTTGAATTTTCTTATGAAAATAGAGATAAGAGAGTATTTAATAAGGCTTCCATAGAGATAAAAAAAGGTGATAAAATTGCTTTAATTGGAGAAAGTGGGATAGGTAAGAGTACATTTGTTAAACTTCTTATGAGATTTTGGGATGTAAATAATGGTGATATAAAAATTAATAATAAGAGTATTAAAAATATTAACACAAGTTCTTTAAGAAATTCTCAAACTTTAGTTAGTCAAGAAACTTATCTTTTTAATGAATCTATACTAGATAATATAAAACTTGGAAATAAAAATGCTACTAAGGAAGAGGTTATTGAAGCGGCTAAAAAAGCTTCTATTCATAGCTTTATAGAAACTTTGCCTAATGGTTATGAAACTAGGGTATCAGAACTTGGTGGGAATTTATCAGCAGGAGAAAGACAAAGAATAGGACTTGCTAGAGCATTTTTAAGAAATAGTGAAGTTTTAATTTTAGATGAGCCAACTAGCAATTTAGATACGTTAAACGAAGGTGAAATATTAAAATCTATAAAGGAAAATTGCAAAGATAAAACAATAGTTTTAATATCTCATAGAAAATCAACTACAGCAATATGTGATAAAACTTATAAATTAGAAGATGGAAATTTAGTAATTATTTAAAGAAAATACTTTATTAAAAAGTATAGATATATGGATAATTATATTTTTCAAATGATAATAATAATCATAATTAATTATATAAATTAAAGAGGAGTTTGTATGGGAAGGATTCAAAGAGAAAAAAAGATTATCAAACTTATGATAAATATTTATTGTAGAAAAAAGCATAAGAGTAAAAAGGATGAATTTTGTGATGAATGTAATGAACTTTTAGAGTATGCTCATAAAAGATTAGATTTTTGTAAGTTTGGAGATAATAAATCAACTTGTGGAAAATGTACAATACATTGCTATAAAAAAGATATGCGAGCAAAGATTAAAGAGGTTATGAGATTTTCAGGAATTAGACTTATTATATATAATCCAATAGAGCTTGTTAGGCATATGTTAGATATATAAATTTTTAGTTTATTTGATAAAAGATAATTAAAGATAAAGTTTAAATTAGTGTAAGGAGTTTTTTATATGAATAAAATTAAAAAATATATTTATATAGCAGTAGGATTAATTGCATTTTTATTAGGGGCAATAGGAGTAATACTACCTGTTTTACCTACTACACCTTTTTTACTTTTGGCTTCTTTTTGTTTTGCTAAAGGCTCTGAAAGGTTTCATAAATGGTTTACTGAAAGTAAGATTTATAAAAAGCATCTAGAAAGTTTTGTTAAAGAAAAAGCCATGACATTAAAACAGAAGATTACAATTCTTGCTTTTGCAGATTTTATGATGGCTTTTCCGCTTATTTTATTAGATAACTTGCATGTAAAAATACTTTTAGTAGCATTAATATTTTTTAAATTTTATTATTTTATATTTAAAATAAAAACTATAAAACCAGTTAAAGAGGGGGATTTTTAAAATGAAAAAAAATATAATAGCATTAATGATAGCAGCATCTCTTATGGCAGGGTATATGCCGGTAGAAGTTTTTGCCACGGAAAATAATGAGATAGAGAGTTTTAGTAGCGAAAATAAAAAATATGCGCATGGGGTTTATAATGTATCTAATAGTACTTTAAGAGTTGATTCAGATGCTCAGTCATCAGCTAGAAAATACGTAACAGAAGAAAGTAAAATTACTATATCAGAAGATGGTATTAAAGCTAGTTTAGAGTTTACTGAGAAAAACATAATGACTAATATTAGAATTAAAGTAAATGGAGAAGAGGTTTCTTATTCACAAACAGAAACTGGGGATAAATCAATTGAGGTAGAGTTTAACTTAAATTCTTTAGAAGATAATATTGAAGTTGCAACTGTGATAAATTTAGGTTTTCATGTAATGGATGTTTCGTTTAGAGTGTTATTAGATACTGCAAATATAGATATAGCACCAGATGATAATAATGAAAATATAGGGGATAATGAACAAGATTCTGAAAACACACCAGATGATAGCACTGAAACTCCAGATAATAATCCTAATAACACTCCAAATGATGAAAATAATAATGAAAATATAGAAAATAACAAGGATAATGATCAAAATAATAATCAAAATAATACTACCCCACCTAATAATGATAATAGTAGCAATAATAAGCCTAATAATAACAGTAATAAACCTAGTAGTGGAAATGATATAGGACAAAACAGTAATACATTGGGAAATGGAGCAGGTAATACAGGGGCAAATAATAATTCAAGTAGTATACAAGCTCCAACAGCAACACAAAATACAAATACTGTTATTTATAAAGTCCAAAATGGAATATTGTCAAATAGTCCGATTGGATATAGTGCAGCTAGGGCTGCTGTAAGTAGCACTTCTTATATAGAGGTTATAGATGGTGTAACGTATGTGACTTTAGGATTGTCACAGCTTGACGTTATGACTAATGTAAAAGTTTCTGTTGATGGTACTAATGTAAATTATGAAACTGTTAGAAGTAATAGCTCAAATAATACTAAAGACATAAGATTTAAAGTAGGTAGTGTAAATTCAAAGATAACTCTTTCAGCCTATATAACTATGTCAGATATGAATATATCATTTGGTGTGGATATTTTAGAAAATACTATGCAACAAATAAGCAAGACAGAGGTTAATAAATCTTTGGGAACAGCTAGTACTTTAGCAGTAACATCAACTAATTCTTCAAAAAATAATAATAATACTAGTAGTACTAGTGGAAATTCATCAAATAACGATTCAAATTCTAAATCATCTACAACAGGAGATAAAACTAGCAAAAGCAAAACGGAGAGTAATAGTGAATTAGAAGAAATAGAAGCAACAGAATATTTTAAAAAGTATACAATAGAAAATGAAGTTGTAAGTGATAGTGCTGTTGGAAAAATGATGGTTAAAAAATATTTAAATAGTACAAGTACTTTAGAGGAGATTGATGGAAAATATTACTTAACTCTAACTTTTGTAGGTACTAGTGCTATGGACAATATAAAAATAATGGTTAATGGTAAAGAAGTAGAATATTCTATGAAAAATATTAGTGATGAGGATAAAGGTACAAGCACTTTTAAGTTTGAAATAGGTAGTGTAAATGATGAAATAAAAATGTCTATGCTTATAGTGCCAATAAACAAAACAATAGAATTTGGAGTATCGCTTTTAGAAGATACTATGACATTAGTAGAAGAGGGTGAGGTAGCTAAAAATGAAGCAGAAGAAGATGAATCAGCAATTCAAACTTTAGCTTCACTAAATACACCTAGCAATGACAATGGAACAAGTGCCTTTAAAACTATTATAATATCAACATTAACAACAATGATAACAACTGGAATATTAGGAGGGTTAGCAGTAATATTCTTGAGAAATAAAAAGAAAAATATAAAAAAATAGTATGAATATTATTTTAACAAAAACTATATTAAAATAGTTGTTCTATTTTAATATAGTTTTTATACTATAATTTTACATATATTAAATTATTATTAAAATAATATATTAAAAACTTTTTTTTCTTAAAAATAAATGTTTTTGACTTTTTTTGAATGAAAACATTGACAATGTAAAAAATGTATTATAAAATAAATACAAGCAGTAGGAAATGCAAACGATTCGCAGATTAAATGTAAAATTAATCATAGTAGGGGTGAGGCTTAATGAATAAGACAATGAATTTTATAAAAAGAGTAATTTTATTTTTTATAGGTATGAGTGTTATACAGTTTGGGGTAGCTATGTTTTTAGAAACTAATATAGGTTCAGATCCATTTACAGTTTTTACACAAGGGTTAGCAAATACACTTGGTAAAACACCTGGACAAGCTAATAGAATAATATTAATTGTATTAATTGTTGCAATACTTTTTATAGAAAGAAAACGTATAAAAATAGGAACTTTAATCTGTGTTGTTGGGGTTGGTCCAATAATAGATTTATCTTCAAAAATTGTATCAATATTTCCAATAGCATCTGCAAACTTCTTTGTTAAAATGTTAATCGTTGTGCTTGGAGTATTTATAATAGCAGCAGGATTTTCATTAGTTTCTGGAAGTGATGTTGGAGTTGCTCCAAATGATATAGTTCCATTTATAATTCAAGATAAAACTAAAGTACAATATAAATATATAAGAATTGCTTTAGATGCAACATTTTTAATAGTTGGATTTTTAATTGGAGGAACAGTTGGAGTTGGAACAATAATTGCAATGCTTGCTATGGGACCATTTATACAATTTTGTTTGCCTCATGGTAAAAAAGTTGTTGATTTAATAGTTGGTTCAAATAAAGAAGAAGATAAAGTTGTAGCAGCTTAAAATAAATTAAAAGCTAAGGAAGATCCTTAGCTTTTTTTATATTTTATTATTATTGAAACTTAAAGTTATAAATTATTATAATAAAAGGTAAGATTTTAATTATAATAAAAAGGAAGTTTATAAGATGAAAGTAAGAGTACCAAGTTATTTTGATGATTTTAAGTGTATAGCACAAAAGTGTGAAGATACATGCTGTGCAGGATGGGGAATAGTTATTGATGAGATAACAAATGAGCGTTATAAAAATGTAAATAATGAATTTGGAGAAGTTTTAAAAAGTAAAATAATTAAAGATGAGGACGGAGATGTAGTTTTTCTTTTAGATAATGGAAATTGTTCATTTTTAAATAAACATAATCTATGTGATATTTACTCTAACCTTGGAGAGGATTATCTATGTCATACATGCAAGGAATATCCAAGATATACTGAAGAATTTTTTGACTTAAAGGAAGTTGGAATTTCTTTATCTTGCCCTGAATCTGCAAGAATAATATTAAAATCAGAAGAAAATTTTAATTTTAAATTAAGTGAGAGTACAACAGAAAATATTTTAGAGGGTGATATTGATAAAGATGTTTTTTTGAATCTTTTAAATTGTAGAAGTGTTATTTTTAGTATTTTACAAAAAAAACATTTAGGCTTAGATATTAGAATTTGTATAATACTTAAATTTGTTAAGGAGATTCAAGATAAAATAGATTTAGGAGATATGGCGGAAATATTAGATGTCATAGAAGAATATAACAATGAGAAGTTTTTAGATAAAATAATAAAAAGTTTATCTACTTATAAGCAAAAATATGGTGATAAATATAAAAATATATATGAATATTTCAAAGTTTATAAAGATATTAGACATATAAATGAAAATGATCCACTATGTTTAAACAATGCATTAAAATATTTTAAAGAAAATAAGAATTTACTTACATATAAACATAAAGAATTTGATGATTATTATAAAAAAAGTTTGTTTAAATTTGAAAATATTTTAGTTTATTTTATATTTAGATATTTTATGAAAGCAATATTTGATTATGATGTGTCTGCAAAAATAAAATTAGCTATAATAAGTATGTTGATGATTAAGGAATTATCTATTGTAAGATGGATAGAGAAAGGTAACTTTATAGAAGAAGATTTAGTTGATATAGTGCATATGTATTCTAAAGATGTAGAGCATTCTGATGAAAATATAGAAGCATTGCAAGAGGTGTTTGAAACTAGAGACATATTTGATAGTGATGAAATTATAGTTACAATACTTAACTAATTTATAGAACATAATCAAATAATTTGTGGGGTAAATTAAAGTAGAAAGGAAATTTTATGTATATACAAACAAAGTTAGATTTAACAAGGTTGGATAATATAGAAGAAGAGGTAAGAGAGTATAGTGAGGATTTTTTAGAACATAAGCTTATAACAAATGGTGAAGGTGAAAACTTTTTATTAGAATTAAAAGAAGCTTTTAAAACTTGCAAGGGCTTTTATTTTAGTGTAGCTTTTATTAATTTTTCAGGATTACAATTAATTTTAGATGACTTAAAAAATTTAGCAGAAAACAACATTAAGGGTACAATAATAACTTCAACTTATTTAAATTTTACGCAAGTTGGTGCTTTAAAAAAGTTAAAGGAGTTTAATAATATAGATTTAAGAATATTTGTTACTGATGAAAAATTAAGAGGTTTTCATACTAAGGCTTACATATTTGAATATGAAAAAAATTATAAAATATATATTGGTTCATCTAACCTAACTCAAAGTGCTTTAAAGAGTAATGAAGAATGGAATGTAAAAATAATAAGCAAAAAAGATTATGGATTTTCAAAGGATGTAATGGATGCTTATTATAAACTTTATAATGAATGCTATGAAGTCAATGATAATTTTATAAATGATTATGATACTTTTTTAAAGGATATAAAAAAGACTAATATAGAGGAGAGTACAAAAAAATTTTTATTAAAATATGAAAAGATAACACCTAATGTTATGCAGAAGGAAGCTTTAGAGAATTTAAGAAGATTAAGAGAGCATGGAGGGAATAAAAGTCTTGTTATAGCAGCGACGGGTACGGGAAAAACGTATATGTCAGCATTTGATGTACAGGAATTTAATCCTAGAAAAATGCTTTTTATTGTACATAGAGAGGATATCTTAAGAAAAGCTATTTTAGATTATAAAAAAATAATGCCATATAAAGAATTTGGGTTATTTACAGGAAATATAAAAGAAAATGGAAAAGAATATCTTTTTGCCACTATTCAAAGTATGTCAACTTATTACAATGATTTTAAAGAAGATGAATTTGATTATATAGTTATAGATGAAGCCCATCATAGTGCTTCAGAAACTTATAAGAAAGTTATAGATTACTTTAAGCCTAAATTTTTATTAGGAATTACAGCAACCCCTGAGAGGACAGAAGGGAAAGATATATTTTCCATTTTTGATAATAATATTTCTTTAGAAGTTAGATTGAATGAAGCTTTAGAAAAGAAATTAGTAGTTCCATTCCACTATTTTGGGATAACTGATATAGATTTGATAGATTACACAGGGATAGATATTAATGATATACAAAGGCTTTCAAAACTTCTTGAAATTAATGAAAGAGTAGATTTTATAATAGAAAAAATGAATTTTTATGGCTTTGATGGATATAAGAGAAAGGCTGTTGGATTTTGCGCAAGTGTTGAACATGCAAAATTTATGGCCAATCAATTTAATAAAAGGGGTATAAAAAGTATAGCATTAACAGGGGGTGATTCAGTTAATAAAAGGCAAGATGAAATTAAAAAATTAGAAGATGATAATAATGGATTAGAAGTTATTTTTACTGTAGATTTATTTAATGAGGGTATTGATATTCCATCTATAAATTTAATTTTAATGTTAAGACCAACTCAATCATCTATAATTTTCATACAACAATTAGGTAGAGGTCTTAGAAAGTACAAAGAAAAAGAATTCTTAACTGTGTTAGATTTTATAGGTAATTATAATAAGGCATTTCAAATTGCTATAGCTTTAAATGGTGCAAAGTATTATGACAAGGAAAGTTTAAAGGCTTCTATAAAAAGCAACTTTTCTAATATAGCAGGGTGCACAAATATTGAAATGGATGAAATAGCTAAGGAAAGAATATTTTCTCAGATAAATAGTGAAAACTTTAATAATATGAAGTATTTAAAAGAAGAGTATAATGAATTTAAAAAGATTAATGGTGGAAAAGTTGTAAATTTTTTAGCTGATTATTTCTTATTTGAAGGAGCCCCTAATCCTTTGAAATTTATAGGAGCTGTTCCTAGTAAGAGTTATCTTGGATTTTTAGAAAAGGTGGAAAAAAATTTTGAAGATACAAAGCTATTAAAAAATGAAAAATTTAAATTTGTTTTAAAAGATATAACAGGGAAGTTACCATTGAAAAGACCTTTTGAATTTTTAATTTTAAGATATCTTATAAAAAATGGTGTATCTACAAGAAATCAACTTAAAAATGATATAGAAAAGTATATAGATTTTATAGATGATAAAACTTTTAATTATACAATAGAGTGTTTAAGAGGAGATTATCATAGTAAAAAGGAAAGTAATTTTAATTTCATAGAAGATTATGGGAATAAAATAATTTTAGCATCTGAAATTAAAGAAGTTATACAGAATGAGAAGTTTAAGTTGTATATAAATGATTGTATAAATTATGGGTTATTAGCTTATGAAAGAGAGTTTGGAAGGAAAAACTATGGTATGCCATTTTTAAAACTTTATAGTAGATATACAAGAGATGATGTTGTTAGAATGTCTAATGCTACTAAAAAATTTGGTGGGTACGGCATGGGCGGTTTAAAGACTAATGGCAATAATTGGTATATGTTTGTAGGGATGGAAAAAGAAGAAGGAATAAAAGAGGGTATAAATCATGAAAATGAATTTATAGGAAGAGATATTTTTGTTTGGCAAAGTTCAAGTTCAACAACTTTAGAATCGGAAATTGGTCAAAAGCTTATAAATAATGTTGAAAAAAACATAAATATGCACTTATTTGTTAGAAAACACAGACAAATTGATGGAATAATTGAGCCATATATTTATATGGGAATGGTAGATACTGTTTATCATGAAGGAGAAAAGCCAATAACTGTACATTTAAAATTAAGAAATAAAGTAGCCACTAGAATATATAATGAATTAAAATAAAAAATAATTATAGAATTTATTAATTTTAAATAATGTTTGTAATTTGTAGATAGTAATTTTTTTAGAGATAAATAACTGTCATAAAATAAAATTGATTTTAAATATATATATAATGTGTAGCTTAAATTTTAAAGTCGCCAATTTTGGCGGCTTTATTTTAAATTAAAAAATATAGGAGGATTAACACTTTTGCTAAAAATATTTAAATATTTAAAATCTAAGGAATGGTTATTTGTATTTTTTAGTGTAATATTTATATTAGTTCAAGTATGGCTTGATTTAAAGCTTCCAGACTATATGTCTGAAATTACAACGCTTGTACAACTAGAGGGTAGTACTATGGAAGATATTTTGATATCAGGAGGGCACATGATGCTATGTGCGTTTGGAAGTTTAATTTCTTGTGCTATTGTAGCCTTTTTTGCATCAAAAGTTGCAGCAGCTTTTTCTATGAGGATTCGTAGTAAAGTTTTTAATAAAGTAGAATCTTTTTCTATGGATGAAATTAATAATTTTTCCACAGCAAGTTTAATTACTCGTTCAACAAACGACATAACTCAAATTCAAATGTTTATAGCTATGGGACTTCAAGTGATTATTAAAGCTCCAATTCTGGCAATTTGGGCAATTATAAAAATATCAGATAAAAATTGGCAGTGGACAACAACAACAGCTGGAGCAGTTATATTTCTTTTAGTTATAAATATTATTATTATAACTTTTGCAATTCCTAAATTCAAAAAAATTCAAGGTTTGACAGATAATTTAAATAATATCACACGTGAAAATTTAACAGGACTTAGAGTAATAAGGGCATATAATGCAGAAAGTTATCAAGAGAAAAAATTTGAAAATGCTAACAATGATTTAACATCTAATAATCTTTTTGCAAATAGGATAATGGCAATTATGAATCCTAGCATGGGACTTGTTATGAATGGCTTAAATCTTGCTGTCTATTGGATTGGGGCTTATTTAATACAAAGAGCAAGTATGCAAGATAAATTGTCTTTATTTAGTGATATGGTAGTTTTTTCAGCTTATGCAGTACAAGTTGTTATGGCATTTATGATGTTAACAATTATTTTCATAATACTTCCAAGAGCTACAGTTTGTGCAAAACGAATTAATGAGGTATTAGATACAAAACTTAGTATATTAGATGGACAAAAAAATGTTTCAGATATTTCATTAAGAGGTGAAATCGAATTTAAAAATGTTAGCTTTAAATATAAAGATGCTAAAGAGTATGCTTTAAAAAACATAAGCTTTACAGCGCACAAAGGTGAAATTGTTGCTTTTATTGGGTCGACAGGGAGTGGGAAAAGTACTCTTATAAATCTTATCCCAAGACTTTATGATGCAACGAGTGGGGAAGTTTTAGTTGATGGAATAAATGTTAAAGAATATAGGAAAAAAGATCTTAATAATAAATTAGGTTATGTGCCACAAAGAGCTATTTTGTTTAGTGGGACAGTCTTATCTAATGTAGCTTATGGAATAGATGAAACTGGTGATGAAATTTTAGAAAAAGTGAAAAAATCTATAAGTGTTGCTCAGGGGACAGATTTCATTGAAAATATGAAAAATACTTACAATGGGAATATTGCAGAAGGTGGAACTAATGTATCTGGTGGGCAAAAGCAAAGGCTTAATATTGCAAGAGCTATTTATAAAAATCCTGAGATTTATATATTTGATGATTCGTTTTCAGCTCTTGATTATAAGACAGATAGAAATCTTCGTTTAGAGCTTAAAAAACAAACAGTAGATGCAACTAATATAATTGTTGCACAAAGAATTGGAACCATTAAAAATGCTGATAAAATAATTGTTTTAGATGAGGGAGAAATAGTTGGAATGGGTACTCATAAAGAACTTTTAAAGACATGTAAAGTGTATAGAGAAATAGCGTATTCGCAATTGTCTAAGGAGGAGCTTGAGGATGAGTAATGAGATTTTTAAGGGAAGAAATCACAAAATGGTAGGTGGTCCTTCGAAAAGAGGCATTAATAATTTTGAAAAACCAGAAAACTTCTTAAAGAGCTGGAAAAAATTAGTTTTGTATTGTAAATTCTGTATACCTCAAATAATAGTTGCCTTTATTTTTGCAATTATAGGTACTATTTTTACTATAGTAGGTCCCAATAAGTTAAGTCAAATAACAGATTTAATAACAGACGGATTAATAAGTGGAATTGATTTAGAAAAAGTTCAGAAAATAGCAGTTTTTCTTTCTATACTTTATGGTTTAGGTTTTGTGTTTAATTATATTCAAGGATTTATAATGGCAACTGTAACACAGAGGCTTTCAAAAAGTTTAAGGACTGATATTTCAGAAAAGATAAATAGATTGCCTCTTAAGTACTTTGATTCAATGAGTTACGGAGATGTTTTAAGTAGGGTGACAAATGATGTTGATACTATAGGGCAAACCATGAATCAAAGTATTGGTGTATTAGTTAGTGAGGTCACATTATTTTTAGGATCTTTATTTATGATGTTAAAAACTAATTTAATTATGACTTTTTCTGCTGTTATTGCAACAATAATAGGTTTTTTATTTATGATATTAATTATTTCAAAATCGCAAAAATATTTTTTGGGACAACAAAAATATTTAGGAAAGATAAATGGACATATAGAGGAAATTTATAGTGGGCATGTTATTGTAAAAGTTTATAATGGTGAGGAAAAAGCAAAAAAAACTTTTGATAAAATAAATGAGAAGTTATATGAAAGTGCTTGGAAATCTCAATTTTTGTCTGGACTTATGATGCCTTTAATGGGGTTTATAGGGAATTTTGCTTATGTAACTGTGTGTGTTGTAGGTGGAACGATGGCTCTTGATAATAAAATTACCTTTGGTGTTATTGTAGCATTTATGATATATGTAAGATTGTTTACAAGGCCATTATCTCAAATAGCACAGGCGTTTACTAATATGCAGTCAACAGCAGCGGCAAGTGAGAGAGTATTTGAATTTTTAGATGAGACAGAACTTGAAGATGAAAGTTATAAAACTGAGATTTTGACAAGTTCAAAAGGTGATGTAGAGTTTAAAAATGTGAAATTTGGATATACTCCTGAAAAAATTATAATAAATGATTTTTCAGTTCATGTATTACCAGGTCAAAAAATAGCAATAGTTGGACCAACTGGTGCTGGAAAAACAACTATAGTAAATCTTCTTATGAGGTTTTATGAAGTTAATAGTGGGGAAATAAAAATAGATGGAATTAGCACGAAGAAATTAACAAGAGAAAATGTACATGATTTTTTTTGTATGGTTTTACAAGATACTTGGCTATTTGAGGGCAGTGTAAAAGAGAATATAGTGTATAGCAAAGAGGGGATAAGTGATGATGAAGTAATAAATGCTTGCAAAGCAGTTGGAATTCACCACTTTATAGAATCACTTCCGATGGGGTATGATACTGTTTTAAATGATAAAGTCAATCTTTCAACAGGACAAAAACAACTTATAACAATTGCAAGGGCAATGGTAGAAAAAGCACCTCTTCTTATACTAGATGAAGCTACAAGCTCTGTCGATACTCGTACTGAGGAACTCATTCAAAGAGCTATGGATAAATTAACAGTAGGAAGAACATCTTTTGTTATAGCACACAGGTTATCTACTATAAGAAATGCGGATTTAATTCTTGTAATGAAAGATGGGGACATTATAGAAAGTGGAAATCATGAAGAACTTTTATCTAAAGGTGGTTTTTATTCAGAACTTTATAATAGTCAGTTTGAAAGAATTTCATAAATTATTAAAAGAAATAAATAAGTTAAAGTAGGATAGCCACCAATTTTAAGGTGGCTATTAAATTATTAATAAATTTTATTAATTAAGAATCATGGATGATGGACCTAGAAGTGTATTTGTATCAATATGCTTTAAAGAAATAATAATTTTTTTATTATCATAAGTATTTCCTGGTATATTGCTAAATTTAAAAACAATATTATTCTTTATAGTTTTAAAGAAAATATTACATAACGCTCCATTAAGATTGTATTTAATAGATTTAGTATCAATTATATAACCTTCAGGAATCTCATAGTTATAAATTATGTTTTTTAATTCTTTAGATCCTATATTTTCAATTTCAATTTTATCTTCTTTAGGTCTTGTAACTACTCTTAGCACTGCTTGATCTATTGTAAGTTTCATATTTTTTAATTCTGCATCTAATTCATTTAAAAATTTTAAGGAATTATTAGATGAAGAATTTAAAGAATCTAGATTAAATAACATGTTAAATTTAAGATTTAATACTTCATTAGGTTGTAAAGTACCTAAATAAAATATATTACAAGTTATACTTTCAGATGTATAGACCTCTCTTGTATAGGTGTTCCTTAGTGATGAAGGAATAAATTTAAAAAAATCAGTATTACAGATTTTAAATTTAACATCTGTTAATTTAGTGTTTAAGGTATTTTTTATAATTAAATCAGTTAAAATGATATCTTTGTTTTTTATTTTTATATATTCTGTATCGGTGTATATATCACTTTTTTTATTATTAATAGAACAATCAAAAATACAAAATTCTATTTCCTTATCTTTGTTTAAGGAGTTTGGTTTTAAAAATATTTCTTTCTTTATATTAATCATAACTCTTCCCTTAAAAATTATTATTATTTATATTATGTTTAAAAAAAATAAATGTGTACTTTTTGAATATGAAACACAAATGGCATCATATGATTAATTATATAACTAGCAAATTAGGAGGAATTTATGAGTATAAAAAATGGTGATGTAATAAATTTAAACACGTGTGTGTGTGATGATTTATATAACAAAACTATAACAATCAATGAAAATATTAATGAAATTACATTAACCAGTAATGGTGAAATGTGTAATTTTAAGATATTTATTAAGAAAAGAAATTCAGATTTAGTAATAAACATAAATGATTTAGTATTAGATTCTAAAGAGGATATAGCAATAAATTTTGCATCTGGAGAAAAGCATGATTATAAAAATTATTTAGTATTTTCTGGAACAAACAGTATAAGCAGTGGAGGAAATATTTCAATATGTGTAACTAATAATCAAACCTTAGAAATTAAAGGGAAGGAAGATGGATTTTTAAAATTAAGTGGAGGATGTGGAATACCTACTATTGGAAGTAGTTTTTATACAGAGGGAGCTGGAAATCTTATATTTTCTGGACAAGGTTTTGTTGAGATTATAAGTGGTAAAAATGATTATAGATATAAAAACGAAAACATATTAGGTAGTGGATGCGGTATAGGGTTTTATAATACAGATGTAGAAGATATATCATCTATTACAATATTAGATGATATTAATGTAAAGATAACTGGAGAAAATGGAAAAAACATCGAAAGTATATCTGAAGACAGACTAGCAGATGTAGGTGAAAATGGTATATACATCAAAAATAATGGAAAAATTGAGAAAAAAGGAAATGGAATACTAGAGATAAATGCTGGTGATGGTGGTAGTTGTATAGGAAATTACAGTAGTGGAGTTTGTGGAAATGGTGGCTGTGCTATATGTATGGGAGCTGGAATAATTAATATAGATAATAATACTATTTTGAAAGCTGGAAATGGTGGTGGTGTCCAAGATAAATATGAATTTAGTATGGTAAAGGGAGGAAATGCAGGAAATATAATTTCGTTAATAGAAAAAGAAACAGCTGTAGTATCAAGTATTACAATGGGTGATAACATAAAGGTTATTTTAGGTAGTGGAGGAGATTCAGGAAGTTTTATAGATAGAAAAGCTATAAGAGGATTTGATGGTGGGAATAGTGGTAGTATAGTAAATTCTAATGGAAAGGTTAAAGTAAAAGTAGATAATATAAATATTGTTGAAGGAATAGGTGGAAGAGGCGGAAATGTAAATGATATAAATTATAATGGAAAAAATGGTGAATTAATAAAAAAATATTTAGGTGATGATATAGAATTGATAGAGAAAGAAAATGAAACTGAAAAATTACTAAAAGATATAGAAAAGTTACAAAATAAAGAACAAGAGGAAAAAATAGAAATGGAAGAAATAGTGAATAAAGAAGGTGATAATTTAGATATAGAATATAGAAAAAGTGAAACAATAAAAGATACAGAAAACTTAGAAGAAGTTATGCAGGATGAAGAAAATTCTGCTATAGAGGAAAATATAATAGAGATAAATAAAGAAAGTGGCTATAGCGAAAGTTTAGAAAATATAGATGATGGTAATGAAATTAAAGAAAAAGAAGAAATGAAAGAACAAGATAGTGAAAAAACAAAGAAAAAATCTATTTGGCAAGCTATAAAAAGCTTTTTTATAAATATAGAATAAAATTTTATCTCGTTAATAGGAGTAGTAACACCTAAATAATATCCTAAGTTAGATCCAATTTCAGGATATAGAATAATAATTTTATTGAAATTTGTAATTTTTTTATAATTAATATTATCTTTAGAAAAATATACTTCTACAGCATTACTATTATTTATTTTTAATCTATCGGATAAATAATTATTAAATTCAAATGTATAATTTGCTGTTATATTTGATGGAGGTATAGGTGATTCACAAAGTCTAGTTATGGCTTCAAAGGTTAAAACTGAACCGTCAACTACTTGAAGTGTATCACAATCCATAAATAAGCCTCCTTTTTAAACAAAAATTTATATGTTATATATTATGCTAGATTATAGCTTTGTGATTTTCATTAAAAATCATAAAGCACTATAAATTATATTTATAGTGCTTTATAAAGAATATTTAATAGAATTAGCAAAGAATAGTTTTACTTACGCCTACAAGATTTCCACAATCAACGTTAACATATAAAGCAAAGTTTTTAAGTTCAGCTAAGGTGTTATCAGTATTATCTGTAAATTTCATAGAACCATTAATAATAAGAGGTTCGTTTGTGCAAGCAGAAGCAGCATTATCAAATTTACAAGGAATATATACTGATATATTGTTATTGCATGAATCATCAGTGTCATTTTCTAATGCTACATCAACTTCATCATGTGTAATAGTTATAGTAACTGTTTTATTGTCAGCACTAATTACAGGAGAGGTAGCCATTTCAATTTTAGTGGATTTGCAACAACATCCTGTGTAAGATTCAACAGCTGCTGGAGGTGTAGATGTAGCATCTTCATAGAAACTAATTCCATCTGGAGCTGTAACATCTAAAACATATTTACCATCAGTATAATCTCCGCATATAGTATTTAGACATAATTTAGCTTCAAATTTACCATCATTTTCTGATGGGCAAACTGTTATAGAATATCCAGATACTTCTGGAGAATATTCTTCTACATTTGTGTCAGCTAATGTAACAGTAGCAGGTTTACCTATAGATGCACCAGCATTATCAAGTGCAGTAAAAGTACCTGTATTAGTTAATTTACCAGCATTAGTAGGATCGTCAGCGTTTTCTAAAAGCTTATCTAAATCATCTACTGTAGCTTGAAATTTAACTTTTACGGTTACTGGATAATCAGTGTTAAGATTATCTTTAGGTATATCAACTGTTAAAGTATCAATATTGGTGTTAATATCAGTAGTAATAGCACCTTCTATAGAAACAGTAATAAGTGTTCCCACTAATACCTCTACATCAGCTTTTCCAGTATCACCATTGTTAACTACTTTTAACCCACTTTGTAAGGTATCTTCAAATTGCAAGCTGTTTAATTGAGTTGTTGGATTACAAATTTGAACTTCAGATTCAAATGTTAGTATTGAGCCTTTAAGAACTCGAACTGTATTATCACATGCCATAAGAAAAGTCTCCTTTTTTAATTGATTTTTGTTAAGCAATATAAGTTTTTTGAAATATTGTAAAATAAATTATATTATTATAGTATGAAAAGTGATAAATTTTGGTACTTTTAAAATGAAATTTTAAGTTAAATTTAGTTGCTAAAGGTTTTTAAAAATATCTATATGTAATTTGGATTTAAAATTTAAATCATAAAATCCTTCTAAGATAAATCTTAGAAGGATTAATTTAAAATTTACTTTTCATCCTTTTTATAAGGAAATATAAATCTATTTACTAATGTAGCTACAATAATTCCTATAAATGTTTCAATAATTCTATTTATGGTATATATATAGTTTGGTTCTTGTTTGATTAAAAGAGTATTTGCAAGTAAAACTACACAAGCTATTGTAACAGAGCCAGGTTTTTTTAAAACTTTACATATGTAAATTACAACTATGCATAAAAGAGAAGTAACTATGCATTCAAAATAGTAGTTATTAAATTTAAGAAATAAAAACGTTGATAAAATACCAGCACATCCACCAATTAAGGTTCCTATCATCCTATTTACTCCCATTTTTACAGTGTTTTCATGAGAATCTTTTAAACAAATAACAGCAGCTATACAAGCATAAAAAGGATATTCCATATTTAATAGATGAGGTATTATCATGCATATAAATACTGAAAGAGCTGTTTTTTGAATTCTTGCTCCTACTTTTGGTAATTCAAGTTTCTTGTTCATAATATAAGTTTAACCTTTCTTTGATAAGATTATTTTTATAAATAAACTCTTTTTATTTTAGGCTTAAAAAAATATAATTTCTACACAATAAATGTTAAAATTTTTTTAATATTTTTATAGATATTGACTGAATGAGTAAATATTTATTATAATATTTTTTTGTATATAAATAATAAAAATGTAAACGATTGTTCGAAGATTGTAATTATGTTATTATTAGATATACAGATAATTAATAAATTATAGTTTAAAGTTAGGAGAATTGAAATGATTTATACACAAGGTTCTGATAGACAATATCATATAGCAGTAGCACCAGGGGAAGTTGGTAAATATGTGATTATGCCAGGAGATCCAAAAAGATGTGAGAAGATAGCTAAACATTTAGAAAATGCAAAGTTAGTTGCAGATAATAGGGAATTTGTAACTTATACAGGATATTTAGATGGAGAAATGGTGAGTGTAACATCAACAGGAATAGGTGGCCCATCAGCTTCTATTGCGTTAGAAGAATTGGTTAATTGTGGAGCTAATACATTTATAAGAGTTGGTACTTGTGGAGGTATGGATATAAATATAAAGGGAGGAGATGTTGTTGTTGCCACAGGTTCTATAAGAATGGAGGGAACTACTAGAGAATATGTTCCAATAGAATTTCCAGCAGTGGCAAATTTAGACGTTATAAATGCTCTTGTAAAAGCAAGCAAAACTTTAAAGAAAAGTTATCATACAGGAGTGGTTCAAAGTAAAGATTCTTTTTATGGACAACATTCACCAGAAAAAATGCCAATTGGTTATGATTTGATAAATAAATGGGATGCTTGGATTAAGTGTGGATGTTTAGCATCAGAGATGGAAAGTGCATCTTTATTTATAGTTGGAAGTTATTTAAGAGTTAGAGTAGGTTCAGTTTTTTTAGTTGTTGCAAATCAAGAAAGAGAAAAAGCAGGATTAGAAAATAAACAAGTCCATGATACTGAAGGTGCTATAGAGGTTGCAATTGAAGCAATTAGGAATTTAATTAAAGAAGATAGAGAGAATAGTTAAACTTATTTTAAATTTAGAATAAAAGATTAAGAGGTACTACATTTTCAGTACCTCTTAAAATAAGCATTAAAAGTTAGTTGATTTTTAGTTGTACATGTTATGTGACTGCATATAATTATAGATTTTTTCTTCATGTTCTTGTTCTTCTTTTTGAATATGATTTAAAACTTGCCTTGCATTAGTATCACGCATTTCAAAAATAGTGATATTATAAGTTGAAGATACGTATTTTTCACCAGCTAAGGAATCTTGGCAGATTATTTTGTCTTGTTTAAAGTTAATTTGATTTTTATTATCAACGTTTGCAGAACTTACATTAGTATTTGAATTTTGTTGGTTTTGTTGAGTGTTTAAAGTTGGAACAGTTCCAGTTAGCATTTGGTTGAGAGTTTTTAGATGATCTTCTTCTTTTGACATAAGTTCTTTAAAAAGGTTTTTAAGTTCTGGATCTGAAGCTTCTTCTGAATATTTTTTATATTTCTCTATGCAAAGTTCTTCTCCCGCCTTTTCATCTTGTAACAACATTCTTTCTTTATCATTTAAATTAAGCATAAAAATACCTCCTTAAACATAGTTTTTTCTATAATTTATAAATTATTCAGTATTTAAGTTAAACTTTGTTTTAAATCAATATTATTGATATGAAAACATGAATCTTGTAGCATAGTAATTGGCATAGTAAAATAGAGTGTAATAAAAATAAAGAGGTGATTGGATATGAATAAATACAAAAGAGTTTTTGTTATTGTAATTGATTCATTAGGAATTGGTGAAATGCCAGATTCAAAAGAATATGGGGATATAGATGTAGATACTTTGGGTCATATTGCAAAATCAGTTGAAACTTTTAACATACCTAATATGAGAAAAATGGGGATTTCTAATCTTCATAAAATAGCTCATGTGGAAAAAATAGAAAATCCTTTAGGATATCAAATGAAAATGAGAGAAGCAAGTGTTGGAAAAGATACTATGACTGGTCATTGGGAAATGATGGGGCTTCATATTACTAAACCTTTCAAAACATTCACAGAAACTGGATTCCCTCAGGACTTACTAGATGAATTGAGTGCAAAAACTGGTCATAAAATAGTTGGAAATAAAAGTGCAAGTGGAACTGAAATATTAGATGAACTTGGTGAACATCAAATGAAAACGGGAGATATGATAGTTTATACATCAGCAGATTCAGTTCTTCAAATATGTGGTCATGAGGAAACATTTGGTTTAGATGAATTATATAGATGTTGTGAGATTGCAAGAGAGATAACACTTAAAGATGAATGGAAAGTTGGAAGGGTAATTGCAAGACCATATATAGGAGATAAAAAAGGGAATTTTAAAAGAACAAGTAATAGACATGATTATGCTTTAAAACCTTACGGAGAAACTGCTTTAAATGCATTGAAAGATAAAAATTTTGATGTTATATCTGTTGGAAAGATAAAGGATATATTTGATGGAGAAGGTATTACTCAAAGTTATAAATCAAAAAGTTCAGTTCATGGAATGGAGCAAACTTTAGAAATTATGGATAAAGATTTTAATGGATTATGTTTTGTAAACTTAGTTGATTTTGATGCTCTTTGGGGACATAGAAGAAATCCAAAAGGTTATGCAAAAGAACTTGAAATGTTTGATGTTAATTTAGGTAAAGTTTTAGATAAATTAAATGAGAATGATTTATTAATAGTAACAGCAGATCACGGAAATGATCCAACTTATACAGGAACTGATCATACAAGAGAATATGTGCCATTTTTAGCATATTCACCATCTATGAAAAATCATGGTTTATTGGAAACAAGTAATTCATTTGCAACAATTGGTGCTACTGTAACTGATAATTTTGGGGTTGAAATGCCTAAAAATACAATTGGTGAATCTGTATTAGATAAATTAAAATAATTGTTTTTATAGATTAAAAGTTAAAAAATGGATTACTATAAATTACAGTAATCCATTTTTTATTTATATTAATTTGTATCTATTTTTATAAGTAGTTTTAAATGTTTATTTTATACAATATAGAGCAAACATTTTAGTAGGATTACAAAACTTATCTTTAGAGCCATGGAGTTTATCATTAATTGTTGTATAATCACAAGAACATTCAAAGCCTAAAGATGTTAAGAATTCTATATCCCAAAATGGACGATTTTTAAAACTTATTAATAAATCATTTTTTATATTATCACATTCTTTTAAAAGTTTAGAATCTACATTTTTGTGTGCATTATCCTTATTTATTTTTTTTGTTTCTTCGTAAAAAGAGGTATTTCCATAATTAGCATCAAAATTCATAAGTATTCCATTAGGTCTAAGGACTCTATACCATTGCGTATAAGCATTTTCTACGTTTGGAAGAGTCCAAGTTAAGTTCCTAGATAATATTACATCAAAAGATTCATTTGGGAAATCTAAATTTTCAGCATCCATTGTTTTAAAGTTTATATTATATCCTAAATTTTTTGATAAATTTTTAGCACTATCTATCATATGTGGACTTAAGTCAATTCCGGTTACATTATGGCCTAAAGATGCCATTAAAATAGCTAAAAAGCCACTCCCCGTTCCTATATCTAAGATATTTAATTTTTTTGTATTATCGAGTTTAGATGAAATAATATTAAGCCATAAATCTCTTTGTTCGCTATTTAATTCAGATATTCTTAAATTGGTAAAATCTTCACATCTTTTATTCCAATAGTTTTTTATACGTTCTTTTATTTCCATATTTTGACCTCTTAAATATTATTTTTACGATAATCGTAAACAGTGTAGTTGATTTATAGTTTTACATCATGGCTACTTTTCATACTTCTACTATTTAAGTTTATAAATTTAAAGTGTATTTTATGTAAAATTTTTTTATATTACAACATATATTTTATAATTATTAAGAGTAATTTAATACAAATATAATGAATTGTGGTAGAATATAGCTTTTAAATATAATATAATAGTTTAAAAGAAACTTTATTAACTTTTAATTTACATTAAAATTAGATAGCGGTAAATAATAAAGTAGAGCTTAAAGTAAAACTTTAGGAAATGTTAAGAATTTTTAAATAATAAGAAGTGTTTATGTATGTTAAGGAGGAGAAAAAATGATTTTTAATTTAAATGATGATTTAAAGAAAATATTATTAATGGGAATAGGTGCAGTTGCAACAACAGCTGAAAAATCAAAAGAAATGGTAGATTCTCTAGTAGAAAAGGGAGAATTAACAGTAGAGCAAGGAAAAGTTTTAAATGAAGAATTAAAAAGAAATTTAAACAATGCAAAAGAAAATTTTAATAGAGATAAACAAAATAATGATATAAATAAAGATAGCAATATGAAAGATTATATATTTAATAACATAGACAAATTAGAAAAGGATGAATTAGCTATTTTAAAGGCTAAGATAATGAAAATGCAGGAAGAGAAAAGTGAGTAACTTAGGAAATAATAAGGATAGATTAAGAGAAATTTTAGGAGTCCTTTCTAGACATAAAATTGTCAAAGGAATGACTCCTGAAAAATTAAGGTTAATAATTGAGGATTTAGGTCCTACATTTGTAAAACTTGGTCAAGTAATGTCTATGAGGTCTGATATGCTACCAGAGGCTTATTGCAAGGAACTTACAAAGTTAAGAGCAGAGGTTAAGCCTATGACTATGGATGAGGTTAGACATGTAATACGCGAAGAATATGATTGTGAAATTGAGAGTTTATGTTTAGAGTTTAGAGAAAAACCTTTAGGGTCAGCATCCATAGCACAAGCTCATTATGCTGTTTTAAAGGATGGCTCTCCTGTAGTTTTTAAAATTCAAAGACCTAATATACGCGATATAATGTCTAGAGATATTATACTTTTAAGAAAAGCAAGTGCAATGCTTAAAATTGCTATAAAAAATGGAAGCGTATTAGATTTTAATGAAATTTTAAATGAAATGTGGAATGTATCTCAAGAGGAGATGGATTTTTTAATTGAAGCTAAAAATGCTAAGGAGTTTTACAAGTTAAATAAAGATATTGTTTATGCTACATGTCCTAAAATTTATACTAAATACACAACATCAAAAGTTCTTGTTATGGAATATATAGATGGTGTACAAATAGACAAGACTAATGAACTTATAAATTTAGGATATGATTTAACAGATATTGCTAATAAATTTTGCGAAAATTACATAAAGCAAATAGTAGATGATGCATTTTTTCATGCAGATCCGCATCCTGGAAATATAAAAATAAAGGGTGGAGAAATTGTATGGATTGATCTTGGTATGGTTGGCAAACTTTCTAATCGTGATAGAGGGCTTATAAAAAATGCTATTATGGCTGTTGCAACAAATGATATAGGAAAGCTTAAAGATGTTGTACTTACATTAGGTGAGGTTAATAGAAGAATAAATCATTCAAAACTTTATGAAGATATAGATATCTTTATGAATAAATATAGCGAAGTTGAGATGTCTGATATTGATTTAGGAATTATATTAGAAGAATTTTTAAGTATTGCAAATAGACATAATATTGGTATTCCAAAGGGTATTACGATGCTTGGGCGTGGACTTATAACTATACAGGGGGTTGTATCTATTTTAGCACCTCAAATAAATATTATAGACATAGTTTCAAATCATGTTGCAAGTGAAGTATTTAAAGAGTTTGATTTAGAAAAAGAAGTTAGAAATGGTGGAAGAACAGCTTATGCTTCAGCTACAAAACTTATAAAATTACCTCAACAATTATCAGAAGTTTTAAAAATAACATCAAAAGGGCATTTAAAGTTAAATTTAGATTTTGCAGATGCTGAAGAACCTTTAGGATTGATAGACAAGATGGTAAATAAGCTTGTTATGGGAATTATAATAACAGGGCTTTTGATATCATCTAGTTTAATTTGTACAACAGGGATGACACCTAAACTTTTTGATATACCAGCTTTGGGAGTCTTAGGCTTTATGATAGCTCTAGTTTTAGGGCTTATACTTTTATATAGCCTTTTTAAATCTATTAAACCATATAAATAAAAAGTTGTATCTAAAATAAAATGCAAGTTTCAATAAAAGTATTTATTTTATACTGAAATTTTGTCTTTTTATTTTTTGATGCAACTTTTTTGTTTATTAAGGTTATATTTGACAATAATATACAAAGTTGATATTATCAAGATAATTATAAATGTGGAGGAAAGTAGATGCAATTAAAGCAACTTAGATATTTTATAACGGTAGCTGATTGTGGCAGTATTAATAAAGCAGCAGAAAAGCTTTTTACATCTCAATCTAATGTTAGTAAAGTTATAAAGGCTTTTGAAAAGAAAGCTAATGTAGAACTTTTTAATAGGAATAGTAAAGGGGTAAGATTAACTGATAAGGGGTATGAAATATATGATTATGCCAAAAGAGTTTTGGAAAATGTTGATATTATAGAATCTATATCTTACGAAAAATCAAGTAAGAAGTTAAATGTTTCATGTCATCAAAATTATGTGATTTCAAAAGTTTTATGTGATTATTATGAACAATATAAGGAAGAAAATATTAAAATACATTTTTTGGAAGAGAATGTAGAGCAAATAATAGATAATGTTAAAAATTATGTTTCTGAATTTGGAATAGTTTATATTTTGAGCAATCAAAAATGTTGTTTTACTCATAATTTAAATCATAAAAATTTAGAATTTCATATTTTAGATACCCAAAAACTTTGTATATATGTAGGAAAAAATAACCCTCTTTATAATAAAGAGAGTATTACTATTAAAGAGATTTTAAATTTGAAGTTTGTTCAATTAACTAGAGATTTTTTTTCTTTAGAGCAATATTTAGAAAATTTTGATATATATAAAAATATTAATAAAAAATCGTTCAGCAATATAATAACAACCAATAGCAATTATATAATGAATTCCCTTATTGAAAATACTGATATTTGTAAATTTGGTTTTAATTTTAAAAATAAAGATTATGAAACATTAAATATTAAAGCTATTGATATTATAGATTGTAGTGATGAGGTGTGTATAGGATATGTTACTAGAAAAAACGAATCATTATCCAATAAAGCTATAAATTTCATAAAAATTTTAAAAAGTGAGATATGTAAATAGTTTAGTTATATCAAAATGGAATAACAATATAGTCAAATTTAATATTACTAATAAAATAAAATAAATGATATAATATGAAATAATTATAAATAAAGTAAACTATTTTTATATTAATTTTAATAGTTTAGGGGGGATAGGGTGGTTTTAAAAAATAAAAAATTAATAGGGATTATTTCAGCGTTTATTACAGCTAATATGCTTTTAGTTGGATGTGGAAGTGCTGAAAGCTCAAGCATGGTAGATGACGGTGATGAAAAGATAGTTTATGCAAATTATAGAGATATAAGAGACTTAAACCCACACTTATATAATGGAGAAATGTTTGCACAAAATCTTTTATATGAATCTTTAGTAAAAATTAAAGACGATGGAAGCATTTCACCATGGTTAGCAGAAAGTTATGAAGTGTCTGAAGACGGAAAAACTTATGTGTTTAAATTAAGAGAAGATGTATATTTTACAGATGGTGCTAAGTTTAATGCTGAGGCTGCTAAATTAAATTTTGATGCGATTTTAGATAATTATGAAAGACATTCTTGGATAGAATCTGTTAGTTTGATGAAAGAAGTTGAAAATTCTGGAAAAGAAAGTGTAGAGGTAACTGGAGAATATGAATTAACAATTCATTTATCAAAATCATATTATCCATTTTTAGTAGAACTTGGAGTAATAAGACCTTTGAGGTTTATTTCACCAAATTGTTTTATAGATGGAACTACTAAAAATGGTGTTACAGATTATATAGGTACTGGCTCATATTATTTATCTGAACACGTTACTGATGAATATGCTATTTTTAAAGTGAATGAAAAATATTGGGGAGATGTTCCAGATATCGAAGAGATAATTGTAAAAGTTATTCCTGATAGTCAAAGTCGTGTTATGGCTCTTGAAAGTGGGGAAATTGATTTGATTTATGGAGCTAATATGATAGATTCAGAAACTTATACTAAATTTCTAAACTTATCAGAATTTAAAACAAAAGTATCAGAGCCAATTTCATCTAGAGTTATGATGATAAATACACAAGATGAAATATTAGGAGATGTTAGACTTAGGAAAGCATTACAATATGCAACTGATAGAGAAACAATATCAAAATCTATATTTTTAGGAATAGAAGATCCAGCTTATACTCTATTTTCAAGCGAAGTTCCTTATGCAGATATTGGATTAACACCTTATGAATATAATTTAGAAAAGGCTAAAGAGCTTTTAAATGAAGCAGGTTGGGTAGAAGTTAATGGACAAAGTTATAGGCAGAAAGATGGACGAGAATTAGCATTTACTCTTCATTATTCTAGTGATAATGTCACTGATAAAACGATAGCAGAATTTTATAAAGGTGAACTTGCTAAAATAGGAATAAATTTAGAGATAATTGGAGAGGAAGCTCAAGCTTATACTGATAGGGCGAAAAGTGGAAATTTTGATATTATATTTAATGAATCATGGGGAAAACCTTATGATCCACAATCATTTTTAGCTAGTATGAGAGAATCGTCAGTTCATGGAGATTATGAGGCACAAAAGGGATTAAAAGAAAAAGAACAGATAGATGAGGCGATTTTAAATGCATTAGAGGCTACAACTGAAGAAGAAAGACAAGAATATTATACTTATGTTTTAGAAACTCTTCACGAAGAAGCAGTATATATTCCATTAACTTACGAAACGAATCGTGCAATATATAGTAATAAAATAAAAAATGTTACATTTGGTCAATCTCAATATGAAGTAACTTTTGCGGATATGACAATGGGTGAATAATTTTAATAATAATAAACCGGCTTAGAATTTTTAAACTGGTTTATTAATTATGTAATAAGGAGGTTTAAATGAAAAAATATATAATTAAAAGGTTGTTATTAGTTATTCCGATGCTTTTTGTAATATCCTTTATAGCATTTTTATTAATAAATTTTATGCCATCTGACCCAGCTGAGGTTGCCCTTAGAATTAATGAAATAGTACCAACAGATGAAGCTATTGCATCTATGAGAGTGGAGTTAGGACTTGATAAGCCTTTTTTTATTAGATATTTTAATTGGCTTAATAATTGTTTACATTTAGATTTTGGGGTATCTTATGCAAACACAACTAGAACTGTTCTAAGTGAAATAACAAGGTGCCTTCCTTATACAATAAAACTTTCTGTGTTAGCTTTAATTATAGTAGTATGCGTAAGTATACCAATTGGAATTTTTAGTGCTATTTATAAAAATAGTATTTTTGATAAGATTGTTCGTGTATTAATTTTTATGGGAAGTTCAATGCCAAGTTATTTGGTAGGCATAATGCTTATTTATTTTTTGGGAGTAAAATTCAAAATGTTTCCGACAAGTGGAGCTAGAAGTTTTAGGCACTTTGTATTACCCGCAATTGCATTAAGTTTATCGGAGATTTCAACCTATGCTAGGTTAATAAGGAGCAGTGTTTTAGATAATTTAAATGAAAATTATGTTTTTTATGGAAAGGTTCGAGGATTGAAAAATAAATCCATATTATTTAAGCATGTATTTAAAAATTCATTAAAGTCATATATGAATGCATTTGGAATGAGTATAGCGTATCTTGTGGCAGGAGCTTTTATAATAGAAAATTTATTTGCAATTCCTGGAATTGGAAGACTTGGTGTATCAGCTATTTTTAATAGGGATTATCCTATAATTCAAGCTTATATTCTTCTTATGGGAGTAATGTTTGTTTTTTGCAATCTTATAGTTGATATAATTCAAGCGTTTATTGACCCGAGAATGAAAAGGGGGCTTATAAAGTAAATGGTAAAAAAGTTTTTAAAAGATAAAGTGGCAATTATGTGCGTTTTAATTATAACTTTTGTTATTATTTTAGGGATTTTTGCAAAACAAATAGCTCCAAATGATCCATATATCCAAAATATTGGGCATAGATATGCAGGTAGTTCCATACAATATCCTCTAGGGACAGATGCACTTGGCAGATGCATTTTATCTAGATTAATCTATGGGATACGAACAACACTTTTTATAGCTTTTTTAACAATGATTGGAACTATTTTTGTTGGAAGTTTAGTTGGAATTATTTCAGGTTTCTTTGGAGGAATTATAGATGAAATTTTAATGAGATTTTGTGATATAATGATGTCTTTTCCAAGTCAGGTTATGATTTTAGCTATAGTTGGAATTTTAGGTGTTGGAATTAATAATGTAGTTTTTGCTTATATTATTGTAAAGTGGACATGGTATGCACGTATGATAAGAGGTTTTGTATTAGAACATAGGCACAAAAATTATATGTATTATTCACAAGTAATAAAGAGTAAAAGAAGTTATATTATATTTAAACATATAATTCCTAATATATTATCAGAAATTGCTGTTTTAGCAACACTAGATATGGGATGGGTGATATTAAATATTTCAACACTATCATTTTTAGGGCTTGGAGTACAAGCACCAACACCTGAGTGGGGCTTAATGTTAAGTGATGCTAAAAATGTTATTTCAACTAGACCTGAGCAAATGATTGCACCGGCTGTATTGATTTTTGTGGTTGTGGCTACATTTAATCTTTTGGGAGATTGCTTTAGGGATTTGTTAGATATTAAAGGGGAAAGTTTAGATGTTAAAAGTTAATAATTTGGAAGTTTTCATTAAAAATGGACAAGAATCAAATAAAATTATAAATAATATATCTTTTAATGTTAAGGAAAAGAGATGCTTAGGGATATTGGGTGAATCAGGTAGCGGTAAAAGTATTACTTGTAAAGCTATTTTGGGGCTTTTAAATAAAGATTTTGAAATTAAAGGTGAAGCTATATTTAAAGGGCAGGATATATTAACGTTAAGTGAAAATGAAAAAAGAAAATTAAGAGGAAATGAGATAGCTATGATAGTTCAAAATCCTATGACAGCATTTAATCCTTTATATACGGTTGGAAATCAAGTTATTGAAACATTTATAGAGAATATGAGAATAAGTAAAAAAGAAGCTAGAGATTTAGCTATAAAATCTTTTGAAAAAATGAATTTAAAAAATTCAAAGGAAATATTAAAAAAATATCCACATGAACTAAGTGGAGGAATGCTTCAAAGAATAATAATAGGTATAACTATTTTCTTAAAACCATATTTAATAATTGCAGATGAACCAACAACGGCTGTTGATAGTTTGAATCAACGGGAAATTATAGAGGAATTTTTAAAAATGAAAAGAGAATTAAATACTTCAATGATTTTTATAACTCATGATTTAGGTGTTTTAAGTAAGGTTGCAGATGATATTATAGTTATGAATAAGGGCGAAATAATAGAATATGGCAGTAAAGAAGAGATAATTTTAAATCCACAAAATGAACATACCAAATTTTTAGTTGATACTAGGCTTAAACTTCTTAGAAAATTTAAACAAATAGTTAATTAAAGGAGAGAGTTCATGTTATTAGAGGTTAAGAATATAGAATTTAGTTATGGTAGAAGAAAATTAAAGAGAAATAATGCTAACATACTTAAGAATGTTTCCTTTAGTTTAAATGAAGGAGAATGCTTAGGATTAATAGGGGAATCTGGGAGTGGAAAGAGTACTCTAGGACGTATAATATTGGGATTGGAAAAGCAACAAAAAGGAACTATAACTTTTAATGGTGTTTTAAATAGGGATATTTGGCAAAAAGAACTAAATGTAGTGTTTCAAGATTATACCACTTCAGTAAATCCAAGATTTAAAGTTATAGATATAATAAAAGAAACTTTGTTAGAAAAAAAATTAAATAGAGAAGAATTAGAAAAAAAGGTTATAGAACTTTTAGAACAAGTGGGCTTAAATAAAGATTATTTATATAGATATCCGCACGAACTAAGTGGGGGACAACTTCAAAGAGTATGTATTGCGAGAGCCATTTCACAAAAACCTAAATTTATTTTATTAGATGAGGCTATAAGTTCTTTAGATGTTTCAGTACAAGTACAGGTTTTGGATTTATTAATAGAATTAAAGGAGAAATATAATTTATCATATCTTTTTATAACTCATGATTTATCAGCAGTAACTTATATATGTGATAAGGTTATGTTTTTAAAAAACGGAGAAATTATAGAAAAAATAGATGATATAAAAGATTTAAAGTATGTAAAAAGCGAGTATTCCAAAGCATTGTTAGATTCGGTAGATGATATAGATTTTTTTGATTATAAAAAAGCTATTAATATTTAAAATTTACGTTGTAATAAATATATGTTACATAAAAATATATAAAAAAATTAATTAGTTATTTGGGAGGAATTTTATGTTAAAATTAGGGGATTTAGTAGCAGATAGAGGAATGAAAAAAGAAGGGTTTGTACAAATTTATGATACAGATTACCGTATGCCTGTAACACTTATTAATGGAGAATTTTCAGGAAAAACTATACTGATAACAAGTGGAGTTCATGGCTGTGAGTATACAGCTATTGAAACAGCTATTGAACTTGCAAAGGAAATAAATCCTAAAAATATAAGCGGTAAAATAATAATAATACATCCTGTAAATGTTAGAGCATTTAAAAAGAAGATAAGTGCAGTTGTTCCGGATGATAATAAAAATTTAAATAGAGAGTTTCCTGGGAATATAGAAGGAACAATAACTGAAAAGTTAGCACATTTTATTGAGAATGAATGTCATATTCAATGTGATTTTTACATAGATTTACACGGTGGAGATCTTTATGAAATGGCAACAAACTTTGTTTATTATCCTGGAATTGGAAATAATAATGTTATTGAAGAGTCAAAGAGAATTGCAGCTCTTTTGAATGTAAATTATATGGTAAAATCAAATGCAAAAACAGGATCTTATAATTATGCAGCGATTAATGGAATACCAAGTATTCTTATTGAAAAAGGTGGAAGAGGACTGTGGAATAATCAAGAAATATATGATTATAAAAATGATATATTTACAATTTTAAAGCATTTTAATGTATTAGATGGACAGATTAAACAAATTAACAAGCCTATAGATATAACGGAGGCTGTTTATTTAGAATCTACTTGTGATGGGTGTTGGTATCCTAAAGTAGAGGCAGGGCAAAAGATAAAAGAAGGTGAACTTTTAGGGGAAGTTAAAGATTTTTTTGGAAATATAATAGCAAAATATTATGCAAAGATGAATGGGGTTATTCTTTATATGACAGTTTCTTTATCAATAGAAAAAGATGAGCCATTAATAGCTTATGGTAAATGTTAATTTAAATTAAATATTATAAAAGATTGTATAAAAAATTTTTATACAATCTTTTATTTTTAATTGTTTATATTGATTTTAATATTAGTCTACCTCGACTAATATCCACATTTGGTTCCAACCACCATTATCTTCCCATTGTATGCTAGATGCACACTCGTCCTTAGAAGAAGCTTTAATGTCTAAAACTTTAGAACTGTTTCTATTTTGTATCTTGTAGTAGTTATCTTCTGTTTTAATAAGTTTCCATTGTTGATTAAGTCCATTATTATTATTAGATTGAATATTAGAAGCACCATTTTGTAAAGAAGATTCAGAAATGTCAAGAACTTTTCCGCTGCCCACATTCATTATTTTATAATATCCATTTCCAGATGATATCAATTTCCATTTTTGACTATTCCAACCGTAATAAGTGTATTGTTCAATAGTTGCTCCACTCTCATGAGAGCCTCCAGACACATTTAAGGCTTTACCACTAATTCTATTGACTATTTTATAAGTACTATTTGTGTTTAAATCATTAAATGCAGAGTCTTTAAAAGCATCTAGAGCAGTAGTAAATTTAAGAGTGTTTTTAGAAATTTCTGTACAAGCCCCTAAAGGATATTCATCAGGAAGAACAGAAGAACTTACAGCAGGTTCCCAATAGAATACACCTAATCCACGTCCATTTGGAACATCTGAAACAGCTTTTATAGCTGCTTTTATTAAATTATAAGTTTCAGTAGCTTCATCTTCAAGACCTCCAATTTCACAAATCATAACATCTTTATTATAACGACTAGACATATCATTTAGGTTGTATATTATATCATTAATACTATCAGTATATTCAGAACCTTCCCAATAAGGATAATAAGACATACCAATTACATCATAATTAGTACCAGCATCTTTTAAAGCATCAAAAATATTTCTAAATAGAGAATTGTCATAACCATGAGCTAAATGTAGAATAACTTTTGAAGATGGACTAATATTTTTCACTGCACTATAACCTTCGTTTATAAGTTGTGACCATGAAGTGACATTAGGGGTACTAGATCCATCCCAAATGTATCCATCATCCCATAACATTCCAGAGTTAGTTTCATTTCCTACTTGAACCCATTCAGGATAAATCCCTTCATTAGCTAATGCTGTCATAACTTCAGTTGTATGATTGTATACGTCTTCTTTAAGCTTATTAAAGGTATGGTTTTCCCAAGCTTTTGGCTTGTCTTGATAAGCTGGATCAGCGAAATGGTCGCTGTAATGAAAATCAATCATAATTTTCATATCAAGTTCTTTTGCTCGTTTAGCCATAGCTACAACACTATCTTTGTCAGAATATCCCAAGTAGCATACAGTTCCATCTCTTTTAGTCCAAGTATAATTAGATGGTGGATCAACAAAGACTCTTAATCTGACAGAATCAATTCCTTTATCTTTAAGAATTTTTAATGGATCTTCTGTATTGCCATTATCATTAACCCATTTTATTCCTATGTCTTCTAATTGGCTGACCCATCCAATATCTGCACCCTTAGCAATATTAGAAGAAGAATAAGTATTAGATGTATTCGCAGCATTTGCTACGACAGAGGTTTTATCAATGCCTATATTAGACACCAAAAGACAGGATAATAAAGATAAGATAAATGGCTTAGAAATTCTTTTAATCATAAATTTCCCCCTAAAATAAAATTTAAATATAAAAAAATCAATATATTTTAGCTTTTTTAAAGCTAAGTTATCATATGTAAAACAAAATGCGTCTAAAATATATTACAGAAAGATTATAACAATAAAATAAATAAATGTAAATAAAATACATGTTAATTTTTGTTAATTTTAAACATATAAAAAATAATGATAAAAATACAATTATTAGTAAAAAATAGAAAAATAAAGATAATTAATGAAAAATCAATATAGTTTCAAAATATGGAGATAAAAAGTTTAAAATTGATAAAAATGGAAATTGAAAACAATATATTTGAATATGTATAATATAAATATAAACAAAAGCGAAAAAAAAAGATAAAAAATAAACATAAAATTTACTAAACAAAAATATATTAAAGTATAGAGGTGATAAGACATGCTAAGGGAGCAACGACATGAAATTATATTACAGGCTTTAGACAAATTTGGAATAATAAAAGTGACAGATTTAACAGAAAAGCTTAAGACAACTGAAATGACAATAAGAAGAGATTTAAGATTTTTAGAAGAAAAAGGTCTGTTAATTAGAATTCATGGAGGAGCTAGAAGTTTAGAGGGAGCTAAATTTGAGGAACTTTCACCAAATGAAAAAAGGAATATAAATATTGATAATAAAATTGAAGTTGCTAAAATTGCAGCAAGTTTAGTAAAAAATAATGATAATATTTATATAGGACCAGGAACAACCACAGAGTATATACCTGACTATATTAAATCAAATAATGTAAAAATAATTACTAATTGTCTAAGTATATTTGAAAAATGTAAAGATAATGAGCAATTTGAGGTTATATTAGTTGGAGGTAGGTTAAGGCACAAAACTAATACTTTTGTAGGAAGCTTTGCTAATGAAATTTTAAATAAAATAAGAGTGCAAAGTACGTTTATAGGAGCTAATGGAATATTAAATAATAATATTATGACATCTAATGAGGAAGAAGGAGAAAGTCAAAGGATAATGTTAAACAACTCAATAGAGAGATATTTAGTTTGTGATTATACCAAATTTGAGAAAGAAGATTTTTATACATTATATAAATTAGATGATATAACAGCAATTGTTACAGAATTTGATTTAGATAGTGATTTAAAATATAAGTATTCAAAATATTGCAAAATAATTAATAGTGTAAGAGGGGAGTAATTTATGAAAATATTAATAGGTTCTGATAAATATGGAGTTGATTTAAAAGAACATTTAAAATCATATCTTTTAAGTAAAGGTTATCAAGTTGTAGATAAAACAGAAGACTCTGTTGATTTTGTAGACTCAGCAGACAGAGTATGTAAAGGAATACTTGGAAATGAGGGGGATAGAGCAATACTTATAGATGCTTATGGTGTAGGGTCATTTATAGCTGCAAATAAACATAAAGGTATTATTTGTGCTCAAGTTTCAGATGAGCATTCAGCGTTTATGACAAGAAACCATAATAATACATCTGTGATAACTTTAGGTTCTAAGATATTAGGTCAAACTCTTGCAGAAAATATAGTAGATTCATATTTAGAATCTGAATATGCAGGGGGCAGACACCAAATAAGAGTTGATATGTTAAACAAAATGTTATAGGGGGAAGGTTATGAAGATAGCAGTTGCTTGTGACCATATTGTTACAGATAGAAAAAATTATCTAGTGAACTATTTAAAAGAAAAGGGATATGAAGTTATAGATTGTGGAACTTATGATAAGGAAAGAACGCACTATGCTATTTATGGAAAAAAAGCAGCAGAAAAGGTTGTTTCAAAAGAAGCTGATTTAGGTATTGTTCTTTGTGGAACAGGTGTTGGAATAACAGCATCTGCTACAAAAGTTGCTGGAACAAGAACAGTTTTAGCTAGGGATATTTCAACTGTGGCTTATGCTAGAAAACATTTAAATGCTAATATATTAGGATTTGGTGGAAGAATTACTGGCGTTGGTTTAATGGAAAATATGGTAGAGACATTTTTAGATACTAAATTTGAGCCTACAAACGAGGATTTAGAAGTTATTAAGAAATTAGATTCAATTGCAGTTACAAGAGAAGATCAATTTAAAAATGAACACTTTTTTGATGAATTTTTAGAAAAATGGGATAAGGGAGAATACCATGATTAATGTTTATGGGATGTTATAATTGTGGTTTTAAATATATAAAGTAAGTTTGAAATAGGGGGAATTAAAAATGACAATGACAATTGAAGAATTAGAATTTACAACATTAGAAATAGTAGCTTATGCAGGTGATGCAAGATCAAAATATATACAAGCTTTAAATTTTGCAAATGAAGGGAAATTTGATGAAGCTCAAAATTTAATTAAGGAAGCTTCTGAGTTTATAGATGAGGCACATAAAACTCAAACAAAGATGATTCAAATGGAGGCAGCAGGAGAAAAAATACCAATGAGTTTTTTAACAGTACATGCTCAAGATCATTTAATGACTGTTATGCTTTTAAGAGATATGGTTCAAAATTTTATAAATCTATATAAAAAAGTGAATTAATAATAAAAAATAAATTAGCTTAGAAAATGAGGATGGATTATTTATTCATCCTCAAATAAAAAAGGGGGATTATTAGGTGGAGAAGTTAATTCAGATAGTTGAGAAGATGAAACCATTTTTTGAAAAGGTTTCAAAAAATCCATATTTAAGAGGAATAAGAGATGGATTTGTAAGTTGTATTCCTGTTGTGTTATTCTCAAGTATTTTTATATTGGTTGCTTGCGTTCCTAATATATTTGGATATTATTGGCCAGCAAATGTTGATGCAGCTTTGTGGAAAGCTTATAACTACTCTATGGGAATATTAGCAATTTTAATGGTTGCAACGATTGCAAAAAGTTTAGCTGAAAATTTTAATGCAAAATTGCCAAAGATAAGACAGATAAATATTGTATCTGTAATGATTGTATCAATAATTTCCTTCTTATTAATAAGTGTTGAATCTATAGATGGTGGATTTTCAAGCACTTATATGGGTACAAAAGGACTTTTAGCTGGGTTTATAGTAGCATTTATAGTTCCTAATATATATAAATTTTGTGTAAAAAATGATATAACTATAAAAATGCCAGATGAAGTTCCTAAAAATATTTCTCAAACATTTGCAGACTTAATTCCACTTGCAATGTCAGTTCTATTTTTCTGGTTATTTGATCTTATATTTGTTAAATTCTCAGGAATGTGTTTTAGTGCATGGATACTTGAAGTATTAAAACCTTTATTTACAGCAGCTGATGGTTATATAGGACTTGCTATAATTTATGGTTCTATGGCAATGTTTTGGTTTGTTGGAATTCATGGACCATCAATTGTTGAGCCAGCAGTAACTGCTATATATATAGCAAATGTTGAAGCTAATTTATTATTATTTCAAAACGGTCAACATGCTACAAATGTATTGACACATGGAACATCTTATTTCGTTGCAACAATTGGAGGAACTGGTGCAACACTAATGTTAACTGTCATGTTTGCTTTTATGGCTAAGTCTAAGCAATTAAAAGCTTTAGGAAAGACATCTATTATTCCTGTTGCTTGTGCTGTAAATGAACCAATATTATTTGGAGCACCTATAGTATTAAATCCGATATTTTTTGTTCCATTTATATTAACTCCAATAGCAAATGTATGGATATTTAAATTTTTTATTGAGAACTTAGGGATGAATGGATTTGTATATACTCTTCCATGGACGACACCTGCGCCTATTGGTTTAATATTAGGAACAGGATTTGCAACACTTTCTTTTGTGTTAGCTCCATTGCTACTTGCAGTAGATTTTGTGATGTATTATCCATTTTTTAAAGTTTACGATGCTCAATTGGTTGAAGAAGAGAGAAAAAATAATAATTCAGTTGTAGAAGAAAAGGTAGAGGAAGTAGCAGCTGTTAAGGAAATTAAATTAAGTCCAGAAAATAATGATAAAAATTTAAATGTTTTAGTTCTTTGTGCAAGTGGAGCTACAAGCAGTATGCTTGCAAATGCAATATCTAAAGGCGCTAAAGAAAATAATATTAAATTAGAATCTACAGCAATGGCTTATGGACAACATAAAGAAATAATTTCTGACTTTGATTTAATAATTCTAGCTCCTCAAATGGCATCTATGTATGGTGAACTTCAAAAAGATTGTGAATCAAAGGGTACTAAATCAGCTACAACATCTGGGGTTCAATATGTAAAATTAACAAGAGATTCAATAGGAGCTTTAAATTTTGCACTAGATATTATAAATAGTTAAAAATAGTATTTTGGTAATATTTTTAAATTAATATGGGGTTAAAAGTTAAACTAAAAAATATTTAAAATTTGAGGTAAAAAAGAGAGGGAGTCAGTATGTATAAATTTGACAATGATTTTATTTTTGGAGGAGCAACAGCAGCATATCAAGCAGAGGGAGCAGCAATGGAAGAAGGACGAGGACCTTGTATATGGGATGAGTATTTAAATAGACCTGAAAGTAAATTTAATGGAGATATAGCAAGTGATTTTTACCACAAATATGGAAAAGATTTGAGTTTATCAAAAGAATTTGGATTAAATGGAATTAGAATATCTATTTCATGGAGTAGAATTATTCCAGATGGTGTGGGTAAAGTAAATGAAAAGGGAATAGAGTTTTATAATAATCTTATAGATGAATGTTTAAAAAACGGGGTAGAGCCTTTTGTAACTCTTCATCATTTTGATACACCTCTTAATCTTTTTAAAAATGGTGATTGGCTAGATAGAGATAACATAAATCATTTTGTAAAATTTGCAAAGATTTGTTTTGATAATTTTGGAGATAGAGTTACAAAGTGGATAACTTTCAATGAGGCTTGGGCTGTTGCTCAAAATGGATATATAGCTGGAAATTTTCCACCTAGTATAAAATATGATGTAGAAAAAGCAATACAATCTATGCATAATATGATGGTGGCTCACTCAAAGGTAGTTGAACTTTATAAATCTATGAATTTAAAGGGTGAAATAGGAATAGTTCATACACTTGAAGGAAAATATCCAATAACAGAATCTGAGGAGGATAAGTTAGCTGCAAAAATAGACTATACAATTTCAAATAAATTTATGTTAGATGCTTGTTTTAAAGGAAAATATGATGATGATACTTTAAACATTATAAAGCATATCCTTGATAAAAATAATGGGGAATTAATAATTTATGAAGGCGATATGGATGTTATAGAAAAAGCTTCTAAAAACATAGATTTTTTAGGTATGAATTATTATTCTAGTCATTTCTTAAAAGCTTATGATGGAGAAAGTAATATCTATCATAATGGTACAGGTGAAAAGGGTACAAGTATTTTTGCTTTAAAGGGAATAGGTGAGAGAGTAAACAATCCAGAAGTTGAAACAACTGATTGGGATTGGCCAATCTATCCTAAAGGACTTTATGATATGTTACTTAGAATAAAAAATGATTATCCAAATTATAAAAAGGTTTATATTACTGAAAATGGTATGGGATATAAAGATGATTTTGTTGATGGAAAAATAGATGATGCTCCTCGTATTGATTATATAAAAAGACATTTAGAAGCTGTTTTAAAGGCTAAAGATGCTGGGGTTAATGTTAAGGGATATTTTGTATGGTCTCTTATGGATGTTTTATCTTGGAGTAATGGTTTTAATAAAAGATATGGTTTATTTTATGTAGATTTTGATAGTCAAGAAAGATATCCAAAGAAAAGTGCGTATTGGTTTAAAAAGATGTCTGATACTAAGATATTATGTGATGGAGAAGAGATAGAATATTAGGAGGAATTAAAAATGATATTATCTACGAGAGAGATGCTTTTGAAAGCTCAAAAGGAGAAGTATGCAGTACCTGCTTTTAATATTCACAATTTAGAAACTTTACAAGTTGTTGCAGAAACAGCTATGGAGTTAAAATCGCCTGTGATAATTGCAGGAACCCCATCGACTATTGAAAATTATGCAGGAGCAGATTATATTAAGGCTATTGCAGAGGTTGCATCAAATAAATATAATATTCCAATAGCAATTCATTTAGATCACTTTGAAGATGTTGAAGCTATAAAAAGGGATATTGATTTAGGTTTTAGGTCATGTATGATAGATGCTTCAAAGTATGATTTTGAAAAAAATATTGAAATTGTAAAAAGTGTTGTAGATTATGCTCATAGGTTTGATACTGTGGTTGAGGCTGAACTTGGGAAATTAGGTGGAAGAGAAGATGATTTAATTGTTGATGATAAAGATACAATGTACACAAACCCTGATGATGCAGAAGAATTTGTAAGAAGAACAAATGTAGATTCTTTAGCTGTAGCAATAGGAACAGCTCATGGATTGTATAAAGGTGAGCCTAAATTAGATTTTGAAAGACTAAAAGAAATTAGGGAGAGGGTAAATGTTCCATTGGTTTTGCATGGTGCATCAGATGTGCCTGATGATTTAGTAAAAGAGGCTATAAGTCTTGGGATATGTAAAGTAAATGTAGCAACAGATTTAAAAATCCCTTTTGCTGATGCTGTAAAGGAATTTTTTAAAAAAAATCCGACTGAAAATGATCCAAGAAAATATATGACACCAGGTAAAATTGCTATGAAAAAAATAGTACAAAATAAAATAATGGTTTGTGGAAGTAATAATAGGTATTAATAGAATAAGCCACTTTGCTAACATTGAGTAAAGTGGCTTTTGGTATATGAAAAGGTGGGAAAGAATGATATTAATAATAAATCTTAATGCATCAGTTGACAAAAGGTATGAACTTCAAGATATAAAAAAAGGTACTGTAATGAGGGCTAAAACTATAGAAAACACACCAGGGGGGAAAGGTATACATGTAGCTAATGTTGCTACTATATTGCAAGAAGATTGCTTAGTTACAGGATTTTTAGGGGGAAAAACTGGAGAATTTATAAAAGATAAGCTTAAATGTTACAACATAAAGAATGACTTTGTGGATATAAAAGAGGATACTAGAGAATGTTTGGCTTTTACAACAGATGATTTAATTCAAACTGAAATTTTAGAGCCAGGGCCTAATGTAACTGAAGATGAGAGGGAAAGTTTTTTTAATAAGTATAATTCTCTTATAGATAAGAGTACAATAGTTGTAGCATCAGGTAGTGTACCTAGAAATATAGAAGATAGTTTTTATAAAGAGTTAATAAAAATAGCAAACGCTAAGGGAAAAAAATTTTTATTAGATACAAGTGGAGAATTATTGAAAAAAGGAATAGAAGAGAAACCATATTTTATAAAGCCAAATAAAGATGAGATAGAGTCTTTTACAGGCAGAAGTATAAAGTCGGATGAGGATGTAATTTCGGAAATTAGAAGATTTCAGGAGATTGGAATAAAGTTGGTTGTAATATCATTAGGTGCTGAAGGTTCAATAGCAGGATATGATGGAAAATTTTATAAGACAACTTTTCAAAAGGTTAATGCAGTAAATACTGTGGGTTCAGGTGACTCTTATGTTGCAGGAGTAGCTATTGCTTTAAATAGAGGTTATGATATCAAAAAACTATTAAAATTAGCTTCAGCTTGTGGAACTGCTAACTCTCTTGAGAAGGAAACTGGTTTTGTGAAGGAAGAGATAGTTCTTGATTTAATGAATAAAGTAAATGTAGAAGAGATTGGTTAATAATAGATTTATGAGCATTGAAAGTAATTTGGTGCTCATAAATTTATTTTTTTTAATTAGTTAAGTAGAGGGATTAGATTTATTTAATGAAAAAGGTTATAATTGTAAAAAATAATAAAATAAATTATTTTTAAAATATAGAAAGTAGGTAAAAGTTATGAATAATGATATGTATAAAATATTAGCAAATGGAGTTAAAATGCCGTCTATTGGTTTTGGAACTTATAAATTAATAGATAAAGTAGAAACTGTAAATTGTATAAAAGAAGCAATAAAAATAGGGTATAGACAAATTGATGCGGCTTATTTTTATAAAAACGAAGATATAGTGGGAAGAGGAATAAAGGAAAGTGGAATTCAAAGGGAAGAGATATTTTTAGTAAGTAAGCTTTGGAATGATGAGCATGGTTATGAAAATGTTATGAAGGCTTTTAATAGATCACTAAAGAATTTAGGAGTTGATTATCTAGATCTTTATTTAATACATTGGCCTAATAAATTAAACAGTGATACATGGAGAGCATTTGAGGAACTTTATATGCAAGGAAAAGTAAAGGCGATTGGTGTTTGTAATTTTAAACAAGGACATTTAGAAGAACTTAAAAAAACTGCAAAAATAATGCCTATGGTAAATCAAATAGAGATACATCCAGGAAGGTCACAAAAAGACATGGTTAAATATTGTAAAGAAAATAATATTCAGCTTGTAGCATGGGGGCCTATAATGAGGGGAAAAATATTTGAAATTCCTCTACTTAATGAGTTAGCAAAAAAATATAATAAAAATGAGGCTCAAATAACTTTAAAATGGCATATTCAAAATGGTATAATACCTATTCCTAAATCATCTAATATAGAAAGAATTAAAGCTAATTTTAATATATTTGATTTTCAAATATCTAATGAAGATATTGAAAAGATAGACCTTTTAAATAGAGATGAAAATATATCAGGAATTCCTGAAAATACAACTTATTTAGATTTTTAATGGTGTTTTTATTACAATCATATGACGAATAATTTACAAAAATACTATTAAATGGTTTGTAAATTATTATAAAAAATAATGATTTTCTTTTATATTTTATCTTATTTTTTATAAAAAAATACTAAAAAGCAAATATTTTTATAAAATATAACAAATTATTATTGACAAACAATATGTGTAAATATATCATAGCATATATGGGTGAAATTACATTAAAAGGTCAATGGTATTCATATTGACAAAACATACAAAAATAAGATAAAGTGAGGGAAAAACATGCAAATAATCATAAGTCTGCTAGGAATAGTTGTATTATTAGGAATAATGTATTTATTGTCCTCTGATAGAAAAAATATTCCTTACAAGACTATAATAAAAGCACTTGTAATTCAGTTTATTATTGCTTTTTTACTTATTAGATTTCCAATTGGACAAGTAATAGTTGAGAAAATTTCAGACGTAGTAACACAAATTTTAAGTTATGGTAATGAAGGATTAAATTTTGTATTTGGTGGTCTTTCTGATGCGTCAATGCCTACTGGATTTATATTTGGAATACAAACACTTGGAAATATAATATTTGTATCAGCTTTGGTTTCAGCGTTATATTATTTAGGTGTAATAGGATTTATAGTTAAAATTATAGGAAAAGTTGTAGGTAAAATATTAGGTACAACTGAAGTTGAAAGTTTTGTTGCTGTTGCTAATATGTTTTTAGGACAAACAGAAAGTCCAGTATTGGTTAGTAAGTATTTAGGTAGAATGACTAACAGTGAAATTGTAGTTGTGTTAGTATCTGGAATGGGAAGTATGTCAGCTACAATAATTGGAGGGTATACTGCACTTGGAATACCAATGAAATATTTATTAATAGCAAGTGCACTAGTGCCAATTGGAAGTATTGCAATTGCTAAAATATTATTACCTGAATCAGAAAAGGATATGGTAAAATCTCTTGAAGAGGTTAGTGTTAGTATAGAAAAAGATTCTAATTCTAATCTTTTAGGAGCTATAGCAGATGGTGCTATGAGTGGATTACAAACAGTTTTAGCTATTGGAGCATCACTAATTGCAATAATTGGATTAGTTGCTTTGGTTAATGGATTTTTAGGTATATTCAATTTGAGCTTAGAACAAATATTCTCTTATATATTTGCACCTCTTGGATTTTTAATGGGTGTAGATAGCAATGAGATTCTTACAGCGGGACAGCTTTTAGGAAGCAAATTGGTATTGAATGAATTTGTTGCATTTCAGCAATTAGGCTCAATATTTGCAACTTTAGGAGAGAGAACTCAAATGGTGCTTTCAATTGCTCTTGCAGGTTTTGCTAATATATCAAGTATCGGAATATGTATATCAGGTATTGCGGCACTTTGTCCTGAAAAGAAAAATACTCTTGCAAAATTAGCTTTTAAATCAATGATTGGTGGATTTGCAGTTAGTATATTAAGTGCTATGATAGTTGGAATAGTATTTTAAAATTAAAATTGTGTTATAAATATTAGGTATGGGACTTATTAAATAAATTTATTTAATAAGTCCCTTTTCCTAATAAATTATATTCTATATAATTTCTAGATTGTATAGTATAATAAAATGTATTAGTATATTAGTATTTTAATTTGTAAATTACTAGGAGGAAATAGGATTGATACTTTATGAAAAATTAAATAAGGAAACTAGCAAAGAGTATGCTTATAGAGTATTGAAAGATAATATAATGTCTTTAGAATTAAAGCCAGGAGATTTATTAAGTGAAACAGAATTGTCTAAAGTTCTTAATTTATCTAGAACTCCTATAAGAGAGGTTATAATGAAATTAAAGTCAGAATATCTGATTGAAGTAAAACCTCAATCAGGAACTTATGTGGCTAAAATAGATTGGAATTTAATAGATGAAGCTATTTTTATGAGATATTTTTTAGAAAAAGAAGTTCTTAAAGAAGCCTGTATTAATTTTAATGAAAATAATTTAATTGATATGGAAAAATGTCTTTTTGCACAACAACTTATAGCAGATAAAGAAAATAATGAATTAGAATTTCATCATTTAGACAATGAATTTCATAGATTATTGTTTGAGGGAGTAAATAAAAAAAATATTTGGGAAGCAATAGGAAAAATAAGCACTCATTATAATAGAATGAGATTGTTAAATGAAATAAGCCAAGATAAAAATAAAATAATTAGCGAGCATACTAAATATCTAACAACAATAAAAAATAAAGATATAAATAGTGTAGACAATATTGTATTAGAGCATATAAAAAAATCAGCTGATTCTTGTAAGAAAAAAATACAGTATGAAGAAGGAGGATTATTTTTTAAATAATATTAAATTTGTGTATATTTACGATATATTTTTAAGCGTTTTAGTGAATAAATAAAGAACAACATGTTCATAATATTTAAAGACATGAAATTAAATTATTTTATGTGTGTTAATTTACTTGAGAAAGGAGAGCTACCTTATAAATGCTTTATAAAGTAGCAAAAATTTATTATGAAAGCACATGTTGATCAAGATACTTGTATAGGCTGTGGATTATGTCCTCAAATTTGTTCTGAAGTATTTGACTTAAATGATGATGGAAAGGCTTATGTAAAGGTGGAAAAAGTACCAAGTAATATGGAAAATGCAGCAACAGAAGCTCAAGAAAGTTGTCCTGTTGCAGCTATAACAGTAGATTAAACTTAAAATAAAAAGCTGTATTATAAATAAAAGATAATTAGGATATAATCCTAATTATTTTTTATTATATATTTTTTAAAAGATAATAAATAAGTTAGCTCTGGTTATTATATTATTTAGGAAGTTCAATTATAAAGCTTGTATTTTTATTTACTGTGCTTTGTACATAGATTTTACCCTTATGTTTTAAAACGATAGATTTAGCAATGGCTAATCCTAAGCCATAGCCACCTGTTTTTCGGTCTCTAGAGTTATCTGCTCTATAATATCTATCAAATATTTTTTCTAAATTTTCTTTAGCAATTCCCTGACCAGTGTTTTTTACAATGATTTTAACTTTATTTCTATCGACGAATAATTTTATAGATAATGTTCCATTTTTATTTGTATGTTTTATAGCATTATCCATGAGAATACTAAATAATCTTTTAAGATTTTCTTTATCACCATGTACAAAAACATCTTTTTTAATATCAGATTCTAAGTTTAAATTATTTTCATATATTATAGCATCAAACATAAGTATCATACTTTCAATTATTTTGCTAATATTTACGGGAAGCAAAATTATATTGCTTTCTTGAGCATCTAGTTTTGCTAAAGATAGCATCTCGTCTATAAGCTTTGACATTCTATCTATTTGAGAATTAATATAATTAATCCATTTAGCTTGATATTTAACACTGTCATCAGGATTACTAAGGATTAAAGATGTATTAGTTTTTATTATTGTAAGTGGAGTTTTAAGTTCATGAGAGGCATCTGCAATAAATTGTTTTTGTTTATCAAAGGCTTGTTTTATAGGTTGTATGGTTTTATTAGTTAGGTACACACTTATTATAAATAGAATGACTAAACTCAACAATCCAACTAATAAAAAGCTTTTAAGCAATTGATATAGGAAATTTTGATAATTTGATCTATCTACAAATACAATTCTAGTAATTTTAGTGTTTAAATTAATAGATTTTAAATATGAATAACTAGAGTCAGAAATAGTTACAATTCCTGAATTAACTTTGTTATTTAAAACTGCATGGGCTACATTTTTAAGAATAGTTTTATCAACTTCAGTATTAAATGATTGAGTTTGTTTCATTATATTGCCATTTTGATCAATTTCTAAAGCTATAAAAGTAGTGCTTGGATTAACTTTTGGAGCATTATAGATTAGAGAATATAATGTCGTTGATATTTCTCTATTCATATTAATGGAGGAGATTACAAATATGGTTCCAAATATAGCTATAAAAACAGTTGTCAATAAACTCATATTTATTAATAATAACTTAAACCTAAGCTTTTTAAACAAATGCTATTCCTCCAATCTATATCCAACTCTTCTTATGGTTGTTATTTTTACATGTGAATCAACATATGATAGTTTTTTTCTTAAAAAAGATATATAAACTTCTATATTGTTGTATTCAATTTCAGAATCAAATCCCCAAAGTTTAGTTATTAAGTCATCCTTACTCACTACTATTTTTGGTCTTTGCATAAAGTATTTTAGAATTTTAAATTCTTTAAGAGTTAAAGTTATAGAGGTGTCCCAAACTACCATTTCGTAAGTTAAAAGGTTAAGTTTAATGTCGCCAAATTCTAATATATTATCGTTTATAAAGTCTCCATTGCGTCTTGTAAGAGCACGGAGTCTTGCAAGAAGTTCTTCAGGAGAAAAAGGCTTTGCTAGATAATCATCAGCACCTGCATCTAAGCCTATAATTTTATCTTCAATAGTTCCTTTAGCTGTAAGCAATATTACAGGTTTTGATATACCATTTTTCCTTAAGCTTTTTAAAACGTCAAGACCATTCATTTTAGGAAGCATTATATCTAAAATAATTACATCATAAATATCAGTAAGCCCATAATTTAATCCATTTTCTCCATCTAACACAGCATCAACTGAATATTTGTTTTTTAAAAGTATTTCATATAGAGCTTCTGAAAGTTGTTTTTCATCTTCAACTAATAATATTTTCATTTTTTCCTCCTTAAAGTTAGATTTATGATATAAATTTTATCATGTTAAAATGACAATTTAATATTAATTTGTAAAAAATACACCTTTTAGTGATATTATCACAAAAGGTGTATTAAACATTAATTGGATTTATTCATTTTTCCAGCTTTTTGTGTTCCCATGGCTTTTAAATTAACGTTTGTTTCTATAGTTCCATATTCAGTAGAACTTTGAGTTCCATCTAATTGGGCTAGAACACTTGTAGTTCTATCATTTCCAAATAAAATCAAGTTTTCAATGGCAGTTTTATATTCACTATAAGAATAAAATGCTGTAGGATCATTTTTTATATAGTTTTCAATAAGGGTATCTAATTTATTTATTGTTTCTTCAAAATAGTTGTTATTAAAATAATTATCAGCAATTTCTTTTAAATAGTTGTGATATTTTTCTTTATATTCTGAAACTTCAAGAAGCTTAGATAATAGTGGATTATTTTCTAAAGAATCAGTTACAGGATTATCAATAGGAAAGTTTACAGCTTTTTCTGCACTAGATATATTAAATGCTGCAAAGGATAAATTATAATCCCATGGAAGGATTGACATTTGACTATTATTTTCATATATATAATAATTATGTTTAAATTGTCCAACATAGCTATCTAAATTCACTATAAAGGTATTAACAGCAAAATATCTTAAGACCTCATCTATATCTATATATTTTTCAAGATCAGTACCTTCATTTAAATTTTTTATTATGTTAATTAAAGTAATATAATCCTCCTCATTTGTATCTTTAAAAACAGCATTATCAAGAATATCTGAATAACTAGAAAATTCATCATCAGTATAAATAAGGTTAGCTCCAGATACTGTGCTTCCCATGGTTTTCTTCATATCTTCTGTTTGGGGAATTCTTTCGGGGGCGGAGTTTTTACTAGGAGGTTCTAAGCTTTCTGGAGTTTCATTATTGGATAAATCAAGATCCTCAGAAGCTTTATCATTTGGCATAGGAGCAACGTTGTTTTTATTACCTATGCTCATGCTCTCAACTTTATATAAGTTTCCATTTGAATTTCCGAAAGTTCTTTCTATAAATTCTTTTTCAATGGATTCAACAGCTAAATAAAGTCCTAAAGTTTCATCATTAATACTTATATTAGCATAAGAATAACCAGGGGTTTTAATTTGCATAGAATTTAGGATATCATAGGATAAATATTCTTTCATAGAAGTAGCATCACCAATGTTGCTATTTAAAACAAATTCTGTTAAGCCGTAAATATTTTTACCATCTACATATTTATCTGTTTTTATTTTAAAGCTATATCTGTCTGTTGTATCATCAGATGCAATAGTAGATAGGGAAGAATTACCTTTAGCTCTTATTCCGATATCTGTAAACTGTTCGCCGTTTATATAAATAGTAGCTTTATGATATTCTTTATCTTCTGCATTTTCTAATAAATCATTCCAATCCTCTTGGGATATTTCAAGATTAATAGATAGAACTGCTTCTTTATTAAATATTTTATTCATATACTCAAATTCAGATTCAGAGCTTTCTATGTCTGAATTTAATGTATCGACCTTTGAAGTTGTTTTTTTTACATCTAATTTTAAATTGTTGCTATATAAAAATAAAATGATTAGCATTAAAATTGTGGCAGAAGAAATTAATGCATATTTAATTTTTTTATTTTTCATAATTTGTTACCTTTCTTAAAGTTTGTTATTTTTAAATATAAGTTTTTTCTTCAATATTTAAAGTAAGAGATATTTTTAAGTTACCATTTCTACATCTTAATTCATCAATAAATTTTTTTTGGTTAACGTAAGTTTTTATGGTTATGGAATAATCAAGTTCAAATAAAGCACCAAAGTCTCTAGTTTTTATTTTGTTAAGAGTCCAAGAATCAGTATATTCATCTAATATTTCATCAAAAGTATCTTCATAATTTAAATTTTCAGGGATAATAATTCTAAGCAACATAGCTTTGTTCTTAGGTTTTGCAAAATTTATCATATCAAGACCTATGATTAAAGCGCAAAGAATAATAGTAAACATAATAGCATAACCTATATATCCCATACCACAGGTCAAACCAACTGCTAAGGTAAACAGTATATAAGATATATCTTTAGGTTCGCCTGGTGCACTTCTGAATCGAATTATTGAAAATGCTCCAGCTAAGCTAAATGCTCTTGCAACGTTGTTTCCAATTAGAAGAATAATGATTGCAATTATTACAGGAAGCATTACTAAAGTTAATGTGAACCCTTGATTGTAACCAGTTTTTTTATGGGTTTTCATATATAAAAAGCTAATTATAAAACCTAAAAAGATAGAAGATAAAATAACTATTAGTGAGTTTTGTAGAGTAAATGATTCACCAGTTGTTGTTGAAATTATTGTTTCTAACATATTTAATTAGCACCCCTTAATGTATAAAGATTTTCTTTATTTAAGCAATAATCCATATATTCATTACCATATTTTGAAAAATGAGTATTATAAATTTTAAGGTCAGATAAAATTTTAGTAAACCAAATGGGCATAGCTCCGAGGATTTTAACTTCCATTAAATATTTATTTTCACCTAGTATATTGTTTCCATAGCATTGAGATTCTAAAGATAAATCATTACGTCTTGTTAGTATTTCATAATCAAAAGTCAATCTAAAATCTCTATTATCCTTAGCAAAAAAAGCATTTCTAGTGTAAGATATGTAAACTCTAGGAGAAACATTATTTTTGCTTAAATAGTAGTGTATTTCATTTATTACCTGATTGTTTACATAATTAGTGCTCTGTGGTTTTTTGTTAAGGTATAGAAAATCATAGGCTTGTTTAAGGGTTAAAGATGCACGTCTTTTAGTTACAATACTGTTTATTTTCTTTTTAAGTTCTAAAAACACTGTATCGTCTAGATTGATAGATGAGTTATAACTTCTAAGTCTTAATTTTTCTTTGTAATAAGGTTTATTTATAGAATGTCTTATTACATCATCAGTTTCCGTATCAAAATATATATTGTAAATATTGTAATCCCCTTTTTTGCAAAATCCATCAAGTTCCATATACTTAAGAAGGCGTGGAATTAATTTATCGTATTGTTCTTTATTTAATATAAATTTTTTTTCATAACGTTTAAAAGAATTTAAAACCATTTGTTTACCTCCAAACCATTTATTTGATATTTTTATTATAAAATCTAAAGCTTAAATAAATCTTAAACTTTTGAAAAATTTTTCTTAAGTATTAGTGAATTTAAAATTGATATTAACAAATTGATTAAAAAATTCATATATAAATTAGGAGGTGATTATATGTGTGGAATAGTAGGATGGGTAGATTTAAATAATAATATAAAGACTAAACAATATATGGTTGAAAAAATGAGGGATACGTTAACTCCAAGAGGACCAGATTCTTATGGAATAAAAGCAACTAATAATGCTGTTTTAGGACATAGAAGACTTGCTATAGTTGACCTAAAAGGGGGACTTCAGCCTATGGTTAAAAATGTAAACAATAAAGAATATACAATTGTTTACAACGGAGAACTTTATAATACTGAAGAGGTAAGAAGTGATTTGGTGTCAAAAGGATATACATTTTCAAGTTATTCAGATACAGAAGTTTTACTAACTGCGTTTATAGAATATAGAGAGAAATGTGTTGATTATATAAATGGAATTTTTGCTTTTGGTATTTGGGATGAACAAAACAAGGAATTGTTTTTAGCAAGGGATCCTCTTGGAGTAAAGCCGTTATTTTATTCTATAAAAAATGATTCAATTTTATTTGCGTCAGAGATAAAGGCACTTTTAGCACATCCTATGATAGATTCAGTTGTTGATAAACAGGGAATTTTAGAGCTTATGGCTCTTAGTCCACAAAGAAACTTAGGAAGTGGTATATTTAAAGATATAAAAGAAGTTCCACCAGCTTTTTATATGACTTATAACAACAAAGGAGCACACCTTAAAGAATATTGGGTTTTAGAAGCTAAAGAGCATAAAGATGATGAAAAAACTACAATAAAAAAGCTTAGAGATTTATTAGTAGATGCTATAGAAAGGCAATTAGTAAGTGATGTTCCTGTATGTACATTTTTATCAGGTGGATTAGATTCAAGTTTCATATCTTATGTTGCTGCTAATACTTTTAAAAGGCAAGGAAAAGCTCCGCTAGATACATTTTCAATAGATTATGTGGATAATGAGAAATATTTTAAAGCGAATTTGTTTCAACCAAATTCAGATCCATATTGGGTTATAAAGATGAAGGATTATATAAAAAGTAATCATCATGGAATAATCTTGGACAATGTAGAGCTTGCAAAGGCTTTAAAAGAAGCTACGATAGCTAGTGATTTGCCTTTAATGGCAGATGTGGATTCGTCTCTTTATCTTTTTGCAAAGGAAATTAAAAAGACAGCAACGGTTGGTCTTTCAGGAGAATGTGCAGATGAGGTATTTTGTGGTTATCCCTGGTATACAAGAGATTACGAAAATATAGATATTTTTCCTTGGGCTGATTCAGTTGCTCATAGAAAAAATATTTTGGCAAAATCAATAAAGGATTTGCCAATAGAGGATTATGTAAAACAAGTTTGTAGTGATAGTTTAGCTAAGGTTCCTAAGTTAAAAGGGGAATCTAAAAAGGATGAAAAAATGAGAGAACTATTTTATTTAAATATAAAATGGTTTATGATAACACTTTTGAATAGGAAAGATAGAATGACTATGTCAAATAGTTTAGAAGTTAGAGTTCCTTTTGCAGATAAAAGGCTTGTTCAATATTCTTATAACATACCAGCTGCTATGAAGCTTTTAAATGGACGAGAAAAGGGGCTTTTAAGAGAAGCTACTAGAACTCTTTTGCCAGATGAAATAGTAGATAGAAAAAAGAGTCCATATCCAAAAACTCATCATCCTCTTTATACAGAAACAGTAAAAAATATGTTAAATAGTATAATAAAAAATAAAAATGCTAGAATATTAGAGCTTATAGATAAAGATGCTATAGAAAAAATAATAAACACAAATGGAAGTAGTTTCACAAAACCTTGGTTTGGACAACTTATGACAGGACCACAGGTTATGGCATATTTGATACAATTAGATACATGGCTTAATGAATATAATGTTAAATTAGATATATAAAAATAATAGATAGTATTAAATAATAGTTATATATGTTATTTGAATACTATCTTTTAATTTATTTAAAATATTTAATTATTATTAATTTTTAGTTTTGTTTGTACAGAAATATCATATATATTAAACTAATGGATTTCCATCATGATCTGTTGTAATAATGGAATCACAAAGAATAAGTATGCCTTCTATAAACCCCCAGATAGATGTAAGACCTAGAGAACAAATGCTAAGTAAAAGTTGCAAAAGACCAATTCCGAAATATCCTAAGTAAAATCTATGAATACCAAATCCACCTAAAAATATACCAAGAAGCCCTGCTAATATTTTAGATTTCCCTTGAACAGAGGGGTATAATTTTGGTAGCTTAATACCACAATTTGTACAAAAATCAGCTAACTCTTCAGTTTCACACCCACAGTTTGGACAATATTTATTTCCATGATTTTTTTTGACACCACAATATATACATACAGAAGATTTATCTTGCATTTCTTTACCACAATTTCTGCAAAACATAAAAAAACTCTCCTTATAAAATATACTATAAGTATATTAGAGAGTTTTTTACTATGTTACAAATTTAAAGAGATTTAATTTAAAATTTAAGAATACAGTTTAAATAGAAGGCACGCTTACTATTTTAGTTGCTGCTAACTGATTTAAGTTTAGCATTGTTGAAAAATTAATTTTTAATGAAGAACCATCAGTTTCAAAAGTGTTTACTTTTATGTTAGTTAAGTTACCAAACTTTAAAATAATATTAGCTTTAGAACTATCAACGGACATAAATGATTTATCACTTAAGTATTTAAATACTAAATCTTTAGGTATTTGTATAAAGCCTATGTTTCCTCTAACATAATGAACAACAGCTTGACCATTTTCTATTTGTGGAGTAAACACAAAATGAACTTCAAATGGAATGTCTAGATAATCAAATGTAGCGTAAACATTAATTTCATTATCAACAATTTTAACTTGTACACCAGTTATTTCTTTTAAAGTCGAGTTTGAAACATTTTGTAAAATTAAGATTATCATATCTGTTAAATTAGTATCTGAAATTTCCCCATCTGAGTTTAAAATTACTTGAGATAATGAAAAACTAGATTTGCTAGGAACAAAGTTTAAAACTGAACTATTTAAATTTACTGATGTATTAACACTAGTTACAGGAACTTTAGGAGCAAAATAGCTTTCGTAAGTAAAAAATAATCCTCCTAGTATGATGACAATTATTATTATAGGGATAATCAATATTTTCCGTTTAAATTTCTTTTTAGACATATAATATGTTCTCCTTATAAATTTTAAGTTTTTTTTTATTATAACATATAAAAAAGACAATTCTATATTCTAGAATTGTCTTTTACATTACTTTTACATTATCTCCACCATCGACTAAAAATTATATTGTTTTTTAGATCTATCAATTGATTAAGATTATTTTTAGGTAATAAAAATATAATAATAATTATTAATAAGACTATTCCTAGCAAGAGGTAAAATGTTTTTTTCATAAGTAGCCTCTAAAAAATATTTTAATTTATTATATTAGAGGGTTATGTAAAATATAACTTTTTTATTTAGTAGTAGGTGTTGAATCTGTTTTAGTAGCATTTGTAGCAGTAGTTGTTGTATTAGCTGATTTATCACTAGTATTGCTAGTTGATGCAGTATTAGAACTAGCTTGCTTATTTGTAGCTACTGTACTTGAGGTGTCAGATTTTGAAGTATCTGAACTTGCGCTATCATTACTTGTAGTGGATTTAGTTGTTGCAGTATTGTTATTTGTGTTAGCGCTTTTAGTACTATTAGTGTTTTGTGCAGATGAATCGTTATTAGATGTATTTGCAGAATTGCTAACATTTTTAGACGTATTATCAGCATTACTTGTTGTATTTTCTGTATTTCCAGTTGGGCTAGAAATGTTTGCACTTTTGTTTGTATTGGTAGTATTTGTAGTTTCTGAGCTAGTAGCTCCTGAGTTAGTAGCTGTTGAATTATTAACAGTTGAAGAATCTATCGAACTACTTACAGTTGTTGTATTATTAGCACTTGTCGCTTTAGTTGAAAATACATCAAATCCAAAATGTAATATAGCAACAATGACTGCTACTAATACTCCTATCATAACTTCTATTAATATTTTTTTCATAATCTATCTCCTATTCAAGCAACTTTAGTCAAATGTATGTCCACTAAGTAAGAATATAATAACTTTATACAAGTATGTCAATACGTAAATAAGAATTATTCACGCAATTTTAAGATATTTAAATTATTAGTATATATTTAATAGATAATACCTTAATTACTTTACAAAACCAAAAAAAATAATGTATTATAATTAAATATAATGTGTAATATTTTATGATTTTTAATTATTTTATACTATTTTATTTAAATCTCAGACATACTTGAGTTTTATATACTTAGGATTAAATATAGGAGTGAAAAATATGTTTTGTGATAATTGTGGAAATGAAGTAGAAAATGGTTCAAATTTTTGTCCAAAATGTGGTGCTAAATTTGAAACTAAAGATCAAAAAACATCTCCAAATGAAATTACAGGAGAATTAGATAGTGAAGAGGTTTTAAGACAAATCCTATTAAGTAAAAGTAATGAGGAAAATAATAAAGAAGATTTACCTCTTAATAAAGGAAAAAAATCTAAAAAGAAGAAAAGGGCAATAATAATTATAATAATTATAGCTATTATAGCAGGGGGAAGTTATGGTGTTATAAATTATACAAAAAAAATAGACACTCAAATATCAAAAGTAAATAGCGATATTAATAGTGGTAACTTAACAAAGGCTAATACAGATTTACAAGCTCTTGAGAATTTAGGAGGGCCGTTTGTTAAAGGAGAGGTTCAAACTTTAACTAAAAATATACAAGATGCTCAAAATTATGCACAAGATATTGAAGAAATTAATAATGCTATAGCAAATAAAGATACAGATAAAGCAACAAGTTTAATAAAGGAACTAGAGGGCAAAGATTTGCCTACAAATATACAGCAAGAATTAGCAAAGTGTACAAGTAATCTTACAACACTTATGACTCAAATAGAAAATGAAAATCTTACAAATGAAAAAGCTAAGATTGAGCAACAATTACAAGATGTAATAGGTTCAATAAGTTCAACAAGTTCAGGATATACTATATCTACAATGACACCAGAAGACTTAACTAATACTTTAAATCACTATTTTACAAATAGTGCAAAAAATACAAAAATCGTAATACTTACAGATGCACAATTAGCAGCTATTAACAACGCAAAAGGAAATGCAGATCTTCAAGATCAAATAAAGAGTAACTTACAAACTGATTATAGCGGAGCAACTGATTACATTGTTGGATACAATGCAGGAAATGAAAATAGTGTTCAAAAAACGACAATAACAGTTGATGGGGAACCTGCGTATATTGTTAAATATCAAAATATAAATGATATAGGAACAGATAAGTATGAAGTAACTTTTGTGAGTGCATCAGGAACAGTTTATACTGCTGAAGATATATATAATGCAATGAATAGCAATAAGTTATCTTCAGAAGGATATATATTTGGTTACAATGGATTCTTAAAAACTAAGCAAAGTATAGCAAATGATTTTAAAAATAGTGGATATAAGAGCAAGGATGGAATGTTAACATATTCTCCATCATAGTTTTAAAGTTAGATTTTATTTAAATAAAAATAGTATATTAATAAAGAGATTTATTAATATACTATTTTTTTAACACTTTTCAACAAAATATTTAAATAAGTTTAGCATTTTTTCATAGTTTTTAGTCAAAAGCTCAGGATGCCATTGAACTCCTATTATAAGTTCATCTGTTGTACTTTCAATAGCCTCTATAATTCCGTCTTTAGATAGTGCTGATACTTTAAAGTTTGGGGCTAAATCTTTAATTGCTAAATGGTGATAAGAATTTACTAAAGCCTTGTCTCCTAAAATTTCATAAAGAATGCTGTTTTTAAAAATAGATATAGAATGAGATGGAAAGGTTGGTTCACAGTCTTGCTCATGTTTTACATATGAATTGTTTATATAGGATAAGTCTTGATAAAGGGTTCCACCATTAAAGACATTAATAACTTGTATACCTCTACATATTCCTAAAATAGGGATTTGCTTTTTCATGGCTTTTTTAAGAAGGTAAAACTCATATAAATCTCTTTCGTTGCATACATATCCAAGCTTTTCTTTAGGCTCTTCATTAAAATTTAAAGGATTTATATCATACCCCCCAGTTAGAATTAATCCATCTATAATATCTATTTGAGAATCAATAATTGATAAATTATCTGTGTTTGGAAGGACTATAGGAGAAGCGCCAGCATCAATCACTGATTGAATATATTCATGAAACAGTCTTAATTGTTTAAAACCTTTAAGGGCACCTAGGTCATTTATTACAACATGAGATGATATTCCAATAATTTTTTTCTTCATTTGCTAACACCATTGCTTAAAATTAAAAAATTATAAATTTTAAGTCCTTTCTATAAATTTATATTATAATAATTTTTTAGTATATTTAAAATATAATATAAAAATATTGTTATACTTTAGTATATAATGCTTATTATGAAATTATCACCATTAAAATTTTGAAAGGCAAGATATTTAATAAAAGCTTAAAAGAGTAAATATCAAAGTTTTCATATTTACCCTTTATTAGAATTATTTTTTTCTATTTTCAAACCAATCTATTGTTTTTTCTTTTTGCTCTTTTGGTAAAATAGTATCAACGTGACTGTGTAGCCATGCTAAAGTTTTAGTATTAAGATAATTTTTCATTTTTTCTTCTGCTTCGAGCATAACTATTTTTATTGTGCAAGGGCAATCAGTATAGATTTTAGGTAAGTTGTTTTTATCTAAAAGTAAAGTATTTTGTCTTATTTCTGCACATTTAAATATGGGTTCTTTCCCCTCAATAGCTTCAACTACATCTAAAAAAGTTATATTTTCAGGAGTTTTACATAAAGTGTAGCCACCTTTAACGCCAGGAACTGACTTTACTATTTGAGCTTTGCTAAGTTTTGCAAAAACTTTTGCAAGATATGATTCTGATACGCCTTGAAATGTAGCTAAATCTTTAATTCCTACCGTTTCATTTTCTTTAATATCAACCATATATAATAAGCAATGAAGAGCATATTCTATTCCTATTGAAAGTTTCATATGTTCATCTCTCTTTCTTTTAATTTTTATTATATTAAATATAACATTGCAAGAATGTGGGGTAAAGTTAATTTGTTATATTAAATTAAAATTTGACAATATTAAAAATATGTAATAAACTAATTAAAGACAAATATTATCTACGATAAATAGTATCTTTAATTAGTTCGTTAATGAAAATTTTAGTATATAAGGAGAGATTGAAAATATGTTAACAGAAAAATTTCTTGAAGTTATAAGCCATGAGGGTGTTGTATCTATTATTTCTTGGGGCAAAGGAGAACCACATGTGGTAAATACTTGGAATTCATATCTTACACTAACAAAAGATAATAAAATATTAATTCCAGCAGCTGGAATGGTAAAAACAGAAGCTAATATTAAAGAAAACAATAAAGTTAAAATGACTTTAGGAAGTAAAGAAGTTCAAGGACATTTCACTCAAGGTGCTGGTTTTAGACTTGAAGGGACTGTAAAATTCATATCTTCAGGTGAAGAATATGATATGATGAAAGAAAAATTTCCATTCTTAACTAGGGTTTTAGAAATAACTCTAACTGAAGTTAAACAAACTTTGTAATATTTATAATAAACAAAAAAACAGATTTTCATATTAAAATGGAAATCTGTTTTTTTATTATTGTTATGTAAACTATGAAGATAATTTTTCCAAATCTAGTATGGCATTATAAATCATATCTTTTGTTAATTCATAAGGAACGTGTTTTATATCTTCTGTTTCAATAGCCTTGTCCAAAATTTTAGGAATATCACAATTTTTAACTTCAATATCTTTTAGGCATGTTGGAAGACCTATGCTTTTGTTAAATTTGTATATCTTATCTCGGTTTTTATAATCTTTAATACATGTAAGCATGACCAAAACGCCATAAGAAACTACTTCACCATGAAGATGATTTTTTTCTATTTCATGTATGGTTGTATATCCATAATATATAGAGTGGGCAAGGCAACTATTATAGTCAGGATCAACGAGAACTGATACTAATCCAGTAGTTATTATTATATTTAATATAACCTCTTCTAATTCTTTTGAAACCCTATTTTCCTTAGCATCATTAAAAGCTTTTTGACCATATTTTAAAAGTGGTTCACAGCAATTTTTAGCAATACTTACTCCTAAAACATTAGAATGGGTAAGAACATCACCCTTAGAAGAAAAAGTGCATTCGAATTCTTTAGATAAAGCGTCTCCAATACCAGCCCAAATAAATTTAGTTGGTGCTTCACTTATTATTTTTGTGTTTATAAAGCAGTGAAGAGGAGACCTTTTTGGAAAATAATAATCTTTAAAGGTATGATCTTCACTATACATTACAGAAATTTTTGTTATAGGAGCACAGTTTGATGCTATTGTGGGAAAAGTAAAAAGTGGTTTATTTAGTTTATCACTTAAAACTTTATTTGTATCAATGCTTCTTCCACCACCAACTGCAAATATCATATCAGCTTCATTTACTTTTTTATTATTTTTAAGTCTTTCAACATTTTCATATGTGGCATCACTACCAAACCATAAAAAATCTAATATTTCTATATTTGAATTTTTAAGTCCATCTAATAAAAGATTTTTAGATTTTTCTATGGCAGTTTCTCCACCGATTACTATTGCTTTTTTACCATAAGATTTACAAATAGCATCTATTTCATTATAAACATTATCTCCTATGCTATAACTTGGTAAAAATACATTGTTACTCATAATATTTCCTCCTTAGCTCTTCTTTTGTTTTATTTAAAACCTATATTAAGTTTACACCTTTATCCAAAACTTTTCCAATGGAGTCATTAATAATTAAAGTTGCTTTAGAGTCAGCAGAAGTTGAGCTTTTGTTAATTAAAACAAGATTCTTACCTCTAAAATAATCAATAAGTCCAGCAGCAGGGTAGACAACAAGAGAAGTACCTCCAATTATTAAAGTATCAGCTTTTTTTATAGCATCTATGGCTCCTCTTATTATATTATCATCTAGTCCTTCTTCATATAAAACAACGTCAGGTTTAACACTTCCACCACACTTAGTACAAGTAGGAATATCCTTTGATTCTAGAATAAATTTTTCATCATAAAAAGCATGACATTTTACACAATAATTTCTAAGGACTGAGCCATGAAGTTCAAAAACATTTTTAGAACCAGCTTTTTGATGAAGTCCATCAATATTTTGAGTAACTATGGCTTTAAGTTTTCCTAAACTTTCAAGCTTAGCAAGGGCAATATGTCCTTTATTTGGTTTAGCTTCAGGGTAAATTAATTTTTCTTTATAAAAATTAAAAAATTCTTTTGGATATCTAATATAAAATGAGTGAGATACTAGTTGCTCAGGGGTAAAGGTCATATTAAGTTTTTCATTAAATAAACCGTTTGAGCTTCTAAAGTCAGGTATTCCAGATTCTGTACTCATTCCAGCTCCACCAAAGAAAACTATATTTTCGCTTTCTCTTAAGATTTTAGCTAATTGTTCTATTTTATTATCCATAAAATCATCTCCAAATTATATTTTAACAGTTTTATTATTGCATAATTATATATAAAAATGAAAATTAAATTTTAATACTGTATATTAGAATCAACAATTTCTTTAACTGTTATATGTTCATTTTTAAATCTAGCTTCTGGATTTTTTTCTTTTTTTAATTTTATTGCTTTTTTAGGGCAAAGATTTATACAGGATAAGCAAAATTCACAGTTTGAACCATAGTTAGGCTTTATGCCTTTTTCTTTGTCAATTGATATATTTTGTCTTGGACACACCTTTACACATGTTTTGCAAAAAATACAATCATCAGTAACTAAAAATTTTTTTGGAGAAGTAAAAAGAGGAAGTAATTTAGAGCCACTATTTGTTAACAATGCGTCTAATGATGTTCCTGAGTGTATTTTTTTAGTGTTGTTATTTATATCACTTATTAGTTTATTTAAATTATAATCTATATTTTTTTCTCTTAGTTTTTGTTTTTCAATATCAAATATAGGTAAATAATTATCAACCATTAAAAGACTATTGGCATAGACTATATTTATATTGTGTTTTTTTGCATATTTAGAGAAGTGAGCACAGGCATTTGCAATTGTATTTCCGTAAGTTAAGATAGTAAAAATATAAGGACTTTTAAGAGTTACTTTTTCTATAAATTCACGAACAATTTTAGGGGTAGATAGTCCATAGCATGGAAATATAATTCCTATCTTTTCATCTTCAAAGGTAAGAGTATTATTCTTTAGAGCTTGAGGAATAGATATAAGTTCTCCACCAACTTTTTTAGCTACATATAAACTATTTCCTGTTGCTGTAAAATAAAATATTTTCATAAATAAAATCTCCTAATCTATAATAAATAATTTAATATTTTAGTTATTATTTTATCACTTAATCAGATGTATTAAAAATGATGAAAATAATTATAATATTAAGTATTGACATAGAGTTAACTTTAGGGTGTATTCTTTTATTAGAGAAGTTTTACTTCTTTTAAATAAACACAATTAACTATCAATTTGAATATATAAAAATAATTTATTTTAATTTGTAGGAGGGAATATATGTTATTAGATTTTACTTATTACAATCCAACCAAAATACATTTTGGAAAAAATTCTTTAGATATGTTAAAAGATGAGCTTAAAAATTATGGGGAAACTGTTCTTTTAACTTATGGAAGAAATTCTATTAAAAAAATTGGTTTATATGATAATCTTATAAATATTTTAAATGAAAGCGGAAAAAAAGTTGTAGAGTTACCTGGAGTTATGTCAAATCCAACTTATAACAAGGTATTAGAAGGAGCAAAACTTGTTCGTGATAATAATGTTGATCTTATTTTAGCAGTTGGTGGTGGATCTGTAATAGACTGTGCTAAAGCAATTTCAGTTTCAGCTTACTGTAAAGAAGATGCATTCAAAAAGTATTGGATAAATTTTGAAGAGGTTAGCAATAAAATTGTACCGGTAGGATCAGTTTTAACAATGGTTGGTACAGGTTCAGAAATGAATGGTGGATCTGTTATAACACATGAAGAATTAAAACTTAAAAATGGTAGAGTTTTCCCAGCGGAAGTATATCCTAAATTCTCTATATTAAACCCAGAATATACATTCTCAGTTCCAGAATATCAAATGATTAGTGGTGTTTTTGATATTATGTCTCATTTAATGGAACAATATTTTTCAGGAACTGATAATAATACAACAGATTATGTAATTGAAGGACTTCTTCGTTCTGTAATTGATAATGCAAGAGTTGCACTTAAAAATCCAACGGATTATGAAGCAAGAAGTAACATTATGTGGAGTGCAACACTAGCTCTTAATACAATGGCTGGATTATCAAAAACAGAAGACTGGGAAGTTCATATGATAGAACATCAAGTAGGAGCTTATACAGATTGTGCTCATGGTATGGGACTTGCAACAATATCAATTCCTTACTATCGTCATATCTATTCTTATGGTTTAGATAAATTTGTTAGATTTGCAAAAGAAGTATGGAATGTACAAACTGAAGGAAAAACTAAAGATGAAATTGCACAAGAGGGACTTTCATGCTTAGAAGCATTTATTAAGGAATGCGGTATGGTTACTTCTCTTAGAGAACTTGGAGCGACAAAAGAAATGTTGCCACTTATCGCAAATTCTACAATATTATTAGATAGTGGATATAAAAAACTTACTGCACAAGAAGTTTTAGAAATTTTAGAAAAGTGTTATTAAAATAAAAAATAACTTTTAAAGCTTAATAAATCCTCGAAAATTCAAGGTTTTCGAGGATTTATTATATTATATTTTTTGAACATTTACAGCCATAGGACCTTTTGCACCATCTTCTATATAAAATGTTACATTCCTTAAAAAATATTTTACTAAGTTATTATTAACAAAAACATGTAATTTTAAACATAAAATCTTTAGTTATACTTATAAAATTATTGTGCTATAATATAAAATTGTTAACAAATAATTAAATATGAGAAGAGGTCTTATAAAAAATGAAAAAGGTTTTACAGTCAGTTCAATGGATGGCATTTATAGTATTAGCTAATGTTGTGTATCCTTTAGCGGTTGGACAAGGTTTTAATTTAACCTCACATGATACTATGATGTTTATTCAAAGAACTATATTTATGTTAGGGGTAGCAGCTATAATTCAGCTATTTTTTGGACATAAATTGTACATAAGTGAAGTTCCATCAGGACTTTGGTTTGGAATATTTTTAATTTATGCTGGAATAGGTCAATCTATTTTTGGAAGTAATGTTGACACTTTAAGAGTTATAACATTTTCTATAATAGCCGCTGGAGTTATTATTATGCTTATAAGCGTATTTGGACTTATGGATAAGCTTTTGGTTTTATTTAGTCCAAGAGTGCTTGCGACATTTATGATACTTTTAGTAGCAGAACTTTCTATGGACTTTGTAAAAGGTTTATGTGGAATTGGATATTTAGGAAATACTATATCAATTCCTGTTTTAACATGTTCAGTATCGTTAGTAATTTTATCTCTTATACTTAGAAAAATTAAAAAAATTGCTCCATATTCATTTATGGTAGTTATAATAGTTGGTTGGGCATTATTTTATGTGTTAGGCTTAACTAAGCCTATGGCAAAAGTAGATACATTTTTTCAATTACCAACGCCTTTCCCATTTGGAATGCCAATAGCAAATCTTAGTATGATACCTTCTATAATAGTTGCAGTATTTATTTTAATAAGTACTATGCTTGCTTCAATAAAGGTAATAAAGGCAATTTTAGAAAAACATAATAAAACAACTTATGATGTTAGTATAAAACGTTCAGGTGTTATTATGGGGCTTAACCAAGTTTTAAGTGGTATATTTTTATCAACAGCAGGAATAACTGCAATATCAATATCATCATTTATAGACCAAACAAAATCTACTAAAAAAAATACATTTTTAATAGGTAATATTTTAGTTATAATAGTAAGCTTAATAACACCTATAATGGCATTTTTTACAACACTTCCAACACCAGTAGCATATGCAGCTATTTTTACTATATTTAGTGCTATGTTTGGAACAGCTATAAAAGAGCTTGAAAATGTTAAAAATAAAAAAGATATGTATTTTTCTGTCGGCATACCTATATTCGCTGGTATAGGAATAATGGGACTTCCTAAAACAGCTTTTGCAAATATGCCAAGCTCTGTTACAATTCTTTTAAGTAATGGTTTAGTTGTTGGAATTATTTTAGCTTTTATCATAGAAATAATGATACTTATAAAAAATAAAAGAAATAAAGTGCAAAATAGTTAATTAAATGATTAAATTTGTTGTATAATGATTGTATATTTGATTTCTTATTAAGATAAAAACTAATTAGGAGTGTGAGATAAAATGGTAAAACATCTTGTAATGTGGACTTTAAAAGAGAAGAACAATGATACAGCATTAGAGATAAAAAATTCTTTAGAAGGATTAAAAGAAAAATTACCTTACATAAAATTTATAGAGGTTGGAATAAATTTCAATACAACTGATAGCGCTTATGATATTGTTTTAAATTCTGATTTTGAAACTAAGGAAGATTTAAATAAATACCAAGTCAGTGAAGAACATTTAAAGGTTGCAGCTAAGGTTAGAGATGCTGTTTCAAAGCGTGCGGTTGTAGATTATGAATATTAAAAATTAAAGAATAGGCAAATTGCCTATTCTTTTTTTATTTCTACAAAACTATCGTTATATGTTATTTGTCCACCAATATCTGATATATTTGATGATGTTAGAATATTTGGATTACCATGTTTTTCCCACCAACCTACATATATTTTTATAACGTTATTAGGAATTCCATTATCTATTAGTGCTTTGGCTTTAATTTTTCCATTTTTAGTTTTTAGTATTACAATTTCTTTATTTGTTATATTAAATTCTTTGCAAGTATTTTCATTAATAAAAAACTCGCATATGCCTCCCTTGTCAATAAAGTGTTGACTAGATAAACTATCTTTTCCATGGACTGTGATAAGTCTTAATAAGTTTTTAGGGTGATTTTTGCTTTTTAAATACGTTGGAAGAGGGTGACCACACTCATCTTTAGCTAAAGATGAAAATAACTCATATTTTTTAGATGGAGTTTTAAAGCTCAAATCTTCCCAAGCCACATCTTTATGAAGAGTAAAACAGTTATCTTTCAAATAATCTAATGTTATATCTTTATTAGAATGTGTTAATGGTTCTATTATCTTTTTTAAATATTCTTTTTTTGAAACTTTAGGATAAGTTTTAATGTTCATAATTTTTGCAAGTTCCATAAAAAAGTTATATTCATCCATAAGACGATGTTTAGGTTCAGTTACCTTTTCATTATATATAATGTAGGGATTGCTCATTGAGCTAAATAAAATATCTTCGCTTTCTAAGGTATTAGTACATGGAATAAACAAGTCACATATAGAGGCTGTATCAGTTAAGAACATATCAAAACACACTTTAAATTCTATGGTTTTAAAAGCTTTTTTCAAGCTGTTTATATCAGGAAGTTGATTTAATAGGTTACTTTTTGTTATAACAGCCATTTTAATTGGGGTTTTATACAAATTATTTTCATTGGCAATTGAATCATGAACAACAGTTTGTGCTTCAAAAATACCTTCTTCTTTAAGGTTTAAGCTATTACATTTGTTTATAAAATTAGATATTTTAGAAACTTGGAAAAAATTATTTGTTGCAAAATGTTCACTGTTGTATGGGTCTAAGTTTAAAATCCTTGTAAAGACTTTATTAGCATAATTTATTCCACCACCACTTTTACCGATTTGACCAGTTATAGCTGCTAATGCGTTTATACATCTTATTGAATTTCCACCATTTATATATTTTTGAACACCATATCCTATTAGAATCGTAGAAAATTTATTAATATAAATATTTGTAATATTTATGATTTCTTCTAAAGAAACCCCGCATTCTTCACATAAATAATCAAGGCTTAATGTGTTTAAGTAATTTTTAAATTCGTTAAAGCCAATAACGTGTTTTTCTATAAAATCTTTATTATAAGCATTGTTTTTTATAATTATTTTAGCCATGGCAAGGGCTAAAGCACCGTCTGTTCCTGGAATAATTTTTATGTATTTATCAGCGATTTTAGCAGTTTCACTAAAGATTGGATCAATAACTATAATTGGTATATTTTTTTCTTTGGCTTTTTTTATTATATTTAGTGTATGAATTGATGTGTTTGCAGGATTTTTGCCCCATAAAAATATTGACTTGCTATTTAACATATCAGAAAGACTATGGCTTTTTGCATCACCAAAATCATATTTAGTAGCTCGCATACCAGCACTCCAACAAGGACCACCATCTGCTTTATTAACTCCTCCATAGAAGTTAAAGAATATATTTGCTATTGATTTTAGAGAAGATCCACTACCAAACTGATCATAATGTAGAATAGATTTTGAAGAAAAATTTTTTTTATAGTATGTAAGCCTTTCAGCCATTATATTTAGTGCTCTTTCAAAAGAAATTTCTTTAAATTTACCATTTATTTTTAAAAGGGGTGTGTAGATTCTATCTTTATGATTTAATCTCTTTAAATGAGATAGTCCTTTTTCGCATATAAAACCATTTGTATAAGGGTGATTTTTATCACCTTCTATTTTTAAGGTTCCATTATCATTATAAACATTAAATTTACAGCAATCAAAACAATCTAGGGTACACCCATGACTAAATTTTTTCATTTTAAATCCTCCGTAATTATAATTTAAAGTTATTAAATCTAAAAAAAATAAGTATAGATAGATTATTAAAAATAACATATAAAATGTAACATAATTATATCATTAAAACTAGTAGGTAAAAAGAAAAATATAGAGAAAGGTTTTAAGTGTATATATTTTTAATTATTAAGGAAAAATAAAATAGGATTTTTACAGCATATTATTTTTTAGAGAGGAGGTCTTTTTTTGATATATAAAAAAGAGTATAAAGATGTTATTAGTGAATTTAAATCAGAGAAGAGTGGTTTAAGCAATGCCGAAGCTAAAAAAAGACTAGAGCAAAATGGGTTTAATGAACTAAAGGGTAAAGAGGGAGAATCAACTTTAAAGCTTATATTAAATCAATTTAAAGACCCATTGGTAATAATTCTTATAATTGCAGCGATAGTTCAAATGTTTTTAAAAGAAGCTGTTGAAGCAATCATAATAATAGCTGTTGTAATTTTAAATGCTATTTTAGGTGTGACACAAACTAAAAAAGCCGAAGGGTCTTTAAATAGCTTAAAAAAATTATCTTCGCCAAGTGCTAAAGTTTTAAGAGATGGAGAAAAAATAGTTATTCCAGCTAGAGAAATTGTAAATGGAGATATTGTTTGTTTAGAGTCTGGGGATTATGTACCAGCAGATGGGCGTGTTATAGAATCTCAATCTCTAAAAAGCGTAGAGGGAATGCTTACAGGTGAGTCAGAACCAGTTTTAAAGGTAACTGATGTTATACATGAGGAATCTTCATTAGGAGATCAAAAAAATATGGTGTTTAGTGGATCAACAATTGTTTATGGGCGTGGTATGTTTATAGTGACAGCAACAGGTATGAATACAGAAGTTGGGAAAATAGCTAATCTCCTAGAAAAAGCAGAATCTAAAGAAACTCCTCTTCAAAAAAAGTTAGATCAATTTAGTAAGAGACTTGGGATTATAATTATGATACTTGCTATTATTATTTTTGGTTTAGAGGTTGGGCGTGCTGTATTTTTTGATAGAGTAGGATTTACAGGAGAACTTATAGTAAATGCTTTTATGTTTTCTATATCGGTTGCAGTAGCTGCAATTCCAGAGGCTTTATCATCTATAGTAACTATTGTTTTGGCATCAGGAACAAATACTATGGCAAAAAGAAAAGCTATTATTAGAAAGCTTCCAGCTGTTGAAACTTTAGGAGCAACGAGTATAATATGTACGGATAAGACAGGAACTTTAACTCAAAATAAAATGACTGTTGTAGATAACTATATAAGTAAAGATGGAGAATATAGTTTTGAAATTAATATAGAAAAAGCACCTAAAAATGAAAAGTATTTCTTGTTAGCAAGTATTCTTTGTAACGATTCAGATATTAATGAAGAAGGGAAAGAGACAGGAGATCCAACGGAAGTTGGTCTTATAAACTTTGCTAAAAATAATAGTATAGATTTTAAGAAAATAAGAGATGAATATAGAAGAAAAGGAGAAATTCCTTTTGATTCAGATAGAAAGATAATGTCAACAGTTAATGAAGTGGATGGAAAAACTATAATGTTTTCTAAAGGTGCACCAGATATTATTTTAAGTAGATGTAAATATGCTTTAGTAAATGGGGAAGTTGTTGATTTAAATGAAAATATCTTAAATGAATATAAAGCTAAAAATGAAAAATTTTCAAATAGAGCTTTAAGGGTTTTAGCTTTTGCAATGAAAGAGATTAATAACGAAAGTTTTGTTCCTGCGCTAGATGATGAATTTGATTTAACATTGATAGGATTAACAGCTATGATAGACCCACCTAGGGAATCAGTTTATGATGCTATAAAAATAGCTAAAAATGCTGGAATAAAAACAATAATGATAACAGGAGATCATAAAACAACAGCAGCTGCGATTGGTAAAGAAATTGGACTTATGGATAATAATGATATAGCTTTAACAGGTCAAGAGTTAGACTCTATGAATGATATAGAACTTAAAAATAAATTAGAAAATATATCTGTGTATGCTAGAGTTTCACCTGAAAACAAAATACGTATAGTAAAAGCATGGCAAGAAAGAGAAAAAATCACTGCTATGACCGGAGATGGTGTAAATGATGCACCAGCTTTAAAGCAAGCAGACATAGGAATTGGTATGGGAAGTGGGACTGATGTTGCAAAAGATGCAGCGTCTATGATTTTAGTTGATGATAACTTTGCAACTATTGTTAAAGCTGTTGAGATAGGTAGGGCTGTTTTTAGCAATATAAAAAAATCTATAACATATCTTTTTGCAGGGAATTTAGGTGCTATAATTTCAATATTATTTGCTGTATTTGTAAACTTACCAAACCCATTTACTGCAATACAACTTTTGTTTATAAATTTAATAAATGATTCATTACCAGCTATTGCTTTGGGTCTTGAACCACCTGAAAAAAATATTATGAATAATAAACCTAGAAATATTAATGATGGTATATTGTCAGGTGGTATTGGGAGAATTGTAATCTTAAGAGGAGTTATAATTGGAGTAGTTACAATTATAGCACAGTATATAGGGCTTAAAGTTTCGTCAGAGCTTGGAACTGCTATGGCATTTTCAACTATTTTACTGGCTAGAATTTTTCAAACAATAGCCGCAAGATCTGATCATTATACTTCAATAGAACTTGGTTTTTTTTCAAATAAATATGTATTTGGAGCAATGGGGATTACATTTATAATATATTTATTAATATTACTTCCAGGAGTTAGAAGTATATTATCTATACCATATGAGTTTAATATAGAAATGTTTTTTATATGTTTAGGTTTATCTATATTAGCTATGATAATAATGGAAATAGAAAAGCTTATTTTAAGAAGAAAACATTAATATTTTAAATTAATAATTAATTTTAGACATAGAGAATATTGATTTTAAAAAGCTAAAAAATACTTTATATTATATTTTTTAGCTTTATTTAAAATCAATATTAAATATATTATTTTGAAAGTGTATATCCAAAAATTAGATTCATAGATGTTTCATTATCATCAATAGCAGGTGTGTTTTCAAAGGATATTAAACCATATCCTCTATCATAAGTTCTTTTTTCTATATAGGTATCATTATAAAATCCATCTATATCAGTTATCGTTGTTTCTAAATTGTATTTAGTATAGGATACATCTGTCATAACTGTTTTAGCTGTATATTCTTTTCCATTATAGATAACTTTTTGACTCCAAGTGTCATTTTCTTTAGGGTCTCCCCACATAACTATATAGTTTTTTATTATAGAATTTAATGAATCTGTGTTAGAGGACATATAGTCATTATTATAAACTCGTTCATAAACCATAGGTGTACCAGCTTCATCTAATTTAAAAATGTAGTTTAAGGAAAATGTTCGTTCTCCTCTAGAATCTTCTCCATATCCATCTGCCATTTTTCCAGAATATTTAATAACTAAGTTACTTTTATCAATTTTCATATTGCTTAGAGTATGTCCATATTCTGCATAACCGTTATAAACTAAGGTGTTTTGAGTGGCTATAAAATAATCCTTATAAGAATTAAAAAAGTTTGTAAGTGTAGAATTAGCAGAGTCATCAAAAGAAGGGCCATCTGTTACTTCTTGTGCTGATTGGGAGGTGGAACTATCGTAAACGGTAGAATTAACAGACAAGGCAGAATTGTATAGATTGTCAGTTGTAAAAACAAAATAACCTGTTATAAATACTAAAAATAAAGTTGAAATTATAAATAAGCTTCTTTTCATATTATATAAATCTCCTAGAATTGATTATAGTTTCATATAAAAATTTTATGTTTAGTAAAAGATAAATATCCATAAATATTTATCTTTTATGAGAGTTTAGATGGGAAATTTACAAACTTGTACTAACTACTTTAAGATGCTATAATATGCTTAAAAATGTTGTTATATTTACTATGTAAATGTTATAATTAAAATAAAACTAGTATAAGGAGCTAAATATGAGAGCAGTATATAAAAATCCAAAAGAACTTGCTACAAAATTAAAAGATGTAGTTGATTTATATTTTGATGATTTAATTACATATGAAAAATTAAAAGAAACTGTGGAAAAAATGATAAAGGCTAATAAGGATAGTATTTATAAAGATGGGTTTATGCCAGTTAAATTAATTAGTGCTTTAGGAGAAGAGAGAAAAGCAGTTATTGATAAAATTGCGAAAGAAATGAATAATTAATAATATAAATAAAAAAACAAGGCAATATATTGCCTTGTTTTTTTATAATTTTATTTATAAAAAAATTAATAATATATAAATCTATTTATATAAAAAAATTAATAATATATAAATCTATTTAACATTTGTTAATTTTTAAAACATATGTGTTGACTGAAGTTGAGAATTTTGATACTATTAATACAAGAAATAGCTTATTATAAACGAGGAGGAGTTTACAAATGAAAATTGATGTGAAACAAATGTCTTTAGATTTACATAAAGAGTATAAGGGTGAAATAAAAGTAGAGGCAATTATTCCAGTTACTAATAAGGAGGAACTTTCTCTAGCGTATACGCCTGGGGTTGCAGCACCTTGTTTAGAAATAGCTAAAAATAAGGAAAAGGCTTATGATTATACATTAAAAGGTAGAAGTGTTGCTGTTATATCTAACGGTACAGCTGTTTTAGGGCTTGGAGATATTGGAGCTTTTGGAAGTCTACCAGTAATTGAGGGAAAGGCATTATTACATAAATCTTTTGCAGGAACAGACGCATATCCAATAGCTATAGATGCTACAGATAAGGATGAAATTGTAAATGTAATAAAAGCTATATCGCCAGGTTTTGCAGGAATTCATTTAGAGGATATAAAGGCTCCTGAGTGTTTTTATATAGAAGATAAATTAAAAGAAGTATTAGATATACCAGTTTACCATGATGATCAGCATGGAACAGCTATATCGGTTTTAGCAGGGCTTTATAATGGTTTGAGAATAGTTAATAAAAATATAGAAGATATAAAGGTTGTAATAGATGGAGCTGGTGCCTCAGGGATTGCAATAGCAAATCTTTTGCTTTCAGCAGGTGTTAAAGATATAGTTTTATGTGATATAAATGGAGCATTAATAGAAGGTGATAAATCTTTAAATAAAGCTCAAGAAAAAATAGCTAAATTAACAAATAGAAACTTTGAAATAGGTTATATTGAGGATTTAATAAAAGGAAAGGATGTATTTATAGGGGTTTGTGTTGGAAATGTAGTGACAACAGAAATGATAAAAACAATGAATAAAGATTCTATGGTGTTTGCGCTTGCAAATCCTATTCCAGAGATATTACCTAAGTATGCAAAACTTGGAGGAGCTAGAATAACAGCGACAGGAAGAGGGGATTTTAAAAATCAAATGAATAATCTTTTAGTTTTTCCAGGGCTTTTTAAAGGACTATTAGAGGGTAGAATAAAAAATATTAATGACGATATGAAATTAGAAGTTGCAAAAGCTATTGCTTCTTTAGTTAAAGATGATGAATTAAATGAAGATTATATACTTCCAAATGTATTTAATAGGGAAGTTGTGCAAGCAGTATCACAGGCTGTTATAAAATTTAAGGATAAGTAAAAAATATATATACAATGTTGAAAGGAGGAAAGTTTTTGGAGTATTGCAATTTTGAAGAGGTTATTATTGAAAACAAAGATGATTTTACTTTAAAATATGTAGAAAAATTTTTAAATGAATATGAATTGGATTTAGATAAAGATTTAGATTATACTTTGGTTTTGTATGATAATGATAAAATAATAGGTACAGGATCATTTGAAGAAAACATATTAAAATGTATAGCTGTTTCAGATGAGTTTAAGGGATTTGGAGTATCTAATAAGATAATATCAAATCTTATAAATGAACAATATAGAAGGGGATACACTCATATTTTTGTATATACTAAGCCTAAAAATAGTTTGATTTTTAGAGATTTTGGTTTTTATGATATAGAAAGCGTTGAAGATAAAGTAATTCTTCTTGAGAACAAGAAAAATGGAATTAAAGATTATTGCAATAAATTGATAAAAGAAACTCCTAAAATATATTTTGAAAATATAGCATCTGTTGTAATTAATGCAAATCCTTTTACATTAGGTCATAGATACTTGATAGAAAAGGCGAGTAGAGAAAATGATTTGGTACATGTATTTGTTCTTTGGGAAAACAAATCTTTTTTTTCAAATGTAGATAGATATAATATGGTTGAAAAAGGAATTGCAGATTTAGAAAATGTTGTTTTACATAAAGCTAATGATTATATAATATCAAATGCTACATTTCCATCTTATTTTATAAGAGAAAAAAATGAAGTTTTAAAAATGCAAGCTATTTTAGATAGTAAAATTTTTTCAAGTTATATTGCAAAATCATTAAATATAACAAAAAGATATGTTGGAGAAGAGCCTTTTTCTAAAAGCACTAATGAATATAATAAAATCATGAAGAGAGTATTAAAAGAATATGGGTTAAATCTTATAGAAATAAAAAGAAAAGAATTTGAAAATGTAGCAATTAGTGCTTCAAAGGTGAGAGAACTTTTTAAACAGCGTTGTTTAGATGAAATTAAAAATTTTGTACCTAAATCAACATATGATTATTTATTTAATTTAAGTAATGTATATTAGTATAATATTTTATATAAATAAAAATATTAAGGAGGGAAATAAAATGGAAATAAAAAATACTGCAATGGCAGGAACTTTAGAATCAAGTGATATCTCTATAACAATAGAGGCAAATGATAATGGAATAGAAATAAATTTAAAAAGTTCAGTGGAAAAGCAATTTGGAAAACAAATAAGAAGGGTTATAGAAGAAACTTTAAAAGAGTTAGGAGTTAAAAATGCTTTGGTTACTGCAAATGATAAAGGAGCATTAGACTGTGTAATAAAAGCAAGAGTTCAAACGGCTGTAATTAGAGCCACAGGGGAAAAGTTTAATTGGGGGGGTGCAAACTAATGAAATTAAGAAGAACAATGATGTATGTTCCAGGAAATAATCCAGGGATGATTAAAGAAGCTCATATATATGGAGCAGATTCAATAATGTTTGACTTAGAGGATTCCGTGTCAATAAATGAAAAAGATAGTGCTAGATTTTTAGTTTATAATGCACTTAAGACAATAGATTATCAGGGAGTAGAAACTGTTGTTAGAATAAATGCTTTGGATTCAGAACTTGGAATTGAGGATTTAGAAGCAATAGTTAGAGCACAACCTGATGTTATAAGACTTCCTAAGACTGAAACTGCTCAAGATATAATTGATGTGGAGAGGGAAATAGCTAGAATAGAAAGAGAAGCTGGAATTCCAGTTGGTAAGACTATGATAATGGCAGCTATTGAAAGCGCTTTAGGAGTTGTAAATGCATATGAAATTGCAAAGGCTAGTGATAGGCTTATGGGAATTGCAATAGGGGCAGAGGATTTTGTAACTAATATGAAAACTACTCGTTCTATGGAAGGAATAGAACTTTTAACTGCAAGAGGTCAAATTTTGTTAGCTGCAAGAGCTGCTGGAATTTATGCTTTTGATACAGTTTTTTCAGATGTAAATGATGAAGAGGGATTTAGAAAAGAAACAGAGCTTATAAAACAATTGGGTTTTGATGGAAAATCAGTGATTAATCCAAGACAAGTAGAACCAGTTCATGAAATATATACACCAACTCAAAAAGAAATAGAAAAATCAATTAGAGTAATAAAAGCTGCACAAGATGCTAAGAAAAGAGGTTCAGGGGTTGTATCATTAAACGGAAAAATGATAGATAAGCCAATAATAGAAAGAGCGGAAAGAGCGTTATCTTTGGCAAAGGCAGCTGGTTTAGATATTAATTTTGGAGGTGAAGATGATGTTAAATAAAATAGGAAGAGAAATACCAAATAAAGTGCAAGGGTTTGGAGAAATTAAGCCATATAATGGACCTTTTGCAGAAGTTAAAATGGGAAATGTGTATGGAAGAAAAGTTAAAAGAGTTAAACCAAATGATAGTAAGATGTTGGAAAGTATAGAGGAGGCTATAAAAAAGACAGGTCTTAAAGATGGAATGACAATATCATTTCACCATCATTTTAGAGAAGGCGACTATATTTTAAATATGGTTATAGATGCTATAGCTAAAATGGGAATAAAGAATTTAACATTAGCATCTAGCTCATTAAATAATGTTCATGCGTCATTAGTTAAATATATAAAAGATGGTGTTATAACTAGTATAACAACAAGTGGTTTAAGAGGAACATTAGCTGATGAAATATCAAATGGACTTATGGAAAATCCAGTTATAATAAGGTCTCATGGCGGTAGAGCAAGGGCTATTGAATGTGGAGATATAAAGATGGATGTTGCATTTTTAGGCGTTCCAAGTTGTGATAATTACGGAAATGCTAATGGATATAATGGAAAATCATTTTGTGGTTCTTTAGGATATGCTAAAATTGATGCAAAATATGCTGAAAATGTAGTTTTAATTACAGATAATTTAGTACCGTATCCAAATGTTCCTGCAAGTATTAGTCAAACAGACGTAGATTACATAGTTCAAGTAGAAGCTATAGGAAATCCACAAGGCATAGTATCTGGTGCTACAAGATACACTAAAAATCCAAAAGAACTTTTAATAGCTAAATATGCAGCAAAAGTTATAGAAGCTTCTGGATATCTAGTTGATGGATTTTCTATGCAAACAGGTAGTGGAGGAGCAGCTTTAGCTGTTGCAAGGTTTATAAAGCAATCAATGATAGAAAAAAATATAAAAGCAAGTTTTGTATTAGGTGGAGTAACTGGTCAATTAGTAGAGATGTATGAGGAAGGATTAGTCGATAAAATATTAGATGTTCAAAGTTTTGATTTAAGGGCTGCTAAATCAATAAAAGATAATTTAGGACACTGTGAAATAGATGCATCACTGTATGCTAATCCATTTAATAGAGGAAGTGTTGTAAATTTATTAGATTTTGTAATATTAAGTGCACTAGAAGTTGATACAGATTTTAATGTTAATGTTATAACTGGTTCTGATGGAGTTATAAGAGGAGCATCTGGAGGTCATTGTGATACTGCAGCTGGTGCTAAAATGTCTATGATAGTTTGTCCACTTATAAGAGGAAGAATACCAACAATCGTTGATAAAGTAACAACAGTTATAACACCGGGTGAAACTATTGATGTTGTAGTTACTGATAGAGGAGTTGCTGTAAATCCTTTAAGGCAAGATATTATTCAAAAACTATCTAATACCAATATTCCTATATTTACCATAGAAGAGTTAAAAAATAAAGCAGAAAGTATAACAGGAAAACCTGAAAAAATAGAATTTACCGATAGAGTAGTTGGTTTAGTTGAATATAGGGATGGAACAATAATTGATGTTATAAAACAAGTTAAATAATTAAAATTAGGCTTTTGCAAAATGTAAAAGCCTAATTTTAATTATTCATATCATTTAAGAATATATAACTAGAAGAGTGGAGGATATATGAATAAAGAAGAAATAATATTGTTAAATGAAATTTTGGATGGAAAAGAAAAAAGATCTTTAATTCAGAGAGAACTTTTAGATAAGTATAAAAAAGTTTTAATATCATGTACCCTTAATATACCTGGCATTTATAAGCTAAATAAATTGTATAAAAAAGCTCATATAATAGAAGTTGTAGCTTTAGAAAAAGAATTATATAATAATGGTATAAGAGTAATTCATAAGAGAGAAAATATAAGCAAAGCTGGATATGAAACATTCTTTGTTGTAGATTGTAATTTAGAAATTGCAAAGAAAATCACAATTTTTATAGAAGAAAATAATAAATTAGGTAGACTTTTTGATTTAGATGTTTTTGATGAAAAGCAAAATCAATTAAGTAGGTCTGATTTAGGATATGAAAAAAGAAAATGTTTAATATGTAATAAAGATGCTGTTGTATGCACTAGAAATAAAACTCATTCGATAGAAGAGGTTTTAGAAAAGATAAATAAATTGATAGAGAGGTACTAATTATGAAGGTTATGGGAACAAGCAATTTTGAATATGAAGATGGTGAGTTGAGTGAGGCTATTTTAGATATAGAGGAAAGGCATAATTTAAGAAAAGAAGAAAAAAACGATACTGAATTTGTAAATAGTATTTTAGAGGTAATGCTTGATTCATATATAAATAAATTCGATGCTAGAAGGGTTCAGATAATGGCTCACTTTAAAGTTATGATGATGCATTTTAAAGAGGATATTAAATATGCTGAGGATGAAAAAAATATAAAAAGAGCTATTGAAAGATATGATAAATCGTTAAAAAAGCAGATTAAAGTTACTGATAACGATTTAACGTTGGTTAGCTTGATGACTGATGTAGAAGAAATTGTAAAAGAGTTTTATGAAACAAGAAATATGGTAGATAAATTATATGATATGGTGATGGAAAAAAGATATTATTTTAAAGCAAAAATATTAGAAAATAGAAATAAAGTTTGCAATCATATAGATGAAGAATTTTCTAAATTACTTCAGACTGAAAAGGGAAAAGAATTTAAAGATTATATAATAAAAGCTCATAATCTATGTAAGAGTGAATTATTAGATGATAAAAGATTTAATCATATATAAATTTAAAATATTTTTATTATGATTAGATAAAAGTAGATAATATCTTATTAAATAAAAAGGTCTAACAAAAATGTTAAACCTTTTATAATTTAATTAACAGTTACATTCAAAAGAACCACAATCAGTTGTTTCAGCTGTTCTAGCTTCTGGTTTGTTTTTAGTAACCATTATTTTGTTTAAAGTGCAATAGTTGTCTTCATGACAATGGTATTTACATTCGTTTACTGTACATCCTATACTTTCATTATGTTTCATTTTAAATCACTCCTCTTTATTAATTAATCAACTAACTATTTGTTACTTGATGCTGTTATTATGTGAAATTTATTAATTTTTATTCATAGAAAAATAATACATATATAAAAGTAAAGGATTTGCTTATTTAATGATTTTTTGCAACAGTTAATTTTTGTTTTGCGGTTGCTTTTTTTATAAAAAATATAATTATTGATGCAATAACTATTATAATAGTTCCTATTATAGTGCTTGGAGATATTATTGTTCCCATTATTAAAAATACCAATATAGGTACTATTATTGGTTTTATATAAAAGGTAGCGGTTGCTGTAATGGCTGAGGTTTCTTTCATAGCTCCGACAAAGAAGAAAAATCCTAATCCTTTTACGACAATACCAACATAAATTAAAAGAGGTAAACTAGTTAAAGTTATTCCATGTATTATTGGTACACCTGTTATTCCCATAAAAACAAATAGTAAAATTGCACCCCAAAGAAATGAAATAGTATTTGTTACTGATTTACCATATTTATGTACATATTTTGTAGCAAATACATTAAATAAAGCTATGCATATAGCAGCACCTACTGCACAAAATATTCCTAAAATTTGATTTGGATGAGAATTTGTTTGTGAAAATGGGTTTGAAATTATTATTATACCGATTATAGCTAAGGTTATTGATATCCAAGCTTTGGGATTCATTTTTTCTTTTAATATAATTTGAGCAAGTGGTACTGTTATAATGGCATTGGAGCAGATTATGACAGCTACTATGGCGGGATTTGCATAAACTAATGCTTGTTGTGCTAAAGACATACCAATGGAAACTTGTATTATGCCTAAAAATCCAAAATAAAATATATCTTTTTTGTTTAATTTTAGATGTAATTTGCTTATGTCTTTTATAGCAAAAGGTAAAAGTATTAAAGCACCTATAAAATAACTAATAGAATTAATTTGCATTGAATTAAGATTCATATTACTTAAGTAACTACCGGATATTTCTTGGGTACTAAAGCAAAGTGCTGCTAAGAATATAAAAATAAAACCAGTATATTTTTTCATAATGACATCTCCAATCATTTTTAAATATTTAAATATTCTAACAATTAAGTTTATTGTTTAAAGATATATTAATATTTAAGATAAGTGATAAAAATTAAAATATTTTTATCACTTATTACTTTGTAGTGTTTAAGTAAAACATTTACATTAACTATATGAATAATTATAACAAGGTGTAATTTAAAAGTCAACAAATGTTAAATAAAATATCAATTGTTAAAAATAAACGTAAAATAATTTATAAAAATATTTCATTTGATATGAACAAATTAGTACTAAAATCATTGAAAATAAAAGAAATTAGAAAAAAGAGATTAAATATAACGTTTTTTAAAATGTTTAAAGATTTAAATTTTTTATTAAAAAATGTGATAAAATATTTCATGTGAAAAAATTAATTTTGTTAATTTTATATATTTAAATAATAACTATAAAGATTTATAAGATAAAATAAAAAATAGCTATCAAAAATCATTGATAGCTATTAAAATTAATTATTAATCACAAAGTGATAAAATTTTTAATGCTGTATCTTCATCTGTTATTAATACATTTACAAATTTACCTTTTAGCGCTCCAAGTATTGCTTCGGCTTTTAATTTTCCAGAAGCTATGGCTATTCTATATTTAATATTTAATATAGTTTTTAAGTCAACTCCTATAACTTTTTTATTTATATCGGAGTTAATTAGTTTTCCATTAATGTCATATGCATGACCATATATACAACCAACAGCGTTTTGTGGTTTTAAGTCATGGACTAGATATTTTGACCAAAGGCTAGAAGCAAATGCAGCTTCTGTTGTTCCAATTCCAGATAAAATTATGTCAGATTTATTTGCTAGAAAAAGTGTATCATGAATCACAGGCTCTTGCAGAAGATAAGCTCTAGCATATTCATTATCTACATAAAGTGGAGTATGTAAATATTTATACCCCCCACCATAACTATTTGCTACTTTTCTTATAAGTTCAGGTGAATCAATTAAAGGATCATCTTTAGCTGCAGAACCTACAAGTTGTAAAACAGTTATTGATTTTTTTTCTTTAGGATTTAAATATTTAATCATATTAGCTAAAGTTTTTCCCCATAACACTCCGATTATATAATTATTTTCTATTATAGAATCTAAATACTTAGCACCTATTTTACCAAGAGATGGTATTATTTCATCATAAGGAATTATAGTGGTATTTAGAATAAATATATTTTTTAAATCGAATTTTTTCTTAAATGTTTCTTCAAGATCAAGCATTCTTTTCCTAGGATAATTTATAGAAATTTCAACGACTTGTTTTTCTCTAGCTTCTTGGAGATATTTAGCTATTTTAAAGCGTGTACTAGAAACTTTATTTGCAATTTCACTTTGAGTCATTCCTAAATTATAATACATATTAGATATTTCAGCTAAAAAGGATAATTGTTCTGTTTTATTCATCTTTTCATAATTTTCTATCATAAAAAATTCCTTTCACAGTCAATATTAAATAATAAAAAATTAATATTGAAATCATTTGTGTTTTTGCCTTACAAATGTAATTAAATTATAAATTATTTTTTTTTAGCTTTCAACATTTAAATAATATGTTTAAAAATACTATAAATTTCGAAGTCGTTTTTTAAATAGTTATAGAAGTTTTATATACTTTAAAATATATAATTAGTGCATTTATTAAAAGTAATCCAGTTGTTATAAAGAATATGTATCTTATTCCAAAATACGCTCCGATTTGTCCACCTAAAATTGCACCTAAAAATGTACCTAAATATTGAAAGGACATATTAACTCCTAAGACTCTAGCTGTTACTTCTTTTTTAGTTGCCCTTTTTATCATTGAATTAATACCAGGAACTATTCCAGCTGTTGCAAAACCTAATATAATACGAAGAATTGTTAATTCAAAAGCATTGCTAACAAAAGCTTGAGGTAAATATATAATAGCAGAGAATATAAGAGATACTAAAATTATTTTTTTTGTACCAATTCTATCTGAGAGTTTTCCAAGGGCAGGTGCTGCTAAGATGCTTCCAAGACCTGTTGCAGAAAATGCTATTCCAGATATTAAAACTACATTGTATGTATTAGTGGTAAGGGTTGATATATATTGTGTCATCATAGGTTCTATAGAGTATAGAGCTGTTCTTAATATAAAACTTGTTGTAAATAGTGAAATTATAAGAGCAGGTTCAGGAACCATTTTCCATACCTCTTTAAATTTTAAATTGCTTGTTTTAATAACTTCAAATTTTTCTTTAACAAAGATAATTGTAGCAATAAAAGTTATAAATAATAAAATACCTATAACAAAAAAAACATTTCTAATTCCGATAGTATCAGCTAAATATCCACCAACTAAAGGTCCAACAAGAGATCCAGATACTGTGGCTGTTGATAAAACTCCAAGAGCCCAACCAACATGATTTTTATTAGTTTGAGTGGCTACTAAAGTTATGCATGCTGTAGTATAACCAGAAACTGCACCTTGAAGAGCTCTTAATATAGTTAGCTCATATACATTTTGGGAAAATCCCATCAAAAATATTACAATTGCCATTCCGATACTTGCCCTTAAAAGCATTGGTTTTCTTCCATGCTTATCAGACATTTTAGCCCACATAGGGGATACAATTGCAGATATCAAAAAAGTAATACCAAAACAGATTCCAGAGAGTATATCAACGTTATGAGCATTTTCTACTCCTAAATCTTTTATATATACAGGTAAAAAAGGAGCTATTTGACTTAGACCAATTGCAGTTATAAAAGCTCCAAACCAACATACAAATAAATTTCTTTTCCATATTTCCATATAATTAAATCTATTCCTTTCTTAAATAAGTTAATTTTAAATAGTTTATTAGTAAACACATAAATATAGTATAAAACTAAATAATACATATGTATAATATATGTTTTTATCAGATATATAAATAAAATATATAAGTCAAAAATATAAATATTATTTTAAAATTAATGTATACTTTTAAATAGTTGTAAAAAATTATTATTAAGGAGAAGAATATGGATAATGTATTAAGTTTAAATGAAATTTGTTTAGATATAGCATCTTTAGCTGCAAAAGCTATTTTATATGAAGTGTCTTGTTTTCCATCTCCAGGTCTTGTATCACCAGTATCTTCAGGTTCTCATGATGATATGAATTACTATACATTTATAGATAGTACATTTGCAATAACTAAATATTTGGCTCTTTTTGCGAATGAAGGAATGAAGGAAGAAGAATTATCTAAAATATTTTTAAATATAAAAAAAATAGGTATTAAAGCCGAGAAAGCTATGTTTAATTCTACGAAAAATGTAAATACTCATAAAGGAATGATATTTTTAATAGGGATTTGTATAGCGGCGTCTAGTTATGCAATATACCATAAAAAAGATTTTTATGATATTCAAAATATAATAAAAAGTATGTGTAAAGGAATAGTTAAAAATGATTTTAAAAATCTAGAAAAAAAGAAAAAAATAACTCATGGAGAAAAATTGTACTTACAATATGGAATAACTGGGATAAGAGGAGAGGTAGAAGATGGAATTCCATTAGCTTTTAACTATGGACTAGATTTATACGAAAATAGTTTATATTTAGAGGAAAATGAAAGACTTGTACATACTCTCATTGGAATAATGCAATTTTGTGATGATTCAACTGTTATACATAGGACTGGAATAGAAGGATTAAACTATGTAAAAAATGTATCAAAAGAAATTATGAATTTAGGTGGAATGAAGACTGATTTTGGGAAAAAAATGATAAGTAAATTAAATGATGATTTTATAAGTAAAAATATAAGCCCTGGGGGAAGTGCAGATATTTTAGGAGTTACTATATTTTTATACTTTATTAAAAGATATATGAAAAATTTATAGTATAACGAACATTAGAGAGAAAATGATAAATAAAATGTGGTATTTATAAATAACAATATTGAATATTTTATAAAAATATAATATAATTGTTCATGTTTGTAAAAAGAATTAATAAATATAAGGAGTTTATTATGGAAAATAATAACTATAACGTAAAAAGCACGAACTTTTGGACAACGCTATCAACATTTCAAAAATGGTTTTTAGTTATATTTGGGGTAGCAAGTGTTTTTTCTTTTATTAGTCCAGTACTTATGGGACAAGGATGGAACTCGGTTTTTACTCTTTTGGGGATAATTGGTTTTATATGTTCAATAAGTGGAGTAATAGCATCTATATATCAAGCTAGGGCAGAAATTATACTTTATGCTTTTTTATTAACTAACACTATTACATATGGATGGGTGTCATGGGAAAATGCTTTATATGGGCAAGTAATTCAAAATATAATATTACTTCTTCCAATACAAATTGCAGGGCTTATTGCTTGGAAGAGAAATTTAGCAAAATCAAAAAATAAAGAAATTCAAATAAAAAAATTTACAGCCAAAAAATGGATAATAACTATAATAGCACTATTTATTTGTTGGGGACTTTATTATCTTTTATTAGTTAATTTGCCAAACATAGCATCAGCAGTATTTGGTGTTACTATCTCACCAGATGCATCACCTGTTATGGATTCATTAACAACAGTTTTAACAGTAATGGCTATGATTTTAACTTCTTTAAGATACATAGAACAATGGTATTTTTGGATTATTTGTAATATAGGAGTTGTATTGTTTATACAAAGTTTATTTGAGACAAGTAATATTACAGCATCTATAATAGTTAGTGATTTTTCAGGAATGATAAATTGGGTACAATACGGGGTTGGAGCAATTTATGGATTCTATCTTTGGAGAAAGATGTATAATAAAAGACAGAGAGGATAATAATTATAAAATAAAATTTAATTATTTTCTAGTAAATAGTTAAATTAAAAAATAATTACTTGATAATAATTATTTTTTAATTTATAATAGTCATAAAATATTAGTTTTAGGAGGAATAACAATGGAAATAAGAATATGTCCTGCTTGTTCAGGAGTTGATATGGAAAAATTAAAAGCTTTAGTTGGAGAAAATAATGTAGATGATAACTGCATTGCACAATGCGGAGATGAGTTTACAGCATTTATAAATGATGAATTAGTTCAAGCAAATAGTGAAGAAGAATTTTTTGCAATGGTTAAAGAAAGAATGTAGTACATATAAAAAAACACACCTTAAATTTTAAGGTGTGTTTTTATTTTGTTAATCATAAATTTAGTATAAGATAAATTTCATAACGTGTATCAAATTAGTATTGACTACATATAATAATAGTAGTAAAATAATCGTATAAGATTAATCGTATAAGATTAATAGAAAGGTAATAAGAATGGATATTTTAAAAATAGATAGTCAATTGTGTTTTAAAGTTTATTCAGCATCAAAAAGTATAATAAGATTTTACAATCCATTATTAAAAAAGTTAAATTTAACTTATCCTCAATATTTAGTAATGCTTGTAATTTGGGAAAATAAATCTATATGCTTTAAAAATTTAAGTTGTATTCTTAGAATGAAGACAGGTACATTGACTCCAATAATAAGTAAGCTAGAGGAGAGTGGTTATATAAAAAGAGTAAAGGATGAGGCAGATGATAGAAAAATAAATATTGTTATAACTGATTTAGGAGAAGCTCTTAAAGGGGAAGCGATAAGCATTCCAGATAAAATAGCTTGTTCTTTAAATCTTTCAAATGAAGAGTATATTCATTATATGAAAGAATTTAATGATTTTTTAAATAAATTAGAGAAAATAGAAAAATATTGTGAATAAAGTTTAACTTGAAATAAATATTAAATTTAATAATAGTTATATATAAAAAATGACAAAATAAAATTAATAATTAAAGTTATAGGAGGAATAATAAATGAGATATGATATTGCAATAGTTGGAAGTGGCCCAGCAGGACTTTCAGCAGCTATAAATGGAAAAATTAGAAATAAAAATATAATAGTTTTTGGAACAAAGGAGTTAAGTGGAAAAGTAAATAAAGCACCAAAGATTAATAATTATCTTGGGCTTCCGGGCTTAGACGGTAAGGCTCTTAAAGAACATTTTACTGAGCATATAGAAAAGATGGGTATAACAATAACAGAAGAGAGAATTAATAATATTTATGCTATGGGTGATTATTTTGCTCTAATGGTTAATGAAAAAATGTACGAAGCATCAACAGTAATTCTTGCTACTGGAGTTGAATTTACAAGACCTATAAAAGGAGAAGAGCAATTTTTAGGAAGAGGAGTTGGATACTGTGCAACTTGTGATGCACCTCTTTATAAAAATAAAATAGTGGCTGTGGTTGGTTATAATCATGAAGCAGCAGAAGAAGCAAATTATGTAAGTGAACTTGCATCGAAAGTTTATTTTGTTCCTATGTATAATGGAGAGAAAGATTTAAATGATAATATAGAAATAATAAAGGAAAAACCAATAGAAGTTGCAGGTGAAAATTTAGTTAATAGGCTTATTTTCAAGGATAAAGAAGTGAAGGTTGATGGGGTATTCTTTTTAAAAGATAGTATAGCACCAAATCAATTAATGCCAGGTCTTGAAGTAGAGGGTGGTCATATAAAGGTTGATAGAACAATGGCTACAAATATTAAAGGGTGTTTTGCAGCAGGAGATATAGTTGGAAAACCATATCAATATATAAAGGGTGCTGGTGAAGGATTAGTTGCAGCTTTAAGTGCAGTTTCTTATTTAGAAAAGTTAAAAAAAAGTAATTAGTTAAGAATTTTAATAATAGACTATGCTAAAATTTGTTAAATATATAATGTTTTGGCGTGGTCTGTTATTTTTTATATAAAAATATATTTTTTTGAACAAAAAATTCTTTATTATTTACTAAGTTAAAATTTTATATATAATATATATGTAAGATTAATATAATTGTTTAAAATGTGATAATATTATAATACATAAATAAGTATTAAATTTAAAAAAGAAAGAAGGCTTAAGTTATGGCTACTGTAAAAATATTTAATAAAAAAATTTCTTGGGATGGCTTAAATTTAACTTGTGCAATGGAAAGATATTTAAATACTAATAACCTTGCATTAGAATTATATGATGAAGAAGGGGAATTTTATTTAGTAGCTACTCTTGATTCTAGACAAACACTACCAAAGACTAATAATGCTATAATATATAATGATAAAGAATGTGCAGGAATATTAAATGCATTTGCTAAAGTAAATATGGTCAAGGTTGTTGGTAAAATAGATGTAAAACTTATGATTAGAGATTTAGTTGTTGTAAATACTAGACAATTTGCTGAAGTTGATGAAGATGTGTTCCTAGAATTTGCAAAGAGTAGCTATACTGACTTAAATGAATTCTTAAATAGAAATAATGAAAATGTAAATGAAGAAGAAGTTATAGAAGAGGTAACAGAAAATATAGCTAAAGACGATGAAAAGATAGATTTTATGGATGATTTAGAATTAGATAAAAAATTAGAAGCTATTTTAAATGATTTATAAGATAGATAGTAAAATTAAGACTGTAAAATTTTTTGCAGCCTTAATTTTTTACTTAACAAACAGTTAAAACTTTTCTAAATGTATTTTCAAATAATATTTTTTTCATATGAAAATTTTTTAAGAACTCTTTATTGCACCTAAAATTAACATTTAGAACTATTTCATATGGATTAATACATATATCATTAATTTCAAATGAATCATCCTTGTAATAATCAATAGAATCGCAAACTCTTAAAATAGATATAATCTTTAGCAAAGAATCATAACTAAAGTCTTTTGAAATTTTTGCATCGTTAGAAATAAATTTTCTATGACTACAAGCCACTATTGATATAGGCATTGTCAAATCTTTAAAAAGATAATAAAATCTTTTATCTCCTAAAATTATATTTTTTGAATATTTGTGATGGTCTTTGTCATCTATATATTTTCCTATATCATGAAGAAGACTAGAACCTATAAGAATTAATTTTTCATCTTCAGTTAAAGAATAAGGATCTTTTAGTGAATTAAATAGCAACAAAGAAAATTTACAAACTCTAATGTGGTGGTTTATAGTTTTTTCAGAACAATATTCGCTACTTAAGTATAAAACATCCTTAATAGAAAAGTCAGACAATATTTACCTCCTAGTTTATAATTGCTAAGTAATATTTATTAGTATATTACTAGGTTATAATTAATTTATATTTATTATGTACTAAAAAGTAGTCAAATACAATAAGATTTATAATAAAAAGTTATAAGTTTTTATTAAATGCTAAAAATATGTAAATAGAACTTATTTTCATAGGTAAATTACTATGTTATATATAAAAAATATTTATTTTACTTATAATTTAAAAAGATGTATTATAAATATGTAGAAATAAAAGAAATTTAATCATTAATTATAAAAAAATGTAATATTTTTTATTTTGTAGGGGTTTAAATTAGTTTTAGTTACACTAGATCGGATAAATGTTAAATTAGCTTTTATTTAAATAAAAAAAGTTTTAGTTACATTAAAGAGCGGAAAAGATAAATAGGGATAGATTTTATACATTTTTGTTTAAAATTTATCTCTTTTTATTATGGGTAAAATAAAAAAATCATAATTATTTGTTGAATAAATAAAATATTATTTTTAAAATATATTATATAAGAATTTTTATTATATAATTAATATTGAGAGTTTGGTGCAATTATGAATTTTAGAAGACTAGAAATATTTTATGAAACTGCTAAAAATTTAAGTATGACAGAAGCAAGTAAAAAATTATATATAACTCAACCATCGGTAAGCCAAGCTATTAAAGAATTAGAAGAGGAGATTAATTCGAAGCTTTTTGATAGGATAGGAAAAAAATTATATTTAACTCATGAAGGTGAGATATTTTTAATTTATACAAGAAGAATATTAAATTTATATGAGGAAAGTAATAAAATTTTAAGTGAAATCAATGATGGTGAGAGGGGGAAAATTTATTTAGGGGCAAGTTCTACTATAGGGACTTATATACTTCCAGAGATAATGAATAATTATTGCAATGATTATAAAAATATAGATATATCATTAAAAATAGGAAATACTGAGAGTATTGAGAGTTTGGTTTTAAATAATGAAGTGGATTTTGGATTTATAGAGGGAAATTTAAAAAGTAATGAAATTATAAAAACAATTATGTGGGAAGATGAAATTGTTTTTATATGTAATAATAAACACAGGCTTTCCAATTTAGATTTTATAGATAGCAATGAGATTAGAAAAGAGAAGCTTATAATAAGAGAAAAGGGAAGTGGTTTGCGTGAAACTGTGGATAATTATTTAATTAATAATCACATAACCCATAATATATTTATGGAACTTGGAAATTCAGAAGCTATTATAAGGACGGTTAAAAATGGTTTGGGAATTGGATGTATTTCTTTAAAGTGTATAGAAAATACTAATTTTGGAGAAAGAATAAAGATATTAAGACTAAAAAATGGTGCTATAAAAAGAAAACTCTATCTTATTGTCCATAAAGATAAATTACTTACTAAAAATATGAAGAATTTTATAGAATATGCTATAAATAATAAATAAATTTAACTTTAATGTTATATAAAAATACATATAAAATTAGTATTATCACATTTATTGATATATAATATGATTTGAAAGATTAATAATAAGCGAGAAAGCAAAAGAGAAAATAAGATTAAGGTAGGATAGTATGATAGAAGAATTAAGGACTTTTATAGCGGTAGTAGAATATGAAAATTTCACAAAGGCAGGTGAAATTTTACATTTATCTCAACCAAGTGTAAGTGTGCATATTAAAAATTTAGAAAAACAATTTAATACAGATCTTATAAGTAGGTCTGTAAAGCAAAAAAACATAGTTATAACAGAAAGTGGGAGAGTTCTTTATAAAAGAGCAAAGGAAATAATAAAGATATTAGAAGATACAAAAAATGAAGTTGAAAATATTTCAAATGTTGTCAATGGACATCTTAGAATCGGGGCTAGTTATACTATAGGAGAATATTTTCTACCAGCTTTCTTAGGGTATTTTGTAAAAAAATATCCTGATGTTAAAATAGAACTTATTATAGATAACACTAGAAAAATATGTGAAAAAGTAAAACATTTTAAAGTAGATATAGGGCTTATAGAGGGAAATCCAACATCCTTTGAATTTGAACAAGAACATTTTTTAAGGGATAATTTGGTTTTGATGCTACCTAATGAATATGAACATATAAGGGCAACTAAAGATTATTCATGTCTTCAAAATTTAAATTGGGTAACAAGAGAAGTTGGCTCTGCAACTCGTGAATCTTTAAATATGTTTTTAAATGCAAATAAAATAGTTCCTAAGGGAATAATAACTTTAGGAAGTAGCTTTGCTGTAAAAGAAGCTGTCAAAAATGATTTAGGAATAACATTAATATCTGACTTTGTTGTTAAACATGAAGTGGAATTTGATAATAATATAAGTATTGTAGAATTAGATGATATATACAAAAGATATTTTTCTTATATATTACCTAAAAAGATAAAATATTCAAATGCTGTAGCGGCATTTAAAGAAGAGCTTAGCAAAAATGCAACATCTTTTAAAAGATAAATTTTAGTAGAATTTTATATATTAAAGTAGTATTATTAAACTTAAAACACGTATGATAATTTCCGAAAGGGGTTGGGATTAAAAATCATGGATAAAATAGTGAGGGTAGGAGTAGATATTGGTTCTACAACTATAAAAATGGTAGTTCTAGATGAAGATAATAAGCTAATTTATAAGACATATAGAAGGCATATGGCTAATATAAGAAATGCTTTTTTAGAATGTTTAAATGATGCTAAGGATTTTATAAAAGATAGTAATATAAAATGTACAATAGCTGGTTCAGGTGGTATGACATTAGCAAATGATTTAGGAATAGAATTTATTCAAGAAGTAATAGCTAGTACTAAAGCTATTAAAGATAATAATCCTGATGCTGATGTTGTAATAGAGCTTGGTGGCGAAGATGCTAAGATAACATATTTACAAGGTGGAGTAGAACAAAGAATGAATGGTACTTGTGCAGGTGGTACGGGAGCATTCATAGACCAAATGGCAACACTTTTAAATATGGATGCTACAAAACTTAATGAAATAGCTAAAGCTTATTCACATATATATCCAATTGCTGCTAGATGTGGAGTTTTCGCTAAAACAGATGTACAACCCTTAATAAATGAAGGTGCAGATAAGGCAGATATTGCAATGTCAATATTTCATGCAGTAGTTGTTCAAACTATAAGCGTATTAGCTTGTGGAAGACCTATAAAAGGAAAGGTTGCATTTTTAGGAGGGCCTTTAACATTTTTATCAGAGCTTAGAAATAGATTTATAGAAGTTTTAAATCTTAAAGAGGAAGATGTTATTTTTCCAAGAAATTCAGAGCTTTATGTGGCTTTAGGTGCAGCATTAAGTTGTGAATCTGAAATTAGTTTTATTTATGAAGATATAATATATAAGTTAAATAATATAGGAGAATTTCAAAGTGAAAAAACAAATACTTTAGATGCTTTATTTAAAAATGAAGAGGAATATAGAGAATTTAAGGAAAGGCATGAAAAAAATAATATAAAGAAGTTAGATATAAAAGCAGCAAATGGAAACTGTTATTTAGGGATAGATGCAGGTTCAACTACAACCAAAGCAGCATTAATAAATGAAAATGGGGAAATTCTTTATTCATACTATGGTGGTAATGAAGGTAACCCTGTAAATACTTCAAAAAATATATTGTTAGACATATATAAAAACTTGCCTGATAAAGCCAAAATAGTAAATAGTGCGGTCACAGGGTATGGAGAAGCGTTATTAAAAGAAGCTTTTTGTATAGATATTGGAGAAATTGAGACGGTAGCTCACTATAAAGCAGCTAAATTCTTCTTAGATGACGTGGATTTTATATTAGATATTGGTGGGCAAGATATGAAATGCTTAAAAATTAAGGATGGAGTAATTCAAAGCATAACTTTAAATGAAGCGTGCTCAGCTGGATGTGGTTCATTTTTACAAGCATTTTCTAAATCTTTAGGATATGAAATAGAAGACTTTGCAAATAAAGCATTGTTTGCAAAAGAACCTGTTGATTTAGGTTCTAAGTGCACAGTATTTATGAATTCAAAAGTAAAGCAAGCACAAAGGGAAGGTTATAGTGTAGAGGATATATCTGCAGGTCTTGCTTATTCTGTAGTTAAAAATACCTTATATAAAGTAATAAAACTTAGAAATCCCGAAGATTTAGGCAAAAATATAGTTGTTCAAGGTGGAACATTTTATAATGAGGCTGTTTTAAGAAGTTTTGAAATCTTATCAGGAAGAAATGTTACAAGACCTAATATTTCAGGACTTATGGGAGCATATGGTGCAGCTCTTTTAGCTAGAGAAAGATTTGAGGATGGATATAAAACTACTCTTTTATCTAATGAAGATGTAAGGAATATAACTTTAAACACTAATATGACTAGGTGTGGGCTTTGTTCAAATAATTGCCAATTAACAATAAATAAATTTAATAATAATAAGAGATTTATATCAGGAAATAGGTGTGAAAGACCTTTAGGAAACAAGGAGCACAATAAAGATATACCAAATCTTTATGAGTATAAATATGAAAAATTATTTTCCTATAAACCTTTAGAGAAAGATAAAGCTAAAAGAGGAATTATTGGAATACCGAGGGTTTTAAATATGTATGAAAATTACCCATTTTGGTTTACATTCTTTGATGATTTAGGCTTTAGGGTTATAATATCTGATAATTCATCTAAGGCTCTTTATGAAAAAGGATTAGATTCTATAGCGTCAGAGAGTGCATGTTATCCTGCAAAGCTTGTTCATGGTCATGTAGAAAATTTAATAGAAAAAGGTATTAAAAATATATTCTTGCCTTGCATAATTCATGAGATTAAGGAAATAGAAAATGCAGATAATTGTTTTAATTGTCCTGTTGTAACATCTTATGGTGAAGCTATAAAAAATAATATGGAATCATTAAAAGAACATGATGTGAATTTTATAAATCCATTTTTACCTTTTAGAAATAAGGATAAACTTAAAAAGAGATTAGTTTCAGAACTTAAAATGTTTGATTTATCTAAAGGAGAAGTGTCTAAGGCTGTAGATAAAGCTTGGAATGAGCTACAAAAATGTAAGTTAGACATAAGAAAAAAAGGTGAAGAGGCGTTAAAATATATTGAAGATAATAATATTAAGGGAATTTTATTAGGTGGAAGACCATACCATATAGACCCAGAAATAAATCACGGTATACCAAAAATAATAAATAGCTTAGGAATGGCAGTATTTACGGAAGATTCTGTATCACACTTAGGAAAGGTTCAAGATAAGCTTCAAGTAGTAGATCAATGGGCGTATCATTCAAGACTTTACACATCTTCAACATTTATTTCTAATAGAGATGATATAGAACTTGTGCAATTGACTTCTTTTGGTTGTGGTTTAGATTCAATAACAACAGATCAAGTAAATGATATATTAACTGATAAAGATAAGATTTATACTAATATAAAAATTGATGAAGGAAGCAATTTAGGAGCGGCTAGAATAAGGCTTAGGTCATTAAAAGCTGCTATGGATGAAAGAGAGAGAACAAATTTTATAAGACATGAAAAGGAAAAAGAACCTAAAAAGAAATTTGTAAATCCAGGGAAAAATAGAACAATATTAATCCCTCAATTTTCACCTATTCATTTTGAACTTATGAAAGGACTTATGGGCAATTATGGTTATGATATAGTTGTTCTTGATGAATCTAAAAATGCAATAAATGAAGGGTTAAAGCATTTAAATAATGATGTTTGTTATCCTGCAATAGTTGTTATTGGTCAAATATTAGATGCCTTAAAATCAGGTAAATATGATGTTAATAATGTTACAATACTCTTAGCTCAAACAGAAGGCCAATGTAGATTTACAAATTATATAAAACTTTTAGAGAGAGGATTAAAAGATGCTGGGTTTAATGATATTCCTATACTATCTTTTAATATGGCAGGAGCCAAGAAAGAATATGCTTTAGAAGGATTAAATTTAGAATTTCTTACAAAATCCTTAGCGGGTATGATATATGGTGACCTTTTAACAAAAGTATTATATAGGGTTAGACCTTATGAGAAGATAAAAGGAAGTACACAAAAAGCTTATGATAAATGGATGAACATTTGTAAAGAATCTTTTAAACATCCAATAAAATCACAGTATAAGCATATTATAAGTGGAATAATAAAAGATTTTGAGGCTATTCCAAGAATTAATATTGAAAAGCCAAAAGTTGGGGTAGTTGGTGAGCTTTTAGTTAAGTTAAATCCTGTTGCTAATAATAGAATAGTAAATATGTTAGAAAGTGAAGGAGTAGAAGTTGTATCTAATGATCTTTTATCTATAATGTTATCTTCTAGTTATAATAAGATATTTAATTACAAAAAATTAGATGGAAAATTTATAGATAGTTTAAAAGGTGGTTTTACTATTAAATTCATTGAAAGATATCAAAAGGTATATTTAGATGCATTAAAAAATAGTAAATTATTCTATCCATCTGAAAAAATAGGTGAACTTGCTAAAAAAGCGAGCAGTATAATTTCTTTAGGTAATCAATCAGGAGAAGGTTGGAGGCTTCCAGGAGAGATAATAGAGCTTGCTGATTGGGGAGTTAATAATATAATATGTGTTCAACCATTTGGATGTTTACCAGCTCATTCAAATGCAAGGGGAACTATAAAAGCTTTAAAAGATAAATATAAAAATTTAAATATAGTTCCAATAGAGTATGATCCAGGTTCTAGTGAAGTAAATCAAATAAACAGAATAAAACTTATGTTAGCTAGTGCTTTTAATAAAATATAAATAATTAAAAAAGCTTGATTAAATTCAAGCTTTTTTAATATTTTATTTTACAAATATAAAAAATATTTGATTTATAAATATGTAAAAATATGGTAAAATTAATTTAAATATCTATTATTTGGAGAGAAATTATGAAGAATAATATTAAATTTATATTAAAGATTGCTATAATTTACATGTTTGTAGCTATATTTTGTTCATTTATTTTTTCTAAGTCTTATTATGATATATTTACTTTGGATAATTTGGGTAACATAAGTTATGATGAGTTTTTAAGTATTTTAAAAAATTTATTAAAAGGAATAATATATGGAGGGGTATTATTTATTATTAAAGATTCATATATAGGTAAAGATTATGGATATATTAGAATTTTTTTAGTTATAATGGTTTTAGGAATTATAAACATTAAAAAATTTTCTTTTTATACATTAGATAGCTTTTACAATAATATTTCTGTAGGCTTTAAAATAAAGGGAATTTTAGAGGTAGCGTTAGAGACAATTATTTTTTCATTTTTAGTTGCTATGCCAAAATCACATGATAAAAATAAAAAGGAATGTTTAGTATCAGGTGGACTAACTATTATAAGTTTATTTGTATGTAACATAATAATATATAAGTTATCTAATATTTCTCTGGCTTATAAATTATATAAAGAAGATATTTTTATAATAATAGTATCTGCTATGGCAGTATTTATAGCTACAAAATGGTTCTATAAGACCAAACATAAAAAAAAATATTTAATAATCATAGGTATATATTATTTATTAATAGCACTTATACCGTTTATATATTCAAACATATTTTTATTTTCCTCATTTTATAAGTATGGAATTTCGCTTCTTATAAATTTGATTCCAGTTAATATATTAATTTTATATAATGCTGTGTCTAAAATATCATAATCTATTTATTGTTTAAATTGAATACAAAATACTGTAAAAGTTATAAAACTTACAATATATTTCTATAAAATTAATTTAATTTTAATAAAATATTAAAAAAATATGATATAATTAAAAATATAGCGAAAATTATTGCGAGTTTAGCTATATGCTTTAAATAATTAATAATTTTGCCTTAAATATTAATTGTTTTTTTATTTAAATTAAATAATTTGTTATAGGAAAATTTTAAAAAGAGAGGTGAAATCGTTAATAAAGTTAAATGCTTTATAGCGAAAGAGTATGAATAGATTACAAGAAGTTTTAGAATATAATAAGAAATTTGTAGAACAAAAAGGATACGAAAAATATATAACATCAAAACATCCAGATAAAAAGATGGTTATTTTAACTTGTATGGATGCTAGACTTACAGATTTGCTTCCAAAAGCTATGAATATAAAAAATGGTGACGCTAAAATAATAAAAAATGCAGGTGCAACGATAGCACACCCTTTTGGTAGTGCTATGAGAAGTATCATAGTTGCAATTTATGAGTTTAATGCTGAAGATGTTTTTATAGTTGCACATAAAGGATGTGGAATGTCTAATTTAGATACATCATTATTTATTAAAACAATTATAAATAGAGGAGTGTCTGAAGAAATAATAGATACTGTATATAATTCAGGAATAAATATAAAAAAGTGGCTTCATGGATTTGACTCAGTTGAGGAGTCAGTAAAGGATAGTGTGGAAGTTGTAAGAAAACATCCACTTATACCTAAAGATGTAAGAGTTCATGGACTTGTTATAGATTCTTCAACTGGTGAACTTGAAGTTATAGTTGATGGAAATAAATAAGGAAGCTTTAAAGCTTCCTTATTTAAATATTTTAAATTTATTCTGCAACGTCTATAAAGGAAAATTTATCAACATTAAATAAGCCTTTATCAGTAATTTTTAAAGATGGGATTACAGGAAGGGATAAAAATGATAGAGTTAAAAAAGGATTAAAGTTTATTTTAGGTGCTATTATATCTATTGCATTGTGCAGATTTTCTAAATCCTTTAAAACTTCATCAACAGGACGTTCTGTTATAAGCCCACCTACTTCTAAAGAAAGAGATGCTAAAATTTTACCATCTTTACAAATAGAAATTCCACCCTGTATATTTTTAAGATTTTCTATAGCTTTTAACATATCCAAATCATTAGTTCCACAAACTATAAGATTATGAGAATCATGAGCTATTGTAGTTGCTATTGCACCAGATTCTATTTTTAATCCATTTATAATTCCAAGTCCAATGTTTCCAGTATTTTTATGCCTTTCTATAACTGCAATTTTTAATAAATCATTATGGATGGATGGTATAAATTCATCTCCTAGGTTTAAATCTTTAATATTTAGTTTTAAATGATTACTTTCTAATTTGTTTGGTATTATTTCGATAACATTTAAAATATTTTTATTTTTAATATTTATTTTAAAATCATTTACGGTTAACTTGCTAAAATTCATAGTACAAGGAAGATTAGAATTTGATGGTTTGTATGAATCTATATTAACTAATTTGTTATCCTTAACTACAAGACGACCATTTTTATAAACTGAATTTATAGAAAATGTATTTAAATCATCTAAAATTAAAAAATCCGCAATATATCCTGGAGCTATAGCCCCTTTATATTTTATATTATAGCATTCACAAGTATTTAATGTTGCCATTTGTATCGCTGTTTCAGGCATAATACCATGGTTTATACACATTTTAATAGAATTATTTATTGTTCCATTTTTTATAATATCATCAATATGTTTATCATCTGTACAAAGACATAATCTTCTACTGTTTAATGCAGATACACTTTTTACAAGTTCATTTAAGTTTTTAGCAACCGTACCCTCTCTTATAAGAACATACATTCCACGTCTTACTTTATCTATAAGTTCTTCACTTGTATGGCTTTCATGATCTGTTAGTATGTTAGCAGTTGCATAAGTATTTATTAAATCTATAGAAAAGCCAGCTGCGTGCCCATCAATTGTTTTATTATTTTCTCTAGCATCCCAAAGCTTTTCTATCATATCTTTTTCGCAATTTAAAACAGAAGGGAAATTCATAACTTCAGCTAATCCTAAAACTTTATTGTTGCAATAATAGGGACTTAAATCTGTGCTATTTAAGACAGCTCCTGAATTTTCAAAAGATGTAGCTGGTACACAAGAGGGTAACATAAAATAAAAATCAAAAGGGAGATTTGAACTTTTTGATAACATAAAATCTATTCCTTTTGTACCAAGTACATTGGCTATTTCATGAGGATCTACTATCATAGATGTCACTCCATGAATTAGTGCTGTTTGATAATATTGATCAGGGGTTAAAAGAGAAGATTCTATATGAGCGTGAGCATCTATAAGACTTGGACAGATATATTTTCCTGTTCCATCAAGTTCTAATTTTCCGCTATATTCACCAATTCCAACTATATATCCATTAAGTATAGCTACATCTGAAATGAATGTAGAACTTTGAAAGACATCTACAATATTAATATTTTTAATTACTAAATCGCATGGAATTTTTTTAGCAGAAGCTTTAATTGATTTTACAAAATTTTCCTTATTCATAAAAAACCTACCTTTAAAATATAAATTAATCTTATGGAAATATCCTAAATAATCACACCATTTACGGTGATGTGGTAGAAACGCTTAAACCATATTATTAAGCTTATATAAAGGTTTTATAAACATTATATTAATCATATGGTATAATGTCAAATGATTACTAAGTAATTGGTTCTAATTTATTTTATTAAAAATTCATAAAAATAATAAATTTTTAGAGATATGATTAGCTAATTACTATAAATAAAAAAAATGGTAAAAATTTAATGTGTATTTCTTTGTAACTTTTTGTAGTCTAACCATAAAGTTGCTTTGACAAAAATCAACAAAATAATTAATATAATAATATGGATTTGTTTTGAAGAGTTAAGAATGTATCATATAAGATATTTTAAAGCACATATGCACATATAATATATTACTAAATTTTAAAATTAACAAAGAATTAAAGTATATAACAATGTATTTTATAGGATGCAGTTAACTGACGGAATTTTAATTTTACTTTAAAATATTAAATAATGTATAAATATCGGAGGTTTTTAAATAATGGATAATTTATTTCATATTGGAATAGATATAGGGTCTACTACTGTTAAATTTGTAATTTTAGATACAAATAAAAATATTATTCATAGTAGATATGAAAGGCATTACTCAGACATTAGAAAAACAGTAGCTAAAATTTTAGATTCTTATTATGATGAGTTTAAATTTGCAAGAGTTACTGTATCTATTACAGGATCAGGTGGAATGGCAATTGCAAGTTCACTTGGAATAAAATTTGTTCAAGAGGTGATAGCAGGTACAAAGGCAATAGAAGTATTTTTACCAGAAACAGATGTAGCTATAGAACTTGGCGGAGAGGATGCTAAAATAACTTATTTTCAAGGTGGAATAGAACAAAGAATGAATGGAACATGCGCAGGAGGTACTGGTTCATTCATAGATCAAATGGCTGCCCTTTTACAAACTGATGCTACGGGACTAAATAATTTAGCTAAAAATCATAAAACAATATATCCAATAGCAGCTAGATGTGGGGTTTTTGCAAAAACAGATGTACAACCTCTTTTAAATCAAGGAGCTGCTAAAGAAGACATTGCAGCCTCTGTGCTTCAAGCGGTTGTAATACAAACAATAAGTGGACTTGCATGTGGAAGACCTATAAAAGGAAATGTTGCATTTTTAGGTGGACCACTTCACTTTTTATCAGAACTTAGAAATAGATTTATAGAAACCCTAGAACTTAAAGATGAAGAAATAATATTTCCAAATAATTCAGAAGTTTTTATAGCTCTTGGTGCTTCTTTATACTCAATAGAGGAAACTCCTCTTCAATTTTTAGAGCTTAGAAATAAGATAAAGAATGTTGATGTTTCATCTTTAAGTGAATCTGAAACTCTTAAGCCACTATTTGAAAATGAAGAAGAACTAAGGAAATTCATACAAAGACACGAGAAAAATTCAGTACATAGAAAAGAAATAAGTGAACTTAAAGGGAATGTATTTTTAGGGATAGATGCAGGATCTACAACAACTAAGGTTACATTAATAGATGAAAACTCTAACATAGTATTTACTCATTATGGAAGTAATGGTGGTAGTCCATTAAATTCATCAATGGCTGTTTTAAAAGAATTATATAGTATTTTACCTAAAGGAGTTAAAATAGTTAATTCAGCAGTAACAGGTTATGGTGAAGAACTTTTAAAATCTGGATTAAAGGTAGATATAGGTGAGATAGAAACAGTAGCTCACTATAAAGCAGCGGCACATTTTCAACCAGGTGTAGATTTCATATTAGATATTGGTGGACAAGATATGAAATGTATAAAGATAAAAGATGGTGTTATAGATAGCATTGTGTTAAATGAAGCATGTTCTGCTGGATGTGGTTCATTTTTAGAAACTTTTGCTAAATCATTAGATATGAATATAAAGGATTTTGCACAAAAAGCTCTTTTATCAAAAAGACCAGTTGATTTAGGTTCTAAGTGTACGGTATTTATGAATTCTAGAGTTAAACAAGCTCAGAAGGAAGGAGCCGACGTTAGTGATATATCTGCAGGACTTTCATATTCAGTAGTTAAAAATGCGCTATTTAAAGTTATTAAGGTTAGGAATCCTAAAGAACTTGGGGAAAAAATAGTTGTTCAAGGTGGAACATTTTATAATAATGCAGTTTTAAGAAGTTTTGAACTTTTATCAGGAAGAGAAGTTATAAGACCAGACATAGCGGGAATTATGGGAGCTTTTGGTGCTGCACTTATAGCTAAGGAAAGATATGAAGAAGGATATGTAACAAAACTTTTAGGTGAAAAAGAATTAGAAGATTTTAATGTGAAATCATCAATGACTAGATGTAATATATGTTCAAACCATTGTCTTTTAACTATAAATAAATTTAGCAATGGAGAGCGTCATATATCAGGGAACAGATGTGAAAGGGGCGCAGGAAAGCCAATAAGACATAACCACATTCCAAATCTTTATAAATATAAATATGATAAATTATTTAGCTATGAACCATTAGAAGAAGAAGAAGCAAAAAGAGGTGTAATTGGAATACCAAGAGTTTTAAATATATATGAAAATTATCCATTTTGGTTCACTTTCTTTACAAATCTTGGATTTAGAGTACAGATTTCTGATAAGTCGTCTAAAAAGGTCTATGAACAAGGAATTGATACTATTCCATCAGAATCAGTTTGTTATCCAGGAAAATTAGTACATGGGCATATAATAAATCTTATAGATAAAAATATAAAAAATATTTTTTATCCAAGTATAATTCATGAGAAAAAAGAAAATGAGAATGTAGATAATCATTTTAATTGTCCAATAGTAATATCTTATCCTGAGGTTATAAAAAATAATGTAGATAGAATAAGAGAAGAAAATATAAACTTTATGAAGCCATTTTTGCCACTTCATGATAAAAAAAGGCTTAAAGAAAGGCTTTTTGAGGAATTAAGTAGCTTTAATGTTTCTAAGAAAGAAATAAATGATGCTGTTGATAAAGCATGGAGTGAGCAAGAGAGTTTTAAAGCTGACATAAGGCAAAAAGGTGAGGAAATAATAAAGTATGTTAAGGATAATGGCGTAAAAGGAATAGTTTTAAGTGGAAGACCATATCATATTGACCCAGAAATAAATCATGGTATGGCTGAGCTTATAAATTCTTTAGGAATGGCAGTGTTAACAGAGGATTCTGTCGCACATTTAGGCAGTATAGATACTCCTCTTAGAGTGGTTAATCAATGGGCATATCATTCAAGATTGTATTCAGCCGCTACTTATGTTGCTAAAAATGATGATTTAGAAATAGTTCAATTAAATTCATTTGGATGTGGAATAGATTCAATAACTACAGAACAGGTTCAAGAAATATTAAATAAGCATTCAAAAATTTATACAACTATAAAAATAGATGAAGGAAATAATTTAGGTGCAGCAAAAATAAGGCTTAGATCTTTAAAGGCTGCTATTGAAGAGAGAAAAAATATTAAAAATTCTGCTCAAAAAGCACAAAATGTTACTTATGTTAACAAAAAAGAGTTCACAGAAGAAATGAGAAAAACACATACAATATTAGCTCCACAAATGTCCCCTATACATTTTGAGCTTTTAGAAGAAGCATTTAGATTGTCTGGATATAATATTGTAGTTTTACCTGCAAATGATAAAAAAGTTGTGGATGAAGGTTTAAAATATGTAAATAATGATGCGTGTTATCCTGCAATTATAGTGGTAGGTCAAATAATAAGTGCATTAAAATCAGGAAAATATGATTTAAAAACTACTTCTGTGATTATAAGTCAAACAGGGGGAGCTTGTAGGGCAACTAATTATATAGGTTATTTAAGAAAGGCTATGGAAGACGCAGGATTTTCAGATATTCCAATTATATCTTTAAATGCAAAAGGTATGGAGGAAAATAGTGGATTTAGCTTAACATTGCCTATGCTTCATAAATGTATAATGGGAATTATTTATGGAGACTTGCTTATGAAAGTTTTATATGCTGTAAGACCATATGAAAAAATTAAAGGTTCAGCTAATGTTCTTTATGATAAGTGGATGGAAAAATGTAAAGAATCTTTAAAGAAACCTAATATATTAGTTTACAGAGAAAATATAAAGAGGATAGTTCGTGAATTTGAAGCTTTAGAAGTTACAAATGATATAAAACCAAAGGTTGGAGTTGTTGGAGAAATATTAGTTAAATTTAATCCAATAGCAAATAATGACATTGTAAGTATTATAGAAAAAGAGGGAGCAGAAGCAGTTGTTCCAGACCTTTTAGACTTTTTCTTATATTCAATTTATGGTAGTACTTATGCAAATAGATATTTAGCAGGAAGTAAGAAACAGAAAATATTTGGAAATGTTTTTATATCTTTAGTAGAGCTTTATAGAACACCTTACAGAAATGCGGTTAAAAATAGTAAATTTATAAGATTGGGTTCAATAAAAGGATTAGCTCATGAAGCTTCTAAGGTGGTTGATCTTGGAAATCAATCTGGTGAAGGATGGCTTTTAACGGGTGAAATGATGGAACTTATAGAAAATGGGGTTGAAAATATAGTTTGTATGCAACCATTTGGTTGTCTTCCAAATCATGTTACTGGAAAAGGTGTTATGAAAGAAATAAAAAGACAAAATAGCAATGCAAATATTGTTGCAGTTGATTATGACCCAGGTTCTAGTGAAGTAAACCAATTAAATAGAATAAAACTTATGTTATCTACTGCTTTTAAAAATCTTAATAAAAGACAAGAAAAAAGCAATGATTTAGACAGTATAGAAGAAAAATCTATAGAAAAAAAAGAAAAAGAAAATAATATTATAGGATAAAAATAAAGGAGCTAAGTCTAAATTTTAGACTTAGCTCCTTTATTTTTATAATAGGATAGATAAGGTGTTATGTAATATTTAAAATTAATATTTAATATATATAATGTACTAAAAATTAGTTTAAACAATTATTTATTAAATTATAATGAAGGGGATTAAGATAAATGGGAAATATTGAATATTTAAAAATAAAAAATTATAGTGATTATAAAAAGTTAGTAGAAAATATAGAAAATTTATGCTCAGATAAAAGACCCTTAGTTGTAATTCCAGAATTATTATCAAATATTGAAGAGGAGGAAATTACAATTAATATTGCAAATACTTTGGCATTAAAAGAAAATAAAATTTTAATCATTGATTGTAATTTTAGAAATTTAAATACTTATAAACAATTTGATATATCAAATAATTTTGGTTTGTATGAAGTTTTAGTAGAAGATATAAATGTAGAGGATATTATAGTAAATATTGATAATAATTTAGATATTTTAACATTTGGAACTAAGAGATTAAATTTGGTAGATTTGTTAATAGCTAATAAATTAAAAAGTATTGTAGTTTATTTGAAAGAATTTTACGATTATATAATTTTAGATATGCCAGAAACATTTACAGAGTATGGGCATATATTAAATGAAATTAAAGATGTTATTTTATTTGGTAGAGAAAATTAACTTTAGTTAAAAAGAATAGTCATTATTAACATAGAAAGCTAAGTTCATAGAAGTAAGGTTAAATAGGGATTGTATTGATATAAATAATTAAATATTAATTATTAAAGAAGGGATAAAATGAAAATATCAATTTATATTGCAAATAAAAAGTATAAGTATTTATCTTCTTATAAAAAGGTTCAATATATAGATGATATGGATAGGGAGTATGAAACTAAAACAATAACTAGTAATAAAATATTAGAATATATTAATCTTTATGAAATTAATAAAGAACGGCTTTCTTATTATAATAATAAAATTATTCTTCTATGGATTGGTGAACGTAATGAATTAAATAATTTAAAAAAAATATTACCTAATCTAGATTTGTTAGCGAAAAAACTTAAATATCAAAAGTTAATCTTAAAGGTTATATGTGATGAAAAGTTAGAAGTTGGTGTAGATTCTTTAATTATAGAAAATATAAAATTTACCCCAAAAAGTGTTCTTAATGAAATGTTAAAATCTCATATAGCAATAGTTTGCCTAGATAATTTGTACGAGTTAAATGAAAAAATATATATTAATCTAATTCAATATATAGGGGTTGGTCTTCCGATAGTTGTATCTCAAAATAGTATAGCTGAAGATTTTATAAAAAATAATAATGGTTATTTGGCAAAAGAGGAAAGTGATTTTGAAAAATTCATATTATATCTTACAGAAAAGAGTATATGGAAAAATAAATCTAATTTGTCAAGGAAACTTTGGGAAGATGAATTTGATTCGTACGACATTAAAAATATAGTGGAAAGTAAATTTAAATCGTAGTAATAGGTGGTATCAAAATAAAATTATTGATGCCACCTTTGAATTTTAGAATTAAAAATTAAACTCTGGTAAAGCTAAATAAAAACGCTTTGAGGTGAGGTTTGATGAAAAAAATATTCAAAGTAATAATATTTACTATTATCATGGTTTTATTCACAAATATTTCAGTTTTTGGTAAAAATAATTCTGATGATTATGATATAATGGTTAAGCAAGATCTTTTATGTCTTATGATTGCTTATAGTGATTATATAAAAGATGTTTACAAGGATGAACATGGATTTATTTATCTTGTGACTAGGTCTAATAGGAAAATATTATATGATGATAAAAATGTGAAAAGTGATGAAGAAAAGCTAAATAGTCCAGATCTTCAGGATATGTTAGAGGATGTTTATTCGTTAGAAAGTATAGATTGTGTAGTTGAGGATGGAAAAAATCCAGGAAGAATACGGGTATATTCTCTTTTAAATGAGGTTTATGGTTATAGTGAGATAAATGTTGAAAACAATTTAGAAACTATTTTAACTCCGTACGGTCCTATTTCTTTTAATGGACAAAATGGAGCAGCTAGAGCTTTAAAAAGTGCTTTAGAGACAGCAAAATCTTATGAAAAAGAACAAAATTCAAAGATAATACAATTTGTTTTACCTATTATGGGAACTTTTAATTATAGGTATATTCAAGGCACAGGAAGATTGAGTCCACATTCTTTTGGAATTGCCATTGATTTAAATAAAAGTAATAGTGATTACTGGAAATGGGCAAAGAAAGAAGATGCAACAAAAAGAATTGCATCATATCCAAAGGAACTTGTTAAAGCTTTTGAAGATAATGGATTTGTTTGGGGAGGAAAATGGGCAAAATTTGATATATTACATTTTGAATATAGACCAGAAATAATACTAAAAGCAAGATATTTTGGTGAGAATACAAAAAGTTTAGAAAAGCCATGGTATTTAGATGTTCCACTTGATGATAACACTAATGAAATTATAAATAAACTAGATCAATTATTTTAAGGGGGATTAATGTATAAAGAATTCTTTGAAAATAGAAAAATTATATTATTTTTTGCATTAATAAGTTGCATTTTATGGGGAAGTGCGTATCCTGCTATAAAAATTGGATATGATATATTTCAAATAGAAACTAGTAATATAGAATCTAAAATACTTTTTGCAGGATATAGATTTGTTTTAGCTGGATTAATGGTTTTAACTTTAGCTATGTTTTTAAAAAAATCAATATTTAAAATGAATAAAAAACAATTGTTAAGTTTAGTTATTTTGGGATTGACTCAAACATCTCTTCAGTATGCTTTTTTTTACATAGGACTATCTTATACAACAGGAGTTAGAGGAGCAATTTTAAACGGAACAGGAACATTCTTTAGCATAATAATAGCACATTTTTTATACAAAAATGATAAAATTAGTATTAATAAAATTATTGGATGTATAATTGGATTTATTGGTGTTGTTTTAGTAAATGTTACAGGAAATTCTTTAGGTAGTGGATTTACTTTTAAAGGTGATGGGCTTATAATACTTTCAACATTTATATCGTCAGCTGCAACAATATATGGTAAAAATTTATCTCAAAAACAAGACACATTTATAATAACTGGTTATCAACTTTTTATAGGAGGAGTAGTGTTAACAGTTTGTGGATTTAGCCTTGGAGGAAGTTTGACTAACTTTAATTTACAGTCAATATCTCTTTTAATTTACATGGGATTATTATCAGCAATAGCTTTTTGTCTTTGGACGTTACTTTTAAAATATAATAAAGTTGGCAAAATAGCTGTTTTTAATTTTTTAACACCTGTATTTGGTTCGATATTATCAGCAATATTTCTAAATGAAAACATATTTAACAGCAAAACTATTATAGCTCTTATTCTAGTTTGTATAGGAATATTTTTGGTAAATAGTGAAATGAGCATAGTAAAAAATAATAAAAAAATACAGGTATAAATACACCTAATTTAATGATAATGAAACAAAACGTATCAAAGCTTTATTTTGATACGTTTTTTATTTAGTATTCTTCGATTATGGCAAAACCAAACGCTTTAGGTCCTGAATGTATTCCAATTACGGAACTTATAGTTTTTGAATGAATCATATTTGCATTTGGATTTTTAGAAAATGCTTCTTGAAGCATTTTAGCTTCATCTAGCATAGTTCCGCAAGAGACTGTAATTGAACATTTTCCTTTAGATAATGCTTTTTCACCGATATTAATTAATTTTTTTATAGCTTGTTTTGTACCGCGAACCTTTGAAATAGAGGAATATTTACCTTCATCATTCATAACTATTATAGGTTTTAAATTTAAAAGCTCTCCGATATTTCCACTTAGTCTTCCTATTCTTCCACCTTTAATTAAGTATTCTAAAGTATCTACTGTAAAATATATATTTGTTTTTTCACGAATTTTTGGAATGAGATTACAAATCTCTACAAAACTTTTGCCTTCTTTAATAAGTTTAGCAACCTCTATAACAAAAAGACCATTTGCCATAGACACTAATTTTGTATCAAATATAAAAGATTCAAGCTTTCCTTCAAAACTTTCACAAGCAAGTCTAATGCTATTTATAGTTCCAGAAAGACCAGATGATATAGGCAAAGCTATGACGTGTGTGTATCCTTTTTTCAAAAGTTCATTTAAAAGATTATTTGTATCGGAAACAGAAGGCATAGATGTTGTAGGAAGTTCATTTTCTAAATTTTTATAAACATCTTCAGAAGTTATATCAATGCCCTCAGTATATTCTCTATCTTTATATATAATTTTAAGTCTTAATAAATGTATATCATATTCATTTAAGTAATCTTCAAAAAGTCCACAAGAACTATCTGTAATTAGAGCTATTTTTTCCATAAGTGCCTCCTTAAGGTTAATAAAAGTAATTTACTTTATTTATCAATAAATACATAATAATATTATAAATACAAAAATGAATAAATGCAACATGTAGTTTTTATAACTATATGATAAAGTTTAAAAATAAAACCATAATTTATTTTATGATTGAATCATGTTAATAAATTATGGCAAATATAATTATTATTGCATGCTTTTAGCAACACATTTTAATAAATCTAAACAATTGTTTAAAGTGGTAGTATATTCTATATCAGGATTAAATTCAACAAAATCCATAGATTTAATCATTTTAGTTTTAAATAATGAATCTATTATATATTTAGCTTCGTTCATAGATATACCATCTTTCACAGGAGTTCCGGTACCTGGAACCAAGTCAGGATTTGCACAATCTATATCAAAGCTTAAATGAATGTTTTTTATATTTAAATCGTAAACTCTATTTAAGAGTTCTTCAATACACCTTTCTATTCCTTTTTCTTTAATTGATTTAGATGTCCAAACATTTAACTTTAGAGAGTTTATAAGTTTAAGTTCACCTTCATCTAAATCTCTAGCACAAAGAATAAATACTTTTTTGGAATCAACTTTTCTTCCTTTGAAGTAAATATCTTGAAGAGATTTATTTCCAACGCCCATAGAAGCGGCAAGTGGCATTCCATGTATGTTACCACTTGGAGATGTCAAATCAGTATTTATATCACCGTGGGCATCTACCCAAATAACTCCAAAATCTCCATTAAAATGTTTAGATACACCCGCTAAAGAGCCAAGTCCTAACGAATGATCTCCTCCAATTACTAGAGGAAAGTTATTAGCATTTAAGCTATTATAAATAACTTGGGCTAAATTTTCATTTACATCTATAACAGAGGATAAGTACTTCATATTTTTATTATCGGCAAATTTATCACAAGAATTTATATGTTTTACATATAAATTTCCCAAATCATAAATCTTGTTATTATTGTTTTTAAATATATCTATAATGTTGTTCTCTCTTAAAGTATCAGGGCCTTTTTCAACACCTGGGTTATCGCATCCATAAAATAATGGAACGCCAATCATGTTAATGTTCATATTTATGATTCCTCCAAATTAAAATTATTAAAGTCTTGATTTAAAAATATAGAAGTAATTCTAAGTTTGCGACTCTATTTAGATGTAGTTTTGGCTAAATCTAAACTTATAATAAGTAAAAAACGTATTATAATCTTACATAGAGTTTAGTTTAACTAAACTCTATGTAAGATTATAATAAACAAGTAATATATTAAGACATTAAAGTATTGTTGTCAACTATTTAAAAATAATAAATATATTAAACTTAAATAAATATTAAATTTAAATAATTTGTGAATTTTCAATTTCCATGATATTTATCACAGAAAATTAATTAAAAAGAATATAAAATAGCAAAGTTAATTATTATATAGTTGATTATTAACTTTTTTAATAATAGTTTAAATTTAAACATAAAATATTAAAATAATTATAAATTAAATGAAAATACTATGTTTATCATATTAGGAGGTCGAAGGTATGAATAGTGAATTAAAAAAAACTTTAATCAATGAAATAGATGAATTTAAAGAAATTGCTTATAAATTTTTAAGTGGTGAAATAAATAGAGCTCAATTTAAAAAAGCGTCTGGAAAGATGGGAGTATATTCACATAGAGATGGTAAAAGTTTCATGGTTAGATTAAGGACAACAGCAGGTGTAATTCCTGTTAAAAAGCTAGAATTTATACATAACTTAGCTAAAAAATATGATTTACATAAAATACATATAACAACACGTCAAGCTATACAGCTTCATGGAGTAAATATAGATGACGCTTGTGAAATTTTAAAGGAAGCTATAGAATTTGGAATTTGTACAAGAGGTGTTGGAGGAGATAATCCTGGTAATATTGCAATGTCAGCTTTATCTGGAGTAAAGGTTGGAGAAGCTTTTGATATAGTACCTTATGTATTTGCTATAGATGATAATATTAAAAGACAAGTAACAAGTTATAATTTACCAAGAAAATTAAAAATAAACTTATCAAACGATACTAAAGATAGGGTACATGTAACAGCTGTTGATTTAGGATTCTTAGCTGTTAAAGATGGTGAGAAGAATAAATTTAAGGTATTTATAGGAGGAGGAATTGGAAGAAATCCAAGAGTTGCTGTAGAACTTGAAAAACTTATAAATCCTGAAGATGTTGTATATCATTTAGAGGCGATAACTAATCTTTTCATGGCTGAAGGAGATTATAATAATCATGGAAAGGCTCGTATAAGGTATATAGTAGAAAGAATGGGTGAAGAGGCATTTACAAAATGTTATATGAAACATCTTAGTGAAGCTTTTGAAAAGTTTGGAGATTCTTTAAAGGTTTATCCTACTATAAAAGAAATCTTAAAAGCTGGAATAAAAACAGATATAAAATCATTTAGATTAACAGAACAAAAGCAAGAAGGACTATATAGTGTCTATGTAAAACCAATAGGTGGACAATTTAAAACTTGCGATATTGAAAAGATATTAAAAGCTATTAAAGAGATGGAAGATGTAGAATTAAGACTAACTAGTACAGAAGGGTATTATATTATAAACCTAAATGGAAAAGAAGCAGAGAAGATGTTAGAACTAACTGAGAGTATGACAGGAAAGACAAGACTTGAAGATTCAATATCATGCATAGGTGTACCTGTATGTCAAATGGGGGTTATGCCATCTCAAACATTATTAAATGAGATAATAACATATTTTAGAGAGAATAATATAACAGACGATTTACTTCCACGACTTGCTATATCAGGATGTCCAAATTCTTGTTCAATTCATGAACTTGCACCAATTGGTTTTGCAGGAAAATTTAAAAGAGTAAATGGAACTATGCAAAATACCTTTGAACTTCATATTAGAGGAAAATTTGCAATAGGTCAAACTAAGTTTGGAACTTATGTAGGCGATATATTACAAGCTAGAATTCCAGAATATTTAATGGAAATAGCAAAAAAGCTTAAAAAAGAAAATATGGAATTTGAACCTTGGTTTATTGCAAATCAAGAAAAATTTCAAATTATGACAAGTAATTATTTAGTTTAATATTAAAAAATGCATCTCAAACTATTTTGTAGTTTGAGATGCATTTTTTATGGGATAGAAAATTTGAATAATATAATTGTTTATGGATTTTTTTTCTAGCTTATTAATATAAAATATATTATAATTATACTTAGAAATATATGTTAAAAAAAATCAATATTAAATAAAAAGAAAATCAATTACAGCTAAAAGATTAGTACAAGGAGGAGTATGTATTAATGCTAAATAGGATAACTTGGATAGATAAACTTGAGAAAAGATTTGGAAAGTTTTGTATTAAAAATTTAATGTATTATATAACAATATTAACCGCTTTTGTTTATGTTTTATCTATAATAGATGGAAGTCGAATAATAACAAAATTATATTTAATACCTCAGTTGGTAACACAAGGGGAGATTTGGCGTCTTATATCCTTTATTATAGTACCTCCTAGCACAGGTTTTATATGGATGGTATTTGCTATTTATTTATATTATGTTATAGGTTCAGGGCTTGAAAGGGCTTGGGGAAGTTTTAAATTTAATGTTTATTATTTTTTAGGAATGTTAGTGACTATAATAGTATCATTTTTAACTAAAATGCCAGCTGGTGCATGGTATTTAAATAGTTCTTTATTTTTAGCTTTTGCTATGGTGTATCCAGATGTTGAATTTTTATTATTTTTTATACTGCCTGTAAAGGTAAAATATTTAGGTTATTTAAATGGAATTTTAATAGCTTGGGAGTTTGTAACAGCTTCTAGCATGGGTGAAAGATTGCTTGTTATAGCACCTGTAATTAGTTTTCTTATATTCTTTGGGCCATATATTTTTAGTAAGGGTAAAAGGAATGTAAAAAGCAAATCAAGAAAGAGAAGGCATGCGTCTCATTTAAAGGTAGTTAGACCAAGACATATTTGCAGTGTATGTGGAATCACAGATGAAGATGATCCTAAAATGGAATTTAGATATTGTTCTAAATGCAAAGATCATAGATGTTATTGTATAAATCACATAAGAAATCATGAGCATATAGAATAGCTTTATAATTATTTAAAAACTATACAGATTAAAAAATATTAAATTTTAGTCTGTATAGTTTTTTATATTCAAATACCAATATTTACATCGAAAAATATATAAAAAACTGCATATACTATATCTAGTACAGACAGTGGTCTAATATTTAGGATAGGTGTGGTGATTTTAGATGAAGAAAAAGATAGGGATAGTTTTTTATTTTTTAGGAGTAATCGCAGTATTAATATCATTTACGATACCTGTACATATTACTAGTGGAAAAACTATGAATGATAGCGAGGAGAATGAGATTTTTCAAGATAATAGAAGTGATAAAGATTATATTGAAACAGATGGAGAGGCATTAGAAAAAGGAGAGAAAGTTAAAAAAATTGCATATTTAACATTTGATGATGGACCATCTAAAAACACTTCTAAAATATTGAACATATTAAAAAAATACAATGTAAAGGCTACCTTTTTTGTAAATGGTAAACCTATATATAAAGACATGTATATAAGAATGAACAAAGAGGGACATAAAATAGGAAATCATACATACTGTCATGAGTATAATGAAATATATACATCGGTTGAAGATTTTAAAAGTGATGTTAATAAACTTAACAGGCTTTTAATAGAATATGGTATTAAACCTAATTATATGCTTAGGTTTCCTGGTGGTTCTAATAATACAGTAAGTGAAAAGTACGGTGGGAAAATTATTATGGACGAATTAGTTCAAGTTATGAGTGAAGAGGGATATAAGTATTATGATTGGAATGTTACATCTGGAGATGCATCAAAACAATCTTTGAGCAAGGAAGAAATTGTTAAAAACGTAATAAATGGATGTAAAAATAATAATAATGCGGTGATACTTTTTCATGACCTTAATCCTAAATTATCTACAGTAGAAGCTTTGCCAGAAGTGATAGAGTATCTTCTTAGTGAAAATTATGAATTTAGAACATTAAGTAATAATATGGATTCTTGTATACATTTTAAATAATTTATAATCTTTTTAGAGGTTTTTATATTTAATTTAATATAAAAACCTTTATTTTTTCAAAAAACATTTAAAAATGTAAAAATATATGATATATTTAATAAAATATAAAAATGAAAGTTGGGGGAATTATGCAAGAAAATCGATATGGGTTACCTACCGCTATAGCAATGATAGTTGGCATTGTAATTGGTTCTGGTATATTTTTTAAAAGTGATAATATCTTAATAGCTACAAATGGGAGTATAAAACTTGGAATATTAGTATTTATAGTTGCTGCACTTGGAATTATTTTTGGAAGTTTAAGTATTGCAGAGTTAGCTTCAAGAAATTCCGAAGTTGGAGGGGTTATAACTTATGCTGAATATTCTTTGAATAAAGAGTTTGCCTGTGCATTTGGATGGTTTCATACATTTTTATACTATCCAACAATAATAGTCGTTGTTTCTTGGGTTACTGGAATATATGGGTGTATGCTTTTTGGTTTAGAAGAAAGTTTAGAAGTTCAGATACTTATTGGAACAATTATTATGAGTTTAATATTTTTATTTAATATATTGTCATTTAGACTTTCTGGATATTTTCAGAATGCAGCAACTGTGATTAAGATTATACCTCTTATTATAATTGCCATTGTAGGATTGTTTTTTGGAAATCCTCAAAGTATTACAGGTGAACATGTTAATGCTTTTACTCAAACTAAATGGATTAGTGCAATAGCACCAATTGCTTTTTCTTTTGATGGATGGATAGTTTCAACATCGATTGGTCATGAAATAAAAGATTCTAAAAAAAATCTTCCAAAGGCTTTAATTATAGCACCAATATTTATACTTATTATTTATGTTTTATATTTTGTTGGGATAAGTACTTATGTAGGTGTTGAAAATGTAATGGCTCTAGGAGATTCTCATGTAAATGTTGCTGCTAATAGCATTTTTGGGGTTTATGGGGCAAAGCTTATATTAATATTTATCATAATATCAATTATGGGAACTGTGAACGGACTTATTATGGGATACATTAGAATGCCGTATTCATTGGCTATTAGACACATGTTTCCTAAAGCTAAAAGTTTATCTAAAATAAATGATAAATATAAAATGCCGATTTTATCAGTATTTTTGGTAATGGCAATATCTTTATTTTGGATGATAGTTCATTATATAACTGTTAAATTTAATATGCTTCAAAATTCTGATATATCAGAGATATCAATAACTATAAATTATGTGTTATACATTGTGTTTTATATAAAGGTTATAAGAATGGGGATTTCAAAGGAAGTAAAGGGTATATTTAAAGGCTTTATAAATCCATGCCTTGCAATAGTTGGTTCTCTTATAATTTTATTTGGAAGTATTGGAAATAGTTTATTCTTTGTTTATGCGTTTATTTGCATATTAGTTATTTTAAGTGCTGTAATGTTTTATAAAAAGAATAAAATAAAGGTATAAGTTATTGTTATTGTTAAGTTTAACTTATATAATTATTTTTAGATACTAAAATATCTGAAGGATTTTTAATTGATAAAGGAGAGGAATTTTGGAAAATTTATATGTTTCAGATTTAGATGGAACTCTTTTAAATAATAGACAAGAGATAACTTTATTTTCAAGTGATAATTTAAATAAATTGATAGATAGTGGATTGAATTTCACCATAGCAACTGCTAGAACACCTGCTACTGTAGTTGATATAATAAGTAGTCTCAATATTAAATTACCATTGATTCTTATGAATGGTGTTATTATTTATGATAAGGGTAGAGAAGAATATATAGATATAAAGGAAATTGATAATCAAACAGTCTTTAAGGTATTAGATGTTTTAGACAAAGGGTGTAAAAATTATCTGGTATATGCTATAAATCAAAACCATATGTATGTTTATTATAAAGAGTTTTTTAATGAAGCTGAAATTGATTTTTATAATGGTAGAAAAGATAGAAAGTTAAAAACCTTTGTTAAAACTGATGATTATAGAAAGTCTATAAAAAATTCTAAAATAATAAATATTGTTGTTATGGATAAAGAAGAATCAATAGATAAAATAAATAATGAATTAGATGGCATAGGAAATATAACGGTAAATTATTATGAGGATATTTATAATCCTTCATGGTATTTTATGGAGATTTATAATTCAACAGCATCTAAAGCTAAAGGTATAGAATTTATATCTAATTATTTAAAATCTCAAAATTTAATAACCTTTGGAGATAATTTAAATGATATTCCTATGTTTTTAATATCAGATAGATGTTATGCTATGGAAAATGCAGATAAAAGACTTAAAGAAATATCAACTGCTGTTATAGGAAATAATAATGACGATGCTGTTGTAAAATTTTTATTAGAAGCTATAGAAAAATAAATATATGGAGGCAAATGTTTTGGAAGAAATACTAGAAGTGTTAGAGAAAGATAGTAGATATTCAGTAGAAGAAATAGCTATTATGACTGGAAAAACTAGGGAAGAAGTAGAACAAGCTATAAAAGATTATGAAAATAGTGGGGTAATTGCAGGATATACAACTCTTGTGAATTGGGAAAATACAAATTCAGAGATAGTAACTGCATTAATTCAAGTTAAAATTATACCGCAAAGAGGAGTTGGATTTGATAAGGTTGCAGAGAGGATATATAACTTTAAAGAGGTTAAAGCATGTTATTTAATGTCATCTGGTGGTTTTGATTTAACAGTAATAGTTGAGGGAAAAACAATGAAAGAAGTTTCTATGTTTGTATCTGATAAACTTGCAATTCAAGAATATGTAAATGGAATAGCGACTCATTTTGTTTTGAAAAAGTATAAAGAGCATGGAACTATTTTTAAGGAAAAAGGATTAAAGGATGATAGGGAGGTTCTTATTATATGATATTAGAAGATATGATATTAAAAAATATTAAAGATATGCCTCCATCTGGTATTAGAAAGTATTTTGATTTAGTAAATGAAATGGAGGATGTCATATCATTAGGAGTTGGAGAGCCTGATTTTGTAACTCCTTGGAATGTTAGAGAAGCTGGTATATATTCATTAGAAAAAGGACATACTCATTATTCATCTAACGCTGGGTTTATTGAGCTTAGAGATGAAATTTCTAAATATTTAAAGAGAAGATGTAATTTAGAATATAATCCCAAAGAAGAAATAATTGTAACTGTTGGAGGGAGTGAAGGTATAGACCTTGCAATAAGGGCTTTAATTGGACCTGGAGATGAAATTATAATTCCAGAACCGAGTTTTGTGGCATATAAAGGATGTGCTGCTTTTGCTGGAGGAACTGTTAAGATAATAGACCTTAAAGAAGAGGATGATTTTAAACTTACAAAAGAAGCTTTAGAAAAAGTTATAACTCCTAAAACAAAGGTCTTAGTGTTACCTTTTCCTAATAATCCAACTGGAGCTATAATGACTAGAGATGAACTTAAACCTATTGTTGAGTTTTTAAAGGATAAAGATATTATTATATTATCAGATGAAATTTATTCAGAGTTATCTTATGGTAAAAAACATGAATCTATTGCTTCTTTTCCAGAAATAAAAGATAAGGTTATAGTTATAAATGGGTTTTCAAAAGCATATGCCATGACAGGGTGGAGACTTGGATATGCTTGTGGTCATAAAGTGTTAATAGATGCCATGAAAAAAATACATCAATATGCTATAATGTGTGCCCCAACTACTGCACAATTTGCGGCTATTGAGGCTTTGAAAAATAGTGATAAAGATGTAGAAGCTATGGCAAGAGAATATAATAGAAGAAGAAGGGTTGTTGTTCAAGGATTTAGAAAAATGGGGCTTGAGTGCTTTGAACCAATGGGAGCTTTATATGTTTTTCCGAATATAAAATCTACAAATATTACATCAGATGAGTTTTGTCAAAGACTTTTAATGGAGAAAAAAGTGTTAACAGTTCCAGGTGATGCTTTTGGTTCATGTGGACAAGGGTTTATAAGATGTTCTTATGCAACATCTATGGAAGATATTATGGAAGCATTAAAAAGAATTGAGGATTTTGTTAAATCATTAAAAAATAGGAAATTATGCTTAAAGTTAATGTGAATTAATATTTATTTTTATGAAAATGGACAAATATAAACACTAGTAATATTAATAATAAAATGTTAGAATTACATTATTGATATAAATATTAAACCATTTTATTTTAGGGGTGGTTAGATGAATTTTGATAAAGATAATATTAACTTAAAGGCAAAAAGAGACCTTATAATAAGGGAAATTTGTAGCATAAAAAAATATAATAACTTCATTATACTTATAGCTGCAACTATAAGTATAGTAATGGCAATGATTTTGCTTGCTACTTTGAATTATAGTTACAATTCAATAAATATTATATCTTTAGGATTAATTGTAGCAATTATAATCATAGGATATATACCCTTTGATTTTGTTATGGGTGGAGTGAGATTTAATAAAAGATTAAATATAATATTAGGTCTTATAAAATCAGATTTAAAATATGTTAATGAATTTACTTATCTTATAAATCATAAAAAAAAGAAATAGAGGTATGAGAAAAACTCATGCCTCTATTTTTTTATAAAGGATAATTTTAATAATTAATCATAATAATATTTTTATATTAATAGCAATAGTATTATTAATAATTATGTTGAAGGAATATAGTATGAAAATATATAAAAAAATTATTATTAAGTTTATAATTTTTTATTTTTTTATAGTAATATTTTTTGCAGTTTTATACACATATTTTTCTAATGATTTTTATTATTCATTTTCAAATAAAGAAATTATTTTTGATAAAAATTATTCTTATATAGAAAATTATTTAGAAAATAGTATTAAAAGCAATTTTAGAAATTATTATAATTCAAATTATTTAGTTTTTTTTAATAACTGCTCTGAAGATTTTTTATTTGATGTAAATGATTTAAAAATAAAGGAAACAAGAATAAATAATAAATATTTAGAGAGTGATATATTTATAGTATTAAAAAATAGTAGAAATAATTTAGAATACAATGCTGTAATAACACTTAAAATATTAGAAGAATTGTCAATAAAGCATGAAGATAATATATATAAGCAATGTAAGATAAGTACAAAGAGTAGTAATAAGATTTTAGATGGATTAGATATAGAAAAAATATTTAGAGTGAAATGTTTAGATAAGGTTTTAGATGTTGGAATTATAATAGATGAAAAAATAAATGAAAAATTTAATCAGTATATAATAAATAATGATGGAAATCCTAGTTTGAATAAAAATAGTTTTTTTTATTATATAAAATTTAATTTCCCTAGAATGTTTTATTTAAGTATGGTAACAATAACAACATTAGGTTTTGGAGATATAGTTCCACTTACAAATACGACAAGGATGCTTATAGGTCTTGAATCAACAATAGGAGTGATTATCTTAGGATGGTTTGCAAATAAATCTTTGAAAGGATAAGATGGGCATAAAATTTAGTTTATATAAATTTCATGCCCATCCTTTCTTTAACTTGTTTTGTATAAATTTTTTATTAAATTTAATATGTTTTTGCATGATTCTGATTTATCAAATACTTTGCAAGAATTTTGCATAAGTTCTAATCTAGCTTTATCATCTAGCAAGTTTTGTATAACATAAGAACAGTCTTTATCCTTTTCAAGAAGTATAGCCATATTATGATTAACTAAAAACTGAGCGTTTTCTTGTTCTTGCCCAGGAATTGCGTCAAAAAGAACCATAGGTATATTACAAGCTAGTGCCTCTGAAATTGTAAGTCCGCCTGGTTTAGTTATTATAATATCAGAAGAATGCATGTATTTATCTACTTCATGTGTAAAGAATATAAGTTCAGTAGGCTTAGAACTGTTTGGAAGTATTTCTTTAAAAGCAGAATAAAGTTTTTCATTTCTTCCCGTTATAACTATTATTTGAAATTCAGTTGGTATTTTTATTATACCGTTATATATATCTAAAATATTTTTAACACCAAAGCTTCCAGCCATAATAAGAATTGTAGGTAGCTCTTCGTTTAATTTTAGATTTTTTCTTAAATCTTTTTTATCTTTCTGATTAAAAAATACTTCATCTATGGGAATTCCAAAGCTGTGAATAATTTCTTTAGGAACGCCTAGTTTAATCATTTCAGAAGGCATATCATCATTAGCTACTATATATGCATCAACATGTTTATGTATCCATGTTTTATGAGGTGCATAATCTGTCATTATACAAACTAGTGGGATATTTATTTTTTCTTGGTTTTTAAGTCTAGATACCATTTCAGTAACAAATGGATGTGTAGTTACTATCACATCAGGTTTAAAATAGTTTATAAGCCTCATAAGCTTTCTATTAAAAAGAACTATTGGTTTTGTTAGTTTTGATGGTATTTTAGAATCTTTATTAGTCGATGCATATATTTTACCATAAAACCTAGGTGTCTTTGTAGCAAGGTATAAATATCCCTTGCAAACCGTTTTATTGAGTAGTGGATTTATATATTTAAATACATCTACAACTTCTACATTTATATCTTTTTCAGTTTTGGCAATATAAGATTTTAAAGCATTAGATGCTCTCATATGCCCTGCCCCTGTAGAAGCTGATAATATAAGTACGTTCATGACTGATCCTCCTCTTTTAGGTACATAAAAATAAGAGTACTTATTTATTTAAATTTATTATTGACATGATAATTTATTCTAACATAAAAAATAAATTTATGATACAAGGTATTTTACAAATATTTAATATTAATATTTACAAATATTTAATATTATATATTATTATACATTAGTTATATTAAAGAAATATGAAAATAAAGAATTAATATAAAAGGTATTTTTTAAGTATACATAGAATATAAAAATGTAAAATAACAAAATAATAAGTAAAAATATGGTGAGAGAAGTATGGATGTTTTGAGAGAATATGAGTTTGATTTTTATGATAGATCGTTTATGGAGCTATTAGATGATTATATTTTTGTGTTAGATAGTAGTGGACAAATTTATTATGTTAATAATATTGTTTTAAAGGAGTTAGAGTGTGATTTAGACAATATAAGTAAAAATAACTTTTTTGAAATATCTTCATTTAGAGAGAAGGATTTTTTAAGGATAAAAAACGAAGTAATATCTAACATATATATAATGTTAGGAAGTACTAAACTTTGTTTGAATAATATAAGAGTATTAAAAAAATATTCAGAGGGTAAAGAATATTATATGATACTTGGTAAAAAAGAAAAAAAGATGTTTATGATGGATATGTCGCATGAATTGAAGACGCCTATAAATATAATTTTATCGACAATACAACTTTTAAAGAAAAATATAGATGATGGAAATATAACTTATAATGAAAATACAAATATTGTAAGTTATTTAGATTCAATAAAAAAGAATTCATTTAAAATTTTAAATTTAGTAAATACTATAATGGATATTAACAAAATAGAAGAAGGTTATTATAAGGTAAATAGTGAAAAATGTGAGATTGTTAGTGCTGTTGAAGATATAGTTCAATCGGTTATAAGATATGGCGAGTCTAAAAAAATAGAGATAATATTTGATACAAATGTTGAAGAAAAGTATGTTTTGTGCGATATAGAAAAAATAGAACTTATTTTATTAAATCTTTTATCAAATGCTATAAAGTATACTAATGAAGGTGGAAAAATTCAAGTTTTTTTAGAGGTGTTTGAAAAAAGTTTTCAATTAACCGTAAGAGATAATGGTATAGGTATAGATGAAAAAAATTTGGATATGATTTTTGATAGATTTTATCAAGGAAACAATCATAGTCATCTTTTGAAAAAATCTAAAGGAAGTGGTGTTGGTTTATTTCTTGTAAAATCTTTGATAAAAATACAAAATGGAACTATAAAATGCAAAAGTAAATTAGGTGAAGGAAGTGAGTTTACTTTTAGTTTACCAATAGTTAAATGTGAGGAAGAAAGAAAAGTTTTAGATTCTAATTTTAATCTATGTATAAATGAATATTTTGAAGGATAATTTAAAAATCATAATATATAAATTTATTTTATATATTATGATTTTTTATGTTTTAAAGCAAGATTATTAATATTATTTTGATAAAAATAATGAATATTAATCAAAGTATAATATTAAAAAAATATATTTGTTTTAGTATAATGGTTTTGATATTAAAAAACTTAGGAGGAAAATTCTATGGAATTAAATTTAAAAAGAGATGGGCATGTGCATAGCCCTTATTGCCCACATGGATCTTTAGATACATTTGATATGTATATAGAAAGGGCTTTACTTAATGGGATTAGTGAAATAACATTTACAGAACATATGCCTTTAACATTAAAAAAAGATCCATCACCTAGGAATAATAGCGCTATGGATGAGGAAACTTTAATAAAATATTTAAAAGCTGTAAAAGAGATAAAAGATAAATATAAAAATAAAATAAAAATAAATGTTGGTGTAGAGGTTGATTATATAGAAGGGGAGGAGGAAAACATAAAAAAATTATTAAATCAATATGGAAAATACATAGATGATTCAATATTATCCGTTCATACTTTAAGATATAAGGGAAAATATTATCCTATTGGCTCTGGTGTGGAGGAATTAAGAAAATTAATTGATGTAGTTGGAGGAATTGATGAATTTTATAATTTATATTATAAAACTATGTTAAAATCTATAACATGTGATTTAGGAGAGTACAAACCTAGAAGAATAGGTCATCCTACTTTGATTAGAAAATATAAGGAGAGTTTCCCACAATGTTCTTACAATATAAATATTCTAACAGAAATAATAAAATTACTAAAAGAAAATAAATTGGAGATAGATTTAAACACATCTGGACTTAGAAAAGAAAAATGCAAAGAAGTTTATCCATCTGGGGTATTTATGAAACTTTTATTGGATAATCAAATTCCTATGGTATTAGGTTCAGATTCACATGAATCAAAAGATGTTGGGTTCTACTTTAAAAACATAAATGATTATATAAAAAATATTTAATTTGTTTTAAGTGAAATAAAATCTATGAATATATAGAAAAAGGTAAAAATATAATGTATAATTATGGTAAATAAAGAATTTAAAGTTATTTTATTGTGAGGGGAATATGGAAGAAAAAAATTGTAAATTGGGGAAAAAGAAAAAAATAGTAGCTTTGTTCATGTTTGTTTTTATAGGGGCTTTAACAACTGGTGCAGTATCTACGACTAATCAAACAAGGGTAGAAGAAGAAGTGGTTTATGATGGCGTATATCTAGAAGATAAAAATCTAGGGAATTTAACTAAGGATGAATTAATAGATGTTTTAAATGAATATTGTCATGAAAAATTACAAGAAAATACTATAAATATAGTTTATCAAGATGTAATAAATGAAAAAATTAATGCCTCAGATGTTGGATTAAGCTATGATGTAAAAAATATAGCTGATGAAATAATTAATATAGGAAAAGAAGGCAATTTAATTAAAAATACATTGGATAGAATTTATATCAAAATAAATAAAAAGGTTATTTCTTTTGACGAAGTTTGTAATGATAAGATTTTAGATGAATATATTGATAATTTGTCATCTTTAATAGATATAGAAAAAGAAGATGCTAGAGTTTCTTTTAATGGTGATGAAATGATAATATCAAATTCTAGAGAAGGTCTTATCGTTGAGAAAGAAGAATTAAAAAGGCTTATAATAGAAAATTTGAATAATGAAACTTTTGATGAGATAGTAGAAGTACCAGTTAATGTTGTAGATGTTGAGATTGATGAAGATGTTTTTAATAATATGAATGTTTTAGGCACTTATGAAACTACTCTTCCAGATTTAACAAGTGGTAGGACTCAAAATATAAGATTATTTTCAAGTAAATTAAATGAAGTGGTTTTAATGCCTGGAGAAGTTTTATCTGTTGATGAACAAGGTGGAAGTAGGGAAATAAGTGATGGTTATACTGCAGCTCCGGGGTTTATAAATAATGAAGTTGTGCCAATAGTTGCAGGAGGGATTTGTCAAGTGGTTACGACTCTTTACAATTCAGTCTTATATTCAGATTTAGAAATTGTGGAAAGAGCACCTCATTCACTTCCTGTAAGTTATGTTTCTTTAGGAAGAGATGCTACTTTAGCGAAAGGAGTAGTGGATTTTAAATTTAAAAACAATTATAGTAATCCAATTGTTGTACAAGCTTATGTAACAGATAATTGTACAATAAAAACTACTATATGGGGAATAAATGAAAATCCTGAAAAATCTATAGAGATAAATGCTGTTAAAACAGGAAATAAATCATCTATAACTTATAAAAATACTTATGAAAGTGGAGTTTTAATAAAATCAGAAGTATTATCTAAAGATGTATATAATTAATATGAAATAAAAATAAAGAAGTTATATATTATTTAATATATAACTTCTTTATTTTTAATAAATGTTTACCATTTACCAGGATAAGCTACAAGATATAATTTAACGGTCTGTCTTCCAAAATTTAAGCACGCATTTTCAGAATTCATGTATAAATCTATTTTATTTCCTTTTATAGCTCCACCTGTATCAGAGGCTATTGCATATCCATAGCCAGGAATATAAACTTTTGATCCTAAAGGTATAACATTTGGATCTACTGCTATAGTGCTAATACCATCAGGATTTCTAACAGGTTTAAGTCCCATAGCTGTTAAACCACCACCAGTATATGCTGTAGCAACCATAGAGTATTCTGCTATATAAGAACCAACCGAACTTGATGAAGAGATTGTGGAATTTTCAGCATTATTATTAGATGATGAATTTGAACTACTTGATGCTACGCTAGTGGAATTAGATTCCGTAGCAGTATTATTACTAGAGCTTGTACTACTATTTGATGTTTGAGAAGATAGAGATTGTATTTTGTTTTCACCTTCATTTATAGCATTGTTAGCTTTAGTAATAACAGAGTTTGTGCTAAGTTGAGTAACTAATTGCTTTAATGAGTTTACAGCATCTTGTATTTGGCTTATTGAATCACTTGTGTTTATTGTTGAAATAGAATTTGATATTAATTCTTCTTCGTTTGAAGCAATTGTTGAAGCAACTTGTTGTTTTTGTTCATTTAATTCATTTATTTGATTTTGATATTCACTTTGTTTAGTGTTAAGTTCTTCTATACTTGATTTTGTTGAGTTATTTAATTGATTTAATGAATTTTCTTTATTTTGTAAGGTTGTTAAATTACTATTTAATTGTTCTTGTTTAGCATTTAACTCATTTATAAGTTGTTTATCAGCTGAATATATATTAACTACTGCATTCATTCTAGATAAAAATTCACCAAAATTTTTTGACGTAATTAGGTATGTAAGAGCATTTTGAGAACTATCTAGCATGTAAAGACCTCTGATTCTTTGGCCTAATACCTCTTGGTCTTTAGCAATTTGCTCTTTTAATGTATTGATATTGCTTTGAGCTGTTGATATTTCAGCTTTTACATTTTCGATATCGATTGTATTTTGTTTTAGTGTTTCATTTAATTGTTGAATTTCTGTATTTAAATTATCTATGTTTGAACTTAAAGACTTTATTTTGCTATCTAACTCTTGATATTTTGCTTTATTATCGTTTAAGTTTGAGCTAGAAATTGAACTTGCTTGTGTAGTTGTAGTATTAGTAGCACTACTTAACGGTGCTGCCATAACTAAAGTACTAGTGTTGAATAAAATTCCAGATGCAACTAGTACAGATATTAATTTTTTGTTCAAATATATACCTCCCGACTCTTATAAAAAGAAATAAATTATTCATTTTTCCAAGGCCTTTTTTCTCATTATAATATAAAAAAGGAATTAACGCAAATTATACGAAAATATTTAAGAAAAAAATTGAAAAAAAAGGAAGAAAATCAGAAGAATTTATTCAATAATTATTTAAATTTGAAAAAAATATACTTTACCATAAAAATAAGATATAAAGCGGATTTGAAGGGTTATTATAGGATAATATTACTCTAATATATTTAAAATAAAAATAAAAAATGATAAATAATAAATTTTTTTTAAAATTAATTAAAATTTATAAAGTTTTTTTGGGATTATAACAAATAAAATGAAATATTTTCAAGCATAAAATAAGGAAAAAATATGAAATTAAAAATGAATGAAAAGATTCATAAATGAAGAGTTTAAAAATATTTTTTGCTTAATTGTTTTACAAGAATATGCTTTTTATACTATAATAAATACTTATAATAATCTGAGAATAATTAAGTTAAAACCAGAAATTTATTTATGACATAATAAATACATATAATTATGCTAGTATAGTGTATATAAAAATTTAATTTATATTTTATAAACTTAGGATGTGGTTAATTTTATGAATTTTAATATAGTAAGTATAATTTTAGTTTTAATATTTGTGATTCCGATATTTTTAGGATTTATAAAGGGTTTTAATTATAGGAGTGGTAAATATGAGCTTTTTAATTTAGAAAAGGATATTGTTGTTTTAGTAACTATAGTATTAGGTGCTATAAATAGTAATATAATATTAAATATTTTAAATTACATAAAAAGTAATATAGTTTTTTTAAATAATTTAAATGGTTTAGCATATAGAATTTATTATATTATAGGATTTATAATTCTTCTTATAATTTTATATAACATCATAATGCTTTTTATAAGGCTTATAAATCTAATTATATTTGACCCATTATTAAAACTAATAGATAGATTAGGGCAATCTTTAGGTACTGGTTTTACTAGAATTTGCGGTGTAATATTTGCTATTCCAAATTCAATAATAAATATAATAATTGCAGCTTTTATAATAAAAGCTTTATTACTTTTACCTTTACCAACTTATATAATAAATCAAATAGATAATAGTAATATTTATAATTATTTAAATACAAATATAGTAGAGCAAATTACAGATAGCAGTTTAGTTAAAAATTTTCCTAAACTATTAAATAATTCTTTGAAAATAGAAAATGGAAATAATGGAGAATTATCCGATAATAATTCAAATGGTGCTATTACGTATTATAATGGGGTAACATTAGCACAAGCAGTAAAATCATCTCCTGCAATAGATGCAAAAACTCAAGAAATAATTGCTGGAAAAAGAACGGATGAAGCTAAAGCTTATGCAATATATCAATGGGTTGGACAAAATATAACCTATGATAATAAAAAGGCTCAAGAACTTGAAGAAGGTGATGTAAATCTCAAATCAGGTGCTATAGCAGCTTTTGACACAAGAGAAGGAGTTTGTTTTGATTATGCTTCTCTTTATGTAGCAATGGCAAGAGATGCGGGACTTAAAGTAAGGCTTATTACAGGTGAAGGATTTGATGGAACCCAATGGGTTAGCCATGCTTGGAATCAAGTATATATTCCATCACAAAATAAATGGATTAACGTTGATTGTACTTTTTATGATGCAGGAAATTTCTTTAATTCCTCAGATTTTAATGAATATCATAAAGATGCAAGCATTGCAGGACAATGGGGTTAATGAGAAAATGAAAAAACTGTGTTCTTTGATATTAATTTATTAAAGAATACAGTTTTTTATTTATGAATAAATAGGACTTAATATCAGTAAAAGAAAGTAAATTTATATTTAATATAAAAAATAATTAAAATTTCCAATGAAAATATTGACAAAAAAATATGGAATTGATATCATATTAATTGTAAAAAGTAATAATAAATATAATTAATTATTAATAATTAAATTTTTAATAATATATGGAATTAATACCATATAAGGGGGAGTTGTAGTGGGCGAAAAAAAAGAACAAAGAGTAGCTAGAGAAATTTTAAAAAATATAGGGGGGAAGGAAAACATAAAATCTATAGAACATTGTGCAACAAGGTTAAGATTGATACTTAATGATAAGAATTTAATCAATGAAAAAGCAATTGAAAACATTGATGGTGTGAGAGGGCATTTTTTTAAAGCAGCCCAGTTTCAAATAATACTTGGAACTGGATTTGTAAATAAAGTTTACGATGTTTTAATGCAAGATGGTGTAGAAAAAGGTGATGTAAAAGCAGATGTATATAGTGATATGTCAGTACTTCAGAAGATTTCTAGAACTTTTGGAGATATATTTTTGCCTATAATACCAGTTTTGGTTGCGACAGGGTTATTTATGGGGATAAGAGGCATGTTAACTACTGCTGGTATAATGCAAAGTGGTGGGACATTGTATACATTAACGGAAGTATTAACAGATACAGCTTTTGCTTTTTTACCTGCTTTAATTGCGTGGTCAGCATGTAAAAAATTTGGAGGAACACCTGTTATAGGAATAATTATAGGGCTTATGCTTGTTGCACCACAACTTCCAAATGCATATTCTGTTGCGTCAGGGATAGTGGAGCCGTTACATTTAAGTTTATTAGGAATTAATATCCCAATAACAGGATATCAAGGTTCAGTGCTTCCGGCTTTATGTTTAGGAATTATAGCAGCTAAATTAGAAAAAAATATAAGAAAAGTAGTTCCAGATGTTATAGACTTAATAGTAACGCCATTTATAACTTTATTGATTACTGTAACGGTAGGTTTACTAATTGTAGGGCCTATAATGCATATAGTTGAAAATGGCTTATTAATGTTATTTGAAGGTTTAATAGCACTTCCATTTGGAATAGGTGGTTTTATAATAGGTGGAACTTATCAAGGTATAGTTGTAACTGGTCTTCATCAAATGTTTAATGCTTTTGAGATTAACTTGATTTCAAACACAGGAGTAGATGCATTTAATGGAATAATCACAGGAACAATTATGGCACAAGGTGCTGCAGCTTTAGCAGTAGCTTTAAGAACTAGAAATAAGAAAAAACGTTCTTTCTATTTATCAGCATCAATACCAGCCTTTTTCGGTATAACAGAACCTGCTATATTTGGAGTTAATTTAATATTATTCAAACCATTTGTTTATGCTTTAATAGGTGGTGCAGCATCTGGTGGATTTGCAGCATTTATGAAACTTGCAGCAGATGGTATGGGAGTTACAGCGGTTCCAGGTTCATTACTTTATATAGGAACTGGAAAAATAGGAACTTATTTAATAGCAAACGCAATAGGATTTTTAATAGCTTTTTGCTTAACTTATTTCTTATTTAATCCTAATAAAGAAAATAAAAGTAATCTTAGTGCTTTAGAGGGAGAAGAAGTGATGAATTAATTTAAAGAATAAGTTAACTAAATGTGGTTAACTTATTCTTTAATTACTTTATTAAGAGGTGGTTTTTTATAGCATACAGGAGGAAGAAAATGAAGGTAACTATTCAAGATATAGCAAATATGACTGGAGTATCTAAAAGTACTGTATCTAGATATTTAAATGGGGGTTATGTAAGCGTAGAAAATACAAAAAAAATAGCCAAAGTTATAAAAAAGACAGGCTATCAAACTAATTTTTTTGCTAAAAGATTAAAAAGTAAAAAGAGTGGTCTTATTGGAATAATAATGCCCAGAATAGATTCTTTTACAGCGAGCAAAATATTAAAGGGGATAGTTGAAAAGATAGAAAAGGAGGGGTATCAACCTATAATTTTAACTAGTGATTTAGATAAGGAAAAGGAATTAAATTGTATAAACAAATTATATTTAGAAGGAATGGATGGAATAATAGGTATGTCATTTGCTATTTCACAAGAACATGTGAAGCTTGTAAATAAGTTGCCTATTCCAGTTATATTTACTGGACAAGAAAAGTATGGTGTAAATTGTATAAGCATAGATGATTATAAAGCTGGGAATATTATGGGGGACTTTGTTAGAGAACAAGGGCATAAAAATATAGTTTATATGGGGGTAAATGAAAATGATATAGCTGTTGGAATAAATAGAAAAAAGGGTTTTTTTGATGCTTTTAATAGTGATTTTACTATAAATTATGTGGAAACAGATTTTAGTTTTAAAAGTGCTTATGAAAATTCACATAAGGCAGTTTATTTTAATCCAAGCATTATAGTTTGTGCCACAGATAATATTGCAATTGGTGTAAATAGATATCTTATGGAGAAACAAATAAAAGTCCCAGAAACTATTTCGATTGCGGGTTTTGGTGGTTATGACATAGGAACTGCTATTCATCCATCGCTTACAACAGTAAGTTTTGATTATGAATTTTTAGGTTTTGAAGCAGCAGATAGAATGGTTTCATTTATAGAGGAAAAAAGTTTTAAGGAATTAAGAGATGTGCCAATTCAATTAGTAAAGAGGGATAGTGTACGGAAATTATAATAAGTGGTAAAATAAAAAATATAAGGGTGTAAAATATTATGAAATTTAAGGGTATTTTAGATATAAATAAAGATTCAAAAGAATTTTATAAAAAAGAAAAAAATAATGAAAATTTTAGAAATAATTATCATTTTCAACCACCATTTGGTCTTATAAATGATCCTAATGGATTAAGTTTTTTTAATGGTGAATATAATATATTTTTTCAATGGAATCCATTTACTTGCGAGCATAAATTTAAACATTGGGGGCTTATTAAAACTAAAGATTTTATAAATTATACTATTCCTAAAGTAGTTTTAGCACCGGTGGATTATTATGATAAAAATGGATGTTATTCAGGAAGTGCAATCGAAAGAAATGGAGTATTAGAACTTTTATATACAGGAAATGTTAAAGACGAGAATGGTAATAGATTATCTTATCAATGTGCAGCTATCATGAATAAAGATGGAGATGTAAAAAAATTAGGTGCGGTATTAGATTCTGTTCCTAAGGGATATACTTCTCATTTTAGAGACCCTAAAGTATATTTTAAAAATGGAAAATATTATTTTATAATAGGGGCTCAAACAGACAAATTAAAGGGTAGGGTTTTATTATATTCTTCATTAGATATGAGAAAATGGAGTCTAGAGGGAGAAGTCAAGACTCATTTAGAAAATTTTGGATATATGTGGGAGTGTTCTAATATAGTAACTTTAAAAGATAAGGATGTTTTAATCTTTTCTCCCCAAGGATTAAAGAAAGAGGAATTTAAGTATCAAAACATATATCAATCAGGGTATATTATAGGAAAATTAAATTATGATACTTTAAAGTTTAATCATGATGAGTTCTGTGAATTAGATATGGGATTTGATTTTTATGCACCTCAAATTTTTGAAGATGATAAAAATAGGATTTTAATGATTGGATGGATGGGTGTACCAGAACAAGATGAGGACAAGCATATAAGTTTAAAGGAAAATTGGATACATTGTTTAACTATTCCAAGAAAATTAACTTTGAAAAACAATAAAATATATCAAAATCCAATAGATGAGATAAAACAATTAAGAGAAAAAATGTTTTTTTGTAGAGATAACTTTATTGAGGAATCTTTAGAATTTTCTAATATAAATAAAAATTCTTATGAGTTTATTTTAGAGTTAAAAGATAGTAGGAATTTAAATTTTAAAATAGAAATGTTTAAAGGTGAAGAAGAACATTTTGATTTATATTTTAATGATGGGATTTGTGTAATAAGTAGAGAAAATATATTGCAGGGACCTCATGGAATTAGAAAATTTATATTAAATAAAAGCAATAATTTAAAATTACATGGATTTATTGATAAATCTGCTGTTGAAATTTATATAAATGATGGAGAATATGTTTTATCATCTAGAGTTTTTGTGAAAATGAATAGCACAGGATTAAAATTAAATGGATTAGGTGAAAAACTTAATATAAATAAGCTAGAAATTTGGACATTGAAGGGAGTAAATTATAATGAATAAAGTATTTTGTATTGGTGAACTTTTAATAGATTTTATAGGTAAAGATATAGGAAAAGGATTAGAAAAGGGAAACAATTTTGAGAAAAAAGCAGGAGGAGCTCCTGCAAATGTTGCAGCTGCTGTATCAAAACTTGGAGGAGAGTCTTACTTTTTAGGTCAAGTAGGAAATGATTCTTTCGGAAGATATTTAGTTAAAATGCTTAAAGAAGTTAATATAAACACTGATATGACAGTTATGGAAGGACATACAACTTTAGCTTTTGTTGCAATAGATGAAAATGGTGAAAGAAACTTTGAGTTTATAAGAGGGGGAGATGGAGAATACTCTTTTTCAAGTATAAATACTAATATAATAAAGAATAAAGATATTATTCATTTTGGTTCTGCAACAGGTTTTTTAGATGGTGAGCTTAAAAACACATATTATAAATTATTAAATCATGCTTTAGATAAAAAAGCTTTTGTATCTTTTGATCCTAATTATAGGGATGCGTTAATATTAGAAGATAGATTAGAACAATTTGTGCTTGATTGTAAAAATTTCATTGAAAAAGCAGATTTTATAAAATTAAGTGATGAAGAAATAAAAATAATAACTAAAAAAGAAGATTTAAATGAAGGGGTTTCAGAACTTCATAAAATAGGAGCAAAAGTAGTTGCTATAACTTTAGGTAGTCAAGGAACATTGATAAGTAATGGTCTAAACTCAGCAATAATTCCATCAATAGAAATAAAGCAGGTAGATTCAACAGGAGCTGGAGATGCTTTTGTAGGAGCTGTTTTAAAAAAGGTTAATGAGATAGATAATAAAGATGAAATAAGTTTTGAAAAATGGAAGGAAATAATAGCTTATGCTAATAGAGTAGGGGCTATAACTTGTACTAATTATGGAGCAATAGATTCTATTCCGACAGAAAAAGATTTAGAAGGATATTTAGTTAAATAAGATTTAAGACAAGCTATAACAATTGTTATTGTTATAGCTTTTTATTTTAAAGAATTTCTATTTGATTTTATAAATAATTAATGAGAATAAAAGAGAAGTCTAAAAAAAACAAGGTATTTAAATGTGAACAATTTTATTTAGTAAAACAGGGGTATTTTCATTGTAGAATTTACTTATTGTAAATGTTAGAATAGTTTTGTATTTGAATTTAGAACAATATAAAGGAGGGAGTATATAAGAAACTGGGGTTAAGTTTTTTATAAATTGTAATGAATAATAATATAACAAAAGGGACTATTCTTCTTATTATAAGTGCTTTAGGATATGCTGGAATGGGGATGTTTATAAAGTTATCTGGAGATATTCCTGTAATTCAAAAGGTTTTTTTTAGAAATCTTCCATGTCTGTTTTTAGCTATATTTCTTTTAGTTAAAAATAAAGAATCTGTTTTGGGGCATAGAGGAAATAGAAAGATATTACTTCTAAGAGGTTGTATTGGAACACTAGGAGCTTTAGCTAACTTTTATGCTGTAGATAAACTTATGCTTCCTAATGCAACTATGCTAAATCAGTTAGGTCCGTTTTTTATAATAATATTTAGCTTTTTGTTTTTAAAAGAAAAAATAAAAAGATTTCAAATTGGAGCTTTGTCAATGGCATTTATTGGTGTTGTTATAATACTTGGACCTGGGTCTACTATGCCTATATTTCCAGCCGTTATGGCAATTTTAGGAGCTGTTTCAATAGGTATTGCGTTTACGTGTGTAAGATATTTAGGTGGGAAAGAAAGTATTCAAACAATAGTATTTTGGTTTGCTATAGTATCGATATCAGTTGGTGGTATATATATGATATTTGATTACGCACCAATGACTACAATTCAAACAATATATTTATTATGTGCAGGTATTTGCACAATTTTTGGACAATTTGGTACAACCCTTGCATATAAATATGCAGCTGCTAAAGATATATCTATATTTGGGTATAGCCAAGTTATATTTGCTACAATATTTTCAGTTTTGGTATTTAGTCAGATACCGGGAGAAAATAGTATAATAGGTTATATAATAGTTATTGCAGCTGCAGGAGTAAGTTATTTTTATAATAAAAAAGTGGATAGACAAAAAATATAGAAAATTTATTTTGTACATAAGATGCCTTAAAAGATACTCTTTTAAGGTGTTTTTTATAAATTGAAATTCAAGCTTTAATTGATAATTATCTATATGTATAAAAAATAATGTATTAGCTATATATTTATAAGCCAATATTATAATATAAAAATTGACAAGGATAATATATAGATTATATACTTAATATAGAAAAATATCTATATAAGGAGAAGAAATGGAAAATACATATGAGATAAATGCTAAAATTTTTAAAGCACTTGGAAATTCTAGTAGATTAAAAATAATTAATATGTTATCTCAAGGAGAAATGTGTGCATGCTCTATATTAAGAGAATTTAATTTTACTCAACCAACATTATCACACCATATGAATGTTCTTATGGAATGCAAATTAGTTGTTTGTAGGAAAGATGGTGTATGGAGTTATTATAGTTTAAATATTACAAATGGGAACAAGTTAGTTTTGTTTTTAATGAATATAATTACAGATACTAATGATAGTATAAAGGAGAATTGTTTCTAATGTTTATAATATAAAATCGAAGATAAAATAATTTTAGGAGGATGATTATGTTAAATACAATAAAAGGATTTGTAAGTTCAGGCGAACTTTTAAAGGGAGGATTTGGAATAGAGCTAGAATCTTTAAGGATAGATAAAGATGGGATTTTATCTTCAAAAGAACATCCAGATGTTTTTGGTGATAAATTAGAGAATCCATATATAACAACAGATTTTTCTGAAAGTCAAGTTGAGATGATAACACCTGTTATGAAAACCTCTAAAGAAGTTTTTGATGCTTTAAATGTTTTGTATGATATAGTTTCGCTAGAAATTGGAAAAGAGTATTTATGGCCAGAATCTATGCCAAGCATTATAGGCGAAAACATAAATATAGCCAAATATTCTTCAAATAAGAAGGGGAACGAAGCTAGAAGTTATAGAGAAGGATTAGCTAAGAAATATGGGGTGAAAAAGCAACTTATTTCAGGAATACATTATAACTTTTCATTTAATGAGACTGTTATAAAGAAATTGTATGAAAAAAGAGAAGATAAAAATGTATCTTATAGAGATTTTAAAGATTCGATATATTTAAAGGTTACAAGGAATTATTTAAGATATAGATGGTTTATTGTGTACTTATTAGGTGCATCTCCAATAATACATGAAAGTTATGAAAAAGATGACTTAAATAAAATTAATAAAATTAATTGTGATATATATGGAGATAAGGAAGCTATATCTTATAGAAATAGTAAATTAGGTTATAAAAATAGCACAAATTTATATGCTGATTATGATAGTGTTAGAGGGTATATAGAGAGCTTAGATAGCTTTGTTTATAATAATTATATATCAAATTATAAGGAGTTTTATAGTCAAATAAGATTAAAAGCTAAGGATAATAGTAACATTAAAGAATCTCTTTTAAAAGATGGTATAAATTATTTAGAAATAAGAAGCATAGACATTAATCCTTTGGAAAGAGTGGGAATAAGTTTAAATGATTTAAAATTTGTACATTTATTTACATTATTTTTGCTTAATGAAGAGGAAAACTCATATAAGTTATGGCAAGAAGAAGCTTTAAAAAATCAATTAGATATAAGTATTTTAGGTTTGGCAGATGTAAATCTTTTAAGGAATGGAGAAAGTATTTCTAAAAGACAATGGGCTCATTATATACTAGAGAAAATGTCTATCATAAATAGTGATTTTAACTTAAATTTAGATGAAATAATAGAAGAAAAAAAAGAAATGGTTAATGATTATAGAAAAACTTATGCTTACAAAATAAAAGATGAAGTAAGCAAGCAAGGGTTTATGAATTTTAACTTAAATCTTTCAAAAAAATATAAAAAAGAAGCATATAATAACAGATTTAGACTTCAGGGATTTGAGGACTTAGAACTTTCAACTCAAATACTTATGAAAGAAGCTATAAAAAGAGGAATAAAGACAACGGTAGTAGATAGAAATGATAATTTTATATCTCTGGAAAGAGGAGGTAAAAAGGAATATGTAAAACAAGCAACTAAAACTTCTAAGGATAGTTATATAACAGTTTTGATTATGGAAAATAAAGTAGTAACTAAAAAAGTTTTAGCTGAAAATAATATAAAAGTGCCAAATGGCAAAGAGTTTACTAATATAGAAGAAGCAAAATTAAATATAGATGATTTTATAGGAAAACCTTCTGTTATTAAGCCAAAATCTACAAATTTTGGTTTAGGGATAAGTATATTCCCAGATGGAGCTTCTAAAAATGATTTGCATGAAGGATTAAAACTTGCTTTTAATAACGATAATACCGTTTTGGTAGAAGAATTTATAAAGGGAAAAGAGTATAGATTTTTAGTTATTGATGATAAAGTTTGTGGTATACTCCATAGAGTTCCTGCTAATTGTATTGGAGATGGGAAAAAGAGCATAAGAGAATTAATAGATATAAAAAATCAAAGTTCTCTAAGAGGTAAAGGTTATAAAAAGCCATTAGAAAAGATAGCTTTAGATGATAATGCTAAACTATTTTTAAAACAAAGAGGATTGGATTTTGACTATATTCCGAAAAAAGATGAGGTTGTTTATCTAAGGGAAAACTCTAATATAAGTACTGGAGGAGATAGTATAGACTATACTGATTTAATTCCAGAGAAGTTTAAAGAAATAGCTATAAAAGCTGCAAGAGCTGCAAAAGCAAAGATTTGTGGCGTAGATATGATGCTAGAGGATTATAAAAGCGAGGATTCTCCTTATGCTATAATTGAGATTAATTTTAATCCAGCAATTCATATACATTCATATCCTTACAAGGGAACAGAGAGGAATATAGCAAAAGAAGTTTTGAAACTTTTAAACCTTATATAAGTAAAATTGAAAATTTTTATTGCAGAGGTATTAAAAATAATAATATTATTATTTTTAATACCTTTTTTCATGAATTGAAATAAGTAATAGAAGGGATAATAAGAATAAAATTTATATAAGTATTATAACTTAACATAGTTAAAAATAAAATTTAGAGGCAATTATTTGATGTATAATTAAAGTAATACAAAGCCTAGTGATAGTTATAGGGAGGTGATTTTATGGATCCAAGAACACATGTTATAATTGCCAAAAAAATATATAATGCATTAGATCCACAAAAAAAATCTATTATTAAGAAAAAAAATTTTATATATGGAAATATAAAGCCTGATTTGGTTTCAAAATATAAATTAAGGAAACATTATAGAAAAGAGTCTTATGAAGTAATATTAGAAAAAATAGAAAAATTATCAAAAATAAATAGCTTAGATGAAATACAGAAAAAAAAATATTTTTGTAACTTTAGTCAAGAACTTGGAGTTATTTGTCATTTTATATGTGATTTTTTTTGTGTACCGCATGATGAGAGATGGGAATTTAAGCATAGCATGTTTATTCATATTGCTTATGAAAAAAAACTAAACTTTATAGCAAGGAAGTATAGTTTTGAAAAAAATATAGATATAAATTTAAATTCTTTCGACGATGTAAAAGACTTTTTAAGTGCTATTTATGAAGATTATAAAAAAGATGAATATTTAGATACTTACAAAAGAGATTTGAAATATTCTTATAATATTTGTTTAATAATTATATCTAAAATATTAGATGAAATGATTTATTACTATAAAGAATAATACAAAAAGTATAATTTGATTAAATTTACATTTTAAGTGTAAGTTTAATTAAATTATAAAAAATAATAAAACTGAATTGATAAAATACATTTTTTGAAAAAAGTTAATGAATTTTATTTGTTATTAAAAAAATAAAAAAAATACTTTACATTTAATATATATATACGTATTATAGTAAAGGAAGAAAAAAATTAAGGAGTGGCAGAGATCATGAATTTTTTCAAAAAATATTCTACTTTTCATAAAATATACTTTATAGTATTCTTTTTTTTCAATATATTCACATTTGGTTTGGGACTATATAATGAAAAATCATTAAGTGCAACGATACTTATTGTTTCGATAGCATCAATTATATCCACTATATCAGGACTTTTTGCAGGAATTTATACAGCAAGGGCAGAAGTTGCAGCTTATGCATGGGGAATAGTAAACAGTTGTTTTTACATATTCATTTCAATTACAAATCATATGTATGCTGAAGTAATACTTTATGTTATATATATGTTACCGATGAACATATATGGATATTTTGCATGGAGAAAAAGTGCAAGACAAACAAAACATGATAATACAACTGAATCAACAATAGAGGTTAGAAGTTTAAGTAAAAAACAAATGGGACTTATAGTGCCAGGAGTGTTAATACTTTGGGGATTATATGCGTTATTTATATATAACCTTCCAAATATATTACAACCAGTATTAGGTTTTAGAATACCTGCTGACCATCTATTTTATATAGATTCATTTACAGCAACTGTAACAATATTTGCAGTTATAGTTTCAACAAAAAGATTTAGAGAAACTTGGTACTTTTGGATACTATCAGATGGTGTAGGAGCAATTCTTTATTTCACATCTTTATTTACTCAAACATCATTTTCAATCAGTTCTTTATCAGGAGCTATGATGTGGATACAATTCTTAACAAATGCCATATATGGTGTTATTGTGTGGAAGAAACTTGATAAAGCTGAACATGGTAAATAATAAATATCAATTTATAAAGGTATGAAATAAGTCTATTTCATACCTTTTAACATATTTAAAAGACTATAAATGTTATTGATATTTTCTATAATTATTAGTATAATTTTATTATTTTTAAGCATTAATATTCATATTAAGAGAAAGATGCATAGAATATTATATATTTTAATCTTATTATTAATTAATATTGTTAAAATAATATAATCTTTAGAAAGGTAAACGTAATTATGGAAAATATATTTAAAAATTTACTTGCTAGTGGAGTAAAATTTTATTATCAAGATCCTAGTATAGAATTTTCAGAGGTTACTAATATAGTTCTTTTGGATGATGAATTTTTAAAAATAGAATTAAATTATAAAGATAAGTATAAAATATCAATAAATAAATTTAAAAATTATCATTCAAAAGACAATATAAATTATTATAATTGGCAAGAAATAAGAGAATTTGATGCACTTTTAAGCGAATACATATATTAATATTAACTTAAAAATCCATTAGTGTAAAACTAATGGATTTTTATTTAAAATTTCATTCTATTATGATAAAATTTTCTTAAGACAAACTTATGATTAAGAGGAGGAGAATATATGAAGACTATTTATAATAAAGAAAGTTATAACAAAGCTTTAGAGGTACCTCTTTCTAAAAAAAATAACTCTGAAAATAAAATTAATAAGGAAATCAATAAAAAAGAAGATATGTTTTTTATTGATGATATTTTTGTAGATGATAAGTTTTATAATTTTAGGAGATTTTGTAGGATTAATAAATATAAAGTGTTAGGTGATTTAAATAGAGATGTTATTAAGCAATTTGAATCTACCAAAGGTATTGGGGTAGGAAAGATAGATGCTATTTTATCTAAATTAAAGGAAATTTATTCAGATAGAGAATATGTATTAAATAAGTTCTATCATTTTAATCATGTAAATATTTCTAATGCTAATCAAGAAATAATTTATGTATTTTGGCAAGATAAGTACAATAAATTTAAAGAATTTTGCAAGGAAAATTCAATAAAATATATAGGACAAATAGATAATAATTTGTTATTTAAGTTTAAAAATATAAAAGGAGTTGGAGAAGGGAAGGTTAGAGATATAGTTTCTATTTTAGAATGTTATGCTATGGATAATGTTAATGGAAATTATGAAGTGTTTGATGTTAAAGATATATATCCATTTGTAAAGGATTTATCGCTTGCAAATTTATGTAATATCTTTGAAATAGAAAACAATGAAAACAATGTTCTAATTAAAGATATACAAGGAAAAAATTTAGAGGATATAAAGAATATAAATAAAGATAATCTGAAAAAATTGTTAAAAAAGATAAATTTATTGAAATCTCCAAATACTATAATAGAAAATTTTCAAATGTCATTAGATGATAGAACGAAGAATATTTTATTTTTAAGATATCATAAGTATAAAACTTTGCAAGATATAGCAAATAAATATGGAATAACAAGAGAAAGAGTTAGACAGATAATATTTATAGCTATAAATAATTTAAAATCTATGATAATAATAGAGAATTTTGTACCTTCCATTAAAATATATACAGGTGATATAAATCATATAAATTATGATAAATTTATAAAAATTGTAGGGAAGGATAAAAGTTATATAATAAATATTTTAATTAAAGAAGAAATAATAAAATTTAATAATATTTATTGTTAAAGTGGGGTGAAGAATGCTTGAATGTGGACTTAGAGGATATAATTTCTAAAGTATATACAAGTAAATATAATAGAGAAAATGCATTTAGTGGAGAATTTGAAAATGTATTTTATAGATTTATAGGAGTAGAAGATACTAATAATTACAATAATATTTTAAAAAAGATTCAAAAAAAGGTTAATGAAAATATTGATGTAACGATTGTATTTGATAATTCTATTGATTTGCTTGGAGAAATGGAGCTTATAGAATATATATATAAAGAAATAGAAAGTATGGATGTATATAATATTTCTAAAGAGCAGATAAATATTTTAAACAATATAGAAATAAATAATAAGTTTTTAAAGGCTTTAGAATATGTTTGTAATTTATCTATAAATAATGAAAATTTCTTTAGTGAAAGTGTAAGAAATAATTTTATAACAAAACTTATAGTATGGGGATATAGTTATTTAAGAAATATTAATTTTGATAAAGAGATAAACCCTAAGTGTATTTATTACGGTGATATCGAAAGACATAGTATTTACTTTTTAATATTGCTTTATTTGATGGGATTTGATGTGATTTATATAAATCCTTTAAAAGAAGAATTTTTTAATGAAATAGATAGAGATAATTTAAGCAAATGCATAAAGTATTTAAATATATTAAGTGTAGAATCTTTTGATTATAGAGCATCAAAGGGAGAAGATATAGAAAAAACTCAGACTATAACAAAACAAATACAAAAAGATATACAAGATACGCTCTTTTCTGATATTGATATATTTAAGGCATGGCAATTTAGAGGCGGATATACAAAGTCAATACTTTTAGATACTATTTTAGAGGATATATATACTTACTTTAGTGAACCAGCAAAATTAAGAGAGGGATTTAAAGTAGATAAAAATATAAATACTGTAAAAATACCTTGCTTTTTTTATAAGATAGATGGAGAATATAAGGATATATTGAATTATCAAAAACTTGTAAAATATTGTGTTGAAAATTCAGATACACTTTTTTTTAATACAGGATATATATCAAAGGATGAAAATTTTAATGATGATATGTATAAATTAATGTTTTTAAGATTAGGAGACGGGACTTTTGATATAGATGTAATAAAAAAACTTCCTATATATAAATTTTCAAAATATAGTGAAGAAACTCAAAATTTTTTATTAAAAAAATTTAATGAAACTATTTTAGATAAGAGTTTGTTTACTAAACCGTTAAAGGATACAGAAATTTTAAAATTATTATCCTTAGTATTGTCATTAAATGACCTTATAGTAAGGCACATAGATAACTTTGATTTTACATCTAATGTTCCTAAAATAGTTATATATTTAGATGATGAAAATGTAATTTCAGATTCTATGGTTATGATTTTGGCATATATTCACAAAATAGGTTTGGATATAATTATATTTAATCCATCAGGTCTTAGCAATTTAGGTAAAATAATAAGAAATGATAGATTTAATTATATAAGGCTTGAAAAAATGGAATATGAATCAAAATATAAAAAACTTATGTTAACAAAAAATATAAAAGGAAAAGTAGGTGCTATATCTAAATTTTTTAAATTTTAGTGCTTAGAATACAATTTAAGTAATGATTATTATATAATATAATATCAAAAATAATAATTAATAATAAGGAGATTAATAGATTTATGAATGAAAATGATATGTTTAATTTAGAAAATAATAATGGATTTAATGATAAAAATAATAATAATGATTTCAATATGAATAATCAAGGAAACAATATAAATTATGGAAGTGGACAAAATTATAACCAAGGTAATATGCAAAATACTCAGTATATAAACAACAATAATTATTCAAATTTCAATATGAATCAAAATCAAACAAATGGAAATTTGATGAATATGAATAATATGCAAAATAATATGGATAATAATAGCATGGTAAGTGACGATTCAATATTTAATCAAATGGATGAATATAAAACGCATTTAAGGTCTTTAAAAGAAGTTCAAGACTTAACTAGTGAAGTTAATGTAGAAAACCCAAACTCAATACTTCAATTTGGTCAAAGAGCAAGTGAAGGAATATCTAAAGTATCAGACGAACTATTAAATTCAATGAAAGCTGTAAAAACTGAGGAAGCAACAGAGATGCTTAGTAGTTTAACAAGAATAATGGATAAGTTTGATGTTAAGGAACTTCAAAACCAAGATGGAAAAGAAGGGAAAATATCTTTCTTTGGTAAAATGTTTAAAAAAGTTCAAACATCAGTAGCAGACCTTTTCCAAAAATATGATACTATGGGTATAGAAGTTGAAAAAGTGTATGTAATTCTTAGGAAATATGAAGGAGAAATACGAGAATCAAATAATAGACTTAAAAGATTATTTGATGGCAATGTAGAATATTATAAGCTTTTAGAAAAGTATATTGTAGCTGGAGAACTTGCGATTGAAGAGATTGATAATTATATAAATCAGTATAATTTGGCAAATAATATAAATGAAGAAGAAAAACGTATGATGATGCAACGATTAGAACTATCTAAAGAGATGTTATCACAAAGAGTTTATGATTTGAGAGTTGCTGAAAATGTTGCTATACAAGCTGTTCCTGCAATACAAAATATTCAAATGTCAAATTTTAATTTAATGAGAAAGATAAATTCATCATTTATAATAACTCTTCCTATTTTTAAACAATGTCTAGCTCAAGCAATAATTCTTAAAAGACAAGAGATTCAAGCTAAATCAATTAAACAATTAGATGATAAAACAAATGAACTTCTTCAAAGAAACGCAGCTAATACAGCAGCACAATCAGTAAGAATAGCTAAAATGGCATCATCAAGTTCTATAAATATAGAAACTTTAGAAAAAACTTACAATACTATATTAAAAGGAATAGAAGAAACAAAAGCCATAGAAGAGGCTAACAGGATTCAAAGGAATGAAAATATAGGAAGATTAGAGAATATAAAGAAAGATTTAAAAGGTAAGATAGTTATATAATTGAACAAATTATAAATAAATATATTTAAAAGATAAAATAATAAAAATTTTCATATTATGCTTATATTAATCAATATACTATATGTTGACACAAGGCATTAATGTGTTACAATTATGCTAATATCATAATATGAAAATTTAACATAAATTAATACTGTAATTTTAGTATTTTTATTAAATTAAGAATTATATTGTTTAGAGAATGATTCATAAGATATTAAAAGATTTTTTATTAAAAAAGGAGGGCTAAATTATGGCTATAAATTTGGGAAGTGGATTTTCAAGTAATAATCAATCAGGAGTATTGAATTTAAAGAAAAATGATATTTTAAATTTAACTAAAAAAGAGCCAGGATTAGAAAAAGTTGTATTAGGTGCAGGATGGGATATATCTTTAAATGGAAGTACTTTCGATTTAGATATATCAGCTTTTTTATTAGGGCAAAATGCAAAGGTGAATAATGTAAATGAAGATGTTATCTATTTTAATAATATGAATAGCCAAGGGATAAAGTTATGTGGAGATAATAGAACTGGAGTTGGAGAAGGTGATGATGAAAGAATAGAGATAGATTTAAGACAAATAAAAGAGAGTGTGTCAAAAATTATTTTTGTGGTTACAATATTTGAGGCTAGAGAGAAAAGACAAACTTTTGGCATGATAGATAATTCATATATAAGACTTTTAGATGAGAAAAATGGTGAAAAAGAAATTTGTAGATTTAATCTAAAGGAAAATGGCTCAACAGCTACAGCTGTGGTATTTGCGGAGCTTTTTAAAGAAAACAATGAGTGGCATTTTAAGGCTTTAGGTGATGGTAAGATTGCAGATTTAAATGGAATATTAAGTTTATATATGTAAAGTTAACTCTATGTGTTAGTAAAGGGAGTGGAGTATATGGCATTTAATTTTTTTAAAAAGCTTATAGGGGTTGACTCTCAAGAAGAAAATATTAAATATAGTGATTTAAGGACGAATCCATCTAATCAAAGTGGAAATGATTGTACTGGAGTCTTAAATTTAAAGAAAAATGATGTTTTAGATTTAACTAAAAGAAATCCAAGTTTAAACAATTTAGTATTAGGTGCAGGATGGGATTCTAGTAGAATAGGAGCTAATATCGATTTAGATTTAATAGCTTTTTTATTAGATAGTAATGGAAAGTTAGTAAAATCAGATAAAAATATCGTTTATTATGGATCTAAAAAGGCAAAAGGGATATTTTTAAATGGAGATAATTTAACAGGTGAGGGAGAAGGCGATGATGAAAAAATATTTGTTAATTTATCAGAGATAGTTCCAGAATGTAAAAGAATAGTATTTGCAGTAGTAATATATCAAGGGCATGAGAGAAGACAAAGTTTTAAAATGATAAAGAGATGCTATGTAAGGTTATTAGATGCAAACAATAATGAAAAAGAGATTTGTAGATATAATTTATCAGAAGATGGTAAAAACAATACAGCAATAATATTTGCAGACCTTTATAGAGAAGGGGAAGAATGGAATTTTTCGGCTTTAGGTGAATTAAAGCAAAGCTCTATAAGAAGTTTATACAATTCTTATAAAGGTTAAAGGAGAGAAAAAATTTGAAAAGAGGTCTAAATGATAAAGAAGTTGAAAAAAGCAGAATAAAATATGGACAAAATATAATAGAAGAAGCAAAGCCGGAAACATTTTTAAATAAGTTTTTAGATGCCTTTAAAGATCCAATGATAATGCTTTTAATAGTAATAGCAGCAATACTAGGTGGAATGGCAGCAATAGGACATGCTTCATGGTCAGAACTTGTTGGAATTGGGATATCTATTTTAATAGTTACATTTATTTCAGCGAAAACTGAAGTTGCATCTGATAATGAATATAGAAAATTAAAAAATAGTGCAGAAAAAGAAAAGTGTAAAGTTTATAGAAATGATCAAGCTATAGAAATAATAGTAGATGATATAGTTGTCGGAGATTGTATAATTTTAGAATCTGGGGATAAAATACCAGCTGACGGTATATTGGTTGATGGTGAATTAAAGGTTGATAATTCTGCATTAAATGGAGAAGCTGAAGAATGCAGAAAAACAGCTTCAATAGATAATAATATTATGTGTGAGCAAGAAGTTGCGATAACTGGAGATACATTTGTAGATAAATCATCATTGTTTAGAGGAGCAGTAGTTTATAGCGGATATGGTTTAATGAGGGTTAAAAAAATAGGTATGAATACTGTTATGGGTTCTATGGCGAAAGATATGACATCAAAAGAGGTTGATAGCCCATTGAAAGTAAAACTTAAAGATTTAGCCGGAAAAATATCTAAATTTGGCTATATTGGGGCAGTGGTTATTGCTGTAATATTAATATCTCAAAGAGTAATAACAGCAGGTGGAATTAATGCATATTTTGATTTAGGAACTATATATATAATAAAAGACTTATTAGAGACTCTTATGTTATCAGTTACAATTATTGTTATGGCGGTGCCTGAGGGGCTTCCTCTTATGATAGCAATAGTTTTAATGAGAAATACATCAAAAATGCTTCAAAATAATGTTTTAGTTAGAAAGCCAATAGGGATAGAAACAGCTGGTTCATTAAATGTGTTATTTAGTGATAAAACAGGAACTATAACAAAGGGAAAATTAGAAGTAGTTGAATTTTTTGATGGAAATATAGAAGATAGTTGCAACGAAAGTAAAGTAATAAAAGAGTTTATGGGACTTTGCATAGGAAAAAATACAGGTGCAATGTTTGATGAAAAAGGTAATGTTATAGGTGGAAACCTTACTGATAAAGCTTTACTTAATTTTTTAACTAAAAAAGAAATGGATAAATATTCAGACATAGTAGTTAAAAAATCTCAAATGTTTAATTCTACTAACAAATATTCAGCAGCCCAATTAAATGGAAAAACAGTTTATAAGGGAGCTCCTGAAAGACTTTTAGTAAATGCTAAGAAATGCATAGATAGAAATGGAAATATTGTTAGTATAGATAAGAGTAAAATTAATAAAAAAATAGATTTATTAGCTGATAAGGCTATGAGAGTTTTGGCTTTTGCAATAAGTGAAAAACCTTTGGTTTCGGATACACTTCCAGATGATTTAATTATAGTAGGTTTTGTTGGAATTAGGGATGATGTAAGACCAGAAGCTAGACAGGCTATAAAAGAAGTTCAAAATGCTGGGGTTCAAGTTATAATGATAACTGGTGATAGAAAAGAAACAGCAGTAGCAATAGCTAAAGATAGTTATCTTATCACAAAAGATACACATATTGCTTTAACATCTGAAGAACTTAATAAATTAAGTGATGATGAAGTTAAAGCAATACTTCCAAATCTTAGAGTGATAGCAAGAGCCCTTCCAACAGATAAATCAAGAATGGTAAGAATTACTCAAGAACTTAATTTGGTTTGTGGTATGACAGGTGATGGAGTAAATGATGCACCTGCATTAAAAAGAGCAGATGTTGGATTTGCAATGGGGTCTGGAACTGATGTGGCAAAAGAGGTAGGAGATATAGTAATTTTAGATGATAATTTTAAATCTATTGAAAGTGCTATACTTTATGGAAGAACAATCTACAATAATATATTAAAATTTATAAAATTCCAGTTAACAATAAATGTTGCAGCTGTTACAGTGTGTGCAATAGCACCTTTATTTGGAATAGAACAACCTCTTACAATAACTCATATACTTTGGATAAATCTTATAATGGATGGATTGGGTGCCATGGCTCTTGGTGCAGAACCTGCGCTTAAAGATTATATGAATGAAAAGCCAAAGTCAAGAACTCAAAGTATTGTATCTAGAAAAATGTTTACTCAAATCCTTTGTGCAGGTGGTTGGGTTGCTTTAATAAGCTTTATCTTTTTGAAAACACCATTGTTTACAAATATATTTAATAATAATTTAGATGTATTATTAACAGGATACTTCTCATTCTTTGTGTTTACAGCAGTATTTAATGGATTTAATGTTAGAAGTGAGGGAATAAATATACTTCAAAACATAAATGAAAATAAAGGGTTTTTAAAAGTTATGGGAGCTATAATTGTAGTTCAAGTGATATTAACATTCGTTGGAGGAGAATTCTTCTCATGTACGCCTCTTAATTTGGAACAATGGATTACAGTTATAATAATGGCTTTAACTATAATACCGTTTGATATGATAAGAAAGGTTATCTTTAATAAACAAGAAGAAGCTATGAAGGATGCTGATAAAGCGATTATATAAATGAAAGGAAGGTTTAATAACCTTCCTTTTTATTTATATAAAAGTAATTTTAAACAAAAGATATTTATATAAAAAATAGAGTATAATCTTACGAAGAACTACAAAATTACATAAATAACAAAATCTAAAAATTCTTTAGAAAATATCTTTAAAATTAGCGGTTTTAAAGATGTTTTTTATTATTTAAAACTCATAAGTATACTCTAAACAAAATTCAAAATGAATTGTATCATAGCTTTATGTAAAATGCAATATATAAATTAATAAATAAATGGCTAAAAAAATTAATGATAATTTCTTTAGCCATTTACAAAATATGTAATTAATTTTAGCTACTAATTAAATCTTAGTGCCACCATCCAGCTATCATCATAAAGCCTGGAATCCAAGCTGTAACTATACCTTCAAAGATTGCTAAAGCTCCAACGCTTCTTCCTAAGTTTATCTTTAAAACTGTTTCAACCCATCCAGTAAACCATAAAGCTGCCCATAACCACCAGATTATAGCCATAGCTATGTTGTATATTCCGCCATCTGCCCAAGATAACATACCAGCTGGGATGGCTGTAATTGCAACGAATAAACTATACCAACCATATAATCTTTGGTCTAAATTGAAAATTCCGTTTAATGCAACATAAAGATATGTAAAACCGAATAATAATCCTGTAGCGGCAGCGTAAAAATCTGTTCTGCTACCAAGAACTTCTCCACATATTATTACTATAACATTACAAACAACTGATAGACCGCCTGTAAATAAGTTCATTATTGCTTGTGATTTTGGATCTACATGAGATAATCTTGCAATACCATTACTAATAAGTACAATTGCTACGTATAAAAGAACTACTCCTAGCATATTGTGTTTCCTCCTTTGTTTTTAATTGTTTTTTATTTTATAATTTAATTTAATAAAAATATGCATGTATATATAATATCAATATATATATTTTTTGTAAACAATAAAGTAGAATTTTAATTTAATTTAATTTTAAAAAGTATAAAAAAATAGGTAAAAAAGTGTTATTTTATTATAAATTTTAATGTCAAGTAGCATATTTTTAAAATGAAACGTATTCAAATAAAGAAAAATGTAAAAATTTTTTTAAAATTGTTTGAAAATTAAATTATAACATGATATTATTATTAATAAATACGACTAGCTTCGACAAAAAATAAAATTTGCCTAGAAGTTTTAAAGATAATATTTTATTTAAGGGTAGAAATCATATTTTTTGTATAATATTGTCTTTAAAGTTGTTATATTTTATATACGAAATATTATAAAGATATATAAGGCTTTAGTTAAAAATATAGTAAAGTTTTATATAAATTATTTAAAAAGGAGGAATAAATAAATGAGATTAACAATGAGAGAGCAAGAAAAGCTTATGATTGTTGTAGCGGCAGAAGTTGCTAGAAGAAGACTTAAAAAGGGATTAAAACTTAATTATCCAGAAGCTGTTGCAATTATAACAGATGAAATAATGGAAGGTGCTAGAGAAGGTAAAACTGTACATACTCTTATGGATGAATGCAGAAATATTTTAACTAGAGATCAAGTTATGGAAGGGGTTCCAGAAATGGTACACACTGTTCAAGTTGAATGTACATTCCCAGATGGAACTAAACTTGTGACTGTTCATGATCCAATACAATAATAGAGAAGGGAGATTTAAGTTATGATACCAGGAGAATACATTTTAGCAAAAGAACCAATTAAATATAATGAAGGTAGAGAAGCCATAGAACTTAGAGTGGTAAATAATGGAGATAGACCAATTCAAGTTGGCTCACATTTTCATTTCTATGAAGTAAATGAAGGTTTAGAATTTGATAGAGAAAAAGCTTTTGGAAAGAGATTAGATATTCCATCAGGTACAGCTGTTAGATTTGAACCAGGAGATGATAAAATAGTTAAGATTATAGATATAGCTGGAACTAGAAGAGTTTTTGGTTTAAACAATAAAGTTGATGGATTTTTAGATAAAGGGGGCAGAAAATAATGAGTTTTGAAATAGATAGAAAACGTTATTCAGATCTTTTTGGACCAACTACAGGAGATAAAATAAGACTTGGAGATTCTGAATTATTTATAGAAATAGAAAAAGACTTCACAGTTTATGGAGATGAAAGTAAATTTGGTGGAGGAAAGACTTTAAGAGATGGTATGGGTCAAAACTCTATTGAAACTAGAAATAATCCAAAAGTTGTAGACCTTATATTAACTGGTGCAACAATTGTTGACTACACAGGAATATATAAAGCTGATATTGGTATAAAAGATGGAAAAATAGCTTATATAGGAAAAGGCGGAAATCCAGATGGTATGGATGATGTTGACTTTATAGTTGGTGTTAGTACAGAAGCTTTTGCAGCTGAAGGATTAATAGTAACAGCTGGAGGTCTTGATACTCACGTTCATTACATAAGTCCAGATTTAGTTGAAACAGCACTTCATGGAGGAATAACAACAGTTATAGGTGGAGGAACTGGTCCAAATGATGGAACAAATGCTACAACTGCAACTCCAGGAGCTTGGAACATAGAAAGAATGATAGAAGCTGCTGAAGGGCTTCCAATAAACATGGGATTCTTAGGAAAAGGTAGTGGAGCTAACTTAGAAGTTAATGCAGAGCAAATAGAGGCTGGTGCTTGTGGTCTTAAAATTCATGAAGACTGGGGTGCAACTAGATCTGCGATAGATTATTCACTTCAAGCAGCTGATAAATATGATGTTCAAGTTGCAATTCATACAGATACATTAAATGAAGGTGGATTCGTTGAACATACAATAGAAGCAATTGGTGGAAGAACAATGCATACATTCCATACAGAAGGAGCTGGTGGTGGACATGCTCCTGATATAATGAAGATGGCAGGACAATTAAATATATTACCAGCATCAACAAACCCAACAATGCCATATACAGTAAACACTATAGCAGAACATTTAGATATGCTTATGGTTTGTCACCACTTAGATCCAAAAGTTCCAGAAGATATAGCTTTTGCTGATTCAAGAATTAGAAAACAAACAATTGCAGCAGAAGATATATTACATGATATGGGAATATTCAGTATCATGAGTTCTGATACAATGGCTATGGGAAGAATTGGTGAAGTTGTAACTAGAACATGGCAAAATGCATCAAAAATGAAAGTTCAAAGAGGACCATTAAAAGGTGATTCAGAGTTTAGCGATAACAACAGAGTTAAAAGATATGTTGCTAAATATACTATAAATCCAGCTATAGCACACGGAGTAGATGAATATATAGGTTCAGTTGAAGTAGGTAAAATGGCTGATTTAGTTGTTTGGGATCCAGCATTCTTTGGTGCTAAACCTAAAATGGTAATAAAGGGCGGAGTAGTTAGTCTATCAGCAATGGGAGAAGCTAATGCATCAATTCCAACTTGCCAACCAGTACTTATGAGAAATATGTTTGGAGCTTACGGAAAAGCTAAAGGAAACACTTGTGTAACTTTTGTTTCTAAATACGCTTATGAACATGGAATTAAAGAAAAATTAGGTTTAGAAAACATAGTTTTACCTGTTAAGAATATAAGAAATTTAACTAAAAAAGATATGAAGTTAAATGATGTAATTCCAGAATCATTAGAAGTAGATCCTCAAACTTATGACGTTAAAGTTAATGGTGAAGTAATAAAATGTGAAGCTGCAGAAGAACTTCCAATGACTCAAAGATACTTCTTATTCTAGGATTTAATTATTTATTTTTAGAATAAATTTTATTTAGATAGATAGAGAATTTGTTTCTCTATCTATTATTAAAAATTAGGTATTTATTTGAAAGGAGAATGGTTATGATATTTCAAGAAATATTGGGGAATGTTAAAGAATTACAAAATAAAGAAAAATTTCATATAGAAAAAGTAATAATTAAAAAAGATGACTTATTAAAAAGAATCATGAGAGTAACATCAGACCATGGACATGAATATGGAATATCTTTAGAAAAAGGTAAAACTTTAAGTAATGGAGATATTTTATTTAATGATGGACATAATGTGGTTATGGTTCAATTTGAAAGCAATGATATATTAGTAATAAAACCAAAGAGTATAAATGAAATGGGAAAAATAGCTCACGAACTTGGAAATAGACATCTGCAAGCGCAATTTGAAGATGATACTATGATTATAGAATATGATAGTCTAGTTGAAGATAAACTAAAACACGATAAAATAGATTATGTAAGAGAAGAAAGAGTATTAGAAAAGGCGTTTAGGCATGTTGAATTTGAGCACAGACACTAAGATATTAAAGGTTTTAAAAATAATACAGTTATGTGATTCGAATTTCCCAGTAGGCTCATTTAACCACTCTTATGGAATGGAAACTTACCTAAGAAAAGATAAAATTAAAAATACAGAAACATTTAGAAATTGGTTAAAAATATATTTAAATAAACAATTTATATATTCAGATGGTCTTTGTATAAGAATATTATATGATATATTAAAAGAACATGGAAAATTAGAAATAACAAAAGAAATAATAGAACTTGATAGAAAAATAACAGTTCAGAGTATAGCAAAAGAGAGTAGAGATGGAGCAAAGCTTATAGCAGGAAGAATGATAAGAATGTTTATAGACCTTTATGATTTTGAAATACTAAAGGAATATGATAAAAAAATAAAAGAAAAAGAAGCTTTTGGACACCCAGCAATAGTGTTTGCCTTAGCTCTTTATAGTTTGGGGTTAAATGTAAAAGAAGCGATTTGTTATCATATATATAGTACAATTTCTACTTTGATTCAAAATGCAGTAAGAACCATACCTCTTGGACAAAAAGATGGGCAAATTTTATTAAAAGAATTTTGTGAAGATACAGAAATTCTTTTTGAAAAAATAGAAAATGCCGATTTAGATTACTTTGGACTTAATGTTCCAGGGATTGAGTTATCTCAAATAAATCATGAGACGTTAATATTTAGATTGTTTATGTCATAGTATTTTAATTTGTATAAAATATTTTATAGTGTTTATTGAGATAAGACTGCTATTAATACATATAGAAAGAAGGAAAAATTTATGGCAAGACCAGTAGTAATAGGTGTTGGTGGACCAGTTGGAAGCGGAAAAACACTTTTAACTGAAAGACTAACAAGAATGATAAACGATAAATATAGTTGTGCAGTTATAACAAATGATATTTATACTAAAGAAGATGCAAAATTTATGGTGAAAAATTCTATATTACCAGAAGAAAGAATAATGGGTGTAGAGACAGGAGGATGTCCACATACTGCAATTAGAGAAGATGCTTCAATGAATTTTGCAGCAATAGAAGAAATGAAATCAAGATTTCCAGATTTAGATATAATCTTCTTAGAAAGTGGTGGAGATAATTTAGCGGCTACATTTAGTCCAGATTTGGTTGATTTTTCTATCTACATAATAGACGTTGCACAAGGTGAAAAGATACCAAGAAAAGCTGGACAAGGTATGATAAAAAGTGATTTATTTATCATAAATAAAATAGATTTAGCACCATATGTAGGGGCAGATTTAGAAGTAATGAGACAAGATACTTTAGCATTTAGAGGGCAAAAAGATTTTATATTTACAAATCTTAAAAATGATTCTGGTGTTTTAGAAGTATTAAACTGGATTAAGAAAAATTGTCTTTTAGAAGGAATATCATAAAATGAGTAACTTAAATGATAATAAATATGCAGGTTTAATTGACTTGGTTTTAGAAAAACAAGGAGATGTTGTTGTATCTCCTAGAAAGTATTTTAATGGAGTGTTTAAGTTATCTCCTAAAATGGAATTAGATGTTGAAAGAATACCTGCATATTTTTTAATGCAATTAGGTGGAGGAATAGTTGAAGGAGAAAGATACAATATAAACGTAGAGCTAAAAGAGAATGTTCGTGCTATAGTAACTACTCAAGCTGCTAGTAAAGTTTATAAATGCGAAAATAGTTATGAATCTTTTCAAGAAACTACTCTAAAACTTGAAGAAAATAGTATTTTAGAATATATAACAGATCCAGTTATTCTTTATAAAGATGCAGTTTATAGACAAGAGAATAATATATATATGACAAAGAGTTCTACTCTTATTTATACAGATGGGATAACATCAGGATGGTCTCCTGATAAAAAAAGGTTCCAATATGAAAAAGCAAAGCTTAAAACTAATATATATATGGATGGAGTTCCTGTATTATTAGATAATATGTTAATAAATCCTAGAGAAGATGATATAGATGGTTTAGGATTTATGGAAGGATATAAAAATTTTGCAACTTTAATAATTTTAGATGATAGAATAGATAAAAATATTATAGAACATTTAAGAGAAGAAATATTAAAGTTAAATTTAGATATAAATTTTGGAATAACAGGGCTAGAAGTAAATGGTTTTGTTTTGAGAGTTATAGGAAATTTAACGCAAGATTTAGAAGAAGTAGTAGGGCTTTGCCATAATTACATAAGAAGAAAGATATTAAATTCACAAAATTTAACAATTAGAAAGTTATAATTTATTTCCTAAAGTATCATTAAAAAGACTACAAAATAAGTTAATCATAGACTATCTATAAATTAAAAAAATATGAGTAATTTATACAAAAATCTTAAAAGGTATCTTAAGTAGTAAGATAATATTTTATTAGTAAATAATTAATCAATTTAAGATACCTTAAAGTAATTATATTATATAGTCTTTAAATTTAGTATAGATGTTGATTAACTTTTAGATACCAAGTATAATGGGTTAGGAATTACATATTATAAAAAATAAATAAAAAGGAGAAAAAAGAAATGACAGCGATAAACAACGGCGACGTAGCATTTATGGTCATAGCCACAGTGCTAGTATTTGTTATGACACCAGGGTTAGCATTTTTCTACGGTGGTCTTGTAGAAAAGAAAAATTCCTTAACAATGATGATGTATTCATTTATTGCAATAGGAGTAGTAACAGTAATGTGGGTGTTTGGAGGATTCTCTCTAGTATTTGGTAATGATATTGGAGGAGTTATAGGAAATCCACTTCAATATTTCATGTTAAATGGAGTAGATTTCTCTGTTAACGCTACCTATGGTGCACATATACCATTTTTAATGTTCTTTATGTACCAATTAATGTTCGCAATTATAACTGCGCCACTTATGACTGGAGCTTTTGCAAACAGAATGAATATAGGTGGATGGATAAAAGTATTAATTATTTGGATGATATTAATTTATTTCCCAGTAGCTCACTGGGTATGGGGTAACGGATTCCTAGAAAAAATGGGATTTGTTGATTATGCCGGAGGAACAGTAATACATATAACAGCAGGATTTGGAGCATTAGCTGCAGTATTTTTCTTAGGAAAGAGAGCTGTTAAACCTAAAAAAGGTCCTGGAAACATAGGTTTAGTATCTCTTGGAGGTGCAATCTTACTATTTGGATGGTTTGGATTTAACTCAGGTGGAGCTTTAGCTAGTGGACAAACAGCAGCTATAGCATTTACAAACACTGGAATAGCAGCAGGATTTGCAACAGTTGTTTGGGTAATTATATGTTATGTTAAAGAAAAACATTTCTCTTTGTTAGAAGTTTTAGTTGGAGCTGTTGCAGGATGTGCAACTATAACACCATGTGCAGGTTATGTTACACCTCAAGGTTCAGTTGCTATTGGTATAATAGCTGCAATAGTATGTTACTTATGTGTAGCATTTGTAAAGAAGATGAAATGGGACGATGCATTAGATGTTTGGGGAGTTCACGGAATGGGTGGATTTACAGGAACACTTTTAATTGGAATATTTGCAAGTTCAGCAGTTAATGGTGTACAAGCTGGAATACATCAATTCTTAATTCAATTATTTGGTGCTGTTTTAGTTGCAATTTACTCATTTGTAGTAACACTTATAGTATTAAAGATTGCAGATGCAACAGGAACTATAAGAGTAAGTAAAGAAACTCAAGAAATTGGATTAGATAAAGTTCTTTTGCATGAAGTATTTTCAGTAGAAGAATAATTTGTAAAAAAAAGTCGTGATGAAAGTCATGACTTTTTTTATGTAATTTAAAAGTGAATTTTTAAAACTAATAAAAAGATACAGAGAAATTGAAGCTATTCTCTGTATCTTTTTTTATTACTTATATTAATGCCACCATCCAGCTATCATCATAAAACCAGGAATCCAAGCTGTAACTATACCTTCAAATACTGAAAGGTAGCCAACAAATTTACCTAAATTCTTTTTAGCTACAGTTTCAATCCAACCTGTAAGCCATAAAACACCCCACAACCACCAAATAATAGCCATGGATATGTTAAAGAATCCTCCATCTAAAAAGCATAATATACCAGCTGGAATAGAGTTAACTGCTACAAATAAACTATACCAACCATATAATCTTTGATCTAAATTAAATATTCCATTTAGCGCAATATAAAGATAAGTAAAACCAAATAATAATCCTGTTGCAGCAGCATAGAATTCTGATGTGCTACCTGAAATTTCTCCAAATACTATAACAATAACATTACAGATAACAGATAAACCACCTGTAAATAAGTTCATTATTGATTGAGATTTGGAATCAATTTTGCAAACTCTTGCAATACCATTACTTATAAGTACAATTGCAACATATAAAAGAACAACTCCTAACATAGAAATATTCCCCCTTTGTACTTTAATATTTTTATAAAAAGCATATAAACTTTTTATATTTAAATAATTAAATTAAAAAATGTAAATAAATTATTAAGAATTTTAATAATAAAGATATTTTAATATAAAAAAGTATAAAGTTCAACAAATTTATGCAATTATTATAGAAAAAAATTAAATATAAATAAAAATATGGATATTTTATTATTAATAAAAATTATGATTTATTTTAATTAAATTATAAATTTAAATATTAAATAAAATAAAGTAAAATATAAGAAAACAACATTAATTAATAATATTTTCCAATAATTATTTTAAATATTATTAAATAGTTTGATAATTATTTGTAAATAATGTTTGTATTTTATAAAATCCAATAAAAGTAAATTTTTATATAAAAAAATTAAAAAATAAATAAATGATAAAAAATAATCTTACAAAAAAATATATAAAAATACAAATATAGAATAAAATACATGGAAAAAATAAAAATGAAATGATAAAATAAATTTGTAGTCAAGGAACAATATTAATATCTAAATAAATAATTAAAGTAAAAGCAATATATGATCACTGTATTTCCAATAATTAAAAATATACATATGATATTTAATATTGTTTAAGACTTATAAAATTCAATTATAAACATTAGGAGGAGTTAATATGAAAAGAAAATATTCAAAATTTAAAGTAGCAGCAGTACAAGCAGCACCAGTATATTTAGATTTAGAAAAAACAGTAGATAAAGTAGTAAAATTCATAGATGAAGCAGGACAAAATGGAGCAAAATTAGTAGCATTCCCAGAAGGATTTATACCAGGGTATCCATTCTTTGCATTTGTAGGTGGACCAGAATATGCAAAACAATTCTATGTTCAATTATATAAAAATGCAGTAAAAATACCAAGTTATTCAGTACAAAGAATAAGCGAAGCTGCAAGAAGAAATAAGATACATGTATGTGCATCTATGAGTGAATTAGATGGAGGTTCATTATACTTAACTCAACTTTGGTTTAACTCAAATGGAGATATAATAGGAAAACATAGAAAGATGAGAGTAACAAGTGGAGAAAGACTTGTATGGGGTGATGGAGATGCAAGTATGATGCAAGTTCATGAAACTGAGATTGGTAACTTAGGAGGACTTATGTGTTGGGAACACCAAGTACCACTAGATCTTTGTGCTATGAATTATCAAAATGAACAAATTCACGTAGCATCATGGCCAGGATTTTTTGCAGATGAATTATCAAGCAGATATTATGGAGTATCAACTCAAACATATGTTGTAATGTGTGCATCATTAATAACAGAAGAAATGAGAAATATAATTTGCTTAAATAAAGAGGCTCATGCAATATTTGATACATTTGTACCAGGACACACTTGCATTTATGCACCAGATGGAGAGCCAATGTGTGATTTAGTTCCAGAAGGTGAAGAAGGAATAGCTTATGCAGAAATCGATTTAGATAAAATAATAGAGTATAAATATTACATAGATCCAGCAGGACATTATTCAAATCCTTGTTTATCAATGAATATGGATATAACTTCAAAGAGAGTACTTAAAAAAATAGGTGAACAAGAAGATTTAACTATATCATATGAAGAAATAAATAAATTTGAAGAATAGATTAATTAAATAGGAGGGATTTCATTATGGAAAGAAAATATTCAAAATTTAAAGTAGCAGCAGTACAAGCAGCACCAGTATATTTAGATTTAGAAAAAACAGTAGATAAAGTAGTAAAATTTATAGATGAAGCAGGACAAAATGGAGCAAAATTAGTAGCATTTCCAGAAGGATTTATACCAGGATATCCATTCTTTGCATTTTTACAAGGACCAGAATATGCAAAACAATTCTATGTTCAATTATATAAAAATGCAGTAAAAATACCAAGTTACTCAGTACAAAGAATAAGTGAAGCTGCAAGAAGAAATAGAATACATGTATGTGCATCTATGAGTGAATTAGACGGAGGTTCATTATATTTAACTCAACTTTGGTTTAATTCAAATGGAGATATAATAGGAAAACATAGAAAGATGAGAGTAACAAGTGCAGAAAGACTTGTATGGGGCGATGGAGATGGCAGCATGATGCAAGTTCATGAAACTGAGATTGGTAACTTAGGAGGACTTATGTGTTGGGAACACCAAGTACCACTAGATCTTTGTGCAATGAATGGACAAAATGAACAAATTCACGTAGCATCATGGCCAGGATTTTTTGCAGATGAATTATCAAGCAGATATTATGGAGTATCAACTCAAACATATGTTGTAATGTGTGCATCATTAATAACAAAAGAAATGGGAGATATGATGTGTTTAAATGATGAGGCAAGAAGAGTATTTGATACATTTGTACCAGGTCACACTTGCATTTATGCACCAGATGGAGAACCAATGTGTGATTTAGTTCCAGAAGGTGAAGAAGGAATAGCTTATGCAGAAGTAGATTTAGATAAATTACCTGAATATAAATATTACATAGATCCAGCAGGACATTATGGTAATAAGAATTTAACAATGAATTTTGATAGAAGATCAAAGAAAATTGTTAAAATGATAGGTGAAAATGATAATAATGTATTAACTTACGAAGAACTACAAAATATTAAATAATAGAACTTAAAAATTTTTTAGAAAATATCTTTAAAGTTAGCGGCTTTAAGGATGCTTGTTAAAAATACAAACAAAAATATTAATTATTCAATTTAATTTTCATAAGATATATATAACATTAACACACAATAACACATAATAGTATTAATAAATTCACTAAAATAGTAAATAAAGATAGATATAAAAGACTATATTAAAATAATTTTAATTTATTTTAATATAGTCTTTTATTTTTTTATAATATAGTAATTAGAACTAAAAAATAAATATAATATATTGATATTAATATTGCAATATTTGGGTTGAAAAGTTAATATTAAATGTAGAGAAAATTTAATAAAGCTATTTAATTGCAATAGTCTATACAAGGGAGCATGAGATGATAAAAAAATTTAATAAAGATAAGCTACCCATAATTTTTATACTTATTTTATCTTTTATTTTAAATATGTCTAATTTAAAGATACAAGGATATGGTAACGAATATTATGCAGCAGGAATAAAAAGTATGTTAACTAGTTTTAAAAACTTTTTCTTTTTATCCTTTGATCCATCGGGATTTGTAAGTCTAAATAAGCCTCCTATTGGTTTATGGATACAGGGTATATTTGGTAATTTTTTTGGAGTAAGTGATTTTGCTTTAATATTGCCAGAGGCTTTAGCAGGAACCTTATGCGTTTTTATATTATACATTTTAATAAAACGTTATTTTGGTTTTATAGCTGGTATTATGGCAGCACTTATACTTGCTATAACACCTATATATGTTGCTGTTAGTAGGACAAATGATTTTCAAACAATATTAATTTTATTTATGTTATTATCAATTATGCCGGCTATAAAGGCTGCGAAAACAGGGAATATAAAATATTTAATAGTAAGTGTTATAATAGTTGGAATAGCTTTTAATACAAATAGATTAGAAAGTTTTATAATTATACCAGCTATATATTTAACGTACATATTTTCAGAATCAGAAGGAGAAAAAAGAGTAATAGAAAGGTATGTGTGTGGAATTACTTTTATTACTCAAGAGAGAGAAAAGGTGTCTTTAAAAGCTAAAATAAAATGTTTGATTTTAGCAACGATAGTTCTTTTAGTGGTTTCATTAAGTTGGTCTTTTTTAGTAGATTTGGTTCCTGTAAATGCTAGACCATATGTTGGAGATAGCACAACAAATAGTGAGATAGAGCTTGTATTAAATCAACATAATCAAGTTAGTAATAAGATAAATTCAAATATTAACTTAAATTATGATGGTGACAATACCTTAAGTTATAACACATTAAATGAAAATGAGTTTATTAAAAATTATAATGAATGGAATACAATTCATAAAGATAACAAAACTCAATTTGGTATATTTAGACTATTTCAAGATAATAATTTGTCAGATCAGATAGCATGGTTTTTACCTTTAGCTATAATAAGTCTTATAGTGTCTATAATAAATAGAAGGAAAATTATTGCCCTTAAAAGTACTAAGAATATAATAATAATGTTTTTTTCTATATGGTTTGTAACTGAATTTTTATATTTTAGTTTTGTATATAGCAATATTTACGATTTAGCTACTTTAGCTGTACCAACTGCTGCATTATGTGGTATAGGTATTAAAAAAATGATACAAAGTTATAGAAAAAATAAAAGTATGTGGATTTCTTTATCTTTAGGGTTAACTATTATTGTTCAATATATTATTGTTATTTATTATAGAGAAAATTTATCGTATTTACTTATACATTTATTTTATTTAGATTTAGGTATATCAATAATTGCAGTCTTTACTTTATTTAAAATTAGAAACAAGGAATTTACAAACAATAATCTTAAAAATGGATTAATAGTAATATCTATAATTGGATGCTTAATAATACCGTTAATAGGCTCAAGTGCTTCTTTAGTGTATAAAACAGATGGAGTATTTAAAGGAGCAGGTCTTCAATTATTTGAAAGTAAAACTCAACAAAATGTAAATAATTATATGAAAAATTATGGTGTAGAATTTGGTGGTAGTGAAGATTTAAGTAAATTTACAAATTTCTTAAATGAAAATAAGGGGGAAAATCAAGAATATTTATTAGTTACTCCATCTGCTAGTGTTTATGCACAAAATATTATATTAGATACTGGTGATAAAGTTATGGCTTTAGGAGGAAGAACTGGAAATGATGATATATTAACTCTTTTTGCTTTTAAGCAGTTAGTTAGAGAGGGAAAGGTAAAGTATGTTTTAGTAGGAAATGAAACAAATAGTTTTAATAACGCTAGTATTATGAATTGGGTTAAAAATGTTGGAAAAGTTATTCCAAATAGTCAATGGCAAGATACAAATATAACAGTTGCGAATAATATTTTATATAATGTATTTAAAAATGATAGAAGGGATACATTATATGAAGTAACACCTAATGATGTAAGCTAAAGTTTTACTAAAAGAAAGGGGATATAGCCATTTATCTAAATTTAGATAAATGGCTTGAAAATTATGGAAAATAAGATATTGAATAATAATTTAGAAATTAAAATAAAAGATGTAGAAAGTAATATTAACAGTTATATAAAATGGTTAAATAATAATAAAAAAGATAAAGTGCCTATAACTATATCAAAAGAATATTTAGTTAAGGCTCATTATCATAAAGAAGAAGGTAGAGGAGGATATTTTGCACCAGAAAGTGGAACTAGTGAAGGTCAATTTTTAACGCTTTTAGGACTTTTAGATGTTTATGAAATTACAAAAGACAAAGAGATTTTAAATCTTGCTAAAAATATAGCACAATCAACATTGGTTCATTTATATGGAAATAATGAAATTCCAAATGAAGAGTTTAATGAGGAATATATATATTCACCACATTGGCTTTTTAATGCTAGTAATGATGAATTTTCAAGTGAAATTATTTATTATAATAAAGAAGTTAATTTTGTTAATGGGGTTGGAAGTATAAACACAAAATATAAAGCTAAAAGGGTTTTTTCGGTTAGGGAAATGACAGGAAAGCTAGAGTGGGAAAATCCTTTTTCTAAAATTGTGGGCAAAGAATATGAAATTTCAGAGAAAATGATTAAGGATAATAAAATAGTTATAAAACTTTTAGAAAATTATTCTGGTAAATTATTAGTAGTTTATTCTGATTTAGGAGGAGATAAGATTCAGCCTTCTGAAAATTATGAAGCATATCCTGTCTGGAGAAAATTATTAAAAGGAGAAACCTCTTGTGCAGTTGATAGTATTTGGTGGAGCTATCAATGTTTTAAAAAGTTATATGAAATATTAGGAGATTTAAAATATAAAAAAATATTAGAAAATATGAAGGGGCTTATAAGATTTATATGTAAAGTAGAAAATTCTAATGATTATATAACAGAAGATTTTGAAAGTGGCAATCCTTTTTCTCAAAAAGGAACTTATACTTATGATAATAGAGAGGGAGAAGTTGTTTTTTTTAGAGATAGTTATGATGGAGCTATTTTAATAAAAATACCTAAAGGAAATGGAGAAGTTCAATTTGGAAAAAGCGGAATAAACGAGGTGATTCCTTTAGATAGATTTTATAAACTTAAAATTTCAACATTGGTTAAAGGAAAAATAAAAGTTATTTTGACTGATAAAAATGGATATAAAAAGGATAGAAGATGGGAAAAGATAATAGAGACAAAAGGGAATAATATAATAGAAGAATTTTTATTGTATCAAGATGATTTTGTTAATAGTGCTAATAATGAGAAAAAGCTTCCCCAAAACATAAATTTAAAGACCATGATAATAAGTACAGAAGATACAAATTATCAAGAAATAAAAATTTTTTATTTAAGAACATTACCTCTTACTAATTATCCATATGCACCATGGGTTTTACCTTTTACAATAAATACAATAAATAATAAACTAAATGGACAGATGGGTATGCCTTATGTTGGATATCAAGCACCTTGGTTATGGCAAGAATTAAACGATGAAACTGGAGTTTTAGAGTCTTTAAAATTTATTAATGATTCTAGAAACGCTTATAAGAAAATAACCAAAAGTAGTAATAATTTTTTTGCACCAGTATTTTTATGGGATGTATGGAATAGAGAAGACTATGGGGAAAAAAATACATTTGCATTTAATGGACCAGATCCAAATGCAACATGGGGCGGATATCAATATAGAACGATAGAATGTGTAGCCAAAACACTATATAATGATAATACTTTAATTTTAGCGAGGGAAATAGTAGAAGATTTTTTAACAGATATAGATAGGGTTTGGAAAAGCTATAAGGACAACTTGATAACTGATTTTAGGGAAAGTGGTCAACTTTTAAAAGAGTATTATAGTTCACATGATGTTGCTCTTGTTCTTCGTGCATCTTTGTATGCTTTAAAAAGTGGTGTTGTCGATAAAGAATTGTCAATGCGATTAATAAATAAATGCGTTTTAAGCTTGAATTATAATTTTAATAAAAAGACCATTATAGGGACAAATAAATTATCAGGAACTTGGGCAAAAGATAATAAATGGTATATGTTTTGGGGAGGAGAGATTTTAAGTTCTTTATCTCTTCTTGTAAAATTTTATAGGGAAGAAAGTTTATAATATTTTGATTAAAAAGAATATTAAGAAAAAAATTATGATATAATTATTTATAAAGAAAATATTTACATATAATATAACTTGAATTTGTTTTGGGAGGGATATTTATGGAAAAGACTTTAGTTCTTATAAAACCAGATGGAGTAGAGAGAGGATTAGTTGGTCAAATATTAAGCGTGTATGAGAGAAAATGTCTTAGAATATGCAAAATGAAGCTTATTCAAGCAGATGAAAATTTAGCTAAGAAACATTATGAAGAGCATAAAGATAAGCCATTTTTTAAAGAACTTGTTGATTATTTGGTAAGTGGTAAATTAGTTGCTATGATAATAGAGGGTGAAAGCGCTATATCTATTGTAAGGAAAGAAAACGGGGATAAGGACCCATTAAAAGCAGATTGTGCGACAATAAGAGGTATGTATGCAAATAGCAGAACTAAAAATTTAGTCCATGCATCAGATAGCTTAGAAGCGGCTAAAAGAGAAATATCCCTGTGGTTTCCAGAAGTGTAAATAAAATTTGAAAAATAAGAACTTCTTAGAATTTTAGAAGTTCTTATTTTCTTGAAAGAAAAGTGTGAGTTCAACTCTGCTTTTTAAATTTAATTTATCCAAAATTTTAGTTACATAATTTTTAACAGTACCTTCGGTCAAAAATAATTGTGATGAGATTTCTTTGTTGCTAAGTCCCCTAGAGACTAAACTAGCAATATCTACTTCGCGGTTTGTAAGTTTATCAATTAAGTTATCTTGATTTAGGATAACTTTGTTATCTGTTTTTTTGCTATGTAGAAGAAGTGTTGGAAGTTTATTAGCCACATTTCCTGTTAAAAGAAGATTTCCTTTATTAACAGATTTAATTGCACTTACAAGTTCATCACTTTTTGAATCTTTTAACAAGAAACCATAAGCTCCATTTTTAAGGGAATTTAAAATATATTCATCTTCATTAAATGTTGTTAAAACAATCACTTTAATTTGTGGAAAAAGTTCTTTTGCTATTTTAGTAAATTCAACTCCATCTAATACTGGCATTCTAATATCTGTAAGAACAATATCAATACTATCTTTTATAGAGCTGATTAAGTTTAACCCTTCTTTACCATTTTTAGCTTCTCCTATGATACGTATTTCTGTATCATAAAGAGAGAGCATCATTTTTAATCCTTCGCGTATTATTTCTTGATCATCTATTATAAAAACGTTAATCATTGTCATAAGTCCTTTCTTATAATATATAAAAATTTATTTTATAAGAGGTATGGTACATGAAACTTTAAATCCATCTAAAGTATTTTCAACATTAAGTTTGCCATTTAATACTCTTAATCTATCCTCCATTCCATTTAAACCGTTAGATTTTATTATATTATCAGGTTTTATTCCATTGTTTAATATAGATAAATAAATTATATTGTCTTTAATAAATAAATCAATAATAAACTGTGAGGCTTTTCCGTGTTTTACCCCATTAGTTATAGATTCTTTTATAGTTTTATATAATGCATCTTTAATTAAAAGAGAAACATTTTCTATATCGTTTGAGATATTAACATTAAAAGAAATATTATTTGATATTGATAAATTTTCAGTTAAAGAGTTAACAGAACTTATAATATTTATATTATTTTTCTTTAAAGAATAAACGGTGCTTCTAAGTTCATCAATGCTATTATCTACTATTATTTTAGTTTTAGATAAAATATTTTTTGATTTTTCAGGCGATATATCTAAGGTTTTATCTAAAACATCAATGTGCATAGATATAGCCATAAGATAATGACCTAAAGAGTCATGAAGTTCTTGAGCAACTCTATTTCGTTCCTTTGATATAGTAAGTTCTTCTATTTTCTTTGAATATTCTTTAAGTTTTAAATTTTGCTCTTTAAGTTCTTGATTTAATATGTAAATATTTTTTTTGTTTTTTCTAACTTTTTTAATTAGCATTACTATTATAAAATAACTAAAGTAACTTATGCTACTTTCAACTATATTTATAATAAAACCTCTACTAATAGTTTTGTTATAAATATTAAAAAGAAAACTATTATCTATATATGTGTTAGACAATGCTAAAGGTGTGATATAGCTTAAATAGTTTATTATAAATAATATAATTTTTAAAACGCCTTTAAAATAAAAGCTTTCAAATAAAATAAAGAATATATAAAATGTTATACTTAAATGATAATAAGATAAATAACTTAAAATAACTAAAGATAATATTAATGAAACAAATATAGTTATTTTGTTAATATTATTTTTTGATTTCATTATACTTTTTTTATTTATTAATGAATATCTAAAAAATTCATTTAGAATTAGAATAAATATAATGAAGAGGTAAAAGAAAAAATTATTTTTATTTAATTTTGAATAAACATTTAGAGCTATAACTAAAAGTAGTATAGCCCTTAATATAAAAGTGTGATTTAATCTATTCATTTTTTCTCCTGAATTTAAATAGTATTAATTTTAGATACTATTTTTAAGTATTTGAAAAGAATAATTATTCTTTTACTTATTATAGCACTTATACTAAATAGTAATAAATAGTTAGTAATCATTAATAAAGTATTTCCGTGAATAAGTCTAGATAAAAATATTTCAGCTCCAAATTTTAGGTAAATTAAAGCTATAAGTATAATTAAATCTATTTTAGAAGCTTTGCAATATACAGCATGAGTTTTTTTTTCTACTGTAAGTTTATTAAATTTAGATCTTGCAAAACCTACAATACATCCTAAAATGACTGCAATTGCTATAAAAATTATATTTAATAATCCAGATGTAGAAAAAATATACTCAAAGGTATTTTTAAAAATAAATATGTATATAATTGGAATGATAAGCTGAGAGGTTACTGTAATCTTGCGCCCTCTATCAGAAATATTTTTTTTATATTGCCTAAAAAATATAAATAATATGATTAAAATTATTATTAAACCTGATGAATTCATAAAAAATCTCCTAACAAAATATAATATACAAAAATTATATATGTTAAGAGATTAAGTGAATAGTTACTAAAGTAATATATTTTTTAATAATTTACTTTAGTTAGTTTAAAATCATCTACTTGGATTTGATGCCAGGGAAGAGAATATCCACCTAAATGAAATACAAATGAAGCATTAGTATCTGTTTTAGATGTATGAGTATATACCCCAGAAATTGTTGTAAATTCATTACCAACAGAGACGGATTCTGTGTGATATCTTCCGTAATCACCTTGATTTTGTTGAAAACCAAAAGAAAGTTTTCTATAAAGTGTAGATTTTATTTTAAAGGAATATTTATAAGTTTTACCTTCTTCTAAAGTTAAATTGTCTTTAATAAGTTGAATATCCCAATCATCATTGCCACTACGAGCTATATCAAAAACGCCTAAACCCCATCTTGAATATATGTCGCATTTAGCTGCATTATTTTGAACAAATGAAGAAAATCCTGATAAATCATTAAATTTAGATTCAAAAATTTCAGATTCCATTTCATAAGGGGTAGTGGTTTTATTTAGAGAATATTTGTCTAATCCCAAATCATAAATTTTAATATAATCTATACTCATAGTTTGAGGAAAGATAGAGTCATCTACATATCCACCCCAGTTTCCTCCGATAGCAAGATTTAAAATGAGATTAAATTTTTTATCAAAAGGCCAAGTTTTATAAGAGTCTTTATAATTATAAGAATTCCTATTAAGTTTAAAATAAACGTTATCATCTACGGAGATATTTATATATTCTGGTGTCCATTCTAAGCCATAAGTGTGATAAGTGCTTGTACAATCATTAACAGGAGTAGAAGAAGTTATTTCAGTTCCTGCTTTAAAGTTATTAAGAGCTGTGTGAAGAGATCCGTGAATTATTCCAGGATCTTTACCAACATGTTCCATAATATCGATTTCACCACTGTTTGGCCATTCTCCATACTCGTTGTTAGTAGGTAAAAGCCAAATAGCAGGCCAAGTTCCAGCACCGGAAGGCAATTTAGCTCGTATTTCAAATTTCCCATAAAGATAACTATTTTTGCTAACAAGTCTTGCTGATGTATATTTGCTTCCTTGATAATCTTCTCTTAAAGCTGTAATATTTAAATTCCCGTTAGATACATTAGCATTATCTAAATCATAAGCTGTATAATATTGTAGTTCATCATTTCCAAATCCCCAGTTTCCAGTATCGTAAGACCATTTATTACTGTCAGGAAGACCAGTATAGTTAAAATTTTCGTTGTAAACTACTGTTTTATTATCATGATCATAGACAGGTGCATTATTTAAAGCTATAAAGTGTATTCCAGGAGCATCAGTATTAAAACTTACAGAATTAGAGTTAGATTCTATATTTCCTAAACATTTAAATGTATTAGTGGATTCATTATAGCTATAGGCTTTTAATATTTTATTTGCATATTTATTTTGCAGATAATTTATGGTAATTTTTATATTATTAGAAGATGTAGAATCACCACAAATTACATTGAAAGCATAAAAGTCAGATGAATAGCCTTGTTTTTGAAGTTTATACAAGATTTTATTATAGGTTTCATCGCTAATGCTTTGGATTTGCCCAGTAATTCTTGATTTTGTATTTTCAGTAGAGGCATCAGAAATAAAATTAGAATCTGAAAATAAAGTATATGTTTCAGTATTTTCTTTTGTCATTGCACTAAAGGATAATAAGGAAACACTTGCTATTAAAAAAAATAATTTTATATTTTTCATAATAAATCCTTTCTTTCTATAAAATATATTTTATAGAATAAAAAACTAATAATAAATTAATTATATAATAAATTTAAACAAAGTAAAAGTAAAAATGAAATTTTATTTCGAAAATTGTAAATTTATGATTGATTTTATGTTAAAGTTGTGATAGAATTAGCACATATTTTAAAAGATTTGTAAATTATGTTTTAAATATATTTAAGTTTTCTAGGGTTCCGCAAAGATGAATCTTTGGACAGGTCCGAGAGGAAACGCACATTTATGTGTACACGGAGGGAGAAAAGCCTGGGAGATATTTTAATAATATTTCCTATGGCTTTTTTTTATAGTTTTAATGTAGGAAATATTATTAAAATAATTTTAAATTTTCATTTGTGGAGGAATATATGAAATGGTTATTTTAATAATTGCTGGTCTTTTTGGATGATGTGGGCTATTGAACTTAAATATTCTAAAGGATTTACAAATTTAATACCTAGTATATTAACGATTATAGGATTAATTGCAAGTTTTTATTTTTTATCAATATCAATAAAAAGTTTGCCACTTGGTAGTGCATATGCTATATGGACTGGTATAGGAACAGTAGGAACTGTAATATTTAGCATAATTTTGTTTAAAGAAACAGTTAATATAATGCAAATATTTTGTATTATATTAATCGTAGCTGGTATTATTGGTTTGAAAATGCTATCTTCAAACTAAAATGCAATGTATAAAAATTAAAAAAAGGAGAATTTTTATGAAAAAAATAATTATAGAAAATGATTTTTGGGATATATTTCCTGAAGTGAAAATAGGGATTGTAGTATGTCGCGGTATAAATAATTTTATACAGGATGACAAAAAATATGAAAATATGATTTTAAATGCAGAGAAAGAAGCTATGAATTATCTTGAAAATGCGAATTTTAGTGATAATGAAGTAATAAAGGTTTGGAGAGATGCGTTTAAAAAATTTAAAACAAAAAAAGGTGCAAGAGCATCAATAGAAGCGTTATTAAAGAGAATATATAATGGAAATCATTTAGGAACAATAAATCCTTTAGTTGATATTTATAATTCTATATCATTAAGTTATGCTCTTCCTTGTGGAGGAGAAGATATAGATAAATTTGTTGGAGATATAAGATTAACTAAAGCTGTTGGAAATGAAAATTTTATTACACTTGGAAGCAATGAAAACGCACAGCCTTATGAAGGAGAAATAGTTTATAAAGATGATAAAGGAGCGATATGCAGATGTTTAAATTGGAGAGAATCAGTAAGAACTATGTTAACTGAAAACACAAAAAATGCAATTTTATGTATGGAATTGGTAGATAATGAAAGAATAAAAGATTTGAAAAATGCTTTAGAAGAATTAGGAGGGAGAATTAAAGATAATTTAGGTGGAACATATAAAATAGAAATTTTAGATATTAACAATAAAAGTACTGAAATAGAGTAGGGTTAGGAGGAGAAAATGAATAATTTTACATATAAAGATGTTTATATAGAAGAAGGAAAAAAGGTGTTAGAGGTTAATATACTTCCAGAAAAACATTGTAATTTTGATTGTATATTTTGTCCTATTGGAAGATCTAAAAATAAAGTAGATACACAAAAATCATTTGATGAAATTGACATTTCTTTAGCAGAATTAAATAAGAAAATTGATGAAACAAAGGCGGAATTAGTTTTTATAAATTCAAAAGGTGAAGCTTTTATAAATGATAAAATTTTAGATATTATTGATTTTATAAAAAATAAAGGAGTCTGTGTAAGACTTCTTTCTAATGGATATTTATTAGGAAGAGAGGAGTTTATAAAAATTGCAAATAAATGTGATGAAATTGTTGGAGAGATAAAGGTAATAACAGAGGAGGATTTTCAAAAAATCCAACGACCTATTGATGGGTATACTTTAGAAAAATATATTAACAATATGATTTCTTTTAATAAACAATATAAAGGTAGATTTATATTTGAAGTTACTATTATTAAGGGATATAATGATGATGAAGAATCAGTTAAAAAATTGAAAGAGGTAATTAAACAAATATCTCCTGATAAAATAATTGTTGCAAGAATGGATGATGACATTTTTAAAAAGAAACTTGGAATAAGTGATGAAAAATTTAAAGAAATTTCACAAGAATTATTAAAAAAATAAGAATGAGTAATATCAATTAAATTAATGATTAAAAAAGACTAAGTTAATATATTGCTTAGTCTTTCTTTATTATTATTTTAGAATATTAATATATAATTATTAATAGCATTGTATTTATTCTATAATACTAATTTGTCATTGATATTTTAAAAAAAGGATATAACAAAATTGTTATATCCTTTAAAGTCATTGTTTTTAATTGGTGCCGAAGATGGGAGTCGAACCCATACGATTTGTGGTCGGCGGATTTTGAGTCCGCTGCGTCTGCCATTCCGCCACTTCGGCATTACAAATATATTTTAACATACTTAAATAAATAATGCAAGGAAATATTTATATCAAATTATAAATTTTTTTTGAGAAAAATGATAAATTTTAGACATATAAGATTAAATTATAAAATTTTTTTGAAAATTCAACGAAAAGATGTTGTTACTTTGGTGTTATTTTGTTAGAATATAGAGGTGGGTGTTCAATAAATTACCCACAGGGACTAAAATAGTCCCTGTTTAAAAGAAAATACTGTAGCTACTAAAATAAATTGTGGTTATAATTTATTTTTTAGGGAGGAGAAAACAATATGATGTATTCAAGCGAAGTTCAAGAAATGTGTGTAGTTGCTAAAGGACCAAATCATGGCCCGGCACCAATCCCTGCAGAAGGAAAATGGGTACAAGCTAAAGAAGTTAAAGATATATCAGGCTTAACTCATGGTATAGGATGGTGTGCACCACAACAAGGAGCTTGTAAATTAACTTTAAATGTTAAAGATGGATTAATACAAGAAGCATTAGTTGAAACTATAGGTTGCTCAGGAATGACACACTCAGCTGCAATGGCTTCAGAAATACTACCAGGAAAAACAATATTAGAAGCGTTAAACACAGACTTAGTTTGTGATGCTATAAATACTGCAATGAGGGAATTATTCCTTCAAATAGTTTATGGAAGAACTCAAACTGCTTTCTCAGAAGGTGGACTACCTATAGGAGCAGGTCTTGAAGATTTAGGAAAAGGTCTAAGATCAATGGTTGGTACTATGTACGGAACACTTGAAAAAGGACCTAGATACTTAGAAATGACTGAAGGATATGTTACTGACGTTGCTTTAGATGAAGATAAGCAAATAATCGGATACAAATTCGTAAATATTGGAAAAATGATGGAAAACATCACTAAAGGAATGGATGCTAATGAAGCATTAGAAGCAGCTAAAGGACAATACGGAAGAGTTGCTGACGCTAAAGAATTAATAAATCCAAGACTTAAATAATTAGTTTGTAAAGGAGGAAATTTTATTATGGCATTATTTGAAAGTTATGAAAGAAGAATTGACCAAATCACTCCAGTATTAAATAAATACGGAATGGAAAAAATAGAAGATGCTAAAGAAGTTTGTGCATCTATAGGAATAGATCCTTACAAAATAGTTAAGGAAACTCAACCAATAGCATTTGAAAACGCTGGATGGGCTTACACTTTAGGTGCTGCTATAGCAATAAAGAAAGGTTGCAAAAAGGCTGCTGATGCTGCTGAAGCAATCGGAGAAGGATTACAAGCTTTCTGTATTCCAGGATCAGTTGCAGATGATAGAAAAGTTGGTTTAGGACACGGAAATCTTGGAGCTATGCTTTTAAGAGAAGAAACTAAATGTTTCGCATTCTTAGCAGGACACGAATCTTTCGCTGCTGCTGAAGGAGCTATCAAAATAGCTGAAGCTGCTAACAAAGTAAGAAAAGAACCATTAAGAGTTATATTAAACGGTCTTGGAAAAGATGCTGCATTTATAATCTCAAGAATTAACGGATTCACTTATGTTCAAACTAAATTTGATTACTACACTGGAGAACTTAAAATAGTTAAAGAAACTCCATACTCAAACGGACCAAGAGCTAAGGTTAAATGCTATGGTGCTGATGACGTTAGAGAAGGTGTTGCTATAATGCATCATGAAGGAGTTGACGTATCAATTACTGGTAACTCAACTAACCCAACTAGATTCCAACATCCAGTTGCTGGAACATACAAAAAAGAATGTGTTGAACAAGGTAAGAAATACTTCTCAGTTGCATCAGGTGGTGGTACAGGAAGAACTCTTCACCCAGATAACATGGCTGCAGGTCCAGCTTCTTATGGTATGACAGATACTATGGGAAGAATGCACTCAGATGCACAATTCGCAGGTTCATCATCAGTTCCAGCTCACGTTGAAATGATGGGTCTTATTGGAATGGGTAACAACCCAATGGTAGGAGCTACTGTTGCTGTTGCTGTTGCTGTTGAAGAAGCTTCTAATAAATAATAATTATTGAAAAACATAGAAATTTAAAAATATGTTTTTGTAAAGACTATATACACTGTGTATATAGTCTTTTTTATATTAAATACAAAAAATAAGCAATTTTAAATATTAACTTTATGTTAATAAAATGTTAAATAAATATTAAAATTAATATATTATGTAGATGTATTCAATTGTATATAATATAATTTTAATGGCTTTATTATTTTACATAATTAGGAGGGATAAAAATGGATGGAAAGAAAAAATTTATGATGCGTAGATTGTTTTTTGGAATAATTTTAATAATAATAATTATTATAATAGCATCTTTAATTTATAGTTTTGCACATTCATCAAAAAATTTATCAAAAAATGTTAGCAGTAACACAACAAGCTCAAGTAGTACGACAAACACAAATAGTACAAGCACTACTACTAATGGAAATCAAATAGTTCCAGGAGATAATATAATAGAATCTGCTAAAAGTTATGCAGTTCCTGCAAATGAAGTTGCAGAAATATTGGCAGGTCATTCAAATCTTAAAACAAAAGAAGTATTTTTAACTTTTGATGATGGCCCAAGTAAAAATTCAGAAGAAATATTAAAAATATTAAAAGAAAATGATGTACATGCTACATTTTTCCTTATAGGAAATCAAATAGCTAATAATCCTCAAATGCAACAAGTAGTTAAGGATGAACTTTATCAAGGAAATGCTATAGCAAATCATTCTTATACTCATGATTATAAAATATTATATCCGCATAATGTTTTAAGTGTTTCTAATACAATGAATGAAATAAATGAAACTAATAAGGTTTTACAAAGTGTTTTAGGTGCAAATTTTGATGCAAGAGTTTTAAGGCTTCCAGGTGGTTATATGTCTAGAAGTTATTATAAAGATCCTAACTTAACTGCACTTAATAAGGCTCTTGATGAGGAACATATAACATCTATAGATTGGGATGCTGAAACAGGAGATGCTACAACTAGTGGACAAATGTCAACTCAAGCTTTAGTAGATAATGTTATGGATCATATAAAGAACATGAATCAACCAGTAATAATAATGCATGATTCTTCAACTAAAAAAGATACAGTTGAAGCTCTTCCTTCTCTTATAAAGGATCTTAAAGATGCAGGATATAAATTTATGGTTATTGAAAATGCTCCTACTAGTTCATTTGATAATTTATCATATACAACTACAACAGGTTCAAACCAAGGGCAAGGAACTTTAAATTAATAAAATTTTAGAAATGTAAATAAAATTAAATTTTATTTGATTGAAAATATAAAGGACAAGATATAAATATCTTGTCCTTTATATTTTCATTAGTAAAATCTATATTTAATTTATAGAAATTTTAGCATATAATAATATATTTCAAAGGGGGTATAATAAATAAAAAAGTAAAGGTTAGGAGAGATAGAAAATTTTAGATAATATAAAAAAGTTACGAATGAAATATGACATGTTTATGGGGACTTTAGCTATAATAGTTGTTGTTTTAATTATAAGTGGAATGTTAATATCAATACCAGATAAAATATTAAGAATATTTGAAATAATAGATACAGTAATATGGATTATATTTTGTATAGACTATTTTATAAGATTATTGATAAGCAAAGATAAGATAAAGTTTATAAAAAATAATATTATTGATTTGTTATCAATAATTCCACTTAATTCTCTGTTTAAGACGCTAAGGATAGCGAGATTAGTCAAATTTACGAGAATAATAAATATTTTTAAAGGAACTAGAATGTTAGTTTTAATTAGTAAATTTCAGTATAGAACTAGAGAATTTTTAAGAACAAATAATTTTGCATATGGAGTTTATTTTGTAGCTATTATAATTATTTTAGGCTCTATAGGTATATCGTTAATGGAAGATATTAGTTTTAGCAATGCATTATGGTGGAGTTTTGTAACTGCCACAACGGTTGGGTATGGAGATGTAATTCCTAAAACTTTAGGAGGTAGAATAATAGCTATTTTTTTAATGATAGTAGGGATTGGTTTTGTAGGATTATTAACAGCAACAATAGCAACTTTTTTTCTAACAAATAGTAAAAAGCAAAAAAATACATATAAAAATGATATTATTGATAACATTAAAATTAGATTAGATGATTTTGATTCTATAACAAAGGAAGAATTAAAAGATATGTTTAATGTATTAAAAGTTCTTAAAGATAATGAAGAATAGTAAAACCATCGATATGAAGTTTAATATTGATGGTTTTGTTTTATTGATTGTTTTAAGGTGTTGAAAAAATACATACGCATGATATAATATTAATATAATGCAAAAATTCGTATATAATCGATAATATGGTTCGAAAGTTTCTACCTGCTAACCTTAAATATGCAGACTACAAGAATTGCGTAATATAATTATAGTAAATGTATTAGCATCTCAAATTTTTTGGGATGCTTTTTTAGGTTAAATATCAACGCATATTGTATTAAATTTGATTTTAGTTTAGAAAAAAATTCTAAAATGAAGAAAGAAGGGGACATAATTATGAATTTATTAAAGAGGCGTATTTTACAAGAGGGAATTGCATTAAATCAAAATGTATTAAAGGTAGACTCTTTTCTAAATCATCAAGTAGATCCAAAGCTTATGTATGAAATGGGAAAAGCTTTTAAAGATTGTTTTGGAAATTGTGGTATAACAAAAGTGGTTACAATTGAAAGCTCTGGAATTGCTCCAGCTGTAATGACAGCAATACAGATGAATACACCTATGGTAATTTTAAAAAAGCAAAAATCAAAGATATTAAGTGGAGAGGTATACCAAGAAACAGTTCATTCTTTTACTAAAAATTTAGATTACGAATTAACTTTATCAAAAAAATATATATGTAAAGATGATAAAGTTCTTATAATAGATGACTTTTTAGCTTATGGGGAGGCAGCACTTGGTGCTATATCTGTAATAGAACAAGCAGGAGCAAATGTTTTAGGCATTGGAATTGTAATAGAAAAATCATTTCAACCTGGAAGAAAAATATTAGAAGATAAGGGATACAACATATATTCTTTAGCTAGGATATCCAAGCTTGGGGAAGGGATAATAGAATTTGTAGAAGAATAATTTAAGAAAAGCTAGATTTTAAATTTTTTAATCTAGCTTTCTTAAATTATATACATATGCTTATATATCTTTTAAAATTATTTTTAGAAACTGAGCATTTATCAATTATTTTAAATCCAACATTTTCAATAATTGTATCCATATTTTCAAAAGTTATTATCACTAATCTTTTAGTAGTTATTCTTCTAGCTGTTTTTATAATATTTATTTGTTCTTCTCTTGTTATAGGTGAGAACAATCCATATGGAATATCTAAGATGCAAACGTCAAATGTTTCTTTTATATCATGCATGTTAAAGTTCCTAATTATATCTCTTTTATATCCAAAGAATTCTATATTATCTCTAGCATTTTTTGCAATGGGTTTGCTAAGTTCAAATCCTTTAACATTAAATCCTAAATCAAGTGCTTCTATAACTACTGTTCCAACTCCACAGCAGGGATCTACTAGGTTTAAATCAAAATCATTTTTCATTGCAATATTAACTAAAGCACGAGAGGTTTTTAGGTTAAGAGCATTTGAGTAAGAATTTGGTTTTTTATCATGGTTGTGCCATAAATAATTGTTTTTCTCGTATATTCCAAATATCCAAGTGTCATGAACTTTTGATATTCCTAAAGTTATTTTAGGGTTGTGTATGTTTGGAAAACCAGTAATTACAAAACCAATATCATGTACGCTTTTTAAACGTTCATTATAGGAAACATCTAAATCTTCTGATTTTATATAGCAAACTTTAAAATCATCAAAGGATAGATTAGCAGATTTGATTTTTTCTATAATAGTGTTAAGAGATTTTTCTTTATATATTATAGATATGCAATGTTTTATAAATGGACTTCTTGACGGGTTTATGTATTTATCTGAAAAGATATATTTATTTTCATCTAATAATATTTGAGATAATAAAGAGTTTATTTCCATTACACAAAGGTCTTTTTCATTTTTATTGTAATTAACAATATAAAAATAATCAGTGAAATCAATATTTTTTAAATTTTTATTCATCAGTGTCTCCTTAAAATACGTAAAATATATAATATTATAGCATAAATTTTAAAGATGTTTGTTAAGCCACTTTGTTTTATTAACGGGTAGATATTAAAAACATAAAAATATAATATATTTAACAAATTTAAATAATAATGAATATAATACCTATGTATATAATATATATAGGAGATATTCTCATGACAAGTGCAGAATTAAAAAAACAATCAAAATCATTACTTAGCAAAAGATGGGGGAATGCTACAGTTGCAACATTTTTATTTTTAGGGTTAATACAAATAGTAGCATATATTTTATCTATAGCTTTAATTGAATCACCAGTAGCTAGCGGAATAATAACTTTTGTATTATCAATAGCTTCTATTTATCTTGTTTTATGCTTTGTTAATTATTGTAAAAAAATAAAAAATACAAAAACTAATGTTAAATTTTCTGAATGTTTTGTAGGGTTAAAACCATTTTTGAAATATTTACTTATTACTATTATCTTAGGAATAATAGCAATAATAATAGTAACTTCAGCATCTAGTCTTATATTAGTATCATTGTTTACATCAAAGACCGTTGTTATATTAACATCAGTAATTTTAATAGCGTTAGTTTTAGTATTAGTAGCAATGGAGATATTATTTTTCCCATTGACATATGTTGTGGTATTAAATCCAGAATATACGTTTGTACAACTTATTAAAACATCTGTGAAAATAGGATGGAGAAATTCAGGAGAAATATTATATATTATATTAAGTTTTATAGGCTGGAATATTTTATCAATAATAACTTGTGGAATAGGATATCTTTGGACAATGCCATATATGGAATTAACTTATATTAGTTTTGTAGAAGAAAAAATAAAAGAACTTAAATAATTAATTATAAACTAAAAAGACTTATATTATTTTTAATAATATAAGTCTTTTTATATATATAAATTCTTTAAATCATAAATTTTAAAATTTATACAAATATTTTAGTTGACTAAATTACTTATATTTAATAGTTAAAAAAATTAAAGAAAAAAGTAATATTATATTTCCTGTACAAAGTAACAAAAGATTATTAGAATTTAAAAAAATAATACTTAAAATAAACATTACAAGTCCTATTAAAAGAAATGAAATGCTTAAAGAATGTTTATTAGATACTTTATCATATTTAAGTGAATTTGATTTATTACTTGATGTAATTTCATATGATAGGTATAAAAAAGCAAAAGATAATATTAAATTACAAATAAATATATAAATCATAATATCACCACGTAATTATTAATATACTATATAATAAGCATCTTAACTTATAATGGTTAATATAATAAAATTATATTATACCTAATAAAATTATCGTTTTGTATATGTTAGTTCAACAACACCATCTAAAGGTCTAAGATTTTTAAGTTTTAGTTTAGTTTCGGGTACTCCTGTTTTAAATAATGGAATACCATCACCAAGAATTGTTGGTATTACTGATATTATATATTCATCTATTAAATTTTCTTTTAAGAGTTCTTCAATAATTTCAGCACCACCAATAATCCAGATATTTTTTCCTTTTTGTTGTTTTAATGTAGAAACTAACGCACATAAATCACCTTTAACAAATTTTACATTAGAATCTTCATCAAGGTTTCTTGTAGTTGCAACAAAACATTGCATTCCATCGTAAATCCACATATTAGGGCTAAGTTCATGGATTATTTGTTCATAAGTTTTGCTCCCCATAACTATTGTATCTACAGTTTTGCAAAATGCAGAATATCCATTGTCAATATTGGGGTCACTTCCATCGCCAGATAACCAGTCTATAGAACCATCTTTCCTTGCTATGTAACCATCTAAACTAGCTGTTATGTATAAAATTACTTTTCTATTCATTCAATTTGTGGCATAGAAATCATGAAAAATCATGATAAGAAACCACTGCACCATCCTTTCTAAATAAGTTATGTAAATCTTATATTATTCTAACATAAAATAGTAAAAATATCTTTATAAAATTATAATGCATATATTTTATTAATAAAAACATACATATTATTATATGTTTGATATTTTCTTAGTTATAATAAAGGTAAATATTAAGTAATATTTAATTATATAAATTATTTAATTTAGGAAGATAAAATTTAGTGATGTTAGAGGTATTTGATTTAATAAATCTAAAATATATATATATAGTAATAACTTTAGTGATAATAGGTGTAATATGTGTTTTTAAAGAATTTAAAGTAGGAATTATGGCATCTATAACTGGAATTATAATAATAAGTGGAGTTTGGGGAAGTTTAAAATTAGTTGAATATTTAAAAAGTTCTATGGAAAGAGAAGGGATTAATTATAGCATGCTTATAGAAAATATTAAAGCAGTTTTCATGGCGATTGGGATTTTTGTTATAATAACATTTATCTATTGTATTATAATGTTTTTTAAAAATAGTAATAGAAAAAGAATAAATAAAAAGAGACGAAAGAGGAGATATTTTTAAATGAAAAAAGTTACATAAAATCATAAATTTAATGTAACTTTAATTAAAAGATTATTGTTTATTATTCAATCTATTTATCATAATTTCTTTAGCTTTAAGTTCAAAAGAGTCATCTAAAGATGTTAAAGCTATTTCCTCAGAATATTTTTTGTCTAAAGCTAATTTTAAAAGTCTATCTGCAAGTTCTGGATTTTTTGAAAGTAGAGAACCATGGAAGTATGTGCAAAAAGTATTTTTATAAACACATCCTTCATAACCTGATTGACCATTATTTCCATATCCATGAACACACTTTCCAAGAGGAGTTAAATTTCCTATATGTGTTCTACCAGAATGATTTTCAAAGCCTACATAAGTTTCATTAAACTTTTCGTTAAATATTACAGTATTTCCTATAAATCTAGTATCACCAGCTTCAGTATATATGTCTAGAATATTTAAGCCTGGTAATTTTTCACCAGAAGATGTTGTATAATATTTTCCAAGCAATTGATAACCACCACAAATAGCTAATAAAACTCCGTTATTTTCAACATATTCTTTTAATGATTCTTGTTTATTAGCTATTAAATCATCAGAAACTATTTCTTGTTCATAATCTTGGCCGCCACCAAAAAATACAATATCATACTCGTTTGGAATAAATGGATCTTTTAATGAAACGTTTATTATATTAACCTTTATTCCACGAAGTTCAGCTCTATGTTTTAGCACTAAAATATTACCCATATCACCATATACATTCAATAAATCTGGGTAAAGATGACATATGTTAAGTTCCATATCAATTCTCCTTTAAAACTTAATTACCAAAGTTTCTTTATATAACCTTTTGTATTAAGATATTTTCTAAAATTAATCATGGCTGTATAAGTAGCAAGAACATAAATTTTATTTTCTTTGGCATTTTCTATAGAATTTGTTAGTTCTTCAAATGTATCATTTACTATAAATGTAGACGGATTAAGTCCACAAACCTTTAGTCTAACTGCCATATCGTAAGCTCTCATACCTGATATAAATACTTCTCGTATGTTAAGGTTATGTAACTTTTCAAAGTCTACATCCCATATCCAAGAAACATCTTTTCCATCAGCATAATTGTCGTTTAGTAAAAATGCAGCAGAGAAGCTTTCATTTTTATTTAAAATAAGAGTATCTAAAGCTTGATTATATCCAGCTGGATTTTTAACAAGAATTATTTTTACGTCTTTTCCATTTATATTTATAGTTTCTTGTCTACCAAAACTAGATGTTTGAGTTAAGAATGATGCTTCAATGACTTCATCTTTAATATTTAACTCTTTTGCAATAGAATAAGCGCAAAGAGCATTATATATGTTATATATTCCAGGTTGAGTTATAGAAAATATACTATCGTTAAACTTAACTTTAGAACCATTAGCATTAAGATCTATTATTTCATCCATAGAATAGGTTAACTTTTCTCTTTTAAAGCCGCAATTAGGACAATAAAAATCACCTAAATGATTATAAGTTATAAAATTATATGAGTAAGGATGTTTACATATTTTACAAAACTTAGCATCTGAATTCATGTCAACAGTTGTACTCTTGTTTGGGCTAACATTGAAACCATAGTAAATTGCTGGATTTTTTATATCTAAACGTCCAAGAAGCGATTCATCTCCGTTTAATATAAGTTTGGTAGTTGGAACATTAACAACTCCCTCTAAAATTTTATTTAAAGTTGTATAAACTTCACCATATCTATCTAGTTGGTCTCTAAATAAATTAGTTATAGTTATGCTCTCAGGTGTTATATGCTTTGTGATAAATTTGACATTAGCTTCATCAACTTCAATTACAGCATATCTTTCTTTTTTATTAAAAAAGCTGTAATTTTCAACAAATGTACTAACTATACCAGGTAACATATTAGCTCCTGTTGCATTTGTAATAACGTCAAATCCATTTTCTTTTAATACATTATATACCATTGACGTTGTAGTAGTTTTTCCATTAGTTCCTGTTATTAAAATGACTTTATAATTATTTGCTACTATTTTTAATATATTTTTGTCAAATTTTAATGCAACCTTACCTGGAAAATTTGTTCCGCCTTTTAAAAGATTTTTAGATAAATATTTGGTTATTTTAGAAGAAATAATGCTAAGAAATGATTTTATATATATTTTAAACACCACCTTATTATCTATATCATTAACAATATATTCCTTATTTTTATCATGCCATTATGTGGGGAAAATTAATCCTTAAATAACCATTATAGCACAGCAAAAGTATAGCATAGAAAGTAAGTAAAATCAAATGCTATAGAATTGTTAATAAGCTATTATAAATGTTAAATTTTATAAATATTTATTTGTAATAATTAAGTTTAAAAGAACATAATACTTTTAATATAGAAATAAATTTTTATTTTAAAAGATAAAGGTGGAGTTATTCTAATAAATATAATGACATGAATAAATTTGAAATACTATATGTATTTTTAGAAAGCATAAAATTAATTCTAACTAAAATAAGGAGGAGTTATGTTGACAAATAAAGTTAAAAAAATAGCGTTATTAACAGGTGGTGGAGATTGCTCAGGATTAAATGCAGTTATAAATGCAGTAACTAAAACAGCTATTTTAAAATATAATTATAAAGTTATAGGATATAAATTTGGATATAGAGGTCTTTATAAAAATGATTTTGTCGATTTAACTTTAGAATCAGTATCAGGAATACAACATAAGGGTGGGACTATTCTTTATAGCTCTAACAAAGATAATTTGTTTGATTATCTTATAGAAGAAAATGGAGAAATAATAAGAAAAGATGTTTCTGATATCGCAATAGCTAATTTAAAAAAAGAAGGTGTTGATGCTTTAGTTATAATAGGAGGAGATGGAACACTAACATCAGCTAGAGATTTTGCTAGAAAAGGAATAAATGTTGTAGGTGTTCCAAAAACAATAGATAATGATCTTTTTGCAACAGATATAACCTTTGGCTTTAATAGTGCTGTATCTATTGCTACAGAAGCTTTAGATAGACTTCACACAACTGCAGAATCTCATCATAGAGTTATGATTTTAGAGGTAATGGGAAGGAATTCTGGGTGGATTGCGTTAGAAGCAGGAATTGCAGGTTCAGCGGATGTTATATTAATCCCAGAAATTTCATATGATATAAATAAAATTGTTAATAAAATTAGAGAAAGAGATGAAAGGGGTAAGCCATTTACTATAATAGTAGTAGCAGAGGGAGCAAAACCTAAAGATGGAGAAGTTGTTATATCAAAGATAGTACCAGATAGCCCAGACCCTATAAGACTTGGTGGAATTGGAAATAAATTAGCAGAAGATTTAGAAAAGCTTATAAAAAATCATGAGATTAGAAGTACTGTTTTAGGACATGTACAACGAGGGGGAATTACATCTACTTATGATAGGATTCTTTCTGCAAGGTATGGAAGTAAGGCAGTCGAACTTATAGAAAAAAATTTATATGGTAATATGGTTTGCTTAAAAGGAAATGAAATATCTTATGAAAGCCTTGAGAATGTTATAGGAAAAATTAAAGGTGTAAATCCAAGTGGTGAATTGGTGGAAGTTGCAAAAAACATTGGAATATGTCTAGGTGATTAAAAAAGTATGATTTTGTTGAAAAATGTTAGGGGTTTTGTATTTAACGATACAGACCCTTTATAAAAATAAGAAATATACTGATTAATGTTAGAATATAAAAAGAAAAAGGTTGGTGAATGTTTGTGAAAGAAGTAGAAAAATATTTAAAATCTAGGACAGGAAAGTATGGATTTTTCTTTGAGGATTTATATAGTGGTTATTCTTATGGATATAATGAAAACGTTAAATTAATTTCGGCTGGATGTATGAAATTACCAATAGCAGTAGCTCTTATGAAATGTGAAGAAGAGGGAAATATAGATTATTTACAAAAAATAAGGGTAAATAGTAGTGATAAAGTTTATGGAACTGGAATTATACATGAATTTGGCGAAAAAGAGTATACAGTTTTTGAACTTTTGGTGGCTATGCTAATTCAAAGTGATAATACAGCTGCAAATAAGATAATTGATATGGTGTCTATGGACAAGATAAATGAAACTATAAAGGAATTAGGAATGATTAATACTAAATTAAATAGAAAAACTGCAGATGAAAGAAATTACATTTCGGGTATAGAGAATTATACGTCTGCAAAAGATTTATGTATATTGTGGAAAAACTTATATAATAAAACTTATTTAAATGAAAATAACTCTCAAATGTTAATAGATATTCTAGCAAGGCAGCAAATAAAAAATAAATTAGCTTTATATATTACAGATGATTATAAGTATGAAATATCTAGTAAAACTGGGGATAAAAAAGGTGTAGAAAATGATACTGCTTTAATACACACAAATAAAGGGGATTTTACATTTACAGTAATGTCATCTGATATTCCTAATTCGGTTTACGGAACTATAACATTAGCTAAAACAGGAAAAATGATTTGGGATAATATAATGAATAAGTGGAGTTGAATTAGATAATATGATAAAAACATGTTAAAATCATTTTGGAAGCTAACTAAAAGGAGAAAATGAGATGAAATACAAAGGAAAATTAAAAAAAAGAACAAAAATAATCATTAGTATTATAGTTGTTATTTGTATTGTTATGGGATTTGGATATTTTTATGTGAGATATGAAGAAAGCAAAATAAGTGCTTTAACCCTATGTAAGGAGCAAATAGATACAGATAGTACTATTTTAAATGAATTTATGACGTCTGTTAATAATAATAATGAAGAGGCATATAGTACTTTAACAACTAATGAAATGAATTTAAATAATACATTTAAAAATATTGTTGAAGGTTGTAAAGATAATTTTGGAGAATTTAAATCGGCAACTTATGAAAAGGCAATAAGGTCTGGTGATTATGAAGTATTATTATTTAATTCGGATTTTACTAACAAGAGTAATGTTAAAATAATGTTATCTTTAAATACTGATGGAAAGATTTCGGGCGTAAATTTTAAATAGAAATGTATTTGTTAAAAATAAAACTTGCTTAGATTAGTGAAAACTATGTTTTATACCATATATGATGTTAAATGAGTTATATATGGTTTTTTTATTTCTTGTTTTAAAAATATTTTAAGGAAAATAATTCATATATTTTTCCCTAATATTGCAAAGGAAAAAAATGAGTATTAAAATAATATTAATTTGTGCAATAAATGTTAAATTTAATATGTGGAATTAGGAGGTATATTATGGATTATAAATTGTCTAAAATTCAATCAGATGAGCTTTTTTTTAAACTTAAAAAAGATTATTTGATTCTCGCGCCAAAAGTTTTTAAAGGTGAGGGAAGATATAGTGATTTAGATAGTATAAGATATGGGGAAGTAAGTTCTTTTGAGGAAATTGAATTTGAAAGGAAATCTCATTATTCAGTAAAAGAGGTATTGTTACCTATAAATCATATAACTGAAGTTAAATATAATGGACAGTCTATGAAAATTAACAATGATAGTAAAAAAAGATTAATAGTTCTTCGTTCATGTGATATTCATGCATTAAAGAGAATAGATAATAAATTTTTGAATGATGAGTATTATAGGGCAAGACGTGAAAATATAAAATTTATGGTTATGGAATGTTCAAAATCTTTTGACACATGTTTTTGTGTAACTATGGGAACAAATCAGACAGAAGATTATTCTTTAGGAATAAGATTTTTAGATGATGGAATTTTAATAAAAAATAAGGATGATGATTTTAATAAGTATTTTGATGATGATATCCCAAAATATAAATTTGATATGAATTTTGTAAAGGAAAATGAAACAAATGTAAATATTCCAGATATAAAAGAATGGGATAGAGAAACTTTATTGAAAGCGAAATCATTAAGCTTATGGGATGAATATAAAAAGCGTTGTATAGGTTGTGGAAGTTGTAATATGAGTTGTCCAACATGTACTTGTTTAACAACTAATGAAATTAAAAATGAAAATACAGGTGTAACTGAAATTAGAAGGATATGGAGTGGATGTCAGCTTGTTAAATCTGCATCTTTTAAAGATGGGAAAAAAATTTCTGATATAGTTCCAAAGAGGATAAGTCAGAGAGTTTTTGATAAATTTTATATGCCAAAATTAAAAACTTCTAATGAACAAATATGTGTTGGGTGTGGGCGTTGCACGGATAATTGTCCAAGGCTTATAAGTTTTTCAACAACTGTAAATAGATTTAGTCAAGAGTTAGATAAAATATATGTAGAAGAGGGATTAAAGTAAAAGAGATAAGAGGTGAATGAAATGAATAAAGATATAAATGTAGATGAATTACGCTCTAATTGTTATCGTCAATCAAAGATACCTGGAGAATTTATGCTTCAGTTAAGAGCACCAGGTGCTGTTATATCTACTAAATGTGTAGACATAGTTAAAGAAATAGCTGAAAAATATGGGGATGGAGAATTACATATAGGACCTAGGCAAACTCTTAATGTGCCTAAGATAAAATATGAAAATATAGATAAGGTAAATGAGTTAGTAGATGAATATATAAAATTAATTGAATTTGGCGAATGTGGTGTAAAAGAACTTAAGGAGAATAAAGGTGGATATCCAGCTATTGGAGTAAGAAATATAACTGCTTGCATGGGTGGAGATAGTTGTGTAAAAGCTAATATTAAAACTGCAGGGCTTGCTAAAAAAATAGAAAAAATATTATATCCAAGTGATTACAATATAAAAGTGAATATAACTGGATGTCCAAATGATTGTATAAAGGCATCATTAAGTGATTTTGGGATATTTGGTGTTACTCTTCCACAATATAATTATGAAAGATGCGTTGTTTGTGGTGGGTGTGTTAGAGCTTGTGAGAAGCAATCAACAGGTGCTTTAAAAGAAGTGAATGGAAGAATTGAAATTAGCAGAGACTTATGTATAGGTTGCGGGGCATGTACAGATGTATGTCCAACAAGGGCATTTACAAGATTTAAGAAACCTTTATATAGAGTTTCGATTGGAGGAAGGACAAGTAAAAAAGATCCAAGACTTGGAAAAATATTTTTAGAATATGTAGATGAAGAAGCTTTATTGGCAATGTTTAATAATTGGAAAATATTTTCAAGAAAAGTGTTGGGAGATACACCGATTTACCTTCATGGTGGACATTTGATGGATAGAGCGGGTTATAAAATGTTTAAAGAATTAATGCTTAAAGATGTTCCTTTAAATAAAGAGGCGAAAGTTGCAGAAAGATTGAACTGGGCTCCACAAGAATATAAAGCCAATATTAATGTTAAGCATGTATAAAGTAAATGTCTAAATAGGAGGAGTGTTATGTTAAAGATAATTATAAATGGAAAAAGAATTAATGTTAGCGAAAACAAAACAATCTTAGAAGTTGCGAAAAAAAATAACATAGATATTGCTACATTATGTTATTTAAAAGAATGTGGACATGGTGATGTTTGTGGAGTATGTTTAGTAGAGGTTGAGGGCGAAAGTGAACTAGTTAGAGCTTGTTCTACTAAAGTTAAGGATGGAATGGTTATAAAAACTAAAAGTGAAAGGGTTCAAAAAAAAGTAAGACAAAGAGTTTCAGAACTTTTAGACGAACATAATTATGATTGTGGACATTGTAAAAGACTTGGAAACTGTGAATTTTTTGAACTTGTAATAAGAGTTGGTGCTAAAAAGCATAAAAAAACTAATGTTATAAATGCTGTAGATTTAAGAAGTAAGTCTATAATTTATGATAAGTCAAAATGCTTAAGGTGTGGTAGATGTATAGAAGAATGCAAAAAAATGTCTGGAACAGAAACTATTAAGTTTAGGGAAATAGACGGAGAACTATTTGTAGGAGCTGTAGGATTAAAATGTTTTGATGATACAGGATGTATATTGTGTGGACAATGCGTGTCTGTTTGTCCTGTTGATGCTTTGTCAGAAAAGTCTCATTTAGAAAGAGTTAAGGATGCTTTAAACGATAAGAACAAACATGTTTTGGTTGCTATGGCTCCATCTGTTAGAACAGCATTGGGTGAACTTTTGGGTGAAAAAATTGGAACAGATGTTACAGGAAAGGCTTATACAGCTTTAAGAATGCTTGGATTTGATAAAATATTTGATACTAATTTTGGAGCTGATATGACAATTATGGAAGAGGGAACAGAACTATTAGAAAGAATAAAAAACAATGGTCCATTTCCTATGTTTACATCATGTTGCCCGGGTTGGATAAGGCTTGTAGAGAATTATTATCCAGAGTTTTTAGATAATATATCTTCTGCTAAATCTCCAAATCAAATGTTTGGTGCGGCGTCTAAGACTTATTATCCTTTTATATCAAAAATAAGCCCTAAAGATGTATTTACTGTGTCAATAATGCCTTGCGTTGCTAAAAAATATGAAATTGATAGACCAGAAATGGTAAATAGGGAAGAAAAAAATATAGATGCATCTTTAACAACTAGAGAACTTGTAAATCTTATAAAAGAAAATCAAATAGACTTTAAGAACTTGAGTAATGGAGAAGTAGATTTGGCCATGGGAGATTATACTGGTGCTGGAACAATATTTGGAGCTACAGGTGGAGTTATGGAAGCTGCTTTAAGGACTGCTAAAGATTTAGCAGATGGTGTATCTTTAGAAAATGTTGAATACAAAGAAGTTAGAGGTTTAGAAGGAATAAAAGAAGCTACAGTAGAACTTGGAGGAAGAGAATATAATATAGCTGTAATAAATGGTGCAGCAAACTTTTTTAAATTTATGAATGAAGGGATTATAAATTCAAAACAATATCACTTTATAGAAGTTATGGCGTGTGTTGGTGGTTGTGTAAATGGTGGTGGACAACCTCAAGTATCTTCAAAGATAAGAGATGAAATAAACTTTAGAAAACTTAGAGCATCCGTGTTATATAATCAAGATGCTAATCTTCTCCCTTATAGAAAATCTCATAAGAATAAATCGCTTATAAAAATGTATGAAGATTATATAGGGAAGGTAGGGGGAGAAATCGCCCATGAACTTTTCCATGTATCATATAAAAACAATGATTAAATTACGTATTTTATTTTAGTTAAGAAAGTAGGTTTTAATTTTGGATGGTATAATTGTAAGAAGAAATGGGGAAGAAAAGTTTATAGCTAAAGGAAGAGTTAGACCATTTCAACTTAGGCTAGACCCATTTTTAAAGGTTTCTTTTGAAAGAAGAAAAATAGGGAAAAAGATGGTTAAGTGTAAGGTATATAAAAATAGATTTAGAATTTTTAAGAATGAATATATTACAAGTAAGGATGGGGAATATATACAAATACCTAAAAATTATATGGAACTAAAGCCAACTATTTTATCAGAAGCATTATTATATTTATATGTTTTAATACTAGTTGTTATAATAAGTATGGCATATACTTTATTAACACATAGTGGAGAAAATATAATAGTTGTTCTTATAAGTATGATAATTGGATTTCAGATTTTTGGGAGAATGAAAATAGAATATTATAAAGCAAAAAATTAATTGATGTAAGACTATAAAGTTTAAAAGATAAACGATATAGTCTTATTTTTAAGTTAAATATAGATTTCTTCTGTATTCTAAAGGTGTTTTATCATCATTAAGTTTTTTAAAAGCCATGGTAAAATAGCTTTGATTATTAAAGCCAACTTCAACCGCTATATCAAGAAGAGATAATTCTGTATTTTTGAGTAAAACTTTACTTTTTTCAATTCTTAAATTATTTAAAAATTGACTAAATGTCATATTTGTTTCTTTTTTAAATATATTGCAAAAATAACACTTGTTAAGTCCAAGATGCTTTGCAATTGATGTTAAAGTTATGTTTTGTTTATAAGATTTATGCATGTATTCGATAGCACGTCTAGTTGGAAGACTTAAACAGTGATTCTTTTTCAAAGTATTATCTTCAATAATCATATCTAGTATTTTGCAAATATAATGAATTGATAGTTCACTTCTAAAAGCTAAATCATTATAACAAGTGTCAATTGTACTATAATTAGAATATTTAAATGGACCTATTAAAAAATAATATAAAGAATTATTTAACAGTTTGCTTTTAAATGCAATCTTTTCCTCAGAATTTAATTGTAATGTTGAGAATTCTAAAGAATCACCTTTTAAGGAGTTTATGTTTTTAGTTAAGTTTTTAAATTCACATGATAATAAAAATTCATTGCATACTCCAATAGATTTAACGAATTCTTTATTAGAATTTAAAGCTACTATAGGTATTTTAGTAATTGAAGAAAAAGTATCTAAAGATTTATATAAAATATTTTCAAAATTATTAGTCATAAAATAAATCCTTTCATCAATAATTGATAATAATAATTATTATCAATTATATTAAAACACAAAATTAATAATAAATAAAGATATTTTAACAGTAAACTAAAATATTTATAATAAATGATATAATTAATATATAAATATTATTTTTAGAGAGGAAAAAGACATGAATTTTTTTGAACTTGTTAATAAAAGGCAAAGTGATAGAGGTTATATAGATAAATCAGTAAGTAGGGATGATATAAAAAAAATAATAGAATGTGCAAGAGTTGCACCATCTGCGTGTAATTCGCAACCATGGACTTTTGTTGTAGTTGATGATAAAGATATCTGTGAAAAGATTGCTAAAAGTGTATACAATCCATTAATTGGAATAAATAAGTTTGCTTTGACAGCTCCTGTGTTTATAGCAATTGTTGCAGAAAAAAGAAATTTAACATCAGGTATTGGAGGGATTGTTAAAGGGGTTGATTATACATCAATTGATATAGGTATTGCTTCTGAACATATTTGTCTAGCAGCAACAGAACTTGGCCTTGGAACATGTATGATGGGTTGGTTTAAGGAAAAACATATAAAGGAAGCTTTAAATATACCTAAGGGTAAAGAAATAAAGTTGGTAATTTCTTTAGGGTATGTACAAAATGAAAAAAACAGAAAAAAAGTAAGAAAAAACATTAATGAGATTTTAAAATTTAATAGTTATTAGATTTTAAAATTAATAAATCTTGTTATTCATTATATTTATATAATGAATAACATTAATAATATAAAGCTCAAATAAATGTGCAAATAAAATATACATTTTTCTATTTTCGTAACAATTGGTACGGAACTTTAAATAAAATTAAGATAACATAGTATATGTAATCAGTAGTAAAAATTAATTGCACAGCAATAGATAATAAATTTATAAAAATGCGAAAGGAGATATTAAGCTATGAATGCGATAGAAATAATGAATGATGAACATAAAAATATTACACGTATGCTTAAGGTTGTAAGGGCATGTTGCTATGAGGTTTTAAAAGGTGAAAAAATAAATTATGATGATTTTTACAAAATAGTAAAATTTATAACTGAATATGCTGATAAGCATCATCATAAAAAAGAAGAAGTTACTCTTTTTAATAAAATGGTAGAGCATTTAGGAACAGTTGCACAGAAGCTTGTTCAAAACGGTATGTTAGTAGAACATGATTTAGGAAGATTACATATAACACAATTGAAAGAAGCATTAGAGAATGTTAAAAATGGTGATGAAGAAGCAAAATTAGATGTATTAGCAAATGCAATTTCTTATACACATCTTTTAGAAAGGCATATAGATAAAGAAAATAATGTGGTTTATAAATATGCAGAAAGAGAATTAGACAAGAGTGTATTAGATTTGATAAATAAAGAATGTATAGACTTTGAAGAAAAAAATAAAGATGTAAAAGAAAAATATATATCATTATTAGAAGAGTTAGAAAAAAAGTATAAATAATAAAGGATTTAAGTAAGGAGTGTAAAAATTATGATAAATAAAGATATGATAATAGGGGAAATTATAGAAAACAATTCTAAAGCAGTAGATTTTTTAATGGGACTTGGTATGGGATGTTTAGGATGTCCATCAGCAAGAGTAGAGTCATTAGAACAAGCATGTAGTGTTCATGGATTAAATGTAGAAGAGGTATTAGAAAAATTAAATAATTTATAAACAAAATATTAATACTTTATAGTGTTGTAAAATTTAAAATATTACATTAGCGATAACGTTGTTAGATTAAGAAGAAATAAAAAAACATTGATAATTTAATTATCAATGTTTTTTTATTTCTAAACAATTTCTTTAAAATCGGTATCTATTTCCCAACATTCTGCTCCTTCTAAACCAGGAATAGTAGATGGGTCAAATATTGGGTCTTTTATGCCTTGTTTTTTTTGTGAGGTATAATCTTTTAAAGCTGCAAAAGCAAATTTGCTCAAAAGAGTTATAGCTATTAAATTTAAAATTGCCATAAATCCCATAAATATGTCTGCAAGAGTCCAAACAATCTCTACACTTGTAACAGAACCGAATAAAATCATTACAATTACTAAAATTCTATATATGTTTAAAAATGATTTGTTATCTTTTATAAACTCTATATTGGATTGTCCATAATAAAAATTACCTACTATGGAACTAAAAGCAAATAAAAGAATGCAAAGTGCTATAAAATAAGTTCCAAATATACCTAAGTGAGAAGCTAGAGCATTTTGTGTAAGCTCAATTCCAGTTAGATTGCTATTTGCATAAGAACCAGATAGAAGTATTATAAATGCTGTACAGGAACAAATCACTAAAGTATCTGTGAAAACTCCTAAAGTTTGTATTAAACCTTGTTTAGCTGGATGAGAGACATCAGCTGTAGCTGCAGCATTTGGAGCACTACCCATACCGGCTTCATTTGAAAATAGTCCTCTTTTTACTCCATATAAAACAGTTGCACCAAAACCTCCTGCTGTTACTTGCTTAAATCCAAAAGCATTTTCAAAGATAAGTTTAAAGACAGATGGAAGTTGAGAAATATTAGTAAGTATAACCCAAAATGCAACTAATATATAAGCTGTTGCAAGTATTGGAACTATAATTTCAGAAACTTTTGCTATCCTTTTAACTCCACCAAATATAATTAAAGATGTTAAAATTGCTATAATTATTCCAATGAATAATTTATTAAAGCCAAAAGCATTATTAAAAGCTACTGATATTGTATTTGATTGAACTGCATTAAATATAAGCCCAAAACATATTGTTATAAGAATAGCAAAGGCTACGCCAAGCCACCTCTTTTTTAATCCCTTTTCCATATAGTAAGCAGGGCCACCTCTAAAAGAATCTTTATCTTTTACTTTATAAATTTGAGCTAAAGTACTTTCTATAAAGCTAGAGGCAGAACCTATTAAAGCTATAAGCCACATCCAAAATACTGCACCAGGACCTCCAAGGGCAATAGCTATTGCAACACCAGCAATATTACCTGTTCCAACCCTAGAAGCGGTACTTATACAAAAAGCTTGGAAGGATGAAATACTACCTTCTTTTTTATTGCTATTATCTCCTAAAAGTCTAAACATCTCTTTTATATACCGAAATTGAACGAATTTAGTTTTAAAAGAAAAATAAATTCCAACTATAAGTAAAAGTGCTATTAGAATGTATGTCCAAATAAAGTCGTTAACATTTGTAACTATGTTAGTCAATAAATCCATTTTAAACCCTCTCTTCCTTTATAATGAAATTAAAGTTATAACTGACTTAATTGTATTATAAATATCAATAAAATGCAAGTAATAATTATTAAAAATTCATTTAATTATATTAAAAGTTAAAAATATGAAAAAAATATAAATAAAAACATTAAATTTATCTTAAACTAGGCAATAATATTTTAAAATAAAAAATGAATGAAATATAGTCAAAAAAATTATGCAAAATGAAATTTTTCTTTCAAAATCATGATAGCGATTGCTAAAAATTATAATAAATGTTAAAATATAAAACAAAATAATTATATATTTTTATATAGTTATTTTACATAAGTTTTAAAGGAGGAATTTTTATATGTTCAAAATTATGTTAATAAAGGTTGGAGGAAGAGAGGAGAATGCTCCAAAAGTACAAGAGATTTTAACTGATTATGGGACTATAATAGAAACAAGACTTGGACTTCATCAAAATGATGGTAATGAGAGTAAAGGACTTATAATATTAAGATTAGAAGCAGATAAAGAAGAAAGTATAAAAGAACTTTACGAAAAATTAGATGCATTGCACAATGTAGTTGTTACAGTTGTTGATATTTAAATTAATTAATATTAGCTGTTTGACAAAAGAAAAAAACTATGATAGTATGAATCCAATAAAAACATACCTTTAAGTAGATTCAGAGAGATCGATAAGGAAGTTATATAATTGAGATTATGCCGTAGATTACATAGATGTAGAGGTTATAACGTCTTCCTTAAGGTAGGAAGACGTTTTTGTATAACTTTTCTTCTTTAAATTTAACACAGAGAGGTTAAAAAGGAGTGAACAATATGTTAAAAGGAAGACATTTAATAGATCCACAAGATTTTAAAGTGGAAGAACTAGAAGAAATTTTAGATTTAGCAAATAAAATAATAGCAAATCCAAGTAAGTACCAAGATTTATGCAAAGGTAAAATTTTGGCTACTCTTTTCTATGAACCAAGTACAAGAACAAGGCTTTCATTTGAAGCTGCTATGTTAAGACTTGGTGGTCAAGTAATTGGTTTTTCAGAGCCAAATTCAAGTTCTGTTTCAAAAGGAGAAAGTTTAAGTGATACTATTCAAATAGTAAGTGGTTATTCAGATATTATTGCAATAAGACATCCAAAAGAAGGTTCAGCAAAAGAAGCTTCAATTGCGTCTAGTGTTCCAGTTATAAATGCAGGGGATGGAGGACATCAACATCCAACTCAAACATTAACAGATCTTTTAACTATAAAAAATTTAAAAGGTAAATTACATGGAAATACAATAGCATTGTGTGGCGATTTAAAATTTGGAAGAACCGTGCATTCACTTATAAAGGCTTTATCAAGATATGAAAACAATAGATTTATTTTAATATCACCTAAAGAACTAAAATTACCAGATTATATAAAAAAAGACGTTTTAGATAAAAATAATATAGAGTATATAGAGATAGAAAGTCTAGAAGAAGGAATAAAAAATTCTGATATATTATATATGACAAGAATTCAAAAGGAAAGATTTGAAAATCAAGATGAATATGAAAGGCTTAAAGATGTTTATATTCTAAATGAAGAAAAAATGAAATTAGCAAAAATGGATACAATAGTTATGCATCCACTTCCAAGAGTAAATGAAATTGATGTTAAGGTAGATGAAGATAATAGAGCATGTTACTTTAAACAAGCACGTTTTGGGATGTATGTAAGAATGGCATTAATTGTTAAACTTTTAGGAGGTAAGTAAGATGAATTTACTTATTAAAAATGCTAATATAATAGATTTAAGTCATAATTTTTATGGCGATTTATATATAGAAGATGGTTTAATAAAAGAAATAGGGAAAGATTTAGAAAAAAATTGTGAAATAATAGATGCTAAAGGATTAACTTTAATGCCTTCATTTATAGATACTCATGTTCATTTTAGAGATCCTGGTTTTACTCACAAAGAGGATATTGAAACAGGTTCAAAAGCAGCAGTTAGAGGTGGATATACAACAGTTGTTTTAATGCCAAATACAAAGCCAACTTGTAGTTCTTTAGAAACATTTAATTATGTAATAGAGAAGACAAAAGAGATAGGACTTGTAGATGCATATCCAGTTGTGACTATAACTAAAGATTTAAATGGAGAAGATTTAAGTCATCTAGAAAGTTTCATTGGAAATAAAAACGTTAAAGCAATTTCAGATGATGGAAGAGGCGTTAATAATTCTAAAGTTATGTTAGAGGCTATGAATATAGCAAAAAAAAATAAATGGATAGTTATGTCGCATGCTGAAAGTGAGGAGTTTTCTAAGATAGATATGAGACTTGCTGAAAATATGATGACTTCAAGGGATGTGGAGCTTGCAAAGTACACAGGATGTAGACTTCATATGGCTCATGTTAGCACGATAGAAGCTATGAAATATATAATAGAAGGAAAAAAATCAGGAGCTAACATAACTTGTGAAGTTACTCCTCATCACATAGGATTAGATAATACAAAAAGTAATTATAGAGTAAATCCTCCTATAAGAGATAAAGAAGATGTAAGATTTTTAATAGATACTATAAAACTTGGATATGTTGATTGTATAGGAACAGATCACGCTCCTCATACTGATGAAGAAAAGGATAAAGGTTCTCCAGGAATGACTGGAATAGAACTTGCATTTCAGATATGTTATACGGTATTAGTTAAAAACAATGGATTAAGTTTAAATGATTTAAGTAGGATTATGAGTTATAATCCAGGAAAGATTTTAGGTTTAAATACAGGAAAACTTGAAATAGGATTTAATGGAGATTTAGTCTTAGTAGATTTAAATAAAAAGATAAAAATAGATAGAGAAAAACTAGTATCAAAGAGTAAAAACACGCCGTTTCATGGAGAAGATGTTTATGGAAATGTAGTTTTAACTATAAAGGGCGGAAAAATAGTATATAAAGGTGAATTTTAGGAGGATTATAAAATGATAGCTGATAAGTTATATGATAGAGTTGAAAAAAATGGAGTAGTTTGTGTAGGATTAGATACTAATTTATCTTATATACCAGAAGAATTTAAATCTAAATTTACAAATGAAGAGGATATGATTTTTAACTTCAATAAAGAAATAATTGATGCAACATTAGATGTTTCAGCTTGTTTTAAAGTTCAAATAGCTTATTATGAAGCATTGGGTATTAAAGGTCTTACGGCTTATAAAAAAACATTGAAATATTTAAGAGAGAAAGATGCCATTATAATAGCTGATATAAAAAGAGGGGATATAGCTGCTACAGCTTCAATGTATGCTAAGGCTCATTTTGAGGGAGATTTTGAGAGTGATTTTATAACTCTTAATCCATATATGGGAATGGATAGTATAGAGCCATATCTTCCTTATGTTGAAAAGAACAATAAAGGATTGTTTGTTTTAGTTAGAACTTCAAATGATGGTGCTAAAGATATAGAATATATAGAAACAAAAGATAAGAATAGAGTGTATGAAGTTGTTGGCGAAAAAGTGCATGAAATAGGAAAAAAATTTTTAGGGAAACATGGTTATAGCTCAATTGGTGGAGTTATGGGGTGTACACATGTTGAGGAAGCAATAAAAATGAGAGAAAAGTTAAATACAATGATGTTTTTAATACCAGGTTATGGCGCACAAGGTGGAACAGCATCTGATGTTGTTATGTATTTAAAAAATGGAAATGGTGGAGTTGTAAATTCATCAAGAAAGATTCTTTTAGCCCATAAAGCAATGGAAGACTCTAAACATTTCGCAGAGTGTTCAAGAAAAGAAGCAGTAGTTATGAGAGATGCTATAAAAAATGCAATTTTAGAATTAAAATAACGAAGAATAAAGGGAGCTAAAGAATATGAAAATGGATTACTTAAAGTCTGAAGTTAAAGAAAATGTGGAAATATGTAACGGAATTTATTCATTAAAAGTTATTCATGATACTATTGTTAAGCCGGGGCAATTTTACATGTTAAAGCCTAAAACAGCTTTTTTAGGAAGACCAATTAGTGTGTGTGAAGTTAATGGAAATGAAATAACTTTTGTATATGCAGTAGTTGGAAAGGGAACAGAAGAATTTAAAACTTTAAGAAATGGAGATATTATAGAGATTGTAGGACCTCTTGGAAATGGATTTGATACAAGCAAAGATTATGGAAAGGTAGCATTAGTTGGTGGCGGAATAGGTATTGCACCACTTGTTGAACTTTCTAAGGTTCTTAGAAAAAATAATGAAGATATAAAAATGGATTTTTATGGGGGTTATAGAGATGATGTTTATCTACAAGATGTTTTATTAAAGTATGTAGATGAGATAAGACTTTCAACTAACTCAGGAAAATATGGGCATAAAGGATTTATAACAGATATATTAGAGCTTTCAAAGTATGATACAGTTTTGTGTTGTGGACCGTCTGTAATGATGGAAAAAGTAGTTTCAATGTGCAAGGAAAAAGGAATTAATGTTTATGTATCTATGGAAAAACATATGGCTTGTGGTGTTGGCGCTTGTTTAGTTTGTACATGTAAAACAAAATCAGGAAATAAAAGAACTTGCAAAGATGGTCCGGTATTTAACGGATTTGATGTTGAGTTTTAAATTTGGAGGATAGACATATGTTAAAAGTTAATATAAGTGGTGTAGATTTTAAGAATCCAGTCATTGCAGCTTCAGGTACATTTGGATTTGGAAGTGAATATAACGAATTTTATGATGTAGGAATTTTAGGTGGGATAAGTTCAAAAGGTCTTACTCTTTTAGAGAAACAAGGCAATGATGGGATTAGGATATTTGAAACCCCACAAGGAATAATGAACTCAGTAGGTCTTCAAAATCCAGGAATAGATGCATTTATTGAAAGTGAACTTCCTAAGATGAGGAAATTTGGGAATGTGGTAATTGCCAATATTGGTGGTGCTACAATTGAAGATTATGAAAAGTCCGTGTCTAAAATAGATAAAACAGATGTGGATATGATAGAACTTAACATATCATGTCCTAATGTAAAATCAGGAGGAATGGCTTTTGGAATAAAAAGTGACGTAGCATACGAAGTTGTATCAAAGGTTAGAAAAGTTACAACAAAGCCATTAATGGTAAAATTATCTCCAAATGCAGAAGATATAACATCTATGGCAAAGGATTGTGAAAGAGCTGGAGCTGATTCGATATCGCTTATAAATACATTAAAAGCTATGGCGGTAGATGTAAACTCTAAAAAAGCAGTATTTAATAATATAACAGCAGGGCTTTCAGGTCCAGCTATAAAACCTGTAGCTCTTAGAATGGTCTACGAAGTTGTAAAATCTGTTGATATACCAGTAGTGGGTCTTGGAGGAATAATGACTTGGCAAGATGCATTGGAATTTTTAATGGTAGGTGCAACTGGAGTTCAAATCGGAACAGTGAATTTTGTAAATCCTAGAGCTGGAGTTGAAATTGTAAAAGGATTAGAAGATTACTGTAAAAGAGAAGGATTAAAGAGCATAAATGAAATTATAGGATGCATTAAATAAGATATATAATATAGAAAATAAATGATAAAAAGATATTTAGGAGGACATAAAAATGGTTATAGAAACATTAAAAGAAGTTGGAGCATTACTTGAAGGGCATTTTTTACTATCATCAGGAAGACATTCAAATAGATATTGTCAATGTGCAAAATTACTTCAACATCCAGACAAAGCTGCTAAGGTTTTAGAAGTTGTAGCTGATAAGATAAGAGAAAATAACATAGAGTGTGATTTAGTTGTAGGGCCTGCAATGGGAGGAGTTGTAGTTGCTTACGAACTTGGAAGGCAACTTGGAAAAACTGCAATATTTACTGAAAGAGTAGATGGGGAAATGACTCTAAGAAGAGGGTTTGAAATAAAGAAAGGACAAAGAGTTATAATTACTGAGGATGTTGTAACAACAGGAAAAAGTTTTAAAGAGGCTGCTAAGGTTATAGAGGAGCAGGGCGGAGTTGTTGTAGCAGTAATTTGTATAGTTGATAGAACATCAGGAAAAGTTACTGATTTTCCAATGTTTAGTGCAATAAAGCTTGATATAGAAAGCTATGACCCAGAAGATTGTCCTTTATGCAAAGAAGGGAAAATACCTTACGTAAAACCAGGTAGTAGAAATATAAAATAATTTTTAAAATTACATTAGAGTGTGTATTTAGTAATAGTATAGACATAGATTAAGGAGTAATAAAGGTTCTAATCTATGTCTTTTTATATATAAATATTATTGAGTATGTAAATATATATAAAAAAATTAAATAATAATTTAACAAAGTATTAATTAATTTTTAAATATATTGATTAAAAAATAATAATAAATTATACTTTTCACAAAGGTGCAAATTAAATGCACATTAATAAAAAATAAATATTAAAATCTAAAATATTTATAAAATATATTATTAATATAAAAAAATAGATATCTTTACAAAAATAGTATATTATGATAATATCATAGTATCGTAATGAAATTATTCTTTTTAAATTAATAAATTTCGTTAAAATTATGACAAATATTAGTATTTATAATTTGTCTTAGGGGAGGATTTTTTAATGTTTAAACAATGGGAAGGCTTTAATAAAGGCGCTTGGTCAGAAGGAATAGACGTAAGAAATTTTATACAAAAAAATTATACAGCTTATGAAGGTGATAAAAGTTTCTTAGTAGGACCTACTGAAAAAACTCAAAAAGTTTTTGATAAGGTACAAGCTTTGATAGTTGAAGAAATAAAAAAAGGTATTATAGATGTTTCAACTGATAGAGTTTCAGGAATAGATAACTATGATGCTGGTTATATAGATAAAGATAATGAAATTATAGTAGGTTTACAAACTGATGCACCTCTTAAGAGAATTGTAAATCCATTTGGCGGAATGAGAATGGTTGAAACATCTTTAAAAGAGTATGGATTTAAAATGGATGATGAAATAAGAAGTCATTTCAATTCATATAGAAAAACTCATAATCAAGGTGTTTTCCATGCCTATACTAAGGAAACAAGAGCTGCAAGATCTGCTGGGCTTTTAACAGGTCTTCCAGATGCATATGGTAGAGGTAGAATAATAGGCGATTATAGAAGAATAGCTCTTTATGGTATAGATTATTTAATAAATGAAAAACAAAAAGATTATGATAATATAGAAGCTACAACAGTAGAAGAAACTATAAGGTCAAGAGAAGAAGTTAGCATGCAAATAGAGGCTTTAAATGCTATAAAATCAATGGCAAATAGATATGGATATGATATATCAAGCCCTGCTACAAATGCTAGAGAAGCAGTTCAATGGTTATATTTTGGATATTTAGCTGCAGTAAAAGAAAATAATGGTGCAGCAATGTCATTTGGTAGAACTTCTACTTTCTTAGATATATATATAGAAAGAGATTTAAAAAATGGAGTTTTAACTGAGAGTGAAGCACAAGAGCTTGTAGATCAATTAATAATAAAGTTAAGACTTGTAAGACATTTAAGAACTCCAGAATATAATGAATTATTTGCAGGAGATCCAACTTGGGTAACTGAATCAATCGGTGGTATGGGTGTAAATGGAAAACCATTAGTTACTAAAAATTCATTTAGATATCTTCAAACATTAGTAAATTTAAGTCCAGCACCAGAACCAAACCTTACTGTTTTATGGTCTGATAGATTGCCAAAAGGCTTTAAAGATTTCTGCTCAGAGATATCAATAAAAACTGATTCTATTCAATATGAAAATGATGAAGTTATGAGACCTATGTATGGAGATGATTATGCAATAGCATGTTGTGTTTCTGCAATGCAAGTTGGAAAACAAATGCAATTCTTTGGAGCTAGAACAAATCTTGCAAAAGCACTTTTATACACTATAAATGGTGGAATAGATGAAAAATTAGGAAAAGTTGTAATAAAAGGATTAAAGCCAATAACTGATGAAGTTCTAGATTATAAATCATTAAAAGAGAATTATTATAAAGTTTTAGAGTATGTTGCAAATCTTTATGTGGATACAATGAATGTAATTCATTTTATGCATGATAAGTATGCTTATGAAGCTGGTCAAATGGCTCTTCATGATACAAAGGTTGGAAGACTTATGGCGTTTGGAATCGCAGGGCTTTCAGTTGTTGCTGACTCATTAAGTGCAGTAAAGTATGCTAAAGTTAAACCGATTAGAAATGAAAATGGTATAGCTGTTGATTTTGAAATAGAAGGAGATTTCCCTAAATACGGAAATGATGATGATAGAGTTGATGATATAGCTGTTGATGTTGTTAAGAAGTTCTCAAGTGAGCTTAAGAAGCATCCACTATATAGAAATGCTAAGCACACATTATCAGTGTTGACTATAACTTCAAATGTTGTTTATGGTAAGAAGACAGGTTCAACTCCAGACGGAAGAAAAGCGGGTGAAGCTTTTGCACCAGGAGCTAATCCTATGCATGGAAGAGATAATAGTGGAGCATTAGCTAGTTTGAATTCAGTTGCTAAAATACCATATTGTGAAGTTTGTGAAGATGGTGTATCTAATACATTTTCAATAGTTCCAGATGCTTTAGGAAAAAGTGAAGAAGAAAGGGTTAATAATCTTTCAGCACTTTTAGATGGGTATTTTAAACAAGGCGCACATCATTTAAATGTTAATGTATTTAACAGAGAAACATTAATAGATGCTATGGAAAATCCAGAAAAATATCCAACTTTAACAATTAGAGTTTCAGGATATGCAGTTAATTTTACAAGACTTACTAGAAATCAACAATTAGAGGTTATAAGCAGAACATTCCATACTTCAAGATAGTTTAATTTATAGAGTATAATAGATTGATATAAAAATAAGAGGGCTGTGTTAAAAGCTTAAATGATATTTAAATTTATGTAAAAGTAATTTTAAAGATTATTTATGATTTATACAGCCCTTAATTTATAAAATGTAAATAGTAATTTTAAAAGAATCAAATATTTAAATAAATTTTTATAACTAAGGGAGAGAAAAACGTGGTAAAAGGAAAAATTCATTCAATTGAAAGTATGGGACTTGTTGATGGACCTGGTATAAGGGTTGTTGTATTTATGCAAGGATGTAATATAAGATGTGCATATTGTCATAATCCAGATACTTGGGATAAAAATGGGGGAATGGAATATACACCATATGAGCTTGTGGAGAAGATAAAAAAATATAGAACTTATTTTGAATCATCAGGTGGTGGTGTAACTTTTTCTGGGGGAGAACCTCTTCTTCAAAAAGAATTTTTAATTCAAACGTTAAAACTTTGTAAGGAGGCCGGAATTCATACAACCATAGATACTGCTGGCGTTGGCGATGGAATGTATGAAGAAATTTTAAAATATACTGATCTTGTTTTATTTGATATAAAACATATAGATAGTGAAAAATATGAAAATTTAGTTAAACACTCTATAAATGAATCATTAAATTTTTTAAAAGTCGTTCAAGAAAAGGATAAAAAAATGTGGATTCGTCATGTTGTAGTTCCAGGAATTACAGATAGTAGAGAGCATTTAATTAATATTAAAAAATTTATTGATACTTTAAAAAATGTTGAGAGAGTGGAGCTTTTACCTTATCATGTTTTAGGAAGTAATAAGTATGAAGTAATGAAAATGAAGTATAGATTAGAAGGAGTAGAACCTATGGATAAGGAAAAACTTAAAAAAATGCAGAAGGAAATTTTTGATTGATTTCAATATAAATTATAAATAAATATAAGATTAAAAATAGTGTAAAATAGATGAATTTAGAAAAATCTATTTTACATTTTTTGTTTATTATATGATGAAATAATTTGGTAAGATGTAAATTTTTTATTAATCTATTTTATGAAAACGATATTTAAAACTATATTAACAATTAATAAATTGACATTAAAAATCTATAAATATATAATTAATTAATAAAAATATTAATAATAAAATATTAAAATAATATTAAAACAAATATTATATAATATTTTTGCTATATGTATAATAAAATATTTATCGTTTGAATACATATTTTACTGTTAAATTATAAAACTAACTAAAGAAGATGATGAGGAGGAAATAATGGATGAATTTGTTTAGAAAACAAAATGTTAATGATATAGTTTTAAAATCTAAAAATAGTAATAAGATGCGAACGTTAGGAACGCTAGATTTAATTCTTATGAGTATTGGAGCTGTTATAGGTACTGGTGTGTTGGTTTTACCAGGGGTGGTAGCGGCAACTACTGCTGGGCCTGGAGAAATTTTATCATTTATAATAGCAGGAATTGCATCTATATTTATAGTTTTATGTTATTCTGAGTTTTCATCATCAATTCCAAGTGCGGGTGGGTCTTATACATATGTTTATGTTGCATTAGGAGAGTTTCTTGCTTATATTGTTGGTATGGCTGTAATGTTTGGATATGTTTTGTCATTAGGTATCGTATCTAGTGGATGGGCTTCATATTTAAATTCATTTTTAGAAGTGTTTAACATAAGTATTCCTGATGTAATAAGTAAAGTTCCAGGTCAAGGGGGAATTGTAAATTTGCCAGCCATATTAGTTACACTTTTTATAATATTTATTTTATCTTTTGGGGGGGAAGAGAGTAAGAGTTTTAATAATATAGTTGTTGTGATTAAAATTTTAGTAATACTTTTATTTATAGTAGTAGGTGTATTTTACATAAAACCTGAAAATTGGACTCCCTTTTTACCTATGGGAATAGCAGGAGTAGCTAGTGGAGCTTCAACTTTATTTTTAGCTTATTCTGGATTTGATATTACAGCATCTGCAGCAGAAGAAACTAAAAATCCTCAAAAAACCTTACCTAAAGCCCTTATATTATCTATAGTTTCATGTATTATAATCTATTGTTTAGTAAGTTTTGTTTTGACAGGAATGATACCTTATAAAGAGCTTAATCAAGGGGATGCGTTAGCTTATGCTTTAATTAAAGTTGGACAAAATGTTGTTTCAGGTTTTTTATCTGTTGGAGCAATACTTGGAATATTAGCCATAATCTTTGCGGTAGGTTTTGGAACTTCTCGTATGTTTGCTAATATAGGAAAAGATAGGCTTATACCTAAAGTCTTTGCAAGAGAAAATAAGCAAGGTGTACCAACAGTATCTTTATGGAGTATAGGAATAATAGGAGCTATTTTGGGAGGATTTATAAATTTAAATAGTTTAGCGAACTCTGCAAGCATGGCTTTATTATTTGTATATCTTATGGTAGCATTATCAGTATTGGTATTTAGAAAAACTAATAGTGAATTTAAAAGAGAATTTAAAGTTCCTTTTGGGCCTGTTATACCTATAATTGCAATAATATGTTGTTTATTTCTAATGATAAATCTTTCATTGATGACATGGGTTTATTTTATAGCATTTTTAATATTCGCTATATTATTTTATTTTGCTTATTCAAGAAAGCATTCTAAATTAAATAAATAATAAAAATGGATCATTAAAAAATATTTTTTAATGATCCATTTTTATTGTTAAAAAAGTTAAAATATAAATTTCAAATAATAATATGGGAAAAATAAACATTGATTAAAATGCAAGAATAATATAAAATAATTCATATGCAAGTTTTAAAAAAAAAGATTCACGCAATATATAGCTATTAAATAGCTTAAAATAGTAATTTAAAATTGAAAATCAAATGAAATTTTAATAAATTGTGAATTATATAAAAAAAAAGTTTCATATATGATGTTTAAAAAGGTAAATATAAATAATGAGAATTATATTTGTAAAAAAAATATAAAAAATATGAAATTTTTTAAAAAAAACATTCATAAATGATTTGGCAAATTGGCATATATATTTAAATTTATTTAAAGAAAGGAAGAGTTAGTTGAATATATTAAAAAAGCAAGATCCCTATATATTTAAAACGGGAGATAAAAAAGAAAAGAAACGTCATTTAGGAGTTTTTGATTTAACATTAATGAGCATAGGGACTATTATAGGAACAGGTGTGCTAGTTTTACCAGGAGTAGTAGCTGCAACTATGGCAGGGCCTTCTGAAATAATTTCTTTTATAATTGCTGGGATAGCGTCTATATTAGTTGTCTTATGTTATGCAGAGTTTGCTTCATCTGTTCCAAGTGAAGGAGGGTCTTATACATATATATATGTTTCTTTAGGAGAAATATTTGCATATGTATGCGGTTTGGCTGTAGTCTTTGGATATGTTTTAGCAATAGGTGTAATTGCTAATGGATGGTCATCGTATTTGAATAATATTTTACAAACATTTGGAGTGGTCTTGCCTAAAGCAATCTCTACTATACCTGCAAATGGTGGTGTAGTAAATTTACCAGCTATATTGATTACACTTCTTATAATTTACATATTGTCTTTAGGAACTAGGGAAAGTAAAAAGTTTAACAACATAGTAGTTTTGGTAAAGATAAGTGCAATTGCTATATTCATAATAGTTGGAGTATTTTATGTAAAACCAGGAAATTGGGCAGTATTTATGCCATTTGGAATTGGAGGGGTATTTACAGGAGCATCAACATTGTTTTCAGCGTATACAGGTTTTGATATTACAGCATCAGCAGCAGAAGAAACTAAAAATCCACAAAAAACACTTCCTATAGCTCTTATATCTTCAATAGTTATTTGTGGGATTATTTATATAGTAGTATCACTTATAGTTACAGGAATAATTCCGTATAATGAATTAAATAAAAGTGATGCTTTAGCTTATGCTTTAACATTTGTAGGTCAACCAATACCAGCTACTATTTTATCTTGTGGGGCAGTATTTGGACTTTTATCAATAATATTTGCTAATTGTTTTGGAACATCTAGAATACTTTCAGCACTTAGTAGAGATAATTTGTTGCCTAAATTTTTAAATAAAAGTAATTCTAAAAATGTTCCGATTACAGCATTATTAATAGTAGGATTTGTGGGAGCTTTTTTGGGTGGATTTGTAAATTTAGAAGCATTAGCTCATCTTTGGACAATAGCGTTACTTTTTGTTTATTCAATGGTATCAATATCTCTTATAGTTTTTAGAAAAACAAATCCAGAATTTAAAAGAGGCTTCAAAACTCCGTTTGTGCCTATTATACCAATATTAGCAGCTGCATGCTGTGTATTTTTAATGATAAATATTTCGCTAATAATTTGGATTTATTTTATAATATTTTTATTAATAGCTATAATATTTTATTTTGTTTACTCAAGTAGGAATTCTAAATTAAATAAAAATAATTAAAAGAAGGTTATCTTATAACTTTAATCATGTTATAAGATAATCTTCTTTTAATTTGTTTAAAGTAAGTAATTTTTAATAATTGGCTTTATAGAATTTCATTATAAATGAATAATGAGTTTTAAAAAATATCATAAATATTTTTTAATTCAATAAAAGTGGATTTTAATTATTAAATTAATAATTTTTTATGCAGTTAATATGTAAATTTTTTAAAAAGTAAATTTTTTCTTATTGAAATAAATGCAAGAATGATATAAAATTATGCATAAGGAAGTGATGGATATATTAAAAATAAAATTAATATTATATAATTCCAACATAAAAATGTAGTATTTATGCGGATGATATAAAAGCAATTGTGATAATAAAAAGACATATATGAATAAATAATAAATTTAAAATTCATATGAATTATATAATATAATGATTATTCAAAAAAGTGTTAGACATTGGAGGTTGATTGAATGAGTTTAATAAGAAGGCAAGACCCTCATATGTTTAGAGGCGAAAGAAAGAGGGAAAACAAGCATGGGCTTGGAGTTATGGATTTAACTCTTATGAGTATTGGTGCTGTTATAGGTACAGGAGTGTTAGTTTTACCTGGGGTTGTAGCTGCCACAACGGCAGGACCTGCAGAGATTATATCATTTATAATAGCTGGAATAGCATCTATATTTGTTGTTTTATGTTATGCTGAATTTGGATCATCAATTCATAGTGCTGGAGGTTCTTATACATATATATATGTAGCATTAGGTGAAATTTTTGCATATGTTTCAGGTTTATCTGTGGTTTTTGGATATATTTTATCGTTAGGTTTAGCAGCTAGTGGATGGTCAGCTTATTTTCAAGGATTACTTGCAAATTTTAACATACATCTTCCAAGCTATTTGTCATTAAGCATTGCAAATGGTGGTTTTATAAATTTACCAGCAGTTTTAGTTACTCTTTTTATAGTGTATATATTATCTTTAGGAACTCAAGAGAGTAAGAGGTTTAATAATATTGTTGTTTTAATAAAGATAGCTGTAGTTATAATATTTATTTGTGTAGGCTTTTTCTATGTTAACACTAACAACTGGGCTGTATTTATGCCTTTTGGTTTTACTGGAATATTTAGTGGTGCATCAACTTTATTTTTAGCTTATACAGGGTTTGATATTACAGTTTCAGCAGCGGAGGAAAGTAAAAATCCTCAAAAAACTTTGCCTATAGCGTTAATATCATCAATAGTTATATGTGCAGTAATTTATATAATAGTGTCTTTGATTGTAACAGGGATGATTCCGTTTGGAGAACTTGATAAATCAGATGCATTAGCTTATGCACTTGAATTTGTTGGACAACATTTAGCAGCTGGTATACTGTCAATAGGGGCTGTAATTGGACTTTTATCAATAATATTTGCTAATTGTTTTGGAACATCTAGAATACTTTCAGCACTTAGTAAAGATAGGCTTATACCAAGAGTATTAGAGAAAAAAAATTCTAAAAATGTACCAATAATTTCTTTATGGGTAGTTGGAGGAATAGGTGCTATTTTAGGAGGATTTGCAAATCTTAATCAGTTAGCAGATTTATCTACTATGTCATTGCTTTTAGTATATTTATTAGTATCAGTATCTGTTATAGTTTTTAGAAAAACAAATCCAGAATTTAAAAGAGGATTTAAAACTCCATTTGTACCTATTGTCCCAATTCTATCTATATTATGTTGTGGTTTTTTAATAGTTAGCTTATCATTAACTGTATGGATTGAATTTGGAATATTTTTAGCTGTAATACTTATATTTTACTTTGTATATTCACGTAAAAAAGTTGGAGCTTATGCTAAAAAACAAGAAAAGTTAAAAATTTCAAAGAATCCTCAAATAGTGGAGGAGTTTAATTAATAAAATAAGAGACTGAATTATTCAGTCTCTTATTTACTTTCAAAAAATAGATTTAAATTAATTATTATATAAATCAGTTACTATTTCGTATTTTACAAAATTACCACATAATAAAATGTATATAATATAAAATATGATAGATAGAATATTAATAAGTATAAGTATTAATAAAAATTCATTTATTGTAGAAAATTTTATAAGTATTTCGGCAATGAAAATAGATGTAAAATATGAAAGAACGACACACAAGCAGTTAAAAGAAGTTATTTTTTTATATTTGGTTTTACATTCAAACATTGTATTTCTTTTGAAGTTGTAATATTTGTATTTAAGCGTTGAAGCAAAGTAAATCTGGTACAACAATTAGGACATTTCAAAGTATTTCTCCTTTTGTAGAAATTATCTACTTAAGTTAGATTAAATCATACCCCAACATTATATATCATTTAATATTAAAAATAAATAAATTTTACATAAATATAAAATTTTAAATTAGAAAATAAAGAGTTTTTTATTATAAATATGCATATACAAATTTAATTGATATTTTATATAAAACACTAATAGTTTTTAGTTATTTTTTAAATAAGTACATAATAAAATACTGAAATAAAATGACAAAGGCTTCCCACTATTATAAAGATATGAAAAATTTCATGATGTCCAAAGCGACCTAATTTTAATGTTTTAGGTTTTAATCCGTAAATTATACCTCCTATTGTATAAAATATACCACCTAAAAGTAACCATAAAAAAGCATATAAGCTTATTACTTTATATAGGGGAAAACTAAATAAAGCAATCCAACCCATTCCTATATAAAGTGCTGTTGAAAGCCACCTTGGGCAATTAAACCAAAACATTTTAAATAAAATTCCAGCAATGGTTAGGGTAATTATTATTGTAGTTAGGATTATTCTGGCTTTTCCTTGTAAAAGAATTAAATAAAAAGGCATATAACTTCCACAAATTAAAATAAAGATCATTGAATGGTCAAGTCTTCTAAAAAAAGCTATAACTTTAGGATTTCCTATAATTAAATGATAAATAGAAGATGTGGAATATAATAAAATTAAACTTACTCCGAAAATAGTGACAGATACTAAAGATAAAGTAGAGCTATTTAATGCTAAAGCTTTTTCTAACATAAGTATTAAGGCTATTAAAGATAAAAATGCTCCAATTAAGTGAGTTAAACTGTTTAAAGGTTCTCTTAAATATTTTTCCATATTAACCTCCTGGGATATAATGTTAATATAATACTATATAAATATAATAAAAACAATATATAGTTTTAAAAACTATATATCATAATATTATAATAATATGATATATACTGATAAATGTTAATAATAAAAAATATAATTTTTAAACTAGTACAATAATATTGATTTTATTAAGAAAAGATAATAAAATATATAGGAAAAGTGATATATAGTTTTTAAAACCGTATGATAGGAGAGTAGGATTGTGAAAGATATAAATTCTTTAGTAGAGGATGTAAAAATCAATAACTTTATTACCTTAGAAGATATACCAGATATAGACCTTTATATGGATCAAGTAATTCAACTTTTTGAAAATAAATTAGGATATTTAAAAAGAAATGAAGAAGATAAAATATTAACCAAGACCATGATAAATAATTATTCTAAGGGAAATCTTTTTATGGACATAAAGAATAAAAAGTATAGCAAAAATCATATAATTTTAATAATATTAATTTATGAACTTAAAAGTGTTATATCTATTCCAGATATAAAGGTTGCGTTTAATAATATAGTTAAAAGTTATGATGAAAATAGTGCAGATAAAATTGATTTAGAAAATCTTTATAAAAAGCATTTAAAAATGATAAGTAAAAATGATGATGATATTAAAGAAGAAATTTTAAATATAACAAAAGAATTAGAAAATTTAAATGCAGAGGAAGAAAAATTACTTCTTTTAACATATTTAGCTGCAAAGGCAAATATGTATAAACGGCTTTGTGAAAAAATTGTAGATGATTTATTTTAACAATGTCGTAAAAGAAAGTTATATCAACTAAACATAAAAAAATTATCACAATGAATAAATAAAACTCATATATTGTATTAAGATAATGTTTAGGAGGTTTACATTTTGGATAAAAATATTAACCTAGATGAATTTGTTAAATATTTACAAGATGAATATGATCCATGCAATATATGTAATTATGATGACTTGGGAGAATGTGATCAATGGGATCCACCTCAATCTGGAATGGGCAGAATAATAGTTACAAGCGTTTTATGCTGTGAAGATGGTGAACCATTAGAAGATGTTGAAATAGAATTATATTTAATTAATGATTGTAAGGCGCCTGGATTTAAGCTTATAGATTGTAAATCTACAGATAAAGAAGGAAAAGTTGTTTTTAGGTGTTTAAATAGTGGTAGTTATGCAATTAGAGAAGTAGTTCCTGATAACTGTTTAATTCCAAAGTATGATAGAGATTTTAGAATAGAATTAACTGATAATAATCCAGAAGGTAGGATAACAGTAATAAATTTGCCACCACGCAAACATCATAAACATCAATGCAATTGTTAGAAAATATAAAAGTTTTAAAGTATATAACCTTTAACAATTTGTTAGAGGTTATATATTTTTTTATGATATAATTAATTGCTAAAAGGTAAGAAAGACATGAAAGGATGGATACATATTATGAAGATTAGAATAAAATATTTTGAAAATGCTGTTAAATTAAAGAAAATATCAAAAGGTAATTGGATTGATGTATATGCAAATAAAGATGTATTTGTGGAAGAGGGGGATAGGGCTATGATTCCTTTAGGGTTTGCACTAGAGCTTCCAACTGGATGGGAAGGACATTTAGCTCCAAGAAGTTCAACATTTAAAACATGGGGAATAATACAAACAAATTCAGTAGGGGTAGTTGACGATACTTATATAGGGGATAATGACCAATGGCATATGCCAATATTTTGCCTTAAGGGAAAAGATATTATTTTAGAAGATGGAAAAGAGAAAGTTGGTACTTGGATTAAAAAAGGCGATAAAATTGGACAATTTAGGATAATGGAGGTCATGCCACAGATTGAATTTGAAGAGGTTGAACACTTTGGAAATGCTGATCGTGGTGGATTTGGAAGTACAGGAATAAAATAAAATTATATTAAAACATATATTATTAAAAAGTTGGATTTTAGATATGCTAGAAAAACTTAGATTTTATCTAAAATCAACTCTTTATTTTAAATAAACAATTAAATTTCGCTTTTTACTGGTATAGATATTTTTATTATATAATCGTCTATGTTTGGGGTAACAAATTCATCTATTAAAACTTGTTCATAAGAACATCCTGATATGGTGAGTTTATTTTTGTTTATAAAATTTAAAATTTTTTTATATGCAATGTAAGTTTTATCATAATATCCTTTTGAGTAGCCCACAACATATGTTCCTTCTTTTTTGATTTTAATATTTTGTATAGAAAAGTTTTTGTTTACCTTTGTAAAATACCTTTCATACTCTGTAAAATTACCTTTCTCTAAATTTTCCTTTGAAATAGTTATTCCCACAGGGTAACCTATATTTAGATTATTATCAAAACAGTATGTTAGGTGACAAAGGTATTCTTGAAGGTCAAAAAAATCTTCGGCATTATTATTAAGTTTGTTGCTAAAAATTAAATATTCTTCTTTTTGAATTTCTATATAAATATCATTATTGAAATTTTCACCTTCATTTATAATCTTAACTTTATTTAAAAGGCTTTGTTTTTTTAGCTCAAGGCGTGTAATTTCCTTTTCTAATTCATCAATTTCAAAGTTTAAGATGTTTATAATATCTTTAGGATTTCTTTTATCTATAAATTTCTTAATTTCTTTAAGATTCATACCAACATCTTTTAATGTATATATTGCATTTAGTAACTCAATTTGAGTATTTGAGTAAAGTCTATATCCATTAGGGAGAATTTTTTCAGGTTTGAAGAGCCCTATTTCATCATAATAAAAAAGGGTTTTTTTACTTATACCAAATAGTTTAGCAAATTTTCCTGTTGGGAAATAAATTTTTTTTAATTCTGACATTTTTAATTACCTCTCTTGACTATAACCTTACGGGATACTTTAGTATATATTATACATGAATTTTATATTTTACTGAGGAGGTTTTATGAAAAATTTATTTGATAGAGAAATCACATTTTTATCAATTATAAAGTTTACAATTCCAACTGTTATAATGATGGTGTTTTTCTCAATGTATACTATTATAGATGGTGTTTTTATATCTAGATTTGTAGGAGCAGATGCATTATCGTCAGTAAATATAGTTTATCCTGTTATAAGTTTATTAACTGCAATAGCAGTTATGTTTGCAACGGGGGGTAGTGCTATTGTAGCTAAAACAATGGGAGAAAAAAGATTAGAAGAAGCGAGAGAAAAATTTACTCTTATAACGGTTTGTTCAATATTTTTTGGAATTATTGTTGCAGTTTTATGTATTTTATTTATAAAACCTATAATTATGTTTCTTGGTTCTATCGATAATCTATATAACAATTGTTATTATTACCTTTTGATAATGATAATATTTACTCCTTTTCTAATTTTGAAAATGTATTTTGACTATTTTTTTGTTACAGCAGGTAAGGCAAGACTAGGACTTGTAACTTCCATATTAGGTGGAATTATTAATGTAGTATTAGATTATGTGTTTATTGTAATTTTTAAAATGGGCGTATCAGGAGCGGCTTTTGCAACAAGCATAGGATATGCTATACCTTCAATTATCGGAATAATTTATTTCTTAGACAAAAAAAATACACTTTATTTTGTAAAATTTAAATTTGATTTTAATACTATAAAAAATAGTTGTACAAATGGTATTTCAGAGATGGTTACACAATTATCATCAGCTGTAACTACTTTTGTATATAATATAGTTATGATTAATTTTTTAGGTGCAGATGGGGTAGCTTCTATAACAATTATACTTTATGTTAATTTTCTATTAATAGCTGTTTATTTAGGATTTACATCAGGCATAGCACCTTGGATAAGTTATAATTTTGGAAGCAAAAATGCGAAGCAGTTAAAGAAAATAATAAAATATAGCTATATTTATATATTTTTATTTTCATTAATTTCATTTATAGTTTCTAGATTAGGTTCAGAAATTTTAATAGGAGCTTTTGCAGTTAAGGGGACAGATGTATATAATATATCTTTAAATGGATTTGATATTTTTTCATTTAGTTTCTTAATAAGTGGATTTAACATGTTTACCATAGGTATGTTTACTGCCTTTTCTAATGGAAAAATATCGGCTGTAATATCACTTATGAGAACATTGGTATTGTTTTTAATAGGAATTAGTGTATTCCCAGCTTTTTTAGGAGTAAATGGAGTTTGGATTGTAGTTCCTTTCTCAGAAATTTTAACTTTAATTTTAGGACTTACTTTTGTTTATAAGTTTAGAGATGAATACATGTATGGAAATATTTTGTTAAAATCTTATAATTGTATAAAAAATTAATGTAAGAAGTTTATATTAATTGTTTAAAGATGTTATAAAAAAGAGGATTAAAATTTTAATCCTCTTTTTTCAGCAGTTAGATAAAAAGTTTTATATCATCATATTTGCTAACATTTTTATCTTTTGATATTATATAAATTATTGCTATAAATGATGCTATGGAAATTAAGGCAAAAGCTGATTCCATTATATAAATGTTTGACAAAATAAATATTAACGAATCTGAAAGACCATGTAAAAGTATGCCAAGTATTAAATAAATTAAATTCTTATGTTTAACTGCGTAAAACGCAAATAAAGCAAAAGATATGTGAGCAACTAGGGCAAAAAGTCTTTCAAAGCTTGCCATATATGATATTGATATAAAGTTTCCATTAAGTATTGATAATATAATTGGTAATGATACTATTATTAAGTTTTCACAAAATCCATGAGATAATCCAATTATAAGCCCATTTCCTAATGTATTTTTCTTTAATACAAATCTAAATGCAATATAATCTGCTCCTACTTCGACTAAACCAGCTGATAAAGCTAAAAGTATTTGCTTAGGAAAGGTATTGCTATAAGATATCCCGATAGATGTTAGGTAATAAAGTATAGGAAGTCTAATTAAAACTTGTGGTATAAAGAAAGTTAAAAATCCAATTATAAAAGTACTAAAGTTTAATTTTGTTTTAGAATAAATATAGATACTCAGTGCAATTGGAAGAATCAATGCTATAATAAAAAATATAATTATACTCATTTATAAAACCTCTATTTTAAATTATTTAAGATATATTCCAGCGACTTTATTATTAGTATCAAATGATAAAGTTATTTGCACATTATCTCCTTTAGTAAACAATCCATTAAATATTAAAACATCATATTTACCTGATTTTACAGCTTCTTTAAATGTTGCAGATTTAAATTCACCAAAAGTATCTTTAGTAGCTTTAACGACATTTTCAAAAGTACCATTTGTATTCATGTCGGTAGTTGTTAATGATTCATATGAGTTTAAATCATTTTGATTAATGCTTGTCATAAATTCATTTAATATATTAGTATCAGTAGTTATTTGTTCTTGTGATAAAGTTAATGGGGTATTTTTATTTTGTTGAATGTTTAAATAAATAAATGTACCTCCAATAATTACACATAAAGCTATTATAATTGTGATAATTGCTTTACTTTTTCGCTTCATATTAATTCCCCCTTTTTATAGTATACATATTACACGAAGTTGAAATTATATTCAAATAAAACAATTTAAGGAATATAGAGTTATAAGGTGTTTTTAGAAGCTAAAATAATAAAAATCATAATATTTTAGCTTAGAGCATAAAAAGAAGATTCAAATTTGAATCTTCTTTTTTAAGTATAAGATTTTTTATGAAACATAAATTGTTATAATGAAGAGGAAAGTTCTTCCCATTCTTCATAAAGAGAATCTAATTTGTTTTGGGTAGTAGATATTTCTTTATTAACTCTTACGCTTTCATTAGGATTTGAGTAGACTTCTTCTTTGCAAAGTTCTTCTTGAAGCCTATCTAAGGATTCTTCAACAATAGAAATTTCTTTTTCTATGTTTTTAATTTTTAGAGTTTTTTGTTTAATTTCTTTTTCACGCTCTCTCTTTTTCTTCTTTTCATCTTTTATTTGAGTTTTAGTTTTGCCTATGTTATTTTCCTCAATGCCTTCATATCTATGAGGATTTTTTTTCTTATCCGAGTAATAACTATAGTTTCCAAGATATATATTTAATTTATCTTGTTCAAGTTCCCAGATTTTATTTATAACTTTATTTAAGAAATATCTATCATGTGATATTACAATCAAAGTACCATTATAGCTTAGAATGGCTCTTTCTAAAGCTTCTCTAGACATAATATCTAAGTGGTTTGTAGGTTCATCTAATAAAAGTAAATTTGATTTAGATAACATAAGTTTTAAAAGGTTAATTCTACATTTTTCCCCCCCACTTAAAAGAGATATTTCTTTAAATACATCATCTCCAGTAAAAAGAAAGGAAGCTAAAGCATTTCTTATTTGTGTGGTAGTTAGCTTAGGAAAATCGTCCCATACCTCATCAATTATGGTTTTATTTAAATCAAGGTTTGATTGTTCTTGATCATAATACCCTAAAAAAACATTTTTCCCTAAGCTTATAGAACCTGAATCAGCTTTTATTTTATTTAAAATAATTTTAAAAAGAGTAGTTTTTCCACGACCATTTTCCCCTATAAGAGCTATTTTCTCACCTCTTTTTAAATCAAATCCTATATTTTTAAATAAAAGTTTATCTGCATAGCTTTTTGATAAATTTTCTCCATGTAGTACATCGTTACCACTTGTTATTTGTGTTTCAAATTTTATTTTTGAAGCTTCTTTTTGAGTTTCAGGAGCCTCTATTCTGTCTATCTTTGATAAAGCTTTTTCACGACTTTCAGCAGCTTTTATGCTTTTTTCTCTGTTAAAAGAACGAAATTTTTCTATGATTTCTTCTTGTCTTTTAATTTCAGCTTGTTGAAGGGCATATGCTTTTTGCTTAGCTTCTAAATCTTTTTCACGTAAATCTAAAAATTTTGTATAACTTGCATTATAACAATTTATTTTTCCACCCATAAGTTCAAAAGTTTTATTTGTTACAGAGTCTAGAAAAAATCTATCATGAGATATTACAAGCACAGTACCCTTATAAACCTTTAAATAATTTTCAAGCCACTCTATGGCATCTAAATCAAGATGGTTAGTAGGTTCATCTAAAAGAAGTATATCAGGTTTAGTTAAAAGAAGCTTACAAAGAGCAACTCTTGTTTTTTGACCACCACTTAAATTTTTAATTACCTTATTAAAATCATTTTCTAGAAAGCCAAGTCCTTTTAAAACTCTAGATATTTCTCCTCTAAAAGTATAACCACCTCTATTTTCATAAAGTTCATTATTTAATGTGTAATCTCTAATTAGTTTGTTGTAATATTCCTCATTAGATGAGTCATAAGGTTCATTCATTTTTAACTCTAAATTTTTTAATTTTTTTTCTAAATTAACAAGGGAAGCGAAAACTTTTAGCATCTCATCATAAATAGTGCTTTCGCTATCTAATGAAAGATTTTGCGAAAGATATCCTAAATTTTTACTTTTATCTATAAAAAGTTCACCAGAATCACTGTCTAATGCTTTAGTTAAAATTTTAAAAAGTGTTGATTTACCTTCACCATTTGCTCCAATTAAACCAACTTTATCTCCTTCATTTATATTAAATGTAATATTTTTTAATATTTCATCTATACCAAAGCTCTTTTTTATATTTCTACAGCTTAAAACTATCATTATTAATAAAACTCCTATTCTACAAATTTTACGTTTTTTTATATTACAATTATACTAGGAAACATATATTTGAGCAATTTTAATAGGAATAATAGGAGGGGGTAGAACAATACAAATAAATTGTGAATATAATAATGTATACTTGGAGGTAATTTTATGGGAATTTTAGAAGATTACAGAAAATATATGTATAATGTTGACAAAAAAATAATTCTAGAAAATGGTAAAAAAGTTATTCCTATTAATTTTGATAATGGAGCAACTACTCCTCCTTTAAAAGAAGTATGTGAAAATGTTGAAGAATTTATGCTAACTTATGGATCAATAGGCAGAGGTGCTGGGCAGTATTCAAAAATTTGTACTGATTTTTATGAAAATTCAAGGGAAAAAGTAAAAGAGTTTTTTAACCTAAAGGATGTAAGTGAGGATTATACAGTAATATATGTTAAAAATACTACTGAGGGATTAAACTTTTTAGCTAATATATTAATTAAAGATAAAAGCGAAAAAGTATTAACAACTAGAATGGAACATCATGCAAATGATTTACCATGGAGATTTACGTCAAATGTTAAATATGTTGAAGTTGACGCTTTAGGAAAAATAAATTTAGATGATATAGAGGCAAAGTTTATAGCTGAGAAAGGAAGTATAAAATATTTAGCTATAACTGGAGCATCAAATGTTACAGGTTATTTAAATCCCATAAATGATATTGCTAAAATAGCACATAGATATGGAGCAAAAATAATAGTAGATGGTGCACAGCTTGTTGGTCATAAAAAAATAAATATGAAAGGTACAGGAAATAACGATAATATAGATTTTTTAGTATTTTCAGGTCATAAAATATACGCACCCTTTGGTAGTGGAGTTATTGTAGGATTAAAAGAAGAATTAAAGGATAAAAGTCCTCTTTTAAAAGGAGGAGGAATTGTAGATACTGTTTTAGATGACAGGGTGTATTGGGAAGATGTACCTATGAGATTTGAAGCAGGATCTCCTAATTTTTTAGGCGTAGTAGCACTTAAAACTTCATTAGATGTTTTAGCTAAAATAGGAATGGAAAATATAGAAAGACATGAAGATTATTTGAGAGATCATTTAATGAAAAATTTGAAAAATATACCTAGTATTAAGATTTATGGAGATATGAATGAAAAGAATAAAATTGGAGTTATAAGTTTTAATGTTAAAGGAATATGTCATGAAGAAGTTGCAGAAAGTTTGTCAAGAATTAGAGGAATATTTGTAAGGTCTGGGTGTTTTTGTGCTCATCCTTATGCAAAGAGGCTCTTAGGAGAAATTCAAGGCAGACCTTGTGAATATCTTATGTATTCTGATAAGGTAAGACCAGGAATGGTTAGGATTAGCTTAGGATTGTATAATAATATTTATGAGGTAGATGAATTTTTAAACACTTTAGAATATATTATAAGTAAATAAAGAAGTTCCCACAAATTGCTGTGGGAACTCTTAAATTTTAAACTAAATAACAAAACTATGATAAATAGGTAAGTTATTTTCATTGTTTAATTCATGGTCAAGGTCTATTAAAGGTCTTAAATAATTTAAGCCTTCTTCTGTTATATTATTGCCTTCCTCATTTATCCATTCTTTAGGGAAGTATTTAACATTATTTGCAACTTTATTAGCTTCTACTAAAAATGAAGAACTTTTATATGGGTTATTGCTTTCTCTTTTTATAGCAACCATAAACCCAGAAGAAGTTTTGTCTTTTGAATATTTTAAAGCATCAAATCCAACCATAACAGCTTCATCTAAATCTATAGAAGATGCACAGTGCATTGAACATCTTTGAGAAACACCAAGTTCCAATGCTTTTACTCTTTTTGTTATTCCAGATTGAATTATCAATTCTTTTAAGTATTGTCCAACTCCGCCAAGTTGAGAATGCCCAAAATTATCATGTCCTTGTGCTTTAACTGATGTTATAAAATTTTTATTTTCATCTCTTAATCCTTCAGAAGCAACTATATAAACATGATTATTTTTTTCAAACAATTTTCTTGTATCATTTAAAAATTTACTTACTGAAAAAGCTACTTCAGGAAGATAAACTAAATCAGCACAAGGTTGTCCGTTAACTGTAGCAAGAGCTCCAGATGCGGCAAGCCATCCAGTATCTCTCCCCATAGTCTCAATTATAAATATACCATTTTCAGTATAAACTTTAGAATCTAAATATGTTTCTAAAGTTGATGTTGCTATGAATTTTGAGGCACTACCAAATCCAGGTGTATGATCTGTATACATTAAATCATTGTCAATAGTTTTTGGAATACCAATAAATGTTATATCTATATTGTTTTCTTTAGCGAAACTGCTAAGTTTAGATATAGTATCCATTGAATCATTTCCACCAACGTAGAAGAAAGCTTTAATATTTAAAGAATTTAATATTTCAAATAAATTTTCATATTCCTTAGAATCATCTTTATAATCTTTAAGTTTGTATCTACAAGAACCAAGACCAGAAGATGGAGAATTTCTGAAAGTTTCTAGTTTTTCATTATCCATATCAGAAAGGTTTATTATTTTTTTGTTTAGAATACCTTCTATACCGTTTAATCCAGCAAAAACATTATCATATATTTTAAATTCTTTATTAGCTTTTACTAAACCATATACGCTAGAGTTAATAACAGAAGTTGGTCCACCAGACTGTGCTATAATACAATTCATTTTTAATATCGCTCCTTAAAATTTAATATATAAACTATATATAATATACTATTTAATTAATAACATACTCTAATTAATAATATACAATAAAATAATATAAAAATAAAGTGAAAGAAGATAAAAATATGAGTTATATTGAAATATTATTTTGAAAACATTTTTTTTGTAAAATTAATAATATTAACATAATTTAAACATAGAATAATAGGGACAAAGATTTTAATAAAATATATAAAGTTTAAAATTGAAAAATAAGTGAAGTTTAGGGGGATTTTTATATGACTTTTATTGAAGTCTTTTTAATAGAATTAGTTTTGGCTTTAGATGCATTTGCTTTAAGTCTTTGTATAGCTACAAAACCTAACATATCCAAAAAAGGTAAACGGGGTTTTAAAATATCTTTTGCATTCTTTCAAATAGTTCTAACTTTTATGGGGATATGCTTTGGAATGTATTTTAAAGCGTATGTGGCTAAAATACCAAATGTTATAAGTGGATTTATAATAGCTTTTGTTGGAGTTATGATGATTAAAGAATCTATAGAGAATAACGATAGTGATAAGTGCATATTAGATAATTTGCTTATGTATATAATTCTTGGTATATCTGTGAATATAGATGCAGTTGTAGTTGGTTTTACAGCTTTAAGTTATGTAAGTACTAAAAAAATTATACTTTTTAATTCTTTTCTAGGAGGAATAATAAACTATATTTTAACATCTATAGCTTTTTTTATAGGAAAGAGTGTTACTAAGGTGAAAAATTCAGAGAGGTATACAGGATATCTAGGAGGAGGAGTATTAATACTCTTGGGATTAAAAATGATGTTTACTTAGAAAAATGCCTTGCTTATTATTGGTTTTAATTAAACAAAGCATTAAACTTTTTTATATTTATTTCAAATTAAAGCTCTAGCTATATAGACTTTTTGTTAAAAAATCAACTTCTATGAACACTATTTTTATATAATTTCCAAATGTTATTATTTTTTTTAAAGGTGGCTCTAAGAGTAACTTCTTCGTGAGGAGATTCTTTGTTGAGCCCAAAAGCTTCAATTATTGCCACATTATTATCTAAAAAGACAAGTTCAAAGTTTTGTACTCTAAGGAGTCTATTAGAACTTCCTTTAGTTAAAAAATATTCTGTTGCAAAATACAAATCTTTGCATTTATTGTTTGTATAAATTTTATTACACATAAATGATAGAAAAAAAATAAATAATATTAATGCACATTTAACTCTTTTTTTATTTTTAATAAATTTAGTTTTAATAGTATCACTCCTTTAACAATTGTTTATATTTAATATATTACCAAAATTTAACAAAAAATTAAAGGGAATAGCTCATATTTTTAGAATATATAAAATTTATTTACATTATAGTGTTGAAAATATTTTTTAATATAACTTATAATTGTACTAAGGAATATGAAAGAGAGGATGATATTATGGATTTTTCATCATTAGTAATAATGGAAACAGATAAAAATACGGGAATGTTTAAAGGGCAACTTGGAAGTTATACAGTAGGAGAAGGAGCAAGTTTTGTTAAAAAACTAAAATGCACAGATAATAAGGTAAGTCTTTATTTTGATACAAATAAAGATGTAGAAGAATGGGAATATTCAGCTATATTTGATTTTTTTGATAAGGAAGCGTTTGAAAGTTTAAATTATGTTATAGAAGAAATTGATGATGAATATAATCCAACTTGGGTTGTTTATTTTGAATTTAATGAAGAACATGAGAAAACAAGAGATGTACTAAATGAAATATGTAATCTTATAGATGAAAAAATGAAGAAAGTATTTGAGGATATAAAAGGAAAAGAAAAAGAATATACAGAATAGATAAAATTATATTAAATATATAATGGAGAGGTGAAAATTAATGAGTGAAGTTAAAAAGCTAAGATTAAGGGAGGATATTCCAAGTAGCTATAAATGGAATATCGAAAAAATTTATAAAGATTCTACACAATGGGAAGAAGAATTTGAAAATCTTAAAGGAAAGTCAAAAAGTCTTTTGAATTTCCAAGGTACTTTAAAAGATAAAGAAAACTTAAAAGCATATTTGTCTTTAGATGAAGAACTATCAAGAACATTAGAAAAACTTTATGTTTTTGCACATATGAAAAGTCATGAAGATACTCAAAATGCTAAATTTCAAAGTCTTGCAAGCAAGATAGATGTTTTTATGGCTGAGTTTTCAAGTTACACAGCATTTTTTGTTCCAGAGATTTTATCTTTAGATGAAAATGAGTTTTTTTGCATGATAGATAATGATCAAGATTTAAAATTATATAATACTTTTTTTAAAACAATATTTAAAGAAAAGCCTCACATATTATCTAAAGAAGTTGAAGAAGTTATAGCATCTGTATCTAATTGTTTAGGTTCGTCAGAAAGTATATTTTCAATACTTACAAATGCAGATATGTCTTTTGGAACTATAAAAGATGAAGAGGGAAATTTAATAGAACTTTCAGAAGGAAATTATTCAAATTTTATAAAGAGTAAAAATAAAGATGTTAGAAAATCGGCTTTTGAACTTTTATTTGGCACTTATAAAAAATATGAAAATACTATAGCTAAAACTCTTACAAGTTCAATAAGAAGTGCTATATTTTTATCTAAGACAAGAAAATATAAATCAACTTTAGAGGCATCATTAAATCCTAATGATATACCAGTTAATGTATACACAAATGCGATAAATACTATAGATGAAAATTTAAACTCTCTTCACAGATATGTTTCTTTAAAGAAAAAACTTTTAAAGTTAGATGAGATTCATATGTACGATCTTTATGTTCCAGTTATAGATATGCCAAAGGAGCATATTGAATATGAAGATGCAGTAAAAATAGTTGAGGAGGCTTTAAAACCTCTTGGTGAAGAATATTTAGGTATATTTGATGAAGGAATTAAAAATGGATGGGTAGATGTTTTTGAGAATAAAGGAAAAAGAAGTGGGGCATATTCTTGGGGAAGCTATGATACAATGCCATATGTTCTTTTAAATTATAATTTTGATTTGCATGATGTGTCAACTTTAGCTCATGAAATGGGACATTCAATACATTCGTATTATACAAGGAATAATCAACCATACGTTTATGGAAATTACACATTGTTTTGTGCAGAGGTAGCTTCAACTACTAATGAAATTCTTTTAATAAATTATCTTATAAATAAAGAAACTAATTTAAACAAGAAATTGTATCTTATAAATCAAGAATTAGAGCAAATAAGAACAACTGTATATAGGCAACTTATGTTTGCAGAATTTGAACTTGTAACTCATAAAACACTTGAAGAGGGTGAAGATTTAACAAGTAAAGATTTAAATAAAATATGGCTTGATTTAAATAAAAAATATTTTGGTGATGAAATAATAATTGATAAAGATATAGAAATAGAATGGGCTAGAATTCCACATTTTTATAGTCATTTTTATGTTTATCAATATGCAACAGGATATGCTGCAGCATCTTCTTTTGCAACTTCAATTTTAAATAAAGAGGATAATGCTGTTGAAACTTATAAAGAATTTTTAAAGGCTGGTGCTTCGTTATATCCTGTAGATACTCTTAAAAAAGCAAAGGTTGATATGACTACTGATAAGCCGTTAAAAGATACTATAAAAAGATTTAATGAGCTTTTGGATATGTTAGAGGAACTTATAGATGATTAAAATTGATGAATTTCAAAGGGAATTTTTTGATATTTTAGTAGAAACAAAAGGTTTTTTTATAGAGGAGATAGGAGATGCTAACGCTTCTATATGGATTGCTACTAAAACTTTAGATAGTGGTTTAACTTATTCTATAATAATTTCTGATAAAAATAATAAAGAAAAAAATAATAAAAGAGCTTATAATTATTTAAAACAAAGAGGGGGAGAATTCTCTCTCTCAAATATAATAGTTTTTAATAAAAAAATTCAAGATAAATTTGTGAAATTTAAGGAATCAAATGAAGTTTTAGTAGATTTACATAGTGAGAAGATATATGGATATGATGAAAAAAATGGGATATTTTTAAATGAAATAATAAACAGTATATTTGAAAATAAATACATTGGAAAAGATAAATATTATAAAACAATAGGAATAAATGAGTTTACTAAATATATAATTTTTATTTTGATGGTAGCCGCTACCATAACTTTTTTAGTTGTAATGCTTGTAGAAAAAGAACATGTGGTTATGTTTTTCAATACAGGTCCTGATTTATTTAAAGAAACAATGAGTGGAAATATATTTTTGATTGGTTCAGGTAGAACATTTGAGATAATAAAAGATGTTTTGTTTAAAGATGGAATAATAAGCTTAATAGTTGATTTATATGTATTATATTTATTGATAGGGGTAATAGATTCTTTTGAAGATAAAAACAAGCTCATAATCATGTATTTAATTGTTGCTTTTTTAGCTGGATTATTTAATTTGTTTTTTATACCATATATGTCATTAACAATTTCAATAGCAGGGGCTATACTAGGTGTTTTGGGTTTAACATTGTTTTTAGCTGTTAAGGAGAGAAAGACGCTAGGCAAGTGGTTGATGGTAAATGTAATAATATTAATATGTATATATATTGTAGTAGGAATACCAAGCTTATGTAATTATTATACAACGCAGTGTATTGACTTAAGTATAGGATTTTTAATTGGAGTGATACTTTATAAAGCAAATCTTTTAAAAAGTCATTTTTACAATTTTTAGCTTATATACAATAAATAAAACTGCCTTAGTTTAAGCTAAAGCAGTTTTTACTTTTATTTATTTTTTAATTTTGAAATATACTTTTCCAAATCCATATATTCTAAAGTTTCTTTTTCTAGTAATTCTGTTGACAATTCTTTTAATATATCTATATTTTCTTTCAAAATATATTTACAATTTTCATATAAATTTTCTGATAAAGATTTAAATTCTTCTAGTAAGTTTGAACTAAAGCCATTTTGAAGATTTTCCAAGCTATTTAAACTTAAAAGCCCTAAAGAGTCACCCATTCCATATTCTGTAATCATGCTTTTTATCATAGATGTACATTTAGCAATATCATTGTGAGCACCTGTAGTTATTTTATCTTTTCCAAAGATAAGCTCTTCTGAAGCCCTTCCAGCTAGTAATACCATTATACGTCTTTTTAAATACAAAGATGTATGGTATGATTTGTCCTCTGGAATAGTTAATGTATATCCTCCAGCACCCTTAGTAGTTGGAATTATAGTTATTTTTGATACCTTGTCTTCAGGAAGTAGAATCATAGATAAAAGAGCATGTCCAGCTTCGTGAAAAGCAGTAATTTTTCTATCCTCTTTTTTTATATAACTTGTATCATTTTTTTCGTATCCAGCAGTAATTATAGAAAAAGCTATATTTAAATGTTTTTCATATATGAAAGTACTGTCCTCTTTTGCTGCTAGAATGGCTGCTTCATTTATTAAACTTTCAATTTTAGCACCAGAAAAGTAAACAGTTTTTTCTGCTAAGTTTCGTATATTTATATCTTTATTAGGTTTATTTTTAAGGTATAGATTTATAATTGCTTCTCTAGCATTAATATCAGGCAGAGATACTTCAACATGTCTATCAAATCTTCCAGGTCGTAAAAGTGCAGAATCTAAGGTATCTAACCTATTTGTAGCTGCCATAACTACTATACCTTCTTTTTCAGAGAAACCTGACATTTCAGTTAAAAGTGCATTTAGTGTTTGGTCTCTTTCGTCATTACCACTAGCGTTTTTTCCACTAGCTCTTTTTTTACCAATAGCATCTATTTCATCTATAAAGATAACGGCTTTTCCTCTAGCCTTAGCCTTTTTGAATAAATCACGAACCCTAGAAGCTCCGACTCCTACGTACATTTGTACGAAATCAGATCCAGACATTGCAAAAAAAGGTACATTTGCTTCACCAGCTACTGCTTTAGCTAAAAGTGTTTTACCAGTTCCAGGTTCCCCATATAAAATAATACCTTTTGGCATTCTAGCTCCATATTTTTTATATTTTTCAGGGTTTTTTAAAAAATCTATTATATCTTTAACGCTTTCCTTAGCTTCTTCATTACCAGCCACAGAAGAAAAGTTAAATTTAAAATCAGTATTTTCGTTAATACTTTTTAAATTTAATTTAGAAACAGGGTTAAAACTTGAATTTTTGTTTGCTAAAGTTAAAAACATTAAAGAGATAGCTACAACTAAAACTGATGCAGGGATTGTAGTTTTTAATGGAACATTATTATTTTGAGTAACACTTATTCCTTTATTTAATAAATTTTCTTTAAAATTTGGGCTATCAGGATTACTTGTAATATAAGATGAATTATTTTTAAGGGTAACACCTATTTCGTTGTCTGAGATTATATTGACAATTTTAATTTCGTTATTATTTAAATTATTTAAAAATGTTTCGTAATTTATAAGAGAAGCTTTTGGAGTTGTAAATTTAAAGTAAATCATAAAGCAAAGAGAGATTATAGCTAAAACTCCCAAAGCAAGTACTTTTTTGTTTTTTAATATTTGCATTCAATACCTCCTAAAATGCTTTGATGTGATATAAATTATATCTTATTTAAAATTAAAGTCTAATAAAAATCATAGATTTTTCCAATGTAAGTTGTGGATTATATGGAACAAATAAATAAATTAACTTTAAAAGTATTATTAAATAAGATATACTAAATAATGAAAAATTATCTTAAGGTGAGGAGAGCAAAGTTATGAGAATATCTGCTGTTAATGTGGAATTAAAATCAAATGATATTTTAAGTATGATAGAAGAGTTCGTCAAAGTAGAAGGCTTAAGTATAACTAAATTAGATATAAAAAAAGGTCTTACAATAAATGGTGAGTTTAAAAAGGGGTTAGCTATAGGATTTAAGGCTACATGTACTATAACTGGAGTTTCTGAAAATAAGTTAAGAATAAAATTATTTAGTGCAAGTCTTATGAGTTTAGGAATTATAAAACCTTTTAGAAAATTGGCATTAAAAGTTGGACTTAAAGGTTTTAAAGAGCAGGGCATAACTGTAAAAGATGATGAAATAATAGTAGATATAAATAAAATATTGGAAAAAGTACCGTTTGTTGATTTAACATTAGATGATGTATACATAGAGGATGAAACTATAAAGGTTAAGGTTAAAGAGATAAATCTTTCATTATCAAAAATGCAAGAACAACCAATTGAAGTAGCTGTTGAGCATAAAGTAGAAGGACAAGTTAAAGATGAAGATTATATAATGCACATAGATGTAAATAAAGTCGAAGATTCATATACTAGGGGACGTGAAGTAGCAGTTGAACATATTCCTGAAGGTGTTAAAGAATATAAGGATTATATAATGATAATTCCAGATTTGGTGGCTCTTATATTTAGATTATTTAAAGATAAAAGAGTACCTATGAAAAACAAACTTATTTTAGCATCAGCATTGGGATACTCTGTACTTCCAATTGATATATTACCTGATAAATTACCTATAATAGGAAGTTTAGATGAATTAACTTTAATATTTTTTGCTTTAAATACAACTCTTAGAGATGTTCCGATTGAAATAATTCTTGAAAATTGGCAAGGAAAAAATTCGTTTGTTTTGGTGTTAAAACGAGGATTAGACTTTTTATCAGGATTTACAAGTGCTAAAAATTTAGAGGCTATATATGAGGTTGTAGATTCTATGATTTAAGATAAAACTTTTTATAAAAAATAAATTATGTTATAATTCTAAAAAAGTTTTAAGGAGAAGTTTAATATGGCTAAGAAGGTTTATGCTATAAAAGAAGGGTTTGATTTTGAGAAAAATAAAAAAATTGAAAATATTATAGTAAATACATGGAACGAATGTTTAAAGTGCGTAAAAGGAGTTAAAGGGGCTAAATATAAAAGCTTTGAAAGCCTAGAGGAAGCAAAAACTTATTTAAATGATACTAAGAAGCTTCTAAAAAAAGGTTTTGATGAATATCCAAAAGATCTTTTACATATCTATGTGGACGGTAGTTATAGTATTTCTACGGAAAAGTATTCTTATGGATTGGTTTCAGTAAGAGGCAATGTAATTGAGTACATAGAGGGAGGAGCGTATAAAGCTAAAGGGAATATTAGGCAAATTGCAGGAGAACTTCAAGGTGCTGTTAAAGCTTTAGAATATGCAAAAAGTATTGGAGAAAAACATATCGTATTATTTCATGATTATGAAGGGATTTTTCATCATGCAACAGGGAGTTGGAGTAGAAATGATAAATCATCTGAGGAATATTATGAAAAGATGAATAAGTTTTTTGAAGATGGAATGGAAGTTACTTTTGTTAAAGTTGATAGTCATACAGGAGATCTTTATAATGAATTAGTTGATGAAAAATGTAAAGAGGCTTTAGGGATTGAGTCAGATAAAATTGTTTCAAAATGGTTATCTAAAAACAAAATATATGTAATAAACAATGATTTAAAAGAAGAAATTTTAAAATTATCCAATGGAAAAGCAGAAAATATTATAGTAAAGGATATAGATAATATAAGAGAAGGAAAAGCAGATGAACTTCTAGAGAAAAGCACAGATTTAAATATAAAAGAAAAAAAAGATAAAAATAAAATTTATTATGATAGAGATTCAAAGGAGCTTAAGGAAAAAAATCTTTTTGCTCATAGCCTTGTTAAAAAGTTTAATGATAGCAATGTGGAAGCTTTTGAGGAAAGAGAAGGCATTATTAGAGAATTGTTTGGGAAAGTGGGAAAAAATCCTATCATAGAACATAATTTTCATTGTGATTTGGGTTACAATATTTATATAGGAAATAATTTTTATGCTGGATATAATTTTACTGTTCTTGATATGGCAGAAGTTAAAATTGGTGATGACTGTATGATAGGTCCAAATGTAAATATATATACATCAGGACATAATATTGAGCCTAAAGATAGAAATAAAAGTGGTTATGCAATTAAAATAACAATAGGAAATAATGTTTGGATTGGGGGTAATTCAACAATACTTCCAGGAGTAACTATAGGAGATAATTCAATTATTGCAGCAGGTTCAGTTGTAACAGCAAGTGTTTCTGAGAATGTATTAGTTGCAGGAAATCCGGCAAAAGTATTAAGAAAAATTTAATGGAAAAAATATAAAATTAACTAGTAAATTTCCACTTATAATAAATATTAAATTGCAAAATATATTAATGTAGTATATTATAAAAGAGGTGTTATTATGGGTAAGTTAACAAGTTTAACAGCAGGAATTGTGGTAGGTACTGCCCTTGGAATGATGGTTGTTCCAAATCTAGATAAAAGAACACAAAGAACTTTTAAAAGAGTTGGAAGAAGAGTTATGAATATGGCAGGGGAGCCCATGAATTGGATGTAATTTGAGTTTTATACCCAAAATTGTCAAGAACTGATAAAAAGATAACTTTCTTATTATCAGTTCTTATTATTTTTAATACAATTTAAAAATAATAATAAAAAATGGCGAATTTTATGATATAATATATATATTTAGAAATGTGTATTACAAATTATTAAAAGGAAGATTAAGCATGGAAATATTATCATTAGGAGAAAAAATAAAAAAGAGAAGAAAAGAATTAAATATGACTTTAAAAGATTTAGCAGGAGATAGAATAACTCCTGGTCAAATTAGTTTGGTGGAATCAGGGAGGTCTAACCCTTCCATGGATCTTTTAGAATATTTAGCTTTTTCATTAAGTACTTCTGTAGAATATTTAATGGAAACTGAAAAAACTCAAGCTGAAAAAATTTCTTTATACTTTGAGCAAGTAGCAGAAGGTGCTATATTATCAGGAGATACTAAAAAAGCAGAGGAGTATATAGAAAATGCATTAAATTACGCAAAAAAATACAAATTAGAATATAGAAAAGCTAAATGTTTATATTTAAAAGGATTAATATATTTAAATGATAAAGTGTTTATAAAGGCTCAGCAATATTTTATGTCTGCTAATTCACTTTTTATAAAAACTGGAAGCCATATAGATATTGTAAACACATATTTAAATATAAGCAAGATAAGTATAGAAGCTAAGGCGTATTATTCTGCTAATTCTTATTTAAAGGAAGCAGAAAAAATATATTTAGAGAATAAATTAAGTCAAGATATCATTTTAGGAGAGATATATTATCTTTTAGCTAAAAATCATTACTTTTTAGAAGATATGGAAAAATCAAAAAGATTTACAGCACTTTCAAAAAATGAATTTGAGAAATTGTATGATAGACGTAGCTATGCTAAAAGTTTAGGAGATTTAGCTGATGAATATAGCAATGTTGGTGACATGAAAAATGCTATACTTTATTCTAAGAAAAGTATAGATATTTATAAAGAAATCACTCAATTAGAAAAAATGGGAAATATAGAAAACTCTTTAGGAAAACTATTCTATGAGTTTGATAATAATGAAGAATCTTTAGAGCATTATGAGAGAGCAAGAAAGATAAGAGAAGATTCTAAAGATATAGAGATATTAGATACATTAATAAATATATGCGAAAATTATATTAAGGTAAAAAATATAACTAAATGCATAGAGATTCTAAAAATTATAAAGAGCAATTTATCTGTGGATAATATTGAAAAAATCATAGAGTATAACATATTACATTTTAGAATTCATGTGCTTCAAGATAATGTTGAGGAAGCTGAAATTATATTATTAGATGCTTTAAATTTAGCTAATGAAAATAAGCTTTATAAAAAGGAAGCTGATATAGCTATAAAGCTTGGAAAATTTTATTTAGAATATAAGAGAGATTATGAAGCAGCTAAATATTTAGATTATGGAATAAATACTCTTAAAAAGGCTGAAATAATAAAAAAATAGCATAGAATAGGTGATTAAGATGAATTTTTTATCAACAGGAGAAAAAATAAAAAGGGCTAGAATATATAGAGGGATAACTTTAAAAGAGCTTTGCCAAAAAGATATTTCAATTTCAAGAATGAGTTGTATAGAAAATGGAAAAGTTGTTCCAGATAGATGGGTGTTAGAATTAGTAGCTAAAAGATTAAACTTAGACCTTGATTATCTTCTTTGTGATGATGTAAGTGAAATAAAAAGAAATATAAAAAAGTATAGCCTAAAAAATGATAAACTTAGAGAAAGTGAATGCATAGAGATTACAGATAATATAAAATATGCTGTATCTAAAGGGTATTATGATTTAGGTGTTGAGCTTATTCATATACTTTTTGAGTTTTATATAAATAATAGAAAATTTTACAGAATGCATAAAGTTTTAAATGATTATGATGCAATACATGAACATAATGAGAGTTGTTCAAAGATTTATTATAAAGATTTATCAAAATATTTTATAATAACTGAGCATTATAAGGATGCTATAACTTGGCTTGAAAAGTTAGAGGAGTATTCTAAAGAGGATAAAAACATTGATGAAAAAATAGAAATTGGAATTTCCAAGGCATATTGTTATTATAAAACTGGAGATTTAAAAACGGCTGAAAAGATAATAACACCATTTTATGCTTTAAGTAAATCTAGAGATAATGAAGTGTTATTTTCAATTGTAAATGGTATATTAGCTATTTTAGCTTTAGAATATGATGAAAATTATCAGGAATACTTAAAAGTATTAGATGAGAATGGAGCTAAGGAAGACTATTATTATAATAAATTAAAAATGATTATAGTAAAACTTTTAATTAGTAAGGGGTCTAAGGAGGAGGCTAAACAACATATAGATGATTTGGAAAATAATATAACTAAAGAGAATTTATCTAAATATGTTGATACTCTTCTTATGTTAAGTGAAATTTTAATAGATGACAAAAATTATGAAAAGGCAACAGATTATACAGATAAAGCATTGCAGGTAGCAATTGAATTGGATAATATAGTTTTTATAGAAAATAGTTATTATCTTAAAGGAAAAATAGCTAAATATCAAGGAAGTTTTATTCAATGGGAAATGTATATGAATTTAGCTATAGATTTACTTTTGAAATTCGGTAGTTATTCTCAAAAAAATGATAGGTATTTAGAGATGGCAAATATGTATCATGTAATTGGAGAAACTCGTGAAGCACTTAAATATTTAACTATGGCAGCAGAATCAGAAAAAGAGTTATATTAGTAGAAAAGGTATTGCTAAAATTTAGCAATACCTTTTAAGTTTCTTTTAGTATTATAAGTTTAGCACTATAACCTTTTAATGTAGCTTGAATATTTAATACGGTACTTTTTTTTGAATATCTAAAATTAATTTTAGGAAATGATGATTTATGGAGAATTTCCTTCTCCTCTTTTTTTAATCTTTTAGGTTTCCCCATAGAAATCCAGTAATCAAATGAAGATCCAGATTTTTCATTTATATCATATTCTATAATTCTTGTATTAGATTTTATATTTAAAATATTTATAGATAGTTTGTTTGTTACATTTTGAGTTTTCTTTATTTTGTCTACATTCTTAAAGTTTAATAAATTATTAAAACTTTCATTAAAACTATATAATAGTATTTGATATTCAGAATGACTTTTTGTAACTATAAACCCTTTATCTATTGAAACTAAAGTATTGCCAAGCATATTTAATAAATAGTATGCATAATAAGATGGTTTTTTAATCCCTTTGCTGTTTACAAGACCTGGATAACCAAAGAATACCTCATTAGTTAAGTTAACCTGTTTATCTAAGGTGTCAAAAGCTTTTATATAATATAAAGATGACAAGTTATATATACTATTATGAATAATATATGGTAGCATATAAGCTGTATCATATATAGAATTTGTATAATCAAATAAATGATAACAATTATCTAAAACCTCTAGATTGTATTGATCTTCTAAAATTATTTTTATTTCATGAGATAAATCTTTTTTAATTTTAGTATCAAATTGGAATTTAAAATTTTTAAAGTTTAGGCCTTCTACATCATTAAAGTATTCTAAGAAAGAAGTTAATGTTGCTAAAATTTCATAGTCAGAAAAATTTTTGAAATTTAATATTATAAGTGGTTTTAAATTAAGACTTTCCACATATTCAAAAATATCATAAGCTCGAGTCCAATTAAAAAATTTTGAACCAGGGAAAATACCCATATCAGGAGAAAATATATTAATCATTCGAACGTAGTTAAAACCTATTTCCTCTTGAAGTTGTTCTAATATGTCTTTATTATCTTCAATTAGCAAATCAAAGGCATCACCTACATTTATAATTTCTTTAAACTCTTTATTAAATATACCTAAATCTTCATTCATATCCAAAGTAATTTTATTAATTTTATTTTCATAGTTAAATCTATCATAATCGTCAATATAGTAAGATAGATATTTTAAAGAAAAATCAAGAGGATATCTAGTTAACTTTTTTTCTTTTTTATATGTAGTTTCATTAACCTTAAACTTTTTTCTATACTGAAGAGGGGTTAAACCATAATAGTTTTTAAAGTGTTTATTAAAATATCTAGTATGAGAAAATCCAATTTCTTCACATATATCAGATATTGTTTTATCACTATCTAAAAGAAATTTTATAGATTCCTCAACACGAGTTAAATTTACAAGGTCAGTAAAACTTAAACCAGTTGCATATTTTATTTCATGAGATAAATAATGAGTACTTAAAAATTCTTTATTTGCTATATCTTTTAAAGTTATATTATTATTGTAGTTATTAAAAATATACTTAGCAATTCGATGATATCTCTCAAGTAAGTTTTCATTTTCTTTAATTTCTTCATTATCATAAGTTAAATAATGAAAATTATTTATAAGATGGAATAAAAGACTTATTAAATTTTTTTCGATTTCTTCATTATAATCTAAACTTTTTTGAACAATTTCACAAACTATGATAGATAAAAAGGTTTTGAATTCATCATAAACATCTGTATTTTGGGAGTTTTCATTGCTTGTATCTGTGTAAAAAAACATATTCTCTATGTCGGTGTAGTATTTTTCAAAAAAATAAGGATCTATGTGAAATATGAGGACTTTATTATAATCATTTGAATATAGTCTATGAGCCTCATCTATATTTATTATTTCTATATTATTTTTAAATATTTTAGAAGATGATAAATTAATATCGATATTTAAACTACCTTCTAAAATATATATAATTTCTATGCTATTATGCCAATGAATAGGATAGTTTTCTATAGATAAAAATGAAACAGAAATAGGCATGTTATCTTGATAAGTTATATATTCTTTTCTCAAAAATTCACCTTCTTTAAAGTTATTTATTATTATTATATCTTACAATAGAAAATTAATAAAATTAGTGTTGTTAAAAAAATATTAAATATATTGATTTTATTATTAATTATGCTAAAATTGTAAATGTATTTTAAAAAAATAAAATAATTTACAAGAAAGGAATATATAATGTTAAATAGGAGCTTAGAAAAGAATGCATTACCTAAAGATGAAATAAACATATTTTCAGAAGAGATGGATGCTGTTTGTTTATCGTCAAAGAAAAAAGTGAAAATATTTAATAATGGTATCATGAAGTATTTAATGATTGCAGCTTTAGGTGGTTTCTTTGTGGGACTTGCGGTAATGCTTCTTTATACAGTAGGAGGAATAGTAGATCATTCGGGTTCTGGTGTAACAAAAATAATAATGGGAATATCTTTTGGATGTGCTTTAAGTTTTGTAATTATGGCAGGAGTAGATCTTTTTACAAGTAATTCTTTAGTAATGCTAATTGGTGCTTTATATAAAAAGGTGACTTGGTTAGATTTTTTTAAGATATTACTTGTAAGTTGGATTGGAAATCTTTTTGGATCAATAATCGGGGGAATAATATATGCTTATTCCCATGCAGGTACAAGCTATGTTCAAGAATTTATGATAAATATGGCTCAAAGTAAAATAGATACGCCAATGTTTGATTTAATATTAAAAGGAATGCTTTGTAATGTTTTAGTTTGTTTAGCTGCATGGTTTTCTTATAAATTAAAAAGCGAATCGGGGAAACTTATAATGATATTTTGGTGTCTTTTTACCTTTATAACAGCAGGATTTGAGCATAGTATTGCAAATATGACTTTATTTTCAATAGCTTATTTTCTTCCAAATACTACTGTAACATTAGGAGGGGCTTTTTATAATATATTTTTTGTATCACTTGGAAATTTCATAGGGGGTACATTTTTAGTAGGTTTTCCACTTTATTATATAGCTAAAAATAAATAAATTTTAAATGAGATTATATTTTGGAAGATGATTTTTATCTTTTAAAATATAATCTCATTTTTTACTGTTTGATAAATTTTTAATTAACAACTTAAAAAGAATTAATGTGTTATAATAACAGATAATATTATTATAAATATACAATAAATAAAGGATAGTTGTATGAATTATACTTATATTTTAGAATGTAGTGACGGAAGTTTTTATACTGGGTGGACAAATAATTTAGAAAAGAGAATAAATTGTCATAATAAAGGAAAAGGAGCAAAATATACAAGAGGTAGACTTCCGGTGAAATTGGTTTATTTTGAAGAATTTATAGAAAAAAGAGATGCACAAAAAAGAGAATATGTTATAAAACATCTTACAAGAAATAATAAATTAAATCTTATAAAAGATTTTAATTTATTAAATTTAGAAAGGAGCTAAGTTAGGCGAAAGTCTTTTATATAATGTACTATGGAGAATGTGAAATTTTCAGAATTGATGGAACTTACATTGTTTAATCAATTGAAAGAAGAAACTGTGAATAGATTATGTGAAATATGTATAAAAAGGTCTTATAAAAAGGGAGAACATATATTTAGGGATAAAGAAGTAGAAAAAAGGATATATGTTATGTATAGAGGCAAGGTTTCAATGTATAAGATGAATGAACATGCGCAAAAGAGGGTTATATTTATTTTAGGAAAAGATAAAATTTTAAATGAAGTTATATTAGATGATCTATCAGCTTCTATTAGTTGCGAATGTTTTGAAGACGCACAAGTGTTATGCTTTGATAGAAGAGGTTTTATAGATATTATGAAAGATGATTTTGAGTTAACAACTAATGTTATATTGGAAATATCTAATAAGACTAGAAGGCTTTATAGACAGCTTAAAAATGCAACACCTATAAAAATTGAAAAGAGGTTAGCTGCAAAGCTTTGGAAATTATCTAAAGATTATGGTGTTAAAGATAGAGATGGAGTTTTAATAAATTTAAATATAACTATGACATATATTGCAGATATGTTTGGAGCAACTAGAGAAACTATCTCAAGGTCTATGAAAATACTTCAAGAAAATGGATTTATAAAAATGAGAAATAAACAGATAATAGTATTAAATCGTAAAAAATTAGCTGAGTATTTTAAAAGTTAAAATTTAAAATATTATAATATTTTAAAAACAAAACAGTAGGATAATGTGATTTTTATCACATTATTTTTTTTATATTAATCATATAATTTAAAATAGTTAGAAAAAATCAAGTTAATGACGCAAATAGAGTGAATATTTTAACAATACAATTTAAATAATTTAATCTATAATAAAGCGATAAGATAAATCAAAGAGGTGTTATAATGGGATTCAAATTAAATGCTAAAAACTTTAATAATGCATTAGAAAAATTGTCACAAAATTACAATATATATGCTCCTAAAGTTTTTGTAGGAAAAGGCAGAAGTTCAGAAACTGATATGGTAAGATATGGCCAAGTAAACACTATAGAAGAAATAGAATTTAATAAAAAATCTGATTTTTCTTACAAAGAAGTGTTACTTCCAATAACTCAAACTCTTTTCTATTTCACAGAAGATAGTTTTAGTGAACCAAAGAAAGAAGTGAAAGATGCAATAATCTTTTTAAGAAGCTGTGATATGCACTCTTTAAAGAGAATTGATGATATGTATTTAAATAACGGTTTTGAAGATATGTATTATAAAAGAGTAAGAGAAGGTGCAAAATTTATAGTTATAGGATGTAGCGAAAGTTTTGAAAATTGCTTTTGCGTAGATATGAAAAGTAATAAAACAGATAGTTATGATGCATACATAGGATTTAAAGATGGAGAGGTTTATCTAGATGTTAAAGATGAGTATTTAAGTGGAATATTTGGTGAATTAGAGACTGAATCTTTAGATGTAGTTCCTGAATTTGTTGAAGAAAATAATGTAAGAGTTAATATTCCAAGTAATTTAGATCCTAAAGTTATGGATTCTGATATGTGGAAAGAATATTCTCAAAGATGTATAGCTTGTGGTAGATGTAATTTTGTATGTCCAACATGTACATGTTTTACAATGCAAGATATCTTCTATAAGGATAATGAAAAGACAGGAGAAAGAAGAAGAGTTTGGGCATCATGTGAGGTTGAAGGATATACAACTATGGCTGGTGGTCACTCATTTAGACAAGAAAAAGGTCAAAGAATGAGATTTAAGGTTATGCATAAAGTTTACGATCACAAGCAAAGATTTGGTTATAATATGTGCGTAGGTTGTGGTAGATGTGATGATATATGCCCTGAATATATATCTTTTTCAAATTGTGTAAATAAACTTAATGATGCTATGGACGAGGTGAAATAATATGAAAAATGAATACATTCCTTTTATGTCAAAAATATTAAAAGTAATAAAACATACTGAGATAGAATACACTTTTAGAATGGAGTACATAGGAGATGTTCAACCTGGACAATTCTTTGAAGTATCTATACCAAAGTTTGGTGAAGCTCCAATTTCAGTAAGTGGTATTGGTGAAAATTATGTAGATCTTACTATAAGAAGAGTTGGACTTGTAACTAATGAAATTTTTGAAAGATATGAAGGAGACTCTCTATTTATGAGAGGACCTTATGGAAATGGATTTATTCTTGATAACTATAAAGGAAAAGAACTTGTAGTTGTAGCTGGAGGAACTGGACTTTCACCTGTTAGAGGAGTAGTTGATTATTTTGCTAAGAATCCTTCAGAAAATAAAGGTACAACTTTAATTGCAGGATTTAAATCTCCTAAGGATATGTTATTTAAGGATGATATAAAGAGTTGGAATGAAACTATTGATGTAGTAATTACTGTTGATTCAGCTGAAGAAGGATATGATGGAAATGTTGGACTTGTAACTAAATATATTCCAGAACTTAAAATAAATGATATGGAAAATGTTCAAATAATAGTTGTTGGTCCTCCAATGATGATGAAATTTAGTGTTCAAGAATTTTTAAAACTTGGAATAAAAGAAGAAAATATTTGGATATCTCAAGAAAGAAAAATGTGCTGTGGACTTGGAAAATGTGGACATTGTAGAATGGGAGAAACTTATATCTGTCTAGATGGACCAGTATTTAATTATACAAAAGGAAAACTTTTAAAAGACTAGGGGGAGCATAATATGTCATTAGATATAAATACTAAAAAACTTAAGAAAAATGCATTTAGAGTTGTTAAACAAAGAGGAATGACAGCTTCAAGAGTGAGAGTTCCAGGAGGATATCTAAAAGCAGAACACCTTGCTAGAATTCAAGAAATTGCTGAGAAATTTGGTAATGGAAATGTTCAATTAACTGCAAGACAAGGATTTGAACTTCCAGGAATAAAAATGGAAGATATACCAAAGGTTAATGAGTTACTACAACCAATTATATCAGAACTTAAAATAAATCAAGAAACTCCAGGAACAGGATATGATGCTTCAGGTACTAGAAACGTAACTTCTTGTGTTGGTAATAAATATTGTCCTTATGGAAATTATAACACTACAGAGTTTGCAAAAAGAGTAGAAAAAGTTATATTCCCAAGTGATTTACATGTAAAGATAGCTTTAACTGGTTGTCCAAATGACTGTATAAAGGCTAGAATGCATGATTTTGGTATTATAGGTATGACAGAACCTCAATATGATAAAGATAGATGTGTAGCTTGTGGGGCATGTATAAATGCTTGTAAGAGAAAATCAGCAGATGTTTTAAAATTTGAAAACTATAAAGTGGTTAGAAATACTGATAAATGTATAGGTTGTGGAGAATGTGTAATGGCATGTCCAACTAGTGCATGGACTAGAAGTGAAGAAAAGTATTATAGATTAGTTATAATGGGAAGAACAGGAAAGAAAAATCCAAGACTTGCTGAAGATTTTGCTATTTGGATTGATGAAGATAGCATAGTTAAAATGATAGAAAACACATATGATTATGTTGAGCAATATATAGATAGAACAGCTCCAGGTGGAAAAGAGCATATAGGATACATTGTTGATAGAACAGGATTTATGGAATTTAAAAAATGGGCTATGAAAGATGTTAACTTAGGACCTAAAGCTGTAGTAAAGGATAATGTTTATTGGAGTGGAGTTAGATATTAATTTTACTATAAAAAGTTAATAAACAGTCAAAAAAGTCACAATACCTTAAATGTAATTTAAGGTATTGTGATAAATTTTGTAAAAAATAAATAAGGATTTTAAAATAAATTGATATAAATTTAATAATATGTTACAATAAAATTGTTCATATTAGAATGAATGAAAACATAGATATTTATACAGAGGAGTAAAAACTTATGAAAGTAGTTGCATTTAATGGTAGCCCTAAAAAAGAGGGAAATACATATCAAGCTATAAAAATGGTAACAGATGAACTTGAAAAAGAAGGTATAGAAGTAGAAATAGTTCATGTTGGTAATAAAACTATAAGAGGTTGTATGGCATGTAATGGTTGTGCTAGGAATCAAGATAAAAAATGTGTTATGTCAAATGATGATGTAAATGAGTGGATAGCAAAAATGGATGAAGCAGATGGGATAATTTTAGGTTCTCCAGTTCATTTTTCAGCAATAGGTGGAACTATGAAATCATTCTTAGATAGAGCATTTTATGTTGGAAGCAGTAATGGAGGAATGTATAGACATAAAGTAGGAGCAGCAGTTGTAGCTGTTAGACGTTCAGGTGGGGTTCCAACATTTGAACAATTAAATAACTTTATAAATTACTCTGAAATGTTAATGCCAACATCAAACTATTGGAATGTTATACATGGAACAGTTCCAGGGGAAGTCTCACAAGATGGAGAAGGGAAACAAGTAATGTCAGTCCTTGGACAAAATATGGCATGGCTTATGAAACTTGTTGAAAATGGAAAAAGAACTGTTAAAGAACCAGAAGCTCAAAATAAAGTACTTACTCATTTTATAAGATAATTTATTAATTTTTATATATGTTTTTAAATTGTCTGTCAGGAGTTATTGTTTAGATAAACCAATGTCCTTTTAGAAATTTTAAATATATTTACAAGTATATTGTATAAATTAGGTTATATAAATGCAAACTATACTTGTAACAAATTAAAACTAGGAGGCAAGAGAATGAGTAGAGAAGTTTGTACTTGTTTAGGGATATCAGAAGATGATATAAAAAAAGCTATAAAAGATGGAGCGACTACCGTTGAAGCTGTAGAAGAGGCAACAGGAGCAGGTTCAGTTTGTGGCGGTTGTAAAGATGATATACAAGATATAATAGATAAGAATAAATAAAAAATAAAGGTTGTTTAGTAAAATTTATTAAACAGCCTTTATTTTTTATTTATTTAATTATAAAATATTTATATGAAACTATTTAATAACAAATATTAGTTTAAAATAATTTTGTTATGGATTTCTATTAGAGTTTATTTTAAGGATAATAAATTGGTATTAAGGATATAGACTATGGATAATGATAAATACATTGCTTTAAACTTTTTTTCTCATAAATTAAAAGTAAAAATAATTGGGGGAGGAAAAGGAGCGTTTATAAAAGCAAAAACCTTTTGTACAAATGGGTGTGCTGTGGAAATTTTATCGAAAAATTTTTCAGAAGATATTTTGAACTTGAAAAATTATAATGTTAGATACATAAAGGGAGAATATTATAAAAATTTTATAATAGATGCTCATATTGTTTTAATTGCCATAGATGATAAAAAATTGCGTGAATCTATAGTGGGAGATTGTGAAAATCTAAATAAAATATTTATAGATTGTACAGAATTTAAAAATGGCATGGCGGTTATACCATCGCAGAGGAATCTTAAAAATTTAAGTTTTTCAGTAAGCACAAAGGTTGGAGTGCCTAAAATATCTAAACTTTTAGGAGATAAGATGGAAAATTTATTAAAGGAGTATGATGAATTTACTTTTTATGTATCAAGATTAAGAGAAAATGCAAAAAAAGAAAAGCTAAAAAAAGAGATTGTTGATTTTATATGCACAGAAGATTTTAAGTTTTTTTATGAAAAAGGAAAAGATAGAAAAGTTTTTTCTATGTTTTTTGATGAATGTATTACACAAAATATATACGATATAAAATAGTTAATTATATTTAAAAAATTAGAGTTAATATGCATTTTTAAATAGCTAATTTAAAAGTATATTTTGTTTGAAAGGAGAAAAAATGAATAATAATAAAATATTTGAAGAATCAAAGAAATATATGCCAGGGGGAGTTAATAGCCCTGTTAGAGCTTATAGGAATATGCCTATGAATCCACCAATTATAAAATCAGGAAAAGGTGTTATTGTAAAAGATGAGGATGGAAAAGAGTACATAGATTTTGTTTTAGCTTGGGGGCCTATGATACTTGGGCATTCAAATGAAAAGGTGGTATCAGCTATTGAAAAAACAGCGAGAGAAAGTATAGCTTTTGGAGCACCAACCAAAGTAGAACTTGATATGGCTAAGTTCTTATGTGAAACATTAGATGATAATATAGAAATGGTTAGAATGGTTAATTCAGGAACAGAAGCTACTATGAGTGCTATAAAGCTTGCTAGAGGATATACTAAAAAAAATAAAATAATAAAATTTGCAGGATGCTATCATGGACATTTTGATGGATTCTTAATCGAAGCAGGTTCTGGGGTTTTAACAGAAGGTATTCCAGGAAGCTTAGGGATTCCAAATGATATTGTTAAAAATACTTTAATTGGCGTTTATAATGATGAAAAACAAGTTGAAGGTTTATTTGAGAAGTATGGAGATGACATTGCAGCAATTATTTTAGAGCCAGTTGCAGGAAATATGGGGGTTATAAAAGCTAATGATTCTTTTGTTAAAAAATTAAGAGAACTTTGTGATTTATATGGTTCACTTTTAATATTTGATGAGGTTATGAGTGGATTTAGGGTAGCTTATAAGGGGGCTCAAAGCTTATTTAATGAAAAAGCTGATATAGTAACTTATGCTAAAATAATGGGTGGAGGACTTCCATGTGGTGCTTATGCTGGTAGAAAAGAAATAATGGAAAATCTATCACCTTTAGGAGGAGTTTATCAAGCAGGAACAATGTCAGGAAATCCTATAGTTATGGCAGCTGGGCTTGAAACTTTAAAGGAACTTTATAATAATCCAAGTCATTATGAACATATAGAGGAAATGGGTAGATTATTAGAAGATGGAGTAAAGGAAATTGCAAAAGAGAAAAACATAAATCTTGTTATAAATAGGCAAGGAGGAATGTTTACAATATTCTTTACTGATTTAAAAGAAGTAAATTGTTATGATGATGTAAAGACATGTAATATAGAATTATTTAATAAATATTTTATTCACATGTTAAATAGTGGGTTCAATTTGGCACCATCTCAGTATGAAGCAGTATTTTTAAGTACAGAACATACAAAAGAACATGTAGAGAAATTCTTAAATGCATTTAGAGATTTTGAGGTTTAAAAATTAATATAATTTAAGGGGAATTCTACTCCCTTTAAATTATATTTAGATAGTAAAACTATTAATGTTTTAATATTTTTTAATTAGGAGTTTTTATGAAAAAAGGAATAATAATTGTTAGTTTTGGAACTTCAGAAGTTTTAGGGTTAAGACAAAACATAGAAAATATAGAGAATAAATTTAAGAAAGAGTTTAAAGAAGAATATAAAATTTTAAATGCTTTTACATCAAATTTTGTTATAAATAAACTTAAGGAAAAATCTAATATATCAGTTTTAAGTTTTAGTGAAGCTTTAGATAATATGTATGATGAAAAAATAGAGGATATTACTATCTTACCACTTTACATATTACCAGGTGGGCAATATGAAGGAGTTAAAAAGGTACTACATTGTTATAAAGAAAAGTTTGATAGTATAAAAATAGCCAAGCCTCTTTTAAATGGAGAAAAGAATGAGTTTCAAGATGTAATATTGGCTATTAAAAGTCATTTGCCTAAAGATAAAGGAATTGTTTTAGTAGGGCATGGAACTAAAGATGAGTATAATAAGTTTTACAAAATGCTAGAAGATAATTTTAGAGAAAACAATATAGATAATGTGTATGTTGCAACATTAGAATATGGTAAGTCTAATATACAGTTAGCTAAAGAATTAAAGGGGTTAGGATTAAATGATATTTATATAGCGCCTTTTTTAATCGTTTGCGGGTCACATGTGGTAAAAGATATAAATGGAGATGAAAATGAAAAATCGTGGAAAAATGTATTTAAATCTGAAGGTTTTAATGTAGAAGTAAGTTTAAAATCTTTAGGTGAGTATGATGAAATACTAGATTTGTACATAAAAAAAATAAAGTGTATATTAAATAACGATATTAAATAACGATATTAAATAACGATATTAAATTTATAATTTACTACCTTTTATAAACATAAACTTATAGTAAATTTGTATTAATAAAAGGAGTGAAATTATAATTTTGAGCAGAATAGATTTAGTTATATATTTTTTAATATATAGTTTTATAGGGTGGACATGCGAAGTAATTTATTGTTCAATACCTAGAGGGTTATTTGTAAATAGAGGGTTTTTAAATGGACCTATATGTCCCATTTATGGATTTGGGGCGGTTTTTATAATAAGTTTTTTATCATCTTTTAAAGATAATATAGTAGAACTTTTTTTATTAGCAATGTTATTAACATCAATTTTAGAATATATAACATCAGTTATTTTAGAAAAATTATTTAATACTAAATGGTGGGATTATTCGAATAATAAGTTTAATATAAATGGTAGGGTATGTCTTTTGAATTCAACACTTTTTGGTTTACTCTCAGTAATTTTAGTACATGTTGTGCATCCATGTATAGTAAACTTAATAGAAAGTATACAAGTTAGTTATAAGGTTATGTTTGTATATATCGTAGGAATTATTTTTTGGATAGATATGATTTTTACATTAAAGGGTCTTATAAGCCTTCAAGGAAAACTAAAGTTATTAAGTAGTATAAATATTGATTTTAAAAATTTAAATGCTAAAATAAAGACATCAATATTAGAATCAAATGGATTAAGAGGAAAAAATAAAAATTTTGCAATTAAGGAAAATATGAATTTTATTCATAAAAAGCTTAGAAATAAATCTTTTCAAGAAAAGAGATTTTTAAAAGCATTTCCAGGGATGAAGCATAAAATTTATAATGAACAACTTATTTATTTTAGAGAATTATTAAAAGAGAAAAGAAGTAAAAAGAAGAGTTAGAAGATAAAAGTCTAAAGTTATGATTTATAACTTTAGACTTTTTTATCATAAGATTTAAATAAGGATTACACAAATTATATAAAGCTGTTATAACTTGCATCAGATGGCATTCTCCAATCTCCACGAGGAGATAAAGAAATTGTTCCAACCTTTGGTCCATCGGGAAGTGCAGAACGCTTAAATTGTTGAGTGAAGAATCTAGTAATAAATTTATTTAGCCATTTTTCAATGGTTTCTTTATCATAATCATCCCTAAAGGCTATACACGCTAAAAATAATATTCTATCTTTAGATGAACCATGCTTTATAAAGTGATATAAAAAGAAATCATGAAGTTCATAAGGCCCTACTATATCTTCAGTTTTTTGAGATATTTTGCCTTCTTTAGATTTTGGTAAAAGTTCTGGACTAACTGGTGTATCTAAAATATCTAAAAGTGTATCAGATACTTCTTTAGATGTATTATTATCTGCGAAATATCTAACTAAATATCTAACTAATGTTTTAGGAATAGAACAGTTCACAGAGTACATAGACATATGGTCTCCATTGTATGTACACCAACCTAAGGCTAACTCTGAAAGATCACCTGTACCTATTAAAAGACCACCTTCCTTATTTGCGATATCCATAAGTATTTGTGTTCTTTCTCGAGCTTGAACATTTTCATAAGTAACATCATGAATGTCTTTATCGTGCCCTATATCTTTAAAATGCAAAAGTGCAGCATCAACTATGTTTATTTCTCTTAAAGAACAGCCAAGTTCTTTGCATAGGGAAATGGCATTATTATAGGTTCTATCAGTAGTTCCAAAGCCTGGCATGGTTATTGTCAATATGTTTTCTCTTGGTATTTTTAACATATCAAAAGTTTTTATGACAATTAAAAGAGCTAAGGTTGAATCTAAACCACCAGAAATTCCTATGACAGCTTTTTTAAGATTTGTATGTTCCAAACGTTTAGCAAGGGCAGCAGATTGTATGTTTAATATATCTAAAGAGTTTTCATCTCTTAAACTTTTATTGCTAGGTACAAATGGATGTTTATCTATAAATCTATTAAAATGTTTGATTTTTGTATCTTTAAATTGAAAGTTTACAGTTCTAACTTTTGGAGTTTCCTTATTTATTGAGTTTCTAAAACTAATATTTTTCATTCTTTCAGCATTAAGCTTAAATAAGTCTATAATACTTGTCATAAGTTCATTTTCTCTATTGAATCTTTTATTCTCGTTTAAGATAGTACCATTTTCACAAATTAACATATGACCACTAAATAAAAGGTCTGTTGTTGATTCATGAACTCCAGAGGAAGCATAAATATATGAAGCCATAAGTCTTGCACTTTGATTTTTTATAAGGTCTCGTCTATAAACACTTTTTGAAACTAATTCATTTGATGCTGATAAATTACATATTAAATTAGCACCATTTAAAGCTAAATAAGAACTAGGTGGTATTGCAACCCATAAGTCTTCACAAATCTCAAAGCCTATTTTTAAATTGTCATAACTAAATATTAAATCTGTTCCTAAAGGAATATCTTTTTCATAAGATGATATATTAACAGTAGCATTAGTTAAATTAAGACCTTCAGTAAACCATCTTTTTTCGTAAAACTCAGAGTAATTTGGAATATAGCTCTTTGGAACTATACCAAGAATTTTACCGTTTAATATTATATATGCACAATTGTAAAGATTATAGTTATATAAAAGTGGACTTCCAATACTTATTAAAATATCTTTATTTCTTGAAAAGTCGACTAAATTTAATATTGCTTTTTCACATTCTTTTAGAAGAGTATTATTTGTAAATAAATCTCCACATGTATAAGATGGAATGCTAAGCTCTGGAAATACTAAAACTTTAACCTCTTGTTCTAGTGCTTTATCTATTAGACTTTTAATTTGTTCAATATTGTATTTAACATCACCTACTTTAATCTTTGGGCAAGCTGATGCAACCTTTATAAAATCCAAATTGTTCATCTCCATTCAGTAAATTATTGTATTTTAAATCTAGCATTACTAGTAAATATAAAGTATTATATAGTATTACTATTAATTTGATTTTTATTAGTTTAGAAAGATTTACTAACATAATTAAATATTAAAGGTAAATTTACTTAAAATCAAGATTATAAAAATTATTACAAATAGTTAAATATGAAAGTATTAAAAAAGAAAAAATTATTTTGATGAAATATCTATTTGTTTTTTAATGGAAATTATTATATTATATAATTAAATATTTCTAAAATATTTAAAAAAATAATATATTATAATATAACTTTATTTAAAGTAATATTTACATAAATGGAATATTTAAAAAGAAAATATAAGGAGGAGGTTTGATGATTTGGGCTTGGCTTTTGGTTGTGGTGATTGGAGTATTAATTGATCTTTTAAATTCATCATTTTTATTTGTTGGTTTTTCTATTGGAGCTTTAGCTGCTTTAATAATCAATGTTTTTAAATTGCCGATATTACTTCAGTTTGTTGCTTTTGCAGTTGTTAGTAGCTTGTTTTTTATATTCATTTTTCCTAAAGTAAGAAAAAATATAAAGGAAAGCCATTTGGGAACTAATACTATGGAGCAAAATTATATAGGAAAAGCATTTATATTGCCTAAAAGAATTGAAAATACTGCTCTTATAAAATATGAAGGAATATTTTGGACATTTAAAAGTGAAAGTGGTGTTATAGAAGAGGGGGAACGAGTAAAAATAATAGGGATTGAAGGAAATAAGTTATTGATAATAAAAGATAAATAAGGAGTGATTATTGTGGCTGGAATAATAGTGGCAATTGTACTTATAGTTATAATTGTACTTATAATATTTTCATCTATAAGAGTTGTAAATACTGGTTATGTATGTGTTACTGAAAGGTTTGGACAATTTAGTAGAGTGTTGGAACCTGGATGGCATATTCTAATTCCTTTTGTTGATTTTGTAAGGAAAAAAATTTCAACAAAACAACAAATATTAGATATACAACCTCAAGCTGTTATAACAAAAGATAATGTTAAAATTCAGATAGATAATGTCATCTTTTATAAGGTTTTAAATGCTAAAGATGCTGTATACAATATTGAAGATTATAAATCTGGTATAATTTATTCAACTGTTACTAATATGAGAAATATTGTTGGTAATATGACTCTTGATGAGGTCTTATCAGGCAGAGATGAAATAAATATAGAACTTTTAAAAATAATTGATGAAATAACAGATGCTTATGGAATAAAAATATTATCAGTAGAAATTAAAAATATTATTCCTCCAGAGGAAATACAAATAGCTATGGAAAAGCAGATGAAGGCAGAAAGAGATAAGAGAGCTACAATTCTTCAAGCAGAGGGATTAAAGCAAAGTGAGATTGCAAAAGCAGAAGGAGAAAAACAATCACAAATTTTAAGAGCAGAAGCTGAGAAAGAGGCTAATATAAGACGTGCTGAAGGGCTTAGAGAATCTCAGCTTTTAGAGGCGGAAGGTAAAGCAAAAGCAATAGAACAAATTGCAATAGCAGAATCAGAAGCTATAAGAAAGGTAAATGAAGCAATTATAGAGTCAGGTACTAATGAAACAGTAATAGCACTAAAACAAGTAGAAGCTTTAAAAGAAATGGCTAATAATCCAGCAAATAAACTTATATTACCAAATGAAATGCTATCTTCATTAGGGAATATTGCAGCTATTGCAGATATATTAAAAGAAAACAAAGAAAGCTAATGAAAAAAAAGAGATGTAAATTAATTTACATCTCTTTTTTGTTTTGTATAGAAATTAAAAAGATTTTTATAAAGAATTTATTGACAATAAAAACTTAATAATTTATTATATGATTATGATAATCAATATCAATTAATATGAAAAATCAATGAGAGAATATAATAAAATCTTCAGATAATATAATAAATTTGGATTAGGAGGAAAGATGTATGGGTTTTAATTGTCCAAGGGAAGAATGTAATAAATGTAAATATTCAGATGATGAATTTATTTTAAGACTTATGGGGATATTAGGTCCTGTAATCTTAAAGGTAAAACCTAGTGAAATTTTAAGTTTCTCAAAGCTTCATAAAGGTTATAAAGAAAATTTAGAAAAGATAGAAGAAGTTTTTAGTGGATGTAAGGAAATTAAATATAAAATAATAGATTATAAAAGTGAGGGAAAAAAGGTTTTATTTTATAGGGAGGATGAGTTAGATAGGACTTTAACAGATAAAAATAATCTAAAATTTCTAAAGCAAATAGGGTATCCTTCTAATTATGGTTTATATGGGTATTTAGAATTTTTGTCAGAAAAAATAACAAATGGAAATATTCCTGATGAAATAGGCATATTTTTAGGTTATCCTTTAAAAGATGTTTTGGGTTTTATGGGGTATCCATCATTAAAATTAACTAAAATAAATGGTTGGAGAGTTTATGGTGATAGTCTTTTATCTGATATAAAATATAATCAGTTTAAAAGAGCTAAAGAAAATATAAAGATACTATTAACCCTTAGGACAGTTAGTGAAATTTTATATTTATAATTAAAAAAAGATGCATTGTTAAATTAGATAAATATAGAAAAGGGTAAATTTCTTAGTTTTAGTAAGAAATTTACCCTTTTTATGTTGAATAAATTTAAAGAAAATAGTATATTATATAAAATTATAAAAAAAGGAGTGCTTTATGGAGAGTGCAAGGTTTAGTTACAAGAAATCAGTTTTGGCTATACTTATAATGTTTTTTTGCATAGGATTATTTGGTTGTACTATAGAAAATGGTTTAAAAAGTAATGATTATGGTATATTTATAAGTAATGCATATATAGAAGAAAAAGTTGATAAAGTAAAAAGTAGTGAAGGGTATGTAGTTGCAGATGAGATATCATCTAATTTTTTAGATGCTTTGGTTGCTGTCGAAGATAATAGATTTTATAAGCATGGGGGAATAGATTTTAAAGCAATAATAAGGTCTGTAGTGGCTAATGTAAGGGCTAAAAGTGTGGTGCAAGGAGGAAGCACTATAACTCAGCAGTTGGCTAAAAATTTATTTTTAAATGGAAATCAAGATGTATCTAGAAAAATTCGTGAAATAGTAATTGCAAGAAAGCTAGAAAAACTGTATTCGAAAGAAAAAATATTAGAATTATATGCTAATATTGTTTATTATGGAAATGGTTATTATGGAATAAATAATGCATCTTATGGATATTTTAATTCGGCTCCAAAGAATTTAACTTTAAATCAAGGTAGCCTTTTAGCAGGACTTTTGCAAGCACCTAATAGCTATAATCCCAAAAAGCATTTAAATAAAGCTAAAGCTAGGCAACAAGAGGTTTTAGATGCTATGTTGCAGTATGGATATATAACTAAAGAACAAATGGAATCTGTACTTAGCAAGGGAAATTAGTAAATATATTAATAAATTCTCAATAAGAGCTTTTAAGTTTTTATTGAGTTTTTATTTTTTAGATGATAACTTAATTTTAAGAGAAAATAATTCAAACTAGCTAGTATAAAAAACATAATTAATATGATATAATAAGAAATATTTGGCTTAAATATATAATGCATTTATTGATTTTAGATACTTTTTTTATACTTATACATTAAAAATATTTTAAGATTTTATTATGAAAAATAACAAGTGTAAAATAGGAGAGGTTAAATTATGAAGAGCTACTTTATAAAAAGTCATGATGGAAAGAAGATATTTATAGGTGTTTGGGATGAGGTAGAAAATCCTAAAGCGGTTATACAAATGGTACATGGAATGGGAGAACATATAGGTCGATATGAGAATGTAGCTAATTATTTAAATAGTAAAGGATTTATAGTTTATGGAGATGATCATAGAGGGCATGGGAAAACTGCAGAAAATATAGATAAAATTGGGGATATAGGTAGAGATGGATTTAATAAAATAGTAGAAGATGAGAAATATATAACTGATATGATAAAAAGAAAATACCCTAATTTACCTCATTTTATATGTGGTCATAGTTTTGGTTCTTTTATTTCACAAGAATATTTAAATAGATATTCTAATGATATAGATGGAATTATCTTGTGTGGTTCTGCGTTACAAAAAGGATTAGGTCCTGTAATTGGAAGAATAGTATCTACAACTCAAATGTTATTTGGATTGGGGAAAAAACATGCATATTTTATTGCAAGAGTTACAGGAAATTTATTTAATAAAAAAATTAATGATAAGAGTAATAATAAAAATGCTGATGTTGATCTTTGGCTTACATCTGATGAAGAGGAAATTGAAAAGCTTAGAAATGATAAATTTTGTAATCATACATTAAAGGTAAATTTTTATTACTATATGTTTAAGGGATTTAAAACATTATATAAGAGTGAGAAAAATAGAAATATAAGAAAAGATATTCCTATACTTTTAATAGCAGGAAAGGAAGACCCTGTTGGCAATTATGGAGAGGCAGTTAAAGAGTTAGAGGCTTATTATAAGGGGTTATGTATAGAGAATGTATCATTAAAAATTTATAATGGGAAAAAACACGAATTGTTTAATGAGTTAGGTAGGGAAGAAATATATGATGATTTGAATAATTGGCTTGAAAATATAGCTTTAAAATCAATAAAACATACTAATGAAAAAAAATACATATTAAATAACAATAGATAGTTTTTAGTGTATATTTAATTTAGATAAAAAAAGTAGAAAAATTATTTAAATTAATGTAAAATGTATTTTATAAAAGGTTATAGATTAAATTGAAGATGTATTTGTAAGGGAAATTTGTCACAAGTGCTTAAACTTTACTAGAAAAGGTGATTGTATGATATACAAAAACAGAAAAGCATCTAATAATATTAAAAAAATATCGATAGTTACTAATTCAGATATAGCTTATAATAAGCTATTATACACTTTAGATGAAATGTTATTTATTTCAGTATTAAAAATTAATAGCAAAGGAATACTTAATGAATTAGGAGTTAGACGAACTGTAAAAAAGGCTGATTTATGTTTTTTTATAATAGATTTTAGAGATGAAGATTATAAAAAATTTATAGATAAGAGCATGAAAATATCAAATGATAATCATTTGACATGTGTTTATCTTGGAATAAATCGTCAAGAGATTAAAGATTATAGTGTAATAAAACAGATGCACAAAAAAATAAATACATTAATATTTACAGATACAGAAAGTATTATAGATACTATAAATTGTATTTGTGATTTAAATAGGAATAAAGAAGGAACCTATGTTTTAGATGAGTTTAGAGAATATATAAATGATAAGTCAGTTGGATATACTAGTGTTGGAGAAGGAAGAGGAAAAAAGAGATGGCAAAAGGCATTAATAGATGCTATAAATGATTTTCCAAGTAGAGAACATTTTAGTGTGGGGAAAAATATAATGCTTACGATAGATATATCTAAAGAAGATGCACAAAAAGACGTACTTTTTGAAAATTTAAATGATTTAGTAGAACTTTTAAGAATAGTAGCTAATAAACATGCTAAAATATCATTCACTACTTTAACTAATAACGAAATGGAAAATATGGTTGGAATAAGAATATTTGCCAATGGATATAATATATAAATGAAGTTAAGTTAATCTTAGCTTCATTTTTTATTTATATCAAAATCAATATTAATAAATTATTAACATTATGTTAAAAAAATATTAATAAGTAAATGTTTAAATTGATAAAATTATAAAAATGATATTTAATCTCAATATGCTATTTACTATGATAAACAAATGTGATACTATAATTGAGTAATTAATTGATATTAATTTTCATTTAATGTTAATTATTATTTACAAGCATTCTAAGGAGGAATAATGAGTACATATATTAGTAAAGAAAATAAACCAAGGTTAAGTAGTGGTAAGAAGTTTTTATTAATGCTTGCTGCTATGGGGCCTGGGATTACCGTTATGTTAGCGGATACAGACGCGGGTTCTATAATAACAGCTGCTCAATCAGGAGCGGAATGGGGATATAAATTAATTTTACTTCAACTTATATTAATACCTATATTGTATATAGTTCAAGAACTTACAACTAGAATAGGTATAGTTACTAGAAAAGGTCATGGAGAACTTATAGAAGAAACTTTTGGAAAAGGATGGGCATGGCTTTCAGTTTGTACACTGTTTGTGTCAACAATTGGTGCTTTAATTACTGAATTTTCAGGAATTATGGGTGTTGGTTTACTTTTTGGAGTTTCTAAGTGGATTATGGTACCTCTTGCGGTCTTAGCTTTGATACTTTTAAGTTTAACAGGAAAATATAAATTTGTTGAAAGAGTTGCTATTGTAGTTGGAGCTTTTGAACTTGTATTTATACCTGCTATGATATTTGCAAAACCAGACTATGCGTCTGTTATGATGAGTTTAGTTGGAAGTCAACCACTTAACAATTCTGGATATTGGATGTTAATTGCTGCAAATGTTGGAGCAGTTATAATGCCTTGGATGGTATTTTATCAACAAGGAGCTGTGGTTGATAAGGGATTAACAGAAAATCATCTTAAATCAAGTAGAATAGATACTATATTTGGATCAATAATAACTCAACTTATATGTTGTGTTGTAATTATAGCGGTTGCAGCAACAATAGGAATGACAAATCCTAATGCATCTCTTAACACAGTACAACAAATTAGTCAAGCTTTAACACCATTTTTAGGACCAACTGTAGGTAAAATATTATTTGCAGTAGGACTTTCAGGAGCAGCTTTAGTTGCAGCTATAGTTGTTACATTAGCATCTTCTTGGGGATTTGGAGAGATATTTAAAAAACCAGCTAGTTTAAATTACAAATGGAGTGAAGCACCTGCATTTTATATATTTTATAGTGCACTTTTGATAATAGCTGGAATTATAGTATTATCAGGAATTCCATTAGTTCCATTAACACTTGGGGTAGAAGTTTTAAATACAATTCTTCTTCCAATAGTTTTAGGATTTTTAATAGCATTAGCTTGGAAGGTATTACCTAAGAGACATGCGTTACGTTTGTGGGAAAAAATAGCTTTAATTATAATTTATATAGTTGTTTGTGGACTTGGAGTACTTACTTTATACTTAACATTTTAATTAAAAAAAAACTTATGCTAATTAGCATAAGTTTTTTTTTATTTTAGTTATAAGAAAAAACATCAAGGTTATTGATGTTTTTGTTTTAATTTATTATGTATTATTTTGTTTTAAGTTTTCGTATAACTGCTTGAAAGTCTAATTCTACTATTATTATACTAATAACCATAAGTAATGCGCCGATATATCCTTGGGTAGTAAGTCCAACTCCTGTAAATATAAGTACAAATATAGCTGAAAAAACAGGTTGAAGTGAATAAATTATTCCAGCGTGTACAGGTGAACTGTATTTTAAAGAAATTGTTTGAACCACATATGGTATAGCAGTACATAAAATACTTAATGTAATTATGACAAACCAAGATGTACCTGTTGGAGGTAGTTGTAATGCTCCAAATAATGCTGTGAATATTACAGAAAATAAAGCAGAAAAGCCTATTTGAAAAATTCCAAGTGAAAGAGCATCTACATCTTTATTTAATTTATTAGTTATAATTACTTGAAAAGATAATATAGCACAGGAAATTAAACATAATATATCTCCTAAATTAAGAGATAGTGTACCTCCTGTCATTGTTAATAAATATACACCGATAAATACAATTATTATGCTAATAATAACTTTAAGTTTTAATTTTTGTTTAAAGCATATAAAACTTATTATAGGAATAAATATTCCAGATAAACAAGTTAAAAAACTAGCATCATCTGTTGAGGTGTATTTAAGTCCTAGTACCATAAATACAAAACCTACAAATAGCAGACCGCCTAAAATTGCACTAGATTTCATCAATTTTTTGCTAATTGTTGTCTTTAATTTTTTAAAGAATATAGCAGCTAATATTATAAAAGCAATCGAAAATCTTAAAGCAATTAAATCAAAAGTTCCTAATCCACCAAGGCCTATTTTCATAAGTAAATAAGATGATCCCCAGAAGATAGTTATTATTAAAAGCGATGTATCTGCTTTTAATGACGTTTTCATAAATATACTGTCTCCTTTCTTAGTTGCTTATTACCATAAAGAATATACCATACTTTTTTAGAGCTTTCAATTAATCTTTTTTAGCTATATATAAAATGTTTAATTACAATAAAATAATTATAATTTAAGAGGAAAAAATTAGACTTTTGAAGTGTAATTTGTAAATTAACATACTAAGAATTAATATTTGAAAAATTAAAGAAAGCTATATAAAATAATTAATAAAATTTTATTAATTAACCTTTATATAGCTTACCTTAACTTAATTAAAAATAATTAATATAGTTAAATATATGGCAAAATAATATCTAATTATTTTCAAAGCTTTTGCAGTTAGCTTGTGTATACAACTGAACCTCAGTATCTGAACTAACGTCAATAGAACCTAATGAGCAAAGTGATTGAGAATTAAATTTACATGTTTCCACGGAACATACAATACAATCACAAGGTGAAGAACCTTCTGCTGAAGAATTTGAGCATGCTGAATTTGTTAAATCACTATAAAGATGCTTATCTAAGAATGAGCCACAGCATGTGTCATTACATTTTTTTGAACAAGTTCCACCAATATTTATTCTATCAGCATAGCAAACTTCAGATTTATTATGAGAACAGTTGCTTACAGTACATTTAATCATTTTAATCTCTCCTTTAGTTAAAATATCTATCTAGTAATCCTTTAAAAGCTCTACCGTGTCTAGCTTCATCTTTGCACATTTCGTGAACTGTATCGTGAACAGCATCAAGATTATTTTTCTTAGCTAAAGTTGCAAGTTTCTTTTTACCATCGCAAGCGCCGTATTCAGCTTCTACTCTGGCTTGAAGATTAGCCTTAGTATCTGCTTTTACAACCTCACCTAAAATTTCAGCAAATTTTGCAGCATGTTCAGCTTCTTCAAAGGCAATTCTTTTATAAGCCTCTCCAATCTCAGGATATCCTTCTCTATCAGCTTGACGGCTCATTGCAATATACATACCAACTTCAGTGCATTCACCCATAAAATTAGCTCTTAAATCATCTATGATTTCTGGAATAGAATCTTTTGCGATACCTATTCTATGTTCATCAGCCCATATAAGTTTTTCAGTTAATTCTTGAAATTTATCAGCACTAGCTTTACAAATTGGACATTCTTTTGGTGGAGCATCTCCTTCATGAATATACCCACAAATTGTACATACAAATTTTTTCATCTAAAAATACCTCCTTTAAAAATTCATTTTTATTATTTGCTAAAAAAACTATTTTATTCATCGAAGGCAAACAAATCAAAAATTATAAATTGGAATATAATAAAACAAATTTGTTGAAAATGAATATTACAGATGATATACTGATTTTACAAAATAAAGAAAAATATAAAATAGGAGGGATTAAATGAAAATAAACTGGGGAAGAAAATACAATACAATAGCTATTTATTCATTATTAGTTATTTGTTGTAGCATAGTGTTTTATTTAATAGTGTCTAAAAGTGGAATATTTATAAATAAATTTCAAGAGATAATGGCTATTTTTCAGCCTTTTATTATAGGAGGTGTAATAGCTTATCTTTTAAATTTTATTTTAAAGTTTTATGAGATTAATTTATTAGGTAGAGTTTTTGAAATTAACATAAATAAAAAGGGTAAAAGAAGTTTAGCCCTTTTATTAACATATATAACATTTTTCTTATTCATATTTCTTTTTATTAAATTTGTTATTCCACAATTGTTTGAAAGCTTATTAGGTCTTGCAAATAGCATTCCAACTTATGTAAATAATTTGTCATCTTTTTTTCAAAGTAATGTAGAAAATGCTACGTTGCAATCTGAGATTTTAAGTACAGTAACTGATAAGGTAAATATGGTAATAGATTATGTTATAAAGATTGCCACAGATATGATTCCTATTTTAGGAAATTTATTAATGAGTATTACTTCAAGCATATGGAATATAGTTTTAGGTATAATTATTTCTATATATATACTTATCGATAAAGAAAAATTTTATGCTCTTTCTAAAAAGGTAAGCTATGGGATTTTCTCTAAAAGAAGAGCTAATATGATAATTAAAATTGCAGAAAAAGTAAATGATACTTTTGGAAAATTTATAGTTGGTAAGATAACAGATTCTTTTATAATAGGTATATTAACTTTTATGATTTTAATAATCTTTAAAATGCCTTATGCACCTTTAATATCAGTAATAATAGGAATAACTAATATAATACCTTTTTTTGGACCGTTTATAGGTGCAGTTCCATCTACTATAATAATACTTTTTGTATCACCTATAAAAGCTTTATGGTTTTTAATAATAATTTTTATAATACAACAAATAGATGGAAATATAATAGGACCTAAAATATTAGGTGATTCTATAGGAATATCTCCATTTTGGATTTTATTTTCTATATTAGTTATGGGTAAATTCATGGGAATAATAGGCATGGTAATAGGAGTGCCATTATTTGCTGTTATTTATTCTATAATTAAAGAAATAGTCGAGGAGAAGTTAAGGCAAAAAGGGTTACCAGTATCTACTGAAGATTATGCGAATTAAAATTTATAATAGATATTAACTTTAGTTATAGTTGAATTTTCATAAAAACTCATGGCATAATATATTTAAAAAGATTATTGTAATAATGTTAAGTGAAAAAATAATACAGAATAGGAATTGGGAGAGATTATATATGAAAATTTCAACAAAAGGAAGGTATGGGTTAATAGCTATAATGGATATGGCTATATTTTCTAAATCAGATATAGTAACCCTAAAAAGTATATCAGAAAGACAAAATATATCAGAAAGATATTTAGAGCAAATATTTTCAGCTTTAAAAAAAGGTGGAATTGTAAAAGCTAAAAAAGGTCCTCAAGGAGGATATTATTTAGATGAAGAGTCATATGAATTTACAATATATGATATATTAAAAATATTAGAAGGAAATTTGGAAGTTGTAAATATAGAAGAAAAAACCAATGATATGGAAAGTTTTCTATGTGATAATTTGTGGGAAAATGTCAATTCTATATTTTATAAGTATTTTAATTCTATAAAATTAGAGAATTTAGTTAAGGATTATAAAGAAAAGAAAAATGAAATAATGTATTATATATAAATTAAAACTACTTTAAATTTTAAATTTAAAGTAGTTTTAATTATTTTTTAATTATTTTTAAATTACTGAATATAATTTAATGTATACAAATAATGGTATTTCCATGAATGTATTAATCAATATGGGGAGTTAGTTAATGGATAAAGGAAAATCTAGTAAAAAAAACATTGATGATGATTCAAGAAATATTTGTTGTGATTGTCCAGATGAGTGTAAGGGACCAACAGGCGAAAGAGGACCAACAGGACCTAAAGGACCTACTGGGGCGAGAGGTTTAAGAGGTTTAAAAGGAGACAGAGGAGAAAAAGGCTCTCAAGGATTAAGGGGACCAACAGGGCCAACTGGGTGTAGAGGAATTAGAGGAGAAAAGGGAGATAGAGGAGAAAGGGGTGTTCAAGGAATCCAAGGGCCAAGAGGACTTAAAGGTCCAACTGGTTGTAGAGGTACAACAGGACCTAAAGGGGTAACTGGAGTAACTGGACAAAGAGGAGCAACAGGGGTAGTTGGTCCAACTGGAGCGACAGGGGCAATAGGACCAACAGGACCAACGGGAATAGGAGTAACGGGACCAACAGGAGCGATAGGACCAACAGGACCAGCAAGTGGAATAACAGGAGCAACAGGACCTAGGGGAGCAACTGGAGTAATAGGTCCAACTGGAGCAACTGGTGCTACTGGACTAAGAGGTGCTACTGGACCAACAGGAATAGGAGTTACAGGTCCAACAGGAGCGATAGGACCAACAGGACCAGCAAGTGGAATAACAGGAGCAACAGGACCTAGGGGAGAAACAGGAATAACAGGACCAACTGGAGTAACAGGGGCAGTAGGTCCAACAGGCGCAACAGGAATACAAGGTGTGACTGGAGTGACAGGACCAACAGGTGCAACAGGAATACAAGGTGCAACAGGAGCAACAGGACCTAGAGGAGAAGCGGGAATAACAGGTCCAACCGGAGTAACAGGAGAGATAGGTCCAACAGGTGTAACGGGAATACAAGGTGCAACAGGACCTAGGGGAGAAACAGGAATAGCAGGACCAACGGGAGTAACAGGAGCAGTAGGTCCAACTGGGCCAACAGGATTAGGTATAATAGGGCCGATAGGACCAACAGGACCAACAGGACCAGCAAGCGGAATAACCGGAGTTACAGGTCCAATGGGAGCAACTGGACCTACTGGATTAAGAGGGGCTACTGGTCCAACAGGAATAGGAGTTACAGGTCCAACAGGTGCAACTGGTGCTTGTGAGTGTTCAAAGTCAGGATTACATTGTCAAAAATTACATTGCTCAGAATGTATAGAGCCATTAAAAACAATATTATTTAATGATGTTGCAACACCAGTTGGAGATGACATAGAAAGTGAGTATATAGAAAGTGAAAGAAAAAATATTATTAAGATATTGAATCCTGGAACTTATGCTGTGTATTGGAGTGTGTTAATTTCTAATAAGAGGTCTCGTGATATGGTCTTAACCTTTGTTGAGAATGATGATAATGATACTAACAAAATAGAACGTAGGATAGCAAACTCTGGCTTACCTGCAAATAGTGATACAAGCAGAGGCGTAATATCTGGTCAAGCATTGTTTGTAGCTAAAAAGCCTGGTATATATTCATTGATTAATGATACACCATACGCTATAACACAAGAGGCAACTAGAAATAAAGGGTATACAAAATTTTCATCAAGTATTTTGATTATAAAATTAGCTTAATTTTTAATATATAAATATATAAGAGATATGAGTAAAATTCATATCTCTTTATTTGTGATTGTTATAAATGAAAAATAAACTTTGACACATATAATAATTTAAAAAAATACACAAATAATTCGGAAAAATATCAAACAAATAATTCAATATAATAAAATAATAAATTTTAATGCAAGTTGATTGTATAAAAACTTGCAAAAAAATATAAAAAATATTGAAATTTAATAAAAAATGCAATATAATAAAAAATAAATAAGCAAAATAAAAAAGGAGTCGTGATTATATTGAAAATTCCTAGTTCTATGATGACACAACATCCGGATAATGTTGAAACATATGTATCAATACAACAAGAACCAGCAGAAGCTATTGAAGGATTATCTTCAGTTGAGAAAGGCGGACTTGGCATACAAGAAATAATGATAGATTTTGAAGGTAAATTAACACCATATCATCAAACTTCTCAAGTAGCTTTAGGACTTATAAGTAATGGCGTTATTCCAGGAAAAGATGTAAGAATAACTCCTAGAATACCTAACTCTAATAAAGAATCTATATTTAGGCAGCTTATGAGCATTATGTCAATTGTAGAAACTAATAGTCAGGCATATGGTCTTACAAAGACTCAAGCTATTTCAGAGGTTGTAGTTCCAATGATTGAAAGTGGTGAAGAGATAGCTGAATTTCAAGAAAGAGTAAATTCTGTGATAGAGATGGGAAATAAAAATTATCCCGTTCAATTTAAAAAGAATAGTGTTAGAATAATTCCTTTAGTTGAAGATGTACCATCATTAGTTAATATTGATAAAATATTAAATGATTTTTATTGTATTCAAAAAGAAAAAGGTGATGATATAAAATCCTTAAGAATTATGATAGCAAGATCTGATACCGCTATGTCTTATGGATTAATATCTGGTGTTTTATCAGTTATCATGGCTGTTGATAAAGCATATAAATGGGGAGAAAAAGTAGGTGTATCAATAAATCCTATATTGGGTTGTGGATCGCTTCCATTTAGAGGTCATTTTAATGGGGAAAACATAGATAAAATGATAGATACTTATAGTGGAATAAAAACTTTTACTTTTCAATCAGCATTAAGATATGATTACGGAGCAGAAAAAACGAGATTAGCTGCTAAAGAATTAGATGAAAAAATTCATTTATCAATTCATAAAAATCTATCAGAGGAAGACATTAATTTATTAAAAGAATTTATTGGAATATGTTCAAAACATTATTTAACAACATTTTTAAAGATTATAAATACTGTATCCTTTGTTTCAGATTTTATTCCTAAAAATAGAGATAGACTTACAAAAGCAAAAACAGGTTTAGAATATAATAGAGAAGTTGCAAATTTAGATAACATAGCTAATCTTGTTAAAGATGAAAAACTTAAAAAAGAAATATTATCAATAGATAATTCAAAAGATTATGCTGTTCCAAGAGCGATTTCTTTTACTGGTGCAATGTATACTTTAGGTATGCCGCCTGAAATATTAGGAATGGGAAGGGCTTTAAAAGAAATAAAAGAAAAATATGGGCAAGAGGGAATTGACAAGCTTTTAGATGTGTACCCTATGCTTACAGAGGATTTAAAGTTTGCGGCTAAATTTGCAAATGTTGGAGTGTCCAAAAAAATAATAGATGAAATTGCAAGGCAAGAGTATAAAGAAGATATGATTCTTGTAAATGAGATATTAAACCTAGGCATAGATTATAAATATCTTGAAGAAAATGATTTTTATCACACACTATTAAAAACAACTCGTCCTATAATAATGCATCTTATGGGACTTGAACAAGATGTCATATCTAGCAAGACAGAAGAGCTTAAAATTCTTAATGAATGGATTGTTAGAATGGGGAAAGTTCGTGGAAGTATAGGATAAAAAGATATGAATAATAACACCTTTGTTAATTGATATTTAATTAATATTGATTAATGAAGGTGTTTTTATTAGCATATAATTATTAAGAGAAATCTAGTATTAGAACTATTCACAATTTATACAAAAACCATGCATTGTTGCGATAAATTTTGGATTGATATCATTTAAACGTTTTTTAAAAGCATCAAGTTTCTCTTTATTAGGAATATTTTGTAACCCAATATTATTAATCTCTGTTTTCCATAAACTATCAATAACTTTTCCAGCAGCATCTCCAAAGCTTAACATTAAATCGCTACTAAAAAATATATTACGTTTTTCTTCATAAAATACAAGACCATTTTGTAAGTGTACTTCTGAAGGATAATCAATGCATTTAATAGAGAAATTGTTGCCTTTAATTATATCACCATGTTCTTTAGAAATTACTCTACATTTATATCCAAATCCAGGTAATTCTCGTGCACCGATTTGAGAACATACTATAATTGCATCTGGGAATTCTTTTACAAACACTACTAAGCCACCACATTCATCTGATTCAATGTGTGGTATTAAAATATATTTTAATCTTTTATCACCTAATATTTTTTTTATTTCAGGTAATATTAGCTCAGCTTGTTGATATGTGCCAGTACATATTAAAACAGGGTCTTCAGTTAAAAGTAAATATTGATGAATAGTAAAATTCATAAAAGAAAGATTTTGTGTGAATTGATATAAATCATTATATATTTTCATTATTTTTCTCCTTTAGCTAAAATAATTTTTGTGTTAAAATTTATACAACATTTGTTGCAAATATAGAATAATACTTTTTCATTTATGTTTCAATGAAAAATCATCAATTGCAACATAAATAGGGAGTGTGTTGCATTATGTCAAAAAAACAATTAACAAAAGAATATATTATTCAAAGCTTATTTATTCTTATGAAAACTAAGGATTATTCTGATATTACAATTCAAGATATAACCAATAAAGCAGGAGTCAATCGTTCTACGTATTACCGTAATTTTAGTTGTAAGGAGAATATTATAGAAACTTTTTTCAATAAAATTATGGATGATTATTTAGAAGAATATAAATGTATGAAAAATAACTCTATTAAAACTTATTTATATACTTTATTTAAACATTTTTATAATTATAAAAGTGAACTTTTATTAATAGATAAAAATAATTTAACTTACATATTTTTAAATGTATTGAACAACTATTTTAATAAAATATATAATTTGGCTGAAACGAATTTGGAAATGCTATATGAATTATATTATCATATTGGAGGAATTTACAGTAATTATAAGTTATGGTTTTCTCGCGGGATGAAGGAAACTCCTGAAAAATTAGCTGATATTGTTTATTCAACAATTAAAAAAGAATTATCACCTTATTTATTAGAAAGTAATAAATAATTTATAAAGAAATATAATAATGTAAAAACAATTTAACTTTAAACTAATAAATGAATAAAGTATGTATAATAACACCTAAGTTAATTAACATTTAATTTTATTAACTTAGGTGTTTTTGTTAAGATAAGTTATTAGGTGAATAAAGGCAATGTTTTTTTATAAAACCAAATGAAAAAGTTTTGAGTAATTTTTCATATTCAGATTTTGAAAAATTATTTCCTTTATACAAAACATCACAAATATTTCCAGAATCCACTAATTTGTATTTTGTATCAACAAATCCATTTTTAAAATAAAATTTTTGTTCCATAACCTTTTGAACGAATGCTTGTATCGATTGCTAAATACAATATAAAAGTTATGTTATTATTATGAATTAAATAGCTACATCCACAAAATATATTGAAATTATCTATTGATTTTAGCTTATCAAAATTTATTATATATTTTATTAGTATAATTAGGGTATTTTTTTAAAGTTATTTATGATTATATGTGTATTTATTAATTTTAAATTATAAATATGTTAATTAAAAAAATTTTCATTAATCAACTTAAATGAGCAAAATAAGTGATTTATCCTATGTATTTTCAAAAACAAAAAGAATAGAATAATATCATAATATTTATAAAAGTTCAACAAAGGAGATAATTTATGAACATAAAACAAATTAGAAATGCTACATTAATAATTGAATATGCAGGTAAAAAATTTTTAATAGATCCAGTATTTGCTGATAAGGGAACTTACCCACCTTTTCCCAATTCACTTAGACAAGATAAAAATAATCCGTTAGTTGATTTACCAATTACTATAAAAGAACTTATAGATGTAGATGCTATAATTGTTACACATACTCATTTAGATCATATCGATGACGTTGCAAAAGAAAGTTTGCCAAAAGACATAAAAATATTTGTTCAAAACAAAGACGATTATAATGAAATGAGAGAATGTGGATTTAATAATATTGAAATATTAAATAAAAATACACAATTTCATAATATAAAGTTAATAAAAACATTAGGTCAGCATGGAAGGGGAAAGATATTAGAATTTGCCGGAAACGTTTGTGGAGTGATTTTTAAAAATGACAATGAAAAAACTTTATATTTAGCGGGTGATACTGTTTGGTATGAAGAAGTTGAAAAAACTCTTAGTATACATAGACCCGAAGTAATTATTATAAATGGTGGAGATAATCAATTTTTCGATAGTGGCTCATTAATCATGGGAAAAAATGATATATATGAAGTTCATAAGTGTTTACCTAATTCAAAGCTTTTAATTACACATATGGAAGCTGTAAATCATTGGACTTTATCAAGAAAAGAATTAAGAGAATTTACTAAAGAGAAAGGATTTTCAAATAAAGTTTTAATTCCAAAAGATGGTGAAAATTATGAACTTTAATTTTAAATTTACTAAGTAATGGTATGTACTTAAACAAAGAAAAAAGAATTTAAATTTAGTTCTTATTGGGATAGCTTCTAATATTATAAACAATGAAATACTGTAATGATAAAAATCATTACAGTATTTCATTAATAATTAGTGTAACTTTATAATTTACAAATTGATTTAATTTTACTACAAATTCGTCTAATTCTTTATTTGATGAAAATTTACATTCAAGAATATAGCATCCATCTCCACTAATTTTATAGTGGTGTATTATAAAGTTTTTTTGAGTTGATATAAATTTCATGTAAGTATTATGATTTTGTAAATTTGTATGGGTGACTGTAATTAGTGCATGTATAGGGTAACCTAATTTTTCATTATTTAATTTAATAGTATAGCCTTCTATTAACCCTTTATCTTCTAATTTAGCAACTCTAATAGATGTTGCTTGTCCAGTCATATGTATTTTCTCGCCCAATTCTTTCATTGTTATTCTACTATTTTTGCTTAATTCATTTAAAATATTTTTGTCTATTTTATCCAACACATCAAATCTCCATTCAATTTAAATTATATAGTTTAATTGTTTATCCCCATAGTTATCCATTGACTATTAACATATCCTTTATAAGGCACACTACTTATAGTAACAATAACTTCATCATAATTTGTACCATCAACATTTTGTTTAAGTACTTCTATTTGTCTTCCATGACCTAAATATTGTCCACCAGGTATTATTTCGCTATTAGAATCTGGTTTATAATATAAATTTGCGTTATTAGAATTTATAGTTGCATTAGGGTTATATGTTTTATTAGAAACAATATTTTTTGATGGAGTATTTACATCATTATTATCAGTATCGCTATTGCTTATGTTACTTACAGTAGTTGTTTGTTGTGTGCTTGAAATACTATTAGTTGATGCGCTATCAGTGGTATTTTGAGTATTATTAACTGAGAATATGTTGTAGGCAGCAAATCCAATTATTAATCCAACGAAAAATAAAATTACTGCAGATATTAATGCACAAATTATTAATTTAATTTTTTTATTCATTTTATTTGCTCCTTTATAGATTAAGTGTTAGTTTAGTTATCAAAAAATATATCATAATTATATTTATTTCTTCTTTAATAAATATTTTATCTTAAATGCTACTCGAATCAAATATGTATATATTGGATTTATTAGATTTACAGATACTTATATAAATTATACTACACTATGCTTTAGTATTCGTTGACTGCGAAAAATTTTATTTGTATAAAAATATAAAAAATGAAAATAATATGAAATGGAGGTAGGTATGAATAAAGTAAATTGTAAAATAAGATGTGCCGTTATGGATTTAGATAATGAAATAAAAATTTTTTTAAATGACAATTATTTAAATAGTGATACATATAGTTTTTTTATAAATAATAAAGAAATAGAAAATTTTAGTATGGATGTACTAGAAGATAGAAAAACCATTATAATAAAAGACATTCCAAATATAATTGCTAGTGATATATTAGAGATTAAGATTAATGATAAATATTATAAGGTTATACTTAGGAATTTTTTAAATAAATTTTATTATGATAAAGATGACTTAGGCGTTACATTTGATAAAAACAGGATAAGAATAAAAATATGGGCACCTACAGCATACAGGATTCAAATCTGTCTTTATAATTATTATAATGAACATATAGATAGACCTTGTGAAGTATATGAAATGTCTTTTAATAGTGATAGCGGAGTTTATGATGTGGAGTTGAATAAAATAAATAAAAATAGATATTATTTATTTAAACTCTATTTTAAATATAGAAATGATAAAGAAATGGACTTAAAGGTGAAATATGCTATTGATCCATACGCTAAGGCAGTTAGTGTTAATGGTGAAAAGGGGGTTTTATTAGACATTAATGATAAAGAATTAAAACCTAAATATTGGGAAAATGATAAAAGACCTTTTATTGAAAATATGGAAGATACAATTTTATATGAGATGCATATAAGAGATTTTACTATAGATGAGAATAGTGGAGTTTCTCAAAGAATAAGAGGTAAATTTTTAGGAGCAGTTCAAGAAGGAACTTTTTATATAGATAAACAGAGTAAAAAAAAATGTAAAACAGGAATAGATCATTTAAAAGAACTTGGAATAACTCATGCACATATAATGCCATGTTTTGATTTTGATTCAGTAGATGAAAAAAAGATAAATGATAAAAGCAACAGAAATTGGGGGTATGATCCTAAAAATTATAACGTTCCAGAGGGAAGCTATGCTACAAATCCATATAAACCTAATGTGAGAATTATAGAATTTAGGGAAATGATTAAAAGATTTCATGCAAATGGTATAAGAGTGGTTATGGATGTTGTTTATAATCATATGGCAAGCACAGAAAATTTAGAAAATATAGTCCCTTATTATTACTTTAGAACTAATGATTTTTGCGACTTAACAAATGGATCAGGGTGTGGAAATGAGCTTGCGACAGAAAGACCTATGGTTAGAAAATTTATTGTAGATTCTATAATTCATTGGGTAAAAAATTATAATATAGATGGTTTTAGATTCGATTTAATGGAACTTATAGACAAAGAAACAATTGATGAAATAGTTTTAAAGGTTAAAGAAATAGACAAGAATATTATAATATATGGAGAACCGTGGAAGGCTGATTATTCCCCTCTTAAAAATGGAACTTATAAAGGAAGTCAAAAGGGAAAAGATTTTTCAATATTTAATGATGCTTTTAGAGATGCTATAAGAGGGGATAATTCTCCATCATGGGGATATATAAATTGTGATGCACATAATAGAGATAAGGCTTGGAGCGTTATAGAGGGTTTAAAAGGTTCTATATATACAATTACAAAATTACCAAGGGAATCTATTAATTATGTGTCAGCTCATGATAATTATACATTATGGGATCAAATAGAAAAATCAATGGATTGTAATATAGAAAATGGACGGTATCAAAATATAAAAGATAAAAATATTTTTGAAAATTACAAAGTTCGTCAGTTGGTGTTAGGAGTTGGAATTATTTTAACAGCTCAAGGCATTCCATTTTTGCATAGTGGGGTAGAGTTTTTAAGGAGTAAACAAGGAGATCATAATAGCTATAGGAGTTTAGATAATATAAATAAAATAAATTGGGCAGATAAAATTAAATATTATGAAGTGTTTAGTTTTATAAAAGGTCTTATAAAAATTAGAAAGGGACATAAGGCTTTTAGAAAAAGTTCAGATTTGGATATTAGAAATAATCAAAATATATTTTTTATTAATAATGATGAAAATAGCGGAGTTATAATATCTCATTTATACAATAATTCAGATGATAAATGGAAAAATATATTAGTTATATATAACGCAACTTCAATAGACGATTATGATGTCAATTATAAGATACCTAAAAGTCATAGTGGAAAATGGAATATAGTAGTAAATAATAAATATGCAGAAGAAAATATAATAGATACTGTGGATGAAAATAATATTCCTAAAATTAAATCTCATTCAATGTTAATGCTGTTTGAATAAATTGTAAATAATATAAGAACTCCCATATATAATGGGAGTAAAATTTTAGATGAATTTAAAATTACTTTAATCATTATCATTTCTATAGATTTCCAATCTTAAAATGTTTTTTTCGAAAGAAATATTACATTTATCAATCATCATTCCTACTAAAGAAATTTGAGAGCCAGTTTCATTCTCTCCTATTAAATTCCAATAGTATTCTTCTATTTCATGTTGTCTTGGAACGCATAAAGAATCTTTTAAAATATTGAAATTCTTATCTTTTAAATTAGAGATATTACCAGTAAGCAAAAAGTGTGAAGTATTATTATTAATGGATAAATCTATATGAATGTCTGTGCAACCTATATTTAAAAAAAATGCAACTAGTTCATTCATAATTCTTAAGTTTTTTTCTGTTTTAAATTTCATAACTTTAGTTACTCCTTTTTAAAAATTGTTATAATTGGAATTATTATCATAGCAACAAAACCACAAGATAAGCCGTTATTATATAAATTAAGACCACCATGTAAATAAACAAGATTTGTAACTAGCATTATATGAAGAAATCCAGAGATTATTCCCCATAAAGGACCAAACATTCCAGCAATAGGTGCAAGACCTGTGGAGAGTAAAACAGAAATTATTATACTAGGATTTGTAATTGGCTTTGAGTATACAAATGAACCTAATATAGCACCTAAAATAATTGGCCACACATTTTTAAAATGCTTCCCGAAAAAACCAAATCCTATTATAGTAAATATACTTCCAATTGTTGGACCATTAAAATCAGCACCAAGAATTAAAAGTAAAATAGTAGATAATAATGATAAAATTCCAACATTTAAATAAGTTGATTCTTTATACATTATGAAAAAATCGCTAACTAAAATACCACTTTGTTTATTTATAAGTTTTAGCTTTTGTACGGGATTATCTCCATAAATAAATGCAAGAGCTATAAAATATATAGATACTATGAACATAAAAATAACCAAAATAGTATCATTTCCAGTATACCAATATAGAGTGTTTTCAAATTCTAAGCCTTTTGCTCTTAAAAAAGACATTAGAAACATAGCTATAAGACCGCCTGCAAAACCTATATTATAAAGATTGTAACCTTTATGAGCCCTCATACAATGAGATGAGATTGGTGGCAATATAAATCCCATAAAAACTGAAATTAAAAAACCAAGAGTTGTTGATATAAAGGGATTGAGGTTTGAAATATATCTAATTTGATTTATAGTTGGTGATAAAGTAGTTGCAAGAAGTGTAACTAAAGTATAATTTAAAAACGGTTCTTTTTGGTATTTAGAATAAAGAAAAACTCCAAACATTATAGGCCAAATATTTATTATATTTTTTCCAAAAAAAGAAAAACCACTAATAAGCCATAGAGACATTAAAGTTGCTCCATTTGGTTTTATTCCATTTAGAATAAGCAAGAAAACACAAGCGCTACTTGTTATTGCAACGTTTACAAGAGTTGCTCCTATACCTCCGATCACCATGTAATCAGTTATTAAAATATCTGGAGATAATACTATATTTATCATTCCATTTAAAATATTAGTAGGTGTGTCTATTATAAATGCAAACATTATAAAGTATAAATATAATATTAAATGAAAAATATAAGGCAAAAAAAGTTTTCTTTTTATCATCAAGTAGAATATCTCCTTCTTTTTGTATATAATACCATAAATAGGATTTTTAATCAATAAATAATATTTTTAAGTACATAAACATTAGACGGATTGTTGATTGAAAATTATAATTAATTTTTGAGTTTTCAAGGGGAATTTATGAAGAATTATAATAAAAAAATACAGGAAAAGGTTCTTTTGGAAGATGATGGATGCATATTAAAATGTGATTGTAATGGGAAAATAGTAATTAAAAATTTGTGTAGATCAAATAATAAGGCGTTGTTAAAATTAAGTGATATAGTAAGTAAGTTAAATAATGTGGAAATGTCTAAAAAAGAGAGATATGTGTATGTTCGAAGCATTGAAGATTTAGGTTCTTTAGTTAATGTAGATGAAGATTTAGCTATTAGAAATATAGAAAGTTTAGAAAATAATTTAGAACAAGGATTGAAACTAAAAAGAAGGTTGCAATATGTATTTACTGTAGTTTTAGTGTTTCTTGTGTTAATTATGGGATGTTTTTTTCTAAGGAATATATTAGGGGATGTGAGTTATACTTTAATTTGTAGTAGTTTAGGAGGAATTTTAGCAATTCTCTATAAACAGGATACTGTAAATATAGATTATACTGTAGCAATTTATGCAATAATTTTAGAAGCTTTAAAGAGAGTTGTTATAACTATAGTTGTTGGTGTTATTGGATTTGTAGCGATAAAGGCGGATATAGTATTTCCGAATTTGGATAATATTGTGAATAAATATACCTTAGATTTAGTTATAATAATATGTGGATATAGCATAAATTTTATTCCTAATATTTTAGATAAAATGTTAGAAAATAATAATTCTAAAAATAATAAATAAGAAGTGTTTAGATCAAAATATAATACAATATTTTGATCTTTTTTTATAAAATAAAAAAAGATATTGAAAAAATTATTGTATTATTGTATTATTGCATTAATATAATTTATATATAAATACAATAAGGAGGTGTAAAAGTGGATTGGAATATAGATAATAATAAGCCGATTTATATTCAGCTTGTAGATAAGTTAAAATCGAAAATTATTTCAGGAGAGATACCTCCAGGGGCAAAACTTGAATCTGTAAGGAATCTAGCAGAAGATGCAGAGGTTAATCCAAATACTATGCAAAAAGCATTAGTTGCACTTGAGCGAGAAGAGTTAGTATATAGTAAAAGGACTAGCGGAAGATTTGTAACTGATAATGAGGAGAGAATAAAAAGAATGAGGGAAGAGGTTGCTAATAGAGAAATAGAAAATTTAAAGCTTATATTAAAGGAGTTAGGATATAGCGAAGAGGAAATTGTAAATCTTATAATAAATAATATAAAAGGGGAAATATAGATGGAAAGTATTGTAGAGTTTAAAGATGTTTATAAAGGTTATGGAAAAAAACAAGTGTTAAATGGTATAAATTTAAATATACCAAAAGGAAAAATAGTAGGGCTTTTAGGACCCAATGGAAGTGGAAAATCTACTATGATAAAACTTATGAATGGACTTTTAAGTAAAGATAGTGGAATAATTTTAATAAATGGATTAAAGCCATCAAAGGAAACTAAAAAAATAGTATCATATCTTCCAGAGAGGACGTATCTTAATGATTGGATGAAGGTTAAAGATATATTAGAATTTTTTAAAGATTTTTATAGCGATTTTGATATGGAAAAAGCAGAAGAAATGTTAAAAAGCTTAAATATAGATAAAAATGAAAAATTAAAAACAATGTCTAAAGGTACAAAAGAAAAAGTACAATTAATTTTAGTTATGTCAAGAAAAGCAGAACTTTATATATTAGATGAACCAATAGGTGGGGTAGACCCAGCAGCTAGAAGTTATATATTAAAAACAATTATGACTAATTATTTAGAAGATAGTACGCTTTTGATTGCAACACATTTAATTAGTGAAATTGAGAATATATGTGATGAAGTGATATTTATATCTAATGGAAACATAGTTCTTCAAGGTAATGTTGATGAAATTAGAGAAGAAAAAGGAAAATCTATAGATGCGTTATTTAGGGAGGAATTTAAATGTTAGGGAAGTTGATGAAATACGAACTAAAAGCATGTGGAAGAATATTTATTCCATTATATGTAGCTATTTTGGTTGTGGCAGCAATAATTGGAGTATTTTCAAATACAGAAAGCTTTCAAGTAGCTTCAATATTAATTTTTATACTTATGGCACTTTTTATAGGATTAATGGTAGTAACAATTGTTCTTATAATACAAAGATTTAAAAAGAGTTTGTTAGAGGATGAAGGATACTTAATGTTTACACTTCCAGTATCTATTAAAAACCTTATATTATCTAAATATTTAACATCTCTTATTTATATAATTTTAAGTACAATAATAGCTATATTATCGTTTGTATTTATATTATTATTTGGAGGAAATTTAGATATAAGTGCATTTTTAAACCATGAATTTTGGAGTGTTATAAATCAAGGATTATCACAAAAAGATATCATTTTTCCTGTTGTTATTATGATAATAAGTGGATTCTTGGTTTATACAATATTTATATTTAATGTTTATATATCTTTATCAATAGGTCATTTACCTAAATTTAATAAAAATAGAACTTTATTTGGAATTATAACATTTTTTATAATAAATATTATAATAGGAATTGTTCAAAGTGTTATTCAAGTAATATTTATAAGTAATGCTTATAAAATTCAGGATATATATTCACTTTTATCAGCATTTAATTTATATGAAGTTGTAAATATTATAGTAAGTATAGTGATAATATTAATTCTTTTTGTAGGAACTAGTTGGATTTTAAATAAAAAATTAAATTTAGAATAAGCAAAAAAAAGGTCTGAAATTTCAGATCTTTTTTATTATAAGTAGTATTTACAAAAAATTAAAATATTTTAATGATATTAATTATCATTTTCATTTACAAATAGTAATCATTATGATATTATAAGAATATATTAAATAACAAATAAAACATAAATGAGAGGAGAGTTTTAATAATGAGTAAGATAAATATAATATATTGGAGTGGTACAGGAAATACGGAAGCTATGGCAAATCATATATATAATGCTTGTAATAAAGAGAATTCCAAAATATTAAGTGTTGATAAAGCAACAGTTAAAGATGCGGAAGAAGCTGATGTTTTATTCTTAGGCTGTGCAGCTATGGGGGATGAAGTTTTAGAAGAGTCTGAGATGGAACCTTTTATGGAAAGTATTGAAGGATCTATAAAAGGAAAGAAAATAGCTTTATTTGGTTCTTATGGCTGGGGTGATGGCCAATGGATGAAAGATTGGGAAGAGAGAATAACAAAATGTGGTGGAGTTTTAGTTGAAGATAGTATAATATCAAACGGAGAGCCAACTGACGAAGAAATAGAAAAATTATCAAATTTAGGAAGCAAATACTCAGTATAATATTTTAAATTTAAGAAATAATAAATGTGTCGTTAATAACCTTAAAAATAGTAAATCGTACAAGCAAAAACATTCTACAGTTTTGTAGAATGTTTTTTATTTTTTATATAGTCAATAATTAATAAAATTTGCAATAATATTTTAATATTTATCACATATTTATAAAAAAATAGAATTAATGTATAATATAATAAAATGGATGATTAGTGAAAATAATAAAAACTTTGTAAAACAATAGCGAAAAACAATTATTTATTGAAATTAAAAATAAATTATAAGAAAGTAAGGGGTATTATATTGATTATTTTTTGGAACTTAACAATTTTATTGCAATTAATGGTAATAGGTATAGGATTAATCTTAATGAAACTTTATAGTTCTATTGATTATAAAATAGTGATAACTACTGGAATATTAATGCAATTTTCGATTTCTACTGGATTTATTTTAACGTTTTTATTTTAAAAATTGAAATTTTACTTTTCTTGTTTTTATAAATAATTTTACTTATTATTTAAACATGGCTTTTTATATTTTATAATATATAGTAATTAGTGATTAGGATTATTATATGAAAATCTAATATGTAATAATAGTTATAAAAAATTTTAAATATTTATAGGAGAAAACAAACATATGAGAAATATAAAAATGACAATTGAGTATGATGGTACAAGATATAAAGGATGGCAAAAACAAAATATAAAGGGCACTTCAATAAATACGATACAAGATAAATTAGAAATATTACTAGAAAAAATGACAGGTGAAAAAATTCAACTCATTGGTTGTGGCAGAACAGATTCAGGTGTTCATGCTAAAAATTATATAGCTAATTTTAAAACGAATACTATCTTATCAATAGAGGAGATGATGCAATATTGTAAAAAGTATTTGCCAGAGGATATTGTTATAAGAGATATGAAAAATGCAAGCGAGAGATTTCATGCAAGGCTTAATATTTTATCTAAAACCTATATTTATACAATAGATAATAATGAGTATCAAGATGTATTTGTGAGAAAATTTGCATGGCATATTGAGAAAAAACTTGACATTAAGAAAATGAGAGAAGCATCAAAGTTTCTTTTAGGTACTCATGATTTTCAAAGTTTTACAAGTCTTAAAGCTAAGAATGGAAAATCAACTGTAAGAAAAATAAATTATATAAATATAGAAGAGAAAGATAATTTGATTAAGATTGAATTTAATGGAAATGGGTTTTTGTTAAATATGGTAAGAATACTTACAGGAACTCTTGTAAAGGTTGGAATGGGGGAAATTGAACCTAGTGATGTTTTAGTTATATTAAATGCTAAAAAAAGAGCTGAAGCTGGAGAAAAAGCTCCAGCGAAGGGGTTATGTATGTGGTGTGTAAATTATTAAGATTACAAAATCATAGCGTTTAAAATGTTTATAAAATTTTAATTTTACTTTAATTAGTTATTTAGTATAAAATTTATAGTTAAGGGGGAGTAATAACATGGATTTATATAAGGTTTTAAAAATTAAAAAAGCTACGACAAATAAGAAGATAAAAAAGGATTATAAAAATGCTCTTACAAAGTTCGATGATGAAATTTTAGGTGATGATGTTAGATATCGTGCATTGCCTAAAAAAGATTTTTATAAAAGGGCTAAAGAGATGATAAAGAGAGAGTATAATAGTTTAGATTCTAAAATACAAGATGTTATATATTTGTCAGAAGAAGATGATGAATATAATTTAGTTGGAAATGCTATAAGAAATTATGCTGATTTAGATGAAGATGAAGAGGTATTTTACTGTTTTGATAATACAGTTTTTAAATCAGCAAAAGATGGAATGATACTTACAAATAAAGCAATACATTGTCAAAATAAAAGAGAACATCCTTGGAGAATAAATTTAGATGATATAGAAAATATAGAATTTAAAGAAAGACATTGGGCACCAAGGATATATATAAATGATAAAAAGATAGACTGTACTGCCTTAGATAAAGATAGTAAAAAGTTTATGGTATTTTTAGAAAAGTGTATAAATTATATAAAAGATATTAAAGAGAATTAACTTATACTAATATAATTATTAATTTTTAAGCACCTAAAATTTGTGGGTGCTTTTATTTTTAAGTTAAATAGTTCATTGAATTAGCAAGGGATATATAAGATGTTGATGGAAGGTTGGATATTGCTCCTCCCATGAAATAGTTATTTTTGGTAAAGGTTAACCATTCACGAAGTCTTCTAGTATATATTTCTTTAGGAATTAAAAAATTTGCAAAAGTATTGCTCCAAGAAGGATTAGATGCTAGTTTGCATGATATATCTCCTAGATAGGCTGGAATATTATATGCAAAATCGTATAGAGCAACTTTTTGATAGTCTGTTAAAGTATCTAACTTTAAATATTTTGAGATAGTATTATTCCAAACAGGAATGTTTTGTTTTAAATAATTTATGAGATATTCAAAAGCATAAATTTTTGAGATTGGTGTATTTGGAAAGTTTATTTTGGTGTAATAACTTCCATAACCTATAGAGTTTCCATATATTCCAGTACCATAATAATAAGGAGATGAACTAAAACCTTCATTACAGGCTATATACAAAGCTGTCTGTTCAATTAATGGTATGTTAGAGGTATTAAATGAATTAAAATTGAAAGTACCATAGTCTAGGGAAATAAAAGCTGTTTCTATGGGATTGTTAGGTAAATTAGTGTTATTAAATAAAATGCAAGCGTAATTTCCTGTTTGGAAAAGATAATTAAAACTTTCAGTCGATTCAATAGAATAGATTTGAGTTTTATTTATGTTAAATAAAGCGCGATAATTACAGTTTGTATTAAAAGTTGTATGATTATTTCTGATTATTATACTATTATTAGTTAAATTATCTAAGGGAATATATCCTATAATATATGTATTATTGAATGAATCAGGAAATTCTATTAAAACTACTTTTTCATCAGGATAAATTTCTAATATAGTAATTTCATCACCAAGAGATGTGTAAGTGTTAGGAATTGATATGTTATTAATATCCACAATGTTTATGTTACCTAAAAAGTTAATAGCGTTAGTTGGATAAGTTGGATTTTTACCAACAGATGTACCAGAAGCTAAATAGTACGGAATATTTGTTTGAATAATATTAAGGTTTCCAGAACATAAAGGAACATATCCAGATTGCAATTTATTATTAAAATCTTTATATATAATGCAAGCATAAGCGTCAGTGCTATATAAATAAGTTGAGGTTTCATTTAAAGATAGAGTGTTACTAGACAAATCACCATTGAATAAGAGGACTTCTTGATTGTTTACAGAATTAATCCATGAATTGTCAAATCTTAATTTTAAAAGATTAAAATCGCTAATTTTTATGTATCCTTGAACATAACAGTTTTTATCATTATAAGGAAATTGTATAAGTGCTAAATTAGTTTCAGAAGAAATACCAAGAATTGTAATACAATCGCCTAAAGATGTGTAATTGTTAGGAAGAGCTTGTCCTTTTGAATTATAAAGTTGGATTAAGCTACCTGTAACTTTAGCATTCCACTGATAGAGAGGTTGTATTCCAATTGATTCTCCTGCTACAAGATTAAAATTAATTTTTGTATTAATTGACATGATAAATCACTCCTAAATATTTAATTTTTTAATTTTTGGAAATTTATTATTAAATAGATTTGAAATAAAAATTAGACTTGCTTTTAAAGAAACTTTAGAAATAAGTTTCTTAGAACAATTGTTATTATATATCAATTAAAAAAAATGTCAACATGCTGTAAGAAGTGTTACAAAATATTTTAGTTGAAAGTTGCTCAGAAAAGTAATATATAATACATTATATTAAATGCTATGTTTTAAACAGCAGATACTAATAAAAAGTTTTTATGTAAAATTAGTATTGTATTAAAACATAGCTAAATTTAAAAATATTATTAAAATTATAATTAATTATAAATATTATTTAATTGTTACACAATAAGAGCAGTTAAATGTTTTTTCAGGTTCTAAAGATAGAATTCCTTCTTTTTTAGAAAAATCATCTTTAAAATCTTCAAAATCTGCATGACCAAACCAAGGTTCTATACATACAAAAGGAGCACCTGTTGACTTTGACCATAATGCAAGGTATGGAAAATCTGCAAAATTAAATTCTAAAGCTTTATTATTATTTTTAGATTTTAATGTTATTTTATTAGAATTTAGATTGCTAAAAATTAAAGCATCATATTTGAAAAGTTCTTTTGAAAGATTTATTTTATTTTCATCATTTAAAAAAGCTTTTTTCTCCCTTTTAGCATAGCCATCTTTGTTTAATGGCATTATAGATGCTGTTTCATTTTCATTAAATTCAAAATAATAATCATTTAATGATTCATCCTTAGAAAATGGACACATAAATGCAGGGTGTGCTCCAATAGAAAAATACATATTTTCTTCATTAGTATTTTTAACAATATATTCAGTAGTTATGCTGCTATCATTTAAAGTATATTTTATGATTAATGAAAATTTATAAGGATAGACTTTAAGTGTTTCTGATGATGATTTAAGTTCAAATGAAATAGTATTACTTGTCTTTTCTAAAACATTAAAATTAGAAACCCTAGCTAGACCATGTTGTGGAAGATTATAGAAAGAACCATTTACTCTGTATTCACCATTTAAAACTTTACCTACGATAGGAAAAAGAATGGGAGCGTGATATTTCCAATAAGATTCATCACCATTCCATAAAAATTCTGTGTTATATTTTTTACTAAAGATACTTTGAAGTTCTCCGCCTAATTCTCTAAATTTTAATTTAAGATTATCGTTTTCTAAATAATATGTCATAATAAAATCCCTTCTATTAAATAATATAGTTTTTATATAATAATTATAACACAATAGAAAAATGTAAAATAAAGTATTTTAATTAGGATTGAGATAAAATAGAAGATATTATATAGAATAAAACATAGAGCAATCAAAGTAAGAAGAGAGTGACGGGTATTATTAGTAAAAGCATTTACTTATAGGGCAAGAAATGATATTATTAATTGATTGAAGATTAACTTAGATGTATTTAAATAGTTATTATTATTTAATTTCAATTATGATGAAAAATAACATGTGATGTGAATAAACAAGGAGTATATTTTATTTGATTAATGTCTTAAAATAAGGATTGAACTTTAAATAATAGTATCATATAATCAAATCAAGTTAATATTAATTAATAAAAAGAAGGTTAAAAATATGGAAATTGCAGATATAATAAAAAAAGAATTACATAATAACGAATATGAAAGATTGAATGAAGAAAGATTAGAGTGTGACTTACAATATTCTATAAAAACAATAAATAGATTATTTAAGGCTAAATTTAAAATGACATTGAAACAATATCATAAAAATTATATTGCAAACAATATAATAAAAACTGCTTTTTTAGAAGGAAAATCGGTTAAAAAATATTTTGAAGAAATAATTGATAAAAATATTAATATGTATTGGAGTGATTATAAAGCTTTTAATACATTTATAAACAATAAAAAGTATTAAAATGTAATATTATAACATATTTTAAATAAATATGTTATAATATTTATAATAAGGTTAAAAAGAGGTGATTGACATAAAGGTATATGAACTTAATTTATCTATTTATTTACTAAAAAGGATTGATTTTAGTAATTTAAATGGTGAAATTAATAAATTAATAGATAAAAGTTTTATTCATGATGAAAAAATGAAGAAATTTCATGAAAGCAATAACTATAAATTTTATTGTTTTAATAGTTTATATCCATTAGAAAAAGATAAAGTTTATAAAGGAGGGCACATATATAATTTAATTATTAGAACTATAGATATTAATCTGTCTAATTATTTTAAAAGATATTTGGCAAATGAGTATACAGATTCTATGAAAGGATTAATTATTAAATGTAGAGAAATTCCACAAAAATTTATTGATAAAGTGTATAGCATAACACCAGTTATTTTAAAATTTGAGGATGGATATTGGAAAACTAATAATAGTGCAATTGTTTTTGAAAAACGCCTAAAAGAAAATTTAATTAAAAAATATAATAGCTTTTTTAATGAAAAAATAGATGAAAATGTAGAAATATTTAAGTATATAAAATTAGAAAATCAAAAACCTATACCAGTTAAATATAAGGATATTTTGCTTTTAGGAGATAAAGTTACAATAGAGTTTGCTGAAAATGAAGTCGCTCAGAAGTTAGCATATATTGCTATTGGATGTTCGGTCGGAGAAATGGGTTCTCGTGGAATGAGTTACTGTAATTATAAATGGATTTAAGGAGGTGTTTTTTTGAATAAAGACCTTATTGATATATTTAATGTTCAATATAATGCTAAAGGTGAAAAGCTAATAACAGATAATTATACTTTAGCTGATGGCACTTATATAATGGTAAATACTGATGGCAATATAAAATATCAAAAAGAATTTGATAAAAAAGTTAATCAAATAATAGAATTTGAAGAATTTATAACTCGTGATTATTTATCAAAATATTTAGAATCTAATAAGTCAATAGAAAAATCTAAGCTTATTCACAGTAATAATTACATGAGCTTTTTTATCAAAAAAGAAACTTTAAATTTAGAGGAATTTGCTAAAAAAAAGAAAAAAGCTAATATTAAAGAATTTATATTAGAATGTATAGATGATTATTTTAATGTTTTAGAAAATCCAAAAAATAAGTATAGCAAGAAGAAAGAAGCTTTAAAACTTTATAAAGAAATAGAAGAACAATTAGGTTTATCTAATGTTGAAAAAGTTAATTATTGTAGAAATTGGATAAAGGAAAATATATTTCAAATAGGAGAAAATTTAAAAGATTATAAGGGGTATTTAAAAATATTTTTTGATTTCCCCATAGAAGAATACGAAAAAGAAAGTAATCGTTATATTATTCCTAATATATATAACTCTAATGATTATAATACAGAATTTAATGGAGAAATATTAGGGCTTCCTAACAATAATATGGGGATGAATTCCAAAAAACCATATTTAGCTAATAAAACTAGAAAAAATAATATGCCGTATCTTATTAATAAAGAGGATGTATTAATTCAAAAAAAATTCTATGATTATTTATATAATTTAGTTAATAATGGAGTTAACAATGTATATTTTGATATAACTAATAAAATAATTAAACCTTTATATAAAGATGAGGAAACGAAAAGACATAAAGAAAAAGTTGAAAAGGGATTGAGAGCTTATTACTTAAGAATACAAAAGGGAAAAGAAGTAGAAATCCACGATTTTGATATTATAACTAATTATAATACTGAAATTACTGCTTTAGAGATAAAAGAAGAAATAGTTAATGAAAATATAAGAGTTAAATCTAAATTGTTAGAAAATGGAGGCAAAAAGGTTACATCTATATATTCTTTAGAGAAACTAGTTGATAGAATTTATTTTAATAAATTTCTTGTGAATAACTATTTTACACCTATAAAAGATTTAAAAATTAACGATTCCAAAGTGCTAGAACAAATGGCACTAACTAAAGATGCTTGGTTTTCTTTTATATATAAAGGCAATGTTAATCAAATAAAATCTATGTTTAAAAAAAGTTCCATGGAACTTATAAAAAATTCAATAGCTAATGGTTATGTTGTGAAAGCTTTTGAACAATTTGTATTAAGAGAAGCTATTCTTGATTATTTTGAATTAAATAAGGATAGAAAAGTTAGTAATATAGATGGAGGTAGGAGAATGGGAGATTTTATAAAACCTATTAATGATAAATTAAGGCAAAAGATAAATATTAAAGAGAAAGATATAAGAGAAAATAGAGTGACTCAAGGAGTTATTGAAAGTGATGAAGAGTATTATTTTGCAGTAGGTCAATTTATAAGTTATTTATTTTCTTTAAGTAAAGCCAATACTAAAAAACAATCTCTAATAAATCCTTTTTTAAACTGTAAAAGTGATAAGAAATTAAAAGAGTTATTGGAAAGACTTTATAAAAAATATAATCATGCTATTGAAGGAAATTACGGTAGGGCTAGTAGTTTAAATAGAATGATCATAGGCTATATTCCTAAAGAAAGTAAAGTAAAAACCGATATTTTAATAGCTGGGTATCTTTATAGTAGTTTAATTTATGAAGAGAGTAAGGATAATAAAGAAAATAATAAGAAAGACGAAAAATAGGAGGAATTTTTATTATGAAGAAAAGAGTTTATGGAGTAATAGGAATAAAATCAATAATGTCAAATTGGAATGCAGATTTTAGTGGATATCCAAAATCAACATCAGATGGAGAGGTTTTTGGAAGTGATAAAGCACTTAAATATCCTATGAAAAAGATGTGGGATGATAGTGGTGAAAAGGTACTTTATATAAAGTCATATAAGATTGATGATGATAGTAAAAAGAAAGATGAAGTAAAGTTAAGACCAAGGTCATTAAAAGAGAGATATGAAAAAATATTTGAAGTTTCTGATTTGGCAACTGAGAAAGATAGTAGAAATGTTGTGAAAAATTTATTTTTAGCAACAGATGTTAAACAGTTTGGGGCAACATTTGCAGAGGCTAAAAATAACATTTCTATAACAGGAGCAGTTCAAATTAATCAAGGATTTAATATATATGAAGGGCATAGCGTAGAAGAACAACAAATTCTTTCTCCATTTAGAGATGGAACAAAAGATGAGGCAGATGCGTCCACTCTTGGAACTAAAATAGTAAGTAGTGAAGCTCATTATATATATCCTTTTGTTGTAAATCCAAAAGCATATAATAACTATGTAGAGATGAAAGTAACTGACGGGTATACAGAGGAAGATTACAAAAAATTTAAAGAAGCTGCATTGATTTCTGCAACTGCTTTTAATACTAATTCTAAAACAGGATGTGAAAATGAAATTTCTATTTTTATTGAAACAGAAGAGGATCTATATCTTCCCAATTTAGCTAGGTTTATAGAGTTTAGGAAGGAAAATGACAAAGGAATATTTACATTTAAATTTAAAGACTTATTGGAAGCTTTAGACCAAAGAATTAATAATGTAGAAATATATTATAATCCTTATGATACTGAGTTTGAAAATAAAATAGAAGGAGAAAAGTATAAATACTTTAATATATTTACTAGAGAAGAGGTAAAATAGTATGAAGTTTTTAAGATTTAAACTTAGTGGAAAGACAGCTTTTTTTAAGAAACCAGATGTAAACACTTATTATTATTTTACCTACACTTCAATTCATAAGGTTGCACTTCTTGGAATGTTTGGAGCAATTTTAGGTCTTGGTGGATATAATGAGAGAAATAATAATCGAGAAATAAAAAAAATAAAGGAAGATTTCAAATATCCTGAGTTTTATGAAAAATTAAAAGAGTTAAAAGTTGCTATAGTTCCAACTAATAATAAAGATTTAAAGCAGGGAAAGGGTTACATAACTTTTGATGGTTATGTAAATAAAAAGATTCAAACCTTTAATAACTCGGTAGGCTATGCATCATATGAAGTAGGGGGGAATCTCATAGTAAAAGAGCAATGGCTTGAAAATCCTGTATGGGAGATTTATCTTAAAGTGGATAGTAAGATAAGTGAGGAATTAGCTAAAAGATTTATGAATTATAGTTTTACCTATATGCCTTATTTAGGAAAAAATGATCACTATGCAAATATTGAAGAAGTTTCAATTATAAATGATGGGGAATTAATAAATTCAAGTGATGTAAAATCTATCTATGGATTGTTTAAAAGCAATTATTTTGAAATAAATAATAATATTGATTGTGATGATGGTGAAGACGATGACGAGGATAATGATTATAACAAGATAGAATGGGTTTTTGAAGAATTTTTACCTGTATCTTTAACAGAAAGTATCAATCAATATCAAAAGGAAAAATTCAGAGCAACTAGCCTTAATGTTAAATGTGTCAATGATTATAAAGAAATATATAAAATCAATGGATTAAATATATTTTTCTTTTAGGAGATGATTTTGTGACAATAAAAGATATTAATATATATAAATTAGAGGAAAACTTTAACAATTTAGATAAAATACAGGCTCATTTTAAAGAAAATGAAAAAGATGAAAAAGATGAAAAAAATGATAATGAAACACTAAAAGAGCATTTAGAGTCAACTTTAAAGTATTTTTACAAAATAGTTAAAGATAAAAAATTAGAAAATATAATAAAAAATTTTGAAGATGAACTTCTAAAAGGCTATTCAAATATAGTTAGACATCTATTTAAAGAACTCTTGGTAAATGCTATTTATATGCATGATGTTGGAAAGAGTAATCCTAATTTTCAGTATTATAAAATGAAAAATAATGAAAGTTTTCAGTCTTTAGATAATAAAAAAACAGAGCATTCTCTATTTTCTTCTATTATGTATTTTAATAGTTATTGTGGAAAGATCGTTGATAATGTAGAGGGGGAAGAGAGAAATCTTCTCCTTTTAATTTTAATGATTAATAGTTATGCAATAGCTAGGCATCATGGTTACTTAAAAGATTTTTTTGAATTTTATGAAGAAAGATTCCCAAAAGCTTATAGAGAAGCTAAAGAAATTTCTAAAATTCAAGAAAATAATTTTTATGTAAATTATAAAGGTGAATTTAAGAGGTTAAAGTTAATTAATAATTTACAAAAGCTTGATAGAAAAAATGAGTTGTTTAATATTTTAGAAAAAAAAGAAGCTTGGAAAAGTGTAGATTTATATATTTATAGTAGATTTGTTTTTTCACTTATAGTTAGTTCAGATTTTTATGCTACATCAGAGTATGAAACAGGAGAAAAGGTATATGATTTAGGTCTCTTGGGTAACGTAGAAGAATTTGAAGAAAGTTTTAATAAAACAAAAGTTTCTGAAAGTATAAAAGAATATAGAAATTTTAAAACAGGATTAATAGATAAATGTCCGTTTAAAGAAAATGATATTAATCTTTTAAGAAGTGAAATATTTTTAGAAAGTGAAGAAAATTTATTAGAAGGACTTAAAGAAAAAATAGATATATTTTTCTTAGAAGCACCAACAGGTTCTGGCAAGACTAATAGTTCAATAAATTTAGCTCTTAAAGCCTTAGAAAAAGATAAAAGTTTAAATAAGTTGTTTTATATATTCCCTTTTAATACCTTAGTAGAACAAACGAAAAATTCATTAGATGAAATTTTTGAAGGTAAAGGTTTAAAGGAGAAAATATCAGTAGTAAATTCAATAACAGCTATGAAAGAAAAATTTAAAGATGAAGATACAAAAGTAGATTATGAAAAAACACTACTTGCAAGGCAATTTTTACATTATCCAATTACTTTAAGTACTCATGTAAATTTATTTAATTATTTGTTTGGACTTAATAGAGATTCTGTATTTCCATTAACCCAACTTGCAAATAGTGTAGTTATTATTGATGAGGTACAGAGTTATAAAAATTCTATATGGACTGAAATTATAATATTTTTGAAAAAATATTCAAAGTTATTGAATATAAAATTTATAATAATGTCAGCAACACTTCCAGATTTAAGGAAACTTAGTAATGAAAAATGTGGATTTAAGATGTTAATTAATAATAGAGAGAAATATTTTCAAAATCCATTATTTAAAAATAGAGTAGAAGTTGATTATTCATTATTAGATAAAAACTTGGATTTACAAGGTCTTTTAGAAAATATAAGGTCTGTTTTAGAAGAGAATAATAAAAAGATAGTAATAGAGTTTATAAAAAAGAAAAGTGCATTAGAGTTTTACGAAATATTAAAAAATGTAGAAGATGAACTTGGAAAAGAAGTTCTTTTAATTACAGGTGACGATAATAGAGCAGAGAGAAAAAGAATTATAAATAAAGTTAAAGGATTGGATAGAGAAGGTAATAAAATTGAATATCCTAACAATAACATAATTTTAGTTGCAACTCAGGTTATTGAAGCTGGGGTAGATATTGATATGGATTATGGATTTAAGGATATATCGATTTTAGATAGCGAAGAGCAATTTTTAGGACGTATTAATAGAAGTTGTAAAAAGAAAAACGCAAAGGTGTATTTTTTTAATATTGATGATGCAAGTAGTATTTATAAAAATGATTTAAGAAAAATTAAAGAATTGACTATTGAAAATAAAGAGATAAGGGAAATATTAAAAAATAAAGATTTTAGCTTGTTTTATAAAAAGGTAATGGATTATTTGACTAAACAAAACCAAAGATTAGATGCTGAAAATATTAATGATTTTAGAGAAATCTCAATAAAAAAACTAAATTATATAAATGTATATGATAGAATGAAGCTTATAGATGAAAGAAATCAATTCAGTGTGTTTTTAAATAGAGAAATTTATGACTTGAGTGGAGAATGTATCAATGGAGAAGAAATTTGGAATGAATATAAAAAATTAATAAAAGATAAAGATATGAATTATGCAGAAAAACAGGTTAAATTATCAGAAGTAAAAGAAAAAATGGAGTATTTTATATATACAGTGTCCAAAATAAATTTTTCATACAATGATTCTATTGGTGATTTAACTTATGTAGAAGATGGAGAAAAATTCTTTACTAATGGTAAGTTTAACCCGAGTGCTGTTGATGGTTTCGATAGTATTGAGTTTTTATAGGAGATGGTGTTTTGAAGGTTAATGGTACACTTATAAATTATTATTTTCACTGCAAAAGGCAATGTTATCTTCATGGAAATAGAATTAATTTAGAATCTAATAGTGAAGATGTTAAAATTGGAAAGGCTATTCATGAAATTAAAGAAGAAGAGGGTAGCAATACAGAGATATCTATTGAAAATATAAAGATAGATAAAATAACAAAAGAATATCTTGTAGAAATTAAGAAATCTGATTCAGATTATGAAGCTGTTAAATGGCAAATTTTATTTTATTTGAAGGTTTTAAAATCTAAGGGATTAAATAGGAAAGGAAAGATAGAGTTTGTTGAAAAGAAAAAGAATAAGATATTTTATGAAGAATTAGATGATGAAAAGGAAAAGAAATTAGGAGAAATTGAAAGTGAAATTAAAGCTTTACTTGATAGTAAATACCCACCCGAAGTGAAGTTTGATAATAAATGCAAGAAGTGTGCTTATTACGAGTATTGTTATATTTAAGGAGAGAGGTATATGGGAAGTACAAAATATTTAACATCAATGGGAGAGCTAAGTAGAAAAGATAATTCTATATGTTTTAGGGTTAATAATAAAAATGCGTATATTCCAGTTGAAAATGTTAGTGAGATTTATTGTTTATCAGAGGTTTCATTAAATAGTAAACTTTTAGATTTTTTAGCTAGGAATAATATAGTGGTGCATTTTTTTAATTATTATGAAGGGTATAGTGGAAGTTTTTATCCAAAAGATAATCTTGTAAGTGGTAGGCTTTTAATAGCCCAAGTAAAAGCTTATGAGAATAAAAGAATGGAGATAGCTAAAGCCTTTGTTTGTGGTATAGCTGAAAATATAGATGATACATTATATCACTACTATAAACATAATAAAAAGGATGTTAAAGAAACAATTGACTGGATAAGAAAAGAATTCAAGAAAAAAATTGATGAAGTTAATGATATAAAACAACTTATGCAAGTTGAAGGTGAGCTTTGGCAAAGATTTTATGGAGATTTTAAATATATATTACCTGAGGATTTTGTATTAAACAAGAGGGTTAAAAGACCACCTGACAATCCAATAAATGCATTAATATCTTTTGGAAATAGTTTATTATATGCTAAGACTGTTTCTACAATATATAAAACTCATCTTGATCAAAGAATAAGTTTTCTTCATGAACCATCAGAAGGAAGATTTTCTTTAAGTTTAGATATAAGCGAAACATTTAAGCCAATATTAGTTTTTAAAACCATATTTGATTTAGTAAATAATAAAAAACTACAAGTGGCAAAGCATTTTGAAAAGAAATTAAATTACTGTGTTTTAAATGAAGAAGGAAGAAAAATATTTATAGCTGCCTTTGAAGAAAGATTAGAAAGTGTGTTTATGCATAGTAAACTTAAAAGAAAAGTAAGTTACAAAACTTCTATGAAGCTTGATTGCTATAAATTGATAAAATGTATATTAGAGGACAAAGAACTTAAAATGTTTAACATTAAGGAGAAAATGTAGAAATGAAAAAAAAGATAAACTATAATTATGCATTTTTATTTTATGATGTTAAAGAAAATAGGGTAAATAAGGTTTTTAAAATATGTAAAAAGTATTTAAGTCATTATCAAAAATCAGTTTTTAGAGGAGAAATAACCCCTTCAAATTTAATAAAATTAAGAAAAGATATAAAAAATGTAATTGATGAAACAGAAGATTTTATTTGCATAATAAAATTATTAAATGATGGAATGTTTGGAGAAGAAATAATAGGAGTAGCTAATAAAACAGGAGAAGATTTATTTTTATAATATATTTACCAGGTAAAAACAATTTTAATTTTTTAAAAGCATGATTATTAAAGGCTTTAAGATTATTTTTAAAAGTTTATAGAAATTTTTTTGATTACTTGGTAAAATATTATTAGAAAGTGATAAGTAAAGGCTTAACAGGGAATTAACTATTTTAAAAATGGCTTTTTTACAGTGATTGAAGAATAACATTAGATGTATTTAAATGATGCAGCAAAAACACTTCCTCCTGGCGAATTAAATTGAAGAATAACATTAGATGTATTTAAATTGGAAATGATAGGTGGCGAGGAGGTCTAGGATATGTATTGAAGAATAACATTAGATGTATTTAAATATGTATGGCATTAAGATAGATAAGTAGTGCTTCAATTGAAGAATAACATTAGATGTATTTAAATTGGATTTGATTTTGGGATACCAGGTACTATACCTTAATTGAAGAATAACATTAGATGTATTTAAATCTTATATTTGATGTCATTATGCCTAACGTATTATCATTGAAGAATAACATTAGATGTATTTAAATTAAAAAATATTTTTTATGAAACTATTGCTATAAAAATTGAAGAATAACATTAGATGTATTTAAATCCACCTACAAACCTATCTTTTTCAACAATGTATACTATTGAAGAATAACATTAGATGTATTTAAATATTTGCTATGCAGAAACCGTTGTACAACCTCAACACGATTGAAGAATAACATTAGATGTATTTAAATATTAGACTACTACTAACGCCTGATATCCACGAAATATTGAAGAATAACATTAGATGTATTTAAATATTTTATTAATTACTTTAGTTATATATGGTATATTAGATTGAAGAATAACATTAGATGTATTTAAATATTTGGTAGTGCCTACCCAACAAGAACTAAATACAAATTGAAGAATAACATTAGATGTATTTAAATAACATCATAACATTCTGAACCTCCCACGACTAAAGATTGAAGAATAACATTAGATGTATTTAAATAAAATTTAACTTTTGAACATCCAATTGAGAGAACAAAAATTGAAGAATAACATTAGATGTATTTAAATTTTAGCAAGTCTTCAGTTAAGGTGTAACCTTTATATTGAAGAATAACATTAGATGTATTTAAATGCTAAAGACCAAGCAACAAGAGAACTCCATGCAGCCGATTGAAGAATAACATTAGATGTATTTAAATTGGAGTCACAAAGTAGACCAGTATTCCTACTTTGCATTGAAGAATAACATTAGATGTATTTAAATCGTTCATTAGTACTAGGAGTTTGTGTGAACTCTAAATTGAAGAATAACATTAGATGTATTTAAATCCGCTCTCTTTCTTTAAATTTCAACCTTATAAACGCATTGAAGAATAACATTAGATGTATTTAAATTAAAAATATCTTTTACTCATCGTACCCTCCTTTATATTGAAGAATAACATTAGATGTATTTAAATAGCTAGGAGACGAGCTAAATCATCTAAATCTGTTAAATTGAAGAATAACATTAGATGTATTTAAATGGTAAACAAAAAATAAAAAAGATAGGACAAGAGATATTGAAGAATAACATTAGATGTATTTAAATCTTAAAAGATATTTATTATCAGAATATAGCATTAAAATTGAAGAATAACATTAGATGTATTTAAATATTAAATTTTTTGTTATATTATTTTGTGTATTATGTATTGAAGAATAACATTAGATGTATTTAAATTGCAAAACTCTCTATAAATTATTATTAAAGAATTGTATTGAAGAATAACATTAGATGTATTTAAATTTAAATAGACATGATATACAACCACCTTAACTTATTATTGAAGAATAACATTAGATGTATTTAAATAAGTATAACGTAATTGGCATTTCATCTACAGAACATATTGAAGAATAACATTAGATGTATTTAAATATACTAGCTGCTCTTAATTGGGTATTGTATGATACTATTGAAGAATAACATTAGATGTATTTAAATTCTCTAATTGAGCTTCTAGTTTTGCTATATTTGAAATTGAAGAATAACATTAGATGTATTTAAATTCAAATTTTTTACTAGTTTTAGAAAGAGAATCAATTGAAGAATAACATTAGATGTATTTAAATCCCTTCGGTCCTTGCTCTCCTTTTTCTCCTTTTATCATTGAAGAATAACATTAGATGTATTTAAATATAAATAGCGGAATATTAGTGACCACTTATCAAAGCATTGAAGAATAACATTAGATGTATTTAAATAGCAACTCCAAACATACTGTGCTTAATGTATGATAATTGAAGAATAACATTAGATGTATTTAAATAAAAAATGACAGTTGAAGAAGCACAAGAACAAATTCATTGAAGAATAACATTAGATGTATTTAAATTTGAAAAATAAATCTGTATCTAATTCATCAATCAGCATTGAAGAATAACATTAGATGTATTTAAATCTTAACCCCTCTATATTTAAACCTTCTCTACTAGATTGAAGAATAACATTAGATGTATTTAAATCCTTAATGCCTTCCTTCTATTATATTCTAATTTAAATTGAAGAATAACATTAGATGTATTTAAATTTTTTTATCCTTTCCAAAACTGTTAACATTCCTATTATTGAAGAATAACATTAGATGTATTTAAATGGAATATACAAGTTTATTCTACAACCAACCCATTAGCATTGAAGAATAACATTAGATGTATTTAAATTTAGCTTCTTCCAATACTAATTTACCCACTTCTTATTGAAGAATAACATTAGATGTATTTAAATTAACTCTAGCTGGAGAAAGAGTTTCCATGAATGGAGGATTGAAGAATAACATTAGATGTATTTAAATTGAAATGTAAAGGAATTATGCCAACTATAGAATTTATTGAAGAATAACATTAGATGTATTTAAATAAGAGCGTTTTGATACTTTAAAGTTAAAGCCAAAGTATTGAAGAATAACATTAGATGTATTTAAATTTTATATATATACTTTTAATAGTTACAGTATGGTTTATTGAAGAATAACATTAGATGTATTTAAATTCTGTATAGACATCAGAGCCATGGTTGCAGTAGTCCATTGAAGAATAACATTAGATGTATTTAAATGAAGCTGTTGGTGATAAAATTTACGCTATCGGAGGGGATTGAAGAATAACATTAGATGTATTTAAATATGTTAATAAGAATTTTTTTTATTGCTTTGGTTGTATTGAAGAATAACATTAGATGTATTTAAATTAGCCAAATTTAGTATTATAAAAAAGTATCTTACAATTGAAGAATAACATTAGATGTATTTAAATATAATAAAATAATTTATTATATTTTTTAATGCATATTGAAGAATAACATTAGATGTATTTAAATATTAAATTTATATAAGCATTTTCTATACTTATCTCATTGAAGAATAACATTAGATGTATTTAAATACTAAGTTTAAAGAAATATATGGCGAAGCTCCAGTAATATTGAAGAATAACATTAGATGTATTTAAATTTGTTAACTTTATAAAACCCACCACCCACTACACTTATTGAAGAATAACATTAGATGTATTTAAATACGCTCTTTTTAATGCCTTCGATATCTAAATCTTTATTGAAGAATAACATTAGATGTATTTAAATTTATCCAGCTCATTCCCGAAATGCTCATAAGAAAGAATTGAAGAATAACATTAGATGTATTTAAATTAGATGTAGCACTATCTCCTATTCTAAAACATACTCTATTGAAGAATAACATTAGATGTATTTAAATTAAGGATGTACCCTATAATATCTTAATAGATTTTACATTGAAGAATAACATTAGATGTATTTAAATTTGTATCTAAATTCTTTTATTATGCTGGCTTGGTCGATTGAAGAATAACATTAGATGTATTTAAATACGTTTCTCCCCAGGTCCCAATTATAAAGGTATGGATTGAAGAATAACATTAGATGTATTTAAATTTTATAACTTTTTCTATTTCTTCTTCAAAAACTGATTGAAGAATAACATTAGATGTATTTAAATTTGGCTTTAAATAGTAAAGAATCTATTAAAGACTTGATTGAAGAATAACATTAGATGTATTTAAATAAATTGGATATTTGGTTAATACAATAATCTTAGTTATTGAAGAATAACATTAGATGTATTTAAATGATTATATATAAATGTTAATAATTATGTAATAATAAAATTGAAGAATAACATTAGATGTATTTAAATTCTAATAAAAATAATTTAAAAATTTTTTAATGAAGAATTGAAGAATAACATTAGATGTATTTAAATATATAGAACAAAATGTTCCATATGGAATATTTTATATTGAAGAATAACATTAGATGTATTTAAATAAAATAATGAAGTTGATGGATATCTAAATCTATATCATTGAAGAATAACATTAGATGTATTTAAATACAGACGCACAGGCTAATGTAAAGGCTTTTGTCGGATTGAAGAATAACATTAGATGTATTTAAATCACTCCTTGCTATTTATTATTATTCTATCTTCTACATTGAAGAATAACATTAGATGTATTTAAATTGTATTTCTTGCCTTTTAAGTAACTTGCACCCGTTTACATTGAAGAATAACATTAGATGTATTTAAATGGTGCTAAGCTTTACCTTTGTTTGTTTATTATTTTATTGAAGAATAACATTAGATGTATTTAAATTTAAACTTTTTAGCTGCCATTCCATAATCTTTGGCAATTGAAGAATAACATTAGATGTATTTAAATAGTAAGTTTTTATATCTATCTGTTAAATCGTATAAATTGAAGAATAACATTAGATGTATTTAAATACATTATTTAATCATCTCCTTTTTTTGAATTTAATAATTGAAGAATAACATTAGATGTATTTAAATCCGTTGTATATAACTTTAAATCTCCACTATTGTATTGAAGAATAACATTAGATGTATTTAAATTTTTTATATGCTTGTAATAAACTATCCTCCACATGCATTGAAGAATAACATTAGATGTATTTAAATTTAAACCTTAAACCTTCTACCGTTACCCTAGTACCATTGAAGAATAACATTAGATGTATTTAAATCATAAAAACGCTACTTTCTATGCAGTTCTCCTATGAATTGAAGAATAACATTAGATGTATTTAAATTTGAAAAAGAATTTATAAGTCCAGTTAGCTTTATCATTGAAGAATAACATTAGATGTATTTAAATTTCTAAAGCTGTAAAATCAAAATTTTCCTTTATTATATTGAAGAATAACATTAGATGTATTTAAATGAAATTTACGAAAGTTATATACATAGCAGTGCATGGATTGAAGAATAACATTAGATGTATTTAAATATATCTTTATTTTTAGAGTCTACTAAAAAATAGTATTGAAGAATAACATTAGATGTATTTAAATTGCTAATTGGTTGGTAATATTCTTTCTTTTTATGTATATAAAAATTATATCAAAGAGGTAGATTTAATTAAGAATTAAATTTTTATCGTTTTAATTTAGTATTTTAAAGTTTATAATATAAGTATGACATATAATTTTTAAGATATAAATAAGGAAGTGAGTGAAATGGAAGAAAATTTAAAATTAAAAGAAGAGCTAAAAAGTGAAATTAATAAGGAACTTTATGATGATTTAAAGAATATTACACAAGAGGTTGCAGGAAAAGTTAGAGAAGAAATAAGTTATGATAGTATAAAAAATCATGAAAAAGCCCAAATAAATGAGGAAGTTTTAACTATGGCTAATAATAATGAGATTAGCAAAGAATTAAATAATTCGGTTGATAAGCTTATAAAAGAAGATAGAAAGCTTAAAAAAATGTTTTTAATAGATTTAATCGGTTGTACTACTATGTGTGCTGCTACAATTTATCTTTTACATAAAAAAAGAAAATAAAAATTCAAAAAGAGGTAAGCTTTTATTACCTCTTTAGTTTATTTAAATTTATTCTTGTATAAAATACTCTTAAATGATAAATAAAATTAATACTAATTCTTAAAAAATAATTTAAAAACCAAAATACATAATCTTAGAAATAATAAAAAAACAGAAAAGTTATTAACTTTTCTGCTTTAAAAAAATTATTTTTTATAACGTTTAACGTTAAGATAAATAATAATTTTTATAAGTTATTGTTTACATGTTTTTCATTAAATTTTCTTCTAAATTAGATATTATATAATCTAATTTATTTTTATTGTTGCTAACCTTTGCTTCGTGAACAGAAAAAGCATGGATTAGGTTCTTTAATGAAATAGTTATTTGGAATACAACAATGTCCTTTATAGTTGGAAGTTTACTTTCCAGTCTATTTAAAATAGTTGGATCATTGTTTTCATCCATTTCAGCTTTTATTATAGCAACTATTAAATCTTCTAATTCTTTAGATTCTTTAGAGCATAAAGTAAATCCTTTAGTTATTTCTACTTCTTTAGCATCTAACTCATTATTTATTATTCTCATCATTTGAGCTTTTACTATTGTTACTATTTTTACATTTAATTTATTGTTGTTATATTTATCTAAATTGATTACTAAGTTTTTAACTTCTTCTGAATCTTTAGTTGTGGAATGACCAAAATCATATAGATTAAATTTAGTTATTATATTTTCTAAAATTTTAGTTGTGTATCCAATAGAATATTCTTCTTTAAATTTTCTTTGATTTTCTATTAATTTATTATCCATTTTTAGTCTCCTTTTTCCTATGTATTTATTTTATAAAATAAATATATTATCTTATATATTATTATTATAACTTACAATTGCCATTTAGTAATCAATAAATAGATAAAAAATTAAAAAATATTTAATTTTATAATCTTGAATTCAAAAAATCACCAAAAATTAATTAATATAGATTAGCTACTTTTTTATAATTAATTATATTTTTAAATCGTTTGAGAATTAGAGGTAAGTTGATTATCTTTTTGATGTTGTGTATAATCATTATTAATGATAAAAAAAGTTAAATGTGTATATTAAATTGTAAAACTGTTAATATATATATTTAACTTTTTTTAGATTTTAGAAGTAATAAATTTTTATATAGTTAAAATAAATTAACTGTTCATATGGAGGATAAATGAAAAATAAAAGTAGTATAAAAGTTATACCATTAGGTGGGCTTGGAGAAATTGGAAAAAATATTACAGCAATAGAATTTGAAGATGAAATAATAATCATAGACTGTGGAATGACATTTCCAGATTCAGAAATGTATGGGGTGGATGTTGTTATTCCGGATATAACATATTTGATAAATAATAAGGAAAAAGTAAAAGGATTTTTTATAACTCATGGACATGAAGACCATATAGGTGGTTTACCTTATGTTTTGCAAAAAATAAACGTACCTGTATATGCTACAAAGCTTACTATTGCTCTTATAAAGAGTAAACTTGAAGAACATAAAATTTTAGATATATGCAATTTAAATGTTGTAAAGTATGATGATGTAATAGAATTAGAGAAATTAAAGGTTGAATTTATTAAAACAAATCATAGTATTGCAGATAGTGCATCTATTGCTATTTATTCGCCAGCTGGAATTATAGTTCATACAGGAGATTTTAAAGTTGATTTAACTCCTATTGATAAAGATGTTATAAATTTAGCTAAATATGCACAACTTGGAAGACGAGGAGTTTTACTTCTTATGGCAGATAGTACAAATGCATTAAATAAAGGTTATACAATGTCAGAGAGTATTGTTGGTGAAACATTAAATAATTTGTTTTCAAAAGCAAGTGGTAGAATTATAGTTGCAACATTTGCGTCTAATATTCATAGATTACAACAAATTATAAATTCTTCAGTTAAATATGGAAGGAAAGTAGCTTTTAGTGGCAGAAGTATGGAAAAGATATCAGAGGTTGCTAAAGAACTTGGTTATTTAAATATTCCAGATGGACTTTTAATAAGTTTAGAGGATATAGGTTTATATAAAAGCAATCAAATAACTATAGTTACGACAGGAAGCCAAGGTGAACCAATGTCTGCATTAACTAGGATAGCTAATTCAAATCATAGACATATAACAATTGAAAAAGGAGACACTATTATAATTTCAGCAACCCCAATACCAGGAAATGAAAGGTCTGTATCAAAAGTTGTAGATGAACTTATAGAAAAAGGAGCTAATGTTATATATAAATCCATAGAAGATATTCATGTTTCTGGTCATGCGTGTCAAGAAGAATTAAAGCTTATACATTCTTTGTTAAAACCTAGGTATTTTGTTCCCGTTCATGGAGAAGATAAGCATTTAATAATGCATAGTAAAATCGCTGAAGAAATTGGAGTTAAGAAGGAAAATATATTTATTTTAGAAAATGGAAATGTTTTAACTTTAACAAGAAGATATTCAAGAGTTACAGAGAAGGTTCCATCAGGAAATGTTTTAATAGATGGTCTTGGTATTGGTGATGTTGGTAATATAGTAATAAAGGATAGAAAGCATTTGTCGCAAGATGGAATTGTTAATATAATTATTGTCATGGACAAAGAAAGCAAGCAAATTATATCAGGACCAGATGTTGTTACTAGAGGATTTGTTTATATTAGAGAATCTGGATGTATCTTAAATGATATAAAGAGAGTATCAGCTAAGACTATGGAAAAATGTATAAATCATAAAATATATCAATGGTCTCAAATAAAAAGTGAAATAAGAAATGAGGTTAATTCTTTAATATATAATAAAACAAAAAGAAATCCTATGATTATACCAATTATAATTGAAAGTTAAAAAGAAATCTATTAATAGATTTCTTTTTTATTAGAAGTGAATTTTGATTAATGAAAAATTAAATGTAAAAGCTATAAATATGAAAAAAAGAACTTTAGTTAAATAAAAAATATAGAACAATGTATTGTACTTAAAACCATAAAGGTTAATTATTCTATTTAAGATGTGAGAAATGTTATTAGTTTAAAAAAGTTCAAATTTAAAATAGTTTTTAAAGATAATTAGAGATAATTAAAGATAATATAAAAGAATTGAACATAATCATTATTGAATGAGAAATACAAATAAGCAATAGTATAAAATATGTAGTATTATTAATTAAATGGTAACTAATGAAAATAAACCATGTTATTCGAAAGTCAAGTTTAAGGGGTAAATATTAAATTTATTTACGATTAATAATTGAAATGGGGAATTGCATGAACAAAAACAAAATAATAGGTAATACACTTATATTTATAATTATAATGATTTATCTTGGCATTTTTAGAAGTGTATTTGGTGGAGCTAATAGCTTAGTTGGAATAACAGTAATAACAGCAGTTTTAATGTTAACTCAAAGAGATTTAACCGCAGAACCTATAAAAAATTTTCTTACATTGTTACTTGTAAATGTAATGACAGGGGTCTTTTCGTATATCGCAGTTAATAATCTTTGGATAGGCATACCTTTAAATTTAATAGCGTTATTTGTTATAGCATATACTTTTAGTTCCAATATAAAAGGTTTAGTAGTTATACCTTTTGGGCTTCAATATCTTTTTATGATTTCTGAACCGGTATACGGGATAGATTTTGAAAAAAGAATGATAGCTTTAGTCTTTGGTGCTTTTTTTGTTATGGCTATACAATTTGTAGTAAATAAGAAAAAGCTAGAAAAAACTTTTAATCCATCTATTATAAATATAATAGATTCTTTAATAGAAACAATAAGTTTACCAGAATATCTTTTAGAACCATCTCCTTATGTAATGGGTAGATTAATTGATACTTTAAGAGATGATGAAGATACAGGAAATGTTCTTTTTAAAAATATAGATAACTTAAAGAAAATAATTTATGACAAAAGAAAAAAGGGGTTTTATTTAAACAGAGGAACAAAAGAAGTTGTAGATATAGTTTGGATTTTAGAGAGAATATCATTAAATTTGCATAAAGACTGTATTTATAAAAATCAGGAATTTAATAAATATCTTAAAAGTTATTTATCAGAAATTAAATTTAGTATAGAAAATAAAAAATATAGTATAAATTATAAAGAATTTTATGGAAATTTAGATGAAGATATGTTAGAGGTAAAAAAGACTATTGATGATTTAGTTATAAATATAAACCAACTAATGAAAATAGAAAATATGAAAAAACATGATTTTCATATTAAAGTACCTAAACATTTTAATAAATTAGAAATAGCTAAAAAGGATTTTAAGATAGATTCATTAAGGGTGTCATATGCTTTAAGATTAGCTATTCTAGGTGCATTTACTCTCTTTTTAACTAAATTCTTCAATCTTACTGAAGGAAGATGGATGGTATATACTATTTTTGCATTGATTCAACCATATAAAGAGGTTACAATAAGGAAGTCTAAAGATAGGATACAAGGAACAATTATAGGTGTTTTATTAGTTATAGTAGTATTTATGATATTTAAAAATACACAAGTTAGAATGCTTAGTATTCTTTTTATGGGCTATTTAAATCCATATGCACAAAGATACAGAAATATGGTAATATGTATTACATTTTCAGCGGTAGCATCTCTAGCGATTACAGAAAATATTACTGTAATACTTGGAGGAGAAAGATTATTTTTTGTTGTAATTGGTGTAATTATAGCGTTAATAGGAAGTAAATATATAATTCCTTATAACATAGAAAATACAAATCAATATATAATAAAAAATTACAATAAATTAAGATTTCAATTGAAGAAAGATATTAATACTAGTCAAGTAGAGGATGGAATAAAACTATTATATGTATTACCTGCATTTTTTGAGGAGAAATTAGTGTCTTTAAACACTGGCGAAAAATTAAAGGAATTAAAAGAGTTTACCAAAAATCAAAGAATTATCATAAATAATTTATATGAAAAATATTATAACAAAATAAAAACAGTGGGATAAAATAAAGCAAGTAAATTACTTGCTTTATTTTTTAACAAAATTAAAATTATATTTTTAATTTTTTTTAAATAAAAATACTATTGTTACAAATGCTAGACATATAGTAAATATTTTAGTAATATAAAAAATAAGCTTAATTTTAATTAAATTTACGTTAGGAGAAAATATGGATCAACAACAAATTTTAGCTTTAATAATTTTTGGCATAACAATAATTGCTATAATATTAGATATTTTTGATACAACTGTTTTAGCTTTGTTAGGTGCCGCTGCTATGATATTTTTTAAAGTAATTCCTATTGATAATGTGATGGGATATGTGAGTTTTAATACTTTAGAAGTTTTAGTTGGAATGATGCTTATAGTTGTAGTTCTTAAAGAAACTGGGATATTTGAATTTATGGCTACTTTTACGGCTAAAGCGTGTAGAGGTAATACATTTAAAATACTTATTTGTTTAGGAATTATAACTGCAATATTTTCAGCTATTTTAGATAATGTAACAACAGTTTTACTTATGGGACCGGTAACTTTTTATGTAACTAAAAAATTAAAGGTAAATCCTATACCTTTTATTATGATAGAGATATTTTCATCTAATATAGGAGGGACAGCAACATTGATTGGAGATCCACCTAATATTATGATAGGAAGTGCATCAGGTCTAGATTTTTTAAGTTTCATACAAAATCAACTACCAATTGTAGTTATTATACTTATAGTGACAATGTTGCTTATATATTTAAATTACAAAAAAAAGCTTAATGTAAAAGAAGAAGATGTACAAGAAATTATGAAATTAAACCCTAAAGAGTTTATTACAGATAAACCACTTTTAATAAAGGGACTAATAATTCTAATTATAGTTATTTTAGGTTTTATATTCGAAAAACAATTAGGAATAGAATCAGGAATTATAGCAATTATTGGAGCCTGTATTTTGCTTATAGTATCAAAAAAGAAAATGAGTAAAGTTATAAATGATGTGGAATGGACAACTATACTATTTTTCTTTGGGCTTTTTATTTTAGTTGGAGGATTAGAGGAAACTGGAATAATAAAAATGTTAGCTAATTTTGTATTAACTTATGGACATGGAAATATTATTTTAATAATGTTAATGCTTTTATGGATATCAGCAATTGTATCAGCATTTTTAGATAATATACCTTTTGTAGCAACTATAATTCCATTAATAATAACTTTAGGTGATAGTGGAATTAATACTATTCCACTTTGGTGGGCAGTATCATTAGGTGCATGTCTTGGAGGAAATGGAAGTATTATAGGGGCTTCGGCTAATGTAATATTATCTAAAATTTCGGAGAAAAATGGTTATAAGATATCGTTTTTACAATATTTAAAGATTGGATTTCCTCTAATGATTATATCTATAGTTTTAAGTACAGCTTATCTTATGGTTAAATATTAATTTAATTTTAAATTAAAGAGCTATATTTTAATATTAGTTTTGTATAAGACAAAATTATTTTAAAATAATAGCTCTTTTTAATTATAAGAAATATTTAATTTAGAAAATTTAACTTTAATATATAATTAATGTATATATGAATGATTAATTATATAAATTGATGACTTAATTCGAAAGGAGACAATGACATGATTATAAAAACAAAGTGTGGAGAAATAGAGGGAGTTTTTGAGGAGAAACAATATGTGTTTAAGGGAATTCCATATGCAGAAAGTCCAGTTGGAAGTTTAAGATTTAAAAAGCCACAGCCTAAAAAACCATGGAATGGAGTTTTAAAGTGTAAAAGTTTTGGAACAATATGTGTACAAAATGTAGAGGATAATATGAAAAATTTAGTATCAGAAGATTCTCTAACGTTAAATATATGGACTAAATCTATAAAAGAACCTAATAAAGCTGTAGTTTTATGGGTTCATGGAGGAGGATTTACTAGAGGATCTGGCAGTCAATATAGTGGTGTAAATTTTGCAGATGATGATATAGTATTTGTTTCTTTAAATTATAGGCTTGGAGTATTTGTTATAGGCTTGGAGTATTTGGTTTTTTAGACTTAGAGGATGTATTAGGAGATGAGTATAAAAGTTCTGGAAATAATGGAATATTAGATATTATAGAAGCTTTAAAATGGATAAAAGAAAATATAGAATTTTTTGGTGGAGACAAAAATAATGTAACAGTTATGGGAGAGTCAGCAGGAGCTAAATGTATAGGAGCTCTTTTAATTAGTCCATTAGCAAAAGGTTTATTTAATAAGGCTATTTTAGAAAGTGGTGCTTTGCAAGCTATTAGAGATAAGACGACTTCAAAAGAAATTACTAAAAGATTTTTAAATAGCTTAAATATAAATAAAGACAACATACATAACTTATTGACTTTAGATTATAATCAAATTCTAAACGCTCAAAATAAAATATCTGATTCTGATATAGGGATGTTACAAGTGTTTGGACCTGTTATAGATGGAGAATGTATTTTATATAGTGGTTTAGAGTCAATTAACAAGGATGTTGGTTCATTAGTTCCTTGCATTATAGGAACTAATCTTAAAGAAAGTAATTTACAGTTAGCATTTAGCAAAGAGTTAAGAGATAAAGAGGAAAATTGTATAAAAGAGTTGTTTGGTAAAAATTATAAAAATATTTTAAAGTCATATAATAAAATTAAGAATGAACATGATGCTTGGCAAACTGTATTAACAGATTATTTATACAAGATACATAGTTATAGATTAGCTAGTAAGTTAGCTTCTTTAGGAAAAGATGTTTATTTGTATAGATTTGATTGGAGTGGGAATATAGGAGCTTGTCATGCACAAGAATTGCCATTTGTTTTTAAAGTAATTAAAGGTGAACCAATTGCTTTATTTAATTTAAAAGAAGAGGATATGCCACTTTCGGATACTATAAATGGATATTGGAAAAACTTTATAAAAATTGGTGATCCAAATAAGGATGGATTTCCTATCTGGGAAAAATTAAATGATTATAATAAATTAATAATCTTTAATAATAAAATAACTAATAAAATTTTAGAAAAAAATTGGGATGATAAGCTATGCGAAAATCAAGTTTTTAGTCTTTAAAATTAACAATATATTCCAGAAAAGACTTATATAAAGATATTTATATATATTTAAAAGCAACTATATATAGTTTATAATATTAATATAAATTAGTTTAAGGAGGTTTTTTGATGGAAAAATTAAATATATTAGGAACTGGCTTTGCAATGGCAACTAAATGCTATAATACATGTTTTACAATATCAGATGAGCAAGAATATTTTTTAGTTGATGCAGGTGGTGGAAATACCATACTAACTAATTTGGAGAAATCTAATATACCAATAAGTAAAATACATAATATGTTTATATCCCATACACATAATGATCATATTTTAGGTAGTGTTTGGATTATAAGGGCAGTAGCTCAAGGAATATTAAATAATAAATATGAAGGAAATTTTAATATTTATGGTCATAAAGATGTAATAGAAGCTATAAAAACAATTAGTTTTTTAACTCTTCAAAGTAAATTTACAAAAATGTTTGAAGAGAGAATATTATTTCATCAAGTTACAGATGGATATAAAACTAATATATTAGATAGAGAAATGGTGTTTTTTGATATACACAGCACAAAGCTTCTTCAATATGGATTTAAAATGAATCTTTTAAATAAAAAGACATTAACTTTTTTAGGGGATGAACCTTGCAAAGAAGAGATTAAAAAATATTGTTATAAGGTTGATTATTTATTTCATGAAGCGTTTTGTCTTTATGAGGATAGAGAAATATTTAAGCCTTATGAAAAACATCATGCTACTGCAAAAGATGCCTGTAAAAATGCTAAAGAACTAGATGTTAAAAATGTAATATTATATCATACTGAAGATAAATCTTTAGAAACAAGAAAAGAAGCCTATATTAAAGAGGGACAAGAAGTTTTTAATGGAAACATATATGTTCCTGATGATTTAGACATTATAAGCTTATAGTATGGTAAAAGCAGATCTTTTAAGCAATTATCAGATTTGCTTTTTTATTTATTTAAGTATAATATATTAAATTGTTTGAGAATAGAAATTAATATATGGATTGATAGGAGAAATAGATTATGCAACTTTGGTTAATTTATGCTCTTTTAGGGGCTTTTACAGCAAGCATGACTACGATATTTACAAAGATAGGTGTTAGCAATTTAAGTCCTAGTTTAGCAGCTACTATAAAAGGAATAATAATGGCTATATTTTTAATAGGAGTATCTTTTATGCGTCAAGATTTTACAGTTGGAAATGCCAGTATTTTTGATTATAAAAAAGATTTGTTATTCTTAGTCCTTACAGGAATTTGTGGAGCCTTATCATGGGTATTTATGAATATGGCATTAAAATATGGAAATGTTACACAAGTAGCACCAATTGATAAAATGTCGGTTGTTATGTCAGTTGTTATAGCAATGCTTTTATTTAAAGAAACTTTATCTATAAAAGGAATTTTAGGAGTTATTTTGATAGCATTAGGTGGAATACTTGTTGCTTTAAATTAAAAAAATATCTCATCAATTTTTGATGAGATATTTTTTATATGAGATTATAACTTTTTAATATATACAAAATAGAATCTTCTTTGGGTAAAAATATTGTATTGTTATTGAATGTTATAGATATGAAATCTTTAAATATATTAATATTATTTTTTTTAAAATCTTTTGATAGATTAAATGTAATTTTAATACAAGAATTTTGGATTTGAAGGTATTTAGACGTATCATTTAAAATTATGTTATATCCATCTTTAAAAAAATCATTAACCAATAAATTTTGTGATAGTATTTGCATATAGTTTAAACGCTTAAAAAAATTTTTTATAATTATATAGATTAAGATTATAGAAAGTATTAGAGAAATTTTAAATAAAGAATTACTTTTATTGCATAAAAAAATCAATGTAGGTGTAATTGATAGAAAATTAATTATGAAAAATAGAAAAAAAATCAGTAGGGAAAAGTTAATGATAATAATTTTATTTTTTCGATTATTTATTTTTTGTAGAAATTTATTATTATAATTGCAAATAGATTGTCTTTTTACGTCGAATTTATAGAGCATTTTAAATCTCCTTTATTAAAATTTGTTTCTTAAAATTTTCTTGTAATTTTATCCCTAGAGTTCTTTTAATAACTTTATCATTGCATTTTATAACACAAAGCAATTTTTTATTGCTAGTAAAAATTATATATTCGTCATATAAGAAAATAGTATCAATATCACTAAAATTAATTAATAATTCTAATTTATTATTTACTATTTTTATATCTTTATTTAATAAATAAAATTTATTTTCACCAATAAATAAATTTAGTTTTTCAATTTCATGTAATATTAAATGAGAATTATTTATTTTATTTAAATATGTAAAAATAAAAAAAGATAAAATAAAAATAATAAATGCTTTGAAAAATAATTCTATAAAAACAGCTAAATTTAATACTGCAGTATTAAAATATAGAATTTGATGAATTTCTATAAAAAATAAGTGAATTTTAAAAAGCAATAACAGGAAAAAAAGTAGCGATATATATAATGAAGTTTTTATAATTAAAGCTTTATTTAGTTTATCATTAAGCGAACCTTTATAATAACTACTTTTTAATATATATTTTTTTAATTTTGTCATATCATTAAAATCTAAGAAATTATTATACTCAAACATTTGTCAATTAACCGTCATAAATTAGCATTAGAAAATATTTTATAAATAAAATTAAAAAACGGTTTCCTCCATTTCTTAAGTCTTCTAAAGTAATTTTATCTAATATAAGCATTAATTTCAAGAATAATATAAAAATTAAAATATAAATTATAAAATGCTAAAAAATAAAGATACTGTATAATTAAATACAATATCCTTATTTTTAATTATAAATTTTTTAATTGTACTAGTGCACAATCCTCTAAATACAAAATGTTATTTTCAATACAATATTGTTCAAGTTGTAAGCTTCTAGCTCCTGGTTGAGCTAGAAGGTATTTTATATTTTCATTTTTGTATTGTTTTAAAATATCTAATCCTTTTGTTACATTTACACAAAAATCTATGGCTGTAATTTCTTTTGGAATATTTGAAAGGTTTTTAAATTTACAATCTTTATCATATGGATTTATAGAAATTATATTATAACCCAACCTTTTAAACTCATTATATATTTTATTTGCATATTTTTCCGGATTAGATGTATCACCAATAATAACCCAATTTTTTTCTTGTCTTAACACATCTGTAATATTCATAAACTATCTCCTATTCTTATATTCTTTTTCATTTAAAGTATATATTTTGTATGTTTATTAAAAATAACATTTATCTGAATATTTTATTGTTAAATATAAAATTTAATAAAATATTAAAAAATTACTATAAAGAAATTAATTTTAAAATGTTATAATATTTATATTAGATTATAGTATTATAAATAAAAAGTGAAAATATACATAATAAGCTTAAAGATATATAAATTTAAAAAAAGTGATAATGGGGATGAGATAAAATATGGAAGATATACAGAGGATAAAAGAAAAAATAAATATAATAAAGGATAATATTACTTTTATTATAGATAATGATTTTCAGTATTATTTTTTTATTGGTCAGCTTGCTTATTTTATAGAATATGAATCGAAAGTTGATATAGAAGCCTGTTTAGAATCTGTTGAGAAATATGAAGATAAAAATAGTAATAAAATTTTAAAGGAATACATGATAAATAGATTCTCTATATATTTTTATGGATTTAATAAAAATTATGATATTTTTAGAAGGATTTTTTCTGCTATATTAACATATGAACCTAAAAAGCTAATAAAAGAAATGCTAGATTGGTTTTATTTAGGGGTATATTATCAAAATATAATTTTAGATTCTGAGAGCGTAGAAGATATTGAATTAAAAAGAACATTAAATGCAAATAAAATAAGGTATTTAAAGGTTATAGATAAATTAAAAGAAATAGACAAAATGAGCGTATAAAGCGTATAAATTTAAAATATTAGATGAAAAACTGTCTTTAATTATTAAAGATAGTTTTTTATTTGTAGATATATATAAGGCATTTTATATATTAAAAATTTTAATAAGAGATGATAAAAATATAATAAAATATAATATATAATATAAAATGAAGGATATAATAAAAGCATATAAAATGAAGCGTTTTAGGTATCATTATATTATTTTAAAATAAATTAAGTATTTAGGAGGAAGTGCTGTACATAAAGTTTCACAGCAAATATTTATGAAAAGATATAAAGGTGAAATAATTTTATTATTAACTTCTATAATGTGGGGAGGAGGATTTATAGCGACTGAATTTTCTTTAGGTTCCATGACACCACTTCAAGTTATGACGATTAGATTTTTAATAGCTACTATTATTTTATGTTCGGTATTTTTTAATCAATTAAAACAAATAAGTAAATCTACATTAAAAAAAGGAACTTTAGCTGGATTTTTTTTGTTTGTAGGATTTGTATTTCAAACTGTAGGACTTAAGTATACAACTGTTTCAAATAATGCGTTTTTATCGGCCATTGCAGTTATATTTGTGCCAATTATAGGGATATTTTTAGGGAGAAAAATTGATAGATATGGAATAATTGGAACAATTCTTACTGTTATTGGTATTGCGTTTTTAACAATAAATGGTGGTTTAGCTTCGATAAATATTGGAGATGTATTAACTATTTTAGGTGCTATGTTTTATGCTATTCAAATACTTTTAGTAGATATGTTTGCAAAGGAAGAAGATGTTACAGTTTTTACAATAGTACAGATTACTATGTGTTTTTTATTTTCCCTAATAACAATGCTTATACGAGGAGATTTATCTTTTAATATAACATTTAATAGTGGGGGTGGGGTTATTTATTTAGCTGTATTTAGTACTGCTATAGGACTTTTTCTTCAGGTTTTAGGACAAAAGAGCACTACTGAAACGAGAGCTGCTATTATAATGTCAACAGAATCTGTTTTTGGAACTATATTTGCTATAATATTGCTAAATCAAGCTTTAACAATTAAAGTTATAATAGGATGTGTAATTATTTTTATAGCAATTATTATTTCGGAAGTAAAGCCATTTGCAAAGAAACAAAAAAACAAAAGAGGATAATGTATCCTCTTTTATTTTATTCCTTTATGTTTTTTATTTGTATTGACGCAATAAATAGACCAAAATAGAAATGCAAGTAAAAATGATGAAAATAAAAGTATACAATGTGTTTTCAAGGATATTCACATCCGTAAATAAAGTATAATTTATATTATGATAAAATGATAAAAAAGGACATTAAATTTTTTATGAGGATAGCTTATATTAAAAATAAGGTTTATAATTAATTATTATGAAACAATGTGTTATTTAGAATGAAACTATTTATTTTATGAATAATAAATTAAAAATTACGGAAAAATGGAAGGGATTTTTATGAAAACAAGATTATTATTAATAAGACATGGAGAAACTAATTGGAATAAAATGGGGAGATTTCAAGGAACAATAGATATAGAGTTAACAGAAGAGGGGAAAAACCAAGCTATTCTTTTAAGTAAAAGACTTAAAAATAAATTTGATTACATATATACAAGCCCTTTAAAAAGGGCAAGAGAAACCGCAGAAATTTTAACTGACTCTTCTAATAAGGATTTAAACATAGTGGAAAATATGAAAGAGATTAATTTTGGAAGTTGGGAAGGGCTTACCATAAAAGAGATACGTGAAAAATATAATGATGAATTTAATAAGTGGAAGATAGATGCACAAGAAGGAAAGATAGTTGGGGGAGAATTTAGTTTAAAGAATGCTTCAATTAGAGGTACTAAGTGCATATTAGATATAGTTAACAAACATAGAGGACAAACTATAGCTGTTGTTGCTCATGGAGGAATAATAAAAGCTAGTTTAATTGGGCTATTTGATTGGGATATGACAATGTACCATAAAACTGTTTTAGGTAATACATCTATTACTGAAATAATTTTTACAGATGATTTAAAACCAGTTTTAATGAAATTAAATGATACAACTCATCTAAAATCTTTAAAAAATGATATAAAATATGTTTAATTTTAAAAGATACTCCTTTTTAGGAATAAAAATATTTCATAATTAAAGTAAATGTGGACAAAATATTTTTATGCATATAAAGGTATTTTACTAAAAGTAAATAGCTTAATGTGTAAAATTTTTAAAAGGAGTAATAGGAATGAAGGATAAAAAAAATAAAAAAACGTCAACAAATAATCAATGGTCAAGTTGTAAAGCAAGTGCATCTTCACAATGTAAGAAAAATCATGATGAAAAATAATAATATTTGAGAAAGTGATTAGTATTATGAAAGTAGTAAAGGGTAAAAAAATTCAAGATAATAATAATTTGACTAAGAAAAATGCTCAATCTAAGCAAAACCCAAATGAAAAGAAATAACAAATAATTAAAAATCTCTACGATATAAATTTATCGTAGAGATTTTTAATTATTTGTTATATTTTTCTCTTCTTCTTTTATGACGAATTTTTCCGATATCTTTTCCAAGAAAAAATGAACCTATTAAAACTATAATAAATCCAATGATTATAAAGATTATTTCATATGTACTATCAGTTAAAGTTAAAGCTAAAAATATAATTCCTATTATAATTAGTAATAAACCTTTAAAGATGGGCTTTTTAAACAATGTAATATTCCTCCTTTATAAAAAGTGTATATTTAATTTTAACATAAAATACTATCTTATAAAAATAACATGTCAATCTGTAAGTATTTAAAATATATATTACATAAAAAAATAGCTTAATAAAACACGAACTATACGATGAAAAAGATATGATTTAATTTGACTTTTTATATATAAAATGTTATTATATAAACAAAATACGAATTATTTTTTTAAATTATCAAAAATAATTCGTAAATAATCTTATAGATGTTTTCTGGAGGAAGTTTATGGTTAACGTATTTTATGTTGAAAAAAAAGAAGGCTTTAACGTAGAAGCTAAAAATTTATTGATAGATTTTAAAGAAAATTTATCAATAACATCTTTAGAAAATGTTAGAGTAATAAATAAGTATATAGTTGTTTCGGATAAAGAATTAGATGTTTTAGGTATGTCTAATATACTTCATGAAGAAACAGTAGATTATATAAATAATGATTTTAACTTAGCAGAAGATGAAATAGCTTTTGGAGTAGAGTTTTTACCAGGTCAATATGATCAAAGGGCAGAATCGGCTAGAGAATGTTATTCTATTTTAAATGATAATCATGTAAATGTTAAATGTGCAAAAATAATAATCTTAAAGGGGAAACTTTCTGTTCAAAATGTAATGGCTATTAAGAAGTATTACATAAATCCAGTAGATTCTAGAGAAGTTAATCCAAAAAGTTTAGATGTTAACCTAAATTTTAGTTCACCAGATAAAGTTGATATAATAAATAATTTTATAAATATGTCAGAAGAAGATTTAAAGAATTTTCATAAATCTTTTAAACTTGCAATGACGGTAGAAGATCTTTTAGTAATTAAAGATTATTTTAAAAATGAAGAGAGAAATCCAAGTGTCACTGAAATAAAGGTAATTGATACTTATTGGTCAGATCATTGTAGACATACGACGTTTGAAACAAATATTACAAAAATTGATATAGAAGATGGAATTTTCAACAATTCATTAAAAGAAACATTTAAACTTTACGAAGGTTCTAGAGAGTTTGTTTATGAAGGACAAGATAGAGCAATTACTTTAATGGATATTGCAGTAATTTCTATGAAAGAGATGAGAAAAAGAGGAGCATTAGACGATTTAGATTTATCTGATGAAATAAATGCCTGTTCTATAAATGTAAAAATAGATACTGATGATGGATTTAAAGATTATCTTTTGATGTTTAAAAATGAAACTCATAATCATCCAACTGAAATAGAACCTTTTGGTGGAGCTGCAACTTGCTTAGGTGGAGCAATAAGAGATCCGTTATCTGGTAGGACATATGTATATCAAGCCATGAGAGTTACAGGAAGTGCTGATCCTACAATTTCAATTGAGGATACTTTAAAGGGAAAACTTCCACAAAGAAAAATAACTTTAGGGGCAGCTCATGGTTATAGTTCTTATGGAAATCAAATAGGTCTTGCAACTGGAGAGGTTAGAGAAATCTATCATCCAGGATATGTTGCAAAAAGAATGGAAATTGGAGCAGTTTTAGGTGCTGCACCTAAGGAAAATGTAGTTAGAGAAGTTCCGTGTGTTGGAGATGTAATAATCTTACTTGGTGGAAAAACAGGTAGAGATGGTTGTGGTGGTGCAACAGGTTCATCAAAAGAACATACAGAAGAATCAATAGAAAATTGCGGAGCAGAGGTTCAAAAAGGAAATCCACCAACAGAAAGAAAAATTCAAAGATTATTTAGAAATAAAGAAGTTTCAACCCTTATAAAAAGATGTAATGATTTTGGAGCAGGTGGAGTATCTGTTGCAATTGGAGAACTTTGCGACTCCTTAGATATAAATTTAGATTTGGTTCCTAAAAAATATGAAGGCTTAGATGGAACAGAACTTGCAATATCAGAATCCCAAGAAAGAATGGCAGTTGTTGTTAAAGAAGATGATGCTAAACATTTTATTGAATTAGCAAATGCTGAAAATTTAGAAGCTACAATAGTTGCAAAAGTAACTGATACAGGATATATGAGAATGTACTGGCAAGGAAATAAAATAGTAGATTTAAAGAGAACATTTTTAAATACTAATGGTGCTAAACAATATTCAAAGGTTTTAGTAAAAGCACCAAAAGAAAATGAGAATTTTTTTGAAAATCATAGAAAGAATATGATTAAAAAATCATTGAAAGAAAGCTTTGAAAGTGCTTTAAGAAATTTAAATATAACTAGTCAAAAAGGGTTAGTTGAGAGCTTTGATTCAACTATAGGAAGTAATACAGTTCTTATGCCTTTTGGTGGTAAATACCAGTTAACACCAGCTGAAGGTATGGCTTGTAAAACACCAGTATTAAATGGTGTATCAAAAACTGCAAGTTTAATGACAAATGGCTTTAATCCATATTTAGCTTCTTGGAGTCCATATCATGGTGCATACTATAGCGTAATAGAATCAGTTACTAAAATAGTTGCTATGGGTGGAAAGATAGATGATATTAGATTAACCCTTCAAGAGTATTTTGAAAAATTATATAAAAATCCAGAAAGATGGGGTAAGCCGTTTAGTGCATTGCTTGGGGCATATAGAGCGCAAAAGGATTTAAATATTCCAGCAATTGGTGGAAAAGATTCAATGTCTGGAAGTTTTGGAGAATTAGATGTACCGCCAAGTTTAGTATCTTTTGCAGTGACAACAACTAAGGCTTCTAATGTAATTTCACCAGAATTTAAAAATGTAAATTCTAGAATAGTTCTTGTTAAAGCAAGAAGAAATGATGAGGAAATTATTGATATAGAAGAATTTAAAAACAATATGAAAGTTGTATCAAAACTTATAGAGGAAGGACAAGTTATAAGTGCTTTTGCAGTAAGATTTGGTGGAGTATTTGAAGCTATAAGTAAAATGGCTTTTGGAAATATGATAGGTGCTAAGATATATAACCTAACTAAAGAAGAGTTATTTGATGCTAGTTATGGATCTTTGGTTTTAGAAGTTAAGGAAAATATAGATTTAGAAGATGCATTTGAAAAAGCAAATTATTTAGAGATAGGTATAACAAAAGATACAAAATCTTTAGAAATCATGAATGAAGTCTTTGAACTTGAAAGTCTTTTACTTTCATTTAAAGATGGCTTATCTAAAGTGTTTAAAGAAAAAACTAAAGATTTAAATGAAAGTGTAGAAACTAAATTATTTAACTATGAGTCTAAGATTTCGCCAAAAATAAAGATTACAAAACCTAAAGTTATAATACCAACATTCCCTGGAACTAATTGTGAATATGATAGTGCAAGGGCGTTTAATGATGCTGGTGCTAAAACTAAAATAGAAGTGTTTAGAAATTTAAATAATGCAATGTTAAATGAATCTATAATAAATCTTGAGAAAGAAATAAGAAGTAGTCAAATAATAATGATTCCAGGTGGATTCTCAGCTGGAGATGAACCAGATGGATCTGGTAAATTTATAGCTACAGTATTTAGAAATGAAAGAATTAAGGATGCTGTAATGGATCTTTTAAATAATAGGGATGGATTAATACTTGGAATTTGCAATGGCTTCCAAGCACTTATAAAACTGGGGCTTGTTCCTTTTGGTGAAATTAGAGATATAACAGAGGATATGCCAACTTTAACTTATAACAATATAGGAAGACACATGAGTTCTATAGTTAGAACTAAAATAACATCAAATCTTTCTCCATGGTTTAGTGAAGTAAATGTTGGGGATATACAAAATGTTGCAATTTCTCATGGAGAAGGTAGATTTGTAGCTTCTCAAGAAGTTATAAAATCACTGTTTAAGAATGGACAAATAGCTACTCAGTATGTTGATTTTGAAGGAAATGCATCAATGAATATGCCATATAATCCAAATGGTTCAATGATGGCAATAGAAGGTATAACAAGCTTAGATGGAAGAATTTTAGGTAAAATGGGTCACTCAGAAAGAATTGGTGAAAATCTTTATAAAAACATTCCAGGAAATTTTGATCAAAAAATATTTGAGTCTGGTGTTAAATACTTTAAATAAATTTTAACGTTTATATTAGTTTATAAGAAAGAGGGTTAAAAATGAAAGTTGCTATATTTTTTGGAAGTAAATCAGATACTGAAATAATGAAAGGAGCAGCTAGTGCTTTAAAAGAATTTGATATAGATTTTAAAGCTTACGTTTTATCAGCACACAGGGTTCCTGAAAGGCTTTCAGAAGTTTTAAAAGAAGTTTGTGAAAATGGATGTGAAGTAATAATAGCGGGAGCAGGTCTTGCAGCACATCTACCAGGAGTAATCGCATCGCAAGTAACAATACCAGTTGTTGGTGTTCCATGTAATGGAGCAATAGGAGGAATAGATGCACTATATTCAATAGTTCAAATGCCAAAATCAGTTCCAGTTGCAACTGTTGGAATAAATAATAGCTATAATGCTGGTATGCTTGCTGTGGAAATTCTTTCTATAAAGTATCCCCAAATTAAAGAAAAGCTTATAAAATACAGAGAAGATATGAAGAAAAAATTTATACAAGAAAATGATGAATTTATTTTTAATTAATAAAGAAGAATGAGAATTAAAGGTATATAATAAGGAGTGTATAAGATATGAAAAAAGAAATGTTATATGAAGGAAAAGCAAAAAAAATATATGCAACAGATAAAGAAAATGAGGTTATAGTTTATTATAAAGATGATGCAACAGCATTTAATGGAGAAAAAAAAGGTTCAATAGAAGATAAAGGACAGTTTAATAACGATATAACATCAATAATATTTAAAATGTTAGAGGAAAATGGAATTAAAACTCACTTTATTGAAAAATTAAACGATAGAGAGCAACTTTGCAAAAAGGTTTCTATAGTTCCACTTGAAGTAATAGTTAGAAATGTAGCAGCTGGAAGTATGGCAAAAAGATTAGGAATAGAAGAAGGAACTCCTCTTAAGACTACAGTATTTGAAATATCTTATAAAAATGATGAATTAGGAGATCCGTTAATAAATGATTATCATGCAGTAGCAATTGGAGCTACAACTTTTGAAGAACTTCAAGAAATTTATGCAATGACAGATAAAATAAATGAATTATTAAAGAAATTCTTTGCAAGTGTTAATATAAATCTTATAGATTTTAAAATAGAATTCGGTAAAACAGATGATGGAAAAATAGTTTTAGCAGATGAAATATCACCAGATACTTGCAGATTCTGGGACGCAACAACTAATGAAAAACTAGATAAAGATAGATTTAGAAGAGATTTAGGAAATGTTAGAGGGGCTTATCAAGAGATATTAAGTAGAATGAGCTCAAGATAAAATTTTAAAAAACAAAATGGGTATTGAAATTTAGAGGAAATTAGATAAAAATTTAGATTGTAGAGGTAGATAAGGTTATGTATGATGCTATAAATGACAAGCTTAAAGAGGAATGTGGAGTGTTTGGTATTTATTCAAAGGATAAAACATTAGATGTTGCAAGTTACACATATTATGGACTTTATGCTCTTCAACATAGAGGACAAGAAAGTGCAGGTATTACGGTTTCTAATGGGTTTATAATGGAAACTCACAAAAATCTTGGTTTATTAACAGAGGCTTTTTGCAAAGATGATTTAAATAAATTAAAAGAGAGTCTTAGAGTATCTCATGAAGAATTAGAAAAACAAGATACAGAAGTATTAGGAAATATAAGTATAGGTCATGTTAGATATTCCACAACAGGTTCAACTAAAATCGAAAATTGTCAGCCGTTAGTTAGTAGATCAAAGCTTGGTTCAATAGCCATAGCCCATAACGGAAATTTAGTAAATGCTGATATTATAAGAGAACTTTTAGAAGATTCAGGATCTGTATTTCATACTACGATAGATTCAGAAGTTATAATAAATTTAATAGCTAGAAATGCTAAAAAAGGCATTAAAACTGCAGTATTTAATGCAACTCAGGCTATAAGAGGTTCTTTTGCTTTGGTTATAATGGCGGAAGGAAAACTAATTGGAATTAGAGATCCACACGGTATAAGACCACTTTGTTTAGGACACATTGATGGAAATTATATTTTAGCTTCGGAAAGCTGTGCATTAGACACAATAGGGGCTGAATTTATACGTGATATAGAGCCAGGTGAAATAGTTGTAATAGATGAAAATGGAATAGACAGCATTAAATATTCTGAAAAAACACAATGTGAAACCTGTTCCTTTGAGTATATTTATTTTGCAAGACCAGATAGTGTAATGGATGGAATAAATGTTCATGAATTTAGAGTAAAATCTGGAGAAATGCTTTATAAACAAAGTCCGGTTGAAGCCGATATTGTGGTTGGAGTTCCAGATTCAGGTCTTGCTTGTGCAATAGGTTATTCAAATGTTTCAGGAATACCTTTTGATCCAGGATTTGTTAAAAATAGATATGTAGGTAGAACATTTATAACGCCTAATCAAGAAATGAGAGAAAGAGCAGTATCTGTTAAGTTAAATCCTTTAAAAGCAAATGTTAAGGGAAAAAGAGTTATTTTAATTGACGATTCAATAGTTCGTGGAACTACATCAAAGCATTTAGTTGAATCATTAAGACGAGCTGGAGCTAAAGAAGTACATTTTAGAGTAGCTTCGCCAGCTGTTAAAAATCCATGTTACTTTGGAATAGATACATCTTATAGGAGTGAACTTATTGGAGCTAATAATTCGCAAGAAGATATAAGAGAAATGATTGGGGCAGATTCTTTAGATTATTTATCTATGGAGAATTTACTTAAAGCTTTGGGGGAAGATAAAGGGTTTTGTCTAGGTTGCTTCAATGGAGTATATCCAGTGTCAACACCAATTGAAACAGACAAAAATCACTTAGAAAGGTAGGAAAAAATTATGGCTATAACTTATAAAGACGCAGGAGTTAATATAGAGGAAGGATATAGATCAGTTGAACTTATTAAGGAATATGCAAAGAGGACTTTAAATAGTTATGTGCTTGGAGGTATAGGAAGCTTTGGTTCTATGATTGAAATACCAGAAGGGTATAAAAAACCAGTTTTAGTTTCAGGAACAGATGGAGTTGGAACAAAACTTGAAATAGCGTTTAAGACAAAAAAGTATGACACAGTAGGCATTGACTGCGTGGCAATGTGTGTTAATGATATATTATGTCATGGTGCAAAGCCATTATTTTTCTTAGATTATATAGCTTGTGGGAAATTAGAAGCTAATGTATCTTCGGATTTAGTTAAGGGTGTTTCAGATGGGTGTTTAGAATCTAATTGTGCCTTAGTTGGTGGAGAAACTGCTGAAATGCCAGGGTTTTATAAGGATGGAGAGTATGATATAGCAGGATTTGCTCTTGGGATTGTTGATAAGGAAAATATTATAGATGGAAGCAAAGTTGAAGATGGAAATATACTTATAGGACTTAAATCTTCAGGAATACATTCAAATGGATATTCTTTAGTGAGAAAAATATTTACTGATTTAGAGGAAGATTTTTATGGAGATGCCGTTTGGAAAACACTTTTAACACCAACTAGAATATATGTAAAGCCAATTTTATCTCTTATGAAGGATGTTGATATAAAAGCTATGGCACATATAACAGGTGGTGGATTTATAGAGAATATACCAAGAATGTTTGGTGGAAGAAGTTTTACGGCAGTAATTGATAAATCTTCTTATGAAATTCCAAATATATTTAAGAGAATAATGGAAAAAGGTGTAGAAGAAGATCATATGTATAATACTTTTAATATGGGGATAGGATTTGTTATTGCAGTATCTAAAGAGGACGCACAAAAAACTATGGAAAAATTAAAATCCTTAGGAGAAGAACCAGTATTATTAGGACATGTAATATCTGGAGGTGAAGGAGTTTGTTTAAAATAGCAGTTCTTATATCAGGTGGTGGAAGCAATTTATTATCTATAATAAATCAAATAGAAGAAGGAAATATAAATGCAAAAATACATTGTGTTATAAGTGATAGGGAGTCGGCTAAAGGATTATTAAAAGCAAAGGAAAAAGGTATTGATACATTTGTTATAAGTAAAAAAAAGTATGGAACTAAAACATCTGAAAAAATATTAGAACTTTTAAGGGAAAAGGTGGATTTAATAGTTCTTGCAGGATATCTTTCAATATTAGATGGAGAAATATTAAAGGAGTTTAAAAATAAAATAATAAATATTCATCCATCATTAATACCTAGTTTTTCAGGGAATGGTATGTATGGTATAAAGGTTCATGAGGCTGCAATTAAGAAGGGTGTTAAGTTTTCTGGGTGTACAGTACACTTTGTAAATGAAGAGGTTGATGGTGGGGCCATTATAAATCAGGCTTTAGTACCTGTGTATTTTGAGGATACTGCGAAAACTTTACAAGAGAGGATTTTGATAGAGGAACATAAGATACTTCCTGAAGTTATAAAAGCATTTAGTTTAAATAAGATAAAATTAGAAAATGGAAAGGTGAAGATTTTGCTATGATAAAAAGAGCTTTAATAAGTGTTTATGATAAAAGTGGAATATTAGAACTTGTTAAATTTTTAAGAAAGAATAATGTTGAAATAATATCAACTGGTGGAACATTTAAATATCTTAAAGAAAACAATATTGAAGTTACAGAAATAAGTGAAATTACAGGTTCATGTGAGATGTTAGATGGAAGAGTTAAAACGCTTCATCCAATTATTCATGGTGGAATTTTAGCTATGAGAGATAACAAAGAACATATGGAGACTTTAAGAGAGAGAAACATAGAAACTATTGATATGGTGGTTGTTAATCTTTATCCATTTTTTGAAAAAGTTAAAGAGGATTTATCTTTTGAAGAAAAAGTTGAATTTATAGATATAGGTGGGCCAACAATGTTAAGGGCTGCGGCTAAAAATTTTAAGGATGTTGTGGTTTTAAGCAATGTTTTAGATTATAAAAGGGTTATAAATGAAATAGAGGAAAATCAAGATGTTTCATTAAAAACAAGAAAAGTTTTAGCAGGAAAAGTATTTAATCTTATGAGTGCTTATGATGCAGCCATATCAAACTTTTTATTACAAGAGGAAGAAGAATATCCAGAATATTTATCAGTATCTTATAAAAAATTACAATCTTTAAGATATGGTGAAAATCCACATCAAAGTGCTGTTTATTATGGTTCTTGTGAAACTAAAGGTGCTATGAATAGCTTTAAAGTTTTAAATGGCAAAGAATTATCTTATAATAACATAAAAGATGTTGACATAGCTTGGAAAGTTGCTTGTGAGTTTGATGATGAAATAGCATGTTGTGCATTAAAACATAATACTCCTTGTGGAGTAGCCATAGGTGATACTGTTTTAGACGCATATAAGAAAGCTTATGAATGTGATAGTGTATCAATTTTTGGTGGAATAGTTGCAGTAAATAGAACAATTGACGAAGATACTGCTAAGGAAATGAGCAAAATATTCTTAGAAGTTATAATTGCGCCCAATTATACTGAAGAAGCTTTAGAAATTTTAAAATCTAAAAAGAATTTGAGGGTTTTAGAATGCAAAGTTAAGCCATCAAATAAAAATTATATGGTGTCAGTAGATGGAGGAATATTAGTTCAAGAAGAGGATAAAAAATTAATTGATGAATTAAATGTTGTAACTAAGAAGAAACCGACAGATGACGAAATAAAAGATATGTTGTTTGCTATGAAAGTTGTAAAATATGTAAAATCAAATGCTATAGTTGTTGCAAAGGATAATATGGCAATTGGAATAGGCGGTGGACAAGTTAATAGAATATGGGCAGCTTGTGAAGCGCTAGAGAGAGGAAAAGGAGCAACAGTTTTAGCATCAGATGCATTTTTCCCATTTAGAGATGTTGTAGAAGAATGTGCTAAATATAATATAAAGGCAATAATTCAACCAGGTGGTTCTATTCGTGATGATGAGTCAATACAAGAGTGTGACAAGCATAATATAGGAATGGTTATGACTGGAATTAGACATTTTAAGCACTAAAACAAGAAATATTAATTTAAAAATTTAAAAGCGGTTAGATTATTTTAGCCGCTTTATATATTGTATATGAGAAAAGGGGAAATGAATTTGAAAATATTATTAATAGGTTCAGGTGGAAGAGAGCATTGTATAGCTAAAAAACTTAAAGAAAACAAGAGAGTGAAAAAAATATTCTGCGTTCCTGGAAATGGTGGAACAGCACTAGAAGATAAATGTGAAAATATAAATTTTTTAGTTAGTGATATAGAAGGATTATTAAATTTTGCGAAGGAAAATAATATTGATTTAACAATAGTAGGACCAGAAGATCCTTTAATAAATGGAATATCAGATAGATTTACGGAGGAAGGTTTAAAAATATTTGGTCCTAAAAGATTTGGTGCCATGCTTGAAGGAAGTAAGTGTTTTTCTAAAGATTTTATGAAAAAATATGGTGTTAAGACTGCTAAATACGAAAATTTTACTGAATATGATAAAGCTTTAGAATATTTAAAAGAGCAGGAATTTCCGATAGTTATAAAAGCGGATGGATTAGCATTAGGTAAAGGTGTTTATATATGTGAAAATTTAGAACAAGGGGAAGAGGCACTAAAAGATATAATGGTTAATGATATATTTAAAGGTGCAGGAAGTAGCATTGTGATTGAAGAGTTTTTAGATGGTGTTGAGGCATCTATTTTGTCTGTAACGGATGGAAAAACAATAAAACCATTTATATCTGCAAAGGATCATAAGCAAGTATTTGATGGTGGAAAAGGACCAAATACAGGAGGTATGGGAGTTTTAGCCCCAAATCCTTATGTTACAGAAGATGTTTTAAAAGAGTTTAAGGAAACAATAATGAATAAAACACTTTTAGGTATTCAAGAAGAAGGCTTTGATTTTAAAGGGGTTATATTCTTTGGAATAATGATAACTAAAAAGGGGACATATCTTTTAGAATACAATGTAAGGTTTGGTGATCCTGAAACGCAATCAGTTTTACCTCTTATGGAAAATGACTTTTTAGAACTTTTAGAAAGTACATTAGATGGAAGTTTAAGTGACTTTAATCTTTCATGGAAAAATGGATATGTGTGTAATGTGGTGTTAGCATCTAAAGGATATCCAGGAGTTTATGAAAAAGGATATGAAATAACAATAAACTCCAATGTTAAAGATAAAGTAATAATTGCAGGGGCTACTTTAAAAGACGATGTTTTGGTAACATCAGGAGGAAGAGTACTGTCTTTATTAGGATATGGATTAGATAGATATGAAGCTATAAAAAATGCTTACGATATTTTAGATAAGGTTAATTTTAGTGGCAAATATTGCAGATTAGATATAGGGAAATAAATTTACTTGTAAGAGATTGTAAAATATTTAAGATAGGTAGAGATTTTAATCTTTATGTTTATTTTAATATTTATATACAATCTCTTATTAATTAATAAATATTATTAATTAGCGTGTACAATATCTTAAAAAAATGTTATAATAAAAATAATTTCATATAGGAGGGCATAAATATGAAGAGATTTGGGGTTAATAGTTTTACAACTGACACTGTTGTGGATAGTATTTTAGAGATGGAAGAAAGACATAAAAATAGAACAGAAATTGAGAATGATAAAGGTCTTACAGAAAAAATATTAGATATAATGCTAGATACATATATAAGAAGATTTAATGAGAGAAGAATAGAAGTAATGGCTCATTATAAAGTTATACTTATGCATTTTAAAGAAGATGTTAGGTTCTCTGATAACGATATAGATATTAGACTTGCTATTAAAAAGTTTGATAAGTCTTTAAGAAAACAAATAAAAGTTACAGATAATGATTTAAAGTGGTCAAGTATTGATGAAACTGTTGGAAAAATCATAAAAGAGTTTCGTGAAACATCAATTATGAGAGATGAATTGTACATAAAGGTAGTGGAGAAGTATGATTACTTTAAAAACACTATTTTACAAAATAGAGAACGAGTTTTAGAAAATTTAGAAGCATCATGTAAAGAACTTTTGTTAACTGAAAAAGGTAGAATGTTTGAAGACGAAATAAAAGAAGCTCATGATCTTTGTAAAGAAATGCTTTTAGATGATAAAATATTTAAGGCTGAATAAAAAAATAATCCAAAGGAGAAGATACTCTCTTTTGGATTATTTTTGTAAGATAAAATATAAATCTATTTGATTTTGCTCCAGTATTCTTTTAAAGAGTTTTCGTATTTATTATCGCACGGGGTATAATAAATAGTTCCTTTTAAATTATTTGGCATATAATCTTGTTTTACATAATGATTTGGATAATCATGGGGATATTTATATCCTGTAATTCCAAGTTTTTTAGATTCTTCATAGTGACAATCTCTTAGGTGATTTAATACAGGCCCTATATCTTTTTTTTCAATATCGTTAAATGCTTTAGAAATTGCAACATAAGCACTATTTGATTTTGGGCTTGTGCTAAGTAAGATTACGGCATGGGCTAAGATAATTTTAGCTTCTGGCATACCTACCATTTTAGCTGCATTTATTAAAGAAAAAAAACTAGAGTACATATTTCCCATGGCAAGACCACAATCTTCTGATGCTATAACCAAAAGCCTCCTTATTATATCTTCAAAATGTCCAGTTTTTAATAAAACGCTTAAAGCTAAAATAGATGCATCCGTATCACTACCTCTTATAGATTTTTGAAGCATACTTATATAATCATAATATTTTGATTCATCCATGAAAAAGCTTTCTGTGTTTAGTTCTAAAACAGAAGTTAAATCTATATGAATGTTGTGTTTAAGATTAGATTTAATTAAAACATCTAAAATATTTATAGCTTTTCTTAAATCTCCTTTTGATAAGATAGAGATTTTTTTTAGTGCGTCTATATCATAACTTATATTTAAACTTTCTTGTTCGTTTAAAGAATTTATAGTATTTTTTAAACCAAAAAAAATGTCATCAGAATTTAGAGGCTTAAACTCAAATATTAAACATCTGCTAATTAGTGCACTATATACAGAAAAATATGGATTTTCAGTTGTGCTTGCAATTAAAGTTATTTGTCCATTTTCTATATAACTTAGAAGGCTTTGTTGTTGGCGTTTGTTAAAATTTTGAATTTCATCTAAATATAAAACAACACCATTATAACCATAAAGATTGTCTAAATTTTTAGTTATATCTTCAATATCTTTTAATGACGCTGTGGTTGCGTTTAATTTGAAGAGTTTTTTGTCAGTTTGATTTACTATAATGTTAGAGATTGTTGTTTTACCAACTCCTGATGGACCAAAGAAAATCATATTAGGTATTTCTTTTTTTTCTATGATACGTCTTAAAATCTTATTACTTCCGATTAAATGTTTTTGCCCAACTACATTATCTAATGTTTTAGGTCTTATTTTATCTGCTAATGGTCTCATTTGCTTACCTCATTACTTTTTATATTTAATTATGTAAATTATAAATATTAAATAAAAAAAATTCAATTAGCTTTTATTAAATTGCAGTAATGAAAGAAAAATAAAATATTGACAAGCATTTAGTATTATAATATAATTATATTGTTGTTTTCGGGGTGTGGCGCAGATGGGAGCGCGCGTGGTTTGGGACCATGAGGTCGCAGGTTCGATCCCTGTCACCCCGACCAAAATATTTAAAGAAGTTGCTCTAAGTTTTGAGTAACTTCTTTTATTTTTAAATTTATTTTAAGGAGAAATAAGATGGAAAATAAATTACCTAAAGAATATATAGAAAAAATTACTAAGGCATCAAGTTATTTTGTATTTAGAAATGGCCCTATAAAAGAACTTTTAGATAATAAAAAGGTATCACAAGAGGATGTTAAAAATATTCAAATATATATGGAAAATCATTTAGCTTACCTTTATACTATTCTTTTAGAAGAAAATAATTTGCAAAAGTTTGATTTGATAGTGCAAACGATGAGTAAGTTTTATGTAAATGATGATTATAAAGTTATTTTAGAAGATGGTGGATTTGATAATTTTTATAACAAACTTTTCCCAAAACAAAAATAATCTCTTAATTTTCAGATATAATAACAATTAATATAAAATTAACACAATATTTATTATGAAAATATAATATATTATGATGATAAATATGGAGGTTTTTATATGAAAATAAGTGGAGATGCTGGTCATAATTGTTCCCCTGATACTGGGGCTGTTGGGTACAAAAAAGAAGATGTTTTAACTAAAGAAGTATGGACATTGGTTCAATCAAAATTAAAATCTATTGGAATTGAAACTGTGGATTGTACACCTTATAATAAAACTTTTTCAACTGTGACTCAATCACTATCATATAGGGTTAATAGAGCTAATGCAAGTAATTCTAATTTGCACCTTTGTATTCATTTTAATGCTGGAGGTGGTCACGGTGTTGAGTGCTATATAGTAGGTAGAGGTGGCAAAGCTGAAACTTATGCTAAGAATATTTGTAAGGAAATATCTAATTTAGGATATACAAATAGAGGGGTTAAAGTTTCTAATTTATATGTTCCTAAATATACTACTATGAGTTGTGTGCTTATAGAATGTGCTTTTATAGATTCTAAGGAGGATATGGAAAGATACAATGGTAATTCTATGGCGAATGCAATAGTTAAAGCAGTAACTGGAGTGGATGTTAGTGTAAATAGTTCGTCTAATAATAGTAATGAAGATAATTCTAATACAGAAAGTAATAGTGTATCTTTAGTAACTAATGCGACAGTTAAAAATGATTGGTTGTATATAAGAGATTCTAATGGAAATATATTAAGTGGTCAAATTGCAGTAGGCACTAAAATTAGGGTTTTAGATGTATCGTACAGTAAACAATTAGCTTTAATTCAATATATATCTAATAACAAGATAAATAGTGCTTATGTGACAAATGCTACTAATTGTATAATATATGATTATTCTAAGCAATGGAAAAATGGATCAACTACAGAAATCGTATATGAGACATCAAGTTGTAGTAATTCTATTGGAAGCATTGACCCATATGAAAAAGCGACACCACTTTATAGAGAAAATGGAGTTTTGCATGTTGTATATGATACTGATAAAGGAGAAAAAACTAAAAGTGGTTATGTGAAATATAATGATGGTTTTGCAGTATTTTAATTATTAGAAAAAAATGGGATAATTTTCTTTGAATAAAACTTTATATTATATGGATTTGGTAAAGAAAGTTATCCTTAAAAATTTTATTAATTTTTTAATTATGGTGATAAAATAATAATACTGTTGTATAATTATTTAGGTGTAAATACAAAACTAATAAAATAACATAAAAAATTTAATATTTAATAATATAGGAGGTGGCTAAAATTAAAGCGTTTATTTTAGTATTTATAAATTGTATAATGCTTGTTTTAGGAGAGGTTTGGTGGAAAATAGGATTAACTCAGCAACCTTTAAATGGCTTTAATGTTAGCGATTTTATAAAGGTAATTTTAAATAAATACATAATAGCTGGGATGCTTATATATGTAGCAGCTACAGTATTTTGGTTTTATATATTGGAAGCAAATGATTTCAATAAAGTCTATCCTATGCAGAGTATGTGTTATATAATATCTTTGTTTTTAGGATATTGGATATTGAAAGAACCTTTAACAATAAGGTCTATAATTGGCTCTATTGTTATAGTAATAGGCGTATTTATATTAGCATTTAAGTTTTAGTAAAAAATAGAGATTAAAAATTTTAATCTCTATTTTTTCATTTTGTTTAATAAGTAAAGTATATAATGTCATATACATATAATAATATGTAAATAATATTAGGAGTAGTAGATGAAAACTAAAAAAGCAACAATTAATTGTATATTTTGGATATCTATAGCTATAATCTTTAATATACTTACTTATTATTTAAGGGGAACGGATTTAGCTTTAAAGTTTTTAGGTGGATATTTAATAGAGCTAAGTTTAAGTGTGGATAATTTATTTCTTTTTCTAATGATTTTTTCAAGTTTTAACGTAGACGAAGAAGCTGAAATGAAAGTGCTAGACTATGGAATATTTGTAGCTATGATTCTTAGAATGATTTTTATATTTTTAGGTGTTACAATAGTTAATAAATTTCATGGTGTTTTATATGTTTTTGGAATTATATTAATAATTAGCGCGATAAAAATGTTATTTAATAAAGAAAAACCTAAAGATTTAAAAAGTAATCTATTTATAAGAATGCTTGGAAAAATAATTCCATTTACTGATAACTTTCAAGGTAATAAGTTTTTTGTAAGAAGAGGAAAAAAAATTATGGCAACACCTCTTTTAGCTGTATTAATAATAATAGAGGTATCTGATATATTTTTTGCAATAGATTCAATTCCGGCTATATTTTCCATAACAACAGACCCGTTTACTGTATATGTATCAAATATATGTGCAATAATATGTTTAAGAAGCATGTATTTTATGTTATCTAGACTGAGCAAAAGATTTAAGTATATGAAATTTGGTGTAATTTTAATATTAATATTTACTGGAATAAAGTTGAGTATACTATATTTTGGAATAGAAATATCAGTTGTTACATCAATTCTTGTAATATTAATACTTCTTCTATCTAGTATATTAGCTTCATTTATATTTCCATAAAAATACTTAGTCTTTTTAAATAATTAAAAATTTTTTATATAATGTTCACTATATTAAATATTATTGTTATAATTAAAATATCATGATTTTAATTATAAGAAAGAGGGCTTTAACATGTTAAAGGAAATATTAAAAAAAGATGAAATAGCGGCTATGAAGGCTAGAGATAAAGCTAAAGTATCAATATTAAGGTTAGTAAATGCTGATGTTAAGGCATTTGAAGTAAATGAAAGACAAGATATACCAGATTCAGAGGCTATAAAGATAATAGAAAAAAACATAAAACAATTAAAAGAAGCTTTATCTTATGCTGAACAATTAAATGATGAAGAGAAAATTGCAGAATGTAAATTTGGTATTGAAGTTTTAACACCATATCTTCCAGCACAGCTTAGTGAAGAAGAGGTTACTTCTATGATAAAAGAAATCATAGCAAATGGTAACTATACAAAGAGTGATATGGGCAAAATAATGAAAGAAATAATGCCTAAAATAGCAGGACAGTTTGATAGATCAAAGGTTAACCCAATAGTTAAGAGTATTTTAGGTTAAAGTTTTAGGGAAGTCTGCTTTTAGATTTCCCTAAAATTATTTTGGAGGTTTTTTATGTATATTGCTTTTGGAAATAGGGTTTTAGATAGTAAAGATTTTAAAGAAATAATAGAAATGAATTCTCAATTTAAAGTTATAAAAGATATGAGTAAAGGGTCAAAAAGAGAAGATATAATAGCTTTTAATTTAAAAATAGATGTTGATATCTTAAAAGAAATGCTAAAAAACGATTTTGAAGATTTAAATACAGAAGAAGTTATAGATGAATTATGGTGTTTGGCAGATGAAATTGGAGCAGATTTGAAAAAATTTATGCCAGATGATTCGTATTTTGATATTAGAGCATATAAGTTAGATGAATCACTAAATGCTATAAATTTAATAATGGCGGTTTGTCATGAAGAATTAGGAGAAAGAAAACTTAAAGATATTATGAATAGACTTTTAACTCAGGTTGAATAAAATTAATGCTAGCTAAATTTTAGCTAGCATTAATTTTTAGATTTTGTTAAAGAAATCAATTATAATTTTTTTATCAAGTGAATCTATTTGCAAATCTTCTACATCTGATTTTGAAATCCATTCAGTTCTTATAACATCTTTATGACAGGTTAGTTGTTCTTTTATATGTCCTGTATAAGATTGTAAAATAGTTCCGTTTTCTAGTTCGTATTGGTTAAAAGGCTGTAAATTAAATATGTTACATTTTAAATCTTTATCAACAGCTTTAGTTATACATTTTTCTTCGGTTTCTTTACCTTTTAATTCTTTTCCAAATAAAATCCAAGGAATGTTGTGTTCATTTTTTAATTTACCTTTTTTACAAATAAGAATGTTATTAAAATCATCATATATTATTATAGAACATTTTGAAATATTACTCATTTTGACATAATCCCCCTAATATATATTACTTTTTTATGCACCTTAATTTAGTAACTTTAATTTAACATAATAATATTTTTTATTTAATATTAAAAAAATTGTAACATAATTTCCTAAAAATTAAAATGAATTAAAATACATATATTCAATAAACTGGTTAAACTGAATAAAAAAATTAAAAATTAAATTAGAATTTAAATTTTTTTCTATATTTTTTTATAAAATTTTAAAATTAATCTAATAATTACTATAAAAATTCATTATTTTTTATTATAAATTTAAATTAATTTATTTGTGAAAATATATTTTAAATATATAAAAAATAGTAATTATCTTAACAAAATTATTATATACTTTTATTACAATCAATAATATAAAATAATTAAAGGATTAATATGTTTAATTTAAAAAATTATATAATAAATCAAATTATAAATTTAAAAATTGTTAAAGATGAAGAGGGAAAATTGGTTTTAAAAAATTCTAAACTTTTAGAAATATTGAACCAAAATAAAGATTATGAATTTTTAATAATTAAGGCTTTAATGCTAAATAAGAATATAGAAAATGTAATTTTTTATTATGATGATAAAACAATTGAAATTAATTATAATAAAGATAATACAAAAGGAGAAATTATAAAAAATTGGGCTAATGTAGTTTTATCTACTATTTTAGATGACTTTGATGTTATAAAAAATGCTTTAGAAAATAAACAATATATGAGTGAAATGGAAGATTATATAGAGTGTAAGTTAATAGATAAACTCAATGAGTTTTAGTATTGGTTAATTTTATTGAATGAAAATTCATAGTATTGTATAATATTAAAGAAATATAAATTAATTATTGTGTTAGCGGAAACTTTCTGCTTTATGAATAATATTTAAATAAATATATAAAAAATATGGATTTTATATAAAATTTATTGTACAATTTAATCAAATATAAAAATATTATTAATGGAAAATAATTTAATGAAAATTTAAGAATTTTAATGTAAGATTTATATAATAGAGTTAAGTTAGTTAAAGTGATAATAAACTTTAGGAGGAAATTTTATGGCTATGCTTGTAAAGATGAAAGAACTTTTGGGATTTGATAATTTTGAAGAAGAATATGAAGACGATGTAGAGATTATAGGAGAAGATTCAAGAATGGATTTAGAGCATACAAGACATGAAGATTATTCTTATGATATAAAACAAGAGTTAAAGAAATTAGAAGAAGAAAAAAATAAAGAAGAGCATTCTGCAAATTTGATAAATATTCATAACTCTGATAGTAAAATGAAAATAAAAATAGCAAAGCCTTCATCATATGAAGATGCTGCAGAAATATGCGATGCCCTTAAAAATAAACAAATAGTATTAATAAACACAAAAAGTTTGTCAACTAAGATTGCTCAAAGATTAATAGATTTTGTAAGCGGTACATGTTATGCATTAGAAGGTGATTTTCAAGAAATAGAAAAAGGGGTTTTTGTTGTAACTCCATTAAATGTTGAATCAAGACAAGAAGAAAAACCACAGAAACAAGATTTGGGAATTACAGGAATATTAAGCTGGACGAAGTAATGTATTTAAATATTTTATTTAAAATAAAAGGTAAAATAAATTTACCTTTTATTTTTTTTGTTTTAATTTATTAATTTAATATAATAAACTAGTATTTCCTTTATATTTAAATTAATAGTGGGTTAAAAGATAGCTAATTAAAAGTAAATTATGTTATAATATACATAAAATGATAAAAGGTGGTATAAAAGTAGTGAAAAAAAAGTGGTGGCACAATTCGGTTGTATATCAAATATATCCTAAAAGTTTTTGTGATAGCAATAATGATGGCATAGGAGATTTAAATGGAATAATATCTAAATTAGATTATTTAAAAAATTTAGGTATAGATGTTATATGGTTGTCTCCTGTTTATAAATCACCTAATGATGATAACGGATATGATATAAGTGATTATTACGATATTATGGATGAGTTTGGAACAATGGAAGATATGGATAGACTATTAAAAGAAGCTAATAATAGAAATATCAAAATACTTATGGATTTAGTTGTAAATCATACTTCATCAGAGCACAAATGGTTTAAAGAAGCTATAAAAAATAAAGATAGCAAATATAGAGATTATTATATATTTAGAAAACCTTTAGATGGAGATGTTCCAAATGGATTAGAGTCATGTTTTGGAGGTAGTGCTTGGGAAATGGATGAGACAAGTAATGAATATTATTTACATCTATTTAGCAAAAAGCAGCCTGATTTAAATTGGGAAAACCCAAATATGAGAAAAGAAATTTATAACATGATGAATTTTTGGATAAACAAAGGGATTGTTGGTTTTAGGATGGATGTTATTGACCTTATTGGAAAAGATATAGATAAAGAAATAACAGCAAATGGACCAAAGCTTCACACTCTTATAAAAGAAATGAATAGAGAAACATTTGGAGATAAAAATTTATTAACAGTAGGAGAAACATGGGGAGTAACTCCTGATATTGCTAAACTGTATAGTAATCCTAATGGAGATGAACTTAGCATGGTGTTTCAATTTGAACATATAGGATTAGATGAGATAAAAGGAAAAAGTAAATGGGATTTAGCTAACTTAGATTTTGTAGAATTAAAAAAAGTTTTTTCTAAATGGCAAGCAGAACTTGAAGGGTGTGGATGGAATAGTTTGTTTTGGAATAATCATGACCTTCCACGTATAGTTTCAAGATGGGGGAATGATAAAGGAGAATATAGAAAGTTGTCTGCTAAAATGTTGGCTACAATTCTTCATATGCAAAAAGGAACTCCATATATATATCAAGGTGAAGAAATAGGTATGACTAATGTAAAATTTGATTCTATAGAGGACTATAAAGATATAGAAACTTTAAATATGTATAAGGAAAGAATAGATAAGGGGTATGACAGAAATGATATAATGAATTCAATCTATGTAAAGAGTAGAGATAATGCGAGAACCCCTATGCAATGGTCTAAGGAACAAAATGGAGGATTCACTAAAGGTATTCCATGGATTAGAGTAAATGAAAATTATAAGGATATAAATGTGGATGAGGCATTAAGGGACAAAGATTCTGTTTTTTATCATTATAAAGCTTTAATAAATTTAAGAAAAGAAAATGATGTAATAATTTATGGAACTTATAACTGTATAGATATAAATCATAAAGCTATATATTCATATGTTAGGGAATTAAATGGTATTAAATTCTTAGTTGTGGCAAACTTTTATGATAAAATTGAAAAATTTATTCTTCCACAAAATATACATTATGATAAATGCCAATTGATTTTAAGCAATTATAAAGATTCTAATAATATTCCAAATGAAATAGTATTAAGACCTTATGAAGCGTTAATATATAAACTTATTTAGAAATATAATTTAAAATAAGATAGTTTTAAAATAAATATTAAATAATTATAAATAAATTTTTATCACAATATATTGTAATATAAGAAAACTTAAAATATAAATATATTGTGTTTTTTTATGCATTTATTTAATTGACAATTTTATTATGTCATTATAAACTAATTATTATATTATTTAACAATTTATTAAGTATAATTTATAGAAAGGAATTTTATGAAAAAATATCAACTTAGCAAAACATCTATTTTAAGATGGATGTTTTTAAGAACGTTATTGTTTATAGCTTTATATATAATATTTTTTGATATTTTAAATATTCATAAAACTTTATTTTTAAAAAAAATTAATATATTTTTTATATACAGTATTTTTTATGTTATTTATGTTTTTATCTTACCAGTAGTTAAATATTTAAGCTGGTCATATTATACAGATGAAAATTTTATAGAATTAAGATATGGGGTTATTTATAGAAAAATAGTATGTGTTCCGATAAATAGAATAAAATATATTGATCTTATTCAAGATCCAATTTCAAGAATTTTAAGAATAAAGACTATAAGGATATATACAGCAAGAGGAAAATTAACGATTCCATCTATAAATTATAAAGAATGTACAAAAATATGGAATTTGGCGAGGAATAATAGTTTTATGAGGTAGCATATGTGTTTGCAAAAAAATCACTGGTTTATGATTTTTATAACATATTTTTCTATATTAAAGAAAGTATGGCCATATATTATATTTATTACGTTGCAATTTGAAGGATATATGATAATAACGTTAATAATTATATTGCTTACATTGCTTTTTTTTAGTTTTTTACGATGGATAAATACGAAAATAGTCATTACAAATAGTGATCTTATTTATAAAGAAGGGACTTTTTTTAAAAATGAAATAATAATTCCAATTCAGAATATATCTTTAATAGAACTTGAGAGAAATTGGTTTTATAAAATATTAAAGCTTAGAAAATTTAAAGTTGATAATTTATCTTCAAGTAAAGGCAATCAAATATATATGATATTAAAGGTTAAGGAACTGAATTATTTGTACAATAACTTAAGTTTCAGAATAAAAAATATTATAAGTAAAGATAGCTTAAATATAAATAAATATTTAGGATATAAAATTTCAGCAATGCATTTAATTTTATTGTCAATGCTTAGGAGTAATATAATACTTGGAATTGGTGTTTTAATATCTTTTATAAACTTGATTGGTAAAATAAATAAGCAAATACAAGGTGAAATAAAACAAATATTAATAGACTTTTTAACTGAAAATATAGATTTAAAAGGAACATACCTTGCTATATTATTATCTATTTTATTTGTTATAACAATATTGCTTTTAGTGGTTTTAGTATTTTCAATTTTAGCAACTTTAATCAAATATTATAAATTTATAATATTTAGAAAAAAAAATTATTTAAGAGTTGAATATGGTCTTTTTAATAGAAAAAATTACTCTATTCCAACTGAAAATATCCATGCATTGAAAGTGGAACAAAATATATTATGTCAAATTTTTAATTTATATACTATAAAATGTTCTGTAGTTGGATATGGAGACGAGGTTAAAGAGGATGAGGTTATATTTCCTATGTGTGGGGAGGATCTTTTAAATGACATATTAATTCATATAATTCCTGAATTTTATTTTCAAGGGAATATATATAGGACAGACAAAAAAAATATAATGAGATTTTTCAATATGCCAGTTTTTATTGCAAGTTTAATATCGGTTATAGCATTTTTGTATTCTAATGATCTTATATTAGTTTCAATAATTATACCAATAGTTGTATTAAATAGGTTTTTGGTTTTAAAAAATAATGAAGTTGGCGTAAGTGATACATTGTTTTATATAAGTTATAAAGGTTTTGGTAGAACAAAATTATATATAAGAAAAAGTAGTACAGAAGAGATATGGTCGATTGCAAATCCATTCCAAAGAAGAAAAAATATTTGTAATATTAAATTTAAATATTATTCACAAAAAAGACAAGATATTAAGTCAGTTAAAAATTTAGATTCATCTATTTACAATCTATTAAAAAATAGTTTTGTTTTAGAAAAATTTAATTAATATTTATAAAGTATAAGTATTATTAATAAGTTTAGTTTTATACCAATGAAGATTTAATTATTTTTATTATAATCATTAAAAAATTTATAAGATTAAGGGGTAAATTTAATGTATAATATAAGTATACTTAAGATAAGATTTGGGGGTTGTAAATAGATGAAAGTAGGGTTAGTATTAGCAGGTGGTGGAGGAAAGGGAGCTTATCAATTAGGAGTTTGGAAAGCGCTAAAGCAATTTGGTATAGATAAATATATAAAAATTTTTTCTGGAACTTCAGTAGGTGCTATAAATGCAGTTCTTTTTGCTCAAAACGACTTGAGAAAAGCTGAAGCAATGTGGAATGAAGTAGACATGGAAACATTAATCCCTTTAAATAAAATGGAACTTATAAAAAAAGGTATACAGCTTGCCATAGGAGCTAAAGGGTTGAAATATATAAAAAAATATAACATGGGTAGAGTTATAGAAAATGGAGATGTTTCAACAGATGGATTTATGAAATTTTTAGATAAGTATATAGATATTAACAAGATTAAAGCTAGAGGGGTTACATGTTACGCTTCGTGTACAGAAATGCCAGATTTTAATGTTAAATATTTTAAAATAAATAATTATGAAGATAGTGTAGCTAAAAATATAATATTAGGTTCTGCATCTCTTCCACTTATCTATAAGAGTTCTGTAATTGATGGAAAGAGATACTTAGATGGTGGTATGGTTGATAATGTACCAATAAAGCCAGTTTATGATGCTGGGTGTGATATTATAATAGTTGTCCCATTGTCTAAAAGTGTGTACATAGATAAAAAGAAGTTTCCAAATGCGATAATAATAGAGATTAGTCCAACTAAACTAAATGAAGGAGTAATAGATGGAGTTTTAAATTTAGATTTGGAAGCTAAAAGAAAGAGAATAAATGCTGGTTATTTAGATGCTATAAATGCATTGGGTTCTGTATTATATCTTAAAAATTTTAATAGAATTAACAATATAAGGGATAGGCATTATAAAATAACTGATAATCTAAGGTATTTACTAAAAATAACTAATAAGCGTAATAGGAGACCTATTAGAAGGTAATATAATATTATTAAATTTTAGAAAGGAATTTGACATTTAATAAAAAATTGTCAAAAGTAGATAATATGAATAAAACGTTAATTTTAGCTGAAAAACCTAGTGTGGCTAGAGAGATAGCTAGGGTACTAAAATGTAAAAATAATAAAGGGTCTTACATAGAGGGCGAGAGATATATAGTAACTTGGGCTTTAGGGCATTTAGTAAGTCTTGCAGATCCTGAGGAATATGATAAAAAATATAAAACTTGGAGTTTTGAAAACCTTCCTATGATACCTAAAACTACAAAGTTTATTGTTCTTAAAAAAACATCTAAACAATTTTATGAGGTAAAAAAACTTTTAAATAGTGATAAGGTTTCAGATATAGTAATAGCTACAGATGCAGGGCGTGAGGGAGAACTTGTTGCAAGATTAATTATAGAAAAATCAAATGTAAAAAAGCCAATGAAAAGACTTTGGATTTCATCTCAAACAGATAAGGCTATAATTGAAGGATTTAAAAATTTAAAAGATGCTTCAAGATATAATAATTTATATAAAGCTGCATTATGCAGAGCAGAGGCTGATTGGTTAGTTGGTCTTAATGCAACTCGTGCTTTAACTTGTAAGTATAATGCTCAATTGTCAGCTGGAAGAGTTCAATCACCGACACTTGCAATGATAGTTTCACGAGAAGAGGAAATAAATTCTTTTAAACCAAAGCCATATTACACTATTAAAGTAAAAGCTAATGGATTTTATTTAGATTGGATTAATAAGGATAATAATAAAAGTATCTTTAATGAAGAATTTGCTAATAAAATAAAAAATAAAATTTACAAAAAAGATGGAATTATAGTAGATATAAAGGAAACTCATAAAAAAACATTTTCACCGCTTCTTTATGATTTAACGGAGCTTCAAAAAGATGCTAATAGAATATGGGGATATTCTGCTAAGCAAACATTATCAATAATGCAAAGATTATATGAAAATCATAAAGCTTTAACATATCCAAGAACGGATTCAAGATATATATCAAAAGATATAGTAGAAACTCTAAAGGATAGATTACAAGCTATAAATACAGGAAGTTATAGAATTATAGCATCTGAAATATTGAAAAATAAAGTAAATACCAATAAAAATTTTGTAGATGATTCAAAAGTGTCTGACCATCATGCTATAATACCTACTGAGGAGAAAGCTAATGTATTAAACTTAAATACTGAAGAAAGGCATATTTATGATTTAGTTGTTAAAAGGTTTTTAAGTGTTATGTTAAAACCTTTTGAATATATACAAACAGATATAATAGTTGATATAGACGGAGAAAGATTTAAGGCTAGTGGAAAAGTTGTCAAAAATAAAGGATGGAAAGTCGTTTATGATAAAAATGATTTAGAAGATTCTTTAGAGGATGACAATCAAATTCTACCTAAATTAAATAAAGGAGATAAAATATCTGTTTTAGATATACAATTAAATTGTCTAAAAACAAAAGCACCAAGCAGATTTAATGAAGGAACTTTATTAAAGGCTATGGAAAATCCTCAAAAATATATGAATCTTAATAGTAGAGAGTATGCTAAAACATTAGGTGAAACAGGTGGACTTGGAACTGTTGCCACAAGGGCAGATATAATAGATAAATTGTTTAATTCTTATGTTATAGAGAAGAAAGGCAGAGAAATATATCCAACATCTAAAGGAAAACAGCTTATACAGCTTGTTCCAAGAGACTTAAAGTCACCTCTTTTAACAGCTAAATGGGAAAAAGATTTAGAAGATATAAGTAAAGGAAAATTAAGCTCTAAAGAATTTATAAATTCAATGAGAGATTATTCAAAGGATTTAGTTTTAGAAATTAAAAAAAGTAGTGAAAATTTTATCCATGATAATAAGACAGGGAATAAATGTCCAAATTGCGGAAAATATTTATTAGAGGTAAAGGGCAAAAATGGAACGGTAATGAATGTATGTCAAGATAGAAGTTGCGGTTTTAAAGAAGTAGTAAGTCGCATTACAAATGCTAGATGTCCAGAGTGTAAAAAGAAGTTAGAACTTAGAGGACATGGAAATTCGAAGATATATGTATGTACCGGAACTAATTGTAATTTTAGAGAAAAGGAATCACAGTTTAAGAAGAGATTTGAAAATAATGATAAGGTTAATAAAAGAGAAGTCAATAAAATAATGCAAAAGATGAAGAAAGAGGCTAGTGAGAATATAAATAATCCTTTTGCAAATCTTATGGACATGTTTAATCAAAAATAAGAGCATTTAATGCTCTTATTTTTTTATTGTTTTTTTCTTTTTATAATTTTTCTTTTTAGATGATGTCTTTTTTTTGAAAGATGTTGTAATTATATCTGTTATTGTATGAAGCCCAGATCCAATAAATAGAGCCAAAAAAATATTTAAAAATATTTTATCATTGCTTAAAATGAATTTAATATTTTCTCTTATTATGCTTGGAGGAGAAATTTTAATAATAGAAAATGAATAAAGCAGTGAAAAAATTATAATAAACATTGAATATAGATACAGTATTCTAATTAAAGGACCTAAAATAAATCCATGGCTAAATATACTTCGATGTTTAAAAAATCTTTGATAGGGAATCCAAATAAATTTAACTTTTCCCCATCTTTTAAATTCATTGCTTTTTATATCTAAATCTCCTGAAAACATGTATCCACCAAATATATATGAGGCAACGCCAATTAAAGTTAAAAATATAGCTCCATTTTTACCAAAAAAACTTATGTCTAAAAGTAAAAATATTATTGCAACTAATGGTGAAAGTATAAGAGTTATTTTATCGTGAGTTTTCCCAGATGCCAAAATTTGTACTCCTTAAAATTTAAATTTTATCCAGTATTTCTTTAATTTTTTTATAGGATAATAAGATTCTTTAGATTGTCTAAGACCTAAATTGCCACAATCTTCTTGTCTATTTATAAATGTAGTTTTTGAAAAATCTTTTAATAAGAATTCTCTATTTAAAAAGGAATAAATCCCATTATAATTATTATTAGCCTTTTCTATGTGGATTATTCCAGTATTATTTAAAATATCACCTATAGAGAATCCAACGATACTACTATTATCATAAATGGCAATTGATTTTAAATCAAGATGATTCATATTATGAAAACATTCTAAAATAGCTTTTCTTTCTAAATCAAAGTTTGTAAAAGAATAATTCCCATTTTTGTTCCAAATATCTAAAAGTTTTAAGCAATCATCTTTTATTTTATCAGAAGAAATTTCTTTGATTTTGCAATTATATAATTTTTTAAAGGTGTTATAATGATTTCTTTTTTTATGATATTTAGAACCTTTTAATTCTATCAAATCCTTTGTTTTATAAATATATTCAAAATCATTTATATCCTCAAAAATTTCTATTTTATTTTTAAATTCAAATTGTAGATAATTCTTAAAGTTTTCTTCTACATCGCCAAATAAAAAATTAAAGTTATCTTCTTTTAATGATAAATTTTTTAATTTTTTTATAATAGAATTTATAGAATTTTTAGTGTATCCTAAAGGTTGCATAAAGTACTTACCTTTATCTTCTTCCCTTAAAATTATTAAAGCACCGTTTATTATAGAATATTTTATATTAAATGAATTTCTCCACATGAAAAGGGAAGAAAATAAATATTCATACGATAAAGAAGTTGTTTTATTAAAATAGCTAGATAAAAGATTTTTATCCTCTATTGTTATATCTTTAAAACCCTTCAAAGGTTTCACTTCCTTAAAATAAAATTTTTTGTTTATAAATGTTTGTTATATTATAATTTTATAGTATTATAATATATGAATTATAATATATTATATATTTTGAAGTATAAAAATGACAAAATATATATGAATGTTTAAAAATTATTATTTTATTACTTATGGATTGAAATGGAGTTTAAATTATGGAAAATAATGATGAAATATTTTTAAGTATAGTAATTCCTATGTATAATAGTGAAAAATATATAAAGTCTTGTTTAGAGTCTTTAAAAAACCAAAGTGTTAAAGACTTTGAGGTTATTATAATAGATGACGATTCAAATGATAATTCATGTAAAATATCTAAAGAGTATTTAGATAAAGAAACACTAAAGGGAAAGGTTATTAAGTCGTCACATAAAGGACAAAGTTTTTGTAGAAATATAGGAATTAGTGAGGCTAAGGGAAAATATATTTTATTTTTAGATTCTGATGATTACATAGAGAATAATTTAGTAGAAATTATTGAAGGCATCTCTAAAGAAGATAATTATGATATGATAATTTTTGATCATAAAAGGATAAGGAAAGATAACACTCCTATTGTTATGAGAAAACAAAATTTTGATTTTAATAAAGATATTAGAGATGGTATAGATGTTTTTCATTGTTATAGGAATAATAATTTAAGACTTTGGACAGGCTCTATAGTTTACAATAGAAATTATCTTTTAAATAATAATTTAGAGTATTTAGTAGGTTGTTATGGAGCAGAAGATTTAAATTTTATATTTAAGTGTTTATATAAAGCGCAAAAAGTAAAATGTATAGAAAATCAGTTATCAGTTTATCATCAAAGAGAAAATTCTTTAACTAATAATGGAGATATGAAGAAAAATATGACTGTTATAGATGCAATGGAGAATCTTTGTGAGTTTATAGAAAAGAATTCATTAAGTGATTTTTTAGAATGTATAATAAAAAATGAATTTATTCCTGAACACATAATGTATCAATTATATGGATGTGCTAAAAATACCAATAGACAAGAACTTATTAGGTTTTTAAAAGATAGTAAAATTAAAGATTATTTTAAGAGCTGTAAATCTACAACACCTCGTTATAGCAAAAAGATTTATTATAAAATTAAGCTAGCAGAGTATGCCCCACAAATATTTATTAAATATTGTTTAAAAAAATAAAAAATATGTTGACAAAATGCGTTTATAGTAGTAATATAATAAGCGTAGTCAACAAGGCCTGTTGGTCAAGCGGTTAAGACGCCACCCTCTCACGGTGGAATCAGGAGTTCGATTCTCCTACGGGTCACCATTTTGTTATGTATCTTTAGCTCAGCTGGATAGAGCAACGCCCTTCTAAGGCGTGGGCCTGGGGTTCGAATCCCTAAAGGTACACCAAAAGCAATGAATTTTCATTGCTTTTTTTTTGTTTTAAAATATTGTTAATGAAAGGAGAAGTAATTTTGAACATTAGAGATTTAATAGAATACATACTAAATTCAAGTTCCTCTTTAAATTTAGAAAAAGGAAAAAGGATATTTAGTAAAAATGTTATAAAAGATGTTAAAGGAAAAAAGATTGAAAATATTTATCATATATATGCAACTATCAAAGATAATGAAAAATTATATAATACACATATAAAGTTTAATATAAATGAAAGAAAAATTTTAGAAAATAGGTGTAGTTGTGAAGAATTTAAGGAAAATTATAAGTATAAGAAAAATTTTTTATGCGAACATTTAGTCGCAACAACTTATAAATTTCGTGAATTAGCAGAAAAAAAGATTAAAACTTCTCCCACTAAAAGTGCAGAAAAAAGTTTATTATATAAAAGTACAAATCTTAATAATTTACTTGAAAAAGCTCTTTTGAAAAAAGAAAAGCTATCTTTAGAAGTTTATATAAATGAAATAGAAAATTTAAAATCAAATTATTATCAAGTTGAGTTTAAAATAAAAGGTAGAAGTGTATACCCAATAAACAATATAAAAGAATTTGTAGAACATATTTTAAAGTTTAAAAAATTAAAAATAAATAGCAATTTAATATATAATTTTGAGATTCATGAATTTTCAAATAATGATTACAATATTATTTATTTTCTTAAAGAGTTTATAGATTTAGACGAAAAAGTAAATGGAATACTAAGTAGAGAGTTTAAATTATTTAATGGAAAATATATAAATTTATTACCTTCAATGCTTTATAGATTTTTGGAATTTTTAAATGAAAAAAATATAAGTTTTACAAAAAATCTTATTACATATAAAAGTAAAATTATGAAAAAAAGTTTGCCTTTGAGTTTTACAATTAAGGAAAAAGATAATTTATTGTTAGTAACTAGTAAAAAAATTCTTCCCTTACCTCTTAATGAGGATTTCAATGTATTTTTGTACGATAGAAATATTTATCTTTTAAATGTAAAAGAGCAGACTATATATAAAGAATTTTATACGATATTAAAAGATAATGGTGTAATACTTTTTGAAAAAGATTTAAAAATATATCAATCTCTTATAAAGTTGTTAAAAGAAATATCAAACAATATAAATTTAGGAGAGAGTTTATATAAAGCGTTAGGAGATATGTTAAAAACTAAATTTTCTATAAAAAAAGATTTGGATAATTTGTATTGCTATGTAACCCTTTGTTATGGGCAAGAAACGTTTGATTTTTTTGAACGTAATAACTGCTTAAGAAATAAAGAAAAAGAGCGAAAAATTGTTATGGCTTTAGAGAAATTAAAGTTTATAAGAAAAGATGATAAGTTTCTATTTATAGGTAATGAGCATGATTTATATTACTTTTTGAAAGAAGGAGCACGTTTATTGAGTGAATTTGGAGTAATAGAATTTTTGAATGATTTTGATAAATTAAAGCTTTATAATTCTAAGGATATTAAAGGAAGTTTGTCATTAAAAAATAATGGAATTTTATTCAAGTATGATTTTCCATTTTTAGATAGTATTGAATTTGAAAACTTATTTAAGTCTTACAAAAACAATGAATCTTTTTATAAGACTAGAAATAACACTTTTATAGACTTAACAGATAAAAATATTAAAGATTTTTTTAATATGTCTACAATACTTGATATAAATAATGACAATACAGGACAAATATATATAAGTAAAGATAAAAGTATGTATTTATTTAATAAATTAAAAGGACTTGATATAGATATAGAAGGGAAAGATATATTAAACAAGCTGTATGATGAGTTTGAATCTATAAAAAGAGATAATATAGAGAGTCCTAAAGGGTTAAATGCTAATCTTAGACCTTATCAACTTTTTGGGGTTAAATGGCTTAAAAATATAGCTAAGTTAGGCTTTGGAGGAATTTTAGCAGATGACATGGGGCTTGGAAAAACTATTCAAATAATAACTTTTTTATTATTAGAAAAAGAATATAAAAGAAAATCGCTTATAGTTGTACCAACTTCTTTGATATATAATTGGATTGATGAATTAAAAAACTTTGCTCCAAGTTTAAAAGTAAAAGTAGCTTATGGAGATATAAAAGGGCGAGAAAAAGTACTAAGTAGCCATGAAGATTATGATGTATTATTAACAACTTATGGAACATTAAAAATAGATTATGAGTTTTATAAAAAAGAATATTTTGATTATTTCATTATAGACGAGGCACAAGCTATAAAAAATCCAAATGCTCAAATAACTCAATGTGTAAAAAAAATAAATAGTAAGATTAGATTTGCGTTGACTGGAACTCCAATTGAAAATACATTAATAGATTTATGGTCAATTTTCGATTTTTTAATGCCTGCTTATTTAAATGTAAAAGAAGAGTTTGATAAAAAATTTAAAGAAGAACAAAGTTTAAGAGAACTAAAAAATTTAATAAGTCCTTTTATATTGAGACGTGAAAAAGAGAATGTTTTAGAGGATCTTCCAGATAAATTAGAAAAGAGAATTATGATAAATATGGGAAGTGAACAGAAATTTATTTATAATTCTTTTGTTAAAACAATTAAAGAGGCTATAAAAAATAATAAGGGAAATTTATTTAGTTATTTAACTAAATTAAGGCTTCTTTGTTTAGATCCAAGCCTTGTTATAAATGATTATAATGGGGGAAGTTCAAAAATAGATATTTTAATTCAAATTGTTCAAGATAATATAAAGACACACAAAAAGGTTCTGATATTTTCACAGTTTACAAAAGCTTTAGATTTAATAAAAATTCATTTGCAAAATTTAGATATAAAGTATAATTATATAGATGGCAAAATATCATCAAAAGAAAGGCTAAAAAGGGTTAAGGAGTTTAATGAAGGAGAAAATACTAAAGTTTTTTTAATATCTTTAAAAGCAGGAGGGACTGGGTTAAATTTAACATCTGCAAATTTAGTAATTCATTTTGATCCTTGGTGGAATCCATCAGTTGAAAATCAAGCAACAGATAGAGCTTATAGAATTGGACAAGAAAAGGATGTAGAGGTTTTAAAGCTTATTTGTAAAGAATCTATTGAAGAAAAGATAATAAATCTTCAAGACAATAAAAATAGTATTATAGATAGTATTTTAGATGAAAGCATAATGAAGAAAAATTTAAATAATTTAACTAAAAAAGATATATTAAATCTTTTAAATTAATAAAATACGGGATGGAAAATTTCATCCCGTATTTTATTATATAAACTTATTTACTTTCTAAGTATTCATCATAGCTACATTCTTTATCAAATTTAACTCCTTCAGGTGTTAATTCAATAACTCTGTTTGCTATTGTTTGAACAAATTGATGGTCGTGACAAGCAAATAATATAATGCTCTTAAAGTCTATAAGACCATTGTTTACAGCTGTAATTGATTCTAAATCTAAATGGTTTGTAGGTTGGTCTAGCATAAGAACATTAGCTGAGCTAAGCATCATTCTAGATAACATACATCTAACCTTTTCTCCTCCTGATAAAACAGATGCTTTCTTTAAGGCTTCATCTCCTGAGAATAACATTCTTCCAAGAAATCCTCTTAAATAACTTTCAGACTGAGTTTCAGGTTTTTTGTCAGCAAATTGTCTTAGCCAATCTACTAATGAATATTCGCATCCTTCAAAGAACTCTGTGTTATCTTTAGGAAAGTATGCTTGTGATGTAGTTATTCCCCATTTGTAACTTCCAGAATCAGGTTCTAGTTCTCCATTTAATATTTTAAATAAAGTAGTTATTGATATTTCATCACCAACAAAAGCAATTTTATTATCTCTATTTACTCTAAATGTTATATTATCTAAAACTTTAACGCCATCTATAGTTTTAGATAAGTCATTAACTTCTAATATATCATTTCCAACCTCTCTTTCAGGTTTAAATCCAACGAATGGATATCTTCTGCTAGATGGTTGAATATCATCTAAAGTGATTTTATCTAAAAGCTTTTTACGAGAAGTAGCTTGTTTAGACTTAGAAGCATTAGCTGAGAATCTAGCGATAAAGTTTTGAAGTTCTTTAATTTTTTCTTCCTTTTTCTTATTTTGGTCTTTAGCCATTTGAAGAGCTAATTGACTTGATTCATACCAGAAATCATAGTTACCAACATAAAGTTTGATTTTACCAAAGTCAACATCACAAATATGGGTACATACCATATTTAAGAAATGTCTATCATGTGATACAACTATAACTGTTCCTTCAAAGGTAGATAAGAAGTTTTCGAGCCAAGTAATAGCTTTAACATCTAAGTGGTTTGTAGGCTCATCTAGGATTAGAACGCCAGGTTTTCCAAATAAAGCTTGAGCTAATAAAACTTTAACCTTTTCATCACCTTTAAGTTCTCCAACTGTTTTGTATTGAAGATCAGTTCCAATTCCAAGACCTTGAAGAAGTGATGCAGCTTCAGCTTCAGCTTCCCAACCATTAAGGTCTGCAAATTCACCCTCAAGTTCAGCAGCCTTTACCCCATCTTCTTCAGTAAAGTCTGCTTTAGCATAAAGGGCATCTTTTTCTTCCATGATTTGAAATAATCTTGGGTTACCCATTATAACTGTTTTTAAAACTTCACAATCGTCATAAGCAAAATGGTCTTGTTTAAGTACTGACATTCTTGTGTTTGGAGCTAAAGAAACATCACCTGTGTTTGGTTCAACATCTCCTGATAATATTTTTAAAAATGTAGATTTACCAGCACCATTTGCACCAATAACTCCATAGCAGTTTCCAGGAGTAAATTTTAAGTTAACATCTTCAAATAGTTTTCTAGAACCATATCTTAAACTTACGTTATTTACTGTTATCATTTTATTATATCAATTCCTTTCAGAGATTATATTGCAAACTTAATATAAAAAATATAAAAAAATATGTATTTTTTATATATACTTTTACTACTGAATTATAACAGATAGCTTATATTAAAGCAAATAAGAGAAAAACACACTGTAAAATTAATAAAAGTGTGTTTTTTATATTTTTTTAATTGATTTATTAGTTTTTTAATGAATGTAAAGGAGCAGGTATTCTTCCGCCTCTATTTACAAAATTAATACAATCTCCTGGAGATGTTCTCATAATAGGAGCACTTCCTAAAAGACCTCCAAATTCAACCATATCTCCAACATCTTTTCCAGGAACAGGTATTATTCTAACAGCAGTTGTTTTATTGTTTATCATACCAATTGCAGCTTCATCAGCTATTATTCCAGAGATTGTTGAAGCTGAAGTTTTACCAGGAATTGCAATCATATCAAGTCCAACAGAACATACACAGGTCATAGCCTCTAGCTTTTCTAAAGTTAAGAACCCATTTTTTGTTTGTTGTATCATACATTCATCTTCAGAAACAGGAATAAACGCACCACTTAATCCACCAACATAAGATGAAGCCATAAGACCTCCTTTTTTTACAGCATCATTTAAAAGAGCAAGTGCAGCTGTTGTTCCGTGAGTTCCACAGTGAGAAAGACCAATTTCCTCTAAAACTCTACCAACAGAGTCGCCAACAGCAGGAGTTGGTGCAAGTGATAAATCAACTATACCAAAAGGTATATCAAGTCTTTTTGATGCTTCTTTGGCAACTAGTTGCCCCATTCTTGTAACTTTAAATGAAGTTTTCTTTATAGTTTCTGCAACTTCTTCAAAGCTTTTCCCCCTTACAGATTCTAAAGCTCTTTTAACAACTCCAGGTCCACTAACTCCTACATTTATAACTTTTTCAGCTTCTCCAACGCCATGGAATGCACCTGCCATAAATGGATTATCTTCAACTGCATTGCAAAATACAACAAGCTTTGCACATCCAAATCCTTCAGGAGTTATAGAAGCAGTAGTCTTTATAGTTTCTCCTAGCATCTTTACAGCGTCCATGTTTATTCCATATCTAGTGGAACCGATATTCACAGATGAGCAAACTATATCAGTAGTAGCTAATGCTTCAGGAAGAGATTTTATTAATGTTAAATCACTATTTGTAAATCCCTTATGTACAAGAGCTGAAAAACCTCCAATAAAATCTACACCAACTGTTTTAGCGGCTTTATCTAAAGCTTTTGCAATTTCAACATAAGAAGATGCATTAGTTGATGCTGCTACAAGGGATATAGGAGTTACAGATATTCTTTTATTTATTATTGGAATTCCATAAGTTTTTTCTATATCTTCACCGGTTTTAACAAGGTTTTCAGCAGTTTTAGTTATTTTGTCATATATATTATTACTTAAGGTTTTTATGTCAGAATTTGCGCAATCTAAAAGTGATAAACCTAAAGTTATAGTTCTAACATCTAAATTTTGATCTTTTATCATGCTGATAGTTTCTAATGCTTCATTTTGTGTTATCATTTTTTTATTTCTCCTTAAAAATTATAATCTATGCATTGCGTTAAAAATGTCTTCATGTTGTATTCTAATATCTAAAGCTGTTTTTTTAGCTAATTCATCAAGACTTTCTTTAACAATAGATAAATCTGAATTTTTATCAGTAAATTCAACTACCATCATCATTGTAAAGCAGCCATTTAATATTGTTTGAGAAATATCTAATATATTTATATTTTTTTCAAGTAATATTTTAGAAACATCATGTATTATACCGACTCTATCTTTCCCTATTACAGTTATTATTGCTTTCATAAAATATAACCTCCTTAAAAATTTATACTTAATAGTTTTAGTTTGTCTGAATGAATAAGATTATACCATAAAATTTTAAAAAAATTAATATATTCACACAAATATTACGAATAATAATAAATAATATCAAATTAATATATGTATTTGTATGAAATACATATGTCTATTATAGACTTAAGATGATTAAAAGTAAAGTGAAGACAAATTTAAATAAACTTGATATAATAAACGAGTAATTTTACGAGGTAGGTGATAGTAAATGAGTGGCATAGCAGGAGAAGGGTGCGAAATATTAGTACCATTTAATGAAAGAAAGCCATTATTAGATATAGAAAGAAGTTTAGTTAAGACTTATAGAAAAAAGATATGGTCTAAATTTGTAAAGGCTGTTAAGAACTACAACTTAGTTAAAGAGGGTGACAAAATAGGGGTTGCAATATCTGGAGGAAAAGATTCTTTAGTTATGGCAAAACTTTTTCAAGAGCTTAAAAAACATGGTCAAGTAAATTTTGAATTAGAATTTATAGCTATGGATCCTGGATATCATCCACATATAAAGGAGCTTTTAATAGATAATTGCAATTATTTAGATATACCAATACATCTTTATGAATCAGGAATATTTGAAGTTGTAGATAAGATAGCTAAAGATTATCCATGTTATATGTGTGCAAGAATGAGAAGAGGATCTTTATATGCAAAGGCTAGAGAACTTGGTTGCAATAAGTTAGCATTAGGACATCACTTTAATGATGTAATAGAAACTACAATGCTAAATATTTTATATGCTGGAAATTTTAAAACAATGCTTCCAAAACTTAAATCAAATAATTTTAAAGATATGGAACTTATAAGACCTCTTTATTATGTAGAAGAAAGATATATAAAAAGATGGATTCAAAATTCTGGAATATGGCCGTTAAACTGTGCTTGTATGGTGGCTGCTAAAAAGATAGGAAATAAGCGTTTTGAAATAAAGGATTTTATCGAAAATTTTAAAGAAAATTTCAAAGATGTTGATAAATCAATATTTAGAGCAGCAGAAAATGTAGCAATAGATTCAATAATTGGTTTTGATATTGATGGAAAACATTATTCTTATTTGGATTTTTATGAAGAACAATCACTTTTACAATCTGTAGGAAAGTTAAAACAAGATGGGTTGAATAAAGATGAAATAATGGCTGAAAGGAAAAATATTGCAAGAAATCTTTTTGACGTTTTAGATGATGAAGTAATAGCTAGTAAAACTGGACTTACTTTAAAAGAAGTTAAAGACTTAAAAAATGAATAAAAATATTAGCTGTATCAAATATTTGATACAGCTAATATTTTTATAAAACATTTGTTTTGAATTCTTCAATTCCTATTCTATCTATAAAAAATCCAAGTTTTTCACCTGGCTGAGCACTCGCTTTATAAAATTCAACAATTTTATCTACAAGAGCTAATGCTTGAGCCTCTGTTAGATTTTCAGCTATTATATCTGCAAGCCTTTGATTATATCCACCAGAACCACCAACAGAAACTATAAATCCAGTCTTATCTGCAACAACTCCAATATCTTTGCAATAAACACTTCCACAAGCGTCCTTACAACCAGCTACTCCTATCTTTGTTCTGCATGGCATATCCATTCTTTGATATTTATTATATAGTTTCATGCCGGTTCCTATTGTATTAAATTTTGATCTTTTACAAAATCCAGCTGGACACATTTCAACATTTTTAATAGAATTTTGATTTATTACAGCAGGTTTCATATTAAGTTCTTCCCAAATTTTAGGTATATCTTCCATGTTTAAGTTGGTTATTAAGATTCTTTGCCCTGATGTTATTTTTAATGCACCGTTATATTTTTTAGTTACTTCTCCTATTCTTACTAATTGTTCAGGAGTTACAAAACCTCCAGGAATATCAGGAGTTATAGCAAAAGTTCTTTTTCCATTTTTTATTTTTTGTAAATTAGCCATTATTTTTTTACTACTTTTTATTTTAAAGTAGCTACCTCACTTTCTCATAAATATATATTTTTCAATATTTCAATTTGATTTTAGTGTTATTTATTCATTATAATATAAAATTTTTATTAAAAAATTATTAATCATTTATATTTTAGCACGTATAGATGCTTTTTATTATTTCTGTTTTAATGATATAATATTACATAATATATAAACAAGCACAAATGTTACGGAATTTTAGATTATGGAGGAGTTTTATGCAAGTTTTAGTCTACTTAAAAGGAAAAAAGGAACCTGTTATATACAGTGGCGACAGAATAGATATTTTGGATTTTTCTATGAATGGAGTTGATTATAAGCAAATAAGATATTTTAGAAAAGGTTTTTCAAAATCAGAACTTGTCGAAAAAAAAATAATTAGTAAAATAAAGAAAATTAATTAAATAGAATAAGAATTAAATTATTTTCGCATAATATCATTAAACTAAATAAAATTTAATATGTTCTACTATAAGAAAGAGAGAAGAATTATGGCGAAAAAGGATCAACAATCATCATGGAATTCAAAAAGATTTAAGACATCTAAAAAAATATAGTAAAAGAAGTTCCTGAAACTAAAAAATAAATACATTTTTATACCCTATGTAATAAATTTTTACATAGGGTATTTTTAATAGACGAATAAATAGAAAATTTTATTAACAGGTAGTTTGTGCCTTTGGTAATTTTTTTGTATAATTATTTTAATAAAATATTAAGGAGATAAAAAAATGGATTTAGAAAATTATGAAACTATGGATGCTTTTATATTACTTAGCATAATAAATTTAAAATTAAGAGATTATTATGAAAATTTAGATAGTCTTTGTTATGATTTAGATATAAGTAAGGATTGTTTGAGTGAAAGATTAAAATCAATTAATTATGTTTATAATAAAGAAAATAATCAATTTATAGGAATTTAAAATTTAGGGGGAAATATTATAATGAAAAATGATTATTTATTAGTTCTTGGAGCATCTATAATAGATATATTTGGATTTAGCACATCTAATTATAGAGCATATAATTCTACACCAGGGAAGATAAAAATGTCTTTTGGAGGAGTTTGTAGAAATATTGCTGAAAATAGTGCTAGAATTGGAATAAATACAAAATTTTTATCGGTTTTAGGAGATGATGAATGTGGAAAAAGTATATTAGAACATTCAAGAGAAATTGGATATAACATGGAAGACTCTATGATAATCAAAGGGGCATCAACGCCAACATATCTTGCCATATTAGATGAAAATGGAGAAATGGTATCTGCTATTTCTGATATGAAAAGTTTAAATGCCATGACTGAAGAGTTTATAGATAGCAAAAAAGAATTAATAAAAAATGCTAAGTATGTTGTAGTGGATTCTGATAATCCCAAAATACTTTCTTATATATTAAAAAATTTTTCGAAGGAAACAAATTTTATATTAGATCCAGTATCAGCTGAAAAAGCTACTTGGGTAAAAGATATGATTAAGGATTTTCATACGATAAAGCCAAATAGACATGAGGCTGAAATTTTAGCTGGATTTCCTATAAAGGATACAGAAGATTTAATAAGAGCTAGTAATTATTTTTTAAGTTTAGGTATAAAAAAAGTATACATAAGTTTAGATTCTGAAGGAATATTTTATAATAATGGTAAACAATGCGGAAAAGTTAAAGCATTAGACGTTATAGTTAAAAATGTTACAGGTGCAGGAGATTCTTTTGTAGCTGGTATTGGTCATGGTTATATGAATAAATTAGATGAAGTTGATATAGTAAAATTTTCAATGGCTATGTCTATTATAACAATTGCAGATGAAGCGACTATACATCCTGAAATGTGCTTAAATAAGGTATTAGAGGAAATAGATAAAATAAAATGGATAGAAGAGACATATAATGTATAGTTTTTTTTAGAAATAAAAGTTATAATAAGTATATAAAGAAATATGAGAGGCGTGATTTTTATGAAAAAGAAAAAACATATAAAGAGAAATTTACTTGTAGGTCTTGCAGGAGCAGCTTTAGTTGCAGCTATTGTATATGATAAAATGAATAAAAATAAAGTAGTTGAAGCTAATGACGAAGATGAAGTTATAGCAGATAAAGAAGAAATAATAGAAGAAGAATAATTCTTAATAAAAAAAGAGTTCAAAATTGAATTCTTTTTTTTATTTTTATATATTCTAAAATAAAATACTCGTAAATGATACTGATAAAAAAACTAACAATACTTAAAATATTTACAATTTAAAAAAATTAAATCAAAGAATTATAAAGCATATTAAAGAAAAAAGGGTAAATTATCGAAAGACAAGTAAAATATTAAGTTAATAGCTAGTTTATGAAAAAATTTGATAGATTAAACCATATTCACAATTTGTATATAAATAAAATTTCATTTATTATAGAAGTGCAAGTATTTTAAATTGCGGCTATTAACATATTTAATGGTTAAATATTAAGGAGGGCATCAATGAAAAAAGTTAAAATGACAGCGATAATATTAGCTGCATCTATGACAATTGGAGGATATGGAGTATTAGGAGCAAATTACTCTTCTGGCATAGTAAGTAATGTAGTTTTAGCTAGTGGTACAGATACAGCACAAACTGCAACTACTCCTCAAGTTAATAATATAAAAGCTCAAGGAATTGCCACTAATCAAGGTGTAATAAGTAAAGAAGGCTCTTTAAAATTATTAAATCCTCAATTAGGAAGTGTATTTTCAAATGTTTCAGTTGGTGAAATGGCAACAATAAATAATGGAAATATTGATAATGGTTATTATAAAGTTACAATTCATGAAACAGGTGATGTAGGTTATTTAAAATCTTCAGATGTACAAGAAATACATAATTATCCTGATAGTCCTTTAACAAGTTTAAATGAAGATGGAAGCATTGTTAATGTTTCTTATGCAGTTAATGTAAGACAAGGTGCTGGATTAAATACTGATGTTTTAACAACTCTTCATAATGGAAAAAATGTTAAAGTTATAGGTAAACAAGGACAATGGTATAAAGTACAGGTTGATGGAATAACAGGATATATATACCAAGAATACATATCTATAAATAAAACAGTAAATAAAGATACACATACAAGTAGTTTAACAAATAAAACAATAAATAATTATGCGAGTAGCTTAATAAGCAAGACAGTAAACAAGGATGCAAGTAATTCAACAAGTAAGACAATAAACAAAGATACAAGCAATTCGGCAAATAAAACAATAAATAAGGATACAAGTAATTCAACTAATAAGACAGTAAATAAAGATACAAGCAACTCAGCAAGTAAAACAATAAACAAAGATACAAGCAATTCAACCAATAAAATTACAAATAAAGATACAAATAATTCAACTAATAAGACAATAAACAAAGATACAAGTAGTTCAACAGGTGTTACTGCTCAACAAGTATTAGCATATGCTTATCAATTTGAAGGATATCCATATGTATGGGGTGGAAGTAGCCCATCAACAGGATTTGACTGTTCTGGATTTGTACAATATGTATATGCTCATTTTGGAATAAATCTTCCAAGAACTACATTTGAACAAGTAAATTGTGGTACACCAGTATCATTAAATAATATTAAACCAGGAGATTTAGTATTTGAATTTGGTAGTTCTGAAGGTCCAAATCATGTTGGAATTTACATTGGTAATGGTCAAATGATAGATGCTGCTGGTGTTGGACAAGGAGTTACAATTTCTAAATTATATAGTGTTGTAGCTGTAAGAAATGTTTTATAATAAAATTGTTTAATAATTGTAGAGTTAGAGTGTCAATTTATAGGCACTCTTTCTTTTTTGAAGAAACTATTTTAAAGAGAAAATAGAAAAAAATACAAACTTAAATCAATGTAGATTTTAGTTTAAAATAAATACATAAAATAAAAAAATAATATTTTTTTTAAAAAAATTACTTTTAATATATGATGGGCGAATATTTTCAAAAAAAATAATAAAAAATATAAGAAAAATGAAGGATTTTAAAGAAAAAAGGCGAAAAATAACATGAAATTTCGATATAAATATGCTTATCTATTTGTGTATAAATAAAAATTAAGTTATTATAAGTGTGATTTAATAAATAAAAATTTAATTAATATTTAATGAACATACTTTCTTTTATATATAAAAACTTGATTTATTGATTTTAGGAGATGATTATTGTGAAAAAAATGTTTATAAGCGGAGTAATTGCATCATACGTGTTATTTGGAGGATGTACACAAGCTTTTGCCTCGACACTTCCAAATAATACGGCTACAACAACAAAAACAACGAAAACTACGAAAACAACAAGTGATACATATACAAAAGTTGAAACTTCAACAGGAATAGTAAATAGTCCAATTGGTTTATATATGTTAAATGAGCCAAATATGAATGGAAATATTATAACTGCGTTAGACTATGGTGCTAATGTAACTATAGAAGGGGTTTCAGGGGACTGGTATAAAGTAGAAGCAGGTGGATATACAGGATATGTATATAAACAATTTATTACTGAAGCAGCTACTGTATATTCATCAAATAATACTAATAGCTCTACATCTACTTCAACTACATCTACAACAACTTCTAGTTCTGAATATGGAGTAGTTTCTAATTTGAATTTAGGATATAGTTTAAATTTTAGAACAGCTCCGAATTTATCATCAACTATAATAGGTTCACTTGCGGAAGGAACTCAAGTTAAAATATTAGGTGAATCTAATGGATGGTATAATGTAGAATATAATGGAGTAGTAGGATATGCTTATGGAGAATTTATAAGTATAACTGGTTCTTCAAGTACTTCTTCTACAACATCTAGTAGTTCAGTAACTAATTCAACATCAACATCAAGTTCAACTTCAACAGTAACAGCACAAGATATAATAAATTATGCAATGCAATTTGAAGGATATCCATATGTATGGGGAGGAGATAGTCCATCAACAGGATTTGATTGTTCTGGATTTGTACAATATGTATATGCTCACTTTGGAATAGATCTTCCAAGAACTACATTTGAACAAGTAAATTGTGGTACACCAGTATCATTAAGTGATGTTAAGCCAGGGGATTTAGTATTTGAAATGCCAAGTCCTGAAGGACCAAATCACGTTGGAATTTACATAGGAAACGGAAAAATATTAGATGCTATGGATCCACAAAATGGAGTTACAATATCACCAATTTATGAAGTTGTAGCTGTAAGAGATGTTTTATAATATAACTTTAATATTCTTAAGCTATATCTATTAGATATAGCTTAAGTTTAATTATATGCTAAAGCAATGTCTAAATAAATGAACAAGTTGTTAAATTATTGTTGAATTTATAAAAAAAAAGGAGTAAAATGTTAAAAAATCAATAAATTTTAGTTAAATATAATAGCTATAAAAATTATATTACTATATGTGTGTAAGAAAGGAAAAATTATATGAATAAAAAAGAAAAAAAAAGAAGAGTATCTATAATAATAGCAATACTCTTTATTTTTTTATGTGGCTATTTTACATTTTGGCTCTTAATACCTGGTATACCAAAAGGGGATGATTTATACTTTCATCTGTCACGTATAGTTGGCATTAAAAATGGACTTGAGCTTGGAAGTTTTCCAGTTAAAATTTATCCAGGATATTTTCATGGATATGGGTATGCTAATGGTCTTTTTTATCCCGATTTATTTTTATATATTCCAGCAATCTTAGTGTGTTTTGGAATGAAGGTTGTTACCGCTTACAAAATATTATTGCTTTTATGCACTATATTTGCGGCTTTGTTTATGTACATATGTGTTAAAGGAATATCAAAATCTAGATATGCAGCAACTATATCTATGATAGTTTATACCTTAGCAAGTTATAGGGCTATTGACGCTTATACTAGGGCTGATCTTGGGGAAACCTTAGCATTTGTATTTTTACCACTAGTAATACTTGGAATGTATAAAATAATCTATGATAATTATAAACAATGGTATATATTAAGTCTTGGAATAGCGGCTATATTTTTATCTCACGAAATAAGTTCAATAGTAGTTTCTGGATTTACGATTTTGATATTTTTAATAGGACTTTTTCACATGAGAAAAGAAAAAATAAGAATTTTATACTTTATTTTAGCAGGGGTTGTAGCATGTCTTTTGACTTCATATTTTACTTTTCCGTTAGTTCAACAAATATTGAGTCAAAAGTTTATATTAACAACAAAAACAATAACTCAATTTACTCTTTCTCAAACTGTGGAAGGATTTTTACCAGCAATATTTTCATTTAGATTTAATAAATTTTTAATTCCTGCAATTTCAGGAGTTGGAATTGCAATATTAGTTATGCCGATTCTTAGATTCAAGGTAAGAAAGAATAAAAATGCATATTTTATATATTCAGATATATGTTTAGTTATGGGGATTATATGTCTTTTAGCTGTTATAGGATGGTTCCCATGGAATACAATAACTGATATTTGCAAGCAAATAGGTGCCATTCAATTTGCTTGGAGGCTTTTACTTCCAGCTACTGCATTTTTATCAGTAAGTTCTGGGATTATAGCTTTTTCATTATTTAAAAAAAATAATAGTAGAAAAATTGCATTAATTATAGTTTTAATTTTATCGATATTTGCATCTACAGTAAATATTTATGCTGATTATACAGCAAAAGTTGCAAGTCATAAAATGATATCTGAAAATTACCAAGTTAATTATTCTGTTGGGAACGGAGAATATTTACCAGCTAATACAAATATTAAAGAACTTGCTGAAAGAGGAAATATTATAACGTCTAATAATAAAAATATTAAGTTTTCTTTTATTAAGAATGGAACTAATATAAAAATACAGTTTTATGGAAATAACATTAAAGATAGTTACTTTGAACTTCCTTTAATATATTACTTAGGATATAAAGCTACATTAGATGTTAATGGAAAGGAACATAATCTTATAGTAGAGAAGGGTTCAAATAATATAGTTAAAGTTGATTTAAGTGATTATACAAATGGTACTATATACGTAAAATATGGAGGCAGTATACTTCAACACATATCATTAGTAATATCAATTATTACTTTAATTTTACTTATTATATACGTTGTTATTAAGAAAAAATAAATTAAGTAAAGTCATAAAGAAATAAAAAAAGAAAAGCTAAAATTATTTTAGCTTTTCTTTTGCATGTAAAATATTTAGTTAAAGAAATTTTAGTTTTTATTACTTTTAAAAATATCTATTTCTCTTAAAAGAGCCGATTCTATTGTAGATATTGTTTTTTGCAAATTAAAAACTTCTACGGTTTTTTTACAGTATTCTTTATTAGGTAGGGATATTTTATTGTTTATCATATCCTTTAGCAAATTTACAAGGGAATTCTCATCATTACTATCTATAAACCAACCATTTTTTCCGTGAGTAATAAATTTATTTTTTATTTTTGAATTTGTACATATTACAGGGATTCCATGTGCTAGAGATTCAAGTAATACTAAAGGGCATTTATCCTCATTTGAAGGAAGGATTAAAATAGAAGCTTTAGAAACTTTAGTCCAAGGATTTTCTTGCCAATTAGTCCATGATATTTTTTCAGAAATTTTTAAGTGTAGAGCTTGTTGTTTTAGAGAAGCTAAAAGAGAACCATCTCCAATTATTTTTAACAAAAAATTATTATCTAATTTAGATAATGAATTTAAAAGATAGGAAATGTTTTTTTCAGATTCTAAACGTCCTATATATAATATTTCTAAGTTTTTTTCAGAAAGATTAATATTAGATATATTATCAGTATTAATTAAGTTTTGAATTAAGTAAATTCGTTTATTACCCAGTAGATTTTTAATATCTAATTGTATTTCTTTATTTAGGGCAAAATGAGCTAATGAAAATCCTAAAGATTCTTTGCTATAAAAATTCTTTATGGAATCATGCAAAAAAGATACTAAAGGAACTGAAAGAATATTATTTTCTTCAAGAGCATAATAACATATATAATTTTGAATACAATCATAAAAAGCTATACATATATCAGGCTTACCAATTAAAGATAGTATTTTTTTATAATTTATAGAAAATTCTAAATAACTTCCATTATTAATTGTTGCACCTAAACCATAATAATATACATTGTCTAAAGCATTTAACCATTTTTTAAATAATGGAGGGTATGCCATTAAAATTCTAACAGTATGTCCTTTCTTTTTTAATGAATTACTAAGTAGTATTAAGGTAGTTTCAGCACCACCTTTCCCACCAAGATAATATGTTACAATATCTATAATCATTTAAATCACCTACTAAAATTTTCAACATATTTTTTTAGTATATTTTCGATATTATTAATAACATTATCAACAGTATATTTTTGTATAGACTCAATGCATGTTTCTCTACTTGGAAGAGAATATTTCTTATTAATAATATTATTTAATATTTTTGAAAGATTTATATAATCATCAACATCATAAAGATAGCCATTGACACCATCTATAATCATGTCTTCAGGCCCTCCACATCTCGTTGAAATAACAGGAATTCCTCTCATAAGTGATTCTGCAGTAGATAACGAAAACCCCTCTGAAGGTGATGCTACTATTGTAAAAGAGGCTTCAGAAACTTTTGACCAAGGATTTTCTTGCCAACCAAGCCATTTAATCTTTTTAGAAATACCTAAAGTATTAGCTAATTCTTTAAGCTCAAAGGTCAAACTTCCATCACCTATAATAGTTAATTCAAAAGGAGCATCTACATTGGCTAATGCCTTAAACAAAATATCAGTACCTTTTTCTTTATCTAATCTTGATAGATATAATATTTTAGTAATATTTAATGATCTAGAAATGGTTGATATATTTTTATTTTCAATAGGATTACCTATTAAAAAAATGTTATTATTATTTTTAACATTATCTTCTATACTTCTTTTTACAAGGGAACTTATAGCTAAATGACCATCACAGTAGTTTAGCAAGCATTCCCATCCATAAACCCATGAAGGTCCATGTATCCAAGATATAATAGGAATTATATTTATATTGTCTTTAAGTGCAAGATGACATAAGTAACTAGATAATGTGGAATGCGTAGCTAGTACAATGTCTGGCTTTCCAAGTTTAAATAATAAGTTTTTATAATTAATTGCATAATTATAAAAATCTTTAATATTGTAAAATTCATTAGAATTTCCATAATAATAAATTTCATCTAATGTTTTAATCCATTCTTCATAAAATGGTTTATAGCTTTGGAATACCCTAACCCTATGTCCTCTATTTTTTAATCCTTTAACTACTTGTGTAATAGCATTTTCAACTCCTCCATGTCCAGTTCCATATATTAAAACAATATCGATAATCAATTTATACTCCTTATGATATATAAAATTCATAATAATATATGTTAAATTTTTGTTTTATATTCGATAGGAGAAAATATTGAAAAACTTATATATTTTCTATATAAATAAATTTTGAATATGTATGTTAGAATAATAAATAGAAAGAGGGTTATGTGTATGATTATGGAAGGAAATATAAGTATAAGAACAATTGAAAGAGATGATTTAAAAACTATTTACAGATGGAACTCACAAGAAATAAGGGGGGACTTTCAAGAATTTAAATTCCAATCATTAAATGAATTAGAGCAAGATTATAATAAAAGTGGATTTTGTTCAGATGAGTTTCAAGTGTTAATGATTAAAGAAGAAGAGCATAAAATAGGACTAGTATATCTTAGTTTTTACAGAGAGGGGATTGTTAAGATAGGAATGGTATTGACTCCTAATAGTTGTAATAGAGGAAAAGGAACTACTATTTTGAAAATGATAATTAAATATTTATTTAGCAATTATCCAATTGTAAGGGTAGAAGCTGATACAGATGTGAAGAATATAGCTGCTCAAAAAATACTTGAAAAGGCAGGATTTTTGAAAGAGGGTATTCTTAGAAAATATAGGTTTCATCATGGAAAATATAATGATTCGTATATATACAGTTTTATTAATGAAAAATTTTAATAATGTTAACTATTTTTAATTTAAAAATTAATAAGATAAAAAAATTTAATTGTTAATATATAATGTAAAATAATTTATTTTTTTACAAATATATAATATAATAAATATAAATATTTAACTAATTAGTTAAATGTTTATATAAAGAGAGGACAGGAGGATATGAATAAAGTTTTTAAGGCATTAAGTGATGAAACTAGACGAGAAATTCTTAAGATTTTAAGTAAGGGTGATATGTCTATGGGAGATATAGCAAATAATTTTAATATGTCAAAACCTGCAATATCAAAACATTTAGATATATTAAAGAATGCTAAACTTATAACGGCGGAAAAAAAGGGACAATTTATAATTTATTCAATTAACACATCTGTAATACAACAAGTTTTAGGAGGATTTCTTGATATATTTTCAAAAGGTAAGGGGGATGATGTATGAGAAAATTCGATTTAGTAATAAGGATTATATTCGGAGTGCTTTCGGCTTTTATATTTATTCTTGGATTTAATATACAAGATAGCAATAAAATTTCTTGTATAATAGGTTTTATAGCTATTTTGATATTATTTATTTTTGATATTAATACTGAAAAAATTTTTTTAATATGAATCAGGCCATTACATTAACAACATGTTTGTTGATTATTATACCTAGTGTATATTCTGGATATTTTTATTATAAAAAGATGAAAAAATTTGTAAATTAGAAATATTTTAATATTTTATTGTAGATGATTATATAATTATGTATAATGGTAAATAAAGGGAATTAATAAACTGGGAGTTGATATAATGGCTTTAACATCAGAAGATTATTTATTAGGATTAGAAAAAGAAATAATGGGATCAGATTATTATAAAATATTAGAAATTAATACTAAAGAAACAAAGAGAAGAAATAATATAGAAGTTTTAGAAAACATAGATGAAATAAATGATAGAATTTCAAAAATAGAAGAAAGTTTAAATAAAATAAGCAATGAACAGAAAAAAGAAAAGAACTATGTTTTATTTGGAATACTTTTAAATTTAATATTAAATATAATTTTAATGTTGATTATTATATAATTATAAGGGGAAGTTATGAAAAATAAAACAGAAAAAGCTCTTTTAATATGTATTTGTTTAACTATATTTTTCTCTTTAGGGATAATAATATTTATGTTTTTAAATAAAGATACTAATAAAATTGTTTTAAATAGAAAGTATTATAATGAAAATATATTAAATTAAAAATTTAAACCCAATAATTAAGTTACTTAATTATTGGGTTTGTTTTTGTATTTAGTATTTTATTTAAAATACTCGTAAATAAAAACTATAAAAATAGGAAGAAAAGATTTTATTTTCTTCCTATTCACATTCTTTATATATTTAAATTCTAAAAAAAGATAATCAGAACCATAGCTGTTGGAATTATTACACAAAATGCAATTAAGCTATAAAAAGCAAACTTTTTTATATAAGTTATAGGACTTGTCTTTGTTTCTGATATAACAAATTTATAAGAAATTATACTAGCCATAGAACCTATTAATGAGAATAATCCTCCTGCATTTACACCTAATACTATAGATTTAAAATCATGTGTAAATGGTGAAAGAAGTAGTGTAACTGGAACATTACTAATAAATTGGCTAAGTATTAGTGATATAAAATATGTATGTATTGGATCTGTTAAAAGACCAGATACTAAAGTTTTAACAGCAGGTATTGCTGAAACATTTCCTATAAATATAAAGAATCCAGTAAATGTTATTAGTAAAGAATAATCAACTCTCTTAAATAATTTTTTATTAACAAAAAATGTAACTACTAATATTATTATAAAAGCATATTCGTAATTAAGTAATTTAAATACTGAAGCTAATACAACTAAAAATAAAACAAAATATAAAATAGTAAGCTTTTTATGTTTTATATGAATTTCTTCAATAGCTACATCTAACTTTTTATTCTTTTGAACCAATACTAAAACTAACAAAAATATAAATGCTACTATTGCCATTGGTAGTGTAACCGCAAAAAATTCTCCAGAAGTCAAATCAAAATGTGTAAAAATGTAAAGGTTTTGCGAACTTCCCATAGGTGTTAGTGCACATCCTAAAATTGCAGCCATTGTTTGAAATACTACTAATTTTACTGGATTAAAATTAGCTTTTTTAGCTAATACTAAAGCAAGTGGAACAAAGGTAATTAATGCAACATCATCAGTAATAAGCATTGAACTGAAGAATGTTAAAGTTACCATTATAATATAAATCCTTCTTGAACTATTATCCTTATGTAGAAGTTTTGTTCCTATGTAATCTAATACCTTAAACTCTTTTAACGCTGTAACAACAATCATAAGATCAAATAACAACATTAAATCTTTATAGCTAATAGAACCAAAATTTGGTCCGTTTATAAATGAAGAAGCTATAGCTAGTACTACTGATACTATTAATACAATTTCATGTTTACAAAATTCCTTAAGTTTCTGTTTATCTAAACTTTTCGAATCCATTTATTTTCTCCCTTAATTAAAAAATCTTTTAATAAAACTGACAAGTTAATTTTAACCTAAGAAAATAATCATATCAATAACTATAAAATGTATTTATAGCCTAATAAGTATTTTTTGGAATAATTTTAAAGATTGTGTTAACATTTAGGGTTTTGAAAACGTTATAATAGATAAATGTTAAAAAAATTTAACAATGCGTAATATTAATATTACATTTGTTTAGATAAAACATTTAAGGTATTTTATAAAGATGTTTTGTTTATTTTTATAATTTAATGTATTATAAATATAGTTAAAATATAAATGATAAGGTGATAAAGATAAATGAAAGAATTAAAAAATATAATAGATGAAATAACTTCTTCAAAAGTTATAAAAATAGTTTTAAGTAATAAAAAAAATAAAGATTTTAAATACAATAAAATAAAATTTTCTCTTAAGGAAAATTTAAAAGGTGAATTTTATCAGATAGAAAAATATACTGATAAACAAGTTTTTCATGAAAATATAACATTTAATGAATTAAAAGAACAAGTTTTATTCTATTTAGAAGAAAACTATAAACAAGCAGGGGTTTGGACTGAAGATTTTACTTTTGATATTAAGATATCTAAAAAAGGAAAAATTCTTTTAAATAAGAAAAAATCAGATAATGAATCTTTGGTTAAAAAGTCTCATAATAAGGAGAAAAATTATATTCTTAAGGAAGGAATGATTATAGAACCGCTTATAGATTTAGGTATTTTCACTAAAGATGGAAAGGTTATTAATAGTAAATATGATAAATACAAACAGATAAATAGGTTTATAGAAATTATAGATGATGAGGTTAAAAATAAAGATTTAAAAAAACTTACAATTTTAGATTTTGGTTGTGGTAAATCTTATTTAACCTTTATAGTTTATTATTATTTTACTAAGATAAAAAATATAGATGTTAAAATAATTGGACTAGATCTTAAGGAAGATGTTATTAAAAAATGTAATGAGATAGCTAAGAGATATAACTATAATAATCTTCATTTTGAGCTTGGAGATATAAATGGTTTTAAATTTAATAACAAAGTTGATATGGTCATAACACTTCATGCTTGTGATACAGCGACAGATTATGCTTTATATAATGCTATTAAATGGGATACTAAAATGATATTTTCAGTTCCTTGCTGTCAACATGAATTTAATAAACAAATAAAGAGTGATAAATTATCTATATTAACTAAATATGGAATAGTACAAGAGAGAGTAGCTGCTCTTATGACAGATTCAGTTAGAGCTAATCTTTTAGAAGTTCTAGGATATAAAACTCAACTTTTAGAATTTATTGATATTTCTCATTCACCTAAAAATATTTTAATAAGAGCATCAAAGGCAAAAATATCGAAAGAAAAAAGAGAAAAAGCTTTAAATGAAGTAAAATCATTAATGGAGAATTTTAATTTAAGTCCGACATTATTTAATTTATTGCAAGATGATGGATTAATTTAAATAAGGAAGCTAATTTATGCTTCCTCTTCTACCCATAGCATATTATTTACATTGTTAAAGTTTATTTATTTTATCATTAAGTTTGCTATAAACATTATCAATCATATGCTTTTCGCTACAATACTTGTCTAGTTCTGCAATGGAAATCCATTTAACTCCTTTTGTTTCTTCTTTATTTATGATAAGTTCATCATTTTCACAGGCTTCTAAAAGATAAGTTATATTTAAATGAAGATGTGCTGAGACAAATTTATTTTTCTTTATATGACCATTTACAGTTAATACATCTATGGAAAATATATTATCAGAAATTGCGTTTATATTTTTTAATCCTGTTTCTTCTTGAGCTTCTTTTATAGCTACTCTTAAAAAATTAGTATCGCCATCATTGTGACCTCCTGTCCATGCCCAAGAATTATAAATTTTATGATATATCATTAAGACCTTATCACGAGTCTTGTTAATTATATATCCAGATGAAGTAAAATGCAGTATGGGGTTTTCTCTAGTGAATAAATTATTAAAATTATTAACAGCTAGTAATATAAGTTCTTTATCATTTTTTTCTTGTATATTATAAGGTTTATAATTTTTTATATCTTCAATAAAAGCATTATCCATTATTTATTCTCCTTAAATATAAAATTATTTATTAATTATAGATATTTTATAAAATTATACAGATGGTTTCAATAATATTAGGTTATATGATTAAATAAAGAGAATTTATTGTGATTAATATATATATGTAATGGTTTTTTATAAAATCGGTAGTATAATTATAATAAAAAGTTTCAAAAGTATTGACTATAATTAAAAAATTTATTTGGAGGACGAGATGAAAACAGCTGAAGAAATGTATAAATACTGTGTAGATAATAGATTCTCAAGTGGAATTAGTAAAACAAATGCAATAAAAAATTTTTCTATAATTGAAAAACAGTTGCATAAAAATGAAAATGTATTAATTACATTTATGGGAATTCATGATTATAAACCCTTAAAAAATTATGATAGTGGATTTACATATGCTTTAACGAATGAAAGAATAATTATGGCTCATAAAAATTTAGTTAGTAAAGTGATTGAGGAACTTAAATATGAAGATTTAAGCAATATTACACTTAAAATAGGACTTATATATGGTGTAATAACAATAGAAGCTTTTAATGAAAAATTAAAAATCGCTATTTCAAAGCCAGAGGCCAATAACATTTATGGTAAAATCAGTAGAATTATATTAGAAATAAAAAATAAGAATAATGTTAGTAATGAACTTACAGAAAATGAAAAGGTAGTAGCTGTAAAGCTAAGAGCATTAAATGAACTTTATGAAATGAAGGCTTTAAGTGAAGATGAATTTGAAAAACAGAAATTAGAACTTTTGGCTCAATTACATTATTAATATAAAATAGACAGATTTATATAATTATATTGAATTTATAAAGATTAATTATATAATATTATAGTGGGTATTTGGAATATTTACGTTAATTGTAGCAGTGATAATAAAGAAAGGAAAAAACAAATGGGACTTTGGTATTTAGCAATATGTTTATTTTGTATAATGATGATTATCTTACTTATTCTAAATAGAAGAGTAGATACCAGAAAAACAGTTAGAAAAATATTAATAGTATTTTATATATGTTTAGCAATTGTATTTTTTGGACTATTTATATATAATACAGTTTTTCATGGGAAATTTCTTACTTAAATAAAACATAAATATAAAAATATAATATACATAAGTTTAGAACTATACAATATAAATGCATTTTGATTTAAATTGCTTTAATCCTTTTGGTATAGTTCTTTATTTATTATTGAATAAATTTTAATTATAGGAGCAATTAATTATGAAAAATATGATTTATTATAAATCACCTATTGGAAATCTTATAATAGTAGAAGAGGAAAATACTATTATAAAATTGTGTTTTAAAGAACAAGAAATTACAAATATTAAGGATGTTAGGGAATTTGAAACGCCATTATTAAAAAAGGCTAAAAAACAATTAGAAGAATATTTTGAGGGAAAACGAAAAAAATTTGATTTAGCCTTAAGATTAAATGGGACTAGCTTTCAAAATAAAGTATGGAAGGCTCTTTTAAATATTCCTTATGCAAAAACTTGTAGTTATAAAGATATTGCCAAAAATATCGGAAATGAGAACGCCTCAAGGGCAGTTGGAAATGCGAATAATAAAAATCCATTGCCAATATTTATTCCATGTCATAGAGTTATAGGAAGCAATGGGAAATTAATTGGTTATGCTGGAGGATTAGATATAAAGATAAAGCTTTTAGAACTAGAGAGAAAAAATAAATAAAATGAAAGTGTATCTTTTCTTTCTTGAATATTAATGGTTGAATAAATATATATTTAATAAAATTAACATTAATTAAATATAGAAATTTGTCTTAAAATATAATATAGTAAGATTAATCATAGAATAATTATAGAGAGGATGTAGTTTATATGAAGCTTAAAAATTATTCAATGCTTACTAGTATGTTAACATTAGGTCTTGCTACATACATAGCTTATGATAATTATCAAATATCGGTAAGTGAAATAGTTGTAAAATCAAATAAAGTTCCGAAAAATTTTGTGAATTTTAAAATACTTCAATTATCTGATTTGCATTGTAAAGAATTTGGAAACAACAATATTAGACTTATAAAGAAAATTAATAAAATTAATCCTGATATAATAATTGCAACTGGAGATATGTTTAGTACAAGTTTAGATGTAAATGAATCATTTTATAAATTATGTAATGAATTAGTTAATAAATATCCGATATATTATTCTTTGGGAAATCATGAAACCATTCTTAGAGTATCTAAATTATCAGACAGGATATGGATTGAAGATTATTTGAAAAAAATAAAAAAATTAGGTGTTTGTTTGTTGGATAATGAAATGGTATCAATAGACAGAGGTAATGAAAAAATTAATATTTATGGTTTAACTCTTCCTATGATGTTTTATAGAAGAAGATTTAATAGTGATAGAGATGAAAAGATTGAACTTAAAAGTGAGTTTATAGAAAATCTTATAGGAAAACCTAATTTGAAGGAATTTAATGTTCTTTTAGCACATAATCCGCTTAATTTTGAAGCTTATGCGAATTGGGGAAGCGATTTGATATTTTCTGGACATGTTCATGGTGGAGGTATTAGATTACCATTTGTAGGAGGATTATTGTCTCCTGAAATTTCATTTTTACCTAAATACAAAGAAGGATTTTATATAAAAAATAATTCTATAATGATAGTTAATAGAGGACTTGGAAATTCAAGTATGCCAGTTAGAATACTTAATGGACCAGAAATGATTTTAACAATTTTGTCAAATTAAATAAAAAAATAGTTACTATAATTAATTTGTATAGTAACTATTTTTTTATTTGTTATATAGTGGTTTTATTTAAACAATGATTTAATTCATGTTCTTTTTTCATCATTTTTCTCCATAAAATATATCCATAAGTTACTCCAATAATGTATTGAAGAAGAGATAATATATCAGAAAAATCTGCTACCAACATTGAAGGATTAGTTATACTAACTCCAATACTTTGTATTATAAACATTATTATAGAAATTGAATTAAATACAATCCAGAAAATCCATTGCTCAATAAATCTTTTTCCCGTTAAATATGTAGCCATTATTGTCATTACACATGTAAATGAATCTAGTATTATTTGAGGGTCTTTTGAAATATGTATATTAAATATGTTATAAGCTATTTGAGGAAGAAAAGTTAAAAACAATCCGTAAACAATCCATATAATAATAGAACATATGAGTGCAATTATTAGTTGTTTTAAATTGAATTTTCTAATGATAATATCCTTAGATTTGTTTAAAGCCATATTTTTTTTCCAAGCTATGAACCCATAGATAAGAAGAGGTAATGTTATAAATATATTTAATATAAATTGTCCATATAAATCATTATAAAGACCAATAATCCCTGTTGTTACTGCATTTATCATCCACCAAATATATCCTATAATGTGAGCTTTGGCGGTATATATGGATACAAGAACTCCAGAGAGAGTACAAACTAAACCTATTAGTCCTATAATAGTTATTACGCTAGATAAATTACCTCCTGGAATAAAGGCAGGAAGAAAAAAAGTTATTATACTGCAAATATAAAAAAATAAAAAAAATATTTTTTGAAATGGTGAAAAGTTTTTAAAAAATTTCATTTGTATTTCCTCTCGTTAGTGATAAGATATATGTCTTTACATATATCTTATCACTAACGAGGATATAAGTAAATATTTATAATTTTTTATTAGTATACTACTGTGAAAAATTATAGTATTTCTAAGATTTCAACAGTATATTTTTCACCTGGAGCATCAACTTCAACTATATCTCCAACTTTCTTACCACTTAAAGCTTTACCTAAATCAGATTCAACACTTATACACATGTTTTCAAGATCTACATCTAAGGTAGTTACAAGAGTGATGGTATCTTCAAAATCATCTTCTATAAATTTAATTCTAGCTTTTCCGTTTATGCCTAAAAAGGATTTATCTAAACTATTATCATCAACTATAATTGCAGTTGAAATCATGTTTAATAAGTACTGAATTCTGTTGTCATTTTCTCTATAATTTTCACAAGCCGCCTTGTATTCAGCATTTTCTGATCTGTCACCGTGAGCCGCTGCGATTAATTTTTCTTTTGCTATTTCAGCTCTCTTTACTGTCATTCTGTAATCTAATTCATCTCTTAATTTTTTTAAATTTTTTTCTGTTAATTTTTTATTCATGAAATTTACCTCCATTAATATACATTATTTTATATTATATCATTAAATAATGTGGTCATAAAAAATTTTATTTAAAAAAATGTTAATGGTAAATTAATTAAAAATTTACAATAAATATATATATTATTGTTATAATAATTGTAAATAAGATTGTTTTAAGTAGTATAATTTATATTTTAAAATTAGGGGGTTTTTAAAATGTATAAGTATCTTTGTGTTGAAGCTAACAGTAAAAATATGATAAAACAAGCTAATCATAGAGAAATTATAGAATCTTATAGTAAAGAAGGATGGAGATTTATAAGTGCAATACCAACAAAATTTGACCCGACATTTGGATCACCAACGAAATTTGATTTGATTTTTGAAAAAACAATTGATTAGAAAACACACTAGTGTTAAAAAATAACACTAGTTAAAAATTAAAATCTTATATTTGATTTTAAAGTACATATATTTTACACTTTATATTAATCTAATAAAATTTTAAGGAGTAGTACATATGGGAATTATAAAGTCTATTATTTATTTTATAATAGCTGGAATATTTGAGATAGGAGGTGGATATCTTATTTGGCTTTGGCTTAGAGAAGGTAAAACATTTTGGTTTGCAATCTTGGGAGGGATTATTTTAATATTGTACGGAATAATACCAACATTTCAACCTAAAACGGATAGTTTTGGGAAAATTTATGCAGCCTATGGAGGAATTTTTATTGTACTTTCAATTTTATGGGGATGGAAGGTTGAAAAAATAGTTCCTGACAAATTTGATATATTAGGTGGAATAATTGCTTTGATTGGAAGTGCTATTATAATGTATGCACCTAGAGGATAATTTATAGATTATTTTTTTATATAAAGAACACACTTACATAGTCTTAAGTGTGTTTGTTTTTTTTAGTAAAAATAAAAAGATAAAAAATACATTAAATGCTATGACTTTTTATTAAACTCTAAATGTAGTATAATTTTTAAATAGTAGAATTTTAAAAGCTTAGCGTAGGCTGTTTATATATAAGGATGGTGGTTTAAATTGGGTTTAACTCCAATGATGAAGCAATATTTTGAGATAAAGGAAAACTATAAAGATTGTATCTTATTTTTTAGACTTGGAGATTTTTATGAAATGTTTTTTGAAGATGCAGAAATTGCATCAAGAGAATTAGAACTTGTTTTAACAGGTAGGGATTGCGGATTAGAAAATAGGGCTCCTATGTGTGGGATTCCATTTCATGCAGCTAATTCTTACATAGGAAGATTAATCTCTAAAGGATATAAGGTTGCAATTTGTGAACAAGTAGAGGATCCTAAAAGCGTTAAGGGAATAGTTAAAAGAGATGTTATAAAGATTATAACGCCAGGAACTTATATAGATGATTCTTTTATTGATGATGGTAAAAATAATTATATAATGTCTATATATTTAGATGAAGAAAATAATAATTTTTCAATAGCAGTCACTGATATTTCAACAGGAGAATTTTTAACTACAGAAACTTTTTTAACTAGTGATTCTCTAATTTTAGATGAGATATCTAAATTTACTCCTAAAGAAATAATAATCTGTGAAACTTTAAAAGAAGAATTAATTCGTGATATAAAATTTACTGTTCCAGCTTTAGTTACTAAAAAGGGGATAACATATTTTAAAGATGATGAAAATTCTATTTTGGATATGCAATTTAAAGAAGACAAAGATAAGTTAACCCCTCTTACCTATAAAGCATCTTTAGCACTTGTTAAGTATATTTTAGATACTCAAAAGATAAGTTTAAGTAACATAAATAAAATAACTGTTTATAATATTAAGGATTATATGACTATAGATTTAAATACTAGGCGTAATTTAGAACTTACAGAAAATTTAAGAGAAAATACTAAAAAAGGTTCTCTTTTATGGGTTTTAGATAAAACAAAGACATCTATGGGGAGTAGAAATTTAAGAAGATGGATTGAAGAACCACTTATAAACAAAGAAAAAATTCAAGAAAGATTAGACGGAGTTTATGAACTTTTTAGTAATATTTATTTAAATGATAATTTAAGGGAAGCTTTAGATGATATTTATGATATAGAAAGAATATTGGGGAAAATTTCAAATAAAAATGTGAATGCTAAAGACTTGATTGTTTTAAAATCATCCATTGACAAAATACCAAATATTAAGTCAATTTTAAAAGATACTAATTCTAAGCTTTTAAATGAATATTATAATAGTTTAGATGAGCTTCGAGATATTTACTCTCTTTTAGAGGAATCAATTTCAAATGAACCTCCTTTAACTATTAAAGATGGAGATATCATAAAGGATGGATTTAATGAAATTATAGATGAACTTAGAGAGGCTAAAACGAACGGGAAAAATTGGATATCAACTTTAGAGGCTAATGAAAGAGAAGTTACGGGTATAAAGTCTTTAAAAGTTGGTTATAATAAAGTATTTGGATATTATATAGAAATATCCAAAGCGAATTTTAACCTAATTCCTGAGGGAAGATATATAAGAAAACAAACATTATCTAATGCTGAGAGATATATAACACAAGAATTAAAAGAAATGGAAGAAAAAATATTAGGTGCTAGTGAAAAATTGGTTTCTATTGAATATGATGTTTTTGTTGATATAAGAAATAGAGTTGAAGAACAAATAGATAGATTGAAATTAACAGCTAAAACTATAGCAAATTTAGATTGTATAAGTAATTTGGCGTATGTTGCTTTAGAAAATGGATATATTAAACCAAATCTTAATGATAAAGGTTTTATCGAAATTAAAGATGGAAGACATCCTGTTGTTGAAAATGTAATTGAAAAAGGCGAATTTGTTTCAAATGATACATTCATAAATAGAGATGATGAACAACTTTTAATAATAACAGGACCTAATATGGCAGGAAAATCAACTTATATGCGTCAAGTTGCCATAATAACTTTAATGTGTCAAATAGGAAGTTTTGTACCAGCTTCTAGTTGTAATATAAGTATTGTTGATAAGATATTTACAAGAATAGGTGCATCTGATGATTTAGCAGGTGGAAAAAGCACATTTATGGTTGAGATGTGGGAAGTTTCTAATATTTTGAAAAATGCTACAAAAAATAGCTTAGTTTTATTAGATGAAGTAGGGCGTGGTACTAGCACTTATGATGGGCTTAGTATAGCATGGTCTGTTATAGAGTATATATGTTCAAATAATGATTTAAAATGTAAAACACTTTTTGCAACTCACTATCATGAACTTACAAGCCTTGAGGGAAAAATAAGTGGTGTTAAAAACTACTCAGTTCAAGTAAAAGAAGTTGAAAATTCCATAATATTTTTAAGAAAGATAGTTGCAGGTGGAGCTGATGAATCTTATGGTATAGAAGTTGCAAAACTTGCTGGAATACCAAATGTTGTTATAGATAGAGCAAAAGAGATTTTAAAAACATTAGAAGCAAATTCTCCTAAAAATAATTTAAAAACAGATATTATAGAAGATAAAATTAGTAAAGAGGTTTCTTGTGAGAAGGATTCTATTTTATATGATAAACAACAATCAGATGTTAAAGAACATGAAATAAAACATAAAAAAAGAAAAGATAATTTTATAGATGGTGGACTTCAATTAGATTTTAATTCTATTGCAAAAGATAGCTTTTTAAATGAAATTGCAGATACTGATGTTTTAAGTTTAAATCCTATGGAAGCTATGAATAAACTGTATAATTTTATAAAGGAAGCTAAAAAACTTATTTAAAAAGGAGGTTTTAAATTTTGGCAAGAATAAATATTTTAGATGCACAAACCTCAAATAAAATTGCTGCAGGAGAAGTTGTTGAAAGACCTGTATCTGTTGTTAAAGAGCTTGTAGAAAATTCATTAGATGCAGAGGCTAAAAATATAACAATTGAAATACAAGAAGGTGGACAAAAACTTATAAGAGTTATTGATGATGGATATGGTATTCATATAGAAGATTTAAAAAAAGCTTTTACACCTCATGGAACAAGTAAGATAAGTTGTGTTGATGATATATTTTCTATAAATACATTAGGATTTAGAGGTGAAGCATTACCAAGTATTGCTTCTGTCTCTAAAGTTAATATAAAGAGTAAGTACAAAGAATGTAATATTGGAAAAGAGTTGATTTTAAACACAGGAGAGGAAGTTAGTTTTTTAGATTCCCCAATTTCAAAAGGAACGCAAATGGAAGTTCGAGATTTATTTTTTAATATTCCAGCTAGATTGAAATTTTTAAAAACAACTACAAGAGAGGGAAGTTTAATCGTAGATTTAGTAAATAAATTAGCTTTAGCAAATCCAGATGTTTCTTTTAAATTATTCAATAACAACAAAAAGTCAGTAAATACTTACGGAAATGGTAACTTGTTAGATACTATAAGGAGTGTTTATGATAAAAAAACATCAGAGAATGTAACATATTTTGAAGAACACAAAGATACAATATCAGTCTATGGATATATAGGAAATGAAACTTTAGCTAGAGGTTCTAGAAATAATGAGATAATGTTTGTAAATAAAAGATATATTAAAAATAAAGCAATAAATGTGGCTGTTGAAAATGCCTTTAAATCCTTTAATGTAACAAATAAGTTTCCTTTCTATATAATGTTTATAGAAATTTATCCAGAACTTATTGATGTAAATATTCACCCTACAAAATCGGAAATACGTTTTAAAGATGAAAGATTTGTTTTTAAGACTGTGTTTGATGCTATACATACAGCTTTAAGAAAAAGTATAGAAGGTGAATTTAATATTGAAGAGGAAGAAACACCTTTTAAAATAAATAAGTTTGAAGTAAACCAATTATCTTTAGATAGTGAAATAGATAAATTAAATTCATTAAAAGAAATTATCTCAAAATCGAATTATGAAAAAACAAGTAAACAACCAAATGATTTAAGTTATTATAATTCAGTAAAAAAAGATGATTATTTTAGTGCTGAGCAAGATTTAGAAAAGAACATTGAAAATTCAAATATAATAAAAGAAAATTTAGAAAATGTTATTTTAAGTGATAATGCTTTGGAAGAATATTCACCAATTAGTTTATATGCTACTAATAAGGATAAAGAAAACATAATTTATGATATAAAATCTAGAGATAGCTATGAACTCAAAGAATCAAAACAAGATAAAATATTCACTAAAAAAGCAAAATTTCCAAAGCTTAAAGTAATAGGACAATTTAATAAAACTTATATAATAGCAGAATATGATTCAGTTATGTACTTAATAGACCAACATGCAGCTCATGAAAAAGTTTATTTTGAAAAATATAAGAAAAGTATTGAAGAAGCTAAGGTGGAAATTCAGCCATTGGTACTTCCAATACTTTTAGAACTTACATTAGATGATTTTGCATACTTTATTGAAAATAAAGAAGTCTTCAAAGAAGCTGGCTTTAAAGCAGAGGAATTTGGTGATGATTCAGTAAGAATTAGTGAAGTTCCATATTTTCTAGGAAAATTAAATGCAAAAGAATTATTTTTATCTATAATTAATAATTTAAGAAATTTAGGTTCTGGGAAGACAACTGAAGTTAAATTTAACAAAATAGCATCACTTGCATGCAAAGCGGCTGTTAAAGCAAATGATGTCTTAAATGTATTAGAAATGGAAAAACTCATAGATGATTTACGATATTTAGATGATCCGTTTAACTGTCCTCATGGAAGACCTACCATTATAAAATTTACAAGTTACGATTTGGATAAAAAATTTAAAAGAATACTGTAAGGAGAAACTTAAAAATGACTATAAAAAATAACAATCTTTTAATAATTGCAGGTCCTACATCTGTTGGAAAAAGTGACATATCAGTTTCTCTAGCAAAGGAATTAAATGGAGAGATAATTTCAACAGATTCAATGCAAATTTACAAATACATGGATATTGGTTCTGCTAAAATAACAAAAGAAGAAATGCAAGGAATTCCTCACTATCTAATAGATTTTTTAGAACCTAAAGAAGAATTTAGTGTATCTGAGTTTAAGGATTTAGCAAAAGCAAAAATAGAGGATATCCAATCAAGAGGCAAGTTACCAATATTAGTTGGAGGTACAGGCCTTTATATAAATTCTTTAATATGCAATATGGATTTTACAGAAAGTTCAAAAGATGAAAAATATCGAGAATATCTTTATAATTTAGCTAAAGAAAAGGGAAATCAGTATGTTCATAACATGCTTTATGATATTGATATAGAAAGTTTTAATTCAATCCATTTTAATAATTTAAAAAGAGTTATAAGAGCTTTAGAAGTTTATAAAATAACGAATAAGCCATTTAGTTCTTTTAAAGAAGACCAGAATAATATTTATGAAAGTCCGTATAATATATATTATTATGTTCTTAATATGGATAGAGAAAAACTTTATTGTAGAATAAACAAGAGGGTTGATATGATGCTTGAAAAAGGTCTTTTAGAAGAAGTAAAATCTTTGAAAAATATGGGACTTATAGCAGATATGCAATCTATGAAAGGCATTGGTTATAAGGAACTATTATATTATTTAGATAATAAAATATCATTTGAAGAAGCTATAGAAATGATTAAACAAGGAAGTAGAAATTATGCTAAAAGACAATTAACATGGTTTAGAAAAGACCCGAGAGCTATTTTTATAAATAAGGATGATTTTATGAATGATAAAGAAATAATTACTAAAATTATTGGTGACATAAAAAAATCTTAGGTTTATAATAGTTATAACACATTATTAGTTGGAGGTTATATTTCATGAATAAAGCAGTAAACAATTTACAAGATATTTTCTTAAACAATGCTAGAAAAGATAAAATACATGTTTCTATATTTTTAGTAAATGGTGTTCAACTGAAAGGTTATGTAAAGGGATTTGATAGTTTTACGGTTGTTTTAGATAGTGAAGGAAGACAACAATTAGTTTATAAACATGCAATAAGCACTATATCACCAGCTAAACAAATACTATTTAATAATGAACAATAATAGTTAATAACAGTAATAGGCAAATTATTTTTATAATTTGCCTAATTTTTTTGCCTATGATAATATAAGAATAATAAAACTACTCGGAGGATTAGAAAAAAATATGCTAAAAGAAACTATAGAACTTTTAAAAAAAACTTATAGATTTAGTGATGAAACTTTAAATATTTATGAAAAAGCTATTAAAGATGTAGAAGAAGAATTTAAGATGTATGATAAGATACGTGAATTTAATCAACTTAAAATTTTAAGAGCTTTCCAAGAAGAAAGGATATCAGATAGTCATTTTACAAATTCATCTGGCTATGGATATGGAGATATAGGACGTGATTCTTTAGACTTAGTTTACGCAAAAGTGTTTAATTGTGAAAAAGCTTTAGTTAGACCTCACTTTGTAAATGGTACTCATGCAATTGGGGCAGCTCTTATAGGAAATCTAAGACCTAATGATACAATGTTAACTATAACAGGAACTCCTTATGATACACTTCACAATATAATAGGAATAAACTGTGATGAAAGTATAGGTTCTTTAAAGGAATATGGAGTCAATTATAAGCAAGTAGACTTACTTAATGGAAAAATAGATATTGAAAAAGTTAAAGAGATTCTCAAAGAAGATAAATCTATAAAACTTGTTCATATGCAAAGATCAACAGGATATGGTTGGAGAAATTCATTTCTAGTTGATGAACTTGGAGAAGCTATAAAAGAGGTAAAATCTATAAGAGATGATGTCATAGTTTTTGTTGATAACTGCTATGGTGAACTTATAGATACTAAAGAGCCAACAGATGTAGGTGCTGACCTTATGGCAGGTTCTTTAATTAAAAATATAGGTGGAGGGATTGCCCCAACTGGTGGATATATAGTTGGAAAAGCTAAATATGTAGATCAAGCATCATATAGATTAACTATACCAGGAATAGGTGGAGAATGTGGTTCAACATTTGGAGTTATGAGACAAATGTTTCAAGGATTATTCTTAGCTCCTCACATAGCTATTGAGGCTGTTAAAGGTGCAGTATTTTGTGCGAGAGTTATGGAACTTTCAGGATTTGAAGTATTACCTAAATATAATGAAAAGAGAAGTGATATAATCCAAGCTATTAAATTTAATGATGAGGAAAAACTTATAAAATTTTGCAAGGGTATACAAAAAGCCTCTCCAATAGATTCATTTGTTGAGTGTGAACCATGGGATATGCCAGGATATAATGATAAGGTAATAATGGCAGCAGGTGCATTTATTCAAGGTTCTTCAATAGAACTTTCAGCTGATGCCCCAATTAGACCACCTTATATTGCATATCTTCAAGGAGGACTTACTTTTGATCATGCAAAAATAGGCGTTTTAGTTGCTTTAAATAACATATATAAATAATATTTTTACAACAGTATAAAATATATGAATAATATTTTTACAACAGTATAAAATATATGAATAATAAAATAGCTAAAAATAAATATAAAAGCTCAAATCAAAGAAAAGAGGTTAAAAAATGGACGCAATTGAAATGATTAAAGAGAGAAGAAGTATTCGTAAATTTAAAGATAAAAAAGTAGATAGAGAAATAATGAGGGAAATTGTAGATATTAGCAGATGGGCACCATCCTGGGTAAATTATCAAATAGCAAGATATACGTTAGTTGATGATGAAGAAATTATTAAAAAGCTTGCAACTGAAGGTGTTAATGGATTTGTTTATAATATTGATACTTTAAAAAATGCCAAGGGTGTTGCAATTCTTAGTTTTGTTAAAGGCAAGAGTGGAAAATTAGATTTAGAAAAGGATGATTATGCAACATCAAAAGCAAATGTTTGGGAAGTGTTTGATGCTGGTATATCATGTCAAACATTTTGTTTAGCAGCTCATGCAAAAGGTATAGGAACTTGTATTATGGGTGTTATTGATGAAAAATCAATTTCTAAAATTATAAATTTACCTCAAGAAGAAACAGTAGCTGCACTTATTGTATATGGATATGAAGATGGACATCCATCTCCAACACCAAGAAAAGATATAGATGAAATAATGCGTTTTGTAGACAGATAAAATATAATTAAACAATATCGGATATTAAGATTAACTTAGTATTCGATTTTTTTATAAATTGTATAAATAATATTAGGTGTTGTAATATAACAAATTATAATGTATACTTTTGTTTATGAGTATTACAAACTTAGTATTACATAAAGTAATACATATAGGAGAAGTATGGAGAGTAAAAATAAAGAACTTAAAATAAAATCTTTTAGAGTTGATGAAGAAACTTTTGAAAAATTTAAAAATATAGCTTCTAGTGAGTTTAAAGGTCAAGGACAGTGTTTAGAAGCACTTATAAATCTTTACGAACTTGAAAATTCAAAGGCTTCTTTAGTTGAAAGAAAGCTTGAGATTGAATCATTTCAAGATTATTTAAATAAAATAAATCAATTATTTTTGACTTCTCTTCAAATGAGTAAAGATGCTGAAGTTAGATTTAAGGATGAATACATAAAACAGCTTAATATAAAGAATAAAACTATAGAGGGACTTCAAAATAGAGAAAAACAACTTTTTGAAAAAACAAAATTCCTTGAAACTTCTAATAAAGAATTAACTTTTTTTAAGGGGGAGTTAGAAAAAGATAAATCAACTCTTTCTCAATTAGTGTCTAGGAATCATGATACATTAGAAAGTAATAGACGTGAAATAGAAAGACTTAAGGAATATAAAAAATTTAAAATTGAAAATGAAGACTTAAAGAAAGAAAATCATTCCTTAAAAGAAGAATTAAACAGAAAAATTAATGAAAATAAGAACAAAGCTTCAGAAATTGAAATCACAAATAGAGAAGTTGAATTTTTAAAAAATAGAATAGATGAACTAAAAAAAGAGGTTTTATCTTATAAAGAGCTTGCTTCGGCTATTAAAAATGAGCATTCTAACGAAATAGAAATTATAGAAAAGAAATATAATAAGATTATAGAAAAGGAAACTAAAAAATTAACAGAGTCTTTTAATAAAGAATTAGAACTTGAGAAAAAATCATTTGCTTTAAATTTAAAAATCTTAGAGGAAGAAAAGCGTATTTTAGAATTAAAACTTAAAAATCTTGCCAAATAGAACGTAAGTTTGCCACATTTACTACGCTGTGTTAAAATACTTATAGATTAAGGAAAAAATGGAGGTGAAATTAGTGATGGAGCTTAACGAAAAACAAAAAGAAGTTTATGATTTTCTTTTAGAATTTACTAAAACAAATGGATACCCACCATCTGTGAGAGAAATCTGTAAAGCAGTTTCTTTAAAATCAACATCCACAGTTCATGGGCATTTGAAGCGTTTAGAAAAAAAGGGTCTTATATATAGAGATCCAACAAAACCTAGAGCTATTGTTATTAATGAAATATCATTAAATAATAATGCAATAAATACTTTAAAAATACCTATAGTAGGAAATATAACAGCAGGTATGCCTATCTTGGCTACTGAAAATATAGATGGCTCCTTTGAGATTTCACTAAATTCCATAAAACATGATAATAATCTTTTTGCATTAAAGGTTCAAGGACACAGTATGATAAATGTTGGAATAAATGATGGAGATTTAGCAATAATTGAGCAATGCAATTTTGCAGATAATGGAAAAATTGTTGTGGCGCTTATAAATGATGAAGCTACGCTTAAAACTTTTTATAAAGAGAAGAATCATATAAGACTTCAACCAGAAAATAATTCAATGGAACCTATAATAGTTAAAGATTGTTCTATTTTAGGAGTTTTAGTTGGCATATTTAGGACGTTTTAATTTAAATAAGAGGTGAAAAGATGGAAAATTTTAATGATGATTTTTGTGATATTGGACTAGATAAAATTTGTGATAATTGTGGTAAATGTTTAGAACTTGAAGGTGTAGATACAAAAGCTATAAATCTTCAAGAAATATCAAAAATTGTAGAAGAAAAATATGAATTGAATGATAATTTAGAATCAGAAGAAACAATAATAGAAGAAGATGAATTATCTTACGAGAATGATGAGGTTGAATCTTTAGATGATGATATAGACTGGGAGTTAAAATTAAAAGAGTTAGATAGTGAATATGAAGATGCATTTGAGCATATTGAGTATATTGAAGATATAGATTTAAATGATGATTTGATTTTAGAAGAAATGACAGATGAAATTTATCCTGGAGTTAGAAGGATAAAGAAAAAATAAGCTATGAATTAAATTCATAGCTTATTTTTTTATTTTAAATTAGTTTTAGTTGCATTGACTAATCCATCCAACCAATCTTGATGTCCATTTATCATTGGATTAGGTTTTGTTTGAGCTAATTCTTTTGCAGGTTTTCCAATTTGAGATTCTTGAGTTAATATACGAACTCTCCCTTCGGAAATATTTTCAATAAGCCAAGCATGGTATACATCTAATTTGGTGTCTTCAGTTTCTCCAGACCAACCATGCCATGCTACTCTAGCTGGATTTCCATTTATAGGTGGAATGTATTCTAATACCTCAGCTTCGACTCTAAATCCAAACGTATTAAACCTAAACCTAGCATTAGTAGCTAAATTGGGACCTGATATATTATAAAAATGAATATCAGAAGAGTTGTTGTAATATTTAGGCCACATAGATGTGTTATTTAAATATTTCCATACCTCTTCAGCAGTCATATCTTTAATAATTTTTTCGTTTGATACGAAATTATCTGTTGTTCCTGGTAAGTATTTTTTTGGCCATAAAATTTCATTCATCATGTTTTATTACTCCTTTAATTCAAAATTATTTTTAATACTATGTAAAAGTTAATTAATTATAATATTATTTTATCAGTAATTTTCTTAAAAGCAAGAACGTACTTTTTTGTAATATACTATCTAAAATAATAGTATAAATTTTAGAGAATAAAAAAGCCATAGAATGCCTATGGCTTCTTTTTCTTAATTTGGTTAAGAGTATTTTCTAAAATTAGTATCCATATAAGATGTAGCTATATCTTTAAAACCTTCGTTAACTAAAGCACAATAAACTATTCCTTTAAGTTCATAAGCAGATGTTACACGACTTGGATTATTTTTATGAATATTATTTATTATATACAGTATTTCATTAATCAAAGATTTAATATCTGAATCTGTTAAGGAAATATTTGCATTTAATGCTGAATTTAAGATGCTTGTTTTTATTTTATTAACTTCAAAATCATATATAAAACCATTTCTTTTTCTTACTTTCATATTATCCCCCTTGTTAATTGAAATTATTACATATTATAGCATAAAAATAAAATTCATACAATAAAATCTTGTAATTGATTTCTTAGTTAACAAGGCTGATAAAAAATGATATTATATTATAATAGAATAAAAAGTAAGATTTTAGAAATAAAACACACGATTTATATAAATTTTTATTTTCAAAAAAGAAAGGTGGAATTTTAAGATGAAAATGAAAACACAAACAAAAAAAATCCAAGAAGATTTAGAAGGATGTGTCTTACCTGAAGGTTTAGGTTACAAGAGAGGATATTTTAGAGATATGAAAAAACAGCTAGTTACATTAGAGTGTATAGAAGAAGATATAACAGCTGCATTAAATGAAGCTATAATAGTTAGACCTTGTTATGATGGTGAAAAAGAGTATATGCAAATTCCATTGTTTTTTGAAGTAATAAAGGGTGTTCATTTGGAACCTTATAGATATGCTAAATTGTTAGATTTTTGTAAAACATCTTCTAATAGCATGTATGTACAAAATATAAAAGAACTTTTTGAAGATGAAGCCGAAACTACTTTAAGCTTATTAGATGGAATTGATATAGCAGATAAATTAAATGGTAAAAGCTTAGATAAAGAAAAACTTAATGAAAACTTAATGAAAATTTTAAGTTTACACACTCAAGGTTATGTTCCATTTAATGAAGAAATTAAGGAGTTTAATATTGATGAAATATTAAACCCTAGTGATGAACTTGTTAAAGAATATGGGATAATAGATAATTTAGGGAAATTCACAAAAATAGTTAGAAAATACCTTGTAGAAGAATTAAACAGATATATCATGAGTAAAGATATTGTTAAAGATATAGACAAATATGAATATATAGAATTATATAAATCAATAGGAAAATTAAAGCAAAGTATAGTAGATAAAATAAATAATTATACAATTTCAAATATACCACCAAAGATAATAATGTTTAAAGAAAATCAAGAAATTATAAAAAAAGATGAAGCATTACTTTTAGGCTACCTACATAATATAGGATTTGATGTAATAGTGTTTATTCCATCTGCAAATGATGGATTTATGGATGTATTATCAGAAAATATATATTCAGAATTAAAATTACCACAAATAAATAATAAAGTTAATAAAAATTATATAGAAAAATTAGGAGAATTATTAAGAGGTAAGGCTTTAGTAGATGAGGATATCGTAGCTGGATTAACAAATTTTAAATATGATTCATCTATTGAAGATTATAAAAAATTATTAAAAAAATCAGATGCAATATTTAAAAAGATGGAAAAGAAATTGTTTTTGTAGTCTAAGTTATTTAGGAGGGAGAGGAATCTTGTGATGGGAAATGGAGAAACAATATATAGATATTTAGATAAAGCTTTTGTAGTTAATTTACTAAATAGCGATGAAGAGGCGATTGAGAAACTAGGAATTAAAATAACTTTATTAGAAAATTTATTAAAAAAAGATGTAAAGAAATATAGCACAGAACAAGAAAAAAGAGAATGTATAGAAATTTATTCTAATATTATAAATGAGTTAAGAAATGTTATATATGAGTATAATTTAGCTAAAGGAATAAATGTTACAGATGAGATATATCAAGATTCAGTAAAGCCTAAACTGTTATATGAAAATAATTTAATAAGAGGAATGGAATATATGAGAACTGCATTTCCTCCTTTAGATAAAGATTCTTTGGTAGATTATTTAGATAATTATACTAGATTATTATGTAAACATAAGAAAGAAGATAGATATTCACATGAGGTATGGTTTAAAACGAAAATGTGTTTAAAATATTTAGATGGAATATTATTTGGTTCTGATGATTCAAGAGATAAAACTAATTATGATTCAATGACATTAGAGAATTATTTAGAATTTATGTTAAATGAAAATTTAATAAAAAACGATCCATCTAGATATGTAAGATATATAAAAAGGTATAAAGTAAGCCATGGACAAAAAAATGGTGAAAAAGAAAATTTATTTAACTCTAAAAAAATGCTACAAGAATCACTAGAAAATACGATAGATCCACAACAGTATAAATATGAAATGGATATGAAGAAAAATATAGTACCAAAACCTAAAAAATTAGATGGAGTTATATCAGTAGCTTTTATAGCCATAGCAATAATTGTAATAATATTATTATTTTATTATATGGTATAAGAATAAAAACAAAAATGAGAAGGAGATTAAACCCCTTTTCATTTTTTAGTTATTTTAAATTCATATAATCTTCATAACAGTTTAAACATCTAGCATTCCAATTAATGTTTTTCTTAATTATTTTAGCTGGATTACCTGCAATAATAACATTAGATTCATCAAATTTTCTAGTCACTAAGCTGTTCCAACCAATAATGCTGTCATCTGATATTTTTGTATTCTTTCCAATCTTAACATCTTTTCCAATCCATACGTGATTTCCAATTTCAATACTTTTACCATAATTAAGAGGATTACCATCTAAGTCTGTAATGGTATGAGCGTCAGTGCACCACACATCAATTCCCCAACTAAACATGCAGTTATCTCCAACTGTAATAGAAGAGGAGCTATCTTGAAGATACATGCGAACACCATTAATTAAAATATTATTTCCTAATATAACTTTACAATTATTTGCATATCTTAATGCGTGTGGATCTATCCAATTAGTTGCTGGTCCACCTATTGACAAGGATAAACCATTTATACCTAAAGCTTCATTATACCCAAAAGTAACATCACCCATTTTAACTAGATTATTATCACCTACAATTGATATAGATAATCCTTTATTTGATAAAATATTTAAAATATCCTCTTCTGACTTGGCAAATAAAATTATTTTGTTATTATTACCTAATATATTAATATTAGATTCATTTATTTTATTATCATTTAATTCCAAATAATTTATTTCATCTCCATTAGAAAATGTAAAAATTATTTTATTATCCATAAATAGATTTTAATAATGAAGTACCTGTTGTTGTTTTGAAAATATTATTCATTGTGTTTTCAATATTGGATTTTGAATATTTACTTTCTTCAGCATTAACTATATAGTCAGCTTCAATTAAAATTTGGTGTGCTATGTCTTTAATATCTTTAAAGGTATGATGATGACCAACTAAAAAAATTACATGATTAATAAACTCATCAGAATATCCTGTATCTTTTAAAAATTCTGCTGTTAAAATCTCGCCCTCAATTTCTTGATATTTGCCATTTGTATTTCCATATTTTTCACGGCAAAGAGGGCAAGCGATATCATGAACTATTGCTGAGACTTCTAATATAGTTTGAGTTTCTTTATCTAAATTTTCACACTCCCCAATAACTTTGGCATAAGCGTATACTTTCATAAAATGATTTATATCATGTAAATTTCCTTTAGAATAATCAATCATTTTTTTTACTATTTCTGAAACTGTCATAATAACTCCTTTCGATTGCATAAAAAATTAGTGTTATTATAACATTGTTATAATTTCATAGCAATAAAAGATTTCTTTTAAATACTACTTACCAATAATTATTTTCTAAAATCAATATCCATATAAGAACTAGCTACATTTTTAAATCCATGTTTAACTAAAACATAATGAATTATGCCTCTAAGCTCATAAGTTGATGTAATACGTGATTTATTATTTTTATCAATAGTATTTAGTATATGAAATACTTGATTAACTATCAGTTTTATATCTGATTGTGTTAATAAAATATTTATATCACTAGCTGAATTTAATATACTTGTTTTTAATTTATCTACATTAAGCTCATATATAGAACCATTTCTTTTTATAACTTTCATAATATTTCCTCTTTAATCATTTACTATATCATATGATTTTTAAGTAATTTTCGAAATAGTATATTTAGCTTTTTAATAAAAAAATCAACTTAATTTATATTGCATTTCAATAGGGTTATTAATATTGTTTAGAAAATTTATAGTACATTTAGAAGCTAGATTTATCTGTTTTTCATCACTTATTGTCGCTTTGTTATCACCTGATTGCTCTCCATAGCTTCCAAATTGAGCATGATTTCCACCTTTAATTTCAATAAACGTAGAATTTTTAGGCAGATTTGGACCTTTAATATTTTCTAGCTTTGCAACGCCATCTAAATCTCCGTATATACTTAAAACATCTTTATTATAATCTTTAAATTTATTTTTAGCTGGATACGATGCATAAAATACAACGCTATTAATTTTGGAATCTTTTAAAGCATAATTGCTAGCCATAGCTCCACCAAGTGAGTGTCCACCAATAGCCCATGTATTTATATTGTCAAATCTGTTTATAATATCTTTAGCTTTATTTGGAGAAAATATTGCTAAATTTAAAGTCATAGGAGCAATTACAACTAAAAAACCTTCCATACATATTTTTCTACATAAAGGGGCATAGGCTTCTGGTTTTATTTTAGCTCCAGGATAGAATATAAAACCATTTGAAGGGGTTGTGTTATTTGGAGTAAACACAATAAATTTATTATCTTTAGTTATGGTTACTAAATTGTCACTCAACATAGATATGGTTGCAAGTATTGTAGGTTTATATGTACTATTAGCCCAAATAAAAAACATTATAGATAATATGAAAATTACACATATAAATATAGTAATAATATAAATCATTTAATATCCTCCTTTACAGTATAGTTACATATTTTTAATTATATGCTTGTAATATTAATTATAAGCTAAGTAGTTTGTTTGAATAAAGTGTATATTATGATTTTAGAATAAAAAAATAAATAATTATAAGCTTGAATTAAGAAAATTTTAGGTTTAAAATAATAGTAGTAATTCTATAAATTAACTAAAATAAATTTTTTATCTATTAATTATTCAATAAATAGGAGGAGTTTATAATGAGAACAACAGAAGTAAAGATTAGTAATGAGATTAAATTATTGGATATATTGAGTAGGTCTTATCAAAAAGCTTTAACAGATTTAAATAGAATAGATAAATATCTATTTGGTGATGATATAGCTTATGCATGTGAGGATATATATAGTAGAATGAGCAATATAATTAAAGAAACAAGTGCTATGGAAGGAATAGGGGAAGAAAATATTTTTCTTCAAAAGTATATTAAAGCTCGAGATATTATACTTCATAATACATTAGATGAGGCTGTTAATGTGTGTACTGAATATTTAAAAGAAATAGAAAATACTAAATGTTCTATGTCAAAATAATATTTAATATTTATTGGTGATAAAAGTAAAAGAGCACTCATATTTGAGTACTCTTTTTTTAAGTTAAATCTTATATAGTAAGAATATATGGTATAATAAAATTAAAAAAATAATACATAAGATAAAATGTACTAAAAAATGGAGGATTAAATGAATATATTAGAAATGATGAAAACAAACAAAAGTTTCGCATATAAACATTCAGATGAATTTTTGGATGTGCAAAAAAGAGCAAAAAATCTTTGTTGGGAATTTAATCAAACTTCACCGAATGAAGATGAAAAACGTAGTAAAATTTTAAAGGAGTTATTTGGGACTTGTCATCCATCAACAGCTATTGAGCCAACTTTTCGTTGTGATTATGGATTTAACATTCATACACACGGGTTTACTCTTATAAATTATAATTGTACTATATTAGATACATCACCTGTACATATCGGAGCAAATGCTTTTATTGCACCTGGAGTTTGTTTAGCATGTTCTGGTCATGCGATAGATTCTAAACAAAGAACTAAAGATGCAATATGTACATCTAAACCAATAACTTTAGAAGATGATGTTTGGATTGGAGCAAATACTGTGGTTTGTGGTGGAGTAACAATTGGAAGGGGTAGTGTAATAGGTGCTGGTAGCGTTGTCACTAAAGATATACCAGAAAATGTTATAGCTGTTGGAAATCCTTGTAGGGTTATCAGAAAAATTACAGAAAAAGATAAGATTAATCCTCTTGAAATCATCTATTAACATAAGTAAAGAGCAATTTAAGAAATTAAATTGCTCTTTATTAAAATACAAATGAAATCATCTAATAATCTCATATAATTTATTAAAATCTATTATTTTTATTGTTTTAGAGTCTATTATTTCTATAATACTATCTTTTAATAACCCTTCTAATTCTTTATATAAAGAAGCTCTTGAAATGTTTAAGTTATCTGCCCAGGTACTTTTTGAAAATGGTAAAACTATTAAAGAATTTTTATTAATTTCAAATTCATTTATAAGAGAATATGCAACTCTTTGTTTAGCTAAAGAAAAGGAAAGACACTCAACCTTTAAATTTAAAAAATAAGCTTTATTTGAAATTAATGTTAAAAAATTTTTTAAAATATTTTCATTAGATTTAATAAGTTGAAAGAATGAATCTCTTGTCCATAATATTATAGTTGATTTTTCCTTAGCTATTGTATTGCACGGATATTGAGTTGTGTTAGAAAAGGCTGCTACTTCACCAAAAATTTCTCCAGGATTTTTAGTTTGGATAATAACTGATTTACCAGATGGTAATAATTTTTCAATTGAGATTTTTCCATCTAATAATAATGCTATGTAGTTTATATTAGTAAATGCATCAAACAAAATTTCTTTTTTCTCTAAATATACTATTTTATATTTTAATGTTTTTAATATTTTTTCTAAAATTTCTAAATCTATATCTTTAAAAAGGTAAGATTTTTTTAATTTTAAGTATAGATTATTCATAAAATCCTCCAAAGTGTCTAATAATAGACATAATTATTTTTATAATTATATTATAATTTACATATACCAATAAATAAAAGGTTATACTTACATAAATAAATGTTGTTGTAAATAATTAAAATAATATAGAAAATTAAAATGTTTTAAGAAGGGGAGATAGATATGAAAGAATTAATAAAAAATATAGATATAGCAAAGGCAGTAGATTTTGATAGCTTAGTAAGTTGTAATGAAGGGCAAGTAGAGACTGTAACAATGGCACAACAAAAAGGTGTTGGTTTAACTGCACTAGCTTTTGGAAAAGGAGAAGGTGTTGGACCTCATGCAGCTAAAGGAGATGCTTTAATATATATACATGAAGGTGTGGCAACAGTAAAAATTGGTGATGAAGTGATGGAGGCTCATAAAGGACAAATGGTTGTTATGCCTGCTAATATTCAACATCAAGTTACAGCTAAAGAAGATATGAAAATGCTTTTAGTAGTGGTTAAGGAGGGTTAATATTTTGAAATATTTAAGAAACATAACTCCATTTGAAGCTATTAATATGGCTGATATGATAAAGCATAGTGGAAGTAAAATAGCCAGTAAAGCGCTAATAGATGATAATAATATGGAGATAAGATTTTTTTCTTTTGCAAAAGGAGAAAGTATAGATAAAGAACATTATGAAATGGAAACATTGTTTGTTTGTATAGAAGGATCTATAAAGGTTGTATATAATAAAAATGATGAAACTGTTTTAGAGAAAGGTCAAATTATAGCTTTAGAAGCAAATGTTGATTATGGTTTAGAAGCTTTAACAGATACAAAAATCTTTAATATATTGGTTAAAAATGAAAAATAAAATTTATATAATACATTATTGTGTAAAAGACTGCTAAAATTGAATTTTTAGTAGTCTTTTTAATTTATTTAATTAAGCTTTTTTGTGAATTTTTATATAAATTTTTTCTTTCATATTTTATAATTGAAATATAAACTTATTTTTATTAAGGAGTAATAAAATGTATTTTTCAGATGAATATAAGCAACTTTATAAGGATATTCAATATATTTTATATAAACAAGATAAATTTTTAGAAAAAAGGTTAATTTCTATAAATAAGAGGATTGAAGCTTTAAAATCTTTAAAAGGAGCTATAAAGTATTATGAAAGTGATATTATGACTGCTTTGAAAAAGGATTTGGGTAAATGTAGCTTTGAAGCATATTCAACAGAGGTTGGATTTATTTATAGTTCAATTTCATATGTAATTAAAAATATAAGAAAATGGAATAAAATTAAAAAAGTCAAAAGTGAGGTAGCTCAATGGATTGGAAAATCATTAATTTATAAAAGTCCTTATGGTAAGGTTTTAATTATAGGTCCATATAATTATCCTTATTTGAAAGCACAAAAAAATCCATTAGCACTTTATGTATTTACTGAAAACATGTGTTTTGGAGAATATATAATAAAAAAGTTTTCATTTGGAGGAGGGTGTATAAATGATACGATATCTCATGTTGCATCTAAATCCTTGCCTTTTGGTGGAGTAGGGACATCAGGTATGGGGCGATATCATGGAAAAAGCAGTTTTGATTGTTTTACATATGAAAAGGTTATTGTTAAAAAGAGTACAAAAATTGAACTTAAATTAGTATTTCCACCATATAAAAACAGGTTAGTTTTAGTTAAGAAATTTTTTATGAAGTAAATTGTTTTTATGATATAATATACCTTAAATAACAAAATATAAAAATTTAAACTTGCATATGAAAAGTGGGAGGAATATTTATGACTAAAACTCAAGTGTGTGCTATTACAAGTGGAATATCATCAATTGCTATAACAGGTATTATAGGTTTAGCTATAGTAGGCTTTAAGATAAGTAAAGCAAATTCTATAGTAAAGAAATAACACAAAAAGAAACTGTAACTTTACGATACAGTTTCTTTTTGTGTCTTTAAATTATTTAATAAATCTATTAAGTTGCTGATATAACTCCAGTAGCCATAAGATATATTGCTATAACTGCAGCAATTATGATTATAATTGCTATTAAAATTTCGTACCAAGCATTAAATATCTTTTCATTAGATTCTTTTTTGGCCCATATAAATAGTATAAGACCTATTGCAAAAAGAATACAATTTAATAATATATATTTAGGACCTGCTGCGTATAAAAGCCATATAGTATATATTACTGCCATTATAGATGCAATTATATCTTTAATTTTTCCTTTAGAGCTTTTTATATATATGTCTCCCTTTATAGTTGTTTTTAAAGAAAATAATGCACTTAAAAAATAAGGAATTAATATAGCAGTTGATGCTATGGAATAAAGTATTTCATATCCACTATTAGAAAAATAGGAATATAATATAAGTATTTGAGTTATTATACTTGTAAACCATAATGATGAAGATGGTGCATTGAATTTATTTTCTTTAGCTAAAAACTTAGGCATAACTCCATCTTTAGCTGCAACATATGGAAGTTCTGCTGTTATTACAGTCCAACCTAAAAGTGCACCAATTAAAGATATTACAAGTCCTACATTTATTATAATAGCTCCCCATTTACCCACAGCAAATTGAAGAATATATGCCATAGATGGATTGTTAAGTTGAGATAAGTGCATTCTGTTCATAACACCTAAGGATAAAAGTGTTATTAATATATATAAAATTATTGTTCCTGAAAGCCCAATTATTGTAGCCTTACCAACATCAGATAATTTTTTAGCTCTTCCAGATACAACTACAGCTCCTTCAATACCAACAAAAGACCAAAGTGTTGCAAGCATTGTACTTTTTACTTGAGTAAATATACTACCTAAACTTGAACTTCCAAAAAATTCAAAAGAAAAATTGTTAGCGTGGAATAAAATTATTGCAACAACTATAAATACTATGATTGGAATTAATTTTGCAATTGTAACTACTGTATTTACAAATACTGCTTGTTTAACACCTTTTAATATTAACATATTTATAATCCATATAATTATAGAACCGCAAATTACTGATGGAAGGTTGTTTCCATTCGGATTGAATATATTAAAAAAGTATGATAACGCCCCAAATAATAATGAAACATAAGCAACATCACCGAATATAGAGCTTAAAAAATAAATCCATGCGGAATTAAACCCTATATACTTTCCAAATCCTTCTTTAGCGTAACTATATATTCCTCCAGTTAGTTCTGATTTCTTGTTTGAAAGTAGTTGATAAACAAATGCTAATGAAAAAACACCAATGCCTGCTATTATCCATCCAATTATTATTGCAAATCCACCAGCACCTTGAACAACTTGTGAAGGTAGACTAAATATAGCACCGCCAACCATTGCTCCAATTATAATACCGATAAGACCAATAAGACCTAATTTTTTTTCATTCCCCATTAATTTCCTCCTTAGTATTGAAATTTTTAATTTTATAAAATATCTTAAAAAATCTATATATTATTTTTAAATTATTTTTTTGCAATACAAAATAATTATACACTTAATTTATTTTTATGCAATATATTAGTATAAAAATAAATTAAGTGTTTTTTTATATATTTATTAATTCCAAATGTTTCAATAATATACTTTGTAAAATTAACCATAATTATATATTATACTTTATAAAATATATAATCTTACCATTAAAAATATTTTATATAAGTGTTATACTATAAGTAGGAAAATATTTCATAGGAGGGAATAAAAATGTTAACCCACATGGGAACTAAAAAAATATATACAAATAGACTTTTACTCAGAAAATTTAATGTATTTGATGCAGAGGAAGTATTTAAAAACTGGACCAATGATGAAGAAGTAACGAAATATTTGACTTGGAATCCTCATACTAATTTAAATGTAACTAAAGATTTGTTAGATAGTTGGATTTTAAATTATAAAATTCCAAGTACATACAACTGGGGGATTGAATTAAAAGATACTTGTAATATAATCGGAAATATAGGAGTAATAAATTTTAATGAAAAAAATTTATCTTGCGAAATAGGTTATTGTTTAAGTAGAGAATATTGGGGAAAAGGGATTATGAGTGAGGCTTTGGAAGAAGTAATAAATTATTTATTCTCAAAAGTAAATTTTAATAGAATAGAGGCGAAACACCATGTAGATAATATAGCTTCAGGTAAGGTTATGCTTAAATGTAAAATGAAATATGAAGGAACTTTGAGGGAATTTAGAAGAGGAAAAAATAAAGGGTTTGTAGATTTAGCTGTCTATTCTATTTTAAAATCAGATTATCGAAATAGAATAGAGTATCAATGATGATTTATAGAAAAAAATAATTTTTACTATGGTTTAAAAAGTAGAAAAATACATTTGATGATAGTTTAAAATTTTTTTGTGTAGAAATTTTAAAAACAAACCCAACCCCCAACTTCGGAAAATGTATATTTTCCGAAGTTGGGGGTTGGATAAAGAAAAACTCCATACTAAATTTTATATTTAGTATGGAGTTTTTCTTTATCTTAATGCGTTTTTATATATTTCGATAGCTGTATATGTTTCTTTGTTTATATTTATAGCTTTACCGTCTATCATTACATAATATAAAGAATTATCCTCTTTTTCATTGTATTCACATGAAGTTTCAATGTAAGTTGCATTTGCTTCATAAGGCAGTTCATACATTTCCCCATTTATATCTTTAAAAGTAAATCCCATATTCAATCCCCCTATTTATTATAATATTATTATATAACATTTAGTAAATGTTTTCAATAATCTTATATGTAAATTTATTCTAATATTGATGTAAATATTCTATTTCATTAAAATTATTTGAATTTGTGTTAGAAAACGTTTAAAATATAAATAGGGGGTGTTTTTATGATAAGATTATTTGAAAATTACATCGGAGAGAATTTTGACAAAATAGAGGATATTGATAATCCAATTTTTCACTTTAGTTTATTAAATGCATTAATTAAATATTATTTAGACAACGATTCTAAAAATTGTGATAAATTAAAAATCAAATTAGAATTCATAAAAAATAATATAAATCATAAGTATAAAATAAGTTCTAATTTTAATTCTGTAACTAAAAATATTCTGGATGAAAAAATTGAATTAATTGAAAAACAACTTTTTTTAAGTAAAAATATGAAAGAGACTGAATATTTAATTGAAGATATTTATGATATTTTAGTTCATGGATATGATTACCGAAATGATCCATATGGGTACATATATAAAATAGGAGTAGCTGCTCCCCCTATTGGTCTACCTTTTGAAAAATATGCTGATAAATTTAGCTTTTATGATAAAATTCATCAACTAAAATCTATGTATCTTATATTGAAAATATTTTCAAATATAAAAGTAGCTGAATTTAAAGAATTTGAAGATTTTTTTGAAAAAATTATATAAAAATAATAAAAAGAACCTCTTGATAAAGATAAGAGGTTCTTTTTATTATTTTAAATGTTTATTTAAAAATTCTATTATTATATCTGTAATCTCTGTTTGAACCCAATATATTCCACCATGCTCTGCTTCTTTAACTATATATCTAGTTGATTCAATCCCCTCTTTAAGTAATGCTTCATGAAGAATTTTTGTTTGGTATGAAGAGACTAAACTGTCTTTATCACCATGCATAAGTAAAAAAGGTGTAGAATTTTTACTTATATAATTTATTGGATTTGCTCTATTTGCTTTTTCTAAATCGTCATTGATTCCAAGACCTAATTGCTTAGTTCTTATAGGCATACCATGAACCCATAGAGCTTCTGGTGCTGCTGATGATTTATGAACCTTTTGAATTATTTCAGAAAATCCATGACATATTGATGTTAAATCTGATAGTCCATAAATATCTACGGTTGCTTTGATATCACTCTTTTCACTTAAATTATCACCATTATCAAACTCTTTAAGCCCATTTGTAACTCCCATTAAAGCAGCTAAATATCCTCCTGCTGAATTTCCCATTACAGCTATATTTTCTTTATCTATGTTAAATTTTTCAGCATGTGCTCTTAAATAACGTACAGCTGATTTTACATCCTGTAGAGGTTCTGGAAATATTCCATCTGGAACAGTTCTATATTCTATGCTAACAACTATGTACCCACTTTCTGCGATTTTTAATTTTTGTTGAATATAAGCATCCTTATTAGAACTTACAAATCCGCCTCCAGGAATAAATACTAACGCTGGTAAAGGTTTTTCACTTTGAGGTTTTAACATATCCATCTTTAAACAAACATTAGCATATCCCCTTGTATATTGAGAAAATACTATATCTGTTGTTAAATTAACTAATGGTTTTTTTAAATCTAATTCTAATATATTATCCATTAATTATCACCCTTTCTTATTTTTTTATTCTATTATACCAAATTTATCTTGGAATAAAGAAAAATTACTCTCTTTTTATAATATTTTTTTATTTATAAATTTAAGCTATAATATAGCTATGTTAACTTAAAATAAAATGGAGGATTAAATGACCAATAAATACAAATACAGAGATTTTAAATATAGTGCTGAAGTTTTAGAACTTTTAAATATTCCTCTTACAGAGATGGATAAAAAACTTATACATCAGATAGAATTCAATATTCTTGATTCTAAAGGGTATCGAAATTATTCGTATATTATAAAGGATATATATATATTAATTAGAAAGCATAATTTAACAACAAAACAACTAAGCTCTATATATGGAATATCCGAAACCATGATTTTAAGGTGGCTTAAAGAACTTGATTTAAATAGAAGTATAAAAGAAGGCATTGAAGCGAAAAAGACTTCTGAAAAGAAGAATCTTTTTCTTGGAGAATCTAATATTAATAATATAATTACTAACAATCAGATATTAAATAAATTTGGAATAAATATAGAAAATTCTGATTCACCACAAATATTAAACAGCTTTTTAAATTATTTAGAAACTATAAAAGGTAAATCAATTAACACAATACATGAATATAAAAAAGATTTAATTATATTTTTTAGATTTTTAGCTATTTACAAAGGATTAGTTACAGATTCTAAGCTAGAGTTTGATGAAATTCCTATAAATAATATATCAGATGATTTTATGAAATCTATAACTCTTATGGATATTTATGCTTTCTTAACTTTTGCTGAAAAAAGTCGTAATAATCAGACTAAAACTAGAGCAAGAAAAGTTGCTTCTTTAAAATCATTTTTTAAGTTTTTACAAACAAAAGCTAAAATAATAAAAGAAAACCCTACTTTAGAATTGGAAATACCTAAAACCAGAAAGAATTTACCTATACATTTATCACTAGATGAAAGTATGCAACTTCTTAACAATATGAATAAAAATAGCAAGAATTATTATAGAGACTATTGTATAATAACTTTATTTTTAAATACTGGTATGCGTTTATCAGAACTTTGTAGCGTCGATATGACTAAAATAAAAAATGATACACTAACAATTATCGGTAAAGGAAATAAAGAAAGAATAGTTTATCTAAATGAAGCATGTTTAAAAGCTATAAATGACTATTTAAGTGTAAGAGATGATTCTAAAGTTTCTTTTGAGGAAAAAAAGTTTTTGTTTATATCAGCCAAAAATAGAAAAATAAATCAAAGAACGGTTGAAATGTTAATCAAAAAACATGTGCAAAGTTCTGGACTTACAAATTTAAAATATACTCCTCATAAATTAAGGCATACAGCAGCCACCCTTATGTATAAGCATGGTGGAGTTGATATTAGAAGCATACAAGGAATACTAGGACATGAAAATATATCTACAACTCAAATTTATGTGCATGTAGATGATGATGGGTTAAGAGATGCTGTGAAATCTAATCCATTAGCAAATATAAATAAATAGTAATTTTCGTATTTAATTAAATACGAAAATTACTATTAATAATAAGTAGTAAAAAATTCATAGTTTTAGTTTACATTTTTATATTCATTACTTATATAATCTAGATATTTAACATATAAATAATCAAATGCCCTACTTCCAACCTCTTTCGCTGTTGCATCTCCAAAATATTCTTTTAAGGCTTCTATTTTTTTCGCGTCTTTTTCAAATTGAATTGATATTTTATCTGTAACAAAATAATTATTATTTTGTTTAATGAATTTTATCACACATTGAAGTATATAAGGCATATTTGTCATAACTTTATTTCGAGGTTCCTCACTATTTATTATAACTTCAACTACACAATTTTTATAACTATGTCCAGGTTCCTTTAAATAATTCCATTTTACTAATTTAGTATTATTTCTATTAAATACTATATCATCATTTATATATAAATCCATTCCATTTGCTTCATTTTGAAAAGCTTTGTATAATTTGATATAAAGTGAAAAATTTAAATCCTCATTATAAAAATTTGCTTTTTTATAAGTTAATATACTACCCTTAACAACAACAGGATTAACATTTATATTGTTTAATATTAAATTTAATTTATTATTTTTTAATCTTTGTTTATAAATTTTCCCTAGTTTTTTAATCAAATTTGTTTCAAAATCGTCATTGCATATTTCTTTTTTTACAATGTCTTCTAATGCTTTAATTTCTATTCTAGTGCCACTTATTAATCGATTATTATATTCCTCCTCTTCTACTGTATAGCTCCAGTCATAAGCCTTCCAGTTTTTAATTGACATTTGTATCTTACAAGAAAAGTCAGCTCTATTTGAATTTATAATAACGGTATTTCCTAATTTTAAAATAGCCTTTTTCAACCCAACCCCTCTAAATTCATCTAAAGAGGTATTTCCTATTTTAAATATTTCTTCATCAGTTACTTTCTTTTCTATTCCCCCACTATTATCTTGTACTATTATATAATTTTTGTTAATCTTTATTTTTACATTACATATATTATCTCTTTTGTATGTAAGTTTATCATAAGCTTGAATTGAATTATCTATTAGTTGACACAAAGATGTTAAAACATCTTCTTTTTCTGTAAGTGTTTTTCTTAAAAAGTTCTTATCTATTAAAATCCTATTTGTTTCCACCGTACGAATTCCCCTAATAAATAATATATTATTATTTATATGAATTTACTTTTTTCTTGTTACATTATTTTATTAACCAGATAGTAGCAATCTAGCTAGTAAAATAAACTTTTAAAATCACTTTTGAAAAAATATTTTTATGTTATAATTATTTCTTAGAAATACAAATGAAAAATGATTTAGGAGGTCACAAATGATAAAACTTATTGTAACAGATATGGATGGAACTTTACTTAATAAAAATGAAGAACTTCATGAAGATTTTTTTGAGATATTTAATAAATTAAAAGAAAAAAATATTCTCTTTGCTGTTGCTAGTGGAAGGCAAAGAAAAAACCTTGAAATTAAATTTAGAGAAATAAAAGACGATTTAATAATGCTTTTTGAAAATGGAAGTTGTGGTTCACTTAAAGGAAAAACTTTATATAAAAGCCAATTAGATAAGGCTCTTGTACATAAATTTATAGATATTGGAAGAAAAAATTTATATAATATGCTTTTATGCACTGAAGATATGACATATATTGAAAATGTAAATGAAGAATTTATAACAGAACTTAAAAAATATTATGATGATATTACTTTTGTTAATGATTTAAAAGAAATAAACAAACCGATAGTTAAATTTACTATATTTGATCCAAATGGAGCTAAGGAAAATACATTTAAAATTTATAATGAGTTATTTGCAGATAAGGTTAAAATATCAGTATCTACAGTTAAATGGCTACATATAATAAATAAAGAAGTAAGTAAAGGATTTGGTGTACAAGCACTTCAAAATCACTTTGATATAAGTCCAGAAGAAACAATGGTATTTGGTGATGGGCTTAATGATTTAGAAATGATACAATCTGCAAAATATTCCTATGCAATGGAAAACGCAGTTGATGAATTAAAGTCAGAGGCTAAATTTATAGCTCCATCTAATGATAAAAATGGTGTCTTAGAAGTAATAAAAGATAAACTACTTTGTAAATAACAAATCTTTTAAAAAATAAATTTTAAATAAATAAAATAGTATATTTAAATCTTATATAGGTTTAAATATACTATTAAAATATTTTTTTAATTTTAGTTTCTTATAACTTCAACCTTATATCCATCAGGATCTGTTACAAAGTAATATCTAGGTTTTTCTCCTGGTAGACCTTTTAAATCTGTAACTTCATATCCTAAAGATTTATGTTTTTCTCTCATTCCTTCTAGGTCAGAAACTCCAATTGCAGTATGACTAAATCCATTTCCAAGTTCATATGGCTTTTCTGGATCATAGTTGTAAGTTAATTCTATTTCATATCCGCCAACTTTATCTGATAGATATACTAAAGTGAACTTATATTCTGGAAAATCCTTTCTTCTAGTTTCAATAAGTCCTAAAGCATCTCTATAAAATTTTAATGATTTTTCTAAATTCATAACCCTTATACAAGTGTGTAACATTTTAACTGACATAATTCTATTTCCTCCATGAATACATTATTTATTTTTATATTAACTTATATGTAATATTTATACAAGTACTTACTTTTTTATCAGATGCTATATTATTTTATACTTAAAAGTATTACAAACTCTTTATCCAATTTGAAATATTTTTTACAAGTTCAGTTATCTTATTAGGTTTACTTGTTTTAGATGTCTGAGTTGTTGTAAATGCAGCATTTCCATAAGTAAATATATTATTTTCATATACACCACTACCCTGCGTATTTGTACCATTTCCTACAACCCAATCACTTCCATTAATTATAAATTTAAATTCTAACTGTGTTGAATTTTCAGATACTGGAACATCAATACTAAACACTCCATTATTATAATTCATTTGTTTAGTGTCCCATACGTCATTAGATAAATAGTGAATATTAACTGTTTTAGCATTTGCATTAGTATATTCAACCTTGACATATCCATTTCCTATTTCTGTAACTTTAGTATCACCTTGTTTGTCATTTTGAGCTATCTTGTATATATTATAGCTGTTTTGTGTAGAATTACTTTTTCCAGTTGTCCAACTAGCATTATCCACTTTAAAATTATACTCTACACTATCTATACCACTAGGTATATCAACAGTAGCTTCCCAAACACCATTACCTTCATTAGTCATATCATATAATGACCAACCATTTACATTTATATTTAAAGCTACTTCAGTAGCTGTTGCATTAGTAAAGCATATATTTAATTTACCATTACTATATTTCGCGTTTACAGTACCTGTAATATCTATAGGTTGTACATATATCTCAACATTTCCTTTGTCAGGATTAATATTTTTTAGTGTGGATTCAAAAATTGTTGTATTACCTATTTTGGCACTAGTAACTTTATACCCCTTTGGTATATAAGTTGTTAAATCAACTGATGAATCACTTGTAGTTAAATTATTATTTGAAATTTCTTTATTTGTATTACTGTCTATACATTTTATATTTATTGTTGTTGGATTCTTTTCTAAATAAATAGTAACAGTATTATCACTTAAATTTATTTTCTTTAATGTATCTATGTCTATACTTTTACCATCAATATTAGCATTTTTTATTGAATATCCATTAGGTATATTAGAAGTTAAATCTTCTGTTTGATTTATATTTCCTGTGTATGTCTTACTTATTGTTTTATTATTATCTGTGTTATAAACATAATTAACTTTTAAAGTTTTACTAACAGGCTTAATTTGAATTACCATATTATCTATTTGAGATAATTCTATTTTATCATCACTAGGTATTTTATTGTAATTATTAATATTCTTTATAGTGTATCCAGTAGGACAAAGTTTATTTAAATCTACCTCTTCATTACAATCACCTGTAATAGTTGATGTTGTAATGGTTGTTCCATTTTGAGAATTAACCCATTTTATATTTTTAGATAATGTATTTGGTAACATATAAACACTTAAATTATTATTTTGTATCCACCAAGTAGCATTAAATGAATCCATATTTTCATCTAAAATATGTACTCCGTTACTATTTAAATAATCAAATTTATATCCATCTGTTTTTACAAAGTCTGTCATATTTACAGGTTCTCCATAGGTATAGGTTAGAGTTTTAGTATCAATTACTTTACCTGTAGTTTCATCATAAAAATTAACCTTAACATTATACTGTGTTTTGCTAACATATGCAGTAAAGTTATTTGAAAGATCTAAATTTACTGCGCTACTAGGTATTACTTCACTATCAATATTATCTAATATGTATTCGGTAGACATTATATTATATAAATTTTTTATAGAAGGATATCCTATTAAATTATTATTAAATAACTGTTGTTTGTTTTCAGTTTCTATAGTATCACCACTATCATTAACTAACTTATTTAATGTATATCCAGTAGGTATTAGATTAGTTAAATCTTTTTTAGACGGATAGTTTGTTAGACTATCTTTAGCTAAAACTTGACCATTTTCTGTTTTTATGATTAATGTAGAACTATCTTTTTCTGGTGTTAGGTATACTTTTAAATTTTTCATACCCACTCCAGTAATTGTTTTAACCTTATCTAATCTTGCGTAGTTTACTTCTGCATAATCAAACTTATAGCCATCAACCTTAGCTATGTCTTCTATGTTTATTTTTTTATCTACATTCACATTTAAAGTTTCTGTAGTTATTAACCAACCATTTTCACTATTATATACTGGAACTTTTAAAGTGCTAGTAACAGGCTTTACATTTATCACTATATTATTATTGTTAGAATTACTTATTTTACTTAAATCTTTGGCAGATATTGATGTTCCGTTATTTGTAGCACTAACAAGTTCATATCCTTGAGGAATCTCACTTGCGACATTTGTGTACCCTGTTTTAGATACTTGAGAACTTGCATTATATATAGGGGTTTGACCATCTAACATTTCTACGTTCAATGTTCTCATTTGATTCTCTACATACGCTGTAATATCTCCAGCAGCAACTGGTATATTTTTTAAAGTATAATCACTCTTAACTCCATTTATTTCTATACTTGAAACTTTATATCCACTAGGAACTAATGTGGAAAAATTGCTACCTTTATCAGAAATTTCATAGACTGATGCACTAGATACTTTATTACCTGTGCTAGAATCTATAAATATTAATTTATATTCCTTTGGTTGTATTTTTATAGTTATATTCCCATAAGTAGAATTAGGAATATAATTTAATTCAGCAACATTTACATATGTTCCATTTATATTTAAATTAGCTATCTCATATCCCTTTGGTATCATATCTGATAAGTTTGTATGTCCATTATTATTTGCAATTTGTATACTTTTAGTACTAAATACTTTTTTACTATCTTCTATCTTTATAGATAAAGTATTTTCATTTGGAGATTCATAAATGTTTATATTTCCAACTCTTGAACCACTAAACTCAGTTATATTAGTTCCACCTAAAACAACTCCATCATTTTCAACATATTTAAAAGTGTATCCATCTAACTTTCCTATATCCTTAAAATTTAGATTTTTATTGTATGTATAATTTAATTTTTCTGTTTTTAATAAAGTTCCTGTTTCAGAGTTATAAAAATTTACATTAGTGCTATATTCTATAGGGTCTACATTAATAACAATATTATTTACACTTGAATTACTTATATTTTGCAAATCAGTTTCAGATATATTTTTCCCATTATCGGTAGCTGAGCTAAATTTATACCCATTTGGTATTAATTTAGATAAATTACTTTTATAATCTGTATTATATACTTCTATACTGTTATTTTCTAAAATAGTGTCGCCACATTGTACTTTATAAGATAATTTATTATAAACAGGCTCTACACATATATGTACATCATAATTACTTGAATCAGGAATAGATGTTATATCTGTTTCGGATACAGGTTGTCCATTTAAAGTTGCAGATACAAATTTATAACCACTTGGTATAACTAATGTTAAATTTGTAGTTTTATTACTATTATTTACATTTAATTTCCCTTTATTAACTTCATTATTATTGCAAGTAACATTGTAATTTATAGTATTTAATAATGGAGTATATGTGAAAACATTATTATTATTTATACATTGAACCCCATGTCCTAATGCATCTTTTCCATCAACTACAAATTTATATAAGAATTCATTACCTTTTATAGGAAGAGGTACTGTAACTGACCATACTCCATTTCCACTATTTCTTAAATTCACAGATTGATTTCCAACAACTAAACTTATACTTTTTGCGTTAGGATCATTATAAGTTATAGTTGCAGTTCTAGCCGAATTATTTGTTTTTGTAGTAACTAATCCAACATTACTCTCCTCTTCAACCGCTATAATTACATCTGAATTTTTGTTATTACTTATATTTTGAATTTGATTTAAAGTACTGTATATACCATTTAATCTGCTAGCGACATAAATATATCCCTTTGGAATAAGATTACTTGCGTTGAAATTTCCATTTAATTCATCTATCTTTTTTGTTCCGGAATTTATTTCCTTTTGAGTTAAAGAGTTTACTAATTTCCAATTAATATTATGTGTTATAGGAGCAACAGTTATATTTATACTACTATTGCCAAACATATTATAATTATTAAAATTATTATTTCCTACAATTTCATATCCTTTTGGAACAAAATTAGTCAAATTCACTATGCTATTGCCTATTTGATAGGTTAAGTTTCCATCTTTTATTACGCTACCATTGCTATCTTTAAAGGCATATTTAAAGTTATATGTTTTTTTATTTACATTTATAACAACACTGCTATTAGTTGAAGCATACACGTTTTGTAAATCACTTTCAGAGATGCTTTTTCCATTCATTATTGCCGAAGAAAATTCATAACCATCTGGTATATTATTTTTAATCAAATTTACAGGATTACCAATACCTTTTTGCGTTGCCTCTACACTTTCTTCTTTTAAATAAGAACCATTGTATTTTATATAATAATTAATTTTATAAGTTATAGGAGTTATATTTACAACTACTGTTTCATCACTTTGTATGTTATTATCCGTTCCACTTACATTAATTTCTTTATATCCATTAGGTATATTTATATTTACACTTCCATTATAATTTACTTTTTGTGTTTCGTTTTTTACTACTTTATTGTTATATATGTATTTAACATTTATATTAAATAATTTATTTTGCGTGTTTTGATTTAGTGCCTGTTCACCATCTGTAATATCATACTTACCAGAGTATTCTATAGTCGTTTTAGGTAGAGTCTGTCCATATACTAGTGTTACTGGTATACTTACACCTCCTGCAACTAATGAAGCACTTATTGCAATACTAGCTACTTTTTTGTTCATCATGTTCTGTCTCCTTAATAAGTAATTTATAAATTATTTGTCATACATTAATTAAACCCGTTAGGTTGCATAGATAAAAATATATACAAGCAAATCATAATTATAAAACCTAAAATAATTACAATTTTTAAAATTAAGTTCATTTTTTTAAACTTTTTATCTTTTTTCTCCTCTTCAACTAAATCTACCATGTCTGATGTATCTATTTTAAATTTATCGTCCATAACATACATACACTCCTATTTATTTTTCATTCGCATATGTTATTATATCACTTTTCTTCATTTATGATATCCTTTAATGCAAACTTGGTAAAAAAATGATGGTAATTTTTTTTATTATGTAAAAATTAAGATATAAAAAAATGATAATATGTTATTTTATTGAATTATTCATAATAAAGTATACATTAATATATTTTTTATTTTATAATATAATTAAACATTTAAAAATTATAAATTGGAGATGATAGCATGGAATTTTTAGCAGATGGTGTTATAGTTATACTTTTTTTATTTTTATTAATAGGTTTTGTAGGAATTATGTGGGATATATCAAAAAAACGTAAACTATAATATAGTAAAATATTAATTTAAAGTTAAAGACTTAAAAAGGATGTGCATAAAATGAAGTGTGAAATATTTGAATACAAATCTGATATAGTAATAGAAAGGGCTAATACCCAAAATTTAATGAATGAACTTAATGAATATTTAGGTACAAAAGAATATAGTTTAGAAGTGTTACTAGGGGAAGTATCTCTTAGAATATATGAATCTAATAGGCATTATATAGAAATATATTCTTCAGCAAATACCCTTACAAATGAATATGAAATTATTCCTATTGTATTAAAATATTCTGATAATAACAGTTATATAGTATTCAAAAAAAAGGAAATTGAAGATTTATTTGGTTGGAAAAATATAAATGGAGAAATTGTTGAATTATATAAATAGTTTTATATAAAAAATTTATAATATTATTACGAGGTTGTTTATGGATGAAAAAATAATAAAAAACATAGCAAATACAAATTTATTTAATGGCATTAGCGAAAATGATACTGGAAAATTATTAAGATGCTTTAAATGTAATATAAAGCATTATAAGAATGGTCAATACATAGTTTTTGCTGGAGAAAATTTAAAAGAAATAGGGTTAATAATAAGTGGTGAAATTTCAGTTTTAAGAGAAAATATAGATGGAAGTAAAAGTATTATGACACTTTTAAAATCTGGTGATACTTTTGGAGAAGTTGCAGCTTTTAATGGTGATTTAACTTGGCCATCTAGCATTTCAGCACAAAGTGATTGTAGTATACTATTTTTTAATCCCCAATTTATATTAAATCCGTGTTCTAGTAGCTGTACATTTCATAAAAAATTAATAAGTAATACTATAAAATTGATATCAAATAAAGCTAAAATACTAAATCAAAAGGTAGAATATTTATCTATAAAAAGCATAAGAGGAAAAATTTCTAAATATATACTGTCTGAATATAATAAGACTAAAAGTTTATATATAAATTCATCTTTAAATCGTGAAGAATTGGCTAATTTTTTTAATATAACACGCCCATCTCTATCAAGAGAACTTTGCAAAATGAGAAATGAAAAAATAATAGATTTTAATAAAAACAATTTTAAAATATTAAATTTAGAAACTTTGATACAAAGTATAGAGTAATAAATATACTACAAATTGAATATAAAAAAATTAAAGCCAGTAAAATTAATATTATACTGGCTATTTTAATGAAATTAGATATTATACATTATCTAAAAATTGAACTTCACCATCTAAATCATAATAAGCTCCAACAATTTTTAACTTTCCTTCGTCTACTAATTTTTTTATTGCAGAATCTTTTTCTATTTGCTGTATAACATCATAAACATTATTATGTGATGCTTCGTCTATTGAGCTTGCATTTTTTACAGCCGGTTCAATTTCCTCTACTATATCCTTTATATTTCCACTCACTTTTTCATCATTTTTTACACTATTATAAGCCGCTGTAACTGCTCCACAATTTTCATGTCCCATCACAACTAATAAAGGAGTGTTTAAGTGCTCTACTGCATATTCAATAGAACCTAATGCTAAATCATCAACAACATTTCCAGCTAGCTTTATATCGAAGATATCTCCAAGTCCAGTATTAAAGATATTACTAGTTACAACTCTTGAGTCTGAACAAGATACAACAACGGCAAATGGATTTTGTTTATTTTGTAAAGAAGCTCTTTTTGAACTAGAGATGTCCATTGATTGGCTAATATCGTTAACATATAATTTGTTTCCTAATTTTAATCTATTTAAAGCATCATCACCATCATTAATAACCATATCATCTAGGGTTATTTCCTCTTGTGTAGCAACGTCATTGTTATTAGATGCATTTACTATTGAAAATGTACCTAGACCAACTATTGTTAATATTCCAGATAAAAATAATGCTATTGTAGTTTTTTTCATTTATAATTCCTCCATTTATATAAAGAATTAAATTTTGTATATATTAATGATATCAGTATATCAATTAACATAATTAACTTCAATATGAAAAAAAATAATATTAAGGATAAAATAATATATTTTATATATTCATCTCTTGTATTATCTTATTTTCTATATTTTACATATTGTAAAATTATTGATTAATTTAAATAATAATACATTGAAAAATAATAATTATATTTTTTTAGTCTTTTCACACTTTTCTTATTCTTATATAATATAATTATTTATAGTATATCTAATTTATAAATGTAGAAAATATCATTGATTAGTATTGAAATAAAATTTAATTTGATATAATATTACAATTAAGGAAATAAAAAAATGTAGAAAAGAGGTGATTTTATGAATAGTAAGATTGTTAATTTTATACTACTTAGTTTAGCTGGGAAAATAATTGGTGATTTAATGAGTAAAAATGACTTTACTAAAAAGAATAAATCTAATTTGCCAAGCTTTAAAGGTGTTTTAGAAATAAAACATAGTATAAATGGAAGAATCAGATTTTATATTCCTATGTTAAATAACAATGAAGAGGCTAAGGAACTTTTAATTGGACAACTCTCAAGAGTCCCTGCAATTAAAGTTGTAGAGGTAAATACAATTACAAACAGTCTTTTAGTTGTTTATGATGAAAAAGCAGTCGATGCAGCAGTACTAATAGGAGTTATAGCAAAGCTTTTGGGTTTAGAAGAAAGCTTAACTAAAAAACCTGAAGCATTAGTTACTAGAGAACTTAAAAATATGAAAGAAGCTGTAAACATGGCTGTTTACGAAAAGACAAGTGGTCTTTTAGATATAAAATCTATAATAACTATTTTACTTATAGTTAGTGGATTTGTAATAGTTAGAAGAAATCCTCTGTCACTTCCTAATGGATATACCCTATTAAGATGGGGAACTAGATTATAAATATAGGAGAAAAGTATGAATTTTAAAAAGTTTATAATAGGACAATTAATGAAAATTAAAGTTTCTCACAGCTTACCAGGGAGACTTAGACTTAAGGTTAGTTCTTTAAAGCTTATTCCAAAAGAATATATAGTTTATGAAAAGTTTATAGATGAATCATTAAAAAAATTAGACGGTGTAACCTCAGTTGAAATAAATAATTTAACAGGAAGTATCTTAGTTATATATGATGTTAATATTACATATGAAAAAAAGATACTAAGATGGATTGAAAAATTAAAAGAAATAGGTCTTAACAACTTTGAGTTAATTGAAAAATACGGAGAAAGTAATTTAGATTTTGTTATAAAGACTATAAATCAACAATTAAATGAAGCTGTTAAAAAACTTTAAAAATGTCTTAATAAGGAGGCAACTATGAAAGGTAATGCAGTAATTAATACCGTTGTTAAACATAGTATTAAAGGACGATTAAGACTATTTTCAAATAGCATTAAATATTTAGGGGATTATAAAGAGATTATTGAAAAAACTTTAAATGAAAATGATGTTATAAAATTAGCATCACTAAATCCTATAACAGGTTCTATATTAATAGAATATAATCCTTTAGCTTATAAAGATGATATACAAGAAATAGTTCATAGGGTTCTAAATAAATATTCATTAGCAATTTCTCAAGTTAAAGCAGAAAAACGTGTGAATACTAAACAAATAATAAAAAATGAAAAAACCGAAACATCTAAAGATATTTTAAAAAGAGTTGTATTAAATGCAGGAACATTAGGTTATGTGTTAGTAAAAGAAAAATTAAATTTAAAAGACTTTTATAATGTTGACAGATTTGGAGTCTTTGGAAAATTTTTAACAATACCTGCTCTTGTTTCTCTTTATTTAAATAAAGGACTTTTAGATAATGGTATTAGAGGTGCTATAAGAGATAAAAAGCCTAATGCTGATACACTAACTTTAACTTCAATAGTATCTAGCCTTTTACTTGGAAATGATAAGTCAGCTTTAACAATAACTCTTTTATCAGATATTGCAGAACTTATGACAATTTATACAATGGAAAAAACAAGAGATTCTATCAAAAAAATGTTGTCTGTAAATGAAGAAGAGGTTTGGAAAATATTGGATAATGGTAGCGTTAAAAAGATGCCTGTTAATAAAATAAAAAGAGATGATTTAATTGTAGCTTATACAGGTGAAAAAATTTGCGTAGATGGTGAAGTTGTTCAAGGTGAAGCTATAATAGACCAATCTTCTGTAACAGGAGAATATATGCCTGTAACTCGAGGAATTGGTGGGAAAGTTTTTGCAGGAACAATTATAAAAAGTGGAAGCATAACAATAAAAACTGAAAAAGCAGGTGATGATACTGTTGTGTCTAGAATTGTTCACTTAGTTGAAGATGCAGCTTCTAAAAAAGCACCTATTCAAGATTATGCAGATAAATTTTCTACTTATTTAGTACCAGCAAACTTTTTATTTGCAGGCTTAACTTATTTATTAACTAGAAATATGAGTAGAGCTTTAAATATGATGGTAATAGATTATTCTTGTGGAATAAAGTTATCAACAGCTACGGCTTTTTCTGCTGCTATAAACAATGCTGTAAGGCATGGAGTTTTGATAAAAGGTGGAAATTATCTAGAGGCATTAGCTAGTGCAGACACTATGATACTTGATAAAACAGGAACTCTAACTGAAGGAAAACCAGCTGTTACAGATATAATGATTATAAATAAAGATTATACTGAAGAAGACATTTTAAAAATAGCTGGTGCTGCTGAAGAAACATCATCACACCCTATGTCCGTTGCAATAATTAATAAAGTTAAAGAAGAAAATATAAAGCTTCCTTTACACGGAGAAGTAATAACGCATATTGCAAGAGGAATAGAAACTACAATAGATGGTGAAACAGTTTTAGTTGGTAGTAGATTATTCTTAGAAGAAAACAAAATATCTTTAAGGAATATATCTAAAAAGGAAGAAAAAATTCAAAGCTCTGGTGGAAATATTATATACGTTGCTTTTAAAGGAAAATTAATTGCCTTAATTTCTGTAAAAGATAAGATGAGAGAAAATATGAAAAAAACAATCAATAATCTTAGATATCAAGGCGTTGATGATATAGTTCTTTTAACTGGTGATTTAGAGGAACAAGCTAAAGAAGTTGCGTTAAAAATGGGCGTTGATGGATATAAAGCTGAACTTTTACCATCTGATAAAGCAGAACAAGTCTTAAAGTATCAATCTAAAGGAGCTAAAGTTGTAATGGTTGGTGATGGTATAAATGACGCCCCTGCCCTAGCCTATGCAAATGTTGGAATTGCTTTAGGTGGAGGAAGTACTGATGTAGCTATGGAAGCTTCAGATATTACTATAAATGGTGATAACCCAATGATGATTCCGACAATAATGGATTTATCAAAAAATACTATGCAAGTAGTTAAACAAAACTTTGGTCTTGTAATTGGAATAAATAGTTTAGGTCTTATGTTAAGTGCTATTGGAAGATTACCTGTTTTATGGGGTGCTATACTTCATAATTCTAGTACAATATTTGTTGTTTCAAACTCTATAAGGCTTATGTTCTTTAACATGGAAAGAGGAGTTTAATATGAATAATCCAACAATTATTATAGCACATAACATAAAAGATAGAATAAGAATAAAAATGTCCCATCCTTTAAGAAATGAAAAAGAAGTTGTTAACGAACTTCTAAAAAGAGATGGCATAAATGATGTAGTTTATAATAAAATTACAAAATCAATAGTTTTTAATTATAGTGATTATAAGGTTCCAATAGATGAGCTAATAATGAGGTTTGTAGTTGCTTATTCAAAAGACTTTGACCTTATACCTATAAGATTTGTTCATAAATTATCTAGCAAAAAAATACCGCCAATGACTTATTACTCTTTAGCAACAATAATTATAGGTAGTGTTAGTAAATATATAACTACAAATTCTAATATACATGATTTTCTAAACTGGGCTGCTGTTGGAACTACTTTAGGTGCTATAGGTGAACATGCTTATAATGAAATAAATGAGCGAGGTTATTTTGACCCTGAAATTGTTTCTGTTATGTATTTAATAAATTCTATAAGTAAAGGGAACTTTCTAAGTTCATCAGCTATAACATGGCTTACAACCTTTGGTAGACATCTCTTTGATGCTTCAAATGGAAGAATTATGATTAATGTTAGAGAGATAAAAAATCAAACAACTCTTGAATCTTATTATGATTTATTAGTTGTTCCAGATTTAGATAGAAAAAAAAGGACTAACACTTTAAAAATGTTTTTAGAAAAGTTTATTGAAGGACAAGGAAGCACTATGAAGAAAAATTTTGTTTTAACTAGTAATGAATTAGTTAAATCACAAGATAAAATTTTATCAGGTTTTGAAAAAGGACCATCTTTAATGGTGATTGGTGAAAAAAGTACAAAACTTTTTAATAATGCATTAAGATAATATTTTTTAGAGTTAAATCTCTAAATTAATATAAAAAATATATAATAATTTTTAGGAGGAAATATTATGTTTTTAAATGGAAAAATAAACAGAGATCATATAACAGGAGCTTTAGTGGGTGTAGGTGTTTGTGCCGTAGGATATTATATATACAAAAAAAATCAAAATAAAGTAGATGATTTTTTAAGACAACAAGGTATAAATGTTCCTTCTCAATCTGCTAACTTTAGTAATATGTCTTTACCTGAATTAATGGAAACTAAAGAAACTTTAGAAGATTTAATAGCTGAAAGACAATTAGAATCTCAAGGAACATCTACTGAAGTAGTAGAAGCTCAATAAAATATTATAAAGCAATAAAATAAAAAAAGGCATGAGATAAATCCCATACCTTTTTTTATTTTGTTAAGCACCAACTACTTGATATTGGTATACAGATATAGTAAGATTTAATAATAATTTTTCTGTAATTGTATCATATAAATTACTAGTTTCGTCGCATCTATTGCTCATAAATACTGTTTCATTAATAGTATAAGAATCTAATTCATATTGATAAGGTTCGTTAATAGTTACAGTTTGAGTATAATATCTTTGGCAATCTGCTTGAGAAACTGATCCTCTATCACATACAGCTGTACAGTTATTTAAATAAGCTGTTTCAACCATATTAGGAGATGCAGTAACATCTTGACCAGCAAGAGTTATTGGGTTTGCAAAATCAAATTTAACTTTTGCAGTTATATCATTAAGAGTATTTGTCATTGCTAAACATCCTGTAGGACAATCAGCAGTTGTTCCTTCTACTGGTGTTGCATAAGAGATATTTTTTAACATATAACCTTGACCAAATATATAGTTACCAGATACAAAAACTTGATCTAATACAACTCTTCTTTCAATTTTCTTTATATCATAAAATCCTTCTTCTATATAAATTTCATCTCTTACAGGTTGACTAATTGTTATATTACCAACTCTAACTAATACTTTATTTCCACCAGTTGCGTTTTGTGTTTGACCAGAAGAGAAAACTCTTGTATCTACTTGTACATTATCTGTACAATAATCATTAACTATATCTCTTTCACATTCATCATTCATTATTTATACACCTCATAAATTTAATCTTATTTCTTTTGCTTTCTTAATATATTATATTGAATATAGTCGAAAAATGTTACATTTTATATTTTATGTGGTAATTTTTTGTAATATAATTATATTTTTTATTTTAAATTGTTTATATCAGTATTTTTTTAGCAAGTAACTATTGACTTAGAGTTAACTCTAGGGTATATAATGATAAATATAGCGGAAATAACTATTTTAATAATTATTCTAAAATAATATAATAAAAAAACAATTGTACATATTTAGGAGGAAAAAATGGATTTTAACATTTTAAATAAAATAAATACACCAGATGATGTTAAAAAACTTAACACAGCTGAATTAAAAGAATTAGCTTCAGATATAAGAGAAGCGTTATTAAGAAAAGTTAGTACTAAGGGTGGACATTTTGGACCAAATCTTGGAATGGTTGAAGCAACTATAGCTATGCATTATGTATTTAATTCACCAGTTGATAAAATAGTTTATGATGTATCTCATCAATCATATCCACACAAAATGTTGACAGGAAGAAAAAATGCTTTTACAAATCCTGAAGAATATCATTCTGTAACAGGATATACTTCTCAGCATGAAAGTGAGCACGACTTTTTTACAATAGGACATACTTCAACTTCAGTTAGTTTAGCTTGTGGTCTTGCAAAAGCTCGTGATGTAAAAGGTGAAAAAGGAAATGTTATCGCTGTTATTGGTGATGGATCTTTAAGTGGTGGAGAAGCTTATGAAGGATTAAATAATGCTGCTGAGTTAGGAAATAATATGATAATTGTTGTAAATGACAATGATATGTCTATTGCTGAAAACCACGGTGGTTTATATAAAAATTTAAAATTACTTCGTGAAACTAAAGGTCAAGCTGAAAATAACTTCTTTAAAACTTTAGGTCTTGACTATGTATTTGTAGATGGTCATGATATAGAAGCCTTAATTGAAACTTTTTCAAAGGTTAAAGATATAGACCATCCAATAGTAGTTCATATGTATACTATTAAAGGAAAAGGATATGATAAAGCTGTAGAAAATAAAGAACCTTTCCACTACACAATGCCATTTGACTTGGAAACAGGAAAACTTTTAGGAGATTTCTCAGCTGAAACATACATAAGTATTTTAAGTAATTTCTTAGAAGAAAATGCTAGACGTGATAAAAAAGTTGTAGGAATAACTGCAGCAACTCCATCATTTATGGGACTTAATAGTTTAAGAACTCCAGAGTTTAAAGACCAATATATTGATGTTGGAATAGCTGAAGAACATGCTATAGCATTAGCTTCTGGTATGGCGTCTCAAGGAGCTAAACCAGTAGCTGTATTTATGAGTTCATTTATACAAAGAACATATGACCAATTATCACAAGACCTTGCTATAAATAATAATCCTGCACTTATAGTTGTTAATGCTGGTGGAATATCCGGAGCTGATGTAACTCACCTTGGATTATTCGATATACCTTTAATATCTAATATACCAAACATAGTTTATCTTGCTCCAACTAGTAAGGAAGAATACCTTGCAATGCTTCAATGGGGATTAGATCAACAAGAACAACCTGTTGTAGTTCGTACTCCAAGTGCTGAAGTTGTTTCAACAGGAGAAAAAATTGAACCTGATTTTAGCAAATTAAACACTTATAAAAAAGTAGCTCAAGGAAACAAAGTTGCAATTATTGGACTTGGAGCTTTCTTTAAACTTGGACAAGAAGTTAAAAAGCATTTAAAAGAAACAACAGGAATAGATGCAACACTTATAAATCCAAGATTTATAACAGGATTAGATGAAAATATGTTAAATAGCCTTGTAGAGGATCATGAGGTAGTTATAACTCTTGAAGATGGATTATTAAATGGTGGATTTGGTGAAAAAATTGCTAGATTCTATGGAGATAAAGATGTTAAAGTTCTAAATTTTGGTGCTAGTAAAGAATTTACAGATAGCGTACCAGTTGAAGAATTATATACTCGTTATCACTTAACAAAAGAATTAATTGTTGATGATATAAAATCTGCTCTTAAATAATACAAAAATAAATCCTATATCTTAATTTAAGATATAGGATTTATTTTGCAAATATTTTAATATTTTTATTTCTAAAAATGAACAAACCTCATATAGAAGTATATAAAATTTGCCTACTCTCTCATTTTTCTTACTGCTTCAAAAAAATCTTTGAAAGCACTTTCATTTTTGGAAAATAAATTAGTTACATCTTCTTTAGCCTTTATGTATTCTTGAGAATTAACATCATTATTAACTATAATTCTCATTGGTTTATGAAATTTCATAAATAATATTGGATGTTTCTTTGCAAATGATTCCATCTCTTTGCAGTGACGTTCTTCTTTAGTTGCTGTCCTTAGCCATTCAAATACATAATCGTACATAGTTATCTGTCCTTTCCAAAAAAATTAAATTAAATATAATTTCATTAAATTTAATATAATATAATATAGAAACAATGTCAATATTATTATTTAAAAGGTTAAAATTAAATTAAATTTATTTATTCTTATTGAAATAAAATTTAATATATGATAAATTATACTTCATTAGAAATATACGGGGGGATTTTATGAAAAGATTGATTATAAGCTTACTTTTTAGTGCATTATCTTTATATATTTGTTCTCATTTAATGAATGGAATGTATATAGGTTCGATAGGAACATTAATTGTATTGTCAATAGTTATAGGTGCATTAAACATTACTGTTAAACCTATAATGAAGTTTTTTTCATTCCCTATAACTGTTTTAACTTTTGGTTTATTTTCTTTAGTTATTAATGCAATAATACTAAAACTTGCTTTTTTTCTAGTACCTAATGCTAGTTTAGTTGGATTTTTTAATGCTATTATAGCTTCAATTCTATTATCTTTTTTAAATTGGATATTCAATGGATTGGTAAGATAATAAGAATATATTAAAGTCTTTATTTTTAAATTTATTAAAAATAAAGACTTTTTATAATTTAATTATCAATTTGTTGATTATATGATAGAAAATATTTTTTAATTTTCGTTAATAATTTCTAAAATATCTTTTAATGCTTCCTTTGCTTCCTTAACTGGAAGTATTGGATATACATGCATCATCTTTTTCTTTTCAGTAAACTTAAGTTTTATTTGTTTTTCTTCACACATTTTTTTAAATTTTATTCCATCTGGATATAACATATCATACGTTCCAAAAAATATGTACATATCATTTAAATTATCTAGTTCTCCATACATAGGTGATAAGTATGGAGTATGTAAATCATCTTCCCCTGCATATTTAGTTGTTTCTTCAGCAAGTTCATAACTAAGCCAAGGATCGTTTTTTTCCATGGCAGCAATATCAGGATTTGTTTCAGCCATATCAAGATATGGGGAAATCATAATATTTTTTTGGGGAAGAGGTATATTGTTATCTCTTAAATACATGCAAAATCCAAGAGCAAATCCCCCTCCTGCGGAATCTCCCATAATTATAATATTATCATTATTATATTTTTTTAACATATCATTATAAATTTCTATAACCATTTCATAAGATTCTTTATATGTACGAGGCACTAAAGGATAATCTGGTGCTATTATATCTCTATTTGTTTTATTAGCAATATTAATTAAAAACTTCCAATGAGCTTTAGCAAAACTATTAATATATGAGCCACCATGTAAATATAATATAGCTTTTTTGTTATCTTTATTTTTATAAAGAGTAAATACATTTTGACCATTTACTTGTCTGCATTCTTTACGTAAACCCTTTAACATCTTATCAGGTGGATTACTATAATCACCACCATTCATCAAAAATTTACCACCCCCATGTTTTACATCAAATATTCGGAATGTGGTTCTTAAACACCATGCCGAAAAACTCATTAAAAAATCACCTCATTTATTCATTAAATTATGACTTAAGAAAAGGTATTTTCACCCTTTTTCCCTTAAATTCATACACAAAAAAATGTTCTATCGTATATTCTTCATTTTCTTGAGAAACAATTTTTTCATATTTGGTATTCAATATTGTAAAATTTTCCTTAAATTCTTTAGCTATGCTCAAAGGAACAGGGATTTTTACCTCTTCATTATTCACTTTTGCATTAAAAATTTCTAAATCAGCGTTATATACACCTATATTAATAGTCTTTTTATACTTCTCGTAATAATAATTAAATATATCATTAATGTTAATAGTCACTCCTGAATCAACCAAAAAACAATATTCTTTAATTTTATTTTTTAATTTTATTAATTCTTCATTTTTATTTTTTAATGTATATTCTAATTTTTTAACATCTTTGTCAATTTCCTCTGTTATTTGAATTTTTAAAGCAGCTATTTTTTCTTTAATATAATTATTTTCTTTATATGTCTTTGTTATATCATCTATTTTAAAATTTTTGCGTTTTTCATAATCCGTAGTTTTTTCAAACTCATTTTTTTCTCCAATTTCTAAAGTTACAGCGTCCATTATATACTCATTTAAATTTTCATTTACGGCCTCATTCACCCTATTTTGTAAAGAATTTTTAATATCTTCTTTATGATTTTCTATGCTTTTTATAGAATCTATAATATCATTTTTTAGTTTTTTAAGATTATCAATTTCATCTATATAATTTTTAGAATTTATAATTAATCTTTTAAATTGCTTTTCATTTTCATAAATTAAATTATCTAAATAAGAGTCTATTTCTTGCTCTATATCTTTTATCGATTTATTTATTGATCGTTCATAAGAGGCAGTAGCCTCTTCTATATCATATCGAATTATAGCATTATTATTTAATAATTCTCCTCCATTTAAAGCAAGCTTTTTAAATTTTCCTATTGTGTTTTTAGTTTTAAGCATTTTAAACATTTTATCTAAATTATTATCTAAAATTCTAAAAGCCTCACTTTTAAATTTATAAGAATCTGATAAAGATACTAGATTTAAAGTTGTATGACCTACTATATTTGTATCGTTTATATCAAAAGTATCTTTTAATAACTTAATTCCATCTAAATCTTCTTTGATAACAAAATGCATAAGTGGAGATATGCCCCATTTATCCTTAAGATATTTTAAATTATTATTTTCTTTAAAAAAACTATAATTTTTACTTTCTATAGCCTCTTTAATTGTTTTACTAGCTTTTTCTTTTTTTATTTGTAATTTATTTTTTAATTCATTTGCCAAATCATAATTACTTTTGGGTATAGATTGTATATTTATCATAGCACCTAAAAAATCAAGAGATTCAATTTGAGCTATTATATATTCTTTAGTATAAGATTTTTTTTGATTTATTTCTTTTAATGTATTTAAAATGTTAAACGTTTCATCATATTCTCCGTTTAACAATGTTTCTTGTACTCTCTTTTCAAGAGATACTATGTAATCTTCCTTTAATGTTTTAATTCTTGATATTTCTCTCTCTAATTCTTTAATAGGCTTTATATTTAATGATTTTTGTTTGTTTACAACTATTACTGCTTGATCATATTCATGGTTTTCGATAAGTTTATTTTTTTTATCTGCTAATAAATTAAATTGATATTGTAATTTTCTTATTTTTATATTTTCTTTTAATTTAGCCATAATATCTTCATTTAATTGATTTAACTCTTTGAGTTTTAAAAAATATTTATCAACTTCTTGAAAATTAAATTTTTCAAGAAAAATTAAACAACCTAAATAATATAGCATTGTATCTGTTTTTATATTATATCTTTTTATAATTGCCTTATTTAAAATTAAGAAATTATGCTCAAGATTTGTGTACATATTCTCCTTAATTTTAGATTTAATATCATTTAATTTATCATTTACATAGTTTTCATATATATTTCTTAATGTTTTTTCTTCTGATATTAGAAATTTCTTTAGAACTATAAAAAATTTAATAAATTCATCTTTACTTAAATATAATGATTTATTATTTGTTATTATTATTTTTTTCTCATCATCTATGCCACTTATAATTAAATTTTCATAGGATATTTTATCAGCACTACAAAATGTATGTTTAACTCCTACAAAATTATCGCAAATTAGTAAACCATCCTTACCAGATTTTAAAAATGTTGTATCATATAAAGCAATCACATGAGCATTATCTACTTCATATATCTTTGTAGCATTTATAAGTTTTTTGTTTGGTATATAATCTAGGTGTAAAATACCATTTATTAAAATAGATTTATTGTCATATAAAAAATTTCGTAATTTTTCTTTGTTAATTAATAATGTATAAGGCATATGAACTCCTCCCATTTATTATTAAATAAAAATAGCTTATTTTATAATTATACAATTAACTTTTCAAATAAAGATTAATTTTTTCTTATAAAGTGTTTAATTATTAATTGTATTTTATAAAATTAAACTTATAAGCATAAAAAGATGACCTCTATTAATAGAAGTCACCTTTAAATTTAATTTACAATCTTTTTAGTTTTTATTTATATTAGTAATTATTTTGAGAACTAAATAAACTTGCTTCTTGTCTTAATGATTTTGGAGCATCCATTTTATCCATTACTACTTCAACAAAAGCAATACCTTCTGTTCCTTTGTTTATTTCTTCCATTGCAACTGCTAATTCTTTTTCAGTTGTAACTTTGAAACAAGTTGGTTGTATATCTCTTTCAGTAGCTAATGTTTTTACAAGTTCTGCATATTGCCACATTTGAATATGGTTATATTCTCTTTCAGGTCCGTGGATTAATCTTTCAATTGTATATCCATCATTGTTAACTACAAATAATACTGTATTTAACTTTTGTCTTATCATTGTTGAAACTTCTTGAACTGTTAATTGGAATGAACCATCACCACTTAAAAGAATGTTTCTTCTGCTCTTATCAGCTAAATGAGTTCCTAAAACTGCAGGAGTAGCATATCCAATTGACATCCAAGATCCTTGACCTACAAAGCTTGCTCCTTCTGGGAATCTCATATTACATGCTCCACTATATGATGTTCCTGTTTCACCAACTAATACATCATTAGGTTTTAAGAACGCTTCCATTTGTCTGAAATATCTATCTTGGGTTAATTTAGCATCTGTTGGAACAAATTTTTCTACTGCTTCTCTTTCTACTTTTACATCGTTATGGAATTTTATTTTAGCATCTGTTAAAGCTTTTATAACATCTTTAATGTAAAGTCCAGTATAAATAGTTTCTCCAATTCTACAATCAGTTAAACCAATTTCTATCATTTTAACATCTTTATTTATATATCTAAATCCAGCTGTTGTAGTATCTATGAATTTAACTCCAAACAGTAAAACTATATCAGAAGCTTTGCAAAGTTCTTTAACTAAATCTGAACTAGTTTCTCCTGAGAATAATCCAGCAAAGTATGGATTACTTTCTGATACTGCTGTCTTTCCTATACTTAAAGTGTTTACTGGGATTTTTGCTTCATTTATAAATCCTTCTAATTCTTTTTCAGCTTTAGCTCTTAATACTTCATAATCAGCTAAAATATGTTGTCCTTTTGAGCTTGCAACCATTTCTTTTACATCATTTACGAATTTCTCTAAAGTTTTCTCGTTGCTTCTCATAGTTAAGTTTAGAGGTTTCATTTCGTCGATTTCTATTTCTTTTGAAACTATATCAACTGGTAATTCTATGTAACCTGGTAATTGATATTTATATATTGATTCTATAACTCTATCGATTTCTTCAGCTGCATTATATTCGCTTATGATTGATTGAAATTCTGTTATTTCTCTAAACATTCTTTCAAAAGTGTCGAATTCTCCTCTAGCAGTTGAATGGTGAACTAGCTTTCTGTTTTGTTGAACTAAAGCTGATGGTACACCTGATATATGTAATACTGGAACATTTTCTGCAAATGAACCTGTTGTAGCATTTATTGCACTAAGTGAACCAACTCCATAAGTTGTAAGTATTACACCAAATCCTCTAAGTCTTGCATATCCATCTGCTGCATATCCTGCATTAAGTTCATTACAGCTTCCAACCCATTCAATATCTTTAGAATCTTCAACATAATCTAAAAATCCTAAGTTATAATCTCCAGGAACTCCAAACATATGCTCTACATTTACTTCTTTTAATCTTTTTAATAAGTATTCTGCAATTGTTATTTTCATTATGTATTCCTCCAATTCATTTTTTATTTATAAGATAAACTATGTATATATAATACACCTTTAAATAGCTTTTAGTAAAAATTAATGTAAACGATTTATATAATGTTATTTTTAAATTTTTAGCGTTTACAAATCTTATTTTCTCTGTCTATCGTAAATTTTCTTTTTTTTACAATACTATCATTTTATTCATAAAATATAGTTTATTCATAAGATACACTCTTATCATCTTATTTAAAATATTCAGATTATTTTAAATAATAAAATAGACTACATTTAAATAAAAGTTTAATGTAGTCTATTTCTATTAACTTTATATTTAGAATGTTAAATATAAGGTAAGCACTCCTAACACTGTTATAACGATATATATAATGATTAAAATTATTTTTTCCCACAAATGTAAAGCATGCTTTTTAGGTAGAACTTTCCAAGCTAAAGCTATCAAAAAGCCTAAAACTATCGGAAGAAGAACTGTATTTAAAATTTCAACACCTAATGTTAATGGTACTAATGGAATTCCTGACAATACTATAATTCCAGCTATTATTAAAAGCGTACTATAAAATATATAAAATGCAGGTGCTTCGCTCCATTTGCAATTTAAGCTAGATGGTTTTTTAAATATTTCTCCAAATCCCCATGAAGAGGCTAATGTAACAACTATAGCTGCAACTAGTGCTGCACCTGTAAGTCCAACTGCAAATAGTATTTTTCCTGTAGCTTCGCCTAAAAACGGTGTTAAAGCTTGACTAATTTGTTGTACTGTATTAAGTGATGCATTTGGGTCTTTCATTCCTATTGTCGCTGCAACCGCTATAATTACTACACAACATATAAGTTGTGTTATTATTGAACCAAAAATAGTATCTATTCTACTTGCTTTAAGATTTTTTTCTGTTAATCCTTTATCCACTACTGCACCTTGTTGATAAAATACCATCCAAGGCATTATAACTGCTCCTACATTTGCAGAAATCATTAACCAATAAGCTGAACTATTTAAAGGTTGGCTTCCAACTAAACTCATCATAACAGATGTATAATCTGGTTTGGCAAATATCATAGCAGGTATAAATACAAGTTCAAAAGCCCCAACTACAATGGCAACTCTTTCAACTACCTTATATTTTCCAGTAACACTTAATAATATAAGTGCTGCAACCGCAAGTGGCACTGTAATCCATTTCGATACTCCAAATAATAATCCAACACCCATTATTCCTGAAAATTCAGTAATTAAAGCACCTATTGTTGACACGAATAATGTACAAACTGAAAGCCATGCCCATCCCTTACCAAACGTTTCTTCTATAAGTTCTCCATGACCTTTTTTAGTTACAATTCCTATTCTAGTTGTAAGTTCTTGTACTATGTATAATATAGGAATGAGTATAAGCATAAGCCCTATTAATTTGTATCCCCATTGAGCACCTGTTTGTGCTGCAGTTATTATAGACCCTGCGTCTGTATCCGCTAACATCACCACAATTCCTGGTCCCATAGCAGATAACATGAGTAAAAATCGTTTTCCACTGCCCATCCTAGGCTTATTTACTTTACTAACATTTATATTCATTATTCCTCCTTGTTGATACTGATAATTAAACTTAAATGATATTTATTATCAATTATGTTACTAATATATTATCATATTTGTTTAGTGTAGTAAATATGATATTAGTCCAAAATCTATAAAATTTGTTTATAAAAAATTAACAATTTAATAGGTTTTATTTATAATTTATTAACAAAATATAAATAAAAAATGTGATTAACTTTAACTAATCACATTTTTTATATTATGTTATATAGATGTACCTAAATTATATGCATCATTTAATTTTTTATTATTATCAATATCTTTAGGATTTTTAACACCACCAACACATATAATACCTTTATTTTCCCATCCAATATATGATAATAGTGTATTATAATAATCTACTGATAATTCAAATTCATTCCCTTCAGCAACCATTAAAAGAACTGATTCTTTTTTATCTATATGATAATCTTTATTTGTTCTCATAACAGCTAATAAACGGTTTATCGCTATCATAAGCTGTCCGCTTAAATGCCAATGTTGATGTATTTCCATTTTTTCTAGGGCTACCATTTAAAATCATAATTTTTTTCATGTAAATTATACACTCCTTATAATTATAAATAACTTTTATATTAACCAAATATTTTTAATTTAACTCATTTCACTAGTTCTTTTAAATGTTTTAGATAAAGCTTCTTCTCCAAGACTTTTAATACCTGAATTTATCTTTTCTAGCATTTTTTCTTTATCTCTAGGCAACATACCTAATACTGGTATGACATTAGTAGTATGTACACAATAAAAAGGCACATTTTCTAATTGAATATCATTAATTAATGTTTTTAATTCCATTAAGTTTTCCATTTCAGAAGCTTCTATAAACGTTCCTTCCTTAACCTCTTCATGCATTTTTGTCCCTTCAAAAACTCCTAAAGTTCCAACCCATATAAGACCTGGCTTAGTTTCATTTAAGAATTTAGCAGTTTCTCTAGCGTTTTTTTCGCCATTTCCCTTTCCTGCTACACCTAACATAAGTAATGCCATATGAGTTATATTAAACTTATTTAATCTTGCTAGTTGTTTTTTTGCCTCTTCAACACTATGACCTTTATTTATGTGGGATACAACCTCCTCAACTCCTGATTCTATTCCAATATATAAATCATTTATACCCAATCCTCTTAATTCTTTTAATTCTTCATCTGTTTTAGCTTTTATATTTTGTATTGAAGCATACATTGTTATTGTTTTACATTCTGGAAAATATTCTTTTATTTTAAGTGCTATCGCTTTTAGATAATCAGCCTTTAAAACAAAAGCATCACCATTTACTAAAAATATTCTATCAATACTTCCATAAATACTTTTAGCTTCTTTTAAATCCTCTTCTATTTGTTCTAGTTGTTCCATTTTGAAACATACATCCTTATACATAGCACAATAGCTACATTTATTATGTGCACATCCTACAGTAACTTGTAATAAAAGTGTATCAGCTTCAACTGGTGGTCTATAAATTGGACCTTCATAATGCATATTAATTTCTCCTTCCTACATATAGGCTATTTAATCATTAGTTTTTCTAAGATTTTATTAATTATATATAAATCAAAATATTTATTAAATCGGTAAATTCCGATTTAATAAATATTATTACTTATTTTTATAATTGTCAAGGTATTTTATGTAACTAATTATTTTTTTATATAAAATTTTAGTGTAAAATTAGTTTAATGAGAATGTTAATATACAGATATTAAATGAACTGAAAGGAATTTAAAATGGATAAAATAAAAATTTTTAAAGCTTTAGGAAATAAAACTCGATTAAATATATTATTATGGTTAAAAGATCCCAAAAATAAATTCGATCCACAACATTTATCAGTTGATGATGATTTTCAAGGTGGTGTATGCGTAAGCTCCATAAGAAAAACAGCAGGATTAAGTCAGTCTACTATATCTGAATTTTTATCAATATTACAAGAAGCAAAACTTGTAGAATCAAAATGTATTGGGCAATATACCTATTTTAGAAGAAATGAAAAAACCATACGAGAAATAGCAAAATGGATGGAACTTGAATTTTAATCTTTTAATTTAAATAAATGTAATTATATGTTATGATTGATTTGTATAATTGTTAGAAAGAAGTGAATAAAAATGGATATAAATGATATTAAAAAAATGAGAGATTTACTTAAAATGGCTGAAGAAAAATCATTAGAAATGGCTATTAATTCAAATCCATTAGAATCAAATATGGATACAAAAAAATTATTGCTTTTTACAGGAGCAAGCAAATTATGTAATTTAGCAGATTCAATAATAGAAAATCCTAACTTTGATGTAGATATAGATGCTATTAATGAGGAATATAAAAAAAATAGAGCAAAAAAATAACCTATTATATATAATAAGTTTTAAAAGGTACATTTATTAAATAAATGTACCTTGTTTAATAAATTATTTAACTATAATATAAATAGTATTATTTCTATTTTTAGTATATATTAGCTATAATTTATTTTTTAATAAAATTGTTAAATGCATTTTTATTAAATTTATAATCTTTATCTATTAATGTTTTTAATTCATTTTCATTTAAATCCAAAAAATATATATTATTTAAATTGTCTATTTTAAAACCTTTGGAAATAAGAAAGCTTTCAAAGTTATCTTTTCCATTATAATATTCATATTTATAAGTAAAATAATTCATTTCTGATAATATCTCTGATTTCTCAACTTTAAATTTTGAATAATCATAATTTTGTTTTACTATATTTTTTAATTTTGCCCAAATATCTTTACCTTTTATGTTTTTATCTATAATTCTATCACTAATATTCTCTTTAATAGACATGTCTAAAGGTAGAAATAGCATGAATTCTTCTTTTTCTTTAATTAAAGTTAAATCTTTATCAACTTTTTTAAATTCAAGATTTTCTAAATGTTGTAAAAATATATTTATACTTTTATATATATTAGAACTTTCTTTTTGTTTTTTAATTCTTTTCATAATATCATCAAACATTTTAGAAAAATTCTTATCTTCTAAGCATTTTCTATATGTTAAATTTAATACGTTAAGCCCTTTTATATAGTCTTCATTTTTATAAATTTTATCAGCATCATCTAAATTAAAGAAAAAAACCTTAGAATTTTTCTTTGTTGAAGAACGATTTATTCTCCCTATAAATTGTTCTTCATTATAAATAAAACTTATATCTTTAAATCCAAAATCCATGTCTATATCAACACCAGCTTCAATAGTTTGAGTTGATACTATAATTATATTTTCTAAAATCTTAGCTTCTTCTATAACAGAATCTCTATAATATTTATTATCTTCAGAAGTTATTTCTCTAATTGTCATATCTTTTTGCAATATATTTGCCTTGTTTTTATTTAAAAATTCATAAAAATCTCTACAAGTTTGTTTTTTTATAAATTCAACTAAAATTTTAACATTTTTATTTTCTTTTATGAGTTCATTAATTTTAGATAAAATATCATTATAAATATTTATTTTTTTATCTTCATAATTTGTATCTTTATATTTATCTAAAAGGCTATAATCATACTCTGATATTCTATCTTTAAAAAATGTATTTTTAAAATAAATTTCAGTATTTTCAATTAAATTTTTATAAGATGATTTAGCTATATTTGTATCTAGAAGCTTACTTAAATCAGGTAAAGTAGCAGACATTATAACAAATTTTATATTCATATATTTAGCATAAACATCTAAAATTCGTATTATTTCAGCCCAAATATCTACTCTATAAGCTTGTATTTCATCTAAAACTATGACTGAATTAAAAAGATGTATAAGAGATAAATTATTATTTCTTAGATTTGAAAATAGAAGTTTAAAAAGTTTTACGTGACTTGTTAAGGTAATTCCATAATTTATCATTTGATAATCTAAAAGAGATAAATCATAATCTATATCATATTCTTCATTATATACTTTATTTATAGATGTGTTTGAATTTATTTCTATAATATCAATAGGATTATAATCTTTAAAAAGTTTATTTAAATTATCAGCTGTTTGATTACAAATAGAATTAAACGGTGCTGTATAAACATACTTTTTTATAGGAAATTTATCTTCTTGTGTTAATTCCATAATTTTCAAGCTTATGTTTGTAGACATTATGGTTTTACCAGCTCCTGTTGGAGCTTCTAAAAAGAATATATTATTATTTATAGATTTATTTAAAATTTCTTCACTTTCTTTAAACATATTACATCTAACTTCATTTATAGTCCCATTAAATTTTCCTGTTTTAAAATGTTCTTTTATAGATCTTATTGTTTCAGTATTATTAAAAGCCTTAACAGTTTCATTTATATTTAAATCCTTAATTTCAAATTGTGTATCATTCATATATTTAGAAGTTGCTAAACTATCGCCAACCACTATCATTGAATATAACAATTTATTTAATAAATAATTTTCTGCTTCAATACCACTAAAAACACTTAATTTAAAATTATCTATATCCAATAATAAAGTTTTAACAAAATCCTCTAATATATCATTATTATTATATAAACAAAGTTCTTTGAAAAATTTTATAGTATATGATTTGTTGCGATCATTTTCTGTAAAATAAAATTTTCCTTTATAAAATTCATTCAAATCGTCTAACCCAGAATGATGTTTATATATTTCAAAAGAAAAATTATAAATAATTCTTAATAAAAATATTAAAAGTTCATTACAATCTATTTCATATATATCTTCAAATAAATTATCCTTAAACTCTAAACACATTTCATTTATATATAAAATAGCCGAATAAAATGAATGATTTGATGTCATACCATCATTTATCATGTCGGTAAACTTATTATTATTCAAAACATCTAGTTGATATTTTACTGATATTTTGCCTAAATCATGAAGATATATTGCATTAACAAAAGCTTTAAATACAGCATCTTTACATTTTTCTTTTATATTTTTTGTTATATTTATATAATTCAAAGAAAATTTATCTACTAAATCATTTATCAAATTTTTTATATGAATTAAACAGTAATTCTTATCATTTATATCAACTATTTGTTCTATCGTTAAACTCATATGCTTTAATAATTTTTCATTTTCTTTATTAATATCAGCTTCTTTAGGTATATGAGCTTCCAATAAATTCAAATCTTTTATTTTATCATTTGTAATTTCTATAAGTAAATTATAAATATTTTCTTTCGTAAAATTTTCTTGTAAATCATTTTTCATTTTATCATCCCCTACTTTATTATTTAAGTATATACTATTTTCCCCCATAACTGTAGAATTAATTTTATGATCCAATGTTCTTAGTTAACTACTTAAATCTAAATATATTCTTCTAAATATCTTTTTGATTCTAAAACTTCTTTCATTTCTACTATCACATCCTTATATGTGCCTTTTAATTTAAGTTCTCTCAATAGTCTATCGAATCTATATTTTCCTATTTCTAAATCCATGTTCAATTTTATTAAAATATTTATTAATCCACTCCTATATAAAGATGCCATATCAAATTTTTCACCCATATATTTTTCTAAATTGAATTTCTTAAATGATAAACCATTTGGGGAATATGGTGCTAAGCCATTAGCTGTTTGTACACAAGGCTTCGGTCTTAACACATATTCACTTTTAGTGTTTATTTCATATTCCTTATGATTAGCTTTATCTCCTTTTTTACGATATATTTGTTGTTTTAGAGCTTCTTTAGTTACTTCAACAAAATAGTCATCCATCTCTACAGTTCTTCCATTTACATATATTTCTTTTTTATTAAAATTTATATCTGTTACCTTTAATTCAGCCAAATCTTCGTAAGAACGACCTCTTATACAATTATATATAGCAAGAATAAAGAATTTATCTTGTTCGTTGTCAATCTTATCTAATAATATTTTTATATCCTTTTTTGAATAATACATTTTAATACCACCTTTTTAATTATAACTCTCTTTATTTTTATCTAACTTGATACCTTCGAATACTGGGAATTTAATATTTTTTTAATTCTTTACATTTTATTTCCTTGAATTAAAGAATACATCAACATCTTTTTACTTTATAAGTTTAAATACATCTAATGTTCTTAGTTAACTAATGATGTAAACGTATTCTATTTATATATATAAATTTAAATACATCTAATGTTCTTAGTTAACATAATTATAGTATAACAATTAAGGAGGTAGATTTAAATTTAAATACATCTAATGTTCTTAGTTAACTTTTGGCATATAGATAGGGAAAATGTTAAAATTTTATTTAAATACATCTAATGTTCTTAGTTAACTGTATTCATTAATGCTATACCCATACTTTACCCCCTATTTAAATACATCTAATGTTCTTAGTTAACAGTATTAACTTTCACAACAAAAGCAGCTAACGAGAATTTAAATACATCTAATGTTCTTAGTTAACAATTAACAAAAACAGAAGCAGGATGCAGAGAATTGTAATTTAAATACATCTAATGTTCTTAGTTAACTTATTTAAAATAATTTAAAAAGGTAGGTAGATATTAATTTAAATACATCTAATGTTCTTAGTTAACAAACTACAGTAAAATATTTTTTTATAAGGCATTTTAATTTAAATACATCTAATGTTCTTAGTTAACTTTTTATAGATAAATTTTCAAAAGTTTCATTTTCTATTTAAATACATCTAATGTTCTTAGTTAACTTGAGGATTGCAAAATCGTATAATGTTCCTATTTTATTTAAATACATCTAATGTTCTTAGTTAACATAGCCATTAATTAGCACTCCCTTTCATTGCTTGCATTTAAATACATCTAATGTTCTTAGTTAACTATGTATATTCCACAGGATTTTAAGGAACATGGATAATTTAAATACATCTAATGTTCTTAGTTAACCATCATACGATTAATTCGGCTTGTCAGAGAGCGTAATTTAAATACATCTAATGTTCTTAGTTAACAACAGCCTTGATTGAATATTTTGGGAATATAATAACATTTAAATACATCTAATGTTCTTAGTTAACGTTAAGTCTAGGGAAAGTTAATACCTCTAGCTATAATTTAAATACATCTAATGTTCTTAGTTAACAATAGAAATAGTGCTATTGTTGATTCTTGTTATGTATTTAAATACATCTAATGTTCTTAGTTAACAGAAAGAGGTTTAAAAGGTAATAAAGGAGATAAAGGATTTAAATACATCTAATGTTCTTAGTTAACCATTAAAAAAAGTTTCGGGTGAAAGCTTTCAAGACTATTTAAATACATCTAATGTTCTTAGTTAACTTTAATAGCAATAGTGGAACTCCTGGAACTGGGTCATTTAAATACATCTAATGTTCTTAGTTAACGTAAAAGCAAACATTAATACATTAGTTTCTGATAAATTTAAATACATCTAATGTTCTTAGTTAACCATTCAAGGCATACCATTTCCTAGTGCGAAACCTTTATTTAAATACATCTAATGTTCTTAGTTAACACAGTATCTATTTGTTGCACTGCTGTCTTAATATCGATTTAAATACATCTAATGTTCTTAGTTAACGAAGTCTAACATTTCCTTGGTTATCCCTAAATTGTATTTAAATACATCTAATGTTCTTAGTTAACAGAAAATTGGTATATACAACTACAAAAACAAAATACATTTAAATACATCTAATGTTCTTAGTTAACCAATAATGCTATGGTAACAAAAAATTATTCTACACAAATTTAAATACATCTAATGTTCTTAGTTAACTTTTTTGCAGAGAATTAATATAAATAGTTAATTATAATTTAAATACATCTAATGTTCTTAGTTAACGCAAAAACATCACTGCCACATATTTTACATACTTCATTATTTAAATACATCTAATGTTCTTAGTTAACTTTAACGTTTACTTTTACATTTCAAGATACTGTATTTAAATACATCTAATGTTCTTAGTTAACTTATGGACGGATATAATTCCTACAACTGTGTCGTTATTTAAATACATCTAATGTTCTTAGTTAACATAAAAAATATGGAAGTTAAGTTAAAGAGAGAAATATTTAAATACATCTAATGTTCTTAGTTAACAAGATGAAATTGTTCTTTGATAACTTAATATTAAGGATTTAAATACATCTAATGTTCTTAGTTAACGGGTTTTTATATAATTTTTTTATTGCTATAATAGAAATTTAAATACATCTAATGTTCTTAGTTAACGAAAAAATTATTTAAAAAATTTTTTTCCAAAAGTGTATTTAAATACATCTAATGTTCTTAGTTAACCATAGTAGTACCATAAGACATAATACCAAAGCTAGAATTTAAATACATCTAATGTTCTTAGTTAACGAGTCTAAAAAGTTAATATCAACAATTGTTGAAGTATTTAAATACATCTAATGTTCTTAGTTAACCACTTGAAAAGTTTTCATTCATGTTATTCATAGCTATTTAAATACATCTAATGTTCTTAGTTAACTAGGAAAGGACGATATAAAGCTAGGTTCTACTAGAATTTAAATACATCTAATGTTCTTAGTTAACCTTAAAATCTCCCCTTTACAAAATCTACTATTTTATATTTAAATACATCTAATGTTCTTAGTTAACAACAGTTGGGTCTATACAATTGTGAACAACTACTCCATTTAAATACATCTAATGTTCTTAGTTAACTGCTAACAATAAATACTTCTTGCAAAAATCAAATGGATTTAAATACATCTAATGTTCTTAGTTAACACTATATAAGTTAGTGCATCATTTAAATTACATACTAAATTTAAATACATCTAATGTTCTTAGTTAACGATTTAGATCAGCTAATAGAAAGTAATAAAATTGGATTTAAATACATCTAATGTTCTTAGTTAACGCTAGTGATACAATTTCAAAATCATAACCTCTCTTTATTTAAATACATCTAATGTTCTTAGTTAACACTTTAGAAATCATACACATGGTAATCTATTTACATTTAAATACATCTAATGTTCTTAGTTAACCCTTAACTTATTAAATGTAAGGGGATAGAATTAAGAATTTAAATACATCTAATGTTCTTAGTTAACATTACTTACAAAACCTCTAATAACAGCAGATGCTAAGATTTAAATACATCTAATGTTCTTAGTTAACCCACTGTCCTTTCTGTCAGGATCATGGTAAAACTTAATTTAAATACATCTAATGTTCTTAGTTAACTCTTTTACTATATTTTCCACTTTCTTATTTCTCAATTTAAATACATCTAATGTTCTTAGTTAACTTATCAAGGACTATCTAGTAGAAACGCTAGAGGGATTTAAATACATCTAATGTTCTTAGTTAACACTAAAGCCTTTATTTTATTACTTACATCAAACCCATTTAAATACATCTAATGTTCTTAGTTAACTTATTAAGTGGAGTTTCAAGAAGTCTTACAATATCATTTAAATACATCTAATGTTCTTAGTTAACCCATACTTATCAAAAATTCTATCAGCAGACTCATTAAATTTAAATACATCTAATGTTCTTAGTTAACTCACCCAAACTACAAACATCAAGCAGATAAAATTGCATTTAAATACATCTAATGTTCTTAGTTAACGCTAATGTTGAGGTTGTTAAGGAGGCTGTAAATGCATTTAAATACATCTAATGTTCTTAGTTAACCACTTTAAACAAGCCATTCTTACATTTTTATAAATCCATCTAATTGTTGATATAACTAGATTTATAAAAATATTTACCAAGTAAAACTAATTTATTAAATTATATAATATAATCACACATAAATGTTTGATATGCCTATATTATACGGCATTTTTATAAAAAGTTCACTTGGTAAATCAAACTGTTACAATTTTTAAAAGAAAAATAGATTTAATCCATTAACTTCTAAAAACTCCTCGTTATTTCCAATGTTAAATTTAGCATTGCTGAATGTAAAACTTTTTGATACATATAAAGACTTATTATCTGTATAAGCAACAGGAAGTACCTCTTTATATATAAATTCATTTAAGTTGCTATTACCAAAACCTTTATTTTTAACTTTTACCGCTTTGTCTGATAAAAATAAACTGTTTATATTTATCTTATCATTACTTATTTTCTTTTTCTCTAGAATTTCTACATTTTTAATAGTTGCAGGATGATTTGTTTTTCCTAAATAAGTTATAAACCTTGACTTACCATTTAAAATATAATCGATTAATTTTTCTCTAAGTTCGTTGACTGTTAGAGATTGTAAATCTATATATATATCCCAACTAACATCCTCGAGCCATTGTTCTGTATACATTAAAGTAGCAGCTTTTTTACCTGCTTCATTAGCGTATCCAGCTGTATTAACCATATTATGTTTTTTTCTTCTAAAATATCCTTTGCTTACTTTAGGAACTATAGAAACCTTAATATCTTTTAACTTTGTATAAAACTCAGGGTGGACATATTTATCTTTTGACTTTAAATATCCCATCATATGTCCATCCATTCCTAGGATAGCCCCCAACATTCCCATAAGAGCAATTTTATGAATATGCCCAAAGGTAAATTGCAAATCTCCTTCATTTACTTCATTACTTCTAAAAAAAGCTGTCTTTCCGCTTAAATTAAACTTTAATATACTCATATGTCTAGCATCCTTCTATTTAGATTTCTAATAAAGTTCTTCAAATCTATCTTTTATTGTAGCTTTCGCAGGAATATTTTCAAAGCTACAACTATTGCTGTCATAAAGTTCTATACTTTCAACATCTTTTATTTTATCTAAAACTTTTAATTGTTCTAAGTCTATAACAAATTTTTTATCATTTTCATTTATTTTCAAAAGACCTAATAAATCATTTATTGAATATATACTATCTTCTTTTAAATTTATAAATATAGCAAATTCATCATAACAATCTTTTTTTGTTCTTGTATTTATAAGAGATGCTGAAAATAAAACAGCTTTTTTAAATAATTCATAAGCTTCATTTGTATAGCCATTAAGCCTATCACCATAAACTTCTTTTAATGAGTTTATATTATATGGTTCTACTCTAAAATCTTGAACATATAATGCATTATCAATAAAAAGGCTTTTTCCTATATTAGTTGCAGAATTTTTACTATCCTCTATTTCATTATCATCTTTCTTTTTTTTCTTTTTATTATTTCCAGTTCCGTAAGGAGAGATTATATCACCAGTTATAACATTACTTTCTTCTAAAACATTTACCCCTATACCATATTGAACTGCTCCAGTTATTCCAAAGTTTATATTTCCTGTTAATGCTGCACCATAGTTTTGAACATCAGGAAATTCATTTATTATGTTAACTATTTTATCTGGAAGATCACCCTTAACTTTATCTTCAATGATTTCTTGTTGAGTTGCTGAGTAGATGTTTCCATCCTTATCAAGTTTTAAATATTTTTTTATTAAAACATTGTTTCCTGTTTTTTTAAAAAAATCTCTATCTAAATATTTAGTTGAAACATCACTATTATAGAATGTTCCATCAGCTAAAGATTTAGGTCTATTATCAAATCCTGAATTTAAATTTCCATTTTTAACTCTAATTGCTCTAATTCCATATACTCTGTTATTTTTAATTGTATTATTTTCCATCTTCTAAAGCTCCTTCTCCTTCATTTTTCTTTTTATTAAAAAATACATTGTCATGGCAAACACCAATGTAAAATTCTATTTTCTTTTTATTTATTTTTTCCTTAGGCTCATATGAAAGAATTTCCCCAAAAACTTTTTTAAATATTAAGTTTGCATTGCTTATTCTAAAAGAATACGCTTCAAATCTGTCTAATAAATAATCTTTTAAAGCCTTTGGATTTATTTTTTCTGTATAATACTTTACTACATCAAGATTAGAACTTGCTTTAGCCTTTGATTGACTCTCTATAAAGTTTGCTGCTTGACCTAAATAAAAATAAAATTCCTCATCATTTTCTATCTTAAAGTTATCTTTATTATTTAGTAATTCTTCATTTTTAAATTCTATGTCTTCTAAAGCTTTCAATATATAATTCTCCTTTCTAAATTCCATCAATAGATTTAATTTTATATTTAAAAGTGTTTCTAAATTAAATATAAAGTTATCAGACATGTATAAATTATTTACATAAGCTTCTATACACTCATCAGCAAATTTATCTAATATATAATTTTTATCATTTTCATTAACATCAACATCATTTAAGAAATCGTGTATTTTATATTTGTATTTTTCAAAAATAATACTTGCATTATTTTCATAATTTATTGCCCCTTTTTCTCTAAAAAATGGTGCTGATATTTCATATTTGCTATATTTATTTAAAGACTCAACCTTAACAAATATTAGTTTACTTAGTAAAAATGGTACACTATACTCTAAATTATTTTTCTTATCAGTATCTTTGATTAATTTAAACTGCTTGTCCTTTCTAAGTAAATTTTTACAAACTATTTTCTTTTTAAACATTGTTATTATATTAAAGTTATAAATAGATCTAATATCATAATCTTCAATATATTTATCCTTAAAATGAAGCTTTAATATTTCATTACCTGCACTTGTATCATAAATTTTTTTCTCGCTATAACCACTTCCCATTGTAATGTCATCTTCATTTATGGTGTTTAATATAAAACTTTGTGCTGAGTTGCTATCAGATAATAGTTTTAGTAATTCGTTTGCAAGTTTAACATTTATAGCTTCTTCTAATGAATGCATTTTTACACTAGTTAATCCACAAGTTTTAGTTATTAAAAATGGCTTACTTCCATTATTGTTATAACCATACGATATAGCCCCTTTTATTTCGCCATTTATAACTTGAGTAGTACCACTATTAAAAATATAATTCATTAAATAAAAATTATATTCTTTATTATATTCATCCAGTGAATCATCTAATTTATTTGATTCTGAATAAAAATAAATTTTTATCAGAAATTTTTTATTTCCTATTTTTTCTTTTGCAAATAGAAGTATTTTATTTAAGTTTTCTTCTATATATTTTGAACAAAGACAGACTTTCTTTTTTCTTTCTTCTTCTCTAGCATCATTTATTATATTTTTTATATCACAATATGCTAATTCTTCATTTTTTAAATTCTCTAGATTAGTTTTTATCATTTCAAATTTTTGTTTTTGAACATTATATTTTTCTAATAATTTTTTTATACTTTCTTTTTGTTTTATAATTTTCGCATTAGGTGAATCTTTTTCTATAAGTATATTAAGTTTTTCTTCACCATCTTTTAATTTAATATCTAAATTTTTAAGTTTTTCTTCTTCTCTAATAATTTTTTGCTTTTCTTTTTCCAATGTTCTTTGTAAAATGTCTATTTTAAAGTTTTTTTCTATTTCATCACCTATATTTTCTAACTTTTTATATACAATATCTTGAAAATGAGATATCATTTCTTCACTAGATTGAAATTTTTTCTTATTTTCAGTGTTTTCATTATAAGGAGAACATTCATTATTAAAAGCTAGAGAAATATATACTGTTCCTAATGATTTTTTTCTTGGAGTATCCAACGCTTTATTAGCATCATCATTCATAAGACCAGATAACAATTGTCTAGACTTAAAATAATCTTTAAGTTTTTCTTCTTCTTGTATGTCCATTTTGCTATTTTTATCATCTGTAAGATAATACTGAACTTTATCTTCATTAAAGTCATTATCAATATTTACTTTTATATGCAAACCATCTTTTAAATTAGTACTGTCACATATTTTTTTAATGTACTTTTCTTTATCTTTTGCTATTTCTAAAGTTATGGACTCTATCACTTACTATCACCTCCTATAAGTATACTGCATGGCAAAAACCAGACCCTATGGCAGAAGTTTTTTCTCCAAGCCCAATTGCTTCTGCAAAAAAAGCTAAATCTTGAGCCAAGCTATTTGAAGCAATATGGAAGTTATATTTAAGTCCAATTAATTTTATACCTTTATAATTCATTCCTAATGGTTTAGAGGTAACCTGAGATAATAAAAACATTTCCCCCACATCTTCTAAAGAAATATTTGTATCGTTAAATGAATTATATTTTTTTATTAAATTAGTTAATATAGCATCAGGTGTGCAAGAGGTTGTAATATCATTTTTAATTCCTCTGCTGCCTTTTTCAGTAATAATTATAGGTGTTAAACTTATTAAACTTTCTATAGTTCTTTTTGCTCTTATATTTTTTTCTACTGCTATAACATTAAAATATTCGTTTTGAAATTTTTTTAAAATATTTGCTATAGAATTTGCAAAATTATCGTTTAATGATCTTAACCTGAACATATAAATAGAACCTTTATTATATATTCCATTTTTATCTGATAATGGATAGAAACTATCAAAGCTATAAAATTTAAATCCAGATTTCTTATGCAACTCTTTAAGATTTTCGTCTAAAAACATAGATTGATTAATACTATTTCCTATAATATAATTGGCATCTTTTCTAGCTATGTCTTGTTTTAAAAAACATATAACTTTAGTTTCTATATAGTATTTTTTTTTCAATATATCACCTCTTACATAACGATATAATAAAACATCTTTATACAAATATTTTAAACTTTTGATAATAATTTGTAAATACAAAAACACCTAAAAAATAAATTTATAGGTGTTTTTGTATTAAATGTTCTAATATGTATTAAAATTTATAAAATATTTTTTATAATTTCAGCAGCTTTTTCATAGCCTCCAGCATCTCTTAAAGATTTACCTATTTTTTCTGCATTAATTTTATATGATTCATTAGATAAAACCTCATCTACAGCACTTCTTATGCAATTACATGTATAATTCTCTGTACCTATTAAAGCAATACCTGCCCCCAACTCTTGAACTCTTTTAGCTACTGTAGCTTGGTCACCAAATTGAGGAACAATAATTAAGGGAAGATTATTATATAATGCTTCATTTGTACTATTCATTCCTCCATGTGTTATAAATAAATCTGCTTGCTTTAATACTTCAAGTTGTGGTATGTAATCATAAAGTTTGAAGTTTTTAGGTATAGCTCCTAAATCATTTCTGTTTATTCTTTTTCCTATACACATTATAATATCTATATCATCTCTAAAGCCTAATGCTTCAAAACAATTTTTATAAAAATCTAAATTTTCATTAGCCATTGTTCCAAGAGATATAAGTAATAGTTTTTTATTGCTTGACTTGTCTATTTTAAAATCTGTTAACTCATTTCTATTAAATATAGAAGGTCCTACAAATTTAAATGAACTATCAAACTCTTCACTATATGGTTGAAAATATTCGGATGTAAATACCATATTTAAATCTATTTTTCTATTTGATTTTTTCTTACCGCTTGTGAGTTTATCAAATCCATGGCAAATGTCATTTTCATTTTTCATAATTGATGGTAAAAACGTAGTAAACATACTACTTTTCAATTTGTCATTTAATGCAAACATTGTTATAGTGCTTATTACTTTTTTTATTTTAAGTTTCTCTATAACCTCATTTAAGTCTAGTGGGAAAATTTCATCTACAACTAAGTAATCAAATTCTTCACTTTGCTCTAAAGCTAACTCTATAGTCTTTTTTCCTGCAATCCCATATTTAATCATAGATTCTTCCATAACTTTTTTTACAACATTTATTAAATTATTAGAATCTGATGCATTTTTAGCAATTTCTTTTATATTTAAACTTGCAGAGCCACCTTCAAAATTATACCCAATAAATTTAGAGCCTACTTTTTCAAATTTATCTCTAAATTCTTCAGCAGTAATATAAACTACTTCATCTCCCCTTTTAATCAATTCACTAACTAAACCAATAGTAGGGTTAATATGACCGTGAGCGGGTAAAGATATAAATAATCCTTTTGACATAAAATTCCTCCTTTAAATATATATTAGTATGCTCTAATTAATTATATATTCGATAATAACAAAGAACAAGTTAGGCGAAAATTTTTTTCAATACAAGAAAAGCCACAGATTTCTCTATGACTTATATTTATATATTTTTTAACTATTTTCTTATCTTATAAAATTGTTTAATAATACTAAATATATATTCTATATCTTCATCATTTATCAATGAAGTTTCATAATCACCGTTGCCCCAATGTCCAATATTAGATACGTTTCTAAAAATTTTCTTATTATCATCTAAAATTCCCCACTTACAGTTTAACCAAATTTTTATTCTTCTCTTACCTGGCAATATATCAACCATATTTTTATTATTTAATGTAAAAGCAATATACGCTTTAGTATATCTTATACCTATATTGCTATCTAAACCTAATATATATTCTTTTAGCTTATTATATAATTCTATAAACTCCTCTGTTGATTATTTCAAATGGTATTCCTCTGTTATAACTGTGACTTCTTTATTTACTGATTTAACAATTTCACTTGTAGTAACTATATTTTTTACAGATTCTGTATTTTTTGAAGCTTTTATAGGATTAAAACTAACAGTATTATTACTAAATTTTTTCACTTCCCATAATTCGAATGGTAAATCTTTAAAATTTATAGATTCCTTTTGATAATTATTAAATTCTGGAGATATAAACACAACTCTAGATTGAGACCAATCTACGTCATCTCTTTTGATAGTATCCTTACAATTTTCATTATATTCTAAAATAAAATCAGCCTTATTGTTAACTAATAATTACAGATATGCATGGCCTTGGTCTATAACGCTAAAATTTCTATTATTTTTATATTCAATTATTACAAAAGAATTTGTACTTTTATCGAAAGCTAATGTATCTATCCTAAAGTTGTTTAATGAAAATTCCCTTTTTACATATTGCAATCCAAATAAATTTTCTAAATTTTCCTCACATAGTTTGTGTAATTCTATTTCTTTTAGAAAAGGTACTTCTTTAAGTTCTTTTAATTTATTATTCTCTACACTAAATAAAAACATATTCTACCCCATTTTTTATAATCATAATTTTTATTAATTTTCCATCTATAATATAATTTTAACCTATTAATAATAAAATTTTAAGTTAAATCCTAAAAGTATAAAAAATATATTTCTAAAAAGCTAAAGAATAACTACAATCTATATTTACTTATCTAGATTTATTTATAAATATATATAATTAGCTAATACAATAGCCTATAAAAATAAAAAAAGAGTAAAACTTAATTTACTCTTTTTATCTCATATATTTTTCTTTAATTAACATAGCTATTTCATTTGAAACAGTTCTCATGTTTTTTTCAGCTACTTCTTCTATTTTATCAATAACCTCTAATTCAAGGGTTATCATTATCCTCTTTTTTCCTTTAGGTATTCTAGCAGTATTAGGTTTTTTCTCCATTATAACTCCTCCTAAACCATTTAAATTACCTGTTTTAACTGGTTTAAATTATATCATAAGCATTTTATGTAATCCATTTTTCATTCTTTAGTGTAATTTATTCTTTCTTAGATGTTGCATCAATGAAAGAAATTTAGTATAATGAAACATATTAAGATATAAAGGAGGAAAACCAAATGCAATTTTTAAAATTATCTTATGAGTTAATAACAGATAAAAATATAACAGCTAATGAGTTTAGAATCTATACATACCTTCTAAGCCTTTATAATACTGAAAAAAAATTGTAGTTATCCTTCTTTAGAAGCAATTTCAAAAAATTTAGGAATATGCTTATCAACAGTTAAAAAATCAATAAAAAGACTTCAAGAACTTGGATATATAAAAATTGAAAAAAGAAAAGGACTTGCTGGAAACTTTAATATTTATAAGAATCTAAAACATATTGTAAATATAAATAAAAAAGCTATAAAAACAAAGGAAATAGTAAAAAAACTTAAAGATAAAGTGTCTTATAAAGATGAAAAAGTTAATGATGAAAATAAAGAAAATGATACTAATAATATAAGCAATGATAAAGATGCTAAAAGTGATGAGATAGAGAATAATCACAACAAAAATAATATAGACTCGCATATAAATGTGAGCCTTGCTAGAGCTGTTACAAACGTTGATAACAGTAACTTTGCTAAGAAAATTTTATCATTGGCTAATACAGAAATTGTTAGAGAAACTATTAAAATTTTTAAAAAGAAAAGGGGTAAAACCCCTACTTTCTTAATTAGTCTTATGATAGATGAATATTGTAGAAGAGGAAGTAACTTTCCTATAGGGATGTCTAATTTATTAAAAAGTACTCTAGAAATATATTTACCTAAAAATTATACATAAAATATGAATAATTAAGGAATTACTTAGGAATAATAATATATATTTTCTAATAAGGTGGTACTTATGATGGGGTTATATGGTAACTCAATTTTTATGAAGACAATATTTACTATTGAATTAATATTATTTATTCCATTTTTAATATTACAAATATTAATAGTATTAAAAAAGAAGAAAAATTATAATATAAAAAAGTTAAGAAATAAATATTTTCATACTATAATTATATTACATATTAAATTTTTTCATTTTTTGTTTACAGTGTGTAAAAAAATATTTATATCTTTTGTAATAAACACCAAGCCTACTATTAATAATTCTGCTATTATTAACCATAATAAAATTAATTATGATAATTTTTGCAATGCAATTAAAAGGCAACATCCCGATGAATTTGAATTATTTACTGCTAATTTATACAAAGGTTTAGGTTATAAAGTAGAAGTAATGCCAAAGGGGCCAGATGGAGGTAAAGATGTTATACTAGAAGATAGCAATGGTAAAGTGTATATTGAGTGTAAGCATTATGGTACATCCACAGTAGGTAGAGAAATTTGTCAAAAATTAGTTGGAGCAGCTACTGCTGATGGTATTACTAGAATGAAAGTCTTTACGTGTGGAAAAATACATACTAATGCTACAAAATACGCAGAAAAATTTAAAAATAATGAAAATATTGATTTTGAAATTATTGATATAGATAAAATGTATCAATTGTATATTATGTCTAAAACATCTAATGACCAATTATATATAAACACATACTTTACTAAATAAAAATATGAATATGACTTACATGTAAGTTATATTCATATTTTTGTAATTTTAAAATTCATCAAATAATTTATGGGGATTTAATGGATTAAAAGATATTATAAATATTATTGATTTTAGCAAAAAACAAATTATAGATGTAATATATAGATGCAATAGATGTAGATTATAATTTTTTAGATTCACTTTCACCTAAATTACCAAAGCACTTCTTAAATGCAACATTTACAACATTTTGTAATCACTTAAAACTTTCTAGTGATATGTCTTCTAAACTTTTGGAACTCATTCTTTCAAATTATACCATTTAAAAATATTATATATATTCTCAATTTAATATATAAACATATGTACGCATAATAAATCATTTAGATTATAAACAGTATATTTAATCTTATCTTTGATAAACCTAAATTAAAGAGGTGATTTTTATGTTTGTTCCTCAAAGGATTTTATTTGAGAAAAATGTTATGGGATATGATATTGCACAAAATATTTATAATGAATTTAAAGATAACAAAAAAATTGAAATAATTGATTTAAGTTCTAATAGAATTAAGCAACATATACCAGGAGATAATATATATGATTTTTATAGAAATGGTAAAAACACTTTAGTTGTTGGAACTCAAAAAGCAAGTAAATTTCAAACTTGTAAGCCATCAGCCCATTATCAATTACCTTTATTATCTGGATGTATAGGGCATTGTCAATATTGCTATTTGAATACTAATTTAAGTGATAAGCCTTATGTTAAAATTAATGTAAACATAGATGATATTTTAAGCAAAGCTCAAGGATACATTGATGAAAGAATTCCAGCCTCAACTATTTTTGAAGGTTCCAGTACATCTGATCCTCTTCCTGTTGAACCTTATAGTAATCTTTTAAAAAAATCTATTAAGTTTTTTGCAAATAGTGATCATGGGCGTTTTAGATTTGTTACAAAATTTGCAGATATAGATAGTTTGCTTAATATTGAGCACAATGATAAAACTGAAATTAGATTCACTATAAATACTCAAAAAGTTAGAGATAATTTTGAAGTAAGAACTGCTAATATAAATGATAGGATAGATGCTAGTATTAAAGCTATAAAATCAGATTACCCAGTTGGGTTTATTATTGCTCCTGTATTTATTTATGATGGCTGGAAAGATGAATATAAGCAAATTTTACTTGATTTAAAAAATAAATTACCTAGTGATTTGAAACATCCTTTAACGTTTGAGGTAATATCTCATAGATATACAATGAGAGCTAAGAATATTATAAATCAAATATTTCCTGATAATACTTTACCAATGACTGAAGAGGAAAGAACTTTTAAATATGGGCAATTTGGATATGGTAAATACGTTTATCCTAAAGAAGAGCTTAATAATTTAAAAGAGTTCTTTAAGACTACTATTGAAGAGATATTTCCTAATGGAAAAATTAAATACATTATCTGATTCCAACTAAAAAAGAGCTTTATATAAAGCTCTTTTTTTAATTACATATGTATTATAACATTTCATGAATAAGGTCAGCAGCTTTTTTATATCCACCACAACTTTTTAAAGATTCACCTATTTTTTCAGCATTTTCCTTAAAAGATTTGTTAGATAATATTTGATTTACTGCATTTTCTATATCTTTTGGAGTTGCACTTCCTATTAATGGTATTCCAGCCCCAAGCTCTGCCACTCTTCTTGCAACTAAAGGTTGGTCTCCGAATTGAGGAACAACAATTAAAGGAACTCCATTATATAATCCTTCACTTGAGCTATTCATGCCACCATGAGTTATAAAAAGATCAACTTTCTTTAAAAGTTTAAGTTGTGGAACATAGTTAAATACTTTAAAGTTTTTAGGAATAGTTCCTAAATCCTCTATGTTAATTCTATTACCAATTGACATCACAACCATTATATCGTCTCTAGAACCTAAAGCCTCGAAACAATTTTTATAAAAATCTAAATTTGCATTTGCAACTGTTCCAAGAGAAGCATAAATTACCTTTTTGTTATCCATATCCTCTATTTTAAAATCTTCAAGTTCATGTCTATTTGCTACTGATGGGCCAACAAATTTAAATGTTTCATCAAACTCATCTGCATAAGGTTGATAATATTTTGATGTAAATACAACTTTTAAATCTGCTCTATCCTTATTAATAACATGGAAGATAGGATTACTTGTTGGATCTATTCTCATTTCTATTAAATCATCCTTAAGTTCTTTAAAAGCATCTATTATACTAACATCTGAATGAAAGTTATTAAATAAATCTGCTATTAATTGATTATTTAAAGCAAATGTTGTTATGCTTCCAATAACTTTTTTCACATTAAACTTTTCTATAATACGAGTATCTACATATACAAAGTTATCAACAACTAGATAATCAAATTCACCTGTTTGTTGCATAGCTGTATCTATTGTCAATTTGTTTATTTTGATAAACTTTTTAGCCATGCTTACAGGGTTATCATTTCCTTCTGTGCTATTAAAACTTAAAACAGTATCTCCAGAATATCCAATAAATTTTGCTCCAACTTTTTCAAGCTTGTCTCTAAATATATCTGCAGTGATATAAACTATTTCATCACCTTTTTTTATTAGCTCTTCAACTAAACCAATGGTAGGGTTTACATGTCCATGCCCTGGTATAATTAAAAATAATCCTCTTGCCATATTAATCACTCCTTTTTTAAAAAATGTATATATTAAGTATACTATAAAAAAATAATTCTTACTATAAAGAGGTTACTTTTTTTAATAAAGCTTTACTTTTGTATAAAAAATAATTTAAATTTTAACATTTTGTGAATTTTTAATATTATACAAGAAAAAATACTAAAGATATCGTTCCCAACTCTCTCTAAATCAAATTTTCATTTATAATATCTAGTATAAAAATTTAAAAATATATGTTATAACTAATATAAGTAAAAATTAAACCCTTTAGTATAAAATAATATGAAAATCAAAATATTTTAAAATGAAAATAATACATACATATTTTATATGATTTAAAGCAAATGAAAATGAAAGAAGGTAGATTATTATGGCAAAAGGTTTATTTTTAATTTTTCCAGCTCATGGACATATCAATCCAACTATAGGATTAGTTAGAGAATTAATAGATAAGGGTGATGAAATAACTTATATTTCTGCAAATGAATTTAAAGATAAAATAGAAAAAGTTGGGGCTACTTTTAAGGGGTATGATCAAGATTTTAGCATAAATCCAAACAATACAAACATACTTTGTTCTATGTTAGAACAAATAATGAATATGAACAAAGATATTGTTGGGCTTGCTTTAAAAGAAGAAACAAGCTATGATTATTTAGTTTGTGACCCTATAATATTTGCTGGTGAAAAACTAAAGAAAAAATTAAACATAAAGAAAACTATATCAACTCTTACAACATTTGCAATGTGTGATGAAATTGTTAAATACTTTGTTCAAGCAAAAAATGAAGAAGATAAACAAGAATTTTTAGCATTTTTTGAAAAAATGAAACCGGAAATGGCAAAATTAAAAGAAGATTATGGTATAGAACTTCCAAACTCTATGGAAGAAATTATTTTAGGATATAATGTTGATTTAAACTTAGCATTTACATCTAAATATTATCAACCATATACTAACAAATTTGATGATAAAAAATTTGCCTTTGTTGGACCTTCTATATTTGATAGAAAAGAATTAGAAAACTTTGAAATAGACAATCCAGATAATAAAAAGGTTGTATTTATATCTCTTGGAACTGTTGCCAATCAAAATTTAAAATTTTATAAAGATTGTTTAAAAGCTCTAGGTTCAAGGGATGATTTAATAGTTGTAATGTCTATTGGAAAAAGAATTGATATAAAAGAATTAGGAGATATACCTAGCAATTTTAGAATTTATAGTTATGTTCCACAACTTGAAGTTTTAAAACAAATAGATTTATTTATAACTCATGGTGGTATGAATAGTTCGAGTGAAGGATTATATAACGGACTTCCTTTAATTGTTGTTCCTCAATTTGCCGATCAATTTTTAATTGCGGAAAGAGTAACAGAACTTGGTGCAGGACTTCCATTGATTAATGACGTTAATCCATCATCAATAGAAAAAACAGTAAATGAAGTATTGTCAAATCCATCATATAGCGAAAACGCTAAAAAAATAGGTGAATCATTAAAAATGAGTGGTGGATATAAAAAAGCTGCTCAATGTATTCATGAGCTTTTAAATTAATTAATATTTGCTAAAAAGTGCTATATAAAAAAATATAGCACTTTTTAGTTTTTAATTAAAAACTATTTTAAGTATAGCTAAAACTAACCTCTTTTCTATATTTTTCATAAAATTTTCCCCTTTAAATTTAAAATAATAAAAATTTTTATTATGTTTAGTATAAATTATAATATTATCTTAAAATATTTAATATAATATCGAGGAATATTTATAAAAAATTAATATATTTAAGTTAATTTAAAAATTTTTACCATGTTTATATGGTCTTTCTTTATTTTTCTTCATTTTTTTGATTATTTCTTCTTCTATATTTATATTTAAACTTCCACATAAATCCCCAAGTCTTATAAATATATCAGCTAGTTCCTCTTTAAAGTTTTCCATATCATTTTTTCTAAGACCTTCAACTGCCTCTGCTACCTCACAGTTTATAAGCATAAGTCTTGTAGCTAAGGCATTATTTAAGAACATTTTATATTCATCAGAGTTAATTTCATATGTAGACTGTATAAGTTCAATATCTTCATAAAAACCTTTAGTTTTTGCATTTTTATGGGCTTCTTTACATAAAGTATCTATATTTAACTTATCTTTATTAGACATATATTTGTCCTCCTTCTATTTTAACTTAATTAAAACTTCAGGTAGCTAAAAATCTAGCTACCTGAAAATAAATTATGCTAATTCTCCAATTAAAGAGAATGATTGTGCTTTTACAATTTTAACTGAAACTAATTTTCCTATTAAATCTGTTGAACCGGCAAAGTTTACAAGTTTACCATTTCTACTTCTTCCTGTTAATTTAGCTTCATCATTTTTTGAAGGTCCTTCTACTAAAACTTCTAAAATTTTTCCTTCGCATTCTTTATTTTTCTTTGCAACTGATTTATTAACAGCCTCAACTAATCTATTAAACCTATCATGTTTAACATCATCTGGAATTTGATTATCCATTTTATCAGCTGGTGTATGATTTCTTCTTGAGTAGATAAAAGTAAATGCTGAATCATATTCTACTTCATTGACTAAATCTAAAGTATCTAAGAAATCTTCTTCTGTTTCTCCTGGAAATCCTATAATTATATCTGTTGTTATAGATACATTAGGAATATTTGATTTTATCTTTTTAACCATATCTAAATAATATTGTTTATTATAATGCCTATTCATTTCTTTTAATATTTTATCTGACCCACTTTGTACAGGAAGATGTATTTGTTCACAAAGCTTATCACATTCTTTTATAGCCATTATAACTTCATCTGTTAAATCTTTAGGATGAGATGTCATAAATCTTAATCTTTCTAAGCCTTCTATATTATTTATTCTTCTTAAAAGACCAGCAAAATTTATATCCTCTTCTAAGCCTTTACCATAAGAGTTAACATTTTGTCCCAAAAGAGTTATTTCCTTATATCCATTATTTACCAAATCTTTTATTTCTTTTTCAATGTCTTCAGGCTTTCTACTTCTTTCTCTTCCTCTAACATATGGAACTATACAATATGTACAGAAGTTATTACAGCCATACATTATAGTAACAAAGGCTTTTATAGCACTTTTTCTATCTATAGGAAGTCCTTCAACAATTCCTTCTTCTTTATTAATTATTTCCTTAACTTGAACTCCATCTTGAATCACTCTATTCAAATATTCTGGGAATTTGTAAGAATTATGGGTACCAAATATTATATCCACGAATGGGAAAGTTTTTAAGACTTTATCTGCCATACCCTCTTGTTGCATCATGCATCCGCAGATAGCTATTATTAAATCTGGATTCTTTTCTTTCATATTTTTCATTATTCCAAGATTTCCGAAAACCTTATTTTCGGCATTTTCTCTAACACAGCATGTGTTAAATATTATAATAGATGCCTCTTCTTTAATTTCAGTTTTCTTATATCCTATTCTTTTTAGCATACCAGATAATTTTTCAGAATCTTCTTCATTCATTTGGCAACCATAAGTTTGAATGAAGAAATATTTTTCTTTTATGTCTTTCATTATTTCCTCCTAATTTTAAAAACTATACATACGTATAAAATTAATTTATCATATTTACTTATTTTTTTCTATGATTATTTTGTATTAATTACTTTCCATATCTTATGTAAATGTTTTTTAAAAGTATTTATTATTTTTAAAATTAATATTTTAAAAATATTTACTATGTTAAATTTGTTTTATTGAGGGGAGTATTATTTTTTATTTAGGAAAAACTATTTATAAATAGGGAGTGTGATTTTTATGTATGATTTATTAGACGATTCAACAAGAAGAGGTCAAAAGGAAAAAAATAATAAGACAAGTAGATTTGATGAGAGAAATTATTATAAAAACAGTATTACAGCAAGTGTTTTAAACACAAAAACTTCTTATGTATCTACAGATTATTTATTATAAAATATTTTTTTATTGGCTTTAGATAAATAAATCTAAAGCCAATAAAATGTAAACTATAAAATTTCATAACTATCTATTTTTGAAATTTCTTTAAATCCAAATTTTTTATACATATTATAAGCTATTTCATTGCTTTCTTTAACTCTTATTGATATTTCTGATAAATTATTTTCACAAGCTAAATTTAAAATATAAGATAAAAGTTCTTTTCCATATCCTTTTCCTTGATATTTTTTTAATATTCCAAGATTGGCTATTGTATAGTTTCCGTCTAATATAAGCACTTGACCATAACCTATATCTTCTCCATTTAAAGTTATAAATTTTGCCATATCCTCAATAAAAAAATTTTTATTGTATTCGTATGCTATATCCCTTGGAGAAAGAGGAATTCTATCTGTTTCATAAAATACTTCATTTTGAATATCACATCTTAATCTGTCATCTTTTCCTTTAATAAATTGTCTAAAAGAAACATTATCATGTTTAAGAGGAAATTTTTTGTCTTTTAGATTAAGTGTCATTATAATATTAGCATCTTTTTTATAAAAGCCATAAGAAGTTAAATTATTCATATTATTATCCTTAACCTCATAAATAAACTTTAATGTATTTATATTATTCTTTTTAAAAATAGTTTCTTCTTTTTGATTTAATTTATCTATAAAATATATTTTATTTATATAACTTACATCAAAATCAAATCTATCTAATTGCCAAACCATTAAAAGTTTATTATTTATCTTAACTTTTACATACTTGTATTTAAAAAAATCAAAAGATATCTGTTCCTTGACTTTTGGGAATTTTTTTAATAAAAAATGCTCAAAAAAAGATATTTTACTTATTTCCATTTTAAGTCCTCCAAAATAATATACGTGTTACATATACTATCTTAAAGTTTTAATTTCTTTATAACTTCATCTAAAATCCATTGAGGAGTAGACGCACCTGCTGTTATTCCTATTTTTTTACCTTTAAACTTTAAAATATTATCTGTAAGTTCTTGCGCATTTTCTATATGAAATGAATTTTCGCAGTTAGCTTTACATATCTCATAAAGCTTTGTTGTATTAGAACTATTTTTTCCACCAACTACAATAACTACATCACAGTTCATTGAAATTTCAAAAGCACTTTTTTGTCTTATATCAGTAGCAGAACATATAGTATTAAAAGCAACTATTTGTTTGCTGTTTTTCACTACTTTTTCCATTATTGAATTCCAAGTTTTTTTCTTTTCAGTAGTTTGAGCAACTACGCAAATTTTAGATGGGATTTTATCTAATTCTTCTGCTCTGTTTACAACAATTGCCTCATCATTACACCATCCTGTAATTCCTATAACTTCTGGATGCGTCTTGTCTCCTATTATCATAATTTTATAACCTTTTTCATAATAATCCTTAACTTTAGAATGAATGCTCTTTACATAAGGACAGGTTAAATCGATTATCTTTAAATTCCTATTTTCTAGATTTTTTATAACACTTTCTTTAACGCCATGTGACCTAATTATTATTATGTCATCCTCATTTAATACGTCTATATTTTTTTCATCTATAGAAAATATATTATTTTTTTCTAAATACTTTACTGCATCGTTGTTATGAATCAGAGAACCTAAAGTGTAGATTCTTTTATTGGCATCTTTTTGAGCTTTTATTGCTTCATCAACAGCCCTTTTTACCCCATAGCAAAATCCAGCATTCTTTGCTATAACTATATTATCTATGTCAATTACCTTCTTTCAATATATTGTGAGATTTTATTTGCTACATCTTCTATTCCAAGACCAGTAGTATCTATTTCAATAGCATCTATCGCCTTTTTTAAAGGATCTACATCTCGATTAGTATCTAAATAATCTCTCTTTTTAATATCTTCTAATATTTCGTCATAAGAAACTTGTAATCCTTTTTTTAATAATTCATCATATCTTCTTGTAGCTCTTTCCTCTGCAGTTGCTGTCAAGAAAAATTTATATTTTGCATTTTTTAAAACAACTGTTCCAATATCACGCCCATCCATAATAACATCATACTTTTCAGCCATTTTTTGCATTTCTTTCACTAATTTTTTTCTGATTTCACTAATCGATGCAAAAGATGAAACATTCTTACTTATATTTGGCATAGTTAAATAATGTGAAACATTTTCTCCATCTAAAATAAGGTCGTCTCCTTCAAAATATATATCAGTATTTTGAATAAGAGTACAAATCTCATCTATATTGCTAGCACTTATATTATTTCTAAGAGCTTTTAATGTTACTGCTCTATACATAAATCCAGTATTTATATACATTAAATTAAATTTATTTGCTACAATTTTTGCTATTGTACTTTTTCCTGCTCCTGCTGGCCCATCTATTGCAATTGCTATTTTCATATTAAAATTCTCCCTTTTTTAAATCTCTTTTCCTGCTAAAAATCCTGTAGATAGTGCTATCTGTACATTGAATCCGCCGGTAAATGCATCAACATCTATAATTTCTCCTGCAAAAGATAAATTATTTATTACTCTTGATTTCATAGTTGATGGATCTATTTCACGTGTTGATATTCCTCCAGATGTAACTATTGCTTCCTTTAATGGTCTTAATCCATTAATGTTAAATTTCAACCCTTTTAAAAGCGATACCAAATGATTTCTTTCCTCTTTTGTTATAGAATGTACTTTTTTATTTTCATCAATTCCAGATTGCTTAATTATAATAGGAATAAGTTTCTTAGGAAGTAATTCATCTAAAGAATTTTTAAAATCTTTATTTAGATTTTTTTGGAAATCTTTTTGAATTCTTTTATCTAATTCTACTACATCTAATGCAGGTTTTAAATCTATATAAACATTAAATTCTTTATCATCTTTTATAAATCTGCTACCGCTTAAAACTAACGGCCCTGAAATTCCGTAATGAGTAAAAATCATTTCTCCAAATTCTTTATAAACTGGCTTTTTTGCATTTTTTTCTTTAATAGTTAACTCAACATTTTTAAGCGATAATCCTTGTAATTCCTTTACCCATTCCTCCTTAAGTTCTATGGGAACTAAAGATGGCTTAAGTTCTATTATACTATGTCCTATCTTTTCGCATAATTCATGACCAATTCCAGTAGATCCAGTAAGTGGATAAGACTTTCCGCCTGTGCATAATATAAAATGATCTCCCTCAATTTTTCTTCCATCTTCAAGTTTTACATATTTTATAGTATCATTTTCTGTATGCCATGATATTACCTTACAATTTAATTTAACATCTACATCTTTTTCTCTAAGTGCTTTAGAGAGTGCAAAAATTATATCTGATGACTTATCAGATTGAGGAAAAACCCTCATTCCACGCTCAACCTTTAGTTTAACTCCTAAATCTTCAAAAAAGTTTATAACATCATTGTTAGTATAAGTATATAATGCACTATATAAAAAGTGAGGATTTCCAGGTATATAATCAAAAAATTCGCTTATATCACGTCCATTTGTAACGTTACATCTTCCCTTACCTGTTATATATAATTTTTTTCCAAGCTTTTCGTTTCCTTCTAACAATACTACATCATGTGACATTTTAGCAGAACTAATAGCTGCCATCATTCCAGCAGGTCCCCCGCCTATTACTACTATTTTTTTCAAATACAATCACTCCTTTAAAACATTATAGGGGTACTGTTATAATACATACCCTTCTAAAGTTTTTTATAAATTAGTTATCTTTCTATGTTATTTTGATTATAGGAGTATATATCATAATTTTTCCAAAGTTCTTCTAATTCATAAAAAGTTGATGTTATCTTATCTTTTTCTCTAACTCCTACTGCCACTATTAAAGCATTTATAACACTAAGTGGAGCAACTAATGAATCTACAAATGAAGCCATATTACTTTGTGCTATTAATGCGTAATCTGCAACTGTAGCTAGAGGCGATACATTACTATCTGTTATAGCTACAACCTTTGCCTTTCTTTCCTTAGCAAATTCTAGTCCATTTATTGTTCTTAACGCATATCTTGGAAAGCCTATGCCAATAACTAAATCCCCTTCATCACAATTAATCATTTGTTCAAATATGTTACTTATATTATGAGCAACAACTCTTACATCTTTGATGATAAGTCGCAAATAAAATCCTAAAAATTCTGCAATAGCAGATGAACTTCTAAGTCCTACAATATATACTGTCTTTGCTTTAAATATTTCATCTATAACAGCATTAAAGTTTTCTAGATTTATTTTTTCTAATGTAGCTCTTAAATTCTCTATATCTGATTTTAAAACGCCCCTTAGAACATTTTCTTCACAAGCATAGTCATTAGAAAGTTCTAAACGCTGAACTGATGTTAATTTATTTTTTATAAGTTCTTGTAAAGCCTTTTGAAGCTTTGGATATCCACTAAATCCAAGTTCTATGGCAAATCTAACAACAGTAGATTCACTAACTCCAACACTCTCTCCTAATTTTGCAGCAGTCATAAATGCTGCCTTGTCATAATTTTTTAATATAAAATCAGCTATAAGCTTTTGTCCTTTACTTAATCTTGGAAATTTTATTTGAATTAATTTCATAAGATCCTGAGTTTGTTCTATCTCCATAATAAAAAAACCTTTCTTAACTTTAAAACCTTTATTTTTTCTCTATTATCACCAAAGATGGTGGATTATTTGTTCTATTTAAAAATTGCTGATAAATTACTCCAAACTTTTTCTTTGATAAATTTTCGCAATAAGATAAAACAGCTTTTTTTTCTTTTTTCCCCTCTTCATGTCCACTATAAAGTGCTATAATCATAAGACCATTTTCTTTTAAAAGATTTAGTCCACTTTCTAAACTTTTTAATGTAGATTCTTTCTTAGTTGTTATAGATTTATCGCTTCCAGGAAGATATCCTAAATTATATACTATACAATCAACGTTTTCTTTTATATACTTATCAAAATTTTCATGAGAATCTAATATTAAAGAAACATTCTCAATATTTTTCTCTTTATAATTTAAAATAGCTTCCTTTTGAACATCAAAGGCATAAACCTTGTTAAAAATTTTTGATAAAAAATCAGTATCATAACCATTCCCTAAGGTTGCATCTATTGCAATTAACTTTTTTTCTATAAAGTCATTTATTATATTCTGATAAATTGTTGAAATATCTCCTACATATTTAAACATATATACACTTAAAGAGAATTTATATAGTTAAGTTCTTCTAAACTTAATTCTCTCCATTTTCCTTTTTCTAGATTTCCAAGCTTTAAATTACCGATAGCTACTCTCTTTAAAGCTATTACGTCATGCCCAAGCTTTGAACACATTTTTCTTATCTGTCTATTTTTCCCCTCATGAATTATAACACAAACTTCAGACGAATCCTTAAACTTTCTTATAGTATTTATTTTAGCATCTGCAGTTATGTATCCACCAATATCTACACCAGATTCAAAGTGTTTAATTTCATCTGTTGTAAATATTCCTTTTACCTTAACTATATATTTTTTATTAAGTTTTACTCTAGGATGAATTATTTTATTATAGATATCACCGTCATTAGTTAAAAGTAAAAGTCCAGAGCTATCGTAATCAAGCCTTCCTATCGGATATATTCTTTCATTAACATCAATTAAATCCAAGACAGTTTTTCTTCCCTTTTCGTCACTATTAGTTGTTACATATCCTTGAGGTTTGTTAAGCATTATATATTTTTTAGTATCTTCTGGCTTTATAACCTTGCCATTAACCGTTACTTTATCTTTATTTGGGTCTATTTTACTCCCTAAAGTATAAACTATTTTTCCGTTTACAGATACTTTTCCATCAGTTATAATGCTTTCACACTTTCTTCTAGAGGCAATTCCACATCTTGCCATATATTTTTGCAACCTTTCCTCCAAAATACATCACTCCACATTTAAATTCATATATATTTTAATTAAAAAGATTTTATTTTTCAATACTTTTTGCATGATTTAGAAACAAAATTTTCATAACATTATATTAATAACAAAAAAATCAATGTAAGCAAGATACCACATTGATTTTTTGTTATTAATTACTATTTATATAATTTAATATATTGTCAAACAGAATATTTGCATAAGGTGCTGCAACAATTCCACCAAAATATTCACCACTTTTAGGGTGATCTATTACAATTATAAGAGATATATCTGGATTGTTTGAAGGTGCAAAACCAGCAAAAGATGAAACATATCCTGATTCTTCATCATATGTTCCAGTATTTTTATTAATTTTTTCTGCTGTACCGGTTTTTCCAGATATAGAATACCCCTCTATATATGCACTATTACTAGAGCCAACTTTAACGGTATTTTCTAACATAGTTTTTAATTTATTGATGGTATTTTCACTCACAGGAGCATCACTACTTGTAGCTTCAAAAGATTCAAGTGTAATTTTCTCACCCTTTGAATTTATATAAGATATATCTTTCATTACATGAGGTTGTATTAATTTACCACCATTAGCTATTGAATTTAATGCTTTCATATATTGCATAATATTTAAAGTGTTAGTTTGCCCAAAAGATATTGTGGCTAAATCAACTTGAGTCATATCCTCTGTTGATTTTGTTATTCCTTTTATTTCTCCAGGTAAATCTATACCCGATAATTCATTTAATCCAAATTTTTCGATATATTCATTAAAAGTATTTTTTCCTAATTTAGATGCTATCTCCATAAAAACAACGTTACAAGAGCTTTCTAATGCCTCATCAAGCGTTATTAATCCATGTCCACCTTCTTCAGGCCCTTTCCAACATTTTATGGTAGTATTGTCAATTGTTAATGAGCCTGAGCAATAATATTTTTCATTATTTCCCGCAATATTTTCTTCTAATGCAATAGCTGAAGTTATAACCTTAAATATAGATCCAGGTTCGATAGTCTTTGCAATAGCACTATTTTTCCACATATTTTGCAATTTATCATTATCTGTTTCTCCTGCAAAATTAGAATAATTATTAAATGAATCGTTAGGATTAAAATCGGGTTTATTTACCATAGCTAATACTTCTCCGTTATTGGGATTCATAACAACTATTGTTACAGAATCAGGATTTTGTTCTTTATAAGCTTTTTTAGCTACTTCTTCTGCAAAAAATTGAATTTTTTCATCAATAGTTAAAGTAACATCTTTTCCATTTACAGCCTCTGTATGTTGTGATTCCGAATAAGCTAATTGCCCTCCATAAGCATTAGTTTCCTGTATTGATATTCCAGGGACACCTGTTAAGACTTTTTCATAATATGATTCTATACCGTTAATACCATTTCCATCAGAATTTATGTTGCCTAATAAATGAGAAGCAAAATTATTGTTAGGATAATATCTTTTTGTATTTGTCGTTACAGTAATTCCATCTATACCTAAATCTTTTATTTTAGTTGCTTGCTCTTTTTCAGCATTTTTTGATAGTACAATTAAATTATTATTTGAATTATTTAACTTATTTAGTACAGACTCTTGTGTTAAATCTAATATTTCAGATATTGATTTTGCTATATTTTCTAGGGATGTATTATTATTTTTTGCATATTCTTTTATTAAATTTAAATTTAAATCTATTTTATACAGATTAGTATTTAGAACAAGAATTTCCCCGTTTCTATCTAATATATTTCCCCGACTCTCATCAATACTTTTTTCGCTTGTCCATTGTTCCAAAGCCATACTTGCATATTCTTTTCCATTTATAATAGTTATATAGCTTATTCTCAAAACTAAAATAAATAATAAAGTAATAAAAAATATTATAATATTTTTTATTCTTTTTTTATTAATATTTTTGCTCGAATTCATATTTTTTCTCCTAAATAAATACAATTTATGAATATTATAACATTTAATAATCATATTGTATACTTTAAAGTAAATTATTTTAGTTTAAAAATATTTTATAAACAAATAAAGGCTATATAGGATATAAGAATATTATTTTTTAATATTAATTAATATAGCAATTATTAAATTAGGAGCTATATGGATTATTTAAATAGATTATTTATAATAATACTTATTTTGTACAAAGATAGCGGTTATGAAGATAGCTTAATGTTGACTTTGTTATCTTTAAAATTATTGAATCAACAAAAATTATATTCTAGTAAATTTTATAAAATAAATAGAATTTATAAAAAAGATAAAGATGGCCATATAAAAAAGATAAAAGATACCTATAATAAAAAAATATATATTCAGAAAATTAAAAATAACCATAAATCAAGAATAAATACTTCTCTAGAAAAGGCAATGGCATTATATAAAGAACAGTTTAAGAAAAAGAGTGTTAAAAAAACTTCTAATCTATTGATTTCAACTTTAAAACAAAATACAAAAAGCAATTATGTAATAGCTACTGATGATATTGTTAACAGAGAAAAAAATGAAAACAATAAAAAAATAATAAAAGCCCCTGTTCTTATATTAACTTTAAATATATTAGAAAGTTTTAAAGGTCAAATATATTTCTCAAATCCAATAAAATTTATAGACAATATAACTAATAAAATAATAATAAAAGATAAAATAGTTATAATGAGCTCAAATAACAAATTAACTATCTTTATAGAAGGATATTTAAAAACATGTATTGATTGTGTAGAAATGACTAATAATAAATTCTATAGTTATATAATAAATACTCCATTTTCATCAATTAAACATATAGATAAAGTTCATCATGAGTTAAATGAAAAAACTGATTATAATAAACTAAGCATAGAAATATCAAATTCTAAACAAGAAATCAAGAAAAAATTAATAAAAAATGGTAATGATTATGGATATGATGAATGCAATTTATTAATGAATATAACATTTACAGCAAATATATTTAAAAATGATTTAATAACCATATAAAAATTTTAAGTATATAAATAAAAGATTAAATGAGGAATGATTAATGAAAAAACTAAAGAGCAATAAAATTAACCTATTAATTGTATTTTGTATTATTACTATGTTTATTTTTATAAGTTATAACAGATATGTTTTAGCTACTATAAATAATGATGAAGAAATTTTATTTGTTTTAGAGGAATTTTTTACTAATAAAAATAATTGTATTTTGTCTAAAGATTTAGAAGGATTAGAATCTTTTTATAATTTAGATAATAAAATTTCTAGGTGGGCCTATGAAACTGAGGTACAAAAGATAAATTATTTAGATAATTGGTCTAGTAAACAAGGAATAAATTTTAATAATATTAAGTCAAATATAAAAATAAATAATGTTAAGAGTAAGGCAAATAATGTGTATAGTATAATATGTTCTATATCTACTGATGTTACATATAATTATCTAAATGATTCAACAGAAAATACTTTTGGTTTAGCATCTGTTCACTATTTAGATTTAAAAATAGAAAATGATAATTTAACAATATTAAAAGAATGGTATGCTGATCCATTAGTTGATTCATTAGATTTAAAAAAGATTAAAGCAGATAATATACAAGAATTTATTTTAGCTCAAAAATATCCTAATTTTATATTAAATGAGAGATTAGAAAAAGCAATGGATTATGCTCATTCCTATTGTGGTGTTTCATTAAATGGAAGTGATTTTAAATATAATTCTGATTATAAAGACTTTAATTCACAAGGGGGAGATTGTGCAAATTTTGCTTCGCAAATATTACATGAAGGTGGATTTAAGAAAAATAGCATTTGGAATTATTCAGCAGGCAGCGGAACAAAAGCATGGGTAAACGCTCAAGCTTTTAAAAATTATATGGTAAATAGCGGAAGAGGAAATTATATTTGCAAAGGAAAATATGAGAATATTTATAAAGATGCATTTAAACTTAGGCCTGGAGATTTTGTAGCTTATGAAGACAAGGGAAAAATAACTCATATATCAACTGTTACTGGGTTAGACTCTAAGGGTTATCCTTTAGTTACATGCCATAATGCAGATAGGTTATTAGTTCCATATGATTTGGGATGGAGTAATAGTAATATAGTGTTTCATTTAATACATGTAAATTATTAATTTTTAATTAATCGAGTAACAATATATTAATAAACTTATATAATAATATATATTATTTATAACAAATAGAGTTTTAGATATGTAATTAAAGCTTTATTTTTAGGAGGATATATGATTTTTAACGAATTAAGTTGTACTTCAGATGAACAGGTAGAAATAATTGACGTTATTTTAGAAGATGAAAATAATGATACCACTAAAATAGAAAATGAAGAAGATACTTTAGGAATTATATCTGGAAATGTATTAGTTAATATAAACAATAAAGATTATGAAAAAGACAATTATATACCTGTAGATGGTTTAGAAATTGAATTGTATAACTATAAAAATCTTAATGCTCCAATAGATAAAGTAAAACCAGATAATCAAGGTTTTTATGAATTTAAAAATTTAGATGTAGATGACTATATTTTAAAATTATATTTACCCAATAACTATGAGTTATTAGAAGAAAATGATAAAAACTTTATAAATAAACAACTTTTAATATCTAGAAAAATAAATAACCAAAATAACATAGATATACCTATAAAATTAAAGAAAACATTTAGCGTAAAAGGTGTAGTATTTTTAGATAAATCTCAATCAAGTACTTATGATAAAGGAAGTATTGGTATAAATGGAATAAAAATTTCACTTTTAGATGAAGAGGATAAATTAATTAAACAGACCACTACTAAAAAATTTTTAAGCATTGATGGTTTTTTTGACTTTAATAATTTAGATTCTAATGTATATAAAATAGTACTTAAAATAGAAGATGGGATAGCATTTACTCCTCCAAAATATGATATAGAATTTGGTTCAAAAGCTAGTAAAACATTTTCAGGAATAAAGTGTAAGGTAAGTGATCACGATTTAGATAATGCATATATTGGAGTTATTTCTTTGTCACAGCCACAATAAATAATTTTTTACATTAAGAAACCACCTATAAAATAGGTGGTTATAATTTCAAGGAATATTATTTTATTTTTATCATATAAATTATTAATTAATTTATATCAAATAATTATTAAATTTTATGACTGTTTATATTTTTAATATATTATGTTAACTACATTCTTTAATATAAATTAAAAGAGTATTTGTTTTATGGAGATAATATATGTATAGAAGTTTAATAAATGATTTTGTTAACAGTAATAATAAAATATATTCTGCAATAATGGATAGTGATGACTGCATTAAATTATACTTAGATGAAAATATACATTGTGCTGATGATTATGATTTATTTGTTAATGGTAAAATAGAGAAAAATGTTTTAAAAATTTCTCTAGATAATAATAGAGAAATTTTAATAAAAAAGTTACCTAAAAATATAAAACCAAGCGATTTATTAGAGGTTCGTAAAAAAAATTCTATAAATAAAATTAAAGTTTTTATGAGAGAATATCTTGATAAATTTAATTATGATGGAAATGACCTAGGAGTAAAATTTTTAAAAGATAGTATAAATTTAAAGATTTGGGCTCCTACTGCATATAAGGTTCAAGTAGCAGTATATAGAGATTGTTTTCAAAAACAAGATAAACCTAATTTTGTATATGATATGTCATTAGATGAGTATACGGGTGTTCATAGTATAAGCATAGAAAAAACTAAAAATAGATATAAATATTATTTATATAAACTATACTTTAAAGATTTAGATGATAATAATTTAATGACTACTAAATTTAATTATGCAATGGACCCTTATGCCATAGCTTCTGGAATTAATGGGGATAAAGGATTTTTAATAGATATAAATGATTCAAGACTTATACCAAAAGAATGGGTTTTAGATAAAAGACCTAACAATATATCATATATAGAAGATTCTATTTTGTATGAATTGCATATTCGTGATTTCACAATAGATAGTTCATCGGGTGTTAGTGAAAATATACGAGGAAAGTTTTTAGGAGCAGTAGAAGAAAATACCACTGTAAGCTATAATGGGATGCGAGCTAAAACTGGCATAGATCATTTAAAAGAACTAGGAATAACCCATGTTCATTTAATGCCAGTTTTTGATTTTGCAACTGTCGATGAATCTAAAAATGACAAATGTAGAAATTGGGGATATGATCCTAAAAATTTTAACATTCCTGAAGGCAGTTACTCCACTAATGCTTTTAACCCTACTGCAAGAATAAAAGAATTTAGAAGTATGGTTTCTAAATTTCATAAAAATAATATAAGAGTTATTATGGATATGGTTTATAATCACGTCTATGCTAAAGAAAATTTAAATAAAATAGTACCTGGTTATTATTTTAGAACAAATTCTATTGGGAAATTTACAAATGGCTCAGGGTGTGGAAATGAGTTAGCTACCGAAAGACCTATGGTTAGAAAACTAATAGTGGATTCTAATTTACATTGGATAAAAAACTATCATATTGATGGTTTACGCTTTGACCTTATGGAACTTATTGATTTAACTACTATGAAAGAAATTACTAAAAAAGTTCATGAAATAGATAACAGTATCATTATATACGGAGAGCCTTGGAAAGCAGAATGGTCACCATTAGTTACAGGAACTTATAAGGGATGTCAAAGAGGAAATAATTTTTCTATTTTTAATGATACATTTAGAGATGCTATACGTGGAAATAATAGCCCTTCTTGGGGATTTGTAAATGGAGATCAACATAATATGAATAAAGCTTGGAATGTAGTTGAGGGAATTAAAGGTTCAATAAATGGTCTTACAACTAATCCTAAAGAAAGTATAAACTATGTTGAAGCTCACGATAATTATACATTATGGGATCAAATAGAAAAATCATTAAATTCATCTTTGAAAATTGGCGAATTTAGAAAAAATATTTCTAAAAAACCTATAGATAATTATAACGTAAGACAATGTATGCTAGCAATTAGTATAATATTAACTTCCCAAGGAATTCCATTTTTACATGAAGGGTTTGAAATGCTTCGCACAAAACAAGGTGATCACAATAGTTATAAAAGCTCTGATGAAATAAATTCTATTAAATGGGTTGATAAAATAAAATTTATGGATGTTTTTAATTATTATAAAGGTTTAATAAAGCTTAGAAAAGAACATCCTGCATTTAGAATGAGAAATGCTTTAGATATACGTGGAAATCAACATGTGTATTTCCCTCAAAATAATGATAAAAGTGGAGTTATAATATCCCATATAAGAAACCATGCCAATAATGATTCATGGAGTAATATACTTATAATTTATAATTCTACAACTATTGATAACTATGATATAAATTCATTTGGTCCCCTATCTTACAGCGGAAAGTGGAATATGGTTGTAGATAGCTCTTCTTCTGGAGTAGATATTATAAAAAGTGTTGAAAATGGAAATATTCCTGCTATGAAATCACATTCTATGATGGTGTTGTATGAATAAGCATAAAATTTATGATATTTTCTTATTAATAAAAAAAGAAGACTAACACGTTACGTATTAGTCTTCTTTTTTTGATCCTAATATTTAGTATTTATATTTAACACCAAAATCCTCCACATAAGAAAAGTAACCAAATTAATATCCAGCAATTATTCCCACAACCATATCCTCCGTTGTATCCAAATCCACAATTATTGCTACAACTGTTGTTGCAACCATAAAATCCGCAACTATTATTCCATCCTGAATTATTACATCCTGTTCTTCCACAGTTATTTCCGCAATTACATCCACAATTACACATAAAACTCACCTCACTTCTTAGGCATAATTTATTATATGTAACATAGATGATTTTTGTTAATAAATTAAAACCATTTATTTACTGATAAATTATATTATAATATAATTTATTATAAGAGGTGATTTTATGAAGGGTGATAATGAAAAAGGTAGAACAAGATTAGTTGCACCTAGAAATACCGTAAATACCAAACAATTATATACTTTTTATATATTAAAAGAACTTTCTAAAGGTAAAGAAATATTCGGAAATAAAGTTTTAGAGGAATTTAGAAATAAGTTTTCTACGTCCCCTCTTCCATTTCCAGTATCATCTAGTACAATATATGACACGTTTTACAATCTTGAAGAAAAAGGTTATGTAAAAAGTAAATGGATTGGAGATGATTTTGTAAATAAAAGAACAAAAAAGATATATTCAATTACAGATGAAGGAATGCAATATTATAAACTTCATGTAGCAAATTATATTGATGCGCTTGAAAAAAATAAAGCTGTTATTGATATGTTAATAAAAATGCTTAAATACTAATAATCCCCCCTATAATAGGGGGGATTATTAGTATTTAATTTTTATCTATGACTTGATGAAGTATTTGTTTTAACATATCTTGAATTTCTATTGCTTGATTTAGATTTTCTAGATATATTTGCTCTCTTAGATGTAGATTTACTTTTAGAACTCTTTGAAACAGTTTTGGTCATTTTTTTATTATTAGTGTTTTTATATCTTTTAACACCTTTTTTAGCTTTAATTATCATATAGCATATAAATATTACAAGACCTAATGTAAGTATTCCTTTTATTACAGCTATAGTATTCATTTTTTATTACTTCCCTTTCCAATCCAACTTTAGACTCTATGCATTATTATATATTTCTTTATTGTCTATTGCAAATAAAAACTGCTTGTCTTACTTTTACTCTATATAAACTTTCTCTACACTACTTTCGGATATTACAGGAGATAAATCTATTTTTAGTTTAGCATATTTATCTAAACCAGTCATATTTATAAGAGTTACGTTCATATTAGGTTTTCCTAATATCTCAACAGGTCTTCCACCATTAAATATTACATATCTTTTCTTTATGCTTCTATATAATATTTTAAACATATCATATATAGGGTTATTTTTAGTTTCTCTTGTTATTCCCATTCCATGTACATTTCCACAAGCTAAAACTCCAACTGTCATATCAGATTTAGCAGTAAATAATCCGCCATATCCTACTTGTTCTCCTTTTGCTACTTTGCATACATTAACTGGAACTGCGTAATAAGTAAATGTCTTTTTTATTCCTCTATTATATCCCGCATATCCATATATTATATTACCTCCTCTAGCTGCAGTTGTAAAATCTGCTGCCTTCCTAATATCATTATCTAGAATTCCACTTGATGCTAAACAATGAATAAACGGTATTTCTTCTTTGTATTTTTCAGCTACCTTTTTAAATCTTCCAACTTGTGATACTGTATATCTAACATCTTTACATTTATGTAAATGAGTGTATAATCCTTCAATTTCTATATTAGGATGATTTGATTTTAACTCCTGTATAACACTATCCAACCTATTTATTTTTATTCCCATTCTATTCATACCAGTATCTACATAAATGTGTACTCTTTTTTTGGTATTTTGAGGTAGCTCCTTTATAATTTCCTCATTATCTATACTAAATATAAGATTTTCTCTATCATCTTTAAAATCTTCTATTGTACAAAGAGGTGAAAGAAGTAATATATCAGTTTTTACATCTATCTGTCTACTTTCTTCTATATTTCCTACTGCTAAAATATCTACTTTATCTTCAAGATATTTAGAAATGGTGTTTATTCCAAGTCCATATGCATCACCTTTAATTACACCTATTAATTTTTTATCTCCAATTAGTTTTTTTATTATATTTATATTATGTTCTATAGCATTTAAATCTATTTCACACCAAAAATTACTCATTTTATAAACCTGCCTTCTTTTTATGTCTTAAATAATTATATTACATTAATAATATATAATAAATTTAATTCAAAAACTAGCATAATTTAAATTAAGTTATATTTATTAAGATTATTTATTAATAAATTAACCTTAATTAATTGAATTTAAAGTAAGTTATTGGTATGATTTATATATATAATTTTTAAATATATAAAATATTATTGGGGGCTAAAAATATGAATGAAATTATTGTAACAAAATTTGGTGGAAGCTCTTTAGCATCTGCTCAACAATTCAAAAAGGTTAAAGATATAATTCTTGCAAATCCAAATAGAAAATTTGTTGTTCCTTCAGCACCAGGGAAACGAAATAGCAAAGATTATAAAATAACAGATGTTTTATATCTTTGTTATGCTCATATAAAAAGTGGTGTTCCTTTTGATGATATCTTTAAACTTATTGAGGAAAGATATTTAAATATAATAGATGAATTACAAATAGATATTAATCTAAAACCATATTTAAAAACTATCAAAGAAAAAATAGAATCTGGCGCATCTGCAGACTATATTGCAAGCAGAGGAGAATATTTAAATGGGCTAATTCTTTCTAAATACATTGGATTTGATTTTGTTGATGCCGCTGACATTATAGTTTTTGATGAAGACAGAAGTTATAATAGAGCTAAGACTCGTGAGAAGATAAATAACTTATTATCTAACAAAGAAAATGTAGTTATTCCAGGATTTTATGGAGCAAATGAAGAAGGTGACATAATTACATTTTCACGTGGAGGTTCTGATATTACAGGTTCTATAATATCCTCAGGAATAAATGCTAATCTTTATGAAAACTGGACTGATGTTTCAGGTTTTCTAATGGCAGATCCTAGAATTGTTGAAACTCCTAAAACTATTGAAACAATTTCTTATAAAGAGCTTAGAGAACTTTCATATATGGGAGCATCTGTTCTTCATGAAGAGGCAATTTTCCCTGTAAGAGAAAAAAACATACCAATTAGAATAAAAAATACAAATAGACCTAATGACCCTGGAACTCTTATCGTAGATGAATTATCTAAAGATTCCAAAGCATTAAGTGTAACAGGAATAGCTGGTAGAAAAGATTTTACTGTTATATCAATTTATAAGGCTCTTATGAATTCAGAACTTGGTTTTTGTAGAAAAGTTCTATCTATCCTTGAAAATAAAGGTGTTTCATTCGAAAATATGCCAGCTGGTATAGATACTGTATGTCTTGTTATAGATAGTAGTAAACTTAATAATAAATTAAATGAAATAGTAGATGAAATTAAAATGCAATGTAATCCCGACTCAATAGAAGTAAATTCTAATATGTCAGTTATTGCAACTGTTGGTCGAGGCATGGCTAAAACCCCTGGAATAGCAGCTAAAATATTTAATGCTGTTTATGAGGCTAATATAAACATAAAAATGATAGACCAAGGTTCAAGTGAAATGAATATACTCATAGGTATAGATAATAGTGACTTTGAAAAAGCTACAAACGCAATATATAACGCCTTTGTAAAATAAAAAAATAAAAGCATTAGGGAAAATTCCTAATGCTTTTATTTTTATAAAGTATCTTTATTCTTCAAATATCTTTTTTCATATATCATATAAAGAATTATTGCGATTATTGAGAATATTACAGGACCTGCAAGTTGTATGAAAGTTGAACGATAATTATTACTTTCAATTGCTGGTTGTATTATTGTAAATACATTAGCAAATCCTACAACACATGTAACTATTATAGCCCATATAGTACCAACTTTCTTAGACTTATACATTTCAAATGGTTTTTCAATTGATGTATTCTTTTTAAAGAATATAAATGCTATCGCTAAGAACATGTATGGAATTGTCATTGATACATTTCCCATAAGGATTAAATCATTTAAGAAACTACTTCCATCTGAACCTGCAAATGCTGAAGAAGCTATTATTATTACAACTATAGCACATTGTACCCACATAGCTATAACAGGCATTCCATCTTTATTAAGCTTAGTTAATTTTTTAGGCCATATTTCTTTTGGAGTACCTTCAATAAGTTGTTTTATAGGTGAATAAATTAAAGTAAAGAAACCACCTGTTAAAGCAAGAAGCATTGAAAGTCCTATAAATCTTGCAAATAATGAACCTAAAAATACTGAAGAAGCTGTGCTCATTCCAAATACTGAACCAATTTGCACACCTAAATTATTTAATATAACATAAGCAACATTCGCCATGTTTACACCTGGATTTGTTAATACTGCATTCCAGTTTGTGAAAAATCCTACAAATAATATTGCTAAAGAATATCCAACTGCAATAACAATTGCAGCTATTTTAATAGCTTTAGGAAATACTACTGATGCATTTTCTGTTTGATCAACAAGTCCACCAACAGCTTCTAAACCTCCATAAGCAAAAATTGCAAATACTACGAATCCAAGCATACCAAGTGGTGATTGATATGAGGCATTAGGAGATGTTGTAAGTGCTGATAAAGTTAATTCTTGTGCTGGATGGAATCCATTTCCGAAAAGTACAATTATTCCACCAAGTAATAAAACTACATTAGCACACATAACAAATATACCACCAATTGATGCAATTTTTGATATGTTTTTCAAACCTCTAGATGATACTGCAGTTATTACTATTATTAATAGTATACCTAAAACTCCAAGTAATTTTGATCCAGTTAATCCAAATATTGTCCAACTTGAAGTGGTATCGCTACCAAACAATAAGTTTGAAAATGGAACCCATATTGATGATGATACGCTAACCATCCAAATTATATATGAAGTATACCACATAAATGTTCCTATAAATGCAAACTTAGGGCCAACCGATTTTGACATCCAAGAATAGATACCACCTTTTTCGTCTTTAAAAGCAGCTCCATACTCTGCCATCATAAAAGCATATGGTATAAAAAATAGTACCGCTGAAAATATATACCATGGTATAGCTCCGTATCCCATAAGATAAAAGGCTCTAGGTATATTAGTAAATCCAAATACTGATGTAAATATCATAAGGATTAATGATATTAGCCCCAATTTTTTAGTTTTTGTCAATGCTTTATTCCCCCTTTTATGTTAATTAATTGATAATTTAACTTCGTTAGTATATTTATCTGATGACTTTATATTATTATAGTTTTTGCCATTAGTCAACAAATTTCACATTACCTTTTTAGACATTTTTTTATTTTTTTTTAAGATTATTTTAATTCCACTTAATGTTTTAAAAAAATACATGAATTTTTAAAAAAAATTTAATTATATTGTTTACTTATTAACTTTATTTTTTTAAAAAATACTTTTAATATAAAATATGTATAATAATTTAAAACATAATTATATATGTTTTAAATTATATTTAACAATGTTTTTTTACAAAATATTTATTATTTAGAAGGAATATACATTTTTTGTAAGAATATATAATATGTTGGTTTATTTTATACGCTTTAGGAGGGCTCAATTTAAAATGAATACTGTAAAAAATGAAATGTTATCAGTAGAAGATGTTTCTACTGCTTTAAAAATATCTAAATCACAAGTATATAAAGTTTTAAAAAAAAATAGGAACATCATAAAACCTATGATAAAAATTGATGGAAAAACCTTTATTTCTAATGAAGGAATTAAATATATTGAAGAAGTTTTTAATAAAACAATAACTACTTTAAGTGTAACTACCGATGAAATGGGGATTTCTTTAGAAGAAGTTGCAGTTACATCTAGTAGCACGAAATCATATGAAAATAAAAGTTTAGAAGATGTTAATTTAGAAAATTTTATTCAAGATTCTACTAAAAAAGTTACGACAATATCATCTAATAATCAAGAAAAAAAGGAAGTAAAAAATACGAAAAAGAAAAATATAAAAAATGATGATAAAACAAACATTTATGTGGCACCTATTGATTTTAAGGGTAAAACTATTTTTGAAACCGAGGAAAAAGAAGAAAAAAAATTAACTAAAGAACAACAATTAAAATTAGAGGAGGAAAAACTTTTAGAAAAACATTGCAGAGAAGTTGATAATAAGCTTATTAATTTAAAAGAAAGATTAATTGAAAAACAAGAACTTAATAAAAAAAGTTTTTTTAAAAAAGTTATTAATAATATATTTAAAAAATAATTAGTTTAAATTTAAGAATATTATCTAAAGGAACAACTTAAACATATTATATAACTCTGTTTAAGTTAAGGAGGATTCCTTTGGATAATTTTTTTTCAAATGATTCTACTACATCTTATACAAATATCTTTATATATTTAGATTCTATACTCATAAATGGCTTGTCTTCTGTATTTTTAAATGGATATATTCAAAAAAGAACAATAACTAAAACTATAGATAATTATATTTCAGGAAGGATAGATGATGGATTAAAAACCCATGATCATAATGAGTATAGTAAGAGTAAACAAGTAAACAAACAATCGATAACCCCTAAAAGTAACAATTCTCATATAAAAAGCAAAAATAATATAAATTATTGCTGTGATGAAGATTTTCGAAATGAAAGTTTAGAAGGTCGTAGAAATGTAAGATTTCAAGAGAGTAATGAAACCATATATACGTATTTCTCTCTTCACAGAGAATTGTACGAATATATGAATTATTATAATATTATAAAAAACAATATTACTAAAGATAACATAATGAACATATCATTTAATTCTGGTGATTATATTGAGATTAAAGGTGAAATAACATGTGTATCATTAGTTTGTTATTTAGACTATTTAATAACTATTATAGATTCTTTTAATACTTCAGAAAATGTAAATCTATTAGATAATTTAATAGCTAATAATAATCCAGGAATTTGGACATTCAATGCACTCTTAAAAGTTTTAATTCACTTTAAAGCAACTTTAGAAAAACAACATACTGGTGATATTGTGGTGAATTGTGGTGATAAAGTTGTCATTTTAACTGTTATTGATGATAATTTTTTAGAAAGTAAGGCTCACATATTTGACAAGTCTAATTGTTGTCTTACTATATTTGGAAAAGTTCTTAAGCATTGTTCGAAAAATGAAAATTTAAGTTTACTTAGAAAAACTGGACATCATGATTATTATGAAGGTTTTTTGAATAATCTCGAGCCATATTTAAATATATTGAGAAATAATGGTATATCAATTCCTAATCCACCTAAAATTAATTATGATGAGAACACTTTATTTGTAATACCTATTAGTATATATATTTAAAAAAGGAGCTAAAAGTTTTAGCCCCTTTTTTATTTAAATATTTTTTAGTAGTAAAACTTTTTTAAATTTTCTAGGAACCATGTCCATAATGGTTTCATCTATCCCTTTTATGCTTAGCATCATATTTATATAAACTAATACCCCAGTATAAATTGTTATTAGAAGACTAAATACATTAGCTATATAACTAGGAACAACTACTACAAATAATGCATATAAAGCTTTATTTAAAATAAATATTATAATCCCCATAACAATTCCACTTAAAGCTGGTTTTTGCCAACTATCTTTAAGCACTCCAAAAACACCTATATGTTTTTCTATTACCTTTATATTAAGGATCATAGTTATTATATTAGATATTAGAAGTCCTATTATAACACCAAATATATTTATACTTGCGATTGGTATTAGTATAAAGTTACAAATAATTTTTATCACTACTCCAATAAATGATATAATAGCTCCTTCTTTAACTTTTCCTAAACTATTTAACATTGTGTAACTTAATTGATAAATAGATGAAAAAATAAATACATATGCACCAAACTTCATAATTGAGGCTCCACCTAAATTACTAGCTCCAAATATCATTGTAAATACTGATTTACTAAGTACAGATAATCCGATAGCTGAAGGAATGCCTATTAAAAATCCTGTTTTTATAAGCTTTTCAATAGATACTTTAAGTTTTGTTTTATCATTTAATACATTTGCTCCAGATATAATAGGAAGTACTGAAACTGCTAAAGAACTTATAAGTATCATAGGAACATTAATTATTTGTGTATAGTTACCATAATCTCCATATTTAACTCCTCTTACATATTCATCAAAACCAGCTTTCGCTAGTCCATTATTTATATTGGCTACATCTATTAAATTGCTTCCTGCATAAATAAATACAGCTGATAATAAAAGAGGAATAGAATATCTAATTATATAATTTAATATATAACGATTTGTATGCATTCTTTGTTTAGAAATTCTCTTAATGGTTTTATCTTTTTTGTATTTATATAATAAATATACAAGAGACCCCCCTGCTCCAACAGCGGTACCTACAGCTCCTCCAGCAACTCCTAGAGCCACGCCATATCTTTTAAGTATAAAAGAAAACAATATACTAAAAACTATATTTAAAATTTGTTCTATAAATTGAGATATTCCAATTGGAGTTAAATTGTGTCTTCCTTGAAAATATCCTCTATAAGCACTTCCAATAGCTGTAAGTAGTATACTTGGACAAAGTGTTAAAATTGCAAAATATGCATCTGAATAACCTATAAAATTTGTTATTGGTTTTGTAAATGCAAATAATATAAGCATCATAATAGTTCCCATTGATAAGAGAACTAATAACCCTAACTTAAAACTCGCCATGGCATCTTTTTCATGCCCTGTTTCATTATATTGAGAAATAAGTTTAGGTATAGCAGTAGATACTCCTGAGATTGTAACCATATATACAAAAGTATAGACGTTATAAGATGCATAATAAACACCATATCCAAATTTTCCTATACTCATGATTAAAAGTGGTATATATACAAGGGATAAAATTTTTGAGCAAATATTAGTAAATGCTAATATTATTAATCCCTTTGAACTATTTTTTTCACTCAAAACATTTCTCCTTTCTGTTATGTTTGTGTGAGATTATTAATTATTGCTTATTATACCTCTTTTTATATAATATTTACAATAATATTTATAATAATAAAAAATATTAAATTTTTGTTAATTTTTTAAACAATTTTATTTTTATTATGACTATATAGCTTTATTGACATAATAAAAATAAAAGTTTATTATGACTTATGTACTTATTTGTCTTATTAAAAATTAATTTATAAAAAATAATACATAGGAGGAAAAGATGAAAAAAAAATTATCTAATAATCAGCTCAAATTTATTATAATTTTAGGATTAGCACTAGGAATAAGAAATCTTGGTATGAGTTTAGTTGCTCCATTTATTTCTAATTACACTTTAGAACTTAAATATGGTACATTAGCTTTAAGTGGTATAGCTTTAGGAGGATTCAGTTTAACACAATCATTTTTCCAAGTACCTTTTGGAAGATTTTGTGATAGATTTGGTAACAAGCGCATTGTATTATTCGGATTAGCTCTTCTTATATGTGGTTTAGGATTATCAACATTTTCCCAAAATGCTTACATATACATTTTGTCTAGATTTTTACAAGGTACAGGTGCTATAACTGCCGGAGTCTTTGCATGGATTGCTAAAGAAATTGAAGATGAAAAAAGAGCGGATGCTATGGGGCTTTGTTCTCTTATAATATCCTTTTTTATAGTAGCTGCTTTAGGAGGAGGCCCTCTTCTTATTCTAATATGGAATGTTCAAGAACTTTATGCTATTGCAACTATTTTAGTTATTGTAGTATTTTTTCTTATTTTATTTTTTCTTAAAGACGATAGGAATAAAAATGAACTAAAATTATCCAAAGAAGAACAGGCAATAAAATCTAAAGAAACTTCTAAATATACAATTTCGTTATTAAAAAATTGGAAATTTATTGGTTTTTGTTTTGTTGGATTTATAGCTCTTTTTGTATATATGTCTACATTTATAATAATCCCTGAATATGCTACGCATTTAGTTGGAGAAGTAAACCTTTGGATGGTTTATACACCAGCTATGTTAATTGGTATAGCTTCAATGAAAATATCAGTTGTATTTGTTAAAAGATCATATTCTAAGCAAGTAGCTATAATTGCTAGTTTATTTTTTGTTTTTTCAGGAATTATTTTAATATTTGCATCAAATTCATTAGTATTTTTAATAATAGGTAGTGCATTAGCTTTTGCAGCTTATTTCATATTAACTAATTTAATTCCTACTGCGACAAATCATATAGTAAAACCTGAATATAGAGGGTCTTTAAATGGTATTGTTAATGCTTTTACATATATCGGAGGTTTTTTTGGAAGTGCGATAACTGGTTTCCTTTGGGGAATAGATACAAAGTATGCAATCGTCGTTATAATTTCCCTTGCTATTTTAGTTACAATAATTGCATTTATAGCATTTCCTAAGTTGATTATGAAAAATAGAAATAGTGCAGATTCAGAAAATGAAATAGAAATTGCAGTTTATAAGGAGTGATGATTTTGAGTTTATATGATTTATCTTTTTCATTTTTAAAAAGCGATTTTACAATATGTAATTCGATAAAAATAGATAAAATTCAAAAAGAATTTCTAAATCTTTTAATTTTATCTGTAAATAAAGATGATAGCAAAACTTCATATAAGTTTAAATTAGATAAGCTAGCTAATTATTTAGGATTAAGTAAAGAAAAGTGTTGTAAAGTAGTTAAAAGTTTACTTCAAATATATATAGAGATGAAAAGTATTTCCGATAAATCTTATCTTTGTTTTAATATATTATCATCTGTATTTTTTAACATAGATGATAATTACATAGAAGTTGCTTTTTATGAAAATATAAAACCTTTTTATCTAAAATTAAGAAAGCTTTTTGAACTTGGAAATGCAACAGAACTTTTAAATCTAAATAGTAAAAATTCAATAAAGATGTATGAAATTTTAAAACCAGCAAAAACCAATAAAATTTATAACATTAAGATTGAAAGGCTTAAAGAACTTCTACATTTAAATAACGAATATAAATTATACGCTGATTTTAAAAGAAAGGTTTTATTATATACTCAACAAATGCTAAAACAAAAAACAGATATATATTTTGAATTTGAAGAAATAAAAATTGGAAAAAAGGTAGATTCATTAAATATAATTATATTTGAGAATATATATAACGTAAAAGATGCAAATAATAATAAAATTTGTGTCGATTCTATTAAATTGGCATTAAAAAATATAATTATTTCTTAAAAAAGCACCTACATTAAAATCTTATTAAGTAATTATTTTATTATTTAATAAGATTTTAATATTTTTAATAAATTTACACTTACATATTTAATTAAAAATATTATGAAATTAAATTTAAAAAGCATAACATAAAAATTACAATTAATTACATTTAAAAAGAAAGTTGAAAGATAATGTAAAAAATAATAATTTTAAATATTTTGTTATATTATGGATTTTTATAAGTATGTATGGTATAATATAGTCAGAGGTGAGAATTTATGGTAGGTTATACACAAGTAGAAAAAACTATTAATTTTCAAATGAGGGGATTAAACTATAGGGTAGATTTAAAAAGATTGGAAAATAATAATTCAATAGAAAGGTTTGAAAATTTCTTAAAAGAAAAACAACATTGTATAGAAATAGATAGTATACAAATCATTGATAAACCTTTAAATACTAAGTTGGATTATCATGCAAATTTAATAGAAAAGGTTTTAAATAAAAACAAAGAAAAGTTATTACAAAATTGTTATAATGGATTTTGCAAATTCTTTGGAACTGAAATAAAATCAAATTCTTATTTTATAAATAAATGTAATTTAAGTATGGGAAATTTAATATATTTTCATTATTTTATGACTTTATTACTTGGTGAAGTTTATGATTCTGAAAGTTTATTTTTAAAATATAAAAAAGATTATAACTTTATAAAACATGAACAGATAATGGCATTAACATTAGAATTAATGGAAAAAGAAACTTTATTTTTATCATCTTTTATTAAAAAATCATATTTTAAACAATTAAGAGATAATGGCTTTGCATATCTTAATCTTCCTCTTAATGTTACAAATGAAATTATAGAAACTATAATTATGTTTTTAATAAACGATTGCAATGATGATAGTGATTATACTTCATTTAACTATATGTATAATTATCACATACAAAAATATAATAATAATATTTGTTCTATAAACATAAACGAAAACAAAATTTATTCAAAGCATTTTGCCTAAAGATAAAATGACTATCTATAAATATTATTTATAGATAGTCATTTTATTTATTTATTTAAAAGTTTGGCCAATCTTACTATATCTGAATTGTCATAAGATTTTCCCACTTTTTTTTGTTGATTACTGATGTTTTTTGCTGATTTTTCTTTCTCATGTATCCCTTTCAATATTTTAGCTATTTCTTCATTGGTGTGTTTATCATCTAATAAATATGTCTTAAATACTGTTTCATTATGAATAAACTTTGCAATGTTATTATCATCAATAACTACTTTGAAATCACCTTTAGCTAATAGCATACATTTTATACAAGTATGATTATTTAATTCATTTATCAATTTCTCTATAGGCTTAGGATAAAAATTTACTAAACTAACCTTTTTTAAATAGTTTTTAAGCATTTGATTATTATAATAAGATGCATACTTATCAAGCATAAAACCATCTTTAAAAGAAAAATTTAATTTTTCTTTATTACCATTTAGATTTTTTCTAATTATAATGGAAACATAGTTGTCATTTATACTACTACCATAAATAGATTCAATGTTTATACAGTTTCTAAGTATATATTCTATATCTTCTAGTTTTGCATTATATGAAATATATGCTGCTATTCTTTGAGCATGCTTATCATCTAAATGTGCTATCATCTCATATATCATGCATCTGTTTAAAAATTCATCTTTACTATTAATCATTATTTCCATCAATATCCACTCCTTTTGTATAAAATGTCCATATTTATATATTAACACTTTTTTAACAAATAAACTACATATGCACATTATTATACTTAGGAATTTTTTTTAATTAGCCTTTTTTATATCTTTTATATAATCATCTTTATAACTTTCTTGAGAATCAATAATTTCTTCAGATATATAAATATCTTTTTCACTATTATTATGTACTAATTCGCTCCACCATTTTTTAGTTGGATATTCAGCATTATCATTTAAGATAACCCTTTCTCCTATGAAAGGTGTAGATATTTGTATATTTTTCTTCTCTCCCTCTTTTATAACTCTGTTTATAGAATCATCCCAATCGTGAAAAGCTAATGCAAATGTCGCCCAATGGATAGGTATCATAACCTTACCTTTTAAATCTATATGAGCTTGTACACTTTGTTCTGGGAACATATGAATATTAGGCCATCTGATATCATATTGACCACACTCCATAAGAGTTAAATCAAAAGGTCCATATTTTTCTCCTATTTCTTTAAAGTGTTTTTCATAATCTCCATCACCACTAAAAAATATTTTTTTCTTCTTATTATATATTACCCAAGAACAACTTAAAGATGTATGATTTGCAAAACTTCTTCCTGAAAAATGTTTTGTTGGTGTACATACTAAATTAATTCCTTCAAAGTTAACTTCGTTCCACCAATCAATTTCTGTAATTTTATTTTTGGGAATGTTCCATCTTTCAAGATGCCCTGCAACACCCAATGGCACAAAAAAATGATTTACTTTATCTTTTATTCTTTTTATTGTCCAATAATCTAAATGATCATAATGGTCATGAGAGAAAATCACAGCATCTATTGATGGAATTTTTTCTACATCTATGGGTGCTTGATTGAAACGTCTTGTTCCAAAATAAGGTACTGGAGATGGTATTTTCCCAAACATTGGATCTAAAAGCAATCTTTTACCACTTATTTCTAATAATAGAGATGAATGTCCAAACCAGGTTACAGATGTTACATTTGAATCTAAATCCTTGAATTCATATTTTTTAAATGGTAAATCCCCTTCTGGTCTCAATCTAGGATTTCTGAAAATTTTATTTTTAATAAACCATAAAGCATTAGATAAAGCTTTATACGGTTTTTTCGGTTTTTTTTCAATATCTGTAATTGAGTAAAAAAATTGATTATCTTTATAATGATCACTTTCTTTAAATGCCGTAGTTCCTTTTTTAGGAGCCTTGGCTCCGAAACTTGGAAAATATTTCATGAAGAAAAAAGCTCCAATTGATAATCCTATTATTATTCCAATTAAAATCTTTAATAATAAAAACAACATATTACATAATTTTCCTCCTGAACTATATAAATTTACTAACATTAAAATATTATCATATTTCCCCTTCTACATTCCAGTATAATTTTCTATCTTCATATAGTATAACCTTTTCATTTCAAAAATAATCATACTTAAAAACTTTTTATAAAATAATATATACAAATCATAGGACATATTTCATTAAAATCAAATTTTATGTCCTATGATATAATTTTATATTTATATTACAAATTCATTATTTACTGAATTTTTTATTATGTTAAAATTATTTTTTATTCGTTCATCATTTGGTGATATTTTAAGTGCTTCTAGTGCATATTTTAATGATTTATTATAATCTCCTGTGTAATAATATGCAAGAGAGGCTAAATCATAAGGTGTTTCATTCCAAGCAAATTGCTCATTGTGATGATTTGTTGTATTTTCTTTTATTTCTAAAGCTAATTTAATCATTATTAAAATCAAATTCCAATCTTTTTCCAAATAAGCCAATCTAGCCATCTCAACATAAGGTTCTCGCATATTAGGCGCTTCTGACATTGCTTTTAAAAGATATAATTTAGCGGTATCTAACTCCCCTTTTTCTTTATAGCAACAAGCTATATATCTTAACGCAAAGCTCCTCTCCTCTTTCCATGTAGCATCTTTTAAAGATAAATATTTTTCTAATGTTTCAATAGCTTTATCCCATTTACCCATAAAGTAATACTCTCTGCCTAAATAATTAATATTTCGAGCATTATTAGGATTTTCATTTACGGCAAGTTCCAAAAGAGATAAGTTAAAGCTTCTAGATTTATTGGTATCTGGATAGTGTTTGAAAATTAAATCTTTTGCCAAACACCACTTTTCTCTCCCCTCTCCTAGATATTCTAAAACCTCATGTGTTGGATAAATCCATCTATAATTGTGTCTACTATGAATTCTTTCATGATAATACCAAACCCCTGGCGAACCATCAGGATTAAACTTCCATATATAAAGGTAATTAGCTCTATTCGTATCCTTTTCCCACACACTCTCTAATGCTTCTCTCCACCCATCTTCTAAGACCTCATCTAGGTCAATACAAACGCAAATATCGATATCTTCAGGTATTTTTTCTAAACACGCATTTCTAGCAACATCAAACCTCCAAGGTTTTACTGGTATTTCATATACTTTAGCTCCACAATCTCTTAAAATGGCAACAGTATTATCAGTGGAGCCTGTATCACCAAAAACAACTAAATCAGCATCTTTTAAGCTATCCATACATCTTTTTGCGAATTTTTCTTCATTTTTACAAACACCATATACACATATTTTATACTTTCCCATATACAATCCTTTAACATAAAAATATTTATATTTATATGTATTTTATTATTAGATTTTATATGATTTAAAATTATTAACATCTATAAATACTTTTTAAAAGAGAAATTTCTTTAGCATATCCATCTAATTCATTAGGAGTTTCCAAGAAAAAAGGTAAATTTTTAAGCTTTTCATGATTTATAATATTACCTATAGCGTCTAAACCTATATTACCTAGACCAATTTTTTCATGTCTATCTTTATGGCTTCCTAAGATATTTTTACTATCATTTAAATGAATAGCACATAATTTATCTAATCCTATCACATCATCAAATTCAGCTAAGACATTATCTAAATTATTTACGATATCATAACCGCCATCAAAAATATGACAAGTATCAAGGCATACACCTATATGCTCATTTAAGTTAACTCCATCGATTATAGCCTTTATTTCATTAAAATTTCGTCCAATTTCAGTACCTTTTCCAGACATTGTTTCTAATAAAATTTTTGTTGTTTGGTCTTTTTTAATAACTTTGTTTAATAATTCAATAATGTAATTAATACCGATATCTACTCCTTGTTTTACGTGACTTCCAGGGTGGAAATTGTATAGGTTATTAGGTAAGTATTCCATCCTCTTCAAATCATCTTCCATAATTTTATAAGCAAATTCCCTAATGCTTTCATCTTTAGAGCAAGGATTTAAGGTATATGGGGCATGAGCTAAAATTTTCCCAAAATTATATTCCTTCATCAATTTTAAAAGTTCTTCTATATCTTTTTTATCTATATCTTTTGCTTTACCCCCTCTTGGATTTCTTGTGAAAAATTGAAATGTATTCGCTCCAATACTAAGAGCAGTATCTCCCATTGATTTAAAGCCTTTAGATGTAGATAAATGACATCCTATATTTAACATATATTATCCTCCAAAATATTTTATCAAATACAATGCTAATATGTTGTATAAAATAAATCAATGGCTTTTTAGAGGTATTATTAATTTTTATTATGTTTTAAATATATAATATTAATAAATTGTTAAATTTATATAAATAATAAATTTAATAGAAAAATATGATAAAATTAGAATATTATATTTATATTATTAGGGGGAAAGTTATGAAGCATAAAAATATAAAAAAATCAATAGCAACTGGACTTTTTGGAGTTTGTCTAGCTGGGGTATTAAATATTCCTGTTTTTGCTTCAACAGATATTGCGGTAAGTTTAGGAAATGATTTAACTTCATCTCAAAAAGAAGATATGTTAAATGAATTTGGTGTTTCAAAAAACGACAATAACGTAACAATTATAAATATTACTGTAGATGATATAAGAGAACAATTGGGACTTGGACCTGCTACATCCAAAAGTTCAAAAAATAATTCTTATTCTAGCTCTTATGTTAAAGTAGAGAAATCTGGATATGGAATTAAAGTTTCAACTAATAATCTTACAGAGGTTACTGGCTCTATGTTACAAAATGCACTTTTAACATCTGGAATAACGGATGCTAATGTTAAAGCTTCATCTCCATTTCCAGTAACAGGGACTGCAGCACTTGCTGGTATTTTGAAAGGTTTTGAAGATGCAACAGGTGAAGAATTATCTCTTAATCATAAAGAAGTTGCCAAAGAAGAGATTAGTGTAACAAATACTCTAAGTAATGCAACGACAGAAACTGGACAAACTTTAGGAAAAGATGAAGCTGCTTTTATTATAAATGAAATAAAAACACAAGTAATAAAAGACTCTCCCAAAACTGATATTGCTATAGATAGAATAGTCACAAATATAGTTAATAATTACAACATAAACTTAACAAGTCAAGAAAAAGGTCAAATAGTAACACTAATGTCTAGTATTAATGATTTAAACTTTAATTATGGTGAAATGAAGAGTTATTTAAAACAAATGACAACCAATATACAAGAATCATTAAATAAGGCAGGCAAAGAACTAAATGAAAGTGGTTTTATAAATAAAACTTGGAATAAAATAAAAAGTTTAGCTACTGTTTCTTGGGATAGTTTTTGCTCTATAACAAATAAGGTAAAAGCATTAATAGTTGGTGCAGATAATGTGGTTGTTGAAAAAGATGGTGTTAAATATGATGTAAATGGAAATATTCTTGGTTTAGCTGATGAGTCATCATCTAATGAAAATTCAACAACAAATACAATTGATAAAAAAGAATCAGAAAACACTGATGAAGTAATAACAGATGATACTAATAATTTATCAAAAGATGAAAATAGTGACACTAATACAAATAATACTTTTAATTAATGTATTATTAATTTTATATATTTGGTAATAATATTTCTTATTGCCAAGTTTTTTTTTATTATTTATAATTACAGTACAGTAAAAGTTATTTATAAAAATTAAAAATATATTACATGTCATAAAAAATAAAATTTATATAAGAGAAGGTAATTTAACATGAATATAGCTATTATAACAGGTGCCTCATCAGGACTTGGAAAAGAATTTTTAAAACAAATAGACTCCTATAACTTTGATGAAATATGGGTTATTGCTAGGCAAAGAGAAAAATTAGAAGCTCTAAGAGATATTGTACATACTAACCTTAAAATCATTCCATTGGATTTATCATTAAATTCTAGTTTCAAAATTTATGAAGAAGAACTTAAAAAAGAAAAACCTAATGTAAAGTTGCTTATAAATTGTGCTGGTTTCGGTAAATTTGGTAATTATTCAGAAATCCCTCTTGAGGATTCATTAAAAATGATAGATTTAAATTGTAAAGCATTAGTTTCTATGACTGAAAAGACTCTTCCATTTATGAATGAATTTTCTAAAATATTGCAAATATGCTCATCATCATCTTTTCAGCCACTTCCTTTTGCTAATGTGTATGCTTCCACTAAAGCATTTGTACTTAGTTATTCTAGAGCATTAAATTACGAATTAAGAGAAAGAAGAATTTTAGTTACTGCTGTGTGCCCTGGATGGGTTAGAACAAATTTTTTTGAGACTGCTAAAAAAACTAAAAACCCTAATGCCGTTAATAATTATGCCTTTATGTCAGATGCAAAAGATGTTGTAAAAAAGGCGCTTCGTGATATGAAAAAAAATAAATCAATATCTATTTACGGTGCTTTTAGTTTAAGTCAATTTGTAGGAACTAAATTTTTCCCTAAAGATTTTATAATGAATATTTGGGTTATGAGTCAAAACAAAAATAAGTAAACAATAAAAAGATGTTACTTTTAATATAAAAGCAACATCTTTAATCTTATCTTATCCTTATTTTAATAAACAACTTGCAATTCCTTTTCCATATTCAAATGCCTTTTTAAGTTCTTCTTCTGAAGGTTTAAAATTAACACTAAGGGATTCTAAAGGCATCTTCATTCTAAGTTCTTTAAGTCTAGACTCTATTCTTGGAACAGCTTCTCCACTCCAACCATAAGAACCAAATGCACCTGCTATTTTTCCACCGTGAATTACAGGGTTTAATCTTGCAAGTAATTCTCTAACTGGTTCTAAAAGTTCTGCTAAAATAGTTGGAGATCCAAATAAAATAGCATCAGATTGAACAATTTCATCTAAAAGTTTGTTTTGCTCAACACTTGTTATTTCATAAAGCTTAACATATATTTTTTCTAAATTACCATCTTTTATACCATCTACTATAGCTTCTGCTAACATTTTAGTATAACCATAAGCTGAAACATAAAAAACAGTAGCCTTTTTCATATCATTTTTAGGTTTTGGAGTGCTCCACTTTCTATATATTTCAATTATTTTTTTTGGATTTTCTCTTAAAATAGGTCCGTGTCCTGGACAAATCACATCTATATCCAAATTTTCTATCTTATTAATAGCTTTTAACACAAAAGGTTTAAATGGTGCTATTATGCAATTGAAGTAATGCTCAAGAGCCTCCATATAATTACTTTTATCCACTATTAAATCATCAAACATTTTGTCAAAACAGTAATGAGAACCAAATGAATCACATGTTATAAGAGTTTTATCTTCTTCAATATATGTATAAATTGTATCTGGCCAATGAAGTTGTGGAACCGAGAAAAATTTTAAAGTTTTATTTCCAAGAGATATACAATCCCCATCACAAACTTGAATAGATTCAAAATCTTTATTTACTATCCCTTTAACAAATTTTAAAGCCATAGGAGATGCAATTACTTTAGCCTTTGGAGCAAGTTCTAAAATCTTCCCTATAGAACCTGCATGATCTGGCTCAGTATGGCTAACTATTATATAATCAACTTTTTTTATATCAATATGTAAACTTTTTAATCTTTCTATGTATTCATCAAAAAATTCTTCCTTAACAGTCTCAAATATAGCTATTTTTTCACTTCCTTTTATAACATAAGAATTATAGCTAGTTCCGTATGGAGTTTTCATTATTATGTCAAAAACTTTTAAATTATGGTCTAACGCTCCAACCCAGTATATATCTTTTTTTACACTTAAATATTTCATCATTTTAAAAGGCAAAAAGCCCTTCACCTCTCTTTTCTTTAAGAATGTTGATATTTCTATTATTAAAAATTAAATAAATAATTATTATTAGGAAATAATGATTTTATATTAATATAATAACATTTTTATTATAATATTTTCAACATGTTAACAAAAGTTTAAAAAAATAAACACTAGTTAACTAGTGTTTATTATTCTATGTAATCTTTTATTTTATACTAAATTGTTTTATAACCAAATTCATCACAGATAAATTTTATAAAATCATTAAATACTTCTGTATTAGATATTTTCATATAGCCTTGTTCAAGTTCTTCTATTTTTACTATAGGTTTTTTATTATAAACATAATTTTTATCTCTATATTCCATGAAGTTTTCTAACCCAAATACTTCTTTAAAAGTTTTAGTATTTATAGTTAAATCTTTATATGGATTGTATCTCATAACATCAGTATACTCTATTTCATCATTTTTTAAAGTTTTTAAGTAATCTCCAATTCCATAATTGAAGTATTTATCTAATATAGAAAGTAATAAATATAAATGATTATCTCTTTCTAATTTTTGCATGGCAAGTGATGCACAAATATGAAGCTTTCTAGTTTTTAATTTCATTTCGTTATCTTGTTCTGGTTTTATAAATGAGTCAATTTTTAGTTCTTCAGTTATTTTTTGATATAATTTTTCAAGTTTTCTTTCATTTTCTAAAATTTTCATTTTTTTATAGTTCATATTATCCCGCCTTTATTTGCTATTTATGAATTTATTTTCCTTTGTATAAAATAACTTTTTTTCAATAAAATTAATTTTATTAATTAAAATATCTTATTATTTAATAAATGAATATTTTATAAATTTATTTTATCATATGTGTAATATTTTGTCGAACCAAATTTTTCATATAAATATGCAGAATGTAATTATTATAGTGTTTTTTAGTTATTTATTTTATAAATACTAATTTTTTTAGAAAAATGTAGTTATCAAATGGAATTTAAAATGTTAAACTTATAAAAACTAAAATTATTATGGTATAATTGTAAATGTTCTAAAAAGAACAGTAAATATAATAATGATTAGGAGATTTTTGAATATTATGATGTTAGTAAATGAAGAAAAATGTGTTGGTTGTGGTCTTTGTGTTAAAGATTGTTTGCTTGGTTGTATAAAAATTAAAGAAAATAAAGCTAAGATTCGCAATCTTACTTGCTTTAAATGTGGTCACTGTATAGCTGTTTGTCCTAAAAACGCTGTTTATTCTGATGAATATGATATGGAGGAAGTCAAGGAATATATTGAAGATAGTTTTAAGATAAATTCTGAAAATCTTCTAAACTTTATGAAATTTAGAAGAACAACTCGCCAATTTGATATTTCTAAAGAAGTAGAAGTTGAAAAATTTGAAAAAATAATTGAAGCTGGACGATATGCTCCAACTTCTAGCAATATGCAAAATGTTTCTTACATAGTAGTTAAAGAGAATATACAAAAATTAAGAGGACTTGCGCTTGAAACATTAAATAAACTTGGAGAAAATATTTTAAAGAGTGATAACCTTGAGCATAAAAAATATAAAGCTTATGCAAAAATGTGGATGAAAATGTATAATGATTTCAAATCTAATAAAGAAAATAGTGATAAATTATTATTTAACTCTAGCTCTTTAATATTTGTACTTTCTGATTCAGATGTTAATGCATCCTTAGCTTCTTCAAATATGGAACTTATGGCAAATTCTTTAGGTCTTGGTGCATTATATAGTGGTTTTTTAGTTTTTGCTGCAAAAAATAGTCAAGAAATTAGAGAATTTCTTGGTATTTCAGACTCTAACAAAATAGTAACATGCATGATTTTAGGATACCCTTCTGTGAAATACTTTAGAACTGTACCTAGAAATGGTGCAAATATTATTTGGAAATAAAAAAATAAGGCTAATTTAGCCTTATTTTTTTATTTAACAAAGGTAATATTTCTTAATTAAATTAACTATTTCTTTAGCTTCCTTCGCTTGTGACCTTGGGACTTTAAAACTTATAGGGGCTGAGTGATAGATTCCTTGTTGATTTACCACAGTATTCCCATCCACTCCTATTTTTATATCCACATCTAAATCAAAATTTCCTGCTGTTTCAAAAGAAATAGTTTTTATAGTTTTAGCAGGAAAAAATTTAACTTCAACCTTTTTACCTGTTATTCCTTGAACATCTATTATATATATGCCTAGATTAGTTAATATTATCGAATCTCTTATAAATTGATATGCCATTATAACATCTTCGTTGTCTAAGAGATAATCATCTATATAGTCTGTTTTAGTAGTTAAAGTAGCATTTCCAACTAATTTATCATATAATCCCATAATAAATCCTCCTAAAGTTATATTTACACGATTATACCATACTTATTTGTATAAATATATTATTATTTTTTAAATAAAAACACAGTATATTAAGATATACTGTGTTTTTGTCTTTAATCTAATTTAACTTCGTCTATATCAAGAAAATCTACCGTTGAATCATGAACATAAAATTCCTTTTCTTTATTTTCTTTTTTTCTTTTAACATAATCTTTTAATGCTTCTCCACCGCTTTCATACTCTGCTAAAAGGTTCATATCCTCTATAATCCTTTTTCCATTTTCTGATTTTGCTTTTATAACTTCTATAACAACCCATTTATATTTAGCGGTTTTAACAACTTCTTTCCAAGTCATATGTATCCTCCTAATTGTCAACTCTCTTTAATAATTCATAAAATATATTTTATAAACATAACACTTAATTATATTTATTAAAACATTTTATCATTATATAAAAAATACAATTTAATATCAAGTTATATGTATTATTTTTCCTGAACAAATAGTATTTTAAATATAAAATATACCTAATCATAACATGATATAATAAAAATAATTTATTATGATAAATCGTTAAAATATTGTATAAATATAAAATATTTTGGTTTTGCCCAAATATTTGTTTAATAAAATTAATAATAATGCATTCGATTTAATCTGTATATATTAACTTTCCTAATATAATTTGACTAAATAATCTTCAATAAAATTGAATATTTATTACTGTTATATTAAATAAATATTCATTATTAAGTATTGAATTTCTTTTTATGACATGATATTATTTTATTAATAATTTATAAAGAGAGGAAAATATTAATGGAAAATAATACAGATTTAGAGTTATTAGATAGCAATAACAACAAGACTAAGGTTTATAAAATAGGTTTTTGGTCATTTGTTGCTATGATTTTTATGACTGTATATAGTTTAGGTAATGGTCAACAGATTTATTATCAAATGGGTTATGCGGGAATAACGTATATCGTTATAGGTATTATTTTATTTTTTATACCTTATATGTTTATGGTATCTGAAATGAGCTCTGCTTTTAGTGAAGAAAAAGGTGGTATTTTTTCATGGATGACAAAATCAGTTGGATTAAAGTTTAGTACAACAGGAGCTTTTATTTGGTATATAGCAGCTATTATTTGGTGGTTTAGTTTAAGTTCTGTTGCCATTACTATATCAACTGCAATATTTGGTAAAGATATTTCTGAAACATGGCATCTATTTGGTTTAAGTAATACTGCAACAACTTCTTTAATTGGTGTTGTGTGGTTTTTAGCTGTAGTATTCTTTTGTCGTAAAGGTGTTAAATCAGTTTCATTTCTTGCAAATATGTCTATGTTAATTACAATAGTAATGCATGTTTTAATTCTAGGTGGAGGAATTTTAGTATTTTGTTTAAGTGGTTTTCATTTCCAACAATCGTTTGCCTTTAATGGGATTAAATCTTTATTTTATGGACCTAATCCAAGCTACGACAATGTATTTTCAGCATTAGGATTTTTAGTTTTTGCTATATTTATTTTAGGCGGTATGGAAAGTATAGGTGGACTTGTTGATAAAGTTAAAAATCCTAAAAAAACTGTTCCTAGAGCAATGATATTTATGGGAATAGTTATGGGAATATTATACATAGCTATTATAATTATAAGCGGTATGGTTTTAAATTGGAAAGATACTTTTGGAAGCCCTAATGTAAATTTATATAACTATCCTATATATATGATACAACAACAGTTTTATCTTTTAGGAACTCACCTTGGAATGTCTAATACAGCTTCAATAGCTCTTGGACAATGGGTAAATAGAATTACAAACTGGATAAGCCTTATTGCTATGATGAATCTTCCTTTAACTCTTTATTATCCAATAAAGCAAATATTTGAAGGAATGCCTGAAGGAATGCTTCCTAAGGTTGTAACTAAAAAGAATAAACATGGTTTTAATGCTAATGCTTTATATATACAAGCAGCTATTATAGTTGGTGGTATGCTTGCGATAGGATTTGGTGGAAACACAGCAAATACAGTATACAATAATTTAACATTTATGGTTACAGTAGGTACATCTGTTCCTTGGGCTTTTATAGTTTTTGCATACATAAAATTTAAATTAAACGATAATATAAAAAAAGAATATACGTTTTTCAACAAAAAAGTAGGTGTCATAGTGGGAACAATAACACTTATAACTTTAATAGGTGCCAATGGTTTTTCAATTGTACAACCCTTCCTTCAAGGTAATATTCAAGAAGGTATATGGATTGCAGCTGGACCTTTAATATTTGGTTTTATAGGTTTTATTCTTGCAGTATTATATCAAAGAAAACAAAAAAGAAATAATAAAAAATGATCTACTATATAGTAGATCATTTTTTATTATTATATGAAAATATTACATATTTTGATATAATAATCTCTGGATAAAACATACATGTTAATTATTTATTAAAATTTCGAGGTGATTATATAATTATGGGGCTATTTATAATACTATTTTCAACAGCAATAGTAGTATTAATTATTTCTTTAAGAAACAAAGCTAAAAATTTATTATTATTTAATCTTATAAAGTTATCTATAAATAATGTAAATAGAACATATTTAGATTTTTTTAAAGATAAATCATTTCTAATTACTCTTATTCAAGGATTTATTATAATATTTGCAGAAGTTAGCGCACTCATAAGTTTGAGTACAAGTATTTGGAGATATTTTTTTATATCAAGTAATGTTTTTTTTAATATTTCAATTAAAATGCTTTTAATAATATTTTTTATGCTTATAGTGCACTATTCCATCGGTTATATAGTCTATATATTAACTAGTATAAATAAGTTTTTATACAATGTAGAAGATAAAAACTTAAAAATTGATTTATTATTAAGTTATTTTATAATCAGTTCATATTCAACAGCTATTTTAATATTTCCAAAACAAATTTCTAAAATTTATTTAGTTGGTCTTTTAGGATGTTTTATATGTTATGCGTTAAATATTAAAATTCTTATTAGGATTATGAAAAACCCTAAAAATATTAAAAGCAAAAATCAAAATGATGTTAGTTTTACAAGAATAATTATAGCATCTATCATACTAATAATTATGATTATATTAAATTTATATTTGGCTGTAGTACTTATAAATAGTGGAAATCCACATGCTTTTACAAATAAACCTACTAATTTTGATTTATTTTATTTTACCTTAATAACATTTACTACTGTAGGTTATGGAGATATAATTCCTATTACAGGATTAGCTAAAATAGTTACAATGTTTATTGCAGTAACTAGTGTTATTTGTATAAGTATATTTATAAGTAGTATTTTATCTCATAAGGATTTATCTAACTAAAATTATTATATAAATTAAAGATACAAGTTTAAAAAAATATGTTATAATGATTAGTATAAAAAATAAACGATACGTTTTATTTGTCATTATTAACTATTAAGAAATAACAATAATATATAGGAGGATACTAATGAAAAATATATTAATAGTAAACATATCAGCTCATGGACATGTAAATCCAACAATAAAGCTAGTAAAAGATCTTATAAGCTTTGGAAATAAAGTTACATATTACTCAACTGAAGATTTTAGAGAAAAAATTGAAGGTGCTGGAGCCACTTTTAAATCTTATGAATATAAAGAAATCAAAGGAAAAGATGGTGGCAGAGGCGATGAAAAAACTCTTATAAGTAATATGGTGAATTTAGCAGATGCAGTTTTATCAGAAGTTTTAAAGGAAACACAAAAATTTGATTGCTTAATATATAATTCTGTATTATCAGTTGGAAAAAATATTGCTGAAAAATTAAACATAGAAAAAACCATAAGTTTTTATACTACATTTGCCTTTTCTAAAGATATGGTTAATATGTTTGCAAAAAATACTAATGCTTCTAACAATAACGTAGATTTTAGAAAAATGTTAGCGTCTTTCGAAGAAGCAACACAAGACATAAATAAAAAATATGATATCAAAGTTAAAAATATGATTGAAACTATGATAAATAGTGAAGCAGATTTAAATTTGGTATTTACATCTAAATATTATCAACCATTTGCACAAGAATTTGATGATAAATTTATTTTTGTTGGACCTTCTTTAACTGAAAGAACAGAACAAATTGATTTTAAATTAGAAAAAGATAAAGATAAGAAACTTATTTATATTTCTCTTGGAACTATAGATAATCAAAATTTAGATTTTTATAAAAAAACATTTGAAGCATATGGCTCAATGAAAGATGTACAAGTAGTTTTATCAGTTGGTAAAAAGACAAATATATCTGATTTAGGAGATATACCTCAAAATTTCAAGGTTTATAATTATGTACCTCAACTTGAAGTTTTAAAGAAAACAGATGTTTTTGTAACTCATGGTGGAATGAATAGTTCTAGTGAAGCTTTATATAATAACATACCTTTAGTTATAGTACCTCAATTTGGAGATCAGTTTATAGTTGGAAATAGAGTTGTTGAATTAGGAGCTGGAATTTTACTTCCTGCAAAAGATGCTACAGTTGCTAAATTACAAGAAGATATGAATTTATTATTAAATGATTCATCATACAAAGAAAATGCAATTAAACTTGGACAATCCCTTAGAACTGCTAGTTCTAATTCAACATCTATATATAAAACAATATAACTAGAAATAGTAAAAGAGGTATGAATTATTCATGCCTCTTTTTTTATATTTTTAGTTAATTTATAAAACAGATAATAAATCATATATTTTATATAAACTTTTACATTAACTATTTTTTTATTAATGATTTAATCATTATTTATTAAAAACTATTACAATTTAATAACAATAACTTATTTACTTAAATATAAATTATATATATATTATTTAAGTAGTACTGTTATTTGAAAATTTAATAATGTATACGCAAAGGAATAAATATTATGAAAGCAATAATGACTAAATTTAATATTGATAATAAAAATATATTTGCTAAAACTTTAATTTATATTTTAGGAATCATAATATTTTTTGGATATTGGAAATTTTTTGGTGTTAGTAATGCTATTATTGGATTTTTAATCGTAAACGCCGCAACAATGTTATTTCATAAGGATTTAACGACTAAACCATTAAGAAATGTATTAAAATTTCTTTTTATATATTTTTTTATTGGAATTTGTACATTTATATCAAGTTGCAATATTTATTTAGGTTTTTTTGTAAACTTTTTTTGTATATTCTTTATGGTTTATACTCTATTTTATGATTTTAAAACCACTATTTTACCACCATTTTTATTATGTTATTTAATTTTATTAAGGCATCCTGTTACAATGAATGAGTTACCTACAAGACTTTTATGTTTAGGTATAGGATCTTTATTTATAGTAGTTAGTCAACTTATTATAAATCATAATAGGTCAAAAAAAGCTTTAAGAGCTAACTTAATAGGATTAGTAAAAGAAATATCTTTAAAGATAGATGCGTTAATAAATAATAAAGATATTAGATATGATTATGTAAATGTTGAAAAATACATAGATAATATAGTAAATATTCTTAATGAAAGAAAAGATAGCCGTTTTTGTATGGAAAATATAGATAGCATAAGACTTAATTTTGCTCTTTATGTGGAAAGGCTTAATTATTCTTTAGATGAATTATATCATCCTGCTAACGATAAAATATATAAAAAATTTTTAAAAGATTTATCAACACTTATGGATAAAATAATTAGATTTATAGAAACTGAGGACGCTATTTACCTATTAATACTTGAAATAGATGAATTTACTGAAAAATATGAAACTTTTCTTAGTTTCAATTATTCAGCTTACGAACTTATTCAAAACATGTCCATGCTTAAATTTTCTTTATCTAATTTTGCAAAAGAAAAAGAAAATTGCAAATGTAAGTCTAAAATAAGTTATTTCATTCCAATACCTGATATGTCAATGTTTAAAAATATTTTAACATTAAATTTTAACTTTAAATCTTTAAAATTTACTTATGCTTTTAGACTGTCATTTTTAATTGCAGGTTCTTATTTTGTAGTAAAATTTTTAAATATACCATTTGGATATTGGATAACAATTACCTTATTTGCAGTTATTCAACCTTATACAGAAAATTCTAGGCAAAGATTTTTACTAAGATTTAGAGGAACAATCATTGGAATAATCATCTTTATGATAATAACTTTATTTGTACCTATTCTTTCTATAAAAATTGTTATATATTTATTATTATACTATATGTACTTATTCTTTAAAAATTATGATAATAAAATGGCATGCATAACCCCTATAGTTCTTGGAATATTTACATTGCTTGGTGATAATGCTTATGAAACTACCATTTATAGATTTATATATATGGCAATAGGAATCTTAATTGGATATTTAGGAACTAAATATTTATTTCCTTATAATACTTTAGATTCTTTAAAAAACTTTACAAAATCATATTTTAATTTAAGTAAAGATACCATAACTTATGCTTTTAATAATAAAATAGATGAGGAATTGTTTAAAGAATTAAATGATAGATTAATAAAGGGAAAACTTTATGAAGATAAAATATTATTAAATAACGGATCTAACAATGTTAAATATATAAAAGATTTTACATATAACCAGAGAATATTAATGAACAACATATATTTTCTATTTTATTCATTATATAAAACTCCTATAGATGATTCTGTATTAAACCAGTTTAAAAAAGAACTCAATGACATCTATAAAGTGAACTCAAGAGATTATATAGAATATGATGAAGAAACATTTTTAAAACAAATAAGAATAAAAAATAAAAATAATTTTAATAGTATTGATAGTTATCAAGGAAAATTAGTTTTAATAAATTTAAATAGAATTTATTCAAGACTCCAAATTTCAAAAGATTTAGGCGAAAGAATCAAAATAATAATTTTTACATTTTACAATTAACTTAAAAAGCAGTAAAGAATAAACTTTGCTGCTTTTTAAGTTAATATTTTAATTACTGTCTTAAATTTTATTAATTAATTAATAAAATAATTTATTTACATTAAGATGAAATAATTATTTTAATTAAAGGAAATCATATATATAATTATTTAAATATAACAAAGGATAATGATTTTATGAATATAATTAAAAATAAATTAAATATTGATACTAATAATGTAATTCCTAAAACTTTAATATATGTCTTAGGAATTGTGATGTTTTTTAGTTATTGGCACTTTTTTGGTGTTAGTAATGCTATTGTTGGTTTTTTAATAGTAAATGTATCTGCAATGCTCTTTCAAAAAGATTTAACTTCATCTCCATTTAAAAATATAATTAAGTTTTTGCTTATATATTTATTTATAGGTGTATTTTCATTTTTAGCAGCTTACAACATCTATATTGGTTTTTTTATAAACTTTTTTACTATATTTTTTATGGTTTATACATTATTTTATGATTTTAAAACAACTATTTTACCCCCATTTTTATTATCCTATTTAATTTTATTAAAGGATCCAGTATCTATCACAGCCCTTCCTGTAAGACTTTTAGGTTTAGCAATAGGAGCATTTTTTTTAATAGCTTCACAATTTATTTTAAACCACAACAGGTCAGAAAAAGATTTAAGAAATAATTTAATAGGATTAGTAAAAGAAATATCTTTAAAAATAGATGCTTTAATAAATAATAAAGATATTAGATATGACTATGTAAATGTTGAAAAATATATAGATAATATTGTAACTATAATTAATGAACGAAAGGATAATTTTTTCTACATGGGAAATATAGATAATATAAGACTTAATTTTGCTCTCTACGTAGAAAGACTTAATTATTCTTTAGATGAATTATATCATCCTGCTAATGATAAAATATATAAAAAGTTTTTAAAGGATTTAGAAAAAGTCATGAATAAAATCATTAAATTTATTGAAACAGAAGACGCAATTTTTTTATTAATGCTTGAAATAGATGAATTTACTGAAAAATACCAAAATGTTCTTAGTTCAAATTATTCAATTTATGAAATTATTCAAAATATGGCTATGCTTAAATTTTCTTTATCTAACTTTGAAAATGAAACTAAAAATCGTAAATTTAAAATAAGTAATTATATACCATTACCAAAATCACTAAAATTAAAAAATATTATGCATTTGAATTTAAATTTTAAATCTTTAAAATTTACTTATGCTTTTAGATTATCATTTTTAATTGCAGGTTCATACTTTGTAGTAAAATTTTTAAATATACCATTTGGATACTGGATAACAATTACCTTATTTGCAGTTATTCAACCATATGCTGAAAACTCTAAGCAAAGGTTTTTATTAAGGTTTAAAGGTACAATTATTGGCATAATAATATTTATGATAATAACATTTTTTATACCATATCTTCCAATAAGAGTTGCTATTTATTTATCCCTATATTACATATACCTATTTTTAAATCAATATGATAGTAAAGTAGCTTGTATTACTCCAATAGTTTTAGGGGTTTTTGTACTGCTTGGAGATAATGCTTATCAAACCACTTTTTATAGATTTATATATATGGCAATAGGAATTTTAATTGGATATTTAGGTACAAAATATTTATTTCCTTATAATACAATAGATTCATTAAAAAATTTTATAAAATCTTATATTAACTTAAGCGAAGAAACAATAACTTATGCTTTTAAGAAAAATATAGATGAAAACTTATTAAAAGAATTAAATAATAGATTGTTGCAAGGAAAACTTTATGAAGATAAAATAATGCTAAATAATAGTAATAATAATATTAAATATGTAAAAGATTTTGCATATAATCAAAGAATTTTAATGAACAACATATATTTTTTATTTTATTCGCTATATAAGACTCCTTTTGATGAAAAAGCGATAAATAAGTTTAAAAAACAACTTGAACATATGTATAAGACAAATTCAAGATATTATATAAATTATGATGAAGAAATATTTTTAAGGAAAGTAAAATCAATAAACAAAAATACAATTAATAAAGTAGAAAGTTTTGAGGGAAAATTAATTTTAATAAATTTATATAGAATTTATTCAAGATTCCAAATATCTAAAAACTTAGCTGAAAGAATTAATATAGTATTTTTTGTATTTTATGATTAATAAAAATGTAGCAAGAACAAACTTGCTACATTTTTAACTTTATATTATATTTAAACAATAAATAAAGGGCTAAAATAGTTATTATAATAGAAATTACAGATGCTATTACTTCAATTATTCCTCCTGTTTTAAACCTTGAAAATCTAAATACCTTTTTGCTAAAAGGATATAAAAATGGTACTCCACTTACAGTAAACATATCATATAAAATATGAATACCATATCCTAAGAACATGGCTAAAAGATATATAGGAACATATTCTAAAACCTTTTTATCAAAAAATAACACTAAAAAAAATCCGAACAAAAATCCAAGAGCAGATATTTTTTTAATTTTATTTTTTTTAACAATATGCGTGTATTTATTAAAACTATTTGCTATAAAAGCGATAGTTGATGATGCTATTGCTCCCCCTATAATACTCATACATATTTTCTCATAATAATTTATATTTCCAATCAGATAATTAATAGATAAATAACTTACAATTAAGCTTATAACTCCAAAAGTTATCCATCCTAATAAGGTATGTGTTATTCCTCTATGATGAGCAAATTCTCTTATTATTTTAGATAATGGTTTTATTTTTTTTGATATTATGCTATTTGGATGATCTAAATCTGGTAAAAGACTTCCAATAGCACCACCTATTATGGTTGTAATAGTAAATGTTGTTATATTGTTTATTGGGGTATTTAATGTTTTTTGTATAATAATAGGTGTTACAGAGCCTATCATTATACCACCTAATCTATGAGTTTTTCCTAACATTTAAAATTTTCTCCTTATTATTTATTTTTCATTTACGAGTATATTAATTAAGAATATTATAAAAATATCTTTATGTCAATTACTTTAATAATTTAAATAAAAATAAGACAGTCATATAAATATGACTGTCTTATTTTTATTTTTTATCTGGCTTTGAATAAGATAAATAATTTTTATATTTTTCCATAAGTTTAGGTAATTCTTCAATTTTGGGATTTGGTTTTAGAGCAATATTTTTAAGTTCATCACCATGTTCAAATTTTCCTGAAAGATATACATGTGCATGATAACTATCTTCTTTTGAAACTTCAAATATAACTTTATTATTTATAACATTTAAAGTTCCTTTAACACCACAAACAGCACATATTGCTGGATAATTTTTATCTTCATTTCTTATTTCTATTAATTTTGAATGACAAATAGGACATATTCCTTTTTTCCCTATATATTCTGGTCTTTCTTTTTCATCTGAAATCCTTCTGTCCTCTTGCTTTAATAACGTTTTAACTACATGCTCCCCTGATTTTCTAGCTCTTTTTATTATTTCATCTCTAAATAAAACACTTCCAGGAAGTCCAGTCCAGTTAACTAAAATTTTGTCCACTATATCCATATGAGTTGATATAACTGATAATTGCATCATAGGAAGAGCTAATGTATCCCATTCACTTCCTCCAACTGCAATAAGAGATGCTGATCTAGTTTTAAACGATCTTTCATCTACTGGCTTCCCACTAGTTATCCCCTTTTCCTCTCTCACTTTTTTAGAAATCATTCTAAATGCTACATCATGAGATGGTCCCATTCTATCTGCTAAAATTTTCAAAAGACCAGTTGGGCCTTTTTCATATATAGGTGAACCTAATATAAGTCCATCACATTCCATTATTTTTTCTTCAATAAATTTCAAATCATCTTTAATCACACAATCTCCAGAACTTGATTTTTCAAGCAAACTTACTACACAAGCATTACACCCAGTACAAGGCTTAAGATTTAAATCATTTAATCTTACAAGTTCAACTTCTGCTCCTAAATTTTCAGCTCCCATCAATGCTTCTTTTACTAAAATTTCCGTGTTACCTAATTTTCTTCCACAACTAATTCCCAAAACTTTCATATTTCATTTCTCCTATTATCTATCCATAGATTAACATAACCAAAACAACATTCAATATCATATATTATATATCTTGCAAGATATATAATATATGATATTATTATATCACTTATATTTATAAAAAAACAATATCATTTTAACTAAAATAACTCGATTCATCTTTTAAAACGAATCGAGTTATTTCTACTTTTTTAAATTTTTTATTCCACGAATAATAACCTTTCTTGCCCTAAAATTATTGCGTTCAAAAGCCTTCATAGCTTCAATTTCATTATTTTCTTTAACAGCTTGATATAAATCTAAAAAGTCTTTAATATACTCTCTTTTAAATTCCTCTTCATTTATAGATTCTTTTGCAAAAATAGTCCTCAAAATAGCTTGTTGAGCATACATAAGATTGGCACTTCCTATAAGTCTTGAATTATTAGCATGTTTATAAAAAACATTAGAAATATCTAAAATATATCTTGCAAACTGTTCTTTATCATTTGAATTTATTAGTTTATCTATATATATTTGAATTTCTTTTGAAATTTCTATATTATTTCCTTTTTGCATAGCATATCTAACTGCACCAGTTAAAAGAGCAAAACTAACTTCTTGGATTTCATATACATCTTTATCAGTTATATCTATAACTTTTGCCCCTATATTATTTTCATATTCTACAATTCCATCTTTTTGTAATCTATTTATAGCTTCTCTAACTGGAGTACTACTAACTCCAAATTTATCCTGAAGCTCACTAACATTTAATTTGCTCCCAAGTGGAATTATAAGTTCTATGATTTGCTTTTTTATTTCATCATATATTTGATCCACTAAAGATTGTTTTTTCAATATAGCCATATGCTCTCCTTTTATAAATTTTATTAAAATATCTATAATTATAATATCATAAATTATTTATTTAAATCTATAAAAAGATAGAGCCACATTAAGAAGTTTTAATGTGGCTCTATAATATTATTTATAAAATTTACCTGCTCTTATTTCATCGGTCATTCCTTCATAAGGTGCAACTGAAATTATAGATTCATCATTTTCTCCTACGTATTTTTTATATGTGATAGTTGAAAATTCAGGTACTACATATTTTGGATATGTATCATATTTTAATCTTGACTCCTCCATTACAGGGATAAAATCATTTTGGAAACAAACAGTTATTTCTGGATGTTCATGAACCCATTTAGGGAAGAATATAGTTCCATGAGTTCTATCTTCCTTTAACATAAAATCTAAACATACATCTGTTCCTGTTGGTTCAGTCCAAGAAATTTTATAAACACCATCAGTTAATTTTACTATATCAACCTTTTGATCTTTTACCCATCTACCAGCTACCATACCACTATGAATACGATAATCTATTGTAGTTTCATTTTTTACGTAAAGTTCATATTCCCATCCATTATCGTATGTATAAATAAATTGCATTCCTATAAAATCTTTCATCTTTATCTCTCCTTATTATATAAAATTAAACATGTTTGTATTTACATGTTTAATTTTATATCATTTATTATCTATTGTCAACAAATATCTAATACTATTCTTTACTTTATAAAAAAAAATGATACAATTATAAATGATTATACAGAAAGGAGATTTAATTACTCTTTTATGAGAACTTTAAAATACGCCATATTAGGATTAATAAATAGAAAACCGTTAACAGGTTATGATATAACAAAAGAATTTAATAATGGATTAGTTAATTTTTGGTATGCTAAGCATAGTCAAATTTATCCTGAATTAAAAAAATTAACAGATGAAGGTTTGATTTCTTATGAAATAATTATTCAAGGTGAAAAGCTTGAAAAAAAACTTTATACAATAACAGATAATGGACGAAAAGCTCTACAAAAATGGCTTGAAAAAGATGATCCATTAGAGCAGACACCTAAAGATATATTTAAACTTAAAGTTTATTTTTCTGATGAAATGGATACTAAAACTCTTTTAAAGCAATTTAATAGTTCTAAATCTAAGCATTTAGAAAAATTAGAATACTTAGAAATTTACATGGAAGAATTATCTAAAGATAAAAATATATCAAATTCATCATCTCATGGTTTTGGAGACTTTATAGTATTAAAAGGTGCAATAATGCGTGAAAAAACTTATATAGAATGGATTGATGATTGTATATCTATGATTACAACAAAATAAAGCTGTATAATTAAATTATACAGCTTTATTAATATTTATGTATTATATATGATTTGCAACTTCATAAGCATCCCAAATAGCATACATTATATTTGAAACTTTACGTGCATCACCTAAAAGATAAATATCTGAAAACTCAAATTCTAACTCTTTATATAATGAATTTTCTTCCTTGTATCCAACAGAAAGTATAACTGAGTCACAATTAATTTTTTCTATTCCGTTTTTATTTTCAATTTCTAAAACTCCATCTTTAAAGAATTTAGCTTTAGAATTTAATTTAACATCTATATTGTTAAAAGGAATTAATTTTTCTAACATTTCTTTATTTGCAGAACACAAAGGTCCATTAACAGCTAAAAGCTTATGTAGTGCCTCAATTATAGTTACCTTTTTACCCTTTTTAGCTAAATATAATGCAGTTTCACACCCTACAAGTCCTCCACCAATTATAACCGTATTACTTTTACAATCTTTTTTATCCATTAACACATCAGCTGCGGTAAATACTTTCTCATCATCCCCTAAAGAAAATACTCTTGGTATTGATCCTGTCGCTATTATCACAGAATCTGCATTAAAATTTAAAATTTCATTTTTTGTAATCTTTGAATTTAAATTAACTTTTACTCCTAATTCTTTTAAAGTATCGGTATACCAAGTAGCAAGTAAAATATCATCTTCTTTAAAATCCGGAGCTCCACCTGGAATTAAATTACCACCCAATCTATCTTCCTTTTCATAAAGAGTAACATCATGTCCTCTAAGAGCTAAAACTCTAGCAGCTTCACATCCTGCAACTCCCCCTCCAACAACTAGGACTTTTTTCTTTCTTGATACAGGGTTTAATGCATTAGCCCTTTCTTTACACGCTTGAGGATTTACTGCACAATTAAGCATTGAATAATGTTGAATTCTTCCCATACATCCCTCTTGACATGAAATACATGGTCTAATTGATTTAACTTTATTTCCTCTAAGTTTATTTACATAGTCAGGATCTGCAAGAAGTGGTCTTCCTAAACTTATAATATCACAAGTTTCATCTTCTATAGATTTTAATGCCATATCTGGATTGTCCATTCTTCCTGCACACAAAATTGGAACATCTACAATTTCTTTTATAAGTTTTGCAAATGATCTATAAAGTCCTTTTGCTTGATACATAGGAGGATGGCTCCACCACCATGAATCATATGAACCAACATCTATATCTAACGCATCATATCCATAAGATACTAAAAGTCTTGCAGCTTCTATACCCTCTTCTAAATCTCTTCCTTTTTCAATAAATTCTTCATCTGGAAGAGCACCATCTCTAAAATCTTTAATAAAGCTTTTTGGTGAATATCTTAAAGTTACTGGGAAATCATTTCCACATCTATTTTTAATTTCTTCAACTATTTCACGAGCAAATCTAAGTCTATTTTCCAAACTTCCACCATATTCATCAGTTCTTTTGTTAAAAAAAGAAATTGCAAATTGATCTATTAAATACCCTTCATGAACAGCATGAATTTGCACTCCATCAAATCCAGCCTTTTTAGCGTTAAATGCTCCATCACCAAATTTTTTAACTATAGACTTTATTTCATGTATCTCAAGTTCACGACAAGTTTTATCTAGCCATCTATGTTCAACTTCTGATGGAGCAATTGGTGGAAAATCACCAAGAACTTCTGGAATTGCAACTCTACCAAAACCACCTGACATTTGAAGAAACACTTTTGCATTATATGCATGTATTCTTTCTGTCATTTCCCTTGCTGTTCTAATAAATTGAATTGGATTAAGAGTTGAACATGGTAAATTTGCCATGGCGTGTTTTTCAATTTCATTATCCACAAAAGTTACTCCTGTGATAATAAGTCCAGTTCCTCCTTTAGCTCTTTCAGTATAATAATCAATTCCTCTTTGATTAAATCCACCGTCACTATCTCCAAGTCCAAGAGGTCCCATAGGAGCCATAGCAAAACGATTTTTTATCTCACAATTACCAATTTTTATCGGCTCAAATAATTTTCTATATTTATTCATAAACCCTCCTAAAAAATATTTACTAAATTCTTAATAATCTTAACACAAGTAAATAAACATTATTTATAATATTAAAATTTAATTAAGATAAATATATTATATATATCAAAATAAAACATGTCAATACAAACATGTTTTATTTTAGGTGTTTTGAATTCATATAAATAAAAAAACACAGAATATTTATTCTGTGTTTTTTTATTTATATTTAACTATTTTCAACTAACTTTATGCTTACATCTCCACTTATGGTTAATTTAGTTCCATTTGGAAGGTTTATATCTCTATATTCCTTATATGCTCCATTATTATCGCTTGATATTTCACCATCAACTCCTCCTGTATACATATTAGATGATGAAATGTTTCCGTTACCACTTACAGCTATAATATTATATTTTCCACCTTTAAAATCTTGTCCTGCAACATAAACTCCACTAGATAACACACTAGAATTAGATAAACTTTTATTATTCATAGTTGCAGTTGGTGAACTACTCATATAGTTAATCTTAGGTTGAGTAGCTGTGATTATTGTTGCTACAATTCCCATAACAATAATAATTCCTATAATTATCGTTAAAAATTTCACCACTTCTGCTCTTTTACTTTTTAATTCACTCATATTACTTTCCCTCTTTTTAATTAAGATAGCGTATTCATAATATAAATTTTACCACATTAGTCCATGTTTTTATATAAATAACATGTATATTTTTGTAAACATTTTGTTATGTAAAAGTTAATTTTTTGTTAATTTAAAGTTATTTTTATTTTTTATTATCATTTACGAGTATTTTATATAAGACTATATATTATAATTAAAATTATAAATAAAAATAACTTATATAGATAATATTCTATGTATATAAGTTATTTTCCTGATATTTTTCTTATTTTAATAGATAATTATCTATTTATTATATAAAAACAAATATTAATAAGTTTAAATTTTCAAAATATAAGCTATCTAAACCCATTCCACAGCATAAACCAACACTTGTTCATCATCTTGAATATTATTTAAAAAATGATTATAAAGTTGATTCAACATAAACTTTACTATTAATTCAATAAAATTTAAAAGTGTTGTACATTCTTTTTCCTTTCTTTAATTAAAATATATAATAGTTATCTAAAATAAAAGGCAAGCATATAAATATATCAATATGCTTGCCTAAATTTAATATCATAACTTATTCATTATTTGTTGCATTAAAATTTTTCTACGTTCCATATAAAATTCATTAAAGTTTTTAATATCATATGATGTATTCAAAGGTATATAATTATCTGCTATATATTTTTGCTTATCTACACCCTTATTTTCAACAATATCTAACCAAGTCTTAAATTCTGTTTTATTTTTACTTTGATTATCTCTTTCCTCTAAAAGTTGTAAATTAGGCAATCTATCCTTTTTATCTCTCCATGTAACAATCTCATCTTTAGATAAATTTAATTCCTTTAGCTTTGCATTAGTAAAAAAGCTATCTGGATGAATGTGATCTTGATGAAATTTAACTTGTCCATATCTAAGTTGTGGATATAATAAAGATAATATCATAAAAGAATATGCTCCTTTTTTATAATTTAAAATTTCATCAAGATCGTCTTTCGTTATTTTTAATTGCTTAAAACTTCGTAATTCAAATTCATTTGCTAAATCATCAAAATTAAACTTTCTATTTTTTATTATCTGACTATTTTTTAATGCCTCCCTAATATGGCTTATTACAGTATCACTTTGACCTCCGTATATTTTTTTTACTAAAGAATGTATCAAATATCTTTTTATTTCTTGTTTATTAGTATCATCATAACAACCACCGTTTATTAAATAATATGCAATTGGAATTACAGCATTATTAGATGTTAAGTTCTCATAGCTAAATCCAAAATCTGATATAATTTCAAAAGTCTTTTCTAATGAATCTTTAATATTATCCCAATTATCTTTTATTTTTATAATATTTGATTCTTTAAATCCTTCAACTTTAAAAATAACTGGTAGGTCACATAACACTAGACATGCTCTCATAATAAAGTCAGAATTAACCTTAAATCCATCACCTTTTTTATTTAATGTTGTAATTAATTTATCTATTTCATCTCTCCCCTCTTGCCAATGAGCTATTATTGTAGAAAATAATAAATCACTTCTTGAAAGTATAGTTCCAGCACTATTAACCCTTATAAATATATCAAGTATCTTATCTAATTCTTGTTCTTTTATCTCAAAATAGCTTATTAAATAATCTTGAACAATCCTTTGATGAAGTATTCTTATAGTCTTTTTTATATGTTTTTTTATATCTTTATCATTAAGTATAATCTTAATATTATCATTTGTGCTTTCTATAAGTTCATCATAATAATCATCTATCTCAGGATCGTTCCCCCACTCTAGTATCTTTCTCACATCAAACCATAGTACATTTACATCGATACAATTTGATTCCTCAATAGTTAAAAACTTAAATTCATACTCATTATCTTCATTATTAGTCCTTCCAAGTAAATTAAGATATAATTTTCTAATCGGAAATGCCTTATCATTATTCCAGCTAAAATAAGCTTTTTTATAAGCATAGGTTCCTTGTAATGCTATATACATTGAACTAATTCTTTGTTGCCCATCTAAAACTCCTATTATATTTTTTCTAAGTTCCGGTCTTGGACTTATTTCATTTTTATTATTATCTCTTTCATGATAATTTTGTATAAACTTATAAAACGTATATTTATTTACGTTATTCTCTTCTAAATCCCAAAACAAAAATGTTCCTATCGGATAGCCTCTCATTATAGAATCAAATAATTTTTCAATTTGATGTGGCTTCCACACAAATTTTCTTTGTATTGCAGGTAAATATATTTTATTTTCATTTATCATTTCAATAATATTTTTTATAGTATAAGTTTTATATGCCATAGTTCCCCTCTTAACAATTAATTATATATATTGGTAAAATTTATTTTATTATAATTTATCATATTTATCTTTTATTTTCAATATTTTACATTATATATAAAAAAGGAGAATTAAATTTAATTCTCCTTTTAAACAGCAATAAAACTTATTTTTAATAACTTAAATAATTCCTAATGAAAGGTTTTAGGAATAAATTCATCTCCCTTTGCTTTAGGTTCTCCAAAAACTGCTTTTGTGCTTTCTTCAATAGGATTATGATTTATGTGTTTTTTTCGTATTTTTTTATTTTTCATACTAACACCTCCAAACACTTATATCATGTCCTAAAAAAATAATAAAAAAACTATAAATTTTAATACTTTAAAACTATAAAATTTCTTTTTTGTTATTATTTTCATCCTCATTTTTATCAAAGTCTTTATAATCTACATCTATAATAGTACCATTAAAAGAATTTTCATCTTCTTTTGAATTTCTTTCATTATAATAATTTGTTCCATATAAATTATCCTTTTTTGTTTTATTTTTATTTAATAATGGCTTTACATATTTAAAATATATAAACAAACAAACTCCAACTATTATAGCATATGGTAATATAAACCATACCAATTTAAAAATTAAAATTAAAATTATAATAGAAATAATTAAGCTTATAGCTCTTCCCATAAACATATCATCCTTTTAAGTATAAATATTGTAATTTTTTAATCTTTTTTGTATTTATAAAAAATTTATATATTCTTTTTTATTATTATAACAGTAAAACACGAAAAGAAAAAGTATCAGTAATAATTATTATAAAAAATACACATTAATAAATATAGTTAATAAAATTTAAACAATAAATTAAGGAGGTTATAGCAAAACAATATTTAATTTTGCTTAAATTTTTATGAAAAAGCTTTTATTATTTTTTACGTGTATAATAATGTTACTATGTATTCCGTTTTCTACTTGTATAGCTCAAGATATTGATAATAATAAAAATGAATCTAATTGCGACAATAAAAAGATAGTGTACCTAACTTTTGATGATGGTCCTGGCGGAAAAGTTACAACTCAAGTTTTAGATACATTAAAAAAAGAAAATGTTAAAGCAACCTTTTTTGTAGTTGGTGAACTTGTTGAAACAAATCCCGACATAATAAAAAGAATGTATGAAGAAGGTCACAGTATTGGTCTTCATACATATAGCCATAAAAAAAGTATTTATAACAATGAAGAAGCTTTCTTAGCTGAAAATTTAAAAACAAAGCAACTAATTTACGATTTAACTGGGTATGAATCTAATATACTTAGATTTCCTTTTGGGTGTAATAACTCATACTACCATTTAACTAATAGTATGCTAAATAAATTGCATTCAAATAACATTAATATTTATGATTGGAATGTTGATACAACAGACGGGATGAATCCTAAACTAGAACCTTACAAAATAGCAGAAAAGGCTAAAAGTGATAAAGATGTTGCTATGATTTTAATGCACACAGGATATGCTAACAAAAATAGTGCAGATGCCCTACCTTTAGTTATAAAATTTTATAAAGAAAAGGGTTATGAATTTCAAACTATAACCCATGACACACCAGAACTATACAAAATTAAATCAAAATAAATAAATTATATAATTTATAAGCCAATCATAGACTCTACTATTTTTTTAGAAAGAGATGGTATTAAATATTTTTCATCTCTTTCTATATCTAAAATATCATGGTTTATTCTCACAATAATACAGGGCATAATCGTATTTTTTATCTTATAAACATCGGAATACCAAACTCCTAAATCCAAAAAACCTAAATTAGTAATAGAATTTATTATTTTTTTAGAAATTTTTTCCTCTTTAAAACAATTTTCACCTACAAAGCATTTAATCCCTTTATAAGTAGTATTGTTAAATTCTAAAGACAAGTGAATATTAGATGAAATTTCATTAATATTTTTTACCTTATAAAATATACAATCTCCAAAAGATAAAAATTCTCTTTTCCATGGGGTACAATCCATTGTATTAAATCCACATTCCTTAAAATATCCAATTATAGATATAACAATTTTATTCAAAAATTGCTTTTTTAAATTAACCATATACTCTGTAATATCTTTTGATAATATTCCAACGTCAATACTTATTAAGGAACCATCTTTTAAGTACATATTATTATTTCCTCCTATGTTAATTGTATTATTAACTTAATAAGCAGTAGAATTATTTTATATATAATATGTACTTGGCTTTAAAATTGTTAAATCAAATACAACTCCTACTTTATTTAGTAATATTTCTATCATATATGGTAGGAAATATATTAAACATTTTATTTTCAAGTTCTATTATATCTTTCTCTGAAATATCTAAGTTACCATTTAACCATTCAAGCATTAAATTAAAATGTCCATTAGAGTAAACTATATACAATGCTTCTAAATATTTTTCATCTAATTCTGGATTTATACGTTTCCATTTGTTTATACATATGCTTTTCCCAATGTCCTTAACCTTTTTAAAAAATTCTTTATCATTATAATTTTTAGCTAAAATTAAATACAACTTTTTATTCTCTTTTATTTTTTCTAATATATGTTTGGTGTCTGTAAAACTTTCACATTCATCTAATTCATGCTTTTTAACATCTTCTTTTATTTCATTAAATATTTCATCTTCTATCTTTTTCAATAAATCATATATATTATCATAATAGTTATAAAAGGTACTTCTATTAATTTCAGCTCTTTTGCAAAGAGATGATACCGTTATCTTGTTTATATCCATATCTTCTAACATATCTACTAATGTATTTTTTATAATTTTTTTTGTAATTTTAACTCTCTGATTATCTTTTTTATTAGCCATATTTCTCCTTTAATTCAACAAAAAGATTTAAATTGTTTGTTTAATAACAATTTTATAAAATATTGATGATTGAAACTTAATTTAAATAATTTTATAATAAAAAAAACAATAAATCAACACAGTGTTTATTTAATTTTACATAAATATAATTAAAAGGAGAAATTTTTATGTCAAGAGGATTATTTTTAATTTTACCAGGTCACGGTCATGTTAACCCTACCATCGGCTTGGTTAATGAACTTGTAAATAAAGGTGATGAAATAATATATATTACAGCCGAGGAATTTAGAGACAAGCTAGAAAAAGTTGGAGCTAAATTTTTAGGATATGAATTAGAAGATGGTTCTTTAAAGTTTAACCCAAATGAAATTAATAAATCAATGCAAGACCTTAATAACTCTGCTACTTTAATGGAAAAATTCATGGAAACTAGTAAAAAAACATTGGAACTTATTTTCACTTTAACTGGCGAATTTGATTATTTGGTTATAGATCATTTTCTTTTATTAAATACAGATCTTTTCGCAAGTAAATTTAATATAAAAAAAATAATAAGTTCTGTAACTACATTTGCTTTGAATGAAAAACTAATGGATGATATGTTTAATTTAATGATGTCTACACTTACTAAAAGTGGTGCTACGATTCCTCAAGATATTAAAGAAAATATGGCAGGCATACGAGAAGCTTTTTTAAATAAGAAATGCGATTTAAAAATAGTATTCACCTCTAAATATTATCAACCTTACGGAGATGAGTTTGATGATTCCTTTAAATTTGTAGGTCCATCTATTTTTGATAGAAAGGAGTTAGTAGATTTTAAAATAGAAAAAACTAACAATAAAAAACTTATCTTAGCCTCTCTTGGAACTGTTGCAAATGAAAATCAAGTATTTTATAAAAACTGCTTTGAAGCTTTAGGTAGTAGAAATGATATAGATGTTATAATGTCTATTGGAAAGAGAATTAATATTAATGATTTAGGAGAAATACCAAAAAACTTTAAAGTTTATAATTATGTCCCACAACTTGAGGTCTTAAAACATGTTGATTTATTTATAACTCATGGTGGAATGAATAGTTCAAGTGAAGGGCTATATAATGATGTCCCTTTAATTGTTGTTCCTCAGTTTGGTGACCAACCAATAGTTGCAAATAGAGTAGCAAATCTTAAAGCTGGACTTGCTTTAATCGGAGATGAAAACTTAACTCCATCTGCTATATCTAAAGCTGTTGATAAAATTTTATCTTGTAATTTATACAAAGAAAATGCTCAAAAAATTGGTAAATCCTTAAGGGAACTTAATGGATATGAAGAAGCAGCTAATTTAATTAAAAAAATCTTATTATAATATTAAAAAGAAGTATATCTAAAATATACTTCTTTTTAATTATTTTAAGCTTTAAAATTTTTAAGTCTTAACGCATTTAAAAGTACTGATATTGAACTTAAACTCATAGCTGCTGCTGCAATCATAGGATTTAGAAGTGGACCTCCAAATATATGAAGAACTCCCATAGCAACAGGTATTCCCAAAATATTATAAGCAAAAGCCCAAAATAAATTTTGCTTTATATTTCTAATTGTTGCTTTACTTAATTTTATTGCCTTAGATACATCCATTAAATCGCTTCTTATTAACACTATGTCAGCAGATTCTATTGCTACATCACTACCTGAGCCTATAGCTATTCCAATATCTGCTTTAGCTAGTGCAGGTGCATCATTAATTCCATCACCTACCATAGCAACTTTTTTATTTTCATCTTGAAACTTTTTAATACTTTTAGCCTTATTCCCTGGTAAAACCTCAGCTAAAACATTATCTATTCCAACCTCTTTTGCTATTGCCTTAGCAGTATTTTCATTATCCCCAGTTATCATAACTGTCTTTATCCCCATTTTATGAAGAGTTTCTATAGCTTTTTTACTGCTTACCTTTACTACATCAGCAACAGCAATTATCCCTTTAAGCTCTTTATTTATAGCAATATACATTGGTGTTTTTCCTTGATTTGATAAATCCTCTACTTTATCATTAAATATAGTTATATCTATATTTTGGTCTATCATTAACTTTCTATTTCCTAGCAAAATATTTTTATTTTCAATAACAACATCAATACCTTGACCTGCAATTGCATTAAATTTATCTATTTTCTTTAATTTTAAATTTTTGTTCCTTCCTTCATTTAAAATAGCTTCTCCTAAAGGATGTTCTGAACCCTTTTCTGAACTTGCAGCTAAAACTAAAATTTCCTTTTCACTTATAGAATTGGTTATTATATCTGTAACCTTAGGTTTTCCTTCAGTTATAGTACCTGTCTTATCAAAAACTATAGTATCTATTTTGTGAGTAGTCTCTAAAGCTTCACCACCCTTTATTAATATTCCATTCTCAGCACCTTTCCCTGTACCTACCATTATCGCTGTTGGAGTTGCTAAACCTAAAGCGCATGGACATGCAATTACAAGCACTGAAATAAATATTGTCAAAGAAAATATGAAACTTTCCCCTGCAATTAACCAGCTTACTGATGATATTATAGCTAATAATATTACCACAGGTACAAAATAAGCTGATATAACATCTGCAATTTTTGCAATCTGAGCTTTAGACCCTTGAGCATCTTCTACTAATTTTATTATCTGTGCTAATGCTGTATCTTGTCCAACTTTTGTCGCTTTATATTTTATAAATCCATTTTTATTTATACTAGCTCCAATAACAGTACTTCCAATTACTTTTTCAACGGGAATACTCTCCCCTGTAAGCATAGATTCATCAACAGAAGTTATTCCTTCTATTACTTCTCCATCTACAGGAATTTTTTCACCAGGTTTAACTATAACTATATCAGATATTTCAACATCCTCTATAGATACTTGCATTTCTTTATTGTCTCTTATAACAGTTGCTACTTTTGGTGCAAGCCCCATAAGCTTCTTAATGGCTTCTGATGTTTTTCCTTTCGATACTGCCTCTAAATATTTGCCTAAAGTTATAAGGGTTAAAATAGTAGCTATCGATTCAAAGTAAAGATGCATTGCATAATCATGTGGATTATCCCCTATTATTATTTTATAAATTGCAAAAATTCCATAAATAAAAGCCGCTAATGTACTAACAGATATTAAAGAGTCCATATTAGGAGCTAATTTAAATAAATTTTTTATTCCAATTTTATAAAATTTATTTCCTGTTATCATAACTATTAAAGTTAATACAAATTGCACTAAAGCAAAATTTAACGGATTTATTTTAGGATTTATTATGCTTAAAAGTGGCATTCCTATCATATGTCCCATACTTATTATAAGAAGTGGCACAGTAAACACTAAAGAAATTATAAACCTGTTAAATAATCTCCTACTCTCACTTACTTCTTTAGTTTCTGTTTTTAAATTTGTTTCCTCAACTAACTTATATCCAGCCTTATCTATGGTCGTCTTTAATTTCTCATAAGATATTTTGTTTTTCTCTACAGTAACTGTTAGCTTTTCTGTTGCAAAATTTACACTGGCATCTTTAACCCCTTCTAATTTTCTTGTTGCACGCTCTACCCTACTTGCACAAGCCGAACATGTCATTCCATAAACTTTAAATGTTTTAACTTCCATAACCATCCCCCTTTTCACCCCTCCCCTGAGGGGTGTTAAAAATATATTATATTATATTATTTATTTTGTCAATAATGTTATTTTTTATGCTTTAATAAAAAAAGAACTACATCTAATTTTTGATATAGTTCCTTTTTATTATTCTATTGTTTAAGATACATTTTTATGTTCATTCTTAATTTTTTCTTTTTTAACCATGTATCTATGAACAGGAAGACCTAAAAGCGTAATTAAAATTCCTCCAATTGCAATTAAGGAGCTATTTAAGCCTGCCATAAATAATTGATTAATTAATACAAAAATTCCTCCTGCTATCGCTATAGCTGGTATTACTGGATAGCCTAAAACTTTATACGGTCTTTCCATATTAGGTCTTGTGAATCTTAATTTAAATATTCCTATAAATGTTAAAACATAAAATATCCATACCGTAAATATCTCTAAATTACTTATCAAATTAAATTCACCAGTTGCTGCATAAATAGCACCAATCACAGCTGTTAATATTATTGCATTTATTGGAGATCCACCTTGGTTTATCTTTTTTAAACTTTTACTAAATGGCAAATATCCTTTTTTAGATAACGCAAACACAACCCTTGGACCAGTTAAAAGATATCCATTTAAAGATCCAAATGCTGCAATTAATATACCAATACTTATTATTTCTCCACCCATAGAACCAAATATCTTATCCGCAACTAAAGCTGCTGGTACTGAAACTTTAGCAAGTTCACTTGCTGGAAGTACCCAAAGATAAGCAAGATTTATTGCTATGTAAAGTGCCATAACTATTGATATTCCACCAATTATAGCCTTTGGCAAATCTTTTCCAGGATTTTTAAGTTCTCCAGCTATTGATCCAATATTTATCCAACCATCATAAACAAATAAAGTCGCTATAAGTACCTGACCAAATGCTACACCAAAACTAACACCATTTCCAAGCATTGGCGATAATATCGGATTTGTTCCTGTCCCTTTTATAAGTCCAAAAACTATTAATATAACTATGGGTACTACTTTACAAGCTGTTGAAATGCTTTGAACTAAACTTCCAAATTTAGCATCTAGTAAGTTCAAAATAGTTACAATTGCTATCATCATAACAGCTATAACAGCTCTTAAACTATTATCACCTATCATCTGACAAAACTGTTCTGAAAACATTACAGCTAATGCCGCTACAGTCCCTGGATAATATAAAACAACTTGCATCCATCCAGTTAAAAATGAAAGCTTTTCTCCCCACATTTCTCTTATGTATATCATCATGCCACCAGTTTCAGTTATAGAAGCTGCTGCTTCAGCTACAGTAAGCCCAGCACATAATGTTATTATTCCACCTATAATCCAAGCCACTATTCCAAGACCTGGAGCTCCATTTGTTGCCGTATATATTGCCTCTGGTTTAAAAAATACTCCTCCACCTATAACAATTCCAACCACAATTGATAGAGCTGTAAAAAGTCCCATAGTTTTTTTAAGACCTTGATCTTGTTCCATATCCTTCTCCTTAATCTTTTGTTTAAAATCCTAAAAATTTATAGAGCGCTACAACTTTTAAATCTACTTTTCTAATATATTATATTATATTTTTCATGAAAAACATATTAATTACTAATAAAAAAAGAGTTAATTAAAAAGATAATAACTTGATTAAACAAGTTATATCTTTTTAATTATAAAAGTATTAAAGTGTTAATTATCAACATATATTTGTTTTCAAGATTTACTATACTTAAACGATAAATAGTATAATTTTTACATGTAATTGTTTTTATAAAAATAGTGATATGACATAAATATAAAAAAATTATCTGGATTATTTTTAATAAAATAAAATGTTATTTTGCTAAATTACACTTATTTTTAATCATAAATATGTTAATTTTTTGTTAACAAATAGTTATATTTATACAAATTTTATATTTTTTATATAAAAAGTTATATAAAGTATCAAAAAATAATTTATAAATTTTAATTATTCGGCTATATAAGGTGATTTACTAATTTTATTTTTTATATGTTTTATTTTTATTTTTTATACATTATTTTCTATATTTTTGAATAAAAATACATTTTTATATTCAATTTTTTGTATTTTATTCAATTTTAAGGATTTTATTTCATCCTTCTTTACTTGTTGTTAACAGTTTTACACCTTTACAATTAAATTTATTTATTGTAACATATTACCTACAAGGACGGATAAATAAAGATATTAAATATTTTTATTATCTTTATTTAAAAATTAGTTCTTAAATTTACATTAACTATATATTAATTTAAATATATAAATTTTTTAAAAGTTATATATGTTACATTTTAATAACATATTAACTAATAAAGGAGGGAGATTTAGGCAAATAAATTAATATTTTTATATTAAAATAAATTTGAAGTTTATATTTTATGTGACTTTTAATTTATTATTTGCCATTATTTATGATTAAGAAGAATTTGATAAAAACAATGATAGCTATAAGTTTAATTACGGGTGTATGTGCAGGTAATACAATACCATCTTTTGCAGCTACTTTACCAAACTCACAAACTTCTACTAGTTCTTATTCTGTAGGTAAGGTTTACGATGTTAATACTTATCTAAATGTTAGAAGCGGAGCAGGAAAATCTTATAGTGTTATTGGAAAGCTTTCAAACAACCAAGAAGTGACTATCACAGGTGAGAATGGAAATTGGTATAAAATTAACTATAACGGCTCAATTGGATATGTTAGTAAAGATTATATAACTTCATCTAATAATTCTAATAGTAATTTAAATACAATAACTACTACAACTACTAGCACTACTAGTACAACAACTACTACAACCACTACAACTAGTAACCAAAGTTATTTAAAAACACTAACAATGAACGCAACAGCCTATTGTGAAACTGGTAGTAAAACTGCAACTGGCGTTTGGCCAACAAGAAATTCTAATGGGGTAAGTACTGTTGCCGTAGATCCAAATGTTATACCTCTTGGAACTAAGCTTTATATTGAAGGATACGGATATGCTATAGCTGCCGATACTGGTGGAGCTATTAAAGGTAATAAAATTGATTTATATATGAATAGTAATTCTGAGTGCATAAACTTTGGTAGACAAAACGTTACAGTTCATATAGTTTCATATCCTAGTTAATGGTAAAATAATAATTTTAAATCAACTTAATAAAATTTAATATATAAAAAGACAAGCATTTATTGCTTGTCTTTTTTCATATAGTTAATTAAAATCAAAAAATGTCATGATTTTTTAACTTTTATGTACAATAATTCAAGTTTTATTTATATAAATTTTATGCAACCTTTGGACTTATCATACCAAATATCATAGCAAGATGAGATACAATTAAATACCCAGAAAGAAGGTAAAAACGTATTTTTAATTTTTGCTCAAATGTCTTATGTCTACATATTGCTTTAATTTCCATTAATGCAACTGGAAGAAGAAACACTATTCCTCCAACATAAGATATCATTGCAACTATATCCACCCAACCATGCCATGTTCCGGTTTTTACAACAGGCATCACTATTGTGCAAAAAACATAGATAGATATTACAGAAAAATAAAAGCCTCCTAAAATGCCTGTAATTTTATTCACCGTTCTTACACGTGATTTTTCAACCTTATTAAAAATTATTAAAAGTTCTGTAATTGTAAGAGTTTCTGCAAAAATTATTGGTATAGCCATGAATAATATTACTCCCCATGGCTCCCATTTAGACATCATAATCATATAATGAGTCATACTAGTCATAAAAAATTCCTCCTAATACTTTATCTTTTGTTTTAATTACCCACCCCTCACATAGGGGGTGTTATATATTTATAATATATCTTCATTAAATTTTGTCAATCTATATTAATAAAATTTATATAATTATTCTTTTATTACTTATTTTTCACTAAATCTAACGTTTTAATAGATTATTTTAAAATACTTTATACTAAAATAATTTGAATTTATTTGTAATATTTACTTTATTTTAACTCATTTATTATAATTATTTTAAAATAAAAAATCATGAGTCTAAAACTCATGATTTATATGTTTATACTATTAAGCTAATTTTGATTTAGCTATTTCCACTAAATCAGTAAAAGCTTTCGCATCATGTATAGCTATTTCTGATAACATTTTTCTATTAACATCAACACCTGCTAACTTTAAGCCATGCATAAATTTTGAATATGAAAGACCGTTCATTCTTGTAGCAGCATTTATTCTTGCTATCCAAAGTCTTCTATAATCTCTTTTCTTTAATCTTCTTCCAACATAAGCATTTCTTAATGCTCTTATTACTGATTCATTAGCAGTTTTAAATAACTTACTTTTTCCTCCGTAATATCCTTTTGCAAGTTTTAATACTTTTTTATGATTTTTACGACTGTTTACAGCTCTTTTAACTCTTGCCATGTTTCAATTCTCCTCCTAGGTTTATATTATAGATATGGTAATAATTTTTTCATAGTTTTTTCTTGAGTAACTGAAACATATCCAGCTTTTCTTAAGTTTCTTTTTCTTTTTTGGCTCTTTTTAGTTAATATATGGCTTTTAAAAGCTTTAGCTCTTTTAAGCTTTCCTGAACCAGTTTTCTTAAATCTTTTTGCTGCACCTCTATGAGTTTTCATTTTTGGCATTATAAAATTCTCCTCTCAAGTTACGCCTTTTTAGGACCTATTATCATGTACATGTTTCTACCTTCTTGTTTTGCAGGTTTTTCAACCACACAAACATCCTCTAGTTTTGAAACAAAATTTTCAAGTATTTTTAATCCCATATGACCTAATTGTGCTTCTCTACCTTTAAATCTTACAGTTATTTTAACCTTATCTCCATCTAATAGGAACTTTCTAGCGTTTTTAGCTTTAATTGCAATATCATTTTCCTCAATAGTAAGACTGCATCTTATTTCTTTTAACACAGTTACTTTTTGATTTTTCTTAGCTTCTTTTTCTTTTTTAGATTGCTCGTATATATATTTACCTAAGTTCATAATTTTACAAACTGGTGGTTTAGCAGTTGGAGATATCATAACTAAATCTAGTTCATTCTCATCTGCTATTTTTTGAGCCTCTCTTGTTGCCATTATTCCTAATTGACTTCCATCATTAGCAATAACTCTAACTTCTTTTTCTCTTATCTTTTCGTTGATTATAAATTCTTTTTTTATACTTTCCACCTCCAAAGTTATAATAGTTATAATAAATCACCTTAAATTAAGTATTATATCTTAATTCAAGTCGAAGCTTAGTAGTTTCCTCCAATATAATTACCTTAGCTAGCTTATTTTGCTGTAAGGTGGGAATTACTTTCCACTTCACCTACATTATTTTAACATCAAACATCAATTTTATCAAACAATAATTTATTATACTTTATGAAAATAACATTATTGTTTAACATATATCTACCTATAATATATTGCTACTTTAATTTTGTTCTTCTTTAATTATTATATTTTTAAATTTATTTTTTATTTCATACATAGTTTCTTTAGCTACATTATCCATAAGCTTTAATCTGCTAATATCTAAAACTATTGATTTTTGTAAATCATCCTCATCAAAAGAATCTAAAAACTTTTTAGATGTAGCAAAAAAAAGATATCCAGATATTTTATATAAAACTTCCTTTTCATTTTCTATTTTTTCTATATCTATCTTATCTACCCTATACACAAAAACTAGTGCATTTATTATTACACCTAAAATTACTCCAATAGCTAAATTTTGAGTTATAAGAACTGTTATCACTGTAATTATCATAACAATGGTATCTATAATAGGTGTTTTATGTATTTTTTTTACTGATTCTATACTAAATGTTGTTATAGATATCATTATCATAACTGAAACCAATGCAGCTATCGGTATTTTAGATACATAACTACTAAATACTGATACCAAAATCATAAGACTTACTCCAGCAAAAAGAGTTGAAAGCCTTGTTTTTGCACCAGATTTACTATTTATAGTCGATTGTCCTATAAGTGCACATCCTGCCATTCCACTAAAAAATCCTGTAACCACATTTCCAATTCCCTGTGCCATAGCTTCCTTATTTTTATTGCTTTTATCTCCAATTATTTCATCAAGAGATTGAGCTGTAAGTAAACTTTCCACACTCCCTACAATAGCTAAAGAAAAAGCGTAAGGTATCACTATTGATAAGGTCTTAAAATTTATAGAAATTTCAGGAATGATAAAAGAGGGTAAAGTAGCACTTATATTACCTAATGTCCCTAAATTGGGAACATTTATATGAAATATAATAACTATAAACGTAACAACAATTATAGCCATTAAATTTTGAGGTATTTTTTTGGTTATTAAAGGGAAAAGATATATAACTGCAAGTCCTATTAAAACCAATATGTACATTATATATGATTGACCTTTAAAAAAATGAAGCTGATCTACAAAAAGCATTATTCCTAAAGAATTTACAAAACCATGCATTACTGATTTGGGTACAAATCTTAAAAGATTTCCTATTTTAAAAATACCAAATAATATTTGTATTATTCCTGTAGCTATAGTCACTAAACCTATATATTCGACTCCATATTTCTTAGCAATTACAACCAAAACTAATGCCATAGAACCTGCTGCGGCTGATATCATAGCTTTTCTAGCACCAAAAAAAGCTAATACTATTGACATACAAAATGTTGTATAAAAAGCTACCATCGGACTTAAACCTACCATAATTGCAAACCCTGCTGTTTCTGGTATCATTGAAAGCCCTACTACAAAACTTGACAGTAAATCAACTCTTATATTAGAAAACCAATCTCTCTTTATAGTTTCTAACAAATAATCACATCCTTTCAATTTAGAGTTCATATTAATAAGTTATTTTCATTACTTATATTTTACTATTAATAATTTTTATATATTTTAAATTTAGAATATCATATTTTAATATCTATTGAAATTAATTTAATCCCAATTTTTCTAAAATATAATTAAAAATTAATACTCTTTAAAAATAATTTTTACTTTTCTTTACATTGACTTCTAAATTTATAAGCAATATAATTAAATTAATAAAACTAATGAGTTTTCTTTAAAACTTATAAGTTTTGTTAATTACTAAGGAGATTTACATATGGTAGCATTTAGTGAAAAGAAAAAACATATTTTAGATGCTTCACTTCATCTATTTTCATTAAATGGATATAATGAAACATCTATGCAAGATATAGCAAGCTATTGTAATATATCTAAGGCAACTATTTATAAGTTTTTTAAATCAAAAGAAGAACTTTTAGCTTATATTATTAAGTATTTGCATGAAGAAACAATAAATATATTAAATGAAATAAATTCGAATAATTCTTTAAATGCTAAAGAAAAATTTGAAAAAAAAGTATTTCTTTTATTTACTTCTTTTATCAATAAAAAAGATTTTGCAATGAGCTTAATAGAAAGTGATAAATCTTTTAAAAATACTATAGTTGAAGATGCTTTTGATAATGGTAAAAAATTATTTTATGGTTGGCTTAAAAATTCTATATATGAATATTTTGGTGATAGCGTTAACCCAATTATTTTAGATTTAACGTGTGTCTTAAATGGAATTCTTAGAGAGTTTTTTACAGCATCAATGTTTGATAAATTAATAATTGATGACTTTAATGAACTTAGTATATTTATAGTAAATGTTATAATTTCTATATATGAATTTCATATTAATGAAAAACCTATTATCAAAGAAAATTGCTTGAAATTTTTATCAACCAACAATAAATTTAAAAGAGATGAAAATATATTATTTGATAAATGGAATAATTTTATTTTAAAATCAAAAAATATAATCCATCTTCACGATTTAGATAATAAAGAAGATATTTTAAATAGCTTAGAACTTTTAGATGAAGAATTTAATAAAAAAGAAAATTCTAGAGATTTTTTAATTAATGCTCTTTTTCTTTATTTAGGAAATGTTGAGCTTTTAAGCTCTGAAATAAATATTTTACAAATAATTTGGACAAAATTAAATAGGAGGAATTTTTAATGGAAGGAAATTCAATGAGTATACAACTTAAAAGAAACAGATGGGTTGTAATATCAATTCTTTTACTAGGGTCAATAATAGCCTTTTTAAACGAAACAGCATTAACTACAGCACTAGCAACAATAATGCGTGACTTACATATAAGTGCAGATAAAGGACAATGGCTAACAACATCCTTTATGCTAGTATCTGGAATAATGATACCTATGACAGCATTTTTAATAGATAGGTTTTCAACTAGACAGCTTTTCTTTATAGCAATGGGTTGCTTTACTATAGGAACTATAGTAGGAGCCTTTTCTATAAACTTCAATATGCTTTTATTAGCTAGGGTAATTCAAGCAATCGGTGCAGGAATTATGATGCCACTTACACAAGTTGTTCTTTTATATGTATTTGAACCTGAAGAGAGAGGTTCTGCTATGGGTATTTTAGGAATAGTAATTTCATTTGCCCCAGCTATAGGTCCAACATTAGCAGGTTGGATAGTGGCTCACTATGCATGGAGAGATATTTTCTTTTTATCTTTACCAATAGCTATTTTAGACTTAATACTTGCAATTTTTATCCTTGAAAATGTTAAAGGTCCTCAAAAGGCTAAACTTGATATAATATCAGCTATAACATCTGCTATTGGATTTGGTGGTCTTTTATATGGATTTGGTAATATCGGAACTTATAGCATTACTAATATGCAAGTTTATGTGCCTTTATTAATAGGAGCTATAGCACTTATATACTTTACTATAAAACAATTAAAAGCAGAAGTGCCATTTTTAAATTTATCAGTATTAAAAAATAAGACATTTACTTTAACAACTATAATAGTTCTTATTGTGTTTATAGGATTTATAGCCAGTGAAACTATTTTACCTTTATATATTCAAGAAGCTAGAGGATATTCTGCTTTTGATTCAGGTCTTACTCTTATGCCTGGTGCTATAATAATTGCTATAATGAGTCCTATCACAGGTAAGTTATTTGATAAATATGGTGGTAGAGGATTAACACTAATTGGTTTAATCTGTACAACAGCTGGAACATTTGCTCTTGCAACTTTAACTTCAACTACACCATTATACTTTGTAACTATAATGTACACTTTAAGATTATTTGGTATAGGTATGTTTATGATGCCGCTTACAACTATGAGTTTAAATGTATTAAAGAAAAGTATGTACTCTCATGGTGCTGCAGTGAGTAATACTTTAAGACAAATAATATCATCAATAGGAACAGCTGTTTTAGTTGCTGTTATGACATTCTCTGCAAGTCATAGTGGTATTAAAAACCCTATAAATGCAACAATTCATGGTATGAATACATCATTCTTTATTGCAGGTATCTTTACTTTAATAGCTTTAATTATAGCTTTCTTTGTTGTTAAGAAAAACTATACTATAGAACATGAATAAAATAAATTACTCTAGATAAATTATCTAGAGTAATTTGTTTTTTATAATTATTTCTATTAATTTCTTTTATTTAAAAATATTCACATTATCGATTTCCTATAATTAAAAAAACAGTATAATAATTATTGTTTTGTTGCATATTAAAAATAAGATTAAAAATATGAGAGGATTAAATTATGAATAGTAAATATAGCGATTTATTAAATACCCTAATAAAGGCTTATTATAATGATACTTTTGATAAAACTTTAGATAATCTTATAACTTGTCATGAAAAATCTCCACAAGAAACTTTTGAGATAATAACATCTCTTTGTGGTGTTACGGTGCCATTTGATAATAATTATAAGTACAACTTAAAAAAAGCTATAACAAGATATACAGCCAATAAAAAAATTGTAGAAAAACTAAAAAGTAAATGCTCTGATGATTGTTTAACTGACGAAAATGGTAAATTTCAATGTCAAATTTGTTGCCCTTTTGATGCAATTTTTTATGACAATAATGAAAAAATAACAAAAATTAATGACTCACTTTGTGAAAGTTGCGGAAAATGTATTGATGCTTGTAAAGATGGTAAATATCTTGATAAAGTTGAAATACTTCCAATCATTGATCTTTTAAAAAACAACAAAACTGTTATTGCATGCGTAGCTCCTGCAATTATCGGGCAATTTGGTCCTACTGTAACATTAGATATGTTAAGAGAGGCCTTTATAAAAATTGGTTTTACAGACATGGTTGAAGTTGCTTTTGCCGCTGATATTTTAACTATAAAAGAAGCTTTTGAATTTAATAAGCATGTAAATGATCCTGAACACGACTTAATGATAACATCATGTTGTTGTCCTATATGGGTTGGAATGCTAAAGAAAGTTTATCATGACTTAGTTAAACATTTATCTCCATCTGTTTCTCCTATGATAGCAGCTGCTAGAATAATAAAAAATATCAATAAGGATGCAAAAATCGTTTTTATTGGTCCATGCATTGCTAAAAAAGCTGAAGCTAAAGAAAAAGACTTGATAGGTGATGTCGATTTCGTACTAACTTTTGAAGAATTAAATACAATATTTAAATCTTTAGACATTCATCCAGAAACTTTAAATGGAATTCCATCTAAAGATTATGTATCTAGAGGTGGTAGACTCTATGCACGAACTGGTGGTGTTTCCAAGGCTATTTCAGATATTATTGAAGAAGTATATCCAGAAAAATTTAAATTTTTAAAAACTGCCCAAGTTCATGGAATTAAAGATTGTAAAAAAATTCTGCAAGATGCTTTAGAAGGTAAATTGGATGCAAACTTTTTAGAAGGCATGGGTTGTGTTGGAGGATGTGTTGGAGGTCCTAAAGCTTTAATTCCAGCAAACCAAGGCAAAGTCTTTGTAGATAATTGTGCTTTTGATTCTGCTATAAAGATGCCTCTTCATAGCGATACAACAGAAAAAATCCTTGAATCACTAGGTATTAATTCTATTGATGATTTCAATAATCCACAAAAAGGAGAAATTCTTCATAGAGAATTTAAATAATCAATAAAAATAAATCGTATTAAATTATTTAATACGATTTATTTTTATTAGCTATTATATCTTTCTATGGAATTCTTAACTCTATCCAAATCTTCTTTATTAAAGAAATTTAATTTTTCCAAATCATTTACTATCTCATACTTACTCATACCTGTAAGCCAAACAGCATTTATAAACATCTCTTCTATAGCATAGTTATCAACATAAAGATGCAACATATTTCTCTCTTTTAAGAGGTTTAAAACTTCTTCATACATTTTTCTAAAATCTCCACGAACTAAAGCACTTCTTGAGTGATTAAAACATTCTAACATATAGTTTAAATACCCTTGCTTATTATAGACTCCTTCTGTCCACGCTAAAAGTCTAGCTTTAGCAAGAACCATTGTGTTTTTGCTCTCTATAACCTCTTCTATAACCTCTGCTTGCTTTTCTTTAGGCAAATCATGAAAATTTAAAAGCATTCTTCTTAAACTTATCTCTTTTAATTCTTTTGACAAATCCTCAACTACGTTATTTAAACTTTGACTTAACTTCTCTAAGTTATCAATTGATTCATTTTCAAATATTTCTTTATTGGTTAAGTTCTTTACCCTTTGTATAGAATCTTCTTCATCTTTAGATACACTTCTTTTGTCTATAAATGATTTTATAAGTATCTTTATTTTATTAGTTATATCAATTTTCTGATTTTCTGTATTATCTACATATTTTATACTTTCAAAGTTTTTAGGAAGAATTACACCTTCATTTAATATAAGATATTTTTCATCATATCCTTCTAAACCTACATTCATATTCAATAAACTATCTAAAAATGTAGTAAATTTTCTAAATTCTAAAAGTAAATTCCTAAGATCTCCCTCTAAAAAATTTGTAACATTACTTTGTTGATTTAACACATAACAATTTCTATCTATTTCTCTAAAATCTATTTCCATATCATAAAAATATCTTAGAAAAACATTGCCAACATCATAATTTTTAAATATAACAGCATCTACCATATCTTTTACATTAAATATATTTATAAGTTTACCTAATCTGCATACAGTACCTTCTCTAAAAGATTTTACTCGATATTCGCCTAATATTTGTCTATCATCTGTTGAGTATTTAGTATCAAAATAAAGTTCTAAACATTCTTTTATATATAATAATCTTATATCATTAGCTTTTTCTGAATCTATAAGTTTTAAACAATATTCTTTGTTCTCTAAAAAGTTCTCTTTAACTTTATTATAAACTAAATTTATAGTATGCTTATTACTACTTCCTAAGTTTATTACATATAAGAATGTTTCATCATCTTCATAGTATTTCTCTGCACTTAATTCTTTTGTAAATGTTGTTTGAATTCTTTTATCCAAAAATCCTTCTATTAAGTAATTTTCATTCTGTTCACTAGGTAATAAATCAAAATTCTCCTCTCTAAACATAAGAGGTAAATCGTATCTTTTTACTAACTCTTTATAAAGTTCCTCTTTATATACATCATCTAATTTATCAAATATTTTAAATATAGTTTTATTATATACATTTTCAGTTATTGTTTCTTCTCTATTTACATACTCTATCAAAAGACTTAATTTTTCCTTATAGACATTTAGATTTGTATAATAATTTATCAAATCCAGTAAAAGATCTGTATAATTTTCTTTTAATATTTTTTCAGTTAATATATCAAAAAGAACTTGTGTGTTTTCATCATTATAATCCTCGTGAAACATTATTTGTTCTATTGATTTTAGTATGCCTTTACTTAATTTAATAAATTCCACAAAAACTTTATTCTCATCTTCGAAACTAAAATCCTTAATATATCTAGAAGTTAAAACCTTAAATTTAGTATAATCTGATTCACTATAATACGTCATAAGAGATTTTAATATCTTAAGCCTTTGATTAAAGTCACTCAATATACCATTTTTTAATGTTGCCTTATCTAAAAGTTCTAATTCATCATCATTCAAATTCTTTCCATCAAGAAGATTTTGCAAAATTATATCTATATAATTTGAAAGTATTATAATACTTTTATTTGATAGTTCTTTAATAATATTAAAATATTTTCTGTTTATTTGCTTTAAAACATTAGTATTCGCTTTATTATATAGCTTCTCTAAAATACTAACTCCAAAAGGAATTATTTCTAAATCATCTTTATAATTTTGAAAAAGATCTAATCCTTCTATATATTCATCTATCGTTATCTTTCTATTGTAAAATTCAAAAAGTTTTAATACATCCTCTTTTTTAAAGATTTCTTTTATTCTCTCTAAGCCTTTATTATTAATATTTCTCACTAATATTTTCAAAGAATTTATATCATTATTTCTTAAATAAAAATCATATATTATATCTACAAGCTCCTTTTTAGATATATATTTACATTTATTAACTATTTTATTTATTATATTATCAAAATCACCTTTATCCTCTGATAAACTATAAAGTTTTAAAAAATCATCCATAAATTCTAAATCAAAATTTCCTTCATCAGATTTTAAGGATAATAGCATATAATTAACTCTAACATCATCTTTTGTAGTAAGTTTTATATATTCTAAAATTTGTTTTGAATTTCTCGTAAATATATTATTTTCATACATCTTTTTTAAATATATTAAAATATCATCTAAAATTATTGGATTCTTTTTTATTATCTCCTCACAAAGCATTGCAATTTTCAAATTAAACTCTTGCCTACTCGCACACATTTTCACAATATCTATATAAGTTTCAATATCTATGGGTTCATCCATAAATTTAGGGGCTGATTTTACAAAACTATACAAATCATCACTAGTTTGTATTTTGCCTAGTGCTTTATTAAACATTGTTTTATTTGGTTTTTCCTTAAATTCCTTAAGCAACCTATCTAAATTTGTATTTTTTATAAAAGAATATACTTCTTTCATTTCCTCAGCATTATATAATTTATCAGACTTAGATAATATCTTAATTATTTTCTCATTTACAGCCGTAAGTTTTCCCTTAGCTATTTCATCTACAATTATATAAGATAATATTCTTAGATATTTATTATAGATGCTAAATTCTCCATCTTTTATTATATAGTTATTTAAATAATCATAAGCTGTACCCTTAAAATCTAAAAGCTTATCCTTATAAAATTGACTTAAAACCTTTAAATTTTTAATGTCTAATATTAATCCATTATCTCTTGGAATAAAATAATAGTTGTCTAAATTAAAGTAATAATTACTAATTTCTATTTTAGATGTTTTTTCAAAAATAAAACCTATTATTCCATTTTTAAATAAAGTTTTTCCTTTGCCTATATAAATCTTATCTAAATTGTCAAACTTAAGTTTTATAAGCTTTAATTTATTTTCATGAATATATTCTTTTTCTAAAGAATCTATTATACTACTTAAAGTACCACCATCCATATTATAATGAATATCATCAAAAATAAGATTTTCAATATAAGTATAAATTCTTTTTTTAACAGTAAATTTTCTTTTTATATCACTTAAATATTCATATCTAAGTTCTATAGCTATTAAAAGATACGCCTCTAAAGGAAGACATGTGTTATTTTCTATAAGCGTATTTACCATTGCAAACCATCTATTATCTTCTTCATATCGTCCCCTTTGATCAAAGCTTACTAAAGGCTCTCCTATTTTTAATTTTTTAATACTTCGTTCCTTAAGATTTATATAATCGTCTGAAAAAATATCCTTGTATTCTAAATTCTCATGTATCTTCTGAAGAAGTTTAATAATTTCCAAAACGTCTAGTCACCTCCTAGCTTCTTTTAAAGCCTTTTAACATTTGTTTTATTTTCCATATAATATTCATATCTTTTTTATTTTCATCTTTCTCCTCTTTCCTTGTTATCCTATATTTACTATCCCTTTGAAGCTCCTTTACCTTAAACTCTTCTAAACTTTCATTTTCTAAATGTTTATCATCCGCTTTTTTTATTTTAACTTGATTTTTAATATTTTCTTTATTTAAGTCATTTTCTTTTCTATCTTCCAAAGACTCAGACTTATCATTAAAATCAACTAATTTTTTTTCTTCTTTTTTATTTTTTATTTGATTATAATCCACAATATTGCTTTTTTCTTCTTTTTTATTCTTAGATTTATCTAATAATTCTTTATTATATTTTATTTTATTTTCTTTAACACTTCCTACTTTTCCTGTATATTCTAAAGAAATAGTTCTACTATCTTCTTTTTGAATATACATTTGATTTGATTCTTCATTTAAAGATTCTTCTTTATCCTCTTTAGACACACATTTATCTTTTATCAAAGAATCATCTTTTTTATTTTTTTTATTAACAGATAATTCCTCTTTAATCTCTTCTATATTTTTTTCTTTAATAAGATCATTTTTAATAATATCTTTTTTTATATTTTGTTCTTTATTAGCACTAGAATCTGTATTTTTTTCCACGTTAGAATTACTAGATTGTTGTACGATTAAATCCTCATTTTTTTCTTTTACCTTAGTTTTATTTGATATAATTATCTCTTGTACAACTTTCTCTTTATTAGCTTCCTCTTTAGCTATATTTTTCTCTTCAATATTATCAGGTTGCAAAGCTAATATTTTCTTAGAATTAAAAGTTTCTTTAAATAGTAAATCCTTGTTTATCTCATTTATATCACAAAAAAGTGAAAAAGGATACATTTCTATTTCCTTGCTTATTTGCTTACAATCTCTATAATTTAAAATTTGTTCTATATCACCACTTTGCTCTAAAAATGCATTAAATCCATCTTCATTACTAAAAATACTTCTTGCAGATTTTCTATTTATTTTTACAAGCTTTAAAAAACTATCAAAATCATCTATCGATTTTGTAACATTACTAGGCAATGTAGTGTCACAAACAATAGAAAAATCTATCGTTTTAATTTCAAAATCTGTATATATTATTAAACTTTCAGTAAAATTATAAGTCACATGATCATTAGCAGGTATATCTATATCTAACGTTACTTTTTTCTTGCTTCCCTCGTTATCAACTTGAATACTTATTACATTTTTATGACCACATTGGACTTCTTTTATATAAAAGGGAAATCTATCTAATACATCATAACTTATAGTTATTTTTTCTTTAAGTCCCTTACTTCTTTTATACTTTATAACATTATCTGTATCTAAAGGATTTTTTTCAGATACTGGAATTTCATCAATTATTCCTGTATCCAAAAGAAGAATCGCTAAATTTATATCCGCTAAATCTCTATCCTTTAACATATAATCTTTTAATATATGTAGACTACTACTACTTAAATATCCATATCCTTGCCACTTAAAATATCTAGGCAATATCTCTCTATAAAGCTGATCATTTCCAAGAGAATAGAAATTTATTTTTCTATTCTCAAGATCTCCTATAATTTTCTTAAGACTTAAATTTATCCTCTCTTCATCAAATATCTTTAACTCTTCTTCGGTAAATAACTCATGGATTATTTCTTGCATAAATGTCACACCTATTCATCACTTTTATTATTAGCTCTTTCTATTAAAGCCTCTTCCAAATCGGTATTGTTAAATACCATCCTAACCTCAATTCTTCTATCATTTTTAGTTGCCTCTACATCATATTCATCTAATCCCCTATCTCTTTCTTCCTTTGTACTATAATTTTCAAATTCAGACATACCAGATGCCTTAAATTTTTCTCCAAATTTATTCTCTAAAATACTATCTTCCTTTACCATTTCATTTAAAAAAGCCACAGCCCTATTAGTGGATAATGTTCTACCTGTTATTGTGCTACCTTCAAAATCAGTATGACCAACTATTTCTATATATTGTATTTCATTTGCTATATCTTCTTCTAATAAAAGCTCATAAAATATTTTACTTAAAATACTAGCCATTTCTATTCCATCTTCTTTCAACATTGACACACCACTATCAAAAAAAGTCTCTGTATTTATTTCTATTTTCCCTTTTTCTCTATTAAAATTTATTATACTTTCATCAAAATTATTTTTATTAAGTTTCATCTCTATCTTATCATAAAGTAACTCTCTTTTGTCAGCTACATTATCCATTCCTATTTTAAAACTTTTAGAAATTCCATTTGAAATTTCTCTTTGTATGATATCTAAACTAGATGTAAAATCATTCATTCCTTCCTTAAACGTAATATAACTTGAATTTAGATTTTGTATTTGAAGGTGTAAATCATTTTTATTACCTTTTAACTAATTCATCTACACCATATTTAAAAAGATTTTTCATCTCATCTGTTAATGAAATCATAGATTCTCTTATAATTTTATTAAATTCACAAAACTCGCTATTAGAATTTTTAGCATAAAGTGCAAAAACCTTATTATCTAAATAACTTTCAAAAACATCATATAATTTTTCTTTAGAGCCCTTCATTTTTACATTAGCTAAGTTTAATACCAGAGAAGATAACACGCCAAAAATACTTGTCCAAAAAGCACTAGACATACTAGATAAAAGTTCTTCCATACTTTTAGCAAAATCAGCTATACTTTGAGTTCCCAGAGAAAGAGCTCTTGTGGTACTCGTTATAGCAGTTGTAAGCCCTAGAAATGTTCCTATAAGTCCTAAAGCTATACAAGATGTTGGAATTACCATTGCTAAAGCTTCTTTACCTAAAATCTCTCTATCTAAATTTTTTTGAATAATAGCTTCTGTATTTATATTGTCTGTTCCTAATTGTGCACTTTTTTTAAATTCCTCATCTATGTTTTTTAATATATCTTGTTTAAATACTTTTAACATCAGGTTTTTGTGTTCACCTATACTGGTTTCTATTTCCAAGGCATTATTAAAACCATCTAATAAATTTTCATAACTATTCTTAGAAATGTTACTAAATTTATACGATAAAATAGCTAATATTAATATAATAAAAATAATAATCCAACCTATTACTCCTTGTTTTATAAACGAACCTATTATGTTCCCTATTAAATTTTCCATATTTCCTCCTTATACATAAAAATAATTTATTTTGTGATAATATTACTACATTTTTGATTATATGTTTTATTTTTCTATAGACATTTTTCATCATATATAAATCAAATTAACTTCATTCATTTTTATGTATAAGGAATACCTCAAAATTTATTATACAACATTACACTATATTTAAAAAGTAATGTGTATGCAATTTTAAAACTCTTATTTATTTAAGATAAACTTATTTATAGCCATTGCAACACCACTATTTTCATTACTATCAGTTATAAAATCAGCATATTTTTTTATATCATCTTCAGCATTTCCCATAACAACTGCAAGTCCTGCCTCATTTAACATCGATAAATCATTTCCACTATCTCCAATACACATTATCTCTTCTTTTTTTATGTTAAGTTTTTTAGCTAGCATTCTTACAGCATTCCCTTTAGTAGTTCCTTTTTCCATAATCTCTAATGCTCCATTCCAAGAATGAACTATATCTCCTGTACATGAAATTTCAATTAAATCATCTTTAGCCTCTTCAAAACTCTTGCTTGTTAGTGTTTGTATTAAAATAACTTTTAATATACTATGCTTTTTATCTTTAAAAGCTTCTCTAAAATCAGAAACTTCATAAAGTTTTATTTTCTCTTCATTAACCCAACTATTCATAAGCCTATAGCTATCATTACTAGGAATTTTAGTTTCTGATATTATTCCTTCAAGAGTATCAAAATACGCTAAAAAATTATACTTCTTTATTAATTCATAAATTTTATTAAATAATTTTTCACTCAATGTAGACTGAAAAACTACATCTCCACTATCTCTCTCTTTTATGTAGGCACCATTAGAACAAATTACATCAACATTTATTCCTAAAAGCTTAGAATATATCTCAATAGTTGGATAAACACGCCCTGTTGATATTGCAATTCTTACTCCTTTATCTAAAGCTTCTTTTAAAGCTTTCTTATTTTCTAAACTAACCTCATGTCGTTTATTTAATAATGTCCCATCCATATCTATACATACAAGTTTATACATATACTTATCTTCCTCTCTTAAAATCAAATTAACTCTATAAATTATATAGTAAAAACAAATAATTCTATTTTACATATACCTTCTTTAATTATAATAATTATATATTTATTAAATTTATTTTTCCATATATAGTTTAAATTAAAAAATTTATAATTTTATTATAAAAACAAATAAAGCTTACAATAATCTCCTAAGATTATTGTAAGCTTCTGCTAAAAAAACTATACATTTTAAAGAACCGTAATTTTATCTCCAACTTTTATAATTCCACCTTTTAAAACTTTAGTAAAAATACCTTCTCTTGGCATAACACAATCTCCAACTAATTGTTTTATAGCACACCCCTTATGACATTCCTTTCCTATTTGTGTCACTTCATGAAGTGTTTCTCCTATTTGCACTTTAGTGCCTACAGGTAATTCATATAAAACAATCCCCTCTGTTGTTAAATTTTCTGCAAATTTTCCTGGAGTTAAATCTTTAGCACCTGCTTTATTCATCTTTTCTATGCTCTCTAAAGCTAAAAGACTAACTTGTCTATGCCAATTTCCACTATGAGCATCACCTACAAGACCATGATTTTCTTTAAATTCACCTGATTCTATTGGATTTTTTACAACCCCTTTTGTTTCGCTTATGTTAACTGATATAACTTTACCTTCCATTATTATTCTCCTTTTTAACCGCCTATGGCCATCATATTTCGTTTTATGTAACTTCCATCTTCTAAATTATGTTCTTTTGGCTTGTCCTTTATAATATTTTTCAAAATTCCTGATATATCTATATCTTGTCTTAAATATTTCATAATATCTATCTCTTCATCAGAATGCAAACATGCCTTAATTTTCCCATCAGCTGTAAGTCTCATCCTATTGCAATTTGAGCAGAATTTGCATGATATTGGATTTATAAGCCCTACTCTTCCTTTACCATTCTTTAATTTATAATAAACAGCAGGAGATGATTTATCTGTAGATTCTATTCTTTCTAAATAACTGCATTTTTCTAAAACAGTATTATTAGACAAATATCTATTTAATGACCATTGACAAACTTGCCCAATTGGCATAAGTTCTATAAATCTTACATCTATATTCTCATCTCTTGTTAAATTCACAAAATCTTCTATTTCATCTTCATTAAATCCTTTTATTAAAACCACATTAAGCTTTATAGGTGTAAGTCCTACCTTTTTTGCTTCTTCTATACCTTCTAAAACATCCTTTATATCTCCACCTCGAGTTATATGGCTGTATTTCTTAGGATTTAATGTATCTAAACTTATATTAACTCTATTTAATCCTGCATTTTTAAGTTCTTTTGCATATTTCTTTAGCATTGTTCCATTAGTTGTCATTGCAAAATCTTTAACTTCTTTTAAAGAACCTATTTCCCTTATAAGTTTTAATATTCCCTTTCTTACTAAAGGTTCTCCTCCAGTTATCCTTATTTTATTAATTCCAAGCTTTACAAATTCTTTTGTTATCTTTTCTATTTCTTCTAAAGTTAAAATCTCTTCAAATTCTTTTTTTATAACACCTTTATCTGTCATACAATATCTACATCGCAAATTGCAAAGATCTGTTATGGATATTCTAAGATAATTTATGCTTCTTCCATAAGAATCTAACATATCTTTACACCTCCACTTCTAATCTTTATTTTTAATTGTAACATAATTTTAAATCTTATACATATGATTTTTTAGTTAAACAATCTAAAATTATTTTAAAACACCACTTAATCTCAAAAGATTAAGTGGCTTATAATTAATAATTTAAATCCATCAATTGTTTAAGACTTTCTTCTCTTTTAGAAGTTACTGATTCTTGAAATCTTTCACTTTTAACAAAAGTTAATGTCTTTGTTGGACAAATTTCAACACACGCTGGACCTGCATCTCTTCCAAAACACAAATCACATTTATTCGCCACTATTTTTACTTTTTTATTAACAACCTCTTCAGCCATAGTCATTGCTCCAAATGGACACGCAACTACACATGTTTTACAACCAATACAAGTTGTTCTATTTATTTTTACTAATCCATCTTCCATAGTTATAGAACCATTTGGACATGCCTTTAAACAAGCTGCATCTTCACATTGCCTACATTGAACTGGAGCACTTATTCCTGCTATTTTTATAACTGTTAAACGAGGATTAAAATTTTCTATATCTTTATCACCTATAAATATATTCTTTTCAGTATGAGCATCAACACATGCAATTTCACAAGTTCTACAACCTAAACATTTATTAGGATTTGCTATTACAAAACTATTCATTATTATTTTTCTCCTTTATTAAAATTTTTGCTTCTATCTTTATACTTAGTATGTAACAAGTGGTGAGATTTTTCTCCTAAAGGATTTCCTAAAAATTCCTCATATACCTTTTTAACATTAGGATTTTCATGAGATTTTCTAAATTCCATTGATTTATCATGAGCATATATAGAAGCTCTTCTCTTGCTATAAGCTTCTTCTCTTTTCCATTGTAGTACAAGCTTTGGTTGTCCTCCTCCACTTATACATCCATTTGGACATGCCATAACTTCTACAAAATCATAATTACATGTTCCTTGCCTTACACTATCTAAAACACTTCTAACATTTTTAAGACCAGCTACCATAGCAACATTTAGAGTTTGTCCACCTAAATCTACCTTAGCTTCTCTTATTCCTTCTCCACCTCTTAAAAATTTAAGTTCAAAATTATCAAGAGGCTTTTTAGAAGCTAACTCATATCCTGTTCTTATGGCAGCTTCCATTACTCCACCTGTAACTCCAAATATTGCTCCTGCACCACAATATCCACCAAGTGGAACATCAAACCCTTGTGGCTCTAAATCTTTTAAATCTATTCCTTCTGCTTTTAAAAGTACCGCAAGTTGTCTTGTTGTAACAACTAAGTCAACATCTTTATAACCATTATTTTGCATTTCTTCTCTATCAGCTTCATATTGCTTACAAGTACAAGGCATTATAGCAACACTAAATATTTTTTTAGGATCTATATCGCTTATTTTTGCCCCATAACTTTTAAATAAAGCTCCTGCCATTTGTTGAGGTGACTTACAACTTGATAAATGATTTAAAAGATCTGGATAATCCTGTTCTATAAATTTAACCCAAGCTGGACAACATGACGTAAACATTGGAAGATTTTTATGTTCTTTTAATCTTTCTATAAGCTCTGTACCCTCTTCCATAATAGTTACATCAGCACCAAAGTTAGTATCATAAACTCTATCAAAACCAAGTTTTCTAAGAGCTGTTGGTATCTTATCAACAACTAATGTTCCATAATCTAAGCCAAAATCTTCTCCAAGTGATACTCTAATTGCAGGAGCACACTGAACAACTGTAAATAAATTAGGATCTTTCAAAGCTTCTCTAAGTTCCCTTATAGTGCCCTTATTGTAAGCTGCAAATATTGGTTCTGTAATCTCGTCTATCATCCCACGCTCTTTAAATCTTTTACTGCCTTTTTTCATATCTTTATTAAATTCTGTATCATAGGCACTACAAATTTGAACGCATTGTCCACACATAACACATTTATCTTGATCTATTGTATAAGCTTCTCCCTCTTCTCCATAAATAGCATCAACAGGACACACTTCCTTACATCTGCCACACCCTTCACACAATTCTTTATCAATATTAATTATTCCACTTGTTTCCATTACTAAGTTTCCTTCTTTCTAGATCTATATTAAATTTTAAAGTCCTTGTACAACGTTTCTAAGAGTTTTAACAACTTCTTCCCTTTTTCTATTTTCCTCTTCTTTAGGATTTACAAGCCTCAAAGCTTTTTTAGGACAAACTTTAACACAAGCCGGACTATCAGAATTTGCACATAAATCACATTTTAACGCAATAGTTCTTTCATTTTCGGTATCCTTATCTATTGTTGTCATTTCAATAGCTCCAAAAGGACACGCAACCGCACAAGTTTTACATCCTATGCATATACTTTCATCTAAAATCACCTTATTATCAACCTTCTTTATAGCATTTACAGGACATACTTTTCCACAAGGCATGTCTTCACAATGTCTACATTGAATTGGCATCTTTACTTTTCCTATTTTAGTCACAAATATTCTTGGAATGATTGGACCTTTTCTTGCACTTATAGTTTTTCTAGCTTCTTCATTTTTACTGTGTACATTCGAACATGCAACTTCACATAATTTGCATCCTACACATTTATTATGATCTGCTATAACAAATGAGTTTACTTTATTTTTCATATCTTTTCCCCTTATTAATAATCAATTCTTTCATCACCTGAATATATGTTCATTTTATTTCCACGAACAAATCCTACTAAAGTTATATTTAACATTTTAGCTAAAGCTACAGATAAACTAGTTGGAGCTGACTTAGATATTATTATAGGAATATTAAGTTTCGCACATTTTAAAATCATTTCTAAAGAAACTCTTCCACTTAAAATTACTATCTTATCCTTTAAATATATTTCCTTTTCTAAAGATTCACCTATTACCTTATCTAAAGCATTATGTCTTGCAACATCTTCATTTATAACTAATATATTTTCTCTATCACAAAGAGCTACACAATGCACTCCTCCAGTTTCTTTAAATACACTAGAATAATCAAGATTTTTTTTCATAAATTGAAATATTTTATTTATATTTAACTTTAAGTCACTTCTTACACTTTCACAATTTACGCTAGTTAAGAAATTACTTGCTGCAAGAGATGTATCTTCAAAATCCTCTATACTATTTAAATCTATCTTTTTAGAATAAAAACTCTCTCTCTTTAAGTTTTTATTTAAGGTTTCAACATAAATAACACCTAAGTCCTCGTCAAGATTTATAGTCTTTATATCCTTTAAATCCTCTATAAGTCTTTCAGTTCTTAAAAACCCAACAGCTAGTTCTTTTAACTTTTTAGGACTACACAAAAGTGTTGCTAATTTCTTACCATTTAAAATTATAGTTAATGGATATTCCCTAACTATAACTTCCTTAAAATCTTTTAAAATTTTTTCATTCTCTATTTTTATAACTTTACACTCTAAAACTTTATCCATCTGTAATCCTCCTAAAATGTTAAATATAGTATTAATCTTATCTTATTTTTATTCCCATTTTTCTTCTTATTTCGTTATATTCTTTTTCTACTTCTTTTTCGGCTTCTTCTTGATTTTCCATTTTTTCTACTTTTACAGCACAATACTTAAATTCTGGTGTTTTAGAAATTGGATCTAATGCATCATTTGTTAATTCATTACAAGCTCCAACCCACCATTGATATGTCATAAATGTTGAGCCCTTTCTTATTCTCTCTGAAACTGATGCTCTAGTTATAACTGAACCTCTTCTAGATGTTACTCTAACTAATTCTCCATCTTTTACTCCAAGTTCTTTAGTATCTTCTATACTCATTTGTATACGTCCTGGTTCATCCTCTAAAGCTCTTAATGCTCTACAATTACCAGTCATTGTTCTAACTGAATAATGTCCAACTTCTCTTACAGTTGAAAGGCTAAGAGGATATTCATCATCTACTTCCTCACCTGGTTTTCTCCACTCACATGCAAATAATACACCTTTTCCACTTGGAGTTGTGAACTTATTATCCTTATAAAGATATGAAGTTCCTTTGTCAGCATCTGATTTATCTGTACAAGGCCATTGAACTCCTCCTAATTTCTCCATCTTTTCATAAGTTGCACCAGTGAATGTAGGACAAAGATCTATAAGTTCATTCCAGATTTCTTCTGTATTTTTGTAAGCCATTTTATATCCCATAGCAGTTGATATTTCACAGATAATTTCCCAATCAGTTTTTACATCACCTTTTGCCTCTACAGCTTTTCTTATTCTTTGGAATCCTCTATCAGCTGATGTGTACACACCATCATGTTCTCCCCAAGCTGTTGCAGGTAATATAACATCTGCATGAAGAGCTGTTTTATTCATAAATATATCTTGAACTATAACAAACTCTAATTCATCTAAAGCTTCTCTAACTTCTGCAGCATTTGGATCACTTTGTACTGGATCTTCACCCATTATGTAATAAGCCTTTAGCTTTTTATCCTTTAAAACAAGTTTTGGTACTTCAGTTAAGGATTCACCCTTTTCAGTTGGAATTTTTACTCCCCAAGCTTTTTCGAATTTTTCTCTTATCTTTTTATCAGTAAATTTTTGATAACCTGGAAGATAGCTTGGAAGTGCTCCCATATCGCAAGCACCTTGAACATTATTTTGACCACGAACAGGTCCTATACCAACATTTGCTCTACCATAATTTCCTGTTAAAAGACCTAAAGAAGCTAATCCACGTACAACATCAACTGCTTGTGAGAATTGACAAACACCCATTCCATAAAGAATTGTAGCATTCTTAGCTTTTGCATATTCTCTTATAGCTTGTCTTATTTCATCCGCCTTAATTCCTGTTATAGCTTCAGCATACTCTGGAGTATACTTTTCTACCATTTTCTTATATTCTTCAAATCCTTCTGTAAAGTTTTTAACATAATCTTCTTTATATAATTTTTCTTCTATTAAAACATGTGCAAATGCATTAACAAGAGCCATGTTAGTTGCACCCTTTATATATAATTGAAGATCCGCAAACTTTGAAGTTTCAGTTTGTCTTGGATCAACTACTATTATTTTAGCTCCTTTTTCTTTAGCTTTAGCTATTCTTCTTGCAACTATTGGATGACTATCTGCACCATTATATCCAAAAACAAATATTAAATCAGTATTTTCTATTTCTTCTATTGAGTTTGACATCGCACCATCACCTAAACAATAAACAAGACCTGGTAATGTAGGACCATGGCACACTCTTGCACAGTGGTCTATATTATTAGTTCCAATTGTTGCTCTTGCAAATTTTTGCATTATATAATTGGCTTCATTCCCTGAGCCTCTTGCACATCCTGTCATCATAATTGAATCAGGTCCATACTTTTCCTTTATAGCTGAAAGATTATCAGCTACATATTTTATAGCTTCTTCCCAAGATACTGGTTCTAATACACCATTTTTTCTTATCATTGGAGATTGTAATCTCCTTGTTAATATTTGAGGATCATTTAAGTAATCCCATCCATAATGTCCTTTAAGACATAATGTTTTTTCATTTGTTCTACCATCTGCTGGTTCTGCTTTTATTACTTTTCCATCTTCAACTATTAGATATAATTGACATCCACTAGCACAGTATGGACATGTTTCTAACACTTTTGTTCTCATTTCACATCTCTCCTTAGTATTATTTTTTTATGTATTTCATATATAAATTAAAAAGTCAGCACAAAAACATACTATAAAATCAAAAATAAACTTATAAAAATTAAAATTATTTTTACAAACTTTTAATGATTTAATGTTTTGCACTGACTTATCTAAAAGCTAAGATATAATCTTTCTTTTTAATCCAATCAATGTTTATTTACTTCTATAATTACAATTCTTTCATTATCTTCTAATTCCAAGTTTTTAACTTCCCAACTGTAGTCAAATCCTCCACCTATAATATCACAGGCTTCTTGCAAAAATTCTTTTTCTAAATGCGGCTTAATATACTTCCAATAATCCATAACTACATCTCTTGCTCCCTGTTTTACAAGGATATCAGACAATTTAGATAATATTCCTCTAACTTCTATAGTTATAGTGCCACCATTAATTTTAACTTTAACATTATCAGGTCCTTTGCCTTTATAGCATTTTACAACCTTTATTGCAAATTTTCTTATTTTCTCTTGCAATTCTAACTCATATCTATCCAAGGATATCACCTAATTAAATTAGTTTTTCTTTTGTTATGTATTCATTGTAATACTACCAACAAATACAGTCAATATATATTGTATTTAATATATAGTTAATTTATTTTATTTTTATTAATAAAATTTAATATATCTAGCTTTTTCTACGTTTTTCGTTATTTTTATCATAAATGTTATTTATCTTATTAGATATTTCTCTGTTTAATAAATAAAAATATTGGGTATTCTATAATTATTCTTAAATTACACTTTTAGGAGGAATACCTATGAATAGTTCTTTTAAGGCTAATTCTCTTATTTTTCAATTTATTTTAATATTAATATTGACTTTGATAAACGCCTTTTTTTCCGCAAGTGAAATGGCTATTGTATCTTTAAATAAAAATAAAATAAAAGTTTTAGCAGAGGAAGGAAACAAAAATGCCATACTTATAGAAAGGCTCTTGCAAGAACCAACTAAATTTTTATCTACTGTACAAGTTGGAATAACCTTAGCTAGTTTTTTTTCAAGTGCATCAGCAGCAACTGGCATATCAAATGTATTTGGAAATTTTTTAGAAACATTAAATATACCTTACGCTCACGAAATTTCTTTAATTGTAATTACCGTAATTTTATCTTATATTACTTTGGTTTTTGGAGAACTGCTCCCTAAAAGATTGGCTCTTCAAAATTCTCAAAAAATAGCTATGTATGCTGTTAAACCAATTATGCTTATATCAAAAATTACAATACCTTTTGTAAAACTTTTATCAATCTCAACTAATTTTTTAATAAGACTATTTAATGTAAATAGTAGCAATTTAGAAGAAAAGGTTTCAAAAGAAGAGATTAAGTCTTTAGTTGATGTTGGGCAGGAACATGGAGTTATAAATGAAACAGAAAAAGATATGATAAACAGCATATTTGAATTTGATGATAAGCTTGCAAAAGAAGTCATGACTCCTAGAACCAATGTCTATATGATTAATATTGACGATTGTGCTAATACTTATTTAAATAGTCTGTTAAATGAAAAATATTCTAGAATTCCAATATTCCAAGGAAATATTGATAATATAATAGGGATTTTATATATGAAAGATTTTTTGTGTGAGGCATACAAAGTAGGTTTTGATAACGTAAACTTAAGAAACATATTACATGCACCTTACTTTGTACCTGAAATGAAAAACATTGATGAATTATTTAAAGAACTTCAAATTTCAAGAAAACATATGGCTATTTTAATTGATGAATATGGTGGTTTTTCTGGAATTGTAACTATTGAAGATTTAATCGAAGAAGTAATGGGTGATATTGGTGATGAATTTGATGATGAAGAAATCCTATTAAAGAATATAAACAAAAATACATTTTTAGCTAGCGGTCTTATATCCATTAATGAACTCAATGAAAAACTTCATATAAATTTAGACTCAGAGTCTGATGATTATGATACCTTAGGCGGATTTATAATAAAACTTATAGGATATATTCCTAAAAAAGATGATGACTGTATTGTTAATTACAAGGATATAATATTTAAAATAAAAGAAGTTAATAAGAAACGTATTGTTAAAGTAGAAATTACTATAAATAATTCTTTAGAGGATAAATAGAGTTTGTAGATAGCTCTATCTATCCTCTATTTTAAATTACATTATTATTATAAATAGTGTATAATATAGTTAATTAATTTTAATGAAATAAGGAGCAATTTTAATGAAAAATATTTTACTTATAAATTGTAGCAAACGCAAAAAAAATACGTATAATCTTTTGCTTCAAGCACAAGAAAATTTAAAAACACATGATTTTAGTACAGAAATAATAAATTTGCATGATTATAAAATAAATTTTTGTATTGGATGTGAATGTTGTATTTTAAAAGGATATTGTATTTTAAATGATGATGTTAATATTTTAATGGAAAAACTAAAGAAATGTGACGGCTTTATAATAGGCACTCCAGTATATTTAAATAACATGAGTGGAATTTTAAAAGCCTTTATTGACAGAACATGTGTATGGTTTCATAGAAGTGATATAGCTGGAAAACCTAGTTTTTTAATTATAAACACTCAAGGTTCTGGTGCCAAAAACACATTAAAATCTATTGAGGAATCTTTAAGACAATGGGGAGTATTTTCTTGTGGCCATGCCCTTAGAATTGGTAGTAAGATACATTCTAAACCTCTAACTTCTGATGAATTATCTACTTTTATGAACATCGTTTGTAATAAAACTGAGTATACACCTTCATTTAAAGATGTTTCTTACTTTAGTGTACAAAAAGCTTTAGCCATGAATATTTTTTCTTTGGACAAGGCCTTTTGGATAGAAAATAATTGGAATGAACTTTATTTTTATCCAAATAGCAAAATTAATATGTTTAAAAAATTTTATGGACAGTTTTTATATTCTATGATATCTAAGAATTTAATAAAAGCAAAATCAAACAAAAATGCTATATCAAACTAGATATAGCATTTATTTGACTTTATTTTAATTTTCTTTTAGCCACTTAGAAGCCTCTAAAGCATAATATGTTATTATCATATCTGCTCCAGCTCTCTTCATAGATAACAACATTTCTAACGCTATTTTCTTTTCATCTATCCATCCCATTTTAGCTGCAGCCTTCACCATAGCAAATTCTCCACTTACACTATATGCTACAACTGGTACATTAAAATTACTTCTCACTTGGTGCATTATATCTAAATAAGAAAGTGCTGGTTTCACAATAACCATATCAACCCCTTCTTCTACATCCCATTGAACTTCTTTTAAAGCCTCTCTAGTGTTTGCAGGATCCATTTGATATGTTCTTCTATCTCCAAAACTTGGAGTTGAATCAGCCGCTTCTCTAAATGGCCCATAAAAAGCTGAACAATACTTAGCTGAATATCCCATTATAGAAACATATTCGAAGCCATTTTTATCTAATACTTCTCTAATATATTCAACTCTTCCATCCATCATATCAGATGGAGCCACAACATGTGCCCCTGCCTTTGCGTGTGATAATGCTATTTCTCCTAAACGCTTTAATGTTTTATCATTATCTACATCTTTATCATTTAATATTCCACAATGTCCATGATCTGTATATTCACACATACAAACATCTGTTATAACTAATAATTTATCTGTTAGCTCTCTAATTTTTCTAACAGCTTTTTGAACTATTCCATCTTCTGTTGAAGCTTCTGTTCCACAAGCATCCTTGTGTGCTGGTATACCAAAAAGTATTACTCCTTTTACTTTAGCCTCTAAAATTTCTTTTACCACTTCATCTAATCTATCAATGGATACATGATAGTTTCCTGGAAGAGATGATATCTCATTTTTTATATTTTCTCCTTCAACTACAAATAAAGGATATATAAAATCACTAGCAGATAAAGTATTTTCTCTAACTAAATCTCTAATTTCATTATTTATTCTTAATCTTCTACCTCTTTTAAACATTTTTATCTCCTTTGCATTGAAATTATTTTAAAAAATTTATCTTAATATATCTTGTATTTCTTTTAAAAGCCCATCTTCTGTATGAACTTTGCACATAAATCCATCAACTTCTTTTTGCTTTAATGCTTTAAATGTTTGAGGTCCTATAGCTATGTTTATCTTTTCTTTTATTTTATCTAACCCAACTATATCAACCATATTATTAAACGTACTTGGACTTGTATACAAAACTACATCAACTTCATCAAAAGCCTTGGGATTTTTAGCCTCTCCACATACGTTGTCATATATATGAACTCTATCAACTATTGCTCCAACTTTTGAAATTTCCTCATTTAAATAATCTCTACTTAATGACGAACAAGGCATTAATACTTTGTCTCCTTTATTTAAATGCGGTTTTAAAGCTTCAAATAAACTTTCTCCATAAAATTCTCTAGCCATTGCAAATGGTATTATTCCACGTCTCATAAGAGATTTTTTAGTTTCTTTTCCTATAACAGCAAATTTTGCTTTTATACTTCTTACATCTATTTGTTTATCAACTATATAATCAAAAAATGTTTCAACAGCATTTACTGATGTCAAAACTATATAATCATAAAAACTTATTTTTTCTAAATAATTATCTAAGTTTTTAGGTGTTTTTACTATCTTTATAGAGTTTATTTCTGTAACCTCAGCTCCTAAATCTCTTAATTTTGATTTTAAATTAGATGATTGATTTCTTGATCTTGTGACACAAATATTTTTTCCAAATAAAGGAGTATGCTCATACCAAGCTAATTTTTCATTTAATGTTACAACTTCTCCAATTACTATAATACAAGGAGATTTAAGCTTAGCTTCTTCTACCATTATTTTTATATTTTCTAAAGTCCCTATAACTTTTTTCTGTTTTGAAGACGTTCCACGCATAACAACAGCACATGGAGTACTTATGTCTTTTCCATTTTGAATCAGATTTTTTACAATAAGTTCTAAATTATTAAGCCCCATCATAAATACTAACGTTCCATTTTCTTTAGATAAAGCCTCCCAATTCATTTTAGAAGTACCAGCTGACATTCCTGTAACTATATGAAAATCTTGAGCCATAGCTCTTTGAGTTATAGGAATTCCTGCATAATTTAAAACTGATATAGGTGATGTTACACCAGGCACAACTTCAAATTTAATATTTTCATCTACACACGCTAGAACTTCTTCTCCTCCACGACCAAATACATACGGGTCGCCTCCTTTAATTCTACCTACAGTATGACCTTTTTTTGCTAATGACACTATCATAGAATTTATTTCTTCTTGAGTTTTGTAATGACATCCTGGTTCTTTTCCACAATAATATATTTCGCAATCATCACTTAAATAATTTAAAACATTATTACTAACTAATCTATCATACAAAACAGCTGTACATTTTTTTAATGCCTTTACTGCCTTTAATGTTAAAAGTTCTTCATCCCCTGGGCCTGTTCCTATTATATAAACTTTATTATCCATATTTTTCACCTCTTAAATTTACACACTTAATATTTTTTTAGCTAATTTTTCTCCAAGTAAAATATTATCTTCTTTATTTCCTAAAATATCTTTTTTTATTATTTTATTATTTACCATAAAAGTTCCCATCATATAAAGGTCTAATCCTTCTATTTTAGTATAACACCCTATAAAACTATGACAATCTCCATTTAAAGCTTTCATAAAGCTTCTCTCAGCATCTACAGTAATTCTTACTTGTTTATTATCTAATTCCTTAAAATATTCATTATATTTACACGTTTTAGCTACTTCTATTCCAATTGCACCTTGACCAATAGCTGGTATTAGCATTTTAGGATCAAAATAATCAGTTATTATATTTTCCATATTCATCCTTTTAAGACCTGCAGCTGCTAATATTATTCCATCCATTCCTTCTTCTTTCATCTTTTTAAGTCTAGTTTGAACATTCCCTCTTATTGGGACAATTTCTAAATCAGGTCTTAGAAGTTTTATTTGAGCTTCTCGTCTTATACTACTTGTTCCTATTTTGGCACCCTTTCTTAGTTCAGCAAAATGAACCCCATTTGAAGATACAAAAACATCTCTTATATCATCTCTATCTGGCATAGAAATCAAAGAAAAACTGTCTTCTAATTGATATGGCACATCTTTCATGCTATGAACTGCACAGTGTGCTCTACCTTCTAAAAGTGCACGTTCTATATCTTTTACAAAAAGACCTTTACCCCCTATTTTATCCAAAGCTACATCAAGCCTCTTGTCTCCTTCTGTAACTATTAATAATTTTTCACTATCTAAATTTAACTTATCATTTAAAATTTTCATAACTATTTCAGTTTGCACTTGTGCTAACTTACTTTTTCTAGTTGCAATTACTATACTCATATGTATCCCTCTCTCTTAATCTTGTAAAAATATTTTGCTTATTATATCTAAACATTCCTTTTGCCTTCCCTTTAAAGATTCTTCCTTTAATACATCTATGGCTTTATTTATATATGTATGAGATGCGCTTTTTATAAGAGTTTTAGCAAGCTTTAAATCTTCTTTACCCTTGCTCTTATTTGCGAAAGTTTTAGCTCTTTGTAGATAAGTTTCATCTCCAGACATTTTAAGCATTTTTATTATAGGGCCTAGTTTTCTAGTATTTAGCCAAACATTATATTCCCCTATTTTTTCATCTATTATATATCTGTAACTCTCCATTCTTTCTTTTCTAACTGCTTTATTTCTATCATCTATAGAGCTTATGTAATCTAAATCATAAAGCCTAACCCTATCTATTTGAGAAACCTTTGAATCTACATCACGCGGAACAGCAAGGTCAAAAATACATATACTATCTCCCTCTACATCTATATCCTCTTTATTTATTAATGTATGTGTTGCAGCAGTGCAACTTATAACTGCATCAACTTGATTTAAAAATTTATTTTTTTCCGCAAATGATATAACAGATAATCTATCATCTTCTATATCATTAACAACATCCTTATTTCTTACAACTATATATAGCTTATCGATATTATGCCCTAAAATATACTTAGCTGCAAGCTTTCCCATTTCACCATAGCCTAATACCATAAACTTTTTTGCATTAATACTAAGAGCTTTAGTTATAGATATTGAAACTGATGATACTGGAACTTCAAATATCTTACATTCAGTTCTAAACTTTTTACCACATGATAAAGCTTCTTCAAAAAGTTTTTGAAGTTCGTAACCTAAAACCCCTTCTTCTTTAGCTAATATATAGCTATCTTTTATTTGCCCTAAGATTTGATCTTCACCTAAAATTCTTGAATGAAAACCACATACAACTTCCATAAGATGATATACTGCATTATCTTGTTTTAATAAAAATACAAAAGGTGATAACTTTTTATAATCCCATTGCAAATCTTCAAATATTTTATGTACTATATAATTATCTTCTAAAGAATCATCTGCATTTATATATATCTCTGTTCTATTGCAAGTGGATAGTATTACAGCTTCTTTAAAATCTTCTTTTAATCTCTTTACTAATATCTTTTGTCTACTAGGTGCTATTGCAAATTCTGCTCTTACATCTAAACTCGTGTTTTTTTTAATTCCTAAAAGTAATATCACATTATACCCCCTAATCCTTTAATACATAAAGAATATTATATCATAAAATAAGAACTCTTTCATTTCTTTAGTATTCTCTAAATTTAATATACATTATTAATAAGAAATAATTATTAATAATTATATCATATAATTGTTATTTTGGTTATTCTTTTGATGTTCTTCTATATTTATATTCCATAGTATACCTTCCTTTAATTCTTAAAAGCAAAAGAGACAAAATAATCATTTTGTCTCTTTTGCTTTTAAGTTAAGCTTAATAAATAATCATAAATTGGCTTTAATTCATCATATGTTCCAACAATACAATTTGGATATTGTTTTATATCAGGTTTATTATAATCTCTAAAATCACTAGGAACCGGAAGACCTAGACCGCAAAGTATCAAAAAATCAACATCAAATATTATATTAGATATTGCTGATAACTTTATCATTACCTGCTCTTTGCCTTCACTTGCATATATTCCTTTAAACTTACTTTTAGCACTTTTTCTCTCTATTATTATTTTATTACTAGTTATATTTACAATAGTTCCGCACTTTAACTCAAAAATTTTTCCTTCCATAACCTTCTCCCTACCTTAACTCTATATTAATCATATAATAATCTACTTTATATGATATATTATATCACTTTTTTATGTCCTTTTAGTTACAAAAGGAAAAATAAGTTTATAAATACTCATTTATACTCATATTGTTTATCATCAAATTTTCAATTTTATAATCTGAAAAAATTTCTTTCATTATACTAACTGGAGTTGCTAAAGACATAACATTTGACTCCTTATTAGTACATTTATCTATTAATTGTTTTGAAATCATACCTATAAGATTTCCTTTTACATCAAAAACCCCTGCACCACAAGCATACTTATCTGTTTCTGCTAAAATTTCTATTAATCCTTTTGGAGTAACTGTTTTGCTTTCTTCTTCTATATAACCATTTACTTTCGCATTATAACGTATATCTAAAGTTTTATATTGCCTCATACTATTTATAATATTGCCTAAAGTTATTATGTTTTCATCCTTTTTATATATTTGTCTGACTACAATAACGTGACTACCTATGAAAGCTTCATTTTCATTTCCAAAATTTGCAACTAAACTTTCATCAAAAATTCTATTAATTTTTATTATTGCTAAATTATTATTTTTATTTTTATATACTACCTTCCCTATTATTTCTTCTCCTGTATTTAACGTAACTATAGGACTTAAATTCTCTAATTCTCCTACTAACTCATAAGTTGTAAATATATGTCCGTCATTATCAACTATAACTCCAGATCCTCTTTTACCCATTTTCCCAGACACTCCATCCATTACTTGAACGCCTTGATTTATAAGCTTTTTAGTTAAATCACTTATATATTTTTCTTTCTTATCTACCATATATCTATCCCCTTTAAAAACTTAATTATTAACTCTTTATACAATGCTTTTATCTAATGCAACTTCATCTATAACACTAGCAGAAGTTTCATTATTAATAATATCCTTTATATTATTTATTGAAATTGCAAAGCTTAACCTCTCATAATCTTCGCATTTTCCAAGCAATAATCCAACAATCTCTCCTCTCACATTTAAAAGAGGACCCCCAAGTGATGCTTTAGTTGATATACCATTATATAAAATACAATTGTTGCTTTTAAATATATTATTAGAATCAATTTTATATTCTTGATTTATTTGAGCTACTATCCCTTCCACTACATTTATATTTCTGTTTTCTTCAAAAGGGCATACTGCATATACTTTATTTCCAATCCCTAAATCATTTGAATCACCAAGGGATAAATACTTTGTATAATCATTTAAACTTATAGAAATCATTGAAAATAAATTTCCTTCTTTATCTTTGAAAACTTTTTCTACTATCCCCTCTATTGTTTTATCTGAATTATAAAACTTACAATATAACCTATCTCCACATTCAAATTGAACTAAATTACCATCTTTATTTAATTTATATCCATTTGCTAAAAGATTTCCTTCATTATTTATAAACACCGCAGTACCTAATATACTATTTTCTTTATCAAGTAGCATTACAGTAGCTTCCATAGCTTTCTTAAGCATAGTGACTCTACACTCATCCTCTTGAAAAATAGATTGTAGTACATTGTCTTCATTTTTCAAAGTGCCCTCCATGATATAATTTTCTTTAATATCTCGTCCTAACACTTCACGAGATTTTATATTGCCTTTTCTAAAATTAAGTCCTATACAAACCCATGTAGCAACACATATCAAACTTAATAATATTATTATATTTTCTTCATTTATTGTCTTTGCACAATAAATAGTTACTGAAAAAATTAATATCGCTAAAAATATTATAGTTAAATTAGCCTTCTTACCCACTTTATTCTCCATAAATTCCCTCCTAAAATATTATGTAAAATATATATTATAAATTTTCATATTTTATTCCATTAAATTATAAATATCTAAATTATTGAAAAGTTTATTTAATTAGAGTAAAATTTTATTATTGTTTATTTTAGGAGGTGCTTTTTATGCCTTTAGCAGTTAAAATACTAGTTATATTTGCTTTTTGCTTTTCTATAGCAGTTATAATATCTCTTGCAGTATTTGCTAGAAAAGTTTTAAAGAAAAAATAATAATTTACATAATTTTTATGCTTTTTACTGATAAATTGTAATTTAAGCACACAAAAAGACTGCCTAATTCCTAGACAGCCTTTTTATTTTACCAAGGATATTTTCCTTGTTTACTATATGGTAATAATTTTCCATTCATTGTTATAATAACTCTATCTCCCTTAGAGTCTTTTTCTATTTCAACATCTATTCCAAAATCAATAGCACTCATTATAGCATTCCCTGATTTCTCATGAATTATTTCTTTTATTGCAGGTCCATATGTATCTAATGCCTCATGCAATCTATAAAGAATAGGATCAGTATCTGCCTTATATGGATGTTCCCTAAGAACATTAAAAATCTCTGTATTTAATTCTAATTCTTTTTCTAATAGCTTAATGTATTCCTCCGGAACCCATTGTTGACCTTTAAAAGCACTAGCAAGCCATACCTTATTCACATTTATTCTCCTTGCAAGTTCCTCATAAGTTAATCCCTTTTTCTTTCTAGCATTTTCTATAACTTTTAACTCCTCTTCTTTTGAATATCTGTTTAAATAATCTTCATTTCTCATAATGAATCTCCTCAAATCCAATCATTTTTTAATTAGTTTTTTCTTTTAACCTTTAATTTAGTAGTTTTTTTCTTAAATTTGGGCTTCACAACCTTAACATCTGATATTTGTCCATCATATATATATAGCCTAGGAATTTTTATCTTTAATTTTTTTTCATATGATAAAACAGTCTTTTCTTCTTTATAGTTTGCTAAAGAATACGCTATTCCCTTATTTCCACATCTCCCAACTCTACCTACTCTATGAAGATAATCTTTATAATCTCTTGGTATATCTAAATTTACTATATGACTGACTCCTTTTATATCAAGTCCTCTAGAAGCTACATCTGACGCTATTAAAACTTGCACTTCTCCTTTTCTAAATTTTTCCAAAGCCTCTTGTCTTTGTCTATTTTTATTATTTCCGTGTAATGACTCTACTTTTATCTTATGATACCTTAACTTTTCTAACATTATATTTATATCATAATTATTATTTATAAATGCTATTAATTTTTCTGCTTTTGTGGCATGAATTATTCTTCTTAAGTAATCTACTTTATCTCTTTCTTCAACTAAAAAATATCCATGAATTATATTTTCATTTACTTGATTTTTTCCTCTAATACTTAAAACTTCACAATCTTTTAAAATTTTTTTTCCAACTTCTAAAGTTTTTTCCGTTAGAGTAGCTGAAAATAGAAGCTTTTGAACATCTCTTTTACACGGTTTTATTATAGCATTTACTTCCTCTATATAATTAAAATCTAAAAGTTTATCTCCTTCATCCATGACTATAAAATTTATTGTGTGAGCTGAAATCTTTCTTTTTTTTATAAGTTCCAATATTCTTCCACTAGATCCTACTAATATATGAGGTTTTCCTTTAAGTTTTTCAATTTGTCTTGAAATATTTCCACTTCCAACTAGACTTAAGGATGTTATTTTTCTATTCATACCTCTCTTTAAATCATTTAAAGTATTATTTATTTGAATAGCAAGTTCGTATGTGGGCGCCACAACTATACATTGCATGTCTTTTTTAGTGTCATCTATCTTTTCTATTATTGGCAAAATATAAGCTAAAGTCTTTCCTGTCCCAGTTTCAGATTGAGCTATTAAATTTTTTTCATTTAATACGATAGGAATTGCTTTTTCCTGTATTTCAGTTGGTTTGTCTATTTCTAAATTTTTTAATGAATTTACTATATCTTCTCTAAGACCTAAACTTTTAAATGTTGTCATATAATTCTCCTTAAATAAATTTCATTTAAATATTTAAAAGCTTACCATAGAAAAATATGATAAGCTTTTTTTATTTTATTATACCCTAAATAAGCTATTATTAAAACTTTTATATTTATAACTCCTTTTTTCTTGTTATCTTTACTTTTATCATATTTATTATAAAAAGTATAAAAGCTATAAAACAAAGTATAGATACCATTAAATAAACATCCCTCATTGCAAATATAAATATATGTGGCTTTCCAGGTATAAAACCTAAAACCTTATATCCTGCAAGCTTACTCATATATTTATAAAGAAATGTTGTGGATACCGAAACACCAATTGCAAGACCTACATTTCTTATAAGCGCATTTGTTCCGCCTGCTATTCCTAATTTATTTTTAGGGACAGATGACATTATAGCATTTGTATTTGGAGATTTAAATAAACCATTTGCAAAACCTAATGTAGATAAAAATAATACTATACTTACTACACTAGATTCAATATTTAATGTGGATAATAGTATCAGCGCTATTCCAATTATAAAAATTCCTAATATATTTAATATTTCATTTCCTATTTTATCTGATAAATGACCACTCAATGGCGCCACTATAAGCATTATAATTGGTGAAGACATCATAATTATAGATGTATAAAAAGCACTAAACCCCAAAGCATCTTGAAGATAAAAAGGCTCTATTATACTAACCGTATTTATTGCTATAAATGATATACATGCCCCTATTAAGTTTATTGTAAAAGTTAAATTTTTAAAAAGAGATAAATCAAGCATTGGTGATTTTGCTTTTTTTTCAATATAAACAAATACTGCAAAAGCAAAAAATCCAATTATAAATCCACATACTATGTATATATCAGAAAATCCTATTTGTTGTCCTATCATCATCGCTGAAAATATAAAAACTATCGAAATAAAAAAAGTTAGAACACCTTTTCCATCTATTTTCTCAGTAGTTTTTAATACTTCAACTGGTATATATTTTCTAGCTAAAATATATGCAACTACTCCTATCGGAACATTTATCAAAAATATATAATGCCATGTTAAATATGTTATTATAATTCCTCCAAGCCCTGGACCTATAAGAGCACCAAGTGCAACAGCAGCTCCCGTTACTCCAAGTGCTTTTCCTCTTTCTTCAGCAGAAAAAATAGCTGTTATTATCCCTTGATTTGTTGACATTACAAGTGCTGCACCTATTGCTTGAACTACCCTTGAGGCAACTAATAGATAAATATTCCCTGATATCCCACAAAGAAATGATCCTATTGTAAACACTAAAATTCCATTTATAAATACTAAAGTCTTACTCTTCATATCTCCTATTCTACCAAACAACAATATGGTTGCTGATATTATTATAAGGTAGATGCTAACAATCCACTCCGCAGAAGCCATATTTATCCTTAATTCTGTTTCAATTGTTGGAAGAGCTATATTTACAATATTACTATCTAAGGACGCCATAAAAGGTAGTAAAACAACTATTGCAAGTATTATCCATCTGTTTTTATGTATTTCTTCAGAAGACATTTGTTTTCTTTTAAACATATACTTTCTCCTTTTTACTTATTAATATAATCCCATTTATCAAAATAAAACTAAAAAAGATAATGATATATTATTTATCATTATCTTTTTTTTATACTTGTATTTAAATTTTTTATATTAAAGTAAAACTTTTTTCTTTGCCTTTGTCCTTATCATATTGATTATAAAAAGTACAAAAGCTATAAAACAAAGAACAGATACCATTAAATAAACATCTTTCATTGCTGACACAAATATATCTGGTTTTCCTGGTATATATCCTAAAACTTTGTGTCCTGCAAGTCTACTCATGTCTGCATAAAGAATAGTTGTTGATACTGAAACACCAATAGCTAGTCCAACATTTCTTATAAGTGCATTAGTTCCGCCTGCTATTCCTAATTTATTTTTAGGGACAGATGACATTATAGCACTTGTATTTGGCGATTGGAAAAGTCCATTTGCAAGACCTAATACACATAAAAATAATACTATTTTTAATATACTAGAATCTACATTCAATGTAGATAACATTATAATTGATATGCCTGTTATTAAAATTCCAATTGTATTTAACTTTCCATTGCCTATCTTATCTGATATATGACCACTTAAAGGTGCTACAACTAACATAACAATAGGATAAGACATCATAATCATAGCTGATGTAAAAGCACTATACCCTAATGCATCTTGAAGATAAAATGGTTCTATTATACTTATTGTATTTATTGATATAAAAGATATACATGCACATATTAAATTTGTTGAAAAGGTAGAATTTCTAAAAAGCGACAAATCAAGCATTGGTGCTTTTTCTTTTCTCTCAACAAATATAAATATAACTAAAGCTATAAATCCAACTATAAATGCACAAATTATATAAATATCATTAAATCCTATTTGCTGACCTACCATTATAGCTGAAAATATAAATACTATTGCAATAAAAAATGTTGATGCACCTTTTCCGTCCATTTTTTCATTCTTTGTTGACATATTAACTGGTATAAATTTTCTAGCTAAAATATATGCAACTATCCCTATTGGAACATTTATTAAAAATATGTAATGCCATGTTAAATATGTTACTATAATTCCTCCAAGAGCAGGTCCTATAAGAGCACCAAGTGCAACAGCTGAACCAGTTATTCCAAGTGCTTTTCCTCTTTCAGTTACGGGAAAAACCGCAGTTATTATTCCTTGATTTGTTGACATCACAAGTCCTGCTCCTATTGCTTGTACTACTCTAGATGCGACTAAAAAATAAATATTTATAGATACTCCACAAAGAAGCGATCCTAATGTAAATACTATAATACCATTTATAAATACTAATCCCTTACTTTTCATATCTCCTATTCTACCAAATAATAGTATTGTAGCTGATATTATTATAAGATAAGCACTAACAACCCACTCAGCTGAAGCCATATTTATCTTTAAATCTGCTTCAATTGTCGGAAGAGCTATATTTACAATGTTGCTATCTAAAGAAGACATAAGAGGCAATAAAACAACTATTGCAAGTATTATCCATCTGTTTTTATGTATTTCCTCAGAAGACATTTGATTTTTTTTTAATATACTTCCCATATTTTTCTCCTTTAAATTTTATTATGTTTACATATAAACACCATTTATATTGTACATCAAAAGTGTTTATACGTAAACACTAAATTTCAAAAATAAAAGACAATGATAAATTACCATTGCCTTTTTTATACTTCAATCTAAAAAATTATTTAAAATATTTTTATGCTCTTATTGATGATCATTATATTGTCCATAAAGGAACATTTGAGCCTCTGCTGTTCTTCTTGCATATAGTCCTGATGAGAATGAACCTCCCATATAACTCCAAGATTGAAAATCTGTCATTATAGTTGATGCATTTGTATTTCCATTTTTTACATCTTGAAGAAGTTGACTATTTTCTAAAGAACCTATTCCTAAATTATAAGCAAAATCTGTTAAAGCATTTATTTGATTTTGATTTAAATTACATCCTTGTGTTAAGCTCTTAACTTGACTCATGTATGTAGTTAAACTACCTTGTAATGTATTTAAAGCCTCTTGATAAGTCACATTGTCTGGATACGTATTTCCGTAATTTTGTCCAAATCCTACTGTCCAACCACCGCTCCAATAAGGTGTTGCTGAAAATCCTTCATATGATGCTGTAAAATCAACTAAATCAGATGGTGCTGTATATGAAACCTTATTTGCATAATTGGTTCCTACAACATTATTATTTGATGAATTAGTAGTTTCATTATTAGAAACATTTGAATCACCTAATTTTTTTGATGAATTACTTTTTGAAACACTTGTTTTTGAAACAGTTGCAGTTGAATTATTTAAAGCATTTGTTGAATTATTTGATGAAGCGTTTCCTGTTGATATATAGTTTGAATAAACATATCCAACCGTTCCATCATGATTTATTTTATACCATCCATTATTTTCTGATAATATAGTAACGCTTGTCCCTTCTGATAATTCTCCTATTATGCTATAATCAGTATTCGGACCTGATCTAAAATTCAAATCCACTCCGCTATTTAGATTACTAACAACTCCAGATTTTGAAGTATTACTTGATGAATTTGATAAACTTGATGAATTATTTCCTACAGATACATAGTAACCGTAAACATATCCAATTGTTCCATCATAGTTTATTTTGTACCATCCGTTACTTTCTGATAATATAGTAAACGTTGTACCTTCTGACAAGCCACCTATTACAGTATCATTAGTGCTTGGACCTAATCTGAAATTTAATTGTATATCTCCACTAAGATTTATAACTGTTCCTGTTTTTGAACTACTACTTAAATTACCGCTAACAATAGATATACATGGTGCATAAACATATCCTGTTGTTCCATTATATTGTACTTTATACCAATTACTATTACATTGAGATATTATTTGAACATTAGTACCACTTGAAAGTTCCCCGATTATATTATAACTAGTGCCAGGGCCTTGTCTTAGATTTAATGATGTGTAACCATTCCCAAGATTAGAAACTTCACCATATCGAATCTCACCACATAAAGTTGTATCTTTTGATGCAGTTGAAACTTCTGAAGTTTTTATACTATTAAATGCTTTATTAGAAACCGTTGAAATATTTTCGTTTTTAGTATTATCCGTTAGTGCTTTTTCACCGTTATTATCCGTTGTTTTTGATTGGTTTTTAGTTGTAGTTTTTTGTAAACTCTGTTTCGACGAAGAGTTTAAAGATGCGGAACTGCTTAATGGTAGTGTAGCTGCAAAAGCTGAGGTACTTCCTACAAGAGTAGTACTTATTACCACTGATGCTACCACTAACATATTTTTTATTTTATTACTTTTCACTTATAAATTCCTCCTACTTGCTTAGAATTTCTTATATTTATCGCAGAAATAGTTAACACTGGGTTCATAATTCTTAGTAAATAAAATTTTTTAACAAATTCCATCTAAAAATTCAACTTTAATTTTAAATTTAATTTTTTAAGTACTTTTTTAACAATCTAGCTATGTTTAAAATTCGACATTTAGGCATTTTTATAAAATTAATCTTACCTTTAACAATCTACAATTTTCTGCATAGAAAAATCGTACTAAATAAATTTCCCTAATTATATAAATATAAAAAATTTGCGTCTTATTTGAATATTATGTTTTTATTTATTAATTTATTTTTTATGTATTTTTATCCTTATTTTTTGTCATAATATCCCTCGTTTTGTATACATTATACACTATATTTTTTTTAAAAGCAAGTTTTGGATTATTAAGGTAAAAAAAATGTAATTTTTTATGTAATTTAATTATATTTTTTAATACTTTTATATCTTAGTATTTTTTTAAACTCTAATGATATTTAAAAATACATTTAAAAATACATTTAAAAATACATTAATACAAATCACTAAATTTTACATTTTTTTATTATTAACTATAAGAATATATTTTTATAGTTAATTTTTTATCAATCTTTTATTTTAAATTTTCATTAATCTCTTTTATAGTATTTTTTATATTATTAGTTTGAAAAATAGCAGAAATCACAGCTACTCCATCTATGTTTTCTCTCAAAGAGCTATTTATATTATTTTCTGTTATTCCTCCAATTCCAAAAATAGGATTATCCGTGATTTTTTTTATTTTTTGAAGAGTTTTTATAGATAAATTGACAGTATTGCTTTTACTTTTGCTTTTATATAAAGCACCTACTCCTAAATACGTAGCTCCTTCACTTATAGCCTCAAGTGCTTCCTTTTCATTATGTGCAGTTGCCCCTATTATTTTTCCTTCTCCTAATATCTTTTTTGCTTCACTTATTTTCATATCTTCCCTTCCTAAATGCACTCCATGAGCATCAACTACAAGGGCTATATCCACTCTATCATTTACAATAAATATTGCATTATACTCATGACAAAGTTGCTTTAGCACTCTAGCTTCTGCACACATATCCTTTGTTGATTTTTCTTTAGCCCTATACTGAACTATTTTTATTCCACATTCTAAAGCTATTCTAACTTTTTCAACTAATATATCAAAATCTAATCTATAATCTGTTATAAGGTATATTTTTTTTGATTTTAAATCAAATTCATCTTTATTTTTATGATTTTCGATTAAATCATAAAATTTATTTTTTTCTTTTTTTACAATAAATTCCCCTTGATTATTATAAAATTTATAAAAATGATGTGTTGGTCCTATCCCTTTACCTAGAGTAAATCCATGCTTTATTGCATTTGTGACATATTCTTTTGCCAAAGCAACACTTTCCTTTAAGGACATTCCCTTAGCCATATTAGCAGCTATTGCTGAAGATAACGTACAGCCCGTCCCATGAGTATTATCATTTTCTATTCTTTCTTTTTCAAAAATAGTAAATTCTATTCCATCATATAAAACATCGATAGCATCACCCTTTAAATGTCCACCTTTTATTAAAACAGCTTTAGGTCCAAGGTTTAAAATAGCTTCTACTGCTTTTTTCATATCATCTAACGTTAAAATTCTTTCATTTGTTATTTCTTCAGCTTCTAATATATTAGGCGTTATTAACGTTGCAAAAGGTATTAGATTAGTAATTAAAGCATCTTTTGCATCTTTTGACAAAAGATTAAATCCATTTTTAGACACCATAACAGGATCTATAACAATAGGTGGCAAATTTCTAATTTCTCTTAAACTTTCAACTATCGCATTTATTGATTCTTTTTTTGAAACCATCCCTATTTTAATTACATTTACATCTATATCATCAAAAATAACATTAATTTGTTTTTTTATCATATTTGAGCTTATATCCTCTATACTAAAAACTCCTTGAGTACTTTGTGCTGTTACTGCTGTTATTACACTCATTGCAAAAACTCCATTAGCAGACATAGTCTTAATATCAGCTTGAATACCTGCCCCTCCACAACTATCTGATCCTGCAATTGTAAGTCCATTAATCATAACTTTCTCCTTTTAAATTATCTATTTTATTATTCTTACTAAAACATATTATTTAAATTTTTTATATAAGTTATTTTAATTATTTATCTCTAAATATTCTCCATTTAATATCTTTTTCATAGTTCTCATGGAACACATTTTTCCGCACATTGTACAACTCTCTTCATCATGAGGCTTAGAACTTTCTCTATATTCTCTAGCTTTACTACTGTCTATTGCTAAATTAAACATTTTTTCCCAATCAATATCAGCTCTTGCCATACTCATTTTCTTATCCCACTCTTTTGCGCCTTTTACATTTTTAGATATATCTCCTGCGTGTGCTGCTATTTTACAAGCTATAATGCCTTCTTTCATATCATTTAAATCTGGAAGTCTTAAATGTTCAGCTGGAGTTACATAACATAAGAAATCAGCTCCAGAACTTGCTGCAATAGCTCCTCCTATTGATGATGTTATGTGGTCATATCCTGGAGCAATATCAGTAACTAATGGTCCTAAAACATAAAATGGTGCTCCATGACATAACTTTTTTTCTAATAACATATTGGACTTAATTTCATTTATCGCCATATGTCCAGGTCCTTCAATTATAACTTGTACATTTTTGTCCCATGCTCTTTTTGTAAGTTCACCTAATGTTATAAGTTCTTTTATTTGAGATGCATCTGTTGCATCACTAATTGAACCTGGTCTTAATGCATCTCCTAAAGAAAGAGTCATATCATACTTTGCACATATTTCTAAAAGCCTATCATAATATTCAAAAAATGGATTTTCACAATTATTAAGTTCCATCCAAGCAAATAAAAGAGAACCTCCCCTAGATGCTATATTTGTAAGTCTTTTATTTCTCTTTACAGTTTCTACTGCCTCCCTATTTAATCCCGCATGAACTGTTATGAAATCAACTCCATCTTGTCCATGTCTTTCAACAACTTCAAAAAATTCATCAACTATAATATCCTTTAAATCTTTATCATGAAACCCTAAGGCATCATACATAGGAACAGTTCCAACCATTGCACTTGACATTTCTATTATTCTTTTTCTCATTTCTTCTGTTTTCCCATAATTCGATAAATCCATTATAGATTCGGCTCCCATATCTAAAGCTACTCTTACCTTTTCTAATTCCTTTTCATAATCATAACAATCTTTAGATATTCCAAGATTAACATTTATTTTTGTTCTTAATCCTTCCCCTATCCCTTCTGCGTTTAACGATTTATGATTTTTGTTAGCAGGGATTGCAATTACTCCCTTTGCAAGTTTTCTTCTTATTTCCTCAGAAGTCATACCCTCTTTTAAAGCTACTGTCTCCATTTCTTTTGTTATAATTCCCTTTTTAGCTGCATCCATTTGAGTTGTATAATCCATAAAAAATCCTCCATTAAAAACTATAAATTTTTTCTTATATTTAATTATTTGCTATATTCATCTATAATAGATTGAAAATTTTTAAAGTCTTCATAAATATTTTGACTCTCCATAAAAGCACTCATAATAGCTACACCATCAACTTTTTCCTCTAAAACTTCATTTATATTTTTAGAGGTTATTCCCCCTAGTGCTATAACTTTTATACTTGTCTTTTCCTTTATCTCTCTTAAAAAAACTACACCTTTGCCTTTTAATCCTTCTTTACATTTAGTCTCATATATATTTGAAGCTAAAATATAATCTGCTCCTAGCTTTTCTACTAAAATTGCTTCATCCAAAGAATGAACAGAAACACCTAATACAAAAGAATCATTCAAATTTTGTTTTTTGTATTTTAAAAAATCATTAAATGAGAGGTGAAGCCCATAAGCTTTAACACGCCTTGCCAAGGAAATATCTGAATTTATTATTATTTTTGTATCATCCTCAATTATATTTTTTATATTTACATAAATATCTTCTAATTCATTTGAAGATAAGTCCTTTTCCCTTAAAATTATTCTTTTTAATCCTAAGGTAGATAAAGTTTTTATAACTTCGTAATATTTTTCAGCGTCTACTAAATGTCTATTTGTTATCAAATAAAGCATTTTATATTCTCTCCCAATCTTTAAATATAGCTTGATATCCTAACGATTTTATAACATTCTTCATTTCTTTAGCACTCCTTGTATCATTTATTACAAATTGTTCTTCTCCAACATCCTCTATAGCATGTCCACCTACATTTGTTGATACCCCAGCACTTATTTTATTAGCACCAAGCGGAATTAAATTTTCTCTAAACACTGGTCTCTCTCTTGTAGATATATTAATTGAAGCTGTAGGATTAAATATTTTAAAAGCCAAAAGCATTTGAACAAAATTTTTATCATTTACCTTATTTATATCATCAAATTCTCCTTCATGAGGTCTTATCCTTGGAAGTGCATAAGCAATATTTACTTCTCTGTATTTTTTAGCAATATATTCTCCATGAAGAGCTGTAAAGAATGCGTCCACTCTAAAATCACTAAGACCTAAAAGCGCTCCAAGACCAATATCTCTCATTCCAGATTTTGCTCCTCTCTCTGGTGCATCTAATCTAAATATATAATCTTTCTTAGGACCACTTATGTGAACTTTATCATAAATTTCTTCATTGTAAGTTTCTTGATATATAGTAAGCCCATCAACTCCAGCATCTACTAAAATCTTATACTCATTTTCAGTCAAAGCATAAACTTCTATCCCAATAGATGGAAACATTGGTTTTAACACTCTAACACACTCTGCTATATATGATACTGGTGTTTTAGTTTTACTCTCCCCTGTTAATATTAAAAGATGTTTAAAACCTTGTTTACTTATAGCTTCCCCTTCCAATTTAACTTCTTCTAATGTAAGCTTTTTCCTATGAATTTTATTAACTACATTATATCCACAATAAGCGCAATGATTTTCACAGTAATTTGCAAGATATAAAGGAGTGTATAAATTTACTACTTTTCCAAAGTACTGAATTGATAATTCATTAGCCCTTTGAGCCATCTCTTCTAAACATTCCATAGCTTTAGGTGATAAAAGATTTAATAAATCTTCACTGTCTAATCTTTCTTTATGTATGCTTTTTTTCACATCTTGTATAGTAGTATTCCTAAAATAGTTGTTAAAATCAAAATCTTTATATTTTTCTATAACTTTATAAAAACTCATATTCTCCATCCCCTATCTTAAAAACCCAGTAAGTGGTGATGATGCATTAGCTCTTCTTGAAATCTCACCAAATTTTGCAAGATATCCAAGCCTTCCACCCTCAACAGCCAATTTAAATGCTCTAGCCATTACTTTAGGGTCCTTTGATGAAGCTATAGCAGTGTTTACAAGGCAAGCTGAAGCTCCAAGTTCCATTGCTTCCATTGCATGAGATGGTCTCCCTATTCCAGCATCTACCACTATCGGCACATCGATTTCTTCTATCATCATTCTTATAAGTTCCTTAGTTTTTAATCCCTTATTGCTTCCTATTGGTGATGCTAAAGGCATAATAGCAGCAGCACCCGCTTCCTTCATAGCATGTCCAAAATATATATCAGGGCTCATATAAGGAAGTACTACAAAACCCTCATTAGCCAATGCCTCGGTTGCCTTTAAAGTTTCCAAATTATTTGGCATAAGATATTTATTGTCAGAGATAACCTCTATTTTAATCCAATTCCCACACCCCATAGCTCTTGCAAGTCTTGCAAGTCGTATAGCTTCACTAGCATTTCTCGCTCCTGATGTATTTGGAAGAAGTATAGTATCCTTCGGAATATATTCTAGTGGATTTTCTTCCTTATTATCAAAATCAATACGTCTTACAGCTAAAGTTATGACTTTAGAACCACTTTCTTTTAAAACCTCTGGAATTAACTCATTTGAACTATATTTACCTGTCCCTACAAATAATCTTGAACTTAATTTAATTCCTCCAATTATTAAATCATCCATGTATTTTTCCTCCTAATTTTCACTTTATAACTTTAAATAATTAAATAGTTTTGCACAAAATTCTAACAGCTTCGTTTGCCATATGATTCGCTACAATTCCTACTCTAGGCGCCATAAGCCCTGAGCCCATCTTAGCTTCATTTATAAAATCACCGCAAACAAAAAATTTTTCATTTATCTTTCTCGTTCTTATAATATTAGAATCAAAATATCCAGCCATACCAGATCCCATTATTAAGTATTTATCTGGCATTTTTGTTAAAACAACATTAGCTAAAATAGCCTTACTTTCAGCTTTATCAAAAGCTTCAATTATTATATCTCTATCTTTAAACAAATATTCAATATTGTCTTTATCTATAAATGCATTGTTAGTTTTAACATTTATAAATGGATTTATTTTAAGTAAAATCTCCTTCAAAGCATCTACTTTAAATTTTCCAATATCTTTTACAAAATACTGTTGTCTATTTAAATTAGATGGCTCTACTATATCAAAATCACATATCACAATATCCCCAATCCCAACTCTAGCTAAAGATATTGCTATATTAGAGCCAAGACCTCCACATCCAACTATTGCTACTTTTGCTTTTTTTAATCTTTCAAAAACACCCGGAGTATGTCTTGCCATCATAAGAAATTCAAGTTCATCTTCTTTAGGTATCTCACCTTTTTTTATCAAAGTAACTTTATCATTCTCATTCAATTTAATATTGCTATTAATAGGAAATCCATTTAAAATAACGACATCTGCATCATTTTTATATTTTTTTTTAACATCGGAAATATAGGCATTTTTATTAATATTAATCTTTAATTCGTTTAGGTATATATTTATCTTAACCACCTCCCACAAAACTTAAAACTTCTAAAGAATCATTTTCCTTAACAATAAAACTATCATATTCCTCCTTATGTATTATGTTTAAATTAACTTCTACAACAACTCTTTCTTCATTAACATTTAATTTTTTTAATATTTCAGAAATAGTTGAATTTTCTGTAAATTCATACTTTTTTCCGTTTATTATCATTACTATACACTCCTAAAAATTATTTAATATTTTTATATATTTATAAATTATTTAGAAAATAAAAAGACTTGCTTAAATAGCAAGTCTTAAAAATCTATAACTTTATTTGTAATTGTATTATATCTTCACAAACAAAAATCGCTAAATTTACTTGCTTTCCTACGCTGGTATTAACCATATCAGGTTCATAGGGTTGGATTTTCCTCTCAGCCAATTATTTGGCACCCCTAGCAACAATTTATTATATTAACTTTACCTTTATTATATACCTATATTTTTTTATTGTAAATAGCAAATTATACATCTATAAGATTTATTCCAACTTCATCTAAATATCTATTTAAATTTCCCTCTATTTCTGTTACTATTATTTCAGCAGTTATAGTAACTTTCCCCTCTATAAAATGCCCTCCATAACATATACAATCTTGTCCACTAAAATTTATATGTAAATGCATATATGGTTCATTATCTTTTGTTGTAATATTTCCTGTAAGACTTGTTATCTCATAATTATCATTAAATATTGTTTCATTATATTTTTTGCTTTCTATATCATAAATCCCTATCTTTGTATCAGTTACTGCGCCTATTCCATTTACCATAGCTGCTTTTATATTGTTTTCTTTAGCAAATTTTTTTAAACTTTCCACTATGTTTTCATCTTTCTCAAGTCTAACAACATAAATATTTTCTCTCTTTGTATACTTCATTTTACAACCTCCATTAAAAAATAATATCTTTATTTTATTATACTAAAAAATACAAAAGTAATATTAATAGTAGATAAATTTATTATCTACTATTAACTCATGCTCTACACTTAAATGTTATCTTTAAAGCATTTTACACTTCTATCTAAAATATCATTTAAGAAAGCTAAAATTATTCCATAATTAGTTATAGGAACATTCTCTCCTTTACAGTAATTTATTCGATTCACTACAGTTTTTCTATTTATCATACAAGCACCACAATGAATTATTAAATCATATTCTTTTATGTTATCTGGAAAATCATGTCCTACTCTGTATTCAAAATTTAATTTTTGTCCTACATATTTAGTTAAAAGTTTAGGAATTTTCACTCTTCCTATATCTTCATGAGACACATTGTGAGTACAACTCTCTAATATTAAAATCTTTGATCCCTCTTTTAAATTTTTTACAGCATTAGCTCCTTTTATAAAATCACTAATCTCTCCCTTATGCCTTGCAAAAAGAATTGAAAAACTAGTTAAAGGTGTATCTTCTGAAACTATTTTGGAAACTTTTTTAAAAGCTTGAGAATCTGTTACCACTAAATCAACATTTTTTAAATCTTTTAAAGCACTTTCAAGTTCAGTATCTCGAACTACATAACTCTTTATTCCATGATCTAAACAATCTCTTATACACTGAACTTGCGGAAGAATTATCCTTCCTTTTGGAGCTTCTGAATCTACTGGTACAACCAAAACAACTGTTCCATTATAACGAACTAAATCTCCAAGTATTGGTCCATCTTCCTCTTCTTTTTGTAAACTTTTTATAAGAGCATCTTTAACTTTTGCCACTCCTATATCTTTTAAAACTGATATAAAAATACCATTTTTAAATTCATTTTTTAATTTACTTAAAACTTCTTCTGATACTTGATCTATTTTATTTACTATAATCAAATAAGGTATATTATATTTCTTAAAGTTTATCTTAGCTTTTTCAAGTTCATCTCTATCAACATTATTTGCATCCATAACATAAAGAGCTATATCAGTTCTTTTTAATACATCTAAAGTTTTTTTAATCCTCAAATCTCCAAGTTCGCTTTTATCATCAATACCTGCTGTATCTATAAATACTACAGGCCCCACTGGAATGAGTTCCATAGCTTTTAAAACTGGATCTGTCGTAGTTCCTGCAATATCTGATACTAAAGATACTTCTTGGTTTAATATCTTATTTATTAATGAGGATTTTCCAGTATTAGTTTTTCCATACACTGTTATATGTTTTCTATTAGCATTTGGTGTACTGTTCATAAAACTCCTCCTTAAATGTAATAATCCCTTCCACCTTCTTTAAGTTTTTCTAAACTTTCCATTATAAATTCTTTAACTTTTTCTGATTTTAATTTTTCAGTTCTTTCTTTGATTACTTTTTCTGCTTTTTTACAAGTTTCTGCATCACCATAATCTAACACATATTCCATAAGAGTAAGCATTGCATTTGGTTCACACATATTTTGTATTTCACCACTTTTTGCAAGCTTCATAAACTTCTCACCAGTTCTACCCATTCTATAACAAGCAGTACAATAGCTTGGAATATATCCATCATCTAAAAGACTATTCAAAACCTCTAATGGTGTCCTTTCATCTGAAGTTTTAAATTGAGCCTCTCCACTACCTTTTTCTTCTCTTTCTTTATATCCACCAACACCAGTACTTGAACCTGAACTTACTTGGGTTACACCAAATTTTAATGCATCCCTTCTCATCTCTGGTGTTTCTCTTGTTGACATTATTATTCCTGTAAATGGTACAGCTATTCTTATTACTGCAACTAATTTTTTAAACATCTCATCATCAACTATATTCGGGAATTTTTCTAAATTTATTCCACCTGATGGTCTAAGTCTTGGAACTGATATTGTGTGGAATCCTACACCAAATTTCTTTTCCATTTCTTCATTATGAATCATAAGTCCTAAAACTTCAAATTTAGGATCTGCAAGTCCAAATAAAACTCCAGCTCCTACATCATCTATTCCACCCTCCATTGCTCTATGCAATGCTGTTAAATGATAATTATAATCTCCTTTTAAACAATTTGGATGCATCTTTTCATAAGTTGGTTTATGATATGATTCTTGGAATAATATATAAGTCCCAATATTTGCCTCCTTTAATTTCTTATAATTTTCAACAGTTGTTGCTGCTATATTTACATTAACCCTTCTTATAGTTCCATTTTCATTTTGAGTATTATATATAGTTTTTAAACTATCAATTACATATTCAATTGGTGCATGAACTGGATCTTCTCCAACTTCTAAAGCTAATCTTTTATGCCCCATTTTTTCTAAAAGTTTTACTTCTTCTGCAATTTCTTCTTGAGTTAATCTTCTTCTCTTAAAATCATGACACTTATGATATCCACAATACACACAATTATTCACACAATAATCACTTATATATAAAGGAGCAAAAACAACAACCCTATTTCCATATATAGATTCTTTTATTTCCCCTGCAACTTCAAATATCCTTTTTAGTAGTTCCTTATCTTCAACCTGTATAAGTGCTGCAACATCCTCGTGGCTTACCCCTTGTTTATTCTTTGCTTTTTCTAAAATTTGTATTATATCTTCTTTGGTTGCCTTTTTCCCATCTTCTAAAAGTTTATATATATATTCATGATTTATAAAATTTTCCATTTTACATTCTCCTAACGTTTTATTAAAACTTAAAATAAATTCTATTTACTTTCTTTTTCCCAAAGAATACTGTCTCCTCTAGATATATCAATCTGAAAGCCTATATTATTCATTCTTCTCTCTATACACATTCTACACTCCGCAGCTTCATCTCCTGTACATATCTTTCCATCATAAAGAGAATATTTTTCACGCACATCAGTTGGTGATAAATTAGGCATAACAACATTTGCACCTGCTTTTATTCCTTTTTCTCTACCAGTTGGGTCTATAGTCCCTAATGATGTTGTTGCCGGAAGCAATGTGTCTGGAAGAAGAAGTCTTAAAATAGCAATCATTATAATTGTTTTTTCTAATGTTCCACCTTCCTCATTATTTAAAGGAGTATCTTTATGAGGTATAAAAGGTCCTATACCACACATATGAGGTTTTAATTGTTTTGTATAAATCAAATCATCTACCAAACTATTATTATCTTGTTCAGGAAGCCCTATCATAAACCCAGAGCCTATTTGATATCCTATCTCTCTTAAATCTTCTAAACATTTTCTTCTATTTTCAAAACTAGCGTTTGGATGAAGCTTTTCATAAAGAGTTTTGTTTGCTGTTTCATGTCTCAAAAGATATCTATCAGCACCTGCTTTAAACATTTTTTTATAGCTTTCATAAGATCTTTCGCCTATTGATAAGGTAATCGCGTTATTAGGAAGTATAGATTTTATCTTCGTTATAATTTCAACCATAATCTCATCTGTAAAGAAAGGATCCTCTCCCCCTTGTAAAACAACTGTTTTATATCCTAATTTATCTCCTAAAACAGCACAATTTACTATCTGCTCTACAGTTAATCTATACCTATCTGCATCCTTATTACTTTTCCTTATACCACAATACTTACAATCTCTTACACAGTAGTTTGTAAACTCTATAAGCCCTCTCATATAAACCTTATCTTTATATGTTTTCATTCTAACTTCATTAGCTTTTTCAGTTAAATAATTTATTGAATCCTTATCTATATTATCTAAAAGATATAAAAGTTCTTCTCTAGTTGCAATATTCTCTTTATACAACTTATCAATAATATTTATTGTATTCATTCCCATCTCCTTAAATTTCTTTTTTACCTATAGCAGTTTTTATACTTACTCCTTGAATTTTTCCTAACTTTCCTGTAAGACTATTTATTTCATCCAACTTACCTGTAAGTATTATAGATATAACTGTTATATCCTCTCTTATTGGTATTCCCATTCTCCCTTTAATTTTGCCTCTAAAATTAATAAGGATATCATTAAACTCTTCCTGACTCTTTATAGGATCTTCTAAAATAGCACTTATAACAGCTATTTTTTCCATAAAAACTCCTCCTCTAAAAAACAATAAACCTAGCTTTCTCAAACAGAAAACTAGGTTTATATTTATTCACATAGGCTAAACATAATTTATAACCTTCATTAGCATTAATAAACTTTATAAATAATTATGTGTTAGTCTTCCAGATTAGCATTTCTTTTCTGTTAGACAATAAACTTTAACTGCTATTACATTAAAATAAGAACATCTCATTATAATGAAAATAATAATTTAAATTAACTTACACTTTTATATTAAATTTTTAAAAACATATTGTCAATACTTATATTAATATATTCTTTTAATATTTACTTATTATTTTTGCTTTTAGAACTTTAAATTCACTTTCGTCTATAACATTTAAATCAAAAAGATTTTTAATATTTAGAAGTTCTTCCTTTAATAATTCAGAATTTAATTTAGTTTGTGGTTCAATTATTTCTCTTTCTTTTTCCACTTCACTCTTTTTCATTCTTTTTTCTTCTGTTAGTTCGTGTTTTTCTATATCTTCTACAAACAAAGGTTTAATATCTTTCTTATCTTCAATTGTAAATGCCCTTACATTTCTCCTATTTGCAATTATTCTATCATTATTCTTTCTTCTACATAAAATTCCAAGTCCAGCACCATCTTTACATAGTTCACATGCAAAAATATTTCTTTCAATAAATCTTTCTTTAGTTAATAAAATATCTTTATCTATTATAGTATTTATTTCTTTTGCTGATAAAGAACCTGTACTAACTCTTATGCTCTGAACTCTAATTAAAGTATCTATAAATTTTTTAACCATTATTCCGTTTTTTATTGATAATTTTTTATTGTTTGAAAACTCATCCATAATACTTTTTAGTAGCTCATCTGTACCTTTGCTAAGCACAAATCCTTTTTCTTTTAAAGAATATCTTGCAACCCCTATAAGCTGTTCTAAATTATACGGTGAAAAATTCAACCAAAGTGGAAATCTTCCACTAAAATCAGAGTTACCTGCATAAAGACATCTTAGTTTATCTCCATCTCCACTCAATGCCACTATAACCTTTGTTTTATTTTCATCTATAAACTTTAATAATGCATCTAAAATATATTCATTATTATCCTCTTCCATTAAAAGATTAAAGTCATTTATATATAAGACTCTTCCTAAAGATTCTCCTAAAATATCTTTTAATTTATTTCCGTCTTTTAGCATAAGTAATATATCTCTTGCAGCCAATTCCATTAAATTCTTTGATTTAACCATACCTAAGTTATAATACATCTCACTTAATATTTTTAACGCTGTTTTTTTACCGGTTCCATCTTCCCCTATAAATACCATATTCATAAGCCTATTAACTTCTGTTCTCATCCCTAGACGTTGTCTCTTTTTATTAACCCTTGTTAGATTATATTGATTTCTTATAAATTGTTTTGAATTCTCAGCAATAATAACTTCATTTAGCTTTTGTTCTAAATCATAAGTATTTATATGTTCTGCCTCATTTATTTTTTCAATATCTCTTGTTGTTATAAGATTCATCTCATACACACTTATATCATTTTCAGCAATTCTTATACTTTGATTTCTTATAAGATTTTCAACATAATTTCGAACCATTCTACCATTTCCAGATTGTGCATCTGAGTTTTCATAAACATCTATCAAACTATTTTTTAAAGAAATATATGCATTTTTTGATAATTTAAATCCATTTTTCTCTATAAGTTTTATAGCCATTTGTAAAAGTTCATCAGGATTATAGTCTTGGAATGTCGTCCAAAGTGGAAATCTTGACCTTAATCCTATATTTACATCAAAGAAATTTTCCATTTCTTTTTCATATCCAGCTAAAATAACTATAACCTCATTTGAATAATCTTCAATAAGTTTTAATAAAACCTCTATCGCATCTCTACCTAATTTATCATTAGCTAAAGTATAAGCTTCATCTATAAATAATATTCCGCCAATTGCTTCTTTAAATTTATCCTCTGTTTTTTTTGCAGTTTCTTCTGTAGTATTTGCAACAAAGCCTGATCTGTCTGTTTCTATAAGTTGACCTATTTTTAAAAGTCCCATACTATTTAACATTTCAGCTACAAGCCTTGCCACACTTGTTTTTCCAGTTCCAGGATTTCCAGCAAAAACCATGTTTAAATTTTGCTCAAGTTTTGTTTCAACACCAGCTGCTTTTCTCTTTTCATGCGCCGCTATAAGTTTATATTGATTTCTTATAAGAGTTTTAACTTCATCTAATCCTATTATACTTTTTAATTTTTCTTCTAAATTAAATTTTGCATTTACTTTAAAATTGAAATTATCTTTTTCTAAAAGGTCAATTTGCTTTTTATTATCAGTTAAATATTTTTTAGAAGCATCCATTATAGCATTTTCTACAACATTTCTTACAAATCTAGCATTTCCTAAATCACTTTTACCTATCAATTGATTTTTTGTAAACAAATCTATTAATCCTTCTTTAGCAGATTTGTCTATTCTATATCCTTTTGACTTTGCTATATTTACAGCTATTTCATACATTTCCACAGGATTATAATCCTCAAAAGCAATAGTATTTGGGAATCTTGATTTTAACCCTTGGTTAATAGATAAGAAATTTTCCATATCTCTTTCATAACCAGCTAAAATAACTATTAAATCATTTTTATTATCTTCAATCCCTTTAAGTAATGCCTCTATTATCTCTTTTCCTATTTTATCATCTTCACTCTCACACAAAGAATATGCCTCATCAATAAATAATACTCCTCCTAAGGCAGAATTTACAACTTCCATAGTCTTCTTAGCTGTATCATTTAAATTTTCAGTTACAAAATCAGCCTTACTAGCTTCTATAAATATTCCAGTTGACAATATTCCAAGAGCATTTAAATATTCATAAGTTATTCTTGCAGCATTAGTTTTTCCAACCCCTGCATTACCTTCAAATATCATATTTAAAGATATATTTGAATTTTTAAGACCAAGTCTTTTCCTTATTCTTTGCACTTTAAAATTATTATCTATACTATTTATAAATTCTTTTAAATTTGACATTCCTATTATAGAGTTTAATTTATATTTAACCTCTTCTAATGTTGGCATTGAATAATTGTTTAAATCATATACCTCTTTATCTGTTTTACATAAAATAGTATTGTTTTCTACATATATTAATGCTCTTTCTTCAATCCCTATATGTTCATTTATCATTAAATTTTTAATTGGATCATATAATCTTGACTTAACATAATCTGATATTCCAAAATTATCATTTTTCACATAAGTTTCTTGAAGATAATGGCACATACCATATTGTTTTTCTAAATTATCATTTTCATTTATGTCATATATAACATCTAATTTTAAATCATTTTTTATTTTCTCTATTGTTTTTAATACTTCTCTATGAACTACACTTCTTCTTTCATTCTCATCCAAAGATTTAGTATAAAAAATTGCATCTACCATCTTAGAATAATCTTTAGGAAAATATTTATTTAAATCTATTTTCTTTTCATCTGATACAAAAACCAAAAATTTGTTATTACATGTAATCTCTTTTATGTTTTCATAACTTTTTTCACTAGATTCGACTAATATTTGATTTTTTATTACATAATTATCCTTTAACTTTATACAACTATTTGGTGATATTTTAGACAATGTTTTTAAAATATCTTTTGTTGCATTTTCTATATTTCTAAAAATTAAACATTCTGAATCACTTTTTAATTTTTCATAAATATCAGTTAAAAAAGCATTATATCCATAATTAAAGTTATATGAGCCTAAATCAATTTGTTCTACTACTCCTACTTTAATTAAATTTTTTTCTTTTAATTTTTCAAAAAGACATTTTATGCTTAATTTTTTACCTGTATCTTTTTCTCCATTAATAAAAATTATTCCTCTTTGGTCACTTTCAATTTTTTTTTGAAAATATGTACAAAGTTTTTCTATAAATTTATCTTGACCTATTAATCTATTATTTAAACTCTTTTTTATATCTATAAATTTTTCATTTGTATTAATCAATTAAGAAACACCTCTTTTCTTATTTATTAGTATGTTTAATTATATCAAATAATATTATTTATATTTATTATAATATTATTAATATTATCTAGCAATAAAAATTATTATTTAATAATAATTAAACAATAAAAAAAGAGGAATAAGAAAATTCTTATCCCACTTTTTATTTTATGAATTACTTTTAAACTATGCCTTGAGCTAACATCGCATCTGCAACTTTCAAAAATCCTGCAATATTTGCTCCAACTACAAGATTTCCTTCATATCCATATTCTTTTGCAGCATTTTTCGCATTATAATATATATTAACCATAAGTTCCTTAAGTTTCTTATCAACTTCTTCAAATGTCCAAGAAAGTCTTTGGCTATTTTGGCTCATCTCTAATGCAGATGTTAAAACTCCACCTGCATTTGCAGCCTTTGCTGGTGCAAATAAAACATTATTATCTAATAACACCTTTTGTGCCTCTAAAGTTAATGGCATATTAGCTCCTTCTCCAAGTGCAAAAACTCCATTTGACACTAAAAGTTTAGCTGATTTAGCATCAACTTCATTTTGAGTCGCACAAGGAAGGGCTATATCACATTTTATGCTCCATATACCTTTGCAACCCTCTGTATATACTGCATCTTTTTTATAATTTAAATACTCTTTTATTCTGCCTCTTTTAACTTCCTTAATTTCCTTTACTACATCTAGATTTATTCCATCTTTATCATAAATATATCCAGATGAATCTGAAAGTGCTACAACTTTTCCGCCCAATGCTTGAACCTTTTCAGTAGCATATATTGCAACATTTCCTGATCCTGATATTACAACAGTCTTATCTTTAAAGTCTTTCCCATTATCTCTTAGCATTTCATCAACTAAATAAACAAGTCCATAACCTGTAGCTTCAGTTCTTGCTAAACTACCACCATAGCTTAGTCCTTTACCAGTTAAAACTCCATCAAAAGAATCTCTTATTCTTTTATATTGACCATACATATAACCAATTTCACGACCACCAACTCCAATATCTCCAGCTGGAACATCCACATTTTCTCCTATATGTCTATAAAGCTCTGTCATAAAACTTTGACAAAATCTCATTATTTCTCTATCTGATTTTCCTTTAGGATCAAAATTTGATCCTCCTTTTCCACCTCCTATTGGAAGTGAAGTTAAAGAATTTTTAAATATTTGTTCAAATCCTAAAAATTTTATAATACTTAAATTTACTGAAGGATGAAATCTTAAACCACCTTTATAAGGTCCAATAGCACTATTAAATTGAACTCTATATCCTCTATTAACTCTAACATTTCCATTATCATCAATCCAAGGAACTCTAAACATAATAACCCTTTCAGGTTCTACCAATCTTTCTAAAACTCCTTCTTCTATATATCTTTTATCTTTTTCTAAAACTGGTACAATAGATGTTAAAACTTCTGTTGCAGCATCTAGGAATTCTTTTTCACCTTTATTATTTTGTTCTAAACTACATAATAGATTTTCTACATAAACTTTTGCGTCCATTTGAAAACTCCCCCTTCAACATATAAATTTTTAACTTTATACATATTATACTATATTTTTTTCAATGATAGAAGTATTTTTTAATAATTTAATATTTTTATCTATTATTTATTATTCATTTAACATTTATGCTATTTTGTTATTGTTATTTTTACAATAATTGTATATTAATATGAATAATATACTTAATATCACTATACTTCCTAAGAATATAAAATTTAATTTGGTATGAAAAAAATTCTTTTTTAAATCAGCGTTTTCATTTTGCGTATTTAAAATATTCTCATCATCATATGATTTTATGATACAATTTATATCTCCATTAGATGAACTTATTTCTATTTTATTTAATTCAATTTTGTTTTTCATATAACTTAAATCAAAGTATTTTATATTTTCTTTATTCAAATTTTTCACAATTTGCTTTAAATATTCTATGTCTAAAATTGAATTGTAAGATACCGTACCTACACTTCCCCTTACCTTTGATAATTTTTTTATATTATATTCTATATTTTGAAGCCAATTCTTATTATTACTATCAATCTTTCCCACATTATTCGTTATTATATTGTAACTATTTTGAAAATCAGTTATTATAAAGGGATATTTAAAAACATTATTTAATTCACCACTATACATAAACGTATTAAAACTATTTTTTAACTTTTCAAAATCTTTTTCACTAGTTATTTCTATCCCTAATGGATAAATATTATTTTTTACACACTCTATAATAAATTTTTCTAATATATTTTTTTCATCATTTTCATTTGCTAAATAATCTTTATGTATAAAATTATTTTTTATTACTACGCTACCACCTTTATCAATCATATATCTTATGGTAGAAAAAAATTCTTTAACATTATAATAAATTATATCATTTTCATTAATACTTAAATTTTTTATATCTAGTATTTCATCTAACACTATTATAAAAGGTACTCCTTCACTATGTAAATAATCTGCTATTTCCTTTAACTTAGTGCTATCTGATAACGTATTAACATTTGTTATCTTTAAAAACATTCTTAAATATTCGTCATTTTCTTTCTCAAAAAATAAATTAAATGCTTCTGTTAGAGTCAAAAAAGATTCAAATTCATTTGGAATTATAACCATATTCCATACATTATTCATCTTCCACACTGTACCGTGTTCTTCATTAACATTATCTTTTAGTATTTGTGATACTCCAGACCCTACCCAAAATATATCTCCGCTAAAGTTTTCTAAATCAAGTATTAATTCTGAATTTGATATATTATTAACATTAGAAATAATTATAACCTTATCATAATTAAATAACTCTCCATAATTATATTCAACATCTTTTATACATCTTTCTTTTGCCCCATATACTCCTAATACATTTTTTATTGCTTCAGTAACAATATAATTTTCTGCACTATTTTCAATTATAAGTACATCTGTATAATCAGTTGCCACAACCATTTCCCCTTTAGGAAAATATAGCAAAACAAATATTATCCCTAAAAATTTCAAAAGCATACTTTGTTTCATTTATTGGTATCTCCATAATACTAATCTATATTATATTCATAAATCATATTTTAATTATCCTTAATATTAAAAACAATAAAATTTAATAATTTCTAAATATTTTAACAATATCTCATATCCCTTTTATACTTGATTTTTGACTGAATAAATTATACCATAAAACTTTTATTTTAGAAATATTTTGTATTAATATGTGATTATTTTCTAGCTTTTTCTATTTTTACATTTTTTCCTTTTATTTTAACTGTGTTATTCTTTAATACTATATTTCCTTTTCCATTTAAAATATCGACATATGATATATTATCTAAAATATCTATAATTCCTATATCTTCTCCAGTTAATCCATTTAAATTACTAAAACACCCTAAAATATCTAAAGCCCTTATTTTTTTCTTTTTACCTGCATTTATATGAATTTTTATTATATCCTTATGAATTTCTTTTTTTGCTACCTTTACTTTTGAATTTTTTAATATTTCACTTTGATCTTTTTTGAATATTTTTTTCCCGTCTAATATCTCCTCTTTACTTGGATAAAAAATCTCTTTTATATCTTTTTTAGTATATTCTTTAATTGATTGTAAAAATCTTTTTTCATATTCAGCCACAAAAGATATAGCTACTCCTTCTTTACCATTTCTCCCCGTTCTACCTATTCTATGAACATAACTTTCATTTTCCATAGGAACTTCATAATTTATTACAAGACTTAAATCATGTATATGAATCCCTCTAGACGCTACATCAGTAGCTACTAAAACCTTAAATTCCTTATTTTTAAATTTTTCCATAACAGATAATCTATCTCTTTGTTCCATACCACCGTGAATACTCTTAGCTAAAATATTTTCATATTTTAATTCCTTTAAAACCTCATTAACCCTGTCTTTGGTATTACAAAAAACTATAGATTGATTCGGATGTTTTGCATATAAAAATTGCCATAAGGCTCTTTTCTTTTCTTTTACATCTAAAGCTATATAATTTTCTTGTATTTTTTTTTCTAAATCTAAAGTCTTTACCTCAATAAATTTAGGTTTTTTCATATAAACTTTGCAAAGATATTCTATTTTTTCTGGAAGTGTTGCTGAAAAAAGCCCTACCGTTGCATTTTTATTTACTTTTTTTAATATATCTTCTATTTGCTCTATGAATCCCATACTAAGCATCTTGTCAGCTTCATCTAATATCACAAACTCTACACTACTAAGATCTAATGTTTTTTTCTCTAAATGATCTATAATTCTCCCTGGTGTTCCTGCCACCATATGAGTTCTTTGTTTTAATTTTTTTATTTGCCCTTCCATTGATTGTTTCCCAAAAATGGCTTCACATCTAACTTTTTTAATTCTTCCTATGTTAGATAAATCCTCTTTTATTTGAAGAACCAATTCTCTTGTAGGAGCTAATATTATTGCTTGAACCTTATTGTTCTCCACATCTATACTTTGACATAAAGGAAGACCAAAACTTGCAGTTTTTCCACTACCTGTTTTAGATTTAACTATAACATCTTGTTTATCTAAAAGATTCGGTATAACTTCTTTTTGAACACTTGAAGGCTTTTCATAACCTAAATTTTCTATTGCCTTTAGTATATTTATATCCAGTTTAAAATCTCTAAATTTATTTTCCATATTATCTCCTTAAATTTTAATTTTTCTCTTAGTTACCGTATAACTATATAATATTTTATACTATTAATCCAGTTTTTAAATCATATAGTTTACACAAATAATTTTGAATAAATTTACATTTTGTTCATTATCCCTCTTTATCAGTTAACTATTTAATGATAAAATATTAAAGGGTTTAAATACTCAAGATTTAAAATTAGTAAATTATTTTTGATAGGGGCGATTTTTTTGAAACAAGAAACAAATATTGATTGGAATAATCTTGGATTTAACTACATAAAAACTGATTTTCGTTATATTTCCACTTGGAAAAATGGGGCTTGGGACGAAGGTCATCTTACAGAAGATAATATGCTCTCAATAAGCGAAGCATCAACTGCACTTCACTATGGACAACAATGCTTCGAGGGATTAAAAGCATATAGAACTAAGGATGGTTCTATTCAGTTATTTAGACCAAATGAAAATTCAAAAAGAATAAACAATTCTCTAAAAAAACTTTTAATGCCTGAAATTCCCGAGGAAAAGTTCATCAATGCATGCATTGATGTTGTTAAAGCTAATGAACGTTTTGTACCTCCATATGGAACTGGAGCTACTCTTTATCTTAGACCATTTGTAATTGGAGTTGGTCATAATATAGGTGTAAAACCAGCACCTGAATACTTATTTGGAATATTTTGTGTACCAGTTGGAGCTTATTTTAAAGAAGGGTTAAAACCTGTAAACTTTATGATTTCTGATTATGATAGAGCTGCCCCTCGTGGAACTGGCTCTGCAAAGGTTGGTGGAAATTATGCAGCTAGTATGCAAGCTCATGAAATAGCTTTAAAAAGAGGATTTGCAGATTGTATATATCTAGACCCTGCAACTAATACAAAAATAGAGGAAGTAGGAGCTGCAAACTTTTTTGGTATAACTAAAAATGATGAATTCATCACCCCTCTTTCACCATCTATTCTACCTAGTATAACAAAATATTCGTTAATGCATATAGCTAAGGAATATCTTGGTTTAAAGGTATCTGAAGGTGATGTATATATAGATAATCTAGATATCTTTAAAGAAGCAGGGGCTTGTGGAACAGCAGCTGTTATAACTCCAATTGGTGGAATCGAATATAAAAACACACTTCATGTATTTTATAGTGAAACAGAAGTTGGTCCTATAACCAAAAAACTTTATGATACTTTGGTTGGAATACAATTTGGAGATGTCAAAGCTCCTGAAGGATGGATTTATAAAATTAAATAATTTTATCATAGGGATAGAAGGATAATATCTTTTATCCCTTATTTTTTACCTTTTATTATTAAATTTTCGTTAATTCTTTTAATATAGTTTTTTTATATCCTTTATTTTGTATATTTTCTTTTTTATTATTAGACCTATATAATATTTTTTTATATAATTATAATTAAAAATATTAAATTACTTAGTAATGAAGGTGACAATATGGAAAGTAAAAAAGAGATTATTAAATCATTAATCAAACTTGTTTTACCTAGTGTTTTAATAAACTCAATTCTTCCTTTGGTTCTTTATCATTTTTTTATGATTTATTTTTCAAGTTTAAATTCACTCATAATAGCAATTACAGCTCCTATTTTTTACAATATCTATGAAGTTTTAAAAGAAAAAAAAGTAGATGCGTTTGGAATACTTATGTTAGCTAGTTTTGCTATGGAAATTGGATGCGTATTTTTAGGTGGAAGTGAGAAATTTTTATTGCTTAAAGAATCTTTTGTAACGTATATTTTAGGCTTTACTTTTTTAATTACTCTACTTTTAAAAAACCTCTTGTATATTATTTTATACTTAAATTTGAACCTGATAAAGAAACATTTAATGAAAATACAATTGAGCAACTTTGGCAAACAAACTATTTTAGATTTTCTATAAAATTTATAAATTTAGTTTGGGGATTAGCCATGTTAACTGACGCAACACTAAAAACTATTCTTGTTTTTTACACATCAGTTTCTGTATTTTTAGTTGTTTCAAATCTTGTAACATATGTAGTTATAGGTCTTACTATTCTTTGGACTATACATTATAGAAATAAAATTAGACATACTATAAAAAATTCTATAATAAATGATTGTTTTTCTTTAAAACATATTTAATTTTATACATAAATAAAGGGACTAAAAAGATAAAATTCTTTTTAGTTCCTTTGTTATCTAAGAAAACTTTAAATATTTTTCTACTATTTGTTGTGCTTCTTCATCTTTAAAAGCTTTAGCATAAACTGCTTCTATTTTATCTGATATGACCTTTGCCAAGCCCAAATATCTTGTTCCTAATTTTACTTTTTCTTTATATCTTTTAATTATTTGATTTAATTCCTTACTATACTTTTCATCAGTCCCTGCTTTTACACATTCTTTATAAACATCTATAACTTCATCATCCTCTTTATCAGGAAAATATTCATGTGGAGATGTGCTATCAAATATAGCTAAATTTAAATTTCTACAAATAACCATATCTAAGCTATTAGGATCAAAACCACAATGATATACTTCTATATTGTACCCTTTCTCTATTAATTTGTTTGCTATCTTTTTAAGTATTGTTGATTTACCTGTCCCAGGTCTTCCCTTTAAAAAATATCTTTTTAATCCATCTGTTAAATTTATTATATAATCTTTAGAACCTACAGGTGTTGCGGCTCCTAAATACCTATCATAAATAACCCCTAAGCTTTCATTTATTTTCTTCTTAGGCACTATTTTATCTATTATTTCATTTGAAAGATTATTAGCTCTTTTAAAATCCATATTACTTATATAAAATGTTTCCCATATATCATGTATTTCTAGTGCTTTTTCATATTCTTTTGTTGCTTTTTTTATATTTTCGCTAAACGATTTTTTTAAAGCATTTAAATTTAAGTTATTTATTTTTAGTATGTTCTTATTTTCAGCCTCTGTTAAATCTATTTCTATTAAATCAACCTCACTATTTACAGGCTTTTTCCCATGAATAGGTGTTAAATCTACGATAGCAAATTTTAATTCATTTATTATGATACCTTCTATTTTATTTATATCTATTGAACTATTTATTACATCCACTTTATAAAGTTTGCTATAGTTATTAGAAATTTTTTTTAATAATTGAGTCTTAAAAGAACTTGTCCCTCCTTTTAAACCATAGATAGTATTTAAACCTTGGAATATTGATTGATAAAAATCCACACTTCCCTTAGCTGTATTTCCCATTCCATAGTAATTTATTAAATTCCCCATAAAGCTCACATCCTAAGATTTATAACTTCTCCCTATTAATTTACTCTAAATACCTATAAATGTTTCCTTTTATTTATACACTTCTACTTTCAGTTTCAATGTAATAAATTATTAATGTTGGGCAATAATTTATTATTATACTATTTTTTAAGACATTTTTTGAATTTTAAAAATATATATATTATTTTGAGGTATCTTATATGAAAGTTTTTAAAAATTTAAATATAACAAAAAATGATTACAAAACTTTAATACTATCCATAGTTATATCTGTAACTATTTTATACATTTTTTCCTCTAATTTTAAATTGTATAAAGTATACGGAACTTCTATGGAAAACACTATTCATTCAGACGATGTTTTATTGGTATCATTAAATTCTTATAATAATAAAACCCCAAGTTATAGTGATATTGTAAACATAAAATACGTTGATAATAATGAAGAAAAATTTATAGTTAAAAGAATTATAGGCGTTCCTGGAGATATTCTAGAAATTATTAATAATCAAATTTTTTTAAATGGCACATTACTGGAAGAACCTTATATTAAAAACTTATCTAGTTCGTATTTTAACTTAAAAGTAATTATCCCCGAAAACAAATATTTTGTTTTAGGGGATAATAGAGATGTTAGTTGTGATTCTCGATATTTCGGACTTATTGACAAGACATCTATTGAGGGTAAAGTATTATTAAAATTTTGTATTTTAAACAAAATAATTAATACATTGCAGTGACTGATTAGTTATATAATTTACTTATATTGTATACATTAGAATAGCTTAGTGCTTTATTATATAAACCAATTTGACCAATTTTTACATCTACAATGTTCTTAGGAATATTGTAAACTTCCAACTCATTATTACTAACAAAAACTGTATCTACTTCTTTATTATTAATAAATACTTTGCTAAACCTTGTAAAATTTTCACCCTCTATTGTTATCTTTTCATTATCTATAATTACATTATCTATAACAATATCTTCAATTCCCATATTAGTGTTTACCGTGCTATATGGGTTCTTTCCATTATATATATATTTATCTCCAAATAATATATCATATTGAAGGTTTTCAAATTTTTCTTCATAATCTTCATTACCTTTACAATTTTCATGAAAAGAAGTTATAACCCCTAAAGATGCCATATTAATTTTACTAAGCATTGCACTACCCAATTGATATGCATTCATATTTTCCTTTGTCACATCAAGCCCCATATTATCCCATATAAAATATTGAGTATTGTATTTATTATCTCCCACAAAATCCTCATCTTCATCAGTTATTGCATCTAATTGTGGAAGATGATCACTAAACATTAATACAATTGTTGGTTCATCTATTGAACTTAAATAATCTATTAATGAGCCAATATATTCATCAACCCCTTCTACTTTACTTGCATAATGTTCTAATTGATTTAAAGTTTCTTCTGAGAAATCCCCTGAAACTATTCTATTATCTCTTGTATAATCATGATTATATGGGCTATGACTCTCAACAGTTACATTATATATAAACTGTGGTTCATCACTTTCTAACAATGTTTTAATAGTATCTAAATTTAATATATCTGGCGCATAAGTTGTATCGTTTTTAAATTTTGTCATATATTCTTTAGACACATAATTTTCAAAACCTAAATTTTTATATATTAAATCTCTATTATAAAAATTCCCAGTATGATTGTGAACAGCACTTGTTGTGTATCCAATATCCTTTAATATATACGCTAAACTTTCTACTGGCATTCTTTTCAACACATTGTTATTAGGTATTTCACCAACAGGGAAAAATCCCATAGAAAGACCTGTCAACATTTCAAATTCACTTCTTACAGTTCCCCCACCAAATGTAGGAACTTTTACAAGTCCACTACTAAAATTTTCATATAAATTTCTGAAGTTTGGGATAGGATCTTTTAAAAGTTTTATTCCATCAATTAAATTCATATCAAAAAAAGATTCTAATTGAACTACTATTATATTTGGAGTTGTATTTTCTTTCTTTTCTAAAGTGTTAACTTCACTAAAAACATCCTTTACTTCCTCATTTGATTCTATATTGTTTTGTATTTCATTTAACAAATTTTTACTATAAGAATGAGGCTTTTCCACTTTAAAACCAGTTGCACTATCTATAAATGAAAATAAATAGCCATTGTTTTTATAGGTGCTTGGCATATCCCATCTGTACCTATAAAATCTGCCCATTATATTGTCTGTACAATATAATACTCCACTTGTTAAAATAACTGTAGGTATAACTATAATAACCCCTCTTATAAACGATTTTCCCCTACTATATTGTGGCTTTTCTATTTTTCTTATAAAAAATAATAATGTAAAAATTACTAAAATTATTATTGCTGAAATGATTATAGTTTTCTTATTTATATAATTATTAGCTATTGATGCTCCATCTTTTATAGAATAAACATCAGCCCACATGATAGGCGTACCTCTTAATTTTTCTATAAAATAATTTCCAATGTAAAAACTCATAACCAATATTGATATAACTATATAAGACGATTTCATTCTTCTAAACAAAAATGATAAAGATGTAATTGCTAAAACTATCATATAATTTGAAAAAAACACTATATTTCTACTTACTATAAATTTAATCGCTTCATTTACACTCCCTCTTTGAAGCGCTTCTCCTAAAAAAACTATAAAAAAAGAACCTATAATCCATATTAATACATTTAATATGTTTGGTTTTAATTTGCTTGATTTTTCTTTATTTATTCGCATTTTATTTTTGTTCACTCTTTAAAATTCCCCCTTAATTCAATTATTATTAAATTATTTTTTAAATAACAACATTATATACTAATAATACTATTTTTTCTACATTTTTATTTATATTATATATTTTATAAAAAAATCATCTTTAAGATAATATTATTAGTAATTATTGGCTAAATATTTATCAATATAACCCTAATAATGGAATTTTTAAATTTTTGTCTTGTTAGATTTTAAAATTTAATTTATAATATAGTCATATTTCTATAAAGTTAAACTTAACTTATATTAAACAATAATACTTATAAGTTAATTTAAACTTAACTTGAATATGATTTCATCATTTAATAAACAAAATGATAATTTTTTTTAAGATAAATTATAATATTAATACATAATGAAAGGATGTTATATGTAATGAACATTAAACCGCTTGTTATTGGCAACCTGGTTGCTAAATTACCCATTGTTCAAGGTGGAATGGGGGTTGGAGTATCTTTATCTAACTTAGCAGGTGCCGTAGCTGCTGCAGGTGGCATTGGAGTTATCTCTTCAGCACAAATAGGGTTTTTAGAAGAAGACTTCTTAACTAATACTGTAGAAGCCAATATAAGAGCTTTAAAGAAGCATATAAAAATTGCTAAAGAAAAAGCTAAAGGAGGTATTATAGGAGTTAATATAATGGTTGCATTAACTAATTATAATAAATATGTTGAGGCTGCCATTGAAGGTGGTGCAGATATTATAATATCTGGTGCCGGAATGCCAACTTCTTTACCTAAAATAGCTAAAGCTAAAGATTCTAACGTAAAACTAGCACCTATAATATCATCTTTAAAAGGTGCTAAAGTTTTATTAAAACTTTGGGATAGACATAATAATGTAACTCCTGATATGCTTGTAATAGAAGGTCCTAAAGCAGGAGGCCATTTAGGCTTTTCTAAAGATAAATTAGAAGATGACATAAAAAATTTCGATAACACTATCCCTGAAATACTTAATGAAGTCAAAATATATGAAGAAAAATACAACAAAAAAATTCCAGTTGTCGTAGCAGGAGGGGTCTTCGATGGATTCGATATTGCTAAATATCTAAAGCTTGGTGCCTCTGGAGTTCAAATGGCAACACGATTTGTAGGCACTTTTGAATGTGATGCTAGCGATGAATACAAAAATTCCTACATAAACTGTCAAGAAGAAGATATCGCCATAGTTAGCAGTCCTGTTGGTATGCCTGGGAGAGCTATTTTAAATAAATTTGCTAAAACATCAAAAACAGGAAAAATCCCTGTAACATACTGTTATAATTGCTTAACACCTTGCAATCCTAAAGATACTCCTTATTGCATAAGCAAAGCTCTTATAAACGCTGTACAAGGAAATCTTGATGAAGGACTTTTATTTTGCGGTTCCAATGCTTACAAAGTAAACAAATTAGTTTCTGTTCAAGAACTTATGAATGAACTTCAAGATGAAATACTATCTGTTTAATTAAATTCAATTATAAAAAAGTGGATTCAAAATTGAATCCACTTTTATAGAATTTCATGCAATAAGTTGGCCCCTCTTTTATATCCACCTGCTTCTTTTAAAGATTCACCTATTTTTCTTGCATTTTCTTTATATGAGTCATTTTCTAATATTTTATTTACAGCTTCCTTTATAGAATCTGAATCTACATCCTTTATTAAAGATACTCCTGCACTTAATTGAACTACTCTAGCTGCAACCATAAACTGGTCTCCAAATTGAGGAACCACAATTAAAGGTATATTATTATATAATCCCTCACTAGAACTATTCATTCCACCATGAGTTATAAAAAGATCAACTTGTTTTAACACTTCAAGTTGTGGAACATAATTGTATAATTTAAAGTTTTCAGGTATTTCTCCTAAATCTTTTATATTTATTCTTTTTCCAATAGACATTATAATTATTAAATCATCTCTTGAGCCTAAAGCTTCAAAACAATTTTTATAGAAACTTAAATTTTTATTTGCAACAGTTCCCAATGATATAAATACAATTTTTTTATTTTGCGGATTTTCTATTTTAAAATCCTGTAATTCCTTTCTATCAGCTATTGATGGCCCTATAAATTTATAACTTTCATCAAAAGTTTCTGCAAGAGGTTGATAATATTTAGATGTAAATACTAAATTTAAATCCATCTTTGCGCCTAAAAAAATCTTTGTTACATCTGGAATTTCCATTTCAAAATCTTTTTCTAAGTCTTTTATATCTTTTTCTAACTCTTTCAACTTATCTTTATATTTTTCAAGTTCTGAAAAATTATTAGTTTTTCTTGACTCCTCTATTACTTTCTCGTTCAACCCAAAAGTTGTTGATAAAGATATTGTCTTTTTTATTCCTAATTTTCTAATCAATTTTTTACCTGGATTTACAATTGAGTCGCACACTAAATAATCAAATGTACCCTCTTGCTTAAGTGCAAGCTCTATTAAATTCCTATATATGCCAATAGCTTTTCTTACAACTGCTATCATACCCTCTTTATTATTTGGATCTACACTATATTCTTCATCATATCCTTTAAATTCAACACCAAGTTTTTCTAATTTATCTCTAAATTCTTCTGCTGTTATATATGTAATTTGATCACCCTTATTTATTAATTCTGTTACCAATCCAATGGTAGGGTTAACATGTCCATGCCCTGGAAATATTAAAAACAGTCCTTTTGCCATTTTATCACTCCTTATAATTTATGTACTCATATATTTATATCATAAATAAAAAAATATATTTTTAATAATATAGGTGTATTTTTCAATATACATTAATTATCCTTTAATTTTCTTCAAATTTCGTATTTTTTCTATAATACTTTTATACTGATTAGTATTATTTAATATTTATTTTTCTTTTATCTTCTTAATTTATTCAACTATTTACAAAATAAATTAAAAAGATAAACCTTAAATAATATAAAGTTTATCTTTTTATTAAAATAAATTTTATGTAGTTTTTTTCTTTCTATATAATGATCTATCATATAAAAATACTATAATCGCTCCAACAATTATAAGAGCATATCCTATGTACGCTACAACTTGTGGAAGTTCTCCCCACACCGCAAGTGATATAATTGCTGCAAATAACACTTCTGTATATCCAAATATAGATATTTCTTTTCCAGCTGCATATTTATACGCAATAGTTCCACACACTTCAAATCCAGCTATACCACATCCTGCTCCAAGCAAACATAACATTTGATGAAAGTTTGGAGTAACATAATTAAATATCATAGATGGCACGGTAAAGGCTAGTGATACTAATGCTAAGAAAAACACAATTGTTTCTGGACTTTCTTTAGCTCTTAAACCTCTTATTATAGTATAGGCTCCACCAGATAATGCTGCTGATATTATAGTAACTATTGCAGGTATAATAGGAACGCTTCCACCTGGGTGAACAATAAATAATATACCTATAAATGCAATTACTATGGCTATTATTTGAATAATATTTACTTTTTCTTTTAAGAATATAAAAGAGAATATTATTATAAAAAAGATATTTAAATCTGATAATACTGTTTCATTTGGTAATAACATATGAGACAGTGCGTAATATCCTAACAATATTCCTATGGTTCCAAAGGCTCCTCTTCCTATTAAAGCTATTCTATTTCCTTTATGCCCAAATAATGAAGATTTATTTTTTGCAATCATTATAAGTGAAACTACAAAAAGCATTATATTTCTATAAAAGACCTTTTCTCCAAGAGGAATTCCACTAGCACCTTTAATAAATGCATTCATACAAGCACAACTAAATGCGGCTAATATTATTAAGATAATTCCTTTCATTCGTTTATCCACTATTTTTTGCCTCCTCATTTGTAAACAAATTGTTAATAAAATTATAATACTTTAGCCCATTATTATCAATATCATATTTTTATATTGTATATATTAATTTATTTCTTGTATCTTTAATCCAAAAATAAAGATATAGAATTTTTTATTCTATATCTCCTCATACATCTCTCTAATTTTACCTTTTTAAGCTAACTCACTCTTGCTTGCTTATTATATCTTTAGCAATCTTTATCATTTTTTCACCTGTATTCATGCTTTTTTTTTGGATAAATCTAAAAGCTTCATTTTCTGTTATTCCTTTATTTTTTATTAGAATTTTCTTAGCTTTTTCTATAAGTTTTCTCTCTTCCATCTTATTTTCTAAATTCTTCACCTTTTTTTGAAGCTTTGCCATTTGCTTTCTGCCTTGAAATATCATGCTTACAGAATTTAAAAGCACACTCCTTGAAAAAGGATGGGGAAGATAATAAACATCCATATTTTCACTTACTATGGACAAATATGATTCATTTGTTAAAACTAAAAAATCGCATACTCCAACTAAAGCATCATAAACTTCCATAACCGTAGTATCTGGTAGTTTATAACTTAATATAACCAGCTCTGGTGAACACTGAATTGTTTTCATTATCAATTCATTTCCAGATTTACAAACACCTAAAACATCATATCCACCTTCTATAAGTATACTTTTTATCTTTTCACTAGCTTCAACCTTTCCCGTAGCTACTATCACTCCGCCTTGCATCTCCATTTTAATACACCTTTTTTCTTAAATCTAATATTTTTTCAAATACTTATCTATTTCCCATTGGTGTACCTGTTTTACATATTCATTCCATTCTAAAGTCTTAGCTTCAATATATTTATTAAATATATGCTCACCTAACACATCTCTAACCAAACTGCTCTTTTTCATTTCTGAAATAGCTTCTCTCAAATCCTTTGGAAGACACTTAATATTTTCTTGTTCTCTATCTTTAGCAGACATATCAAAAATATTCTTTTCTATACTTTTGGGAGCTTCTATATTCTCTTTAATCCCTTTAAGACCTGCCTTTAGAAGACATGCTAAGACAAGATACGGATTTGCGCTTGGGTCTGGACATCTAACCTCTATTCTTTTTTCATAATTTTTTGATGCTGGAACTCTTATAAGTGGACTCCTATTTTTATTAGACCAAGCTATGTATACAGGTGCTTCATATCCTGAAACTAATCTTTTATAAGAATTTACTAAAGGGTTAGTAATAGCTATCATCCCTAAAATATTCTCCATTATTCCACCTATAAAATTATATGCTATTTTACTCAAGCCATTTTTATCTTTTTCATCTACAAAAGCATTTTTTCCATCTTTAAAAAGAGATATATTTATATGCATACCAGAACCACTAACAGCAAATGTAGGTTTTGGCATAAATGTTGCATAAAGACCATGTCTTTGAGCTATTGTTTTAACTATAAGCTTAAATGTCATTATATTATCTGCGGTAGTTAAAGCATCTGCATATTTAAAATCTATTTCATTTTGTCCTGGGGCTACTTCATGATGTGATGTCTCAATTTCAAAACCCATTTGCTCTAAAACTAATGTCATATCACGCCTTGCATTTTCTCCCATGTCAGTTGGAGCTAAGTCAAAATATCCACCATTATCTTGAGCTATTGTAGTTGGTTGTCCTTTGTCATCCGTATGAAATAGGAAAAATTCACACTCTGGTCCCACATTCATTGTATACCCTAAACTCTTTGCCTCATCTATCACTTTTTTTAAAACATTTCTTGGATCACCCTCAAATGGAATATTATCAGGTCTATAAACATCACAAATTAATCTAGCAACTTTTCCTTGTTGAGGTCTCCATGGAAATATGTTAAAGCTATCTAATTGAGGTTTTAAAATCATATCTGATTCTTCAATTCTTACAAAACCTTCTATAGATGATCCATCAAACATACAACCATTTTCTAAAATTCTATTTAATTGCCTATCCGTTATAGACACATTTTTTAGACTTCCAAAAATATCACTAAACTGAAGTCTTATAAATTTTATATCGTTTTCCTCAACCAATCTTATAATATCTTCTTTAGAATATTTTCCCATATTTTTACTCCCTTCACCTCATAAAAAAAAGACGAAATATAATAAGCTATTAACTCATTCATAAACGCCTTTTTACTACTTAATATTATATGATGTTTTTGTTACAATATGCAATATAAATTATTTATTAAAATTAATTTATTTTAATAGGTTCGTCATACTCTATACCTTTAGTATCTATCGTTATTGATTCTATAATAACATCTTCTAATGGTTTATCATTAGCATCTGTACTTACCTTTGATATTTTATATACTATATCCATTCCCTCTATTACCTTTCCAAATGCCGCATAATTGCCATCTAAATATGTTGCTGTACTATTCATTATGAAAAATTGACTTCCTGCACTATTATATGAATTGCTTCTCGCCATAGATAATACCCCGTCTTCATGCTTTAACGTATTTTCAATTCCATTTGCTTTAAATTCACCTTTTATGCAATAATCAGTACCACCAGTACCATCTCCGTTTGGATCTCCCCCTTGAATCATAAAATTATCTATAATTCTATGAAATGTTAATCCATCATAAAATCCTGAATTTGCTAAAGAAATAAAATTTCTAACTGTATTTTCTGCAATATTAGGATATAGTTCAGCCTTAATACTGCCATATCCCTTAATATTTATTGTCGCTATAGGTAAATCTTCATCAGACAATTCCATTGCCCTATTAACCTCCTTCTCATTATCAGCAATATTAGAATTCCCCGTCTCAGACACACCTGAACACCCTAGCAACGATACACTAAATAATGAAAAACATATTATTATTCCCATTAACGCCTTTAATTTATTTATTCTTTTCATTTATTTTCCCCCTAAAAATTCTTATATTATGTGAAGTTAATTCTACCTAATATTATAAGGTATATTTTTTCATTTTTGAATAATTTTATTTTTTTACTTCAAACAATAAAATTTTTATCTCTATATAAAATAAAAAACTATATAAAAATATATTTAAATGTATATTTTTATATAGCTTTTATCTTTTCTTCACATAGCTCCTTGATATTTTTTATTCAAAATTATAGATTTTATTTTCATAAACAAATTTAATAACATCCCAACCGATAATACAGCTAATATTGCAAATATACCTTTATCTAACCCAAATGTTATTCCACCTAACAAAGTTACAAAAAAATCTATACATAAAAGTGCTATAGGTATATTCATGTTTGAAAACTTAGATAAAATTCTAGCTAATATTTCCGTTCCACCAGTAGATGCATTATGTTTTATTAATATAAAAAGACCTATTGCCATAACAAAAGCACCCAAAATAACTGATAAAACTAGATTGTTCGTAAGCCCTATTCCTTTATATAAACAATCAAAATAATTCATAAATACACTTAATATGATACTTGCATAAAGAGTTTTAAATCCAAAATCTTTATCTATTATTTTAAAAGCCCCAATTAAAAGTCCTATATTAAACAATAAAGTAATGCTAGAAATGGATAAAAACGAAAGATAATGATTTAATACAAGAGCAAAACCCGAAAGTCCTCCAGCTGCAATACCATTTGGTATATAAAAACTCTCAAGCCCAAAAGCTATAAAAGCAACACCTATTGTAACCTTTAAATATTCTAATATAAATTCTTTCTTTAACAACATTTTTTTCAATTTATTCTCCTTGTTTCATATATTTTTATGCCTATAAAAGAATATCAAATTTTTTCCTATTTTAAAATAGATAAAAAAAATTTATGTTTTTTTCACTATAATTTTATATTTCTTGTTTAAATTACTATTTTTTAATTATTTTATTAATAATATATTAAACAAATATAAATTATTCATTTGTATTTTAACAATATAATAAATAATTTATATTTAAATATATTTTTTGTAATTTTTATCTATTATTAATCATAGAATATTTTGAAATGATAAATTTTTAGGAGGATATTTTATGGAATTTTATCCTGACGACAGATATAGACATGATAATAAGCATAACAAATGTAACTCAAATTTAGAATGTATGAGATTAGAAGACTTACTAGTATGTCCTAAATGCCATTGTGTAGTACTTATGAAACCAGAAAAAAGGGAATATGTATATTGCCATAAATGCCATGGTAATACTCTTATGGTTCCGCTTGTTTATGTAATTTCTATATGTCAAAATTATATGAATTTTCCTGTAACATGTATGCCTATGCCATATCCACCAAATATGGCTCCATTTATGACGCTTCCACCTATGTTACCTCAAGGTGGACCTGGACCTTTGATTATTCAGCCAGCTAATAATTCACAGGCTGTTTCAACTCAATCAATGTCAAATGTAAATTATGGACCTTGGCAAATGGGATACCCTGTGAGTGGAATGGGACTAGAAATGTATCCCTTTCCTCCAATGGTAAATTCAAATACCATTCCTTTTACACCATTATCAAACATAGACCAAAAACAAACAAACAATGGATATAATAATGCATACATTCCAAACAATTATATGAATCCTTTTTGGGGTAATTCTGTTTCTGTAAATCCTAACAATTACAATAATCCAAATAATTATAATGATCCAAATACTTCAAATTCTAATAAAGACCCAAATAAAGATAACAAAATAAAAACTCCAATAATCACCAAAAGAGCTTCAGAACTTTTTGACTAGATAAATAAAAAGGTATGAAAAATATTTTTCATACCTTTTTATTTATTTCTTTATCATTTTTACTATAACATTCGAAATATTTTTAGCAATATCTTCTATTATTTTCCCATTTATTTTGAGTTTTTTTGAATTTTTCCCCATAACTTAATCACTCCCTATATATATTGTATACTATATATAGTTTGTTCAAATTCACAAATTAAATACTTAAAACTACTTCCAAAAATAAGCTATTCCAATACTTCCAGGTCCAACATGAGAACCTATTACAGGACCTATATCTTGAATATCTACTTTCATATTTAATTTTTCTTCTAAAGTCTTAGCTAGAGTCAATCCATCTTCTTCACAATTTATATGATGTACTATAACACCACCTAGCTCTTTTTCTTTTAAATCGTTCATCAAAATATCTATCATAGTTGATACAGCTTTTTTCTTAGTCCTAACTTTAGCCAATACATCCGTTTTTCCATTATTAACAGTTAATATAGGTTTTATTTGAAATAAATTTCCAATCAATGCAGAAGCACTCCCGATTCTTCCACCTTTTTTTAAGTAATCTAATACACTAGGAGAAAATACAAACCTACTATTCTTTATAGTATTCTTAGTAATATCTAAAATCTCATTCATTGATTTTCCAAGCTTAGCATATTTTGCAGCTTCTAAAACAATAAAACCCATTTGCATACAATTAGTTCTTGAATCTATTATCTCTATATTTATATCATATTTTTCTAATATCATATTTTTAACTAAATTAGCAGTAGAATATGTTCCACTCATTTCTGAAGATATGAATATTCCAATTATGTCATCACCATTTTTAGCTATTTTATCAAAAACATCATAAAATTCTTCTGGGGTTGGTTGAGAAGATACCGCAAACTCTTTCGCCTCTTCCATTTCCTTATAAAATGTCTGATTACTTATTGAAGTTTCCCTTCTGTTTGTATTTTTCAATAATATATTTAAAGATACAACGCTAATATCATATTTTTCTAAATACTTTTTAGGTATATATGATGTACTATCTGTAACTATTTTTATAGCCATAAAAACACTCCTCAAATTTAAATAATTATACTTATATATATTTTTAATTTTTTAATATTAAATATAAATATTCTAATAAACTTATAAAATTTATTTATATCAATATTTTTTAGGTTATCATATAGAAGTATCTCATAATAGAAATAAATTTTTTATATTTCAAACTCTTCAATCACAACTGAATATACTCCACAATTTTTACAAACTATAATTGTTACTATATAGCTATCATCTACTATACCTTCTCTTAAAAGTTTGTTAAATGTTACTCCTTCATATTCCTTTGATATATTACTTATGATATACTTGGAATCTTTTGTAAACATATAAAAATTAAATTCTAAATACTCATAATAATCCTTATCTTCTTTATTTACCTTACATTTTTCACAACGAACATCATAATATTCTTTATCAAAATCAACTTCATCTTCATCGCTATTTTCAAAAATATTTATTATTTTTTTTATATCCATATCCTTTATAGGTTTTTCTTCATCATTAAAAAATCCTATAGCTTTTTCTTCATTTAATTCATATTCTTTTCCTTTAAAAATAAATTTGTATGACACTTAAAATCAATTCCTTTCATTTGTTATAAACAATTTTAATTAATAATTATTTACAATTAATATAATTAGTCAAATATCAGTTTAAAAACACTAATTTCCGAATAAATTTTTCTTTAATTTATAAATAACAATTTTTATACCTTAAATTATTATATAGCAGAACTATATCTTTGAAAAGAACATAAAATCTTCTTAAAATTTTAATAATATCTTACAAAAAAATATTGATAAAATATCAAATACAGATTATAATTTATTACATCTTAATATAAAACATCATTAAGTTATTTTAAATTAATCCCTAATATTTAAATAACTTATAAAACCCCTAATTAAAAATTTGAATTATTTATCCCAAATTTCTATTAGTATACTAATAAATTAATAATCATATAGTTTATTATGATTTAAAAAGTTTACTATTATTTAATTCATTTTCAAGGAGTGATTGTTTTGTATAAAAGTACTAGAGGTTATGAAAAGCTAGTAAGTTCTAGCTATGCCATAATAAATGGTCTTGCAGAAGATAAGGGTCTTTATGTTCCCTTTAAAATACATAAATTAAAAAATTCTTTAGAGTATTTAGCAGGACTTCCTTATGAAGAATTAGCTTTTTGCATTCTTAAAGAGTTTTTAGATGATTTTTGTGATGATGATCTTAGAGATTGCATCTACAAGGCCTACGATAAAAAATTTGAAGATAATAAAATATTACAAATAAAATCTATTTCAAATACTCACTTTTTAGAACTTTATCATGGTCCCACTCTAGCATTTAAAGACGTGGCACTATGTCTTTTTCCTTATTTATTAAACAAAGCTTTAATAAATAATAAACAAAAGGAAAATATTCTTATTTTAACTGCAACATCAGGTGACACAGGCAAAGCTGCTTTAGAGGGTTTTTCTGATATTCCTAGAATAAAAATTGCAGTTCTTTATCCTAAAGATGGTACAAGTTTAATACAAAAACTTCAAATGATAACCCACAGAAGTAACAATTCTTTAGTAATTTCCCTAAATGGAAATTTTGATGATGCACAAAATTGCATAAAAAATATATTGAATGATTCTAAGATAAAAAAAGAATTTAATGATAATGGCTTTATATTATCATCAGCTAATTCTATAAATATTGGTAGACTTTTTCCTCAAATAGTTTATTACTTCTATGCTTATGGAAATCTTCTAAATAAAAATATTATAAAACATAATGAAAAAATAAATATAGTTGTTCCAACTGGGAATTTTGGAAATATTCTTTCTGCTTACTATGCAAAAAAATTAGGTCTTCCTATTAATAAACTTATTTGTGCTTCTAATGAAAATAATGTTTTATTTGATTTTATAAATACAGGGATTTATGATAGACGAAGAATTCTAAAAGTTACTAATTCCCCTTCTATGGATATTTTAATATCTAGCAACCTTGAAAGGCTTTTATATGATTTAAGCAATGAAGATTCAATTCTTATAAAAAATCTTATGAATTCCTTAGAAACTCAAGGCTTTTATGAGATTCCTAAATCATTAAAAGAAAAATTAAATGAAATTTTTTATAGTGATTTTGCTACAGAAAAAGAATCAATAAATGCAATAAATAAGGTTTATAAAAACTTTAATTATCTTATAGACCCACACACTGCCGTTGCTTATTCAGTTTATGAAAAATATAAAGAAAAAACTAAAGATAAAACGCAAACTATAATAGCCTCAACTGCTAGTCCTTTTAAATTTCCAAAAACAATTTTACAAGGATTAAATGTTAATACTTCAAACATTAATGATATAGAAGCTCTTAATATTTTATCTAAAAAAACTACTTTGCCTATCCCAACATCATTGAAAAATTTAGATAAAAAGCCGATTATTCATAATAATATTTGTCCAAAAGACAAAGTTTTACAAGCCATAGAAAACTTTGCACATATAGGAGGTGATTTACTTGATTAAAGTTAAAGTTCCCTGCTCATCTGCAAATTTTGGACCTGGATTTGATTCTATTGGTGTTGCATTAAATCTTTACAATACTTTTTCAATATGTGAAATAGAGAGTGGTCTTGTAATAGATGGTTGTCCCTTAGAATTTCAAACAGCAGATAATATAGTATATAAAGCTATGGAAATTGTATTTAAAAAAGTAAATTATACTCCTTCAGGAATAAAAATTTTAATCGAATCTGATATTCCAATTTCAAAAGGACTAGGGAGTAGCTCAAGTTGTATCATAGGTGGCATGGTTGCTGCAAATTACTTATCTGGAAATAAGCTATCTAAAGAAGACCTTATAAACTTAGCAACTAAAATGGAAGGTCACCCTGATAATGTTATTCCTTGTTTTTTAGGTGGATTCATTGTTTCTTTTTTTGATGGTGAAAAAACTTATTATGAAAAAATTCCTTTTGAATCTAAAATTAAATTTTTTGCCATGTATCCAAACTTTAATTTATCTACTAAAAAATCAAGAAATGTTTTACCTAAACAATTAGATTTTAAATTTGCTATGTCAAATATAGCTGCTAGTTCATTTTTAGTTGCATCTATTGCTAATAATAATTTAAAGAATATAAAACACGCTATGAAAAACGTTATTCATGAAACTTTTAGAGAAAATTTAATTCCAAATTTTTTAGAAATAAAAAATAAAGCTTTAGAACTAAATGCTTTAGGAGTTTATTTAAGCGGTGCTGGGCCTACTATTATGGCTATAACTTCTCAAGATAATTTGGATTTTAAAAATTCTATGGACTCTTTTTTTGAAAGCTTAGAAAATGATTGGACAATCAAAGAGTTATCTATTTGTACTAATGGCACTACAATATATTGATTAAAAAGGAAAGAGGGATTTTATGAAACAAGTTAAAATTGCACTTTTAGGACTTGGCAACGTTGGATCTGGAGTTTGGAAAATATTAAATTTTAACAAATCCGAAATATTTAAACATTGCGGTTTTGAAATAGAAATTAAAAAAATTTTAGTTAATGATATAAATAAAAAAAGATATCTAGATATTCCAGATGGTATTTTAACAAATAATTTTTGTGACATTTTAAATGATGACTCTATTGAAATTGTAATAGAAGTTATGGGGGGCGCATACCCAGCCCTTGACTATATGATAGAAGCTATGAAAAAGAAAAAACATATAGTTACAGCTAATAAACTTTGCATAGCTCTTCATGGTGATAGATTGTTTGAGACTGCTTTAAAGGAAAAAGTATTTTTATATTATGAAGCAAGTGTTGGTGGTGGAATTCCAATTATTAAACAAATAAATGAAAGCCTTACTGCAAATAAAATTGAAAAAATAGTTGGTATAGTAAATGGAACTACAAATTATATTTTAAGTAATATGACTGAATCTAATATGTCTTTCGATAAAGCACTGTGTTTAGCTAAAGAAAATGGATTTGCCGAATTTGATCCAACTGACGATATAGAAGGTTTTGATGCTGCTTACAAACTATCCATTATGTCTTCTTTATCTTTTGAAGCACCAGTTCATCCAAATAATATTTTAAGAGAAGGAATAAGTAATATAAGGATTAAAGATATAAATTATGCTAAAAAATTTGGCTACGTTATAAAACTTTTAGCCATTGGAACACTTAAAAATAATTCTATTGAAGTTAGAGTGCATCCGGCGTTTGTTCCCAAAAATCATCCATTTGCAAGTGTTAAAGATTCATTTAATGCTGTTTACTTAAAAGGAAATGCTGTTGGTGATTTAACAATCTATGGGAAAGGAGCTGGTGATTTACCAACTGGTAGTGCAATAGTGTCTGATCTTCTTTCAATATTAAGAAACAACCTAAACTATTGTGGGATAAATCAAGCTAGAAATTTAAATAATAAATACGATATTTTACCTAGTGATGAAATTGAAAGTGAATACTATATAAGGCTTAATGTCAAAGATAAGCCTGGCATAATTGGTGATATTGGAACACTTCTTGGAGAAAATAATATAAGTATATCCTTAGTTACTCAAGATATACAAACAAAACATCAAGTTGATTTAATATTTTTAACTCAAAAATGCAAAGAAAAATCAATAAAGAATTTTAAAGAAAAAATAAATAACTATAAAAATCTTAATAAATTAGAGAATATAATAAGAATTGAAAATTTAAATAATTAAATTTAAATGAGGATTCAAAGTATTTGAATCCTCATCTTTTACGCTGCATTTCTTCTATTTTTCTTAATTGGTATCCTAAGTATGGGATTTGCAATTTTATAAACAAAACGATTATAAAGAAAAATAGCTATTAAACAAGATATAAAGCCTATAACTACTCCCATTAGAACATCTGTTGGATAATGAACGGTAAAGTATAACCTAGAACATGCTATTAATATAGCCCCTATAATCGATGGTGCTGCCATTTTTCTTATATAAATAGCTATTATAAATGCTGCTACAAAAGCTGCTGACGTATGTCCTGAAGGAAATGAGTATCCAGGAGGCGTTGAAATAAGTAAATGTAAACTATGTAAAGTATCAAACGGTCTTGGTTCCTTTACAGTATTTTTTATTACCTCTGTTATTATATAATTTATTATAGATCCGAAATAAATTAGAAAACCAACCTTTCTATATTTCTTCGTTATAAGAAGTATAATTCCTATCACAAGCCATATAGCCCCATCTTTCCCTACAGTGGTAAAAAAACTCATTATAGGAGTTAAAAAAGGATTTTGAATATGAGCTTGAATAAAGAATAAGATATTATCGTTAAAACTAGATATTAGTGACATATTTTCTTTTCTCCTTAGTTTTTTACAATTTATATATTTAATTATACATTACATCTAAACTATTAACATTAATTTTAAATTAAAATTATTTATATCACAAAATTCATCTTATATCATTTTATATAATTTGTCTACTTAATTTTTTTATATCGCCTTTAATCGTAAATGATAAAAAGGAATAAAAATATATATTTTATTCCCTTTATGTTTTATAATTAAATATTTTATCACTCAGCATCACAGTTATTATTTTTCTCTTTTTTCTTCTTAAAAATAAAAGATATTTTATCCTTAGTTGAAAGTTCCTCTTTTTTTCTTTCACTTTCTAAAATATTGATACCTAAATTTATAATAGGTTCTAGAAGATTTTTAGCATCATTATATCCATGATTAATTCTATTTTTCTTTGCATTAATATCTAAATTTAAAACCCCATTTATTACATTTTCCTCTAATTCCTTAGGGTATATTTCTATTATTTGAGCGTTAGGATAAAGACTTCTATCAACTTTTACATCTTTTGATAGTAAAACAACTATTATTGTATCACAACCCTCTCCATATACAGGTTGTATGGGAAGATTATCAACAAGTCCTCCATCTAGATATCTTTTCCCTTCTATCTGAGCACTTTCATATATTAATGGCAATGAGGCTGATGCCATTATTATTTCTTTAGCCTCCGCTACATTATAATCATTTAACTTAAAATACTTTACTTTAAAATCAGGAATTTGAGTACATGTTGCATAACATATTTTTTTTCTCTTTTTTATTTTGTTTATATTTATGTAATTATCCATTATTTGCACCAATCCATCTTTTGAAACAGCTCCGTTTTCTAAAGAACTAACCATATACTTTTTTACAAAATTCATATTTTTAGCTCCAACTGATAAAGCAATCCCCTTTTTAACTAAATTGAATTTGCTTATAGGCACTAAAGAATCCATAGTAACCTTATCCCAAAGTTCTACTGCTTTTTCTAAATCATCTTGTGCAAATAATGCAGCATTAAAAGCACCTATAGAAGTCCCAGAAAAAACATCAATATATTTATCTATAGACAATTCCTTTAAAGCCTTCCAAACTCCAAGTTCGTATGCTCCTTTTCCGCCTCCGCCTGCTAAAACTAAACCTATTTTCATATAAATTACCCCTTAATACACATATTTCTTTATAAATATTTTTAATTTTATTTTAATTATATTATATTCCTAACTTTTAATTAGTTTCTTGATTTTATTTTTATATTTTTTGATTATTAACTTTTTTGAAATGTTTATACAATAATTATTTTAAAAAAGAAATCATAGAATTTAATTTTTAATTCTATGATTTCTTATATTAAATATTTATTTTAACTAAGCTTTAAATTTTTTAAGCCTTAATGCATTTAAAAGTACTGATACCGAACTACAACTCATAGCTGCTGCACCAATCATTGGATTTAAAAGTGGACCTCCAAATATGTATAAAAGCCCCATAGCTATTGGAATACCAACAACATTATATGCAAATGCCCAAAACAAACTCAATTTTATATTATTTATTGTAGCTTTACTTAATTTAATTGCTGTTATAACATCCATTAAGTCGCTTCTCATTAATACAATACTAGCTGATTCTATAGCAACATCTGTTCCTGAACCTATAGCTATTCCTATATCTGCTTGAACAAGCGCAGGAGCATCATTTATACCATCTCCAACAAAAGCCACCTTTCTATTTTCTCCTTGAAGCTTTTTAACTTCATTAGCTTTATCTTCTGGTAAAACTTCTGCCAAAACTATATCTATACCTATTTCATCAGCTATGGCCTTTGCTGTCTTCTTATTATCTCCTGTTATCATTGCAACATTTATTCCCATGCTGTGTAATGTTTCTATAGCTTTCTTGCTACTTGGTTTAACTGTGTCTGCAACAGCGATAACCCCTTGAAGCATTCCATCTATTGCCATATACATAGGAGTTTTTCCTTTTTCAGCTAAGCCTTCTGCCTTATTAAATATAGCATCATTTATCTTAACAGTTTTACTTTCCATAAGTTTTTTATTTCCAAGTAAAATAGTCTTATTCTCTATTAGCACCTCAATACCATGCCCTGGAATTGCATTAAATTTTTCTATTTGTTTTAATTCTAAACCTTTATCTTTAGCTCCATTTACTATTGCTTCACCTAAAGGATGCTCTGAACCTTTTTCACAACTAGCAGCTAATACTAAAATTTCATCTTCACTCATAGAATCTGTTATTATATCGGTAACTCTTGGTTTTCCTTCTGTTATAGTACCTGTTTTATCAAATACCACTGTATCTACTTTATATGTATTTTCTAATGCCTCTCCACCTTTTATTAAAACTCCATTTTCTGCGCCCTTTCCAGTACCTACCATTATAGCTGTTGGAGTTGCTAAACCTAGAGCACATGGGCATGCAATTACAAGTACTGCTATAAATATAGTAAGCGCAAATACTAAATCTTGTCCTGATATATACCATGCTATTCCTGCAAAAAGTGCTAAACACATTACAACTGGCACAAAATAACCAGATACAACATCAGCAAGCCTTGCAATAGGTGCTTTAGATCCTTGAGCATCCTCTACAAGTTTTACTATTTGAGATAGAGCAGTATCTTTTCCAACCTTTGTTGCTTTATATTTTATAAGTCCCGTTTTATTTATACTAGCTCCTATTACCATGCTACCAACTGTTTTTTCAACTGGAATACTTTCTCCTGTAAGCATAGATTCATCTGTTGATGTCATTCCCTCTATAACCTCGCCATCAACTGGTAATTTTTCACCTGGCTTTACAACTATTATATCATTTACTATAACCTCATCTATTGGTATTACTATCTCAGTATTATTTCTAATTACTGTAGCTGTTTTTGGTGCTAAACCCATAAGTTTATTTATTGCTTGTGATGTTTTTCCTTTTGAAATAGTTTCTAAATATTTACCTAAAGTTATAAGTGTTAATATTGTAGCTGCTGAATCAAAATAAAGATGTTCAACAAAAGAAACATTTCCAGCTATTATTTCTCCAATACAAAACAATCCATATATAAATGCTGCTAATGTACTAACTGATATCAAAGAATCCATATTAGGACTTAAGTGAAATAAATTTTTAAGCCCAACTTTATAAAACTTAGAACCTATTATCATAACAGGTACTGTTAACACTAATTCTAATATAGCAAAATTTAAAGGATTTAATGACGGATTTATTATACTTGGAAGTGGCATTCCAAAATCGTGCCCCATTGCTATTATAAAAAGTGGCACTGTAAATACACAAGACCATATAAACCTATAAAACATAACCTTACTTTTATCTACAGATTTTGTTTGTTCCTTTTTCTCCTCTTCTTTAACAAGCTTATAACCTGACTTTTCTACCGCAGCTTTTATTTGTCCATAAGTTACTTCATCTGCATTAATTGTTATTGCAAGCCTTTCTGTTGCAAGATTTACGGTAGATTCTATAACTCCCGGTAACTTTCTTGTAACTCTCTCAACTCTACTAGAACATGCAGCACATGTCATTCCTTCAACCTTTAAATTATAACTTTGAATATTTTTTCTAACCTTATATCCAGCTTTATCAACAGTTTGTTCAATAATATCTGAATTTACTTTTTCTTTATCATACTCTACAGTTAATGTTTCTGTGGCAAAATTTACGGTAGCACTTTCCACTCCATCTACTTTTTTAGTAAATCTTTCAACTCTATTTGCGCATGCAGCGCAAGTCATCCCATCAATTTTAAATGATTTACTCTCCATTAATTCCACCTTCTTTTGTTTAATATTATACTTTTAAGAAACAATCCATGTTGTTTTATTTAGACATTATTTTTTCCAATACTTGAATTATTTCCTCCATTTTTTCATCTGCTTTATTTTCATTACAAGCTTCTTTTACACAATGATGTATATGCTGTTTTAAAATAAGAAGATTAGCTCTTTTTAATAAAGATTGTGATGCAGTTATTTGATTTGATATATCAATGCAATATCTTTCATCTTCTATCATCTTTATTATTCCTTCTATTTGACCTCTTGCAGTCTTTAAAGATTGTAATGCTTTCTTTTTTTCTTCATTCATTTTTCTACCTCCCCACCCCATGGGGGTGTTTATATTTTAATTATATCTTTCTTTGAAACTTTGTCAATAATATAGACTCATTTTTTAAGAAAAATATTTTACCAATTTATAAATATAATACTTTTATTATTTTAACCTTAAACAGCAAAAAAACGCAAATAAATTTGCGTTTTTAATTTAATATTTCAATATTTTTATTTCATGCGTATAAAACATTTAAAAAACTCTTTATTTCATCGCTATTTAATGTTATTTCACCTAAGGAATTGTATTTTTTTCTAAAAGTATGAAAATCTGAACCAGCTGTATATATAATGCCTTTTTCTTTTGCAAACTTTAAAAAAAATTCCTCATCACTTTTTTTATTTTCTATATACTTAGCTTCTATTCCTTTGAAATCAAAATCCTTTATGATATCAAAAATTTTTCTTTTAATCCTAACAGGATGCGCAAGCACGCAAATCCCATCAAATCTACTTATTAGCGTTATAACCTCCATAGGAGTTAAAAATTTATCTTTCTTTCTATCTATATTAGAATTTAAAAACTTTCTTATATCTTTTATTTCTTTTTTTTTAATAAGATTTAGAATCTCATAAAATAACCTATTATTAACTATATCATCCCTAAAATAACATAGAATATGAATATGTTCCCCATTATACATAGATGATATTTCCACTCCCGGAATTACACATACACCTAGTTTTTTTCCAATCTTCATAGCCTCATAAACCGAACCCATAGTATTATGATCTGTAATAGATATTATATCTAGCCCCTTTTTCTTTGCTAATTTTATTATTTCTAAAGGGCATAAATTTCCATCAGATGCTGTTGAATGTATATGAAAATCTCCTTTTTTACACATAATTTTTTCTCCCATAATTTCTCTAATAAATATACTATTCAAAACATTTATGAAAATTTATATATATAATAGTTGCATCAACAGTTAATCGTGGAGATTGATTATTTTTATTCCACTGACCAACTCCTCTAATAATTGGGGATATAATCGACACAACAATAATTAAAAACACAAGTATATACATAAATTCAAATCCATTTAACCATATCATTTTTTACCTCAATTTATTTTGATTTTCATATTATTATCTTATAAAGTAAAAAAATATATAACATTATTTTTTACAATCATAATATCTATTCAGTTATCTTATAGCTGTTATAACATCTGTTTTAGCTGCTTTATTAGCTGGAAGTATGCCTGATATAAACCCTATAATTAGACAGAATACTAAAATACCTAAAACAAGTGATATACTTGGTATCGCAATAGATTTTATTGGTTGGTCAATTAGTGTCTGCGTAATATTTTCCGCAACCAAATTTATTACACCACTTATTAACAACCCTAAAATAATTGATATAATCCCGCCTATACCTGATATTACACAAGCTTCTCCAACAAATATTTTTCTAACATCATTAAGATCACCACCTATAACCTTTATGACACCTATCTCTTTGTTTCTTTCATAAATCGCCATATCCATTGTATTAGTTATTCCAAGTGCTGCAACTAAAAGTGATACTCCAGCTAAAGAACCTAATATAATATTTACTCCCATAAGTATTTTTTTAGTATCCTCTTCAAATTCTCTAAAAGAGTAAGTTTGATATCCCATTTCTTTCAAAATATTCTCATATTCTTCTAAATTATTTTTGTTATAAACCTTAACTGCTATTTCATTATATTCTTTAAGAAGCCTATTAATTTCATCTTTTCCATAATAAATTTGAGATTGGACTATATTATCATACAATCTTCCAGTTACTAAACTAGAATATTTATACTCTCCTGAACCATTAACAATCCCAACAACTTTCCCCGATATAACTTTAGATGTAGTTTCTTGTCCATTTTCATCTACATAACTATCTCCCCCAATTTTAACCTTTTTACCAATTAATTCATTGTATTCTGATAAATCCTCTACCTTTTCTCCCCAGTCATATCCTAAAAATGAATTGGCAACTTCCACTCCTAAAACTATTTCTTTGCTATCTTTTCTTGGGACTCTACCTACAACTAAGTCTGCTTCTATATCATCATAACTATCTTTAGATATAATACTTGAATAATTCATTGCATTTGCTATATTAAACTCTGCTGAAGTCATTCTTTTAGGTGTTACATTTTCTACAAAATCTAATTTTTTAATTTCCTCTACACATTTATCATCCAATATAGTTTTTGTATTTTTATCTTCATTTGTTTCTGCCCAAAAAGGTTGTACCGTTATAACAGATGTATCCATAAGCCCATTCATGCTTTCATTTAAATATTTTTCAAAGCCATTTGTTATAGATACTATAATAAATACTGCAAGACATCCAATTATAACTCCACTCATTGTGAATATAGTTCTTGCTTTTCTCTTCCACATATTTCTCCATATTATTCCTATTAAATCTTTAAATCTCATTTGCTATGCTCCAAAACCAAAAAGATTTTTTATAAATCCCCAAAACCCTCTACTCTCTTTAGTATCATTCTCTATTGCATCTGATACACTCTCTGTTGCTAATGCCTTTACTGTACAATTACTTTCTGCTACATATGTGTTTTTAGAATCATCCTCATAATTTACAGATATTGAAGCCACAGTGTCTTCTAAAACATTTGGAAGGTCTATTTCAAACATTTCCTCTTCTTCCATTTTTATATTTGATGCTTGATAAGAATAAACATTACCATTTAGATTAACCCTAACATCTACATTTTTGATTTTTGTATCACCAGCATTTGTTAAACTCCCTGTAAGTTTGTATCCATCTCCATTTTCATAAACATCAACATCTGAAAGTTCTAATTGTGCCTTAGATTTTAACACTATTCCAGATAATTTAGTTATCTCTTCTTGCTCTTTACTATCTTCATTATATGTTACACTAGTTATAAAATTATAAGCCCCCGCCTTCAAACTCTTATCACTATAAAGTCTTATTGATACCTCCTTTTTACTTCCTGCGTTTATAGTTCCTAAATAAATTTCATTTGTAGTTCCCATTGGAACAAATCCTTCTAATGTTCCCTTTCCCTCAATACTTACTATTTTTAAAGATGTATTATGAAGTTTAGCATTTGTATTATTAACTAGTGTATACGTCAGTATAAATTCATCGCCTGGCTCTATCTTATCCTTATCAATCTTAACACTTTCTATTAATATTTTTTTAGGTTGAATATTATTAACTTGGGTGTCTATATTATTTTTACTTTCAGTCTCTCCAACATTACCTTTTTCATTTTTATCTAAGTTATCTAAAACATCGGCATTTATATTTGTAGCTAAAACTAAATTTTCTCTCCCTACTAAACTTACACTACTAAGTGCTAAAGCTGTAACTAATATTACTAATCCTTTTTTCTTCATAATAAAATTTCCTCCCCATTACTTACTAATAATCCATCTTTCATCTTTATAATTCTAGTTGCATATTTATAAACTACTTTTGAATGAGTAACAACTACAAAAGTGGTTTTATATTTTTCGTTTAATTCTTTTAAAAGTTCTAATATTTCGACGCTTGTTTTACTATCTAAATTACCCGTTGGTTCATCGGCTAAAATAACTTTTGGATTATTCATTAAAGCTCTTGCAATTGATACTCTTTGTTGCTGTCCACCAGACAATTCACTCGGCTTATGATTTACCCTATCTTCAAGCCCTACTTTTTTTAACATATCTAATGCCCTTTTTCTTCTCTTATTTTTAGAAACTCCCGAAAATATTAGAGGCATTTCCACATTTTCAATAGCACTCAATTGTGGCATAAGATTATATGCTTGAAATATAAATCCTACATTATGCCTTCTAAAAAGAGCTAGTTTGTTTTCGTTTAGCTTGTCTATTCTATTTTCATTAATTGTTATCTCTCCGCATTCACACGGCATAAGTCCCCCTAAGATATTTAAAAAAGTAGATTTTCCAGAACCTGATTCTCCAATTATTGCAACAAATTCACCCTCTTTTATGTCTAACGTTATTCCCTTTAAAATCTCTACTTTCTCATTTCCTACTTTAAAATTTTTTTTAACATCTTTACAACAAACTACTTTCACTACATTCCCCTTTTAACTTAATTTATCCTATTTTATTACATTTTATATTAATTTTACTATATTTTCTACAAATGTTCAATTTAAAAATTATTTTAATAACCCATTGAAAAAGTAGTATACTGTAATTACAATTTAGTTAATTCGAAAAACATCTAAATAAGAAAGAGGATTTTGATAATGAAAAAGAAAAGTAATATTTATAATTTAATTTTAACTATTATAGCATTTTTAATTCCTATAATTTTGTATAGTAAACTTCCCTATGCTATCCCCTGCCAATTTAGTATGTCAACAGGAACCGTCACTAATTATATGAATAAACCTATAGGAGCATTCTTTCTTCCTTTAATCATGGCACTTATTTGGATTGGAATGTTATATCTTCCTAAGATAGACCCTAGAAAATCACACTATGCTAAATTTGCAAGAAGCTATGGTTTAATTTTATGCCTTATACTAACATTTTTCTTTGTTTTACAAATAATAATTATTTTAGTTTCCCTTGGACTTAATGTTCCTGTAAATACAATTATTCCATTTGCACTGGGAATACTTATTATAGTTATAGGAAACTACATGCCAAAATCTAAAAGTAACTTCTTTTATGGTATAAAAACTCCTTGGACTTTAAGTTCAGAAACTTCTTGGAAGAAAACTCATAAATTAGGTAGAATTTTATTCATTTTAACTGGATTGCTTATATGTATTAGTTCTTTATTTTTAAGTGGTAGTATTACATACACTGTTGTACTTATATCTATAATCCTATCAGTTATAATAGTTGTTGTAGCTAGCTACTTTTTCGCCAAAAGAGCTTAAAAAATAAAGCTGTACCAAAATCTAATTATATTTTTGGTACAGCTTTATTTTTATTTTCTTTTAGCTATTAAAAATTTTATTTTTATTCCCTTTTCTGTAAACATATTTTCATGCTCAGTTCTTATATTATCTTTGTCATATTCACTGTTATGTAAATCATATGTTTTATAAATTACATCAAATCCACTTTCTTTAAAATATTCTAAAGACTCTTCAAAAAGATTATCATCATCAGTTTTAAACCATATCTCACCATTATTAACTAAAAATTTCTTATAATTTTCAAGTTGTCTTGTATGAGTTAACCTTCTCTTTTTATGCTTTTCCTTAGGCCAAGGATTACAAAAATTTATATATATTCTATCTATTTTATCTTCTTCTCCTAAAATATCATTTATAAGGCCTATTTCTTGCGCCATAAGTTTAACATTATCTAAAATTTCATTATTTTCCTTATAAACTCTTTCTATATTTCTTTTAGCCAAGACTAAAACTTCATCTTTTATATCTATCGCTATATAATTTTTATCTTTATTTCTAGCACCATGAACCGATACAAAATTTCCCTTTCCACATCCAAGTTCTAAATACATTATTCCTTCATTTTTAAATGAACTACTCCATTTTCCTTTATATTCTTTTGGGTTTTGAACAAAAAAATTACATGCCTCAAGTTCTGGTCTTGCCCATGGTTTTTTTCTAAGTCTCATAACTTTATCCACTCCGTATCTTGTATTTCATAATTATTATACAGAGTTACTTAGTTTCTATCAACATATTTAAAATGCAAATTAAAATATTCTTTTTCCTTTTGCTTAGATAATAACTTTCATGTAAAATTATAATATGTTAAGTTATTTATATTTAGGAGGTTAAAACTGTTGAATTTACCCAAAATAGGAATGAGGACAATAAAAACTGGCATTGCTGCTTTTATATGTGCACTAATAGGTTATACAGGAATTATAAATAATTCCTTTTTTGCAATAGGTGCTTGTGTAGTTTCTATGCAAAATACTATAAAAGATTCTTATGACGCTGGTTTTAATAGAATAAAAGGTACTATACTTGGAGGTATCTTTGGATTTCTGATGGTTTATATATTTGACCACAATATTTTAATAGCTTCTATTGGATTGGTTCTTGCTATATATGTGTGTAATATATTAAAATTACAATCATCAATATTAGTGTGTGCTATTACCTATTCTTCTATTGCTTACACCATAAGTACGCAAAATCCATTTAGTTACTCTTTTCATAGAACATTAGATACAACTCTGGGTGTCGTTATAGGAGTTTTAATAAACTACACAATCTATAAGCCTAATCTTTTAAATGATATTTTATCTAATATAGAACGCCTTAGAGATTTAAGTTTTCACTTAGTTAGAAATAGTCTTTTATCTAAAAATATAGATTTAGATGATTATGAAAACAAACTATCTAGCTTAATTTCAATTATTAATAAACATGATGCAGAATTTTATAGTGACAAAAATATTGGGGAGTATTTCGAATTTGAAAAAATAATCATGGAATTTAAGGAAATAAAAATACACCTTTATTGCTTAGAGAAACTTAAAGGTAATTTTACTATTTCTAAAGAAAATTTACATTATTTAAATTCAATTTTGGGACCTGAAATTACAAATAACTTTAAGGCATTAGAAGATGCACCTTCTAATAATTTAGAATTATCTTCTGTTTACAATTATCATCTCAATGAAATATTACATTCTCTAGAAGATATTAATAATTGGATTTTAATTCATTCAAAAAAGAAACTTGTATTATAAAGTAAAACCACAATAATATGTGGTTTTTATTTTTTACATAATTTCTTTTAATATTCATACTCTAGAATATACATTAATATATATTTAATAAAAATATTAAATGAGGTTAATTTTATGAATGGTAATACTTTGATAGCTTTTATTCTATGCTCCATAGCTGGTTTTTCTACAATTTTAGGTGCCTTTATAGTCTTTTTTTCTAAATCCGATAATAAAAAAATAATTACATTTGCTTTAGGATTTTCATCTAGCGTGATGATTACAGTTTCTTTTACTGATCTTCTTCCAAATGCCTTAACTTCTCTTTCAAAGCACTATAATATGACTTTTTCAACTGTCTATACCTTAATATTTATATCATTAGGTTTTTTTATAACATTTTTTATAGATAAATTAATTCCAGAAAACAATACTTTATATGATAAAAATAAAAAAAAAGATAACAAGCTTTATAAACTCGGCTTATTTTCTTGCTTAGCTATTATGATACATAATTTTCCTGAAGGTATGGCGACATTCATTTCTAGCTATGAGGATCCTTCTTTAGGTTTATATATAACTTTAGCCATAATGCTTCATAATATTCCTGAAGGTATATCAATTGCTATTCCTATATATTCATCCACCAACAGTAAATTAAAAGCTTTTAAATATACATTTTTATCAGCATTAGCAGAACCTTTAGGAGCTATAATTACATTTCTATTTTTACAACCATTTATAAACGAATTACTCCTTGGAATAGTCTTTGCCATTGTTTGTGGTGTTATGATTTATATAGCTTTTAATGAACTTATACCAAATGCTATTAATTTAGGATTTCAAAACATTTATTTATTTTCAATTCTTTTAGGAATTATTGTTATGAGTTTAAGCCATATATTTCTCCATTAATTTAAGGAGCTAAAAAATTTTAGCCCCTTAAATTTTATTCTATATAATTCTTAATTTTTTCTTTAAAAAATGTAATTCCAACTCCTCCTATACCTAAATGCGTTCCAAGTACACTCCCTATTTTACTTACCATATATTGCTGTTTCCCTATTTTTTCATCTATCATTTTCATTATTTCTTCAGCTGTTTCTATATCGTCCGCATGACTTATTCCAATTATCTGTCCTCTAAACCTTTTAGATTCAGCACATACTAAATCTACAACAGTTCTTAATGTCTTTTTTCGTCCTCTTACCATTTTTATAACTTCCATGTACCCCTCATTAACATGTAAAATTGGTTTAATATCTAAAATTCCACCTATAGTTCCTTTAAACTTACTTATCCTTCCTCCTTTTATAAGCCATTTTAAATCACTTATGCTAAATATATAGCACGTTTTCTCAACCATATCATTTATACTTTCTATGATATTATCAAAACTATAACCCTCTTCAATCATTTTTGCAGCTTGCATTGCCATAAGCCCTATTGCAGCTGCACCAGTTTTACAATCTATTATTTCAATCTTTAAATCTTTATGCTTTTCTTTAAACTCATCTAAAATATTTTTGCATACATTATAAGTTCCAGAGAGACGAGATGAAAATGATAAATAAATAAAATTATCATTATTATTGCACAATTTTTCAAAGACGCTATAAGCATCCATTGGATTTACTTGGGATGTTTTAGGAACAATCCCTTCTCTCATTTTTTCATATATGTAATCTACGCTAACATTTACCTTATCTAAAAATTCCTCGTTATTTACTGATATCCTAAGCGGTAAAACTTCTATATTATATTTTTTAATAAAACTATCATCTAAATCACAAGTGCTATCAACTACTATTTTAATCATAACAATACTCACTTTCCTTTATCTTTTTATCAATTATATATTGATTTATAATAACATTTAATTACTAAAATAAAAAAGTTTTTAGAGTAAATTACCCTAAAAACTTTTTTAATTTAGTGTTTTAACTCTTTTCCTTTTTTCATAGAAATTCTTTCGAGAACTAAATTTTCAATTAAAACATTAACAGTCCAATTTTTAGATGTTTCAGTTACAATAGCGAAAAGTACATCATTCATTCTACTCTTCTTTAAACTATCTATAAAAAGATTCACTTTAACATTAGGCACATTATTAAATATAATTGCTCTTTTTTTATTTGAAACCTCACAATTTTCATCTAACCTATTATCTATTAAATCACTAATTACTGTTTCTCCATTTTTCCATGAAATATTTATCTGATCCCGTACACCAAAAATATTCCCATAATTTTTGATAATTTTTCTATCTTTATCATTAAAGTTATATACTATTACACAACTTCTTTCATTGTTATCTATATTTTTATTATCTAGTTTTACAAAAGACAAGAAAAACACCTCCTAAAACTTCTTTATTATATAATAAAGTTTATTAAATATGCAAACTATAATTTATTAATAAAATTATTATTAATTTTATTTCATTTTTTTATTTACATAACATTATTGTTATATTATTATATTAAATTATATATAAATATAAAGGAAGTAAAATTAATGAACTTATTCATTGAAATTTTAAATATTATTTTCAATATCTCATTAAATACCCTTATTTTATTTTTTTTAATCATAGGATTTTTAATTATTCAAGGACTTATAATTGGCTACCTTGAAAAATTATCTATGAAAAACATCTATTCTTCAATTGGGTATATAGGTATTTTAATCACAGGCTTAGGCGTATGCTTACATGAGACAAGTCATTTATTAATGGCTAAATTATTTGGATTTAAGATAAAAGATGTTAAATTTTTTAGACCAGTGCAAGGAGCTAAGGATGGAGTTTTAGGTTATGTTAATTATTCATATAATCCTAAAAATATTTTACATAAAATAGGATTATTTTTTGTTGGTTTTGCTCCTATTTTAGGAGGTATATTAGGACTCGTTCTATGCATTATAATATTTTTACCTAATACTTTTAACAATGTGCAAACTCAACTAAATGTTATTTTATCTTATGATAATGTCTTTAGCTTGCGTTTTTTTCAAAATCAACTATTTTTATCTTTTTCACTTTTTAAAAGCTTATTTACATTACAAAACTTTAAAAATATTACCTTTTGGATATTTTTATTACTAGCTATAAGTATTTCCTCTCATACAGCATTAAGTATAGCTGATTTAAAATCTAGCGTTAAAGGCATAAAAACTATCTTTATATGTTTGTTTTTGTTAAATATAGTTTTTTATATTTTAAATATAAATATTTATAATCATATGTTTTTTATTTATAAGTTTGATGCTCTATTTATAACTTTTATGAATATTTCTATATGTTTTTCTATTTTACACTTAACTATAACATATATAATTAAGCTTAGTATATCTATCTTTAAGAAATTTATTTATTAAAATTTAAAACTTTATAATAAATTTCTATATAATAATAAAACTAAAATAACTACATTTTAAATATACCTAAGAATTAACATTTATAAACTTTACATAATATCAAATAATATTTCTATGTATAATTTAAAAGTATTTAATAATACAAATTTCCTTTTTATCTCTTTATTTCTTAACACCATATATACTTTTATTATATTTTGTCATATAAATAACAAAATTAAAAATATAATATTGTTTTTTTGTCGAATAATGTATTATAATAAATATAAAATATATTACTTAATTTATACTATAGAAAGGAAGATATTATGAAAATAGGACTTGTTCTTTCTGGCGGAGGAGCTAATGGAGCTTATGAAGTTGGAGTTTGGAGATATATGAGAGAGTTGGGTTTAAGCAAACATGTTCATGTTTTTTCAGGAACATCTATCGGAGCATTTAACTCTCTCCTTTTTGCTCAAAATGAACCTTCAAAATCAACAGCCTTATGGAATGATTTATCTGCAGATATAGTTATGCCTATATCAAAATTTAAAATACTTTCTATGAGCATACAACTTTCAATTGGTGCTAAAATAGTGTCTAAATTTGATAAAATAGGCGACTGGTTTTTAAACAAATACTGGGACTCTGGCAAAGCCCCCACTGAAGGATTATTGGCCGTTTTAAACAAATACTTAGATTATGAAAAAATAATTAATTCAAAAATAAAATGTTATGCAACATGTACGGAAATGCCTGAATGTAAAGCTACATATTTTAAACTTAACGACTATACTCCAGAAGAAATAACAAAAATAATAATGGCTTCAGCTACTTTACCTACAATTTTTAAAAGCACAGAATTTAACGGTAAAAAGTATGTAGATGGTGGATTAGTTGATAACACTCCAATTGAACCTGCCTATAAGGAAGGGTGTGATTATATTATTGTTGTATACTTAAATAAAGGTATATCAATTGACAAAAGTCTTTATCCAAATAGTAAAATAATAGAAATTATTCCAAAAGAAATTAATGAAGGTACTATAGGTGGGGTTCTTAACTTCAAAGAAAAAGCTAAACTTAAGCTATTTAGACAAGGTTACTTAGATGCTCAAAAAGTTTTATCGCCTGTATTCCAAAAAAGTAACTTATCTTTAAGTTCAATAAACTAATTTTTATTATTTGTTATCCATAACTCTGTATTTATAAAATTACATATATATTATTAATGAACCTTTTATTGAATTTATAATATAGGCTAAGTAAATTTACTTATATAAAATTATATATTAATTAAATTTACTTTATGTATTATTATGTATATAATTACATTGTAATATATATTATAAATTTAGGAGGTTCTTTTTTTATGGTTATAAATCATGGTGCAAATTTATTTGATTTATCTAATAAACTTAATGTTAACGAAGATGAATTTTTAGATTTTAGTTCTAATATAAACCCTTTCGGAGCTTGTCCTAACGCTAAGGAAGCGGTTATTTCAAATATAGATAAAGTATCAATTTATCCTGATGTAAACTATTTATCACTAAAAACATCAATTTCTAATTATTGCAGATGCAAAACTGAACATATACTTTTAGGGTCTGGCTCAACAGAACTTATATCAACATTTATAGAGATAATAAAGCCTAAAAATGCACTTATTATATCTCCAACCTATTCAGAATACGAAAGGGAATTAAAAAAATCATCTTGCAACATTAGTTACTATTTTGCCAAAAAAGAAGATGATTTTAAAATTGATGTAGAGGATTTAATACACACTATAAATGATGATCTTTACGATTTGGTTGTTATATGTAATCCTAATAATCCCACTGGATTTGCTTTTACTCAAGAAGAAATTAAAGAAATTTTAAAATATTGTAGTACCTATATTATGCTTGATGAAACTTATGTAGAATTTATAGATACTAATGTATTTTCATCCACTCCTTTAATTGATAGATTTTCTAACTTATTTATTATAAGAAGTACATCTAAATTCTTTTCAGCCCCTGGTATAAGGCTTGGCTATGCTTTAACTTCAGATAAAGAAGTCTTAAAAAAAATGAATGATAATTTAGATTTATGGAATATAAATATTTTTGCAAGTTTAATGGGTGAAGTAATGTTTAATGATTTAGAATATATATATTCTTCATTAGAAAAAATTCAAAATGAACATTCATATCTCATGAAAGAACTTAACTCTATAGATGATTTAAAAGTTTATCCAAGCTCCAGTAATTTTATTTTATGTGAAATTACATCTAAAAAACTAACAAGTTCTTCTTTATATGAAACTCTTATAAAAAGCAACGTAATTATTAGAGACTGTTCTTCTTTTAATAGCTTAAATAACTATTTCTTTAGAGTATGTGTTTTAAAGCATAATGATAATAAACTTCTTATAAATCTTTTAAAAGATATTTTTTCTTAAAAATAAAAACATAGAAAACAAAAATATGTTTTCTATGTTTTGAAACTAGATTTTCTTTATAATTTTTACACCTGTTTTATCTATTATCAACTTTTTCTGGATATAAGTCATGATTAACTAGTCTGTTAAATGCAACCTCTTCCCACTTAGTTCCTTTTTTTCCGTAATTACAATAAGGATCTATTGATATTCCTCCTCTTGGAGTGAATTTGCCCCAAACTTCAATATATTTAGGATCCATAAGTTTAATTAAATCCTTCATTATTATGTTCATACAATCTTCATGAAAATCCCCTTGATTTCTAAAGCTAAACAAATACAGTTTTAATGATTTACTCTCTACCATATATGTATCTGGCACATATGATATATATATAGTTGCAAAATCTGGTTGTCCTGTAATAGGACAAAGACTTGTAAATTCTGGACAATTAAATTTTACAAAATAATCATTCCCTTGATGTTTATTAACAAATCTTTCTAATATTTCTGGTTTATATGCATAATCATACTTAGTTCCTTGATTTCCTAAAAGGCTTAATCCCTCTAGTTCTTTCCCTTGTCTTCCTGATGCCATAAATCTTACCTCACTTCTTACTTTTTAAATTGCTCCTTAAATTTTAAATATCCATTTTTTCTAAGTGTACATGCTGGACATTCACCACATCCATTGCCCTTTATACCATTATAACAAGTTAGAGTTTCATTTTTAACTATATCTAACACACCTAAATCGTCCGCTAATTTCCAAGTTTCAGCTTTATCAATCCACATAAGTGGAGTTAAAACTTCAAATTGATAATCCATAGCTAAATTTAAAGTTACATTTAATGATTTTATAAACACATCTCTACAATCTGGATATCCACTAAAATCACTTTGAGAAACTCCTGTTATTATAGTATTTATCCCTCTTTGCTTTGCAAATACTGCAACAAAAGTTAAAAATAACATATTTCTTCCATCAACAAAGCTATTTGGAAGTTTATCCTCTTCCTTTTTTTTATCAACCTTTATGTCAACTCTAGTTAATGAGTTTGGAGCTAATTGATTTAAAAGATTTAAATCCATTATATGATGCTCTACATCATATTTTTTACATATGTCCTTAGCACATTCAAGTTCTAAACTATGTTTTTGTCCATAATCAAAAGAAACAGCTATAACTTCCTTGTATCTTTTTTTAGCCCAAAAAAGACAAGTTGTACTATCTTGACCACCACTAAAAACTACTACTGCTTTTTCTTTATTCAAAAAAATCACCTCTTAAAAATTATTAATATATAAAAAAATATTTATATGCTCATTAATAGCTCTTGTCTTAAAGATGAATCCTCTTTAAATACACCTTTAAAAGTTGTTGTTCTAGTTTTTGAACCATTTTTCTTTATTCCTCTAGTTGTCATACAAGCATGCTCCCCTTCTATAACAACAGCAACATCTTCACTATCAGTTATCATGCACATGATTTCAGCTATATCATTTCCTATTTTCTCTTGAAGTTGAAGTCTTCTTCCTACCATATCAGCAATTCTTGCTATTTTGCTAAGACCTATAACCTTTTTTCTTGGAATATAAGCTACTGTAACATTCATATTATACATAAGGGCTAAATGATGTTCACAAAAACTAAATATCGGAATATCCCTCATTATAACCATGCCTTCACTTGCCTTACTTTCATAATCCTCAGTAAAACACTTATCAAACATTTTAGCTATTTCTTCATTTGTATACCTTACACCCTCTAAAACTTCCTTAATCATATTTACACATCTTTTAGGTGTATCTTTAAGTCCTTCTCTGTTTGGGTCTTCTCCTAAAAGCTCTATAAACTCTTTAACTAAAGATATAGCTCTTTCTTCTTTTTCTCTTGATTCCCAAATATTCATATATTATACCCCCTTAGTTTCTGGACTCCATATTATTTTATGCATCTGTATTTGCATTCTTATATCATTTAATTTTCTTGTTTTTAAAAACTCAACTATTTCAACTAATTCTATTTTTCCAAACACTGGGCTTACAAATATAGGAGTCTTTCCCTTAACAAGTTCAGTTTCTTTATAAACTTTTTCCATTGTTTTAAGATCTAATATATCTCCAACTACAAACTTTACACAATCAATAGGTCTTAAAATATTGAAATTGTTTATTAACATTTTTTCCTGCATTTCACTTGACGGACTTTTGTAGTCAACTATAAAAGCTACTGTTGGAAAATCTTTAACAAAGTCTTTCATATCGATTGAACCATTTGTCTCAACACTTACATTGTACTTTTCTTTTACTAAAGCGTTTAAAAGACTATACGCATTCTCTTTATTTAAAAGAGGTTCTCCACCTGTTAAAGTAATGTTTTTTATTCCCTTATCTAATTTCTTTAAGATGTCGTCTATGGACATCTCCTCTCCATCTGATAAGTTTTGTCCATAAATAGTATCACAATAATTACATCTTAAATTACACCCTGAAAGTCTTATAAAATTGGTTATTTTACCTGCATTAAATGCTTCACCGTCTATACTTTGAAAAATTTCAACAACCTTCATTAGCCTAATCCTCCTTATAAGTTGCTTTATTATTAGGTGTTTCATATACTGTTATATAACAAAGTGAAAAATTATTACTTTTTACTTTTTCATCTAACAAAGCACTTATTTCATAAAAAAATAATTTAGACATATTTTCAGCTGTTGTTCTACACGGAAGATTTATTATTTTAAAATTCATAGCATTACAAGCATCTATAAATGATTTTTCTTCACTTGAAACTTCATGACTATCGACAGTTAATAACAAAGCATGGTCATATTTGTCAAAATAATTTTTTATTATATTTTTTATATCTGTAAAATCTATAATCATTCCTTTTGAGCTTCCAGACTCTATTAACTCATCAGCCTTTAATCCATATTGTATTTTCCACCTATGGCCATGTAAATTTTTACATTTCCCACTATGTCCTATTAAAAAATGACTAGAATCAAAACTTTCCTCGCCTTCTAAAAAATAACTCATTCCTTACCTCTCCTTAGCTTTAAAAATCTATCTTTGAATATTAAGTATTTAAATTTTAAACAATAAAAAAAGAGCATTTCTGCCCTTATAAATAAAAAAACTAGAGATAAACAACACAAAAAGTAAACCTATTATTAAATAAAAAATTTTTAATTAATATAAGTATATGTATATTTCTCCTAGTTTTATTTATAGACAGGATGGTTACGAACTGTCTTATTAAATTTTACACTTAATATTAACATATACTTTCACTATTTGCAATATAACATGATAAATACAAACCCTTTATATTTAATTTATCAAAATTAGCAATGCCTAAATTTTAAAAAATATTAATGATTAAAATTAAAATTCCAAAACATAATAAACAAGATATTATTGCCAATATAATAATCTTAGAATTAGAATTTTTAGATATTTTCTTATAAATAAAATATTTTATATATTTTTTTATTATCCAATACACAATAATACTAAATGCTATAACAAAAATTATAATCATTATGTATCTACTTAGATATCTTTCTATATTTTTAACATCTCCTCCCAGAAAATCTCCAAGACATATGAATGTTAAAATCCAAAAAAATGCTCCCATATATGAATTTAATATAAATTTTTTATAATTAATTTTAATTATTCCAGAGAAATATCCAGTAACATGTCTAACTCCTGGTATAAAGCATGAAATTAAAAGAATTTTACTACCATATTTATTAAACCATTTTGATACTTTTTCTACTTTTTTATCATTTATTCCAAAATATATTCCATACTTCATTAAAAATTTTAATCCTATAAAATGACCTATAATATAAGAGATACTAAGCCCTAATGCAACACCTGAAAAACCAAAAAATATACTCAAAAATAAATTTAATTTTCCTGCATAAATTAATGCTCCACAATAAATCATTAATAATTCTCCGGGAATTGGAAGAGCTAATGTTTCAAGCATTGGAGCTATAAATAATATTATATAACCATATTGTATTAATAAATTATTTATTACATCCATGATTCCTCCTAAAAATAAATACCTTATATTTATTTTAATACCCAAAGATTAAAGTATTATTAACATAAATTTAAAAAATAAAAAAACTACTAACTTTTTTATAATTAGTAGTTTTTTTATTTTTTACGCTTTTTTTATATAATTCTTATTATCTTCTCTTTCATAAACAAAGTTTTTAGGTGAAGAAGATACAAATCCTTCTATCCATCCATCTTTTAGTATGTAATAATTATTTACATCTCCACCTACAGCATCCCAAAATCTTTTATGTACACAAGTTGTAGTAATCCAAACCACTTTCTCATCTGATTCCTCTTCTACAAGATTTACTCTATCACAAGGCATTCCTTCAACTAAATTATCAAAAATAACCTTAAATAATCCATCAGCTGATAAACTTTTATCTTCTATGTTTTCAAAAACTTCTTTTCCGTTTGATTTAAATACTTCTTTTATCTCTTCTATTTTGATATTTTCTTTTAAAATATCAGTTACGATTGAAGCTAATCTATACTCTAAACTATCTATTCTTCCTTGTAACCATCCATGAATATTTCCTTCATCAATTACATCTTCTAAGTTACTATAATCTGGTTCTCCATATTTTTCATAAGCTTTAGATTTTATTGAATCTACATTAATTCCTCTGTTTTTAGCAAACTCTAAAACCTCTTTTTGAATATTTTCTCCAACTAAAATTTTATTATATACCCAATAATGTATAGGGCCTAAAAAAGCACTCATTTGACTTATCCTCCTAAAATACAATTTATATTTTATTGTCTTAAATAATTATATCAAATTTGATTATAATGTTCAAATAAAATATACATTTTATTTAATAAAAAAGCAAAGTTAAAACTTTGCTTTTTTATTATTTTTAAAGATATGCTTCAACATTAACTAGAGTTTTAAATTCTTCAAGACCTACTCTATCTATGTAATCCCCTAATCTTTCTTTCTTTTCTGCATTATTTTCATATACATCTACTATTTTTTCAACAAATGATATGATTTTATCATTTGGTACTGATAAGGCAATTCTATCACCAAGTCTTGGCTTAGCTCCACCTTTTCCTCCAACGACTACCATCCAGCCTTTTCCGCCACCTATGATTCCTATATCTCTAGTATGGCTATCACCGCAAGAATTTGGACATCCACTAACACCCATTTTTAGTTTATTAGGTAAAGATTTTCCATGGAATAATTCATCTAATTGAGCTCCAATTCCTACTGAATCTTGAAGACCTCTTTTACAGAAACTAGTTCCTGGACAAATTTTTACACTTCTTACACAAAGACCAACAGCTGCACCTGCTTTCATTCCTAAATCAGCCCATGCGTTATCTATATTTTCTTCTGCAATTCCAACTAATGCAATACGTTGTGCAGCAGTTACTTTTACAGCTTGTGCATTATATTTTTCAGCAACATCTGCTAATTTTCTTAATTGATCTGGTGTAACTAATCCACCAACTAAATGAGGTGCAATAGCATAATTTTCTCTATCTCTTTGAACTATTGCTCCTTTTTCTAGTAAATCATTTTTCATTAATAATTCCTCCTAAAATCGCAAAATAATTTTATTTAATTAAATATATATCTTACTTGAATATTTAAAAATAAATTATTAAAAACATCAACTTCAATTATTATACTACATATTATTATATAATACAAATTTATTTTTAATAATCTATATTGATTAATTTCATAATAATATTATCTTTATATTGTTCTTATTATTAAATATTTTATTTATATCTGATTGATAATGGATTAATTTTAAGCTTCATGTTATAATTTAAAATCTAACAAATATATAAAGCATATCAATTTTAATAAAATACAACAGGAGTACTAAAATTACATGGATATTAATTTAGAACGCAAAGAACTAGAAAAAATTTATGGGAAAATAAGTCCCTTTGAATTTAAAAATCAGTTAATAGATTTGGCAGAAACATCTCAAAAAAAAAGCACAAGAGCGCTTTTAGATGCTGGACGTGGAAATCCAAACTGGATTGCCTCTACCCCTAGAGATGCTTTTTTTACTTTTGGTCATTTTGCGACCCAAGAAGCTAAACAATCTTGGTGTCATGAAGATTTAGCTGGAATTCCTCAAAAATATGGAATAGCAAATAGGTTTTTTGAATACATCGAAAAAAATCATAATTATCCAGGAACTAAGCTTCTAAAAGATATTATTAATTATGGAATTAATGATAAAAAATTCAATCCAGATGAATGGGTATTTGAACTTGTAAACGGAATAATAGGATGTGATTATCCACTCCCTGAAAGAATGCTGTCTAAAATTGAAGTTGTAGTTCATGATTACCTTATACAAGAATTATGCTCTAATAATGAACCAGATGGAAAATTCAATATTTTTGCTGTAGAAGGTGCTACCTCAGCTATGTGTTATTTATTTAATTCTTTAAGTGCAAATAAACTTTTGCATAAAGGTGACAAAATAGCATTAATGACACCTATTTTTACACCATACTTAGAGATACCAATACTTCCTAATTATGATTTAGAAATAGTTCCTATAATTGCCAATGAATTAACCCCAGAAGGTGCACATACTTGGCAATATCCAAAATCTGAACTTGAAAAGTTAAAAGATCCTTCTGTTAAAGCTCTTTTTATAGTCAATCCAAGCAATCCTGCTTCTATCGCTTTAAGCCCTAAATGCACTGAAGAACTTGTTAATATAATTAAAAATTATAATAAAGATATAATGATAATATCTGATGATGTATATGGAACATTTGTTGATGGTTTTCAATCACTTATGTCTAAGCTTCCTTACAATACCATAGGTGTTTATTCATATTCTAAGTATTTTGGCGTTACAGGATGGCGTCTTGGAACTATGGCAATTCACGAAAACAATGTATTTGATAACTTACTAAAAAAACTTCCTTTTTATGAAAAGAAAGAATTACACAGAAGATATGAAGGTTTATCAACAACACCTGAAGATATTAAATTTATTGACAGATTAGTGGCAGATAGCAGACAAGTTGCTCTAAATCATACTGCAGGGCTTTCTACTCCACAGCAGGTTCAAATGGCATTCTTTTCTATATTTTCTATTTTAGATAAGAATAATAATTATAAAAAACTTACTATGGAAATTTGCCATGTTCGTAAAAAACTTTTATTTCAAAGTCTTGGACTTCCTTTAAAAATGAATAAGCTTGATGCCTGCTATTACTGTGAATTTGATTTATTAGAATGGGCAAATTTAAATTATGGAAATGAATTCTCAAATTACTTAAAATCTAATTTTAAAACCGTAGATGTTTTATTCAGACTTGCAAAAGAATCCTCTATCGTATTATTAAGTGGTGGTGGTTTTTCAGCCCCTGAATGGTCTATCAGAATTTCTTTGGCTAATCTTAAAGATGAGGCTTATATTGAAATTGGTATAGCTCTTAAAAAGATTTTAAATGATTTTGTTTCTGAATGGAAAAAAACTACATAAAAATAAACTCCTAAATAATATAAACTTTATTTAGGAGTTTATTTAATTTTAACATATTGTAGAAATTATCTTCTCTTACTAGAAACTTTAATTCCTTTGCCTCTCAAGCTATTACCTCTTTTATCCTTCATTTTATCTTTTCCTGGATTAAAATGCATTTCACTTTTTCTACTCTTTTTATTATTTGATTTTACAAATTTATCACTTTTTCTTCTAGTTAACCCATGCGTTTCTTTATATCTTTGTTCTTTAGATTTTATAAGACATTTAGGTCCATTTCCTATTAAATCTTCTCTTCCAGCCTTAATTAAAGCATCATAAACTATATTATAGTTTTTAGGTTTACTAAACTGTAAAAGAGCCCTTTGCATAGCCTTCTCTTCTTTCGTTTTTGGTACATACACTTTCTTCATTGTAAATGGATCAAGTCCTGTATAAAACATTGTTGTAGATAGTGTTCCTGGCGTTGGATAAAAATCTTGCACTTGTTCTGGTTGATATTTTATATCTCTTAAATATTCTGCTAAAATTATGGCATCTTTTAAAGTGCTTCCTGGATGGCTTGACATAAGATAGGGAATTATATATTGCTTCTTTCCAAGTTCTTTATTTATTCTAAAAAATTTTTCTCTAAATTCATCATAAACTTTTCCAGCTGGTTTTCCCATATATTTTAGAACATTTTCTGATATATGTTCAGGCGCAACCTTTAACTGACCACTTACATGATATTCTGAAAGTTCTTTTATAAATTTATCTCTCTTCTTATCTGCCATTATATAATCATATCTAAGTCCTGAACGAACGAATACCTTTTTTACCCCTTTGACACTTCTAACTTTTCTTAAAAGCTCTAGGTATTCGCTATGATCTACCTCCATATTTTTGCATATACTCGGGGACATACATTGTTTTTTCTTACATGCACCATAAATAAGTTGTTTCTCACAAGAAGCCTTTCTAAAGTTTGCAGTAGGACCTCCTACATCATGAATATAGCCTTTAAAATCTTTAAACTCTGTTATATCCTTAGCTTCTTTAACTATGGAATCTTGACTTCTACTTGTAACAATTCTTCCTTGATGAAATGTAATAGCACAAAATGAACAGTTACCAGAACATCCTCTAGAACTTACTATACTAAATTTTATTTCCTCAATAGCAGGGACTCCTCCTTGCTCTTCATATATCGGATGGTAATCTTTTTGATATGGAAGTCCATAAACAATATCGAGTTCTTCCCTAACCAAAGGTCTCTCAGGCTTATTTATAACTACATACTTATCTAAATTTCTTTGAACTAAAGTATGACCTCTAAAAGGATCTTGCTCTTCATATTGAATTCTAAAAGCTTCACAATATTTTTCAATATCACTTGCCACCTCTTTGAATGTTGGAATTTCTATATACTCTTCATAAAGTTCATCTAAACTATCAACTGTGTAACACGTTCCCGCTACACTTCTTATATACTTAGCTGGGAAACCATCATTTAAATAATTTGCAACCTCTACTATTTGTTTCTCACTCATGCCATAAACCAAAAGATCTGCCCCACTATCTATTAAAATAGACTGCCTAACCTTATCACTCCAATAATCATAATGAGCAAACCTTCTAAGACTAGCTTCTACTCCTCCAATTAATATATCCACATCTTTAAAGGCTTCACGAACTTTATTACAATAAACTATAGTTGCTCTATCTGGTCTTAACCCCATCTTTCCACCAGGAGAATAATAGTCCTTTTCTCTAATTCTTTTGCTAACAGTATAGTGATTTACCATAGAGTCCATATTACCAGCATTAACTAAAAAAGCCAACCTTGGTCTTCCTAACTTTTTAAAATCATCTATGTTATTCCAATTTGGTTGAGAAATTATTCCAACTTTATATCCCGCATTTTCTAAAACTCTTGATATTACAGCAGTACCAAAACTATGGTGGTCAATATACGCGTCCCCTGTAACTATTATAAAATCACAGACTTCCCATCCTCTCTCCTCCATATCTTTTTTACAAATAGGTAAAAATTTATTCTCACTCATTTTTAATATCACTCTCATCTCTTGCTAATTTATTATATAAAAATTAATATCTAATTCATTTAATGATTATAACATTATAATATCTTTAATACAAAACATATATTAAAACAAAAAGCCATACATAAAGTATGACTTTTTATTTTAATATCTTAAATTATTAATATCGTCTTTCCCTAATAAATATATAAACTAAAAGTATAATACTTACAATTGATATAATAACACCTATATCAAAACCTTGCGGGCTAAACTTAAGCATTACAGTTTGTTGTCCTTGATTTAACTTAATAGCCATAAAACCATTAAAGTTTTCTATTGAAACTTTTTTACCATTTATATAAGCATGCCATCCCTTATCATAAGGTACAGATAAGAAAAGAACATTATTATTTTCAGTTCCATATGCTGTTCCAGATATTTTTGTGTTAGTTACCTTTATATTTTGCATGCTTTGTGAATTTAAAGTTTCATAAGCTCTACTAAATTCATTTTGATTTAATCCGTATAATTGTACAACACCAAGCTCTGCATTTTCATTTGTAAATTTAATTGATACAGTTGCACTTTCACCTTCTGTAAAATATCCTAAATCCATAACAGCTGGTTCATCCCATGCACTATAAATTCCTATTTCCTTACCATTTACATAAACTGTACATTGATTACTGTCTCCATTATTCAAATCTAAATAAACTTGTTGATTTGAATTACTTGTAAAATGTAGTCTAACAATTCCTGAATAATCAGGATCTGTAAGCGCTAGCTTAGCATAATCTGATGTTTGTTTTAATACAGATATATTTTGAAGGGTTGTTGTATAATCTATAGGTTTTAAATATTCTTTATACCCATTTCCATCTTTAGCATATCCTAAGAATGAATTTAACAATATGTTAGTGTTTGCAAAATAATCTGAATTTGTATATTTTATATTTTTTGATAATGCATAATTATTTACAACATATCCTATTGGTAGAGCATATTTATTTTTATTTATATATCTATTTACTCCCTCAATATTATTAGTATAAAAACCTCCTAAAGGTTCTTTAGATAGAATATATTTTATATCAAATAATGAATCTAAGACCTCAGTTGTACTTTTGTATTGAAGAGATAAAGCAATTCCTGTTCCACCATCTTGAACACCAAATGTGTTAGTTAGGAAACTGTCTAAACTTCTATAATTTAAAGACGTAAATGTTGATATGCTATTATAGTTTAAAGCTATTCCTTCATTGAATCTTTCAACTGTATTTAATTGCTCCATCCTATAAAAACTTTTATCACTACTTTGAACTGCTTTCACATCTGGTTCAACAGATAATACATCAGTAAATGCACCCTTAGATAAGTATCCTATCTGAGAATACACATTGTTTAAATATGTTGTTGCTGCAAATAGCATTTCTCCAAAAATTAATACAAATATTACACCCATTATGAATTTTTTCTTTTTTACTTTAAGCCTTAACATAATAATAAGAACTGCATAAATAATTATAAAAATCAAATTAGCATAAAGAAGGATACGATTTACTGGTAGTAAATTTATATGTTCTATAAGAGTTGGAGATACTGCTCTGTTTACACTCTCTCCAATACCATACGCTAAAATATAATATATTCCAGAACCTAAAAATAACACCGATACTATTATTCCTATAATAGGGGTATCATCTAAGTTCTCTATAGTCTTATATGCTATTATAAGGACTAAAAAAGAAAATACAAAAGAATATCTAAACATATACCATATAGGTATATTAAAATCTTGCCATGCCCATGTTAAAAAAGGCGAAGCAAAACTTACTAATAATATTGCTATAAATATTAAGTCAATTATTTTTTCTTTAGCTCTAATTTTTTTATTGAAAAAGTATGGAACTATAAGCAGTAATGGTAATAGCCCACAGTATATATTAGGTGAACCATAAGAAACAGAATTAAATGTGCCCATAAAAAATTTTTCAATAGTAGATCCAAAGGTAGAGCTAACTAACAATTGACTATCTAAAGTAGTTGCACCTCCATTTTTTAATGAAAAATATGTAGGTATAATTATAACCGCTGCACATGCCGCTGCTATAACTCCTCCTAATACAAATATTAAAAATTTTTTTATGTATCCTCTTATATCTTTTATACTATTTTCTGTAAAATAAATAGCTGTAAAATATAAAAAAGTAAATATGCCAACAGGATAAGCTATGTAATAGTTAGCCACGAACATCATAGCCAAAAATAATATAAATATCCCTATTTTATGTTGGAAAACTAACCTTCTAACACCTATCAAAATTAAAGGAAGAAAAATTATTCCATCTAACCACATAAGGTCTAAAGAAAATACTACTGCATAACTCATAAGACCATACATAGTACTAAATAGTACGGACATTAAACTTACTCTTTTATACACATATTTTATGTAAATAAAAAATGTTAAAGAAGCTAATGAAACTTTTACAAGTATCATAAATTCCATAGCTGCTGCAAGCTGATCTTTTGGAAATAATAATACTAAAAGCGATACAGGACTTGCTAAATAATAAGTAAATAGTCCTAAAAAATTTCCACCAAAACCTAAACTCCATGAATATAAAAGTTTTGAGAAATCTCCGCTTCTTAATATAGTTTGATACTGAGAATAAAAATTTACATATTGGTCTCTTAAATCTCCAACAAGAACACTTTTATTCCCTAAAAAACCTATACCGTTTAAAGTATAAGCTAAAAATAGTATTATAAAAGGAATTACAAAACTTAGTAGTAAATAAAGTTTAAAATGATTTTTATTATTTTCTTTGGTTTTTGTTAAATTATTATTCATTCTTATAATATAATTTAAATTTAAATTTTTTTCAATAAATTTTATGATATATAAATGAAAAAATATTGTAAAACTTTCTTTATTTTAAAAAATTAATCTTGTATATTAAATATATACTCTTTTTTTCTCCCTTTTTCTTAAATTATCTACTTTTAAATATTATTATTATTTTATTTTTTAATACTATTAGATTATAATTATTAATAAAATAAATGATTATTTAATTTATATACTCATTTTTTATATAAATTAATATTTTGTAAACTTTAATTAATAAAAAAAAATATATGTTAAAATAACTTATATGAAAGGATATCAATAATGAAAACAACAAGCTTAAATAATGACTTTAGAGAAATAAGTTTAAATAAAATTTTACCTCACTTAAAAACAACAACTATCGGCCGTCATTTTAAATATTTTACGACACTTGATTCTACAAATACATACTGCAAATTCCTTGCAGAAAAAAATCATCCAGAAGGTACAATTGTTATTTCAGAAGAACAGACAAAAGGCAGAGGTACTAAAGGTAGAATTTGGTCTTCCCCTAGAGGCTCTGGGCTTTGGATATCAATTTTATTAAAACCTAAAATAACTACAACTGATATATCTAAAATAACCCTTATAACTTCCTGTGCTCTTTATGAAACTTTCAAAAAACTAGGTATTAATTCGCAAATAAAATGGCCTAATGATATGCTTATAAACAATAAAAAGGTTTGTGGTATCTTAACAGAAGCTAACATCAAAGAAAACGTAGTAAATTATATAATTCTTGGAGTAGGCATAAATGTAAATGTATCTTACGATGATTTTAATGATGATTTAAAACCTAAAGCAACATCCCTTAAAATAGAAGCAAATAAAGAAATTGATAGATGTTATGTTCTAGCAATATTTTTAAATTATTTAGAAAAATTCTACAATCAAATGATAAATAATTCATCATTGGAATATTTTAAAATTTATAAAGAAAATTCATATATACTAAATAAAACAGTTAATATAGTAAAAAATAATACTGTAGAAGTTGTGCAAGTATTAGATTTTGATTTAAATGGTTTCATATTAGTTAAAGATTTAAATGGTATAATAAAAAAAATATCTTCTGCTGAAATTTCATTAAGAATATAATTTAAACTAAAAGAAAGTAGATAAAATTATCTACTTTCTTTTTCAACTTATTTCAAGTTTACCAAACTTTCTAAATCTAGCATACCTAGCATTTAAAAGCTCATCAATATTCATATTTAAAAGAATGTTTAATTCTTCTACAAGTTCCTTTTTTATATTGTTAGCAACTGATACTACATCTTTTTCAGCTCCACCCTTTGGCTCTGGTATTATCTTCTCTATAACACCTTTTTCTAATAGGTCAAAAGAAGTTATTTCCATAAGTTCCGCTACCTCTTTTGACTTTGATGGATCTTTAAATAATATTGATGCAAATCCTTCAGGTGATAACACTGAATAAACAGAGTTTTCAAGCATCCAAACCCTATCTGAATTTGCAAGACCTATAGCTCCGCCACTACCTCCTTCTCCTATTATTATAGAAATTATAGGAACTTTAAGCATAGACATTTCTATAAGATTTTTAGCAATAGCTTCTCCTTGACCTCTTTCTTCAGCTCCAACGCCGCAATATGCACCAGCAGTATTTATAAAACAAATTACAGGTCTTTTAAACTTCTCTGCTTGTTTCATAAGCCTAAGAGCTTTTCTATACCCTTCTGGATGCAATGAACCAAAATTGGTTTCTAAATTTTCTTTTAAATTTTTTCCTTTTTGTATGCCAATAACAGTAACAGGCATTTCTCCTAAAAATGCAATACCACCAATTAAAGCCTTATCATCTCTAAAATTCCTGTCACCGTGAAGCTCAAAAAAATCTTTAAAAATTAATTTTATATAATCTAGTGATGTTGGTCTTTGAGGGCTTCTAGCTATAGATAATCTTTCCCATGCTGTTAACTTCTTATTTATCATACCTTAATGCCTCCTTAGAACAATGAATATTTAATATTCTTATAAGAGTCATTCTTAAATCTTTTCTTTCAACTATAGCATCTACAAAACCTTTTTCTAAAAGGAATTCAGCGCTTTGAAAATCTTCAGGTAAACTTTCTTTTATTGTTCCTTCAATAACTCTTCTGCCAGCAAAACCAATAAGAGCTTTTGGTTCTGATAAAATAATATCCCCTAACATAGCAAAGCTTGCTGTAACTCCACCTGTTGTTGGATCAGTTAAAACAGTTATATATAACAATCCCTTTTCATTATGTCTAGCTAAAGCTGAACTGATTTTTGCCATTTGCATAAGTGAAATTATTCCTTCTTGCATTCTAGCACCACCAGATGTTGTAAATATTATAATAGGTAAGTTTTCTTTAGTTGCTATTTCAACAGCTAAAGTTATTTTTTCTCCAACTCCAGCTCCCATACTTCCCATCATAAAGTTTGAATCCATTACGCAAATTACGTTTTTTATTCCACCAATTTTTGAATATCCAGTTACAACACCTTCATTTAAGCCACTTTTTTCTTTACTATCTTTTAACTTTTTATCATAATTTGGAAAGTTTCTTATATTGTTTGATTTAATTTCTTGATTAAATTCTTCAAATGTATCTAAATCACATATAGAATCTATTCTTTCATAAGCACCTAACCTAAAATAACCATGACAATGATAGCATATTCCATTATTTTCTTCTAATATTTTAGAATATAATATTTTCCCACATTTATTACATTTTGTCCAACACCCATCTGGAACATTTGGACTATTTGTTTCATTTTGGGCAACATTAACAGTCGCATATTGCCTTTTTTTAAATATTCCCATATAAAATCACCATCACATATTAAATTCCTGATTTATAAAGCTAGTATCAAAATTTCCTGATTTAAATACATCATTATTTAATATATCAAATTGGAAATCTATATTGCTTTCTATTCCCTCTATCACAAATTCTTCTAGTGCCCTTATCATCTTATGTATAGCTTCATCTCTATTTTTTCCATGGACTATAAGTTTTGCTATCATTGAATCGTAAAGAGGTGGAATAGTATATCCTGAATAAACTGCAGTATCAACCCTTACACCATTTCCTCCTGGTATATTTAAAAATGTTATTTTCCCAGGGCATGGAGCAAAATTTTTATCTGGCATCTCTGCATTTATTCTACATTCTATTGCATGACCTCTTAACACTACATCATCTTGAGAAAATGATAATTTATTATTATTTGCAATATTTATTTGTTCCTTTACAATATCTACAGAAGTTATCATTTCAGTTACCGGATGCTCTACTTGAATTCTAGTGTTCATTTCCATAAAATAAAAATTTCCATGCTTATCTAGAAGAAATTCCATTGTTCCAGCATTAACATATCCTGCTGCTTTAGCTCCATTTATAGCAGCAATACCCATCTTTTCTCTAAGCTCTTCAGTTAAAACCTTAGCTGGTGCTTCTTCCAAAACTTTTTGATTACGTCTTTGTATAGAACAATCTCTTTCACCTAAATGTATAACATTTCCATAATTATCTGCTATTATTTGAAATTCTATGTGTCTAGGATTCTCTATAAATTTCTCCATATATACAGAATCATCCCCAAAATTTGTAGATCCCTCACTTTTAGCAGTATAAAAAGCATTTTCAAGCTCATCTTCTTTTCTTACAAGCCTTATACCTTTTCCGCCTCCACCTGATGAAGCCTTTATCATTATAGGGTATCCAATTCTTTTAGCTTCACTTTTAGCTTTCTCAAATGTTTCAATTATTCCTTTACTTCCAGGTATAACTGGTACTTTTGCCCTAGTCATAACTTCTCTAGCCATAGATTTATTTCCTAATAAATCTATGGTTTCTGATCTAGGACCTATAAACTTTATGTTACAAGCCTCACACATAGCTGCAAAAGTCGCATTTTCTGATAAAAATCCAAAACCTGGGTGTATAGCGTTACTTTTAGTAGCTACAGCAGCACTTAATATATTAGTGGAATTTAGATAAGATTCTTTAGATTTTCCACTTCCTATGCAAATAGCTTCATCTGCAAGTTGTGTATGCATAGCATCTTTATCTTGCTCTGAATAAACAGCAACGGTTGATATTCCAAGTTCCTTGCAAGCTCTTATAATCCTAACCGCTATTTCCCCTCTATTGGCTATTAGAATTTTTCTAATCATAAAAAATCACCTCTTTATCCAACTATAAAGGTAAGTTCAGCCTCTGCTGCTTTTTTGCCTTCCACGTAAGCAACTCCTTTAGCAACCCCAACTTTACTTCTCATTTTTATTAACTCTACTTCTAAAGTTAATGTATCTCCAGGTACAACTTTTCTTCTAAACTTAGCTTTATCTATACCTCCAAAATATGCTATTTTACCTTTAAATTCATCTTTAGCTAATAAAGATACTGCCCCTGCTTGAGCTAAAGCCTCTATTATTAAAACTCCTGGCATAACAGGTTCTTGAGGAAAATGTCCTTGAAAAAAATTTTCATTCATTGTAACATTTTTTTTTGCAACTATTTTATTTCCTTCAATACTTTCAACCTTATCTATCAACAAAAATGGGTATCTATGAGGTATTATTTCCATTATTTCTTTAATATCCATAACAAATTCTTCCTTATTCTTATCTATTTTATTTTAAATAGTGGCAACCCATATTCTATTATATCATCATCTTTACACATTACCTCAACTATTTCACCATCATATTCTGATGTTATCTCATTCATTATTTTCATAGCCTCAATAATGCACAAAACATCTCCCTTTTTCACCCTATCTCCGACTTTAGCATAAGGTTCTTCTCCTGGTGATGATGCAGAATAGAATGTTCCAACTAAAGGTGATTTAACTATTTTGAAATTGCCATCTTCTTCATTTGCTTCATCTTTAACTTCTTCTTTAATTTTATTACTAACTGTACTATTAGATAATTCAGTTTTTGAAACTTCATTATTAGACTTTCTATTCTCAACATTTTTTACTATAGTTTCATCTTCAAAATTTTGAGAAAACTCTAGATTTTTATTCATTTTAATTTTAATATCTTGACCTTCAAGTTCAAAACATCTTAAAGATGATTTATCTATTATATCTATTAATTCTTTAATTTCATTGTAATTTAACATATCTTTTACTCTCTCCACTTTTTGAAAATAATACTTCCATTATGGCCACCAAACCCAAATGAATTTGACATTGCATATTCAACTTCTTGTTCTCTTCCTACATTTGGGATGTAATCTAAATCACAATCTTCATCTTTATTTTTTAAATTTATAGTTGGAGGCAAAAATCCCTCTTTCATGGCTTTTATTGCTGCTATTGCTTCAATTGCACCAGCTGCTCCTAAAAGATGTCCTGTCATAGATTTTGTAGAACTTACCGGTATATTTTTAGCATTTTCAGCAAATACAGTTTTTATTGCTAATGTTTCCATTTTATCATTTATTTTTGTAGAAGTTCCGTGAGCATTTATATATAAAGATGCATTTTTATCTATTCCTGCCTCATCCATTGCCATTTTCATAGCCTTTGCAGCCCCTTCTCCATCTGGAGATGGTGATGTTATATGATATGCATCACAAGTTGTTCCATATCCTACTACTTCTCCATAAATTTTTGCTCCTCTTTTTAAAGCACTTTCAAGTTCTTCTAATATAACAGTTCCTGAACCTTCTCCCATAACAAACCCACTTCTATCACTATCAAATGGTATAGAAGCTCTATTTTTATCCTCTGACGTGCTAAGTGCTGTTAATGATTGGAATCCAGCTATTGAGAATCCATCAATTGAACTTTCTGATCCTCCTGCTACCACAATATCAGAATAACCATGCTTTATTGATCTATAAGCTTCACCTATACAATTAGTTGATGTAGCACAAGCTGTTACTATACTTATGCAGTTTCCTTTCAATCCAAATTCTATGGCTATATTTCCTGCTGCCATATTACAAATTAACATTGGCACTGCAAAAGGAGATATTCTTCTAGGTCCTTTAAAAGCTAAAGTTTCAACTTGTTGTTTAGCAGTTCCAATACCTCCGACACCAGTTCCAAATATAACTCCTACTCTTTCTCTATCTATGTTATCTAAATCAAGACCGCTATCCTCAATAGCTTCTTTTGTTGAAGCTATTGCAAACTGTGAATACATATCTAATCTTTTAGCTTTTTTCTTTTCCATATATTTTTCAACTTCAAAATCTTTAACTTCAGCCGCAAGTTTTGCTTTATATTCACTTATATCAAAATGAGTTATAAAGTCTATTCCATTTTGTCCTTCCTTTAATGAATTCCAAAACTTCTCTACTCCACATCCAACTGGAGATATTACTCCCAATCCAGTTATAACAACTCTTCTTGTCATATTTTAAAATCCTCCTTTATATCATAACCATTCCACCATCAACATTTATAACTTGACCTGTTATATAATCTGATAAACTTGATGATAAAAATAAAACTAAATTTGCTACATCCTTAGTTGACCCCATTTTTTTCATAGGTATTGTTTGAAGTATACTTTCTTTTACCTTGTCTGACAATCCATTTGTCATATCTGTATCAATATAACCTGGTGCAACAACATTTATATTAACTCCTCTTGGTGCAAGTTCTCTTGCTATAGATTTTGAAAAACCTATAACTCCAGCTTTAGATGCTGCATAATTACATTGACCTGCATTTCCAACTAATCCAACTACAGAAGATATATTTATTATTTTACCTGCTCTTTGTTTCATCATTATAGGTGTAATAAGTTTAGTTGTATTAAACACACCTTTTAGATTAACATCTAAAACACTTTCAAAATCTTCTTGTTTCATTCTCATTAAAAGACCATCTTTAGTTATTCCAGCATTATTCACTAAAATATCTATAGACCCTAATTTTTCTTTTGCCTCTGATATTAAATTTTCAACCTCTTCAAAATTACTAACATCACATTTTACAGTAACAATCTTTACACCTTTTGCTTCTATGTCTTTAACTAAAGCTTCTATTTCGTTGTTATAATTTCTATAATTTATAACAATATTAGCACCATTTTCAGCTAAAGTTAATGCAATTTCACGTCCTATTCCTCTTGATGCTCCTGTAATTATTGCATTTTTCCCTTTTAACATATGCTTTTCATCCCTTCTAAAGTTTTCTCCAAACTCTTTAAATCTTCCACATTAAATATATTAACCCTTTTTTCTAAAGTTTTACTTATATCTCTAACAAAACCACTTAAAACTCTTCCAGGTCCAACTTCTATAAACGTATCTACTCCATTTTCTAACATTAACTTTATAGAGTCTTCCCATCTTACTGAAGATTCTATTTGTCTTACAAGAAGTGGAATAATTTCTGATTTATCTTGTACAAACTTTCCCTCAACATTGCACACTAGTGGAACATTTAATTCTTTAAATTCAACTTTTTTAAGTTCTTTTTCAAGTTTTAATGCAGCCTCATGAAGCATTGATGTATGAAATGGTCCTGAAACTTTTAAAGATATCGCTCTCCTTGCACCTAATTCTAAAACTATTTCCTTAGCATACTCTACTGCTTTAAGTTCTCCACCTATAACAATTTGTTTAGACGTATTGTAATTTGCAATTTCAACTATACCTTTTTCCTTAGCTTTTTCTACTGCTTCTTGAACCTTTTCTCTTGAAAGTCCTATAACAGCTACCATAGCTCCAACACCTAGTGGAACTGCTTCTTGCATAAACTTACCTCTTTTTTTAACTAAAGAAACAGCATCTAAAAAATCTATAGCTCCCGCTGAAACTAAAGCTGAATATTCGCCTAAACTAAGTCCTGCAACTACATCAGGCGCTATATTATTTTTTTCTAAAGCTTTAAGTATAGCTATCGATGTTGTTAAAATAGCTGGTTGAGTATTTTCTGTTATATTAAGTTCGTCTGCATTACCTTCTAATATCATGTTTGTTATATCAAAACCTAATGCATTATTAGCCTTATTAAAAATTTCTCTACATTCATCTATGTTTTCACAGAGTTCTTTTCCCATACCTATATATTGAGCACCTTGCCCTGAAAATATAAACGCTGTTTTCATGCTTCCTCCTAAAATTAATTATTAATTAAAATAATTTTTTACTTTATCATACTCTTGGAATAAGTCCTCTATTATTTCTTTAACACTTTCTCTCTTATTTACAAGTCCTGAAATTTGTCCTGCCATAACCGAACCTAGTTCTACATCTCCATCTCTCGCAGCTTTAGGAAGTGCTCCCCTTCCTAATTTCTCTAATTCTTCTACTGGTGCATTATTAGATTCTAAATTCATAAATTGTCTAGCTAATTTATTTTTTATTACTTGAACTGGATGTCCTGTTGATCTTCCTGTAACTACCGTATCTATATCATTAGCTTTAATTACTGCTTCTTTGTAATTTTCATGTATAGTACATTCATGAGAAACTAAAAATCTCGTTCCTACCTGTATCCCGTTAGCACCAAGCATAAATGCCGCAGCAACACCTCTTTTATCTGCAATACCACCTGCCGCTAAAACTGGTATATTAACCGCATCAACAATTTGTGGAACTAATGCCATTGTTGTTAATTTACCTATATGTCCTCCTGATTCACAACCCTCTGCTATAATAGCATCAGCACCTAATCTTTCCATTCTTTTTGCCAAAGCTACAGATGGAACTACCGGAATAACTTTTATTCCTGCTTCTTTCCACATATCCATATACTTCCCTGGATTTCCCGCTCCTGTTGTTATAACTTCAACGCCTTCTTCCACAGCTATCTTAGCAAGCTTAGGTGCATCTTCTGATAAAAGCATTATGTTAAGTCCAAAAGGTTTATCCGTTAACTTCTTGCATTTTTTTATTTCTTCTCTTATATATTCAGCTGGTGCATTACCCCCAGCTATTATACCTATTCCTCCAGCGTTAGACACAGCTGCTGCTAAAGAACTATCTGAAATCCAAGCCATAGCACCTTGCAGTATTGGATATTTTATATTCAATAATTTACATATGTCCTCTTTCATAATCACCACTCCATATTCATAAAATAAAATTAAACACCTCTATAATTATAGTGTATTTAGAAATTTTTTTCTACATCTCTATTAAAGCGCCACCCCAAGTTAAACCAGCACCAAATCCTACTATTATAATTTTATCTCCTCTTTTCAAAAGATTTCTATTATCCATATCCGCAAGTGCTATTGGAATGCTTCCTCCTGATGTATTTCCAACCTTGTCTAAATTAGTGAAGAATTTATCGATTGGACACTCTAATCTTCTTGCCGCTTCCTCAACTATTCTTAAATTAGCTTGATGTGGCACAATATATTTTATATCATCTATACATAATCCAGATTTTTCAAGAAGCTTTAAAACCACTTGTGGCAACATTCTAACACTAAACTTAAATACTCCTCGTCCATCCATCCATATATGATCGACTTTAACTTCTTCTATGGTAGTGCATATTTTAGAAGATGGTACAACTTTTCCAGCTGTTAAACTCTTAATACCTAACGTTCCATCAGAACCAGTATATGTTGCTAAAACACCGTTTTCTTCTGAAAGCCCTAAAACACAAGCACCTGTTCCATCTCCAAATAAGACACAAGTATTTCTATCTTGCCAATCCATAATTCTTGATAAAACTTCTCCACCTATAACTAATGCTTTTTTATATTCTCCAGATTTTATAAGAGCATTAGCAGTTATTAATGAAAAAACAAATCCAGAACAAGCAGCTGAAATGTCAAAGCATGTAGCATTTTTACATCCTAACATATCTTGAACAATACATGCAGTTGATGGACATACACTATCTGGTGTTATTGTTGCAACTATTATTAAATCTATTTCTTCTGGCTTACATTTTGCCTTTTGCATAGCCTCTTGACAAGCTTTTGCTGCCATTTGTGCTACAGTTTCACCAGATGAAATTCTTCTTTCTTTTATACCTGTACGTTTTGTTATCCATTCATCAGATGTATCTACAATTTTTGCTAAATAATTATTATCTACAATATTTTCTGGATAGTAACTTCCATATCCCAAAATTTTTGCTCCTGACATAATTCTTCTCCTTATCTATACGTTTATTAATAAATTCTCATTTTAAAAAACTTACTGACAAATCTATTGATTAATTTTATGTATAAGAATATTAAAACTAGTTTATAATGATAAACTGTATTAAATAATTTAAAATCTCTAATATTTAGTTAAAATATATTAAAAATAATTTTTATTTTCCCAATATTCATTCAAAATTTTTGATTGTCAAAGTTAATTAGAATAATAATACTATTTTTTTTAAATGTCAATCTATTTATGGAAATTAGTAGTATGTTTTATTAAAACTAAGTTTAAAAACATAATTTTTCTCAATAAAACAAATTTAATTTTAATAAATTTATATTTCCAATCTAATACTATAATTAACATTAGTAAAATTTATTTATTTTTTACATTTTATATACATTTTTTATTTAATATCATTTATAATTTACTTAAAGAGATTAACATTATTATTTTAAAATTATTATACCATGTAATTTTATATTTTTTATTACAAAAAAACAATCAAAACTCAACTTATATTAAAGGGGAATTAGAATTATGAAAAAAATATTTAGCTACTTAACTTTTACTTTAATTATTTTTTTTATCTTAAGTGATTTAAATACAGGATATGCTTTCGCTCAAGATTTAAATAATATAGAAATAACAGCTGATAAAGCAATTACAATAGATATTCAAACTAATGAAATAATTTACGCTAAAAATGCTGATGAAAAAGCTCAACCCGCATCTACTACAAAACTTATGACGGCAGCGTTACTTTCTTTAAATAAAAATTCATCAGATATGCTATCTATAACAAATACTGCCTTAAATCAACCATCTAGTTCTGTTTACAAGGATTATTCTTTAAATCTCTCCTCAGGAGATTTAATATCCGCCAATAATGTTATGAAAGGTCTTTTATTACATTCTGGAAATGATATGGCAACTATTATAGCTGAAGCTATTTCTGGAAATGTAGATAACTTTGCAAATCTTATGAATGAAAAAGCTATAGAACTCAATATGCATAATACACATTTTTCAACTCCTAGTGGTTTAGATACCGAAGAGGCCTTAAACGGAAAACAGCACTATACAACAGCTTATGATTTATCTCTTCTAGGACAGTATGCATTTTCAAATGCTTGGGTTTTAAATGCTGCATCAACTACTACTGCTAATCTAGATATAAATGATGAAAACTCTATAACTTTAACTAATGGAAATAAAAATCTAAATAAAAATGGTTGCTTAGCAGGAAAAACTGGTTTCACCACAAAAGCCGGTAGATGTTTAGTAGCGCTTTATGAGAGAAATGGCAGACAAATTTTAGGAGTAATATTAGGTTCCACGTCTGATGATTACTTTAATGATATGGAAAAAATAATTGATTATAGTTATGAAGTAAAACCCTCTATACTTTACAAAAATGGTGAGACTGTAGATACAGAAGACTTAGAATTTAAACTCTTTAAATTTTTTGGACCTAAAATCACTTACAATATACCATTTATACTTAAAGAAGATGTATATCAATACTTTAATGATATAAATACTTTAGAGAGTAAAATATCCCTTAATGCTGATGTTAATATTTGGAATTTATCTAAAGATTCTGTAATAGGTACTCTTACTATTCAAGAAAGAAATGCAACTAAAACTTTCAATATATATACAAATATAACTACTAAAGATTTAATAAAGAAAAATATTGTTATATATTTAATATGTTTATCGATTATTTTATTTATCTTTTTGTTTGTAATAATTAAAATTCTAAGGAAAAAATCAACTAAAAAGCATAATATATCTGTATAATTATATAAAAAAAGAAGGATTTAAATTAAATCCTTCTTTTTTATTTCATACTAACATAAAATTTTTCAAAACTTAATTTATATATTAAAAAATTCTATTATATATGCTTCATCGTAATTTATAACTAACTCATCTGGAAAATTAATTTCTTTTAATAATTTTTCACAATTAGGAAATTTCCCAACTGCATAAGATATATGTGCATCACTTCCTAGTATAACTTTAACCTTATACTTTTTACACAAATTTAGCATTATTTTATAATTGTCTAATGCTCCAGCTCTATATCCATCTGAATTTAAAGATGAATTATTTACTTCTAATAAAACATTTTTTTCTTTTGCATATTTTACTATTTTTTCGTAATCTAAAGGATATCTAGAGTCATCAGGATGACCAATTATTTTAACATATTTATTATTCATAGCTTTTATAACAGCCCTTGTATTTTCTTCTATACTACCAAATGCTACACAAGGTGGATGCATACTTGCTATCACATAATCTAGCTTTTCTCCTAAATCATCTGGAATGTCAATATTTCCATCATAATCTACAATATTTGCTTCTACACCTTTTAAAATTTTAACACTTTCTATTTCCTTTGGTATAGCTTTTAAATTATAAAAGTGAAATAAATGACTAGCCCCTGGCATGTTAGGCGCATGATCTGACATACCTAAAAACTTCAACTTACATTTAACAGCTTCCTCTATATTTTCCGATATAGTACTATATGCATGACCACTTGATATCGTATGACAGTGTAAATCTATAAATGATTTCAAAGTATTCTCCTCCTAAAACTTATATATTACAATTATTGTTATTTAAACAATCAATTTATCTTTTAATAAATTATAAAATTTATTAAAAATAATAGCAATATCTAATTTCTAAAAAAGAAGGTGGATTTAAATAAAAATCCACCTTCTTTAATAACTAATTATTTTTTTCATTTTTAATTGCTATTCCTAAAGTCGATGCAAACCCTCCCCAAAGAACTGTTGCACCAAATATAAAAAATCCAATTGCTGTCCCTGTCATAAAATATCTCTCCTTTCTTTTTTAAGCATCTAATACCTCGCTACTTAATTTATTTTTTTCCCAAGGTTTTTTACTTATTAATATTGAAACAAGTATGCCAAATCCGACTACTCCCCATCCATATAATATCAGTGCCCAAACTGAATATCCTTCATATGGAGATTTAAGTTCAGTTAAAAAGCTTTGAATCAACATAAATAAAAGCATTCCTGGTGTTATATATTTTATAGCTAAATCCCACCATTTTCCTATTTTAAAATATGATATAGAATTTGTATGTTTTCTAATAGTTTTCGGCTTTATTATATATCCTATAAATATAGCCTCTAATAATCCTACTACAACTATTCCATAATTATTTATAAAATTATCTATTATATCTAAGAAATATAGTCCTGCTCCAGTAGCAAATATTGAACTTAATAGAAAACCTACAATACATATAATTGTTATTACTTTTTTACGCTCAAATCCAAACTTATCTATAATTGCAGCAGCTGCAGCTTCAGTTAATGACACACTAGATGTTATTCCTGCAAATATTAAACATAAGAAGAATAATGCTCCTATAACATTTCCAATAACCCCCATAGTGCTAAATATTTGTGGAAATACTATAAATGCAAGACCAATACCACTTGTTGCAACCTCTCCAACTGAAACATTTTGAATTGTTGCCATATACCCTAAAATACTAAAAACTCCAATAGAGCATAAAAACTCAAATCCACAATTAGCAAAGGCGGTCATAAAAGCACTATTGTTTATGTCGGTTTTCTTTGGAAGATAACTTGAATAAGTCATCATTATCCCCATTGCTATACTAAGCGAAAAAAATACTTGTCCATAAGCTGCAACCCAAACTTTTGGTTTCAAAACCATTGACCAATCTGGCGTAAATAATGTGTTTAATCCAAGTGAAGCACCTTCTAAGTTAACTGATTTTATTACTATAAAAATCATTATTGATATTAGAACTGGTAAAAGCACTTTATTAACCTTTTCTATACCAGACTTTATACCTCTAAAACATATAAACCAATTTACTCCCCAAAGTAATGCTATTCCAAATAGTATTACAAATACAATTCCTCCAAGTTGAAAAGGAGATGATGATAAATTTAAGAAATTATTATAAAAGAATCCATTAGGATCACTTCCCCAAGATTTAAAAAAACTAAATCTAAGATAATTTATTGCCCAACTTAAAATCATAGAATAATAACAAAGAATTATAAATGCATTTATGCTAGGCCACCACCCAAGCCACTCCCATTTCTTATTTCCTTTTGCAATTGATAATGGTGTTGAGCCTCTAAACTTATGACCAACTCCATATTCTAATATTAAAAGAGGTATTCCTGCTGTAAATATTGCAAAAAAATACGGAATTAAAAATGCGCCTCCACCATTTGAATAAACCAAATATGGAAATCTCCATATATTTCCTAATCCAACTGCCGAGCCAACTGCTGCTATTATGAATCCCATTTTGCTTCCCCATTGCTCTCTTTCTTGCTCCATTTAAATTCCTCCTTATCCATTTTATTTATTAATTATTTTTTTTTACCATACAAATCTTTATTATATGATATATTATTTTAATATATTTATCAATATTTTTTTGAACATTTTTTATATTTTATAGATTTTATTTTTATTTTTCCTAAAATATTAATATATTTTTATAATTTTATTATTTTATCAATTTAAATACTTTAATAATAATTTTATAAAAAAACCTATAATAGATTTATTATCATCTACTATAGGTAATATAAATTTATTTTATTTAACATCTAAGTATTTGCTTTAATACCTCATAAGTATAGTCTATTATTTCACCACAACTTATTCTTTTTTGTTTTAATTCCTTACAAATTTCTGTATTATATTGTATTTGTATTTTCTCCATTAATTCTTTTGTAAGAGCTCTTGCCTCATTAATTTCATCATTACTTTTTCTACCCCTTAAGTATCCAATTACTATGGTTGCACCTCCAAGAGCACCACATAAACTCCCAGATGCAAAGCCTGTACCCATACCACTTGCTAATGATATTGGCATATCAGTCTTAAATTCATCATTATATGATTTTATTATAGCTTCTGAACATGTGTAACCTAATCTATGGTATTCTGATGGTTTTGTCATTTCAAAGTCTCCTTAATTAATAAATATTTTATATAACAAGTTTATTTATATAATAATTTTATTTTATATCATTAATTTAATTATAAATATTACATTTTAATAATTTTTATATTTATCTACATTTTAATAATTTCTAAATTCCTTTAATAACAACTTTCCTTCCTTTTAGACATATATTTTTAGCAAATTTTCTAATAAAAAAACTATGTTTTATACGCGATTTATGAATAAATATCGTTTTTTCTCAAAACTAAATATATTCAAAGGCGTATTAAAACATAGTTTTAAAGTTAACTTACATTATACATAAAATTCACTACATATCCATTTAAACTTACTTTTAATTAAAACCAATCTTATTATATGCTGTAAATCATAAACTGATAGTATTTCCCCATCTTTCACAAAATTATCTATCTCATTTTTTATATTTTTAATCAAATAATTGATATCTAATTCTGTGAAATAATAATCTTTTTCCAAAGCCATTTGTTGAAGTTGATTAACTATACGTTCAAAATCTAATTTTTCGGTTATTCCACTTTTAGTTTTAATCTTCATGATAAAACTTCCCATTTACTTTTATATTAATACAGTATATGCTAATTCTTCTTTATTTTCTATATACATTTTTTTGTTAAACTGTTAAAATAATTAATAATATTATTGTTTTAATTGTTTAGAAAGGATATTTTATGAATTTTATTAAATATTTAGATTATAATACGCTTTTTTTTATACAAAATCATGTACAAAATGATTTTGTAAATCCTATTATTATTTTTTTTACCAAACTAGGCAATTCAGGTTTCATATGGATTTTAATATCTATTATATTAATAATGAAAAGTAAGTATAGAAAAATCGGTTTTTTAGTTTTATCTGTTTTATTTATAAACACTCTTTTTGGTGAAATACTTTTAAAACATTTAATACAAAGACCCAGACCTTTCATTACATTAACCAATCTTAACATAATAATAGAAAAACCAAGCAGTTTTTCTTTTCCATCAGGACACACATCTTCTGCATTTGCTTGTGCGTTTATGTTTGGTTATTTTTTCAAAAAATACAAATGGTATTTCTATTCATTAGCCTTTATTATATCATTTTCAAGAATTTACCTATTAGTTCATTATCCTAGCGATGTTATATGCGGAATTTTCTTAGGATATTTTAGTTTTTTAATAACTAAAATCTTATATTTAAAGTTTATTAAACACAAAAACTCATTAAGTGTAAAAAGACATAGTAAAAGATTGTAAATTAAAATTTACAATCTTTTTGTTTTCTTTGTTCCCTTATTTAATATTCTTTCATAATATTTTATAGAAGCACTTAACGTTTTTACAACTTCACTGCTATTTTTTCCAACAGTCGTTTCACCTGTTAACATGAATCCTGTTATACCGCTCTTAAGTAAGTTATAAATAGCAGTTAATTCACTTATTGTAGGTCTTACTGAATATTTCATGGAACTTAATACACTAGTTGCTACTATTATTTCTTTTTTAGTATTTTTTAGAGTATAAATAATCTTTTCCTGTATTAAAGGAATATTAAAAAGTCCTGTTTCTGGGACCAAATCACCTCTTGCTATTACTATACCATCTAATTCATTTGCTATTTGTCTTATATTTTCTATACCTTCTTTAGTTTCTATTTTACCCCAAAGTTTAGGTATTTTCCCAAACTGTTTTATACTTTTAAAAACCGCCTCTTTAAACTCAACACATTGATTATAATAAGAACAATAAGAATAACATATTACATCTGCTTCATTACTCAATGCAAAACTTATATCATGTATATCTTTTTTAGTCATACTCCAACTTGTCCTATTTATTCCTGGAAGATTACACCCTTTTTCAGCCCTTACAATTCCCCCTATTTTAGTCATAGCTTTTATATAATTTTTTGAGACCTCTAGCACATCAAATTCCATAGTTCCATCTTTCATATAAATTTTTTTATATCCTTTATTATCTAAAATCATTTGCTTTTTTATATTAAGAGGTATAATATTACTTGTTCTTTTTTCTTTCAAAACACATTCATAATCATCTTCACTACAAAAATAAACTATTTCTCCTAACGTTATTTTAAATACATCTTTTAAACATTTTGATACTCTTATTTTATTTCCTTGTAAATCCATAATAATTTTGACATCTTTATAATTTTTCCTTATGTATAAAACTGTATTTTCTATATCATCATAATTACCATGTGAAAGATTTATTCTTACAAAATTACATCCACCCTTTATTATTTGATCTATTGCATAAGGCTTACAATTTCTAGGCCCAATTGTAGCTATTATATTCATAACTTCCCCTTTATTAATTATTTATACTAAATACTATTCAACTAACGTTTCTAATATTATAATTTCACATAAAATAATTGCTAAAACACCCTAAAGTATTTTAGCAAAATACAAATCTTATATTTTATGTGATTTAATAGAAATGATTTCTAGTAAATCACATAAAAACTTAGCTATTTTTTCTTCATTATATATATTACTTGTTGTCATTCTAATTATAATCGACGCACATTCTATATTCTTTATCAAGTATAATTCTCTACCATTTTTCATAAATAACTGTTTTAAATTAAACTCTTCTAATAAAGCTTCAAAATTAAAGGACATGACCTTAGATAATACATTTTCATCCGCAAAAATCTCTAACCTTTCATCATTATTTTTTACATATATAAATCTTAAAAATATTTCAGGCTTTGTAATATTAGTTAACAGAGCTTTCTTATAATGACTTTCTCCAATATTTAAACTTTTATCTTGTATACAATCTACAATATTATGTCCTTTATTTTGTAAATTTTTAATTACATTCTTTTTAATCTCCTCATTTTCTATATCAATAGCATATTTCAATTAAATATCCCCCCTAATTTTATCTTATTATGCATAATTTTGTACTATATATTATTCATACATTTCTTAAAAGGTTCTATTAAAGAGAATATTTACATAAATTATTGTGAGGTGATACTTACATGATTAGATATATCAAAATGTTTACTTTAATTATTTTAGTAACATTGCTTTCTGGTTGCACTTTAGAAAATATTTTTAATAGAGAAAAACCAAATTCAAATTACTATACCTATGAATTATCCAATCTAATATCCGATAATTCTTTTGAAATCCATATTTTAGATAGAAATGTATATAGAAATATTAACGTTACTAATGAAGATCTTTCCATATTAGATGACCTTTTAAAAAATATAAAAGATAGCAACTATCTCTTAGAAACACCAAATGATTTACCTAGTAAGCCTATTTATACACTTTTTATAACTACTGAAAAAGACAAGATGATTTTAGATGTCTATGGAGATGATTTAATTTCAATATACCCTTGGGATGGAAAATACGAAAAGGATTATTTAAGTCTTAAAGATATACCCAATGCTTTTAAAATGGAACAATTTTGTGAATATATCTTTGAAAAAGCAAAAAGCCAATAATATATTGGCTTTTTGCTTTTATTTTATTTCATTTAAAAGTTCAAATACTCTTTTTCTATAGAGTGGATGTATTTTATTTGGAGCTATTTCATTTATAGGCTCTAAAACAAACTCCCTTAAATGTGCTCTTGGATGTGGAAGAGTTATAAAATCATCACCTGTCACTAAATCATCATAAAATATAATATCTAAATCTATTGTTCTTGGTCCCCATTTTATCTTTCTCTCTCTATCTAGTTTTTTCTCAACGTCTAATAAAAATTCCATAAGAGATGTAGGATTTAAAATTGTTTTTATTATACAAGCGCCATTTAAAAAATCATCTTGTTCAGTATATCCCCAAGGTTTAGTGTCTATAAGGGTTGATTTTTTTATCAACTTTATAAATTTGGAATCATCCAAGATTTTTAACGCTCTTTCTATATACTCACGTTTATCCCCCATATTCGACCCATAAGATAAATAAGCTTTACTCCATCTCCTTGTCATCTCTATAAATACTGTATCTAAACTTTTATGAATAGGAGCCCATGGTTTTTTTACAATAACCTTAACCTCATTAACTATATCATACTCTAGCAGTACAAATTCACAGAGTTTTTCACACGCTGTTTCTATTAAATCATAACTTTCTTTCTTAAATTCTGCTTCTATCTTCTCACAAAGCTCTCCATAATGAACGCTTTTTGTTAAATCATTATTTCTACTAGCCAAGCTTAAATCTAAACTAAGTTCTAAAGAAACTAAAAATTTTTGTCCAACACTTTTTTCTCCTTCAAAAACTCCATGAAACGCAAAAATCTCTAAATCTCTTATAACTATTTTGTCATTACTCAAAAAAATCCCTACCTTCTTACGATTGCATCTGTCATAATTGCAACTCTTTTATTTTCTAAAACATCATGAACCCTTATAAAATCACAACCCTTAACTATTCCTAAAGCCGTTGTAGCTAATGTTCCCTCTAACCTTTCCTTTGGTGGAAGATTTAATGTATTTCCAATAACAGATTTTCTAGATGTTCCAAGCAAAATAGGATATCCTAAATCTCTAAGTCCTTCTAATCTGTTCAAAACATCTAAATTATCTTCATAACTTTTTGCAAAACCAATTCCAGGATCTAAAATTATATTTTCTTTAGATAAACCATTTTCAATAGCCAAATCTATACTTTGCCTCAAATCTTTTTTCATAACATTTATTATGTCATCATTATAGTTTGAATCTTCTCTATTATGCATTATACAACATGGAATATTATATTTCCCTGCAACTTTTGCCATATATGAATCTTTTTTCAAACCCCAAACATCATTTATAAGATTAACTCCAGCCTTTATTGCTTCTTCAGCTACTTTCCCTTTATAAGTATCAATAGATAAAGGTATATCATATTTTTCCCTTATTGCCTTTATTATAGGAATTACCCTTCTTATTTCTTCCTCTTCTATTACAGGCGTATGATTAGGTCTTGTAGACTCCCCCCCAATATCTATTATATCTGCTCCTTCTTTTATTAATTTTTCAACTTGTCTTAAAGCGTTTTCTATAGAATTAAATTCTCCTCCATCAGAAAATGAATCTGGGGTTAAATTTAATATCCCCATTATTATTGTTCTTTTTCCTAAATCAAAATTTTTTACACCTATCTTCATAAAAATCTCCTTTAGTATATTATGTCTTTATTTTTTTTATCTTCTCCCCAATAACATTTATCACTAGCACTGCAAACAAAACATTGTCTAGACAATTTATCTGCCCTATAAAATATTTTATTTAAATCTCTACACTGCTTATTTCTATGATTTAATATAGCATCCAGTATTATTTTTATTTCATCTTGCGAAAAGTCACATTCTTTTAAAATTTCTTCACTAATATTAACCGATGATATATTATGTGGAATGTTTTTTTCATATTGAAGCCATCTTCCTATATCATGTAAAAGTCCTACTGCATATATAATATCTTTATTTACATTTAATCCCTTTTCCAAGCAAAGTATATAACTTATTCTTGCCACAGCTAAAAAATGTTCCATATCATGTTTACAAAACTCTCTATTTTTCTCATAAAAATTATTTTTCTTTAAATAATCTTTATATTTTTCATTGTTAAGTATTTTATTTACCCTGTCCATTTTATTTAAAATCCCCAATCTTTAAATCATACATAAATTAAGAAATCTATTTTATATACGTTTTATAACAATTTATTATTTCTTCTATTTTATCATGGCTATTAAATTTTTTTCCCTCAATCTCACAAACTTTCATAATCCCAACTATACTATTTGTTATAAATATAGCATCTGACATTAATAAATCCTCTATTTTATACTCTCCCTCTTCCACAATAAAATTATCTACAACCCACTGTCTAACTATGCCGTTTAATATTCCACACTTAACTTTTGGTGTGAAAATTTTATTATTTTTTATAAAAAATATATTAGAGGTTGCACCCTCTGCTATATATCCTTTTTCATTTAAAAATATAATTTCATCAAACCCTAAATTTTTTCCTTTATTTTTCTCCATAATATTCTCTATGTAGCAAGTAGATTTTACATAAACTAACATAGAAGTTGAATTTCTCAATACAGAGCTTAAGCAAATGGAAAAACCTCTTTTATAATCCTCACTCTTATATTGAATATCTCTAGTTGAATATATAATGTTTTTATCTGTTATAGTTATTTTTAAAGCTTTGTTTTTTATATTATTTTTTTCTATAAAATTTAAAACATCATTATATTCTACATATTTTTCTATATTTAAAATTTTACAAGAGTTATTTATTCTATTTATATGTTCTTCTAAAAAAATAGCTCTTTCCTTAACTAATATTGTTTCAAAAAGACCCTTTCCAAAAAACAATCCCTTATCTAATTTTATTCTATCTTCTTTGCCATCTATATAATCCATTATAAAACCCTCATAAGCGCTTTTGCTTTATCTAAGCTTTCTTCATATTCTGCTACTTCTTCTGACTCTATTGTTATTCCACCACCTACTCCAAAGTAAGCCTTATTACCTTTTTTTAAAATCGTTCTTATAATTATATTAAAATCACAATTTCCACGAAAATCAAAATATCCAATACTACCTGTATATATATTTCTTCTTATCCCTTCTATTTCCTCAATAACTTCCATTGAACGTATTTTAGGAGTTCCCGTTATAGAGCCTCCTGGAAAACACTCTCTCATACATTTTATAGAAGTTATATTTTCCTTTAATTTTCCTGTTACCTCAGATACTAAATGAAAAACTGTTGCATAACTCTCTAATGTAAAAAGTTCTGTTACCTTTACAGTGTTTTTTTCACAAACCTTGCTTAAATCATTTCTTTCTAAGTCCACAACCATTAAAAGTTCAGCTTTATCTTTTTCACTATTTAAAAGTTCTAATTTATTTTTTTCATCTTCTAATTTATCTTTACCTCTAGGTCTTGTACCTTTTATTGGTCTTGTTGTAACAATTTTATCTACAGTATTTAAAAATCTCTCTGGAGATGAACTTATTATTTCAAAATCATCTAGATTCAAAAATGCTGAAAAAGGTGCCTTATTTATTTGTCTAAGTTTTGAATAAATTCTAAAAGCATCTTCATTAGAATAGCACCACATTCTTTGTGTAAAATTTGTTATATATACATCACCTGATAATATATAATCTTTAACTTTCTTTACGCCATCTATATAAGTACTCTTTTCAAAATTTGAATAAAATATATTTTTTGATTCTATATCTACATTAAAATATTTTTGTTCTGTTTTAGCTTTTTCTTTTATTAAACTTTCTATTTTTTCTATCGACTCACTTTCTGAATCCAAAACGCCTAAAGAAGTCACATATGTTCTTTTTTCCTCTAAATCAAATATTATTATATTATCATAAAACAAAAAATACGCATCAGGAACTTTAACATCATTTATAGCAGTATCTAAAATATTTTCAACTACTCTGCCTATATCATAAGAAAAATATCCTAATGCTCCAGAAACTAATGGTATTTTACTTGGATAATTTACTTTATATTTTAATATAAGTTTTTCAAGTTCTAAAAAAGGATCTCCTTTTATAAATTTTTTTGTTTTATTTTTATAATCTAATATAGCTATATCGTTTTTATATGCTGTAAATTTTATGAATGGATTTATTCCTATAAAAGAGTATTTAGAAAATTTACTATCTTCCTTAGAACTATCTAAAAATATTGTTTCCTTTTTATTACTAAACACCTCATAAATATTTAAACTACTCACATTTGTTTTTATCTCTTTTATTTTAAAATTCAACTTTATCACCCTTTTTGCATTTTTTTATGAAATTCTTAAACATAGCATGACCACATTCAGTAAGATGAGCTTCTGGATGAAATTGAATTCCTTCTATATTATAAAATCTATGCCTTATCCCCATAATTACTCCCTCCTTTGTTCTAGCTGTAACTACAATATCTTTAGGAATACTTTTTTCATCTATTTTAAGAGAATGATATCTTGTTACATTTAATGGATTTTTTATATTTTTAAAAATTCCTAAATTATCATGAACTATTTCATGTATTTTCCCATGAACAGGATACTCTGCCCTTACTATAGAACACTTAAAATAATATCCTATACATTGGTGTCCCAGACATATTCCCAATATTGGAATCTTACCCTTAAATCTCTCTATTACTTCAAGACAAAATGGTACATCTTTAGGTGCTTTTGGACCTGGGGATATTATTATTCCATCTAAATTTAAATTTTCTATTTCTTCTAAAGTTATTTTATCATTTCTCTTAATTAAGACATCTTCATCAAGTTCTTCTAAATATCTAACTAGGTTATACACAAAAGAATCATAATTATCAATTATTAAAAACAACTAATTCACCTCTATTTTTTATATTATAAGTATTATAACAAAAAAACAGATATTATTATCAAAATTTTTATTTATATTTGTATATTATTATATCCTATTGAACTAACGTATTAGGTGGAATTATTATAACATTAGTTATTTCACCTTGTTTACTCCCAATTGGAAGTTTTATCATTAAAATTTTTTGAATTGCTATTTCATAAGGAAATACTTGCACTCCTAATATTAAATCATCAACATACCCCTTAGCTTTTACCTTAATATCATAAAGACTATACGGTAATATTGCGTTTTGTATAGGATACTGTGATAAAAGTTTACTAGGAGCTTTAAGCTTTATCCTATCAGTTTTACCAGAAAAATTTTTATCTATCATTTTGTAAAAAACTATATTGGAACTTTTATGTTCATATACTGTTATTTCTCCACTTTTTATAGGCATTTCTGTGTTAAAATCTAAAATATAAATAACCATAAAACCATAATCCATACATTTAATTCCTTTTAAAATTTGTATACATATAGATTATTAAATCTAATAAATATTTGTTAAAAAAATTTAAAAGTTCAATTTATATGATAAAATATTTATAAAAAATTTATAAAAAGGAAGTGGTTATTATTAATATAAATATAGAAATGCATTGTCACTCAACAGCATCTGATGGAATTCTTTCACCACAAAATATTGTTTTAAATGCTAAAAATAAAAATCTAGAACTCCTTTGTTTAACTGACCACGATACAACTGACGGTATAGAAGAGGCTTGTAAAGCCGCTAAAGAAATCAACCTAAAATTTATTCCTGGAATCGAACTTAGCTGTAACTATAGAGGTTCTAGTATACATATTTTGGGGTATTTTAAAGATCAATCTTATAAAAATTTAGATTTTCAAAACTTTTTAAAAAATTTAAAGGAACACAGAATACAACGAGCAAAACAAATTATATTTAATTTAGAAAAATATTTTAATATATCCATAGATTATAATAAAATTTTATCATCTAATAAAGGTATTATTGCTAGACCACATATTGCAAAAGCTATTATCGACTCCGGATATAACTATACAATAGATGATATATTTAAAAAATTTTTAAATGATTCTAGTCCAGCTTATATACCTAATAAATTAATATCCTTAAGTTTTGGTATAGAATTTTTAAAAAAACATAACGCTTTAGTTTTTTTAGCACATCCAAAACTTATTAAGCAAAATTTAATTAATGATGTTTTGAAATTTCCTTTTGATGGAATCGAAGCTATCTATTCTCAAAATTTTAAATATGAAACCGATAAATTTGTATCTTACGCAAGATACAAAAATCTTTTAATATCTTGTGGATCAGATTTTCACAGCTTTAACGATAAAAAACATGGAATCCTAGGCTCAATGACTCTAGAATATGATGATTTTCAAAAATTTTTAAGTTCTTATAATTCCATCTAACAATAACTATATTAATTAATATCAAATATCTTTACTCCTTTTATCATATTATTAAATATGAATTACTAAAAGGAGTTTTTTTATGTCCGAAATTACACAAGATTCTCCCAAAATACCACACCAAACCTCTGAACTATCTACACAAATACCATCTACTGTGCCGTTGTCTCCAACCCAGGATATACCAAAGAAAAATTGTACAAGTATGTATAAAAATCCTGATTATCAACATTTTGTGGTTGAATATAGGGGAAATATTTTAGAACAAGTATCTAAATATGAATATCTTTGTGCTGCTATTTTAAATAGACAATATGCCATCATCGCAATTAAGCCATCTGATTTAGAAAGAGCTAGAAAAGATATCCCTGCTATAGTATCTATAAATTTTAGAACTATGCATGTTTTGCAACAAATTTCCTATTTAGATGCTTCAAATATATCTAATATAAAGATAAATCCTTATCTTTCTTTAACAGGGCGTGATGTTTTAATTGGAATAGTTGATACTGGTATTGATTATTTAAATAAGGAATTTATAAAAGAAGATGATACAACTAGAATTGTAGCCATTTGGGATCAAACTTTACCTACTGATCCTGAAAAAGGTGTATATCTTGGTACAACTTATACAAATGATGATATAAATAAAGCGATAGTTCTTTCTAAACAAGGAGGAGACCCATACTCTATTGTTCCTAGTAAAGATGAAACTGGTCATGGAACTTATGTAGCATCAATTGCTGGTGCTAGAGGCTATGACAAATCTATTGAAGGTGTAGCAAATGACTGTGAATTTGTAATTGTTAAATTATTCCCATCTCCTAATTTTACTAAGACAAATTTAGAAAATGGAATAAGTAACGTACTAACATACACTCCATCAGAAATAATGGCTGGAATAGAGTTTATATCAAGAACAGCTATTTCTAAAAATAAACCAGTTGTTATAATAATATCTACTGGTAGCACTGAAGAAAGCCATGATGGCAATATTATCTTTACAAGGTATCTAAATACTCTTGCTTCTAGTAGGTCGACTGCTATTATCTGTGGATTTGGAAATCAAGGTTCAGCTAATGGACATGCTTCTGCTATTTTAAACAATATGGGAGAAACCAAGTCCTCTGAACTTTCAATTCCTCGAGAAATGAAACACTTAACGTTTAGAGTATGGTGTCGTAAACCCGGTAAAGCTGCTATAAACATTATTTCTCCATCTGGTCAAAATTCACAATTTATAATGCCTAAAATTCGTGCATATAGGGCTATCAAATACGTAAAAGAAAACACTACTTTAGATGTTTCAATTTTTACACCAGAAGCTGTTACTGGTAATCAAATGATAGTATTAGAGTTTTCTGATATAAAACCTGGCATATGGACAATTCAATTAAAATCACAACATGATGACTCTTTTAGATATGATATATGGTTACCACCAAAAGAAACTTTACCAGATGGAACACAGTTTTTAAATCCAGATCCTTATGTTACTTTTACCATTCCCTCAGCTAGTAGAAATGCTTTAGCAACATCTTATTATGACCAAACCTTAAATGCTATCGTTTCTGAAAGTGGAAAAGGTTTTACTCTAGAAAATATTATAAAACCAGATTTAACAGCACCAGGAATTAATCTTAAAGCTACATCTCCTGATGGTAAAACAGTTTTTGTATCTGGTTCTAGTTGTGCTGCTGCTGTTGTTGCAGGATCTATAGCCCTACTCTTCCAATGGGGAATAGTTGATAAAAATGATATATCAATGAATGCTATTAAAGCTAAATGTTATTTATTATACGGAACATCTAAAAGAAGCATAGATTCTTATCCTAATAAAGAATGGGGTTGGGGAAAACTCGATTTAGAAGGCACTTTCAATTTTATAAGTGGGAACAGAGGATATGCTGTCTTTTCTGATTATATAGAATATTTTAATAAAAATTTATTTATAAGAATTCCAAAAGAATTAGGAGATGATATTTATGAAAGCTGATCCTTCTGCACCAAACGATTTATTTATAAATCCTCTGTATAAACACTATGTTGCACAATATCAAGGAGATATAATTTCGCAATCAATAAAAAATCCCTATATTTATGCAACCATTATTGATGATAAATATGCTATAGTTTCAATTCCCGTTAATAATTCTATAGATACTATACAAAAAGATCTCCCTGCAATTGTTTTTATAAAAAGAGGCTATATCTACACTCTCGAAACTATCACTGTTATGACTGCTGCTAACATTAATCTTTTACACCTTGACAATCCATTATCTTTATTTGGAAATGGAGTTTTAGTCGGCTTAGTTGACACAGGCATTGATTATTTAAATCCTGAATTTATGTTTAAAAATGGTGAAACAAGAATTCATAGAATATGGGATCAAACACTTCCAACAGATAGAACTAATCAGAACGTACCTTTTGGAGTAGAATATACCAAAGAGCAAATAACTGATGCTATAAACGCTAGTAAATCTGGTGGAAATCCTTATGATATAGTAAATAGTAAAGATACAATAGGACATGGCACATCCATGGCTGGTGTTATTGGCGCAACTGGAGTAAATCCAAACTTACAAGGTGCTGCACCTAATTGTGAATTTGCAGTAGTTAAACTTGCACCTTATATAAACCCTCCCTTGAAAACAAGAGAAAATCTCCCTATTTTTGACTTAACATCTATATCCTCAGCAATAACATACCTAGTTAATTATGCATTAAATATTAATACTCCTATGGTTGTATATATTCCTCTAGGTTCTAATTTAGGGAATCATAATGGTGAAGGAATATTAGAAGATATTATTGATACTTTATCTATAAATAGAGGTATAGTCATGGTTACAGGTTCTGGAAATCAAGCTAACAAAGGTTATCACACATCAGGAATGCTATCTAATTCTGGTGATTTTAATAATGTTCAACTATATATTTCTCCTGAACAAAAAAATCTATTATTGGAATTTTGGATTAGCGAACCCCATAAATTATCTTTAAGTATTCTTTCTCCATCTGGCGAAAGCACTGGAGTTATTCCTAGTACTTTAAATAGCCAAGATACTAACACATTTATCTTTGAACAAACCACTGCTAAAATAAGCTATTCTATTCCAGAGCAATTAAGCGGCGATGAACTTATCACTGTATTTTTAGATAATATTCAATCTGGTACATGGACTTTTAAATTAAATGCTGATTATACATTAAATGGAGTTTTCAACGCATGGATTCCACAAGAAGGGATTACTGTAGGAAACACGCAATTTCTGTCTCCAATTCCTTATAATACAGTTACAAGCCCTGGCACATCAAAATATATAATTACAGTGGCTTGTTATAATCAAAATAATGATAATATTGTAATAAGTTCTGGTACTTCTTCATTAAACAATATAATAAACGTACTAGATTTAGCAGCCGGCGGAGTTAATGTTCAAACCATAGGAGCTAATAGCACTACTATATCTACAGTAAATGGAACGAGTGTTTCTGCAGCTGTTGTAGCTGGTGCCTGTGCACTTTTGCTTGAATGGGGAATAATAAATGGAAACGACCCAAATATATATTCTCAAAGTATAAAATACTATTTGACAGGAGGAACTAGAAAACGTTCTGGTGATGTTTATCCAAACCCCCAATGGGGCTTTGGTATTTTAGATATGATAAAAGTTTTTAGGAATATGACATAGGTAATTATATTTATACAATTCAACGCTTCATCAAAAAACTATACAGTTAAACTAAATATATTTAAGGAAGTAAATAATATTTACTTCCTATTATTTTATTGATTATTTAAATTACCATAAATCACATAATTATATATGCCATTTAATACTTTCTCCGCATTTTCAACATTGCCAAAATTATAATCTATTTTATAAGTTCCTTGAGATAAATTAACATTAAATGAAGCATTGCTCTCTTTAATATTTGACGGAGTTAAAGTTATATCATTATTATTTATATAAACATTTATATAATTATCTTTTTGATTATTTTGTGATATGGTATATTCTATTTGTCCTTCCCCAGTATTTGAATTTAATGTCGTAACTTCTCCTTTAAAAGAATTGTTATTCACATTTCCTTCCAAACTATAAACTACAGACGTATTATTATTTGAACTATCTTCATTTGAGTTTTTAGTTAAATTACTATTTTGCGTGGATTTATAAGGATATATTATATAGTTCCTAACTATTCTAGGATATCCGCCAGATAATGATATATACTCTCTAGTACATTGTGCTGTAATAGAATTTTTTAAAGCCTCTATCTTGTTATTATCATCTATTTTTTCTAACTTATTATTATTTACATAGTATACATTTCCTACATTATTTAAATTAGCATTTATTATAGGATTATTTCCATTAACATCTAAATTGGTAAAAGGAATATTATATACATAATTTCTAGATAGATAATAATTTACACTAAAAAACAATGCTATACAAACAATTATCAAACCTATAATATACAATAATTTATTATTTTTCTGTATTTTTTTATCCACCCTTAAATTCCTTGGTTTTTCTTTTTTTCCCATAACGAGATTTTCCTTTCATAAATTTAAACTTTATTGCGTATATATTATTTTAATTTAATTCCATGACAAATATATGGCACTAAAAAAGACTTTACAATTTTATTGTAAAGTCTTTTTGGGTAATTATTGTAAATATATATATCCTTGAAAATTTCCTGTGGCAACTTTGCTCTTAAAATCATTAAAGGATAATTTTTTAAGTGCTCCATTTGTTCCACCTACATTAGATTCAGTATAATAAATCCATTTTTCTGGTGAACTATTATCTACATGTTCTATATAAACTAAATGTCCATATCCTGTACTTCCACCATTTCTACAAAGTATAGAATTACTTCTAACATCGTTTACATTACTACTTGTAGGGGCACCTTTTCTTACTGCTGCACTATACCATTGATTCGCATTTCCTGCTATTGACCATACGCTATGTCCTAATTTTTCTTTGGCTCGTCCTTTAACATACCACACGCATTGCCCCCAACTACTACCATTATTATAATATGCACTATGTGTAAAATCAGCTAAAACATATCCAACTTTTGATGTATTAATGTCTGCAGACGATGTTGTAGGTTTTGTAAATGTCACATAAGAGCTACTCACATATCCATATCCACTTCCATATTTAATTTTATACCATCCACTCAATGTCTCTACTACGCTTATCTCAGATCCGTTTGATAAACTTCCTAAAATAGTTGAACTTGTACTCGCACTTTTTCTTACATTTAAACTTGATCCATTTGTTTTTATATATGCTGTTTGATTGCCTATCACACCATTATTTCCAGAACTTTGAGTCATTGATATATAGGAACTACTTACGTATCCATAACTATTACCATATTTAATTTTATACCATCCACTTAGTGTCTCTACAATCTCTACTTGTGCTCCATTTAATAATGTTCCTAAAATACCCGAATTAGTTGTTGCATTTTTTCTTACATTTAAATTTGAGCCACTTGTTTTTACATAGCCCACTGTAACTGATGATTGTCCATTAAAGCTCACATAACTACTGCTTATATATCCATAACTTGATCCATAATTTATTTTATACCATCCATTTAATGTTTCAACTATTGTAACTTGTGACCCATTTTTCAAGTTTCCTAATATACTAGAATTAGTACTTGCACTCTTTCTTACATTTAAGTTAGCACCATTTGTCTTTATATATGCCACCGTTACTGATCTTGAATTACTATTTGTACTTTCAATCTCACTAGTAGTATCTTCCGAGGCAAACGCAACTTGTGTATTAAATAAGTTCATTTGACCTATCAGAAGCCCTGATAAAACTACCTTACATAATATTCCTTTTTTCATTTATTTTCCTCCTTAAATACTTATTATATATAAATTTTACCATCTTAATTCTTTTTTGTAAAATAATCCGCACCATAAATTTATGTTTTTTTATATTTTTTTATAAAAAAATACCTATTTTTTACTTTTCCTTTTCATAATATAATATCCCTCTTTCGCCTTTATATCTATGTTTCAAGCATTCATAATTTATTAATAAATTTAGTTTTTATTTTTTTATTAATATTTTGTAAATTTTTATTTTTAATGAATTTTTACTATATTTAATAATTTTTACCTACTAAATTGAAATTAAAATTTACATAATATTAAAAACAATATTATCTTAGAAATAAATAAAAAAGCTATGAAAAATATTTTTCATAGCTTTTTTATAATGCAAGATTATATATGTTTATTATATCATTTTTATTTAATTTTACAAAATTACCACATAACCCATTCTTCGTTGCTCTTTTTGCCATATATTCAAAGTTAGAACTATCTATATAAACTTCTTTTAAACTTGTTGGAAGACCAATTTTTTTATAAAAATCTTTTAATGCTTCTATTCCTCTTAATGCAGTTTCTTCTAAATTGTCGTAATTTATATCTATATTCCAAACCCTATTACCTAATTGAACAAATCTATTTATATCAGCTTTATAAACATATTTCATCCAAGCTGGAAGCATTATGCTAATACCTGCGCCATGGGTTATATCATACAGCCCACTTAACTCATGTTCTATAGTATGTGTAGCAAAATCTCCTTTTCTTCCTACACTTAAAAGTTCACTATGAGCTGCAATACCTCCTAGTAAAATCTCCAATCTAGCATCATAATTTTCTTTATCATCTAATAATTTTTCACCATTATCTATAAGAGATTTTATTGTGCTTTCACAAAGCCTGTCCGCAAGATCAGCTCGTGCATTTGGAGTAAAATAAATCTCTAATATATGAGCTATTAAATCAGCTACACCGCATTGTGTCTGATACATTGGTACTGTAAATGTCAATTCTGGATTTAAAATAGAAAACTTTGGTGCTATTGATTTATGACGAAGAAGTCTCTTTTCCTTATTTTCTTCATTGTTAATTACAAGAGCTTCACTCGTTTCGCTCCCTGAACCTGCAATTGTTAAAATTACTCCAAGAGGCAATCCATCTCTTTTTATTTTACCATTTCTAAATATATCCCATATATCTTCATCATTATTTACACCTATCGCTATTGCTTTAGCTGAATCTATTACACTTCCTCCACCTATTGCTAAAATAAAACTTATATCATTCTCCTTACATATTTTTATGCCTTCTCTAACTAATGATACCCTAGGATTAGGCATAACTCCAGATAACTCTATAAACTCTATATTATTCATTTTTAAAGATTTTACTACTTTTTCATAAAGTCCTATTTTTTTAATGCTTCCTCCGCCATAATGCAAAAGAATTTTATTACTATACTTTTTTATTTTTTCACCAACTAAAAGTTCACTCTCTCGCCCTATTATAATCTTAGTATTGCTACTAATTGTTAAATTCTCCATTTCTATTCCTCCAATAAAATACAATTATTAGCATAAAAAATTAAATAAATATGTTTTGATATTACAATACATTTTTTATATATTAAGATTATAATTAATATAATAAAAAAAAATAAGAACCACTATTATAATTTTTTTTATCTTTAGTGGTTCTTATTTAAGAAATAAATATAATTAAATTATATTAAGCTCCGTATATAAAAACATCTGCTTCTGTGTCTGTTAATTTATCAGTATATGCTTGTCTTCTATTAACTGTATGATAAGCCTTTAAATTTTCGACATAAATTTTCATTATATTTATTTTCTCCTCTGGTGTTAAATCATCAAATTTTACACCAATTATTCCATTTTTTATTCGAGCAACAGTTCCTTTAATAAATACATCATGTCCAAATTCTGATATATTCATTTCTAATTTTTCGCCTACTTTTAGTATACTATTTGTTACTTTTTCTATAGTTTTGTTTTTTGCATTATCTTCTTTATAAAGGTCTATTCCAACTCCTTCATCAGATATATTTAATATCCTACATGCAACAAAACCATCATTTTGTATTTTAAATCTTGACTTCATAGGTACTTTTAAATCAACACGTTCTGTAGCTCTATATACAGGTTTTTGATATGCTACTCTTATACATACTAAAAGACCATAAACATTATATATTCCCCACGCAATATTTATAACATATCCTTCGATGTTTATCATACCATGTAGTATGTAATATGTTCCTATACACCATGATAAAACAGAAAGAATTACAAGTACTATGTGAGGTAATGCAACTTTTAATTGATAGTATGCCTTATCATTTGATATATCTTTAGGAGTTACATTAAATTTAGTTTTTAATCCAAACAATTCTCTTATAACAGATAATGATATATGAGGTGCCATTGCAACTTCATATATATGAGACCATCTTATACTTCTATTTCCAGGAGATAGTATTTTAAAAACTAATATCTGACCTAAATAAAATGGAATAAATACTGTTAAAAGATTTAATACAGTCGCTCTTAAAACAAGTACACCAAACATAAGATACGCCATAGGCCAAAGCATATATACCATTTTTTGAATACTTGAAAACCAATATATGACTCCATCTATGTAAGCTATTTTTTGAGGCAAAGTTAATTTCTTTCTAAATAACGGATTAAATTCTCTTATTACTTGAAGATTTCCTCTGCACCAACGATCTCTTTGCTTTACAAGATCTGCATATGTTGTAGCGCTTAATCCATAAACAAGTTCTTCATTTATAAACAAGGTTTCATACCCTTCCTCTTGAAGCATCATTCCTACAGCCATATCTTCAGTTATAGAACATGTTGGATATCCTCCAATTTGGTCTACATATTTTTTTCTAAATATAGCATTAGTTCCTATATGTAAAACTGCATTTATTGAAGCTCTTGCTGCTTGTATATCCCTCATGAAGAAATCTTGTTCATTTGGTATATGCTTGTCTAAGTTATATTGATACATATCTTGATTATAATAAACCTGAGGTATTTGAACAAAAGCTAATTTTTCCTTTGAAAAATATCCAACTGTTCTCTCTAGGAAGTTTTTCTTAGGAATCATATCTGCATCTAATACTGCAAATAAATCACCTTTTATTATTTTTAAAGCATTGTTTATATTACCAGCTTTAGCTCCTTCATTACCTTCTCTTGTAATATATCCAGCACCATATCTTTGGCATAGCGCTTTCATACTATCACGCTTACCATCATCACAAACATAAACTTTTAATTTTCCTTTTACATAGTTCATTTTTAATGCTGCTATTAATGTTTTTTCTACTAATTTTAAAGGTTCATTATACGTACATATAAGAACATCAACATTTGGTATTTCACCTTCTTTAAAGTCTGCCAATGTTTTTCTTTCAACAACATATTTTTTAGTGAAAAGATATTGGAAATTGAAAAATTGAAGCATTCCAATAATCTCTGCAATAATTAATATAATTCCTAAAACAAAACTTAAAATAGAATTATTAGGAACAGTTGTAAATCTCCAAACTATATAAGTTACGCATACTATAATACTGACTATTAGTAGCACCTTTTTAAAGTCAGGTTTTACTTTTGCTAATATGAAACTTACTGTTAAGATACACATAGCAATAATAAAGTATATAATAAAGTATATCATTTATTTCCCCCTCTAATTTAGATATTTCTCCTTTCTTTATATTTAACAATTATATTAATTGCTTAATTAATATTATAATAGGATTATAGCCCTATTACAATATGATAGTAGCTTTATTTTTCAATTATGCGCATAAAAAAAACTGCATTTATAATAATTTATTCCAACATTTTTAAATAAAATATTTTATTTATAATTGAATTAAACTATTATAATGCAATTTTTATTTTTTATCCTTTAGATATAGTTGTCCCAATTTCAGGAATATCTATAGTTTTCTTTTCTATTATATATTTTTGAACTTTTCTAGTATCATGATATGCTTTTAAATTATCTGCATAAATACTTACTATATTTTTTCTTTCATCACATGTTAATTCTTTAAATTTAACACCTACTAAATCTTTATCTATTCTAGTTATTACACCTTTTACAAAAGAATCTTTATTGTTAGCGTCATGTAAATTTACAAATATATCTTGTCCAATTTCTAATTTTGTTTTTCTTAGACTAACTTTATCTTTTTTAACTAATTTGTTTGTTGCTAGACTTATGCCAACGCCTTCATCTGATATATTTATAACTTCACATTGACCAAGTTCACAACCATTTATTCCAAATTCAGTCTTCATAGGTGTTTTCAATGCTATTCTTTCTGAAACTCTAAATATTGGCTTTTGATAAGCAACCTTTATACAAGTTATAATAGCCATAAAATTATATAAACTCCAAGCCATATTTATTAAGTAAGGACCTATTCCAATATATCTCTCTACTAAACAATAAGTTCCAATTGACCAAGAGATCACTGATAATATTGCAAGTACTATATGTGGCATAGCTACTCCAAGTTGAAAATATGGTTTTTTGCTCAAACCATCCTTTGGTGTAACATTAAATCCTATTTTAAACTTAAGCATTTCTCTAATTACTGATAATGATATATGCGGTGCCATTGATACCTCATATATATGAGACCATTTTAAACTCCTTGTTCTTGGAGATAATGCAGCAAAAACTAATATTTGACCAAGGAAAAACGGAATAAACATTTCCAATAAGGTTTCTAAAGTGGTATTTAAAATTAAAACTCCAAAAGTCAAATATAAAATCGGAGCTATAATATATACCATTTTTTGCAAACTAGAGAACCAGTATAAAACTCCATCCCAATAAGCTAATTTTTGTGATGCTGTAAGACCTTTTCTAACTAAAGGGTTAAAACCTTTCATTACTTGAAGATTTCCTCTACACCAACGATCTCTTTGTTTTACCAAATCCTCGAAAGTTGTAGCACTTAATCCATAAACAAGTTCTTCATTTATAAATACTGTTTTGTACCCTCTATCTTGCAAAAGCATACCAACAGCCATATCTTCTGTTATTGATGTTGTAGGATATCCCCCTATTTCATCAACATATTTTTTTCTAAATACTGCATTAGTTCCTATATGTAAAACAGCATTTATAGACGCTCTTGCAGACTGTATATCTCTCATAAAGAAATCTTGTTCATTTGGAACTTTTTTCTTAAGATTATATTGATACATATCTTGGTTATAATAAACTTGAGGAGTTTGTACAAATGCTACATCTTCTTCTGAGAAATATCCAATAGTTCTCTCTAAGAAATTCTTTGTTGGAATCATATCTGCATCTAATACTGCAAATAAATCACCCTTTATAACTTTTAAAGCATTATTGATATTTCCTGCCTTAGCACCTTCATTACCTTCTCTTGTTATATAGCCTATGTTATATTTACCACATAATCTTTTTAATTCATCTCGTTTACCATCATCACAAACATATACATTAAGCTTACCCTTAACATAGTTCATTTGAGTAGCTGCTAACATTGTTTTTTCAACTAATTTTAATGGTTCATTATATGTACATATAAGAACATCCACTTCTGGAATCTTATCCTCTGCAAAATCAGATAAGGTTCTTTGTTTTAATTTGTAATTTTTAGTAAATAAGTATTCAAATATAAAAAATTGTGATACACCTATAAGCTCAGAAATTAATAATATCGCTCCCAATGCAAAATTTAACACTGAATTTGATGGAACTGTTGTAAATCTCCAAACTATATAAGTAATAGTTATTACGCTACTTATTATTATTAGTAATCTTCTATATTCCGGTTTTATTTTTGCTAATACAAAACTTACTAAAAGAAGCACAACAGCTATAATAAAATATATCATTTTTTCAACCTTCCCTATTTATTATTATTTTTTCATTTTAATGCTATATTTAAACTCACCCCCTTAACTCTACTTTATTTTACATTATTTAAATAATATATTCTATATATTATTTAAACTATTTTATTACTTAATAATAAAATATATTTGTAATGTAATTTTACAACCAACATATAGCACTTAATCTTTTGATTACTTACCATTTACTACTAAAGGTTAGCCTTTTTCCATTCTTCTAATGCTTTACTCAACTGATCTGGACAGGATGTTCCCTTTCCTCTACAATCAACGCCTCTTAATTTTTCAATTACTTCATCTATGTCCATGCCATCTATGAGCTTTGATAAACCAATTAAATTTCCTGGACATCCATTTATAAAATTCAAGTTTTTAATCTTGTTATCAATTATATCAAAACTCATTTCTTTTGCACAGACTCCTGATGGTTTAAATTTCATAAAATCCCCTCCTTTTACTCACATATTATCTTATACCTAAATCATTTTACAATCAATAAGAAATTTATTAAGTTTATATTTTATCATTATTTTAATTTTTTATTATTAATATATTAATATTTTTATTTATTTTTTTATGATTTTTTTACTTTTATAACAAAAATAAAGAGTATTATCAAAAGATAATACTCTTTATTTTTAAGCTTCTTCATAAAATACTTTATAACATCTCATAGTTTCATATATATCAGCTTTTGAAGCAACTTCATATGGAGCATGCATATTTTGAAGAGCTACACCACAATCTATAACTTCCATATTATATTGAGCTAAGATGTAAGCGATAGTTCCACCGCCTCCTTGATCAACTTTTCCAAGTTCTCCGGTTTGCCAAGTTACATTATTTTTATCCATAATATTTCTTAAATGTGCTATAAATTCTGGATTAGCGTCATTGCATCCTGACTTTCCTCTCGCTCCTGTATATTTACTAAACACAACACCATTTCCTAAAAAAGCAGTATTTTTCTTTTCAACTACTGATGGGAAATTGGGATCATATGCAACAGTTACATCAGCTGATAAAAATTTAGAATTAGCTAATGCTCTTCTTAGCTTAAGTTCTGAATAATCTCCTAATCTATCCATAACTTCCGCTAAAATATTTTCAAAATATCTTGAAGTCATACCAGTAGCTCCTACGCTACCAATTTCTTCTTTATCTACAAATAATCCTACACAAGTCTTATTAGTATTTTTAACGCTTAGCATTGCTTCAAAAGAAGTATACGCACATATTCTATCATCATGACCATATCCCATAACCATGCTTCTGTCTAAACCATAATCTCTAGCTTTTCCAGCTGGCACTATTTCAAGTTCTGATGATACAAAATCCTCTTCCTCTATATCATATTTTTCTTTTAAAAGAGCTAAAATATTTTCCTTTACCTTTTCTTTAGCACCTTCATCATCAACTGGAATACTTCCAACTAAAAGATTTAAATCTTCTCCTTCTATAACTACTGAAGCTTTTTTACCTAATTGATCAGATGATAAGTGAATTAAAAGGTCTGATATTCCAACAACTGGATCTTCATCATCTTCTCCTATAGAGATATTTATTAAAGAACCATCTTTTTTAATTATAACTCCATGAATTGCTAGTGGAAGAGCCACCCATTGGTATTTTTTAATACCTCCATAATAATGAGTTTCCATCATCGCAAGATTTGAATCTTCATATAATGGATTCGCTTTCAAATCTATTCTAGGAGCATCAATATGTGATCCAACTATCCTTAATCCATTTTCTAAAGGTTCATTTCCTATTATAAACATAGCTAGACTTTTTCCTTTATTGGTTGAATATAATCTATCTCCAACTTTTATTTTTTCACCTTTTTTTATTATTTCATCTAAATCTTTATACCCATTAGACTTAGCTATTTCTATAAGTTTTACAACGCATTCTCTTTCTGTTTTAGCTTTTGATATAAAATCTTTATATCTATTTGAAAAATCAAATACTTCTTTTTTATCTGCATCTGAATATTTTTCCCATGCACAAACTATTCTTTTTTCTATTTCTTTTAACATGCATTTAGCCTCCCCAGTATTAATTAAATTAATTTTATAATAGAACTATCATATTGTCAAAGTATTCTTTTATGCTTAAATATAACTAATAATATTATTGTTACACATGTTAACAATAATATTATTGCATAAAACCCAGCTACATATTCCTTAAACGGCATATAACTAAAATTCATAGAAAAAATAGCTGTTATAAGCTCAAGTGGTAGAAATATTGCTGTAATTATGGTAAAGACCTTCATAAGTTCATTTGTTTTATTAGCTATTTCAGATTCATAAGCCTCTCTAACTAAAGCTAATTCTTGAGATAAATTATCTAAAGATATCATAAGCTTCTCTAATTTTTTGCTTATAACTCTAAAAAATATTATTGTTTCTTCGCTTATAACACCGTTTTCATTAAGCAAAATAACATCACCTATATATCTTAATGGTTTTAAAAGTTTTCGAAGCTTATATGTTTCCCTTCTAATAAACAACAATGCATTTAATTGTTCCTTGTGAGGTTCTTTTAAAATATCAAGTTCTATTTTATCCCCTCTAGTTTCAAGTTCTGATATTATATTATAATTTTTTACTATAATTCTATCTAAAATATAGTAAAGTATTATAGAAGGCTCCCTTATTTCTTTTAACAGATGACAATTCTTATCCTCTTTTATATCTCTTATAAGCTCTTCTAAAATTTTTATAGGGCTTTTATAAACTGTTATTATAAAATCTTTTCCTAAAAATATATTCATCTCTTTTGATTTTATTTGTCTATTTTGTTGTTCTAATATTCCTATTAATATAAATATATAATTATTATAATAATCTATTCTTTGTTGTTGATTATAATCTAAACATTCTTTAATGCATTCTGTACTAAATGAATATGGAATATTTTTTATTTCTGCTGATTCTGCAACAATCCAACATTTAAAAGTATTTTTTTTCCAATTATTTTCTATCTTAAATCCATCATCGATATTAAATATAACCATATCTTATCACCTAACTTCTGATATGGTCATATTTTTTTCATATTAAACAAATTTTATTCTTCCTCAAGTTCCATCATTCTTTTTTCTATAATTTCTACAGGAGTTGTATTAGACATTAAATTGTATCTATAATTTGCAGCTGCTGCCTCTATAATAACAGCTATGTTTCTTCCTGGTCTTACTGGAACTCTCAGTTTTTTAATATTGACACCTAATATTTCTAGATATTCATTATTTATTCCTAATCTATCATAATCTCCATCATCTTTCCAATGTTCGAAATGTATTACTATTTTAATTTCTTTAGTAGCAAGTATAGAACTCAAACCATAAAGAGCTGCTACATCTATTATTCCCATACCTCTAACTTCTAACATTCCAAAAGTTATCCTAGGAGATGTCCCCATAAGCTCTCCATCTAATTCTTTAATATCTACCGCATCATCTGAAACAAGTCTATGTCCCCTTTTTATAAGTTCCAAAGCAGTTTCACTTTTCCCTATTCCACTTTCCCCAGTTATCAACATACCTATACCATATACATCAACTAAAACGCCATGAAGCCTAGTTTCTGGTGCCATTTGATCTGCTAAATACATAGTTAACTTACTTATAAACTTAGTAGTTATCATATCTGTTCTTAAAATCCATGTTTTATTTTTTTTAACAGCTTTTAAAACTTCTTCTTGTATTTCTAAATCCCTAGTCACTATCATACATGATATATCAAAAGAAAAAAACTTATTTAGTCTTTTCTTTCTAATATCTTGACCCATATCTTCTATAAAACTCCATTCAGCTTTTCCAATTACTTGAATTCTTTCTGGAGCAAAATAATTATAAAATCCAGCAAGTTGAAGTCCTGGTCTATTTATATCATTTACACTAATAGGCACATTCTCTTGTCCTTTTATTAAAACCTCTAAGTTAAAATCTTTGATAAGCTTTTCTATAGTTACGCTCAATTTTATCACCCTTTAAACTAATGTTATTTTTTGATTATAATACTGTCTTTTTTATTATTTATTTTTATTGTCTCTAATTGAGCTCTTAAATTATTTTTAAATCTGTCTATATAATCTCTTCTTAAAACTTGCTGTTCCTTTTTTTCTTCATCTGTTAAACCAATTTCCTTACTTTTTTTACTTAATTCATTGATTCTGCTTACCAATTCATCTATATTCATTTATTTTATCTCCTTTTAAAATAATTTATAAAAATACATCTTTTTAACAATAATTATTAAACATTTATTCATGCTTATATTTAATATTATACATAAAAATTATGCCATAAAACCTTACAAAAATAGACCTAGTAAAAACTAGGTCTATTAAAACCAAAATATCAAATCTCCCATTATGCCGTCACACCTATAGCTTTATACCTGCGTCTCGCAGGTGGGTTTTACTCAACTTTTACTAATAATCTTCTGTTATCTAAAAGATAATACCAAAAGGTTGAAGTCCTATTAGCTTGAATTTTTTGCAAATCCCGAAAATATAATGTAGGTTAAAAATATAGGCTTCGCGTACATCTTAGGATAATTAATTTATGACTTAATTATAGCACAATATAATTTAAAATCAATAAATTTTTAATTTTTTTATAAATTTTATATATTTAAATCATACATTATTTTATCAATATCTAAATCATCATCCTCGCAAGCTATGGCTAATAAAAACTCCCTATATCCATAATTGTCTTCATCTATTTCTCTTGCAACAAATTCAACTTCCACATCTAAATCTGAAACCAAATCTTCCATTATTTCCTCTACTGAGTCTTGTGCAATATCATTTAAATAAGGAATTACGCCCTCATTAATCCATCCTATACTATCTTCTTCAAAATCCGTTTCTTCATTTGCATAACATTTAGCTGCATTTATTTCCACATCATCAAATTTATAAATTACTTTAACAACTAAGGCATTTTCATAATTCACATTTTTAATAATTTCTAATTCTGAATCTTTTAAATAATTTAAAATCTTTATTTTATCCATAAATATTATCTCCCTAACTTTTATTCATTATATAATAGTTCCTTATATTTTTTTCTAACCTCATTAAATTCATTATCATCCTCTACAAGGTTATATTCTATTTTCTCTAAAACAGTATCTACTCTAAATATAAATGCATCATCTTCATTTTTTTCTCCCTCAAGAGGCGATAATATTATATATTCCTTTTCATATTTTGTATCCTCATTTAAAAATATTTTTGCTACAACTTCAAATTCTATTTTATTTCCATCTTCATCTCTAAAAGCCATTACTTTATTTTCTTCCATATTAACTTCCTTTCCTGTTTACTGCACAAGCTCTGATATATTATTTTTAAAAAACACATATTCATAATGAAGAGCTCTAGTTAAAACAACATATAATAATTTTTTATCCATTTCATTATCTGCATACACATCATCATCTAAATTATAAACTATAGAACAATCAAACTCTAGTCCTTTAGTTAAATACGACGGTATTATTATTTTATCTAAATTTAATTCTTTGTTATCTTCTTTAACTAAAGTAAACTGGTATTTTGAGTATTTTCTAATCGCATCTTTTATTTTTTTACATTCTTTTTTATTTTTTCCTATTATGGCTATAGAAGTTCTACCAGCCTCTATTATTTTTTTAACTATTTTATCTACCATTTCACAAAACTCTTTATTATTATTAAACTTTATAATTTCAGGTTTATCTCCGTGTCTTAGTATTGGTTTTGCAGAAATTTCATAATTTTTTTGCTTTTGCAAAACTTTATTTGCAAATTCTATAATTTCAACTGTGCTTCTATAACTTTGTTTTAAAACTTTATATATGCTTTTTCCATCAAATATATTATCTACTACATCAGACCACGACTTTATTCCCTTATAATAATATATTCCTTGCCCTAAATCTCCTACAATAGTTAATGAATTGCCTTGTATCATCATAGATATAGCTTTCATTTGTAACATTGAATAATCCTGTGCCTCATCTACGACTATATGTTTTACTAAGTTATGTTCTGTAATACCTTCTATCTTAAATTTAATATATAACATAGCTGCTAAATCATCTGAATCCACTATATCATTTTTCAAATTTTCTTCTAATGAATTTTTTATATATTCTCCTAAATCTTTCGGTATTACATTGCATATTACTTTTTCAAAAAATTCTTGATCTTTAAACATATCTAAATATATACTAGATGTGTTTAATCCCTTCCATTTTTCAAAATAATCATTAAACTCCTTCTTCAAAACCCCCTGAAATTCTCTTTTAAAATTATCTCTTTCATCATATAACAGTATAAGTCTTTCACGTCTTTCTTTAGAATCTTCCATTTGTTTTTTTAGTCTAGCTATTTTATATTCATAATTAAAATCTATCTTATCTAATACTGTTAATACTTTTTCTTTAATCTTTAAAGAAAAGTATCTTTTTATTTCATCTTTTCTCTTATTTATAGGGTATTTTATTAAATCTTTTGTAAAAAGCCTTTTTATCTCCTTTTTATCAAAAAGAGTATACCCCTTAATAACTATATTCTCTATATTAGAATCTTTAGTTTCTAAAACTTTTAAATAAATATCTAATATTTTCTTAAATTGCCAAGAACCCTTAAATCTACTTTCCTTTAAAAGAAACTTAATTTTTTCATCATTTTTGTCCTCTAAAAAACTTATAAACTTCTTATCTTTTGTTATTATTTTACTTTTCGATTTTATATTCAAAAATTCACTTGCTATATCCTCAAAAGTTTTTTGCTTAACATGATTAACCCCTAAATCAGGTAACACTTCTGATATATAGTCTAAAAATAATTTATTAGGAGCGATAACTAAAATATCTTTAGCCTCTAAAACTTCTTTATATCTATACAAAAGATATGCTAACCTATGAAGCGCTACGGTTGTCTTACCAGAACCTGCTGACCCCTGTATTATAAGAGGAAAATTTTTATCAGCTCTAATCACTTCATTTTGTTCTTTTTGTATAGTAGCAACAACTTCTTTTAATTTATTTCCTGTCCCGTTCTCTAAATTTATTCTAAGAAATTCATCAATTAAAGCTTCACCTTCCTCATTATTTAGATTAGCTTTTAATATTATTTCATTTAATCCCTCATCAAAACATTTTACAATTTCATTATCTTCATATAAAAATTTTCTTTTTAATTTAAGTTCCCCATTTATTACTCCAGCTGGTGCCTTATAATATGCCTCCCCTTGAGTTCCACTATAATATAAATCCGCAATTGGTGCCCTCCAATCAATTACTTTCTCCTCCCCCTCCCTAACATCTCCTAAGCTATTTTTTCCTATGTAGAAACTCTCAATATCCTTTCTAAACTCTCTAAAATCTATCCTTGCAAAATATGGTTTTAAATTTGACTCCTCATATACTTCTAAATTTTTTTCAACTATATTAAAAAGCTTTTTATTTATAAAAAGTTCCTCATTATACGCACCCTTAGCCCCCTTTTCAAGATCACTTATTTTATCCTTTAAGTTTTTTTCATCTATCTTTATTCTACTTATCTCATTATGTATCCATTTTCTAATTTCAACTAATTTTTCTTTTTCTTCATTTAAAACATCTTTATCTCTATTCATAATATTAAATTCCTTTCTAAAATCCGTTTTAACATAACATTTATATATTATAATAAAGCTAATAAAAATAGACAATCAAAAAGTAGATTGTCTATTTTTATTAATATTTTATTTTTCATATTTGTCATGAAAAAACTTTGATAAACTTTCTAAAGAACTAATTAAAACATCCTCTTCTTGTTTATTCAACTTCTCTATAGTAGCTTTTATCATCTCATCATGAAACTTCTTATGAAGATAGCTAGCGTTTTTCCCTTTTTCAGTTAATTTCACCAAAACTATTCTTCTATCTTCTTCTATCCTACGTCTTTCCACATATCCCTTTTTTATAAGTTTATTAATAGCAGTTGTAAGTGTGCCAACGGTTATACTTAGATCATTTGCAATCTCTGACATTGTTCTCTCTTCCTTCTCACCAATTGCCTCTATTGTATGGATTTCAGTTACTGATAAATCTGATAATTCCTCGCTTTTTTTTAAAGATTTTTCTTCTATTCTTAAAATATCATTAAATAATTTAACTAAAAGATTATTTAACACACCCCTATTATCTGTCATACATTCATTCCTCTCTTTTGTTCTCTCAAATTCTTACTTTTTTATCTTGTTTTAATAAATATTAGATAAAGAATGAAATCTTAATACCTCAATTTACAAACAAATTTTTATTATAATATATTTCGATAATCGAAGCATATTCGTAAAATTAGTACTAACAATTTACTCTAAATATCTTTTCCATTATAGCAATTAACTATTTCTGCAAAATATAAAATATGAGTATCTCCAGCACTATAAAAACTATCTTTTATATCATTAGGAAGCTCTTCTGTCTTCAATTTATTGCTATATAAAACTTTACATTCATAATAAACATCACACTTATCCACAATTGCAAACATTTCGTCTTTACCACTTATAAAATTTATCTTTGCTTCGTTTTCTTTATCCACATTTCTTCCAGATTTGCTTCCGCAAACACCTAATGCTTGCTTTAAATCACTGCTAAAAGGAATGCTTACTGTAAAAGAATTACTCTTTTCTATAAATTCATTAGTATATCTTTGCGGTCTTATAAGAGCCATAAATACTGGCTTTCCCCACATAAATCCAACAGAACCCCAACTTATAGTCATAGTATTCACTTTATCATCAACTTTAGCTGTTAAAAACGCGCCTTGTTTGTGTAAATATTCCATAGATAAATTTAATTTTTCATTAAAATCCATAATTATTTCCTCCATTTAATATAATTCAACTTCTTTTAAAAGCTTTTTTGCTCTTTCTATTTCTCTAATATGTTTTATCTTATACTCTTCTCTTTCTTTGTTTAAAGCAGTTTCATATTTTTCATATTCGATTTCTGCCTCTTTTAAAAGTTGTAATCCTAACCCTGTTGGGTACTCACCTTTAAAAATAACCTTCTTTATTCCTGATTGTATAATGTTAATGCAACAAAATACACACGGCTGAGTTGTTACATAAAGCGTTGCTCCATTGCAACTAATTCCATGTTTTGCACATTGATTTATTGCATTAGCTTCTGCATGACCCGCTCTACAAAGCTCTAATCCAAGTCCTGATGGAATATTTCTCTTTCTTCTTTCACAATATCCAATATCAGAACAATGTACAGTTCCAGTTGGTGCACCATTGTATCCTGTTGCAATTATTTGCCTATCTTTTATAATAACAGCTCCAACCTGTCTACTTAAACAAGTGCTTCTTAATTTGCTATCTTCTGCAATATCCATAGCCCACTCTGTAAATAACTTACGTTCCATAGAAAATTCCCCTCTTCTTTAGTTTCTCTACTTTATATTTTAAAACATTTTAGATAATTTGCAATATACAGACTAAATTACTATTAATTTTGATAAATGATTTTATTCTTCTTCACTAATATATAAAAAAATACAATATTTTATTACTTATAAATTTTTTATATTTAATTTTACATTTTTGTAAAATTATGTTAAAATTAAATAGGGGTGAATATATGAATATAGATAAAGAAATTAATAAAATATGGTCTTATTATGATAATTTTAATTACCAAGAAGCATTAAATATATGCGATAAAATACTAAACAGATATCCATATTTTGAAGAAATTTTAGAAGTAAAAGCTTATATTTTTTATATAAATGGTTATTTAGAAGAAAGTATTGTTTGCTGGGAGAGCAATTTTTCAGAAAACAATAATACATCTGCTAAATTTTGTCTAGATAATTTAAAAAATTATAAAGAGTTAAAGAATTTATATAATGATGCTTTAATAGATATTGAAAACAAAAAATTAAATAATGCTTTAGATAAATTGATAACATGTTCTCATAGTGATTTTAATAAAATACCTGTTGGAAATGCAATAGAAAAATGTAACCTTTTAAAACTTGGTGTTCTATCTAAAGATATTGATATAGAAGAAGAACTAATTTTCAAAAAAACTAACTCGATTTTTAAATTTAATTTAATTCAAAACATAAGATATATATTAAAATGTATAAAAAATTCGTTAAAAAGAAAATTATCTTTGAATTAATTAAATAAGGCTTAAAGAGTATCCTTTAAGCCTTAAAAATATATATAATTAATCTACATCTTCTTTTTCACAAAGTTTTTCTAAATAGGTTCTAAGATTTGCTTCTTTATCTTCAGAAACTATTGCAACCACATAATCTCCTGCACGAATCATTGTATTTCCATTTGGTATTATATCGCTACCACTTCTCTCAACTGATACCATTAAGGCACCATCTGGAAGTTTTATATCTTTTAATTTTTTTCCAACTATTGGTGTTCCTAAATGAACTATATATTTTACTAAAACTTTTTCTGAACCATCACCAACTATCATACCAGTATTAGCTTTTATTCTTCTCTCTAATAATGATTCATAAATTGGTTTACTTCCGATTAAGTCTGCAACTAAAAAAGCTACACCACAAACTACGGCAACTGCACCTAATTGTGAGAAGTTTCCACTCATTTCACAAACTAATATAAGCCCTGTTAAAGGTGCTCTAACTATTGATGAAAACATTCCTGCCATTGCAATTAATATAAAATTCATTAATAAACCTTGACTAAGACCAAAATAAGTAACTGATATATCTCCAAATGCAACTCCAACTAATGCCCCTAATGTTAAAAGTGGAAACAATATTCCACCTGGAGAATCAGATGAGAAACTTATCATTGAAAATATAAACTTAAATACTAAAAGCATTATTGCTACTTTAATTGCCATGCCATTAACTAGTATATTATTTATAAGATCATTTCCCCCACCTAATATTTGTGGCATAGTCAAACCAAAAACTAAAGCAAACATAAATGGAATCATCATTCTATATCTAAGTTTAGCTTTTATTTTTTTATAAAGGTCTTGAGTTTTTAGCAGTACTACATTATAAAATGCACCTGCAAATCCTAATATAATTCCTAAAGCTATAAGTAATGCATAATCTTCAAAAGGAATTACTGAAAGTGCATGGGTATCTAGGATAGGTTTAGATCCAAAAAATATCCAAGTAACTAAATCTGAACTAACAGCAGCTGCTATCGCAGATAATAAAATTATAGGAGAAAAATTTTTATGTACTTCTTCCATCGCAAACATAGCACCTGCTAAAGGTGCATTAAACGCTGCTGAAAGACCTGCTCCTGCTCCACTTGTTAAAAGAAATCTCTCCTCTAATTTTATTCTTTTAAACAACTTACTTATTATTTGTCCAACACTTGCACCTAATTGAATTGAAGGCCCTTCTATTCCAAGAGATAATCCTCCTCCAATAGCTATAACTCCACCTATAAATTTAGTTATTAATATTCTAACTGGTGAAACTTCAAAATACCCTGTAAGTATACCTTCAACTTGTGGTATACCGCTACCACTTATCATTCCATCATTTTCAACAAGTCTACCAACAATATAGCCCATTATTGCTAAAACTATTATACCTAGAATTATATATATTTTGTTGGCATCCATAAATGCATATGCCGCTTTTGTATATCCATCTAAATAATCTAATATAAGTCTATATAATGATATTACAAATCCAGCACCTACACCTATTATGATACTTTCTAGAATAACCCTAAGTTTTAACCCTTTTAAAGTTTCATAGACTTTAGATGTTTTATTACCCAAAGTTTACACTCCTTTCTTAAAATTCAGTACGATTTATTATAACTCTTAAAATACAGTTACTCAACTATTATAAGATATTACTAACCATAAAAAAAACTAATCCTTAAAATAATTAATATTAAATTTACAATCTAAAGTGTTAGTTATTTTTAGATTTCAAACTAAAAATAACTTCTCCAATTATTTTTATTCCTTCTTCAATTTCCTCTTCACTAGTCCTAGAAAATCCTATTCTCATCCAATTCTTTTCTTCTTTATTTATAAAAAATATATCCCCTGGCATAAATACTACATTCCTTTTATAACATTCTCTTAAAATATCTCTAGTATTTAGCCCATTAATTTTTACAAATATATAAAGTCCACCATTACCTAAAACTTCATCATATGGTATATACTTTTCTATCGTCTTTATAGTGAAATCGTATCTATCTTTATAATATTTTCTTATTTTTTTTACATACCTCTTAAAAGAACCACTTTCCATATACTTGTGAAAAATACCTTGATCTATAAAAGATGTGTGTATATTTCTAGCACGTTTTACACTCTCTAAAACATTTATAAGTTTTTCATCTGCAAAAATCCAACCAATTCTTATCCCTGGAAATAATATTTTAGAAAAGCTCCCAGCATAAATAACACCATTTCCCATATTACTTAACGCTATAAGAGGCGCTACATGGGAACTTGAATATACTAATTCTTCATTAAATCCATCCTCTATTATAGGTACTTTATACTTTTTACAGATATTATATACATTTTGCCTCTTCTCACCATCCATTACTATACCTGTTGGATTATGGTATGATGGAATCAAATATATAATCTTAGGAGTATACTTTTTTAAGGTTTCTTCTAAACTATCTAAGTTTATTCCATCATCATCCATCTTTATGGGTTTTATATTCAATTTATGAGCTTTCATTATTTTTATAGCAGTATTATGTGTTGGATTCTCACAAGCAATCACATCATTTGGTTTTGTAAGAGTACTAAGAAGTATATCAAAAGCTTCAGTAAAGCCATTTGTTATTAGAATATCCTTTCCATCTGTAAGTACACCTTTTTTCCTCATATATTCCTTTATATATTCTATTAATGGTTTATATCCCTTTGCATATCCATAATTTAAAAGTTTATCTCCCTCCATAGAAAAAACATTTAAAAAAGCCCTTTTAAACTCTTCTAAGTCAAAAAAGCTCTCATCTGGTGCTATACTTTTAAAGGAAATCATTCCTCTCTTCCACGGCAATTCCGTTTTGACCACATCTAACTCTTCACATAGTCTACCGTAATCCTCTGTAAAATTATTCCATTTAACTTTAAAATCATCACTTTTTATCTCTTTTTCAATAGCTACAAAAGTTCCTTTTCCTCTAAAAGTTTCTATAATTCCCTCGTTTTCTAAATTTTCATAAGCTAATATTACAGAATTCCTACTAATACCTAAAACTTTACTAACTTCTCTAGTTGATGGAAGTTTACTTCCCTTTTTTAATATACCCTTATCTATCTCTTTTTTTATATGGTTTTGTATCTGAATGTGTATCTTTTCTTCTTTATTTATATTTAAGGATGAAAAAATCAAAATCTCACCTACTTATTCTTTATTCTTCCCTAATTATAATATAAAAAAGCAATTAAATATAGTTACGTATACTTTTAACTTTTCCATCTTCTATATAAACTCTTGGAATTCTTTGCTTTATCATACATAAAACCTCATAATTTATTGTTCCCATAGCTTTAGCCATATCATCTGCATCAAATTTTAAATCTTTATCCTTACCTAGAACTATAACTTCATCTCCTACATGAACATCCCCTACATCAGTTACATCAATCATACATTGATCCATACATATAGTTCCAACTACCGGAGCAAATTTTCCATTTATTATAACTTTAGCCTTTCCAGTTAAAGCCCTAGAATATCCATCTGCATATCCAATAGGAAGTGTTGCTATAATACTCTTTCTTTCTGTTTTAAACTTCCTTCCATAACTTACATACTCATCCTTATCCAAAATTTTAACATGAGCCACCTGTGTCTTTATAGTTATAGCCTTTTTTAAATCTAAATTTTGTTTTAATACATCTTCTGATGGATAATAACCATAAAGAACTATTCCAGCTCTTACTCCATCTAAGTACGTATTAGGCATATCTATTATAGCACCGCTATTTGATACATGCTTTAAAGGTATATTGACTCCTTTACTTATTAGTTTTTCATTAAAATCAGTAAATTTTTTATATTGCTTATTTGAATAATTTTTATCACTTTCATCTGCGGTAGCAAAATGAGTAAATATTCCAACCACTTCTAAACCTTTTAAAGAAGAAATTTTCAAAATTTCATTTAAACTATTATCATTTATTAAAAAACCTATTCTTCCCATTCCTGTATCTAACGCTACATGAACTTTAGCTTTTTTTCCTAAATTTAATGCTATTTCTGATAATTTTTTAGCATACTCTAAATCAAAGATTGTTTGCTCAATATCATAGTTTATTAAATCGGCCGCAAATTCTAAAGGAGTATATCCAAGTATCATAATAGGGGTATTAATATTTCCATGCCTAAGTTCCATAGCCTCTGTTATAACTGCTACTGCAAGTTTTGTAGCCCCATTTTCTACTAATGTTTTAGACACATCTAAAGCTCCATGACCATAAGCATCTGCCTTAACTACTGCTATTAATTCTTTTGTATCAACTCTTCTTTTTATACTATCTATATTATATTTTATTGCATCTAAATCAATTTCTGCCCATACAGGTCTTATCATTTTATTCATTTTCTATTTACCTACCTTTTAAATTACGTATCTTAATCTCTATTATTATTATATTAAAAATCTTATTAAAAGAAAGAACCACCAAAGACTTTATTTAAGTCCTTAGTGGTTTCTTTTATCTTTTCTATGTAAATATGTATTTATTATATTTCTTCAATATTTATAACATCATATCCTGCTTCATCTATAGCATCAATTATTTCTTGATTATTCTTTGAAGTTTCAGCCTTTGCATATTTTCCATCTAAATTTACTTCAATTGAAGTAGCTCCTAATTCTTCTAAAGCTTCTTTTACATGTGCAACACAATGTTGACAACTCATTCCATCTATCATTATTTTTTTCATAATTATCTCTCCTTTTACATATACTCCCCACCCTTGGGGGGTGATTTATTTTTATTATATACCTTTATTTATATTTGTCAATATTTAATATAATATAAAAATAAAATATTACACTAAAATTTTAAAATAAATTTATCTTAGTATTTGATTTTTTTTAAAATTATATTCCTCATCTGAAATCTCACCTTTAGAATATCTTTCATTTAATATCTCTAAAGCCTTATTATTTAAATTATCGCTTTTAGAAAGATTTAACTTATTAGAAAGATTAAATTTATTTTCATTATTGTTATTTCTAAAAATTTTATAAGCAAAATAAACTATAGCACATATAACAATTATAGTGATTAAAAAGCCTAAAAAACCAAAACCAAAGCCTCCTGAACCTCCAAATCCATAACACATAATATCAACTCCTTATTCTCTACTCCCCCGTGGGGTGGTATACATGTATTATATACCTTTATTTTTTAATGTCAATACATACAAAAAGATTATCTTTTTAAAAAGATAATCTTTTTGTATTATATTTAATTCTTTTTTATTCTAAAATAACTTTTTCTTTCTTATCTCCATCTATTATCTTTTTTATTTTATTGAATCTTTTAGCTACACTAACTGTCACTACCATAGTACCACTTACATTTAACATAGTTCTTCCCATATCCAAAATTGGATCTATCGCAATTATAGCACCTACTAAAGGTAAATATTCCCCCATTCCCATACCGCTTATAACAACAGATACTGCTATAGTCGCAGTACCTGGAACTCCTGCAATTCCAAGCGAACTTATAACAACTATTACTAAAAGCATAGCATAAAAGCTAAAGTCCATTGTTATTCCAGCCATGTTTCCTAAAGTGATAGCTATAAGGGTTGGATATATTGCCGCGCATCCATTCATTCCTGCATTAGATCCTAAACTTCCAACAAAGCTTGCTATCCCCTCATCTACTCCTACATTCTTACTTAATGTTTCAATAGTTACTGGAAGAGTACTTAAACTTGACCTTGAAGTAAAAGCTAAAATTAAAGGTTCCATAACATTTTTTAAATATTTTATAGGATTTAACCCGTTTAAAGAGATTATAAATAAATGAATAATAAACATTATAAATATACTCAAATATATAGCGATTATAAAATCAAAAACACTAGCTATTGCAGTTATCCCTTTTTGTGAAATAGTATTAGCCAAAAGAGCAATTACAGCATAAGGCATAAATTTTATAACACTCATTGTTATACTAATTGTTATTTTATAGCTTCCTATAACTACATTTTCTATGCTCTCCATTACTTTTATATCTTTTCTTTTAAGTCTTCTCATAGCAAGACCAATAAAACTAGAAAATATAACAACTCCAACTATATTTCCATCTACCATTGCTTTAAAAGGATTACTAGGAAGCAATTCTCTTAAAGTAGATATAACAGATGTAACCTCTCTTGCTGTTGTATCTGATAAAACACTTTGAGTATTAATACCTAAACTAAATAAATTACCTACAATTATAGCTACAACACTTGCTAATAACGTAGTCAATAATAACATTACTATAGATGTCGTAACGATTTTACTTAATTTATCATCATCTTCCATTCCAATTATTACTTTTATTATTGAGAAAAATATTAATGGCACAGTTATCATCTTTAATAAGTCCATAAATCCATAACCAAATAAACCAAACCATGCAGTTGTTTCATTTATCCAAGTAATTTCTGTCGGATTATTGGGAAATCCTGAAATTAATTGTATAATAAATGCCATAACGAATCCTAACAGTATCGCTAAAAACATCCTTTTTGAAAATTTTATTTTCTTTTTTTCTAACATTCTCATTAAATAAAACAAACCTAATAATATTCCAATAAATAATATTGTTTTTACGTTTGTTATCATAAGAAATTCTGATAAAAATTTATTACTTCCCATTTCGTCCCCCATTATCATATTAAACCTATGATTTTTATATGTTATTATATTACATTTTATATCCATTTATGTCAATATAATTATCATTAATAAATAAAAAATTCTAAGATAAATTTAATTTACCTTAGAATTTTAAAATTATCTTCTATTCTTCTTCAACTAATTCATACATCTCACTAGCCCTATCTACATACATTATCCCATCTAAATGATCTATTTCATGCATAAAACATCTTGCTAAAAGATCTTGAGCTTCGTATATTTTTTTCTCTCCATGTTCATCTAGAGTTTCTATTTTAACTGCAATTGGTCTTTCAACTAACCCTTCATGCATTACATAACTTAAACATCCTTCATAATCTTCATGAACCTCTTTAGAAACTGCTAAAATTTTAGGATTTATAAGAACATATTCATTTTCTCCATCACCAAAATTTATATAAATAACTCTCTTAGTTACTCCTATTTGCGGAGCAGCTAAACCAATTCCATCTACCGTAGCTAATGTATCCTTTAAATCATTTATAATAGATTTTGCCTCTTCTATATTTAAAATAGGATCACATACCTTCCTTAAGCAAGGTGCACCCAATTGAACTATCTCTTTAACTGACATATTAAATTTCTCCTTTTCTTAACCTCTTTAAATATATTAAAGCACAAATTTCATACTTTTTCATCATAAAAAATATTTTAGTTATAATTTAAATAAAAATATTAATATTGAAATTAAACTTAAAAATATACTTAAAACACACAAATATGTAACTGTTTGATTAATACTTAATCCTTTTTCTAAAAGCCTATAATGAACTTGACTTCTATCTGCCTTATATATTGGCTTTTTCCTTTTTATTCTTTTTAATATTACAAATACATTATCAAAAATTGGTATACCTAAAATAAGTATTGGTATTAACATCGAAAGAGCTGTTGTTTGTTTAAAAGCACCTTCTAGCGTAATAATAGCTAAAATAAAGCCTAAAAAATTCGTTCCGGAATCTCCCATAAAAACTTTAGCAGGATATTTATTAAATATTAAAAAACCTAAAGTCATCCCAACTAAAGCTATAGATATTGATGCTGAAACATTTTCTCCTTTAATCAAAGCAATTATAAACATTGAAGTAGCTGAAATTGATACAATTGATCCAGCAAGCCCGTCTATCCCGTCTATCCAATTTATAACTGTTGTTACTCCAAATATCCACATTACTGTAAGTATTAATTGTGAAAATTTATGTAGTATTATGTAATTTCCTGTAAAAGAATTTGCAAAACCTATAAAAACTATTCCTGACTTATATATAAATATAGCTGCTATTATTTGAATAATTAGCCTAGGTGTTATATGAAATTCTAAAGATTTTGTTTTATTATAATCATCTAATAATCCTATTATAAAAACCATAGTCGAGGCTATTAAAATTATTATAGATTCCTTTATATCTGCAAGCTTATTTATGAAAATCAGATAAACGCAAAAAAATGAGATAAACATAGGAACTCCTCCTATTAAAGATATTGGATTATCATGCTTCTTTCTCCCGGTAGGTTTATCTGTAAATCCATATTTATTAGATAGTTTTATTAAAGGCAACATTAAAATACATACTATTAAAAATGAACTTATTAATATAAACAAGTAAGTTAACATAAAATTCACCCTTAAGTTACATATGTTTCTTTAAAGCTATTTTATTTTTCCTTTAGCACAAATAGAAAACATATGATATATATCTGTTTTTTCTCTCTTTTCTTTATACTTACTTATTATGTTTTTTATTTCACTATTTAATACTAAAAATTCTTCTTTTCTTAAATATACTTCATCAAAGTTTAAATTACTGTTGAAATCTTCTTTATCTCTATTTTCTATGGATCTAAATAAGCTTTTATTTCATCTATTATAATTAATTTAATAATTTGTTGTATATTAACTCACCCCTATTAAATAAAACATTATACTATATTTTGTAAAATAATTTAATATATGTTGTTTTTTTGAATTTATTGTGTTTTATATTATTCTTTATTATAAAAAAACAGGTTTAAGGAAGTTATCCCTAAACCTATTTTTTATCCCCTTTGATCTATCATAGATTTAACTTTCATAAGTCTTGTCAAAGCTCCTCTTTCATTTTCATCAAGCTTCATTCTTATATATTTTATAGTTTCTTCTAATTGAGGAATTGTCATATATTCAAGAGCATTAACCCTTCTTCTTGTTTTCTCTATCTCATCTGCCATAAGTTGACCTGATTTTTCAACCTCTGCAAGTTCTAAAAGCTTTGGAAGCACTCTGTAAAGTTTTCCTATAGCATCATCTAATTCTGCTGAGGTATTCATAAATCCATAAGGGTAAATACTTCCCTCATCTCCTTCTAATTCTCTTTTAAAGTTCATTATAGGAACATTAACGCTCATTACATTTTTAGTTCCAACCTCAACCTTTATATTTTCTTTTGGATAAGCTATAGCTTCTTCTAAAAATTCTGAACTCATAACAGCTCTTGCCATAACAAAATCTTTTAAAGAATCTCCAAGTTCTTTTTCAACCTCTGCTCTAATCTTATTATTATATTTAATAAGATTTATAAATTGTCTCATAAGCTCATCTTGTTTATCTTTTAAAAGCTTATGACTTCTTTTAGATGTAACTAATCTTTTCTTTAGCTTTGATAGTTCCATTCTTGTAGGATTTACGTTTAATTTTTGAGCCATATTCTACTCATCATCTCCTGGCATATACTTTTCTAAGTATTCATCTCTAATTCTCTTAAGCTCTGTTTTTGGAAGTATCTTAAGTAGTTTCCATCCAAGCTTTAATGTTTCTTCTATACTTCTATTTGTTGTAAATCCTTGTGAAACATATTCTTTTTCAAAAGCTTCAGCAAATTTAGCATAAGCTTTATCAGCATTTGATAGTGCAGATTCACCTAAAATTGCAGCAAGTTCTTTAGCTTGTTTACCTTGTGCATAAGCTGAGAATAATTGATTCATTGTATCTGCATGATCTTCTCTAGTTTTTCCTTTACCAATTCCCTTATCTTTAAGTCTTGAAAGAGATGGTAGGACATCTATTGGAGGCATAATTCCTTTTTTATAAAGCTCTCTTGAAAGCATTATTTGCCCTTCTGTTATATATCCTGTAAGGTCAGGAATTGGATGAGTTTTATCCTCCTCAGGCATTGTAAGAATTGGAATTTGAGTTATTGAACCTTCTTTTCCGATTATTCTTCCTGCTCTTTCATAAAGTGTTGAAAGGTCAGTATATAAATATCCTGGATATCCCCTTCTTCCAGGAACTTCTTTTCTAGCTGCTGACACTTCTCTTAAAGCTTCTGCATAGTTTGTTATATCTGTCATTATAACTAAAACATGCATTCCCTTTTCATAAGCTAAATATTCAGCTGCAGTAAGCGCCATTCTAGGAGTTGCAATTCTTTCGACCGCTGGGTCTGATGCTAAATTCATAAATAAAACAGATCTGTCAATTGCACCTGTACTATTAAATTCTTCAACGAAAAACTCTGCTTCTTCAAATGTTATACCAATTGCAGCAAATACAACAGCGAATTTTGAATCGGAATTTAAAACTTTAGCTTGTCTTGCTATCTGTGCTGCAAGTTCTGCATGAGGAAGACCTGCTGCTGAGAATACCGGAAGCTTTTGTCCTCTAACTAAAGTATTTAAGTGATCTATTGCAGAAATTCCTGTTTGAATAAATTCTGATGGGAAATTTCTAGCAACTGGATTTATAGCCTCACCATTTATATCAACTCTCTTATCTGGAATTATTTCTGGACCATTATCTTTTGGTCTTCCCATTCCATCAAATACTCTACCTAACATATCTTCAGATACACCAAGTTCCAATGGTTTTCCTAAAAATCTAACCTTTGTATCTTTAAGATTTATTCCAGAAGAACCTTCAAAAAGCTGAACCATAGCTTTATCTCCGTTAACTTCTAAAACCTTACCACGTCTCATTTCACCAGTTTGCATTTCAATTTCAACTAACTCATCGTATTTTACACCTTCCACGCCTTCAACAGCCATTAAAGGTCCTACAACTTCTGTCACTGTTTTATATTCTTTAAGCACTATATAACCCCTCCTTCGTTAATTAATTTATCTATTGATTCTTTTAACTCAACTAATATATCATCCATTTTAACTAATTCTTCTTCAGGAATATATTTACTTCTAGCAATTCTATCTCTAACTTCAAGTTCTAATATTTTATCTAAATAAACACCTGCATCTAATGCTCTTTGTCCCTCATGCATAAATGCAAGTACAAGTTTTAACATTTTATATTGCTTCTTAAGAGATGAATACGTATCAACCTCATGGAAAGCATTTTGTTGTAAATAATCTTCTCTTATAGATTTTGCTACTTCAAGTTTTAATTGATCTCCTTCTGATAATGCATCAATACCAACTAGTCTTACTATTTCTTCAAGTTTTGATTCTTCTTGAAGAAGCGCCATAGCTTCTGTTCTAAGACTTGACCAATCAGAAGATACATTTTCATCCATCCACATTCCCATTTTATCTAAATATAATGAATATGAAGATAACCAGTTTATTGATGGGAAATGTCTCCTATAAGCTAATTGTGCATCTAAGCCCCAAAAAACTTTAACTATTCTTAAAGTTGATTGAGTTACTGGTTCTGATATATCTCCACCCGGAGGAGAAACTGCCCCAATTGCTGTAATTGCCCCTTCTCTCTCCTCTTTTCCTAAAGTTACAACCTTACCTGCTCTTTCATAATATTCTGCAAGTCTTGAACCTAAATATGCTGGATAACCTTCATCTCCTGGCATTTCTTCAAGCCTTCCTGACATTTCTCTAAGTGCCTCTGCCCATCTTGAAGTTGAATCTGCCATTATAGCCACAGAATATCCCATATCTCTAAAATACTCTGCTATTGTAATTCCTGTATATATGGATGCCTCTCTCGCTGCAACTGGCATATTTGAAGTATTAGCTATTAAAACTGTTCTCTTCATTAAACTTTCACCAGTTTTAGGGTCAATAAGTTCTGGGAACTCATTTAAAACGTCAGTCATCTCATTACCACGTTCTCCACATCCAACATAAACAACTATTTCTGTATCTCCCCACTTAGCAACTTGATGTTGAACAACTGTTTTCCCAGCACCAAATGGTCCTGGAACTGCTGCAGCTCCTCCCTTTGCAACTGGGAAGAATGTATCTATTACTCTTTGCCCTGTAGTCATTGGTTCTACTGGGTTTAATTTTCTAGCATATGGTCTACCTTTTCTTACAGGCCACTTTTGCATCATTGTTAATTCTTTCAATCCATCTTCAGTTTCTAAAATACAAACTATCTCTTCTACTGTAAAACTTCCTGATTTTATTTCTTTAACTATTCCTGATACTTTATATGGAACCATTATCTTATGAAGTACAACTGGAGTTTCTTGAACTGTTCCAATTACATCTCCTTCACTTACTTTATCTCCAATTTTAACAACGGGTTTAAAATCCCATTTTTTTCCTCTATTTAAAGATTTAACTTCAACTCCCTTAGTTAAAAACGAACTATTTGCAGCCTTCATAAAAGCGTCAAGAGGTCTTTGTATTCCATCAAACATAGCTTCCATAAGTCCTGGTCCAAGTTCTACTGAAAGAGGCTCTCCAGTTGTTATAACTGGATCTCCAGGTCCTATACCAGATGTTTCTTCATAAACCTGAATTGAAGCCTTATCACCTCTCATTTCAATTATTTCTCCAATAAGCTTCTTTTCCCCAACTTTAACAACATCAAATACATTAGCTTCATCCATAGAATCTGCTACAACTAATGGTCCTGAAACTTTTACAATTCTTCCGGTTTTCAAACTTATCATCCTACTTTCTATAATATATTAACGCCTACAGCTTTTTCAACATTATCCGAAATTCTTTGTTTTCCTATATTTAAACTTCCTTGATTACTTGGAATAAGTATTATTGCAGGAAGGATTTGTTTTGAGTATCTCTCTATTGTTTCTTCAATATCTTTAGCTACATGCTCTGTTACAAAAATAATTGCATAATCTTTATGTGCAAGTTTATCAATGATTTTTTTTGCTTCAGCACTTTCTACAACTGGAAATACCTCTATTCCTAAAGCTTTAAAAGCTAAAATAGAATCTTTATCTCCAACTACAGCAACTTTTTTATACATAACCATCACGCAACCTTTCTCTTATAACTTCCTTGCTAATGTTATTTAGTTTTCCAACCATAATAGTTCTAACCTGTTTAATCTCACTTTCTTTAGCGTACATATAAGCTAAAACTGGCTCTAATCCTTTTGTTATAAGTTTGGCTTCTTTTATAAATTTCATTAAATAATTGTCTATTAGCTTTTCAAATAAACTAACAGAACCTGTATTTATAAAACTTATAACTCCTTCTTTAACAATTGAATTATATTGCCCTAATACGTGATTTGGTATATTTTCTGTATTTTCTAAAAACATTGCTCTATATTTTTTCTCATCAATAGTTCCTCCAGGAACTAAACTATCTAATAAAAAGTTAACATTCTTTTGTTGCTTCTTAACTCTTAAAAGAGTCTTTATATTATTTAAATCTATAATACTATTTATATATTTATCTAAATATTTATCATTTAACTCTTTAGATTTTCTTATATCATTTATGTGAGCGTATAAATATTTATCTGCTATTATATCTATAATTTGAGGATCCTTATTTTCTTCAAACCTATTATTTATCTCCTCAATACATTTTTCTATATGTTTAGGTAAACCTCTTAGAGAATCTCCTAAAATAGCATTTTTTAAAATAGAAGAATCTATCATTCCAACTGGTATTAACATATTGGAAAAATCTTGTTTTAAGATTTTTCCTTTTATTAAAACCTTTATATTATGATAATCATATTTTATTGCCATAACATCAATAAGACCTTTTACAGGAGAAGCCTTATACATAGTTTCATATAACCTAACTAACTCCTTAGATAGAAGTACTTCATATTCTTCTGGTCTTTTTATATCATTCATAAATGCTGCATAATCAGTTTCTTGTAAAACTTTAAGCACATCCTCTGATGTATTTGCATCTATCATTCTTTCTATCTTTGATTTATCAAGAAGTCTTTTTTCATACACTCTAATTCTAGGAATTAATTGGAGAAATTGCATTGAATCCATCTACTTCCTCCCTCCTTAATTAAATAATACCTTAGTTACCTCTAATTCTAATTCACTTCTTAGTGATTTAACTAAAGATTCAAAAGTATTATTTATTTGTATTCCATTTCTATCTAAAATAAACCCTCTATCAAAATTACCATTAGTTAAAATAGAGATTTTACCTTTTTTCCCTAAACTTATTAATTTATTATTTAAATCTAATAAAAATTTATTGTTTATTACATCTTCATCTTTTTTATTTATTATTAAAATTTCTGTTCCTTCTAAATCAAGAGAATCTAAAGCTCTTAAAATATATTCTTTATATTCTAAAGTTGAAAGGCTATTTAGCCTCTCAACTGCTTTTTCAAATACTTTGCTTATCATGTCTTGCTTTGCCTTAAGTTCATTATTTCTAACCTTTAACCTAGCATTTGATATAACTCTATTTTCTCTTGCTTTAGCTTCTATCTTTGCTTTTTCTATTAACTCAACTTCTAAATTTTTAGCCTTTTTAGTTTCCTTTGCTATTATACTATCACTTTCAACTTGTGCAGCATTTAAAATTTCATCTCTTTTTTCTTCTGCATCCTTTATAATTTTAGAAGTTATGTTGTTTAAATTTGACATCAGCTTCCACATCCAATCTTTCTTAGAATAAATTGTTAACTAATAAGAATGATATAACGAATCCTAATAAAGCATAAGTTTCAACCATTGCAGAAAGGATTATACCTTTTGTATTGTGATCTGGGTTTTTAGCTAATATTTGAATACCAGACGCTGCAACCTTACCTTGTGCTATTGCTGATAATAAACCTGTTATAGCAATTGGTAATGCTGCTGCAAATAAATATAAACCTTGTGATAAAGTAGTTGTTGTACTTAAATTATTTAGTATTAAGAAACCTATAACGAATCCATAAAGACCTTGTGTACCTGGTAAAAGTTCCAAAACTAATGCCTTACCAAATTTTTCAGGTTCCTCAGTAACTAAGCCTGCTGCAGCTTCTCCAACTATCCCAACACCCTTTGCTGATCCTATTCCTGATAATCCAACAGCAAGTGCTATTCCTAAAGCTCCAAATATAAATCCACTATAACTAGTAGCATTTGATAAAAAATCCATAATTGTCATTGTATAATTCCCCCTAAATTTTATTAATCTATTAAATTTACATATTTATTTAAAGTTTTAAAAGGTGCAAATTCCTTGCCACCACCATCGTAAAACTTTGAAAAATATTCAACATATTGTAATCTAGCTGTATGAACATATGCACTTAAAAGTGATAATGCTAAATTAAATGTATGTGCTGCTATAAAGGCTACTGCTCCAACTATTATTCCTATAATTCCCCCTGGAAGCATTCCTATAAGAAGATTTAATGCTCCTGCGATAGATCCTCCTGCAAGACCTATTGCCATAAGTCTTGTATAAGAAACTAAATCTCCAATATAACCTGTTATATTATATAAAGAATAAGCACCTTGTCCAAGTTTTGCTCCTACTGACTTTTCAGCTCTACCACCTGTTAAAATTATTATTATTGCAGCTATTATAACTACAATTGTTGCTATGGTTTTAGTAATAGATGGTAAACCTATCATTCCCCCACCTAACATAACACCAAGCCCTATTAAAATCATATACCAAGCACCTACATCATAAAAAGCACCTAATATATCACCTTTTTTAATCATCATATAAGCTTTTATTCCAAGCCCAACGAATATTTGAAAAACACCAAAACCAATTGACATTATAAGAATTGTTGTAACATCTTTTGTTGTACTTATAAATACAGGAAGTGGTATTGCATCATTAAAAAATGCTCCATATACAAAACCAAACAATATACTAGGAATACTTAAATATGCAAAAAACTTTGCAAAATCTGTACTCTTTTGATTATTTTCAAGAAATTTTATAGCAATCAATGAAGCTATTAACATTACTAATCCATACCCTACATCTGCTATCATCATTCCAAAAAATAAAAGATAAAAAGGCATCATTACTGGTGTTGGATCTATATCTCCATATTTCGGAACACTATACATATTAGTTATAGATTCAAAAACTTTAGCTATTTTACCATTTTTAAGTTTTACAGGAACTTTATCATATTCCTCTTCCTTAGCTTCTTCAAATGTTAAATAAAAATCATCATTTATGGCACTTTTTATAACGTCATTAAATTTTTCATTTTTATCTACTGGAATCCAACCTTGCATAACTACAGTTTTTTTAGTTTTTAAAAAATTTTTAGTAACTGTTAATCTTTCTTTTAAATTTCCATAATATTCATATGCCATTTTAAGTTCATTTTCTTCAGTTGTAAGATTTTTTAATTCTTCTCTTATGTTACTTATATTATTATCTAAAGATAAAATTTCTTTTTGAAAATCTTCTAATATAACTTTAGGCATTTTTTCATAATTTGAATTAAAAGCACTAAATCCACATTCCTTTAATTTTTCTAAAAAAACATCTTTTTCATCTTCATGACTTATTGAAAAAATATAAATTTCTTGATTATTTGAACTTATAACTTCAACATTTGTTAGTTTAAACTCATTTTCCAGTCCCAATATTACTTCTTCATATTGTTTTGGAACTGTTCCTAAAAACACACTAACTTTTTTTAAATTTTCAACTTCTTTAAAAGATGCATCAAAGTCTTTCCAAGGAGTTAAAACATCAATTTCCTCTTTTATTGAAGATTTTTTTGTTTCTAAAGCTAAAAGCTTGTCTTCTTTTTCTTTAATTATTTTATAAGAATTTTCCCAAGAACTACTTTTAACTTTATTTTCAAGAGCTTTTAAAGTTAAACTTTCTTTTTGATTTTTTAATGATTGAAGTCCTGATTTTTTTGGTAAGTAAGTTTCAATAAAGTCTAAAGCTGATTTAGCTTTTGATAAATTTTCCTCACACTTTGCAAGATTTGAATCACTTTTTTCCCTTTCTAAGCTTTCAAATTCTTGATTTTTCTCTAGAAAATTTTCATCTTGTAAATTTATAAATTCTACTTGAGAAAAACTTTGAATGCTTTCTATAAGCTTTTCTTTTTGTGATTCAAAAGATAGCAAAGTAAATTTATTCATTTTAACTATTGCCATCTGTATTCACAACCCTCTCAATCACTAATTTAATGGCCTTATCGATTTTATCATCAGATAGATTATAAATATTTTCACATTTTTTTACTCCATCCTTCAATAAAATAGCAGCCTCTTTCTCACCAGATAATACGGCATCATTTATAATTTCAAAAGCTTTCTTTTTACCCTCATCCACAATTTTTTTGTATTCTTCATCTGCTTGTAGCGTAGCTTTAGAAATTATCTCTTTGCTTTGATGATGAGCTTGTTTAATCATCTCTTCAGCTTGCTCTTCGACCTTTTTTATTTCATTTATTGCTTTTAGTGCCAAAGTTTCACCACCTTTATTAAAGAAATAATAATATATATTAATACTTTATATAGTATTAATTAACACTTAATATACTTTAATTATACACAAAACTCAAAAAATTACAATACGTTTTATAGTTTTCATTGAAATTTTTAATATATTTATTTATTTTTTTATATTATTCCATTTTTATCTTTTAAAAATATAGTATATTTTTGATTTTATTGGTTTATTATATATTTTTTATATTACTAATTCAACAATATTTATTTTCTATTTATAAAAAATAATCGGTATAAGTTATTAAATAACTTATACCGATTCACTTGTTCTCTTAAATAAATTTTATATTATTTTCATATCCAAATTCTTCTTCGTTGAATATTAAATAATTATCTGTCCATACAACTTCGCCTTTGTCTAAATAATTTAAAATATCTAAATTAAACTTTTCTATATGAGATTTATTATATGGCGCTTTCTTTTTAAGCTCTAAACGTATATTTCTTTCTTCTTCTTTAGAGATATCTCTTATTAAAAAATCAGGAAGCCATTTTTTCTTATTAAAACAAAGATAATCATACTTTATTATTTCTTTTAACACATTCTCATTTTCTCTATTAAATCTTTCTATATTAAAGTCTAAAAGAACTTTATAATATTCCACATTTCCTAAACTCCTTTTAAAATGCCCTATTTTTTCAAAGTACATTGCCATTTCAAAATAAAATTCAAAAGGGGTTTCATATCCATTTAAGAAAAAACGTAATACATTATTGAATTTCCCTGAATTATAATATTTATCAACAATTTTTTCAACCTTTTTAAGCTCCAACAAATCATTATAAGATAAATCATTATTTTTAAGAATTTCATATGGTGCATAAGGTGAATATACAATTCCCCATTTTTCTGCCTCATCTCTCATCGCAGAACCTTTTAAAAGCTTTAAAAAACCAAGCTGTATTTCATTAGGATTTAACGAATGAACATCATTAAATGATTTCTTAAAAGAATTATAATCCTCTTGTGGAAGCCCTGCAATTAAGTCTAAATGTTGAATAACATTTTTATTTTTTGCTACTTTCAACACTTTTTCTGCTACATTTTCAAAAGTAATTATTCTATTTATATTTTTTAAAACTTTATGATTACTTGTCTGAACGCCTACCTCCAATTGAAACCTATTCTTTGGCGCTTTATTTAAAACCTCTATTTCTTCATCACTTAAAAGATCAGCTGCAACCTCAAAATGAAATCTAGTTTTTGTATCTTGTTTACTTAAAAATTCCCATATTTCTATACTATAATTTTTATTGCAATTAAAAGTTCTATCTACAAATTTAACAAGTTCAACACCCTTATCTATAAAAAACTTAAGTTCTTTTTTTACTCTTTCTACATCTAAGAACCTAACTCCATTCATAACAGAAGACAAGCAATATTTGCATTTAAACGGACATCCTCTTGACGCTTCATAATAAACTATTTTATTATCTAAATCATCATCTTTATCATATGGAAATACTAAATCATTCATATTTAATTCTTTTCTAAATCCATTAAAGAAAATATCATCATTTTTTTTATAATACAATCCTTCTATATCTTTTAGCTCTTTCTCACCTAATTTATACTTAACAAAATCTCTAAATGTAGCCTCACCCTCTCCAACTATAACATAATCGCAAAAACTATCTTTTAAAAATACTTGTGCTTCATAGGAAACTTCTGGTCCTCCATAAAGTATTTCTATGTTTTCATCTATAATTTTTATATGTTCAGCTAACCTTTTTACATACTCCATGTTCCATATGTAACAAGAGAAGGCCACAACATCTGGCTTCTCCTCCATAATTCCTTCTAATATGTTCTCTAATCTATCATTTATCGTAAACTCTTTTATCTTTCCTTGAAAATTTAAATCCTTTGTGTATGCTCTTAAATATCTCACTGCTAGATTGCTGTGGATGTACTTTGAATTTATCCCCGTTAATAGTATCTTCATTATTTATAATTCCTCTCTTTTTAGCCTTAATGTATATTATTTTATCACAAATTCTTCCCTCTTGTATTTCAAAATATTTTTCTAAAGTTTTTTGAAAATTAAAAAAGCCAAATTCAGCTAATGGATTTATATTAGAAAATTTAAACTCCTTTGTTGTGCCATCTGGCATTAACACATTTATATTATCTTTTATAATTTCTTTCACCCTTTTTTCTCTATCCCAAATATATAAATTACCGCCTACCTTTAAATTTTGCCAGATTTCTTTTAATACCATATCACGCTCTCCTTTAGTTGCCAGTTGACTTAATGAAAAAAAAGTAACCCCATTGTCATAAAAATTTTTATATTGGTTACTTAAGTCCTCTGAATAATAATCAACACTTATTTCGTCCTCTTCTCCTTTTAATATATTATATATCACTCCATAATTATCATTGCCAACATCTAATGTATTTCCACCAAATTTCACATCTTTCATATTTATAACCAAGTTACTCATAGTATCCCCCCTTACCGTTAACTTAATTATATAATATTTTTACATTTTTTTCCATAATAAAATTTAAATTTTACGCATTTAAAACTTCTAACATAAATCTAAGCTTTACAGAATAATATTAAATAAACATTATAAGGTGGTGTATTATTTAAATGGTTAAAGATAATTTTTATAAAAACTCCTTTCTTTTAACTTTATCTAATCTTGCTACAGGAGTTTTGGGTTTTATATTTTCTATATATCTTTCAAAAATTTTAGGTCCGGAAGGAATGGGGCTTTATGGGCTTGTTATGCCAATATATAATCTCTTTATTTCTATAATGACTGCTGGAATAGTAGCTGCTATATCTAAAATTACAGCTGTTTACTCTTCCAAAAATAATTATCATGATATTATACAAACTATGAAAGTTGTAGCGATATTTAATTTTATATGGTGCTTATTTATAGGAATTTTAGTGTTTTTTCTATCTCCCACTATAGCCAATTTTTGGATTAAAGATCCTAGAACTGTAAAAGCTATAATGGTTACATGTCCTGCTATGATTTTTATTGCCCTTTCAAATATCCTTAAAGGATTTTTTTATGGAGATTCTAAAATAATTATGCCATCATTTATTGATATTTTAGAAAAATCCTTAAGAGTTTTTATTTTAGCCATCTTAATTTTTATGTTTAAAGTAACAACATTAGAGGGATTGGTTACATTAGCTTATGTATCATTATGTCTTGGTGAGCTTCAAAGCCTTATACTTTTATTTGGATATTTTAAAATTACGATTAGAAAATATCCTAAAAACATAGTAAAAAAAGAGAATAGTCTTCAACTTTTATTTAATGTGCTTATAATATCATTTCCTTTATGCCTAAACGGATTTCTACTTAACATATTTAGCACTATATCAACTATAATGGTTCCAAGACGTCTTATAAGTACAGGACTTAGTTATTCTCAAGCTTTAGCCCTTATTGGCAAATTTGGTGGTATGGCACTTTCTATAATCACCTTTCCCATGATTATAGTAAATTCTATAAATACTTTACTTATTCCTAATTTATCCCAAACTTTAAGCAAAAAAGATTATACTGGAGCCACTTTAAGAATTAAACAGGTATTAAAAATTTCATTTTTAATTGGATTGTTTACAGCTGTACTTTCTCAATGTGTTTCTGACTCCTTAGGCATTATGTTTTTCGGAAGAGATGATTTAGGTAAAATGATACGACTATCAGCACTTATTATGCCACTTGCTTTCGTATCATCTACTATGTATGGTATATTAAATGGATTAGATAAACAAAGCATAATTCTTAGAAATAATATTTTTATATCTATCTTAGAAATAATTTGCTTATTTATATTTACAGGAATACCATCAATAAATATATATGGGTATATACTTACTATGCTTATTTCATCTATCGTATCTTTATCTATAAATATTCATGAAGTATACAAGAATATAAATCTTGAAATATCAATAGGAAAGTTGCTAATATATATATTAATATCTATTTTATCCTGTCTTATTGTTAAAAATTTTATATTAAATTTTTTAACTTTAGATTATAGAATCGAAGTAATTGTTGCATTTGTTATATTTTTTATAATTTTTTCTTTTTTAATTTTTGATAATAAGATAAAAAGAATTCCTAAAAATAAATATGCAAAAAAATAAAACCATGCAGAATTTACATGGTTTTTTTATTTTTATCTTAAACGTCTCTTTAAAAATCCTGGAAGTTTTCTTACAATTTTAGGAGAAATATCTTCTAAATCTCCTCTTCTAAGTCCACCTGTATATACAAGTACACAAAGGTAAACAAAGCTTGCAATGACAACTATTACTATTAAAAGTACAAGACCTATTAATGCATCTAAACTCTCTAGGTTAACAAAAAGACCTAGTCCTTGTTTTATAGCTATAATTAATATGCTCATGCAAATAGAAGCTAAAAGTGGTCTAGCTAAGAGCTTAATTATTGAAATTTTAATTTTTAAACTTTTTTGCATTCTGAAATGATTCAAAATTAAAATAGTTAAAAAGGCTAAAACTCCACCTATTACTGCGCCATATATGTTTATTGCTGGAATAGCTACAAGATACATATCACATAAAAATTTGACTCCCACTCCAATTGCAAGAGCTATAAGTACATAATAAAATTGATTTACACTTTGAAGTATTACATCTTGTATCAAAACTATTCCCATTAAAGGTATTATAGCTGATCCTACCATCATAAGTCCTGAACCATCTGTTTGGGCATATAAATATTTATAAAGATCTGGTGCTAAGATAGCAAGTCCAAAAGCTGCTGGTACTGAAACTATGTATGCCATTCTTAATGCAAAATTTATCTTATCTTTAACTAGCTTTTTGTCCTTTAAAGCAAATCCTCTAGCTATAGTCGGCATAGCCATATATCCTAAAGAGGTTATAAATACCATTGGTACATTGTAAAGGCTTTTATATCTAGTTGATAAGAATCCAAAAAGAATTGTTGCTTCCTTATGGCTAAAACCTGCCACAATAAGCCTATTACTTACAACTAGCATATCTATTATACTCCCTAGATTTTGAAGACCAGTACATAATGTAATTGGTATTGCATATTTTAATAATGTTCTAAATATTTCTTTATTGCTTTGCCTTTCAATATCTGGATTTTGTTTATCTCTTGCTTCTCTTTCGCCACCATAAATATTGTATATGTAAACTAAATAAATTAAAGCAATTAAAGCTCCAACAGATGTACCTATTGTTCCTCCTGCTGCTCCAAAAACTGCTCCAAATCTCATTAAAACATAAGCACATGCAAGACTTAAAACAACATTTATAACCTGTTCTATAACAGTTGTTACAGCCAATGGTTTTGCTTGATTTCTACCTTGAAAATATCCCCTATATGTAACTAATACTGTAGTTATTAGTACTGTAGGTGATAAAAATATCAATGGATAAACAAGATCTGATGATCCACTAATTTCGGCTAAAAAATGAGAACCAAACATTAATGCTAATGTAAATACAGTTCCTATAACAAGAAATATAGTTCTACTCATTTTAAATGTTTTTATAGAGTCCTTATAGTTACCTACAGCTTCAAGTTCTGCTACATGTTTTGATATTGCAACCTGTATCCCTACATTAGTAAGTGCGTATACAAATACAAATATTTCATATGTTTTACCATATATCCCCATACCATAATCACCAATTATTCTTGTAAGTATAGGTACATATATTACAGATAATACTTTAGATACTATACTTGCAATAGATAGTATGGCAAAACCTCTTCCCATTGAATCACGTTTCATCTTAAGTTCTCCTGTCTTTAAATTGTAAATTTAAATACATCCTTTTTTATTCTTTTAAATATAGGTGGAAGGCCCTCAGCTATTGTTTTGTTTTTTAAATAATTAAACTTCTCTGGCACTTCCTTAAAGTTTACTTTATATGCATAAAGAAATTGATAATTTAAACCATATTTATTATCAAAAAATGAATTTAATTCTTTATTTCCATATTTAAAATCTCCTATAATTGGATTTCCTAAAAAAGCTAAATGTGCTCTTAATTGATGACTTCTTCCAGTTATAAGTTCAATTTCCAAAAGTGAGTATGCTCCATTTGTTTGTATAATTTTAACATCCATAGCTATCTTCTTAGTATTTGGCTTCATATCATAAAATACTTTAGATACATTATTTTCTTCATCTTTTGTGATAAATGCTTCGTATCTACCTTCATTTATTTTTCCTTTTACTAAAGCACAATAATATTTTCTAATCTTCCTATCCCTTATAAGTTCATTTAAAATCTTTAAAGATTCAAAATTTTTCCCAAAAAATACAAGCCCTGAAGTATTTCTATCTAATCTATTGCATGGTGCTGGAGTAAATGTAATTTCATTTTCTGGCATATAATCACCTTTTGCATTTAGATATGATAATACATAATCATTTAATGTTAACTGCCCATTTTTCCTATCAGAGTGAACCAAAACTCCTGGCCACTTCTCTACTAATAATATATTTTCATCCTCATATGCTATTTGAAGAGAATTAGCATTTACTTGTTGAAAATTTAACTTTTTCTTTTCTTTTTGTATGTTACTTTGTAAATACTTTATCTCTATTAAATCTCCTTCATTTAAAATATATTTTTCCTTTTGTTTTGCCCCGTTTATTCTTATATCTCCTTTTCTAAGCGCTTTAAATATTGCACTTAAAGGTACATCTTTTAAATATTTTCTTAAAAATTTGTCTAATCTTTGTCCTGCCTCATTAGAACCTATTTCTATTTTCAATATTATCTCACTCCTAAATTTTTTTGAAAAATAATGTTAAATGAATAATTTTATTAAAAATTATTCATTTAACTCACAGTATAGATTATTATTATTTTATCTATTTGTCAAATAATTAAAAGCAATTTCACTTTGAAGTGCAACTCCTAAAGCTAAAGCACTCTCATCTATATCAAAAAGACTATTGTGCGCTGAATGTATTATATTTTTTGCTTCATTTCTAACTCCTAGAAAATAAAAAGCTGACGGTTTTTCAAGAGCAAAATACGCAAAGCTCTCAACCCCAAGCTTTGGTGCTTCTTGCTCTAAAATATTTTCTTCTCCTAAGATAGTCTTAGCACTTTCTCTAACTAAATTAACTGTTTCATTATCATTATAAAGACAAGGATAACTTTCCTTTATGTTAATTTCATAATCACCTCTCATAGCGCTACATATTGATGATACTATCTCTTTTACTCTCTTAACAGCATAAGCCCTATCTTCTAAGGTCATAGTTCTTATAGTTCCACTTAATTTCACTTCATCTGGAATAATATTTTCAGCAGTTCCTCCATTTATAGTAGATACTGTAACTACTGCTGGATTTACAGGTTTTATTTCTCTACTTACTATTGTTTGAAGGGCTAAAACAACATGAGATGAAATAACCACTGGATCTATTGCCATATGAGGATATGCACCATGACCTCCTCTTCCCTTTATTGTTATAAAAAATGGATTTGATGCAGCATTTACAACCCCTTCTTTAACCATTATCTTACCTACATCTAACGTTTCTTCTACATGAAGCCCTACTATTTTATCAACTTTTGGATTTTCTAATACCCCCTCATTAATCATAAGTGGTGCACCACCTGTAGTTTCTTCTGCTGGTTCAAAAAACAATTTAACACATCCACTAAATGAATCCTTGTGTTTATTCAAAATTTTAGCAACGCCTAAAAGAATTGTTGTATGAGCATCATGTCCACAACCATGCATCTTTCCCTTTTCTTTAGATGAATATGAACAAACCTTCTTGTCCACCATAGGCAACCCATCTATATCTGCTCTTAAAGCTATGCACTTTTCTTCTTTATCCTCTTCCTTTTTCATTCCTTTTATAATTGCACAAACTCCTGTCTTAGCTACCTCTAAATAAGGTATATTCTCATTTTTTAAGAAATCTTTTATTATTTTTGATGTTCTATATTCCTCAAACCCCAATTCTGGATGTTCATGAAAGTCTCTTCTCATCTTTACAAGTTCATTATTTATTAATAAAGCCTCATCCTTAAAATTAATTTTCATAATATATCCTCCTAATGCTATTATAATAATATTATATAGAACTTTTTATTATTTATAAAACTAAATATAATATTTATTTTTATATTTAATTCACTTTTTATAAAATTAAACTAAATATAAAAAACTGTATTAAAATAATAAAACTTATTTTAATACAGTAATCTTATAAACTAAGCTAATTTTTTATTTTCTTCTAATTTTCCATATCCTATTATCACACATGCAATAATAAGTGCTGCTATAGATATTGGAAATAACAATTCTCCATATCCTACCTGTAATAGATAACCACCTAAAATACTACCTATTATCTGTGGGATACATAAAAATATATTATTTATCCCCATATATTCTCCAATTTTTTCTTTAGGTGCAACTTCAGGTATTAACGCATAAAATACCACCTGCATTATTACAAATCCAATCCCAAAAAGTATAGCAAATATCCAAAGTGTATAAAGGTTTGATACATTCCACCCTATTATAAAACCTGCTATATATATAATGCATGCTATAAAAAATATGTACTGTTTATTCCATTTATCACACCATATACCTACAAATAATGATAAAATCAATCCTATCACCGTAAATGATGTTAAAGCTAGGCTTATTTCACTACCTGTAAAGTGATTAGCTGTTGCATAATATGGAATCCAAAATGGAGTGATAAGCCCATAAGCTATATAAAAGAAAAATGCAGTCATAAAAACTCTCATTGCTTTTTTATTTTTTATAAAGTCAAAACTCAATTTCGATTTTTGTTTTACGTGTGCATTATCTTCCCTAACAAAAATACATGCAATTAAAACGGGTATCATAACACAACATAAAATTAGTATGAATGGTAATTCTTTATTTATATAAAAAAGATATACCCCTACAAGAAACAATATAGTTCCCCCTAATGAATAAAAAAGTTTCCCAAGTCCATTAACTGTACCTATTTGATTTTTCTTCACCGCTTCTGGCATCCATGAATAATATGAACCTTGTAAAAAATTTAAAGCTCCATATATACCAAATGTTAATAAAAATAATACTATGTAATTAGAAGAAAATCCAAACAAAAGTAAAAATACTGAACCTAAAATTCCTCCGAATAATACCCATGGCTTTCGTTTTCCTATTTTAAAATTACTTCTATCACTTATTACCCCAGATAAATAAGGAAATATCATTCCAGTTACCGGTCCTATTGCACTTATAATGCCTAATTTGAAATCTGATGAAGTAATTGATTTAACTAAAAGTGTCAAAACAGTACTTTTCATATTCCATGATAACCCAAGTCCCAAACTAGGTAAAGCAATTAAAATAGGTGTTAAAATACTCCTATTCATAACTTTATTCATAAAATCTTTCTCCTCTGTATTTTATATATAAAAATAAATATGGTATAGCTACTAAGTATCTACACCATATTTATAATAACTCATTTGAAAATAATTTAAAAGTTAATTAAAATTAACTTTTACTAAACCAATTAAATTTAAATATTATTCCTCTTTATCTCTTTCTCTTTTTTTAAATAAACCCATAAACTTTTTCTCATTTATCTTCTTTATATGCTTCTCTAGCATTATGTTTTGTTCTTCTATTTCAGCAATATTCTCGTTACTTTCCTCTAATTCATCTTCTAAATCTTTTATTCTCTCATCTTTCATTTCTAATTCTTCTAATTGAGATTTAATTTTACTATTTAATCTGATATTTTCTTTTTCAACATCTAATATCTTGTTGTCTTTTATGTTTAACTCACTTTTTATATCTATTATTTCTTTTTCTAATTCTCTTTTTTCATCTCTTAACTTGTTATATTTTTGTACTTCTTCTTGCTTTAAGTCAACTTTATCTCTTTCTAAATTAAATACTTGGTTTTCTAAAATAGTGCTTGTATTAACTGCTTCTATAATTTCTTTGTTTAATATATCAACCTTATTTTTTAATTCTTTAGATTCATCAGTTGCTTTACTACAATAAAACTCTATTCTTTTTTTGTCTTGTCTCATAAATAAAACTTCTCTTTGAAGTTCTGAATACTCCCTTTCCTTATCTACTAACGCCTTCTTACTCTCCATAGCTTCATTAGCTACTAAATTTAACTTTTCCCCTAATCTTTCATATAAAATTTTTAAAGATTCATAATCAGATTTTAATTCTACATAATCTTCTTTAATTTCTCTTAATTTAACATCATATTTACCCTCTGCTATGTCGTTTATTACGTTATCGCTTACTCCTAAAATATTTCCAATATCAGCATTGCTAACTCCTCTGTCTGATAATTCTTTTACTATTTCCATTGTTTTTATGTCTAAAGATTTTTCCGCCATTTTTTATGTCTTTCCTCCATTTTATTTTTCACTTGTATAATTTAACTACTCATAATATTATACTAGTTTATTATAATTATTAAAATACATAATTACCTCTAGAACATAATTTATCCATTAATCTTATTTCATTTCATAAAATCCTTACATAAATAATTCTCAAACAGATAAGTCATCTACAAAAGGTGTAGTATTTTTAGAAATTTTATTAATAAATTTAGGACTATAAATATATAAATTATCTATTGCTCTTGTAATTCCAACATAAAAAATTCTCCTCTCCTCTTCTAAATTATTTGAATTTTTATGAGGAATATAATCATCAACTGCATTTATTAAAAAAACATTTTTAAATTCCATTCCCTTAACCCCATGTATTGTACTTAAAACTACACAATCTTCATCTTTTTGGCTATTTACTTTTAAACTCTCTTCTACACTATATACATGGCTTAAAAAATCTTTAATATTTTCAAACTCTAAAGCTCCATCTTTAAATTCTTCAACTATACTCAAAATTTCTTCCTCATCTTGCTTATACCTATCGCAATAATATTTTATATAATCTTTATAATCCAGGTCGTTTAATATACTAATTATAGCTCTCTCTGGTGTCTTTTTATTTAAAGCCACTATATTTTTTCTAATATTCATAAGATTCTTTACTTGAAATGGATGAATATCACAATTATCAATTAACAAATCAAAAACATCTGCACTTTCTTTACTATTTGAAATTTTTTGAAGATGATTCTTAGATATATATCTAAAAGGTTTATTTGCTATATTAAAAAACGATTCTTTATCACATATATTTATAGAAAGTTTTAAATAACTTAATAAATCTTTACATATAAAATGATTATAAAAGTTATACTCTGAATCTAATACTTTAAATGGTATTTTTGATTTTATAAAACTATCTATAATTGCTCTAGATTCAATATTAGTCCTATAAAGCACTGCATTATCCTTAAAAAAATTCTTATCTTTATTGCTAACAATAATTTTAACAATATTTTTTCCCTGTTCCCTCTCATTTGCAATTCTAAAAAAACTTGTTTTCCCCAAATTTTCTTTATGATTTATAACATCCTTATCATTTCTTTCTTTATTCCTTCTTATAACACTTTTAGATAAATCTACTACACTTTTTGAACTTCTATAATTATATTTTAAATAAATCTTTTTTGCGTCTGCAAATTCTTTATCAAAATTCACCATGTATGTGGGTGATGATCCACGAAAAGAATAGATACACTGATCTTCATCTCCAACACAGAATATATTTGTATTTATAAGCTTTAAAAAATTTATTTGCGTTATATCGCAATCTTGAAATTCATCAACCAAAATATATTTAAATTTCCTTTTATAGTAATTTAATGTATTTTTGTTTTTCTTTAAAATATTATACGTTATATTTTGAAGATCATTAAAATCTAAGAGATTATTTTTCCTTTTATACTTCTCATAAGCTTCATAACATCTATTAAATATATCTTCAGAAGTATTTGAAAAATCTAATTCTATATTAGATTTTTTTAAACATATTAAATTTAACATTTCTTTTACTTTATTATCACTTATATCTTCATTAAAACTTTCAAGTTGTTTCTTTATTATAAAAAATGCAGTATTACTATTTATTATGGATATATTTTTATAAATTCTTACTAAAATTTTATAAAAAAGCCCGTGAAATGTTCCAAAAAACGGTATATTTTCGTCTGAATAATTCTTCTTATATCTATTTTCCATACTTTTAGCAGCAGCCTTAGTAAATGTTATAACTATAATATTTTTGTAATTTATCCCCTCTTTAGAAATACAATGATTAACCTTATTTAAAATAACACTTGTTTTTCCAGACCCTGGAGGTGCAACAACTAAAATACTCTTTCCTTCTTTTTTAACTGCTATTGATTGAAACTTATCTAATTTCATTATCTACTCCTTAATAAACAATTAATTTAATCTTTTTAAAAATAATTATAGACTTATATAGTATAAAATATCCATAATTTTTACAATTTTATTCATTTTTCAAATAATAATTCTAAATATATTGTAATAAATTAATCTTATGGTTAAAATATTTATTATAACATTAAATTAAGGAGATTCTTTATTTATGAAAAATTTTGACGTAAAAAACGCTAGAAACCTTACCATGTTAGTTGATTTTTATGAACTTACTATGGGAAATGGTTATTTTAAAAACGGTTTAGAAAATAAAATAGCTTACTTTGATATGTATTTTAGAAGAGTTCCAGATGGTGGAGGTTATTGTATAATGGCAGGCCTTGACCAATTAATTGATTATTTATCAAATTTAAAATTCGATGAAGAAGATATAGAATATTTAAAATCTAAAAATTTATTTTCTGATGAATTTATAAACTTTTTAAAAGATTTTAAATTTAGTTGTGATGTTTTTGCAGTTCCTGAAGGAACTCCTGTTTTTCCAAATGAACCCCTAGTGACTGTAAGAGGCCCTGTTATTCAAGCCCAATTTATAGAAACTATGATACTTTTATCAATAAATCACCAAACATTAATTGCAACAAAAGCAAATAGAATTTGTAGAGCCGCTAATGGACGACCTGTTATGGAATTTGGTTCTAGACGTGCTCAAGGGTATGATGGGGCAATTTACGGTGCTAGAGCAGCTATTATAGGCGGATGTTCATCGACTGCTTGTACTATAGCTGAACAACTATTTAATGTTCCAGCTGTTGGAACAATGGCTCATAGTTGGATACAATTATTTGGAAATGAATATGAAGCATTTAAAGCTTGGGCAAAAGCATACCCTAATAATTGCACATTCTTAGTTGATACCTATAATGTTTTAAAATCAGGTGTTCCAAATGCTATAAAAGTCTTTAATGAAGTATTAAAACCTCAGGGTATAAGACCTACTGCTATTAGAATAGATAGCGGTGATATAACGTACTTAAGCAAAAAATGTAGAAAACTTTTAGATGAAGCTGGATATTGTGATTGTAAAATACTGGTTTCAAACTCTTTAGATGAATATATAATACGTGATGTATTAAATCAAGGTGCTGAAATAGATTCTTTCGGTGTTGGTGAAAGACTTATAACTGCCAAATCTGAACCTGTATTTGGAGGAGTTTATAAGTTAGTAGCTGTTGAGGATAACAGCGGAGATATAATTCCTAGAATTAAGATAAGTGAAAATGAAGAAAAAATAACTAATCCTGGTTTTAAAAAAGTTTATAGATTATTCGATAAAGACTCACATGCTGCTTTAGTTGATTTAATAGCATTATCCGATGAAGATATCAATTTAAATGAAGATTTAGAAGTGTTTGATCCTATTCATGTATGGAAAAGAAAAACTATAAAAAATTATTATGCTAGAGAGCTTTTAATTCAAGTATTTGATAAAGGTAATCTTGTGTATAACTCTCCTTCTGTTATGGATATTAGAAAGTTTGCACTAGAAGAAAGTACAAAACTTTGGTCTGAAACTTTAAGATTTGAAAATCCTCATACTTATTATGTAGACTTATCAGATGGGCTTTGGAATTTAAAACATAATCTACTTCATAAATATTCTAACATATATAAATAATATTAAAGCTATTAAAATAGATTTTTATTTTAATAGCTTTAATTAATTAGTATTTCTTTATATATATAATATCAGTTAAAATCTCCTCTTCAATCCCCTTAAAATCTATATAAGAATCTATATCGTCTATATTTATAGCTTTTTTCCCTTTATTTTTATGCTCTTGTGACAAATACAAAGAAAAAATACAGTCTTCATTAGTATTTTCTTTATGCATTGGACATTTAGAGTAACATTCAAACTTTCTATTACCGCTTGACCAAAATGGACAAATGCTCATTCTTCTCCCCCCAACTGTAAAATTTTCATACCCCTTTATAATTATATACTATTATTATAAAAAAATAAAGTTTTTTATAATAAATGAATTTATTTACATATTTATTTTTATTTCAGTTGTTAATTTTTGTTTATTATTTATTATCTTACTGTATTAACTATTTATTTTTGTTATACTAGTATAAGTGTATTTGCAAATCCTTACAAAATAAAAAAGAACAGTATTTCTGTTCTAAAAATAAATATAAATAACTTAAGATGAAATGAACATAGATTAAAATAATTGTTAACATATTAATAATTATTTTAATTCTACCATATTAATGTTAATTTTACAATAGTTTTTATATTATCAACAAATATATTAATTACCAATCCTTATTTTCAAATAATATTTGACATATAATAATTGTTATTATATAATATATACTATCTTGATTGTAAGGATGATGTGTATGGATAATATAACTTCTATATTTAGAGAAAAAAAATTAAAACTTACTCCTCAACGAATTGCTGTTTACAAGTATTTAATGGGAACAAAGGAGCATCCATCAGCTGAAATTATCTATAAAGCTCTTCAAAAAGATTATCCTACTATGAGTTTAGCAACTGTTTATAAAGCTTTAAAGACATTAGTAGAGGTTAATTTAATACAAGAAATCAACGTAGGAGAAGGAAATTTCAGATATGATGGAAATTCAAGTGAACATTGTCACATACAATGTCTGCATTGCGGAAGAGTTGACGATTTAGAAGAAATGGATTCTAAGAGTTTAAATGAAAAAGCAGAAATTAATTCAAAATATAAAATTGTTTCAAACAGGATATACTTCTATGGAATATGTGAGGATTGCCAAGGAGAAAGTTTTAATAAATAAAAAACCAAGTTAAATGCTTGGTTTTTTATTTATTAAAATCTAAAATTATTTAAATACCTGCCCTACAATTTCTTTCCAATAATTAGAGCTATATCTATCATAATCTAAAATTTCTATAAGCTTATCATTCAAGGGTTTCATAAATTTTTTAGGAAGATTTAAAAAATAAGGTATATTGTTTTCATTTCCTTCTGCAATAGATGTTAAAAATACTTTATTTAATCCAATTAAATTGGAATCAGCTTTTTTATTTCCTGTTAAAATTCCTTTTTGAGCTATATCATTATAAGTACTATCACTTATCAAATAATCAAAAAACCTATTTATTCCTGTAATATTTTGTGAACTTGATGTAGCATATACTGTATATCTAGACAGTATTGGCGGAGTTGCCTTATAATTATTTATACCTAAATTTGATAAAGACTCTATATTTTCGTAGGATAAATTTTTTGCAACATCACTAGTTGTTATTACCAGTGGAATTTCCCCTTCATTTAAATCATTTAATACATCCAAATTAGATTGTATGAATTTTTTTTCATTTATTTTATAACTATTATTTAATTCACTTAATTCTTTAAACATATTAGGTATATCAACTACATCTAAATATTTGTTTTTATCCCCATTATATATACTAACTAAATTATTTTCTTTTATGATACTATTAGAAACTATAGAACTTATAGCTAAATTTATATTCAAATCCTTAGGTAGTACGTATGGAATTTTTAAATCTTTATTTTTAATCATTGATTTTATAAAATCTATCTTATCATTTTCTGCAAATTGATTATTTAATTTATTTTTGTTGTATAAAATTTCTATACTACTTGGTAGAAGGCCCATACCTAAATTTTTATTTCCTACCTTTCCATATGCAAAAACTATATCATAAAACTTACTTTGTGATTTATTTTGATTAAAGTAACTAGTTAAGTCTTTTATAAGTCCATACTCATTTAACGTTAAAAAGGTTTCTCTAGATGATATAATTACATCATATTTTTGATTAATTATATTATCTTTAATATTTTTTAAATCATTACTATTAAATATATTTACTTGATAATCTTTATGAGTATTTTTGAAATTCTCTAGAAGCATTTCTATGTACTCAAAACCTTCTAAATCTTTTGCCTCTACAACTATATTCAAACTCTTACTATTATTTTGAGGAGTAGAATTTATATTTTGGCATCCCTGCATTGCAATTAAAACAAAAACAATAATGAAACTAATAATTATATTATTAAAAATTCTTTTTTTATACACTAATAACTCACCTATTTTCTCTTTTTTTATTTTATATGCTTATTATGTCTATTTATAAATAAATATATAAATATGACCATATAATTTTATTGAGGTGATTTAATGAAATTTAATGTAATTTTTATAAAAATTAAATCTTTAATTTTTATATTCTGTCTATCTATCATTATTTTATTTAGTTTTTTACTATCAAATAAACTTTATCAAAATAATCTCACTAGTATCCCAACCGCCACTAAACCCCAAGCTGAAGAATATTTAAAGTGTGATTTAAATGGAGACAATAAAGATGATTTAATATATATAAGTTCTAAAGATAACATCTATTATATGGAAGCACATATAAACAATAAAACATATTTTTTTAATACTAAAAATCCAAATACTTTAGGAACTTATAATATATCTTACCCTTTATCTGTTAAATTGATAGATTTAAACAATGATAACATTCCAGAAATTATAACAGAAAGTTCTTTAAACTCTACATCTATTACTCATATATTTATGCTTCATAATAATGAATTTAAAGAAATCTTTTGTTCTACAAACAATTTTTTAGGAATTTTAAATTCTTCTAATTATGCTTCCCCCATTTTAATTTCATCATCATTAAATACTCTATCTGAAAACTTAAACACTTACATTTTAGATAATAATATGCTAAAAAATATATCTATGAATAATTTATCATTGCAAAGCCTAAATATTATAAATAATATTATTTCTTTTATTGAATCTAGTGAAAATACTTACGATAATATCTCAAACCTTTTTAGCAATAATATCTCTAGTTTAGAAATTTCTTTATTACAAAATTTAAAAACAGATGGCTACTCTTATCTTCTTGAAAATTGTTTTTTAGAATCTACATCTTCTTATTCTTCACTATATACCTTAACATTTAAAAAATATAACGAATATGAAAATAACAAGTTTATATTAAATATTGGCATTGATAAAATCAACGATACACTATTAATAACTTCAATAAAATAAAAGGTCGCTTATGCGACCATAAAACTAACTTTATATTTTTATTATTATTGCTCATCCTAATAAATTATTTCTCCGTTTTTATACATTTCTATAACTCGTTTTAAAAACCTTTTTCTATCATCATTCACTAAACTTCTAACAGCTTTTAACATTGATAAATTGGGATCTCCATCAAGTTCTGGTTCTATTATTTCAACATCTATATCATCATACTCGACATCTTGATTTTGATAATTATTATTAAAACCATTTGAACTTGTGAAATTGTCTGTTGTATTATTTGTGTTGTTGAAAGTTTGACTGTTACAATTTTGTGCATTGTTATTATAATTTTGGGCATTATTCATATTGTTCAACATATTTAAAAAATATGAAAAATCCATATTGTTTTCATTTGAATTATTGTTCATATTATTTGTAACATTGCTAAAATCATTTTGAGCAACTTGAGGATTAGAATTTTGATTTAAAAGATTTCCTAAAGAATTTATATCAAATCCATCTCTATTCATTGAATTCATGATATTACTTATTCTTTCAACATCATTAGGGTTTATACCTAACATCTGTAACATTTGCGGGTTTAAACCCATAAAATTATTATTATTTGAAGTATTATTATCCTCTCTTGATTTACTTCTATGTTTTGACAAAGCTTTACCTCCTTAAATTTCTTTTATGTATAATCATATAATATTTTTAATTTTTTGGAGGGTTCAAAGCCCTCCAAAAGATTACCTTAAATAAATACCAATCATATAAAATTTTAGTATTTTAAATTTAAGAATAAAAATTTATTATAGTATTTTTATACTACATTTTAGCAACAACAGTTGCTTGAAGATCCACATCCACAACCATTATTTCCTATTCCACCACATGCTAAGAATAATAATACTAATATATATGCTCTATCATTACATAATAAACCTGATTGACATAATATTAATAGTGTTGGTAGTGTTGAACATGGGTTAAATCCTGAATATCTACTTTGACAACAACAATTATCTTTTCTATGATGTTTTCTACTCATTTTTTTCACCTCTACTCAATGATTTAACATTTGCATGAATTTCCATTTGATTGTGAGCAATTATTGTAGTTGTTTCCTCCACATCCACAACCATTTCCACCAAATCCATTGCCACATAATACAGCTAATATTATTATCCATATAATCATGTTACAGCCATTTCCATTATTGCAGCAACAATCATTACTACGTCTCTTGCATCTACATGTGCATCTATCGCAGCAACAGCAGTTATTTGATCCACAGAATCCTCCGCCAAATCCAGAGCCATTACCACCCCATATAATCAATAAGAATAGTATCCATATAAAAGAGAATCCTCCACCAAAGCATCCTCCGCCAAAGCCTGAATTGCAATTGCCCATAGCTGAGCCAGAACCAAATCCACCACAAGATCCATATCCGCATCCACAATCATTAGTTCCACAACCTGGAATTCCACATCCAGGAACATCGTTTATATTCATTAAAGTTTCCTCCTTAATGTTTTTTCATCAGTTAACTGATATACTATATATTATTCTTCTGCTTAAGAATTGACACATTTTTAGTAATATTTTTCTATATTTATTAATATATTTATACTAATAACAAAAAAACATAGATTCACACTTGAATCTATGTTTTTATTCTTTATATTTCATTTAAATCTTCAAATAATATATCTACAAGTTCATCTCTACCTTTTTTATTTAATGATGAAAAATAATATAATGGTTCTTCTTTTTTTAATCCTAGAGTTTCTCGTATCAATTTTTTACTCTTTGCAAGTTCATTATTTGAAATTTTATCACTTTTAGTAGCTATAACAACAATATTATAACCATAATGTTTTATCCAATTATACATTTGAACATCATCTGCTGTAGGCTTATGTCTACAATCCACTAAAAGCACTACTTTTTTCAAAGGTTCTCTATTTGTCAGATATCTTTCAATAAAAGTTCCCCAACTTTCCTTTTCTTTTTTAGATACCTTAGCATAACCATATCCAGGAAGATCAACTAGATAAAATTCACTATTTAATAAGAAAAAATTTATAAGCCTTGTTTTTCCCGGCGTCTGACTAACTTTAGCTAATTTATTTCTGTTAGTTAATGAATTTATTATAGATGACTTTCCAACATTAGATCTTCCTACAAAAGCTATTTCAGGAAATCCATCATTTGGATATTGTTCTCTTTTTACAGCAGATATTATAAATTCTGAAGTCTTTATTCTCATTTTTTATCCTCTCTAAACTAAAGCATTTTCTAGAACAGTATCTATTTTTTCTGCTAAAACTACCTTTAATTTATTATTTATTACTTTTTGTATCTTTTTCAAATCTTTTTCATTATCCTTAGGTATTATAACTGTGTCTATACCTACTCTATACGCTGCTAAACATTTTTCTTTAAGCCCACCTATTGGCAAAACATTTCCTGTAAGAGTTATTTCTCCTGTCATTGCTACATTATGTCTAACTCTTTTCTCTGCAAGTGCTGAAACTAATGCAGTTATCATTGTAACACCAGCTGATGGACCATCCTTTGGCACAGCCCCCTCTGGAACATGAATATGGATATCCTTATCTTTGAAAAACTCTGTCTTAATGCCCAATTTTTCTCTATTAGCTCTTACATAAGAGTATGCTGCTTTTGCAGATTCTTGCATTACATCTCCAAGTTTCCCTGTAAGTTCTAACTTTCCTCGTCCTTCCATAACAACTACTTCAACTGGAAGTGTATCTCCACCATAGGCTGTCCACGCCATTCCTGTCACAACACCTATTTTATCTTCCTTATCCACTGTTTCATAAGTAAATATCTTGCTTCCTAAATATTTAGTAAGAGTTGTTGTTGTTATAGCTATCTTTTCTTTATCCTTTTCTATTAACTCTTTTATTCCTTTTCTTATAACAGAAGATATAACCCTTTCAAGTCCTCTAACTCCTGATTCCCTAGTATATCCTTCTATAATTTCTTTTAAAACACTATCTGAGATAGTTATTTTATTTTTCACATTATACTCATTTATTTTTTTAGGCACTAAATATTTTTTAGCTATATTTAATTTTTCTTCTGAGGTATATCCTGATACTTCTATTATTTCCATCCTATCTAAAAGCGGTCTTGGTATTGTATCTAAAGAATTAGCAGTAGTTATAAACATAACTTTAGATAAGTCTAAAGGCACTTCTAGGTAATGATCTCTAAAGTTTTTATTTTGCTCTGGATCTAAAACTTCTAAAAGAGCATCTGCAGGGCTACCTTTGATATCTGTTCCAAGCTTATCAATTTCATCTAATAAAAATACTGGATTTAATGATTTTGCTTGCTTTAAACCATTTGCTATTCTTCCTGGTATTGCTCCAACATAAGTTCTTCTATGTCCTCTTATATCTGCTTCATCTCTTATTCCACCTAAAGACATTCTAACAAAATTTCTATTTAAAGCCTCTGCTATACTTTTACCTATAGACGTTTTTCCAACACCAGGAGGTCCAACTAAACATAAAATATCGCCTTTTAATGAATTATTCATTTTTTTAACTGCTAGATATTCTACAATTCTTTCCTTAACATCTTTCAACCCATAATGTTCTTTCTTTAAAAGAGCAGAAGCCTTTTTTATATCTATTTCATCCTTAGTATAAGCATTCCAAGGTATATCTAAAAGAGTATCTAAATAAGCTCTAATATATCCTCCTTCTTGAGAATATGATTGAGCATTTTTAAGCCTTGATACTTCATATAAAGCTTTTTCTTTAACATCCTTAGGAAACTTTATAGCAGCTATTTTTTTTTCGTATTCACGTACAGCTTTTTTATTTTCGTCATCTTCCCCTAGTTCTTCTTGAATTACTTTAATCTGCTCTCTTAGATAATAATCTTTTTGATTTTTATCCATCTTCTTTTTAACTTTACCACTTATTTTCTTTTCAATCTTTGCAATTTCACTTTCCTTTTTTATATAAAGTAAAAGTTTTTCAAGCTTTTCCTTGATATCTAATATTTCAAAAACTTTTTGCTTATCTGATTCCTTAGCTAATACATATGGTGTTATAATATCACAAACCTTAACAGCATCATCCATTTCATCTAAATTATAAAAAAGTTCCTCTCCATTATTAGATGTCATATCTAAAAATTCTAAAAATTCATCTTTTACCATCCTTAGAAGCGATTCAATCTCAATATCATCTTTATCATAATCTATATCTATTTTTTCAACTTCAACTTCTAAAAATTCTTCATTATCTAAAAAATTAATTATTTTAGCTCTATCCATACCTTCTATAAGAACTCTTACATTATCTTTAGGAAGTTTTAATATTTGTTTTACTTTACAAATTACTCCTATATCATTAACATCATTTTCTTTTGGTTCTTCAATTGCTGAATCTTTTTGAGTAGATAAAAAAATAATCTGATCATCTATCATAGCTTTTTCAAGAGCTTTTCTTGATTTTTCTCTACCTACATCAAAATATATTACCATATTAGGAAATATAGTCATACCCCTTAAAGGAATAAAAGGAAGTCTACCTTTATCTTCTTTCATAACTTTTCTCCCTCCAATCCATTATAAAAAGTTACAGTCTTAAACAAGTATACAACATAATATATGTTTTTTTCAACTACTCTTATAATTTAACTTGCTTTTAGAAATATTTTACATAAATTAAAACACAAAGACTATCCTAAAGATATTGAAATTTTAGGATAGTCTTCTTTATTGTTTAAGCAGTTTCTATACTAGATTTTTTAGTTTTAATCTTTTTATTAGCCTTTAAAACTGGTCTTGTTTCACCTTCCTCTAAAAGAACCATCTCTGGCTTCTCTTTTTTCTCTATAGTATCTTTAGTTATTATAACTTTAACTATATCTTCTCTTGAAGGTATTTCAAACATTATATCCATCATAGTTTCTTCTACTATGGCTCTTAATCCTCTAGCCCCAGTTTTTCTCTTTATAGCCTCATCAGCTATTGCTTTTAAAGCATCTTCTTTAAATTCTAGTTCAACATTATCTAACTCAAATAATCTTCTATATTGCTTAACAATAGCATTTTTAGGTTCTTTCAATATGCTAACTAAAGCATCAGTATCTAAAGATTCTAATGTAACTAAAACAGGAAGCCTTCCAACAAACTCTGGAATTAATCCAAATTTTAAAAGATCTCCTGGCATTATTTCTTTTAGAAGCTTACCTATATCTTTTTGTGTTTTTGATTCTATCTGAGCTCCAAATCCCATAGAGCTTTTACGTCCTCTTTGTTCTATTATTTTATCAATCCCATCAAATGCTCCACCACATATAAATAATATGTTAGATGTATTTAATTGAATGAATTCTTGATGTGGGTGTTTTCTTCCTCCTTGAGGAGGTACAGATGCTACTGTTCCTTCTAATATCTTTAAAAGAGCTTGTTGCACCCCTTCACCAGATACATCTCTTGTAATAGACGGATTTTCAGACTTTCTCGCTATCTTATCTATTTCATCTATATATATTATTCCTTTTTCTGCTCGTTCTACATCATAATCTGCATTTTGGATAAGTTTTAATAAGATATTTTCTACATCTTCCCCAACATATCCAGCTTCAGTTAAAGTTGTAGCATCAGCAATTGCAAATGGAACATTTAATTGCTTTGCAAGAGTTTGGGCAAGTAATGTCTTACCAGAACCAGTAGGCCCAAGCAATAATATATTACTCTTTTGAAGTTCAATATCTCCTTCTGACTTATTTGCATTTATTCTTTTATAATGATTATAAACAGCAACCGCTAAAGATCTTTTAGCCTTATCTTGACCTACAACATATTGATCTAAATATGCCTTTATCTCATCTGGTCTTGGAAGATTTAGAGATTCCATAGCAGTAGAGGTTTCTTCAAATTCATCTTCTATTATTTCAGAGCAAAGTTCTATACATTCATCACAAATATATACACCAGGACCTGCTATAAGTCTTTTTACTTGCTCTTGACTTTTGCCACAAAAGGAACATCTAAGTTGCTTTTTGTCTTCATATTTTGCCATGCACTACACCTCTATTTCTATTTAATTTTTATTTATCTAGTTGATTTCTTTCTATAACCTTGTCAACTAAACCATATTCGCATGCTTCTTTAGCTTCCATAAAATTATCTCTCTCAACATCTTTCTTTATTTCATCTAAAGGCTTACCAGTATTTTTACTCAATATTTTATTTAAATTTTCCTTTATTTTTAAAATTCTTTTAGCATGAATATCAAAATCAGTTGCTTGACCTTGGAAGCCACCTAATGGTTGATGTATCATTATTTCTGCATTTGGAAGAGCATATCTTTTTCCCTTCGCTCCTGAAGATAACAAAAATGAACCCATAGAAGCTGCCATACCCATACATATTGTTGCTACGTCTGGTTTTATATAATTCATTGTATCATAAATTGCCATACCAGATGTTATTGATCCTCCTGGCGAATTTATGTAAAGATATATATCTTTATCTGGATCTTCACTTTCTAAAAATAATAATTGTGCTACAATTAAACTTGCACTAGCATCATTTACTTCTCCATTTAACATAATTATTCTATCTTTTAATAATCTTGAAAATATATCGTAACTTCTTTCGCCTCTGCTTGTTTGTTCAACGACCATTGGTACTAAATTACTCATTAAATTCCCTCCTAAAACTAAATTCTAATAATTATAATTTTGCCAAAATATTTAATTAATAGTACTGTTATATTTAATTATATATAATTTTTTTTGTTTTGTTAATAAAAATTTAAAACAATTGCCAGAAATAATTTCTGGCAACAATTTTTTAGCATATTAATTTTTAAATGTAATTTTAAATGTTAATATTATTTATTAACTTTAGCACTATCAACTAGCATGTTAACTATTTTTTCTCTAACTACATCAGCTTTTAAAGCTTCTGCTTGAGATTTTAATAATATATCAACCATTTGATCTACATCCTTAGATTGATACATTTTTACAACTTCTTCAGCCTTAGCTTTTAATTCTTCTTCAGTTGCTTCTAAATTTTCCTTGTCTGTTATAGCATTTAAAACTAAATCAGTTCTAACTTTTCTTTCAGCATTTTCTTTCATGTAATCTTTCATTTGCTCTTCTGAGCTTCCAGTGAATTGGAAATATTGATCAAGACTTAATCCTTGATATGATAATCTTTGTTCTAAATCTTTTATCATATTTTGAACTTCTCTATCTACCATAACTTGTGGAAGATCTATTGTTGCATTATCAACTACTTGACCTATAACTTTTTCTTGAAGTTCTCTTGTAGCTCTCTCTTCATTAGCTTTTTCAGCTTTTACTTTTAAATCTGCTTTATATTCTGCAATTGTATCAAATTCAGAAACTTCTTTAGCAAATTCATCATCTAATGCTGGTAATTCTTTAACCTTTATATCTTTAACTGTAACTTCAAATTTAGCTTCTTTTCCATTTAATTCTTCTCTTCCATAATTCTCAGGGAAAGTTACATTTACATCTTTGCTTTGACCTTTTTCTAATCCTATTAATTGTTGTTCAAAGTCTCCTATAAATGAACCAGATCCTATTTCAAGATCATAGTCATGTCCTTCTCCCCCTTCAAATGGAGTTTCATCTATGAATCCTTTAAAATCTATAACAGCTATATTTTTATCTTCAACTTTACCTTCTGTTTTTGTTTCGATTCTAGCATTTTTAGCTTGAATATCTTTTAATTGGTTTTCTATTTGTTCATCTGTAACTTCAGGTTTTGTGTAGCTAACTTCTACTCCTTTATATTCCCCAAGTTTAACTTCTGGATAAGTTGTAACTTTAGCTTTGAATACTAAATCTTTTCCTTCTCCAACTTCAATTACGTCTATTTGTGGATAATCAACTGGTTTTACGTTATTTTCATTTAATGCAACTGGATAAGCTTCATCTATGCAGAAGTTTATTGCATCATCAAATAATACTTCAACTCCATAGAATTTTTTAACTATTGCCATTGGCACTTTACCTTTTCTAAATCCTTGTACATTAAACTTATTAACATTTTTCTTATAAGCCTTGTTTAAAGCTGCATCAAATTTTTTGCTTTCAACTTTAACTTCTAATTCTACAACATTATTTTCTATTTTGTTCATCTTAACTTCCATGTTATATACTCCTCCTAAAAAGTGTCTAAAACTATTATAACTTACTAAAACTATAAATTATAACTATATAACTATACTAACTAAGCTATTATACCACATGACATCTTTTTTTATCAAATATTTCTTGTAAATAATCATTAAATAAGAAATAAATAATTTTTGTTTTTGGTTACATATTCTATTGAACATATACATAGCGTAAAGTTTGCTAATATATTAATACTATGTTATTATTACCTTTGTTATAAATATGAGATGTTTAAATTTATATAAAGAAAGAGGATAAAGAATGAACAATTTAAAATTTGAAAATTTAGCTTTAAAAGACACTGTTTTAAAAGCTATAAAGGATATGGGATTTGAGGAACCTTCTCAAATTCAAGCAGAAAGCATTCCTACAGCCTTACAAGGCTTTGATATAATAGGGCAAGCGCAAACTGGTACTGGAAAAACTGCTGCCTTTGGTTGCTCACTTCTTAGTAGAATACAAATTTCTGACAAAAAGAAATTACCTAAAGCTCTTGTTTTAGCACCTACTCGTGAACTTGCAATACAGGTTAATGATGAACTTGTAAGACTTGCAAAATATAACAATACAGTTTTATTACCTATCTACGGTGGGCAACCTATAGATAGACAAATGCATGCTTTAAAGCGTGGAGTTGATGTTGTAGTTGGTACTCCTGGAAGGATTTTAGACCTTATGAGAAGAGGGCACTTAAAATTAAATGATATAGAATTCTTAGTTTTAGATGAAGCTGATGAAATGCTTAATATGGGATTTATTGATGATTTAGAAGAAATAGTTAAATCTCTTAAGTCCGAAAGACAAACTCTTTTATTTTCTGCAACAATGCCTGATCAAATTAGACGTCTAGCTAAAAACTATATGAAACCTGATGTTAAACACATATCTATAAAGAAAAATTCTTTAACAGTTTCAAAAATAGAACAATATTATTTCGAAATAAAACATAAAGATAGATTTGAAACACTTTGTAGAGTTATAGATTTTGACAATCCAAATGCAGCTATAATTTTTTGTAAAACAAAAAAAGGTGTTGATGAAGTTGTAGAAGGTATGCAATCTAGGGGTTATATGGTAGAAGGTATGCACGGAGATATGAGCCAAAACTTTAGAATGCAAACTTTAAAAAAATTTAAAGAAGGAAATTTAGACTTTTTAGTGGCTACAGATGTTGCAGCTAGAGGGATAGATGTTGAAAGTGTAACTCATGTTATAAACTATGATCTTCCACAAGACAGCGAAAGCTATGTGCATAGAATAGGAAGAACTGGAAGAGCCAATAGAGAAGGTATTGCTTATTCTCTAGTTACTCCAAAAGAATACATGATGCTTAAACAAATACAAAGAAACACTAAAAGTACAATACACAAAAAATCTGTTCCAACTGCTGATGAAATACTTGAAACTAAATTTAATTCAATAGTTGAGGATGTAAAAAATACAGTTGAGGAAAATAATTTTTCTAAATTTTTACCACTTGCAACTCAACTTGATGAAAATTACAATCCAGTTGATGTAGCTGCTGCTCTAATGAAATTATTATTTGATAAGGAAGCTCCTTTTGATTATGAGAACAATGAAATAGAATCTCCTTCTATGGAAGAGACTAGAGTTTTTGCTTCTGTTGGTAGACGTGATGGAGTAACTCCTAAAACATTAGTTAATTTTATAAAAAATACAGCGAAAGTTAATCCAAAACAAATTGGAGATATTGATATAAAAGAAAACTTTTCATTTATAAATCTTGATTCTGAAATACTTAATGTTGTTATGAAAAGGTGTATTGGTCAAAGATTAAATAGAAGAAAAGTAAACATTGAAGTTGCAAATAAAAAGAAAAAAAGAAAAAGATAATATAAAAGAAATAGCAATTACTAACTAATTGCTATTTCTTTTTACAGCATGCACTATATTTTGAACAAGTGTCACATCTATTTCCTTTATCTTTATTTTTTGAACAACTTAAGCAAGACACTTTAGTATTTCTACAACATCTCTCTTCTAAAATACCAAGTTCTTTTTTTTCGTCTTCACTTAAATATTCCAGTGGAAAAATATTTTTCCCAAAACTTTCATATTCTATATCTTTATTCATTTTAATCCCCTACATCATTAATTTTATTTCCAAGCTTTTATAACTGTATTATAAGATTCTTTACTCCATTCACTTTTTTTAAAATCTCCAAATATTTCAATATTAGAAAATCCAATGTTTTTAAACATTTTTACAAGTTCATCTTTTAAAATAGGTAATAATTTTACACTCTTATTATAAGTTACACTATTTTCCCTATCTTTAATAATTAATTCTCGATTAAAATTTATATATTCAAAATTTTCTATGTATTCATAACTTCTCTTAAGCACTATTTTCCCATCTTCGCTTATTATTTCAGGAAATTCTTTTATATTTTTTTCAATAATTCTATCATAATTTATTATGCTTATTATAAAAACTCCACCATTTTGAAGTATTTTATAACTCTTTTTTATAACATCTTCAATTTCTGATTTAAAAGGTAAATGAACTAATGAATTTCCTATACAAAATATTTCTTTAAATCTCAAATCTTTAAATATTACATTAATATTCCTTATGTCTTCATTAAAAAGTTCCACATTATATTTTTTACTTTTTTGCTCTGCTTCTTCTATCATATGATTATTTAAATCTATTCCTAAAACTTCTATTCCTTTTTTAGTAAGTTCTAATCCATAAGAAAATGTACTACATGCCATATCTAAAACAACATCTTTTTCATTTAATTCTTCACTTAAAAAATGTACCGTCGCTTGCTGTAACTTAAACACTTCATCGTAATACTTACTAAGTATTTTGTAAAAACTCATATTTGTTCTCCTTAATATATTTAATTGTTACAATTTGTTTAAAGAAATTTCAAATATTTATATAAAGTTATTTAAAAATCTTTTATTTTATATATAATATAATTATACTATTTTATAGACATAATTCAAATTTGTTTTATTATGTTCTATTTGAAATTTAAGGAGGAATTACATGAGCGTGCATATAGAAGCTAAACAAGGACAAATAGCTGAAACCATTTTACTTCCTGGAGATCCTTTAAGAGCTAAATTTATAGCTGAAACATTTTTGGATGATGTAATTTGTTACAATAATGTAAGAGGAATGCTTGGTTTTACAGGTACTTACAAAGGTAAAAGAATTTCTGTGCAAGGAACAGGAATGGGAATTCCATCTATATCAATATATGTAAATGAGCTTATAAATGAATATGGTGTTAAAAATCTTATAAGAGTTGGGACAGCAGGTGGTATCCAAGAAAATGTAAAAGTTAGAGATTTGGTTATAGCTATGAGCTGTCATACAGATTCATCTATAAATAAAATAAGATTTAATGGTAAAGATTTTGCTCCTACAGCATCATTTAACCTTTTAAAAACAGCTTATAATGTAGCGTGTGAAAAAGGTTTTGAACCAAAAGTTGGAAGTGTACTAACTTCTGATAGTTTTTATAATGATGACAAAGAGCACTGGAAATTATGGGCAAGCTTTGGTGCTTTAGCTATTGAAATGGAAACTGCAGCACTTTACACACTTGCTGCTAAGTATAAAGTTAATGCATTAACTTTATTAACTATTAGTGATCACTTAATTAGTGCTGAAGAAACAACTGCTCAAGAACGTCAAAATACATTTACTAAGATGATGGAAGTAGCTTTAGATACTGCTATACAACTTTAATTTATTAGGTATGTATATAAAAATATACATACCTAATTTTATAAGTTTCAATATATATTTATATTTTCAAATTTATTGAACGTTATCCAATCCTTCTAACGAAAAATTATTGATATCACACACTATCCACTGATCATTTTCATATTTAATTTGTGTAAAGAAATTTTCTTTATATTCTTCACTTTTTATATTTATTCCAAATATTTGTTTTTTTATCTTATAACTAATTGTTACAACTATATTCCCTATATAATCATCCCCATTATAATCTATCTCACTATTTTTTATCTTAATATCTAAGTCGCTTACCTCATAACTATTTTTAAGCCAAAAATACCTTCTATTTAAAATAGCATATACATCATTTTTAACTTCATCCCTTGCATTTACTATATCGTCTTTATCTTCAGAATTTAATGCTTTAAACACGCTAAAATAAAATCTATTTATTGCATCATTGACTCCATCTAAAACCTTACTATCCTTTAAATCTATATTTAATTCTATTGTTGGATGTTCACCTATGGCACATTCGCTACTGCTTAAAATCCCCCAAGGTGTTTGTGCTTTTATCATAAGAGTTGTTGTTTCATCTTTATTAAAAGGCCCAATATTTATGAAATCTTTAACCTTTATATTAGAATTTTTTCCATTTATATAGACTAACCCATCTTGGAACTTACTATTTATAGTAATAAAATTAGCATCTAATGGTATATTTATATTGCTATTATCAACTAATACTACATTCACATTTTCTTTTACACTTCCATAATCAGATTTTTTTTCCACCTCTATATCATACACACCTGGAACTAAATCTTTAACTTTAAGTTTTCCATCTTCATCTGTCTGCCCCTTATTTAAACCATTAATATATACACTACTTCCTTGAAAATTAGATATTATTTCTATATCATTTAACTCAAGATTCAAATAATAATTACTATTTTTATCATTTTTACATAAAGTCAAAGAATTCATCGTTCTCCCTTTTCTCAAAGATTCTATTAAAACTTTTATTCTTGATGTATCTTCCTTATAAAATTCAATTAATGGTTTTATATCATTTTTAGTTAATTGAATATCCTTCTCCACTTTTATAAGGTTTAACATAGATGTAGTGCTTCCCTTTTCTAATGCCCTTTCTACTTTTTTTATAAAAACATCCTCTTTATGAGTTACATCTGCAACAATACTTCCTAAAAAAAATACAAACATCATAATTACAGGAACAATAATTACTTTTTTATTCAAAAACTTTATATATTTATTATTTTTAATACTTATTATGAAACTTTTAAACTTTTCTATAATATTTTTTATCTTTTGATTATTTATATAGCTTAAACATTTTTCTTTTTCTTTTGAAATACTTTCAAAAAGATTTTTAAAAGAATTCAACATTTTACCCCCTAGTTGTTTATTCTAATATATTAATAATCCATTTATTGCATTTAGTACATTTATATATTTGTATACCAAATGGGTCTAATCTTTGATTTTCAAATTCTTTTTGCCTACTTCTTACCTCATTTAAAGCATAAAATTCATCATCTTCTGTTAATACTCCTATAAGTTCTGATATATAATTTTCAGTTGTTTGGTTACAACAATCATTAATTTCTACGCAATTAATTTTTTCTATTTTTAAACTTTCTTGAAAATCTTGTATTATATCTATTATATCTTTAAATTCATTTATATCGTCTAAAAACTCTTCTCTATAAAAATCAATTTTATTTATTGTAAATAATTTTTCCATTAAAACATTTCTCCTTAGGTTAATTTTTAATAATATTTTACCTATTTTCTCACTTAAAGTAAAACATTTTATATTATTTATAAAATAAAGCTAAAAAGGATTATATCAATATATTGATATAATCCTTTTTGTTTGTTTTGTATAATAGTTTTTTTGCTATAAATATCATTTATTATATTTTAAAAAATTTAAATTTATATTAAGGTACCATATTTAAATCTTAAAAAATAAATTTTAAATTTAGCATCTTAACAATTAGGTTAATAGTATTTTGTAACTATCCTTTTTATAGGTGTATGATATTTTGTAATCATCCTTAAAATGCTTTAGTGTTGTCACGCACAAATATTTAAATAGCAAACTTAAGTTAACTTATATTATTATACTTGAATGAAACTTTTATAATCTTATAAATTCTTGGGTAATATTTTACTAACTTAAAATAAATTTACCAAGCTATCCCCGCAGTTTCTACGGTTTTAGTTAAGAAATAATATATATATCTTAACTACATTATTATATTTACCACATTATTATGTTTTTATTCACATTACTTAGATATTTTTATTAATTTATTAAATATACATTTTTGTTCCTTTATTTTATTTTCATTCCCTAAAACACAAACACAATCTTGTTTTAAAACATCAGAAATCATATTTGCAAAGGAGCGTATAGTATACTTATCTGAATTTAAAATATCTTCTCTTTCTTGTTGTAGTTTATCATAAGTCAATCCTGATAAATAATAAGATGTTGCAATATACCCTTTTGTACTATTTGTTAAAGGCTGATCTTGATTTCTTATTGTTCCTATTATATATTTAGTCATTTCCTTATCATCAGCTTCAAAATTTGCTAAATAATTTGGAATATTATCATAAACATTAATGGTATCCTTTATATTAGGATCTCTATAAGATACTATATAAGTTCCACCATCTCTTCTAAAACTTGAAAATACACCATAAGCTCCACCTTTTACTCTTACATTATTCCACAAATAATCAAATCCCAAAATAGTTTCTAAAAGAGACATGCTTCCCCTATGCTCATATCCATTTAATTTATAATTTCCTCCCTTTGCAACATATTGAACGTCACTTTGAGTTAGTATTCCCTCATTTTTTTGACACATATCGAAACAATATTGATTTAATTTAATATTATTTGAAGGTAAATAATCTACTAACTCATTTATATTATTTTCAAATATTTTATAATCTTCTAGTGTACCTGAATAACTTATTATCATATTATTCTTGTTAAAAATTAAATCTCTAACTTTTTTAAGATTTTCTCTCACTTCATTTATATCGTAATTATTTTCTAAATTCGAAATAAATTCATAATAACTTAAACCTGAAATTAACTCATCATAGAATCCTCTACTATAAGAATAAGATAAAATTTTCTTTATAGCTATTCTATGCCCATTTTGTATTATTGCATTTTCTAGTCGAGCTTTCTTTTCTGATATTATTTGTTTTATTCTATTTTCATTATTAAAGTCAGTATTTAAAATCATTTCTTTTATTAAGAATAATGCTTCCTTACTCTTACTTACTAGAGCTTTAAAACCAACTTCCATAAAGCAACTATAATTATTTATATCCTCTACATTTGATACTGTTAAAGGAGTAAAACTTATTCCCCCAGTATTTATATTTATTTTATTTGAAAGTTTACCATAATCATAGTTTTTTGTATTACACTTACCTATTATATCAGCTAAAAGTGCAATATATGGAATAAGTTCCTTATCTACACCCTTTGTATTAAATAAAATACTAACGTAAGCTATTTTATTTGTGTGAAATTCATGATGAAGAGTTTTTATCCCTTGAATTTCTTTTTCTTCTAGAGGTAGTTTTTCAACATTTTTATTTATATCACTCAATGATAAACTTGGTATACACTTTAAGGACTCTTTAGTATCTGGTGTATTTTGTCTTTCCTTTAATCTTTTACTTGCATCTGCTATATTGTGAAGCTCTTTATCACTAAGATTGTTTCTTAAATCATTTAATTTGTTTAAATTCTCCTCTTCTCTCTTTTCGTTTAATCCTTTAACTGGATTTAACGAAACTAAAGCTTTATGACTATTATCTAAAAGATATTTTTGTATTATTTTTTCAAAATAATCTGTGGTTAATGCAGTCTTTATTTTTTCTAGTATGCCTTCATATTCTAAATATAATAAAGGGTCACCATCATAAAGCCAACTATCCATTATTTTTAAATAATGGATAAGCCCTTCTGGATATGAACCATAGTCACCTTCCCTAAGCTCAAATTCTACTCTATTTATTGCAGCCTCTATAAGTTCTTTGTCTATTTTATTTTCAACTAAAGATTTTAAAATATTAAATACTATTTCTTTAAATTTTTCTTCTAAACCTTCCTTAGCATTTTTAACTAATATAGTAAAAATAGGTTGCTTCATACTTGATGAAAAATCTCCTGATACTGCCTTTCCTATGTTATTTTCTATTAATGCTTTTTTTATAGGGGCTGCTGTACTTCCTACTAGAAGATATGATAAAACTTCAAAAACAAAATAATTTTCTAAATTTGGTTCACTTCCTATCGCAAAATTTAAACTATAATATGTTTTATTATCTAATGACTCATTATTTGCTATACCATAACTTATTTTTTCTTCCTTCATAGCATCAAAAGGCTTTTGTACATTTATAGATGAATTTATATCCTTTTTGTCGAAATTTTTTAAATAGTTATTTATAAATTCTAATTCTTTTTCAGTATCTCCATTTCCATACAAAAAGATATATGAATTTGAAGGATGATAATATGTTTTATGAAAATCTAAAAACTCTTCATATGTTAAATTTGGAATTTCATTAGGATCTCCTCCTGATGACAAACTATAACAAGTATCTGGATATAATACATTTGGAATCTTTCTAAAAAGAACAGAATCTGGTGAGGAATACGCGCCCTTCATTTCATTATAAACAACACCATTTATTTTTATCTTTTTATCATCTTCATCAATTTCATAGTGCCATCCTTCTTGCATAAAAATTTCTTTATATTTATATATATTAGGATATAAAACAGCATCTAAATAAACATCCATTAAATTAAAAAAATCTTTTTCGTTTCTTGAAGCTACTGGATATACTGTTTTATCTGGATATGTCATAGCATTTAAAAATGTATTTAATGAACCCTTTAAAAGTTCTACAAATGGCTCTTTTGTATCAAATTTTCTTGATCCACAAAGTACTGAATGCTCTAAAATATGAGGAACACCTGTGCTATTTTTAGGCGGAGTCCTAAATCCTATTGAAAACACCTTATTATCGTCATCATTAACTAACTTTATAAGTTTTGCACAAGTTTTTTCATGTTCAAATATCAAAGCTACTGCATTTATATCTTTTATATTTTTTATTGTTAAAAGCTTAAACCCATTATATTTATTATTTTCTTTAAACTCCATATTTCACACTCCCTAAAATCAATTTTATCAATATACTTTAAATTATTCTCATTTTTAAATAAATTAATTATTTCTATTTATTACTACAATAAATTTTATCATAATTAATTCTTTTCTTAAATGAAAATATGTTTTCATATTATAATTATTATTATAGGTTATTTATATCTATTACTTTTTATGCTATACTTTAAACTTATAATATATTATTGAAAGGAAAATTATTTATGAGTAAAACTACATTTAAAGGAAGTGCTATGTTAAACCCAGTTCCTGTTGTATTAATAGCTTCTAAAAATGCTTGTGGTTTATGTAATGTCTTTACCGTTGCATGGACCGGAACCATTTGCACAAATCCACCTATGATATCTATATCTATTAGAAAAAATCGCCTATCTTATGAATATATAAATGAAACTAAAGAATTTACTTTAAATATTCCTAGCTATTCTCTAGTAAAAGAAACAGACTTTTGTGGAGTCAAATCTGGAAGAGATGTAGACAAAATAAAAGAAATGAATTTTACTATGAAAAATAGTTCCAATATAAATGCACCTTACATAAACGAATGTTTAATATCTCTTGAATGCAAGGTTAAACAAATAATAGAACTTGGTACCCATGACCTTTTTATATCTGAAGTTCTATGTTCACATATAGACGATTCAATTATTGATAAATTGGGAAAAATCCATTTTGATAAAGCTAATCTTATGTGTTATTGCCATGGAGAATACTTTCCTATGTCCAAAAATGCTATTGGAAAATTCGGTTTTTCAGTTGTGAAAAATAAAGTTCTAAAGAACAAATATAAAATTTACACTAATAATTTTAATAAGCTAACTACAAGTACAAAAAAATCATCTAATAAATAATACACCTTAATTTAAATAATCAAAAATACAACTGTATAGAGAAAAATAAAGATACCTAAAAATAAGGCATCTTTATTTTTTAATTTCTAAGCTCATATATATCCGAAAATTCAATATTTATTTTTTCAATTATTTTTTTATCATCAACATCTATATCATTATTTATTTTTAAATCTTTTTCTTCAATTTTAATATTAGGTAATTTTAATATAAATTCTGTTCCATCCTTGTATTCTTTATTTATTTCTATACTTCCATTATGGAATTCTATTAATGATTTAACAAGAGCAAGACCTATCCCACTTCCTTCTTTTTTTCTATTTAATGACTTATCGCCTTGTACAAATCTATCAAAAACTAAATCTTTAAATTTATCTGGTATTCCAATACCATTATCTCTAACCTTTATAGTTACCCATTTATCATCACTATCCATTTCAACTAATATATCACCATTATTTTCTGTAAATTTTATAGCATTTGATAAAAGATTTAGAATTATTCTTTCTATACTATCAGCATCACATTTTATCTCAAGTTCTTCTATATATGTGTCAAATATTATATTTATATTATTATTATCCACGCATGGAACAACAGATAATACTATATTTTCAACTAATTCTACTATATTGTAATTAGAAAATTCTAAATTCATATATCCTGAATCTATCTTAGTAATATCTACTAAATTATTGATTAATCTTAACATCCTATGACAATTTTGTTTTATATTTTTTCTATATTTATTATAAGATTCCAGTAAAACTAATGCACCTTCTTCTTTCTTTACATCTAGTAATTGAACACAAGAATACAGTATATTTATAGGTGTTTTAAATTCATGAGATATATTAGCAAAAAATTGATTTCGTAAATTTTCAGTTTCTATTATTGCATTGTATTTCCTATTAATTTTATCTATCTTTTTCATAAGATTATCATCTCTAGCGACTATAACTTTTCCTAAAATGTTGTTACTTTCATCTAATATACTTGTCATTATAGCCTCTGTTTTTAATACTTGTCCACTCTTACATTTCCATTGATAATTACTAAATTCGATATTTTCTCCGCTACTTTTATCTATAATTTCTTTAACCTCTATAAATTCATCTTTTATTATAGTCTTGTAATTTATTCCTATTATCTCTTCTTTTTTAAATCCTAATTTCTCTATAACTGATTTACTTACATAAATTATTTTCCCTCTAGAATCAGTAGCAAAAATAAGATCTTCTATATTTTCAGTAATACTTTCTATCATTCTTTTATTTTTTTTAACTTCCGTATCTAATTTCTCTGTTATTTCAATTCTCCTTAATACTTCTACATAAAGCCCAACTAATAAAACCAAAAAACCTAAAAAAGATAAAATTTTATTATAATACATACTTTTTATAAATAAAATACTATAATTATATTGAAAAAATAATCTTCTTAATGTAAAAATACTTATACTTATTATAAATACCATATAGATAAATTCATTTTTAGCCATACATCTTCTAAATAAAAGCGTAAGTAAAACAAAATAAAATATTATTATTATAGCATTAAAGATCGGAAAGTATTTGCTAATAAAATAAATACCTAATATACTTCTTAAGCAAAATTCACAATAAAGACCTATTATATTAACTAATAAAGCTATAATTATTGATATATACCTTCCTTTTACTATGATTTTGCTTAATTTACTCTTGTTTTTCATAGCTAAAAATAAACATAGACACCTAAATAGAAAAGGTGCTGCCATACTATAATACAAAAAATTATCTGCTTTAAAATATAAATTAATAAATATATATTCTATAAATATACTAACATAACTTAAAATTAATATAAAAAATTCTTCATTTTTATATATTCTATAATATAAAAAACAACAAGGAACGGATATTAAAGCTAATATGCAATTAGCCCCGTCTATATACCTAGAAAACTTAAACTCCTGTATTCTATTTAAAACTACTATATATTTTCCGCAAATATATAAGGTTACTAAAATTATAATTGTAAATACAAACATGTACTTAATTAGATTTTTAGTTTTCTCGTCATACGTTTTTTTATTTTTCTCCAAATTCATAATTAATAGCATTTCTCCTATATTTTGTTATTGTTTATTATAATAACATATTTTATCATTTTTTTATTCATTTTTAAATATTTATATTTTTTTATATGAACATTTTTATTATTTAAAAATACTATATAATATATAATATTTTTAATTCTAATAGAATCTAAGTTAATACTCCCCCGTTACTTAGATTCTTTTTTATTGAAATAAAAAAATAATTATACTATTATAGTAATATAATTTATTTTTTCTTTATTTTGTAATGGAGGTAATATGATTAAACTTTTCTACACATTTTTTAAAATAGGAATATGCACCTTTGGTGGAGGGTATGCTATGCTTCCTATGCTAGAGAGAGAAATTGTTGAAAAAAATAACTGGGCGACTAATGATGAGATTTTAGATTATTATGCCATAGGGCAATGTACCCCTGGAATTATTGCTGTAAATGTCTCTACATTCATAGGATATAAACTTTATGGTGTTTTAGGTGCTATCTTTTCTACTCTAGGTCTCATTACTCCATCTCTTATTATAATTACCATTATAGCTTCAATTTTGGACAATATAACTGAAAATCCTGCAATTATTCATATATTTAATGGTATTCAATTAGTTGTACTTGCACTCGTTTTAAATGCAATTATAAACATATGGAAAAGCAGTATAAAGGACATAATATCTTTTTGTATATTTTTGGTTATTATTATTTTATCATTGCTATTTAATTTATCTCCAACAATTGGAGTTATAATAGCTGCATTATTAGGATTAGTAATTAAGCTTATAGGAGAAAAAAAATGATACTTTTTTTATTGTTTATAGAATTTTTTAAAATAGGTCTCTTTTCAATCGGAGGTGGACTAGCTACTCTACCCTTTTTATATTCACTTGCAGATAAATACCATTGGATTGATTCAACAACAATTTCAAATATGATAGCTGTATCTGAATCAACTCCAGGTCCTATTGGAATAAATATGGCAACCTATTGTGGTTTTAAAGTATATGGAATTTTAGGAGCAATAATTGCCTCTCTCTCTCTTGTACTTCCTGCTTTTATTATAATTATCTTAATTTCTAAGTTTTTAAAAAAATTCAATGAAAATTTTTATATAAAATCAATATTTTATGGAATTAAACCTGCGGTAATATCTCTAATTTTAATTCCTTGTATAACTTTAATGAAGGATTCATTTCTTTCTGATGGATATTTAAAAATAAAATCTTTGATAGTTTTTTTTATACTATTTATTCTTATTAAAAAATACAAAAAACATCCAATTATATATATTTTTTTAGGTGCAATTATTGGTTTCATTTTAAAAATATAGTTAATTGTAAAACTAATACTATACTTATAAAGTAATTCAGTATAAAATTAATTTGTAAGTATAGTTTTATTTACATAATTTATAACTTTATAGTAAAAGGAGTTAAAACTTTGAAAGAAAATCCTAAAATTAAACATTATTTTTTATTAGCAACTTATGTTGTTGTTTTAGCTTATATATTGCTAAATATTTCAAATATATATACTGTCTTTACTTACATATTTTCTATACTAAGTCCGATATTGATAGGTATAGCACTAGCATTTATTCTCAATATTCCTATGAGCTTCTTTGAAAAGAAAGTATTAAAATCTTTGGATAATAACAAAAGAATATTCATCAGAAATTTAAAAAGACCACTTGCTATATTAATTACATTGGTTATGGTATTTGGAATAATATTAACCTTGTTTTTTTTCGTTGTACCACAACTATCTCATAGTATATCAACACTTATAAATATCCTTCCATCATCCATAACATCTATTGAAAAATCGTTATCTAGTTCATTACATTCAACTGATTTATTTAATAAAATATGGCCATCTTTTGCAAATATTTGGAATGAAACTTTAACTGCCATAACTAGTATAACAGGTAGTGCAATTACTAATATAGTTAATTTAACAATAGGCATAACCACAACAATAATTAATTTTTTCATGGCTTTTATTTTATCAATTTATATGCTAGCCAGTAAAGAAAAGCTTCTTCATCAATGCAAAAAATTAATTTATGCTTTTATACCATTAAAATATGCTAATAAAATATTACGAGTTATTCATATCTCAGATAAAATGTTTTCAGCTTTTATAACAGGTCAATTTATAGAAGCTATTATAATTGGAGTTATGTGTTTTGTAGGCATGACTATTTTTTCTATGCCTTACGCAATACTTATAAGTATTATAATAAGCGTAACAGCACTTATACCTATTTTTGGAGCATTTATCGGCATAGTTCCTGCAATATTCATTTTACTTACTGTAAGTCCAGCTACAGCATTTTATTTTATAATTCTTATAATAGTAATACAACAAATAGAAGGAAATGTTATTTATCCTAAAGTTGTAGGCGGTTCTTTAGGAATTAGTGGGATTTGGATAATAATTTCCATGTTAATCGGTGCTGACCTTTTTGGAATTTTAGGAATGATTATTGGAATACCTTTGTTTGGAATATTTTATACAATACTCTCTAAAATAGTTAATTCTAGATTGAAAGATAAAAATTTAATGTAATAAAACAAATACACCTTATATATTTTAAGGTGTATTTTTTAGTATCTTTTATTAAACAAATTATCTCAAATATTTATATTTTGATTTGATAATATTTTAATTTTTGATATAATATTAATTATTATTAATTACATTATTTTCTAAATTATATATTTTTAGGAGGATTTATGTTATCTTATAAATTTTTATTCGATATTGCAGTTATTTTGCTTAGTACTAAAGCATTAGGACTTGTTACTAAGCGATTTAAACTCCCTCAAGTAGTTGGTGCTCTTTTAGCTGGTCTTGTTCTTGGCCCAGCAGTTTTAAATATATTGCATGAAACTGATTTTATACAACAACTTGCAGAACTTGGAGTTATAGTTTTAATGTTTACTGCTGGATTAGAAACCGATATTAAAGAATTAAAAAAAAGTGGTGTAGCTTCAGTTGTAATTGCTATTTTAGGAATGATAGTCCCTCTCATTTTAGGATTTATCCTTGCTAATTTTTTTAACACTAATAATTCTTTAGATTCCAGTTTATTTTTACAACATATGTTTATAGGTGTAATATTAACCGCAACATCTGTTAGTATTACAGTTGAAACTTTAAGAGAACTTGGCAAATTAAATTCAAATGCTGGTAATGCAATTTTAGGAGCAGCGATAATAGATGATATTTTAGGTATCATAGCCCTAACTATTATTTCAAGTTGTGCTTCTTCCGATACATCAACAAATATTTGGATTGTTATAGGCAAAATATTATTATTCTTTATATTATCTATTATGGTTGGAATTGTTGTCTTTAGGCTTATGAATAAAGAAATGAAAACTCATAATACTGACTTAAGACGCTTTGTTATATTTTCCTTTGTCTTTTGCTTGTTATTATCATATGTAGCTGAAGAATTTTTTGGAGTAGCAGATATTACAGGAGCTTTCATAGCTGGTCTTATATTATCTGGAACTGAACGCAAACACTATATTTTATCTAGGTTTGAAACCAGTTCATACATGCTTTTATCTCCTATCTTTTTCGCAAGTATAGGGATCAAAGTGGAAATTCCTAAAATGTCTAAAGAAATAATTATTTTTTCAATATTACTTATAATAATTGCAGTAATTTCTAAAATAATAGGTTGTGGACTTGGTGCTAAACTTTGCAAATATACAAATTCAGAAGCTTTACAAATAGGAACTGGTATGGTTTCTAGAGGAGAGGTTGCTTTAATCATGGCTAATAAAGGCAATGCCCTTGGACTTATGAGTTCTATATTTTTTGGTCCTGTAGTAATTATGGTTGTTATAACAACGATAATCTCCCCTATTCTTTTAAAATTAGTATTTCATAAAGAAAATATAAAAATTGCATAAAAATAGCTATAGAAAAATTTAAAATAAATTTTTCTATAGCTATTTTTTTAATCCATATAAATATTTAATGAATGTTTATCTAAGTTATATGTCACATCTTTTCTTTCAACGATTACTCTTATTTTATCCATAATTTTTTCATCATTTAATATTTTAGTTATAAGTTCTTTTGTTGGATTTATTGCAAAAGGATTTCTTACCGCTTTAAACATAGTATAATCTCCAGATGTATCACCATATGCATAACTCTTGTCTAAATCAATATCATATATATTTTTCAACTCTTCTATAGCTTTTTGTTTGCTTTCTCCATCCCACATAGGAACTATTTCACCATTATACTTATTATTATTATCTAACTTATATATTGTTCCCCTATAGTCATCCATGTTATATTTTTTAGACATTTCTCTAACAAGTTCTTCAGGTGATCCAGAAATAGCTATAACTATATGACCTTGTTCCTTATGCCACTTTATTCTATCTCTTGAGAATGTATAAACTCTATCTCCCTTTTGCTCTATAACTTTTTTAGCTATATAATTTATATGATATTGATCTAACCCACGTATAGCATCCATATATATGTCAACCATCTTCAATAAATATGTATCATATAATCCTTGTCTTCTGTCCCATTTCAAATAAGCTGGTCTTACATCATTTTGCCACTTTTCTTCATCTACTAATTCATATTTTATAATTTTTTTAAACACTTCTGTAATAAGACCTTCTCTATAAATTGTTCCATCTATATCAAAAAAAGCCGCAATCTTTCCCATTTTATCCTCCTACATACTATATACTTTAATTTTCAATAAATTATTAACATTATAAAATAGAAGTGCTTACAAATCAATGTAAACACTTCTTAAAATCTTAATTATTTTTTAAATATTAAACAATAGTTCTGTATAACTTGGTAGAGGCCATATATCTTCATCTACAATCATCTCTAAACTATCTACGTCTTCTCTTAAAGAATTCATATTCTCAAATACATCAAACCTATAACTATGTGCTTGATTATATGAATCATTCATTTTTTCTGCCTTTATAACCGACTCTTCAAGAATTTTAACCTTAGCATCTATAGAAGATATCAAATTTGATACTTCTTTTAATAGATTTCCTTGAGCAGAAATGTCTATTCCAAGCCCAGTAGCATTTATAGCATTTATAGATTCAGCTATTTTTGTTGAAAACTTAATACTAGCAGGCAATATTTGTTTTTTAACTATTTCCATAGCAGTTAATGCTTCTATATTTATAGTTTTACTATAGTTTTCCAAAGAAATTTCATAACGAGCTTCCATTTCTTCTCTACTTAAAACATGATGTCTTTCCATGAGAGCTTTATTTTTTTCTGCATTTAATGCTTCTATAGCTTCTACTGTTGTTTTAATATTAGGAAGACCACGTCTTTTTGCCTCTTCAACCCAAGCATCCGAATATCCATTTCCATTGAATATTATTTTTCCATGGTTTTTAACAACATCAGCTATTATAGTATTTACTTCTTCATCTACATTTTCAGCCTTTTCTAATCTATCTGCATAATTTCTTAATACATCTGCAACCATTGTATTTATAATAAAATTTGGTCCTGCAATTGAGCCTGATGAAGGTGGCATTCTAAACTCAAATTTATTTCCTGTGAAAGCAAATGGTGATGTTCTATTTCTATCTGTCGCATCTTTAAATAGTATAGGAAGTGTAGATACACCTATTGACATATTAGTTATGCCTTTAACCTTATCTTTTCCGCCAATTTCTATTTGTTTTAATATTTCAGTTAATTGCTCACCTAAGAACATAGAAATTATAGCAGGTGGAGCTTCATTTGCACCTAATCTATGATCATTTCCTGGATTTGCAGCTGATTCTCTTAAAAGTTCTGGATACTCATCAACCGCTTCTATAACAGCACTTAAAAATAATAAAAATTGTTTATTCTTCTCTGGTTCTTTTCCAGGCTCTAAAAGATTTTGTCCATCATCAGTTGCCATAGACCAGTTGTTGTGTTTTCCAGATCCATTTACACCAGCAAAAGGTTTTTCATGTAAAAGGCAAACTAAATCATGTCTTAAGGCTACTTTTTTCATTATTTCCATAACTAATTGATTATGATCTGTAGCTATATTAGTTGTAGCAAATATAGGGGCTAATTCATGTTGTCCAGGAGCTACTTCATTGTGCTCAGTTTTAGCTGATACTCCAAGCTTCCAAAGTTCTAAATCAACTTCTGCCATATACTTTGCTATTCTTTCTTTTATAGTTCCAAAATAATGATCATCCATTTCTTGTCCCTTTGGAGCCATTGCACCAAATAATGTTCTTCCTGTTAATATAAGATCCTTACGTTTATCATACAGTTTTTTATCAACTATAAAATATTCTTGTTCTCCGCCTACTGTTGTTATTACTTTTCTAGCTGTTGTATTACCAAGTGCTCTTAAAACTCTCATAGCTTCATTAGATATACTTTCCATTGAGCGAAGAAGTGGTGTTTTTTTATCTAATGCTTCACCATTATATGAGCAAAAAGCTGTTGGAATACATAAAGTTTTATCTTTTATAAAAGCAGGTGAAGTACAATCCCACGCTGTATAACCTCTTGCTTCAAAAGTAGCTCTTAACCCTCCTGATGGGAAAGAAGATGCATCTGGTTCTCCCTTTATAAGTTCTTTTCCTGAAAACTCAAGGATAACTCCACCATCATCTGTTGGGCTTATAAAAGCATCATGCTTTTCTGCTGTTATTCCAGTTAATGGTTGAAACCAATGAGTAAAATGAGTAGCACCTTTTTCTATTGCCCAATCCTTCATAGCGTTTGCAACAACGTTAGCAACCGCCGAATCTAATGGTGTTCTTTCATTTATTGTATTTTTTAAAGCTTTATAAGTAGCTTTTGGAAGTCTTTCCCTCATAATCTTATCATTAAATACGTTTGATCCGTATATTTCACCTAATTTATCCATGAACATTGCCTCCTAATTTTTAAACATATAAAAAGCGTCCTCTAATATATTAGCTCCTATAATTTAGAAGCCAACATATAGAAAACGCCGTTGCTTTCTTTTAAATAAACTTACCTCATTTATAAATCACACGAATATTATAATATTTCACCTTTGAAATATTAGTCATTTATTACAAAGTAATAATATCACACCTTAAATATTTGTTCAAGAGTTTTTAAGATTTTTTTTAATAATATATTATTAATTTCAAGTTAATTTTGTTACTATTCATTTTCTATTTTATTAAGCTTAAATTTGCCCATATCATAATCAATATCATATCTTAAACCATCTCTTAAATCATCAAAAAGAATCTTATCAACTAATAACGGCTTTAACTGTGTATTTATAACTCTTAAAATTTCACGAGCTCCAAACTCTTTAGAAGTTCCCGTATCTGCTATATATTCTATGACACTTTCTCTAAATGTTACATTTATATTTTTATTTTTTAATCTTTCATTAAATATAGCCAATTGCTTTTTAACTATATTTATTGACATATCTTTATCTATATCATTAAAAACTATAATTTTATCTAATCTATTTCTAAACTCTGGGCTAAAAAATTTTTTAACCTCTTCATTTATTACATCCTTTTTAACTTCTCTATCTAAAAATCCAACAAGATTTTTACCAACATACCTAGCACCTGCATTTGATGTCATTATAATAATTACATTTTTAAAATCTGCCTTTCTTCCCTTATTATCTGTAAGAGTTGCATAATCCATTATTTGAAGAAGAACATTTAATATATCTCTATGTGCTTTTTCAACCTCATCTAGTAAAAGAACACAATTTGGCTTTTTTCTAATTGTATCTGTTAAAAGACCACCTTCTTCATAACCTACATACCCTGGAGGAGAGCCTATAAGTTTTGAAGCTGCATGCTTTTCTCCATATTCGCTCATATCAAATCTTACAAATTCTATCCCTAAACTATTGGCTAATACCTTTGCAATCTCTGTTTTACCAACGCCAGTTGGTCCAACAAATAACATAGAAGCTACCGGCTTATTTTCATCATTAAGCCCTGCTCTTGACATTTTTATACATCTAACAACATTTTCTATAGCTGTATCTTGACCAAAAATATTTTTTTTCATTGTTGCTTCTAAGTTTTTTAAAGATTGAACCTCATTTCCTTCTACTGTTTCTTTAGGAATATTACACATCTTAGCTATTATTTTTTCAATGATACCCTCGTCTATCTTTTTAGTTCGTCTATCTTTTCTAACCATTGACATATACGCTCCAGCTTCATCTATTATATCTATAGCTTTATCTGGAAGATATCTATCATTTATATATTTTGAACTTAAATTAACAGCACTTACAAGCGCTCTATTTGTATATTTAACATTATGGTAATCTTCAAAATTCTTCTTTAATCCCTCTAATATCTTAACTGCTTCATCTTTCGATGGCTCCTTAACATCAATTATTTGAAATCTTCTACTCAATCCCTTATCTTTTTCAAAATACTTTTTATATTCATCATAAGTTGTTGCACCTATAAATTTTATTTTTCCTTCTAAAAGGTAACTTTTTATCAAACTAGCTCCATCTAAAGAACCACCTTCTAACGCACCTGACCCTACAATAGTGTGAATCTCATCTATATATACGATTGGATTTTCCCTTGTCATAATTTCATCTAATAAAACCTTCATTCGCTCTTCAAAGTCGCCTCTATATCTAGTTCCTGCAAGAAGAGAACCTACATCTAGTGAAAATATTTCAGCATTTTTAAGTTTTTCTGGTACCTTTTTCTCTACTATAAGTTTTGCAAGGCCTAAGGTTATAGCTGTTTTTCCAACTCCAACTTCACCAACATGTATAGGATTATTTTTTGTTCTTCTACAAAGTATTTGAATAGTTCTATCTAAAATATCTTGCCTTCCAATTAACGGATCTTTATTTATTTGATTAACCTCTTGAGTTAAATTTTTAGCATATTTTTTTATTATCGTTTCCTTATCTAACTTTTCTGCATCATCATATTCATCATTTAAATTATTGTCTAGAAATATTTCATCATTTGAATTTTCAAACATTATTTCACTTTCTCTATGACAAAGATCAAATAATAAATCTCTTTTATTTATTCCTTGTTCATTTAGATAATACACAGCGTAACTATTTTCAAGCTCATAAAGTGCAGAAATTATATGTTCTAAATCTATTTTATTTTTGCCACTAAATACAGCCTGTTGAGTTGCTATAAACAATATATTCTCCATCCCAAAGCTTTCCTTAGCATCTTTTCCTTCCACTTTACTAACATATTTATCTAAATAATCATTTAAATTATCTGTTAACTTTTGAGCGTCACCCCCGCAACCTTTTATAGCCTCTAAAAATCTTTTATTTTTTAAACTAGCTAATAACAAATGCTCTGGAGTAACATATTCATGCCTTTTATTATTTGCAATTTTATAAGCTTCTACCAAAATATCATTCACGGTTTTAGTTATTTTCAAATTTTATTCCTCCTCTACTGTAAGTTTGAAAGGAAATCCACTTTCAGAAGCCATTTTCATAGCTACAGTAAGTTTTGTTAAAGCTATATCATAAGGATATATTCCAGCTATTCCTATGCCTTTATTGTGAACCTCTAACATTATTTTATTTGCATCTTCTATACTTTTATTAAATATAGTAGATAAAATCTCTACCACAAACTCCATTGTTGTAAAATCATCATTATACATAAGTACCTTGAAATTTTTAGGTTTTTCTATTTTTATTTTATTCTTTTTTGTACTTTTTATATCAAATTCCATAGTGCCTCCTAGCTTGTAATCCATAATGTTTAATAATTACCAATTTATACTTTTATACAATTATATTAAAGAAATATTATAATTATCATTTAATTTTTAATGATTATTTAAACTTTTAACCTCATATTCTTCAAATCTATAAATCTGTCCTGTTGGGTTTTTTTTATTTTTAGGCACTTCTTCTAAAAACATATTATATGGTCTTACAAATCTACCACAATCTCCATATAAAGCTCTATATAAAACTAATTTTTCTTGTGTTTCTGAATGAATTACTATATCCTCAACTAAATATAAATCTCCTTTAAAATGTCTAAATATCTTTCCTTTTGACTTTTCTAAATCTATCATAATTTATATTCTCCTTAAATTTTCATCTTTATATGTGGTATATTAACTTCATAATATACATCTCCAAATTCTTTAAAGCCTACACTTTTATATAACTCTTTAACATATTCTTGTGCGGAAATTGTTATGTGCTCTTCTTTAAGTTCTTCTTGTATATATTTTATTAAATTTTCTAAAAGTTTTTTAGCCAATCCTTGTTTTCTATAATTTTTTAATACTAAAACTCTACCAATTGAACACTCATCATAACTTAATCCTTTTAAAACTATTCTTCCATAGGCTATAATCCTTCCATTATCTTCAAAAAATCCGTGATAACAAAGCTTATCTTTATCATCAAAATCCTGTTCATCTACTATCTTTTGCTCCATAACAAAGACTTCAAATCTCGATTTTACAATTTCATAAAGTTCATTTGTATTTAAATCATTAAAATGTTTTATTAAAAATTCCATAAATTCTCCTTTATAATATAAATGGTATAGCAAATTTTTTAAGCTATACCACAATGTCTATTTTAAAATTTATAAACTTCCATTTCATTTATTGCCTTTTCAACAAGTGTATCTATATCTAAAGCTTCTTCTGATTTTCTAATTTCTAAAACTCTTGGCTTTGTTTTTGGATGTTTTGGCACAAATATAGTACAACAATCTTCATATGGAAGTATTGATGTTTCAAAAGTATCTATATCTTTTGCTATATCTATAATATCTTCTTTATCCATAGATATTAAAGGTCTAAAAACTGGTCTATCAGCAACATCTGAACTAACTACTAATCCCTCCATAGTTTGAGATGCAACCTGACCTATACTCTCTCCTGTGGATACTGATTGAATCCCTCTTTTTTCTGAAAGGTAACACGCACACCTCATCATAAATCTTCTCATTATTATAGTTAACTCATCTTCTCTACATTTTTCTATTATTTCCATCTGTATTTCTGTAAATGGAACAACAAATAAATTTACCTTTTCTGTGTATTTAGCAAGTATTTTAGCTAAATCCTTAACCTTATCTTTAGCTCTTTCTGAAGTATATGGATGAGAATGATAATATATGCAGTTAAGTTCTACTCCTCTTTTTGCCATTAAATATCCAGCAACTGGAGAATCTATCCCTCCAGATAACATAAGCATCGTACTACCATTCATTCCATATGGAAGACCACCAACACCTTTTACTCTATCATCATTTGTAAACACATAAGTGCTTCCTTCTCTTATTTCAACTTGAACCTTGCATTCTGGCTTATGAATATCAACAGATACGTTATCTCCTAAATTACTTAAAACATATCCACCAACTTCTCTTGAAATTTCCATAGAGTTTTTAGGGAAATTTTTATTTGCTCTATTTGTTTCTATTTTAAAAGTTTTAGCATTACTTTCTTTAACTCTTCTTAAAGCCTCTTCTTTTATATTATCTAATGTTCCTTCAATTTCTGTAACTATTGAAACTTCTTGAACACCAAAAACTCTCCTCACTCTATCTACAACTTCATCCAAATCATTAGATTTTATAAACCATCTTCCTTGATCTAATACTATTTGATGTTCTACATCTTTTAATTTTTTAGTTATATTATTTTTTAATTTTTTTTCAAATTTGTTTCTATTTAATCCCTTTAAAAATATTTCAGGTGCATATTTAACTAATACTAATTTATTCATATTTTTATTCTCCTTAAAAATTTTAGTGATTCCTTTAAATTATCTATTGTATAATCTATTTCCTCTTTAGTGTTGTACCTTGAAAAACTAAATCTTATAGCTCCTTGTATATACTCTTTAGTAAGTCCTATAGCATTTAATACATGACTTCCTTTAGCTTGTACTGATTTTGAAGAACACGCTGAACCAGTTGAAACAAAAATCCCTTTTTCTTCTAACATATGTAAAAGAACTTCAGCTCTAACGCCTAAAAATGATACATTTAATATATATGGTATTATATTTTTATCAATTGGGCTGTTTATTTTTACATCATTTATTTCTTCTAATTTTTTTATAAAATATTTTTTTAATTCTAAAATCTTTTCATAATTTTTATCCATACATTCAAATGCTACATCACTAGCCTTAACAAAAGATAAAATTCCTGGTAAATTTTCTGTTCCAGATCTCACGCCAAATTCTTGTCCGCCACCTTCTATCAAAGGATTTAAATTAAGACTTTTTCTTATATAACAAAAACCAATTCCCTTTGGTCCATGTATCTTATGTGCTGAAGCAGTATAAAAATCTATATTACATTTTTTAACATCTATTTTTATTTTTCCGTATCCTTGAACCCCATCAACATGAAATCTTGCACGATTACTAGTATTCTTTATTATATTCCCTATTTTTTCTAAGTTTTGAATTGAACCTATCTCATTATTAACTTGCATTATAGATATAAGCACAGTATTTTTCTTTATAGAATTTTTTAATTCATCTAAATCAATAAATCCAAATTTATCAACATTTAAATAAGTGACTTCAACACCTTTTGTTTCTAAATATTTTAAAGTATTCAAAACACTAGCATGTTCAAATTTAGTTGTTATAATATGATTACCCTCTTTTTCAAAATTTTTCAGAATCATATTATTACTTTCACTTCCACCTGACGTAAAGAAAATCTCTTCTTTTACTGCACCTATTTTTCTAGCAATATCTTGTTTAGCTTCCATAAGCTTATTATGACACTTTAAACCTAAGCTATGTAAAGAAGATGGATTGCCATAATAATTTATCATAGCATCTTTCATTACCTCTACAACTTCATCTAAAGGTTTAGTAGTTGCACTATTGTCAAAGTAAATATCCATACTTCCCATCCTTTCTTAATTTTATTCTGTTTATTATTTTAACTTATATAACACAAAAAGAAAATAGGTATCTATGAATAAACCTTCATAACACACCTATTTCTCCATAGCAATAAGCTCTACTTCCTTAACACCATAAAGTTTTTTAATATCTTTTAATACATTGTTAAAATTATCTTGCATAGATGAAATGTCTATAGTTACAGTTACGTGTGCTATACCGTTTATTGGTATACCTTGATTTATAATCAATATATTTCCTCCCGCTTCTGAAAGAAAAGTTAAAATAGAAGATAAAACTCCTTTTTGATGAATAACTAACATATTAAATATAACTTTAGTTCCCTTTGACGCCATATCAGAAAATTCAAATACAAAATCTTTATATTTATAATATACACTTCTGCTTATTCCAGCTATTTTAGTAGCTTCTGTTATTTCCTTTACTTTTCCTTCTTTTAATATTTTTTTTACATTTATAACCTTTTCAAAAACATCAGGTAATACTTTTTTATCTATTATTAATAAATTTTCACTCATATATTTATCACCTCTATGTATTGTAAAAAAGCTATAAAATCTTTACCTATTATGAATAGATAAAGACTTTATAACTTAATTTTATCTACATTAGATTATAATATATTATATATAACATTAAAACCCCTAATTGCTTATTGCTGTTTTTTTAAATCTAATGTTTTTTATTATTTAATCCCCAAATTTCTATATACACTATATCATGTATCCCGATAAAATACAAGTGTTTTTCTACAAAATACATTTTTTTTATTTGTTAACACAATACCTGTTTAGCAATCTCTACTGATTGTTTTGCATCTTTTGCATAAAAATCAGCTCCAATTTTTTTAGCATATTCTTTAGTTAATACAGCACCTCCAACAAAAACTTTTGCATCTATATTGTTTCTTCTGATTTCCTTTATAGTATCCTCCATACTTTTTAATGTTGTTGTCATAAGTGCACTTAAACCTATTAATTTAACTTTATATACTTTTAATGCTTCTATTATTTTTTCTATTTCAACATCTTTTCCTAAATCTATAACTTCATAACCATAATTTTCAAGCATTATTTTCACAATATTTTTACCTATGTCATGAATATCGCCTTTGACTGTTGCCAAGACTATTTTTCCTGCATTAATTTTCTCTTTACCATTTTTTAATAAACTCTCTTTTAAAACTTCAAAAGCCTTTTGAACAACCTCTGCAGAATTTATAAGCTGTGGCAAAAATATTTCTTCCTTTTCAAAAGAAAGTCCAACTTCATCTAGAGCTGGAACTAAATATTCATTAACTATATCTGATTCTTCCTTTTTTTTTAAAAGATTTATGGTTTCATTTTTGACTTCATCCTTTAAACCTTTTATAATCATATATTTTAAATCCTTCTTAGATTCTTCAATTACCTCTATATTTTTTCTGTCTTTATTAAAATTATAATATTTTATAAACTCACTAGAATTTTTATCATAATTACTTAAAACATTAAATGCCCGTATAACATCCATCATCCCTTTAGAATTTGGATTCATAATAGGTAAATCTAGTCCTCTTCCTAAAGCTAAACTTAAAAATGTTTCATTTATAAGAAATCTGTTTGGAAGACCAAAAGATATATTTGAAACTCCTAAAATGGTTTTAACTCCAAGCTTTTCTTTTATCATTGTTATGGATTTTAATGTTTCAAAAACTTCTTTTTGTTGAGCTGAAGCTGTTAAAACTAAACAATCTATAAATATATTTTCTTTACATATTCCATATTCTTGAGCCCTGTTTATTATCTTTCTTGCTATTTTAAATCTTTCTTCACAAGTGCTTGGTATCCCTTTTTCATCTAAAGTAAGCCCAACTACACATGCGCCATACTTTTTAACTATAGGCAATATATTATCTAATACTTTATCTTCACCATTTATAGAATTCACTATAGCTTTTCCATTATAGTATCTTAATGCCATCTCTATAACATTTTTATCTGTTGAATCTATCTGAAGAGGCACATCTAGAATTTCTTGTATACCTAAAATAACATTTTTCATAACTTTTTCTTCATCTATATTAGGCAACCCAACATTGATATCTAAAATATCTGCCCCTCCCTCAACTTGTTCTATAGCTTGTTTTAATATATAATTTAAATCATTGTTTTTCAAAGCTTCCTTAAACAATTTTTTACCTGTTGGATTTATTCTCTCACCAACTACTTTAACACCATCTATTTCCACAAATTTAGAAGGAGTACATACAGCACATATATTTCTTTTCTCTCTTTTTTTAATATTTTTCTCTTGTATTTTTTCTCTAACGGTTGCAATATATTCTGGAGTAGTTCCACAGCATCCTCCTAAAATATCCGCACCTAAACTTAAAAATTCAACCATATAATTTGAAAATTCATTTTTATCTATATCATAAATTGCTACCTCTCTATTCATTTTTGGAAGACCAGCATTTGGCTGCACTATAACTTTTTTATTCGCAACCTTTAATATTCTCTGTATTATAGGCTTTATTTCTTTTGGTCCTAAGGAACAATTTACACCAATTGCATCTACTCCTAAGCCTTCTAAAGTTATAACCATACTCTCAGGAGTACACCCTGTAAATGTCCTTTCGTTTTCTTCAAAGCTCATTGTACAAAATACGGGAAGATTACTATTTTCTTTTGCTGCTAAAACAGCCGCTTTTGCTTCATATAAATCCGTCATGGTTTCTATTAATATAATATCTGCACCAGATTTCACACCTTGAAGTATTTGCCTTTTAAATATCTCATATGCTCTATCAAAACTTAATGTTCCCATTGGTTCTAAAAGTTGCCCTATAGGTCCTATATCTAATGCAATTTTTACATTTCTGTCTGCAACCGCTTCTTTAGCAATATTTACAGCACTATCTATTATTTCCTCTACTGTGTATCCATATTTTTTAAGTTTAAGCTCATTTGCTCCAAAAGTATTGGTTGTTATAATATTAGCCCCTGCATTTATATATTCTTTATGAATATCACAAATTATATCTTTTTCACTTATATTAAAGCACTCTACTCCATTTTCAAGGCTTAAACCTTTTTTTTGAATCATAGTTCCCATTGCACCATCAAATAGTATTATTTCCACAGATATCACCCTTTCTCTTGTATAAACAATCTTTATTTTTTAAGCAAACAGCACATTTTTGTATTTGTTTTTCTATATTCTCTTTTGATATCCCAATTATTGCTGTAACTGATTTTCTGGGTATTAAAATATTATTTTCTGAACATGTAAGCCCTATTTCTTTTGGGCAATTTAAAAGATTTATAAAATTACTTTGAATCTCTATTGGTAAATCTCCATAACCTGGACTATACCTTGTTGTTATAAATCTATTTTCTCTTTTCATATCATTTTTTATTGCTTCTTCTAATGAATCACAAACTTCTTCAATAGCAGTTGTTCCACAACAATCTATAATAATTGATTGTGATAAAGACTTCTTTTCATAAAGTCTAAATAATTTTTCAAAATCATTTCCTAATGTTGTTGCTATTAAAAAACATTCATCACATAATCTTAAATGTTTCTCTATGTCTTTTCCCATTAAAATAAAATTCGTCCCTTTTAATAATATTCCTTCTTCTACCCTTACTATTTTATATCTTTTAATTACATATCTTAAATGTATATAATTCTTTACTAATTGTTTTATTGTCTTAATATCATCCTTTATTTGTTCATCTAATATTTGTCCACCATATCCTAAATATCTTAAAATCTCAATTGTATTTATTTTAATTTCTTCCAAATTCATCTATACTCCTTTTATTTATGCAACTTACTATTGATGATATATTCTTTATTATACTTTTAGCAACTATTGGATTGTTCATAGTATATATATGAACTCCTTTAACTCCTGAAGACACTAAATCTATTATTTGTTCCACTGAATAGGCTATTCCAGCATCTCTTAATGCTATAGCATCATATTCATATTTATCTACTATTTTCATAAATTTTTTAGGAAAAGTAGCACCACATAAAGAAATTATCCTCTCTATCTGTTTTTTATTTACAACAGGCATAACACCAGATTGTATAGGAACATCTATATTCGCACTATAAACCTTGTCTAAAAAATTATAAAATATATTATTATCAAAAAATAATTGCGATACTAAATTATTAACTCCACAATCAACTTTCAATTTCAAATTTCTTATATCTTCATCTAAAGTAATACACGCTGGATGTCCTTCTGGATAACAAGCACCTGCAATATTAAAATCATTATACATTTTCACATAAGAAATTAAATCACTTGCATATTTAAAATCACCACAAGTACAATTTCCTGTAACATCTCCCCTAAGAGCTAATATATTTTCAATATTGTTATTTTTTAATAATTTTAAAATCTTATCTATATCTTTTTTAGTTGATTTTATACATGTTAAATGTGCAACTGATTCTATATTATACTCATTCTTTACTTTACTAGCTAAATCTATTGTTTTATTATTAATAAACGATCCTCCAGCACCATAGGTTACACTTATATAATCTGGATTTAAAATTTTTAACTCATCTAATGTATTATATATTTTGTTCACATCACCATTAGGTTTTGGTGGAAATATTTCAAAAGATATTACGACCTCTTTTTTATTAAAAATTTCACTAATTCTCAATTACTAATCCCCCCTAAAATAAAAACGCCTAAGAGAAATATCCTAGACGTTTATACAAATACAGTATATACATAAAATATCTCTTATCTTTCAGTAAAAACTGCAGGATTTAGCACCATAAAATTGGTTGCTGGGCTTCATAGGGCCAGTCCCTCCACCACTCTTGATAAGTATATTAAATTGATTTTTATTTATCATTCTTTAATTGTTAAATTTTAAAAAAATTTAAATAAGTTTATTTATATTTATATGCTAAAACTTTATTAAATAGAACTTTTAATAGTTAATATAGTTGTTGTTTCATGACATTTATAATATGCTATAATTATATTGTCATTATCTAAATTATTATAAATTTTAATATTATATTACTTATAAGGAGGTGAATCCGTTAATATATAAACTTAAAATAAAGTTTATATGATTTAAAACGGATTAATAATGTTTAGATCATTTAAATGGTATATACTAGGATACGTAGGAACGTTAGTTGCTTTTATTCCTAAAGAAAAGGAAGCTCAAAAACTACTTGCTGAAGGGAAAATAGATGAGATGAATAATATAGTTTGTCTAGGCACAAGAACTATATCACAAAAACTAATAAAACTTTCCGATTCAACTGTAAATGTTCATGGGCTTGAAAATATTCCTGAAGGTCCTGTCTTATTTGTCTCTAATCACCAAAGCAATATGGATATTGCTATAATTTGTGGATTTATAGACAAACCTAAAGGTTTTATTGCTAAAAAAGAATTAAAAAAATTACCTTTAATAAATAAATGGATAACCCTAGCAGGTTCTATATACTTAGACAGAGAAAACCCTAGAAAGTCTATGGAAGGAATATTAGAAGGTATTAAAACTTTAAAAAATGGACACTCTCTAGTAGTTTTTCCTGAAGGTACTAGAAGTCGTGGCGATAAAATGGGGGAATTTAAATCTGGAAGCTTTAAATTAGCAACTAAATCTAAAGTTCCTATAGTTCCTCTTACAATTGATGGGACTTATAGAGTTATGGAAGCTAACAAAATACTAATTAAACCTAGTAATATAAACTTCTATGTTCACAAGCCTATATACACAGACAAACTTTCTAAAGAAGAAATTACAAAATTACCAGAAACAGTTGAACATATCATACGAAGCAAACTCCCAAATAAAGGAGAGTAATTATAGTTGATTTAATATTTTTGATAAAATATTAAATATATCTTGTTTATTTTGCATTATACAAAAATAAGAGCTATAAAAAATTATAGCTCTTATATGTTAAAACAAATTATCTTCTATTTTGTTGCTTTCTTGCTCTTCTGCATTCTGGACATCTTACTGGATCATTATCAAATCCTTTTTCTTTGTAAAATGCTTGTTCTCCCTCTGTGAATATAAATTCTTTTCCACAGTCTTTGCATACGATTGTTTTATCTGCCATTTTCTATTCCTCCAATTAGAAAGATAAATAACTATTAACAAACTCTCTAAAATGGAGAAATTCATTAATTAATTAAAATCTTTATTTATTTTATTGTTATTTTAGCACAGTATTTATATGTTTTCAATAAGTTTTATTAAATTTTAGCAAAAAAATATTTACGTTTTCATAAAATAAAATTTCTTTAAAAAGACACTTTAATATATCTTAATTTAATTTCAAACCATTAAAGTGCCTAATTATTTTTTAATTATTTTTTATAACAATATTGTTTCCATCTGTATCTACTATTATAACAGAGTTATCTTTTATCTCTCCAGCTATTATTTTTTTTGCAATATCTGTTTCTAAAACATTTCCTATAAACCTTTTAAGTGGTCTTGCTCCATAAACTGGGTCATACCCTTGCTTAGCTAAAATTTCTTTAGCAGAATCTGTTACATTCATGTCAATATTTCTATGTTTTAATCGTTTTTTAACATCTTTTAAGAATATATCAATTATCTTTTTAATTCCTTCAAGATTTAATGGCTTAAACATTATAATGTCATCAACCCTATTTAAAAATTCAGGCTTAAACCTTAATTTCATTTCATTCATTACAGCATCTCTTGCCTCTTTAGATATTTCACCATTTTCATTGTTTTCTAGAAGATAGTTACTACCAATATTTGATGTCATAATTATTATTGTATTTTTAAAATCCACGGTTTTACCTTTATTATCAGTAAGTCTTCCATCATCTAATATTTGTAAAAACATATTAAATACATCTTCATGAGCTTTTTCTATTTCATCAAACAATATAACAGAATATGGTTGTCTTCTAACTGCTTCAGTTAATTGACCACCTTCTTCATATCCAATATATCCTGGAGGAGGTCCAACAAGTCTAGATACAGCATGTTTTTCCATATATTCTGACATATCTATTCTTATTATATTATCCTCACTATCAAAAAGATTTCTAGCTAAAGTTTTGGCAAGTTCTGTTTTACCAACTCCTGTAGGTCCTAAGAATATAAAAGAACCTATTGGTTTATTTTCATCTTTAAGTCCAGCCCTTGCCCTTATAACAGCATTAGCTACAGCTTCTGTTGCCTCTTCTTGACCTATTACTCTCATTTTTAATTCTTCTTCAAGTCTTAAAAGTTTCTCTCTTTCACCTTCAACTAGTCTAGTTACAGGAATTCCAGTCCATTTAGAAACTATTTGAGAAATTTCTTCTTCTGTTATTTCTTCTTTAAGCATGGAAGTATCGTGATTTTGTTCCATATCAGCTTCTTTTTCTTTTATTTTAGCTTCAATTTCTGGAATTCTACCATATTTAATCTCTGCTACCTTATTTAAATCATATTGTCTTTCATATTCTTCTGCCATACCTCTTAAAGTGTCAAGCTCAGATTTTAAATTTTTAATTTCAGTTATTTGAGATTTTTCCTTTTCATATTTAGCAGTCATCTCGTTATTTTTTTCTTTAAGAACTGCTAACTCTTTCTCTAAATCCTCTAATTTAATCTTAGAAACTTCATCATCTTCCATGGACAATGCTTCTTTTTCTGTTTCAAGTGTCAAAAGTTTTCTTCTTATTCTATCAAGTTCTGTAGGTAGTGAATCTATTTCTGATCTTACCATAGCACCAGCTTCATCAATTAAATCTATCGCTTTATCTGGTAGATACCTATCTTGAATATATCTATCTGAAAGTGTTGCTGCTGCAACTATTGCAGAATCATGAATTCTTATACCATGATGAATTTCAAACCTTTCTTTTAATCCCCTTAATATAGATATAGCATCTTCAACTGTCGGTTCGTTAACTATAACTGGTTGGAATCTTCTCTCTAAGGCCTTATCTTTTTCTATATATTGTCTATATTCATCAAAAGTTGTAGCACCTATGCAGTGTAATTCCCCTCTTGCTAATAGCGGTTTTATTAAATTACCAGCATCCATAGCTCCATCTGTTTTACCAGCACCAACTATTGTATGAATTTCATCTATAAATAAAATTATATTTCCATCTGAGTTTTGAACTTCTTTTAAAACAGCTTTTAATCTTTCTTCAAACTCACCTCTATACTTAGCTCCTGCAATTAATGCTCCCATATCTAAAGAGAATATCGTTTTATTTTTTAATCCTTCAGGAACATCTCCCTTTACTATTCTATTTGCCAAACCTTCAACTATTGCGGTTTTACCAACTCCAGGTTCACCTATAAGTATAGGATTATTTTTTGTTCTCCTTGATAGAATTCTAACCGCTCTTCTTATTTCTTCATCTCTTCCAATCACAGGATCTAATTTATGCTTTTTAGCCAAATCAATAAGATTTGTACCATATTTAGATAAAGCATCATAAGTGCCTTCTGGATCTTGTGTATCTACCTTTTGACTTCCTCTAATTTTATTTAATACTTCTAAAAATTCTTTTTTACTAATAGAAAATTTATCTAAAATAAGCCCTACGCCCTTTGAATCAATATCCATAATTGCTAACATAACATGCTCTACGCTAACATAAGAATCTCCAAATTCTTTAGATAGTTGCTCAGCTTTTATAAGAACTTCATTTATTCTCCTAGTTGCTGTAACTCCTGTTGATTTAGCAGCTTCTCCTAAAACTTTTGGAAGACTATCTATTTTTAAGTTAGTTTCTCTCTCAAGTGATTTAATATCAACTCCCATTTTCTCGAATATATTAGGAATTAATCCATCTTCTTGATTTATAAGAGCCGAGAATAAATGTATTATATCTAGCTGTTGATTATTATATTTTACTGCTATTTCATATGCATCATTTAAACTTTGTTGAACCCTTAGTGTCATTTTATCAGCATTCACAAATATCATCCTCTCTATCTAAAAATTATATTGAAGATATTTTAACATAAAAGAACTAAAATGTTAATATCTTATTAAATATTTTTATCTTTTTTTCAATTATCTTGAATTAAATTATTTAAATACATATACTCATTGTTATTATTTAAATTAATTGATATCATATTAATTATATTACCTATATATTATAATTATTTTTTACAAATTTTATACCCATGATTAAACTTAAAAGGAGGAGAACAGCTTGGAATTAGAGGTATTTAAATTTACTAATGAATCATTATTTATTTTACAAAAGTTAAAAAGCAATTTAAATCATGCTTCAGATTTTTTAGATGATTTCTTTTTTAATCTATTAAACAATTCATGTGATGGTTTTTTTAATATTTCAACTAGAGTAAAGTCATCGTCTAGCCTTAAAGAAAAAATTATACGTAATAACTATTATTTAAAATATAAAACCCCAGAAGAACTTTTCTATAATTTATCTGACCTTATAGGTATTAGAATTGAATGTAGATTTATAGAAGATGAAGATAAAATTTTTAAATTTTTAAAATCATCTTTTTGTAACAAAAATTGTGAAGGGTTTTATTTTCACAAATCTAATAAAAATATATTTTTAGATTTAAGAGATGAACAACCCTTGAAACAGAAAAATGGATTTAAACTATACAGAATAGATGGATATATTATATCTGAAAATCACAAATTTAATTTTGAACTTCAAATAAAATCTATGGTCAACATATTTTGGGGCGAAATAGAACATAAAGTTATTTATAAAAATTATAATATGGTTCTTGGAGATACCTTTTATAAAAACATATTAAATTCTATAAAAAGTAATCTTTGCTTAATTGACAATCAACTTCTAACTATTTATAATCATATAGCCTCTAACAATTTACAACTTGCACAACCAAATGTTAATAAGCAAGGCTTAGAGATATTATTATCAAAGATGATATTTGATATTTATTCTTATAAAGTAAAAAATGAACTTGGAGTTTCTATAGATTTTAGAAATGCTTGTGACATAATAATAGATTATATAATTAAAAAAAATAACTGCATATCTTCTGAAGAATATTATAAAACATTTATAGATACTTCCATAAGACTAAATGAGATACTTAAAAATCCTATATCGTTTAAAGAAAAAATATGCCTTGAAGAAAATTTAAAATTTCATTCTGATTTTTCTAGTATTATAGGTAATAAGTTAGCTCAAACTATAAACACTGATTTTCATTGGAATTTATTTTTTAAAATACTTTTTGAAATAGAACCTTTAAATGATACAGGAGATTTTAAAAACTTTATAAATTATTTAGAAGATATTTTTTCTAATAGACCTATTTATCTGAATTTATATCTCAAATTTTCAAAAGCAGAAGTTGAAGAAATCAAAACTGACTTATTAAATGTTATTTGTACAAGCTTCTTAGATATTAATTCTATTACATTTATATATAGAGATAAATTAAATGAAATATTTAACGCTATAGAAAATCATATAAACTTTATCACAGACAATTTAGATAATTTTATTAATTACAGCAACAATAAATATATTTATTGCAAATTACTTCATTTTAATATTCTTCTTATATTTAATAAAAAAATACAAGTAAAAGATTTAAATAATTTTATAGATTGTGTTAAAGAAAAAAGTAGTAAAATTAGATTTACATCAAAAGGACTTAAATATATATCCACTTTAGATTTAAATTCATATATATACTTATCAAACTTCATGAACTATATATATATTAAATAGTAAAAAGATAAGCTACACCAATATTTGGCATAGCTTATTTCTATTCTTTTAACTTCGTTCCAAAGCTCCCTTGTTCTATAAGATTTTTCTTCATAAGTCCACCTAAAGCCATTTTAAAATAATTTTTAGATGTCTTAAATTGTCTTTTTATATCATCTGGAGATGACTTATCATTATAAATCATTTCACCTCCATTTTCTTTTAAATATTCTAATATCCTCTTTTCTAAATCATCTTTTTCTTTAAGCTTATATTGTCTTAAAGAAAGTCCTATTATTCCATCTTCGTACACCCTTTTTATTTTACCTTTTACAATATCCCCTGGAAATATCTTTGTGAAATATTCATTTTTTAACACAACTGCTCTATATTTATTATCTACCGCAACTCTTAATGAGCCATTTGTTTGGTAGCCATAAACCACTCCCTCTACATCACTCATTAATTTAACATCTTCCATTTCATCTAAATATTTATCAACATCTGTTGTTGCTGCAAGCCTTCCTGTTTTATCTAAATATATATATACTAAATATTTTCTACCTTCTTCAAGTTTATATTTTTGTTCTCTAAGTGGAATTAATATATCTCTTTCTAATCCAAAATTTACAAAAGCTCCAAAATTAGTTATTTGAGTTACTTCAAGATACGCAACATCCCCTAAAATAGCCAAAGGGGTTTTTAATGTAGCAATTAAACGATCTCTTGAATCTCTATATATAAATGCATTAACTACATCTCCAATATTTATCTCCTTACCTTCTGTATTAGCATTTGGAAGTAATATATCATCTGAACTTTTTTTAGTTCCTCTGTCTAAATAATATCCAAAACTAGCCTTTCTAACTACCTTTAATTCATTAAAATCACCTATATTTAACATATAATTCCTCCATTTTTAGATTAAAAGTAAAACTTTAATCTCATTTTTTTAATAAAATTTCACTGTGATTTGCTTTGTTGTAAGAAACAATCATAATTGTACCATATAATTCACCTTATTAATATCAAACTTTATAACATTAATAGCACGTAAAATTAATATATATTTAATATTAATATATAGAGGTGACTTTATGCCCGAAAAAGAAACTGTTACTATGTATAAGGAACAAGATTTTAAAGACTTAAATTTTTATTATGGCGTATCCTCTGACTGCCTAACTTCTTTTAAAAGAGATGAACAATTTACTATTCTAAATGAAATTAAAGATTTAGGATTAGATTATGCCATAATAAGCCATGAAAATAAGGATTTAGATTACACTTTTAATAAAAAAAATACTACTTTATCAACTTGGCAATATTTATCTAAAATTATTCATAGATTTAACAAAAAGAATGATAACTTTTTAGTATTATTAGAATTTGAAGCTTTTATTAAATCTCTAGGTAAAGTAAGTGTTTTAAATACTAAAAGTTTTTTTAAAGGAGATGTAAATAATTTTAAATATTTTGCTATATGGCTACTTCAAAATACAGATTTCCATATAACTATAAATTCGTCTAATAAAACTGTAGAAAATTTTCCATACAAGGAGTTTTTAAATGAAATATCTCCAAGCCTTGACATAAACGTTAGAAGCGATAAAAGCATCTATTCTAATAAAGAAAAATATTATTTTTCACTTTTAGACAACAATTTTAAAGTAGGTGCAGTAGGTCAAAAAAATTATAAATATCCTCCTTATAGCAATTTTAGTAAACTAACATGTATCATTTCTCCTAAGTTAGACAATAAAAATCTAATCTCTGCATTAAATAAGAAACATTGCTTTTTTACAGAATCTAAAACATTAAAACTCTTATTTGCTATAAACGATATATTTATGGGATCATCTATTGAAAAAAACTTATCTGCTGATTTAAATATATATGTATATCTACATGATTACAAGCATAAAATAAATAAAATTTATATACTAAGCAATAATGGTACTATAATAAAAAAAATAGACAATATAAATTTAAACAAAGTTCAATATATATTCAAAAAAAATTTTTCTTCAAAAGAAACTTGGTATGTTATAAAGGTATTTCTTGATTCTAATTTAACAGCAATAAGTTCACCTATTTTTGTAAAATAAAAAGGCTTCATAAAAATGAGGCCTTTTGTTAATTATTTTTTTTTGCTCTATTTGGTTTAGCTTTGGATTTTATTACTATTTTCTTTTCCTTCTTTATTCTAGGATATCCATTCTTATTAATATCTATAAACCAAAGAATAGATATTACACATATATACATCAATACTGCTTGTATTGCGATACTACCTATAGGATTAAAATCTGGAATAAAGAAAGTTGCTGCGAATGTTATTATTGCCGCAGCTAATATTATCCATTTATTCACACGAGTCTTATTAAATACATATCTACCCAATAAAGAAAATGTTATGAACACTACAATAACAAAAACTATGGCTCCTATTGTATAACCAAGAAAGCTGAAAATACTTGACATTTTTCTTCCTCCATAATTAATATTTTCCCTAATAATATATTAATTTAAATTTAATATATTTTCAATAATTTTTTAGAAATGTGCACTTAATTTCATTTATTTGAAAATATTGAATTTATCCTTAAAGTAAAATAACAAATTTCTTGTTTTATTTTATATTTTATAATATTTATATAGAATTTTTATTATTTCTTTGATAAAATAATACATATAATATTAGATTAAATATGGAGAGGGTGATTTTATGGCTCTATCAAACTTTCAATTACAGTTGGACGAGCTTGATCTTCAAATTTTAGATATACTTATTAAAGATTGTAGAACTCCTTATTTAGAAATCGCTCGAATATGTCATGTTTCAGGCGGAACTATTCATGTTAGGATGAAAAAAATGGAGGATTTAGGGATTATTAAAGGTACAAGAATTTTACTTGATTTACCTAAACTTGGATATGATGTTTTATGTTTTGTTGGCATACATGTAGCTGGAACTAAATCTTATAATCATGTTTTTGAAGAATTATCAAAAATAAAAGAAGTTGTAGAACTTCACCTAATAACAGGTGGATATTCTATTTTCGCTAAGGTCATATGCAGAAACATTTCTGATTTACAAGATTTATTAATGAATAAAGTTAATACTATTGAAGGTGTAAACAAAACAGATACCTTTATATCATTAACTCAACCAGTTGATAGAAATATTCAATTTTAAACTCCCATGAGATAGTAGAAAATATTCTACTATTTTTTTGCATAATTATATTGCTTAAAGGTAAAAATAATTACTGCAAAGAAAAGAAAGGGAGTGTTAAATATGAGATCATTAAATATAATTACTCTATTATTAGTTATTATAGGTGCTATAAATTGGGGACTCATTGGATTTTTTCAATTTAATTTAATTGATACAATATTTGGAGTAGGCACTGTATTCTCTAGAATAATATATGCTATCGTTGGAATTTGTGGATTATATGCAATATCTTTCTTTGCTAAGGACAGATACAGGCACATTGACTAAAAGAAAATTAAATAGGCTTACCAAGTATTTAGTGAGCCTGTTTTATAATTGCTCAATTACCTTAAAAAGTTCAAGTGCTGCCCTTCTTGGTCCCTCTTTTTCCAATCCGTCTATAGCTAAGCATGTCTTTATTTCTCCAACTTTTATTTTATTTTGAAATGCTATTCTAAAGTATTTTTCTATTAGTATATTAGTTTTCTCTTTTCTTTGCTCTGGTCCAAAAGGATTTGCAAAGTAAGATTTTACAAGACCTAATTCTGTGGTTGTTCCTTTGGCTATTCTACATCCATCTTTAAATACCTTAATAGCATCCATATATTTATTAAAATACGTTATATTTTTTCCATTTTCATCTATTTTAGAATAATTATTTGCATACAACAAAATATCTACTTTATATCCTTTTATAATTTGTAAATAATTACTAACTGGCATAACTAATCTTGCATTTGTTTTATCCGGATTCATAAATATACTTCTATCTATTTCTTTAAATGCATAACCTTGATCTAAATCATCCAGTCTAACAAAAGCTCCAATTTCCGTACCATATCCTAAAATATTATTATTCTCATCTAATTTTAAAACTCCCATATCATCAAAAACTATAGTCATATCACTTATATGCTCTTCAGCTAAAGATCTAAAAGCCTCTAAACTTTCTGATTTTCCAACTCCACTATCCCCTACTATAACTATATTTGCTTCTTTTCCATCTTTTAATACAACCTTTACCATGGCACCATGAATAGGTAAATACCCATTTTTTATCATTATCACATTATGAAGAGTCAAGATCATTTTTTTCATATAACCAAAATAATCCATTTTATCACAATAATTTATATAACCTAACATAATATTATTTTTTTTATCATCATAAAAATAAGTTTCTAAATCAGTTTCTCCATCTTCAACACCAAACAAATATATTATATCTGGTCTTTTTCCTCTACATTCATCTATTCTAGCTAGTTCAAACAAATTGCAAAGGCTTATCCCATGATTTAAAAAATCTCTATGAAAGTATACATAAGCCAAAAGTTCTCCAACCTTTGCAGGATAGCAAAACCATTCATCTTTATTTAAACTTAGTTCTTTTATTGGATTATAAAAGATTTCTTTAAATACTCCATCTCTTTTATTTTTCTTTGGATAAGTTATAAATGGAGCTTCTAATGATACACTATCTATAAAACAAATATCATCTAAAGCCTCATATTCATTAGGAATAGGCCATATAACATTACTAAGCATTAAACATGCATTTCCACCTGCTGCTAACTGTCTATATACATTTGGTGTATCTCCTAAAAGATTTTTTTCAATCCTTCTATAAAACTTTAAAATAAGCTTTGAAAATTTATCATTTGCATCAGTAAAACTAACTGCAGCTATGCCGTCTTTTATTTTATTATTATGAATTAATGTATATCTTTCAAGTTTTCTCCAAAAAGAATATATATCTTCTATAACATTAAAAAATAACTTATTATCTTTCAAAATATCCCTAAAATTATTATTATAACTTATAGCTTCATCTACATTCATCATAATTAAAAGTTTAAATATACTGGTAATATTATCTACTATATATTTTATATCGCTACTTTTCAAAGAAGCTTCCAAAAATTTAAAATTATTTGTATTTCTATTTTTAGATTTTTTTAAATATTCTTCTATTAAATTTCTAAATCCATAACTATCTAAAATTGTCTCAAAACTATTACAATATTTTTTAGTAAAATCAATAGTTACTTTATCATTATTTAAATAAAATTCACTTTTCATACAACCATCCTTTTTATAAATATAGAGTTTAAATTTAATAATATTAGTAAATAATTAAATATAACTAATTATTTCATAAATATTTATATAAGCTATTTATTTTGTTGTAGTTAAAATTTTATAAAAACTTTTTAAAATATATTAATCTAAGTTAATATTTATTACATTCTATTTAGGAGATGATTTTATCAAAATAAAAAAACAACTATTTATTATATTTCCAATCATATTTTTCTTTCTGTTTGTTTTCATAAAAAACTATCCTAAAAGTACACAAAATAATTTTTTTAAAGTTCATTATATAGATGTAGGACAAGGAGATGCCTCTCTTATACAAGTTAATAACAAAAATATTTTAATAGATTCAGGTCCTTATGATTCAAAAGATACTCTTGTTAACTATTTAAAAAGTTTAAATATAAAAACTTTAGACTATATAATCGCAACCCATCCTCATGAAGATCATATAGGATCTATGGCAACCATTATAAAATCATTTAATGTATTAAATTTTTTTGCACCAAAAGTTTCTCATAACACCGAAAGTTTTTTAGATATGCTTTATGAACTTAATAAAAAATCATTAAAGATAAATGTATTAAAACAAGGTATGGGTTCTTCAATTGACTTAGGTAATAACACATCGGTTGAAGTTTTCTCACCAATTAAAGAAACCTATGATAATTTGAATAATTATTCTCCCATTATGAAAATAGTTTATAAAAATACTTCCTTTTTATTTACTGGTGATGCTGAAGATGATTTAGAAAAAGAAGTTTTAAATTCTAATGTAAATCTTTCTTCTGATGTATTAAAAATTGGGCATCATGGTAGTTCTACATCAACAAGCGAAAAATTTTTAACAGCTGTATCCCCGAAGCTTTCAATAATCTCAGTTGGTATTAATAATAGCTATAAGCATCCTAGCACTAAAACATTAAACCTTTTAGATAAATATAATATAAGATATTACAGAACTGATGAAGATGGTACAATTATTATTAAATCTGATGGAAACAGTCTTTATATTAATTAAAATTTTATAATAAAAATAAACATAGGTATTTATTATACCTATGTTTAAAATTAAGTTATCTTTCTATTATAAATTTATAAAATCCTCAAATCTTTGTCTAACTTTATTTTCACCCATTATTTGCATAATAGTATAAAGATCTGGAGTATTACTTCTATGAGTAATAGCTGCCCTAACAGCTCCTGCCACATCAGATACCATTCCTTTAAAATTTTCTGGATTTTTCTTATAGGCTTTTCTATCTGTTGCATATCCTAAAGATGCTGCTAATGCTTTTAATTCATCAAACCAAACTGAATTATCTGTATTAAAGTTATAAACCTCTTTATATTTTTTTATTATTTCTTTTGCATCTTCTATGTTTAAAGTCTTTGGAAGTTCTACATCATTTATTGTTTCTTTAGCAAATAACTCATCAAAATAATAGAATATCTTTCCTTCTACTTCATTCCATTTAGCAAAGTCTTTTCTTGGCTTTGGACCATTTTTCTCTATATTAAATACTTTTTTTATCATATCTTCATTAGCAACTAAAAGTTCATGAATTTCTTTATTATACTCATTTGACCACTTTTCATAAAGGTTATATACCTTTTCTGCATTCATTTTGCATATAACCTCTTTACTTACGTCCCCTAACTTAACTATATCAAATAGTGCTCCACTTTTACTCATTTTTTCTAATTCTACAACATAATCATGATAATCTGCATCTTTATTTTCTATTCTCCATTCTTCAAAAGCAGAGTTTATTATATTTAAAAGATACTCTATAACAGATTCTATTGGATATCCTTGTTCATCATAATAAGTTACCGCACTTTCAACATCTTTTCTCTTTGATAGTTTTCTCTTTGAATTTCCGTCTAGTTTCATTATGGTTGGAACATGGGCATAATTTGGAGTTTCAAGTCCTAAAACATCAAATAATTGAAGATGTATTGGAAGAGATGATAGCCATTCTTCTCCTCTTATAACGTGAGTTGTTCTCATTAAAGAGTCATCTACAATATGTGCGAAATGATATGTTGGAAGACCATCACCCTTTATAATAACAATATCTTGATTATTTTCTGGGAATGATACATCCCCCTTTATCAAATCATGAAACTTTATTCTTTTTTCTGGATTTCCAGGTGACTTTAATCTCAATATATAATTTTCACCTGATTTTATTTTTTTTATAGCCTCTTCCACATCTAAATTTCTATATGTTGCATATTCACCGTAATATCCTGGAGTTATTTTCTCAGCTATTTGTTTTTCTCTTAAAGCAGCTAATTCCTCTGGTGTTGCAAAACATGGATAAGCTAATCCTTTTTTTATTAAATCTTTAGCAAATACATTATATATTTTCTTTCTTTCGCTTTGTTTATATGGACCATAATTCCCTTTTTCAGAATCTTCTCCTGTTACTCCTTCTGAAAAGTTCATTCCATATTTATTAATACTATCTATTATAAGGCTTATAGCACCTTCTACTTCTCTCTTTTGATCTGTATCCTCTATTCTTAAATAAAAAACACCTTCACTTTGATTTGCTAATCTTTCATTTATTAACGCTGTAAATATCCCACCTATATGTTGAAACCCAGTAGGACTTGGAGCATATCTTGTAACCTTTGCCCCGTCCTTTAAATCTCTCTTTGGATATTTTGTCAAATAATCTTCTATGCTTTCATTAACATTTGGAAATATTAAATCTGCAAGTTCTAATTGTTTTTCAAAATTCATTTTTTTACACATCTCCTTTATAAAAAATTAAAAAGTCCCCCATCCTATAAACTTTAGGACGAAAGACTATATTCCGCGTTACCACCTAAATTGATTAAAACTAATTAATCCACTTATTTTCTCTTTAATGGGAGAACCCATAGTTTTTGCCCTAGTTTTAGGCTAAACTTATAGCTCAAAAGCTTCCTTCTATAGTTTAGTATGTTAAATTCTCAGCAAAATATTTAACTCTCTTTAAAACTAAATTTCTATATACTCTTCTTCTTCACAGCTAAATTATATTTTATTTTTATAGGTTTATTATAACTACATAAAGTTTTATTGTAAATATTATTTTTCTGTTTGTTTACTTTAACTCAATTATCTTCATTCTCTTTACTCTCTTCATTAGCTTCTACGATTAAATTCCATTTAACTAAAATATGAAATAAATTTACAACATCTTGTTCATTATAAACTAAAATCTTTTCAATTTTTTCCTTTGGCATTCTTTCAAAATATTCTCTATCCTTTAAAACTTTATGGAATGTTTTAGCTAGGTTAGACCCAGACATAACTTCACCTTCTCTTTCTATATTAAACTTTTTTTCTAAAGTTTTAAGTCCTATACTTTGTTTAAAAGTATGTTCATAAACCTTTTGTATATCTATAGATCTAAAATAATTTCCAAATTCAAAATTAATCCCATATTTATTAAAAAGATAATTTATAACTGTAAAGTCATTATTCCCCGAAAAAGTAACTATGTATTTTTTCTTTTTATTGGACGATATATCTATAAAATATTTTTTAGCTAAATATAATATATCCTTAACTTCACCTTTATGCTCTATCATATATTGAGTTACTATAAATTTATTTTTCTCATAGTTAAAATATCCTGCACCAAAAACTCCTATGCACTTAGGCTTTTTATATACATAATGTTCTAAATCAAAATATACTGAGTGCTTATATAATTCATCACCTTCTACAAAAGAAAGGGCAAAACTATCATCTAAATCAAAAATAGATATTTCATGCTCCTTTATTATCACTTTATCACTCTTTTCCGTTAAACTTTATTAAACAATATATATTATATCATTATATCAAATGATAGGTATACATTAACCATTTATAATTTACCATATAAATTTCCATATTTAAATATTTTTTGTTAATTTTTTGTTAATTTTACTTTTACTGTTGACTTTTTTAGTATTAATTAATAATATGGTAATATAAATTAATTGATAATGATTTTCATTAGGAGGTATAAGTATTATGAGTTTATTTGACTTAAGATTAGAAAAACATAAAAAGTTTAAAAACACTAAAGAAACTCTAACAAGTCTATATGATTTAAAAATTGGACAAAGTGGAATTATACAAAAAGTCACTGGTAATTCTAAACTTGCAAAAAGGTTATTAGCCCTAGGTTGTATTGAAGGAACTGAAGTTACTGTAAAAGGAGTTGCGCCTTTAGGAGATCCTTTAATAATAAACTTTAGAGGTTTTGATCTGGCTATACGCAAAAAAGATGCTAAAAATATTTTTTTAATGAATTAAAATAATTACTATAGGGGGACTATATATGACAACAATAGCCTTACTTGGCAATCCAAATGTAGGCAAAACAACACTTTTCAATTCATTAACTGGTTCTAACCAAAAAATTGGAAATTGGCCTGGAGTTACTGTTGATAGAAAAGAAGGTTCTTACAATGATATAAAAATTGTTGATTTGCCTGGAATTTATGCTATGGATACATTTTCTAACGAAGAAAAAATTTCAAAAAACTTTCTTAAAACAGAAGAAGTTGATTTAATAGTTAACATAGTGGATGGTTCTAATCTTGAAAGAAATCTATATTTAACCATGCAACTTAAAGAATTTAAAAAGCCAATGGTTATATTAGTTAATATGATAGATGTAGCTACTAAAAAAGGGGTTAACATAGATTATAACGCACTAGAAAAATCATTTAAAGCTAAAGTAATACCTATAATAGCTTCTAAGGAAAAAGGATTAGATGGTATTTTTCAGTTTTTAGATAAAAAAGATTATAGTGATTTTTTAGACACTGAAAAATATTCATTTAGCGATGAAAAAGAAGCTTATAACTACATAGGAAATAAGCTAAAAAAATGCATGAAAATAAATGAAAATAATGACAAGTTAAATACATCACAAAAAATAGATAAGGTTGTATTAAATCCATATTTTGCTTATCCAATTTTTATAGGAATAATGTTACTTATGTTTCAATTTACCTTTGCTTGGGTTGGACAACCACTTTCTGACCTTTTAGATGGATTTGTAGCAGATACTTTAATGCCTTTTGTATCTAATCTTTTAAGCAATACAGCACCTTGGTTCCAATCTTTAATAGTTGATGGAATAATCTCAGGGGTCGGTGGAATTTTGGTATTACTTCCTGTAATTATTGCATTATTTTTCTGTTTAAATATATTAGAAGATAGTGGTTATATGGCCCGTGTTGCATTTATAATGGATACATTTATGAGAAAAATAGGATTATCAGGAAAAGCCTTTATACCAATGATAACAGGATTCGGATGCTCTGTCCCAGGAATAATGGCTGCTAGAACATTAGAAAGTGAAAAAGATAGAAAACTTACTGCCCTATTAATTCCTTTTATGTCATGTAATGCTAAGCTTCCTGTTTATGTTATTTTTGCAGCAGTATTTTTCCCAAATAACGCGACATTTGTTATAGCATCTCTTTATATTTTAGGAATCTTAATGGCATTTTTAATTGGTTTAATATTTAAAAATACATTATTTAAAAAGGATGAAGAACCTTTTATAATGGAACTTCCTGAATATAAAATTCCTGATGCTAAATCAGTATTTAAGGAACTATCTTCAAAAACATTAGGTTTTTTAAAGAAAGCTGGTACTATAATATTTGCCATGAGCGTACTTATTTGGTTTCTACAAAACTTTAATTTTACTGGTCTTGTTTCTGACATAGAGGATAGCTTTTTATTTAATATAGGTTCATTTATAGCTCCAATCTTTAAACCTTTAGGTTTTGGAAGCTGGGAAGCCTCTGTTTCTATTTTAACAGGAATAATGGCAAAAGAAACTGTTATATCTACAATGGAAGTTATATATGCTGGAGATTTGGCATCTATTTTACCATACCATTTTACTGTACTTTCTGCTTTTGCATTTATGGTATTTGTCCTTTTATATACGCCTTGTATGAGTGCTATAGGTACTATAAAGAAAGAATTTGGAGGAAAATTTACTATATTTTCAGTACTTATGCAACTGACAGTAGCTTGGATAGGAGCATTTTTAATATTTAATATAGGATCTTTTTTTATATAATCTAGAGGAAAATTTTATGGAGATTTTAATAACTATTTTAATCTTTAGTTTAGTTTTATATATACTATATAAAAATTTTAAAAATTCATCTAATGGAAAATGCAATTGTTCAAATTGTTCAACTAAATGTTCTAAATATAAAAATCAAGAAAAAAAACCACCTAAAAATTAGGTGGTTTTTAATTACATTTCCTCTACAACATTTATTCCTATTAAGTTTAAAGAATTCTTTATAACTTGAGCTGTTGCTTCTATAAGCTTTAATCTTGCTACTTTTAAACCAGTATCTTCTAAATTTAATACACTATGAGCATTATAGAACTTATTAAACGCTTTTGCTACTTCTATTGTATATCTTGTTACAACAGACGGCTCTAATCTATCTATAGCAAGAAGTATTGCTTTATTAAATCCTTCTAAAACTTTTGTAAGTTCAAACTCCTCTTTAGAAGTTAATTTAGAAAAATCAGCATCCCCATTTATTCCTTCTGATTTTCTTAATATACTTTTTGCCCTTGCATAAGAATATTGAACATATGGACCTGTTTCTCCTTCAAAGCTTAACATCTCATCCCAATCAAATACAATATCCTTTTCTCTTGAATTTTTTAAATACGTAAATAAAACTGCACCTATACCAATTTCCTTAGCCACAATCTCTTTTTCTTTAAGTTCTGGATTTTTAACATTTATTGTTTCTAAAGTTTTAGCAACTGCTTCCTTTAATAACTCTTCAAGTAAAACTACATTTCCTTTTCTAGTTGAAAGCTTTCTATCCGCAAATTTTACAAGACCAAAAGGTATATGAACACAATCCTTCGCCCAAGTATGTCCTGCAAGTTCTAATGTCTTAAACACTTGTTTAAAGTGTAAAATTTGATCTTTTCCAACTACATAAATACATTTATCAAAGTTGTAATGTTTTTTTCTATACATTGCAGCAGCTAAATCTCTTGTTGCATATATTGATGCTCCATCTGATTTTACAACTATACAAGGTGGCATGTTGTATTCATCAAGCATAACAACTTTCGCTCCATTACTATCTGTCAACACATTTTTCTCTTCAAGTTCTTTAACAACTATATCCATCTTGTCATTATAGAAACTTTCCCCTGCCCATGAGTCAAAATCAACACCTAATATGCTATATATATTATTAAATTCTTTTAATGATAAATCCTTAAATCTTTTCCAAAGCTCAACTGCTTCGTTATCTCCATCTTCTAGCTTTTTAAAATACATCCTTCCTTCATCTTCTAAACTAGGATTTTTTTCAGCCTCATCATGGAATTTTACATATATTCTTAAAAGTTCTGTTATAGGGCTTTTTTCTATTGCCTCTTCATTTCCCCATCTTTTATATGCTGAAATAAGTTTACCAAACTGAGTACCCCAATCACCTAAATGGTTTATTCTTACAGTATCATAACCTTCAAATTTTAGCATTTTATATAACGCATTTCCTATAGCTGTTGTAAAAAGATGCCCAACATGAAATGGCTTTGCAATGTTTGGTGAAGAGTATTCAACTAAATATCTTTTTCCATCCCCAATTTTTGAAGAACCATAAGAATCTTTTTCAGACAATATTTCATTTACTATACTTTCACTAAATTTAACCTTATCCATAAAAAAGTTAATATAAGGTCCTAAACTTTCAACTTTTTCAAATCCATCCTTATTTATAACATCCGCTATATCTTTAGCTATCATGTTAGGGGCTTTTTTCATAACCTTAGCTAATTGAAAACAAGGAAATGCAAAATCACCCATATCACTTTTAGGTGGTATTTCTATAAGACTTTCTATTTTGTCTAAATCTAAATCGATATTTTCTTTTAATCTTGTAGCTACTATTTTTTTGTAATCCATACTTATTTTCCTCCAAAATAATTTATTAATAAAATAAAAAATCCGTCTCTTAAACTCAAGAGACGGATGTATTCCGCGGTACCACTCTAATTGGCTTTAAACCCACTTTTTATTTTAACGCATTAACTTTTGCGGCATCATACCCTACTACTTTAAATACAAAGATTCTGGCAGCATCTCTAAGGTTCTTTTCATCTATTTTATTTTTTGGAACTTACACCATACTCCCACTCGCTTTGAAAATGAAAATACACTACTCTCCTCTTCAATGATTTTATTTATATTTTAAATTTAACATATGTTTTATTATATATTGTTTATGAATATTGTCAAGACATATAAAAACACATTTTTTGAAACAAGCTAATCATTTAATATACTTTTAATTGATTGTACTGAATCTTCTAAAGAATCTAATATACTCTGTGGAATTTCTTCTTTATTTTTATAACCTAGTACATTATTACTATCTAATATATAATACTTGCTATCTCCATCTTCAGTTTTATACTTTAATGTCCAAGTTGGTATATAATTAAAAGATACTAAATTTACATCCCCATTAAACTTTTTTTGTAACTCTAAATTCAAAATAATACTATCTTCGCATAACTTATTTCCCATGGTTTCTTTTCTCTGATTAGAAATAAAATTTCCCATCGAATAAACCACCAAAGTAGAATTTCCATTTTCATTACTAATTATAGTTTCTATAGGTTCTATAACATTTGGGTGTGAACCTAAAATTACATCTACATCATAAGAATTTAATTTTTGCGCAATATATTTTTGTTTCTCATTTATCTCTGTACTATATTCATCTCCCCAATGCATTCCAACAACTATAAATTTTGCCCCGTCATTTTTCATATCCTCTATCTCTTTTTCTATTTTTAAAAGATCATTATCTAAATCATCATAACTATAGCTATTTATTAACTCCAAAATATCCTCATCATTACCTTCAAAACAATCACTAAAAGTATAAGACGTAAATCCAATCTTTATTCCTTTTATTTTCTCTATCACATACGTCTTATCATCTTTTTTTTGCCTTATACCAGTATATTTTAAGTTTGATTTCTTTAAATTCTCTATAGTATTAAAATATCCAACATTTAATGAATCTAAAATATTATCATTTGCAGCATTTATTATATCAAATCCAGTATTTTTTAAAGCATTTAACATAGCTTCAGGAGTATTAAATCTTGGATACCCAGAGTAACCAAGTTCCTTACCTCCAAAAGATCCTTCTATTGTACAATAAGCCAAATCCGCTTCTTCAATATATTTTTTTATATACTTAAAATTCTCATCAAATTCATAATCATAACTTTCATTATTATATGCAGATATTATTTGATCATAATGTACTAATATATTTCCAACAGCTACTACATTTACAGTTTTCTTATTATCTATATTTAAAGCTTCAATCACATTATTTTTTTTATTATATTCTACAAATATATTAATCATAAAGATTACCATAGAAATAAAAAGTAAAATAACTACTCTATTTTTTCCTCTCATAATATTCTCCTTTTTACTTTTTATAATATTTTAACATATTTTAACATAAATATAAATATTATGTTAAAATATTTGATTTTATCACATAACATTTCTACAATAAAAAAATAAAAGATAGAAAAACTAAACTTCTATCTTTCATAACCAAAATGAATTTAACTTTAAAGTATGATAGCCCACATATTTATAAAAGCATTTATTATATAGCTACATGGATATATTAATAAATTTGAACCTATTAACAAAACAGCTATTAAAATAATTACATAATATCTATAAATAGTCCCTGCAATTTTATGAAATAAACTTGGAAATAAATCTGCAAGTATTCTAAATCCATCCAATCCCGGAAGAGGAAGTATATTAAATACAAACAAATTAACATTAATCATTATTATGTAATACAAAACCAAACTTATTATTTGCATTGTATCACTTCTCTCTCCAAATAATACAATCAATAATACATAAAATAATGAAGCAATAAATGCTACAAATAAATTTGAAAAAAGAGCTGCAAAATTTACTTTAAGTGCATCACGTCTTGGATTTTTAAAAGCATTTCTATTTATTTCTACAGCCTTACTCCATCCAAAACTAAGAAATAACATAAAAATAAGCCCCATTATATCTATATGCGCAAAAGGATCTAATGTCAAGCGTCCTTGTAATCTTGGGGTCTTATCTCCTAACATATCAGCAACTCTTGCACGAGCATATTCTTTAATGCTAAATGCTATTAAAAGTGCTGGTATGGTTAGAAAAATTTCTAAAAGTTTATCTGCCATTAAGTTTCCTCCTATATTTTATTAAATCATTATATCATAGTAAGTTTTAATTTTCATTAATTAAAACTTAAAAAGGCTATCATTAATATAGTCTAAATATTAAAATTTACACTATACTAAAATAACCTAAATGACTTTATATCTATAATCTTTTTGCACCTTCAAAAGCAAGTTTACTTCTCTCACATTCATCATATAAAAGAGATACTTGATAACAAAGAGGACTTCCTTTCATTTTTTCTGATGCATAACAAAGACCATTACTCCTTAAATCTAAAAATGCTTGATCTATTTGTTCAGGATCTCCTATTAATATTATTTTAGAACCTTCCCCAGCTCTTGTTACTATAGCTTTTACTTGCTTTGGTGTAAGGTTTTGAGCTTCATCTATTACTATCCAATTCTTCACTATACTTCTACCTCTTAAAAACCCAACAGCTTCTGTAGTTATTATCTTTTTCTCAAATAGTTCCTCTATTTTATCATTTAACTCTTTCTCATTAGAGTATTTTCCACCATCATTAGAATCTATTAATATTTCTAAATTATCAAAAATAGGTCTCATAAATGGAGCTATTTTATCTTGCTCTGTGCCTGGTAAATGCCCTATATCCTCATCCATAGTTACATTTGGTCTACAAACTAAGATACGTCTATATTCCTTATCTTCACTATCTAATATTTTTTTTAACCCTACAGCTAAAGAAAATAACGTTTTTGCAGTGCCAGCTGGACCTTTTATTATTACTAAAGGGGCTTTATCTGCATCTATTGATAAACATTCAAGCATAAATTTTTGACCTACATTTCTTGGACTTATTCCCATTATATTAGTATTATTTTTATATAAAAGTGGGACTACCCTCTTCCCATCATATCTCCCTAGTGCTGTTTGCCTCTCATTATTATTTGCATGAATTATTAAAAATTCATTTATTACAAGGTCTGGTTTATTGTAAGTTCCTAATTTTTTGTTATATTCAGTTAAAACATCAACTTCAATAAATTTATTTTTAAAAAACATATCTATATCTAAAGAAGATGCATATACATCACGCCTTCCCATATACTGATCTTCCATAGTTGGAACTTCCTCTTCATAGTAATCTTTTGTTTGTATATCTACCGTATCTGCTTTTATTCTTTCAAATATATCTTTTGTAATTAAACATACGTCTTCCCCTTGCTCTATTAAAGCTTTACAAACTTGAATTATTCTATTATCTGCTTTTTCTATACTCCAAGATTCTGGTATTTTAGTATTATAAAAAGCCGATACTACTCTTAAATTTGAATTATTATCTAAATCCACACCTTGACTTAATTTACCCTTTAATCTTAATTTATCTAATATTCTAGCCACATTTCTAGCATTCATTCCTAAGTCGCTATTAACTTTTTTAAAATTATCTAACTCTTCTAATACAACCTCTGGAATTACTATATTACTATTATCAAAAGTAAAAATAGCACCTGGTGAGTATAGTAATACATTCGTGTCTAGTACATATGTTTTCTTCAAATTAAAATCACTCCTTTAGAATGCATATTATTTATATTTTTTAATCTTTATATATAATATTTTTAATCAATCTTTATAATTCCTAAAATATACATTAATTTACTATTATATAAACTAAACTTTATTGCTAGAGTTTAACTTTTATATTATTATATATTTATACATAAAATTTGGAGGAATTTATTAATGAAATTATTATTCTTTGATACTGAAACAACTGGAATAAAGCCAGGTAGCATATGCCAACTTAGCTATATTTTAATTGATACTTCTACTAAACCTCAAACTACTATGGGTAAAAATTTTTTCTTCGCTGTTGATGAAATGAATGAAGAGGCTGAAAAAATACATGGTTTTTCTTTAGAAAAATTATATGAATTAAGTAATGGAATGTACTTTGAGGATTCTTTTGAAGAATTTTTAAATGATTTTATAGAAGCTGACTTTATAATAGGACATAATGTACAATTTGATATTAAATTTTTAAAGCATGAACTATTAGGTATTGGTGAAGAATTTTTTCCTCAGCATATCTTCTGTACTATGCAATACTATAAAGATATCTGTAAACTCCTAAAATCTTCTGGTGATTTTAAAAATCCTAAACTTGAAGAAGTCATTAACTTTTTAAATGTATCTAAAGAAAAAATTACTGAAACTGCTAATAAGTTATTTATGGGTAGTGGAAATTATCATGATGCTCGATTTGATACTGCTGCTGCATATTTAGCAGTAACCGAAGGAATCAAACAAGGTCACATAAAAAGAAATTACTTTTCAAATATGTTATCTAAATAGATAAAAACCATAGATTTACTCTATGGTTTTTATTACTTCTTATCTTCCTAAACATTAACTTCACCTTTTATATCTAAAGCATCAATATTTTCTCTTAAAATTGGTTCTACACACTCTTCTATAAACTCTAACACTTGTCCCGGAGCCCTTCCAACAAACTTCAAAGGATTTATTGCTTCTAATATCTCCTCTTTTGAAAGTCCAAACGAACTATCATTTATTATCCTTTCGATAAGATCATTATTTAGTCCTTCTCCCTTTACTCTTTGAGCTGCAGCCATTGAATGAATTCTAATGCGTTCATGAAGTTCTTGCCTATCTCCTCCTTTTTTTACAGCTTTCATAAGAATGTTTTCAGTAGCCATAAATGGCAATTCATTTTCTACATGAGATTTAATTACTTTATCATACACTACCATATTTTCAACTACATTTATATATATATTAAGAACACCATCTAAAGCTAGAAAAGCTTCTGCAACTGCTATTCTTTTATTAGCTGAATCATCTAAAGTTCTTTCAAACCATTGAGTAGCAGCAGTTATAGCTGGATTTAAAGAGTCTACTATAACATACCTAGACAAAGCGCTTATTCTTTCACTTCTCATAGGATTTCTTTTGTACGCCATGGCAGATGATCCTATTTGATTCTTCTCAAAAGGCTCTTCCATCTCTTTCATACTTTGAAGTAATCTTAAATCATTTGAAAACTTATAAGCACTTTGTGCAACCTCTGATAAAGTGTTTAATACTATAGAATCAAATTTTCTTGGATAAGTTTGACCAGTAACTGCAAAACTTGCTTTAAAGCCCATTTTATTTGCAATCATTTTATCTAAAGTTTTTACCTTTTCCTCATCTCCATTAAAAAGTTCCATAAAACTTGCTTGTGTTCCTGTTGTACCTTTAGCACCTCTTAACTTAAAATTACTTAATAAATAATCAATGTTTTCTATATCCATTGTTAAATCTTGCATCCAAAGAGTAGCCCTTTTACCAACAGTAGTTAACTGAGCTGGTTGATAATGCGTAAATCCTAAAGTTGGCATATCTTTATATTTAAGAGCGAATTCTTTTAAATGATTCAAAACTGTAACTATTTTTTTCTTTATTAATATAAGAGCGTCTCTCATAATTATTATATCTGTATTATCTCCAACATAACAACTAGTTGCTCCTAAATGTATTATTCCTTTAGCTTCAGGACATAACAGACCATAAGCATAAACATGACTCATTACATCATGTCTTACCTCTTTTTCTTTTTTTATTGCGTCATCATAATTTATATTATAAATATTTTTCTTCAATTCGTTTATTTGTTCAGTTGTTATATCTAATCCTAATTCCTTTTCACTCTCTGCTAAAGCAACCCATAATTTTCTCCAAGTAGAAAATTTCATATCATCCGAAAATATATATGACATTTCTTTTGAAGCATATCTAGAATTTAACGGTGTTTTATATAAATTATTCATATATCAAATAACCTCCAACGTACAAATATTTATTTTTTTTAATTATAATTCGTATTATAACATATTTTTTTAACTTTTAAAATAATATTAATAAACTTCACCAAAATTACAAACAATAAAAAAGGCTCTAACTATAAGTATATAATTAGAACCTTTTTTTATTTTAGCAAATTAAATTAGTCTTCTAAAGTTTCTATTAATTTAGCTATTTCTTCTGCTGCTAAAGTTTCATCATCTCCGCTAGCAGTAACCTTTACAGTTGCATCCTTTGAAACTCCTAATGATAAAACGCCTATTAAACTTTTAACGTTAGCCTTTTTACCATTGAATTCCAAACTTATATCAGATTTAAAAGAAGAAGCCTTCTTTACTAATAATGTAGCTGGTCTAGCGTGTAAACCTGTTGAATTTTTAACTAAAACTTCCTTAGATATCATTAAATACACCTCATACTTTCATATTTATTATATTCTTACACAATTAGGAATTATTATATTAGAAATTCTTTACTTTTTTAATAAATAATATATTGTAATTGATTCCTATACATAATATTATATCATTTTTTCCATGGAATTCAATAATTTTTAATAAATTGTCGAAATATTTAAATTTTTAATAAAGTTTGAAATTCTATTTAAACCTCTTTCTATATTATCCATTGAAGTTGCATACGATAATCTTATATAATTATCTTCTCCAAACGCTATTCCAGGGATAGCGACTACGTTCTCTCTATCCAATAATTTTTCGCAAAACTCACTTGACCCACTTATTTTAAACTTTTTAAGAATTTTCTCTATATTAACTAAAATATAGAAAGCACCTTTTGGCTCTATATATGATACATCAGAAATATCATCTAATAATTTCATCATAACTTTTCTTCTTCTATCAAATTCATTTTGCATAATTTTCATTTCTTCTTGTTGTCCTGTTAAAGCTTCTAAAGATGCATACTGTGCTATTGAATTTACATTAGATGTTGTATGACTTTGAATATTATTCATAAGCTTTATTATTTCCTTTTTACCAGCTGCATAACCTACTCTCCATCCTGTCATAGCATAAGCTTTAGATAAGCCGTTAACAACTATTGTTCTATTAAATGCATCTTCATTTAAACTTGCAATACTTATATGCTTATTATCTCCGTATGTAAGTTTCTCATACATTTCATCAGATATTATATATAAATCATACTTTTTAGCAAAATCAGCAATTTCCATTAACTCTTTTTTACTATAAATTGACCCTGTAGGATTATTAGGTGAATTTACAACTATCGCCTTAGTTTTATTAGTTATACTTTTTTCTAAATTTTTAAAATTTATTTTAAAATCATCTTGTTCATTTGTTTCTACGAAAACAGGAATACCATCATTTAACTTTACAAGTTCAGGATAACTTACCCAATAAGGTTTAGGTATCAAAACTTCATCCCCCACATTTAAAATAGCTGCAAATACATTAAATAAACACTGTTTTCCTCCAGTTGAAACAATAACATTTTCACTCTTATACTTTAATCCATTATCATTATAAAATTTTTTAACTATCGCTTCCTTAAGCTCTGTTATTCCAGATACAGCTGTATATTTAGTTTTTCCTTGATTCATAGCCAAAATAGCTGCATCTATTATATTTTGAGGAGTATTAAAATCCGGCTCTCCCACACCAAAACTTATAACATCAACCCCCTGTGCTTTAAGTTCCCCAGCTTTAGCAGTAAGCGCTAATGTCATAGATGGTTCCATATTCATTGCCTTTTTAGATAAATTCATAAGAATAATCCCCCTTTTACTACTTAATATTAATATAAATGTAAATTAAATAGTAATTATTTAATTCACTTAACTAATATTTAATATAGCACTTTTAATTTTTAAAGTAAATTATATATTTATAAATAAAATATAAATTACCTCATGAAATTAATTTAAAAATCATCCATGAGGCACTCATTTAAACATTTACAAATCATCTAGGCTGAACTATTAATTTTATTGCCGTTCTACTTTCACCATCTATTTGTATATCTGTGAAAGCTGGTATGCAAACTATATCTTTTCCACTAGGTGCAACAAAACCTCTAGCTATTGCTATTGCTTTTACAGCTTGATTAATTGCTCCTGCACCTACTGCTTGAATTTCAACAACGTTCTTCTCCTTAATTATAGCAGCTAAAGCTCCCGCTACCGAATTAGGATTTGACTTCGTTGATACTTTTAATACTTCCATTTATTTTCCTCCTGCTAACTCTTTATAGCATACGTTTTCAAAAAATTTTATAAAACGTATACCATACATATTCTACAAAAGATTGAAAAATCCTTCTTTATTTTTTATTATTATAAAAAATACATCTCTTTATAAAAGATGTATTTTAAAATATAATAAACTATTTTGCATAATCTACTGCACGAGTTTCTCTTATAACATTTATCTTTATTTGTCCAGGATACTCCAATTGCTCTTCTATATTTTTAACAATATTTCTTGCCATTTCAACAGCACCTGCATCATCAACTTGATCTGGTTTAACCATAATTCTAATCTCTCTTCCAGCTTGAATTGCATATGACTTTTCTACACCTTCATATGAAGTAGCTATTTCTTCTAATTTCTCTAATCTTTTTATATAAGCTTCTAATGTTTCTCTTCTAGCCCCTGGTCTAGCTGCTGATATAGCATCTGCCGCTTGAACAAGAACGGCCTCTAAAGTTTGCATTTCTACATCACCATGATGAGCCGAAATAGCATTTACTACTGCTGGAGACTCATGATACTTTTTTGCAAGATCTCCTCCTATTAAAGCATGTGGTCCTTCATATTCTTGGTCAACCCCTTTACCAATATCATGTAAAAGTCCTGCTCTTCTAGCTAGATTAACATCTAATCCTAACTCTGATGCCATTAATCCTGCTAAATATGCAACCTCAATAGAATGTTTCAATACATTTTGTCCATAACTAGTTCTGTATTTTAATCTTCCTAAAAGTTTTATTACCTCTGGATGTAAACCATGAACACCAGTTTCAAAGGTTGCTTGTTCTCCCTCTTCTTTGATATCATTTTCTACATCCTTCATAGCTCTCTCTACCATTTCTTCAATTCTAGCTGGATGTATTCTTCCATCTACAATTAATTTTTCTAATGCTATTCTTGCAACTTCTCTCCTTATAGGATCAAAACTTGATAAAATAACAGCTTCAGGCGTATCATCTATTATAAGATCAACTCCTGTTAACGTTTCTAAAGTTCTTATATTTCTACCTTCTCTTCCTATTATTCTACCCTTCATTTCATCGTTAGGAAGTGCTACTACATACACTGTAGATTCTGATACATGATCTGCTGCACATCTTTGAATAGCGTTTGTTATTATTTCTCTAGCTCTTTTATCAGATTCTTCTTTTGCTTTAGATTCAACATCCTTTATCATTATTGCTGCTTCGTGTTTTACTTCTCTATTAACTTGATCTAATAAAATTTTTCTAGCCTCTTCTGTGGTAAGATTTGAAATTCTTTCAAGTTCGCTTCTTTGCTCTTCATAAAGAGATTTTACACCATTTTCAATATTCTCTATCTCAATAACTCTATCATTAAGACCTTCTTCTTTTTTTTCTAATAAATCACTTTTTTTATCTAAAGATTCTTCCCTTTGTAATAATCTTCTTTCTAACCTTTGAAGTTCACTTCTTCTCTCTCTAGATTCTTTTTCCAAATCATTTCTTAATTTATGAGCTTCTTCTTTTGCCTCTAATATTACCTCTTTTTTTAATGCTTCAGACTCCTTCTTCGCATCTTCTAAGACTCCTTCAGCTTCTTTTTGTAAACTTTCAATTCTATTTTTTGAAGCCTTATTTATCATAGCGCGTTGAATAAATCCTATAACTATTAATATAATAATTGCTATAATTATCGCTATAATTATATCATCCATATGAACACCTCCTTGTTAATATTATAAACTAAATATTTATAGAAAGGTGTCATAATATATTCTCACTGTAATTCTTATTGAACATGATAAACCAGTATTTGTTATTATTGTATAGTAAATTTATCTTTGTGTCAAGGTGCTACATAACTAGCTTTATATTATGTTTAGTATATTTTTACTTATATTATAAATCTTTTTTATCTTTTTATTCTATCTTCTTAAAAAATTAATATCTTATAAAATAAAAAAACTATATCAAAGAAATCTTTATGTAAATAATTATGTTGTATTTAACATATTTTACATTATTATTTGAAAACTTTGATATAGCACGTATTCATTTAAAATTATTTTTCTTCTTTAGAAACTGCTACTTCTAACATTGGAAGATTATGCTTTTCTCTTATTTTTCTTTCAATTTCTAAAGCTATCTCTTCATTGTCTTTTAAGTACTGCTTTGCATTTTCTCTACCTTGACCAAGTCTTATATCTCCATAAGAGAACCAAGCTCCACTCTTTTGAATTATTTCTTCTTTTACACCTACATCTACTAAATTTCCTGTCTTAGATATTCCTTCATTATACATTATATCAAATTCAGCTTGTCTAAACGGAGGTGCAACTTTATTTTTTATTACTTTAACCCTAGTTCTATTTCCCATTATAGCATCGCCTTGCTTTATTGAATCTATTCTTCTAATATCCATTCTAACTGATGCATAAAATTTTAAAGCTCTTCCACCTGGCGTAACTTCAGGGTTTCCAAACATTATTCCAACTTTTTCTCTTAACTGATTTATAAATATTGCAACACATTTAGTTTGATTTATACTACCTGCTAATTTTCTAAGAGCTTGCGACATAAGTCTTGCCTGAAGACCTACATGAGAGTCTCCCATCTCACCTTCTATTTCAGCTCTTGGAACAAGAGCCGCCACTGAATCTACAACTAAAACATCTATAGCCCCTGATCTAACTAAAGCTTCTGCAATTTCTAAACCTTGTTCTCCAGTATCTGGCTGTGATACTACTAAATTATCTATATCTACACCAAGCTTTGATGCATATCCTGGATCTAATGCATGTTCTGCATCAATATAAGCTGCTGCTCCACCTAATTTCTGAGCTTCTGCAACAACATGCAATGCAATAGTTGTTTTACCAGAACTTTCTGGTCCATAAATTTCTATTATTCTTCCCCTTGGAACTCCTCCGATTCCAAGAGCTATATCTAAATCTAAACACCCGGTAGATACTGCATCTATATTTGCTGTAGCATCTTCCCCAAGTTTCATAACTGAACCTTTTCCAAATTGTTTTTCGATTTGACCCATTGCCATCTCAATAGCTTTTAATTTATTTTCATCTATTTTAGCCATAAAATCCTCCTACTACGAACATAAGTTCTATATTGATTATAGAGTATACCCCTAAAAATGTCAATATAAAAGAAAATATAAAGCATTAAATAATTAACACTTTATATTTTATTATTCCCATATTTTTTATTTATAAACCATTATTTGTCAAAAGTTATAACTTTTCTATTCTTTATAAAATAATCTATTCCTGATATTATTGTTATTACAACACATATATAAAAGACTATATTAGATGCAACAAGAAAACCCGGGAAAAAATTAACTAATAAATTAGTATTTCCAATAGTCATTATATTAACAGTTAATAAAAATAATAATATAGCTAGCATTTGAGTTACTGTTTTTATTTTTCCCCACCAACTAGCTGCAATAACTAATCCATTTGAAGCAGCAATACTTCTTAAACCTGATACTGCAAACTCTCTAGATAATATTATTATAACTGCCCAAGCAGGAATCATACCTATTTGAACTAAACATACAAAGACTGCTGTAACTAAAAGTTTATCTGCTAATGGGTCCATAAATTTTCCAAACGTTGTTATTTGATTTCTAGACCTTGCTATATGACCATCTAATTGATCTGTTATAGAAGCAACAATAAACACTATGGTTGCAACTATTGTTCCATAATCTATTCCTTCTACTAAGAAAAATATTAAAAATACTGGTACTAAAAATATTCTTAAAAGTGTAAGCTTATTTGCAAGATTCATTTAAAACCACCCCTATTAAATCATACTCTAATGCTTCTTTTATCTTTACATCATAGAATTTGTTAGCTTTTAAATTTTTCTCTTTTATATAAATTAATCCATCAATATCTGGAGCCATTTCATAACTTCTTCCTATAAAATAATCACTATTTTCACTTTCTACTAATACTTTGTAAGTTCTTCCGACCTTACTTTTATTGATTGCTTTAGATATTTCTTTTTGAACCTCCATAAGCTCTTTTTCCCTTTGTTGCTTAATTTTTTCATCTATTTGATTTTCCATTAGTGCAGCTGGTGTATCTTCTTCTTGTGAATATGTAAATACTCCTACTTTATCTAACTTCATTTCTTTTAAAAATTCTTTTAATTCATTAAAATCTTTCTCTGTTTCCCCTGGAAATCCAACTATTAATGATGTTCTTAATACAATATTAGAAACATTCTCTCTCAATGTTTTTATCTTATCTATAATTTCTTCTTTACTTGTCTTTCTACCCATTCTCTTTAATATATCATTACTTATATGTTGAATTGGAAGATCTAAATATTTACACACTTTATCATTTTTACTTATCTCTTCTATTAATTCACCATAAATAGCCTCAGGATAACAATACATAACTCTTATAAATTCAATTCCTTCTATTTTACTTAATTCTCTTAAAACTATATGAAGCCTTTTCTCATTATATAAATCTATACCATAATTGGTTGTATCTTGTGCTATTAGTATTATTTCTTTAACACCTGCATTTGCAAGAATTTTCCCTTCTTCTATTATATTTTCAATTTTTCTACTCCTAAATTTTCCTCTTATTTTGGGAATTATACAATAAGTACAAAAATTATTACAACCCTCTGCTATTCTTAAATAAGCACTACTCTTATTAGTTGTTATTATTCTTTTGCCTTCATTTATTCCTTCATTAGTAAAGTTTGTTGAAGAAATCTTTTTATTCTCTTTTATAAATCCTTCAATAGCCTTATTTATTTTTTCATAATCATTAACTCCTAAGACTATATCAAGCTCTGGCATAAGATCTAAAAGCTCTTTTCCATATCTTTGAGTTAAACATCCTGTAGCTATTAAAAGCTTACATTTATATTTTATTTTATATTTTGCCATATCTAATATAGTATTTATGGATTCTTGTTTAGCCTTTTCTATAAATCCACAAGTGTTTACTATAATTATATCTGCCTCTTTAGGATTATTAGTTAATTCATATTCCCTTTCTACTTGCCCTAGCATAATTTCTGAATCAACTCTATTTTTATCGCAGCCTAGGCTAACCATTCCAACTTTATATTTTGTCAACTCTCTCTCCTCCTAAGTTTCAATATACATTCTATATTTTAAAGTTCTTTTATAATTTAAACAAGAACTTATTTTATATTTTCAAATTCCTCTTTAGACATAAGTACCTGTCTTGGTTTATTTCCATCTCTAGCAGATATTATTCTATTTTTTTCAAGTTCCTCTACTATTCTTGCCGCCCTATTGAATCCTATTCTAAGTCGCCTTTGAAGATATGATGTTGAAACTTGTCCTGTTTCTACTACTATTTTTATAGCCTCATCTAAAAGTTCATCACAATCTTCATTACTCTTAATAGATGTATCACTAGCAAAATTTATATACTCTAATATCTCACTTTCACATTTACTATCAGATTTTATATCCTTTATAAAAGATACAACATTTTCAACCTCTTCCTCTGATATAAATGCTCCTTGAACTCTCTTAGGTTTTGATTCTCCAACTGGATAAAATAACATATCCCCTTTACCTAAAAGTTTTTCTGCCCCTGTTGAATCTAGTATAGTTCTTGAATCTACTTGACTAGATACTGCAAATGATATTCTAGATGGTACATTTGCCTTTATAAGACCTGTTATAACATCAACTGATGGTCTTTGTGTTGCAATTACAAGATGCATACCAGCTGCCCTTGCCATTTGAGCCAACCTACATATATAATCTTCTACATCCCTTGGACATGCCATCATAAGATCAGCAAGTTCATCTATTATTATCACTATATAAGGAAGTTTTTCTTCTACAACTCCTTTTTTAACCAATTCATTGTAAGAATCTACATTTCTAACTCCATTATCTGCAAAAAGCTTATATCTCCTTGTCATTTCATTTACTGCCCAATTTAAAGCTGCAGCCGCCTTTTTAGGATCTGTTACTACTGGAATTAAAAGATGTGGAATTCCATTATATACATTAAGTTCAACAACCTTTGGATCTACCATTAAAAGCTTAACATCTTCTGGCGAATATTTATATAATATACTTACAATAAGTGTATTTATACAAACACTTTTACCTGAACCTGTCGCCCCTGCAATTAAAACATGAGGCATCTTGCTAATATCTGTTACTATACATTTACCAGTAATATCTTTTCCAAGTGCACAAGCAACTTTATAATTATTGTTTTTAAATTCATTAGATTCTAAGATTTCTCTAAAAAATACCGGAGTCTGTTCTTTATTTGGAACTTCTATTCCTATGGCTGATTTACCTGGAATTGGAGCTTCTATTCTAACTCCTTTAGCAGCAAGCCCAAGGGCTATATCATCTGACAAGTTAACTATTTTACTAACCTTTATACCAGCTTTAGGTTGAAGTTCAAATCTAGTCACTGACGGTCCTTTTGTAACCTCTAGAATTTTAGCCTCTACTCCAAAGCTTAATAAAGTTTTTTCTAATTTATCAGCATTTTCCAAAAGCTCTTTTTTTTCATTTTTATCTAGCTTTAAATTAGTGTTTATATTTAAAAGGTCCGCATTTGGTCTAACATATTTCTTATTTTGATACGTTTTACTTTGAATTTCTTGCGTTTTACTTATTACATCTTCATTTCCTCTTATTGGTGAATTTCCTTCTATTTTTTTTATTTTTTGAGTTTTAAATTTATCATCTAATTTATGATGTTGCACTTTAATATCTGCATTTTCTCTAGAATCAGTGTTTATTTTTATCTCACTTTTTTCTTCTAATTCAATAGAACTTTTAGGAGTATTCTTCATAAAATCTAGTATTTTTATTTTACTCTCTATATTTTTTAGAAACTCTTCTTTTTCACTCTCTTCATTATTTACTTTAATTTTTATTTTTTTAGAATCACTTCTACCTTTTTTAGAAACACTATTTCTAACATTAGTTTTATTGTTAATTAGTAACTTAAATAATTTTTTCAAATCATTTATACTATAATCAAAAATAAGAACTGACGCAATAAAATATGCAATTATAAATATTATGTAAAGTCCTATACTTCCAACTAATTTATATATAGGAAACACTATTATAAAGCCTATTATTCCTCCAGTTATCTCATTTTGAGAATTGATTATGTTAGATATTGCATTCATAAAATTATTTGTATCTATACTTTTCATATCCAACAATTGAATTAATAACATTGTAGTTATAACAACTATCGTAACTCCCACAAACTTAGCATTTAGTATTTTTTTTTCCTTTAGAAAATTTAATTTAATTATCACATATATCATATATATAGGTAATGTAAAAGCTCCTACCCCTAGAAGATTCACAAAGATATCTTTAGATATTACACTTAAATATCCAGCCCAATTCGTATAAAGGCTAAACATTAAAATAATACTTATCCCTATCCAAATAACACCGTATATTTCTTTTAAATACTTATCTATTATACTAACATTTTTCTTGCTTTTTTTCTTTTTTGTAGCCACCCTATCACCTCTTACTTGTTTTACTTTATATAAATTCTATGATACATACATAAAACCTTTTATATGCAAAAACTTAACCATAGGAAATCCTATGGTCTTAATTGTTCTTTAGAATCTGCTATTAATTCATTTAGCTTATTTAATGCATCTTTTACGCCACCTACTTCATTAATTAAGCCACACTTTACAGCTTCTTCCCCTATTAATATAGTTCCCATATCGTTTAAAAGCGCATCTGTCTGTAACATCAATTCATTTAATTTTTCTTTTTTTATATTTGATGTCCTAACTACAAAATCATTTATTCGCTCTTGCATTTTATTAAAATATTCAAATGTTTGAGGCACACCTATAATTAAGCCATTCATTCTGATAGGATGAATTATCATAGTTGCAGATGGACATATAAACGAATAATCTGATGATGTTGCCAATGGAACCCCTATAGAATGTCCCCCTCCAATTACAAGAGATACAGTAGGCTTACTCAAACTTCTAATCATTTCAGCTATAGCAAGACCTGCCTCTACATCTCCACCTACTGTATTTAAAACAAAAAGTATCCCTTCCACATTGTCATTTTGTTCTAAATTAATTATTTCAGGTATCATATGTTCATATTTAGTGGTTTTATTTTGTGGTGGTTGAACATTATGTCCTTCTATTTGACCAATTATTGTTACAACTTGTATATTTGAATGATTGTCTTCTTTTGGAACAGTTGTACCTAATTCTTTTATTTCTTCTAAATTTTCATTTTTTATTTCTTTACTCTCATTTTTCATTTAGCATTTCCTCCTAAAACTACATTTAGTTTATACGAAAGATTTGCCTTTTATTCTATTTTTCAATAAAAACTTTATGAAGTGCATTAATAGCATCTCGTACATTTTTAGTTTCTACTAAACACCATATTGTCATATGAGAATCTGCTGTTTGCAAAACTTCTATGTTATATTTATCTAAAGTACTTATTATTTTAGCCATAACTCCTGGAATACCCTTCATTTTTGAACCTACAACTGCTATTGTACTTAATTCATCTATATAAGTATACTTTAATTTATTTTCTTTCATTATTTTTCTAAATGTATCTCGAACTTCTTCACTTATCGTAAAGACTTTTTCTTTCGGAAAAATATTTATTAAATCTAAACTTATTTTATTTTGAGCTAATATTTCTAAAATACTCTTATATTTTTCATTATTTAAGTTATCTTTAAGCTTTATTGAAATTTGTATTCTACCTGAAGTGTGCGTTACTCCAGTTAAAAATCTTGTATCTTCAGTATCCCCAACACTATCTATTACTGTTCCCTCGCTAGAAGACATAGTATTTTTAATTACAAGTGGAACATTACCACGCATTGCAACTTCAACCGCTCTTGGGTGAATTACTTTTGCTCCATGATCTGCTAATTGAAACACTTCATTATAACTTATTTTATCTATAAGCTCAGCAGTTGATACAATTCTTGGATCTGCCGTCATTATACCATCAACATCTGTATATATATCAACTTCACAAGCTTTAAGAGCAACACCCAAAGCAGCAGCTGATGTATCACTACCACCTCTTCCTAAAGTTGTAAAATACCCTTCAATATCTCTACCTTGAAATCCTGCAACTACAGGAACCTTTCCTTTATTTAATATTTCCAAAACTTTTTTGGGAGTTACATCTAAAAAATCAGCTTTTGAATAATTATTATCAGTTAAAATTCCAGCTTGCCCCCCTGTTAAAGGTACTGCATCTATCCCATGCTCAAACAAACAATCACTCATGACAACAGTGCTTATAATTTCTCCACAACTCATAAGCAAATCTGTTCCTTGCTTATTGTTTTCTTTAAAATTATCGCTTATAAGTGACAACAATGTATCAGTTGCATAACTCTCTCCACGTCTTCCCATAGCTGATACAACTAACACAGGAAAATATCCATCACTTATCGCTTTTTTAACCTTTGAAACTACCATTTCTCTTTTATCTTTTGTAGATACTGAAGTTCCTCCAAACTTTTGTATAATTATCTTCACAAAATTCACGCTCCTATAATTTTGTTTTCTTTATTTCATCTTGTTCAACGTCTAATATTATAGTTTTAGCACCTATCCTTTTCACTTTTTCCCACGCAATTTCTAAATACTCATCACCTTGAGAAAACAAACTAAATTTACCACTACCTAAATTAATTATTAAGTAACGTAGCCCCCCATTTTCATCAACTATTATATCATTATTAGAGAGTGAACTATATTTTTCTCCATCATTAATGTTTATTATTTCATATTTTTCTATTTCACTTAAATACTTAACATTTGCCATACAAAATACCCCCTATCATCTTTATAATATATTTAAAAAAAGTATATTGTATGATAAATGATATTTTATTACTCACTAACAAAATAAAAAGGCAATAAAAATTGCCTTAAAATTATCTAGCTTTTTAATTTTAATTATCTTTTTTTTCAGTATTAGCCGCTTCTAAAACATCTTTTCTTGAAAGATTTATTCTTCCTTGAGCGTCTATTTCTACAACCTTAGTTAAAATTTCATCTCCTACAGATACAACATCTTCAACTTTGTTCACCCTTGATGTATCTAATTTAGAAATATGAACCAATCCTTCTTTACCTGGTAATATTTCAACAAAAGCACCGAAAGTAGTTATTTTTACTACTTTTCCTAAGTATACTTCTCCAACCTTAACTTCCTTAGTTAATCCTTCTATTATCTTAATAGCATCCTTAACACCTTGAGCTTCCGAAGAAGATACAAAAACTTTCCCATCTTCTTTTATGTCAATCTTAACTCCAGTGTCTTCAATTATTTTATTTATTGTTTTTCCTCCAGCACCAATTACATCCCTTATTTTTTCTGGATCTATTTGCATAACTGATGTTTTAGGAGCATATTTTGAAACTTCTTTTCTAGCTTCTGGTATACAATCTTTTATTTTATCTAAAATCATAAGTCTTGCTTTTCTAGCTCCCATTATAGCGTCTCTTATAACCTTTGGTGAAAGTCCAGCAATTTTTGTATCAACTTGAATAGATGTAATACCCTCAACTGTTCCTGCAACTTTAAAATCCATATCCCCAAAGAAGTCTTCTAAACCTTGTATATCTGTTAGAACTTCTTCTTCACTTAAGTCTTCTGAAGTTACAAGCCCCATCGCAATACCTGCTGCTGGTCTTTTTATAGGAACACCAGCATCTAATAAAGCTAATGTACTACCACATACTGATGCTTGCGAAGTTGATCCATTTGAACTTAAAACTTCTGAAACAAGCCTTATAGTATATGGGAATTCATCTTGTGATGGTATTAATGGCTCTAACGCTCTTTCAGCTAAAGCACCATGACCTATCTCTCTTCTTCCTGGTCCTCTAAGCGATTTAACTTCTCCTACTGAATATGCTGGGAAGTTATAATGATGCATATATCCCTTGGATTCTTCTTCACCTATACCATCTAAAATTTGTATTTCACCAATAGCTCCTAAAGTTGCCACAGTCATAACTTGTGTAAGTCCTCTAGTAAAAAGCCCCGTTCCATGAGTCCTTGGAAGAATGTCTACTTCACAAGATATATTTCTAACCTCATCAAACGCTCTTCCATCTACTCTTTTCTTTTCCTTAAGAAGCATATTTCTTACTATTTTCTTTTGAAGAGTGTATACTACTTCACCTATATCAGAAATGTTTTCTGGATATTTTTCAGAAAATTCATCCATTATCTTAACTTTAACTTCATCCATTCTTTCATTTCTTGTGTCTCTATCAGTTATATTCATAGCTTCTTTTATCATATCAAATGCAAAAGATTTCACTTCTTCTTCTATAACTTCATCTACCTTATATAATTCTGGAACATCTTTTTCCTTTCCAAACATCTTCATAGCTTCTTCTTGAAATTTAACTATGTCTTGACATTTTTCCATACCAAAAGCTATAGCATCTATCATTGTTTGTTCTGGTATTTCATGTCCACCAGCCTCAATCATCATGACTCTTTCTTTTGTAGCACACACAGTTAATTGCATAGTGCTTTCTTCTCTCTCTTTAGATGTCGGATTTAATATAAATTTTCCATCTATTAATCCTACTTGAACTGCTGCAACCGGTGTTGTAAATGGTATTGATGACAAGCAAAGTGCCATAGATGCCGCATTTATTGCTAAAATTTCTGGCAAATTATCCTTTTCCACAGATACTACTGTACATACAACCTGAACATCATTCCTATATCCCTTTGGAAATAACGGTCTTATTGGTCTATCTACAGCTCTTCCATTTAGTATAGCTTTATCTGTTGGTCTACCTTCCCTTTTTATAAACCCTCCAGGTATTTTTCCTACAGAGTACAATCTTTCTTCATACTCAACAGATAAAGGGAAAAAATCTATTCCTTCTCTTGGGTTCTCTGATGCATTGGCATTTGTTAATATTACAGTATCTCCATAGCTCATTAATATAGATGCATTTGATAGCATACCCAATTTTCCAAATTCAACTTTCATATTTCTTCCAGCTATGTTGACTTCATGTACATTATTCATTTAAATACCTCCTTTCGATATTTAACAAGTTTTTTCATTTATTAATATTTCTAAAATAATAGAGCGGCATAACCGCTCTAATAAATTATCTTCTTAATCCTAATTCTTTGATTATAGCTCTATATCTTTCTATATCTTGGTCAGAAAGATAATTTAATAAGCCTCTTCTTTGACCAACCATCATTAAAAGACCTCTTCTTGAATGGTGATCTTTTTTGTGAAATCTTAAATGATCTGTTAAAGAGTTTATTCTCTCTGTTAATAATGCTATTTGAACTTCTGGAGAACCAGTATCTCCTTCATGTCTTCCATATTTAGCTATAATCTCTTGTTTTTTAGTTTTATCCATTTTAATACCTCCTAAAATTTAACCCCTATATCCAAGAAATAAGCCGGCACCCTCATATCTTAGATTTAGGTTCTATATGATTATATCAAAAGTGATTTTAGTTGTAAACTAAGTTTTATAAAATTATCTTTTCACTTTGATTTTTAGCAAATTTCTTATCCTTTTCAAGTTGTATTTTAAGTTCATCTAAACTTGAAAATTTCTTTTCATCTCTTATTCTATCTAAAAAATAAACCTTTATATTATTATTATAAATATCTTTATTAAAATCTAATATATTAGTCTCTATTGTAATATTTTTTCCATTTACTGTGGGATTATTTCCAACTGATGTAATTCCTTTATATATCTTTCCTTCAACTTCTACGTTTGTATAATAAACACCTATTTTAGGAATTAATATATTTGTTAAAGGTTTTAAATTAGCTGTTGGAAACCCTATAGTTCTACCTAGTCTTCTCCCCCCTACTACTTCTCCTCTTAAAACATATTCTCTTCCAAGCATTTCATTTGCTTTTTTAATTTCCCCTAAAGATATTAGTTCTCTTATTCTTGTTGAACTCACGATTTCATTTTCAATCGTATAAGCTTCTTTTATATATAATTCAAAATCAAACTTTTTACTAAGAGTTTTTAAAAGTTCTAAATCTCCCTTATTCTTATATCCAAATCTATAATTAAAACCAACTACTATACCTTTTATATTAAATTCATGCACTAGATTTTCTATAAAAGCTTCAGGACTTAATTTCATTAACTTCTCATCAAATTCTTTCAAACATAAAATATCTACTCCTAAATTTCCCAAAACTTCTTCTTTTCTTTTATTATCAAGTAATATCTTAGGAGCCTTATCTTTATTAATAATAGTTAATGGATGATTTTTAAACGTATATACCATACTCTTTCCATTATTTTTGTTAGCTAAATTAATAATTTTATCTATAAGAAGTAAATGTCCCTTATGCATTCCATCAAAACTACCTAGAGCAACATATATATTTTCAGAAATTTTTTCATTTAATTTATCATCAATTAAAATCATAGGTCTCTCCTTCAATTGTTTTTTTCTATAAGTAGCTTTTCTATTTTAAATCCACTATCATCTTTTCTTCCAAGACCTATAAATGTATTTAAATCATCATAAACTCTATATAATTTATTGTTTTTTATAATGTCTTTACATAATCTTTTATCATAAACTCGCACTCCATTTACTAAAAGTTTAGTAAATTTATTATTTACAACTATTTTATCGAATCTACATAAAGCTTCTTCAATTGATATAATTCTTTCTTTTACATTCTCCTCATTAAGATCGTCTATATTTAATCCATTTTGTAATGTAAAGTTCCCATTTTTTATACGACATAGCTTTGTCATTGTAGCACCGACACCTAATTCTTCACCAATATCAAAACAAAGACTTCTAATATATGTCCCTTTAGAACAATAGACATCCATACATATTTCATCTTGTATATCTATATTTTCAATCTTATATATTGTTATATCTCTTGCTTCTCTTTTTACCTCTATCCCTTTTCTTGCTAATTCATAAAGCTTTACTCCATTTTGTTTTAAGGCTGAATACATAGGAGGAACTTGCTTTATATTACCAATAAAATTTGAAATAACTCTTATTATTTCTTCTTTATCTACATTAGATGCATCTTTCTCTCTTATTATTTTACCCTCTAAATCATAAGTATCTGTCACTATTCCAAGTTTAAAAGATACCCTATAAGCCTTTTCATTCTCCATCATATAATCTATTATTTTTGTAGCTTTTCCAAGACATATTGGAAGAACTCCAGATGCTTCTGGATCTAATGTTCCAGTATGTCCAACCTTTTTTTCTTTTGTAATTTTTCTAACCCTTGCTACAACGTCAAATGAAGTCATCCCTGTATTTTTTATAATATTTATTACACCGTTCATTTTTATATCAGCTCTTTCTCTAAAAGTCTAACTATTATTTCTTTAGCCTCTTTAATAGTTTTATCTTTTATCAAGGCACCAGATGCCTTTGTATGACCTCCTCCACCTAAAGACTCTGCAATTTTTCTTACATCTAAATCATTTTTAGATCTTAAACTTACCTTTATTCCTATATCTGACTCTTTTAAAAGAACACTACCCTCTATTCCTTTTATTTGATTTCCCATAGAAATTATATCTGATGAATCTTTAATATTTACTTTAGATTCTTCAATCATTTCTTCTGTAACTTGCATTAATGCTATTTTAGAATTACATACAAGCTCCATTTTATTTAAAACTAATCCTATTAGCTTTAATTTTTCGTAGGATTTATTATCAAAAACCTTTTTATGAATTTCTTCATGATTTAATCCATTTTCTATTAAATCACCAGCTATATAATGAGTAACCTTTGTTGTGTTTGAGTATCTATAAGATCCAGTATCAGTCATAAGAGCTGTATATATGCATGTAGCTATGTCATTATTTATTTCTACATTCAAACTTAATAAAAATTCATATATTATTTCTGCTGTAGCCGCTGCCTTTACATTTATAAAATTTATGTTTCCATATCTATCATTAGATAAATGATGGTCTATATTAATGATATTACCTTTAAAACTTTCTAAATCAGCAGATATTCTTTCATAATTACCACAATCTACCACTATAACACAATCTGTTTTTTCTACCGGTTTTGTTATTTCTCCAGTTATTTCTGAACTATACGGCAGAAAGCCTAGGTTATCTCCAATTATATCTTTAGAGATAACATAAGCTTCTTTTCCATAAATTCTGATGCCTTGAAGTAGTGCAAGAGCACTACCTAAGGCATCTCCATCTGGAGAAACATGATATGTTATAGCAATTTTTTTACTACTATCTATTATATCTTTAATGTCTTTAAACATTTTATTTCTCCTTAATTTTTTGTAATAGACTATCTATATGCATTCCTTTATCAATTGAATTATCTAATTCAAATAATACCTCTGGTGTATATCTTAAATTTATTCTATGCCCAAGTTCCTTTCTTACAAATCCAGCAGAATTTTTAAGAGCTAAAAAAGAATTATTCTTTTCTTCTTCATTATTAGAAAATACACTAACAAAAATTTTAGCATACCTTAAATCTTTAGTTACAGATACACTAGTTACAGATACCATTGCAGTAAGTCTTGGATCTTTTATATTATTTCTAATAATATCACTAACTTCTTTCCTAACTTCTTCGTTGATTCTTCCACCTCTATAGTTAGCCATATAAATCACTCCTTAAATTTTTAAAGTTCTTTTCTCTTTATAGCCTCCATAGTATAAGCTTCTATTATATCTCCCTCTTTTATATCATTAAACTTTTCAAGGCTAAATCCACATTCATACCCTGCATTTACCTCTTTAACATCATCCTTGAATCTTTTTAATGAAGCAAGTTTTGAATCTAATATAACTATATTGTCTCTAATAAGTCTAACATCAGCATTTCTTGTAAGTTTACCTGTTAAAACATATCCCCCAGCTATTGTACCCACATTTGAAATTTTAAATGTATTTCTAATTTCTGCAGTTCCTAATACAACTTCTTTATATTCAGGATCTAACATACCTATCATAGCAGATTTTACATCTTCTATAGCATCATATATTATTCTATAAGTTTTAACCTCTACTCCGTCTCTCTCTGCTAAAACCACAGCACTATTTTCTGGTCTTACATTAAATCCAATAACTATTGCATTAGAAGCTGATGCAAGTGTTATATCTGTTTCGGTTATCGCACCTACTGCACCATGAATAACCCTTACCTTTACATCGTCTGTACTAAGTTTTTCTAAAGAGCCTCTTATAGCTTCTATAGAACCTTGAACATCTGCTTTTATTATTACTGATAATTCCTTAACTTTTCCTTCTTTTATTTGGCTATAAAGGTCTTCTAATGATACTTTGTGAGCTGAATTAAAGTTTTCTTGTCTTTCTTTTTCACGTCTAGCTTCAGCCATTTGTCTTGCAGTTTTTTCATCTTTAACAACAGTAAATCTATCTCCTGCAGCTGGAACTTCTGAAAGCCCTAAAACTTCAACTGGTATAGATGGTCCTGCACTTTTTATTTTTTTACCTGCATCATCAAACATAGCCCTTATTCTACCATAAGTTGAACCAACTATTATTGAATCTCCTGCATGTAATGTACCATTTTGAACTAAAAGTGAAGCAACAGCACCTCTACCTTTGTCTAATTTAGCTTCTATTACTGTTCCTTTTCCTTTTCTTGCTGGATTTGCTTTAAGCTCTAACATTTCTGCTGTTAAAACAACCATTTCAAGTAAAGTATCAATATTTAAATTTTGTTTAGCTGATACTGGAACTGCTATTACATCTCCACCCCAATCTTCAACAACCAAGCCATGTTCTGTCAACTCTTGTTTTATCCTGTCTTGATTTGCTCCTTCTCTGTCTATCTTGTTTATAGCAACTATCATAGGAACATCAGCCGCTTTACAGTGATTTATAGCTTCTACTGTTTGTGGCATTATCCCATCATCTGCTGCAACTACCAAAATAACTATATCAGTAATTTGAGCTCCTCTTGCTCTCATAGCTGTGAAAGCTTCATGTCCTGGAGTATCTAAGAACGTTAATTTTTGTCCCTTTATATCGACAGTATAAGCTCCTATATGTTGAGTTATGCCTCCAGCTTCAGTATCTGTAACTTTTGCTTTTCTTATAGCATCTAAAAGTGATGTTTTACCATGGTCAACATGCCCCATTACAGTTATTATAGGAGGTCTACTTTCTAAATTTTCATCTTCTATTTCTTCATCTTCTTCAAAATGTTCTTCTAAAGTAGAATCTTCTTCTTTAACATAAGCTTCTATATCATATTTTTCTGCAACTTTTTTAGCTGTTTCAAAATCAATTTCTTGATTCATAGCAGCCATAACACCTAAAAACATTAATGTTTTAATTACATCGTTAACCGGCTTGTTTATTTGTTCGGCTAAATCTTTAACAGTTATAGTTTCACCAATTTCTATAACTTCTACATCAACCATTTTTTTATCCTGTGATTCATCGCCTTTTCTTTTCTTTTTATGTTTTTTTACTTTTCCAACTTCCTTATTTAAAATATCTTCATACTCATCCACAATAGTTTTTGAAGTTAATTCTGCTAATTTTCCTTCATTACCAGCTAAAAGTTCTTTTATAAGTTCTGCGTCTTCTTCCTCTATAACACTCATATGATTCTTAACTTCAACATTAAATTCATCCATTAATACTTCTATAAGGTCTTTACTAGATACATTTAACTCTTTAGCTAATTCATATACTCTTAGTTTTGACATATATCCACCTCCGAAAATTTTAAAATGAACTAGTTATTTTCATTATAAGACTTTAGTTTATTAGCCATATTTAAGTTTGTAATAGCTAAAATATTTAATTCATTTCTTCCTACACTATATCCAAGTTCTTGCTTTGAAAACTTATTTATATAAGGAATATTATATTTTAAGCAATATTTTAAAAATCTTTCTTTAGTTCGCTCTGATATATCATTAGATAATACTATTAAATATATACTCTTTTTACCTAACGCCTCTTCGCATTTATTATATCCTTCTAAAATATTGCCTGATCTTTTAACTAAGCCTAAAAAATTTAAAAACTTATCCATTTAGTATCTCTTCCTTTAATTTATTATATATATCGTCAGATATATTTGTTTGAAGATTCTTATTTAACCTTTTTGCTTTAAAAGCTTTTTCTAGACACTCTATGTTCTTACAAACATAAGCGCCTCTACCAGATTTTTTTCCTGTTAAGTCTACTAAAACTTCTTCTTCATTAGTCTTTACAACTCTTATAAGTTCCTTTTTAGGTTTCATCTCCATGCATCCATTACACATTCTCATAGGAATTTTTTTAACCTTCACAGACTCACCTCCTAAAACAAAAAGACTATTACTCGTTATCCTCTAAAGCATTTTCTTCATCTATCTTTTCACTTTCTGCTTTAGATTTACTCTTTATATCTATTTTCCATCCTGTAAGTTTAGCTGCTAATCTTACATTTTGCCCTTCTTTTCCTATTGCTAATGACAATTGAGAATCATCAACTATAACCTTCGCTGATTTATTTTCCTCATCAATAATAACATTTATAACTTTTGCTGGGCTTAAAGCATTTGATATATACTCCTCTGGAGTTTTACTCCATTTTATTATATCTATTTTTTCATTTTTAAGTTCGTTTACTATATTTTGAACTCTAACTCCTTTAGGACCTACGCAAGCTCCCATAGCATCTACTGCTTCATCATTAGAATGAACAGCTATTTTCGTTCTAGACCCTGCCTCTCTTGAAATACTTTTAATTTCAACTACACCTTCATATATTTCAGGAACCTCAAGTTCAAAAAGTCTTTTAACAAGCCCTGGATGTGTTCTAGAGCATAATACTGATGCACCCTTTGATGTTTTTTTAACTTCTACTATATAAAGTTTAAGTTTTTCATTAAACACATAACTTTCTCCTGCCATTTGTTCATTAGGTCCTAATATTGCTTCTATTCTTCCTAAATTAACAAAAACATTTCCTTTATCTTTTCTTATAACTGTTCCTGTCATAATGTCAAATTCTTTTTCAGCGAATTCATTATATATTATATTTCTTTCTGATTCTTTAATTCTTTGAATTACCATTTGTTTTGCAAGTTGTGCAGCAACTCTTCCAAAATCTTTAGGAGTAACTTCTATTTCTGCAATATCATCTAATTGAAATATTGGATTTATTGCTTTTGCATCTTCTAAACTTATTTCAGTTATATCATCAAATACTTCTTCAACAACTAATTTTTGAGCAAATACCTTTACTTCCCCTGTTTTAGGTTCTCTTTTAACCTTTACGTTTTGAGCTGCAACACCAGCGTTTGAATAATTCTTTTTATATGCTGCAATTATAGCTTCATCAATAGTTTCTAATAGCGATTCTGCGCTTATTCCTTTTTCTTTAACTATTTCACTTAATGCTCCTAGAAATTCTTCGTTCATTTTTAATAATCCTCCTTAAATTATATTTCACCCTCTAGATTAGCACTTTTTATTTTATCTTTAGGAACATTAATTTCATTTCCTTCAACTTCTAGTACTATTACATCTGTTTTATTATCTTTTAATATACCTTGTATATTTTTATTTCCATCTATAACCTTTGTGAAAACAATTTTTACATTACTGCCTAAAAATTTATTAAAATGCTCATCTTTATACAGTTTTCTATTTAGTCCTGGAGATGATACTTCTAAATAATATGGATCTTTTATAGGATCCTTTTCATCTAAAAGTTCACTTATTCTTCTACTTACAGTTTCACAATCATTTAATGATATTCTACCATTTTCTTTATCTATGTATAATCTTAGATAATATTCATTGTTCTCTTTAACATATTCTATATGATAAAGTTCATAATTTAAACTATTTATTATAGGTAAAAACATCTCTTCTAAGTCTAAAAGAAACTTTTCTTTTTTCATTATATTTTGTTCCTCCTTATTAAATTTTGTTATATTATACCCTATTTAACGACATACAAATCAAAAGTATGGAAAAACGCAACTTATAAATTATATAGTTGCGTTACAAACAGAAAGAGCGGGTTTTAACCCCACTCCTTAACTTCTTAATAGTAAAACTTATATTATTATAATATCATAGTTAAGTTTATATTACAATAGCATTTTAAAACTAACCAAACAAACTTAACTGATTACTCTCTTGCATTCCATTTAAACATCCATGTATACTCAACGTTTCTATTACTGTTTTTGATACTTTTGCCCTTATTCTTAAATCCTCTTTAGATATAAATTCCCCATTTTCTCTACATTCAACAATACTTTTAGCAGCATTTTCCCCAACTCCTTGAAGGGCATTTATAGGAGGTCTTATACCATCTTCCTCTATTTTAAATTTAGTTGCTTCTGATTTGTAAATATCTACTTTTAAAAATTTTAAACCTCTCTTATACATTTCAAAGGATAATTCTAAAATAGTTAAAAGCCCTTTATCTTTTTGTGTCAAATTATTACCTAATGAATACAATTCATCCATCTTATTTTTTATAGCTTTTTCTCCTTTACATATAAGCTCTGCATCAAAATCATCAGCTCTCACCGAAAAATATGTTGTGTAATAGGCTTCTGGATAATAAACTTTAAAATATGCTATTCTAACTGCCATCATAACATAAGCAACTGCATGCCCTTTTGGAAACATGTATTTTATCCTTTTACAAGATTCTATATACCAATCTGGTACTTTGTTTTCTCTCATTACCTTTTCATCATCCTCACTTAATCCCTTACCTTTTCTAACTTTCTCCATTATAGTAAAGGACATTTTAGGAGGAACCCCTTGATACATAAGATAAACCATAATATCATCTCTTGTAGCTATGCAATCTTTTAATGTTGTATAACCTTCCTTTATAAAATACTGCGCGTTATTAAGCCATACGTCTGTCCCGTGTGAAAGTCCTGATATTCTAACTAAATCTGCAAAAGATTTTGGCTGTGTGTCTAAAAGCATCTGTCTTACAAATTTCGTTCCAAACTCAGGAAGACCATAACTTCCAACTTCACACTCTAATTCCTCTTTAGTTACTCCTAATGCATCTGGTTTTGTAAAAAGACTTATGACCTTTTCATCATTTAAAGGTATAGTTTTAGGATTAACTCCAGTTAAATCTTGAAGCATTCTTAAAACAGTCGGATCATCGTGTCCTAATATATCTAATTTTAATAATCTACCACTTATAGAATGATAATCAAAATGAGTTGTTACTATATCTGATGTTGTATCATCTGCTGGTCTTTGAATAGGACAAAAATTAAATATTTCATTATCATTTGGAACAACCATTATCCCACCTGGATGTTGTCCTGTAGTTCTTTTTATCCCAGTACAACCAATAGTCAATCTCTCTATTTCAGCATTAGATACTACTTTATCCCTTTCTTGAAGATACTTTTTAACAAATCCATAAGCAGTTTTTTCAGCAACCGTTCCAATTGTTCCTGCTTTAAAAGTATATCCTTTTCCAAAAAGTACTTCTGTATATTTATGAACTACTCCTTGATATTCTCCCGAAAAGTTTAAATCTATATCAGGTTCTTTATCTCCTTCAAACCCCAAAAAAGTTTCAAAAGGTATATCATGACCATCTCTTATATATTCACTTCCACAATCTGGGCACTTTTTATTTGGAAGATCTGCTCCCGAGCTCACCGAACCATCTAAGAAAAATTCAGATTTTTTACAGTTAGGACATACATAATGTGGTGGTAAACCATTTACCTCTGTAATTCCAGACATTGTAGCTACAAAAGATGATCCAACTGAACCTCTTGAGCCTACCAAGTAACCATCCTCTAAAGATTTTGCAACTAATTTTTGTGCTATAAGATATAAGACTGCATAGCCATTATTTATTATAGAATTTAATTCTTTATCTAGCCTTTTTTGAACAACCTCAGGTAAATTATCCCCATAAATAGAATGAACTTTATCTAAAGTCATTTTTCTTATATCATCCTCTGCTCCTTCTATTTTAGGAGGATAAGTTTCATCTGGAATTGGTTTTATAACATCTATCATATCAGCAATTTTTTGAGTATTATAAATAACAACTTCCTTTGCTATCTCCTTTCCAAAGTACGAAAATTCTTTAAGCATTTCATTTGTAGTTCTAAAATATAGAGGTGGTTGATTATCAGCATCACTAAACCCCTGTCCTGCCATAATTATTCTTCTAAACACTTCATCTTTTGGTTCTAGAAAATGAACATCACAAGTTGCAACAGTTAATTTTTTCATCTCTTTCCCCAAATCATAAATTTTCTTATTTATTTGTTTAAGTTCCTCCTCATCTTTAACACTTCCATTTCTTATAAGATGAGCATTGTTTTCTATTGGTTGTATTTCTAAATAATCATAAAAAGATGCTATTTCTTTAATTTCATCATCTGATTTTCCTTCTAAAACTGCCTTATAAACTTGCCCAGCTTCACAAGCAGCACCAATTATAAGCCCTTCTTTATATTCACTTATAATACTCTTTGGAAGTCTTGGCCTCTTAAAGAAATAATCTAAGTGAGCTTTTGATATCAATTTATATAAATTCTTAAGACCTACTTGATTTTTAGCCAATATTATTATGTGATACGTTGGCTGTTTTTTTATATCAACATTATTTAAAAATTCCTTATTTAAAGATTTTATATCATAAATTTTTTTCTCTTCTTCTAGTTTTTTTAAAGATATTAAAAGTATATCTGCAGTCGCTTTAGCATCATCTACTGCTCTATGATGATTTTCTAAACTTACACCTAAATGTTTCGCAACAGTATTTAATTTAACTCTTTTAAGTTCTGGATACAAAAATCTAGCTAGAGGTACAGTATCCATTATTGGATTTGTTAATTTATCAAGTTTTAAATTTTGTATATTCTTATTTATAAAACACATATCAAAATTAGCATTATGGGCTACTATAATACTTTCTCCTATAAACTTTATAAATTCTGGCAAAACCTTATCTATAGTTGGTTCATTTTCTACCATCTCATCTGTTATTCCAGTAAGCTCTGTTATTTTATATGGAATTGAATCTTGAGGATTTACAAAACAACTAAATCTGTCTATTATTTCATATCCCTTAATTTTCACTGCACCAATCTCTATTATCTTATCATTTTTGCTTGAAAATCCTGTTGTTTCTATATCAAATACCACAAATTCATCTGAAAATTTTGCATCATTTTCATTTATTACAATAGGTGTTCCATTATCAACTAAATATCCTTCAACCCCATATATAACTTTTATATTATTTTTTTTCGCTGCAATTTGAGCATCTGGAAATGCCTGTACCACTCCATGATCTGTTATCGCAATTGCTTTATGACCAAATTTAGCTGCCTTTTCAATTATTTTACCAACAGAAGTTATACCATCCATACTACTCATATTAGTATGAAGGTGAAGTTCTACCCTTTTTTCTTCTGATGTATCCATTCTTTCTGTTTTAGTCATTTTAAATACATCCCTTGCCATTATTACTACTTCCTTAGCATAAGGATCCATTATAGCTTCTCCTCGAACTTTACAATAAAGACCTTTTTTAATATTTTCTAAAACTGTTTCTTGTTCTTTAGGCTTTATAAAACATTTAACCGATATAGAACTGCTATAATCTGTTATAAAAAATGTTAATATTATTCTTCCTGTTTTAGTTTCAAATATTTCTGTTTTAAATACTTCTCCAACCACCGTAACTATTCCAGAGGTATCATTTATACTTTCAATTAAAACAGGCTCATCTTTAATATTTCTGCCCAAAATATTATTTTCACTCTTTGGCTCACTTTTTCTATCTTCATAAGTGTATTTTGGCTTTTTATCTTCTTTTTTTACTTCTTTTGGTTTAGAAATTTCATTTTTAATTTGTGTGTTTGATAAAGCATTTTGAACAATTTTTAAATTTTCATTTAATTTAATTTTCTCATAATCTTCTATTTTCAATGATTCATCATATTTGAAATTGATTTTAACATTTATTCCAAATAGAGTTTTTATTTTATCTACTATTTCTTCTTCTATTTTTTTCTTTTTTATAAATTCACACAAAAAGTTTATTCCACTTGATATTTCTATATAATTTTTTTCTATATTCCTTTTTGAATCCATTAAAATTCCTTTTAAAATAGGATGTTTGTTAATTATTGTTTGTACTATATCTAACCAATATTTATTTATAATTTCATCTAAAGACAAACTGGATGCATCTATATAGCAAATTATCTCTATATCTATATTCATTTGCAAAGTTTCTAATATGTATTTTTTTATAAAATCTTCCTGTTCTTTAGATATATTCTTATCAGATTTTATAAGTATTCTTAAAATATTGTTTTTCTTTAAAAGTTGGAATTTGTGTATAGAAAACTCTAAATCCTCTAATTCCGCTTGGGAACTCAAATATTTATTCATTTTCCCTATAAACTCTGTGCCCAAAATTAAATCCTCCCCTTAAATTCTTTATAAATATTATAAAGAAGGGATATCCCTTCTTTACTTTAAAGTGTTTCTATAATTTTTATAAGTTCTTCAACTAAATCCTCTTCTTTAACTTTTTTTACTATTTTTCCTTTTCTAAATATAAGACCTTCACCAATTCCACCTGCTATTCCAATATCTGCATCTTTAGCTTCTCCCGGTCCATTAACAACACATCCCATAACAGCAACCTTTATTGACTTATTACAATTTTCTAATCTATTCTCGACCTCTTTTGCAATATTTATAAGATCTATTTGAGTTCTACCACATGTTGGACAAGATATAAATTCTATTCCTTCTTTTATTTGTCCAAAATTTTTAAGTATTTCACGTCCTACTTTTATTTCCTCGACTGGGTCTCCCGTTAAAGAAACCCTTATAGTATCTCCGATACCTTCTGATAATAACGCTCCAAGACCGATTGCTGATTTTATAGTTCCTCTCCATGGTGTTCCCGCTTCTGTAACTCCTAGATGAAGAGGATAATCGAATTTTTGTGATGCTAACCTATAACTATTTATCATAGTTTCTATATTTGATGATTTAATAGATACAACTATATCATTAAAATTTACTTCTTCTAATATCTTTATATGAGTTAAAGCACTTTCAACCAAAGCTTCTGGAACTACCTTACCATACTTTTGTAAAATTTCTTTTGAAAGAGATCCTGAATTTACACCTATTCTAATTGGGATTTTTTTTTCCATACAAGCTTTAGCTAAAATTTCTACTTTTTCTCTACTTCCAATATTACCTGGATTTATCCTAAGTGCAGATACTCCATTTTTTATTGATTCTAAAGCTAATTTATAATCAAAATGAATATCTGCTACTAAAGGAATATCTATTTTCTCTACAATCTTTTTTATAGCTCTTGCAGCTTCCATGTCTAAAACTGCACATCTAACTATATCGCACCCTGCATCTTGCAGTTTTCTTATCTGCTTTATAGTAGCCTCCACATCTCTAGTATCTGTATTTGTCATTGATTGAACAGAAATTCTATTATCACCACCAACAAGCACATTACCAACCTTCACGACTTTGGTTTTTCTTCTTTCCATTTTATTTATCAACTCCTATTTTATAAAACAGGGAATATTATATCCTTTAATGTCACTACAACCATAAGTAACATCAAAAGCGCAAATCCAACACTGTTTACTACTCCTACAAATTTTTCAGGTATTTTTTTTCTAGTTATTAATTCTAAAATTTGAATTAATATAAGACCTCCATCAAGAGCTGGAAGTGGCAAAAGATTAAACACTGCTAATTGAACACTCATAAATGCAGTAAATTCCATAAGTGTCCATATTCCTGCTTTTGCAGCTTGACTTGACATTTTAACTATAGTTATAGGACCTCCTACATCAGTTTTGAAATTCGCCTCTCCTGTAAGCATCATTTTTAAAGATTTAAAAGTTTGACTTACCATTGTAATAGTATCTTTAAATCCTTGAACTATGCTTTCTCCTATAGTTGGATTCTTCACAAATTCATGAGTTATCCCAATCACTGCATTTCCAGTTTCATCAATAGTTGGCACAATTTCTTTAATAATCTTTTCTCCATTTCGTTCTATTTCAAGCGTTATAGCATTTCCTTTTGCTAGTATCACTCCAAGTTTTAAGTCACTAGTTGTATTTATAGTGCTATTATCTACTTTTAATAGTCTATCACCAACTCTAAGATCAGCTTTTTGTGCTGGAGAATTTAAAGCTACTTCTGATACAACTGGTTTTGCAAATCCAAAATTCAACGCTATTAATCCAAAAATTAAAAGCGCTAAAACATAGTTCATAGTCGCTCCTGCTACAATTATAGAAATTTTTTGAAGAGGTGTTTTGACATTAAAAGCTCTATTATCCTTAATTGCCCCTCCTTCTTCTCCAAGCATTCTTACAAATCCACCAAAAGGCAATACTCTTAAATTATATTCTGTTTCTTTTCCTTTAAATCCAAATAATTTAGGCCCCATACCTATTGCAAACTCTTCAACACATACTCCATTTAATTTAGCTAAGGTAAAATGACCAAGCTCATGTATTATTATTAAAATACTAAACGCAACTAAAGCAAAAATCAAGTACAAAATTTTTCCCTCCTTAAATTTTTAATTATATTTATTCATTATATATTCTCTAACACTTTTATCTAAATCTATTATATTCTTTAGAGAAACCTCCATATTATTTTTAAACACTTCCATACATTCTTCAACTATTGTTGGAATATCTAAATATTTTATTTTTTCATTCAAGAACAAATCTACACATACTTCATTAGCACCATTTAATATAGTAGGCATTAATCCCCCCATTTTTCCTGCCTTATAAGCTAATTTTAAACATCTAAAAACTTCTGTGTCTGGTTTATAAAAATTTAGTTCATTTATCTTGTAAAAATCTAATTTTTCACTTATATTATTATCACGAAGCGGATAGTTTAAAGCATATTGTATTGGAAGTTTCATATCTGTTACTCCAAGCTGTGCAATTACTGCTCCATCCTTATATTGAACCATTGAATGTATTATAGATTGTGGATGAACTACAACTTCTATATTTTCATAATCACAATCAAAAAGCCAATGAGCTTCTATAACTTCTAACCCTTTATTCATAAGAGTGGATGAATCTATAGTTATCTTTTTTCCCATACTCCATTTAGGATGATTTAATGCTTGATTTAAACTAACATTTTCTAATTGTTTTTTAGAATAACCTCTAAATGGTCCTCCAGATGCGGTTATTATTATTTTATCAACGCTTTTTAAATCATTACCTTGAAAACATTGAAAAATAGCACTATGCTCTGAATCTACTGGCAATATTTTAACTCCATATTTTTTAGCTTCATTCATTACAAGTTCCCCTGCAACTACCAATGTTTCCTTATTAGCTAAAGCAATATCCTTTTTACATTTAATAGCCTCTAATGTAGGTTTTAATCCTATCATTCCAACTACTGATGTCAAAACTGTATGAACTTCTTTTAAAGTTGCAACCTTTATAAGCCCTTCCATACCATAAAGTAATTCAAAATCATAATCTAAAGTACCCTTAATATTCTTCAATTTTTCAAAAGAAGCTTTATCATTTATCGCTACAACTCTTGGTTTAAATTCCTCTATTATGTCTAAAGTTAAATCTATGTTTTTATATGCACTTATTGCTACTAATTTAAATTTATCCTTATGAAATCGTAAAACATCTAATGCCTGAGTCCCTATTGAACCCGTAACCCCCAAAATAGAAATGTTTTTCATAACTTTAATTCCTCCTAAGTTATAAATAATAATCTACATATAATTATATGTCTATTATTGCACCAAAGTAAAATATTTTTTCATTTTTATTATAATAACTCTATATTCATTTCCTCCTATTATACCATTAAATATAATATTAGTCATAATTTATCTAATAAAAAGTCCGTTATAAATTTTTAGAAATTAATCCTAAAAATACATAACGGATTTTTTATACTTATGCTATATTTATAAATGTATTATAATTGTTGCAATTGTTAAATAAACAAAAACTACTACACTCGCAAAAAGGACACTATCAAATCTATCTAGTATTCCACCATGACCTGGAATAAGATTGCTATAATCTTTAACTCCAACATATCTTTTGACAGATGATGCTACTAAATCTCCAAATTGACAGAACACACCACATAGTGCACCTATTATAAAATAATTTAACATAGAGAATTGAGGAAAAAATTGATAAATTATTATTCCATATATACCACAAACTATTGTACTTCCTAAAATTCCTCCAATTGATCCTTCAACGGTCTTTTTAGGACTTACTCTAGGACATAATTTATGCTTTCCAAGATGCTTTCCTGAATAATAAGCTAAGATATCACATCCCCATGATGCTATAAGTGGCAACCACACTAAAAATTCTCCACCTGGTTTTTGATTTATTAATGTTATAAAACTAAAAAATATTCCAGCATAAATAAAACCTAATAAAGTTATAGCTACATCTATAAAATTATATTTTATATTTAATATAGGTACCATAAGAAGCACAAATGCTCCAATAATTATTATATAAGATAAAATAGTAAAATCATTTCCTGTTATGTAATAAACAACAAGCATTATATACGCAATTATTGACATTGGTTTTATATTCTTTAACTTAGATACCTTATAAAATTCATACATAGCTAAACCACCTAATACTAAATTAGCATATTTTAGCCACACTCCACCTAAAAATAAAAATACTATAAGTGGTAACAATATTAATGCCCCTAAATATCTATTATTTGATTTCACTCCATCACCTTCTATTTACTTAATTCCTCCAAATCTTCTATTTCTGTTTTGATAATCATAAATAGCTTCTATAAGATTTTGAGGTTTAAAATCTGGCCAATTTATATCAGAATATGAAAACTCCGAATAAGCACACTGCCAAAGAAGAAAATTACTAAGTCTTTGCTCTCCACTTGGTCTTATTATTAAATCTGGATCTGGAATATTTTTAGTATATAAATAATCATTAAACATGCCTTCATTTATATCCTCTATAGATAATTTACCTCCTTGTACATCTTTAACCAATGATTTCACGCCTCTTATTATATCATCTCTTCCACCATAATTTAAAGCTATATTTAAAACTACCCCAGTATTATCTTTAGTCTTTTCAAAAGCATCCTCTAAAGCTTTTCTACATTTATCCGGTAATTTTGTTAAATCACCCATACTTTTTATTTTAACATTATTCCTATGCATTTCGTCCAATTCTCTTTTAAGATATTCAACTATTAAATTCATAAGGGCACTTACTTCATCTTTTGGTCTTTTCCAATTTTCAGTTGAAAAAGCATACAAAGTGAGGTATTTCACTCCTATTTTATCGCACTCTTTTACTATATTAATTATAGATTCAACTCCAGCTTTATGTCCCATACTTCTTGGAAGATTTCTTGCCTTAGCCCATCTTCCATTTCCATCCATAATTATAGCTATATGTTTAGGTATATTGTTCATATCCAAAACTATTTTTTGATTTTCACTACTATTTTCATCTATTGTTTTTTTTCCTCCGAAAAACTTTACCAAAACAAACACCTCATATATATTAATTAATATTCAAAAAATAAAAAAGCCTACTAAAGAAGCAGGCCTTTCCATTTTACACTGACATTATTTCTTTTTCTTTAGCAATTACTATTTTATCTATTTCTTTAACAAAATTATCTGTTATCTTTTGTACTTCATCTTCAGCTTTTTTAGTTTCGTCTTCTGTTAATTCACCATCTTTTTTAAGAGCTTTTATCTTATCATTAGCATCTTTTCTTATTGATCTTAAAGCTACCTTAGACTCTTCACCTGTTTTTTTAACATTTTTAACGATAGTTTTTCTTGTTTCTTCTGTTAGTTCAGGTACTAATAATCTTATAACACTACCATCATTATTAGGATTTATTCCAAGATCAGATTTTAATATAGCTTTCTCTATATCTTTTAGTGTGGATTTATCCCAAGGTGTCACAACTAATAACCTTGGTTCTGGTGATGAAATGTTAGCTACCTGTGATATAGGGCACATACTACCATAACACTCAACTTGTATTCTATCTAACATTGTTGGATTAGCTCTTCCAGCTTTCATTGTTGATAAATCTGATTTTAAAACTGAAATCGTCTTTGTCATTTTTTCTTGTAATTTATTTACTATATCTTTAACCATAAAAACACTCTCCTATTTTCTAGTTATTATTGTTCCTATACTCTCACCTTGTATTGCTTTTTTTATGTTTCCGTCTTCATCCAAAGCAAATACTAATATTGGGATATTATTATCCATACATAAAGATGTAGCAGTAGAATCCATTACTTGAAGTTCTTTTTCTAAAACTTCTATATAAGATAATTTATCATACTTTTTAGCATCATTATACTTATGTGGATCCTTATCATAAACACCATCAACTTTTTTAGCTAAAAGTATAACCTCTGCTTCTATTTCGGCTGCTCTTAAAGCTGCTGTTGTATCAGTTGAAAAATATGGGTTACCTGTTCCAGCTCCAAATATCACTACTCTTCCCTTTTCTAAGTGTCTCATAGCTCTTCTTCTTATAAAAGGTTCTGCAATTTCTTTCATTTCTATAGCTGTTTGCACTCTAGTGCTTACACCCAATTGTTCTAGAGAATCTTGTAACGCTAAAGCATTTATTGATGTAGCTAACATACCCATATAGTCAGCAGTAGCTCTATCCATACCTTCGCCTTCTCTTCCTCTCCATATGTTACCACCGCCAACTACAGCGCCAACTTCAACACCCATATCTACTAATTCTTTTATCTCTTTAGCTATTCTCATAGCTACTGAGAAATCTATTCCAAAACCATTTTTTCCTGCTAAAGCTTCTCCTGATAATTTAAGCATAACTCTTTTAAACTTACAAGTCCCCATCTTAATCCTCCAACTTAATTCTATGAAATATTTTAAAAAAAGAGAACACTCAGTGTTCTCTTATATTATTATTTTGCTCCCATTTTAGCAACTTCTTCAGCAAAGTTTTCTTCTTTTTTCTCTATACCTTCGCCTCTTTCAAATCTGAAGTACTTTTGAACAGTTATAGGAGAACCTACTTCTTTTGATTTTTCTTCTAAATATTTAGATATTGATTTATCAGCATCTTTAACCCAAGGTTGATTTAAAAGACATACTTCTTTATAGTACTTTTTAATTCTTCCTTCAACCATTTTTTCAACTATTTTTTCTGGTTTTCCTTCATTTAAAGCTTGTGCTCTATATATTTCTTTTTCAGTTTCTAATGCTTTAGAATCAACTTCATTTTCACTTAAGAATAATGGATTTGCTGCTGCTATTTGCATACAAACATCTTTAGCAACTTGAGTTAATTCTGAAGAATTAGAATCACATGCTAATTGAACTAAAACTCCTATTCTTCCGCCACCGTGAATATAGCTTTGAACTACTCCATTTTCTACAGCTACTTTTTCAAATCTTCTTACTGTCATGTTTTCACCGATTTTTGCTATTAATTCAGTTAAAACTTCTTGAACTGTTTTATCATCATTGTATTTTAAAGCAACTAATTCTTCAACAGTTGAAACATCATTGTTTGCTGCCATTTCAGCAACTTTTCCAGCAAACTCTATAAACTCAGCATTGTCTGCAACGAAATCAGTTTCACAGTTAACCTCAACCATTGCACCTTTTTTCATATCTTCTGATATAAAAGTTTTAACTATACCTTCAGCAGCAACTCTTCCAGCTTTTTTAGCTGCAGCTGCTAATCCTTTTTCTCTTAAAACTTCTACTGCTTTTTCCATGTCTCCATTTGTTTCTGTTAATGCCTTTTTGCAGTCCATCATTCCTGCGCCAGTTCTCTCTCTTAACTCTTTAACCGCTTGAGCTGTTATCATTTTTAACTCCTCCTAAAATACTAATTATAAGAGGTAAACGAAAATTATGCTTTCATCCACCTCAATATTTTAAATTTTATTCAGCTAATTGTTCGCCTTGTCTTCCTTCTATTATAGCATCTGCCATTTTAGCAGTTATTAATTTAACGGCTCTTATAGCATCATCATTTCCTGGTATAACATAATCAACTTCTTCTGGATCACAGTTAGTATCTACTATTGCAACTACTGGTATTCCTAAAATTTTAGCTTCTGCTATAGCATTTTTTTCTTTTCTTGGGTCAACTACAAATAATGCTCCAATATTGCTAGCATCTAAGTTTTTAATTCCACCTAAATTAGCTTCTAATTTAGCCATTTGATTTTTAAGTTGAGTTACTTCTTTTTTAGGTAAAACTTCGAAAGTTCCATCTTCTTCCATAGTTTGTAATTGTTCTAATTTAGCTATTCTTGTCTTTATAGTTTTAAAGTTAGTTAACATTCCACCTAACCATCTATTATTTACAAAATGCATATTTGATCTTATAGCTTCTTCTTGTATAGCTTCTTGTGCTTGTTTTTTAGTTCCAACAAAAAGTATATCTTTTCCTTCAGCAGCTATATCTTTAATAAAGAAATAAGCTTCTTCTGCTTTTTTAACAGTTTTTTGAAGATCTATTATATATATTCCGTTTCTTTCTGTGAATATATAAGGAGCCATCTTAGGGTTCCATCTTCTTGTTTGATGTCCAAAGTGAACACCAGCTTCTAATAATTGTTTCATTGAAATTACTGACATTTTTGTGTCCTCCTTAAAATTGGTTATTTCCTCCACTATCTTTTCTTATATAAATATCTTCATTAAGAAGCCACCACTATATAAATAAGATAATGTGTGTATTTATTACCTTTGATAGTATACCATAGCAAAACTAAACAGGCAATAATAAATTTTAATTCTATAAATAAAAAAATTACAGAGCAATCATTAGATTACTCTGCATAAAAAATTATTTTATTTTTTCTAATTCTTCCATAAGTTTATCATTTAATATTTTTATGTGAGTTCCCTTCATTCCGAGACTTCTAGACTCTATAACTCCAGCACTTTCAAATTTTCTAAGAGCATTTACTATAACCGATCTAGTTATTCCAACCTTATCTGCAATTTTTGATGCTACTAAAAGACCTTCATTAGCACCAAGTTCGCTAAATATATGTTCTACTGCTTCTAATTCCGAATATGATAAGGTACCTATTGCAAGTTGAACTATAGCTTTTTTTCTAGTCTCTTCTTCCAACTCTTCTTGTTTAGCCCTTAAAAGTTCCATTCCAACTATAGTTGCACTATGCTCTGCTAAAACTAAATCATCATCACCAAAATTCTCTCCAAATCTAGCTAACATCAAAGTTCCTATTCTTTCTCTATTTCCTATTATAGGAACTATAGTAGTTAATTTCTCTGATATTCCACACTCACCTTCACCACTAAATACACATTCACCTTTACTTGGCAAATTCGCCAAACTATTTTGTATATTTAAAAGTTTATCATTGTAATCTTCTGGGAATTTTTTATCTATTGTTACTTTTTTCTTCATAATTTCACATTCAAATTTTCCTGAAAATTTATAACCTAAAATCTTCCCTTTTTTATCAACTAAATAAACATTACAATCCATCACATCGCTTAATACTTCACATATATCATAAAATGCAACTGCATCTGTTCTTGATTTTTGCAATATCTTATTTAATCTTCTTGTCTTATTAAGTAATGTAGACATATCTATCCTCCATACTGCAATTTTAATTTTTTAAATTTTTTCAATTTTCTAATAATATATCTTTATTTAAATAGTATCATAGGAATAGACACTTTTCAACATTTATTCTACTTAATATATTTGTTTTATATGTTAATATATTTTATTTATAATAATATTAAAAAACCACACTGCTAAATTAAAAATATTTATTCAACATCTTTTTTTAATAATTCTTTCTTTTCTTTACATTCCTGATTAATGCACTCTAAATATTCTCCCTTAGATTTTGAATACTTTTTAACCATTATAGAGCCACACTTAGGACATTTTTCATTTGTTGGCTCACTCCAGCTTACAAAATCACATTCAGGATAATTAGAACATCCGTAAAACCTTCTACCCTTTTTACTTCTTTTTGCAACTATCTTTCCACCACATTTAGGGCATATAGCATCGATTTCCTCCACTATTGGCTTTGTATTTTTGCATTCTGGATATCCAGGACACGCTAAAAAATCTCCAAATCTTCCATGTTTAATAACCATAAGCCTTCCACATTTATCACATGGAACATCGCTTACTTTATCCTCAATTACTACCTTACAAATTTCCTTTTCAGCCTTATCAATTGCTTCTTTTAATGGATTAAAAAATTCAGACACTACATTTTTCCATTCTTCTTTTCCAAGTTCAATACAATCTAACTTTTGTTCCATTTCAGCTGTAAAATCTACATCTACTATTTGATGAAAATATTCAGACACTATATTATTTACTATAAAGCCTAACTCTGTTGGAATTAAATTTTTCTTTTCTCTTTGAACATATTTTCTATCTAATAATGTAGATATTGTAGGTACATAAGTACTCGGTCTTCCTATACCCTTTTCTTCCAAATGCTTAACAAAAGAAGCTTCTGTATATCTTGTTGGTGGTTGTGTAAAATGTTGTTTACCTTCTATTGAGTGTTCTTTTAATATTTCTTCTACATTAATTTCTGGAAGAAGAGATTCTGCCTCATCCTCTTCACCTAAATATTCATAAAGTTTCATAAATCCATCAAACTTTATATTAGAACCACTAGCTCTTAAATTATATTCTCCATTTTGAATCTCTATACTATTAGTATTTAAAATACATGATGCCATTTGACTTGCAATAAATCTCTTCCATATAAGCGAATATAGTTTATATTGCTCTTGAGATAAATTATTTTTAGCAATCTCTGGTGTTATCTCAATATATGTCGGTCTTATGGCTTCATGAGCATCTTGAATATTTTTTTTACTCTTATATACTCTTGGAGATTCTGGAATATATTCTTTACCATATACCTCTTCTATAAATCCTAAAGCCTTATCTTGAGCCTCTTTAGATATTCTAATTGAATCTGTTCTCATATATGTTATAAGTCCTACTATTCCATATCCTTTTATTTCAACACCTTCATAAAGCTGTTGAGCCACTGACATAGTTCTTTTAGTCATAAAATTAATCTTTTTACTTGCATCTTGTTGAAGTGTACTAGTTGTAAAAGGAGGTAATGGATTTTTATTTTTGGTTCCTTTTTTAACTTTCTTAACTACGTATTCATTATTTTTTAATTCATTTATAATGAAGTCGCTTTCTTCTTTGCTATTTATCTCTATTTTCTTCTTATTTTTTGATAATAATCTAACAGAGAAAGTTTTTTTATCTTTTTTAAGTTTTATATCCACAGTCCAATACTCTTTTGGAATAAACTTTTTAATTTCTTCTTCCCTATCACATATAATTTTAAGAGCAGCTGATTGAACTCTTCCAGCACTTAAACCCCATTTTATATTCTTCCAAAGTATAGGACTTATTTCATATCCTACCAATCTATCCAAAATTCTTCTTGCTTGCTGTGCATCTACCAAATTTATATTTATAGCTCTTGGAGTTTTTATTGAAGCCTTTACTGCTGATTTTGTTATTTCATTAAATTCTATTCTACACTTTTTATTTTCTTCTATTTGAAGAGCATTAGCTAAATGCCATGAAATCGCTTCACCTTCTCTATCTGGATCCGTTGCAAGATATATTTTATCACTTTTTTTAGCTAACTTTTTCAATTTATTTAAAAGCTCACCTTTTCCTCTTATAGTTATATATTTAGGTATATATCCTCCCTCTATATCAACACCTAGTTGACTTTTAGGTAAATCTCTTATATGTCCCATAGAAGCTTCTACTATATAATTTTTTCCTAAATATTTCTCTATAGTTTTCGCTTTAGCTGGCGATTCAACAATTACTAAATTTTGACCCATTTACAATCTCTGAAAAACTCAGAGTTCACCCCCTTAAATCCTATAGAATTTTTGTATAACAATTTCCATATATATTTATTATTTTATTTTCAAATTGCAATTCACATAATAACTCATGTATAACAGATGTGTCAACATCAACCAATCTGATAAGTTCATCAATATTCATGATTTTTCCTGTTAATTTATCTAATATCAATTTTTCTAAACCATTACACTCACAATTATTTTTATAATTGCAATCAATAGAAAGATTGTACAACATATCATCTATATTTGTAAATAGATAGGCACCATCATTTATCAACTTATTACAACCTATACTTTGAGATGAAAATACATTTCCTGGTACTGCAACAACATCTTTTCCTTGCTCTATAGCTTGAGAACAGGTTATTAAAGCACCACTTTTACTACTTGCTTCAACTACTATCACAGCTTTTGATATTCCACTTATTATCCTATTTCTTTTAGGAAAATTATATCTATATGGTGGTGTTTTAGGAATATATTCAGTTATTATAACCCCATTTTTCTCAATATTATTATATAACCCTTTATTGTAGGAAGGATAACAAATATCTATTCCACACCCTAAAATTGCAGCATTATAAAAATTATTTTTATTACAAATATCATGAGCTACCGTATCTATACCAAGCGCTCCACCACTTACTATGTTAATATTTCTTTTTCCAAGTTCAAAAGCAATATTCTTAGCAATTTCTCGTCCATAAGATGTGCAATTTCTAGAACCAACTATAGCTAAAGATATCTTATTATTTAATTCATCTATATTTCCTTTATAAAATAAAGAATATGGTTTATCATCTATATCTTTTAACGTATTTGGATAATTATTCTCTGAAAAAGTCGTAAATTTATACTTATTTTTATCAATGTTTTCTATAATATTTTCAACTTCTTCATTTTGCATATCCACATCTAAATTTTTTAAATATTTATTTTTTCTAGATAAAAACTTTCTATTTTCATATATATGCTTCTCATTTTCCATATTATCTAATAATATAAATTTCTTTTTATTACTTATATTAACTGTAGAAAACCATACTTTATATTCAAAAAAATCTTCCATATTATATTACTTCTCCATTTATATTCTTTCTATATGATATAGCTTCATAAATATGTCCTTTAGTTAAAACATTCTCCTTATTTAAATCCATTATAGTCACTGAAAGTTTTATTATTCTATCTAATCCCCTCGTACTTATTCCTGTCTTATTATATATTTTTTCTAAACTCTTATGACACTCTTCATTTATTTTTATAAAGTTTCTAATATCTTTATGAGACATTTGAGAATTATACTTTAAATGGGTGTTTTTAAATCTGTGCTCCTGTCGTTCTCTACAATCCATAACCATCTCTTTAGGATTTAAAATCCCATTATGTTTATTAGCATTTATTTCTTTATAAGAAACATAATTTACAAAAGAAAACATATCTACTCTATCTAAAATAGCTTTCGATAACCTATTTTGATATCTTATCCTCTCACTTTCTCTACAAGTGCATTCCCTACCATTTATACCACTTAAATAATTCCCGCAAGGACAAGGATTAAATGCTCCTATAAACAAAAAATCACTAGGATATTTTACAGAACCCGAATTTCTACTTATCCTTACTTCTTTATTCTCTAAAGGCTCTCTTAAAGACTCTATAGTACCCCTATCAAATTCTAAGAGTTCATCTAAAAAAAGAACTCCATTATGAGCTAGTGTTACTTCACCAACTCTTAAATCTCTTCCTCCACCAAGCAAAGATATTTTAGTTGTTGTATGATGAGGATTTCTAAATGGTCTTTTCCCTATAATATTTTCTTTGTTAAAATTTCCTGATACACTATATATTTTTGCACTCTCTAATGATTCTTTATAAGTTAATTCAGGCATAATATCTATTATTGATTTTGCAAGCATAGTTTTTCCCGATCCTGGTGGCCCTTGAAAAATTAAATTATGCTTTCCCGATGCACTTATTACTAATGCTTTTTTCGCACTCTCTTGACCACATATATCAAAAAATGGTATGTTTTTATCATCCTCTATTTTCACTTTTTCCCTTATAAATTCTTTTTTATTATTTGTATCTAAAAAATTTATAACTTCCTTTAAATTAGAAAAACCATATAACTTAACTTTATCTAAAACCGAACATTCATGACAGTTCCCATAAGGTAATATAAATCCTCTTTTTTTACTTTCCATAGTACCGACAACACAACAAAATGCACCTTCAACTGCTCTTATTTCTCCATTTAATGATAATTCTCCTATTGCTATATACTCTTCTATGCTTTTTTTATCTATCTGATTACTTTCTGCTAAAATTCCTAAAGCTAACGGTAAATCAAACAAAGATCCTACTTTTTTTAAACTAGCAGGAGCTAAATTAACAGTAATTCTACCTAAAGGAAATTCAAATCCGCTATTTATTATAGCTAAACGAACCCTTTCTTTCGCCTCTTTTATTGATACATCAGGTAGCCCAACTATATTAAATGAGGGCATTCCTTTAGAAATATCCACCTCTACACTAACCATAAATCCATTTATTCCATTAAAGCTTGCACTATTTAAACTAATTGTCAAAATAACACCTCCTTTTAAATATTCATTTCCATTAAAAATTAATTTAATCAACAATTGTCTAAAATTTAAATTTAATGTTAAAAATATTTGTTATGGAGGTACTCAATTGAAAAAGTTAAATAAAGATATTGGAGATTTAGGAGAAAACTTATCTATAAAATATTTAAAAAAACACGATTACAAAATTTTAAATAGAAACTTTAGATGTAAAAGTGGTGAAATAGATATTATTGCAATTAAAAATTCTACTATTTCATTTATAGAAGTTAAATCTAGATTTTTCACATCTTTTGGCAAACCAATAGAATCTATAACACATTTGAAACAACTAAAGATAATAAATTCTGCTAAGTATTATATATTCAAAAATAATTTATATAACCATAATATTCAATTTGATGTCATTGAAATAATTTTTGATTTAAATAATACTAATTATGACTTAAATCATATAAAAGATGCTTTTAGATTATATTAATTTATAAAAATAGCTAATCATATAAGTTTATGATTAGCTATGTAAATTTTCTTAAATATTATAAATTGTTTATTATGTTTTTCAAAAAGCTTTTTCTATGAATTGGTGTGATTCCATGATTTTTTATACCATCTAAATGATTTTTAGTTCCATAACCTACATTATTCTCAAAATCATAATTAGGATATTTTTTATGATAATTTCTCATTATATTATCTCTATAAACTTTAGCTAAAATAGATGCACAGGCAATAGATGCGCTTTTTCTATCACCCTTTATAATATGCTTATTATCTATATTAAAATTTTTTATTAAATAGCCATCGGATAAAACTAAATCTGGCTTTTTACTAAGTCCATTGCACGCATCAATAAAAATTTTGTTATTAGCATAACCTATACCCTTTTCATCTATAATTTTATTATTTATTTCAGCTATACAGAAACTTATAGCTTTTTCTCTGATTATTTTATCTAATTCTTCCCTCTTTTGCCTTGATAAAAGTTTTGAATCATTTATATCTAATATAATATCACCCAAATCATTCAAATCTAATATAACAGCACAGGCAACTATTGGGCCTGCAAGCGGTCCTCTTCCTACCTCATCAACACCAGCTATAAATCCTTTTTCTAAGAAAGCTTTATCAAATTTATACATAGATTCTACTCTTTTTTGTTCTTTTATATATTTCTCTATGCTTCTACCTAGCTTACTGCCAAGACCTATAACATTTTTTCTAGAATCATTTAAAAGAATCTTTTCCATAAGTTTTAATGTTTTAATTGAATCTTTATTAATCTTTACTCCATCAACACTTTCTTTAATCACTTTAAAAGAATATTGGGTTAAATTTTGTTTGATTTTTAATAAATTTTCCATATTTAGAATACCTCCTCAAATTTTAAGGTCTCTCTAAAGATATTCTTCCTATTTTTCCACCCCTAAACTCATCTAATAATATAACAGCAATTCTATTGTAATCTATATTACCTCCGGAGATTAAACATCCTCTTTTTCTTGCTATATTATCTAAATTCTCAATAGTTTCTTCACTTAAATGTTCTAATTTATATCTTGTCATTAATTCATCTTTAAAATCAACTTCAAGTTTTTTAACTAAATTAAATGCAAGTTCTTCTATATCCATTATTTCATCTTTTATAGCTCCAGTAAAAGCTAAATTTAAGCCTACTTGTTCATCCTCAAACTTTGGCCATAAAACTCCTGGGGTATCTAAAAGTTCTATTCCAATGGATGTTTTTATCCATTGTTTAGATTTTGTAACTCCTGGTCTATCACCAGTTTTTGCAATATTATTTCTAGCCATTTTATTTATAAATGTCGATTTACCAACATTAGGAATCCCAACTACCATAACCCTTGTAGTTATTTTTACAAGCCCTTTAGCCTTTAATCTATCATGTTTTTCTTTAAGAAGCTTTAAAAGAGCAGGTTTTATATTTTTAAGTCCATCATTTTTTAAAGCATTTACTTCTAAAACTACAGTTTCATTATTTTCTAAACTTTTCTTCCATTCCTTTGTTATTTTTTCATTTGCTAAATCACATTTATTTAAAAGTATTATTCTAGGTTTTCCTTTACATAATTGATCTATATCTGGGTTTTTTGATGAATTAGGTATTCTAGCATCTCTTATTTCGATAACAGCATCAACAAGCTTTAAATTTTCTTTTATTTCTCTTTTAGTCTTCACCATATGCCCTGGAAACCAATTTATAGCCATATATGTATCATCCTTTCACTTATTTATATATCTAAATACAAAAAAATGGGACTTTTATAAGTCCCATTAATTCTATACTAAAATTGTCTAGAATTATCTAGTTTTTAATTCTTTAACTTTAGCAGCTTTACCTACTCTATCTCTTAAGTAGTATAATTTAGCTCTTCTAACTTTACCTAATCTTACAACTTCAATTTTTTCTATAATTGGAGCATTCATTGGGAAAGTTCTTTCAACACCAGTTCCATAAGCAACTCTTCTTACTGTGAAAGTTTCTCTTAATCCACCGTTTTGTTTCTTTATAACAGTTCCTTCAAATACTTGAATTCTTTCTCTGTTACCTTCTTTAATTCTAACGTGTACTTTTATAGTATCTCCAACGCTGAATTTAACTAAATCTTCTCTTATTTGTTCATTTTCAATTGATTTTATTAATTCGTTCATGTGTAGTCCCTCCTAAATTATGTATTTGACGTTCTTAAACAAAATTATATGTCAGAGGAACGCCCGTACTAACACAAAGCTTATTCTATCATAACTTAAATAGCTATTCAATACTTTTCTTTATTTTAGTAACTTTTTATCTTCCTTGCTTAACTCTAAAGAATTAAACAAATCTTTCCTTTTTTCTTTAGTTATTAAAAGAGATTGTTGCCTTCTCCATTTTCTTATATTTTCATGATGCCCAGATAAAAGAATTGATGGTACCTTTTCACCCTCGAAAACTTCTGGCCTTGTATACTGAGGATATTCTAATACCCCATGATAAAAACTCTCATCCATAAAGCTTTCTTCTTTTCCTAAGACTCCTGGCACAAGCCTACATATGCTATCTATAACTGGAATACATGCCATCTCTCCTCCTGTTAATACAAAATCCCCTAAAGATATCTCCATGTCAAAATATTTATATGCTCTCTCATCAATTCCTTCATAATGACCACAAACAAATATAAGATTTTCTTCCTTTGATAATTTTTTTGCCAATTCTTGATTAAAAGTTACACCTCTTGGTCCTAAAAAAATAACTTTTCCTTTATTCTCTTTTTTAGCAAATCTTATAGAGTCTACAACTGGTTGAGGAGATATTACCATTCCAGCTCCTCCTCCATAAGGATAATCATCAACTTTTTTATGCTTATTTTTAGTGAAATCCCTAATATTTATTACGTCTAATTTTATTATATCTTTTTCTCTAGCTTTGCCTATTATACTTTCATCAAATATATTAAACATATTAGGAAATAAAGTAAGAATACTAATCTTCATCTTGCCATTCTCCTGATGGTTTTATTAAAATTTTTCTATTTTCAACATCTATGTCTAAAACTATATCTTTTAAAACCGGAACTAAAATCTCTTTTTTACCTTTAACCCAATAAACATCATTATTAGGAGTTTTTATAACTTCTTTTATAACACCATACTCAAAATTATCAGTATCTAAAACTTTACACTCTAAAAGATCTGTTATAAAATAAGTATCTTTAGTAAGAGTTATCGCCTGTTCTCTTTTAATTTCAAGATATGTTGGCTTAAGCTTCTCTGCATCATTCATAGAATCTATACCTTCTAGCTTCAAAATAACTTTATCTTTTAAATATTTAACATTCTCTATTTTAACTTCTTTTCTATTTATATAAACATAATCTAAATCATCAAATCTTCTCATATCATCAGTTAATGGTAAAACTTTAACTTCACCTCTAACACCATGAGTATTTGTAATTTGTCCTACTCTTAAAAAATCTCTCAAAATGTTCACCTCTTTTTTTTATATAGAAAAGAGTTAGGATAACCTAACTCTTTCAATAATATTTTATATTTTATTGATTTATAAAATTCTATTTTTAAAAAATTATTTTATTCCAGCTTTAGTGAAAAGTCTTTTTACAACATCTGTTGGTTGAGCACCATTTTTTAACCATTTTTCAACTTTTTCTGAATCTATTTTAACTTCAGCTTCTGGTTGAGCAACTGGGTTATAATAACCTATCTCCTCTATAAATCTTCCATCTCTTGGACTTCTTGAATCTGCAACAACAACTCTATAGAAAGGTGCTTTTTTAGCTCCCATTCTTCTTAATCTTATTTTAACTGCCATTTGTGTTTTCCTCCTTAAATTTTAATTTATTTCATAAAAGGCATTTTACCTAAGAAACCTTTTTTTGACGAATTTTTAGTGAAAGCTTTCATTTGCTTCATTTGTTTTTTCATCATTTCATGTCCTTTTATAAGTTTATTAATTTCCTGTATAGTAGTTCCTGAACCTCTTGCAACTCTTTTCTTTCTTGAACTAGAACTTGCAATTAAAGTAGGATTTTTTCTTTCTTTTGCTGTCATCGACTGAATTATAGCCTTAACCCTACTTAGCTGTTTCTCTCCAGCACCAAAATCTACACCTTGCAATTCCTTTGTATTAACCCCTGGAATCATTTCTATTAACTTATTTAAAGGACCAAGTTTGCTCATTTGTTCCATAGCCATTAAATAATCATCATAATTAAATTCTTGATTCATCATTTTTTCGCTAAGCTCTAAAGCTTCTTTTTCATCTATGGATTGTTGAGCTTTTTCTATTAAAGATAAGACATCTCCCATTCCTAATATTCTTGATGCCATTCTATCTGGATGAAAAACTTCAATATCATTCATTTTTTCACCAACACCAACAAATTTTATAGGCTTTTCTGTGATATGTCTTATTGAAAGCGCAGCACCACCTCTTGTATCTCCATCTAATTTTGTAAGTATTACACCACTTATATCTAGAGAATTATTAAATGTTTGTGCTACATTCACAGCATCTTGTCCTGTCATAGAATCTACTACTAATAATATTTCATTAGGATTTGTTGCTGTCTTTACATCTTGTAGTTCTTGCATAAGTTCTTCATCTATATGAAGTCTACCTGCTGTATCTATTATTACTATATTATTACCATTTTCTTTAGCATGTTTTATACCAGCTTTAGCAATATCAACTGCTTTAACTTTATCACCTAAAGAAAATACTGGAATATCTATTTGTTTACCAACTACCTCTAGTTGTTTTATTGCAGCTGGTCTATATATATCACAAGCAACTAATAATGGTTTTTTATTTCCTTTTCTAAGATGAAGCGCTAGCTTTCCAGCCATTGTTGTTTTACCAGCACCTTGAAGTCCAACCAACATAAACACAGTTGGCCCATTATCAGAATACTTAAGCTTGCTTTCTGATTCCCCCATGAGCTTTGTAAGTTCTTCATTTACAACTTTTACAACCTGTTGCCCCGGAGTCAAGCTTCCTAATATTTCTTCATTTATACACTTTTCACTTACTGATGATACAAATTGTTTTACTACTTTATAGTTAACATCGGCTTCTAATAAAGCAAGTTTAACTTCTCTCATAGCTTCTTTTATATCTTTTTCAGTAAGTTTCCCTTTTCCTTTAAGTTTTTTAAGTGCATCTTGCAATTTAGATGCTAAACCATCAAAAGCCATTCTCAACCCTCCTAAGCATTTATAATATCGTCTATATTTATCTCTATATAATTTAACAGTTTTTCACTTATATGATTTTCTTTTATTTTTTGCATTAAATCATCTTTTTTTCTTAATCTGTAATTTTGTTTTTTCATTAGTTCAAGCTTCTTCTCATAAACTAATAATTGCTTACAGCATCTTTTTATTAAATCATATATTGCTTGCCTACTGGTTTTATTTATCTCAGATATTTCAGCTAAAGATAAATCCTCATTATAATAAAGACTCATTATGTCGAGCTGCTTTTCTGTTAATAAAGGACCATAGTGGTCTAGCAAAATTGATATTTTAAATCTATCTTCCATATAACCACCTTACTTACGAAGTATATCTTAACAAAAACAAAATACTGTGTCAAGTGTTTTTACTTAACACAATATTTTTTTATTAATAGATGATACAATTACATCTTAATCTTGTTTTTTGTAAACATATACATTTTTTGAACTAACCCCTTCCTTTTTTTTAATTAACTCATTTTTTAATCTTTCACATATATTTTTAGATATAATCATTTCATAAACATCTATGTATATTAATTTTTCACTTACTTTTTTCACAGGCTTTATGTACCTATCTAATATATAATATAAATTTTCTTCTCCCAATTTATTTTCCATTTCTTCTCTCATAAGTGCTATATTATTCATTCGCTCATAACCACTTGACTTTAACTCTCTATCAATATATTCTACCCTATTTAAAACGCTGTTTATATTATTTAAAAGTCTTCTTGACTCATTTCTAAATTCTCTTATCGTATCACTATCTATATCAGTATTATTTAAAAGAATTTTGTTTTCAATACCTTTTGCTATTATAATAAGATTTCTTATTTCTTCTCTCACTCCACTTTTTTTATATAAAAGCAGTGTTTTATCTAGTATTTCAGTACAACAATTATAATATTTATCAATGAGTATTATAGTTTCCTTCTTTAAACTATAAGGTAAAATAAACCTATTTCCTAAAAGGACTATAACCACACCTAACGCTACAAACAATACTCTATCTTCAGCAAAAGAAAAAATATTAGAAATATCAATTGTTACAACTCCTAAAAATAAAACTGTTAACATAGACATACTATAAGAATATTTTTTAAATGATATCATAAAATACACCGCTATTGCTATAATAATTATTCTATATTCAACTGAAGTAACAATATATGAAAGGGGTAAATAAATAGTAACACCAACTAAAGTTCCCAAAATTCTTCCTTTAGCCCTTCCCCATACAGTATCATTATAAGGCTGTGATACTGAAGCTATCGTAAACATCATCCATTTCCCCAATTCCAAATGCAAACATTCAATTACAAAATAAGATACAGAAATTAATATAGCAGTTCTAAAAGCAAATATAAATCGAACTGAGTTTTTATTAAAATCTGCCCATAGTAAGTTTTTTATTTCCTTTATCTCCTTCATCCCAAACTTTATTTCTATATAATCTTTTTTTCCTATTTCAAGCAATTCACTAGTTAAACCATCTATAATATTTAAAGCCTCTATAGCTTCATATATTTTTATATCTTTTATTTTGATAGATTCATAATCATTATTCAATTTTTTTATTGATAAACTAAGATTAACAACTCTCGTTTCCGTCTGTAAAAATAACTTTAAATTTTCTAAACAAACTCCTAAATCTTCTATAAATTTTATGTACTCTTTATTATTTTCTAACATTTGTGATATTTCTTCTAAAACTCTATCTAGCTTCTCTATTGCAGCTATTAAATTTAGTTTAATATTTTCATTATCCTTTAAATAAAAACTATTATTTCTTTTCTCTAAAATATCTCTACTCCAATATGTACTAAGTTCCTTTAACTTTTCTTTATTTTTAAAATTAAAATTTCCTACTTTTAAATCATTTATATTATTTAAAAAAGTTTCAATTATTTCTATTAACATTTTATTTTTCTCATTTTTTTTAAATGTTATCTTAGAAAATACTATTTGAAATATTACTGCTACTATTCCAATTATAACAAGAGCTATTATTCTCTTACATAAATCTCTACCACCTACATTAGTAGTTAAAAGTAATGTATATCCAAATAAAAAGGGAAAATATATTGTTTTATTAAGTGTATATACAACGACATATATTGTTGTAAATACTGCTAAAAAATTTATAATTAAGCCACTATATATATTTAGATTAACTAAATATGGCATAAATGCTATAAATGCAGTTAAAAACGATATCTTAAAAATAGCTCTTAATGGATTTCTAGAAAAATCTTTATTAATTATTGCTATTAAAAGAAATATTCCCGTAATACCTACCATTAAATTATCTCTTCCTAAATACACAATAGACATATAAACAAATATAACTGAAATAATAAATATAATATTATTAGCCATAAAGACTTTTTTATTCATTTTATCATCTCCTGATTTAAATTATAAAAATTTAATACAAAAAAACACTTTCTGGTATTTCAGAAAGTGTTTTTCTCATATGATAATAAACTAAACTGTTTAATATAATCACAAAATGTCTACAAAACTTTAATGCTACCCCTATAATCTAAATGCTTATATTATATTAAAAATAAAAATTTTTAATTTTACCTATAATATAGCTTGTGCAAACTCCTCTGCATTAAATTTTTGTAGGTCATCAACTCCTTCCCCGATACCTATATATTTAACTGGTATATTTAATGTATTTTTTATAGATATAACTACTCCCCCCTTAGCAGTACCATCTAATTTAGTTAGTATTATCCCATCTATAGGGCAAGATTCCATAAATTGCTTAGCTTGAATAACAGCATTTTGTCCTGTTGTTCCATCTAAAACAAGTAAAGTTTCCTTTTTTATATCTCCAAGTTCTCTATCTATTATTCTATTTATTTTAGCCAACTCATCCATAAGATTTTTTTTATTATGAAGTCTTCCAGCCGTATCACATATTAAAAGATCAACATTTCTTGCCTTTGTTGCGCTCGCTGCATCAAACACAACAGCTGCTGGATCTGATCCTTCTTGATGTTTTACTATGTCGACTCCAGCCCTTTTGCTCCATATATCTAATTGATCTATAGCTGCTGCTCTAAATGTGTCTGCCGCTGCTAAAAGAACTTTTTTTCCTTCTTTTTTATTTTTGGCTGCAAGTTTTCCTATAGATGTAGTTTTTCCAACACCATTTACCCCAATAATTAGCATAACCTTTTTTTCATCATCAGAATCTTCATAATCTCCTTCTGTAAGCATTTCAGCTATTACTGCCTTTAAAGCTGGTTTAACCTCTGCTACATCATTTATTTTTTCTTTTCTTATCTTTTCCTTCAATCTATCTATTATCTCTATTGTAGTTTCCATACCTATATCTGACATTATAAGTATTTCCTCTAACTCTTCATATAAATCATCATCAATTGCTATTGCAATATTTAATGCCTCGTTAATTTTATCTGTTAGATTATCTCTCGTTTTACTAAGTCCTGTTTTTAATTTATCAAAAAATTTTCCAAACATAAAATTTCCTCCTCTATTTTACTAAATCTACTGATACTATCTTTGATACTCCTTTTTCCTCCATAGTAACCCCATACATCACATCTGAAGATTCCATTGTACCCTTTCTATGAGTTATAACTATAAATTGAACCTCTTTAGAGAATTTCTTTAAAAACTGTGCATATTTATTTACATTTGCATCATCTAAAGCCGCCTCTATTTCGTCTAAAATACAAAATGGAGTAGGTTTCATCTTTAAAATAGCAAAAAGCATTGCTATGGCAGATAATACTTTTTCCCCCCCAGACATAAGATTTATATTTTGAACCTTTTTCCCAGGCGGTTGAACATTTATTTCAATGTTTCCATTCAATTCATCATCTTTATCTAGTATAAGTTTTGCATTTCCACCTTTAAATAATTCTCTAAATGTTTCTTGAAAATTTTTATTTAAAATATTAAAATTTTGTCTAAATACAACTTTCATTTTAGATAACATTTCATCTATAACACCTAAGAGTTCTTCTTTAGCTTTTTCTAAATCTTCCTTTTCCATTTTTATAAAGTTGTATTTTTGCGATAATTCTTTAAATTCTTCAATTGAATTTACATTGACTTGACCTAAATTATTCATCTTATTTTTAAGTATATCAACTTGTTTTTTATACTCTTGCAAATTTTCTATTTTGGTGAAATTTTTCATTTCACTTTCTTCATTTGTATTAAATTCTTCTTCTAATCTAGATAATAGAAATTTTCTCTCATTATTTTGTTTTGTATAAATTATTTCATTTCTATGGATTTCCTCATCTTTTTTAGCTATATCAACTGCCATAAGTTCCAATTTATCTTCAACATTTTCTATTTCTAACTTTATTTTCTTTCTATTATTTTCATAAACTTTTGCATCTTCCTCAAGTAAAACAAGTTCTTCTTTTTGCTTTTTAATAAAAAAATCATTTTCATTTATCTTTCTTATACTATTTTCTTTTTCTACAAAATTTGTGTTTATATATTCTTTTAATACATCACATCTTTTTGAATAATTTATATAATCTTCATCATACCTTTTAATCTCTTTAGATAAATTCACCAAAATTTCTTGAATCTTTGCTTTTTTAATTTTAAGATGAGTTAAATTATCTCTCAATTCCAATATATCTTTTGATAATATTTCTAAATTTTTATTAATATTTTTTAGCTTATTATTATTATTAGCTGTTTTACTTCCTATACCATCTAATTCTTTATTTTTATTTAAAATTTGTTCTTTATTTTTTTCTATTTTTTCTGTTAAATCAAATATTTTTACTTCTGATGTTTCAAGAGTATTCCGTATTTTATTTATATCGTTACTCAAATTATTTATTTTATTTTTTAAATTTATAATATCTATTTTATTATTATACATTTTTTCAGTATTTTCTTTTTTCAAATTTTGCAAAACATTTTGTTTATCTTCTAATTTTTTTATAGCTGAAAGTAACTCATCTCTTTTAACATTAATTTTTATTATTTTATCATTTAAAAATTCTATTTCAGCCTTTCTTGACATTATACCAAGATTTTTTTGTGATATACTTCCTCCCGTTAAAGCTCCTCCTGAATTTATTACATCACCTGCTAAAGTTATTATTCTGTTTTTATAATTTAGTTTTTTAGCTAGAACCAAGCCATTATCTATATTATCACATATTATAGTTTTTCCCAAAACATTATTTACAATATTTTCAAATTTATTTTCAAAATTCACAGCTTCACAAGCTAAACATAGATATCCCTTAATATTTTTAACACTATCATCTAAATTTATTTTTTTTGATTTTATTATAGACAACGGTAAAAATGTTGCTCTTCCTAATCTTTTTTTCTTTAAATACTCTATTAAAGTTTTCGCTATATTTTCATTTTCAGTTATTATATTAGAAATAGCACCACCTAAGGCCATCTCTACAGCTACCTCATATCCCTTTTTAACCTTTAGAGTATCACCAAGAATAGAACACGACTGCTCATACTCATTAAGATTTCCCTTTGTCATTTCTTTCATTAAATTTTTCACAGAAAAGCTATACCCTTCATATTCGCTTTCTAGATTTTTTAACATTTCTCTATTAGCTTCTAAAACATGTATCTTTTTATTAACATCATTTAACTCATAATTTATTTTATTAATGTCATCTTGCAATTTTTTTTCATCGTTTAAAGAATTAATAATAAATTTTTCTAAAACACTTTTTTCTTCCAACGAAATATTTAATTTTTCATCTAATTCCTGTTTAGTTTTTATATTTATCTTTAAATTTTTATCTAAACCTAGCTCACTATCTTTTACTAATTGTATATTTTCTAAAAAAGAAGAATTTTGATTTTCTAATAATATTATTTCATTTTTACAGTTTGCAATATCCTTTAAATGTTTTATTTCATCTTTATTTATAACTTCCTTTTCTCTTTCATTATCTTTTAAAAGATTATTTAAACTGCTTATTTTCTTCTCTAAGCTTTCTATTTTATTGTCTAAAATTATATTTTCATTATTATTTTTTTCTAAATCATCATTTAACTTTTTTTCTTTATCTTTTATAACAATTATTCTTTTTTCATTTTCTTCTAATTCTAAAGTATTAGAATTTATATAATTTTCAAAACCTTTTATTCTTTCTCTTAAAAGTTCAATTTCACTTAATAATTTTGATATGTTTTCTTTTTTTTCAAAATAACCTTGTTGTTTGTTGTTTTTATTTTTTTCAATAATTTCTATATTCTCTTTTAAAGTACTTAAATATTCTCTTTTTTCTTTATACTTTTCCTTATACTCTAAATTATCCTTTAAAAAATTATTAATTTTAGTCTTTTGATTTCCCAATTCATTTTTTATTTTATCTAAATTATTTAAAATCAAACCTATTTCTTTTTCTCTAAGCTTTTGAGCATAATTTAAATATTTTTCTGCCTTAAGTTTTTCCTCTTCTAAAGGAACGATTCTTTCTTCATAGGTAAACATTATGTCATTTATTCTTATTAAATTTTTATTAGTATTCTCTAACTTTCTCTCTGCTTCTATTTTTCTAGATTTAAATTTAACTATTCCAGCTGCTTCCTCTAAAAGAGCCCTTCTATCTTCATTTTTACCATTTAAAATAGCATCTATTTTACCTTGTCCTATTAATGAATATCCTTCTTTCCCTATTCCTGTATCCATAAAAAGATTTACTATGTCCTTAAGTTTACAAGGCGTATTATTTATTAAATACTCACTATCGCCTGATCTAAAAACTTTCCGTGTTATTTTAACATCATTATATTCTATTGGCAGTTCACCTGTTGTATTATCTAACGTTAAAGAAACTTGAGCTAAACCTAAAGGTTTTCTATAATCTGTACCGGAAAATATTACATCCTCCATCTTAGTACCCCTTAAAATTTTAGCACTTTGTTCTCCTAAAACCCATCTAACAGAATCAGATACATTACTCTTACCACTACCATTTGGTCCAACTACTGCTGTTATACCCTGCTTAAATTTCAATTCAGTTTTATCTGCAAATGATTTAAATCCTCTTATTTCAAGAGACTTTAAAAACATAAATTCACCTCTTATCTAATACATCTAATATTAATATAAAACTAAAATAGATAAAAATCTATCTATTTTCTGTTACATTTTATTCGTAAAATTACTCCTTTAAAAATCTTTATTATAAATTTAGGGTTCCATTTAATTATAATATAAAATGGAACCCTATTAAGTATTTAATTATATACAAATTTTATAAAGTTCATTATTAATATCAATTAAAACACTATTTAACTCTATATTATCATCTAATATAACATTTAATGAATTAGAATTGACTTTATCTTTTAATTCATTAAAAAACATCTTTTTTCCTGCATAAAGTTTAGAGATTCTTCTGTTATTTATTCTAATAACAATATCACCTTTGTTTTTGCTAAAAATACTATAAATTTTTTCATTTAAAGATTTACTTTCAACAAGTTCTCTAAACGCAGGATGAAATGGTCCTGCTATTACATCTTTACCCTCTGCTATGTTATCAGTTGGTTGCAATCCTATTCTTATAACTTTAATGTTTGCTTTCTTATATAAATTATATATTTCCTCACAAATATTTATTGCCTCTTCTAAAGTATATGGTTTATAAATATTTTTCAAATACATATCTTCCATTGGAGTATTTTTTATAGTAAGTGCTGGATATATTCTGCATATATCAGGTTTCATCTCTATTGACATCTTTGCTGTATAGATGTCTTTTTCTTTAGAATCTCCTGGAAGACCTATCATTATCTGATGTCCTAATATAAATCCATAATCATTTATAAGCTTAGAAGCTCTTTCGACTTCTTCTACTCCATGACCTCTACCTGATTTTTCTAAAACTTCAGGATCTAATGATTGTACACCTAATTCTATTATATCAACACTATGTTCTTTTAAGTGATTTAATATAAAGTCATCTATATAGTCTGGTCTAGTTGATAATCTTATATAATCTATTATACCTTTTTCTTTATAATCTTTAGCTACACTTAAAAGTTCTCTTTGCTTATCTATATCAATCGCTGTAAATGTACCACCAAAAAAAGATATTTCAATCACCGAAGAGTCAGTATTTATAGTCTTTAAATATTCCTCAACTGTTTTTATTACAAAATCTCTATTAACGCTATTTTCTATTTTGTTTTTAGGACCATTAACATCCTGTTTGTTTTCTCCTGTTATTTTACCTTGATTACAAAATACACAATCATGAGGACATCCTTCATGTGGTACAAAAATAGGTATTATATAATAACTTTTCATATTACTCACCTAACAATCTTAATGCTTCTTTAGCTGCACATTGTTCTGATTCTTTTTTGCTATATCCATATCCATTTCCCATAACTTTATTATCTATGATGACAGTTGTAAAAAATTTTCTTCTATGAGGAGGACCTTCATACTTATCTAACTCATATCTAATTTCTACTTCTCCATTTTTTTGAAGTATCTCTTGAAGTTTAGTTTTAAAATCCAAGATTATTTCATGTTTTATAGCTTTCTCAATTATTTCTGCAAAATATTTAAATATAAAATCATTTGCTACATCTAATCCTTTATCTAAGTATATAGCAGCAATTATAGCTTCTAGGCAATCTGCTTGTATAGATGTTCTCTCTCTACCGCCTGTTGACTCCTCACCCTTACTCATCCTTATAAATACCCCTAGATTAAGTTTTTTAGCTACATCGTACAAAGAATTTTCACAAACTATTAAAGACCTTATTTTAGTTAACTCTCCCTCTGATTTGTCCTTATAATTATTAAAAAGATATTGTGTTATACAAAGTTGAAGAACTGAATCACCTAAAAATTCTAATCTTTCGTTATATTTAACATCCTTAAATTGATTTGCATAAGAACTATGTGTTAACGCTGTTATTAAAACACCTTTGTTATTAAATTCTATTCCCAATATATTTTCTATATTTTTTATATTAATATCTTTCAACCTATTCATCTCCTAAGGTTTATTCTTCAATTTGCTCTCTTAAAATAAATTCAAGAATAAACTTTAAATGCAAAATCCCGCTATCTCGCGGGACTTTTTTTATTGTTCACTATGTGAATTGATGTATTCAACAACATCTCCAACAGTTTTGAATTTTTCAGCGTCTTCATCTGGAATTTCTATTTCTAATTCTTCTTCTAAAGACATTATTAATTCAACTATATCAAGAGAATCAGCTCCTAAATCATCAATAAAAGTTGACTCCATAGTTATTTCATCTTCATTAACACCTAATTTATCAGCTATTATTTCTTTTAATTTATCAAACATTAATGATTCACCTCCTAAATTAATCTAATAAAATATTATTACATATCTACATTCTAGTCAATATAGATATAAAATTTTTTTACGTTTATTATATAAATTAATAATAATTAAGAACTTTTTATACCATTTTTTAATTTTTCTAGCAATTTTTTATCATGAAAAGCTTTTGCTTGTCTTATAGCATTTTTAAATGCTTTATCATCAGAACTTCCATGAGCTTTTACACAAAGTCCATCTACTCCTAAAAATGGAGCCCCACCATATTCTGTATAATCCATTTTCTTTTTTAATGATTTAAAAGCAGATTTCATAAATACAGCACCTATTTTAGACATAGTAGATCCCATTATTTCTTCTTTTATCATAGACAATATTGTAAGTGCTGTTCCTTCATACATTTTTAAAACTGTATTACCTACAAAACCGTCACAAACTAAAACTTGAGCATCTCCTTTTGACACTTCTCTTGGTTCTACATTTCCAACAAAATTAATATTTTTTTCATCTTTTAAAAGTTTATACGCTTCTTTTGTCAATTCATTTCCTTTTTCAGCTTCTTCGCCTATATTTATCAAGCCTACTTTAGGTTTTGTATGTTCCATAACTGTTTCAAAATATATACTTCCCATTTTCGCAAATTGCGTTAAATAAAAAGGTTTAACATCCACATTTGCTCCAGCATCAATAACCATAAACGGTCCGTTTTTACCTGGCATAATAGGAGCTAAGGCTGGTCTTTCTATGCCTTTAATTCTACCTATAACAAGAGTACATCCAGCTAAAAAGGCTCCTGTACTTCCAGCTGATATAACAGCATCACACTTTTTTTCTTTAACTAAATTTAAAGCTTTACTTATAGAAGAATCTTTTTTTCTTCTAAGAGCCATAACAGGATGTTCATTAGTTCCTATAACTTCTGTTGCATTTACAAACACAACTCTTTCCTTATCATATGAATTCTTTTCAAATAAAGCCCTTAATTCATCTTCTGGTCCAGTAACATACAAATGAATATCATTATATTCACTTAACGCCTTTATACAACCAGATACTACAGCCTCCGGTGCATTATCTCCACCCATACCATCTATCGCAATCTTCATATTATCCCCTCTTTTTCTCTATATACAAAGAAAAGAAAGTCATAAGACTTTCTTTTTATTCTTCAACTGATGATGAAACTACTTCTTTACCTTTGTAGTATCCACAACTTTTACAAACTCTATGAGCTAATTTCATTTCATGACACTGTGGGCATTCTACGATTCCTGGTAAACTCATTTTCATAGTTTGAGCTCTTCTTGAATCTCTTTTTGCTCTGAACATTTTTCTAGCTGGATTTCCCATTGTTACACCTCCTTATTCCTTAAACAGGTCCATTAACTTTGCCATTCTTATGTCAATATTATCACTATTGCAATTACATGTTCCTAAATTAAGATTAGTACCACATTCATGACAAAGTCCTTTGCAATTTTCATTACAAAGCTTTTTTATAGGTAAGGTTGAAATTACGTTATTTACTATTACTTCACTAAGATACAAATTATCTTCAAAAAAAGCAATAGAATCATCCTCTTTATCAGAGTTATTTGTAAATTCTTCGAAAATATCTAAATCGATATTATACGAAAAAATTTCTAAACATCTTGAACATTGCATTTCAATTAAGCCTTTAACATTTCCAATAATAGTTAATATATCGTCAGAACATTTTGCTTCTCCTTTAAATGCTAATGGTTTGGAAATAATGAAATCTTCCCCTTTTAAATTAACACTAAAAGTAATATTTATTTTCTTTACTTTTTCTTTTTTTGATATTAAGTCTGAAAGATTTAATTCCATAAATGACCGCAACTAATACAACAAATTAGTCACTTTCACACTCCTTAAAATAAAATAGCGTCAATAGTTAAATGACACATATTTTATTATATTAACTACACTTTTAAAAGTCAAGCTTTTTTATTATTTTATAAGTTGCATAGTATCTTTAGCTATCATTAATTCTTCATTAGTTGGTATTACATATAATTGAACTTTTGATGAATCTTTGCTAATTTTGGCAATCTCTCCAAATACTCTATTTCTTTCTTTATCTAATTCAACTCCCATATATTCTAAATTAGCACATAAATCTTCTCTTAATACCATGCTATTTTCACCAACACCAGCTGTAAATACTATAACATCAACGCCTTCCATAGCTACTGTATATGATGCTATGTATTGCTTAACTCTATATGCAAACATTTCTAATGTTAATTTTGCTCTTTCATTTCCATTATCTCTAGCATCTATTATATCTCTAAAATCACTGCTTATTTCAGAAATACCTAATACACCTGATTTTTTATTTAAAATATTATTAACCTCTGCACTTGTATATCCAAGTTCATCTATCATATAAGTTACAACAGCAGGATCTAAACTTCCTGATCTTGTTCCCATTATAAGACCTTCAAGTGGAGTAAATCCCATAGATGTGTCTACAGATTCCCCATTTTTTACTGCAGTTATACTTGAACCATTTCCTAAATGACAAGTTATTATTTTTAAATCTTTTATATCTTTTCCCATAACTTCTGCAACTTTTTGTGATACATACTTATGAGAAGTTCCATGTGCACCATATTTTCTTATACCATTCTTTTTGTAAAGCTCATATGGAAGTCCATAAAGGAAAGCTTTCTCTGGCATTGTTTGGTGGAATGCAGTATCAAACACAGCTACCATTGGAACATTCATTAATGCTTGACAAGCTTTTATTCCCATGATATGAGCTGGATTATGAAGTGGTGCAAATTTTGAATATTCTTCTATATCTCTTACTACTTCATCAGTTATGATAACTGATTTAGTATATTTTTCTCCTCCATGAACAATTCTATGACCTACTGCATCTATTTCATTTACTGATTTTATAATACCATTATCCCCATTAATTAATGCATCTAACACTAATTTTATAGCTTCATTATGATCCTTAATAGGAGTTTCAACTATATATTTTTGAGTACCTTCAACTTTTTGTGCAAGGTTTGAACCTTCAATTCCTATTCTTTCAACTAATCCTGATGCTAAAGTTTTTTCATTTGCCATATCTATTAATTGATATTTTAATGATGAGCTTCCGCAATTTATTACTAATACTTTCATTTTTTTCTCCCCTTCAATATGAAATATTTATATAAAAAATCAATTATTTTATATTTTGTGCTTGAACTGCTGTTAAGGCAACAACATTTACTATATCTTCTGAACTACATCCTCTTGATAAATCATTAATTGGTTTTGCAAATCCTTGACAAACTGGTCCTATAGCTTCTGCATTTGCAAATCTTTGAACTAATTTATATCCTATATTTCCTGCTTGTAAGTCTGGGAATACTAAAACATTAGCTTTTCCTGCAACCTTACTATTTGGAGCCTTTTGATTAGCAACTTTTTCAACTATAGCTGCATCTAATTGTAATTCTCCATCTATATCTAAATCTGGTCTTAATTCTTTAGCCTTCTCTGTAGCAGTTCTAACCTTTGTTACAAGTTCATGATCTGCACTTCCCATTGTTGAGAATGATAACATAGCAACCTTTGGATCTATTCCACAAAGATGTTTTGCAGTATCAGCTGTAGCTATTGCTATTGCTGCTAATTGATCTGAATTTGGATTTGGGTTAACAGCACAGTCTGAGAATAAAAGCATTCCATCTTTACCATAACTTGATCCTGGTACCATCATTATAAAGAAACTAGATACAACTGATACTCCTGGAGCTGTTTTTATTATTTGAAGACCTGGTCTTAAAAGATCTCCTGTTGTATGAACAGCACCTGATACCATACCATCTGCATCATCTAATTTTACCATCATTGTTGCAAAATATAATGGATCTCTTACTATTTTTTCAGCTTTTTCTAGTGTCATTCCTTTTGCTTTTCTTAATTCATAAAATGCATTTACATATTTTTCTAACTTATCTGAAGTTGTTGAATCAATTATTTCTACACCTTCTAAATTTACATTTAATTTTGCAGCTTTATTTTCTATATCCTCTTTATTTCCTACTAAACAAATGTTAGCTAATCCTTCTTCTACTATTTTTTGAGCTGCTACTAAAGTTCTTTCTTCATCACCTTCTGGTAATACTATTGTTTTTTTATTATTACGGGCTTTATCCCAAATTTGTTTCATAAGTTCCATGTTCATTTCTCCTTCCACTAATAAAAACGTAATTTTAATCTATAGTTATTACTATACTACTAATTGTGTATTATTTTCAATAATAAAAAGTTATTTCTCTTATATTAAGAATTATCAGAATTTTAACTCTTTTTAATATGTATATTTTAAGCGTTTTTTATGTAGATTTCCAATATCCTTTATTTAATTATAAAAAATTATTTAATTATACATATCATAAATTCTTTATTTTTTATTTCTTTTATTATAAAATGGTATAAAAATTAACTCAATAAAAAATTTTTATATAATAAAAAGGATGATTATAGTTTATGAAAATAACAGGATTAATCACTGAATACAACCCATTTCATTTAGGCCATGAATTTCACATAAATTCTTCTAAACAAAAAACCAACTGTGATTATACAATTTGTATAATGAGCGGTAATTTTGTTCAAAGAGGAATTCCTGCCATAGTTGATAAATGGTCTAGAACCAAGATGGCTCTCTTAGGAGGCGTTGATTTGGTTTTAGAGCTTCCAACAATATATTCTGTATCCTCAGCCGAATATTTTGCTTTTGGAGCTATTTCAACTCTAAATAGTTTAAATATAGTTGATAATATATGTTTTGGTTCTGAATGTGGAGATGTAACTACATTAAAAAAAATTGCTGAAATTTTAGTAAATGAACCTCTAGAATTTAAAAAAGATTTAAAAGAACAATTAAACTTAGGTCTATCTTTTCCTAAAGCTAGAAGTATAGCTATTGAAAAATATATTAAAAATTCTAATATAGATAATATAGAACATATTTTAAATTCTTCAAACAATATTTTAGCCATTGAATACTGTAAATCTTTGTTTAAGCTAAAAAGTAATATAAATCCAATTACAATAACTAGACAAGGCTCTGGTTATAATGATAACAATCTAAATCAATATAACTTTTCTTCTGCATCTTCTATTAGAAAAGCTATAACTGAGAAATCTTTAAAAAGCTGTATTAATGTTATTCCTAAGTATACTTATGAAATATTAGAAAACTCTAAAATATCTGACCTAGATAGAATGTTTTTTTATGTAAAATATAAACTTTTAAGCAATCCTCAATTTTTAAGTAATATCCCAGATGCAAATGAAGGACTAGGGAATAAAATATTAAACAATATAGGTAATTTCAATAATTTTGATGAGTTTATAATGTCTTGTAAAAGCAAAAGATATTCTTATACTAGGATTAGTAGGGTTTTATGCCAATGTTTTTTATCTTTAAGTAAAGAAGATATTTTACTTAGTAAATCAAAACCGCAATATATAAGAGTTCTTGGATTAAATAAAAATGGTGCTAAAATATTAAAAGAAATCAAAAAAAATTCTAAAATAAAAATTGTTAATAAAATATCATCAAAAAATACAGACCCTATGCTATCTATAGATATAAAAGCCACAAACCTTTACTCTCTTTTAAATAATAATATTATGCATAATGCTGATTTTAAAATAAGCCCTATAATTTTAAAATAAAATAATATTATTAATGTTAAGCAAATATAAATACTGTATATAAAATTTACTTGGAGGAATTTATGTACAGTATTTTACTTATATTAATAATTATACTATCACTGATTCTTAAAAAACTTTTAAATATTAAATATAATAATATTTTCTCAATATTTTTAACTCTAACAGTAACTTATTTTCTTCTAAATCCTAAACTTTGTATAAATGCTTCCTTAAACGGGGCTAAACTATTTTTTTCCTCTGTTTTTCCTACAATGTTCCCATTTATGGTAATATGTAATTTAATAATTGCTTTAGATGGGATAAAAATGTATTCTAAAGTTTTAGGCCCATTAATATGCAAACCATTAAACTTAAATTATCAATGTAGTTTCGCTATTATTGCTAGCTTTCTTTGTGGCTATCCTTTAGGTGCTAAATATTCAACCAATCTTTATAAGGAAAATCTTATATCTAAAGACGAATTTGCAAGACTTTTAAATATAGCATCTAATATAGGACCTTTATTTTTAATAGGTACTGTTGGTACATCTATGCTTGGTAGTACAAAACTTGGTTATCTACTGCTAATTCCTAGCTATTTATCATGCTTTATAATTGGAATACTGTTAAAAAATAAAAAAAAGAGGCCTTTAACCTCTTCTTTTAATAACGCCATCAAAAATACAGTTAAAGCTAAAAACATTGGCGAAATAATTAAAGATTCTATCTCTGATGCAGCTTTGAACGCACTTATTTTATGTGGTTATGTTACAATATTTTCTGTTGTTATAAGCATGCTTCAAGAAATAATTTTTTCTGATAAACTAATATTTAATTTATGCCAAAAATTTAACATTCCATTTGATATAATATCTGGAATATTACTTGGAAGCATCGAAGCAACTAATGGTTGTAACATAATTTCATCAAGCAATTTAGACATTTCGCTAAAACTTTGTTTAATTTCTTTTTTGTGTTCATTTGGTGGATTATCAATAATCGCTCAAACGACTTCCTTCTTTTATAAAGAAAATATATCTATACTTAAGTATTTTTTCACAAAATTATTGCAAGGCATCATTTCATTTGCAATTATGTTTTTTATATTTTCTTTTTTTAAGCAAAGTATTTCAACATTCTCAAGCGGTACAATAGTTTACTTATATATAACTCCTCTGATAACATTTATACTTATTAATTTATTAATCGCAATTATATATAAATTAATCTCTACTTCTTAATACATCTATATTGTCCCTTATATCATCTGTTGCAGCATTTAAATTAGTAGAAAGATTTAATGCAAATTGCTCCATATTAACCTTCATATAATTTAATAACTCTTTATTTTTAATTTTAATTTCCTCTTCAAGATCATTTAATAATTTATCAACATAATTTTCAGCATCTTGCCTAATAGCAGTAGCATTTTCATTAGCTTCTGCTATTAATTTTTCTGCTACCTCTTTAGCTTCTTTAACGTAATCATGATTTTGAACCCTGTTTTTCATCATTTCCATCGTGTCTCGTCTTAGATTATCACTATCTCTTTTAGCCTCATATAGCATTTGTTCTTTCTGAGCTACTGCATTTTGTAGAATTCTATCCTTTTGGTTTATTATAAGCTGAGCATTTCTTATTTCCTCTGGTAAATGATCTTGCACACTATATATAATGTCTAACAGCTCTCTTTTGTCTAGCATTACTTTTCCTGTCATAGGAACCTTAGATGCTGTATCTATTATTTTAGCTATATCATCTACAAATTCCATTATATAATATCCATCACTCATTTTCCCCACCTCTGGTAATCTTATTTATCTTATCATTAAAATCTTCAATAATACAACTTGGAATAAATTTTTTAATATCTCCATTTAACATGCCGATTTGTTTTACTACTGATGAACTAACGCTACAATATTCACTTTTGGCTATTAAAAATAATGTTTCAATTTTCTCATCCAAAGCTTTGTTTATTATAGCCATCTGTACCTCATAATCATAATCAGTAGCATTTCTTAAACCTTTTACCACGGTTGTACATCCTTCCCTTTTTAAAAAATCAATCAAAAGACCTTTAAAGCTTTTTACCTTTACATTATTAATATTAGAAACAGTTTTTTCTATAAGCTTAACCCTTTCATCTATTGTAAACAATCCTTTTTTATCTACGTTTACCAAAACAGCAACTATCACTTCATCAAATATTTTCGCCGCTCTTTCTATAATATCTAAATGACCTTTAGTTATAGGATCAAAACTACCTGGGAATACCACCCTTTTCATTTTACTCCTCCTCCATTTTATAAAGACATACTGTTGTATTTCCATACACTTTAGTTCTTGTTAACTTTATACGTCTTGTTCCTTGAAAAATCTCTTCACTAGTATCTATTTTAGTTACTATTAATCCATCAGGATCTAACATAGATTTTTCATCTATTATCTCCATGGCCTCTGGAATTAAGTTTTTTAAATATGGCGGATCTATAAATATTAAATCAAAAACCTTGTTTCTCGCTGCTAAACTTCTAAGAGCTGAATATGCATCAGTATTTAAAGCTGTGCAAAAATCTTTAAACCCTAAATTTTCTATATTCTTTTTTAGTATTGGAAATGTTACTGGGCTTTTATCTACTAAATAACACTCCTTAGCCCCTCTACTTGCAGCCTCTAACCCTAAACTACCTGTTCCAGCAAATACATCTATAACTTCAGCATCAACTATATAAGCTTGTATCATGCTAAACATAGATTCCTTTACTCTATCTAATGTTGGTCTTGTCTCCATCGTAGCTGGCGATAAAAGTTTTCTTCCTCTAGCTTTTCCTGCTATTATTCTCATAAAAATATTCCTCCATAAAATTAAATTTTAATTAAAACATATATATTTTGTAGTATTTTCTAAACCTCTTGATATTTCATAACATATTTTTTTACTTTCTTGATTTTTATTTTGTACAATTTCTCTTGCCTCTTTATTTGCACATCTTAAAATATCTATATCTTCTATAACATTAGCTAATATAAATTGATCATCTCCATGTTGCTTAACACCAAAGATTTCTCCTGAACCTCTTAGTTTAAAGTCTTGTTCTGCTATATAAAAACCATCACTACTTTTTGTCATAATATCCATTCTTCTTTTAGTTATTGAATTTACACCATCAGATATTAAAAAACATTTAGAGTTATATTCCCCTCTTCCAACTCTTCCTCTTAATTGATGAAGCTGTGCTAGCCCAAATCTTTCTGCATTTTCTATTATCATAACGCTAGCATTTGGTACATTAACTCCAACCTCTATTACTGTAGTTGATACTATTGCTTTTATATCCCCCTCTTTAAACCCATTTATTATATCATTTTTTTCTTTAGATGTCATTTTACCATGAAGAATTTCTACATGTATATTACTAAACACAGAAGATTTAATTTCTTTATATACCATTTCAACTGAATTTAATTTTAATTTTTCATTATCTTCAATAAGCGGAGCTACTATATATATCTGCCTTCCCTCTTTAATTTCATCTAAAGCCATTTTATAAGCTATTTTTCTACTTTGCTTATCAAATAATAAAGTTTCTATTTTCTTTCTGCCAGGTGGCATCTCATCTATTACTGAAATTTCCAAATCTCCATACAAATAAAGAGAAACCGTTCTTGGAATTGGTGTTGCAGTCATAACCAAAACATCACACATCTTATTTTTATTTATAAGTTTACTACGTTGTTTAACGCCAAATCTATGTTGTTCATCAGTTACTATGAGACCTAAATTTTTAAATTCAACACTATCCTCTATCAAAGCATGCGTTCCTATAACTATAACAGGAGTCCCTTGTCTTATTATATCTTTTATTCTATCCTTCTCTTTTTTCTTAGTATTTCCTGTTAAAAGTTCTATGGATACATTAAAATCTTTTAAAATTTTTTTAGCCTCATTAAAATGTTGAACTGCAAGTATTTCAGTTGGAGCCATAAATGCACACTGATAATTATTTTTGTAAGCATTAAAAAGAGCAATTAATGCAACTAATGTCTTCCCAGACCCCACATCCCCTTGAACCAATCTATTCATAGCTACAGGTCGTTTTGCATCATGTAAAATCTGTCTTATAACTTTATTTTGTGCATTAGTCAAATCATATGGTAAAGATTTTTTTATCTCTATTAACTCTTTAGTAAATATCCTAAATTCTATACCTTCTTTGTTATTTACCTTATTTTTAAGCATCATAAGTTTCAAAGAATATGTAAACAATTCTTGAAACTTCAATCTTTCTATCGCATCATTCAAAACTTGTTTATTTTTAGGAAAATGTATCTGCCTTATTGCATTATCTAGTGATATAAGATTATACCTCTTTATTATATCCTCAGTTAAATTATCCTTTATACTTATGTTATCTAAAACGATATTTATAACTTTAGTTATCATAGTATTTTTTATATCATCTTTTAATTTATACACAGGAATTATTCTACTTTCAAAAGAATCATTACATGATATTATAGGATTTATTACTTCTACATTAGCACCAACTTCTTTAAAAATCCCTAAAAGATTATACTCTTTTCCTATGATAAATTTTTTACTTATATAAGAACTATTAAACCACTTTCCCAAGACTCTTTTATTACCATAGGAAAATTCTATTGTAGTTAATCTTTTTCCACTCCTAGTTAAAACAGTCCCTATATATTTTTCTACCCTACACCTTAATATTGATTTTCCTTTATTTAAATTATTGATGTTTAAAATATCTACATTTAAAAATGTATAATCCCTAGGAAAATATAAAAGAAGATCTAAAACAGTAAATATACCTAATTTATTGAATTTTTCTTGAGTTTTTTTTCCAACCCCATCAATACTAGATATATCTGAATATATATCCAAAATATTTCCTCCTTTTATTTTCTATACTTATAAATTTAGCAGAAATTCATTAAAATTCTATGAAAATTAGGCCTTGCAAATTTAGCAAAGCCTAATTTAAAATGTAGTACTAAAATTTTATTCCACTGACATTATCATATAATATAATGGTTGATCACCATTGTAATATTGAACATCTAAGTTACTATATTTCTCTTCTATCTCGTTTATAAACATAGATATATCATTATCTTTCATATCTTTTCCTTTAAATATAGTTATAAGCTCAGAATCATCATTTACTAGATTTTCCAATAATCTTCTAGCAACAACACAAACATCATTTCCAACTTCAGATATTTTACCTTCTATAAGCCCTAAAATATCTCCTTCTTTTATTTGTTTTCCATCCATTTCTGTATCTCTTACAGCATAAGTTACAGAAGCTGTTTTAACCACTTCCATTACAGAATTTAAGTTTTCCATGTTTGTATCTATATCATCTTCTCCATTAAACATAGTTATACATGTTATACCTTGAGGAATTGTCTTTGTTGGAACTACTCTTATATCCTTATCACACATTTCAGCCGCTTGATTTGCTGCCATGATAATATTTTTATTGTTTGGGAATATTATTATATGCTCAGCATTTATAGTATCTATTGCTTTTAATATATCTTGAGTGCTAGGATTCATAGTTTGACCGCCTTCTATAACTTTGTCAACACCTAAATCTTCAAATATATTTGCTATTCCCTCTCCCATAGCAATTGAAACAAATGCATATTTTTTTCCTCCATCTATTTCTTTTGCTACACTAGTTTCCATAATTTGATTTTGTAAATCACCTAAAAGTTCTCTATGCTCTTCTCTCATATTATCTATCTTTATCTTAGATAACTCACCAATTAATACAGCCTTTGATAAAATTTTTCCAGGATCATTTGTATGAATATGAACCTTTATTATGTCATCATATCCTACTACTATTTCAGAATCCCCCATATTTTCTATTGATTTTCTAAAATCATCGGCATACTTTGCATCACCTAGTATTATAAATTCAGTGCAATACCCAAATTTTATATCTTCTTCGTTTAATGTATTTAAATTACTTTCTTTAATAGTTATACCACTATTGTTTTCTATATTAGATATTTCCAAATCATTATTTAATACTTCTAACATACCTTGAAGTATTATCAAAAGACCCATTCCACCTGAATCTACAACCTTAGCCTTCTTAAGTGCTGGAAGCATCTCAGGAGTTTTATCTAATGTCATTTTACTCTCAATACAAATCTTTTTCATAAGGCTGGCTATATCTTCAACATCATTATTTTTAATAGCAGTTTCCCCTGCTGATTTTATAACTGTTAATATTGTACCCTCTGTAGGTCTCATAACAGCCTTATATGCAGCCTTACTTCCTTCTAATATAGCATTTGCAAATTCCTTACTGTTAACTTCTTCTTTATTTTCTAATCCTTTTGATATTCCTCGTAGTATTTGAGATAAAATTACTCCTGAATTTCCCCTAGCTCCCATCAAGGCTCCCTTTGCCATTTTTTTGGAAACTTCTCCTATACTTTTCAAATCCGTTTCGCTTATTTCTTTAACTGCCGTTCTAAATGTCATAGACATATTTGTTCCTGTATCTCCATCTGGAACTGGGAAGACATTTAAAGAATTTACATAATCACTTTTCTCCTCTAATCTAAGTGCCGCATTACTCATCATAGAGTAAAAATGACCTCCATTTATCTTTGTAAAATTCATCACGTCTACCTCCTAAATTCTAACTGCTTGAACATTAACTGTTATTGCTGCCACCTTTAATCCTGTATAATTCTCTACATTGTATTTTACCTTTTGTATTATATTATTTGATATAACAGATATTTTTGTTCCATACTCAACCATAACAAAAAGTTCTATTATTAATTTTTCATCTTTATGCTCTATCTTTACACCTTTAGCTAAATTCTCAATTCGCATAAGTTCCCAAAGACCTTCTGTTGCACTTTTAGAAACCATGCCTACAACACCGTAACATTCCATTGTAGCTAAACCTACAATCTTTGATATTACTTCATCTGCATATATAACATTACCATGTTCATTAGAATATCCAATCATTACGATTCCTCCTCTTATTCATATAATATATTTTATATTAAATATTTTTATTATTCAAGAATTATATAATGTAATATGTAAAATATTTAGTAATAATCTAATTTTTGTACTTGCGTAACTTATATATGTTATGTTAGAATAGTAACGTCCTATTGAAATTTATATTATAAGGTAGGAGGTGTTTTAAAAATGTCAAGAAGATGTGAAATATGTGATAAAGGTGTTATATCTGGAAGACAATTCAGTCATTCTCATAGACACTCTAACAGAACTTGGGCTCCAAACGTACAAAAAGTTAAAGCTATAGTTAATGGAACTCCAAAAACTATATCAGTTTGTACTAGATGTTTAAGATCTGGAAAAGTACAAAGAGCTCTATAATAGTTCTTTGTAGAAAATGCAATTGATAAACAATTGCATTTTTCTTTTGTTTAAAAATTTTATACATTAATATATTAAAAAGCAGTATCTAAAATTAGATACTGCTTTTTTATTTTATGTAGTTTTATCTTTCTTTTTCCCCTTAAATACTCTCAATATTCTACATAAACATTTTGGTAACTTCACTGCAACTATTCTCATATTTTCCCCCTAATAAAATTATTCTTATTTTATTATATTCTAGGTTTATGAATTTATTGCTAATCTTTTGAATATATTATTAAAATTTTTCCTTTTTTAAACTTTATATTTATCTTTTTATTATCTAAAAATTCATTGGAAATAAATTTACCTTCTCCAAAACTTAATATATTATTCTCAACTTCATATTTTGCTCCTATTATAGAAAAACCTTCAACATCATTTCCAAAAGCTTGAAAAGATATATATTTATATCCTTTATCTTCTAGCACAATATCCTTATTAGTTAGCAAGATAAGATTATTACTATCCCTTATATAACATTCAATATTATTGTTTAGCGCTATATTTAAAAGCCCTAAATTTCCCAAAACATGATCTAACCTAGTTCCTGTAACTCCTAAAATACATATTTTATCTGCTTTAAGTTCAATAGCCTTTAAAAGAGCTATCTCTGAATCTGTATTATCTTTCTCGCTATTAAACTTTAAAACATTTATACCTTCTAATTTATCCTTATAAAAATCATCTATAGAATCAAAATCTCCTAGAGCATAATGTGGAACAAAGCCATACTTAAAGTATGTTTCGCATCCTCTATCAGCTCCAATTAATATATCGCTACTTTTCATTTCTTCTAAAAATATATCTTTTTTAGGTGGATTTCCTCCTGATACTATTAAAACCTTCATTTATCTTAAAGCCTCATTCAACGCATTTATGTTTTCTTTTATTTTATTTTCTCTAAACACAGCAGAACCTGCAACCAATACGTTCGCACCAGCTTCTACAATAGATTTTATATTATGTGTATCTACTCCACCATCTACTTCTATTAAAAGATTTTGCTTATTTAACTTCTTAGCTAAATTTTTAACTTCTTGTATTTTATCTATAGAATATTCTATAAAGCTTTGACCTCCAAATCCAGGATTAACTGACATTATAAGCACCATATCTAAACTTGGTAATATATTTTTTAAAACACTTACAGGAGTTGCTGGATTTAATGCTATCCCAACTTTACATCCTTTATTCTTTATATAATTTACTGTTCTATCTATATGTCTTTCAGCTTCATAATGAAAAGTTATTATGTCTGCTCCACAATTTACAAATTCATCTATATATTTTGATGGATTTTCTATCATTAAATGAACATCAAATATCATTTTACTATTTTTCCTAAGCGCTTTTATTACTGGAAATCCAAAACTTATATTAGGAACAAAACTACCATCCATTATATCTATATGAAGAAATTCAGTATTAGTTTCTTCAACTGTTTTTACTTGTGCTCCTAAATTACAAAAATCTGCTGATAATATTGATGGTGCTAAATTTACCATTTTGTCACTCTCCTATTCATTATTTCTTCTAATGTCTTTACATAAAATTCATATCTTAATCTATTTATATTATTTTCTTCTACATTTTTTTTAACTGCACAATTTGGCTCTTTATAATGATTACACCCTTTAAATTTACAAGAATCATTATAATTTTCAAACTCTGGGAAACAATATTTTAAATCATCTTTATCTATAAAATCTAAGCCTAATGTAGAAAATCCAGGTGTGTCTACTAAAAAGCCATCTTTTATCTCTATTAGTTCACTATGCCTTGTAGTATGCTTTCCCCTACCTAGTTTTTCACTTATTTCTCCAGTTTCCATATGTTTTTTATTTATTAAAGCATTTAAAAGCGTCGATTTTCCAACACCAGATGGACCACAAAGTACACTTATATTATTTTTTAATCTTTCCTGTAATTCATCTATTCCTTGCTTTTCTTTAGCATTAATAAACAACACTTCGTATCCTATATTATTTATTGTCTTTCTTACTTCTTCCCTTTCCTGTTCAGTACATAAATCTCTTTTATTTAAACATACAATTGATTTTATATTATTATACTCACAAAGAACTAAAAATCTGTTTAAAAGATCATAGTTTATATCTGGCTTTTTTATTGCAAAAACTACGAACGCTTGTGTAACATTTGACACAGTTGGTCTTATAAGAGTTGATGTTCTTGGCAATATTTCTTCTATCGTTCCTTTGCCATTTACCATGTTTATTTTCACCCTATCTCCAACCATAGGTTTTAATGATTCATATCTAAATTTACCTCTAGCTTTACATTCTATTATATTATCAGATACCTTTATGTAATAAAATCCACCAATTCCCTTTAAAATAATTCCTTCCATTATACCTCCAATTTTTTTAATCTTACTTATAATTATATACTATAAAATAATATAATCCAAAATAAAATTTAAGAGATTAAAGTAAATTTACTCTAATCTCTTGAATTAATCTTTATTATGGTGCTTGCAATGTCGCTGTTATTGAACCACCCTTAGTCATTGTGCTTGAACTAACACTTACAACTTTCCATGAATTCATGTCTGCAGTTCCTTTTTGATCAAACCTTATTGAACCACCATGAGATGCTACCCATGATATAGCTTGTTGACCAGTCATTCCAATAAGAGGTGATGTACTTATAACATTTGAACTATTATTATCTGTATTCCCAGCTGTGCTATTACTTGAATTGTCATTAGGCTTGCTAGAATTAGAATTATTACCTGAATTATTGTCTTGTTTATTATTGTCATTATTCGAACTATTACTATTATTATTTGAGTTATTATTATTGGAATTATTGTTATTCGAGCTATTATTACTGTTCGAACTATTATTTGAATTATTGTTATTTGAGTTATTATTCGAATCAGCATTATTGTTTGAATTATTATTTGAGTTATCTGCGTAATCTCCATAATATGTTACATTTACAGTTGAACCTGATTTCACTTGATAACTAGATGCTGGATCTTGACTGTAAATCAATCCATTTTGTGATGATGTTGGAGCATTTTCTCCTTTAACAGCATTTACGTTAAGACCTAAATTTTTTAATATTGTTTTAGATTCTTCAACTGTTTTTCCTGTCAAATCTGGTACTGTAATTGTTGATGAATTAGCTCCTTTACTTACCACAAGATTTATACTATATCCACTTGGAACTCCACTTCCACTAATTGGAGAACTACTTATTACATTTCCTGATGCTACAGTATTACTATATTCATAAGTTATTGTTCCAACTTTTAGTCCATTGCTAGTTATAGTTGATTTTGCTGTTTCTAATGATAATCCAACTAAACTCGGAAGATTTATTGTTGTTTGTCCTCCACTTACAGTAACTATTATAGTACTTCCCTCTGTAACTTTAGTTCCTGCTACTGGATTTGTACTTAATACTGTTCCTTCAGCTTCAGAACTTTCCACTGTTTTTTCTTCATATACTAAGTTTAACTTTGTAAGTTGTGCTTTTGCTTTTGCATTTGTTTGATTAACTAAATCCGGCACAGTTACTTGAGCTGTGGAACTTGATGATGTTACATTAGATGAGCCTTTAGCCATATTTATTCCAACAAATGCACCTGCACCAACTATTGCTATAGCTATTATTATTACTCCAGCTATTATAGTTTTATTTCCTTTATTTTGTACTTTTTTTATTGGCTTTGGATCTTTTATAGGTTTTGATTCATGAATTTGAGAAACCTTTTTTAAATCTTTATCTATTCCATTGTTATCGTTAGAATTTTCTTCACTTTGCATATTGCTATTATTTGAATTTTCTTTAACCAAATCATCATCTACTATAGGATCCATTACTCTTGTAAATCCTGAATCATCAATCTCAACTTTATCCATCATCATGGTGAAATCTTCATTATTTTTAATTCTTTCAAGAGCATCTATAAATTCAAGTGCTGTTTGATACCTACTAGATGGATCTTTACTAATAGCCTTCATTATCAAATTATTAAGATTATCTGGAATTTCAGATGTTAAAACTTTTGGTTCAATAGGATTTTCTTGTATATGCTTAACTGCAACAGTTACTGGTGAATCTCCATCAAAAGGAACCTCTCCTGTTACCATTTCATATAAAACTATACCTAAAGAATAAAGATCTGTTCGATAATCTACATAACTTCCCTTAGCTTGCTCAGGAGAAAAATAATGAGCTGAGCCTAAAACACTATTAGTATGAGATATAGTTGATTCGCTCATGGATTTTGCTATTCCAAAGTCTGTAACCTTAACAACTCCATCCCTTGTTACTAATATATTTTGAGGCTTTATATCTCTGTGTATAATATTATTTTTATGTGCACAATCTAAAGCTCTAGCTATTTTAATAGCAAATGTTATAGCAATATCATACGGAATTTTTTTCTTTTCTTTTATTATATCCTTAAGAGTTTTTCCCTCTACATACTCCATTACTATATAATTTACACCATCTGTACTTCCAACATCTAATACATTAACTATATTAGGATTAGATAGATTAGCTATTGATGTGGCTTCTTTTTTAAACTTATTTACTATATTTTCATTATCCTTAAATGAATCTTTTAAAACTTTTACCGCAACAAATCTATTTAATTTTCTACATCTAGCTTTGTATACATAAGACATTCCACCTTCGCCAATTTGCTCTAAGATTTCATATCTATCACCTAAAATACTACCTATCATTTTGACTCTCTCCTCCAAAAACTAGAACTGTTATATTGTCTCGTCCCCCTCTTTGTTTAACTACCTCAACTAATTTTTCGCATGATTTATTCAAATCATTAGAGTTTATTATTTCTCTCCACATCTCATCTTTTTCTAAATCATTTGCAAAGCCATCTGTGCATAATAAAAACAAATCATATTCATTTTTATCCATTCCTATTATATCTGCATTTACTCTATTATTAGTACCTAAAGCTCTCGTTATTATATTTTTTCTTGGGTGATTTTTAGCTTCTTCCTCAGTTATACAACCACTATCTAATAGTTCTTGCACTAAAGAATGATCTCTTGTTAATTTATCTATCCCCTTATTACTTAAACCAAAGCAACAACTATCCCCAACATTAGCTATTTGTATTTTATTATTATATACAAATGCTGCAGTTAAAGTTGTTCCCATTCCACCATAACCTTTTTGCGAAGTTGCTAACTCATATATATCTAAATTAACGTTAGATATAGCCTCTTCTAAAATGTTATCAATTGATATTTTACCAATTTTTTCTTTTATATACTTCATTATACCTTCTGCAGCCATTTTACTAGCTACTTCTCCAGCATTATGTCCTCCCATACCGTCTGCTACTATATAAAGCGAGAATTTATCCTCTATACAATATGCAAAATAATCTTCATTTAGTTCCCTCACATTACCATTGTCAGTAAAAAAACCAATCATTTTTGTTCCCCCTAATCCTGCTTTTTAGACTGAATATAACTCCTCCTTAGTTGTCCACATGCCGCATTAATATCAGATCCCATTTCTCTTCTTACTGTAGCTTCTATACCATAATATTTTAATATAGATACAAAATTAGCTATATCATTTTTAGATGATTTTTTAAATGAATTTTCTTTTATTTCATTAACTGGTATCAAATTGACATGACACAACATATTTTTAAGTAAAGCACCTAAACTCTTAGCATCTTCTTTACTGTCATTTACTCCCTTTACTAATGAATATTCAAAGGTTATTCTTCTACTTGTCTTTTCTATATAATATTTACAAGCATCTAATATTTGAGCTATATCATATTTATTTGCTATTGGCATTATTTGTTTTCTTATTTCGTCAGTTGTAGCATGAAGAGATATTGCAAGAGTTATTTGCATTTCCTTATCTGCCATCTCATATATCTTAGGTACTATACCACAAGTTGATAAAGTTATATGTCTTTGTCCAATGTTTAATCCATAATCTGAATTTACAAGTTCTAAAAACTTCATAACATTATCATAATTATCTAATGGCTCACCACTTCCCATTAAAACTATATTAGATATTCTATCCCCTAAAACATTTTGACAAAGAATAATTTGTGATAATATTTCTCCTGCTGTTAAATTTCTAATCATACCATCTATTGTTGAAGCGCAAAATTTACATCCCATCCTACACCCAACTTGAGTAGATACACATACAGAATTTCCGTGCTTATATGACATAATAACACACTCTACTATATTATCATCATTAAGACGCAATAACAACTTCCTAGTTTTATCTTCTTTAGATTCTAAAGTCTCTATAATCGTTGGAAATCCTATATAGAAAAATTTTTTTAATTTATTTTTTGTTGAAGATGATATGTTTTTCATCAAATCAAAATCATATTGCCCTTTATATATCCATTCAAATACTTGTTTAGCTCTAAATGCACTTTCTTCGTTATCCTTCATCCAAATTTTCAACTCATCTAAAGTGTAATCTAATATGTTTACCATTTTTTCACCTACTATTTTTTTCTAAGTCTTGCAATAAAAAATCCATCCATATATTTATTAGGGAGTATCGTTACTGTTCCATTTGTATTATATAAAATATTATCTTTTTTACATAGATTTATTTTTTCAACTTCACAATCCTCATGTTTTCTTAAAAACCAATTTATAATTTCTTCATTTTCATCTTTATTAAGGGTACAAGTTGAATATATCATCTCTCCACCCCTTTTAAGATATCTCCATGCATTTTCTAAAATAACCCTTTGAGTTTTTTCTATATCTTTTAAATCTTTTAATGTCTTAGTCCATTTTATTTCAGGCTTCTTTCTTATTATTCCTAGACCAGAGCACGGAACATCTAAAAGTATCTTATCTGCGGAATTTAAATATTGCCTATTAAATTTAGAGGCATCACCTAATTTTACCTCTATATTAAAAATTCCAAGCCTTTTTGCATTATCTTCTATAAGTTTTAATTTATGAGTGTGTATATCAAATGCTAAAACTTTTCCTGTATTATTTAATATTTCACCAACATGTGTACCCTTAGTCCCTGGTGCACTACAAATATCTAAAACTATATCATTATATCTTAAATTTAAGCATTCTGAAACTAGCATGGCACTTTCATCCTGAACTGTAAACATACCCTTTGTATAAAGGGAATTTTTTTCAATAGAACTTCCTTTTTTAATCATTATTGCACTATCTGAAATATATCCCTTTTCTACATCATAACCTTCAACTAATAAAGAGTTTAAAAGTTCTTCCCTAGTTGTCTTTAATATATTAGTTCTTACTGTTATATATGGAGTTTCGTTTAATCCTTTTAATATTTTTATTCCATTTTCTTTTCCATACTGTTTAAGGAATAATTTTATCATCCATGAATTGAAAGAAAAATAATATTCTAAACTCTCCATATCAGTTAGTCCTTTTTTATAATCTTTATCTAAGTTCCTTAAATAATTTCTAAGAACTCCATTTACAAAACTCGATAAACTTTTTGCTCTTATTTTCGCTAAATTAACTGATTCATTAACTACCGCATAAGAAGGAATTCTATCTAAATATTTTATTTGATATATTGCACTTCTTAAAATATTAACTACCTTTTCATCTATATCCTTAACATCTGATACAAAACTTCCTAAAATTATGTCTATGGTTTTTTTATTTTTTAATGTACCATAAACCACCTCTGTTATAAGGCCTCTATCCTTATCATTAATATTAGAATTTTTAAATCTTTTGTTTATTTCAATATTAGAATATGCACCCTTTTTTATTACATTATCCAATATTTCTACTATTATCTTTCTAGAATTCATTATTTAAACTCCTAATTATTCGAATTTCTATCACTTAAAACTATTAATCTTAAAAGTTGAGATACTGCCATAAGAGTAGCTGCTACATAAGTTAAAGCTGCTGCATTTAAAACCTTTTTAGCACCATTTACTTCATTTCCATATAAAATACCTCTTTGCTCTAAAAGCTTTAATGCTCTAGATGAAGCATTAAATTCTACTGGAAGAGTCACAAGTTGAAATACTACAACTGCTGAAAAAAGTAAAATTCCAACTGTTGTTAATCCACTAAAATTTAAAATTATCCCAGCTATAAATAAAAGCCATGACATACTAGACGCAAAATTCACAGCAGGTGCTATTGAATTTCTAAATATAAGAGCGCTGTATTTTTCTTTATGCTGTATAGCATGACCAACCTCATGAGCTGCAACTCCAAGTGCCGCAACAGATGTTCCATTATATATACCAGAAGATAATCTTAAAATTCTTTTGGTTGGGTCATAGTGATCACTTAATTTTCCCCTTACTGTTTCAATTTGAACATCATAAAGACCAGCATCATCTAAAAGCATTCTAGCCACATTATAGCCACTATATCTATTAAAGCTCTCTATTCTCTCATATTCATTAAAAGTACTAGATACCTTAAACTGCGCCCATGCAGATACTATTAAAGCTGGCACAAGTATAATAAATGTTGGATCAAAAAACATTCCATAATAGCCAAACATAATCTTCACTCCCTATCCCTAATATTTTATTTATAATATACTATTATTTTAATATAGTACCTATATCTATTTTATTACCATTTATAAACTGCTGAACAAAAAGTGGTTTACCATTTGGAAATTGAAGCTTTTCTATCACTAAAACCCCTTCTTCTGTAGCAACTTTTATTCCATTTTTATCAACTGATATTATAGTCCCTGGAACTTTTTCTGAATTTACATTTTCCACATGAGATTTATAAATTTTCATGGTTAAATCTCCATAACTTGTAGTAGCTATTGGCCAAGGATTTAATCCTCTTATTAAGTTATGAATTTTCTGTGCACTTAAATTCCAATTTATTTTAGCAATATCTTTATTTAACATTGAAGCATATGAGCTCTTACTATCATCTTGTTTTTTAGGTTTTATATTCCCCTGTGCAAGTTCATTTATAGTATTAATTAAAAGATCTGCTCCTGTAACTTTTAAAATTTCATAAAGTTCACCAGAGGTCATATCAGGAGTCACCTCAACTTTATTTGTAAGTAGCATATCCCCTGTATCCAATCCAATATCCATAAGCATAGTTGTGTTTCCAGCTAAAGTTTCCCCATTTATAACACTCCACTGAATAGGAGCTGCACCTCTATATTTAGGTAAAAGAGAACCATGTAAATTTATACAACCATATTTAGGTATATCCAAAATTTCTTTTGGTAATATTTGACCAAAAGCTACTACTATTATAAAATCCAAATCTAAATTTTTTAAAACTGTCATAGATTCTTCATCATTTCTTATTTTTAAAGGTTGATAAACTGGTATATTATTTTGCATAGCAACCTCTTTTACAGGCGACATAGCTAACTTTTTACCTCTTCCCTTTGGTCTATCAGGTTGCGTAAAAACTGCTTTAACACCAAACTCTTTTATTAATAATTCTAAAGAAGGTACAGCAAAATCCGGCGTACCCATAAACGCTATATTCATAAAATTTCTCTCCTTATTTTATCTATCTATAAATAATATTCCATCTAAATGATCATTTTCATGTTGAATAGCTCTTGCTAGAAGTCCTTCTCCTTCTAATACAAATTCTTCACCATTTTCATCTAATGCTTTTATTTTCACATAATTTGCTCTTTCAACTTCATTTTCGCGTCCTGGAAGACTTAAACATCCTTCTATATCTTTTTGTGAACCTTTAGTCTCTAGTATTTGAGGATTTATAAATACTCTTATCCCTTCGCCGTCTTGAGCATCTATAACAAATATTCTTCTAAGTATTCCAACTTGAGGAGCTGCAAGACCCACACCATTTTTGTCATACATAGTCTCTATCATATCTTTTATAGTTATTTTTATTCTATCTGTTATATTATCTACTTCCCTACACTTCTTTCTAAGCACTTCATCTTCATTAATCCTAAGATTTCTAATAGCCATAAATATTCCTCCTTACATTAAACTATTGGGGTTTATATCTAAAGAAACCCTTATTTCATTATAAATATTTTTTGTATTTTCATAAACATTTTTCTTTATTTTATCAGTTATTATATCACTAAAATTGCCTTTTATCATCATTTGCCATCTATAAATATTATTTATTTTGCTTATAGGACACGCACTTGGATTATATATATGTACTTCATCATGCCCTTTTAAAACCATTTGTAAACTTTTTTTTAATTTTTTACTAAATATTTCAATTTTCTTTTCTGACTCTCCCGCCATATTTATTATTAATATTTTACTAAAAGGTGGATAATCTAAACTTTTTCTTATAACTATTTCTCTTTTAAAAAATTCATTATAATTACTATCCTTAGCTAGATAAACAGCATAATTTTGTGGAGAATAAGTCTGTATTATAACTTCTCCAGCTTTTTCTCCTCTCCCTGCCCTTCCGCTTACTTGCGTTAACATCTGAAATGTTCTTTCACTTGACCTATAATCTGGAAGATTAAGTGCCATATCCGCTGTTATTACCCCAACTAAAGTAACATTTTCAAAATCAAACCCCTTTGTTACCATTTGCGTTCCTATTAATATATCAGCCTCTTTGTTTTTAAAAGAATTATATATAGCTTCATAAGAATTCTTTCTTCTTGTAGTATCTACATCTAATCTCAGCACCCTAGCGTTTGGAAAGTATTTTTTCACAATCTCTTGAACCTTTTCCGTTCCCGCCCCAAAGTATTTCACATAACTACTTCCACATTTAGGGCATGTTGTTTTTATTTTTTCTCGTCTTCCACAATAATGGCAAACTAAATATCCATTATTATGATATGTCATTGATATATCACAATTCTCACATTTAAATACATAACCACAACTTCTACAAGAAACGAACGTTGAAAAACCTCTTCTATTTAAAAATAATATAATTTGTTCATTTTTATTTAATCTATCATTTATTTTTTCAAATAATTTTCTACTAAATATAGATTTATTATTATTTTTAAGTTCTTCCCTCATATCCACTAATTCTACGCTAGGAAGTTTTTTATTATTTGCTCTCTTGTTAATCATCACAAGTTCATATTCACCATTTAAGGCTTTATAAAAACTCTCTATACTAGGTGTTGCAGACCCTAACACAACCTTACACCCTTTAATTTTCGCAAAAAATTCGCATACTTCTATAGTATTATATTTAGGATTCATATCTGATTTATAGCTTCTATCATGTTCCTCATCAACAATAATAAGCCCTAAATCTTTAAATGGTAAAAATAAAGCTGACCTTGTTCCAACTACAAGACTTACTTCCCTATTTTTAACCCTATACCACTGATCATATCTCTCACCAGTAGAAAGCTTACTATGAAAAACTGCTACATCATTTCCAAATCTCCCTTTAAAACGTTCTATCATTTGAGGTGTTAAAGAAATCTCAGGAACTAATATTAAACAAGTTTTATCTAATAAAAGCATATAACTTACAAGGTTCATATAAACCTCTGTTTTTCCACTACCTGTTACACCATTTAATAAAGAGATAGATTTTTTAGTATCTAATATTTTATCATAAGCATTTATTTGCTCTTCATTTAACTTTTTAGGTGGATAAACAGGGAATTCTCTATTTACTATCCTACTAATATCTATTTCCTTTATTTCTAAAGCACCAAGCTTTATAAGTTTGTTTATCATATACGCTGATATATTCGTCTTAGTAGTTAATTCTATTTTATTAAATTTTCCACTATATTTTTTTATATGATTTAAAGCTTCCTTTTGTTGTAAAGTCATATTATCAATTTCTTTTGAGAAAAATACCGCAGATTTGGTTTTTGTTGTATTTCCTCCCATTATTCTGTATGGAATCAAAATCCTTATAGCATCTATATATTTACACATATATTTTTCTCTTAAAAAATTTACAATCTTAAAATCATCTTCTGTTAAAAGTGCTTCCTCATCACAAAGTTTCGTTATATATTTATATTTTATATTAGATTTTTTTTCATAAACATCATTTAAAAGTCCTATAACAAATCCTTCTACTTTTTTATTACCTGCTCCAAAGCAAACCAAAACCCTATAACCGATTTTTATTTTTTCTCTCATCTCTGGTCTTATCTTATATGTAAAAGGCTTATCAACTTGCAAAGCATCACTATTTATTATAACCTGCGCAAAATTATACATAAAAATCATCCTCTATATGTATATAGAATAAAAAGGCGCTCTTAGCGCCCTTTTATCATATCAAATATGTTTTTTGCTACTTCTCTTTTAGACATTTTATCTAAAGAAATAACATCCCCTAAACTACTTATTATAGTAACTTTATTATCATCTGATGCAAAGCCTGTATCATTTGATGTAATATCATTAGCTACTATATAATCTATATTTTTCCTCTTTAGTTTGGCTTTAGCATTTTCTATAACATTGCTACTTTCTGCTGCAAAACCAACTATTATTTGATTTGTTTTCTGCTTACCTAAAGTTTCTAAAATATCTTTATCTCTTTCTAATTCTATAACTAAATTAGAATCTGTTTTTTTTATTTTTTCTTTACTATACTCTTTAACATTAAAATCAGCCACAGCAGCAGATTTTACTACTATGTTGCTATCATTAAAGTTATCAAGTACAGCATTAAGCATTTCTTCATTTGTATTAACTTTAATAAAGTTAATACCTGTTGGGATATCTAAACTAGTAGGTCCTGATATTAAAGTAACATTTGCTCCTCTATCTCTAGCTTCTTTGGCTATTTCATATCCCATTTTACCAGTTGATCTATTAGTTAAATATCTTACTGGATCTATTGGAACTATGGTAGGGCCTGCTGTTACTAAAACATTTTTTCCTTCAAAATCTCTACTTTTAGAACTTAATTTCTTTATAATTTTCTCTGCAATTATCTCAGTATTTTCAAGTTTTCCACGTCCTATATCACCACAAGCTAGTCTTCCACTTGCTGGATTTATAAAACCATAACCCAAATCTTTTAAAGTAGCCATATTTTTTTGAACTATTTTATTTTCATACATATTCGTATTCATAGCTGGGCAAAAAATAACTTCAGCTTTTGTTGCCATAATAGTTGTAGATAACATATCATCTGCTATACCATTTGCAACTTTCCCTATTATATTAGCAGTAGCTGGAACTACCACAACTAAATCTGCCCATTTAGCTAAAGATATATGTTGTATTTCCCATGCCTTTGGTTCATCAAACATATTAATTACCACAGGATTTTCACTTAGGGATTGAAAAGATAAAGGAGTTACAAATTCTGTAGCTGATTTAGTCATTATAACTTTTACTTCTATTCCCTTTTTCTTTAATCTACTTATAACATCTAAAGCCTTATAAACAGCTATTCCACCACTTACACCTAATAATACTTTTTTATTATTCATTATCATTTTTAACATTCTCATATTTAACGAAGCCATCATTAACTTCGTTTATAGCAACTGTAAGTGGCTTGTTTGATGGTACAGTTACATAAGCCTCAGACCCATCTATTATTTGTCTTGCTCTTTTTGATGTTATTATAACTAATGAATATCTATTGTCTACTTTTTCTAATAAATCCACTATTGATGGATTAATCATAGAGTTGTTCATGAATAATATCCTCCTTTGACTCTATTACAGTCTCTTTTAATCTATCTACTCTACACATCTCTGCAGTTAATATGCATTCTATTTTGTGAACTGCATCCTCTACATTATCATTTACTACAGCATAATTATATTTTGATACATAATTTATTTCTTGGTAAGCTGACTTAAATCTAGTCATTAAACTCTCTGGAGTTTCGCTACCTCTTTTTATTATTCTTTGTTTAAGTTCTTCCATAGAAGGAGGTAATATAAATATAAATACTCCTTCCGTAGCCTTTTCTTTTACCTTTAGTGCACCTTGTATATCTATTTCTAAAATCACATTTTTTCCTGATTCTAAAACTTCTTCAACATTAGATTTAGGAGTACCATAAAAATTCCCATAAACTTGAGCATATTCTAAGAAATCACCTTGTTCTAGCTTTTTTAAAAAATCTTCTTTTTTTAGGAAATGGTAATTTACACCATCTATTTCGCCATCTCTCGGATTTCTTGTAGTGGCTGATACTGAAACTTCTATATCCTGTCTTTTTTCTAATAGTGCTTTACATATAGTTCCTTTTCCTGCACCTGATGGCCCTGATATAACTATTAATAATCCTTTATTACAGTGCCTCATGTTATTCATCATCCTCTTCTATTACTTCATCTTTTGTTGAAAGTCTATGTGCAACAGTTTCTGGTTGAACTGCTGATAATATAACATGATCTGAATCAGTTATTATAACAGCCCTAGTTCTTCTTCCATATGTTGCATCAATAAGCATACCTCTATCTCTGGCCTCTTGAATTATCCTTTTTATTGGAGCAGACTCTGGACTAACTATTGCAATTAATCTATTTGCAGAAACTATATTTCCAAAACCAATATTTATTAGCTTTATACCCATTTTATTCCTCCCGTTATTCAATATTTTGTACTTGCTCTCTAATTTTTTCTATAATATTTTTAATATCTATAACACTATTAGTTATTTCTAAATCATTAGATTTTGAAGCTATTGTATTTGCTTCTCTGTTCATCTCTTGCACTAAAAAATCTAATTTTCTACCAATTGATTCTTTAAAAGATAGGCTTTCTCTTAATTGACTTATATGGCTTTTTAACCTTATTATTTCTTCATCTATAGTAGCTTTATCTGCAAATATTACAACTTCTGTCGCAAGCCTAGTCTCATCTATATCTACATTTCCTAAAAAGTCTTTAAGTCTTTCTTTAAGTTTTTCTCTATAATTTTCAACAACCACAGATGATTTTAATTCGATAAAATTAACTAACTTTTCTATTTTAAAGGATTTTTCTAAAATATCTTTTGCTAATTTTTCACCTTCATTTACTCTCATAGCTACAATTCCATCTATGGCTTCACTTAACACACCCTCTATATCATTCCAAATTTTTTCTAAATCTTCTTCTTTTTCTTCTATAACTATAACCTCTGGGTGTTTTACAATCATAGATAATTTAATATCATCTTCTAAATCTTTAAATTCATTTTTAAGAGAATTCAAACACTTAACATAACTTTTAGCAAACTCTAAATTAACTTTAGCTCTTCCTTGTGCTTTACTATAATCTTTAAGATTTATAAATACATCTACTTTTCCTCGGCTTAGTCTTTCTGATATTAACCTTCTAATTTTTTCTTCTAAAGACACAAATGTTTTAGGCATTTTAATATTTATATCTAAATATCTGTGATTTACGCTTTTAATTTCTATAGAAAAGTTTTTATCACTATCCTCGCCACTAGATGCCCTTCCAAAGCCAGTCATACTCTTAACCATAAAAGAACTCCTCTCTTTTGAATTAGTTATTTAATAAATACAAGGTAAAATACATTTTAATTTTCAAATTACATATGTATCATATTTAATAGATATAAAATACTTTAATTTATAAATAATATTTAGTCAATATTTTATTAACAAATTATTAACATTTACATAAAAAAGACCATAACAGTTATCTTAAAATTAATATTTATTAAGATAACTATTATGGCAATATTTTTTAGGATATCAAAGGTAATATCAGTTTTAATATAAATACAAAACCTAAAATTATCATCACTTTTGATAATGGTTTTTTCTTAGACTTTTCTTTAGTAAATATATTGTTTAATATATTTAAAACTACATAAACTAAAACCCCAACTGTTAACCCATCACCTATACTATAAGTAAGTGGCATCAAAGCTATTGTTAAAAAAGCTGGTACAGCTTCTGTTATGTCTGAAAAATCTATTTTAACTATACTTCCAAGCATTAAATATCCAACATATATTAGAGCTGGTGCTGTCGCACAGGTTGGTACTGCTATAAATACTGGCGAAAAAAATGTTGCTATAAAAAATAATACACCTATTGTTATAGCTGTTAATCCTGTTCTTCCCCCTTCTTCAACACCTGTTGCACTTTCTACATAAGTAGTCACAGCAGATGTTCCCATAAGAGCTCCAGCCGTTGTTCCTAAAGCATCAACTAAAAGTGCTTTCCCTGCATTAGGTACTCTTCCATCTTTATCTAGCATATTAGCCCTTGATGCTACTCCAACTAAAGTTCCAACAGTATCAAAGAAATCTACAAATAAAAAAGTAAGTACAATAACAGCAAAATTAAATATATTTTCTGGAGTTGTTAAATAAGAAAAATCTATCTTTCCAGCTATTGGAGCTAAAGATTCAAATTTAAAAATCCCACTTGGAACACTTATTCCTAGCAAATTTGCTGACTCTGGTCTTAAAATTGCATATCCCCATGCCATAACTGTTGATATTACAATACCTATAAGCATAGACCCTTTAACTTTATTTTTTTCAAGTATTACTATAACTATAAGACCTATCACAGCAATCAGTACTGTTGGAGAGAAAAAATTCCCCATAGTAACCTTTGTGGATTCATCAGAAACAACAAGCCCTGCCCCATTAAAACCTACAAAAGCTATAAATAAACCTATTCCACCTGTTACTGCATATTTTAAATTAAGCGGTATTGCATCAACTACCGCCTCCCGTACTTTAAACAATGATAATAATATGAAAATTATTCCTTCAACAAAAACTGCTGTTAATGCTATATCCCATGAAATTCCCTTGCCAATTACTACGGAAAATGCAAAAAAAGCATTAAGCCCCATACCAGATGCCAATCCAATTGGAAGCTTTGCATATAACCCCATAAGTATACATGAAAATGCAGCTGACAAACATGTAGCTGTAACCAACGCTCCTTGTGGCATTCCTGTTGCACTTAAGATAGATGGATTTACAGCTATTATGTAAGCCATTGCTAAAAAACTTGTTGTACCCGCTATTATTTCTCTTTTGTAATCTTTTTTATCTTCAGGCAATATTCGTAACTCTTTTCCCAAAATAATTCCTCCCAATGTTTGTTTGAAAAATAAACAAGTATAATAAATATAAAAAAATATATTCAATTCTTTAAATTAATATTTTTGTATTATTTTTACGAATTTATAATATTATATACATTGCCTAAAGTCAATATTATCCGAATATTATTAATATAAATTTAATATAATGTTTATAATTTTAAATACTTCTCTTGTTCAAAGCTGTGTTTTATATACATTAAATCATTACTAAAACTTAAAAGTGCTAATAATTTTATCCTTGCTTTTTGACTTGGAAGATTATCTCCAAAAATTACCCCTAAATCTCTCAATTGTTTACCTCCTCCTAAATATCCATATGATGCAAAAACTCTTCCTTCAAAACATCTAGACGTTAAAACAACAACTATTTTCTTATCTAAACACTCTTTAATTCCCTCTACCATTTTTGGAGGAACATTTCCTCTACCTAAAGCTTCTAATATTATTCCATCATATCCACTATCTACACAATATTTTAAGAATTCAGAATCCATTCCTGCTGCACATTTTATAATAGCAACTTTCTTTTCTATAGAGTTAACTGGTATATATTCCTCTTTGACAGACCTTCTATAAAATATTGCATTATCATTATCTACTATTCCTATGGGTCCAAAATTTGGAGTCTTAAAAGCATTTAAAGCCATAGAATTAGCTTTTGTAACTTCTGATGCACTATTTAATTCTCCGTTAAAACATATCAATACTCCTCTTCCTTTAGATTCATCATTGGCAGCAGTAAAGATAGCATCAGCTAAATTGGAAGGCCCATCATAACCTAATTCCGATCCACTCCTCATTGCTCCTGTAAATACTATTGGTTTTTGTGTATTAGTTGTTAAATTAACCATATATGATGTTTCTTCTAATGTATCAGTACCATGGGTTACCACAATTCCGTCTATATCATTTCTTTCACTTAAAGACGTTATGAATTTAGAAAGTTTTAACATTATCTGTGGTGTAACATGCGGACTTGGAAGAGACGAAAAATTATGCGTTTCTATATTTACATGACTTTCAATCCCTGTTACCATCTTCATTATTTCTTCTCCTGTAAGACTTGGAACTGCTGCCTTTATTTTTTCATCAACTTTCATAGATATAGTCCCACCATTAAATATTACTGCTATTTTTTTCTTCATTTATAATCCTCCTAAATATAAAATCTTTTGTTATATGTGAAATTATACTACCTCTTATATTTATTTCAAAGTAAAAAGGTTAAAGAAGTATATATTTTTTACACCTCTTTAACCTTTTATTTTAAAATATAATGCAAATTAAATTTCCGTCCCCTTCATTAACTATCTTTTGAAGAGTTTTTTGAATTTTAGCTTGAATATCTTCTGGCATTCTATAAAGCTTATTTTGAAGACCTTCTTTAACTAAAACCTCTAAAGATTTTCCAAACATATTACTTTGCCAAAGCTTCTCAGGATCACTTTCAAACTGTTCTAATAACGTCTTAAATACTTCCTGTGTCTCTTTTTCTGTTCCCATTATAGGGCATATTTCTGTCTGAACATCAGCTTTTATAAGATGAAGACTTGGAGCACTTGCTTTAAGCTTTACAACATATTTAGAACCTTGTTTATCTATATCTGGTTTCTCAAATTTCATTTCTGAAAGCTGTGGTGCCACAAGACCATAACCTGTTTCCATCACATCATTTAGGGCTTCTGAAACTTTATCATATTCAATCTTTGCATGATTTAATTCCTTTATAAGACTTAAAAGTTCACTTTCATCTTTTAAGTCTATATCGCAAATTTCGCTTATCATTTTATAAAAAATATCCTGTTTAGGAGACATTTTAATATTGGCAATACCACTACCTAAATCCATCTCATAAATATCTGTTAAACCTAAAAAATCTTCTTCGCTATAAGAGTCTAAACAAGCCTTTATATCTCTTACTTTAGTTATGTTTTTACACATATCTTTTACTATGTTCAAAAAATTAACTTTTAACCAATGAGTTGCTTCTAACTTTTCTATCCACTCTGGCATATTTATATTTATTTCTTTAATAGGAAATTCCTTAAGTACTTTTGTAAATAATAAATTTATGTCTGATTCAGTCATAACTGATATATTCATTATTTGAACTGGAACATTATATTTTTCTTCAAGCTCATCTTTAAGCTTTATTGTTTCTGTTGCATTTGGTTTTGATGTATTAAGTACTATTATAAATGGTTTATTTATAGACTTTAATTCATTTACAACTCTTTCTTCCGCATCTAAATAATCATCCCTATTTATTCCAGTTATACTCCCATCTGTAGTTATTAAAAAACCTATTGTCGAATGATCTGTTATTACTTTTCTTGTACCAATTTCTGCTGCATCTTCAAAAGGTATTTCATAATCAAACCAAGGAGTGTGCACCATTTTAGTATCTTCTCCATCAAAAATACCAAGCGCTCCTTTTACTATATACCCAACACAATCCACCATTCTTACATTGAATTTTATTCCATCATCTAAACTTATTTCAATAGCCTCATTTGGAACAAACTTTGGCTCAGTTGTATGAATCATTTTTCCAGACCCACTTTGTGGAAGTTCATCCTTTGCTCTTTCCTTCTTATAAGTATTCTCAATTTTTGGTATAACCATAAGATCCATAAATCTTTTTATAAAAGTAGACTTTCCTGTTCTTACAGGACCAACAACACCAACATAAATATCACCTTGAGTTCTCTCTGCTATATCTTTATATATGTTAAAGCCATCCAAAATACTATACCCTCCTATTTTTATTAATCCAATAATATATATATTAAAATTCCCGTAAAAGTATACTAAAATAATTAATCTTCTTATTTTTTTGTATACAACTTTACATTTAAATATATATGCTTAAAAAAAATAAAGATACCTTAAAAATTAACTTTAAGGTATCTTTATTTTAAATATTATATAACTTCACTTTTTTTATCTCTTTCCATAAGTTCCCTAACAGCTTCTCTAGGACATTTATTATTAAATAAAACCTTATAGGCCATATCAGTTATCGGCATATTAACATGCTTGTTCTCTTTTATCGAATAGAAAGCTCTACAAGCTTTTATTCCTTCAACAACCATTCCAACTTCTTCAACTGCCTCATCCATGGTTTTTCCCTTTCCAATTAATATTCCAGCTCTCCTATTTCTTGAATGGATACTAGTACAAGTAACTATCAAATCCCCCATTCCGGTTAATCCAAAAAATGTTTCCATTTTTCCTCCAAGTATAACTCCAACTCTAGCAATTTCAGCCATGCTTCTTGTCATAAGAGCTGCTTTTGCATTATCTCCATATCCTATACCATCTAAAACACCAGCAGCTAATGCTATTATATTTTTAACAGCACCGCCTACCTCAACTCCTATTATGTCATCATTTGTATATATTCTCAAATGTTTATTCATAAAAAGATCTTGAACTTTATCTGCGTACTCCATCTTATTAGATGTTACAACCATTGTCGTTGGCATTTCAAAAGCTACTTCTTCAGCATGACTAGGTCCTGATAAAATAACTACTGGATTTTTAGGAAGTTCTTCCTCTATAACCTGAGATAACCTTAAATTACTTCCTTCTTCAATTCCTTTTGCTATATTTACTATTATTACATCTTTTTTGACTTTATTTTTTATTGTTTTACAAAGCTTTCTAATAACATGAGATGGAACTGCTAAAACTACATATTCGCTATCTTTCAAAGAATCATCAATATTTGTATAAGCTGTGACATTTAAAGGAATATTTAACCCCTTAATATATTTATCATTTTTTCTGTTTCTATTTATATCATTAACAACTTTTAAATCTCTATCCCATATGGAGATATCATTTCCTTTATTTCCTAACAATATTGCTAAGGCAGTTCCAAAACTGCCTCCTCCTAAAAAAGTCACTTTACTCATAAACATCTATTCCTTTCTTTGTCTATATTCTATTTCAATACCTGTTCCTTTAAAGTCAAAACTATCTCTTAATTGATTTTCTAGATATCTTTCATAAGAAAAATGTGATGCATTTACATCATTAACAAAGAAGACAAATTTTGGAGGTTTTGTTGCAACTTGTGTTGCATAATATATTTTTATTCTTTTAAGCCCAACTACTGGTGGTTCCTTCATAAGTATTGCTTTATTTATTACCTCATTTAATATTCCAGTAGAAACTCTCTTACAATAATTATCATAACACCCTTTAGCAACTTTTAATATTTTATTAACTCTTTGTCCTGTAAGAGCTGAAATAAACATATATTGAGCATAAGGCATAAATTTAAGATTTTGTTGCAAATCTTTTTGATAATTTGATAAAGTTTTATCATCTTTTTCTATCAAATCCCATTTATTAACTACAACCATAATAGCTTTGTTAAGCTCATGTGCATAACCTACTATTTTTTCATCCTGTTCTGTAATTCCTTCATTAGCATCTATCATAAGAATACAAACATCAGCTCTTTCAATAGCTGCATAAGTCCTAACTACACTATATCTTTCAATTTCTTCTTTAACCTTGCTCTTTCTTCTAAGACCAGCTGTATCTATTAAAATGAATTTTCCCTCTTCTGTTTCAAGATAACTATCTATTGCATCTCTTGTTGTTCCAGGAACATTACTAACTATATTTCTATCTTCTCCTAAAAGTCTATTTATAAGAGATGACTTTCCAACGTTAGGTTTTCCTATCATGGCAATCCTTATATATTCATCATCCTGTTCCTCTTCCATTAAAGCATCAAAATCTTTTACTACTTCATCTAATAAATCTCCAAGTCCTTTACCTTGTGCTGCTGATATTGTAACTGGATCTCCAATCCCTAAATTATAAAACTCATAAGAGTTATCTTCATCTTTTAGATTATCTATTTTGTTTACTGCTAAAACTATTCTCTTCTTGCTTTTTCTAAGCATTTGAGCAACCTCAATATCTGATGCCGTAAGACCTTCCTTACCATCAACAATAAATAAAATAACATCTGCCATTTCTATTGCAATTTGAGCCTGTCTTCTCATTTGTTTTATTATAATATCGCTACTCTCTGGCTCTATTCCACCAGTATCTATCATTGTAAATTTATAATTTAACCATTCTGCCTCTGCATATATTCTATCCCTTGTAACTCCTGGTGTATCTTGAACTATTGATATTCTCTTTCCAGCTAGTTTATTAAATAAAGTTGACTTTCCAACATTAGGTCTACCAACTATTGCCACTATAGGTTTTGCCATAATTTATTCCTCCTCCAAATGTTTATTTATTAACTCTATTAAATCTTCCCCTGTATATTTACAAACTATAACTTTAACATCTAAAGCATTTTCTATATCTTTTATTTTATAATCATCTAACATTATTTTTTCTTCTATGCTACCTTCTTCATAACCTTGTCTAAACATATTATCAGACATTATAAGATATTTTGTATTTATCTTTTCTTTTAATTGCTCAATTATGTCTACTCCTGTTAAGAGACCTGCAACTGTTATAGTTTCTCCAAAGAAATTATTAATGATTTTATAGCAATCTATCTTTATTCTAGAATTTTTATTTTGTATAATATCTGCAACACTTTTTATTTCGTCATAAGCAGATGTTCCAGTTATCATTGTAAATGATCCTTTTCCCATATTTAATGAATCAATGGTATTTTTTATGGAACTTCTTAAATATCTAATCATTCCAATTCCATCTTGTAACTGTTCATACTCCCCATAAAAATCATCACTTGGAATTTCTTCTTTTGCCATGACATAAAATTCATCAGCAAGTCTAACAAACGGTGAACCTATTTCCTTTATATACTTTTTCTGAAGCTTTTCAATATTTTTAATTTCTCTTCTTGAACTTTCTTCATCAAATATAGTAACTTCTTTTAATCCTTGTCTAAACTTTGTTATTCCAATAGGAACTGCAGCTATATTTTGTATTGATGGATAAAGTTTGTATAAATCTTCCACAGTTTTTATAAGTTCCTCTCCATTATTAACCCCTGGAACAGTAACTATTTGTGCATTTATTTCTATATTAGCATCTGCTAACTTTTTTAACCTCTCGTATACATTTCCTGCAAATTTATTACTTAACATTTTAACTCTAAGTTCAGGATTAGTTGTATGCACAGACACATTTATAGGACTTATTCTATACCTTATTATTCTATCTATATCTTCATCTTTCATATTTGTAAGAGTTACAAAATTTCCTTGTAAAAATGATAGTCTAGAATCATCATCTTTAAAATATAAAGTTTCTCTCATTCCTTTTGGGAGTTGATCTATAAAGCAAAACATGCATTTATTACTGCAACTTTTGGCTTTATCTAAAATTACTTGCTCAAACTCTACCCCTAAATCTTCTTCATAATCTTTTTCTATTTCAAATTCCCAAATTTCATTATTAGGTTTTAAAACTTCTACCTCTAAATAATCATCTGCCAATAAAAATTTATAATCTATAATATCAACAATTTCTACTCCATTTATAGATAATAGTACATCTCCAACTTCAATACCAAGTTCTTCTGCAATACCGCCTTCAATTACCTTGGATATCTTATTTTTCATATGATTCACCCCTGCTTTAATACTATCTATGATATATTACCTTAATTAAATATTATAGTCAACTTATAGAAATTTTAATCACCTTTTATTTTAAATTATGTTTTAAGTAAAATCTCTTGATATAGGAATTTTAATTATAAATGTTGTTCCTTTTCCAAGTGTACTTTTAACATCAATAACACCATTAAAGCTTATAGCAATATGTTTTACTATTGCAAGTCCTAAACCTGTTCCACCACTATTTCTACTTCTCGCCTTATCAACTCTATAAAACCTTTCAAATATTCTTGGTAAATCCTCTTTGCTTATACCAATACCAGTATCTTTTACAGTTAGTACAAAATCATATTTATCTTTAAAGCTAGAAACCATAACACTTCCATTAGTTTCTGTATATTTTACTGCATTATAAACTAAGTTAATAAGCATTTGCTTAAACTTATCTCTATCTCCTATAAGTTCTACGTCATCTTCTGCATCTACACTTATTGATATATTCTTATTCTTTGCTTCTCTCATAACAAGAAGTTCTACATTTTGTATTATATCTTTTGTGGAAAATGGTTCATAAACAGGATCTCTATTTTGCTCAATATCATATAAAATTAATATATCACCAATTAGCCTTGCTAATCTATCCGATTCTTCATCTATAATATCCAAAAATTTATTTCTCGTTTCATCATCGTCTACATATCTTAAGGTTTCAGCAAATCCTTTAATTGAAGTTAATGGTGTTTTTAATTCATGAGATATATTTGCAACAAATTGACTTCGCATATTTTCAAGCCTTTTTATATCAGTTATATCTTGAACTACTGCAACTGTTCCAATCTTATCTTCACCATTTATTACATTTGCTGTTCTTATTCTTAAATTTCTAATTTCAGGATATCTTATTAATACCTCAACTCTATCTTCACTATTTTTAAGAACATTTAATATATTATCTTCCATTATATATCTACTAAATTTTTTACCTATTATATCTCCTCTTACACCAAATATTTTTTTAGCGTATGGATTAATCATTATGACTTTTAATTCACTATCTACTGCAACTACTCCACTATCCATGCTTTTAAGTATTGCTTCTAATTTGTTTTGTTTGTCTAATGATTCAGAAATACTCTCCTCTAACCTATCAGCCATATTATTGAAACTTTTTCCAAGCATTCCAAATTCATCTATTGTTTTTATACTTACTCTTTTACTTAATTCTCCATTTGCAATCTTAGAGGTTGTATTTTCTAATTCTTTCAACGGATTTAGTATAACTTTAGTAATTCTAATAGATAAAAGTACTGCTATTAAAATAGATATTAATAAGGCAATCAAGTAATACCCAATATTTATATCTTTAAATATTATAGCACTATCTAACGGCATTGATGTTCTTATTACACTTCCATTGCTTAATTTTAAAGCATAATACACCATTTCCTTATTAACTTCATTACTATACCTTATACTACTTCCATAACCATTTTTCATGGCCTCTTCAACTTCTATAGCATCTACATGTGTATCCTTATTTGAGTCTTTGTAACTATCAAATAAAACTGTATCGTTAGCACTTATATACGTCACTCTAACATCACTATTTTTAAGAAAACTAAGTTCATCATTTAAACTTATATTATTATCTATTAATACCTCTAATATTTTATCATATTCTAATAAAACACTTTTAGAATTTTGTATATATCTATAGTTAGATATTCCAAAATATAATCCAGTCATAATAATAAGAGATAATATTATGATAGCACTAATAGATATAACTATTTTCTTTCTCATGTGTCGTACCTCTTAAAATCATTTATTTTAGGAATATAAAAGCAAATAACCTTCCAGAATTTTCTCCTGTTTTTCTAAAACTATGAAATTCTTCTGATGTATCACAAAAAGTACATTTACCTAAAGATTTTATATTTGTCATATTTACAATCCCACTTAATTGACTTATTATACACTTTTCTAAACTTAGGTTTCTGTTATCTACAACTTCATTACCAAATTTTCTTTGAAATTTTTCTGCTAATTCTCTACTAACTTCATAACAACATTGTCTTATGTGAGGTCCTATTATAACATCTAAATTATTGCATCCATAATTATCAATCATATATTTACAAGTCTTTTTAGCTATCTCATCAAAAGTTCCTCTCCATCCACTATGAACAGCTGCTATAACTTGTTTTTCTTTATCATAAACTATAACAGGAGTGCAATCTGCAGCAAATACTCCAATACCTACATTCTTTTTATTTGTAATTATAGCATCTCCATCAATCTCTCCTTTTGGAGCTATCAAATTATCCTTACAATCTATTATCTTATCGCTATGAATTTGATTTAAATATAATATATTATCTAAAGCAAAAATATTCTCTAATCTTTCAATATTTTTCTTTCCTTCTATAGTACTCTTTTTAAAATCAATTTTATTAAAAGCCGTTGAAAAGTTGATAGATACATTATCATCGTTGAAACTTAAAAATTTCATATCATCTTTAATTAATTCTTTCATATTTTTTCCTTTCTTAATTTATTGTATTGTTTTATTTTATCACAAATGAAGCAAAAAAGGTAAACTGTAGTGACTCTACAGCCTACCTTCTTTACTTCATTAAATTCTTTATTTCTTCCATAAAGGTATTTATATCTTTAAATTGCCTATAAACAGATGCAAATCTTACATAAGATACCTCATCAACATTTTTTAATCTCTCCATAACCATTTCGCCTATATCTTCTGATTTTATTTCCACTATCATTTTGTTACTTATGTTTTTTTCTATATCATCAACTATGTTTTGCATTTGACTTCTGGAAACAGGTCTCTTTTGGCATGCTTTTACTATGCCGCTCATTATTTTATCTTTATTAAAAGTTTCTCTTATAGAATCTTTTTTTATTACTAATATAGGTATATCCTCAACTTTTTCATATGTTGTATACCTTTTTGAGCATCTTAAACACTCTCTTCTTCTTCTTATAGCTGTATAATCATCAGTAGCTCTTGAATCTACTACTTTACTTTCCTCATAGGAGCAATAAGGACATCTCATCTACTTTCACATCCTTCTATAAAACTGTATTTTTATTATACATTTTTTTTCATGTAATTTCTACATATATTTATCCACATCATATCTATTATCATTTTCCACTTTAACTAGTATAACATCAATTCCAACTTTAATCACGTTTTCCCATAGTATTTCTATATCTTCTGATTTTCCAAACCATGATGTCTTTTCCTCTGGTATTATTATAGATAATATTTTATTTAAATCAGAATCTATCTTTACATCAATTATATGACCAAGCTTTTTTCCTTTATTAAAATCTATAACCTCCATACTCCTTAAGTTATTTAATGAAAATAACATTTCCTCCATAATAAACCTCCCCCATAAGTATTTATATGCTATTGTATACTTATTTATTATTAAGTTATCTAATTTATCATATTATTAATATGTTTCATCATATAAAAATAGAGCCTAAAATTAGGCTCTATACATATTTTTTCATATGTTTTAATGCTATTTTCTCTAATCTAGATACTTGTGCTTGAGAAATTCCAATTTCATCAGCTACTTCCATTTGAGTTCTACCATTAAAAAACCTAAGGGTCAAAATTAATTTTTCCCTATCATTTAATTTTTTCATAGCCTCTTTTACTGAAATATTTTGAAGCCAATTTTCATCTTGATTTTTTGAATCACTAATTTGATCCATTACATATATAGCATCTCCTCCATCGTGATAAATAGGTTCAAATAACGATACTGGATCTTGAATTGCATCTAATGCAAATACAACTTCTTCCCTTGGAATATCTAATTCTTTAGCAATTTGTGATATGGTAGGTTCTTTATTATTATCATTTATCAATTTATCTCTAACAAGCAATGCTCTATAAGCAATATCTCTTAAAGACCTACTTACTCTTATAGAATTATTATCTCTTAAATATCTTCTTATTTCTCCTATTATCATTGGAACAGCATAAGTAGAAAATTTCACATTTTGACTTAAATCAAAATTATCTATGGATTTCATAAGACCTATACATCCAACTTGAAAAAGGTCATCTACATTTTCACCTCTATTATTAAATCTTTGAATAACACTTAAAACTAGTCTTAAATTACCATTAATAAACTTTTCTCTTGCTAAGTTATCTCCATCTTTCATCTTTAAAAGGAGTTCCCTCATTTCTTTTTCTTTTAATAATGGCAATTTAGCTGTGTTTACACCACATATCTCTACCTTATTTATCATCATAATAAAAATCAACTCCTTTGAAGTAATTACTTCTGCATTTTAATTATTACCTAAGAGAGTTGATTTTATACTTTAAATCATTTTATTAATTTCTTTCTTTAATCTTTTTATTATCTTTTTTTCAAGCCTTGAAATATATGATTGCGATATTCCTAGCATATCAGCTACTTCTTTTTGTGTTTTTTCTTTGTAACCTTGAAGCCCAAACCTTAACTGAACAATTTCTTTTTCTCTCTTTGATAGATTTTTCATTGCTGTAAACAAAAGTTCTCTATCTACCTCATCTTCTATTAAATTATATACAGTATCATTTTCAGTACCTAAAATATCTGATAACAAAAGTTCATTTCCATCCCAATCTATGTTAAGCGGCTCATAAAAAGATATTTCAGCTTTAACCTTACTATTTCTTCTTAAATACATAAGTATTTCATTTTCTATACATCTTGAAGCATAGGTTGCAAGCTTTATTTTTTTATCTGGATTAAACGTGTTTACAGCTTTTATAAGACCAATAGTTCCAACTGAAACTAAATCCTCAACACCAACCCCAGTATTTTCAAATTTTCTTGCAATGTAAACAACAAGTCTTAAATTTCTTTCTATCAATATACTCTTTGTTTTATCATCTCCTGCCGCAAGTTCAGAAACTAATTTCTCCTCTTCTTCTTTACTTAAAGGTGGAGGTAATACATCAGTTCCCCCAACATAATATATTGATTTGCAAAATACATTTAATTTTGAAATAACTCTATTTAATAATAGTTGAATTTTAAACAAAGCTTGCCCCCCTTTTTACCTATTTATTATATCATTCCTCTAGATAATAATGCCTCATAATCTCCATCTCCACTTAGTCTTTGGTCACAAAAACATACTATAGCGTCTTTAATTAAAAGGTTACTGCTTTTATTATATATTTTTATATTTTTTACTCTAAATCCAGATATCATATTATTGTATCCATTAACTACTTTATAAGGTATACTAAATAATTCTTTATCTTCTAAAGTAATATTGCCAAAATAATGTTTTTCTGCTATTAACACAGGCAAAGAAGTTACTGGTTCTACAAGTTCGTTACCTGTATCTAAAAATCCTTTTAATTTTATTAGCTCTCCATCTATATTCATTTCTAAATCATATATTAAACTTGATATACTAATTCTATCCTTTATATAAAATATAACCCTGTTAAAAATAATATATATGATAATTGCTGCAAATATTAAATATTTTGATGAATACTTTTCTATAACAAAAGCTTTTGTTATATCATAATTATTTTGGATTAATGAAAAGAAAAAACATATTCCAACAAACATAAATGAAATCATAAAAAATGTAATAGATGCTTTTAAAATAACTGCCACTTTTTTTCTGCTAATACTTATTATCATCATAATAATCACAACAATACATTTTCCTATTATATTGGTTAAAAAATTTAATTTAGGTAAAAATATAAACAATGTATACACACTTCCTAAAAGACTAGCTAAAAACATGTTTATTTCTTTAGTTTTTATTCCTATAATTTGTGTGGTTATTAATATAAGAAAATAGTTTATAATTAAATTTTCAATTATAACTATATCTATATATACTGTCATATCACCACCTCTTATAAATATTATAAAACTTTGCTATATAAAATTTTGTCATATTGTAATATTAATACAAAAATTTTTTTCCCCTACATTTTACAATAAATTCATTTAACTTCCCCAAATATATAATAAAACCCTTAGAGAAATATCTCTAAGGGTTTTTACCACTTTTATTATAATCTTTTTCTAGGATTTCTTAAGAAAGTTGGAATATTTAAATCTTGCTCTTGTTCTCTTTCTCTTTCCCTAGGTTTTTCTATTGTCGTTGCAGTTGCTGCAACCTCTTCTCTTTCAGTCTCTCTCGCTAAACTTTCCATTCTTCTCTCAGAAATTGATTCTTTTTTAAAGCTAGTATTTCTGTCCTTTTCAAAACCAGTAGCTATAACAGTTATTCTTATTTCATCCTTTAAAGTTTCGTCTATAACTGTTCCAAATATTATTGTTGCATCAGGATCTGCCGCTTCTTGAACTATTTCAGCAGCTTCGTTAATTTCTAAAAGTCCAAGTTCTCCATCTCCTGTTACATTTAATAGCACTCCTGTCGCTCCTACTATAGATGTTTCTAATAATGGAGATGATATTGCTTCTCTAGCTGCATCTTGTGCTCTTGTCTCACCTTTTCCACTTCCTACACCCATATGTGCTAATCCTTTATCAACCATGACCGCTCTTACATCTGCAAAATCCAAGTTTATAAGTCCGGGATTTGTTATAAGATCTGATATACCTTGAACACCCTGTCTTAAAACATCATCTGCTTTTTTAAAAGAATCTAAAAGGGTGGTTTTCTTGTCTACCATAGATAACAATCTCTCATTTGGTATTATTACTAGTGTATCTACCTTTTCTTTTAGGTTTTGTATACCCATTTCAGCATGAGTCATTCTTCTTCTACCTTCAAATGGAAAAGGTTTAGTTACTATACCTACTGTTAGTATACCCATAGACTTTGCAATCTCTGCAACAACTGGCGCAGCACCAGTACCAGTTCCACCACCCATTCCTGCTGTTATAAATACCATATCAGCACCTTTTACAGCTTCTGTTATCTCTTCTTTACTCTCTTCTGCAGCTTTTTGACCTATCTCTGGATTAGCTCCTGCACCCAAACCTTTTGTAAGTTTATCACCTATTTGTATTTTGTTTGGTGCATGTGAAAGCATAAGCGCTTGTTTATCAGTGTTTATAGCTATAAATTCAACATCTCTTAAGCCTTCTTGAATCATTCTATTTATGGCGTTTCCACCACCACCTCCACAGCCTACTACTTTAATATTAGTAAATGATTGGATATCTACATCAAAATCTAACAAAATAACTCCCCCTTTAGAAAATATCGTCTAAAAAGGCTTTAAATCTTGAAAGCCCTCTTTTTTTATTTTTTTTGTTATTATATTCACTTTCATCATCTACAGAAGTGTTTATATTAGTATCTACATTATTATTTATATTAATACTAGAGAATACTTTTTCATCACATATTAATTTTAACCTATCATATACCTCTTTAACAATACCAATAGAGACAATAATAGCAGAATTATTTAAATAAAAGTCATGTTTTTTAAATAACTTAACTTTTTTTCCTAATATTTCTTGTATTTTTTTGTCTATTTCTTCAAAATATACTAATCCCTCTCCTGTTATTATAAAAAAGTCAATTTTTTCATAAAATTCATTATTAGAAATTTCTTTATATATATGCTCTAAAATTTCATCTAGTCTAGCTTCTATTACATCATGAACAAATCTAGCATCAACTTCTCGTGTACCTAAATCAATAATAGACTCTTCTGCCATATAAATATAATCTTTAGCACATTCTTTTTTTAGTTGTTCTGCCATATTTTCATCAATTTCAAGGCAAATAGCTAAATCTTTAGTTATTGCATCTCCTCCAAACGGAACTTGACCTGTACCAATTAACTGATTGGCATTATATAAAGCTATTTCAGTTTTTTCTGTTCCTATATCTATTATTCCAACATTTTTTGAGATTGTATCCTCACTTAAAAATATATTTTTAAGTGCATTTATGGATAAAACTGTTCCTAATACTTGATATCCAGCTTCCAAAACTGCTTGCTTTAAATTATCTATATATTTAACATCTGATAATATTAAATCTAAATCTATCTCCAGCTTATCTGATGTTATACCAATAGGATTTTTAACACACTCTTCATTTGTTGTATAAAAACAATTTATTACACTATCGGCTATACAATCATCATTCTTAAGCAATATGTTTTTAGCATCTCTATACGCATTTTGTATATTAGTTTCATTTACATAAGAATCTTCCCCTACATAAGTATACCCCTTGGAAGGTATTATTTTACATTCTTTGCAACTAAAGCCCAAATAAACACCATTTATATTAGTTTGTGTTTTTTCTGCTAATTCTTCTAAACATTTTTTTATGCAATCCACTGCTAAATCAAAATCAGTTACTAAACCTTTTTTTATTCCATATGATTGCTTGCACACAAAATCTAAAACTTCAAACCCATATTCTTCGTTTTCTATAGACATAGTAGCACAAATATTTTTACTTCCAATATCTAAACCTACTATATAATCAGACATTTTTCTTGTGTAACCCTCCTTAAATACTATATTAAAATTAAATATCTAAGATTTAATTTTAATATAGCATGCTTTTACTTATCATATCTTTATCAACTGAAAAATCTATTAACACATCTTTTCCTATTGTCCCTTGCCTATATAATTTCATTAAATAATCATCCATAGTTATCATCCCATATTTACTTCCAGACTGAATTAATGATTGTATTTGATGAGTCTTTTTCTCTCTTATTAGATTTCTAATAGCTAAAGTAGAAGTCATTATTTCTAATGCAGCAACTCTTTTTCCGCTTTTATTTAAAATTAACTGTTGTGAAATTACTCCCTCTATTATATTAGCTAACTGAATTCTTATTTGATCCTGTTGATTACTAGGAAATACATCTACAATTCTATCTATAGTTTTAACTGCACCTATAGTATGAAGAGTAGAAAAAACTAGATGTCCTGTTTCTGCTGCTGTTATTGCTAGTGATATGGTTTCTAAATCTCTCATCTCTCCAATCAATATAACATCTGGATCCTCTCTTAAGATAGATTTTAAGGCTTTACTGTAACTTAGAGAATCCTTACCTATTTCTCTTTGGTTTACAATAGATTTATTATGTTTATGTAAAAACTCTATTGGATCCTCTAAAGTTATAATATGACTTGCACTATTTTTATTTATCTCATTTATCATAGCCGATAAAGTTGTACTTTTACCACTACCTGTTGGTCCAGTTACAATAACTAGTCCACTTTTTTTATAACATAATTCTTTTACAATACTAGGGCAGTTTAATTCTTCTAAACTCATTACTTCAAAAGGTATAACTCTTATAGCTAAAGATGTATTACCTCTTTGTTTAAATACATTAACTCTAAATCTTCCAACATCATTTATCGAATAAACTGTATCAAATTCCCCTTGATTTTCATATATATCATATTGGTCTTGTAATATTATTTTAGCATATTTTTCAGTATCATCAGAACTTAAATCTTTGTAATTTAGCTTTTTTAAAATTCCATCCACTCTAATGGTTGGAGATATTCCAACACTTAAATGCAAATCGGAAGCTCTATTCTTTATTGCAATTTTTAATAACTCTCTTAAACTACACAAAACCCCTCCAAAAATATTCAATTAAAATTCTTAATGGAATTTTAATATTCCATTAAGACAATATAAGCTAATTCCCTATATATTTTAAATTCATACATTATAATATTATAACTCATAATATTACTATAATCCATCATTTTATTGATTAAATTTTATTTTTTTATAATTTTATCCATTATATTTAACACTAAACTCTTTAAGCAATTTTTTTAATGCTTTTTTTTCTATCCTAGACACGTAAGACCTAGAAATATTTAAAATAGCAGCTATTTCCCTTTGAGTTTTTATATTTCCATCTAAAAGCCCATATCTCATTTGTATTATTTGCTTTTCTCTCTTACTTAAAATGCTATCTATTTTCTCATATAATACCCCAATTTGTATATTATTTTCTACTATTTCTAAAACTGAATCTCCTTCACTACTTAAAATATCTATTAAACATATTTCATTTCCCTCTTTATCTGTTCCTATGGGGTCTTGAAGAAAAACCTCTCCTTTAGTTTTTTTACTACTTCTAAAGAGCATAAGTATCTCATTTTCTATACATCTTGCAGCATAAGTTGCAAGACGTGTTCCTTTAGATGAGTCAAAAGAATTAATTGCTTTTATAAGACCTACAGTTCCAACAGATATTAAATCATCAATATCTTTATTAGGGAAGGAATATTTTTTTACTATATGTGCGACTAACCTTAAATTTCTTTCAATAAGTATACTTTTGGCATTTAAATCTCCTTGTTCATTAAAAAGCCTTAAATAATATTCTTCCTCCTCTTCACTTAAAGGTTGTGGAAAAGTTGCATTACCGTTTACATATCCTAACAGCAGTATATTACTAGCAATCACATCTAATAAGTATTTAAAAATAAACAATGATGCTCCTCCTATTAATACTTACTATATATACTATGATTGCTAGATTAAAAATTTACTCAATTTATATTAATTTTTATTATAATATTCTTTTAACTCCATAACTATATCTCTAAAAATCACCCCTGCTGTACTTCCTCCAGTATTTTCTCCACCTATCTTTTCTATATTAGGTACAAATACACCAATAGAATAATATTTATTATTTATATTGCAATACCCAACAAACCACCCATATATGCTCTCTCCATCACTGCCCTCAGCTGTACCTGTTTTAGCTCCAACTTCAATACCTTCAATATTTGAAATATTAGCAGTTCCACTTAATACTGTTTGATTCATAGCATATTTTACATTATCTGATATATCTTTTGATATTACTTTAATTTTTTCTTCTCCAAAGTTTTCTAAAGTATTATTATCATCATCAACAAACTTATCTAGTATATATGGTTTTACATATTGTCCATCATTTATTATAGTACTTATTATAGATGTCATTTGTAATAAATTTACCTGCATAGATTGACCTATAGATAAATCCTCTACATTACCATTTTCATTATATGTGCCTATAATCTCCATTCCACTCTCTACATCTAATCCTAATAAATTTTGAAACAACCCTTGATTTTTTGCAAAATTTATTAATTTTTCCTCTCCGATTTCAGCTCCTAATTTAGCAAAAACCTCATTGCAAGATACCTTAAAAGCCTCTAAAATTGTAAGTTCTCCATGAGATTTATTACATTTGTTTCCTTCGCAAACTTGTTTATCATTTAAATCTATATTTAAATAATCCATCGCTGCTTCTAACGTCAGTATTTTAAATATTGATCCTGGTTCATATCCAGATATCTGTCCACCACCAGTAATTAAATTAGGTTGGGTTTCATCTTTTTGAGCTATAGATAATATTTTACCAGTATCGGATTCAATTATAACTGCACCTGCATTAGGAAAGTTTACAAATTCTTCTTTGCTCAAAATTTCTCGGGTAATTTTTTGTAGTTTTTTATCTAAAGTTAACTGTATATTTATATTTTTATTTTTTAATTCTTTTTCATTATAAGTACCATCTTCACTTTTTTCGAATATAACCATATCAGTTGTGTTGTTCTTTGTACTTTCTCCTATAAAAACCTCTAATGAATTTTTGCTTTTATCCTTATTATCAGAAAAAGATTGTGTGCTCTTTAAGATATTTTCTATACTCCAGGTAGCTATTTTCCCTACCTCATTATATTTATACATATACACTCCCTTTAAATTTTCTACTATACCTAACATTTGTTCATAAGCACTTTTACTAATTTCATATTTAATTTTCCCACTAGCTTTATTTATATCATAAAAAGAAAAACCAAATTTATCATCTTCCATAATATAATAAAAAGTCAAAATTTTATCAGCATTTTGAACTGCATTATTCAATAAAAAAGTATCCTTATCTATTACTAATACAAATTTAGTTTCACAATCTACTATTTCCTCGTAATTTGCATCTAATAATTTATAATTTTCATTACGAATAATTTCACTTTCATTATAATTAGATGCAGATGCTGATATTATTTTGGTATCATTTATTATAACTACTAATCTTACAATTAATAATGTTAATAATGTTATTAATATTATATTAACTTGTTTTATTCTTTTTTTTGAATTTTTATTAACCATAAAAAAACACCTCTTTAACTGGATTTTAGCCTGTAAAGAAGTGTTTTATTCATTTTTATAATTTTACATTCTTATTTTTTTCACTTAATATCTGTTGCATTTTTGCAATTAATATATCTATTGCAACCTTATTATGACCACCTTCTGGTATTATAATATCTGCATATTTTTTAGTAGGCTCAGTAAATTGATTATGCATTGGTTTAACTACTAATAAATATTGCTCTACTACAGATTCAATCGTTCTGCCTCTTTCTTCTATATCTCTTAACATTCTTCTTATAATTCTTACATCATCATCTGTGTCTACATATATCTTTATGTCTAAAAGGTTTCTTATTCTTTCATCTTCTAAGATAAGTATTCCTTCAACTAATATAATCTCTCTTGGTTCAACTCTTATAGTATCTTTAATCCTATTATGAATTGCAAAATCATATATTGGCTTCTCTATAACCTCACCATTTAATAATGCATTTAGATGTTTAACTAGAAGATCATTATCAAAAGCATTAGGATGATCATAATTAGTCTTAGTTCTATCTTCCATTGAAAGGTGGCTTTGGTCTTTATAATAAAAATCCTGCTCAATTTTTGCTATATCATTACTTCCAAAAGCTTCACAAATAGCATTTGCTATGCTACTTTTTCCTGACCCTGACCCACCTGTTATTCCTACAAGAATTGGTTTTTGCATTATTATTTTCCCTCCTTGCTTTTTATAAGCATATCTTTTTCACAAAGAGGTGTATCAACTTTTGCTTTAAATATCATTTGAGCTTTATTCGCAGTTTCTATTTTATTTCCATTTTCATCTGTCATATCATTTAAAGCCACCTCAAAACTACTTCCCTTAGCTCTTAAAACATCTACTTTATCACCATCAAATAATCTATTTTTTTGTTCTATTATAGCTATTTTAGTTTTTGAATCATAAGATTTTACAATACCTACAATATCATATTCTCTTATGTAAGAAGATGAATCATAGAATTGTTCCCCATTTTTTCCAAAATAAAATCCTGTATGATATCTTCTATGGCTCACTTTAAATAAATTATCCATCCACTCTTGCTTAAGTTCATAATTTTCCGGATCTGACATATATGAGTCAATAGCTTCTCTATAAGATTTTACTATCGCAGCTACATAGTATGCACTTTTCATTCTACCTTCTATTTTTAAAGAGTTTATCCCACTTTGTACAAGTTCTGGAATATGTTCTATCATACATAAATCTTTTGAATTCATAATGTAAGTTCCATTTTCATCTTCTACTACTGGAAAATACTCTCCTGGTCTCTTTTCTTCAACTAGATAATATTTATATCTACAAGCCTGTGAACATGCCCCTCTGTTGGCATCTCTTCCTGTCATGTAGTTAGATAATAAACATCTTCCTGAATATGATATACACATTGAACCATGTACAAATGCTTCAAGTTCACATTCTTCTGGCAAATGTTCTCTAAATTCTTTTATTTCCTTAAATCCAAGTTCTCTCGCTAATACTATTCTTTTCACTCCATAGTCATACCAAAATTTAGCAGTTTTCCAATTCACATTATTAGCCTGTGTACTTAGATGAATTTCCAAATTAGGTGCAACTTCCTTAATAGTCATTATTATTGAAGGATCAGAAGCTAAAATAGCATCTATATTAAGGCTTGCTAATGTTTCTATATACTCTTCTAATCCATTTAAATTCTCATTATGAGGGAAAACATTCATTGTTACATAAACTTTTCTTCCTCTATCATGCGCATACTTAACACCTTCTGCGATTTGTTCATTCGTAAAATTATCTGCAAAAGCTCTTAAATTTAGTTTACTTCCTCCAAGATAAACAGCATCAGCACCATAATCTATAGCAGTTTTAAGTTTTTCTAAATTTCCAGCTGGAGCTAATAACTCAGGTTTTTTCATCTTATTCTACCTCCTCTTAGTAAGGGCAATACCATCACCCATAGGTATAACTGTTGTTATTAAATTTTTATCATTTGAAACTATATCCAAATATGTTCTCATTCTTTTAACAATTGTTATTTTTCTTCTCTTTACTAAATCATCCGATGCAACCATTCCACGAAATAATACATTATCTGCTATTATTACACCTTTATCACTTAAAAGTCTTAAACAATGAGGTAAAAAATGATTATAATGTCCTTTTCCAGCATCCATAAATATTAAATCATATTTATCATCTAGCTCTTCTAGTATTTCTAAACATTCTCCCTCTTTAATTTCAATATTATCTTCAAGACCAAAAGACTTTATATTTTCTTTAGCAAGATTTATCATCTTTTCATCTCTCTCTATCGTAGTTATCTTACATTTATTGTTTAATGTTTTGCTCATAAGTATTGATGAATACCCTATAGCAGTTCCTAATTCCAATATATTATTAGGTTCTTTCATAGAAATCATAAATTCTAAAAATTTAGCAGTCTCTTTTTGTATTATTGGAACTCTATTTTCTATAGCAAATTTCTCTAATTCTAATAAATCTTTATCCCTATTTGGAATAAGGCCTCTTAAGTATTCTTCCATATAATCAAAAGTTACTCCGCTCATTGCTTCCTCCAAATCAATTTACATTTAATTCTTCTTTTTTCTTAAGAAAATCTTGATAGTTGTTTGTGAAAAAATGTGAACCATTTTCAGTTAATACGTAATATAGGTAATCTGTATTATCTGGCTTTATTGCGGCTAACAAAGATTCTTTCCCTGGATTGCATATTGGACCTATCGTAAGTCCTTTATTTAAATAAGTGTTATATGGTGAATCAACTTGAAGATCTTTGTATGTTACAATATTTATCTTAGGATTCCCTAAAGCGTAAACCACAGTAGCATCTATTTGAAGAAGCATATCACTTTTTAAACGGTTATATATAACAGAAGATACCAAACTTCTATCTTCGTCAGTACTAGCTTCTTTCTCAATAATAGAACCTATAGTAGCATATTTTTCATAATCATCTTTAGGTATTGTAATACCTATTTCATTTTGAATCTCGTTCATAACTATATTAAATTTTTCTAACATAGTTTCTATTATTTCATCTCCAGTCATACCATTTCTAAAATTATAGGTATCTGGAAACAAAAATCCTTCTAAATTATACTTTTTTTCATTATTTAATGTTATATAACTTGGAATATTGTAATTTTTAACAGCTTTTAAAAAACTATCCGCCTTAATTATTCCATTTTCTTGAAGAGTTTGAGCTATTTCTTCTACGGTATATCCTTCAGGAAATGTAATCTTTTTGGTTGTTCCTATACCACTTTGTAAAATATTAACAAGTTCCTTTAATGTTACATTTGTATTTATAGTATAATCTCCTACCATAATTTTATCACTTATATGATTTAATTTTAAATAAACCTTAGCAAAAAATACGTTAGGCATTATATTTTCTTCTTTTAGTTTTTCAAATACTCCATATAACGTATCTCCATTGTTAACCGTTATACTTATAGTAGATTCATCTTTTTCTTTTGTTAGGGGTCTGTTCTCAGTCGAAATGTAATCAATTCCTAAAATAACTGACACTACTATTAAAAATATAATAATAATGCTTGAAATAACAGTTTTTTTTGACCTATTTAACTTTAACAAACAAGAAACCTCCTTAATTTATAATATAGAGTAAATGCGTAACATTTACTCTATACAAGATAAGACTATTTTCTACTTGCTCTTTTTCTTGCTGCACTATCTAATATTCTTTTTCTCATTCTAACATTTACTGGAGTAACCTCTACTAATTCATCATTATTAATGAATTCTAAACATTGCTCTAGTGACATTGCTGTTACAGGTGATAATTTTAAAGCATCATCAGCACCAGCTGATCTTGTATTTGTCAATTGTTTTCTTTTACAAATATTAACTTCTATATCATCTGCTCTTGAACAAACTCCACAAACCATTCCTGCATAAACTTCAACTCCAGGTTCTATAAATAAAGTTCCTCTTTCTTGAGCATTAAATAATCCATATGTTATTGATTCACCAGTTTCAAATACAACTAAAGAACCTCTACTTCTTCCTGGTATTTCACCTTTATATGGCTCATATCCGTCAAACACATGATTCATAATTCCATTTCCCTTAGTGTCCGTCATAAATTCGTTTCTAAATCCTATAAGTCCTCTAGCTGGAACTCTAAACTCTAATCTAGTATATCCATTAACTGCTGATGTCATATTAACCATTTCAGCTTTTCTAGGTCCAAGTTTTTCCATAACCGGTCCCATAAATTCTTCTGGCACATCTATTGTTAAATATTCCATAGGTTCTACTTTACGTCCATTTTCTTCCTTAAAAATAACATTTGGTTTAGAAACTTGAAACTCATAACCTTCTCTTCTCATAGTTTCTATAAGAATTGATAAATGAAGTTCTCCCCTACCACTTACTTCAAAACAATCTGGGCTAAGTTCTGTAACTTTTAAACTTACATTTGTTTCAAGTTCTTTCATCAATCTATCTCTTAAATGTCTTGATGTTACAAATTCTCCTTCTCTTCCTGCAAAAGGTGAATCATTAACCATAAAATTCATATTAAGAGTAGGCTCATCTATTTTTACAAATGGTAAAGCTTCTGGATTTTGAGCATCTGTTATAGTTTCACCTATACCAGCATCTGCAATACCACTTATAGCTACTATATCACCAAGACTTGCCTCTTCAACTTCTTGTCTTTTTAATCCGTCATATGTATAAACACCTGACACTTTAAAATTATCTATTTTTCCATCTTGTCTTACTATTGCTGCTTGTTGATTTTTTCTAACTTTTCCTCTTGATATTTTTCCTATAGATATTTTACCAACATACTCAGATGTGTCTAATGTAGTTACTAGCATTTGTAATGATTCATCTAAATATCCCTTTGGTGGCTCTACGTGATTTATTATAGTATCAAATAAATCTTTCATATTATCTTTAGGATTGTCTAAATCCACTGTAGCAACTCCATCTCTAGCTGAAGCATAAACTATTGGAAAATCTAATTGTTCATCATCTGCTCCAAGTTCTGAGAATAAATCAAACACCTCATCAATAACTTCCTCTGGTCTTGCATTTGGTTTATCTATTTTGTTAATTACAACAATTGGTCTTAATCCAAGTTCTAGAGCTTTTCTTAAAACGAACTTTGTTTGAGGCATAGCTCCCTCATAAGAATCTACAACTAAAAGAACACTATCTACCATTTTTAGTACACGTTCAACTTCTCCTCCAAAATCAGCATGTCCTGGAGTATCTATAATATTTATTTTTATGTCATTGTAATGAACTGATGTATTTTTAGAAAGAATAGTTATTCCTCTTTCTTTTTCTAAATCATTAGAGTCCATAACTCTTTCTTGCACTTTTTCATTTGTTCTAAAGATATTACTTTGTTTTAATAATGCGTCAACTAATGTAGTTTTACCATGGTCAACGTGAGCTATAATAGCTATATTTCTAATATCTTCTCTTGTAAATAAATTACTCATTCTTTTTCCTCCAATTTTTTATACAGAAAAAATTGGATACTTACTAGTATCCAATCTTTTCTCTTCATATAGAAATTGTAATATTTAATTATTAAAAAGTCAATGTTTGAAGTTAGAAGAAGATAATTAACACTAACTTTTTAAATCTATTACTATATTTCCATTATTATAGGTAATATCATAGGTTTCCTTTTTGTCTTTTCATAAAGGTATAATCTTAAGCCATCTCTTATACTAGATTTCATTGTTGCCCAATCTGTTATATTTTTATCTTCGCAATCTTTCAAAACCTCTCTGACTATAGACTTTGCCTCATCCATTAAGTCTTCTGACTCTCTTACATAAACAAAGCCTCTAGATATTATATCTGGTCCTGCAATAATTCTTGATGTATTTTTATCTATTGTAACAACTACAGTTAAAATACCATCTTGAGATAAATGTTTTCTATCTCTAAGCACAATATTTCCTACATCTCCAACACCTAAACCATCTACAAAAACTTGCCCCGAAGAAACTGTTCCATTCTTTCTTATACTATCTCTAGTTATCTCTATAATATCCCCATTATCTGCAATCACAAAATTTTTTTCTGGCAATCCTACACGTACAGCTAATTCTCCATGTTGCTTAAGATGCCTATATTCTCCATGAACTGGAATAAAAAATCTTGGTTTTACTAAAGCCTGCATAAGTTTTAATTCTTCTTGACAGGCATGACCTGATACATGTATAGATTGTAACGAACCATATATAACTTCTGCACCTTTTTTAAACAATTGATTTATAACTTTTGATACTAATTTTTCATTTCCTGGTACTGGAGTTGCTGAAATTATTACAGTATCGCCCTCTAAAATATTTAATTTTCTATGCTCTGAAGCTGCCATCCTAGCTAAAGCGGACATTGGCTCTCCTTGACTTCCTGTTGTTATAACCACAATCTTCTCATTTGGATACTTATTTATATTATCTACTGAAAGTAAAACATCTGGATCTATATTTAAATAACCTAATTCAATTGCAACTTGAACTATATTTTCCATACTTCTTCCAGATACCGCTATTTTTCTATCATATAGCTGTGCTGCTTCTACTATTTGCTGAATTCTGTGAATATTTGATGCAAATGTTGCAACTATTATCCTGCCTTTAGCTTTTGCAAATATTCTTTTAAAACTTTCTCCAACAACTCTCTCAGACATAGTATATCCAGGTCTTTCAACATTTGTAGAATCTGCTAACATTGCTAAAACTCCTTTTCTTCCAAGTTCTGCAAACCTAGCAAAATCCATAACCTCACCATCTATAGGAGTGTAATCAACCTTAAAATCTCCTGTGTGAAGTATCGCTCCTATAGGCGTATGAATAGCTATAGCTACTGAATCTGCTATACTATGATTTGTTTTTATAAATTCTACTGAAACTGAGTTTAACTTTATAACATCTCTTGGCTTAACTGTAATAAGTTCCGTAGTACTTAATAAACCATGTTCCTTTAATTTAGTTTCGACTATTCCTAAGGTAAGCTTTGTACCATAAATAGGAACATTTAATTGCTTTAGAAAATATGGTAATGACCCAATATGGTCTTCATGTCCATGCGTTAAAAATATTCCTCTAATTTTTTCAGAATTTTTTACCAAATAAGATATATCTGGTATAACTACATCTATACCAAACATATCTTCATCTGGAAACTTAAGACCACAATCAATAATTACTATATCATCTTTAAATTCAACAACCGTAATGTTCTTTCCAATTTCATTTAGCCCACCTAAAGGTATAATTTTAACCTTTAGTTTTTCACGCTTCATAGTTCCCCTCCTTTTTTTATTTTTATATATAACAAAGGTAATTCAAATAAGAACCCCCTCTATTTTTCCTTTTCACTACACTCTTTACAAATACCAAAAAACTTCACCATGTGGTCTGATATTTTGAATCCATACTTCTTTTCTATATCTTTTTCTAATTCTTCTAAAAGATCTCCGTGTACTTCTAACACTCTTCCACAAGAGTTACACACTAAATGATGATGTCTATGAGTTTCATGCTCATGAGCTAATTCATATCTACTACATCCATCATTTAAATCCAATTTATATATAACTCCAATTTCTTCCAATAATAATATAGTCCTATAAACTGTAGCTAATCCAATTTCAGGACAAGTTAATTTTACCTCATCATATATTTCCTCTGCTGTTAAGTGTTCACCTTCGTTTTTTATTATAGCATCAACAATTGATCTTCTTTGAGGAGTCAACTTATACCCTTTTTTCTTTAAATCCTCTTTTAAAGAATCAAAATTAGTAATAGCCATCGACATATTAAAAACTCCTCTTTTTACTCTTCTTCATCGGCAAATAACGTTGCATATGCCTCTTCTATCATTTCAATTTCAAAATCACTTTCAACAGGGACTAATATTTCTTCATCATTTTCATCTTTAATAACTTTCATTGCTATAACAACTTCTTCATCTTCATTCATTGGTGATAATAGGAAATATTCATTTTCTTCTATATCTAATTTTGTTATTACTTCAAATTCTGTTTCTTCACCGTTTTCATCTAATAATAATAATGGTTCTAAATTATCGTTCATATCTTTCCTCCTAAAAAATATTATATTTATTTTGATATTCTATCTAAATAACCTTGCAGTATATAAGTTGCTGCTACCTTATCAACTATTTTATTTCTTTTGCTTCTAGATAAATCAGCCTCGAGCATAGCCCTATGTGCTGCTACTGTTGTCAATCTTTCATCCCAAAATTCAATATCTATATTAACAACTTCTTTTAATCTTTCACAAAACTCTATAACCATTTCACCTGATGGTCCAATGGTACCATTCATATTTTTAGGCATACCAGCTACTATTGTTTCTACACTATATTCATTGCATATTTTTTTTATTGCTTCCATATCATTTGTGTAATTTTTTCTTCTTATTGTTGTAATTCCCTGAGCTGTCCAGCCTAAAGGATCACTTATAGCAACTCCTATCGTTTTAGTTCCTATGTCTAATCCTAAAATTCTCATTTTTAAAACTCCTTATATAAAAAGAGTACCCTTTCGGGGTACTCTTATTTTATCTCTAGATAAGATTTTATAACTTCTTCAAGAATTTCATCTCTTTCAAGTTTTCTTACTAAAGCTCTCGCCCCGTTGTAATTAGTAATGTAAGTAGGGTCTCCAGATAATAAATATCCAACCAACTGATTAACAGGGTTATAACCTTTTTCTTTTAAAGAATTATATACATCAGTTAAAATAGATTTCGTTAAATCCTCTTTGTTTTTATTAAAATCAAATTGTAAAGTATAATCAAAATTATTTTTCATAGACGTTGCTGCATTAACAGCTTCACCCCCTTACATAGTATACTATAAGTATTTACTATTATATAATTAATTATTCATTTAATCTAAACTTAATTCTAATTATATTATAAACTATAATGTAAAAAAAGTATACTATTTTACAAGCTTTTCTAATACTTCTTTAGCTTTTTGTAATGCTTTGTCTATTTTTTCTGGAGTTTTTCCACCAGCTTGTGCGATATCTGGTCTTCCACCACCACCGCCATTTACAACTTGTGCAACCTCTTTTATTATCTTACCACTATGAACTCCTTTATCTAAAGAATTCTTAGTTGCCATAACTATCAAATTAACTTTTCCATTTATTTGGCTGGCTAAAACTACAACTCCAAGACCTAATTTATTTCTAACTTTATCTCCTAAATCTCTTAACGAATTAGCATCTAAATCTTTAAGAGATGCTGTTGCAAGTTTTATTCCTTTTACATCTATGGCACTGTTTACTATGTCATCTTCTGCACCTTGTACTAATTTTGCTTTAAGGTCTGAAATTTCTTTTTCTTTTTCTTTTATTTGTTGCCCTTGAGCTAATATTTTCTTAATAACATCTTTTTCTGAACATTTAAACATTTTTTCTATTTCTTTTAATATAGAATTTTTATTTTCCATAACTTCCATGGCATTCTTTCCTGTTACAGCTTCAATTCTTCTAATGCCAGATGCCACTCCTGATTCAGAAATTATAGATATTAAGCCTATTTCTCCTGAGTTTTTAACATGAGTTCCTCCACAAAGTTCTTTAGAGAAATCTCCAACTGAAACAACTCTTACCACTTCTCCGTATTTTTCATCAAAAAGACAAGTAGCACCACTATTTTTAGCTTCATCTATTGTCATTTCTTTAGTATCAACTTTTTCAACATTCATAATATTTTCATTTACTATATTTTGAACTTTTTTAAGTTCTTCTTCAGTTAATGCTGAAAAATGTGTAAAATCAAATCTTAATCTTTGTTCATCTACATAAGAACCAGATTGATTTACATGATTTCCCAAAACCTCTTTTAAAGCTTTATGAAGCATATGAGTAGCCGTATGGTTTTTAGATATACTATTTCTTCTTTCCTTATCCACTACTAGTGTTACATCTTGATTATTTTTAACTGTTCCTTCTATTATTTCAACATAGTGAATAAATTTTCCACCCACATTTTTCTTACAATCTATAACTCTAGCTTTACCTGTTTGTGATTCTATTATTCCAGTATCTCCAACTTGACCTCCCATTTCTGCATAAAATGGTGTTTTAGAAACCACAATAAATCCTGTATCTCCTACATTTAAACAATCTTTAAATTCTATTTCATTTCCTAAAACTATAATTTTAGACTCTAATTCATTTTTTTCATAACCATCAAAAACAGTTATTACTTCAGAGCTTATCTTATTTGCAGGATTTTCATCACTACCCATATAGCTATGTTCTCCCCTAGCATTTCTCGCTCTTTCTCTTTGTTCTTTCATTTCTTTATTGAACCCATCAATATCTACTTTTAATGATTTTTCTTCTACAATTTCTTCTGTAAGTTCTAACGGAAATCCATAAGTATCATATAATTTAAATACTTTTTCTCCTGATAAAATTTTATCATTATTTTTTATAGCATCATCTATATATGCCTTAAGTATATCCATACCAGAATCTATTGTTTCATTAAATCTTTCTTCTTCAAGTTTTACAATTTTCTTTATATAACTTTCTTTTTCTTTAAGTTCTTTATAAGCTTCCCCATAATTTTCTATAACAGACTCTACAATATCACTTAAAAATAATCTCTTAACTCCTAAAAGTCTACCATGTCTTGCAGCACGTCTTAAAAGTCTTCTTAAAACATATCCACGTCCTTCATTAGAAGGTTGAACCCCATCACATATAAGCATTGCAACACTTTTTACATGATCTGTTATTATTCTTATTGATATATCTTTAATTTTATCTTCTCCATATTTTGTATCAGTTAAAGAGCATACTTTTTTTAATATATTATTTACTGTATCAATTTCAAATATATTATCAACACCTTGCATTATTGTTGCAATTCTCTCAAGTCCCATACCAGTATCTATATTTGGATGTTCTAATCTATTGTAATTTCCTTCTTCATCCCTATCAAATTGTGTAAATACTAAATTCCAAAATTCAACTATTCTATCTTCATCTGCTGCTTTTAAAAATTCTTCTACAGTCTCAACCTTTCCTTCCCCTCTATCGAAGTGAATTTCTGTACAAGGTCCACAAGGTCCTACTCCTATCTCCCAAAAATTATCATCTTTTCCTAATCTAAAAATTCTTGAAGTGTCAATATCTGTTTTTTCTTTCCATATTTCAAATGCTTCATTATCTTCAAAATATATAGTTACATAAAGTTTATCTTTTGGTATTTGTAAAACTTCTGTTATAAATTCCCAAGCCCATGGGATTACTTCATTTTTAAAATAGTCTCCAAAAGAAAAATTACCAAGCATTTCGAAAAAAGTACCATGTCTTGATGTCTTACCTACATTTTCTATATCTCCAGTCCTTATACACTTTTGACATGTAGTTATTCTTGTTTTTGGTGGCTGTTCAAGCCCTGTAAAGTAAGGCTTTAAAGGTGCCATACCTGCATTTATAAGTAATAAACTATTATCATTTCTAGGTACTAGTGGAAATGATTGTAGCTTTAAATGTCCTTTGCTTTCAAAAAAACTAAGAAATTCTTCTCTTAATTCATTTGCTCCCATGAATTTCATAAAAATTTTCCTCCTAAAAAATATATTATTTAAAAATAAAAAAAGCTATCATCCCTAAAAAATAAGGGACGAAAGCTTAGAATTCCGCGGTACCACCCTAATTATGTATAAATCAAAATACATCACTTAGTAAAATATAGCTCTAAGATAGCTTCAGTAGTATTGCTAAGAAGTTTACACCTTCCACTTCCTCTCTTAATAGCAATTACTTACCTACTCATTCTCGTCATAGCTTGCATTATTAATATAGCCAAATTATATGAAAAAAAATTTAATATGTCAATAATTTATTTTAAAACAAATAGTAATCTAAGTCATCATATACAACTTTAAGTATTACAAATAGAGGTATTATTAATATCATTCCAATTATCCCTCCCAATTTTTCTCCTAATACTAATAAAATAATAATTATTAAGGGATGTATATCAGTACTACTTGCAGTTACTTGCGGAGCTATAAAATTTCCTTCTATCTGTTGAATTGCTCCAAGACCTATAAAAGTTAATATACATTTTAATGGATTACTCACTAAAGCTATGGCAAGTGCAGGAATCATTCCTAATATTGGTCCAAAATATGGTATTATGTTAAATAATCCATTTATTATAGCTAATATAAGAGCAAATCTTATTCCAAGAACTGTAAGGAGTATAAAAGTCATAATTATAACAATCACGCTAAGTTCTATTTGACTCAAAACATATCTACTTAAAACCTTATCTATATCATTCGTGAAATTTTTAATAATTTCTCTTCGACTCACAGGAAATATAAGCATTATTTTATCAATTAAATACTTACCATGTGCTAAAAAATAATAGGCAACTATAGGAACTATTATTATTGCTATTAAATTTCTAGATAAAATTTTCATAATTTCTGACAATTTAGATGAATAAACCAATATACTTGCATTTATTTTATCATAAATTTTATTTCCAAATCCTGAAATAAAATTTGAATCGACTAAAAACTGATTGTTATTTAAGTTATTTATAAATCCCTCCACATTATTCAAAATATCATCATTTAATATTTGTGGAATTATACTTATCGCTATTAAAAAAACTGCTAAAAATATGCTAGACAACAGGATTATTGAAATAATATTTCTATTCAAATTAGATTTCTTGCAAAAATAATTGCATATTGGTTTTAAAGCATAAGCTAAAATAAATGCTACTAATATTATTGTCACTACTTCTCTTATAAATAAAAATCTACAATACAAAAATATAATTATACTTACTAACATGACTATAATAAAATATCTACTGTATTTATTAGCGCTAAATTTCATTATTCATTCACCTGTTTCCAGAATTTATGCGGCATTGATTTGAATATCACTTCTTGCTCACCATAATATAAAACATTATTATCTCCAAGTATAGTATCATTTAAAAGAAAAATTCTTTTTCCATAAACAAACTTATGAAAAATTCCAGTAGACGCTATTAATCCTTTTATAGAAAAATCTCTGTCATCTATTAAAAGTTCATCTACAACTCCTATGACTTCTCCTTTTTTATTAATTATATCCATACCTTTTATGTCACTAAATTTCAGTCCATTATAAGTTGACACAGCTTTTGTAATAATAGAGCTTCCTATAGCTACTATCTCTTCTTTTGGCACATAATTTTTTTTTGAAAAAATTTTACATGATATAATAAAGCCTTCTATACTCTTATCAAAATAATTAATAGCTATATCATTTATTGTTCCCAATTTTTTACCATTGCAATTATATGTATCTAAATATTTAAAATCTTTTAGCTTATACAAAAAAATCACCTCTAACCTTAATTTTTATTTTTAAGGTTAGTATTATCAGTTTTTATAAATAAATGCATAAAGAGCATTAAATTAAATTTAATGCTCTTTAAATATTTTCTATACTAAACTTTCTATAATTCCGCCACCTACAACTAAATCATCTAAATAAAACACAACTGATTGTCCTTTTGTTATGGCTCTTTGTTTCTCTTTAAAAGATACTCTAACTTTACCATTTTCTAAAGGCGTTATAGTAGCTGTTGCTGGTTTTGCAGAATATCTTATTTTAGCTTTTAATTCTAATGATTTATCCAAATTATCAAAGGCTATAAAATTAATATCCTTGCAAATTAAATCAGTTTTGAATATGTCTTCTTCTGCCCCTACAACAACTTCATTAGTTAAAGGGTTTATATCAGTTACAAATACAGGTCTTCCCATAGCTAATCCAAGACCTTTTCTCTGTCCTATAGTATAGTAAACTATCCCTTTGTGCTTTCCAAGGATATTTCCATCCTTATCTACAAAATTACCTTGCTTAACTTTTCCAGGCATAGCCTCAGATATATACTTACCATGATTATTATCTGAAATAAAGCAAATCTCTTCGCTATCCTTTTTATTATGAACATCAAGGCCTATTTCTTTTGCAATTTCTCTTATCCTATCCTTTGTATATTCTCCACAAGGCATTAGAGTATGTGCTAATTGTTCTTGAGTCATATTGTATAAAGCATAGGTTTGATCTTTTTTATCATCATCTGACTTTACTAAAATATATCTACCATTATGCTCTTCTATTTTAGCATAGTGACCTGTTGCTATATAATCAGCTCCTATTCCTTGAGCCTTTTTTAATAACTCATCAAACTTTAAATACTTATTGCAAGCAATACAAGGATTTGGTGTTTTACCTTCCATATATTCATCTATAAAATAGTCTATAACATTTTTTTTAAAACTATCTCTAAAGTTTAAAACATAAAAAGGTATACCTATTTTATCTGCTACTCTTCTTGCGTCATCTACCGCAGATAGAGAACAGCATCCACCTTCTCTTTCCTCATACTCTTTATCTTCTTGCCAAATCTGCATAGTCACGCCTATTACATCATAACCTTGTTCTTTTAAAAGATAAGCAGCAACGGAGCTATCAACTCCGCCACTCATACCTACAACTACTTTTTTCTTCAAATTTTATTCACCACTTTATATATTATTCGCCATGTACTTGTTCATGAATATCATGTGAATGTTCTTTTACTTCCCAAAGTTCTAATCCTTGTTTTTCTCTATAATCATTTATTGCTTTATGAATTGCTTCTTCAGCTAAAACTGAACAGTGCATCTTAACTGGAGGAAGACCATCTAATGCTTCTGCAACTGCTTTATTTGTTAAAACCCAAGCCTCTTCTATAGTCTTTCCTTTTATTAATTCTGTAGCCATGCTTGATGATGCTATAGCTGAACCACATCCATAAGTTTTAAATTTAACATCTTTTATTATGTTGTCTTCTATGTCTAAATATATTTTCATTATATCTCCACATTTAGCATTACCAACTTCACCAACCCCGCTTGGGTTTTCTATTTCACCTACATTTCTTGGATTTTGGAAATGTTCCATAACTTTTTCACTGTATATCATAATTATTTTTCTCCCTTCTTTAAATGATCTTCCCATAATGGGGACATATTTCTTAATCTTTCTATAATAGGAGGTATAACCTCTAAAATATAATCTACATCCTCTTCTTTTGATCCTTCACCAAGTGTTAATCTTAATGATCCATGAGCTATTTCATGAGGTAACCCTATAGCTAAAAGTACATGTGATGGGTCTAATGAACCAGATGTGCAGGCACTTCCACTAGATGCACATATTCCCTTAAAATCAAGTGATAAGAGAATTGATTCTCCTTCTACAAATTCGAAACATACATTAACATTACCTGGTAATCTCTTATCTCCTTCAGCACCATTTAATCTAGTGTATGGAACCTTTAATAGCCCCTCTATAAGTCTATCTCTTAAAGCTATCATTTTATTTCTATGTTCTTCAAGATTATCAGTCGCAAGTTCTATAGCTTTACCAAGCCCAACTACACCTGGTATATTTTCTGTTCCTGCTCTTCTATTTCTTTCTTGACTACCACCATGAATTAAATTGTCTATTTTTATTCCTTTTCTTATATATAAAACACCTACTCCTTTAGGTCCATATATTTTATGACCAGCTAAAGAAAGTAAATCTATATTCATATCTTTAACATCAATAGCTACATTTCCCACTGCTTGCACTGCATCAGTATGGAAAAATATCTTTCTTTCTCTACATATTTCACCTATTTGTTTTATAGGCTCTATTGTTCCTATTTCATTATTTGCAAACATTATTGAAACTAATATAGTCTTATCAGTTATTGCATTTTTTAATTCTTCTAAATTTACAAGCCCTTTATCATCAACATCAAGATATGTAACTTCAAAACCATGTTTTTCTAAATATTGGCATGTGTGTAAGACAGCATGATGCTCTATTTTAGTTGTTATTATATGGTTTCCTTTATTTTTATGAGCTGATGCTATTCCCTTTATTGCCCAGTTATCTGCTTCTGAGCCACCACCTGTAAAATAAACCTCATTAACATCACAATTTAATGCTTTAGCCACTTGCGCTCTAGCTTTATCTATAGCCATTCTATTTTCTCTTGATATTGAATAGAATGATGATGGATTTCCAAACTTTTGTGTAAAGTATGGTAACATTTCTTCCAACACTTCTGGTCTTACATAAGTTGTTGCCGCATAATCTAAATATACTGTATTTTCCATTTTTCTACTCCTATATTTTCATTATTACTTATTATTTATTTCATTATAATCATTTACTATATCTTTAAGTGTTACTGATGTTGTAACATCTTCTATACTAGTTTTTATCTTTTGCCATACAAGCCTTGTTGCACAACAATTGCCATTATTACATGTAGTCCCTTCAACACAATCGGAAATCTCGATAGGACCTTCTAAAACTTCCATGATATCAGCAACTGTTATTTCCTCAGGCAATTTATTTAATACATATCCACCTTGTGCACCTCTAATACTTTTTATTAATTTTGCTTTTCTAAGTGCACTAAATAACTGTTCTAAATAATATTCTGATATCCCCTGTCTTTGAGAAATTGATTTTATTGAAATTGGTGACTCTCCGTAATGTATTGCTAAATCTACCATGGCTTTTACACCATATCTTCCTTTAGTAGATAGCTTCATAAAAATCACCCCTTAAAGTTGACTAAATTAATATACTTTATGCAATAATAATATCAAATCCGACTAACTTTGTCAACAATGCTTTTATATAATTTTTATATTTTTTATATCAATATTAATTAAGGGACTGCCCACTTTTTAGGCAATCCCTTATATTATACCAATTTTTTTTGAAATATATTATCTAAATTAAGCTGTTTGACTCTTTTTTCTATTTCATCTTTTTTAATACTATATAACCCTTGTTCTTTCATTCTATTAAAGTAAACTGACCCTGCAAAGGTATATCTTGTCATACGCCCTTCTCTTGATTCTGTCTTTTCATTTGCAAAAGATATCATATCACCAATAGCTATACTTCTAGGTAATACCAATCCTGGCATACCTAATCCATATCTAACAGCATTATATCCAGCTAAAGTACCAGTTACTATCGCCTCTGTATGTCCTACAAAAAGCCCTGATTTCTCTCCTGCACAAAAAAGGTTAGTTATTCCACAAACTCGCATATCATTATCCCTAGGCGCAACAGATAAATATCTTATTGAATTTCCTTTACCACCAGCATATGGATCTACATATTTAGCATTTTCAAATCCTTTTATTTTTCTAAGTTTTTTTAACGGATAATAAGTTGTCATAAGTTTTGCATGACCTGTATCTAAAAGAATTATATTTTCCGCAAATTCTTTTAAAGCATACTGCTGACATACTTTAGTAGATAACTTTCCATAGTTAACATCCTGCTCTGGTATTTTAACAACAACAACTCCTTTTTCATTCAATTCATTTACTATTTCATCAGATAAACTCTCTTTAGCTAACTTACAAGAACCACTAAACGCTCCAAGTTCATTATCTTTTCTTTCTCCTTGTATGTCTGAAACTCCACACCTTGCACTGATACTTATTCTAGGACCAAAAGATGGACATCTTAAAACACACATTGAACAACCATTTCCATACCTTAGACAGTTTCCCATAGGGCCTGTAGATCCTGTTGTTTCTACAAATACATCTCCAGAATAAAATGTACCATCTGCTGTATATATACCAAGTATTTTATTATCTTCTTTTTTTACATCTATAACTCTAGATATAAAATGCACTCGAATCCCTAAATTTTCAACATACCTTGTTACTTCCCCCTCTATTTTATTGACATCATAAAGCCAAGCATGCTCATGACCTGGAAAATTTATATTTTTATGCCTGCTTAATTTATCTGTTATATTTATTAAATCACCAGCACCCATAGCTATAAGTTCTTCTGATGCAGTATATCTTCCGTTATTTCTCATAATGCCACCAACATTTCCAAGTCCTAAAAGCATATCAGTTTTTTCAAACAATTCTACTTCTGCACCACTTTTTTTAGCTTGTATTGCAGCTGCTATACCAGACCATCCACCACCAATTACCAAAACCTTCATATAAATCTCCTCTCCTTAAAAATATTTCTAGGATCTGTTTGAACTTTGCAAAGCCTCTTTACTTTATGTCCTGCAAATCTAGCTGTACAACTTCCACAAACACCTTCCCCACAACACATTTTAGAATTATTACAACAAGATATATTAATATCTTCTCGATTTAAATCATCTAAATAATTTATAACATTATAAGTTAATATATCAGCTCCAGCACAATGAATTAAACTAATATGATTATCTATAGCTAAATTTATTATTTTCTTTACTTCCTCAGAAAGATTTCCTTTATCAATTATATTAGCCTCTTCAATATTTATTTGATTAGTATCTAAATAATTCTTTATATAACTATTTTTAAATGGAGATTTATCTAAAACTAAATTTATTTTATTATTTTGAAGTAAAAGCTTTTTTATAACTGGAAGAGCTGGTGCCTCACCTATTCCCCTTACAAGAACCAAAATATTTTTATCAAATATACTATTTATTGTTTTTATTCCAAAAACCCCATTAAAATATGGTCCTCTAATTCCTATATGTTCACCTAATGATAAATTTAAAAGTCTTTTCGTTTTTATTCCTCTTATTTCTACCATCATCATTAATGTATTTTCATCACAATTCGATTCCATTATCGAAATAGGAATATCAAAATATGGATTATCTTTTGTTTTTATAAATATAAAGCTTCCTGGAACTGATAAGTCCAAACATAACTTATGATTTGCTTTCACTTTTAAACATACAAGTTCATCTTCTAAAAAATTAAGTTCTACGATTTCACAATCAAATGTTTTTCTCCCTTCTTTTGCTTTATTGCCATTGTTTTTAAACTCTTGATATATACATACACCCTTCCAATTTCTACAATCACAAAAACATCTTCCATTTAATTGTGAACAGAGTATACATTCCCCTTCCTCTGCTAAATGGCAAGGGCAAAATTCACTTCCTGCATCAATACAATCAATCATTTCATATTTCATGTAATTTTTCCCCCTAAAAAACATCTTACTATTAAAATATTTATTTTTTTTAAATTTGTTACAAAAATAAAGACTACTTTAAAATACTTTAATTTTAAAGTAGTCTGAAAAATTTATTTATAATTTTCTTTTATATAATTGTATATATTTTCTGTTACTTTCCATCTTTCAGGACAATTTAAAACAACTATTATTATATTTCTTCCATTATGATTAACAGATGTTACTAAACATTTTCCTGCTTGCCCTGTAGTTCCTGTCTTTCCACCATTAGCCTCTGGAATCATCCAAAGAATTTTATTTATATTGTTATAATCTCTTGTAAATCCATATTTTTCTTTTAAGGTAGTTTTAGTTCCAGCTATTTCTTTAAATGTATCGTTTTCCATAGCTTTTGCCATTAATAAGGCTAAATCATATGCTGATGAATAATGATTTTGACTATCTAATCCATGAGGTGATTCAAAATTTGAATCTATAAGTCCCATAGTTCTAGCTAAATCATTCATCATTACGCAAAACTCTGAAATTGATCCCCCTATATGTTCTGCTATAGCAATAGCTGCATCATTTCCTGACTTATACATAAGACCAAAAAGTAGTTCTTTAAGTTTTATTTCTTCTCCAGCTTTATAACCAACTTTAGAACCTCTAATAGATGCTGCATTTTTAGATATAATAACAGTATCATCTAAGTTACCATAATTTATAGCTAAAATCGCTGTAAGAATTTTAGTAGTACTTGCCATAGGAACATTATCAAATGCTTTTTTTTCATATAAAATTTCTCTAGATTCTGTATCAAAAGCTATTGCATAATGTGCTTCTCTAGCTATGTCTTTATCTTTAGATAATCCAAAAACCTGTATAGGACTATATAGCATTAATAATAAAGATAATATAATTGCAATTTTTTCACATATTTTTCTCATAAACTTCTCCTTAATACAACTTTAAATATCCCACTTATATAGTTTTTTCCTAAAATTTTAAATTTATCATCAATTTTTTGATTATTTTTTTGATATATTGGGGATAATTAGTTGTATAAGAGTTAGGAGAATTTTTTATGAATATTATTTTTTTATTTATTATGGTATTAATTATTTTATTTTTACCGTTGCCCATAGTTTTTGAAGCGAGTTACGATAAGCAATTTAAAGTTTATTTATATAAAAAATTTAAAATTCCACTTAAAAATAATTCACTAAAGAAGACTAAGATTAAAAAAAAATCTAATAATAAGATAAAGATTGACTTTAAATCTATATTAAGTTCTTTACAGGCAAACAAATTTAAACCATTGCTAAATTTATCAATAAATATGCAATATTCTTTAAGCGATGCTGCTCTTACAGCTGTATCATATGGTGTTATTTATGGTATTTTAGAAAGTATTTATCTTGAATTAATTACTATATTTAATGTTAAAAAGAAAAATTATAATATATCGCCTTTATTTAATGAACATACTTCTATATTATTTAGTATAAAAGGTATAATTTACTTAAGTATTGCAAACATTATATATATAATATTTTTATATTTTTTCAAAAAAAATATATAACAACTTTATTTAATTTAGGAGGTTTTTAATGGAAAATAATCACCCTATAGAAAATCTTATGAAAACCACAATGGAAAATATAAGAAATATGATAGATGTTAGTACAGTCGTAGGAGATGCTATGGAAACTGCTGACGGTAAGTCTATTATACCCATATCAAAAGTTTCCTTTGGTTTTGCAACTGGTGGAGCTGATATAAATAATAAAAATATATCAAAAGAAAATTATCCCTTTGGAGGAGGTTCAGGAGCTGGAGTAACTGTTAAACCAGTAGCTTTTTTAGTTGTAAATGGGAACTCAATAAAACTTATCCCAGTTGATCAAGTAAATTCTTCTGACAAAATAGTAGAAGCTATTCCTCAAGTTTTAGAAATGATTAAATCTTTAGGAAAAAAAAATAAAGAAGAGAAAGAAGATTAACTCTCTCCCTCTTCTTCGTTAAATAACCCCACAGATGGTAAATCATCTAAATCATTTAATGCAAAATATCTTAAAAATTCATTAGTTGTTCCATACAATATTGGTCTTCCTATTACATCCATTCTCCCAACTTCTTCTATAAGTCCTCGTTCTATTAATCTTTGAAGAGCACTTTCACTTTTAACACCTCGTATCTCATCTATTTCAACTCGTGTTATAGGTTGTTTATATGCAACTATAGCTAAACTTTCTAAAGAAGCTTGAGATAATGATTGTCTAACATTTTTTTTTAATAACTTTTGAACATATTCCCCATTACAAGGCTTTGTAACTAGTTGATACATATCATTTAACATTATTAGTTTTATTCCTCTTGAAGCTGTTTTATCATATCTATCTATCATTTCCCCTAAAACATCTTTTATAAAATCTAAATCATCGTAAAGAATTTTGGAAATATCTTTAGCAGATAGAGGTTCTCCTGCTGCAAATAACAATGATTCTATTGCAGATATAACTGCATTTTTTCTTGAAACTTCTTCAAATTCAACTTGATTTATATCCATTCTTACTCCTTACCAATCTTTTTCTATAATTATTTCACCTAAATTATCATACTGTAATACCTTAACAAAGCTATCCTTTATAAGTTCTAAAAGTGCTAAAAAAGTTACTACTATCTCTAATTTACATGTACATTTATCACTTATGCTTGAAAATTTTATTACTTTCTTTTCTTCAATTACTAATTTCAATTCTTCTATCTTATCTTCTATTTTATATTTATCTACACTAACCTGTCTTTCTATCATATCTAAATTTTGCTTTTCATTAAATTTTTTAATGAGATTATTATAAATATCATAAAGATTAATCATTGATATATTAGCTAAATAATTTTCATTAAATTCTATACTTGTATCATCTATTATTTCAGGCTTTTTAGTGAATATCTCTCCTTGCTGTCCTTCCTTTTCTTTTAAAAATAATGAAATCTTCTTAAAAATTTTATATTCCATAAGCTTGTCTTTAAGTTCTGCCATTAAATCTTCTTCACTTTTCTCATCATCTTCCACCTTTAGTTTAGGTAAAAGAGACTTAGATTTTATCTCTATAAGTGTTGCTGCTATTACCACAAATTCAGATGTAACTTCTAAATCTAATTCTTTCATAAGTTTTATATAATCTAAATATTGTTTAGTTATATCATAAATTTTTATATCATTAATGCTCATTTTATTCTTTTTTATTAAATGAAGCAAGAGATCAAAAGGACCATCAAAATTTTGTATTTTTATAATTGGCATATCCATAAAATTATTTGTCTCCTGTAATTCTATCAAAAATTATAACTTAATTATAAAATAAAAAAGCAATGAATTAAACTTCTCATTGCCTTTTTATTTTAATTTTTATTCTTTTGTAAATATTCCTTTTATATTGTCTATAATATTTCCTTTTTTCATATCTCTATCTGAATAAAGCTCAACAACTCCGATAAGTTCACCATCTAGGTAATACTCACAAAATCCAACATTTTCGCCTTCTTTAAATTTCGTTTTACTCTCATCTAAAACTATTTTACTCTCTATCTTATCTCCATCACCTTTAGGACAAGTTACAACAAGATTTTCTTTAGCTTTTGCTATTATAAATTTATCTCCTTTTTTATTCATAGGGATTTGCTTTATATCTGAATCTTTCTCACAAAGTTTCTTGCTTTCAAATTTAGAAAAGCCATAATTCATAAGCATACTTGCATCTCTATTTCTTATTTTATATGTAGGAGCACCCATTATAACTGATAATACTCTAACACCATCTTTCACAGCAGTAGCTGATATACAATATTTTGCTTCATTAGTAAATCCAGTTTTAAGCCCATCACATCCTTGGAAAAACCTTACTAACTTATTATGATTTACAAGTTCTATAGGTGTTTTTCTTCCTTCTGATATTGTTTCCATATATGTACTTGTATACTTTAAGATATCAGGATGTTTTAAAAGCTCTCTAGACATTATTGATATATCATATGCTGTTGATATATGTCCATCAACTGGAAGACCAGTACAGTTTTTAAATGTTGTATTTACCATTCCAAGTTCTTTCGCTCTATCATTCATCATATCAACAAAATTACTTTCACTACCGCCTAAATATTCTGCCATAGCAACTGCCGCATCATTACCTGACGCTATACCAATTCCTTTTATAAGGTCTTCTACAGTTCTTACCTCACCAGTATCCAAAAGCATACTACTTCCACCCATTTTTTTTGCATTTTCACTTACTGTAACCTTATCATCAAATTTTATCTTTCCTGAATCGATATGTTCCATGGTTAAAAGCATTGTCATTACTTTTGTCACAGAAGCTGGAGCAAATTTTTCATTAGAATTCTTTTCATATATTATTTTCCCAGTACTTACCTCCATTAATATAGCAGATCTTGCTTCCACTTCTATATTTTCGTTAGTATCTGCAAAAACATTAACTCCACCAGTTAAAAATATTATTAGTGCTAAAATAGCTGAAAATTTAATTATAATTTTTTTCATATATTTTACCTCCTTTTTAAATTATTTTTTCCTAAAGAATTATAATTTATTTAAAAAAAAGGCCTATATTAATTAGTAATAAAACATATTAATGTATATTTAAAACTATATTTACAAATAAAAACATAAAGGACTATCTTTATTAAAAGACAAAAAGCCTTTTAAATTAAGATAATCCTCAGAAATTAAGCCCTCGGATGAGCTTTTTTATAGATATTATTTATTTTTTCATTATTTATTATTTCATAGTACATATCTATATAAGTCATAACTTGATTACCCAAAAGTTCTTGTACAACTTTCGCGTTTGCTCCATTTTGAAGTAAATGCACAGCAAAAGAATGTCTAAATGTATTTAAATTTATATCCTTATCTATATTCGCAATGGATGAATATTCCTTTACTATTCTCCAAACCCCCTGTCTTGTTATAGGCTCCCCACTCATATTTAAAAATAACTTATCACTACCCTTAGAATTTTCTTCTCTAACCACAATATATCTTTTTATAGCTTCCCTAGCTTCTTTACCTATAGGAATAAGTCTTTCATACCCTCTATTATCCCTACATCTTACAAAAGATAAATCCAAATTGGCATCATCTAAATTTAATGAGATAAGCTCAGAAACTTTCATACCAGTTGCATACATAAGCTCCAATAATGCTTTATCTCTTATTCCTTTTTCTGTCCCCATATTAGTACTGCTCATTATTTTATTTACTTCTTCAATAGTTAAAACTAAGGGTTTCTTTTTTTCAATCTTCTCTTTTCTTATAGATATTTCTGGGACTCTCTTTATTACTTCTTCAGCTACTAAAAAATTATAAAAATTCCTAAGAGATATTACTGTTCTTTGTATTGAAGACGGTGATTTACCTTTTTCCTTTAAAACATCTATATAATTTAATAGTGGATATCCATCTTCGCTAACTTGAAATCCGTTATCTTCAACAAAATCTAAATACATAGAAACATCTGTTATATACGCACTTACAGTGTTTTTTCTCTTTCCTATTGATTCTAAATATGTCTCATATTTCTTTACTCGGTCCCTCATATTAACTCCTAACCAAAATGTTATTACATAATTATTTATATTACAAAAATTACTTAGTAATTACTAATTTTATTAAGTTTGGAGATATATATGTTTCTATAAATATTCCTATAATTAAAATCACACTCAATATACTTTGAACTTTCATGTAATTTTTATTTATTCTGCTATTTTTTAATCTTTCTTTTCCTATTCCTTCCTTAATTTTTATTATAGAATTTTTAACGGCTACTGTACTTAATATTATGATGCACGGTATAAATATTATCTGTTGAATCACAATTCCTAAAGCCAACAGAATTATTCCTTTCCCACCCAAAATACTAGCTAATAATGCAAATGTAAATCCTAATATATATCCTTTTACAAGATCTATAAAGAGTATTACAGGACATCCTATTAAAGTAAAACCTAATAAAACTATTATCAAAACTATAGGAGCAATATTGAAAATACTTCTAAGTAATACCTGTAAATAACTTATCTTGTTAGTCCCTAAAAAAGATAAAAACTCACTAAAATAAGTTCCAATTTCAACTTTATTAAAATCACTCATATAATAAACTGTACAAGAACCTAATACTATTCCTATAAGAAGAAATAATAATACCCATAAAAAAATTATTTTACTATCATCAATTACTTCATAAACCGAATTTATAAGTTTTTTCAAAAATTCCTCCTCCTTAATATTTATAACTCTAGTATAATTTATGCTTTACATAATAAATTTATGACCACATTTTATATAAAAATAAAAAACACTCATAGCTTATATTAAAACTATAAAGTGTTTTTCATTTAAAAATATATAATAATTTACAATCTCAAATAATATTCCCTCTTCATTTAAAAATAAAAAATAAATACTAGCTTACTTTATTCTTCAATCTTAATTTATCTGCAACCATAGCAATAAATTCTGAATTTGTTGGTTTTCCTTTGCTGTTTTGAATAGTATACCCAAAAAGCTTATTTATAGCTTCAACTTGACCTCTGCCCCACGCAACCTCTATTGCATGTCTTATTGCCCTTTCAACTCTACTTGCAGTAGTATTATATTTTTTAGCTATTGATGGATATAATTCTTTTGTTATAGCAGATAAAAGTTCCATATCATTAACGACCATGGTTATTGCTTCTCTTAAATACATATATCCTTTGATGTGAGCCGGTACACCTATTTCATGTATTATACTCGTTATCTCTGTTTCTAAATCCATAGGTTCCTTTTTAGATTCCACCCTAATTTCTGGAACTTCAACTAAAGATATAGTCTTATTTGTAGAAGTTTCTTCAGATATTGTATTATTAAACATTTGTCTTATTCTCTTTGTAAACACATCCATATCAAAAGGCTTAACTACATAATAATCTGCTCCAAGTGTTATGGCTCTTTGTGTTATTTTATCTTGCCCTACCGCTGATAACACTATTATTCTTGGAGTATTATCACCATTTTTAGCATGTAATCTCTCTAAAACTCCTAATCCATCTAAATGTGGCATTATTATATCCAAAACTACTAAATCTGGTTTTTTTTCCTCAATTAATTGAAGAGCTTCTAATCCATCTTTAGCTATTCCTGTAACTACTATATCCCTTTGATTTAAAAGATAATCATTTAATATGTTACAAAATTCTTTATTATCATCTGCTATTAATACTGATATTTTTGAATCCTTCATAAATTTCTCTCCTTATTTTACCATATATTTCCATTAATTATTTATTCGACAAAACAATTAAGATTCCTTCTTATTTTATAAATTTCATAAAAAATATTAAGAAATTTATAATCTCTTAATACTTATTATAACATAAAATTTTCTTATTCACACTTATTTTATTATATTAGCATCTTGTAACATCCATTCTATATATATACCATATCCAGTATCAGGTTTATTGACTAAAACATGCGTTATAGCACCTATAATTTTATTATTCTGTATAATAGGGCTTCCACTCATTCCTTGAACTATACCACCTGTTTTTTCTAAAAGATTTTGATCTGTTACTTTAATCACCATACTCTTAGATGATGAAGATGTTTGATTTATTATTTTTACTATTTCTATATCATAAAATTTAGGACCATTTTCATCAATTGTACTTATTATTTGAGCTTTTCCTAATTTCACTTCATCTTTATAACCAACCTTATACAAATTATTAGAATTAATTACACTATTATTATCTATAATATTCCCAAATATTCCACATTGAGTATTAGCTACAACATTTCCAAATGGGCTATCAGTATTTACAAAAACTCCTTTTAATTCTCCTGGAGTTCCTCGTTGCCCTTTTTTTACACTTATTATAGATGATTCTATAAGTTCTCCATTTTTCACACTTAATATTTTTTCTGTTTCATTATCTGTTATTGGATGACCTAATGCACCATATGTATTAGTATCTTTATGATAAAATGTTAAAGTTCCAACTCCTGCTGTAGAATCTCTGACCCATAATCCTAATTTATATATATTATTTTCTGATTTAAATAAGTTAACTACTTTTTTTATTTCAGTTCCATTTCTATTAATTAGAATTTCAATTTTATCCTTTTTAAGACTATTTATTTTTTTAGATAAATCCTTAGAATTCTCTATCTTTTGAGAGTCAACTTCTAAAAGAATATCTCCAAGCTGTATACCCGATTCTTTTCCTGGGCTCTCAACGTTTTTATTATTATCTGCTATATCAGAATATCCAACCACTAAAACACCATTTGTAGATATTTTAACCCCCACGGGTGTTCCTCCAGCATAAAGCTCTATTACATTATTAGATTCATTACTTTGAGAAATTTTAAGCCCAACTTCCTTATTGACATTACTATAAAATAAGTTAGAAATTTCTGTTTGTAATGTACAAAAGGATGATAAAACTAAAATTAAAGTAATAATAACTAAAGATACTATTTTTAATCTTTTTTTACTAAACTCATTTTTCATTTACACCCTCCCTTTCTGACATTAACTTTCCCCACTATTTTTTAACTTATTCTATAATAAGATTTCTACTAAAGGTAAATTTATTTAAAAAATATATAAATATATTTTAAATTCAACTTTTTGTAATTTAATTATTGAAAATAAAAAAAGAACTGCTACCAGTTCTATTTTGTATAGATTTAATATATATTATGTATTATTTTTCATAATAATATTCTTTTTTTTATTAGCAAGCTCTATAATTTCTCTAGCATTTGTTAAAGTATTTTCTGTAAGTTTTACCCCTCCTAACATTATTGCTATTTCTTCTATCTTTTTCTCTTCATTTATTTTTTCTATTTTAGTAAAAGTTTTTTCATTTTCTATATATTTTTTGACCATATAATGATTATCTGACATACTAGCAATTTGAGGTAAATGAGTTATGCAAAGCACTTGATGTTTATTTGATATTTCATACATCTTTTCAGCTACACATTGTGCTATCCTTCCACTAATTCCTGTGTCTATTTCATCAAAGATTATAGTTGGTGTATTATCTTTATCTATAAATACACTTTTTAACGACAACATTATTCTAGATAATTCACCACCAGAGACTATTTTCTCCATAGGTTTTATTGGTTCTCCTAAATTTGTAGAAATCATAAACTGAACTTTATCTTTTCCTTTTAAATTAAAGCTATCATCATATTCAATAGATATTTTAAATGTACACTTTCCAAGCCCCACATACTTAAATTCTTTTTCTATTTTTTCTTCTATTGCTTTACCTAAAATGACTCTTTTCTCATGTATGTTCTTAGAATATTTATCCAGTCTTTTTTCAATAACTATAAGCTTATTTTTTAGTTCTTTAATTATTTCCTCACTATTTATAATCTCCTGATACTGCTTATCCAAATTTTCTCTATATTTTAATATTTCTTCTATGGAAGAGCCATATTTTTTCTTCAAAAGACCTATTTTGTATATTCTACTATTTATCTCATCTAATTCATTTTCATCATAGTAAGACTCATCTAGTAAACTCTTTATATCCTTTGTTAAATCTTGAAGTTCATAATAAGTATTATTTACTCTCTCCTTTATTAATTTAGCCTTTTCTGAATGTTTTTCAATAGCACTTATTTCTCTAACTACAAAATCTAAACTGTCTAAAACAGAATATTCACCAGTTGAAGAATCCAAATAAGAGTAACTCCTAGCTAAAGAATTTCTTATTTTTTCATGATTAGATAAAATATTATATCTATCTATTAACCTTTCTTCTTCTCCTGCAATTAAGCTAGCATTATCTATTTCTTCTATTTGGTATTTTATATAATCAACTAACTTTTCATCACTTTCATTTTTATTAAGGCTTAATATTTTATCTTTTATATCTTTAAATTCTACAAAACTTTCTTTATATTTTATAAAATCATTTTCTAAATTTATTTTTCCAAAAGAATCTAAATATTCTATGTGCCTATCTTTATTTAAAAGATTTTGATTACTGTGTTGTCCATGTATATCTATAAGTTTTTCACTTATTTTTCTAAGATTAGATAATATAATGGCTTTTCCATTAACCCTTATAACACTCTTGCCATTTTTAAAACTTTCTCTAGATATTATTAAAATATCATCATATTCTATATCATAAAAATCTAAAATCTCTTTAAGACTCTTATTATCTTCAATAGAACATATTGCCTCAACAAAAGTTTTTTCTTCACCAGTTCTTATTAAATCTTTATTAAATTTACTTCCTAAAACATAATTAATAGCGTCTATTAAAATAGATTTTCCCGCTCCAGTTTCTCCTGCTAAAATAGTAAAACCTTCATCTAAATCTAAAGTAATTTCCTCTATTAAAGCAAAATTTTTAATAGATAACTGTAGAAGCATATTTTTCCCCCTATAACAAAACTTAATTATTTAACATTTTAGATATTCGCTCAACTAATTCTTGTGCTTTTTCCAAAGTTCTAACAAGAATAAATATGGTATTATCTCCTGCTATTGTTCCTGCTATTTCACCAAGTTCTAATCTATCTATAGCTTCTGCAGCTGCTGAAGCCGAACCTGATATTGTCTTTACAACTACTATCTTATCGATATTTTCAACACTAATAACAGTATTTATTAATATACTACTTAACTTTTCTAACATATCATTTTTGTTTTGATTAATTATTGAATATCTATACTTTCCATCTGACCCTTGAATTTTTATAAGCCTTAAAGTTTTTATATCTCTAGATACTGTAGCCTGAGTTACCTCAAATCCAGCGCTTTTTAATTCTTCTGCTAATTCCTCTTGAGTTTCTATAGCTTTTGAATTTATTATTTCTATTATTTTAGAATGCCTTTTGGACTTCATAAAATCTATTCTCCCTCTCTCTCTTTTGCTGTTCTAAATATCTTTTTTCTTAACATATTAAAATAATTATTTTTTTGAAAAACTATTACTTTAAAACTATCACTACACTTTTTTATATTTACAATATTATCCTTCACTAATTTAAATGACTTTTGCCCATCTATTGTTATAAATATTTCCTCATCATCAAAATAAGGAATTATAGATATATTACTACTTCCACTTATTATTATAGGTTTAGTGCTTGGCGTGTGGGCACATATAGGAACTATCGCTATTATTTCTAAATCTGGAGTTATTAATGGTCCTCCTGCTGATAATGAATATGCTGTAGATCCAACAGGAGTTGAAACTATTATTCCATCTCCTTTAAATGAAGTATAGAAATCATTATTTATATAAACTCTATATTCTGCTATTCTAGACAATGTTCCTCTTGCTAGCACCACATCATTTAAAAATCTAAACCCTTTTTCTTCTAAGCCATCTATAAAGCACTCTAACATCATTCTATTTTCTACTTTATATTCCTTATTCTTTATCGCTTTTAAAGCTATTTCTAATTCATTAATCTCTATACTAGATAAAAAACCTAAATTTCCTATATTTACACCTAAAATAGGTGCATCAATAAATTTAGAAAATCTTCTTGCAACTCCTAATAGAGTTCCATCTCCTCCTAAAACTATAAGCAAATCAATACTCTTATATTTTTGTTTTGCCTCATCTAAAAAATGGTCTATAATAGTAATATTTTTAGGATTTAATATTTTTTCTACTAAAGTTTCTACATGATTTAATATTATACCATTTTCATCCTTTATTCTATTTATAATTATTCCTATATTATTCATAATTTGTTATCCTATAGTAAATTATGCGATGCATTTACAACAGTATCTATTTTAGTTGCATCGAAGTTTATTTCCTTATTTGTTTTCTTTAAATATATAAGATATTCTATATTCCCTTCAGGGCCTTTTATAGGGGAGTAGTCTAATCCTAAAATATCTAATTTATTTTCTTTCGCAAAATTTACGACTTTTTCAATGACTTCTTTATGAGTAGATGCTTCACGAACTACACCTTTTTTACCCACCTTATCCTTTCCAGCTTCAAATTGAGGTTTTATAAGTGCCATTATCTCCCCATGTTCATCTAAAAGATTTATTGCAGGTGGTATAACTTTAGTTAATGATATAAATGACACATCTATTGACGCAAAATTACATAACTCTTTTGTATCATCTAATGTTACATATCTTATATTTGTTCTTTCCATGCACACAACTCTTGGATCAACTCTAAGCTTCCAAGCAAATTGACCATATCCAACATCTATGGAAAAAACCTTTTTAGCTCCATTTTGAAGCATACAATCAGTAAATCCTCCAGTTGATGCACCTATGTCCATACATATTTTATTATTTAAGTCTATAGAGAATGATTTTATTGCCTTTTCAAGCTTTAATCCCCCCCTACTAACATAAGGTATTTTTTCTCCTCTAAAATCTATATTAGCAGTTCTTGCTATCTTTTCTCCAGCTTTATCAACTCTTTGACCATCCACAAATACCTTGCCAGCCATTATATAAGTTTTAGCCCTCTCCCTTGACTCCACAATTCCAAGTTCCACTAATAATATATCTAATCTCTCTTTTTTATCTGACATATGTCCTCCTTATAACAAACTAACTATACTTTCCTTTATTCCATTTGAATCTAATTTGTTTAGCTTATATAAAATATCTACTTTTCCATGAGGAATAAATTTATCTTTATATCCAAGATTTATTACCTTACCCTTATAATTAAAATTATTAAGTTCTTGAGAAATAATAGAACCTAATCCTCCTATAATTGTATTATCTTCTATTGTTATGATACCTTCTTTATCCTCAGCTAATTTCTTTATAACATCTTTATCTACAGGTTTTATAAACGTTGCATTTATAAGTTCTATATCTAAATTAAATTCTTTTTTAATTTTTTCACAAGCAATTGCAGCATGTTGAACCATTTTCCCAGTTGCAATCACAGCTATTTTATTTCCATCTTTCACTTTTTCCCATTTACCATACTCTATAGTTTTTAATGGTTCTAAAATTACTTCTTTAATATCACCACCCCTTGGATATCTTATAGCAAGAGGTCTATTATACGTCAGTGACCACTTCATTATAAGAGGAAGTTCTTCCATACACTTAGGAGCTATAATAGTCATATTAGGTATAGTATTTAAAAAAGATATATCAAATATTCCTTGATGAGTTTCTCCATCCTCACCAACAATCCCAGCTCTATCTATGCATATTTTAACAGGTAAATTTTGTATGCAAACATCATGAATAACTTGATCATAAGATCTTTGTAAAAATGTTGAATACAAAGCAAAAAAAGGTTTTAATCCCTCAACAGCCATACCAGCTGCTAATGTCATTCCATGTTCTTCAGCTATTCCAACATCAAAAAACCTTTTAGGGAATTCTTTTGAAAACTCCTTTAATCCTGTTCCATCTGGCATAGCTGCTGTTATTGCAACGATTTCTCTATCTTTTTTTGCTAAAGAAATTAACGTTTCTCCAAATACCTTAGAATAAGTTCTACCAGATACAGCCTTAACTTCTCCATTATCATGATTAAAAGGACCTATTCCATGGTATTTATTAGGATTTTTTTCAGCATAAGCACATCCTTTACCCTTTTTAGTAACTACATGTATCATTATTGGTCCTTCTGCTGCTTTTGCCTTTGCTATTACTTTGCTTAACTCTTTTACATTATGTCCATCTATTGGACCTAAATATTTTATTCCTATATCCTCAAAAAGCATACTAGGAACAACTAATCTTTTTATACTGCCTTTTATTTTATTTATAGACGAAGCTATATTTTTTCCAACATCTGTTGTATTTAGTGTTGAGTTTATTTCAAATTTTATTTTATTATATTTAGGATTTAATCTTGCATTGCTAAGATATGCAGACATTCCACCAACATTTTTTGAAATAGACATTTGGTTATCATTTAGTATTATAATTATTTTACTTTTATTATATCCAATATCGTTTAATGCCTCTATAGCCATTCCACCAGTTAATGCTCCATCTCCAATAACTGCAACTACATTATAATCCTTATCTAAAATATCTCTTGCTCTTGCCATACCTGATGCTGCAGACAATGAAGTACTACTATGACCTGTATCAAAATAATCATATTTACTCTCTTCTCTTTTAGGAAATCCACTAAGACCATTGAATTGCCTCAATGTACTAAATTTATGTCTTCTTCCTGTTAGCATTTTATATACGTAGCTTTGATGCCCAACATCCCATATTATTCTATCCTCTTCAAAATTAAAATTTTTAAATAAGGCTAATGTTAATTCTACCACACCTAAATTTGATGCTAAATGTCCCCCTGATTTAGATACATTATCTATTAAGAATTCTCTAATCTCTTTAGCTAATTTTTCAATTTTATTGTTATTAAGCTTTTGTATCTTCTCAGGATTTGTTATCCCCTCTAAAATATTTCCCATTATATCAAATCCTTTTTAAATTAATATTTTCTTTTAACTAACAAATTAGTTAATTCACTTAATGCCTTTGTATCTCCATTTATGCTCTCTAAAAGACTTAAACATTCATTTGTAAGACTTTCACAGAGATTTATACATTTCTCTATTCCAAATAGAGATATGTAATTTGTCTTATCATTTTCTATATCACTTTTGGCATTTTTACCCAATACTTCAGTGCTACTTGTAACATCTAAAATATCATCTTTTATTTGAAATGCTAAACCAAGCTTATATCCATAGTCACTTAAAATTTTTATATCATCTTCATTAGCTCCTGCAAGTATTGCTCCAGATACCACTGCTGCCCTTATTAGCTCTCCAGTTTTTTTAGTATGCATATAATTTAATTCATCTATAGATATATCTTTATTTCCTTCATTTATTATATCTACTACTTGTCCACCAATCATACCATCCGCTCCAGATGCTTTTGATATAATACTGCACGCCCTCAAAGAATTCTCCCCATTTTTCAAACTAAAATCGAAAAATATATTCATTGCTTCATTTAAAAGAGCATCTCCTGCTAGGGTTGCAATAGCATCTCCATAAACCTTATGATTTGTAGGCTTTCCTCTTCTTAAATCATCATTATCCATACAAGGTAAATCATCATGGATTAAAGAATATGTATGAATCATTTCAATGCCTAATGCTACATTTAAAATCTTTTCATAGTCTTTTTTATATACGCTATAAGATAATAAGCAAAGTATTGCTCTTACTCTTTTCCCTCCAGTATTTAAACTATAAGACATAGCTTCATTTAAAATATTATTATATGTTTTCTCTTTTTTTAAGAAATAATTTTTTAGATTATTATCTACTAAATTTTTCAAACTATCTATAACCATTTAGTTCATCTCCAGCATCTTTTTCTATATCGTTACTAACTATTTTAATCTTTCCTTCAAGAGTATTCAACTTTTTATATAACTTATTTATAAGTTTAACTCCTTCTTCATACTTATTTATAGCCTCTTCTAGTGTTAAATTACCATTTTCTAAATCGTCAACTATAGTATTTAAATTATTAAGCATAAACTCATAACTATTTTCTATCTTAGCCATTTCTCTTCTCCTTATCTTTTATTTTTATATCTATGTTAATGTTTCCATCTTTCATAAATATAGTTATATTATCTTTTTTCTCTAACTCTTCGATTGAATTTAATATATCATTACCTTCATCTAAGATTATTGAATACCCACGACTTAATACGTTTAATGGATTTAACGTCATAAGGATATGATTTAATTTGCTAACTTTTTCTTTGTTTTCTTCAACCAAAGAATAAATTTTTGTATTCATTCTATGATTTAATTGTTCTAATATACTTTTTTCATTGCTTAACAACTTTTCTGGATTATTACTTTTTAAAATTTTATTTAAACTATCTAAAGCCTCTTTTTTATATTTTATATCATCTGTAATATTTTTGTATAAAATTTTTCTATAATGATCTAATTTTATATTGATTTCCTCAATGCCTGCTGAAACTATTTCTGCCGCTGCACTTGGAGTTGCTGCCCTTAAATCACTTGCATAATCTGATATGCTAAAATTCGTTTCATGACCGACAGCTGATATTATAGGAATTTTACTATTGAAAATTTCATAGGCAAGGTCTCTATCATTAAAAGCCCATAATTCCTCTATCGAGCCTCCACCTCTTCCTATTATTATTACATCTACAGAATTTCTTTTATTGAAATAATTTATTCCCTCTATTATTGTTTTAGGAGCATCAACACCTTGAACTAATGATGGATAAAGAACTATATCAATACCTTTACTTCTCCTTTTAATTATTGTTATTATATCACGTATTGCAGCCCCTGTAGGTGATGTTACAACTCCAACTCTTTTAGGATACTTAGGAATCTTTCTTTTAAAGAAAGTATCAAAAACTCTTTCTCTTTCTAATTCCTTCTTAAGAGCATTAAATTCTTCAAAAAGTTCACCTACCCCAATCTCCCTCATAGAAGAGCAATATAACTTTAGACTTCCATCTTGAATATATATAGAAATTCTTCCCTTCACCTCTACATCCATACCATCTTTAGGAATAAAATTTAAATTAACTGCATCACTTTTAAACATGATGCAGTTAATTTTGCTCTCCTTATCCTTTAAAGAAAAGTATATATGTCCTTTTGAATGAAGCTTAAAGTTAGAAATTTCTCCCTTTAAAAGTATATTGTTTAAAATAAAATTATTATCTATAGTTTTTTTTAAATATTCATTAACCTCTGTAACAGTAAGTGTTTTTAGTTTCATAGTTATTTCAATCCTTCACATAGATTTTTAAATAATAACACCGTAGTTAAAGCGCCTACTCCTCCTGGAACTTTACTTATCATAGATGCTTTAGAAACCACTTTGTCAAAATCTACATCTCCTGTTATTTGTCCATCTACATTAGATGTCCCAACATCTATAACAATTGCATCTTCTTTTACATAGCTATCATCTATAAATTTAGGTTTTCCTATAGCAACTACTAATATGTCAGCACATTTTGTTATTTCTTTTAAATTATTAGTTTTAGAATGACATACTGTAACTGTTGAATTTTCATTTAAAAACATTTGAATTAACGGTTTTCCTACTATATTACTTCTACCTATTATAACCACATGTTTTCCTAATAATTCTACATTTGATCTTTTAAGAAGCGTTATAACACTATACGGTGTACATGGAATAAATGATTTTTCTCCTTTATAAAATCTTCCTATGCTTACATCAGATAAACAATCTAAATCTTTTTTATAGCTTATTAAATTTGTTATTCTTTTTTCATCTATGTGCTTTGGAAGAGGTAGAAGAAGCATTATTCCATCTACATTATCATCATTATTTAGTTTTAAAACAATATCTTCTAAATTTTTTTCATCTGTAGTTTCATCTACTATTATTTTTTCAAAATCAATACCTAAATCTCTTGAACATTTCTCTTGATAATTTTGATAATAGATAGAGCCTCCGTCATTTCCAACTAATATTGATACTATTTTAGGAACTTTAGATTTTCCATTTTTTACATATTTCCTTATTTCATCCTTAATATTATTGGATATTTCTCTTCCATTTATTATATTTCCCAAAATAATCAATCCCCCTAATTAAAACTAAAGATTTTTATATGCCTTGTCTAATACCCCATTTATAAATGCTACTGATTTATCATCAGAGTATTTTTTACATAGTTCTATCGCCTCATTTATAGAAACTTTCTCTGGTATATCTTCCTTAAATAACATCTCATAAACCGCAACCTCAAGTATCGCTAAATTAACCTTAGATATTCTGTTTAATTTCCAATTTACTAATTGAGCAGATATTTTGCTGTCTATGTTTTCTTTATTTAATTTTATTCCTTCTAATGCTGATTTTATATAATCTAAATCTAAATTATCTTTTTTATCTTCATTATTTTCCATAAAACCATTAAAAGTTTCTTCAGGAGTATCCCCTGTAATCTCCATTTGATAAACTAATTGTAGTAAGTACTCTCTTGATTTTGCTCTGTTCATTATATATTTATCCTCCTAATTATTTTCCTTCGTTTATATTATTATCTTAATAAACTTTATTAATCATAGCATTATAACATTAACATAAAGAAACACCCTCTGTAAACAGAGGGTGATCATTATTTATCTAATATTTCATTTTTATCCTTTAAGATAACTATATTTTGTACATATATGTTCACCATTGATACTTTTAGTCCTGTTATAGCTTGCACCGTGTTTTTTACATTATCTTGAACCTTATATACCAAATCTGGTATTTTTATTCCATATTCAACTGATATAGCCATCTCTATTACAGCTTCTTCATTATCAACAGAAACCTTAACACCCTTGCCTAGCCCCTTCTTAGAGAATTTATTATTTGCAGAAACAAGGCAATGTCCAATTTCAACTACTCCTTTTATTTCCGAGGATGCTACTGCTGCTACAACACTTATAACTTCATCGGATATCTTAACTATACCTAAATTAACATCATCCTTATTAACTTCACTCATAAAGTTGAACCCTCCTATAACTTCCATTAAAACTCAATTATAGGTTCATTATAGCAAATAAATAAAATCAATACAAATAATTATTTACATTCTATACTTACATCATATATCTTAGCTATATTTAAAACTATATCTTGTATTTCATTTACTTGATCTTGAGTTAACTTACTTGCATTTTTAACAATTACTCTAGCTTTATTATCGTCTATATAACATAAAGCCTCTTCATATCCCTTACCTGTTATACTAAGTTCTATTCTTGATTCGTTTGCCATTGCAGTTGTCTTTGCCTCTAATTTAGCATTAGCTTCTTGCTTTTGTGTGGCATCTGTATTATCAGCTTCGATTATTGCTTCTAAACCTTTTATATAGTTAGAATCTGATTGTTCTCTTGCACTTTTTGAATCATAAAAATAATTAGCACTAGTATCTGAAACAGTTGTATCTGTATCATCTTCATTTTGACTATTTCCGTCTGTTGAAAGTGTTGATAAATCTAAACCTCCCATTCCACTATTTACTCTAACCGCTAATATTCCTACACATACTATTAATGATAATAATGTAACTATTATCCCTGCTTGTTTTTTATTCATTCTATCCTCTCCCCATTAATTACTAGAATTTTCTTTCATAGATAACACATTAACTTTATCCATACCTATATCATAAAGACTGGACACAGCCTTTTGTATATTGTATTTTATCTTGCTGTCTGTACCACCTTCTGCAACAATTATTATTCCTGTTATATTTGGTTTATTGGTTTGAAGCACTAATGGCTCATTTCCATTTGTCATAACTATGGAATCATCACTACTAACTTCTGTATTATTTCTAACACCACCGGCTGTGTCAGCTTCTTCTGTAGTATTTTTTTGAGTATTACTATCTATAGCTGGAACTTTAATTTCACTACTTTCATAGTTTATTTTAACCTCCACACTACCTACACCATCCATTTTTTCTAGCAAATTTTTTAAATCCTGTTGTTGTTTTTCTTCATAAGCTGATATACTTTCAACCCCCTCTAAACTATATGTGGATACATTAGACTTATTTAAATCTTCACTATTAGATATATTGTTTACATTTGTAAAATATGACAAACTTAAATAACACATTATAGTAACTAATAAAATTAATATTAAATTCTTAATATTTTTTTGCCTTAAAGATTTTTGTAGCTTGTCCTTAAGATCACTTATATTCATTATTTATCTCCCCTTAAAGATTTATACATAATTAATCTTTATAACATCTTTATCTATACCAAATTCCTCTGATAAAAAATCTTTAATTTCATTTTTAAAATTATCAGATTCATCAGCATAATTACTATCTATATCCCCTATTATAACCTTTTGTATTTTGCTAACTTGCTTACTTGAAACCTCTATTAAAACATTTGTTATATCAACTATAGCATTTCCTATATCTATATCTCCCTCCATTTCCACAGTAAAATTATTACCATTAAACTTGTTATTTAATGAATTTTGCATAGTTTTTTTTAAACTATTCATCATAAAATCGCTATTATATTCCTTTTCGTTAAAAGTTTTTTCATAAGACTCATCTTCTAAAACTATGGATTCTAAATCATAATTATCTAAATTTTTCCCTAAGGAGAGTATATTAGTTATAGGAATCACCATCGCTGCTAAAACTATTAATGACAAAACAAATTTAATATGATTTTTTATGGAATTTCTTGGAAGTATTACATTTGCCATAGAAACAAATATTATTAATGTTGTAAGAGTTATTGCTAAACTTTTTAAAATTTCCACATTAACCTCCTACAATAAATTTACCAGATGATGCCATCATAGAAATCATTATAAAAAACATTATACTTATGCATATCACGCAAGACATAACAAGTGTTAAAGCTTCTCCTACCATACTTACACTGCTTGAAATCTTTGAATCAACTACAGGCTCTAATATAGCTCCTGTAAGCTTTAAACTTATCGATACTATAAATATTTTTATTATCGGATACACAGCAATTAAAATTAATATTAAAACGCCTAAAGTGCTTATAACACTCTTCATAGCTAAAGAACAAGCAGCTAAAGTACTTATAGCATCTGAAAAAGCTTTACCAACCACAGGTATAAAATTATCCATAGCAAATTTTATGCTTTTTTTAGTAACTGCATCTAATGTATTTGCTGTCATTCCTCTTATACCTAAAATTGTTACAAAAATCATTAAAATAAATCCCTGACAAAGCATTATCGTTTGCTTTAAAAATTTGCAAAGACCAGCAATACTAAATTCTTTACTTATATTATTTGCAAATAATAATGCTAAATAAATTAATATAAGCGGAAAAATAAAATTTGTATATATTCTAGGTGTTATAGAAATTGCTGCAAGTACTATTGGATCTATTGTAAGGGCTGATGTTATTCCCCCTGCAGAACTTATTAAAAATATAAGAACTGGAACCAAAACATTCATAAATTCAACTATGTTTTTGAAAACTTCTTTAGCTACATCTAAAGATATTAAAAAACTTTTTGATAAAAGCATTATAAGCACTGCATAACATGCAAAAAAAGCTATTGAAGTTATACCGTCATCGTTTGAAAAAGCATCCTGTATATTTTTAAGTAAAGCACTTAAAAGTGATATAACTAATATAGACACAACTAAAGACATAGTTACTTTAATTTCCTTAAATAAAAAACCTATTATAGAATTTCCAATAGTTTTAAAAGATATAGGATCTTCTTTACTGGTTAAATAACTTACTATATATTCTTTAGGATTTAGTCCACTTAAAAGTTCATCTTCTATTTTTAAGTTATTTATATATTTATAAAACTTTTCCATTCTAGAGTCACTATTTAACTCTTCTTGTGCTTCTATAAGCATGTTGTTTATATCTTCATCATCCACATCAGTTCCATATGCAGGAGTTGCTATAAACAATATAAATGTTAAACATAAAATCATTATTTTAACTAGTCTTTTCATAAACTCCTCCTACAATATTTTTAATATAGAATCTAATACATTCTTCATAATTGGCATAGCTAGAAGTAATATCATTATTTTAGCTGTAAATTCAACTTTAGTTGCTATACTATTAATTCCTACATCTTTGCACAATACAGAAGAAAAAGTTGCTAAATAAGATATAGCTATTATTTTCATAACTATCTGAATATAGGTAACATCAATTCCAGAACTATTTGTCATAGTTTTCACAAATCCCATAATTTCTTTTACATAAGGAAATATAAATATGTATATTATTATTCCTGATATTAAAAGCAACATAGATGCTACCGTACTTTTACTTTCCTTTAAGACAAGATATAAAAACATTACAACTAAAGAAAATGTTACAACTTGTATAACTGCATCCATTTTTTCACCTAAAGCATAAACATAGTTTTTACAGTATCAAAGAGATTGTAAACTAATGTTACTACTGCTGTTAATATTATTATTAATCCAACTAGGTTTACCAATGTCGCAATATCTTTTTTCCCATTATTCTCTAAAATCTTATCCATTATAAGAAGAACTATTCCAACTCCTGCTATTTTAAACACTAAACTTACATCTAACATAAATTTCACCAAACCTTACATTAAAAATATTACTATCATAAGACCAATTCCAAGCCCTAAACTTCTATACGCTTTAGTGTTTTTTTTACTTTCCTTTTCAGTTTCCTCAATCTCTCTTTTAAGTTTTTCTTTAGCTAAAGAGAATATATTATGTTGATTATCTATGCTAGTTTCCCCTAAAGATTTAGAAAGATCTAAAATTATATCATAATGTTCTTGTTTTAAACTCAGATTTTCTTTTTCATCATTAATTCCTCTTGAAAAAGCATCATACACATCTAAAACTTCATTTTTAATAAGTTTTTCTTCAACAACCTCTAAAAGCTTTTTAAGAGGTTCTTTGGTTTTTAATGCTATTTTTTTTAAGCATTCAGGAAGAGGTGTGTGTGAATATACTATTTCATTTTCAAGTTCTATCACTATCCTTAAAAGTTCTTTTAACTGATTAGTTCTCTTTAAAAATTCTTCTCCATAGCTAAATCCTATAAAGCTACAAATCACAACTATAGATAAAAGAAGTATTAATTTCAATGCTATACCTCCTTCTTAAATTGAAAGTATTTTTTCTATAGTGCCTACACCTTTTTTATTACTAAGAACTACTACTCTTTTTATAATTTTATTTTCTAAAAGGCTATTAAATACTGGTCTTTTATAAAGGTCTTCAATATCATTTCCATGTATTGTAGCTATTATGTTAACCCCAGAATTATAAGCTAAAACTAAAGAATCAACATCTTTATAAGTTCCTATTTCATCGCATACAATAACCTCAGGAGCCATACTTCTAATTGCCATCAACATTCCTTCACTTTTTGCACAACTATCATAAACACATGTTCTAAGCCCTACATCCATTTGAGATACTCCTCTAAAACAAGCTGCAATCTCACTTCTTTCATCTATAATAACTGTTCTTTTTCCCAATAAATTCATCGAACTTATTCCATTTGAAATATTTCTAGCTAAATCTCGCAACATGGTAGTTTTACCACACTTAGGTGGAGATATTATCAAAGTATTTAAAACTTGTCCATTTGCTATTATGTTATTTATAATATGTTCCGAACAACCTTTAATCTCCTTACATATTCTAATATTCATTGAAGATATATTTTTTATTGTTTTTATTCTATCTCTCTCCATAACACATTGCCCTGAAAGTCCAACCCTATGCCCTCCTTCAATGGTTATATATCCCTGTCTTATCTCCTCCTCAAAAGCATACAAAGAATAATTGCTTATTTTTTGCATAATAGATTTTATATCACTATCTAAAACTTTATAATTTAAAATTATCTCTTTGTTATTACTTAAAATTATTATAGGTTTATTTACGTTCAATCTTATCTCTTGTATATCTTCTAAGCTTTCCATTTTACATATTTTACTATATATATTATTAGATAATATATTTAATATATCTCTCATTTAGATTCCCTCCTATAATTTATTAATATTACTTTACATAACAAAATATTCTACTTTACATAAATTTTTATAAAAAAAAGACTTAGGTAAATTACCTAAGTCTTTAAGGTTTGAATTTATTATTGCAATAAGGGCACGGAATTTCCTCATTATTTTTTAAAACCGATCTTTCAACGTAAAGAACTTTTTTGCAATTATTACAAATAGTTTCCACATAATCATCTTCGAATTCTTCTAACTCTTCAAAAGTTACTTCCTCGAAAATTTCATCTTGAACTTCACTTAAATCATCATTTATAAGAGATACATTTTCATCCAATGTCTCTATATTAATTTGCATCTCTTCTATTTTATTTGCTAAACTTTCAATCAAATCTAATACCTTTTCTTTAAACATTTTATTATCTAAAGAATCATCATTTATTAAAATTCTAAGATTTGAAACAGTATTATATATATTTTCCATAGAAAAATTCTACCTCCTATGAAGTTTATTTTTAAATATTTAGAATAAAATTAAACTACCATCTTTAAAATTTATGATGGTAGTAATATCTTAAACTTATTTAAAATAACAAAACAAACACTTAGAAAAATTAAACTCTTTCCATGTATTCTCCTGTTCTTGTATCTATTCTTATAGTTTGACCTTCTTCAACAAACATTGGAACCATAACAGTTGCTCCTGTTTCAACTACAGCAGTTTTCATAGCAGTTGTAGCTGTATTTCCTTTAACACTTGGTTCACATTCTGTTATTAATAATTCAACAAAGTTTGGAGCTTCAACTGAGAAAGCATTTCCTTTGTAGAATTTGATTATAGCAAACATATTTTCTTTTAAGAATTTTATTGCTTCTTCAACCTTTTCATGATTTAGTGGAATTTGTTCAAAAGTTTCTTGATCCATGAAGTAGTATAATTCTCCATCAGTATATAAATATTGCATTTCTTTTCTTTCTATAACTGCTTCTTGGAATTTTTCAGTTGGGTTAAAAGTTTTATCTGTAACTCCCCCATCTATAACATTTCTTAATTTTGTTCTTACAAAAGCTGCCCCTTTACCTGGTTTTACATGTAAGAAGTCTATAACTGTAAATACTTTTCCTTCAAATTCAAAAGTAGTTCCTTTTCTTAAATCACCTGCTGATAACATTTATTATCCCTCCAAAATTTAATATTCGTTTTATAATATAGCCCGTTTTTGCATAATAAATGCTTAAGTTAAGCTACCTATCCTTTTAAAATTTCTTTAAAACAACAATCATATTTTATCAAAACATAATGATAAATGCAATTATTTTCAACTAAATCCTAGTATTACGATATTTTAACCTTAAGCTTTATATGTATACCATCATTTTTATTTATTGTATAACTTTCTATAAAATAATTAGACTGTTTTAAATTTTCTAAAGAATTTACTATACTATCTTTTGATGAATTAATAAAAATATCTGCATTTATTTTATTTGCCCCTTTTTCTATACTTTCTATATCAAATCCTAAATTATTAATTTCTCCTATAATAATTCCTATATCACTATCAAAAATTTCTTCATTTAAAATTTTATTTTCTTCATTATTACTTTTTATAGTACCTATTTTTTCATTATTTATAAATAGAATCATTCCTTGCAATAAATAAACTACAAATAATATTATAAGAATACTTTCTTTTTTTATTCTCTTCATTTTATTAACCCCTCTAATAAAACAAGTTCATCATCTAAATATTTTATAGAAAATATCTCTATTATTTCATTTAACTCATCTAGAACATATTTAAAATACTCTTTATTTAAAGTTAAACTTATTTCATCCTCTATTACCTCTAACTTGTTAGTTCCATTAAAATAAGCTAAATTTATTGCAGTCTTAATCTTTTTAAATGTATTAGTGTTATTGTGACTATAATCTATATCTGTATACTCTACTATGCTTTCATTATTTAAACTACTTTTACTCTTTAAGTTCTCACAAAATAAAAGTAAATTAAGAATCAAAAATATTATTATGAGAAAATTTATAAATTGTTCCGTTTGTTTATTTTTGTTATCTACATATTGTTTAGGTAAAAAGTCTTTATTATACTTTAAATATATTATGTTACCTCACCTTACCTTTGATTAATTCTATATTTTTAGTTAATTCATAAAGCTTATTATTATAAAGATTTTCCTGAATAAATAATTTAAAACTCTCTATATTAAATGTTTCTTTTAATTGTTCTAAGCACTTATCTACATAATAACTTACTTCTTCACCTTGCTTAAAATGTTTTGTATATATTATGGTTTGCTTCACAGATGCTACTAGATATATCTCATCTTTAAACTCTCTCACTATAATATTTATCCCCTTATTTTTCATTTTAAATTTTTTAGTAAACTCATAAGGCTTTATTTTTACATCTTTAGCCTTATTTATAATATCTTTTAAATAGTTATAATACTTTAAAAAGTATATTACTAAATAACTTTCTCCATTATACTTTACCCTCTCATAATGAGTTAGAATATCACAATAGCTAAATGTACTGCTTATATTTTCTTTTAAAAGTTTTTCTAATCTATCCTCTTTATTTATTTGTATTATCTTTATAAATACATCTTCCTTTAACAATATTATACTTAACTTTCTTTTTTCTTTTTGGTATACTAAATCTTCTTCATTATCACTACACACATAAAGAGTTTTTCTATTTAACATAAAGACTCCTTTCCCTTAAATAAACATCTGTATTTCTTATTTCATAATCATAATAATAAATATTGGTATTGTCTTCTAACATAAAAATATTATTTTCCTCATTAAAATATAAATTAAACTTATCATTCTTCCGTGTTAAAAGACTTAATTTATACAAACCATCATCTTCTACATTATTATCCTCTGATACCCTCAAACTCTCTTCATCACTATAATTTTCTTTATTAATTGAAGATAATATCTCTGCTAAAAATCTAGTTCTCTCATCATCATTATCTAATTTCTTCTCATAAGCTTTTATTTCATTTTTAATAAGTATTCTTTTATTAAGTGCAATACTTAAAAGAGCTAGTACTAAAGTAAACCCTATTAAAGACATAGCTATAACCTCTAAAGATGCATAACCTCTTTTTTTACTTTCTATATCTATTCTCATAACAAAATACCCTCTCCTCACCATCATATTGCTTTATAACAATAGAAATAACATTCCCATTTTGTGCAACAAAAAAACTTTCTATATCTTTTAAAATAGTATTAGTTGCTACTCTTTCATAAATTCCACTACTATTTAATCTATAACGTTCAACTACAAGTTTATTAACCTTACCTATTTCCTTTATCTTTATTTCATTTATTTCTAAACTGCCTTCATTATCGATATATATTTTAAGGTTATTATCATTTACTAAAATATCATGTATATTATCACTATATATAACACTTTCTATATAGATAGATGCAGATAACATATAATTATAACTAGTAGAAGCCTTTATTTCATTTCTAAATTCCTTTATATAAGGTAAAAAAAGAGTTAAAATCATAGTACTAAATATGGCACAAAACCAAATATATAAAGCACATTCAACTAATAAGTATCCTTTCTTTTTCATAATATATACCTATATTTTTTTATAATATTTTCATAAATACATTCTTCTTTATTCTTCATAAATCTAACTTTAATATTTAAAATATCTTTATTAATGCTATTATTACTGCTTTCATTAACTATACTAAGTATCATATAATATCCATTTAAATCATGATTATCATTTATTGTTTTATCTATTTCTTCAATACTTTCAATTAACAATTCACCTTTTTCTATTAATTCATTTATACTTGAGATATTTGTGATATCTAAGATATATTCCTTATCTAATCTTCTTTCTAAGATACTAAAATCTAAATTATACTTTAACTCCATAGAAATATAGTCTATATAGTTTAAACACTCTATTTTTTTCTTATTATCTTTATCTATTCTTTTATAGGTTCTATAAAATGTAAAAATCCCAAAGGATAATATAGAAAATATGCTTAAAGCTATTGATAAATCTACCAAAAGATATCCCCTACTCTTTGACGTCAATGCTTCCTCCTCCTATATTAATTGTTATTTTATGTTCTATTCCTCTATTGTCTTTAATACTTATAGTGCAAGGTGTTGTAATCGAACCTTTTTCATTTATCAATAGAGATTTAGCTTTTCCATTTATGTTTTCTATAGCTACATTTTCTAAACTTTCTGATACAGATACTTGTTCATCTCTTTCATCAAAGGAGTATCTTGTTTTATATAATAAAACTTTCTTTTCTTCATCATACTCAATCTTACCTCCCACCTCTTTTTCTTTTGATATAGATTTGCCAAGCATCAAAAATGAATGTATCTTGTTTATATCTTTTTCTATAATAATGTTATCTTTAATGGCTTTCAAAAAATTAAAGCTTTGAAGAAAAATAGTTAATACTACCGCTAAAATACTTAAATAAATGCTTGTTTCAACTAAGGTAAAACCTCTTTTCTTTTTATACATATTTAATACACTCATATACAGGAACAAATATTAGCATCATCATAAAAACCACTATACCTCCTAAAAAAATCATTACCATAGGCTCTAAAAGTTTTGTAATTATATTTATTTTTTCATCAAAATCTTTTTCTAATATGTTACTTAAAATTTTTATATTTTCTTCCAATCTTCCAGACTCTTCTCCACTAAATATAAAACTTATAGTTATATCCGATATACAATTTAAATCTTTTAAAGCTCCACTTAAAGTTTGCCCCTTATTTATAGCCTCCTTTAATAAAATTATATTTTCCTTTAAATAAATTGATTTTAAACTATAACTTAATGAATCTAATGCTTTATTAAGTGAAACACCACTTGTGACTATAAGTTCAATTATAAAAATAAGATTATTTTCATAATAAAGCTTTAAAAACTTATTGTTCCTTATAAATTCTCTTTTTCTTATAAAATTAAGAATAATACCTACTAGCATTAAAGATATAATTCCATAAATTAAAACTATAAATTTAGAATATTTAACATTCTCTATAAAGTTTAAATAGTTAATTATTATATTTAAAAATTTAGATGGTTCACCTTCTAAATCATCATAAAGACTTTTAAAGCTTGGCAATATTACAAGTAAATAAAATATGATAACAAAGATTACGATAAATGTTAAAAATATCGGATATATTAATATTTTCATCAGCTTATTAAAAAACTCTTTTTGTCTTACATAATGATTACTAAGCTTTTTTAAAACCAGTTCTAAATTTCCACTTTCTTCTCCAATACTTATTAAATCACCTAAAATATCATCATATATATCCCCTTCATCTTTAATGCTTTTAGATAATGTTTTACCCTGGCTTATCCCCTCTATTACTCTATCCATTGATTCTTTATAAGTTTTATTTTTAAGGGAAAGCTTTACAAGACTTAGTGCTTTCTTTATAGGTATCCCTGAAGATATATAGCTATTTAAATTCGAACAAAATACAATTAGGCTATTATCAAGAAAAAACTTCATCATTTAACATCTCACTTTCTTTAAATAGAATATATTCTTCTAAAGATATTTGTCCTTGTAACAAAAGATTTTTACAACTTTCTAAAAGTTCATTTTCATCATTTTTATAATGTTTTCTTAACTTTTTATCACTTATAGTTACTTTAGATACCATAGTTCTACCTTTAATTCCTGTATAATTACATTCCATGCATCCTTTAGCTTTAAATATAGTTTTTCCTCTTAAAAATTTATATTTATCATCATTTATACTGACTTCTTCTTTGCATTTTTCACATAATGTTCTAACTAACCTTTGAGTTATAACACCTTTTAGTGCCTCATCTAATAAATATTTTTCAACTCCCATATCTAAAAGGCGACTAAAAATATTAGAACCATTATTTGCATGAATAGTTGAGTAAACCTTATGTCCTGTTATAGATGCTCTTACTGCAATTTTAGCTGTTTCCTCATCTCTTATTTCTCCAATTAATATTACATCAGGGTCTTGTCTTAATATATATTTTAACCCTGTTGAAAAAGTTAGGTTCACCTTTTCATTTACATTAGTTTGAGTTACTCCATCTAATTCAAACTCTATAGGGTCTTCTATTGTACTTATATTTATGCCATCTTTATCTATAGAATTTAAAAGTGCATATAATGTCGTAGATTTTCCACTTCCTGTTGGACCATTTATAACTACCATTCCATTTTTAAAAGATAAAATTCTTTTTATCTTTTCTTTTTGATAATCTGTAAAATTTAGTTTTTCTATAGATAAAAGGTCTTCTCTTTTATAAAGAATTCTTATAACTATTTTTTCTCCATAAACCGTTGGAAGTGATGATACTCGTAAATCATAACTTAAATTTCCATTACTAAAAAAAGATATTTTCCCATCTTGGGCTTTTAATTTATCTGATATATTCATATTTCCTTTAACTTTTATCTTATTTACTAAAATTTCATATTCACTTTTTTGAATCTTATTTATTAATCTTAAATCCCCATCTATCCTAAATCTAATATTTGTCCATTGACTTTTGGGTTCTATATGAATGTCACTAGCCCTCATTTTTATAGCATCTTCTATTAAAATATAAAAATTATCCTCTTTTATGTTTTTTGAAGCTTCTATGCTATAACATTTATTTATAAGGAATTTTATTTCATCCTTATCTCCTTTTATAAACTCAATTTTTTTATCAAATAAGAGGCCTAAATAACTCTTTTTCACTTCTGTTTCTTTATCAGTATAAAAATATATTTTATTTTCCTCTCCCCTTGCCGATATTATATTCATATCTCTTGCCATCTCTTTTGTTATACCTTTCATAAAGGATAAATCTATATCTTTTAAATCTATTTTTATAACACCCACCTCCTCTATAAAAAAATTATATCCTTATAATTTATTTACTAATCAATAAACTATAATTATTTTTTACATTTTATATAGTCTTATTGAATTTGGATACTGGATATAGGTTTATGAAATAAAATTAGGGAGTATCCTTAAATATTTTAAGAATACTCCCTTTTAAATGTTATTAAAATTTATAAACACCTTTGCATATATACTCTGCATTTCCAATCATATAAACACCATCATTTTCTATATAAACCTTAAGCTTTCCACCAGGCACTATGATGTTTACCTTATTCCCTACAAAACCTAATTTATTAGCAATAACTGCTGATGCACAATTTCCTGTTCCACAAGCTAAAGTTGCTCCTGCACCTCTTTCCCATGTCCTAACTCTTATAGTATTTTCATTTAAAACTTTGCAAAAGTTCACATTTGTTCTCTCAGGAAATATTTCATGATGTTCTATCTCATTACCTTCACTTATTAGTGTTTCATCTTCTTCAAAAATTACTGTATGAGGAATATTCATAAGCAATGAGTTTATTTTATACTCCTTATTGTTTGCTTTTATTACCTTTCCTATAACATTTTCACCCTTAACAGTACATGGAATTAACTCTGGTTTAAATTCTGGGAACCCCATATTAACCTTTATTTCAAATGCCTTATTATCTTCATCTACTGTTAAAGATATTTTCTTTATTCCAGCTCCTGTTATAACATCAAATTCTTTATCTTTTACTAAAGAGTTATCATAAACATATTTAGCAAAACATCTTATTCCATTACCACACATAGCAGCATAAGAACCATCTGAATTTATTATTACCATCTCAATTGTTGCATTCTGTCTTCTAACTAATAATATTCCATCAGCACCAATTCCATATCTTCTATGACAAACTTTCTTTGCTAAAGAACTTTCTTTTCCCTTTAATTTATTATTTAAATCTTCAATTACTATAAAATCATTACCGTTTCCATGCATTTTAACAAAATTCATAACATCACCTCTAAAATTATACTTGTTGATAGACTTTCCTTTAAAATGTTATACTATCTTTAACTTAACATATAGAAAGGAAGATTATATATGGCTTTAGATGGAATCTACTTATATAGTTTAATAAATGAACTTAAAGATTTTGCTATAAACTCTAAAATAGATAAAGTAAACCAACCTGAAAAGGATGAAATAATTTTAACACTTAGAGGTAAAGTAACAAAAAAACTACTAATTTCCTCAAGTTCAAACTATCCTAGACTACATTTTACTACAATAAACAAAATTAATCCATTAAAAGCTCCTGTGTTTTGTATGGTACTTAGAAAATATTTAATAGGTGGTAAAATTATTGATATAACTCAATATTCTACGGACAGAATAATCTCAATAGACATTGAAAATAAAGATGAACTAGGATTTGATAGCAAATATTCTTTAATAGTTGAAATAATGGCAAGGCATAGTAATATTACTTTAGTTAGAAAAAGAGATAATAAAATTATGGAATCTATAAAGCATATTCATTCTAATAAAAATAGTTATAGAGTGTTATATCCTGGTGCTACATTTATAATGCCACCTACATCTAACAAATTAAATCCATTTTCTTTTACTAAAGAAGAGCTTAAAAATCTTTTAAAAGAAAATATAAACTTTAATGAAAGTATATTTTCTAAAATTATAACAGGGGTTGGAAAAAATCTTTCAAATGACTTATTTATAGAATATAAAAATAAATTTAATGATTTAACTATCGATAATTTATCATTATTTATTACTGACTATTTCAAAAATATATTAAAAGATAATAAAAATATTTTATTTTTTAAAGATGGAAAAGTTGTTGATTTTTATTTTAAAGACCTCATATCATTAAACAATTGTGAAAAAAAATATTTTGAAAGTCATAGCGATACTTTAGATAATTTTTACGCTACAAAAGACAAACAAGATAGACTTCACAGCAAAGGCTTAGATATTCAAAGGCTTATAAATACTAATATCGAAAGATGCTTAAAAAAAATTAAAATCTTAGAAAAAACTTTAAAAGAATGTGAAACAAAAGAAGATTATAGAATAAAGGGAGAACTTTTAACCTCTTATATATATGGATTTAAAAAAGGTGATAAAGATGTTTCTGTGTTAAATTATTATAGTGAAAATGAAGAATATTTAAAAATATATTTAGATGAAAATAAAACTCCTTCTGAAAATATTCAATTCTATTTTAAAAAATATAACAAGCTTAAAAATGCTGAAGAAGCTTCTATAAATCAACTTTCAATAAATGAAGATGAGCTAAATTATCTAAACTCTGTCCTAACAAGTCTTGAAACTGCTGATAATTACGCTGATATAGAAGAAATAAAAAAGGAACTTATTGAAACTGGATATGTTAGATTTAGAAAAGAAAAAAATAAAAACAAAATAAAAACTAATAAACCTCTTCACTTTATATCTTCTGATGGAATAGATATTTATGTTGGAAAAAATAATATACAAAATGATTATCTAACTTTAAAATTTGCTGAAAAAACTGATACATGGCTTCATACAAAAATAATTCCAGGTTCCCATGTTATAATTAAAGGAAAAAACATTCCTGAATCTACTCTTTTAGAAGCTGCAACTTTAGCTGCCTTTTACAGCAAAGGAAAGAATTCTACTAAAGTTCCTGTTGACTACACTTTAGTTAAAAACGTAAAAAAACCATCTGGTGCAAAGCCTGGTATGGTAATTTACTCAACAAATAAAACACTTTATATAGATCCACCTAAAAATATAAATTTAACTAAGGAAAATTAATAAAAAAGATAAAAGATACACATAATATCTTTTATCTTTTATCTATAATTAACACTATCTAAGTTGTTTTATTTACTAAAAATATTTAAAATTTAATAATCTTATTTAAAATTGTAATTGTTTTAATTTTAATTTATACACAAGCTTTAATTAGTAACTTTTTTTCTTTTACTTTCTTTAACTATACACCATGTAGAGATTACAAATGATATAACAAGACCAATTATAGCTACAGTGACAATACTAGCTTTTCCCCTAGCACCAACTAAAAGTATTAAGAATAATAATATAAAGAGTCCTTCAGACATTATTCTTTTCTTATAATTTTTCATTATTACACTCCCTTATCTATATTTTAAATACTTAAATATCATTTTACTACTTTTTGTATTAAAGTGAAATAATTAATCTAAAATAACAATAGAAATTTTTTATCATAATATATTTAAATATTAAAACTATAAATAAAAGATATACCTAAGTAAATTTAAGCATATCTTATAACCTTGAATTTATTAATTTCCACCTAACATTATACCTGCTGTAAATAGTGCTGTCATTGCTATTATTAAAAAAAGTCCTATAAGTCTTGTTAACAAAACTCTTCTTTTTTTTACAGGATCGATATTTTTATTGCTGCCCATAATACCTCTTCTCCCTCTTTAAAAATACTTCATCTATATAGTTAACTCTATTATACTATTATATAGCTTTATTTCAACAAGTAAAAAACTTAATAATTATATAAATTTAAATTCCCTTATAAAGAAAAACATCCCTATAGAAAGTAAAAAGCCTAATACTAATAATATAATTCCTCTTTTCTTTACAACTTTTGTCCCATTTGTCATGCCATAATTTTTTACCTTACTTATAGATACATGAGGATATTTAAGACTCACTACTCCAATAGTTTCAAATATGTAAAATGTTGCAATAACATCTAATATATCATTAAAAAATAATCCTATAATATATAAAATAATTGCAATTACAGAGTTTAATATCGTCAACCCTAGAAATTTAATCCTATTCCTCTCACTAATTTTTTTATATTTTCTAAAATCATTAGCACACTTATCAGAGCAAACTAAAACTTTATCCTCCTCATATTCTAATGTTTTTAAATTATCTAAATCTTTTATGTCTTTACCACAGTATGTGCATATCATAATTATTCTCCTTTAGTAAATTATTAACATATATACCATAAAAACAGGATATCTTATAAACCTTTATTGATTACATAAGATATCCTAATTGAATTATTTATTATTTGTTAAATATTGATAATAATAGCATAATAGTCTTCCATTATATAATTTTCTATTTTTAGAAGCTTTAATTTTAGCTACTTTTTGAAAATCTGTATATGCAGTAAACACATTTATATCCCAGGTGTTAAGCTCTCTTATTACATCTCCCATTTTTTTATTAAGTTTTTCTATTTGCTCCTTTTCTCCTAAACGTTCCCCATAAGGAGGATTAGTTATTATTATCGCATCCTTTTTACTTGAAGAGAATTCATTAAAATCTAATTTATGAAATTCAATAAAATTACTTACACTTGCCTTTATAGCATTATTTTTAGCTGTTTTTAAAACCCAATTATCTATATCATACCCTATAAATTTAGCCGGACTCTTTTTAACAGCTTTAAGAGCACCCTCTCTAACTTGCATCCACATAACTTTATTCATAGAAGGCCATGTTTCTGAAACAAATCTTCTTTTCAAACCTGGTGCTATATTGTTTGCAATAAGTGCGGCTTCTATTAAAATGGTTCCAGATCCACAAAATGGATCAATAAGAACTTTATCCTTATTCCATCTAGATAATAAAACCATAGCTGCTGCTAATGTTTCCTTAATTGGAGCTGCTCCAGAATTTTGTCTATATCCTCTTTTATGTAGACCTTCTCCAGATGTATCTATTGTTAAAGTTACAATATCTTTTAATATAGCTACCTCAATTTTATAAACTGGACCATCTTCTGAAAACCACTCTCTATTATAAGTTTCTTCCATACTTTTAACAATTGCCCTTTTTACAATTGATTGACAATCTGGTACACTATAAAGTTTTGATTTAATAGACTTTCCTACTACATGCATTTTACCATCAACTGGAATATATTTACCCCAATCCACATCCTTAGTTCCATTAAATAATTCTTCAAAACTTTCAGCCTTAAATTCAGCAACCTTTATTAACACTCTCTCAGCTGTTCTAAGCCAAACATTAGAAATAGCTATATCCATTTCATCGCCTTCATATTCGACTTTTCCATTTTCAACCTTTAAATTTTCATAACCTAAATTTTTTAATTCCTTTGCCGCAACAGCTTCTATACCAAAAGTTGTGGTAGCAATTAACTTATAATTCATTAAAGCTTCTCCTTAAGTTTATTTTTCATATATTTTAACAGAATCTTCTCCATCTATTTCTGTAATCATCACATTTACTATCTCATCTTTTGATGTTGGTACATTTTTCCCTACAAAATCTGCTCTTATAGGTAGCTCTTTATGACCTCTATCAACTAAAACAGCTAATTGTATAAACTGTGGTCTACCTTGGTCTATAATTGCCTCTATCGCGGCTCTAACAGTTCTACAAGTATATAAAACATCATCAACTAATATTACTTTTTTATTTTTTATGGAAATGTCTAACTCCGAATGATTTATATTTGGTAAATCTCCAAAACTCGTTAAATCATCTCTATATAAAGTTATATCAACGCAACTTACAGGCACTTTGACATTTTCTATTTTTTCTATTTGACTTGCTATTCTTTTAGCAAGTGGATAACCTCTTCTCTTTATACCTACTAATACAATATCTTCAACCCCTTTATTTTTTTCTATAATCTCATGAGATATCCTAACTAAAGCTCTTCTTATAGAATTGTCATCTAATAACATTGCTTTAAGTTTCATATTCTTCTTTTCCTCCTAATTTTTTTAAAATTTCTTTGTATTCTTTTGGAAGCTCTGAATTAAATTCAATATATTCCTTCTTAGTTGGATGAATAAATCCTAAAGTTTTTGCATGCAACACTTGCCCATTATTAGTTATTTTTTGTTTTTTTAGCCCATATACAGTATCCCCAACTAAAGGATGACCAATAAATGCCATATGAACTCTTATTTGATGAGTTCTTCCTGTTTCCAAAGTACATTTAACTAAAGTACAAGAGTTAAAAACATCCAACACTTTATAATGCGTAACTGCTCTTTTTCCTCCATCGCTTACAGCAAATTTCAACCTATTATTAACATGTCTTCCAATAGGTGCATCTATCGTTCCACCATCTTTTTTAATTCTACCTTCAACTAATGCATAATATTCTCTTTTTATGCTATGTTCTTTAAACTGAGCTGCTAAATCATTATGAGCCAAATCATTTTTAGCAATAACTAATATACCAGATGTATCTTTATCTATCCTATGTACTATCCCTGGTCTTATAATTCCATTTATTCCTGATAAATCAGTACAATGATAAAGGAGTGCATTTACTAAAGTTCCTTCATAATTCCCTGGTGCTGGATGAACCACCATATTTTTAGGTTTATTTACTATAATAATATCTTTATCCTCATAAATTATATCAAGAGGGATATTTTCTGCTTCTACTTTTAACTCTTTCGGTTTTGGTATCTCTATTTTTATCATATCGCCAGTCAATAATTTAACCTTACTCTTTGCAATTTTCCCATTTACTAAGACTTTTTCTTCTTCAAACAAATTCTGAATGAAATTTCTAGATAGATTATCAAAAATAACAGATAAAGCCTTATCAGCCCTAACATTGTTGTATTTTTCCTCTATCACAATTTCCTTTATTTCAATAGTCATTATTTTAATTTCTCCAATCTAAAATAATATAAAAAAACACCCTGTTACATTAACTTGTATTTAAAAATTTTATCTTACTTTATATTATATAAATATTACATTTTTTGCAATAAAAAATAATAAAATCTCACTCTATTTTTAAGTGAGATTTCTTTTATTTAGCCCTCTGCAAAAAAGCTCTTTATATCATCTACATCACTATACTCATCGTCAAATATATCTTTTACGTATATATCATTATCTTCTTTTTGTGTATCAACAGTATTTGCCGATTCAACTAAATGAATACTTTCAACAAATTCTGGTTCTTCTAATTTGGATATATTAAAATCCTTATAAAAATCTTTCTCTAAATCATTAAATGATTCCATTTGTATACTCATAAAGCTTCTAAATTTTGCCCTAAACAAACTAAATTCTTGTTTTGCTTTATCATACTCATACTTTAATTTTATTATATCTTCTTGAGCTTTATCTAGTATTTTTTGCGCTGACTCATTAGCATTTTTAATTATATGTTCTGCTTCTTTTTCTGCACTTAATTTTACCTGTTTTGATGTATCTTGAGCAAGTATTAATGCGCTTTGTATAGTATCTTCTATTTTTACATAATGCTCAATCTTTTCATTTAAAATTTCGACCCTCTTAGTTAAATCTTGATTTTCTCGAAATAAAGCTTGATAACTTTCCTCAATAAGATTTAAATGTTCATCAACAGATTCTACATCATATCCTCTTACCACTTTTTTAAATTCTTTATTAGTTATTTCCTTTGCCATAAGTCTCATAAGTTCCCCTCACTCCTATGTGTATTTATATATTTTAATTTTTAATCTACCACTTTTACTTGTACCAAAAATTTCACCTATTTTAAACTTACCAATTCCTTTTATTGTTATTTTCACATTTTCATTAATGCAATAACTTTTCTCTCTTATCATAACATAATTTACTAAAACTCTCTGGTTTTCTATATAGTCACATGCCTTGCTCCTTGATATATTTGAAATAGCAGATACTATAGAATCTAACCTCTTTGATGTTGATATTACTAACTTTTCTTCATAGTTAATTGTAGGAAGATTAGTAAAATCATCTATTACTGTGCATTTACATGATAAACTTTTAACTCTATCTAAGTTATTTATAATAAAATCAACCATGTCTAAAGACACCGCAACAAAAGCTCTATCACAACTTAAAATAACTTCGCCCATTTTATTTCTGTTTATTCCAAGAGACATTAATGCTCCTAAATAATCTTTATGAGCTAATTTAGAAAACTTGGTATTACACTTTATTTCCACTAAGCTTATAGGAAATTCATTATATTCTTCTTTATTAAATGCTATAATTCTCCTATCACTATCTAAAAATATACCATAACTATCTACCTTAACTATATTTTTAAATTTTTCCTCTAAAACCATCCAAACATCAGGTGTATAAAATTCATCAGTAAAAACTGTTATTCCTTTATTTATAGCTAATTGCATTTTATTATAAAGCTTAAGCAAACTATACTCATCTAAACTATTTCTTAAAAGACCTAAAAATTCTTCTTTTTTCATTTCTATCTAGACCAATTAAACAAGCCTTTATTTGTTAATTCATTTTTAAACTCATTGCTTACATCTATATTAGATGGAGTTACTATAAATACCCCTTTTTCAACCTCTTGAAAGTCACCCTCTAATGCATAACATGCACCACTTATAAAATCAATAAGTCTTTGTGCTACTTTAAGTTCTAAAGCTGTTGTATTTACAACTACTATTTTTCTATTTTTCAAAGCTGTGCATATTTCTGTTGCATCATCATATTTTAGCGGTTTAGTTATTGTAAGCTTTGCTTGGCTTGTACTATGAATATTAACAACCTTAGGTTGTTTTTTTACTGGTTGGCTTTGTTGTTGTGCAAGTACATTAGCTGTTTGTACATGATGATGGTGATGTTGTTCTTTTTCTTCTACAACTGCCTCTTCTATATCCTCAATCTCATCATCCATAGCATCATTAAATCCTAAAAATCCCTTAATTCTTTCAAACATCTTTTATCCTCCTAGTTATTATAATCTCTTTTTCCAAAAATTCCTTGACCAATTCTTATCATATTACTTCCCTCTTCTATAGCAACTTCATAATCGCCTGACATTCCCATAGAAAGTATGTTCATAGTAGTATTTTTATAAGATTTCGTCTTCAGTCTATTATAAATATCATATGTCCTTTTAAAATACATTCTATTTTCTTCGGTATTCCCTTTTGGAATTATAACCATTATTCCTTTTGCTCTTACAAATTCACATTTTTCTATTTCTTGCAAAAGTTCATCTAAATCCTCTTCTAAAATTCCATACTTTTGTTCTTCACGTCCAATATTTATCTGTATTAGTACATTAGCTATTTTTCCATTGTTTCCATAAACTTTATCTATTTTTTTTAAAAGGTTAATACTATCTAAAGATTGTATTAAACTTACCTTTCCAACTATATATTTAACCTTATTTGTTTGAAGATGTCCTATGAGATGCCATCTAACATCCTTATGAAAATTATCATACTTTGACAATATTTCCTGTACTTTATTTTCACCAAAATCACGTATTCCACAATTATACGCAACTTCCATATCTTCTATAGGCTTAGTTTTAGATACTGCAATAATTTTTACCTTATCTGATACTTTATTATTTAAATGTTCTATTCTTTTTTTAATATCAATATTCAATCTTATCACACCCTCTTTATTAACCTATAAATTATTTTTTAATTCGTTTACTAGTTTATAATATCATTATCAGGAATAGTTCACAAGATTAATTTTATAATTAATTATTAGCATCTTGCTTCTTATAAATAACAGGATTTCCACTAAAACTTACATTTATATACCCATTAGAAATATCAACTTTATCACTTTTTAATATATTTATAGCTTTAGTTAACTTGTTTTCTATATCATTATTTCCTCCTAATATTACTTTGCAATCATCAAAATATAAATATATGTTATTTATATCAGATACATTTACACTATCTATTTTCATATCATAAGTATCTAATGCACGCTTTAGTAATTTTAAAAATTCTGCTTTTTCTTTATTTTTAGTAACACTATCACCAAGTTCTCTCCCCTCTATATCCACTCCTTCTAAAATTGGAAGGACTATTCCATCTAAATCTTCTCTTTTTTCCATTATAACAAGATCATCATTTAATATATAACTCTTATTATCTTCAATAATCTTATAAGATGCTACTCTTTCATTGACAATTACAGATATTTTATTGGGAATTCTTCTCCTTATAGAAACTTCTTCTATATATGGATTAAGTAAAATTTTATCTTCTAATTCATTTAATTTTACCAAAAATATATTATTCCCTAAAAGATTACTTTCATCTAAAATATCCTCATTTGAAAGAATTTTATTATTTTCAACATTTACTTCCACTATATTAAAAATTTCAGCTTTTAAAAGAACAAATAATCCTATTGAAATTATAAAAATACCTAGTATTAATATACTTCTTTTATTTTTTTTAGTTTTATTTTTTTTTATATATTCTTTAGGTGTTATTCTCATCTTCAACGATACCCCTTAAATTTGTTTTATATTTAAATAATATCATTTTTTTACATTTTTTGCATTATATTTTTATTATTTTATAAATAAAAAAAGATGCTATTTATATAGCACCTTTTTTGGTTTTTTATCTATTTGTCGTGATATATTCATAAGTATCCCCATTGCCATTAAATTTACAACAAGTGAAGAACCTCCATAACTTATAAATGGGAGTGGAACTCCTGTAACTGGCATTGACCCTGTTACAACAGCTATATTTATAATTGCTTGAATAGCTATTATAGATGTTATCCCAATAGCTAAAAGTGTCCCATAGTTATCTTTTGCCCTCATGGCAATCCTTATTCCTGTTATTATAAAGAATATAAATAAGGCAATTATTACAATACATCCTACAAGACCTAACTCTTCTCCTATTATTGCAAATATAAAATCATTATGAGGTTCTGGCATATACAGAGTTTTTTGTCTTGATTGCCCAAGACCAAGACCTGTTAGTCCACCAGCTCCCAATGCATAAAATGATTGAATAAGCTGATACCCATTTCCTGCGGCATCCTTCCAAGGATTTATAAAGTTTAAAAGCCTTGCCTTTCTATATGGCTCTATCAACGTAAATGTTGTAGCAGCACACAGCATAGCTGGTGCTACTATTCCAAATAGATGCTTTTTCCTTCCGCCAGCTACAAAAAGCATTATAAATGTAACTATTAATGTTACACTTGCTATACTTAAGTTTTTTTGACTAAGTATAATAGCTGCAAATATTCCTCCCATCATAAGAGCAGGAACTATCCCCTTCCAAAAACTTGTTATATTTTTCATATTATTTGTTAAAGCCATAGATAAATAAATAACAACTACATATTTAGCAAGTTCTGAAGGTTGGAAAGATAGTGGACCAAGCATTATCCATCTTTTAGCACCATTTACTCCAGGAAACAAAAATACTGCAAATAGCAATATCACTGTTATTATCATCAAAATAAACACTAATCTTTTATTTTTTAGCCTATGATAATCATATCTAGACATAATATACATAGCTATACAACCTAAAGTTGCAAATATTAATTGTCTTGTAAATGTATATGCACTATTTCCATTATGATTAATCATATCTACATAGGAACTAGCACTATAAACCATTATTATTCCTACGGCTAAAAGTAACATTACAGCATATACTAAGTAAATATCTACTGAACCATTTTTACCCCTTTGTTTTACCATTAATTTACGTAACGCCTCCTAATATATTTTATATAGATGCAAACCCTATGAAGCAAAAAATTGCTGTTACTATTGAAAATACTGCGACAACTTTAGTTTCACTCCATCCACAGGCTTCAAAATGATGATGTATTGGTGCCATTTTAAATATTCTTTTCTTTCTTGTTTTAAAAGACCAAACTTGTAATATTACAGATAATGTTTCTATTACATATACTATCCCAATTATAACAAGAACAAAAGGCATATTAAGCATTAATGCAACTACTGCAACTGCACCCCCAAGACCTAATGAACCTGTATCCCCCATAAATACTCTAGCTGGAAATGCATTAAATCTTAAGAATGCTAAAAGTGAACCAGCTATTGCTACACAAAATACTGCAAGTTCTGCGTGTCCCATACTATAAGAAACAATTGCTAAGAATGTAATTACTAAAACTGTAACTGATGTTGCAAGACCATCTAAACCATCTGTTAAATTAACAGCATTAGTTGCACCAGCAAAGTATATTATTACAAATGGTATATAAATCCAACCTAGATTTATATGATAACTTGTAAATGGGAAACTTATACTGCTTCCAAAAGTATAATAACAATAGAATGCTAATACAATTGACACTACTAAAAGTAATACCATCTTTTGTTTTGACGTTAACCCTTCGTTTTTCTTTTTTACTATCTTTAAAAGATCATCTAAGAAACCTATGATTCCAAAAGCTATAAATGCATATAAAGCAACCATCGCCTCATTATTAAAAGTACCCTTCATAACAAATGTCATTATAATCATTGTTATAATAGTTGATGCTATAAATATTACTCCTCCTATAGTTGGAGTTCCTGATTTTTTTTGGTGACTTTTTGGTCCCTCTTCTCTTATGTTTTGTCCAAATTTAAGTTTATGTAGCACTGGTATTATAATTGGCGCAAGTATCGACGCTATAGCAAAACTTATAACTAGTGCTATTATTATATTAGGGTCTATTAATGATTTTAATTCCATAATCCTAATTACTACTATCTAAGTAGCTATACCTCCTTTGTAAAATTTATTTAGAACATATTTCCTTAACAATGTCTTCAAAATGCATTCCTCTAGATGCTTTAACTAATATTAAATCATCTTTTTCAATTATAGATTTTAAATCTTGTATTAAAGATAATTTGTCCTTATAAACTTTACATCTATCTCCAAATCCCTCTGCTATATTTTCTGAGAAATCACCACAACATAACATTAAGTCAATTCCTTTTTCTTTAGCATACTCTCCAATTCCTCTATGCTCCTTTTCAGATTCATCCCCTAGTTGTTTCATTGTCCCAAAAACACATATTTTTCTTTTTCCTGGAAGATTCATCATTATATCTGTAGAAGTTCTACAAGCTATAGGGCTTGAATTATAGGAGTCATCTATTACTTTATAATCTTTCATATCTATAATCTCAAATCTCATTGAAGTTGCTTCTAAGTTGTTTAATCCATCTTTCATTTCTTCTAAAGTAACACCAAGTTCTCTAGCTATTGCAATATCTGGCATTATATTTTGAACATTATGAAGTCCTGGCATGTCTAAATGAAGCCTTATACTTCCTTCTGGAGTTACTGCTGTGAAATCTGAAGATAATTGATTTACAACCACATCTTTTGCATAAATATCAAACTCTTCACTCATTCCAGCCTTTATAACTTTAAACTTATTACTTGAGACTTTAGAAAGCATATCATCATCACCATTTATAGCTAACACATTATTTTCATTAAAAAATGTTGTAATTTCCATTTTAGCTTTTAATATATTTTCTCTAGTTTTTAAATTCTCTATATGGCATATCCCTATATTGCTTATTACCGCCATATCTGGTCTAGCTATATCAACTAATGTTTCAATTTCTCCTAAAGCACTCATTCCCATTTCTAAAATAGCGATATCATAACTCTTATCAAGTTCTAAAACCATAAGTGGAAGACCAATGTCATTATTGAAATTTCCTTTAGTTTTAAACACTTTATATTTACTACTTAAAAGTGCAGCTAAAAGGTCTTTAGTAGATGTTTTACCAACAGAACCTGTTATTCCAATAACTTTTAGCCCTAATTTTTCTCTATAAAACTTAGCAAGATTCATAAGAGCTTTTCTTGTATCTTTTACTATTATTATTCCAGGATCATCTCCAATTTCCTTTAAATCAAAAAGTAATTCATCAACTATGCAAAGATTAGCACCCTTTGAACAAGCCTCTTTAACATAAGTATTTCCATTGAATTTAGCACCTTTTAATGCTACAAAGAGAGTATCCTTTTCTATCTTTCTAGTATCAGTTGAAACTTTTTTTACAGTGTATTCCTTTGGTGATTTTAAAAGTTCACCATCTACTGCTTTTACTACTTCGTCTAGACTTAATTCTAACATTTGTAAACACCTCTATTTTTCTTTTTTATTTAATATATCAACAATAACTTCTCTCTCATCAAAGTGTATTGTTTTATCCTTTAGTATTTGATATGTCTCATGACCTTTTCCAGCAATTAATATCACATCATTTTGTTTAGCCATATCTATTGCTTTTTCTATAGCTTTTGCTCTATTTTCTTCTACAATATAATTATTATAAGCTAAACCATTTTTAATATCTTCTATAATTGCCATAGGTTCTTCACTCCTTGGATTATCAGAAGTTATAATTGCTATATCTGATAGTTTACAAGCAATTTCACCCATTTGTGGTCTTTTAACTTTATCTCTATCTCCTCCACAACCAAAGACTGTAATTATTTTCCCTTTAACAAATCCTCTTATAGTATTTAGTATATTTTCTAATCCATCTGGAGTATGTGCATAATCTACAATTATTGTATATGGAAGATTTTTATTTTTTGCTACCATTTCACATCTACCTGGAACCACTATATCTAAAACAGCTTCTTTTATAGTTTCCATAGATATATTTAAATTTCTTGCACATGCAATACATCCTAAAACATTGTGCACATTATAAAGTCCTGGAATATTTATTTCTATATTATAAATATTCCCTTCGGCTTCCATTTTAAACCTAGAACCTAAAGAATCTCCATTTATTTTACAAGCTTTAAAATCTGCTTCACTTTCTATTGATATTGTTTTTATCAAAGTATTTATATTTTTCTTTTTTATATCTTCTATAAGATTTCTACCATATGAATCATCTATATTTATTATTGAATAATTAGATCTTTCAAAAAGTTTTGCTTTTGCCATATAATAATTTTCAAATGTTTTGTGGAAATCTAAATGATCACGTGTAAGATTTGTAAATATTCCACATATAAACTTGACCCCATAAACCCTATCAAGTGCTAAAGAATGAGAAGACACCTCCATAACACAATATTTTACACCTTTTTTTACCATTTTATTAAATAATTCATGAAGTTCTAAGGATTCTGGTGTTGTCCTTACAGAATCTATTTTTTCATTTCCTATATAATTTGCAATAGTTCCTATAAGACCTGTCTTATATCCTGCCTTTTCTAATATAGATTTTATTATAAAGGCTGATGTTGTTTTTCCATTAGTCCCTGTTATTCCAATTATATTTAGCTTATCTTTTGGATTATCATAAAAATTTGAAGCAATTACTGCTAAAGCTTGTCTAGTATTCTTCACCTTTATTACAGAGACATCAGAAGTTATACTCACATCTTCTTGAACTATAATAGTCTTAGCACCTTTTTTTATAGCATCTTCTACAAAAGAATGTCCATCTACTTTAAATCCTTTAATACATACAAAAACATCTTCTTGCTCTATTTTTCTATTATCATAACATATTCTATTAATTTTTCTATTTATATCTCCATTTAATACAATATAATCTAATCCTTTTAGTACATCTTTTAAAATCATTTAATCCACTCCTTAAAGTTTTAGTAAAGCAAAATATCTATTCAAAATACTAGCATGTGACCTAAAGCACATGCTATTTTTTATTGTAATGTTAATTTTATATATGAACTAGTCTTTATAAGACTTCCAGCTTCTATATTTTGCCCTGCAACCACTCCATCTGTATTACCTTTAAAATAACATTTTAACCCTAAAGATGTTAAAATATCTTCTGCCTCATCTTTTCTATATCCTGTAAAGTCAGGCATAATTACAGAGTTATTATAATATGAAGTATCACTTGTCTCTATAGTTATTTTAGAACCTAAATTAACTAAAGTCCCAGGTATAGGACTTACATTACCAATCTTACCACCATCTCCTTCCGCTGTAAATTGAATATTTAAATCTTCTAAAATTTTCTCAGCATTTTCAACATCTTTGCCTATAATATTAGGAATTATAACATCATTAGTACCATTTTTACTATTTAATTCAATATTTTCGATATAATCTGATATGGAATCAAAAACTTTTTGTGCAACTGGCGTTGCTATTACTCCTCCAAAATATTCTCCAGATTTAGGATTATCAATCATAACCATTACTGATATTACTGGATCATTATATGGTGCAAATCCAACAAATGATGATACATATCCTGCTCCATAAGTTCCAGTGCTTGAATTTATTTTTTCAGCTGTTCCTGTCTTACCCGCAATTTCAAGACCTGAAACTTCAACATTTTTACAAGTTCCTTCAGTAACCACAGTTCTTAAAATTTCTCTTAATTTTTCAGATGTTTCATTGCTTATTACATTTTCTTTAATATTAGGTTCAAACTTTTCATCAATAACACAAGCTCCACTTATTTTATCTAAGTGACTTATATTTTTCATAAGATGTGGCTGAATTAATCTTCCACCATTTATAACTGAATTTAAAGCCGCCATAAATTGAATCGGATTTACTGTATTAGTTTGACCAAAAGAGATTGTTGCTAAATCAAGGTTTGTAATATTTTCATTACTTTTTATAACTCCTGTTACTTCTTCTGGTAAATCAATACCTGAAGAATGCCCAAGTCCAAATTTTTCTAAATATTCGTTTAAAGTTTCCTTCCCAAGTTTACTAGCTATTTGCATAGTGGCTACATTACATGAATTTTGAAGAGTTTGTGCATAAGTTTGAATCCCGTGTCCCCCTTCTTTCCAACATTTCACGTAAGTTCCATCTATATTTAGTCCTCCATTACAAGTATATGTTTCATCATCTCCCACAATCCCCTCTTCAATAGCAATTGCACCTAATAACATTTTAAATATAGATCCTGGCTCAAACGAAAAAGAAACTGCGTTATTTTTCCACATACTTTGAATTTTTTCTGCTACTGTTTCTCCTAAAAAACTCTCTTCAACACTATATGGGTAATTAGCATCAAAATCTGGCTTATTAGCCATTGCTATTATTTCCCCGGTCTTTGGATTTGTAATTATTATTGTTACTCCATCTGCTTTTTGCTCATTTGCTGCTTCTTGCGCAATCTCCTCACAAATATATTGTATTTTACTGTTTATAGTAAGATTTATATCCTTTCCATCTACAGCATCTGTAAGTTTTGAAGTATCATACGGTATATCATTATTTATTTTATCAACTTGACTTATAAGTATTCCAGGGGTTCCCGATAAATGTGTATTATAATAAGCCTCGATTCCAGTTATACCAACCCCATCTAAATTGACAACACCTAAAACTTTAGATAAAAAATTATTATTGGGATAATATCTTTTTATATCTTCTGATATAACAACACCTGAAAAATTGAGCTGTTTTATCTTATCTGCTTTATCTTTTTCTATTTGTCTAGCTAATGTTACTGAATTTGCTGGAACTCCACTTGATAATTTTAAATCTAACTTATCTAATATACTATTATATTCCATATCTAAAACTTCACTTAAAGCTTTAGCTATATCATCATTGCTTAATTTATTTTTTTTCATATAACTTCTTAATGTATTTAAATCTAAATCCACCCTATACACATTTGCACTTACGGCTAATTCATTACCCTCAGAGTCTAGTATTCTACCCCTCTTAGCATTAATTTTCACCTCACTTGTCCACTGTTCATTAGCCATACTTGCATATACCTTTTGCTTACTAGTCATAATATACCCAAGCCTCACAATAAGAGCACTTGATGTTAATACACAACTAGCTAATACAATGGCTATACGCCTTTTTTTTATATTTTTGTACTTTTTTGGATGTTTATTTATCTTCTTTTTATTCATGTTACTCACTAGCTTCACCTAACCTTAACCCCTTATTTATCACTAAATGTTTATTATAATTTCCCCAAAGTAAAGTTTATTGTATCTCCATCCTTTACTATTTCTCCAAACTCTACGTTTTGCCCCACTATAACAGTTCCCTCTCCTTGAAATTCCCCTTTTATTCCAAGAGATTGCAATATTTCTTGAGCCTCTTCTTTAGAATACCCTGTAAAATCTGGAACTATAATATCTTTATTATATGTTGTACCACTACCTGTGTAAAGTGTTATCTTAGATCCTGAGCTTATTGAATATCCTGGCTTTGGCAACATATCTGTGACCACACTTCCTGCATCTTCTCCATCATTTTCACCCAATTCAACTTCAAATCCATTGTCCATTAACATCTTCCTAGCTTCACTATAATCAAGACCTCTAACCTCAGGAACTACTGCTTTTTCAATTTTTAAAGATTCATCTAAGTTAAACTTTGTTAAATCAATATAATTAAATAATTCTGTAAATAACATATTTGCAAGTGGTGCTGCAACTCTTCCTCCATAATATTCTCCATTTTTTGGATTGTCAACTGATATCAATACAGAAATTTGTGGATCATTATATGGTGCAAAACCAACAAATGATGCTATATACCCTGCTCCATATCCTCCAGTTTCAGAATTTACTTTTTGGGCTGTTCCTGTTTTTCCAGCTATTCCATACCCCTCCATATAGGTTGCTTTTGGTGAACCGTAATGAACTGTTTTCTCCAAAGCACTTCTCATTCTATTTATAGTTTCCTCACTTAAAAAACCACTAGTTATATTAGGTTCAAAAGTCTCATCTGTAACAGTATTTCCAGTTGAATCTATATGACTTATTTCTTTAACTAAATGAGGCTGAATTAAATTCCCTCCATTTGCAACTGTATTAACTGCACTTAAAAACTGAATGCAATTTACTGTGTTTGTTTGTCCAAATGCTATCGTTGCTAAATCAAGTTCTGTTATCTTTTCAGTTTTTTTAACTATACCTGGTGTCTCTCCTGGAAGGTCAACACCTGATTTAGATCCAAGACCAAATAACTTTATATATTTATTCAAAGTTTCTGCTCCAAGTTTTTCTCCAAGTTGCATAAAAGCAACATTACATGAATTTTGAAGGATTTCATCAAAACTTTGTGTTCCATGTCCTCCATGTTTCCAACATCTAACGTATTTCCCTAAAATATGAGTTCCTCCACTGCATTCATATGTTTCATCTCCACCTGCAAGACCTTCCTCAAGAGCTGCTGAAGCTGTAACTATCTTAAATATTGAACCTGGCTCAAAAGAATCTGAAACACTTCTATTTCTCCACATTTTTTGCACCTTTTCAGCTACCGTTTCTCCAGTAAAACTTTCTGCTCCCTCATAAGGCTTATTAGGATCAAAATCTGGCATATTAGCCATAGCTAACACCTCTCCATTATTAGGATTCATAACTAATATTGTTACCGCATCTGCATTATGCTCTTTTAAGGCTATTTCAGCTATCTTTTCTGCAAAATACTGAATGGTACTATCAATAGTTAAAACCACATCCTTTCCATCCACTGGTGCCGTAAATTTAGATATTATACTCGTTGTTTCTAAATTACTATCTTCAATTTCAGTTATTCTAACTCCTGGTGTTCCAGATAAAATTGAATCATATTGAAGTTCTATTCCATTTAACCCTACCCCATCTGAATTTGTTGTTCCTAAAGCATGGGATAAAAAAGCACCTTTAGGATAATATCTTTTAGTATCTGGTGAAACTATAACCCCTGTTATATCTAATGCCTTAACATTATCTGCATACTCTTTTTCAATTCTCCTAGACATTATTGCAGCACCTGCCGCTTTTCCTGACGGAAGTCTATATTCTAATTTTTTTAAAACAGTATCATACTCAACATTTAAAGCATTTGCTATCTTCTCTGCTAATTGTTCATTAGTTGTCCCATTTTCTTTGTTATAATCTCTTATGGCATTTAAATCAAAATCCACTCTATATACATTAGCACTTATAGCAAGTTCTTCTCCATTTCTATCTAAAATTTTTCCTCTTTTAGCTGATATCTTAACTTCACTCGTCCATTGTTCTACAGCAAGTTCTGAATATTCATCACTTTTAAATATCATTATGTAAGAAAGTCTTATTGTTAAAACTAAAAGAACAACGGATACAAAGCATAAAACTATATACATTCTCTTTTTCATCTTTGCACTGTCAGTATAATTTCCTCTCATAAATTGCAACCTCCATAAAATAAAAAAAATTAGGGATTTAATAAACCATCCCTAATTAATATGTTAAGTTGCATAACAATATGTTAAGCTTTAAAATAAAACACTATTTAACTTTTATCCTTCTAAATTTAAAATATCATCTTTAGTTGGAAATATCATGCTTAATCTATTTTTAGCTATACTTGCAATGTCGTCTAAAGAAATTGACTTTAATATTTTCACTTCTAAAGCCTCATTATCACTAATTGTACTAGATATATCTCTATTTATTTTTGAAAGTTGATTTTGCATTTCATAAACTTTCCCATCCCTAGATATTATAGTGAAACCTAAAACAAATATTAAAGATATTATTATTAACATATTGTTTTTTATTAAAAAATATATTAATCCCTTCTTTTTTTTATTTTTATTAGTTCTTTTTCCACCCTGCTTCTTATCTATATAGCTTTTTTCCTGTATTTTAACAGCATTGCTTCCATTATCTAAAAAACAATTTTCATCTACGTAATCATAATCTTTAAAAATCATATAAGTCCCCCCTTGACCAATACATTTAATTAAATTTTTTCTATTATTCTAAGTTTTGCACTTCTACTTCTTGGATTATAATCTAATTCTTCCTTTGATGCTTCTATTGGCTTTCTAGTAATAATTTTGACTACCGGCTTTTTATTACATACACATACTGGAAAACTACTTGGGCACGTACATGGATTAGCCAAATTTTTATAAACTGTCTTTACAATTCTATCTTCTAAAGAATGGAATGTTATTATAGCCATCCTTCCTCCTACATTTAACTTTTCTACACCATCTCTTATAGTCTTCTCTATTATTTCAAGTTCTTTATTAACTTCTATTCTTATAGCTTGAAATGTTCTCTTAGCCGGATGTGGTCCTTCACGTCTCGCCTTAGCAGGAATTGCCGCCTTTATTACATCAACTAATTCTAAAGTGGATTCTATATTTTTTTCTTTTCTTTTATTAATTATAAAATTAGCAATCCTTTTAGCAAATTTTTCCTCACCATAATCCTTTATTATTCTAAACAAATCTTCTTCTGAATAACTGTTTATAACTTCATAAGCTGATAATGAATTTTCTCTATTCATTCTCATATCTAAAGGTGCATCTTGCATGTAGCTAAATCCTCTCTCACCATTATCTAATTGATAAGAAGATACACCAAGATCCATAAGTATTCCATCAACCCCTACTATATTTAAATCATGTAATATATTTTCAATATTGTAAAAATTACTATGAACAAATGTTACATTATTATAATCTTTTAATTTTTCTTTTGCTGCCTTTAATGCATCTTTATCTTGATCTATACCAATTAATCTTCCTCTTTCACAAAGATTTTTTACAATTTCACTAGAATGACCTGCTCCCCCTAGCGTTCCATCTACATATATTCCATCTTCCTTTATATTTAAACCTTCTATACATTCATTTAATAAAACTGAAATATGTTTAAACTCCATATTTTTCTCCTTAAATCATTAGTTTTTTATCATATTTTTTATTTATTACTCATATTAATTAAAGTTAGATATAATTTAATTCTATTTTTATAAGTTAAAACCTTTATTAATCTAAAATTTTCAATCCAAATATTTAACCAAATTTAAATAAATTACAACATATATAGTCTTCTAATTACTAAATATTATTTTTTTATTATATATTTTAATACAATTTATTTTATTTTGTCTAAACATAAAGAATCTTTATACATTAAACTAATAAAAAACCACAACATATTGAAATTTTTTATTTTATAAATTCAATACATTGTGGTAAATTTCCATTTGTATAAATTCAAAATGGATAAAAAGTTTTTCTATACATTAAATCTAAAGTTAACAATGTCTCCATCTTTCATTACATATTCTTTACCTTCTAATCTATAAAGGCCTTTTTCTTTAGCTGCAGCTTCTGATCCGCATTCAACTAAATCATCATAGCTTACGATTTCCGCCCTTATAAAACCTCTTTCTATATCAGTATGAATTTTACCAGCAGCTTGAGGAGCTTTTGTACCTTGTTTTATAGTCCATGCTCTAACTTCTTGCACTCCAGCTGTTAAAAAACTCATAAGACCTAAAAGAGTGTAACTTGCTTGGATAAGTTTATCAAGACCTGATTCTTCTAATCCATACTCTTTTAACATTTCATTTTTTTCTTCTTCATCTAAACCTGATAATTCTTCTTCAAGTTTTGCACAAACTACCATGCATCCTGAGTTTTCTTCTTTGGCATATGCTTGAACTTTTTTAACAAAATCATTCTCTATATTACCTGATACCATATCATCTTCTGATATGTTGCAAGCATATAAAACTTTCTTTGATGTTATTAAAAATAATGTTTTTACAAACTTTTCTTCATCTTCTGTAAACTCTAAAGTTCTAACTGGCTTATTAGCTTCTAATTGTGCTTTTATTTTTTCCATTATACCATATTCAAATTTAGCAACCTTATCACCAGATCTTGCAAGTTTAATTGATTTTTCCATTCTTCTTTCTAAAACTTCTAAATCAGCAAATATAAGTTCTAAATTTATAGTTTCTATATCACGAATTGGATCTACTGAACCTTCAACATGAACTACATTCTCATCATTAAAGCATCTTACAACATGAACTATTGCTTCAACTTCTCTTATGTGAGATAAGAATTTATTTCCTAAACCTTCTCCCTTACTAGCACCTTTTACAAGACCTGCTATATCATAAAACTCTATTGCTGTATAAACTTTTTTCTTTGTTTGGTATATTTTTTCTAAAACATCTAATCTCTTATCAGGTACACTAACAACTCCAACGTTAGGTTCTATGGTGCAGAATGGGTAGTTTGCTGACTCTGCTCCAGCTTTAGTTATAGCATTAAATAAAGTACTTTTCCCAACATTAGGTAATCCAACTATTCCAAGCTTCATATATGTAAAATCCTCTCTTTCATAAAGTAATTATCTCTAATTTATACGTTAAAATTATACTCTAGGTTATTATTTATTTCAACTGATTTTCATTTTATTTACTATTAATCCATAAAATTATATAAATTTATTCTAACTTTATTGGCATAATAACCTTGAGGTGATATTTTATGTTTAATGGACTAATAGCTTTTTTATTATCAAGTTCTATGTTATTAAATCCTCTTTTAGGGATATTACATACAAATAAATCTGCCTTTCTATATTTAAATAATATAGAACAATACGATAGTAAAGAATTTAATTGGTACTATAATTTAAATAAAGATACAAAAGAAGTTACGCCACCAAAAGAAACTCCTTTTTTAAAAAACCATAATGTATATTTTGTGGGCGACCAAACAAAAAAACAAATATTTCTAACCTTTGATGAAGGTTATGAAAATGGAAATACAGGAAAAATATTAGATGTATTAAAAGAAAATAATGTACCAGCAGCTTTTTTTGTTACAAAGCCATATATAGTTGATTATCCAGATTTAATTTTAAGAATGGAGAATGAAGGACATCTAGTTTGCAATCATACATCACATCATCCATCTATGGCATCAATTACGGATCAAGAAAAATTTAACAAAGAATTTACCGATGTCGAACAAGAGTACACTAAAGTTACAAATAAAGAAATGCCAAAATTTTTTAGGCCTCCTATGGGTAAATACAGTGATTTATCCTTAAAATATACTGATGATTTAGGCTATACTTCTGTATTTTGGAGCTTTGCTTATAAAGATTGGCTTACAGATAATCAACCATCAAAAGAAGATGGTAAAAAGAAAATATTAGAAAAAGCTCATAATGGTGAGGTTATGCTTCTTCATGCTGTATCTGATACTAATTTAGCTATCTTAGGTGATATTATAAAAGAACTTAAAAATCAAGGTTATGAATTTAAATCATTAAACGATTTTTCTTAAGTAAAAAATTTAAAAAATAAAAATCCTTAGAGAAAGTAATCCCTAAGAATTTTTATTTTTTAATTATAATAATGTACAGCCATTATATCTTTTTTTAAACTATTATTTATTGAGTTTAACTGTTCCATTTCTTTTTCTATTTTTCTTTTAATATCTTGATTTTTTAAGAAATTTAAATTTATCTCAACATTCACCATTGAACTTTCTATACAAGCATTTAACATTATTGCTGCAATTTTACCATCTGATACAAGATTTTTATTCCCATACTTTACTGCAAAATATATATTATCATAAAATTTCATAGCTAATTTAGCTAAATTTAAAGGTACATTTATAGCTTCTAAAGTAGCCTTTTCCATAGCTTCATTTTTTACAACTATCTCCTCTTGTGTTTCCTTAGGCATTTTATAGCACGCCATAAGGTTTAAAAAAGCTTCTTCATCCTTGTCTATATAATTTAACATTTGTATATAAATATTTCTACATTCTTCTAAATTTTTATCTAATTTAACTCTTATATCGTCATCTAAATCTTTATATGTTTTTTTTCCTATTGTAAGATTATATATCATAGAAGCTAACGCAACTGAAAGTCCACCTGATAAAGCCGCTACTGCTCCTCCACCTGGGGCTGGTGAACTAGAAGCTAAATCTTCTATAAAATCAATTATTTTCATATCCTTACTTAATTGTTTTTGAATATTTTCTTCCATTACTACCATCTCCATTCTTACAAAATAAAAAAATATTGTTTAAATTTTTATTAATATTAGCTAAACTATATTTTTCTTCCTCTTTAAAATTAACTTTATTGTCTATTTTTCTTACAACCTCTTTTAATGTTCTAATAATTTCATAAGAAGTATTTTCTGTAACAAAACATTTTTCTAAATCCTCAGTTAACCCCTCTATTTTATCATATTTATTTCCCTTAATAACTATTACAGGATTTTTAGCACCTAAATAATCATATATTTTTGCTGGTATTTGCATAGATGATTTATTCCCCAAAAACAATAAAATATCACTATGTATAATATATCTTAAAGCCTCTTTAAAATCTATTCTTTTATTAATTTTAATGTTTTTAAACTCTTTTAATTGTTCGACTAATGAATTATTATCTATATTTCCAAAGAATAATATGTTCAATCTATTAAATAATTCGTTATCTTTGCTTTCTAACATTCTAACTGCTTCTGTAAAAGGATTTATATCCTTAATCTTCTCTATTATTTCTCCTGTATATACAATATTTATTTTATCTTTAAGTAACAGTTTAGGTTTTTCTTCCTTTTCTATGTTCTCATAAAGTTCTTTATCATAACCTCTAGATATTATAAAAAGATTTCTCTCATTTTTTATAAATAACAATATTTTTGTTTAAAAGTGATAAAATTTCTTTATCATAATAAACAGATTCCTTAGGAAAATTAACTGTTAAAAGATGCACTTCATTCTTTTGGGATAAGTTGTTTATTATTTTTGTATTTTTCTATAAACAATTCTTGTTTTGGAGTACCCATAGCGACAAACAATGCAAAAGGTTTTTATTTTTTAATATCATCAATTAAACTATCACAACTTCCAATATCAAAAAAAACATTGCTACAGCCTAAAATATTTAATTTTGGATGTAGATTTTTTATACTCTTAGTTCATTTATTAATAATATCATCTTTTGCTCCTATAAGATATATTGTTTTTTCATTCTTATCACAATAATCTAATAACATATCCATAACTTCTATACCAGCAATTTTATTTTTTATCTTTTTTCCAAATACCTTAGATGCTATTATTGTTCCTATCCCATCAGGTATTATTATACTATCCTTTGAATTATAACTTTCCTTCAAAAATTTATTATTTAATCCATTATATAAAACTTCTGGATTTCCAGATATTATATTAACTCTAGCTTTTTTTAAAATTTCATCCATAAGTTCACTTTTATTTCCTGAAAATATATTATAATCTAATAGTTTCCGATACACATAAGCCTCCCTTTTAAGATTACTTACTTAAGTTTTTCATATACCTTTCTATATCAACTAAAACTTCATCATCTTTATCTATTGCCTTTGCTATATTTAAATGTTTTTTAGCCTCTTCTAATTTATTTAAATTTAAATAACACATTATTATGTTTGTGCAAATCTCTATATCTCTTGTTGCTTCGAAGGCTTTTTTAAAGCATTTTAAGGCATTTTCAAAATCCCCTAAATAAGCATAATTGATTCCAAGTTCATTTATTGGCTCTACCATATTGTTATCAAGAGCAATACTTTCATTTAAGTAATAAATTGCTTTTTCAAAATTTTCAAGCCTTCTATAAGCTGTTGCTATATAATACTTTATTATTGCATTTTCAGGGAATTTATCAGAAAGTGGCAAAAGTCTTTTAAGTGCAATTTCTGGTTCTTCTAAAAGCTCATCTTTTCCTTTTTCATAGTCTAAAGAGTCTTTTATTTCATCATATAACACTTGAATCTCTTCTGTTTTTTCTCCACCTTTTGATAAATATTCATTTATTTCCAAATAAGCCTTATCATAATTTTCTAAGTCATTGTAAGCTAAAGAAGCATATATATATGGCATAGCACTCTTTGGGCATGCTTCTTTATATTTTTCACTTAAGCTTAGCTGAAGCATATTATAATTTTTATTTTTTTCCCTTATGCTTTCACAAACAAGTAAAAGTTTTGAATAAACTTCCTCATCCTTTACAATTTCACTTAATCCTTTTAAAAGAATTAAAGCCTCTATTAAACTTTTCTCTTTTATTTTGTCAGATATAATTTTTTTAATACATAAAATAGCGTCTTTTATAAATGGTATTATCTTTTTATACTCTTTATTAAATCTTAAATTTTCATCAGCACCTAAAGCAAAAAACATCCCTTCAAGTAAATAATTCATAGGAAGTTTATCTAAACTATATCCTTTTGCTACATCTTTTGATATATATTTGGGATTTATAGGGATATACAATTCATCTATATTAATATTCTTAGAATCCGCTCCTAACATATTTATAAATTTATCTTTATCAATTTCTAAAAATAATAATTTAGAAAGTTTTTCTTTACATAATACATCAAATTCCATAAATATCTCTCCATTTCTTTAAAAATTATCTTTATACTTATTAATCTTTTACTAAAAATAAGCATCATAACAAATCTACATATGGAATTATAAACTAAATCACCTATAATGTGAAATGTTATTAATATACATTTAAAATGATGTCACTAATATATCTAAATTTAAAATGACCTATGGAAAATCCCATAGGTCAAATTAAAATTTAAAATTTATACAACTTATATAAGCATGCTAAATTAGTTTAATTTTTCATTCACAATAGCCATTACAGATGATTTAAATCTTTCTGTTTGCTTATCAGCATCTTCTAGACTATTTCCTTTAACAGCTAAATAAACTTTCATTTTAGGTTCTGTTCCTGATGGTCTAACAACAAACCATGAATCATCCTCTAAAATGTATTTTAAAACATTTGATTTTGGAAGATTTATCTTTGAAGTTGTATTTGCTATTAAATCTTTTTCTGTACTTGATTTATAATCAAAAGATTTAACAACTTTAACTCCATTAACTTCTGTTATTTCGTCTGCTCTTAAAAGGTCTAAACATCTTCCTATTTTTTCTTGACCTTCTTTTCCTTTAAGTTCTACAGATACTAAAGATTCTTTGAAGTATCCATATTGTTCATATATTTCTACTAAAGCATCATATAAAGTTTTTCCTTGCTTTTTATAATATAAAGTCATTTCAGCTATAAGCATTGATGCAACAACTGCATCTTTATCTCTAGAAAATGTTCCAAATAGATATCCATAACTTTCTTCAAAACCTATTAAATACTCATTAGATCCTGTTTCTTCAAACTCTCTAATTTTTTCTCCAATGTATTTAAATCCAGTTAAAACATCAATAAGTTTAACGCCATATGCTTCTGCCATTTTTCTTACTGATTCAGTTGTAACTATTGTCTTTATTACAACTCCATTTTTAGGAAGTTTGTTAAGTTCTTTTAATGAACCCAATACATAATTAACTAAAAGCATTCCTGTTTGATTTCCAGTTAATACTCTAAATTCACCCTTATTATCCTTAACAACAACACCAATTCTATCACAATCTGGATCAGTTCCAAATATAACATCTGCATTAACCTTGTTTGCCATCTCCATAGCTATTTTAAATACATCTGGATTTTCTGGATTTGGATATGGTGCTGTTGGGAAGTTTCCATTTGGTAATTCTTGTTCCTTAACTACTAAAACATTCTCATATCCTAATTCACTTAAAACTCTTCTAACTGGAACATTTCCTGAACCATGTATTGGAGTATAGACTATTTTTAAATCTTTAGCATGGTCTTTTACTAATTCTTCTCTTATAGTCAAAGATTTTAAAGATTCTATATAAGCCTTATCAACATCTTCTCCTATATAAACTAAAAGACCTTTCTCTAAAGCTTCCTCTTCACTCATAGTCTTTATTTTGCTATAATCTTCAACTCTATTTACATAACCTATTACTTCCTTTGCTGGTTCATCAGTTAACTGACATCCATCTTCTCCATAAGCCTTATATCCATTATATTCTTTTGGATTGTGTGAAGCTGTTATAACAATACCCGCTTTACATTTTAAATGTCTAACTGCAAAAGAAAGCATAGGTGTTGGTCTTAAACTTTCATAAAGGTATACCTTTATATCATTTGCACAAAGAGTTAAAGCAGCAGCTTTTGCAAACTCTTTAGACATATTTCTTGAATCGTATGCTATTGCAATTGCTTTCTCACCTTTATATGTGTCATTTATAAAATCTGCAAATCCTTGAGTAGCTTTCCCAACAGTGTAAACATTCATTCTATTAGTTCCAGCACCTATTATTCCTCTTAAGCCACCAGTTCCAAATTCTAATTCTTTATAAAATCTATCTTCTATTTCTTTTTCATCTTTTATCGCTCTTAATTCTTCTTTTACTTCTTCTGAAATTGTACTTGAGCTTATCCATTCATTATACTTTTCTCTGTACACCACTTTTGCTCCCCTTTTCATAACATAATATCTTTTTAAAACATTATACTACAAAAATATAATGCTTGAAAATATTTATTTTCCAAATATTATATTTTTTTACTCAGAAAACGTTATTAGAAAACGTTAATTTAAACTTAATAGTTTAAAAATCCTCCAAAAATCCATTTTTTTGAATTTAATAATATATTTTTTATTTTATCTTTTTAAAATTTCTAAAGCAATATTAGGATAATCTGTAATTATTCCATCTATTCCTTCTTCTATAAGTCTTTCAATATCTTCTTTTTCATTTACTGTATATGCATTTACTAATATATTATTTTCATGACACTTTTTAATTAAACTTTTATCAACTAATTTATAATCAGGATGTATTGCATAAACTCCCAACTCTTTCGCATAATTTACTATATCCTCTATTGGTTCACTATAAAGTGCTGCTGTTTTTATATTTTTATTTATTTTTTTGCATATCTTTAATGATTCATGATTAAAGCTAGATATTATTGTATTTTCTATCATATCATAGCTATCTAACATCTCTAATACATCTTCTTCAATTCCATTATAATGAATTACATCTGTTTTAAGTTCTATATTTAAGACAAAATCATCTTTAAAACTTACAAGAAGTATAACTTCTTCTAAAGTTCCTATTATAGAATCTATATTCTCTCTAAATTTTTCATCCCTATTTTCTAATTTTTTAAGATCTCTTAAATCATAATCTTTAACTAATCCCTTTCCTAAAAATGTTCTATCTATGCTCTCGTCATGAATAGCAGCTAATTTTCCATCTTTAGTCTTATGTACATCTAATTCTATGCCATTAACATTAAGTTTTAAAGCTCCTTCAAAAGCTAACATTGTATTTTCTGGATATTTCCCACTATATCCTCTATGTGCAAATATTCTCATGAAATTTTCTCCTTTTCTCTAAATTAATATTATATAAATAAGATTTACTCAATTATATAATAATATTTTCTCTTTTAAAATAATCTTAATATAAAAAAGACCATCTAATTTTTAGATGGTCTGAATTAACTATCTTCTATTTTGTTGCTTTCTTGCTCTTCTGCATTCTGGGCATCTTACTGGATCATTATCAAATCCTTTTTCTTTGTAAAATGCTTGTTCTCCTTCAGTAAATACGAAATCTTTTCCGCAATCTTTGCATACTATTGTTTTATCTGCCATTTTAATTCCTCCATTTAAAAATTTACTTCGATGAACAAACTCTCTTAATGGAGAAATTTAGTTATCTACCTTAAATTTTTATAATTTATTATACAAGGTATCTCCTTGCCTCTTAAGAATAACATAGCAACCTAAAATATGCAACATATTTTTTTAAATACTTGTAATTAATGTTATAGACTTTTTATTTTTTAAGAGATATTATACAATAAATATTATAAATAGAAAGGCAGGTGCATTTAGCAATTTACTTTAATTGCTATAATCTTTTATGGAAAATAATTACGAAATATTTAAACCCCAAATATTGTTTAATGAAAAAAACAATCCTTCCGATATATGGTTTATATTTAAGGATAATAAACTTATCTTAAAATCTTTAGAAAATAACACCTTAACATTCACTACTTTTTTTGATATAAAAAATTTACTTCCTTACCTAAACAGAAAATATCCAATAGGTTGTTTAGAAAATAATTCTTATTTTTGTGGAGAATTAAATTCTAATATTTCTATTAATAATAATTTAATTGAAATAAACCTTAGAGAAGCTAGCAATTACTTAGATGATATTTGTTTTTCTATGGCTGGAAAATCATCTCAAATTCTTGATTGGGATAATAAAAGCAATTATTGTGGAAGATGTGGTTCTAAAACACATTTTAAAAATGATGAAAGAGCTAAAATTTGTCCAGAATGCAATCTTATTGACTACCCAAGAATTTCTCCAGCTATTATTGTTGCAGTTATCAAAAATGACAAACTTTTATTAGCTCACAATTCTAAATTTAATAATAATAGATATAGTCTTATAGCAGGATTTGTTGATTCTAACGAAACTTTAGAAGATTGTGTTAGACGTGAAGTTTTTGAAGAAATAGGGATAAAAATTAAAAATATAAAATATTTAAATAGCCAACCTTGGCCTTTTCCTAATTCATTAATGATTGGATTTCTAGCAGAATATTCTAGTGGCGAAATAAATGTTGATGGTATTGAGATATCTCATGCTGCTTGGTTTGATAAAAATAATTTACCTGTTTTACCACCTAAATTTACTATTGCTAGAAAAATAATAGATAAATATATTGAAGGGAAATTATTTGATTAACATTATAAAAAGCTATGCTTTAAATAATCATAATTAAAACATAGCTTTTACTTTATAAAATTATTTATTAAATTTTATTGTAACTTTAAATAAATCTCCGTCTAACACTATATTAAAAGTTCCACCTTGAACTTCGATAAAACTCTTTGCTATTGCAAGACCAAGACCTGTACCCTCTGCATTTCTTGATTTATCTCCTCTTACAAATCGCTCCATTGTATCTTTAGAATTAAACTTTATTTCTTCTTTTGCTATATTTTTTTAAGTTAGTTCTATATTTTTATCACTTTCATAAATATCTATATAAACTCTAGACCCTTCTAAAATTAATCTAATACTAAAATAGTAACTAACTTACATTATCTTATAATTTTATTTAAATCTCTTCTTTACAATCTATGTTGTCCTTTGCATCAATACTATTTTCCACATTATTATTTTTCAAATTTTTAACTATGTCAATCATATCTATTCCAGTTAATGAATTTATAACTTCTGGAATTTCTGATATTATACTAGTAACATTTTTAGTTATCTTTGATGCTCCTCCATCTCCTCCATTATCAATAATTATCATTTTTTCAGTTTTACCTATTGGTTCTGAAATATATTTTGCAACCTCAGGCAACTTATCTGCTAACATTTGAACTATAGCTGCCTCACCATACATTTTATATGCTTCTGCCTTTTCTTTCATGGCACTGGCTTCTGCTTTCATAGCATCTGCTGTTGCTTCACCTTTTAACCTTATAGCTTCAGCCTCTGCTAATCCTTTTATCTTTATTGATTCTGCCTCCGCCTCTGCTTGTTTTATAAGCTTATATCTGTCAGCATCTGCCTCTTGCTCTTCCTTATATTTTTCTGCTTCTGCAACTTTTTTAATATTTGCTTCAAGCTCTCTTTCCTTTTTAATTGCTTGTTGCTTAGCTATTTCTGTTTGCCTTTGTTCTTCAAAAAGCTCAGCATTTTTAAGAGCCTCTATAACTTGTTTTTGAACAGTATTTTTCTCAACTTCATAAGCGAAATCAGCTTTTGCTTGTGCCTTTTTTTCTTCTTCTTTGTAACTTTGAATCTTTAATTCTTTTTCTTTAGTAGCTCTTGCAATTTCAGTTTCTGCTTTAAGTTGAGCTTCTGTTCCTCTTTTTTTAGCTTCTGCAGTTTTTTCCATCTCTTCACGTCTTGCTTCTGCTTCTGCAATTGATGCATTTTTCTTAACCTCTGCTATTTGCTTTGCTCCAAGTGCTGTTAAATATCCCTTTGTATCATCTATATCTCTAATAGTAAATGTTTTAATTTCAAGACCCATTTTTTGAAGATCTGATTTAGCAACATCCTCTACCTCATTTGCAAACATCTCTCTATCCTTATAAATTTCCTCAATAGACATTTTTGAAACTATCTCTCTAAGTTTTCCTTCTAAAACATCTTGAACAGTCTCTTTAATCACTTCTATGGTTTCCTTTTCTCTACCTGTATTAAATTGCTCTACAGCTGAAAGGACACCTTCTGTATCCGATTTTACTTTAATTATTGCAACACCATCTGTATCAATAGGAACACCATTTTTATCTAATGATTCATGAGTTTTAACTTCAACTTTCATATTTTCTAATGATATTCTATCGCATTGCTCAAAAAACGGAATCACAATTCCTCCTCTTCCACTTATAACCCTTCTCTTTAACCCAGTTACTACTATAGCTTTATCCTGTGGAGCTTTCTTCCATGTAGCTAAAATCAAAGCTATAATAATAATTATTGGTATTAAAAAAATTAAATATTTTTCTAAATACACCATAATTCACTCCCCCCAAAACATATCTTTATTTATAATAATACTACATAAAACCATATTTTTCTATATTTAAATATTTAAAACAAAATATAATATTGTTTTTGTTAGCTATCTCAAATATATTTTAATTCATATTATTTATAAAATAATTCTTAATAAATCATACAATTTGTATATCTAAAAGCATTATAAGAAAAACTAACAATAATACTAAACTATATAGGAGAATATTATGAAAAAATTTTTAAAATACTTATCTACCTTTATAATAATATCAACATTTTTTTCTTGCTTTTCCAATATTACATTTGCTAAAACGAATAATATATCTGAACCTTTAAAGATAATAGATACTGATTCTAAAAAAAGTTTACCTGCTAATTATAGAAACATAAAAAATTTAAATATATCAGGAAGTGCCCAATTTAACCCTAAACAAGTTAATCACATAATAAAAGATATTAATGCTAAAGATATTTTATTTGTGGATTTAAGACAGGAATCTCATGGCTTTATAAATAACCTAGCTTTTAGTTATTTTGGCAATTCAGATGTTCTAAATTCTGGATTAAATACTACAAATGTTTTAAAGAATGAAAAAATCCTCTTATCCTCTGTACCTATCAACACTAATGTTACTATCTATAAAAAAACTGGCGAAATATATAAAATCATAAAATCTAAAACCGTATTTGATGAAGAAACTTTAATAACAAACTCCAACTCTACTTATCTAAGACTTCCTGTTAAAGATGAAGGTATTCCATCTTTAGAAATAGTTGATAATTTTGTTAGACTTATAAAAGATAAACCGAAAAATTTACATATTCACTTTCATTGTGCTCACGGAATAGGTAGAACAACCCAATTTATGGTTCTTTATCAAATTATGAATAATGATGGTAATTTATCATTAAAAGAAATATTAGAATATCAAATAAAAAAAGGCGGAGCAGATTTAACAAACCTTAAAGAGCGTGCTGAATTTTTGGATAACTTTTATAAATACGTCAAAGAAAATAAAGAAAATAATTATAAAATTCCTTATTCTACATGGACTACTAATAATAATTTATAAAACATAAAAAGATTAATTACATCTCAAAATAAGACTGTAATTAATCTTTTATTTTTACTATTTTATATATATAACTTTTTCATCTATCTCAGAAATTGTATTGCATCCTGTAAGTATCATAGCTGATTTCAATTCATTTTGAAGTGAGTCTACATATTCTTTTACCCCTTTTTTTCCATTTGCAAATGCTGCTGTTACAAAAGGTCGTCCTATTAAAACGCCATCAGCTCCAAGTGCTAAGCATTTTAATACATCCACTCCACTTCTAATTCCCCCATCTACTAAAATCTTAATTTTCCCTTTTACCTCTCTAGCTATTTTAGGCAAAACTTCAACTGTTCCAGGTGTTTGATCTAAAACACGTCCTCCATGATTTGACACAACAATAGCATCCATTCCAGCTTCTACTGCAAACTTAGCATCTTCTACTGTCATTATTCCTTTTAATATAAATGGAACATTAGTACTTGCCTTAAGCTCTTTAAGTTCTTCAACAGTTTTAGGTTCTACATCTTTCCCATGAAGTGCCATAGTTAAAAGACCTGCACCATCTATATCAATTCCCATAGCAAAAACATTGGCTTTTTGGGACATATTTATCTTTTCAATTATAACATTATTTTTTCTTGGCTTAATAAATACTATACCTTGTCCATTATGTTGCTTTAATATCTCTAAATTCGTAACTAAACATTCATCTATGGCTGTATCTCCAACCATTGGATAAATCCCACAATCCAAACATCCTTCAATAACAGATGTTATATATTCCTCTTCCGAAACTATTCCTCCCATATTAAGGGATGTCGCAGTTATTGGAGCTGCAAATATTGGTACACTCATTTTTTTCCCAAACAATTCTGTTTCAGTATTTGGATTTTTAGCGTTATGTATAACTCTCATATTTATTTTTATATCATTTAATGCCTTCACATTTTCCTTAAAAGAATCTCCTGTTCCTTTTCCACCAACTCCTGGAACCTCACCTGCACAAGCTACTCCATTACAAACTTTGCATACTCTACAAGTTCCATTATATAATTCTCTTGCTTTTTTTATTTGTTCTTCTTTCATTTTTAATACCACTCCTAAACTATTAAATATTAATCTTATTATATCAAATTTAATTATAATTTTAGTTTTTTCTATTTATAAAACTCATAATTTTCATTTTTAATCATTCCTTAAATTTCATCTTCTGTAAACACTTCTATATTATTTTCTTTTAAAAGTTTAGTAGTTATACCATCCCCTACTACTAACGTAGATGTAAAGGAACCATCATATATTAAACCATTTCCACAAGAAGGACTTTTTGCTTTTAAAATAGCCTTTTTTACATTATTACTTTTTGCTATCTTTAATACTTCATTAGCACCATTTAAAAATTTTTTTGTTAAATTTTTACCTTCTTTATTTATTATTTCAATATCTCCATTCTCTTTTTGAATTAACTCACAAGGAATTCTTGGAGTGCCTAAACCAGCTAATTCCTCAGGGCATACCATAATAAATTTTTTATTCTTTAAAAATTCTATAACCTTCTTATTTTTATTATTGCCACCATTATATTTGCAATTAATCCCTAAAAGACAAGCACTTACTAAAAACATCCATTATCACCTCTTAAAATTTATGTCTATATAGAATATAAAAATACAATAAACACAAAATATTATTACACAATGCTTAAATATCTTAAATAAGTTTTATATTTTCTAACAAATGTTTCTAGTTTATTTAAATAAGCATTGAAATAAAAATATAAGTTTAGGGGTGTTTAAAATTATGAAAAAAAACAATATGAATGAAATAAAAAATAATCTAAACAACATGAAACAAGATATAAAAGATAGCTCTAGGTTAATAAAAAATCAAATGCAAAACTCAGCTCAAAATATTAAAAATAATACAGCTAACGCTATGACACACATAAAAAACGGTGCCTCTGCCGCTAAGCATGATATTACAGAAGGAATTAAAGAATTTAGTAGTAATACTGCCGAAGGAGTTAAAGATTTTACTAATGAAGTAAAAAAAATCTTTAATTCAAAAGAAAATCAATATAATAATTCAATAACTAACAATATAAAAAATACTTCTATGCCAAACCAACATCAACAACCTACAGCTACACATAGTGACAACAACTTTTCATTAAATAAAAATGAAAATTCTATAACTAGCCAAACTAATAACAACTCTATGCAATAATTTTTTACACTATATGGATTGTAATTTATTTTTGCAATCCATATATTCTATTTTCTAGGAACAAAGCTATCAAATATATAACCATCTGCACATATCTTAGCCTTACTAAGCTCATTTTCATTTTTAATAGTCCAAACAAGTATAGGAGTTTTAAAAATTTTTTTACTAAATGATACCATAAAATTAGGCAATCCTTTTAATTCATAAGAAATATAATCTGGTTTACTCTTAAAATCAAGTAAAAGATTTGCTAAAATAAATTTTTCATATCCTTTAAATCCTAGATAATTTTTTGGACTTGCAGACAATTGTCCCCTTATAATTTGTGGTTGATTTTTAACATACCAATTCAATATAAATGGATCAAAGGATTGTATAGCATATTTACCCTTATATTTTTTTAAAAGCAAAAATGTTTCCTCTGCTAATTTTTCATTTTGATTTCCATGCTTAATTTCGACTATTAATGGTACCTTTCCATCTATTTTTTTTAAAACATCTTCAAAAAGCGGAATAGTTTTTTCTGTATTACTAAGTTTTAAAGTTTTTAGTTCTCTATACTCTACATCACATACATTCCTATTATCTCCCGTAACACGTTTTAAATTATCATCATGAAAAACAACTAATTTTTTATCCTTTGAAAATTGGACATCAAGCTCTATTCCATATCCGTATTTTATTGCATTATCAAAAGCTTCCATAGAATTTTCAGGAAATTCTTTATTAAATAATCCCCTATGCGCAAAATATCCATTTAAAAGCCAAGTCATATCTTTTTTTAATAATTTCATCTTAATTCTCCTAAAATATAATGTACTATTCACTAAAAAATATTTTATTTATAAACTTATAAAATTTTTTAATTATATTTTATCATAACATTTAATTGATAATAATTTTTATCATGAAATTCACTTTAAATATGGTGTTATTTTACTAATAAAATAATCTCCATTCCAAATTTCTATCTAATTATTTACAGGAACAAAACTGTCAAATATATATCCATCTGCCAAATCCTTTATATTTTCTAATTCATCATTATTTCTTATTGTCCAAGACAATATAGGAACTCTTAGAATTCTAAATATTTTTATCGCTAAATTATCTACATCATAACTATCTATAGATAAGAAATCCACCTTGTATTCTAAAAAAAATTTTTTAAAATCCAAAACTAAATTCTCACAATGTCTAAACGTTTCTATCCCTGTGTACTTTCCTATTAATTGCCCTGTTAATACATTACATCCCTTATTTTCTTTAAACCATTTTAACACGCATGTATCAAAAGATTGTATAGCATATTTTCCATTATAATTTTCAAGCAAATCAGCTACACTCGCTCCAAGTTCTAAAATATTACTGCAATTTTTTATTTCAATCAAAAGAGGAACATCTCCATTTACTATATTTAGAACTTCTTCTAAAAGTGGGATTTTTTCCTTACTATTTAAAAGATCTAAACTTTCTAATTCCTCATATGTTACATCTTCTATTTTTCTTAAATCTTTTGTAAGTCTTTCTAATGTATAATCATGAAACACGATAACCTTTTTGTCCTTTGTAAACTGAACATCTAATTCTATTGCGAAACCATTTTTTATCGCATTTTTAAAAGCTTTAATAGAATTTTCAGGTAAATCATCATTGTTAAAAAGTCCTCTATGAGCAAAATAACAATTTCTAAGCCAAAGCACTTTTTCTTCTCTTCTCATTATAGTAAAGACAGTAAAAAATAAAAAATATATTAAAGTAATTATAGCCACTATTTTAAATAGCTTTTTTCTAACTTTACTTTTAAAATTTATGACCTTTATAACATTTTTTCTCATATTATATTAACCTACAATTTCAAACTAAATTATTTGTAATTATTAACATATTATATAAATTTTAATAATGAAATAAGTTTATATTCTTTCTTAAAATTCGATGAATTTTTCCATACTCTTTTGCAATTTTATTGATAAATAAGTATAATTTAAAGATAGTTTATTATAAAAATTTAATTATTCTTGAAAGGATTAAAACATGGTTAATAATAAAAACACAAAACTTTATTTATTATTAAGCTTCGTTATTCCTCCTATTATACTTTTTATTGCCTTATCTTTTGCTAATATAGGCCCTTTAGGTAAAGAAAGTATTTTAGTTGGCGATATGTATAAAATATATGCTAAGTTTTATACTGGTTATCAGGATATGTTTAGAACTGGTAATTTTGTTCAAATATTTTATACATGGAAAATAGGTCTCGGCCAAAGCTTTGTAGGAAATTTTGCTTACTTTTTAGCAAGTCCATTTTCATTAATTGTACTTTTATTTCCAAGTAGCATGATGTCTACTGCATTATTGGTTATGACTCTTGTAAAGATAGCTTTTGAAGGATTAACTTTCTCTCTTTACATAAAATATGTACATAAAAATATAAACATATTTACTGTCATGTTTGCAGTTATGTATTCACTTATGTGCTATGTAATAGTATATTTTTTAAACATTATGTGGCTTGATGGACTCATTTTTATGCCATTAATTTTAATTGGAGTACATAAAATCATAGAAACTAAAAAAATTAGATTCTTTATTATTTTCTTAACAATAATGTTTATATCCAATTTTTACTTATCTTATATGATAGGAATTTTTACTTTCATATATTTTATAGCTATATACATAAATAGAGACGATACATCTAAAAAAGGTTTTAAGAATTTTCTTAGATACTTTTTTAAATTTATGTTAGGAGCAATAATAGCTGCACTTATATCCTGTATTTTATTAATACCTGCTTACTTTTCTCTTAAAAATGGTGGAGGACTTGAATCTAATCCTATTATAAATACCTTTAGATTTAGTACATTTGCCGAAAAGTTATTTTTAGGAACTTATGATGAAATATCCTTTGGTGCTCCTAATATTTATTGTGGGCTTATCCCCCTTATTTTAGTAATACCATTTTTCTTAAATAAAAAAATATCTTATAAAGAAAAATTAACTTACTTTATAATACTAGCTATATTTATACTTAGTTTTTCTACGCCTATTATAAATTTTGCTTGGCATTGTTTTAATAGTCCTGTTTGGTATATGTTTAGGTACTCGTTTATATTTTCTTTTGTGGTCTTAATTATAGCGTACAAAGCTTTTATAAATATAGAATATACAACAAATAAAGTTATCATTATATCTTGTGCAATATTGCTTAGCATGCTCATTGGTATATTTTTTATATATGATGACAGCTTGATAATTCTTATAAATATTGTTTTTATAATTATATATATGTTTTTATTGTTGCTTTATAAAAACAAGAACCATTTATCAAAACCTGATATAATTATAATTTCAGCTCTTATATTTGTTGCTGTTTTATGTGAAACTACTATAGCTTGTAGATGCTACTTAGTTGATGTACATAGGGAAGTTGGCTCTTATAAAAGCGACACTTACAGTGATTTAATTAAGTACAGAGATGATGTTTCTTATTTAAATAATCTAAATAATAATGAATTTTTTAGAACAACTACAAATACTACTGATTTAAATACAGGTATGGCTCTTAATGCAAATGGTTTATCTATAAGCACAACTTTTTCTAATCAAGGATTAAACAAATTTCTAACAAATGATTTTGGTGTTCAAAATGATAACTCATATACAACACTTATGCACTGGAATAGTAATCTTTTATTAGATTCTGTTTTAAATATGAAATATGTTTTATCTAATGATTATTTAGGGTCATCTTACATAAAACTAAATAGCCCAGTTGGAGTTATAAATGAAAATCCTTATGCTCTTTCTTTAGGTTTTGTGGTAAGCGATTATACATTAAATAATAGCCTAACCTTTACTAATAATTATTTAGAAAATGATAATATACTTTTAAATGCTTTTGAAGGAATAAATCTTTCAAATCCTAACTTTATAAATTATATGTCACCTATTACTAATTATTCACTTGAACTGAATAATCTAGCTAAATATAATGATAAAATGGTTACGGATATAAATCCTAATAAATCAAGCAACATTATAATAAAATATACAGCTCCTTACAGCGGAGAATTTTATTTAAATATTCCAAACTCAGATAAATTAACATCATATGTTTATGCTAACAATAAATATCTAGGTGATTATGGTAGTTTCTTTTGCAGGAGTGTTTTAGACCTTGGATATCTAAAAAAAGGTCAGGAAATGACACTTGCCATAGACTTTAATCAAGATGTAGATTTTAATCTTGATAGCATAGAATTATATGGTCTTAATTTAGAAACATTTAACAAAACAATATCAACGCTAAAAAAACAAGAAATTCAAAACTTAAAAGTTACTAATACCACAGTTAGCGGAAATGTAACTGTATCAAATGATAATCAAGCTTTATTTTTATCAATTCCTTATGATACTAGCTGGAAAGCTTATATTAACGGAAAACAAGTAAAAACTTATAATTTCAATTACTTAACTGAAATTCGTCTTCAAAAGGGAACACAAAATATTTTACTTAAATTTGTTCCTCAAGGCATTTATTTAGGGATAATTTCATGTATTATAGGTTTGGTACTTCTATTTATTATTATTATTTTTGAAAATTAATATTATAAAATTTATTGACAAATTTATTTATTAAAGATATATTGTATATAATAATTTTAAAACGTAAAAATATTGATAGGAAGAGTAATTTAAGTTATAAACCTTTTAAGCGAATGAGGGATGGTGTAAGCCTCATAAAGGCAACTTTTATGAAGAACATCCTTGAATTTCTAACCGAAATCTCTCCATTAGATAGTAGGCTTAGACGGTGTCTTACCGTTAAAAAAGAGAGATATTGAAAATTACATTTTATTCAATATTGTTTAAGAGAGCTTTTTAGCTAATTTTAGGTGGTACCGCGGAAAACTTTTAGACCTTTCGTCCTATTATATAGGATGAATAGGTCTTTTTTAATTTCCACATAAAATAATATTGTAAAAGCATAATTATTGTTATATTTGCAATAAATAGAATATAAAAATATATTTAAGATTTAATAATTAAACATTTTAAAGGAGATAATTTATGAAACAACAAACAACATCAAAAGTATTTATTCCTGATAGTTATGTACAAACTTTATCATTAAAAGAAACAGAAATCGCAATAAAAAAGGTTAAAGATTTTTTTGAAAATTCTTTATCTAAAGCTTTAAATTTAACTAGAGTATCAGCTCCACTATTTTTACCATACGGTTCTGGGCTTAATGACAATTTAAACGGTGTAGAACGCCCTGTTTTATTTGATATTAAGGCTACAAAAGGTGATGTTGAAATAGTCCATTCTTTAGCTAAGTGGAAAAGACTTGCGCTTAAAAGATATGATTTTAAAACATATGAAGGCTTATATACAGATATGAACGCTATAAGACGTGATGAAGATTTAGATAACCTACACTCAATATACGTTGATCAATGGGATTGGGAAAAAATAATAACTAACGAAGATAGAAATTTATCTTATTTAAAAGATAGCGTTAAAGCTATATATAAAGTTTTTAAAGATACAGAAAATTATGTAGCTACACTTTATCCACATATAGAAAAAATATTGCCAGAAGAAATAACATTCATAACCACTGAAGAACTTTATAATATGTATCCTAATTTATCACCTAAAGAACGAGAAAATGCTATTTGTAGAGAAAAAAAAGCTGTATTTTTAATAGGTATTGGAGACACTCTAACATCTGGTTATAAGCATGATGATAGAAGCCCTGATTATGATGATTGGAATTTAAATGGAGATATTCTTTTTTATTATCCAGTTTTAGACAAAGCTTTTGAACTATCATCTATGGGAATAAGAGTAGATAAAAGCACTCTTTTATCTCAATTAAAAAAAGCTAATTGTGAGGATAGAGCTAATCTTGAATTTCACAGTCTTCTTTTAAATGATAAGCTACCTCAAACATTAGGTGGAGGCATTGGACAATCTAGAATATGCATGTTTTTCTTAAGAAAAGCACATATCGGAGAAGTTCAAGCAACTGTCTGGGACGATTTCACTTTAGAAAAATGCTCACAAAATAACATTAAACTTCTTTAAAATATATTTATCTTTTATAAAATGCTGATTTTAGAAAGAATAAAATAGTTTAATATTTAATTCAATCTCTCTAAAATCAACATTTATTTTAGATACCCCTTAAATTAAATGGTAACTTAAATTACCGTTTTTTTTTTTTTTAAGTTTTATAATTAACTCATGTTAAATAGAAATTACATTGATTAAATATAAAAACTAAAAAAAGGAGTACTAATTATGAACAATAATTTGTCATTAATGAATAATAAACTAAACAATCCATCTGAAAGCACAACTCTTATGCAATGGCCAATACAAATTAAACTTATAGGAACTGTAAACCCCAAATTTGATAATTGCGATCTTTTAATCGCAGCTGATTGTACAGCATATGCTTATGCTAACATACATAATGAATTTATAAAGGGTAAAGTTACTCTTATTGGCTGCCCTAAATTAGATGCAGTTGATTATTCTGAAAAACTTACAGAAATACTTACTAAAAATGCTATAAAATCTATAACAGTTCTACGAATGGAAGTTCCATGCTGTGCTAACATGGTTAATGTAGTGAAAAAAGCCATAGAAAACAGCACTAAAAATATCCCATTAAAAGTATCTATTGTTTCAGTTGATGGAAAACTTAAATAACTTTTTACTTATTCATGGCTTTAAAGATTTTTTTAAAATCTTTTAAGCCATCTTCTATTTCTTCTCTTGTGAAATTTGCTTTTAATAATTCTTCATCTTCTTTCTCATTTAATGTTTCATAAAACCAAGTTCCTATATTAAAAACTCTTGGTGTAATATTTTTTTTAGCTTCTTCAAAAAGAAAATTTTCTCCCTCATTAAACTTTCCCTCTGCTACTAATTTTTTTAAAACAATATATATCATATCATCCCCAGATAAACTCTCAAAATCTAAGAATTTATCTTGTTTTTGTTTATAAAAAAGACCCATCTTTTTCACTTCCTTTTAATTTTTATTACATAAAAATATTTTATACAAAACCTTTATTTTATTCAAATAGTAATTATAATTTTTAGGTCAACATTGTTGACTATTATAATCGATATTGCTATAATTTAAACTGAATTAAATTTTGTCCAATATATAAAATATGAAATTTAAACTTATTTTTATTGCATATAAGATAAGTTAACGCATAAAACTACAAAATGGGGTGTTAATATGACAAAAAAAATAACAGTTGGAAATTATTTAATAAAAAGATTAAAAGAATTAGGAATTAAAGATGTCTTTGGTGTCCCAGGTGATTATAATCTTCTATTTTTAGATCAAATAGATGATGCTGAAAACCTAAATTGGATAGGAAATTGTAACGAATTAAACGCTTCTTATGCAGCTGATGGTTATGCAAGAATAAATGGAATGGGAGCATTAGTTACAACTTTTGGTGTAGGAGAACTTAGTGCCATAAATGGAATAGCAGGTTCTTATGCAGAACATGTTCCTGTTATAAAAATTGTCGGAATGCCTTCTACTACAGTTATAAATAATAAAAAACTAGTTCATCACACTCTAGGTGAAGGAATATTTAATAATTTTTCTGAAGCCTTTAAACAAGTTACTGTTGGAACTTGTATATTAGATGACCTAGATAAAGCTTCTAAAGAGATAGATTCTATTCTTTGCAAATGTTATTATGAAAAAAAGCCAGTTTATATAGGTCTTCCTATCGACATTAGTGGTGCTGAAATTTTAGATAATGATTCTCCACTTTCTCTTAGCAAATTTGAAAGCGATAAAAAAACTCTAGAAAAATTCACTGAAAACTTACTTAATAAAATTAATAATGCTAAATTTCCTATGATTTTAACTGATTTTGAAGTTAATAGATATGGTCTAAATAATGAACTTTTAAATTTTGTTGAAAAATCAGGTTTACCTGTTGCCTCTCTAGGACTTGGAAAAGGAGTTATAGATGAAACTCATTCCCAATTTATCGGAACATACAATGGAACTTTAAGCAATGATTACATAAAATCTATAGTTGAAAAAGCTGATTGCTTTATACTTATTGGAGTAAAACTTACAGATTCAATTACTGCTGGATTTAGCTTCATTCATAATCTAAACGATATTGATATAATAAATATTCATCCACTATTTTCAACTCTTGATAATAAAACCTTTAGTAATATTTACATGAAAGACATATTAACAAAATTAGCATCTAATGTTACATCTAGAAATTTTAAAAAGGAAAATATTAATATCGAAGAAGATATTCCTTGTGACGAATTAAATTCTAGTGAAATCTTAACTCAAAAATCTTTCTTTAATAAGATTAATAATTTTATTAAACCTAATGATGTACTATTGGCTGAACAAGGAACTTCATTTTTTGGAGCTTGTACATTAAATCTTAAGGAAAATTGTATGTTTGTTGGACAACCTCTTTGGGGTTCAATTGGATACACCTTAGGTGCACTACTTGGAACTCAAATAGCTGATAAAACTCGCCGTAATATTCTCTTAATAGGCGATGGATCATTCCAATTGACTGCGCAAGAATTATCAACTATACTATACAACAACTTAAACCCTATTTTGTTTATTATAAATAATGATGGATATACTGTTGAAAGATATATACATGGAGCAAATAGGCACTATAATGATATAAATATGTGGGATTATAAATCACTTCCTCAAGTATTTAATGGTTCTTCTAAAAGTGTATCATTTAAAGTTACAAGTGCTAAAGAATTAGATACTGTTTTAAACAAAATAAATAACATAAAAGATAAACTTGTATTAGTTGAAGTAGTTATGGGAAAAATGGACGCACCAAAATTATTAAAGAATTTATCAGAGAAATTTTCTAAGCAAAATCAATATTAAAATATAAAATAACAAAAATAGTTGTAAAATTTATAAACCCCATTTATCATATATAAGTGGGGCTATATTACTTTTAATAATTATTTATTATGCGAATTTTAGGAGAAAATAATGAATAATAATGATTTAGATGATTTATTAGTTTTATTCTATTATGGATATAAAACATTCACAAGTGAACCAGATAGAATTTTAGAAAAATATAAAATACAAAGAACTCATCATAGGATTTTATTTTTTATAAATAAATTTCCTGGAATTAGTGTTAATAAACTTTTAAAACTTTTAGATATAAGCAAGCAAGCCCTTCAAACCCCTTTAAAACAACTTATTGATATGAATCTTGTCGAAAGCTCTAAATCTGAAAAAGACCAAAGAATAAAAGAACTTCGTCTAACCTCTTCTGGAACTAAACTTGCTAACGAATTAACAAAAGTACAAAATAAAAAAATGAATGCTATCTTTAACTCTTTAGGTTATGAATATAAAGAGAATTGGAAAACTGTTATGAAAAAATTAGCTTCTGATATAGATGGATATTCTATATGGGAAAAAAATACATATAAACATTAGAAATAATTATATTTCAATATAAAAAGGTAGTATCAAAGTAAATTGATACTACCTTTTTAATACTTATTAATTCATATAATCTATGCTTTTTTCTTTCCCTTGCTTAAAACACCTACTATTATAATAGATATAACCATAAGAACTATAAACACAGAGAATCCTGTTGAATATCCTTCAGTTCCTGACACAAAACTTGCCATCACAATTGGTATTATAAATCCACCTAATGCTCCAAGACCTCCAATCCATCCTGTAGCTCCTCCTACAGCATGTGGAACAGCATTTGGAACTATTTTAAATACTCCACCATTGGCAATACCCATTCCTATAGCTAAAATTACAACACCTACTATTGCAAATCCTATAGAACCTGCAAATGTCATAAAGATTGCTCCAATAAGTGCAATAACTAATGCTATTATTGTAACCTTTTCTCCACCTTTTTTATCTGCTAGTTTTCCACCATATACTCTTATAAGTGAAGTTAAAAGTGAATACATTGCAGTCAGTACACCTGCTGTAATTGTTTTTGTTCCAAAGAAACTTGTCCAATAAGTTGGGAACCAACTTGTTAAAGCTAAAAATCCTCCAAAAGTTGCAAAATATATTATAACTAAAGCCCATGTTTTCCATGTTTTTGCTGATGTTACTAAACTTTCACTTACTTTATCATTTGGAAATAACTCTTGACCGTATTCTTTATTAGCTATTTCCTTAGCTTTTTCCTTTGATACACCTTTTTTTATTAATTGAAAATACCAAGCATTCTCTGCTACAAAACAATATGCTATTGTACCTAATATTAAAAATATTAACCATGCTAAATAAGATCCTGATAATCCTAATAATGGTAATGCTATTATAGGTAAAATAAGAGAAAATATTCCTGGAGCTAAGTTACCAAATCCAGCATAAGCGCCTAACGCTACACCTTGCTTACTTTTAGGGAACCAATATGATGTTTGACTAGCTCCTACTGAGAATGTTGCTATACCGCATCCTGATAATATACCAAATATAAATAATAATGAATAATAATTACCCAAACTATCTCCAAAGAAAGCAACTAGAATATATAAGCCTGACATTCCTATAATTGATAATATAAATAATACTATAAATGGTTTTTTTCCACCTGTTGTATCAACCCAAGCCCCAAAAGGAATTCTAAGAAGGGCACCAGATAAATTAGGTGCAGCTACTAATAATGCCAATAATATAGGATTTAAATCTTGAAATACACCTTTAAAAACAGTTGCAGTTGAACCATAAAGAGCTACTGCTGCAAATCCTACAAAAAACCCTAAAGTCGTTCCTACAAGACCTCTAGTTGAGCTTCCTCTTAAATTATAATTACTCATTATTTTCCTCCATTTCTTTTATATTTTGTTATTTTTTTAACTTTATTGTTTAAAAATTAACTTTTACCACTAGATGGTATCATACAAGAATCTTTCAAACTGTGATATTAATCACGTTTTATTGAAAATTTATAATTTGTTTATAAATTTCATAAATAAGTATATTATAGTTAAATTGTATTATATTTCTTATAAAATATATTGGTAAAATTATTATCAAATCCATCATAATTACATATCAATATAATTCTATTGACATAAATTGATAAGCATAGTATCATATAAGCGTATAATTTAATGGGTTATGGAGTTAACCCTAAACCGCTTTATTTTAAAGCTAATGACTCCTACACAAAATATTTTATTTAATTATCGATAAAATATTTTGTGTAGGAGTTTTTTTATTTTCTACATAATTACAGAGGAGGAATAATAAATGCAAAAATTATACTTAATACTATTAGTCGGATGTGGAGGATTTTTAGGTGCTGCCTCTAGATATATTATATCTAACTACGCAGTTAAACTTTTTGGGAGTGCCTTTCCTTATGGCACACTAATAGTAAATATATTAGGTGCTATATTAATAGGATTTGTAATGACATTAAGCCTAAAAGGAACTGTATCACCAAATGCTAAACTATTTATAACAACTGGTATTATGGGTGGACTTACTACATTTTCAACATTTTCTTATGAAACAATATCATTATTTTCAGCAGGTAGTATTGGTCTTGGATCACTAAATGCTGCACTTAATTTATTCTTAAGCCTTGGAGGAGTAATCCTTGGTCAGTTTTTAGCCTCTGCTATCTAGTTTCAAAAAAAGATACCTTAATCAAGGTATCTTTTTTATCTCTATTTGTACTTAAATTATTTTGTATATTTAAAGTGTAATAACTCATGAGCTTTTCCACATCCTGGTTCGCCCATATACGTTTCATACATCTTCAATAATGCTCTATTCTTATGAGATTTTCTATACTCTAAATTTTTATCTTGATTATAAAGAACTGATGCTCTAACTGTTTTTATATTCATATGCTTTCTATCATGAGCATTTAAATGAGGTTGTCCACCTCCATTTACACAACCACCAGGACATGCCATGACTTCTATAAAATGATATTGCTTTTTACTTAAAGCATCACTTTCCATAAATTTAAATACATTAGCTGCACCATTTATTACAGCAACATTATAATTATTTCCATCAATATTAACTGTTGCCTCTTTTATTCCTTCTAATCCTCTTACTTCTCTATAATCTATCTTATCTAAATCAGTTCCTTCAACAAAATCCTTAGCTGATCTTAAAGCAGCTTCCATAACTCCACCAGTTGCTCCAAAAATAGTTCCAGCACCAGTATATTCACCCATAGCTGGATCTGCCTCTTCATCCTCCAAATTAGCAAAATCTATTTTATTATTTTTAATCATTAATGCTAATTCTCTTGTTGTTATTACTGCATCTATATTTCTAAATCCATCATTTTGCATCTCAGGCATATCAGCTTCATATTTTTTAGCAACACATGGCATAACAGTTACAGTAAATATATTCTCAGGATTTATACCAGAAATTGTCGCATAATATGATTTACTTGCTGCACCAAATTCTTGTTGTGGTGATTTAGCTGAAGATAAATTTTCTAAAAACTCTGGGAAATAATTTCTAGCTTGTCTCACCCAACCTGAGCAACATGATGTAAACATTGGAAATGGTCCACCTTTTTTTATTCTTTCAACAAGCTCTGTTGCTTCTTCCATTATTGTCATATCAGCACCAAAATTTATATCAAACACCTTATCAAAGCCTAACTTTCTTAAAACTGCATAAGTTTTTCCTGTTACATCTACTCCATAACCCATTTTTAATCTTTCACCTAATGCTGTTCTAACAGAAGGTGCTATAGCCACTATAACATGTTTATTTTCATCAGCTAAAGCTTCCTTAACTCTATCTATATGAGGTTTTTCTGATAGGGCATCCACTGGACACGCTATTATACATTGTCCACATAAAATACAATTAGTATCATCAAAACACTTAAGTTCATCTGGACCTACAATTCTTCTTCCATCTTCTTTATGGAATTTCATAACCTTTGTTCCAGACTTTGTTCTACATGCTGCAACACATCTACCACAATTTACACATTTACTTTTATCTAAAACTATTGATTTACTTCTACTATCTACATATTCTGACTTATCCTTTACTATAAAAGGTTTTGATGCTCTAGCTTTAGTCTTTATAACAAGCTTTAAAAATTCACAATCTTCTTTTCTTCTACATTGACCACATTTGAATTCATGATTATCTAAAAGTTTAGTCATTAAAAACTTTACTTCATTTTGAACCCTTTCACTGTCAGTTTTAATTACCATTCCTTCTTTAGCTTTTATACAACAGGATCTTGCTAATCTATCTTGCCCTTCTATTTCAACTACACAAATTCCACATTGCCCACCATTTTTACAATCTTCAAGACAACAAAGAGATGGTATGTGTATACCATTTGCTGTAGCCACTTGTAATATGGTTCTTCCTTCTTCAAATCCTATTTTCTTGTCGTTGATAATCAAAGTTTTCATCCGTACCTGTACCTCCAATAAGCCTAACAATATAAAACTCCAAATTCAATATAAGTTTAATATATAAATACATAATATTACAAACAATAAGCAACAATATACTTAAATATTCGCATTAATACATTAATATAAATAATTAAAAAATATTTAGAATTTATATTTATTCTTCACCATTTTCATTATCATTGTTAATTACTTAACTTTTAAAAATATAATATAATCACCATTAAAATTATATCATATAATAATTACGATGTCATTATATAAAATTCCCTACATTTATATTTTACCAATCATTCTTTTTAAAATATTTATTTCATTTTAAATACAATTTTAACACTAAACTGTCACATACTAGTGTTATATTTACATAGTAAAATATAACTTTAAATAAAAAATTATTTTTTACTGGTAATTATAATAATTATAAAATATTTAAGAAAAAGAGGTAATACTATGGCTAATAAAACCAAAAAGTCAAAATCAAAAGCACTAGTAAAGAAAAAAAAAGTTACTCCTAAAAGTTCAATATTCTTATATATTATAGGAATTATTGTTGCTATAGTTGGAATAATATCATTAGTTGATTACTTAATGATATTTGTTAACCAATTTAGTACTTACTTAGCAAGTGGTTATCCATACGATACTGTTTTCAACTCCCTAGTTCCTAGTTTAATTATTCAATTATGTAGTTATGTTGCTACTTATTTAGGAATTGCAGTCCTTTTATTCGCTGCTGGAATTATTAACACTAAGGTATTTAGAGTATTAAATTCTAAAAATTCAAATGTTAATTTAAATAAAGAAGTTGCAACAACTTTAGAAAATGAAAAAACTGAAAAATAATATTTAATAAAAAGCTGTTATAAAATTATCTTATAACAGCTTCTTATTATTCATTTAAAATTACAATTGATTATCTTAAACTTCTAAAGAGCCTAAATACGAAGCAGTTCCTCCAGCTACATCAACAACTTTAAACCCATCTTGTGCTAACTTATCACAAGCCATCTTACTTCTTGATCCACCTTGACATATTATATGATATTCTTTATCTTTTTTTAAATAATTCCCCGTATCTTTTAAAAGCTCTGACATTGGAATATTCTTAGCTCCCTTAATATGCCCTGCTCTATATTCATATGTTTCTCTAATATCTATTAATTCTATATCATTTATTATTTCATCTAAATCATCTACATGTATTGTTTCAAATTTTTTATCAAACATTCAATCTTCTCCTTAATAGTTTTTAAGTAAAATTTATCACTACTAAAATTCTTTGTCAATGATTAAAGACACATAAAAAGGGCTTTAAAGCCCTTTAATTCATTTTAAGTTATTGATTTTGTAGCTATTATATTAACTTGGGTTTCTAAAATATTTTCTATTATTACTTGTCCAACCTTTATAGGAAGTCTAATCTCTACTTTGTTTATTTCCTTCATTATATCAAATATTTTATCTTTTGGAATTTCCTTTTCAGTTTTAACAGGAACAACCTTACCACTAACCCCATATATTTTTACTGTTGAAGTTACTATTCTTTTAGGTTCTTTAACTTCATTTAAGCCATATATAAAGCCTCTTTTACAACCATTTCCTGTTACATTTTCATTATTTATATCTACCTTTAAGTGACATCCTTTAGGACAAACTATACATATTAATTCTCTCTCCATATTTATTCACCATCCTCTAAAGAAATTTCAATATTTCCATTAACTTCTTTTAAATTATCTTTAAGTATTAATATTCTCTCCATCTCAGCCGGTGCTAAATGTGCTCTTTTAAATCTTTGTAAAACCTTTTCTTCGTCACGTACAACTATTATTTTATTTGTAAACACATTAGAAACTCTCATAAATACATTTATATTTTCATCTAAATTATTTACATATATTTTTTGTGGAACTGTATAATTTATATTTTTACCATTTTTAACTTCTATGACTCTTCCTTGTCTATTTTTCCCCTTTATATACTTCGCTGCATTTTTACCAGCTCTTTTAGCCTCTTCTGTAACAAAATCAACTAAGTCATGAACATGTACAACATTTCCACAAGCAAATATTCCGTTTTTTGATGTTTCCATATTTTCAGAAACTATAAGTCCATTAGTTCTTTTATCCAATATAACCCCAGCATTTTTTGATAATTCATTTTCAGGAATTAATCCAACAGATAATAAAAGTGTGTCTACATCAAATTCTTTTTCTGTACCCTCTATAGGTTTTCTATTTTCATCAACCTTTGCAATTGTAACTTTCTCTAATCTGCCATTTCCCTGTACATTTACTACTGTATGTGATAAATAAAGAGGTATATTATAGTCGTTTAAACACTGAACTATATTCCTATTTAAGCCATTAGAATACGGCATAAGTTCAACTACAGCTTCTACCTTTGCTCCTTCTAATGTCATTCTTCTTGCCATTATAAGTCCAATATCTCCTGAACCTAAAATAACAACTCTTTTTCCAACCATATATCCTTCCATATTTATAAATCTTTGAGCTGCACCTGCTGTAAATATTCCAGATACTCTATCTCCTGGCATAGCTATTGCTCCTCTTGTTCTTTCTCTACAACCCATAGCCAAAACTATAGCTTTAGCCTCTACCTGTATATAACCATCCTTTGAATTTACAGCATGAATAGTTTTATCTTCTATATCTAAAACCATAGTATCTAATTTAATTTCTATATTTGTATCTTTAACCATATCTATAAATCTTTGAGCATACTCAGGACCTGTAAGTTCTTCTTTAAACGTATGAAGTCCAAATCCATTATGAATACATTGGTTTAATATTCCACCAAGTTCCTTATCTCTTTCTATAATCAATACATTTTCTATCCCATTATTATAAGCTTCATAAGCCGCTGCAAGACCTGCAGGTCCTCCACCTACCACTACTAAATCATATTTCATAAACCTATACCTCCTATTTTGTTTTTCCCACTAAAACATAAGAATTCTTTGCATCTAACATTACATCTTCAAGCTTCATATTTTTTTCTCTAGCTATTATTTCCTGTACTCTAGGTCCACAAAATCCTCCTTGACATCTTCCACACCCTGGTCTACACCTTCTCTTTACTCCATCTATTGTTGTAGCACCAAGTGTTCTATTTATACTATCCACAATTTCTCCTTCAGTTATATTTTCACACCTGCATATTATTCTTCCATATCTACTGTCTTTTTTTATAAGTGCATCCTTCTCTTCACTTGAAAGTTCCATAAAATTTACTTGTTCTCTCTTTTCATTAAAATTCTCTTTTTTATTTAATTGCAATCCACTATCCTCTAGCATTTTGATAATATCTATAGCAATTGCTGGTGCTGATGTAAGTCCTGGCGATTTTATCCCTGCTACATCAAAAAATCCTGATACATCTTTACATTCTTCAACTATAAAATCATCTCTATTTGAAACTGCTCTAAGTCCAGAAAAATTTCTTATACTTTCTCTAAAATTTACTCTGTTTGTAGTTTTTAAAGATGTTTCTCTAACTAAATCTAAGTTAACTGATTCCGTACTTACACTATCTTTATCCATATTATCCGTAGCATCAGGACCAACTAAAAGGTTTCCATGTACCGTTGGTGTCACTAAAATTCCTTTGCCAAGTTTAGTAGGACACTGAAATATAGTCCTTTTAAACAATTCACCTTGACTTTTATCAAGAACATAATATTGCCCTTTTCTTGGAACTATCGAAAATGTTTCTTCAGAAATCATATTATGAATATCATCTGCATAAACCCCAGCAGCATTTATTACAAATTTACTTTCTATAATCTCACCTGACTCTAGAGTTATTTCAAAATTTTTATTTTTTTCTATATTAATAACCTTAGAATTTAACTTTAATTCTCCCCCATTGCATAGTGCATTTTCAACACTAGCTATTGTAAGTTCATAAACACCTACAATTCCTCCTGTTGGGGCTAAAAGCGCTCCTTTCACATCATCTTTAAGATTAGGTTCTAAATTTAAAGTTTCCTGCTTGTCTAAAATTTTTAATCCTTCAACTTTATTTTCTATTCCTCTCTTATAAAGTTTATTTAAAGATTCTAACTCTTCATCACTAAAAGCTACTATAAGTGAACCATTTCTTTTAAAAGGAACAGATAAATCACTACAAAGTTTGTCAAACATTTTATTTCCTTCTACATTATACTTAGCCATTAAAGTATTAGGTTTTGGATCATACCCAGCATGAACTATTGCTGAATTTGCTTTAGATGAACCCATACACACATCATTTTCTTTTTCCACCGTTAAAACACTTAAATCATATTTTGTTAATTCTCTAAATATAGAAGCTCCAATAATTCCAGCTCCAATAATTACTACATCATACATATCCATCTCTCCCTTAATTATTTATTATCCATATCAGAATATACACTAATATACAGAAAAACAAAAAAAGCCAAACCCAAAAAAGCATATTTAAATGCCTTTTTGTGCTTGACTCTCTTTCTCTTGCACAATTAAACTAACCTATTAACTTATTTATATTATATCATATTTTATGTTAATAATCTAGTTTTATTCCTCTTCTATCCAATCTTTTGATCTATATACTGCTTTTTTCCACCCCTTACAGTACTTCTCCCTCTTTTCTTCATCTAAATTTGGATTAAACTCTTCTGATGAATACCAAAATTTAGATATTTCATCTTTATCCTTCCAAAATCCTACCGCAAGACCAGCAAGATATGCTGCCCCTAGTGCTGTTGTTTCAGTTATTATAGGTCTTATTACTTTTTTACCAACTATATCTGACTGGAATTGCATTAAAAATTTATTTTTACTAGCCCCACCATCAACTTTTATACATTTTATATCTTCCTTAACTTCATCAACCATTGCATCTAAAACATCTTTAGTTTGATATGCTATGGATTCAAGTGCTGCTCTTATTATATGATTCTTATTTGTTCCTCTTGTTAAACCAACTATAGTACCTCTAGCATACATATCCCAATAAGGTGCTCCAAGTCCAACAAAAGCTGGAACCACATAAACTCCACCATTATCTTCCACTTTAGTTGCAAAATAATCCGTATCTGATGAATCTGATATCATTTCAAGTTCATCTCTAAGCCATTGTACAACTGCACCACCTACAAAAACAGACCCTTCAAGAGCATATTGTACTTTATTATCCATTCCAATTGCAATCGTTGTGACTAATCCATTTTTACTCTTTACCATCTTTTCTCCCGTGTTCATAAGAAGAAAGCAACCTGTACCATAAGTATTTTTTACATCACCTTTATTAAAAGCTGCTTGTCCAAAAAGAGCTGCTTGTTGATCACCTGCTATTCCTGCTATTGGAACTCTAACACCACCTTTTACCCCTAAATTTGCATACCCATACACTTCTGAAGAATTTCTAACCTCGGGTAACATACTTTTTGGTATATCCAAAATTTCTAACATTTTTTCATCCCATTTTAATTCTTTTATATTATAAAGCATTGTTCTACTTGCATTTGTATAATCCGTTATATGAACCTTTCCATTAGTTAACTTCCAAACAAGCCATGAATCAACTGTTCCAAATAAAAGTTCTCCTCTATTTGCCTTTTCTCTTGCACCTTCTACATTATCTAATATCCATTTTATTTTTGTTGCTGAAAAATAAGCATCAATTACTAATCCAGTTGTATCTTTTATATATTGTTCTAAACCCTGCTTTTTTAATTCATTACAAATGTGAGCTGTTCTTCTACATTGCCAAACTATAGCATTATAAACTGGTTTCCCAGTATTTTTATCCCAAACTATCGTAGTTTCTCTTTGATTTGTAATTCCAATTGCTGCAATATCTTCTTGGGTTATATTAGATTTTGCCAAAACTTCTTGAAGTACACTATACTCAGTTGCCCAAATCTCCATAGGATCGTGTTCAACCCAACCTTCTTTAGGATATATTTGTGTAAACTCCTTTTGACTCATCCCTATAATGTTTTGCTCTTTATCAAAAATTATTGCTCTTGAACTTGTTGTACCTTGATCTAACGCTACTATATATTTTTTCATAAAACACTCACCTCTATATCTTAATCAATATTTTTTAAAAGTTGCCTTATCTTTTTATACATACCTTTTAATTATATACTCCATAATTCCTCTTTTGTAGCTGATATACATGTTGCACCTGATTTTAAAGCTTCCATAACATCTTCTTTATCAGATATTAACCCCCCAACTATTAAAGGTTTATTTAATGTTTTGGATAAATCTTTTATAACTTTAAACAAAAGTCCTGGCAACATTTCTATCGCATCACACTCATCAACTAAATGAGTTTTAGTATTTGCAAGAGATAAACTGTCTAAAATAAAAGCTCTTTGTATAGCATAAAAGCCCAATTTTTTTGCTGCTTTTATAGTTTGAGATTTTGTACTTATTATACCTTTAAATTTAGTATTCTTTTTTAAATATCTTAAAGATACCTCTTTATTTGTTAATCCCTCTACCAAGTCTATATGAATTATCCCTACTTTGTTGCTCTTATATATCTTCTCACTTATTTCGTTTAAATTTAAAATATCTCCAAAGAGAACAAATATAACATTAACATCTGTTTTTAATGCCTTATCTAATTGTTCAACATTTTTAACTGCTGCTACTATTGGACTTTCTTCTAATATATTTTTTAATTCAACCATAACTCCAACTCCTTGTAATTATTTTCATAAAGACTTTAATACTGTAATTTTAATAAATTCAAAAATTATTTATTTAAATAGTAGTAAATAAAATATCGCTCCGCATATTCCTCCTAATATTGGTGCAATTATTGGAATCCAAGCATAGCTCCAATCTGAATCTCTTTTATTTGGTATAGGAAGAATAAAATGTGCAAATCTTGGTGCTAAATCTCTAGCTGGATTTATTGCATAACCAGTTGGACCACCTAAAGATAAACCTATGACCCATATTAAAAATCCTACTGCAATAGGTGATATACCATTTACCATGTCCACTTTTCCAAGACCTACTATAACAAACATAAGTATAAATGTTCCTATAAACTCAGTTATAAAATTCCATTTTTTACTTCTTATCGCTGGTATTGTGCAGAATGTTCCAAGTTTTGAATCCTTATCTTCTGTCTCTTCAAAATGCTTGTAATATGATACGAATACTAAAACTGCACCTATAAAAGCCCCTATTAATTGAGCTCCTATATATACTAATACTTCATTCCATGGAAGACTTCCTGTTACTGCTAAAGCTATTGTGACTGCCGGATTAAACTGTGCACCACTCACGTTTGCAAATAAGAAAACTGGAATAGCAACAGCTAAAGCCCATCCCGTAGTTATAACAATCCATCCCGAACCTTCTCCCTTGTTTTTTTTAAGAACTACATTGGCAACTACCCCATCTCCTAAAAGAATAAGTATCATGGTTCCTATAAGCTCTGCCATAAACTTTTCTAGCATAAACTTCCCCCTTTTATTTTTTATAAAAAAGAAAAAAAAGTTAAGTCAAGAAATATTTTCTTGTGCTTAACTCTAATTCTCTTTCACACAACTTGAGTATTCGTTTTCATAAATAAATTTTATCACTAATACTATATTTTGTCTATACGAATTATTTTTTTATATTTTAATAAGTAAACATATATTACTAACATAATTAATTTATGAACTATTATACTAAAATTAATTATATACAAAATCTTAATAAATAATTAACTTATTAACATAATAAATGTCTTAAAATATACAAGTAATATATTTATACTATTAAGTACAAAAGAAAGGGACGGATTAATGAATGCAAAAGATAAAAAAATAATAGGTCTATACTCTAGTAATTTATTTATATACTTATTAGCTGGTGGTATTTATTATGGTATATTTGTTGTTTTTCTAAGTTCTGTTAAAGGTTTTTCAACAGATGAAATATCATTAATATCTAGTATACCTCCTCTTGTAATGTTAGCAGTATCACCTTTGTGGGGAAAAATTATTGATAAATCTAAAAGACTTATCCATCTAACTAAACTTGTAACCATAGCTAACGCTCTTACTATCATTATTCTAGTATTTACTAATAATTTTTGGTTATTCTTTATAATAGCCATTGCCGGAAGCTGTCTTTATGCCCCAAGTACTAGTTTAATGTCTGAATATCTACTAGCTATTGAAAAGAAAACAGGCTATCCTTTTGGTAAAGTTCGTGTATGGGGAGCTATAGGGTATGCTATCTCTGGTCTTATTTCTCCAGTATTTATCGATTTATGGGGAACAACAGGCGCCCTTCTTATATGTGGCTTTATAATGCTGTCAACAGTTATTATACTTCAATTTATTCCAGAGCTTACAACTGGAGAAAATGAAGAGCAAATAAAAAATAATTTAAAAGCACAAAAAAACGATATTAATGCAAAAGAAATTCTTTTTAGTTTGCTAAAAAACAAGCCATTTTTAATACAATTATTTGCAACAAATGTAATAATGGCGACTTGTAATTCTACAAGTAATTATTCTATACAAGTTATTCTTGAAAAGCTTAGTTGTCCTACTAGCTTGATAAGTACAGTACCATTTATTATGGTTGTTATGGAAATAGTATTTTTATTTATATTTCACAAACTTCCATTCGCTAAAAAAAGTTACTTAGCTACATTTACAGCTTTGGTTATTCTATGTTTTAGATGGTACTTTATGGCTTCAATACCTAACTATATGTTCTTATTACTTTTAATGCTTGTTCATGGAGTAGTAGTTGGAATTATGATGCCAGTACAAAATAATTTAATTGCTGAATTAGTTCCTACAAAGCAACAATCAACTGCATTTTTATTTGAGGTTGTTGTTATACCAACTATTTTTTCCAGTATATTAAATTTATTCACAGGATATTTAAGTGTATATACTGGAATATCAATATTTGGTTATACATATTTAATTTTAAGCATAATAGCTCTAGTTATAATAATCCCTTCATTCTTGAAAGAATCTAGAACTAAAAAAAGTTTTTGCTAAAATAAAAATAGAGAATTATAAGTCAAATTTATAGTTCTCTATTTCTACTTAAAATCTTATTCATTAGGATTCTTTTTTTATATTTTAATGATATTACTTAGCTTTATTATAATAATATATCCTGTCTTATATTGACTTCCCACATTATTTTAATATAACAACAGTAACTCCTGTTCCACCTTCTCCATATTCTCCAAGTCTATGACTTTTTACATGAGGATGTTTTCTCAACATTTCATTTATTGCTTTCCTAAGTACTCCCGTTCCTTTACCATGAACTAAAGTAACCTCCCCAAGACCTCCAACATATGCATCATCTAAATATTTATCAGCTGCATAACAAGCCTCCTCTGAATCCATTCCCCTTAAATCAATAGATGTTGGAACAACTTTAACATTAAGCTTTGCTTCTCTTTTTTTAATTTTTTTCTCTTCTTTTGTTTGTTTTATTTTTCTCAATTCTTCTGCTTTAACATTTATTTTCATAATTCCAGCCTGGACTTGAACCATTCCTTTAGCATCTGGTCTTGAGAGAATTATGACCTTTTGATTTAACGAAGGTAGCATAGCTTCCATACCTAGAGTAATATTATCTATTGCCTCTCCTTTATTATCATTTACTTTTTTTTGAAGAAAGCTTTCAGCATTATTTATCTTATCTCTAAGCTTACTTCTCTCCTCTTCTAACCTCCTTCTTGCATCACTAGTTATCCCTAATCTCTCCATCTCTCTCATATTTTTAAGAATTGCATCTGATTCTTCTTTTGCATTTCTTAGAATTTCTTTAGCCTCTCTTCTTGCCTCTGAATAAGCATTTTCTCTAACTACCTCTATTCTATCTAGTTTTTCCTTATACTTATCTCTTAAAGCCTTAGCTTCTCTTCTTAGTATTTGATTTTCTCTTGCATCTTTTTCAGCTCTTATTCTTTTATCTTGAAGTGATTGTATTAAATCTTCAAATTTTATAGATTCACTATCTATAGATTCCTTCGCATCTTTTATTACATAGTCAGGAAGTCCTAGCCTCTTAGATATCTCAAAGGCATTAGATTTTCCTGGCACTCCTATTAAAAGTCTATAAGTTGGTCTTAAAGTTTCTACATCAAATTCAACAGAAGCATTTTCTACATTTGTAGTCTTTAATGCATAACCTTTAAGTTCACTATAATGTGTTGTTGCTAATAACTTTGTTCCTCTTTTTCTTAAGTTTTCTAAAATTGATATAGCAAGAGCTGCACCTTCTGTTGGGTCAGTTCCCGCACCTAATTCATCAAATAATACAAAACTTTCATCATTTGCAACTGCCATTATTTCAACTATATTTTTCATATGAGATGAAAATGTTGATAAACTTTGTTCTATACTTTGTTCATCACCTATATCTGCAAATATCTCCTTAAAAAAGCTTATAGTTGAGTTCTCCATAGCAGGTATTAAAAGTCCTGAAAGCCCCATAAGTTCAATAAGACCAGCAGTTTTTAAAGTTACTGTTTTACCACCTGTATTTGGCCCTGTAACTATTAGACTTGTAAAATCTCTTCCTAAATATATATCAGAAGATACTACTTTTTCTCTATCTATTAAAGGATGTCTTCCTTGTATAATATCTATTATTCCTTTATCATTAACATTTGGCATAGTACCATTTATAAAACTTCCATATTTAGCTTTTGCAAAAATAAAATCAAACTCAACTAAAATGTTAAAGTTATTGCTTATTTCTGTTATATTCTCATAAACTGCCTTAGATAAAACCCCTAATATTCTATTAATTTCTTCCCTTTCCTTTAACATAAGCTCTTTTATTTCATTGTTTAAATTAACAATGCTCATAGGTTCTATAAAAAGAGTTGCACCAGTTGAACTTTGGTCATGAACAAGACCTGGCACTTGAGACTTGTATTCTGCTTTTACAGGGATAACATATCTATCCCCTCTCATTGTATACAGATTATCCTGTAAGTATTGTGAATTACTTCTAACTATTGCATTTACTTTTTCTCTTACAGATGAATTTTTTTCTTTTAAACTTTTTCTTATACCATATAATGTACTACTTGCTTTATCAGAAATTTCATCTTCTCCAATTATTGCATTAGAAATTGAATTCTCAAGCCCTTTTATGCTAACTAATCCAATCGCTAAATCTTCTAATATTTTATAAGATTCCTCTTCTTCTTTTCTATTTAAAAATTCAGACATTCTTCTTGAAACCCTTAGCATATTTCCTATCTTCAAAAGAGTTCCAGCATTTAATACTCCGCCCTTTTCGGCTCTAACTATTCCATCCTTAATATCATAAAATCCTTCAAAAGGAGGATTACCTTTTTTAGTAATTAACTCTAATGCCTCATTAGTTTCTTCAAGATGCTCAACTACATCATAAAAAGATTCATAAGGCTTAAGATTCAAAACCATATCTTTTGCTGATTTTGTTATTGCATATTGTTTTAATTCATTTTTTATCTTTGTAAATTCTAAAACTCTTAAAACTTTATCATTCATAAAACTTTTTTATTCCCCTTTTCTCTTACTCAACGCCTCTTCTATAATGACCTTTAGTATAATTTCCTACTAATCTTTTTTTATTTTTTACAGCGTCTATAACATTTAATGACTCTTCATAACTTTCATCAATTAAATCTATTCTAAAATTTTCTATTCCCATACTCTTAATATCTTCTATTTCTGAAATTAAATTAATCGCAACAGTATTAAATATATGAGATCTACAAAATATATCTGTTTTTATAGTATTATTTTGCCCTACTCTATCTTTTAATATAAAGGTACTCCTTGTACATTCATTGCTACATGCATTTAAAGTATTTTTCCCTCCAAAAGTACTTCCTATTGGACAATATTCGCTTACCATCGCTTCTATTTTACCATAAATTAAAAATTGCGTTCCTTCATTGTATTTTTTAACCATAGAATTTATCTCTTTTCTGTTCAATTCTACACTTACACATGAAGCTGCTATATGCTTATTATAAAATTTTAAAGAATTTGAATTAAATATATTAAGTTTATAATCCCCAACTATTTTTGTTTTATCTTTAAATCTATTTATTATTCCTGCATTAGCTGTAATTATACCTTCTACATTTTCTAAATTCTCATTTATTAAATTACATATAATTTCAAATTCCTCTTTAATTATAGTTGGTATTTTTAAATATACTCTTCCATTAAAATCTTGTAATTCTTTCAAAGATTCTTTATTCAAAGCACCTTTGTTTTTTCCAAATATATCTAAAGATACAGCCTCGACTTTTTTTTCTTTAACTGCCCTTAATTGTTCATACGTATTTATGTTTATTAAAAGCCCTGGAATATCTCTGTCCATATCTTTTATACAACTAAATTCTTTTCTTCTCTCATTTCTCTTAAACTTTAAAACTTCAAATGATCTTATTTCTTCTAATAATTCTCTTCTTAAATTATTTATTGCTGATACCCTTATAAATCCATCTTCAAACTCTAAAAAGGTAATATTATTTATCTTATAAGCTATATCTCCAGATTTTTTTAAATTATCTTCTACCTTTTCCTTAAGAATAGGTTTATTTACAGCAGACTCTACTATATCACCCTGTTTTTCATAAACTTTTCCATTATATGAAACACTAAGCTTGATAGGATAACCAACTTTAAAAGTACATTTTCCATCTAATAATATCTTTCTCTCAAATTTATTTTCATAAGCTCCTTTAAGTTGATTTAAAAGTTCACTATCTAATGTCTTAAATAACTTATCACTTGCCTTATATTTTCTTGGAAGAACTTTAACTTTACTTCCCTTTTTAGCCTTTTTCACTTCATTTCCATTTAAGAATATTTTATTTACAGTAAATCCATCATTACCATTTGTCACACCATCTTGAAGAGCTATATCTTCACTTAAAAGTATTTCTCCTGACTTTAACACTTCTCCTAAGAACACACCGGTATTTTTAGGATTTTTATAAGCCATCATATCATGCCCTGTATTTTTATAAAGATATGCAGTTGCAAAACCCTCTCTGTTAAAAAGTCTAAGAAGTTTTTTCTTGTTATTTTCCTGAGATTTATCTATTTTATTATATACATTATCAATAGCTTCTCTATAACTTTCAGTTACTCCAGCAACATATTCAGGTCTTTTCATTCTTCCTTCAACTTTTAAAGAACTTGTTCCTGCCTTTATTAAATCCTCCACATTTTCTATCATACAAGTATCCTTAGGACTTAATAAATATCCTTTAATCTCTTTACCATCAGATTCCCTAATTAGAGTATATGGAAGTCTGCAACTTTGGGCACATCTACCTCTATTTCCGCTTCTTCCCCCTATTAAACTACTCATTAAACATTGTCCTGAATAGCTAACACAAAGAGCACCATGAACAAATATCTCAGTTTCTATGTTAAGATCTTTTGATATATGTCTTATTTCCTCTAAAGTAAGTTCTCTAGATAAAACTATTCTTAAAAAACCATTATCCCTAAAAAATAATGCTCCCTCTCCATTATGTATACTAAGCTGAGTTGATGCATGAATCTCAAAATCTGGATATTCTTCTCTTATTTTATTTACAAGACCTGTATCTTGAATTATTAAAGCATCCACACCTATTTTATATAAAAATCCTACATAATCTATTGCTTCTTGCAATTCATTTTCTTTTAAAAGTGTATTAACTGTTACATAAACAGTTATGCCATATTCGTGACAATAATCTACTGCCTTTTCCATTTCTTCATTATCAAAGTTAGAAGCATAAGCTCTTGCTGAAAACTTGCTTCCTCCTAAATATATAGCATCTGCTCCCTTTGCAACAGCAGCAATTAAACTATCCATACTACCTGCTGGAGCTAGTAATTCTATTTTTTCCATTTATTTATCTCCCCTAAAATGCAATTTTAGATTGTATATTTTTTATAAACTAATAAATATTATACACAAATAAAATATAAATAGCCATAATATACACTATGGCTATTTTACCCTATATAAAATTCTCTATCTTTCTTACGGCATAATCTAATGTAGCTTCTAAATTTCCATTATTTTTTCCTGCACCTTGTGCTAATATTTTGCTTCCTCCACCTTTTCCGTCTACTAAACTTATAGAATCTTTTAATACTTCTCCCATATTTATATTTTTTATATCTTTAGATGAAGCAAAAATCATATTTACTCTTTCATCTGTTTTAACCGCATACAAAACTATTACTTTTTCATTTGCCACAAGTTTTTTAACTATTGCACTTGCCTTTTTAACCTCTATATCAGATTCTATATTTTTCACAATAGTTACACCATCTATTTTATAGGAATTATCTAACATTTCACGCACTTTAAATTCTCCTATTTCATCAACTAATCTTTTGTTTTCATTAGTCAACTCCTTGAAATTTTGAGATAATTTTTTTATGCTATTTATAACATCTTGCTCTCCACTTTTTAAATAAGAGCATACATCTTTTATAAAATCATCATTTTTAAAAGAATCATCTATAGCCCTTTTTCCTGCTAAAAATTCTATTCTATAACCTTGCTTATGTTTTTCAAATCCCTTAATTTTTATCATTTGAAGTTCTATAGTTTGTAAAGGATGAACACCACAACAAGCATTTATATCCAAATCATCTATTTCAACCACTCTTATTTTCTCATTAGTTTTTGGAAGAGCTCTCCTTAGCTTTAATTTCTTAAGTTCCTGCTTGCTTGGAAAAAAACAGTTAACTTTTAAATTCTTAAATATAATATCATTAGCTAACTTTTCAGCTTTTCTTATATCCTCCTGAGTTAAAGGACCTTCTATATCCACAGTAGATACACTCTTTCCTAAGTGGAATCCAAATGTATTTTTATTAAATAAGGTAAAAAAACATCCAGATAAAACATGTTGCGCTAAATGTTGCTGCATTCCACAAAATCTATGCTCCCAATCTATCTTACAGGAAACCTTATGTATTTTTGCAGGCTTCTTATCAACAACGTGATAAACTACACCATTTTCTTCATAGACATCAATAACTTGCTGGTTTTCTATAAAACCAATATCTTTTAATTGTCCTCCCCCTCCTGGGAAAAATATAGTTTCCTCTAAAATCACATGATATTTTTCATTTTTTTCCTTAATATCTATTATCTCAGTTTTATATTCATTAATATATGGATTTTCATAATAAAGCTTTTTCATACCTTCACCTCATATCTAAAATTATTCCATAAAAGTACCTTTTAAAAAAAAATTACTTAAGGATAATGAACTATCCCTTAAGTAATTTTTTAATCATTTAATTACTTTTTTTATTTTAAAGCATCCTTATTTTTATTCAATTCTTCAATTATCTTTTTTTCTGAAAGAAGAGCATTTTCATATCTTGCATCTTTAATAATCTCTACTTTAGAATTTAAAATTTTTCTTTCTAAGTCTAATACCCTATATCTTTTACTTTGAAGGTCAAACTTCAACCCTTTATTTATTTCTTTTTGTCTCAAAAGCTCTTTTTCTAAAGTATCAACCTTATCTTCAAATTGCTTTTTATCTATATTAGACACTTTGAAGTTGTTATTATCTTTAACTACACGTTTATTCTTATCCTTTAGTCTTTGTAATTCTTTAGAAATATTTTTATACCTATTTGTTGTTTCCTGTAATTCTTGTCTTAATTTATTATTTTCTTTTTTCTTTTTTTCATAATTGTTTCTAGTTTCATCTAAAACTTTGTTGTTTCTCTCTTCTTGTTTTTCTTTTATCCTATACTCCTCAACCATTTTATTAGCTATATTATATCTTTCATTTAATCTTTGCAATTCATTTGTAAGATTTTTTGATTTTCTCTCTAATTCATCATATTTCTCTTTTTCTTCTTTTAAAAGCTTAAGTTCTTTATCAATACTTTTTCTTTGTTCCTCTTCATTTTTATATGCTATTATTTCATTTTTGGCTCTATTATAATCTTCTCTTAATTTTGAAACTTCTAATCTTATATATTCATTTTCTTTTTCTTGACTCTCATATCTTGCTATTATCGCATTAGCTTCCTTATATTTAACATCTAAATCTTTTACTTCAAACTTTAATGAATTAAAATCAGCCTCTTTTTTTCTCAAATCTTCTATAAGATATTTAGAATCTTCATATTTTTCCTTTAATTCTTGTAACTTATAAGCTAAATTTTCTTGTTTTTCTTCTTTAAGTTTATATTCTTTTATTAACATTTTAGCATTTTCAATATCTTCTCTTAAAACTAAAACCTCGTTTTCTAATCCATCATGCTCTTTTTCTTGGTTTTCATATTTTGATATAGTTCTTTGAGCTTTTTTAAATTCTTCTTTTAAATCTACAAGCTCCTTAGTAACCACGTCATGTTCTTTTTCCTTAATTTGATATTCTGATACTTTTTTACTTATCTCTTCATATTCCTTTTGAGCTTTATCTAAATCGTCCTTAACCTCTTTAAACTCTAACTCTTTTTCCTTTAATTCTTCTATAATCTTATTTGATTTTTTGTTTTCTTCTTTTAACAAATCAATTTGAATCAAAAGTTCGTCCATTTTCTTTTCTTTTTCTTTATACTCATTTATTGAATCTTGAGATTTTTTTAAATCCTCTTTAAGCTTATTTAATTGTCCAAGCATCATATCTTTCTTTTTACTTTTAGCTTCATAATCTGCTATAAGTTTATTATTTTTTAACTGTTGTTCCTTTAAAGCTTCAAGTTCACCTTTTATAGCTTCATTTTCTTTTTCCTTTATTTCATATTCGCTTACACGATTATTAAGTTTTTTATATTCTTCCTTCAAGTTAGCTAAATCTTTTTTAGTTATCTCTGCCTGTTTTTCTTTTGTTACATACTCTGCCATAAGCTTATTAGCCTTTGCGTATCTATCTTTTAATTCTACAAGCTTTTTATTAGCTTCCCTCTGTTTTGTTTGATAATCGAGTATTATTTTATTTGATTTTCCATATCTCTCTTTGAGTTGCAAATAATCATTTCTAGTTATTTCATTTAATTTTTCCTTTTCCTCAAACTCTAATACCCTTTCATTTAATTTTTCACATTTATCTTTAAAATCAGAAAGCTCTGTTTTAATTCTTATGTATTCTTTTTCTTTATTTTCACATTTTAAGACAACTTCTTTAGCTTTTCTATATTCCTCTTTAAGCTCTACTAAATCTTTTCTCGTTATTTCACTTTGTTTATCCTTAACTTCATACTCTGATATAAGCTGACTAGCCTTATTAAATTCTTCCTTTAGAGTTTCTAATTCTTTTTTCATAAGCTCATGTTTTCTTTGTTCCTCTAAATATTCAGGAGAATTTCTATTTGTTTTATTATATTTTTCAGTTACTTCTTCTAACTCTTCTTTTAACTTCTTGTTTTCTCTTTCTATTTCCTCAAGTTCTGCTAAAATATCATTATATTCTTTATTTCCCTTAAAAGACTCATCCGCTATGTTTACAGCCGCTAAGGTTACAGCCCCTACCATAGTAAGACTTTTATTTTTAGACATTATCTCTTGAACTTTACCCTCTACAAAACTTGCAACGTGCTTTAAATATTCTTCACTCTCTTTACCCTTTAGATTATATTCAAAACCATTAATTGTAACATGAACACTTGTAACCATAATTATTAATAACTCCTCTTATCAAAATGTACTATCTTTATTTTACCATAGGCATAATTCTTTGTGAACTATGGCTTTTAAACAAGAAAAAAGGGGAAACTTAAAGTTTCCCCTCTCTTAATATTATCTAAGTTGTGCATTTAATTTTTGCTCTAATGATTTTAAAATTTTATCATGAACTTTATTTACATCTTTATCTGTTAAAGTTTTACTTGGATCTCTATATATAATTGCATAAGCTATGCTCTTTTTACCTTCTGGTATTTGTGCTCCTTTGTAGATATCAAATAATTTTACAGATTCAACTAAATTTCCACCTGATTTTTTTATAACATTTTCTATCTCTTGAACTAAAATAACATCATCAACTAAAAGAGCTATATCTCTAGTTACTGCTGGGAATTTTGGAAGTGGTTTATATGATTTCACTGTCTTAGCAAATTCGTATATTCTATCTAAATCAAGCTCTGCCACATAACAATCAACCTCTACTCCGTAATTTTCAGCAACATCTGGATGTATTTCTCCTAAAATTCCTAAAGAATTTCTTCCTATAACAATTTCAGCAGTTTTTCCTGGGTGGTAACTTGGATTTTCACTCATTCTCTTAAAGGATGCACTCTTTATTCCTAAAGCATCAAACAAGTTCTCAACTACTCCCTTTAATGCATAATAATCTGCTTCTCCATAAATACCTATTGTTAAAATATTTTTTTCAGTTGGAAGATTATTTTCATCCTCATCTGGAATATATGTTTTACCTATCTCAAATAATCTAACTAAGTCATTATTCCTTGAATAGTTTCTTGCTAAAGATTCCATCATTGAAGGAAGAGTGGTTGTTCTCATTACACTATAGTCTTCTCCTAAAGGATTTTTAATCTTAACTACATTCCTTAAATAACTATCATTAGATAAATTTATTTTATCGAAAGTTTTAGGACTTATAAAAGAGTAACTAATAGATTGATTTAATCCTGAAGCTATCATAATATTTGCTACTAAGTCATCTAATATTTGTTTTTTATTTTTAGGCTCTCTTTCCGTTACAGTTTTTATTATAGTAGCAGGAACATTATTATATCCATATATTCTAACTATTTCTTCTGCTATATCTTCTTTTATATTTATATCTATTCTAAACGTTGGAACATCTATAACAAGATTATCGCCATTTATGTTTGTCTTTAGGTCTAGGCTATCTAAACATCTTTTCATTTCTTCCTTAGATAAATTAGTTCCTAAAAATTTATTTACCCATACAGAATCAACAGTTAGTGTATGTTGTTCCTTTCTTTTATTATAAATATCAATAGTTCCATCTATTATTTCTCCACAATCTAGCTCTTCAATTAAAGCACAAGCTCTATCTATTGCAAGAGCTGCAAGATTTGGGTCTATATCTTTTTCAAATCTTGATGAACTTTCAGTTCTTAAACCTAATTTTTTAGAATTTACTCTAACATTAGTTCCATCAAAATTTGCTGATTCAAATATAATCTCTGTTGTATCATCTTTTATGCCTGAATCTAAACCACCCATAATTCCTGCTAAAGCAACTATACTCTCTCCATCTTTAATACATAAAAAATCACTATTTAAATTTCTTTCAACTTCATCTAAAGTTACAAACTTTTCACCATCTTTTGCTCTTTCAACAACTATTTTTCCTGAAGATATTTGTCTTTTATCAAAAGCATGCATTGGTTGACCAAGTTCTAACATAACGTAATTTGTTATATCTACTATATTGTTTATTGGTCTTACCCCAGCATCAAATAGTTTTTCTTGCATCCATTTAGGTGATGGTGCTATTTTTACATTTTTAACTCCTCTTACCATGTATCTTCTACACAAATCATCTTTAACTTCAACTTTTAATATATTATTTATATTGTCAGATGATTTAACTGTATAATTTAAATTTGGCATCTTATAACTTGTTCCTAAAGTTGCAGCAGTTTCTCTTGCCATACCAACTATACTTAAGCAATCTGGTCTATTTGAAGTTATTTCAAAATCTAGTATAGCCTTATTAAGCCCTAAAGCTTCTTTTATACATATACCAACCTTAGTATCAGGAGGTAATATCATAAGACCATGAACTGGTTCATCTCCTGCTATTCCCAATTCTTCTTCAGAACAAAACATACCATTAGACATTACGCCTCTTAACTTACCTTTTTTAATTTCTGTTCCGTCTGCTAAAGTTGATTTATGAAGTGCAACAGGAACTATATCTCCAACTTTCATATTAGTTGCAGCTGTTACAATTTGTAATAATTCTTCCTTACCTATATCAACTTGACAAACACTTAATCTTTCAGCATCTGGATGCTTTTCTATTTCAACGAATTTACAAGTTACAACGTTTTGTATTGTATCACCTGCAATTTCAACTCCCTCAACCTTTGAACCTGAAAGGGTTAATCTATCCCCTAAACCTTTTGCATCTATATCTATATCAACATAATCCTTAAGCCAATTAAATGGTACTTTCATAAACTATCCTCCTATATTTTAAAATTGATTTAAAAATCTCATATCACTTTCATATAATAATCTAATATCATCTATGCCATATTTAAGCATAACCATTCTATCAACACCAAATCCAAAGGCAAATCCACTATAAACCTCTGGGTCAATTCCACAATTTCTTAAAACATCAGGATGAACCATTCCACAACCTAATATTTCAATCCACCCTTCTCCCTTACAAACTCTACAGCCTTTTCCATTACATACAAAGCAAGTTGCATCCATTTCAGCAGATGGCTCTGTAAAAGGGAAATGATGCGGTCTAAACTTAGTTTTAACCTTGTCTCCAAACATCTTCTTAGCAAACAATTCTAGTGTTCCTTTAAGATCTGCAAAAGTTATTCCTTTATCTATAACTAATCCTTCCATTTGATAGAATATTGGTGAATGAGTTGCATCAACTGCATCTGATCTAAATACCTTACCTGGAGATATCATCTTTATTGGAGGCTCTTGCTTTTCCATAACTCTAGCTTGAACTGGAGATGTTTGAGTTCTTAAAACTATATTATCATTTATATAGAATGTATCTTGTTCACTTCTAGCTGGGTGATTTTTAGGAATATTTAAAGCTTCAAAATTATAATAATCTTTTTCAACTTCTGGTCCTTCCTCTATTGTAAAGCCCATAGACACAAATATTTCTTTCATACTATCTAATGTTAATTCTAATGGGTGTCTTTTACCTACAAGATTTTTAGTTCCTGGAATTGAAATATCAATTACTTCATGTGCTAATTTTTCATTTTTTTCTTTGATTTTAATTTGAGTTAACACTTCTTCAAGTTTAGCCTCTAAAGTTGCCTTAACTTCATTAACAAGTTTACCCATGATAGGTCTTTCTTCTTTTGAAAGTCCTCCCATACTTCTTAAAATAGTTGTTAATTCACCTTTTTTCCCTAAGTACTTAACTCTTATATTTTCTACAGTTGTACTATCTTTAGCTAATTTTAACTCTTCTAATGCAATATTTTCTATATTTTTTAATTGCTCTTGCATAAATTAAGCTCCTTTCATATTTTATATAAAAATTATTATATTTTTTATTTATTCTCCCATTTTACGAAGTCTTATAGTATTAGCTATATATGCTGCAACAAGTCCACCAACAAATACAGCAACTACTATATTTTCATAAATCTCTGTCATGTGTGTCTCACCCACCTTTATCTATTGTAGATTTTTAAAAAATCTTTTTAAAAGGTCACCATACACATTTTTTGTTAGAATCAACAACCTTTTAAAAATTAGTAGATTTAAAAAAAGCACATAAAAAACCCCATCCTCAAAAGGGACGGGGTTTTTTCCGTGTTACCACCCTAATTAACAAAAAACATTTATTTTAAGTTTATATATCTTTTGTTCTCTTAATTTAAATAACGGCTTAATCCGCTAGCTACTACTTTTGTTAAATTTCCTTAAATTTAAATTTCACAGCTAGAGCTCCAAAGTGAACTTCACTATAACTTTCTTTAAGAAAACTTCCAGTCTAGGTTTCCTCTCCCTAAAAAGATTTTCATAGTTACTCTCTTTATCAACGCTTAATTTTTAATTTTAGTTGTTATTCATTTTAATATTATACTAATACATATATAATATTACAAGTATTTATCATATTTTAATATTATTTTTAACCTATATTACTACTTTATACTATCTTGTCTTAACTTTTCATACATCATAACAGATGTTGCAATAGCTACATTTAATGATTCGCTATTTCCAGGCATGGGTATTTTAACTTTTACATCAGAAATATTATAAACTTCATCACTTACTCCATTTCCCTCATTTCCAACCGCTATTATAAGCTTACCTTTTAAATCTTCTTCAAAAAAATTATTTTCTCCTTGAAGTGAACTTACTAAAAGTCTATATCCTTGATTTTTTAATTTTTTAACTAAATCTAAATTATAATCCTCAATAATTGGTATATAAAATATAGAACCCATAGATGATCTTAAAACTTTATCATTATAAATATCCACTGTTCCTTTAGTTATTATAATGCTAGAAGCCCCAACAGCATGTGCTGTCCTTATAATTGTACCCATATTTCCAGGATCTTGAACCTTATCTATAAGTATTATCATATTTCCTAAATTTAAAACACTATCTTTAAATTCTGCTACAGCAATTATTCCTTGTGGATTTTCAGTATCACATATTTCATCTAATAAAATTTTTGTCATTATTACTAATTTTATATTTAACTTTTCTAAAGAATCTATAAATTCTTTTTCTTTTTTATAAAAATCTTCCGTAAATATTACACATTCTAAACAGGTGTTACTTTTTATAGCCTCCTTTACAAACCTAAATCCTTCTATTATGTATTGTTTTTTTTCATCTCTATATTTTTTTTTATCTTTTAATTTTTTTAAATTTTTAAATAAAGAATTGCTCTTACTTTCTATAATTATCAACTTTTTCTCCTCTTTTCTTCATATAAAAAAATTATATCACATTTTTAATAACAAAAATAATAAAGCTCTAAGCCATTAAATATAATGATTTTAGAGCCTTAAACTTTTTATTATTTTGATGATATTTTAAATTCTAACCTATTTAAATCTTCAGATAAACCTATAGCTACTATAATATCTCCCTGTTGTATTTGATCATCTGCATATGGCGAGATATTAACATCATGATTTCTCTTAATAGCTATAACATTTATTCCATATTTGCTTCTTAAATTAAGCTCCTTCATAGTTTTATTACACCATTCATTTGGACTATCTATTTCTATTATACTGTAATCTGGAGACAATTCTATATAATCTAAAATATTAGACGAAACTAAATTATGTGCAACCCTAACACCCATATCTTTCTCTGGAAGTATTACTCTATCAGCTCCTATTTTATAAAGAACCTTAGCATGTATATCACTATTTCCTTTAGCAATTATATATTTAACTCCAAGTTCCTTAACTAAAAGTGTCGCCATTATACTAGATTGTATATTATCCCCTATTGTAACTACTGCGACTTCAAAATTCCTTATTCCTAAAGTCCTAAGAGCACTTTCATCTGTCGCATCCATTTGTATAGCATGAGTTACACTATCTGAAATTTCTTGAACTAAATCTTCCTTCTTATCTATAGCCAAAACATCATTTCCAAGAGCATATAAAGTCTTTGCAATTGATGCTCCAAATCTTCCAAGTCCTATTATAACAAATTGTTTTTTAGCCAAAAAATACACCCCTAACCTATTAATATTTTATCTTCAGGATATCTATAATCTCTTTTCCTTTTTTTTCTTGTAATAGCAAGCACAACTGTCATAGGGCCCACTCTTCCTAAATACATAGTTATCATTATAACTATTTTTCCTATTATACTTAAATGTGGAGTTACTCCAAGTGTTAAACCAACTGTTCCAAATGCTGATACCGCTTCAAATATTAATGATTCAAGAGAAGCTTTCTCTGTAATTGTTAAAATCAAAGTTACCACTAAAACTATAAAAATTCCAAGCATGAATACAAGAATTGCTTTTTGTACAGTATCTTTTGATATCCTCTTTCCATAAACTTCGGTATCTTCTCTTCCCTTTATAATGGCAATAATAATAAGTACTATTATAGCTAAAGTTGATGTCTTTATTCCACCTGCTGTAGATCCTGGTGATCCTCCTATAAACATAAATATAATAGTTAAAAATTTACTTGCTCCAGTCATATCATTTAATGGTATTGAATTAAGCCCTGCTGTTCTAGTAGTCACTGATGCAAAAAAAGAATTGGTTAATTTGTCTATTATAGACATATTACCTATAGTTTTGGCATTATTATATTCAAATAAAAATATAAAAACCATTCCACATACAATCAATATGAAAGTTGTTAATAATACAATCTTAGTATGCAGGGATAGCTTTTTTAAATTTTTAAAACTATAAAGTTCAGACCAAACTGCAAACCCTAATCCTCCTATTATTATAAGAGCTGATGTATTTAATAATATGGTAATATTAGTCGCATAACTTGTTATACTTGAAAAATTCCCCATCAAATCAAATCCTGCATTGCAAAAAGCTGATATAGATGCAAATATACTATAATATATACCCTTTAAAACTCCAAATTGAGGTACAAACTGAGTTGCATAAAGTAAAGCTCCCATAAACTCTATAGAAAAAGTAAAAATTAATATATATCTCATAAGCCTGACTAACCCTTGTATTCCAAAGGTATTCATAGCTTCTTGAAGAACCAATCTTTCCCTTAATGTTATCTTTTTTTTAAGTATTAACGCAAATAAAGTAGTAAAAGACATAAATCCTAAACCACCTATTTGTATTAAAATTATTATAACTGTTTTTCCAAAATAATTCCAGTGAGTAGCAGTATCTAATGTTATAAGCCCAGTTACACAAACAGCTGAAGTTGATGTAAAAAAACCATCTATAATGTTAGTACCTGTCCCACTAGCTGATGATATAGGCAAACTTAATATGATTCCACCAATTATTATTAAAGATAAAAAACCTATAGCCAATATTTGTACTGCACTTAATTTTATCTTTCTACTTACATTGATATACATAAGTTCCTCCAAAATTATAATAAAATAATTATATCACAATAAATACTTTTTTATATTATTTTAACATTATTTTAATAAAATAATTTATATTAAAATAAATATATTTAAAATGAATTTATGTAATATTTATGAAGATAAACCTAAAAAAATAATGCGGATTTCTCCGCATTATTTAAATAAAATTAAGCATTTAAATTTTTCTTAGCTAATTCAACTAAATCCGCAAATGCTTTAGCATCATTTATAGCTATTTCAGAAAGCATTTTTCTATTTATATCAACACCTGCTAATTTTATTCCATTCATAAATTTTGAATATGAAAGACCATTCATTCTTGTAGCTGCATTTATTCTAGCTATCCATAATCTTCTATAATCTCTCTTCTTTAATCTTCTTCCTACGTAAGCATTTCTTAATGCTCTTATTACTGATTCGTTAGCAGTTTTAAATAACTTACTTTTTCCACCGTAATAACCTTTTGCAAGTTTTAATACTTTTTTATGATTCTTACGAGAATTTACCGCTCTTTTAACTCTTGCCATTTTCTAGACCTCCTGTTTTATTATAAATTATAGGTATGGTAATAATTTTTTCATTGTTTTTTCTTGAGTTACTGAAACATATCCAGCTTTTCTTAAATTTCTTTTTCTCTTTTGACTTTTCTTAGTTAATATATGGCTTTTGAAAGCTTTAGCTCTCTTTAACTTTCCTGAACCTGTTTTCTTAAATCTTTTTGCTGCACCTCTATGAGTTTTCATTTTTGGCATAGTGATATCCTCCTCTCAAACTTTACGATTCTTAGCATTAATAGATTTTTCTAATACTGCTCTTCTATAAAATAAAAGGACGGCATAAGCCGTCCTCTATTATTACAACACTTAACGTAATAAACAATTCAATAACCCAACTAACCGAAGCTGAAAGGTGAGAAACGGCTGTTTCTTCTTAACGAATAAAATTCTATCACAAGTTATAAGTTGTGTCAAACAATTTTGTTATTTTAAGTTATATTATTAATAAACCTCAACTCTCTCACCAAAAACATTCTTTATTGTCCTTAAAAATTCTTTATTATTGCATTTTACTTCGTTAAAAATTTTTATCTTTCTAGGTGCATTAGTTATTAATCCACTTATAATGACATCCTCTATATTTATGGTATTTTCATCAGCATTATCTTTTATTTCATTTAAAAATTCTTTAAATACATCTTCTCCTAAACCATTTTTTATTTCATACAATCCATTATTCAAAATTCTTAAATCTATTTCTTCTATTTTACATTCTTGCACATCTACAAAATATTTTAAAAGCTTAATAAACTCATTATACTCTTTTTCAACCATATATTTATCTACAATTTTATCTATAATTTCCTCTATTGTATCTATCATAGCCTTCATTCTAAATCTTATAAATCCATTTATATTTATATAACCTGTTTCTTTAAGAAAGGCTTTTATATTTTCAACAATTGAATTAATTCTATTTAAACAATAGACTGAAGTTTCATCCATTATAATATTTTTTTGAAATACAATTTTATTTATTTCATTATCAATATCTATGATTTCTTCATGATTTAAGAAAAAATAATTTTCTGTTAAATATTCTAGCATTTCCTTTCTTCTGAAATTTTCCATTATTGTTTTATATATAAGATTACTTATATATAAATAGATATTATTTTGTAATTTTTCATTATAATCCTTATCATCGCAAAAAATTTTAACGAAGTGAGTATTTTTCTCGATACTTTCCGATATTCCAATAATTATTCCTTTACTTTTTAAGAGTTCTCTAATCTCTTGTATATTATCCATAAAAGCTTCTTCACCTTCATAAGCTAACTTCATTAAAAGCATCCTCTCACTCCTTTCTACCTTTAGTATGTATTAAAACTTTTCTAATATTCAAAAATAATATTTTAATAATCGACAAAATGCTTAAATATTTAGTAAACTATTTTTATAATTAATTATATAGGAGAATGACCATGAATAAATGTTTTGTAGATTATAGAATTTCTAAAGAAGAAATTAGTAACTTATCACTTGAAAACCTTGATATTATAAAAGTTTTGCCATCTAAAAATTTATATAAAGCAATAGATGGACATCCTGATATACAACTTAATATACTGTCTAATAACACATTAATAGCTCATGAAGAACTCTTTAAAAATTTAAAATCCTATGCTTCTTTAAACAAATTTAATTTAAACCTAGTAAAAGCAAAAACAAATTTAAAAAACACTTATCCTTATGATATTTCTTTAAATGCAGTAAATTTAAAAGACTTTTTTATTCATAATTTAAAATACACAGATGAATACCTATTAAATAGCGTTAAAGAAAAAAATTTAATAAATGTAAAACAAGGATATACCAAATGCTCCTGTGCTGTTATAAGCAATAATGCTATTATAACTTCAGATGTTGGAATATATAATGAACTTAAAAAATATCCAATAGATGTTTTAGGTATATCAGCAAAAGATATATCATTACCCTATTTAAACTATGGATTTATTGGTGGCACTTGTGGGCTTTTATGTGAAAATAAAATAGCTTTTTTCGGAAATTATGATCTTCATCCATACGGAAAAGAAATTGAAAAATTTTTGATAAAGCATGATGTTAAGCCTATATTTCTATCTAAAAAACCTCTTGTAGACAGAGGAAGTATTTTAACCTTATTTTAACAATAATTATAGTATTATTTTACTCAAGTAAGTAATAAATGTTACCCCTCTAGCATATAAATATATATTCTTTTTTCAATTAACTACATTTTTATAATTTTCCTTATTTTGATAAAATTAAAAATAAATATTTATACTATAAAATTAAAAGGATGTGAACAATCACATCCTTTCTCATCTATATACCATCAATAAAAGCAGCTACCATCGCAACTTTTATTGAAACAATATTATCTTTAGCAAATTTTTTAAAGTCTTTAACAGGAATTTTTAATATTTCTATCTCCTCATCTTCTTCTGTGTTTTCTGAAGTTGGAATTCCCTCTACAAGCATTTTTACAATCGCCACATTTTCATCTGACATGCCAACTGATGTATAACTTGGTTTTATTAAATATTCAAAAGCCACACACTCTAAACCCGTTTCTTCAAAAAGTTCTCTCCTACTTGCTTCCTCTACTGTTTCACCCTCATCTACAAGACCAGCTGGGAATTCATATATAAATCCATCTATTGCAGGTCTATACTGCTTTATTATAACAAATTCATTTTCTTTAGTTATTGGAATTATCATAACACCATCAGCTTTATTATGATCCTTTGTCACACAAGTTAAATCTTCCTTATCACGCCTACTTGCAACAAAATAATCTTTTTGGTTTCCTTTTTTATTTTTTAATTTTAATTTATATAAGTTTAAATATTTAAAGTTCGTTATTTTTTCTATTTTTTCTAATTTCATAATATATTATTACAAATTCAATCGTTAAATTTATTTAAACAATTTTTTTGTAAATTACCCCTCTCTTTCTCATATTTATTTTTATAAGTTAATACAAAAAACCTGTAAGAATTATCTCACAGGTTTTATTTGGAGGCGCCACCCAGATTTGAACTGGGGAATAAAGGTTTTGCAGACCTCTGCCTTACCACTTGGCTATAGCGCCATACTTTTTGGAGCGGAAGACGGGACTCGAACCCGCAACTTTCACCTTGGCAAGGTGACACTCTACCATTGAGTCACTTCCGCAAAAATGGTGGCTCGAACTGGAATCGAACCAGTGACACGAGGATTTTCAGTCCTCTGCTCTACCGACTGAGCTATCGAGCCTAAATATCTTCTATTTGTTGAAGATATTTATTATTATATAAATTAAAAATTTATTTGTCAATATATTTTTTATAATATTTCTAAAAGTATATTAATTTTTCTTAGTTTGAGTTGCTATTTTTAAAAGTTCTCCTATATTTTCATGAGTAAACTCATAAGCCTTATTACAAAATTGGCATTTCAATTCTTCTGTCTTACCATCATCATATAACTCTTTTAAATCTTTATACCCTATACTAATTAATGCTCTTTCAACCTTACTTCTTGAACAATCACATTTATACTTTGGAATTTCTGTATCATTATTTATTTTTAAATCCATACCATCAAATATATCCTCTAATATTTGAACCATAGTCTTCCCTTTTGCAAGCTCTCCTGTAACTGATGTAAACTCTTCTAATCTGTAAGTTATAAGGTCTCCTAAAAGTTCATCTGCACCTGGCATTAATTGTATAATAAAACCGCCAGCAACCTTTATTGAATAATCTCTGTCAACCAAAACTCCAAGTGCTACAGCTGATGGAACTTGTTCTGATACCGTAAAATAATATGATAAATCCTCTGCTATTTCTCCACTAAAGATAGGAGCTTGTCCTACATATGGTTCTTTAAGTCCTAAATCCTTTATTACCATTAAGGTACCATCTTTACCAATAGCCTTTCCCACATTCAATTTTCCATTTTCAGGGTTTAGAGGCAAATCAACTGTTGGATTTCCTATATACCCTTTTACAGTACAATCTGAGTAGGCTGTAACTATTACTCCCTTAGCCTCTCCTCCGCCATTTATTTTAAGAGTTACAACTTCTTTTTCTGATTTTAACATAGCTCCCATCATAACACCAGCTGTAAGCATTCTTCCAAGTGCAGCAGCTGCTGTTGGCGTACACCCATGTACTTTCACACCTTCATTAACTAATTCACTAGTTTCTGCTGCTATTATTCTTATCATTCCATCTTTTGCTGTTGCTCTTACTATTTTATCACCCATAAAAATTCCTCCTACTTTCTAACTATATAAGTTATTCTTTCACTTTTATTAGTGGCTTTAAGATTTGAATATCCATCAAATTTTTCTATAAAATTAAACCCTATTTTTCTTAAAATTTCTTCAATAAATTCATCTTTGTAACCTCTTTCTTCATGAACCTCATCAAATCTTTTATATAGACCATTTTGCTGTTTTATAAAAAAACTTAAATTCATCTCTACAATTTCATCCTCGAAAATATTTTCCCAAACATAAAATATATCATCACTATTATAGCTATATATATTATTTCCTAAAATTTCAGATATTTTATAATAAGAATTTATATCAAAAACAAATAATCCATCATCCTTTAAATGATTATAAACTCCTCTAAAATAATTGGTTAAATCATTCTCATCTAAAACGTAGTTAGTTGAATCTAAAACACAAGTAATTAAATCAAAAGTTTTATTTAAATTTAAGTCACTCATATCTTGACAAACTATCTTTCCTTTTATTCGACATTCTCTTAATTTTTTGTCAGCTTCTATAAGCATATCAGAAGATAAATCCACAAAATAGTTTTCTTTAAATTTTTTTCCTATATAAGAACCTACGTTACATGTTCCACAGGCTAAATCTAAATAACTGCTAAAACTTATGTTAAACTTATTACAAAGACCTAAAATATACTCTGCTATAGATTCATAGTTTACATCTTCTCTTATAAGTTCATCATAAACCGTAGCCATCATTTTATAACTTTCCATAAGTATACTCCTAAAGTCTATTTTTCTATAAATAAATCTTATAGAGTTTTTATTTATTAGTCAATGGGTTTCTTTCTACCTAGTATTTCATCATTACTTGGTATTTTTCTTTCTTTTTTTCTTTTAGTCATTATTCCACCTATTCTTCCCGTTTCTTCAGCTGTAAGTCCTCCCCATCCTAAAGCATTTACTTTTTCACTAAGTCCAAGCTCTTGTGCAATTTCATATTTCATTCTTTCTCTAAGAATCTCAGCTTCTGTTAATTTTTTATGCTTCTTTAGTTTACTTTTTATTATTTTCTTTAATGGTGTTTTACTCATATATTTCTCTCCTGACTATTAATTCAAATAATATATATTATTTGAATTTTAGTTACATATTATTCTCAAAGATTAAAACTAAATAGCATTTTTATATAAAATATTTAATATATACTTGATAATTAAATATAAATTGCACTATAGTTAATATATAATAGTATTATATATTAATAATATGTACTTTTAATTTAAGCATTATTTAATATTAATAAAACACATTTATATTAAAAATTATAATAACTGGAGGTAACAAAGTGTATAACGTAGCAGTAGTTGGGGCAACAGGAAATGTTGGAAGAAAATTTTTAGAAATACTTGAAGAAAGGAATTTTCCAATAAAAGAATTAATTCTGTTTGCTTCTAAAAAATCTCAAGGTAAAATAATGAAATTTAAAGGACAAGATTTTATAGTTGAAGAGCTTTGTGAGGAAAATATAAAGAATAAGAAGATTGATTTTGCACTATTTTCAGCAGGTGGGGATACAAGTTTAAAATTTGCACCTACGTTTGCAAAAGAAGGTGCAATTGTTATAGATAATAGTAGTGCATGGAGAATGGACCCTAAAGTTCCTTTAGTAGTTCCAGAGGTAAATCCAGAAGATATAAAATGGCACAATGGAATAATAGCTAATCCAAACTGTTCTACTATTCAAGCCATGGTTGCTTTAAAACCACTTCATGATAAATATGGAATAAAAAGAATAGTTTACTCTACTTATCAAGCAGTATCAGGAGCTGGTATTCAAGGTATTAAAGACTTAGAAGAAGGCTTACAAGGGGTTGCCCCTAAAAAATTCCCATATCCTATAGCTGGAAATATTCTACCACATATTGATGTATTTTTAGATAATGGATATACAAAAGAAGAAATTAAAATGATTGAAGAAACAAAAAAAATACTTCATGATTCTACTTTAAAAATAACTGCAACAACAGCTAGAGTACCAGTTTTAAATGCTCATAGCGAAAGTATAAATATAGAACTTAATACTCCTTTTGAACTTCAAGACATATTCTCTTTATTTAATTCTTCTAAAGGACTTGTAGTTTATGATGATACAGCTAATCTTAAATATCCTACACCTTTAGAATTCTCAGGTCATGATGAAGTATTTGTTGGAAGAATTAGAAGAGATTTTAGTGTTGATAACGGTCTTAATATTTGGGTAGTTGCTGACAATATAAGAAAAGGTGCAGCACTTAATGCAATTCAAATTGCAGAGCTTATGATTAAATAAAAGATACGGAGGAAAAACTTATGTCAATTTTTAAAGGCTCTTGTGTAGCTTTATTAACACCCTTTGATCAAAATGGAATTAATTTTGCTGAACTTAAAAAAATATTAGAATGGCACATAGAGAACAAAACTGATGCTATATTAATTTGTGGAACAACTGGTGAAGCTTCTACTATGACTTTAGATGAAAGAAAGGAAGCCATAAAATTTACAGTTGACACAGTAAATAAAAGAATACCTGTTATCGCAGGTTCTGGTTCAAACAATACAAAGGCTGCAATAGAAATGAGTACTTGGTGTGAAAGTGTTGGGGTTGATGGAGTTTTAGTTATAACACCATACTATAATAAAACATCAAATAGAGGACTAATAGAACATTTTAAAGCAGTTAATGATTCCGTAAACATACCAATAATATTATATAATGTTCCATCTAGAACAGGAATGAATATAACACCTAGCATTTTAAAAGAATTAATGCAGTTTAAAAATATTGTAGCTATAAAAGAAGCTAGCGGAAACCTATCTCAAGTAGCTGAGATGGCTGCTCTTTGTAAAGATACACATTTTGATATTTATTCTGGAAATGATGATCAAATCCTTCCTATTTTATCTCTTGGAGGAGCTGGGGTTATATCTGTTTTAGCAAATGTAATTCCTAAAGAAACACATGATATGTGCAAATTATATTTTGATGGTAAAACTAAAGAATCTTTAGATATTCAACTTAAATATTTAAGTCTTGCTAATTCATTATTTATTGAAACAAATCCAATTCCAGTTAAAACAGCCGCAAACTTAATGGGATTTAAGTGTGGATCTTTAAGACTTCCTTTATGCGATATGGAACCTTCTCATTTACAAGTCTTAAAACAAGAATTAAAAAATCATAACCTTATAAAATAATTAAAATAAAAAAGGAGGCGAATATATAATGGTTAAAGTTATTTTAAATGGTTGTTCTGGAAAAATGGGAGCAACTATAACAAACTTAGCAAAAACTAAATTTAAAGATATAGAAATAGTAGCTGGTATAGATTCTTTTACAGAAGTTCAAAGGGATTATCCAATCTTTAAAACTTTAGATGAATGTAATGTTTCTTATGATGTTTTACTTGATTTTTCAAGAGCAGATGCCCTTAAAGGATTAATTGAATTTTCTAAGAAAACAAAAAAACCTCTAGTTCTTTGCTCTACTGGTTACTCTAAAGAAGATTTAGAATTTATAGATAAAACTTCTAAAGAAATACCTTTATTTAAATCAGCTAATATGAGCATAGGTGTAAATTTAATAAACCTAGTTTTAAAGAAAATAGCCCCTGTTTTATATAAAGATTTTGATATAGAATTAGTGGAAAGACATCACAATCAAAAGGTTGATTCTCCAAGTGGAACAGCACTATATTTAGCTCATACCATTCAAGATTCTTTAGATGAAGAAACAAAGCTTATTTATGGAAGAGAAGGCTATGGTAAAAGAGAGAAAAATGAAATTTGTGTTAATACCGTAAGAGGCGGCGGAATAATAGGTGATCATGAAGTTATATTTGCAGGTGATGGTGAAGTTATAGAAATCAATCACAAAGCTATTTCAAGAGAAGTTTTTGCAATAGGTTCTCTTAAAGCTTGCGAATATATGGCTAATGTATCTAAAGCAGGAAAATATTCAATGGATGATGTTTTGAATATAGAACTTTAATATAAAATATAACAAAAAAAGATATAGCTTTATAGAATTTTTTAAAGCTATATCTTTTTGTTTAGTATGCTTTTTTATTATAAGGTATCTACAAATTGTTTGATAGCTTTAAGAGCTTTTTCTAAAGACTCTTTACTATAACAATATGAAATTCTAATATATCCTTCTCCACCATTTCCAAAAGCACTTCCAGGAACACAAGCAACTCCGCCCTCACTTAACAATCTGTCACAAAATTCTTCTGATGTCATATTAAATTTTTTTATACTAGGTAAAATATAAAATGCTCCCTTAGGTTTTACAACATGAAATCCCATTTTTACAAGTTCAAAATATACGTATTCCATTCTTTCTTTAAAAGAGTTTTTCATATTTTCAACATCATCTAAACAATATTTTAACCCTTCTAATGCTCCCCATTGAACTATTGAAGGTGCACAAGATACTCCATATTGATGAACCTTTATAAATTCATTTAAAAACTTTTTATTACACGCAACATACCCAAGTCTTAAGCCTGTCATGGAAAACATTTTTGAAAAACCGCTTACATATATTATTTTATCTTTTATATCGTTATACTGTGCAACTGAATAATAATTATCCTCAAAACATAAAGATGAATATATTTCATCTGTTATTACTGTAACATCATTTTTCTTTATAATTTTATGTAATGAATCTCTATCTTCCTTGCTAAGCAAAGCCCCTGTTGGGTTACTTGGATACGAAAGTATTAAAACTTTTGCTCCATTTTTTATTCCTTCTTTTAAACTATTAATATTTATTGTAAAATCGTCATTTAAGTTATAAACTACAGTTTCCCCTTCTAGCATTTTTGTAATACTCTCATAAGCTGGATAACCTATAGATGGCACTAAAACTTTATCCCCTTTATTTAAAATCCCCATAAGTACAGAAAAAAGAGCCTCGCTTCCACCCACTGTTATCATGATTTCATCTTTATCATAATTTATATCTAAAGTCCTTAAAAATTTTGATATTTCTTCTCTAAGTTCCACTATACCAGCATTAGCTGTATATTTAGATTTTCCATCTTCCACCGCTTTTATTATCGCATTCTTAACCCTAGATGGTACATCAAAATCTGGTTGACCTAAAGTTAGAGAAATTGCATTTGGATATTTAGAAACTTTATTAAAAAACTTTCTTATTCCTGATATTTCAATTGCTTCAACACTTTTATTCATTTTAAAACTCAATTCCTTTCCTAGCATTAACGCCTTGTTTATAGTAATGCTTTATTTCTTTCATCTCAGTAACTAAATCAGCCTTTTCTAAAATTTTTTCTGGAACATTTCTTCCCGTTAAAATAAGCTCCATATCACTTGGCTTTAAATCCATAAGTCTTAATACATCTTCTTCTTTTATGAATCCTGCATTTAATACTCCCATTATTTCATCTAATATTAAGACATCACACCTTCTACCTAACAACTCCTCCATAGCAAAATCATATTCTTTTTTAATTTCTTCTTGCAATAATTTTTTTTCTTCATCACTAAGCTGCCAAGTAAAACCTTTTGGAGTTTCAAACCTATATATCTTAAAATTTTCTCCTAAAATCTTAGCAGAATTTAATTCTCCTGTATTAAAAGACTTTAAAAATTGTACAACATGAACAATCATTCCATCTCCACAAGCTCTAAATCCAAGACCCATAGCTGCTGTTGTTTTTCCTTTTCCATTTCCAGTATAGATTTGAGTATATCCCTTCTCTAAATTTCCCATCACTATCCCCTCCTTAAATAATATTTTACAGTATTAAATTTATTTTGAACATTATTTTGCCAAACTTTCGCAAAAACTTTTCACCTTTCTTATATTTACTCTTTTATTGATGTTTATTTTTGTTTATAATAATTTTGTATTATGTTTTTGAAAGGATGTAAGTTTTATGGATTATAATTTCACTGACCCATATGAAATCGCAAGATTCATTAAAGAAGTAAAAAAATCTACTCCAGTAAAAGTTTATCTTAAAGGAGCTTTTTCTGAAGATGATTTAAAAAACATAGAATGGTACGGAAGCAACAATTCTTATGTTTTATTTGGCGAAAGCGATGTAATTTTAGATTTTTTAAATTCTAACAAATCTAAAATAGAAAGCTTTAGATTAGAAAATGATAGAAGAAATTCAGCTATACCAATGTTAGATTTATTAAAATTTGATGCTAGAATAGAACCAGGTTCTATAATAAGAGATAGAGTTTCTATCGGTAAAAACGCCGTTATAATGATGGGAGCCGTTATAAACATAGGTGCTGAAATTGGTGAAAGCACTATGGTTGATATGAATGCTGTTGTAGGTGCTAGAGGACAACTTGGTAAAAGAGTTCACTTAGGTGCTGGAGCAGTTGTTGCTGGAGTTTTAGAACCACCTAGCAAAAGCCCATGTATCATAGAAGATGATGTTTTAATAGGTGCTAACGCTGTTATATTAGAAGGTGTTAGAATAGGAAAGGGTTCTGTTGTTGCAGCAGGTTCTGTTGTTGTTGAAGATGTACCAGCAGGAGTTGTAGTTGCAGGAACACCAGCTAAAATAATTAAATCTGTTGATGATAAAACAAAAGGAAAAACAGAAATCCTTGATGATTTAAGAAAATAGATTTAATACATAAAGCTGTAGTATATATTATATACTACAGCTTTTTTTACTTAACTAATTACAAATTCATTATTTTCTATTTCTTGCTCTTGTTGTTCTACCACTCTTTCCATTTTAGATATTGAAACTTCATAAGCAATTTTTTTAACTATTTCATTATCTGAAACTTTCTTTTGATATTCTCTACTTTGAAGTCTTCCCCATATTCTTATATTATCTCCAACCTCTAGAGTTTGACAAAATCTAGAATTTCTTCCCCAAGCAATTGTAGGTATATAATCTGATTTATTATATGCTCTATTTACAGCTAATAATACATCAGCAATTTCTCTACCAAATGGTGTAGTTCTATATATAGGTTCTTTACATATATATCCATCTAAGAAAATCTCATTTGGATTTTTGCTTTTTTCCTCACATGGCTTTATATCCCTTGCAAATACAGTAAGTATAAGTTTATTACTACCATCTACAAATTTATTATAACTTCTAAGTTGACCCTCTACTATTATTTCTGTTCCAATTTCTAAACTCATATTAGTTATTAATCTATCTGAAACTGTTATGCTTAATATATCTTTTGAATCGCTAAGTCTCATAACCTCTAAATCAAAAGTATAGAATTTTTCCCCATACATTTCATGACTAAACTCTAACTTTGATAATAAAGTCCCTTCTAAATGAATTGAATTATTTTTCATTAAATTTTCCATTTTAACTTAAACCCCTCTCCCCATTAGTGTTTAAAATAAGATTAAATTAAGTGTTTTTTATTATTATCTATTGCAATACAAATCGATTACTGTTTCCATTATAATACATTTTAATCAACCTTTTCAAGATATTTATATAATTTATTTTATTTATTTCTTTGTATTCCGTTTTCATCTATAATGTAATTATTGTTATAAATTAATTCTCCCACTTTCACAAAATTATAACCATCTGATTTAAGCTTTGGAATTAGTTTATCTAAATTTTGAGCAGTATATTTTCCATTATTATGAAAAAGCATTATACCTCCCTGCTCTATACTCTTTAACACCCTGTTATATTCTATATCTAAGCTTGTATTTTTCCAATCAACACTATCAGAACTCCAATGAATTGGTATATATCCTAACCCCTCTACAATATTTACAGCACTTTCATTAAAAGCTCCACTTGGAAATCTAAAAAGATTAGTTTTTATCCCTATGGCTTCATTTATTATATCTTCAGTTTTTTGAATTTCATTTTTTATTCTTTGCTCATCTATATTCGTAAAGTTAGGATGAATATAACTATGATTTCCAATTTCATGACCTCTATTATAAATTTCCTGTAACTTTTCTAAATTCCCCTCAGGATAAATAACCCACTTTCCCATTATAAAAAATGTTGCTTTTACATTATGCTTATCTAAAACATCTAAAATATCATATAAATAATCTTCATCGCACCAATTAATATCAAAGGTTATAGAAATATTTTTACTATCTGTATCTACTTTATAAATTGGCATTGATTTTATATCACTATTAAAAATTCCTATATCTGACTTGAAAATTGTATAAAATCCAATTACCAAAAGCAAAAGTAAAATATTTATTATTTTATTTTTTCTTATAAATATCATATTTACTCCCATCTAAAATACAAATATCTTTATTATAGTAAAAGTTATATGCTATAATATGAGTATTATTCAAAAGTATCTATGGAGGCTGAGTAAAAATGAATGATAATACTTTAGAGTTAGCGGAGAACAAACTGCTACTTTTACACATAATAAAATCTATAAAATATCCTATTTCTAATACTCAATTAACTGATATTGTATTAGAAAATAGTTTCATAAATTATTTTATGTTACAACAATATATTTCAGAACTTATAAATTCTGATTTCCTTAGATACGAAAATAAAGATTCTAAGGAAGTTATTCTACTTACTAAAAAAGGAGATAGAGTTTTATCCCTGTTTAAAGATAGAATTTCAGCAAATAAATTAAAATATATAGATAACTGCGTAAATAATAAAAGAGAAAGCATAAAAAAAGAATTTAGCATTTTCTCTGATTACACTATAGATAATAACAATTCATTTTTGGTAAATCTAAAAGCAAAAGAAAATGATTTTTTAATCATAGATTTCACAATAAGCGTTCCATCTAAAGAAGAAGCTAAATTTTTATGTAACAAATGGAAAGAGAATTCTTCTGAAATATATAATAAAATAATAACAGCTTTAATAAATTCTTAAATACATACCTCCTTTTTATTTTAGGAGGTTTATGTATATTTTTTTTACTCTTTAAAAACAATATTAATATATAATTTTATAATTATTGTCTAAGGAGTTTTACATATGAAAAAATTCAATATAAAAACAAAAGCTTCTTCTATATTAATTTTTTTTACATTTCTACTTATATCTTTTTTATTTTTTTTAAATTTAAACAATTTATCTAAATATGACGTAGTTTCAGATACTTATGATGTTCAAAATAATAAAGATTTAATCCCCTTTACAGAAGTTTCAGGAATTTCAAATATTCTTTTACTAAGCAGTGATGCTAGATTTTATGATACAACATCTAGAGCTGATTCTATAATGATTCTTACTATAGATAATGTTAACAAAAAACTAAAAATCACATCACTCCTAAGAGATATGTTGGTTAATATTGATAATCATGGAGAAGAAAAACTAAATCATTCCTTTGCATATGGTGGCCCTTTAAAAACCATTGAAACAATAGAGAATAACTTTGGAATAAAAATCAATAATTATATTATTATTGATTTTAACAGTTTTAGAAAAATCATCGACACTATAGGCGGGATAACAGTAAATATTAAAGATTATGAAGTTTCAGAACTTAATAAATTTATTTTAGATAGTGGTGGAAATACATCAGATTTAATCTTATCTTCTGGAGAATATACTCTAAATAGCTATCAAGCTTTATCTTATGCAAGAATCAGAAAAGTCGGAGATGGCGAATATGAACGAACTACAAGGCAAAGAAATCTAATTAATTTAATTTTAGCTAAAATAAAAACTTTATCTCCTTTTAAAACAGTACAACTTGTAAAAGATTTATTCCCCTATATAAAAACTAACATAAACATAACTAGTGCAATAAATTATTTTTTAACTACGTTAACCATTTATTCTAAAAATTCTTCGATAGAGCAACTTCAAATTCCTATAAATTCTATTTCTAAAGAAAGATTATATCCATCTAAGGGTTGGGTTTTACTTTTTGATAAAAAAGAAACATCTAAAGCCTTAAAAGATTTTATATTTAATGATAAACTTTATACGCCAAGCACTCATAATATGCAATCTATAATAAAAGAATATGATTTAAAATATGGTAATAAAAAAAGATAAGAAGCCTCCTCTTCTTATCTTTTCTTTTTCTAAGTACAAGATTTGCACTTTCTTATAATTTTTCTCATATCTCCAATCATATATAAAGAACCACAAACTAATATTAAATCATCATCATTCCCTAAAGATAATGCTTTTTTATAAGCCTCTTCATAATCTTCTATATCAAAACACTCAATTCCCTTTTCCTTAACCTTTTCATATAAAACACTAGACGATTCTGCTCTATAATTATGTGGTTCTGTAACTATTACATAGCTTGCTTTATCTGTTATAACATTTAACATCTTACTAACTTCTTTATCACCTAAGATTCCAACTATTAAAATAAGTCTATTATAATTTAAATACTTATCTACACTAACTCTTAATTTTTCTATGCCATCTATATTGTGTGCACCATCTATAACAACTAATGGATTCTTTTTTAATACTTCCATTCTTCCAATCCATTTAACATTTGATAATCCTCTATTTATTGAAGAATCTTTAATAATTACCCCTTTGTTTTTTAACTCTTTTATAGCATTTAAACAAACTATACAATTTAATATCTGATGCTCTCCTATAAGGGATAATTCTACACTATAAGTTTCATTTAAAATATCCGCTGTTATTTTTTGAGTAAAATTATTTTTATCTATAACAACTTGTTTTATATCTTCTTTTTTAACTACTATTAATTTATTATTTAATTCCTCACACTTAGACCTTATAACATTTAAGGTTTCTTCTTGTTGAGGGTATGATATAACTGTACAATCCTTTTTTATAATTTCTACCTTTTCACTTGCAATTTCTTTTAATGTATTTCCAAGTATGTTCATATGATCTAAGCTTATAGAAGTTAAAACAACTAAAACTGGATTTATAACATTTGTTGCATCCAATCTTCCTCCAAGACCAACTTCAACTACCGCATAATCTACTTCTTCTTTAGCAAAATAATAAAACATTAAAGCTGTTATTATTTCAAATTGTGTTGGAGTTCCAAACTTTATAACATCAACCTTTGATATAGCACTTTTAATCTCTGTTATTATAGACGCTAATTCTTGCTTTTTTATATTTTCTCCATTTACTTGAATTCTTTCTTCAAACTCCTCTAAATAAGGGGATGTATACATGCCTACCTTATAACCCTCTTCTATTAAAATCGAGGATATCATAGCAGTAGTTGATCCTTTTCCATTAGTTCCACCTACATGAATACACTTTATTTTATCTTGAGGGTTATCTAAATACTCAAGTATTTTTAAAATTCTCTCTAAACCCAGATTCATTCCAAACTTAGCTGTATTTTCAATATATTCCATAGCCTCATTGTAATTCATAGAATTCCTCCTATAAAATTTCCCCACATCTTTAAAAGATGTAGGGAAGTATTTTTTAATATTTAACTACTTATTTTAAAGCACTTATTCTTTCTAGAACAGCATTTAACATTTCTTTATATTTTTCACCTTTAGCTTTTTCTTCATTTACAACAGCTTCCGGTGCCTTACTTACAAACTTTTCATTTGAAAGTTTTTTCTCTACTCTATCTATCTCTTTTTCTAGTTTATCTTTTTCTTTATTTAATCTATCTAATTCTTTTTCTCTATCTACAAGGTCTAAAAGTGGTAAGAATAATTCTCCACCTTTAACAACTACTGAAACCAAATTTTCAGCTAAATTATCTTTATTATCTATAAATGTTACTTCAGATGCTGAAGCTAACTTCTCTAAATATGCTGCACCATTTATAAACGCATCTTTAGCCTCTTCTGAAATATAAGCTATTATTTTAGCTTTTCTAGATGGTGGAACATTCATTGAAGCTCTTAGATTTCTTAAAGCCTTTATAGCTTCCATTATAAATTCCATATCTTTTTCAGATTTTTCATTTACTAAGCTTTCATCATATTCTGGCCAAGAAGCTATAGTTATTGATTCAGTTTCTGTGCTTAAGTGAGTATATATTTCCTCTGTTATAAATGGCATTACTGGGTGTAAAAGCTTAAGTCCTGTATTTAAAACTTTATATAAAACATTAAATACTATTCCCTTAGATTTTTCATCTTCTCCATATAAAACTGGTTTAACAAGTTCTATATAATAATCACAGAATTCTGTCCAAAGGAAATCATGAACCTTTTGAAGCGCTATTCCAAGTTCATATTTTTCCATGTTTTCAGTAACTTCTTTTACCAAACCATTCATTCTTGATAAAATCCATTTATCAGCTAAGCTATAATCTTTAACATCTATATATTGGTTCATGATATCTCTATCTAAGTTCATCATAACAAATCTTGAAGCATTCCAAATCTTATTTGCAAAGTTTCTAGCAGCTTCTACTCTTTCAGGGATATATCTTATATCATTTCCTGGTGCATTTCCAGTAACTAACATAAATCTTAAAGCATCTGCACCATATTCATCTATAACTTCTAGTGGGTCTACACCATTTCCTAAAGATTTACTCATTTTTCTTCCTTGAGAATCTCTTATAATACCATGAATTAATACAGTGTCAAATGGAGTTTCTCCCATGTTGTGTATTCCTGAGAAAATCATTCTTGCAACCCAGAAGAATATAATATCATATCCAGTAACTAATGTTGATGTTGGATAAAAATACTCTAAATCCTCTGTTTTATCTGGCCAACCAAGAGTTGAAAATGGCCATAGTGCAGAACTAAACCAAGTATCTAAAACATCTGTTTCTTGTTCTATTTTGCTTGAACCACATTTTGTACATGTAGTTACATCATGTTCAGATACCATTATTTCACCACAATCTTGACAGTAGTAAACAGGTATTCTATGTCCCCACCATAATTGTCTTGATATACACCAATCTTGAATGTTTTCCATCCAGTTAAAATATGTCTTTTCAAATCTTTCAGGAACAAACTTAGTTTTTTTATTTTTAACAACTTCTATGGCTGGTTTTGCTAAAGAATCCATTTTTACATACCATTGTTTTGATATTATAGGTTCTATAACAGTTCCGCATCTATCATGAGTTCCAACGTTATGTGTATGAGGTTTTATTTTAACAAGTAAACCTTGAGCCTCTAAATCAGCAACCATAGCCTTTCTTGCCTCATATCTATCCAACCCTTGATATTTTCCACCTAATTCATTTATAACTCCAGCATCATCCATAATTCTTATTTGTTTTAAGTTATGTCTTAAACCTACTTGGAAATCATTAGGGTCATGAGCAGGTGTTATTTTAACTGCACCAGTTCCAAATTCTAAATCAACATAATCATCAGCTACAACTGGTATTTCTCTATCTGTTAAAGGTAATTTTAACATTTTACCAACTAAGTGTTTATATCTTTCATCATTAGGATTTACAGCAACAGCAGTATCCCCTAAAAGAGTTTCTGGTCTAGTTGTTGCAATTTCTAAAAATTCATCAGAACCTACAACTGGATATTTTATATGCCAGAAGCTTCCTTCTTTTTCTGCATATTCAATTTCAGCATCAGATAGAGCTGTTTGACACTTAGGACACCAGTTAGTTATTCTGTTTCCTTGATATATAAGCCCTTCATTATAAAGTTTAACAAATACATGCTTTACAGCTTTGCTTAAATTTTCATCCATAGTGAAAGCTTCTCTTGTAAAATCAGCAGAAACTCCAACTTTTTTAAGTTGTTCTCTAATTTTTTCTCTATACTCATCTGTCCATTCCCAAACTTTTTCTAAGAATGCTTCTCTTCCCATTTCCTTTTTATTAAGACCTTGTTTTAAAAGTTCATTTTCAACTTTAACTTCTGTTGCAATAGATGCATGGTCTTCCCCTGGAAGCCATAAAGTACAATATCCTTGCATTCTCTTAAATCTTATAAGCATATCTTGTAAAGTATTGTCAAGCGCATGCCCTAAATGAAGTTTTCCAGTTATATTTGGTGGTGGCATTATTATTGTATAAGGTTTTTTACTCTTATCAACTTTTGGAGTAAAGTATTTTTTTTCTTGCCAAACATTATATAATCTTTCTTCAAATTCTTTTGGGTTATAAGTTGTAGAGATATTTTTATCTTCCATTTTGTTATTTCCTCCTTAAATTTATCATATTTCCAAATAAAATAAAAAAAACCTCCTCCATAAAAGGACGAAGATTCGCGGTACCACCTTTTTTCCCTTAAAATACTTAAAGGCTCTTAAACTAATAACGACTCTAATAAATGCCGTCTTTAGCTACTTTTTTATTTTTCACTAAAGAAACTCAAAAGCTACTTCAAAATATCAAGTATAAAAAACCTTACAGCCTATGGGTTTTTCTCTCTTAAAACTCTTCCTATTTCTACTTCTCTTTATCACAGTTTATTCTGTATTGTTTACAGTTTATATTATAATATTATATTTTCATTGTCAAGATAGCTATAATCAATTTACATTTTTAAACTATATTAAAATACTTGCTAATTTCAACAATATTTATATGAATATTATATGTAAAAGTGATAATAATTTTAATATAATGCTTAACTTGGAGGATTATATAATGAACTACTTTTCAAAAGGAAATGAATTTTATAATAATGAAAATTACAAAGAGGCCTTATCTTATTATAAAAAAGCTATTGAAAATAAAGATTGTGAATACCATGCTTTTTATAATTCTGGTGTTTGCTACATAAAACTTAAAAATTATCAAAAGGCTATCGATATGATTAAAAAAGCATTAGAACTCCATAAAGATTCTAAATACTTTTTTAATATAGCCTATTGCTACTCTATGCTTAAAGATGACATAAAAGCTCTTAGATACTTTAACTTAGCTTGGGCTCTAGATAATTTAGACACTGACTGTGAAAGAGCAATAAAACTCATTGCAACTAAAATTAAAAAGCAATAATTAAAAGGCTGTTTAAAATATAAAATTTAAAAACAGCCTTTATAAAAATTAATATATTTTATTCATATTTTTTATGCAACATGCACAACAACATTTAATATAACAAAAAATAAACACGCATAAAATAAAGCTCTAGGAATGTTTAAAAGCATGCCTAATCTTTGCTTAGACTTTTCTGTTCTTCTCTCTTGTGAATGATGAATTTTATTTAAGCTTGGCCCTATTACAAATCTAACTAAACAAGCTAAGATTACCCTTAATACAATATAAACCGCAAATGCTATTAAGAAAAATATTATCATCGCAAATATTAAAGGAAAATAAATATAATCATTAACTAAACTTGTTAAACTAACTAAAGATAAAGTTATAAATTGACCAATCTCTTTAAGATTACTCATTATAATGTAAGAAACTATTAATGATAAAAATATGCAAAAATAATTAAATGCTTCTATAATGCTACCTCTTATTCTTGTTATGTTAAATCTTTTTTTATACTCTACTGCTAAAACAAATATAAACAAAATAACAGATAATATAAATATAACTATTTCCATATACCTACTCCCAAATATCTTGTCTTTTAACAACTTTTTTTACAATTTCACTACAACACTCAAAATCATACCCCTTTGTAGCTAAGAATCTAAAAAGTTTTTGAGATAATTTATATTTATCATCTTCTCTTTTTTTTAATATCTCATATCTTTTTATAGCAATACTTAATGCTTGTTCTTTTTCATATTCCTTATCAATACACTCTAAATTTTCCTCTATAATATCTTCACTTAATCCCTTTTTAATTAAAGAATATTTAATTTTATTTCTTCCTTGATTTTTAATTTTATCTTTTATATATAAAGTAGCATATTTCGTATCGTCTATAAATTTATATTCTTCTAAAAAGTTTAAAACACTATTTATTATATCATTTGTAAATCCTTTTGCTAATAGCTTTTCTCTCATCTCCTTCTTACTTTTATATGATTTCTCAATTATTTTAAGAGCTGAATTTTTACATTTTTTTAACTCATCATCTTTTAAAACTTCATCTATATCACTTTTATCTAAAAAATCATTTACCTTAATTCCTAATTTATATATAAACTCAATATCACAGGCAAATGAAAAATTATAATCTATATAAATATTTACTCTTTCTTTATTCTTATTTTGAACTTCAATTTTTGTAATCTTACCCATAAAATTTACCTTTCAGATTTTAATATGTGAATTGTTGGATTATTTAAATACTTTCTGCAAACTCTATATATATCATCTTTGGTTATTTTATCCAACTCTTCTATACTTTTTTCTAAATCTTTTAAATCTTCCCCCTCTAAAATTTGATTTAAAGCATAGCTACATAAGTCGCTATAATCTTCAAGCGTTGATATAACAGCAGTTCTATGAATCTTTTTGATTATTGCTAAAGATTTATTATCAAAATCTATAATTTCATTTTTTATATTTGATATTGATGTATCTATTATATCTTGACTCTCCTTTAAATCTTCTTTAGATACTGCCGCAAATATATTCATTATATTTACATCATGTCCTATATCTAAATAACTGTACACATCATATGCAAATCCTCTTTTTTCACGAAGCTCTCTAAACAGCACTGAATTATCACTATCTCCTAATTTATGACTTAATATTTTAAGTGGTAATTCATCTTCTTTTGTTATATCTACTAATGAATAAAGATACGTTATCGTACTTTGTTCTATATGTTTTTTATGGGTTATACTTGTTATAGGTTTATTTTTTTCTTTTACAATTTCTATTTTCTTATGACATTTACCTTCCCATATTCCAAAATTATCTGAAATTATATCTAACATTTTGTTATGTTCTAAAGAACTTACAACAACCACAACAGAATTATCTGGAGTATAATACTTATTATAAAACTCTATTATACTATTTTTCGTAAATTTTTCTACTGTTTTTTCAAGACCAGCTACATCATATCTTAAAGGTGATTTAGAAAAGCCTATTTCATTAGTTTTATTTAGGCTAAACTCCTCTACATCATCCTTACTTGACTTAATTTCAGCAACCACCACACCCTTTTCCTTTTCTATTTCATCCTCTGGAAAAGTTGAATTAATCAGCATATCTCCTAAAAGCTTCATAGCATTTTCTATCTCATCATTTATACAATTTATTGAATATACTGTAGATGTATAATCAGTATACGCATTATATTCTCCTCCTAAAGACTCTAACTCTTCATTTAAAACCTCATTACTTCTTTCTTTAGTTCCTTTAAACATCATGTGTTCTATAAAGTGACACATTCCCCTCTCTGCATCCTTTTCATACAAAGAACCAATTTTTACAGCAACATTTATAGCAACTAACATAGTGTCTTTTTTTATGGTAACAACTGTCATACCATTTGGTAATTGAGCGATATTTTTATCTAATTTTAATTTATTCATTAAAACACTCCTAAAATATTATATAAATTCTAATTTTCATTGTATAATAATAGTTGCAATAAAAGCAATAATAAGATTTTAGAGGTGTACTACTATGAATGATACTATATTAATTGTTGAAGATGAAGTAAGACTTAGATTTCTACTTAGAGATTATCTAAAAAAAGATGGTTTTACTGTCCTTGAAGCATCAGATGGAGAAGAAGCCTTAAATATATTTTCTCAAAATAATGTAAATTTAATTGTTTTAGATGTTATGATGCCAAAATTAGATGGTTTTAATGTTTGCAAGGCTATAAGAAAAGTTTCTAACGTACCTGTAATACTTTTAACTGCTAAAAGCCAAGAAGAAGATAAGTTATTTGGTTATGAAATAGGTGCTGATGATTACATAACTAAACCTTTTAGCACTAAAGTTCTTGTAGCTAAGGTTAAAGCATTGCTAAAGAGAGCTAATACACCTAAAGATTTGAATATTTCAGAATATAATGGACTTAAAATAAACAAATCATCTCATGAAGTAACTATAAATAATAATGAAATTTATTTATCTCCAAAAGAATATGATCTTCTTATATATTTAACTTCTAATGAAGGAATTGCCCTTTCACGTGATAAAATTTTAGACAATGTTTGGGGATTTGATTATTATGGGGATATAAGAACCGTCGATACTAATATTAAAAGACTTCGTGAAAAACTATTAGATAAATCAAATTATATCGCAACAGTTAGAGGAAGTGGCTATAAGTTTGAGGTGAAATAAGTATGAGAAAAACTATGAAAAAGAGTATTTCTAAAAGACTTTTTCTAATAAGTTTCGGAACCATATTATTTATTGTAATTTTTACAATGCTATTTCAAATAATGTTTTTTCAAAAATTTTATTTAAATAGTAAAAGCACAAATTTAGCAAATAGCGTTAAAACCTTTGTTTCATATTATTCAAATGATATAAATGATCCTTCAGCTTTATATACTGCATTAAATAACTTTGAGTTTCAAAACAATTCAAAAATCGCTATATATTCAACTGACGGTACGGTTAAATATATAGCAAATCCAACAAACTCTGATTCAGAAATAACTGTAACGTTAAATAAAATATTTAATCAACTATATAATGATCCATATTATGAAAAAAGTATCTTAAACTCTAGTGAAGTTTTTACAACAGTTTTAGCCAGTTCAAACACTAACTCAAAATATATAGTTTGTATGGCACCTTTTACAAGCTCTAATAATAAGACTTATATAGTTATTGCAGTTACTTCTTTTCAAAATATCACTGAAGCAACTCAAGTTATACAGGATTTTTATAAATATATAGGAATTGTTGTTATTGCTCTTGGGCTTATACTATCTTATATATATTCAGACCTTATATCAAAGCCTTTAATTAGTATAAATAAAACAGCAAAAAAATTAAGTGCCTTAGATTTTTCTGAAAAATGTACTGTAGAACGTGACGATGAAATTGGTAGCCTTGCAAAAACTTTAAATTTCTTATCGCAAAATCTTTATAATGCATTAGAAGATTTGAAAATAAAAAATGCTAAACTCAAAGAAGAAGTTGAAAAGGAAAGACGCCTTGAAAACCTTAGAAAAGATTTTATAGCTGGTGTATCCCATGAACTTAAAACTCCTATTGGAATAATTTCAGGATACGCAGAAGGCATTAAAGATGGTATAGCTGATGAGGAATCTCGTGATGTTTATCTTGATATAATAATAGATGAAGCAAAAAAAATGGATAAATTAGTTATGGATATGTTGGAACTGTCTAAACTTGAAAATGGGAAAACAGATATTATGTTGTCATCTTTTTCTCTTAGCAAACTAACCCAAAAAATATTGATTAAAAATTCTGTTGATATAAACAACAATAATTTAGAAGTCATAACAAATATAAACTCAAATTATCTAGTTATTGGTGATGAATTTAAGATAGAACAGGTTATATCAAACTTTGTTACTAATGCAATAAAATATTCACCACCTGAAAATAAAATAATTGTTGATATTTATGAGAAAGATTCTGTTGTGAATTTTTCTATCGAAAACACAGGAGCTCATATAAATGAAAATGAACTTTCTCAAATATGGACTCAATTTTATAGAATTGATTCATCTAGAAATAGAACAAATAAAAGCTTTGGTCTTGGATTATCTATTGTAAAAAATATACTAACTCTCCATAAAAGCAACTTTGGAGTTACAAATACTAAAAATGGAGTTAAATTTTATTTCACATTACAAAAGACGCTAGAACAGCAAAATTAATGACTATTTAATTTATTTTATCATCTAATGTATGGCTGATTTTAAACAAGAATTGAATTTTTAAACTTTTTTAAAATCAGCATTTTACATTAGAAAATATATTAATTTTTATAACTATATTTTTAAAGCATACCACCATCTACTGTTATAATTTGTCCTGTTAAATAACTAGAATCATCAGAACATAAAAATGCTACAACCTTTGAGATTTCAGATGTTTCTCCAAATCTATTCAATGGAATTTCATCTTCTAAATCCTTTTTTTCATCATCTTTTAACCAAGAGTTCATTTTTGTATTTATAACCCCTGGAGCCACCGCATTTACCCTTATTCCTAAAGAAGCAACTTCCTTTGCTAAAGCCTTAGTAAACAAATTTATTCCTCCTTTTGACGCAGAATATAAAACCTCACAAGATGCACCAACATTTCCCCATATTGAAGAAATATTTACTATGCTCTGATTTTTTCCTTCTCTTATTAAATCAAATAAAGCGTTTGTTAGCTTCATAGTTCCTGTCAAGTTTACATTTATAAGATTATCAATATCGTCTAGAGAGTAATCCATAAATAATCCTAAATTAGATATCCCTGCATTATTCACAAGTATATCTAATTTCCCAAATTTTTTTTCTATAAAATCTTTAATATCTAAAATATCATTACTTTTTGAAATGTCTCCCTTTAAAACTACTGCATATCCATTATTTTCTTTTATGGTATTGACTACTCTTTTAGCTCCCTCCAAGTCATTATTAAATCCAACAATGACACTTGCACCTAGTTTTCCAAGTTCTATAGCTATGGCTTCTCCAATCCCCTTTGATGCCCCTGTTATATATGCTACTTTTCCTGATAGTTTGTTCATATGTCCTCCTAATACTTAAAGAATATCCTTAATTATTCTTTCTGCATTTTTATAAAATATTTTTTCTATTTCATTATAAGTAAATCCACTTATCTTTAATTCATTATAAAGCTTTTCTATTTCTCCTATATTTTTTATTTCAACTTCATTTTCAATTCCATCAAAATCTGTTCCAAGAGAAATACAATCAATCCCTCCTATTCTTTTTATATGCTCTATATGCTTTATCATATCATCTATTTTAGCAATTTTACTATCTCCCAAAAAAGAATTACAAAAATTTATTCCTATCACTCCACCTTTATTACTTAATGATTTAATCATCGAATCTGTTAGATTTCTATTATGATTTCTTATATACCTTGAATTTGAATGTGATGCTACAAATGGTTTTTTACAATATCTTAAAACATCTAAGAATCCACCGTCTGACAAGTGCGATACATCAACTATAATCCCTAAATCATTCATTCTCTCAATAGCCTCTATACCAAATTTTTTAAGACCTCTAGTTTTATAATAATCATTGCAATTAGGATATCCTATATTATTTTCATAGTTCCATGTAAGAGTTATAAGAGATACTCCTAAATCTTTAAAATAATTAATATTATCCAAATTATTCCCTATAGCTTCCCCTCCTTCTATAGTTAAAAAAGCACTTATTTTACCATTCATTTTATTATTTTTATAATCACCATAACTTTTACATAGGCTTATTTCATTTTTATTTTTATTAAATTCATTTTTTAAGTTATTAAGCATATTAACGCAAGTTTCAAAATTATCTTTATTCTCTTTAGCATCCATAAATAAAGCAAAAAACTGTGCAATGGAATTTCCTTTTTTTAAGCTATTTACATTAACTTTTAAATCACTATCTCTTAAAGACTTATCTTTATTTTTTAGTAAAACATAAGCTGTATCACAATGAAAATCTATAACTTTCATAAATTATTCCTTTTAAATTATTTATACACTATAAATATGTACATTAAATAAAATATATTTAATTAAAGACTTAATGTTATTAAAAATAATATTGCCTTTAGAAAAATTACTTGATTTCTTCTAAAAGCAATATTATTTTAACTAATAAAGTGGGTATTTTTCGCAAAGAGTATTAACTCTACCCTGTATTTGACTTAAATTTCTCCCTCTATTTTCTATAGTATCATTTATTATACTTGCAATTTCTCTCATATCATCTTCCTTAAAACCTCTAGTTGTAACAGCAGGAGTTCCTATTCTTATTCCACTAGTTATAAATGGACTTTTAGTTTCATTAGGCACCGTATTTTTATTTACCGTTATACCTATGCTATCTAAAATATTTTCAGCTTCTTTTCCGGTTATATTTTTATTATTTAAATCAACTAATATTAAATGATTGTCTGTTCCATTAGAAACCAACTTAAATCCATAATTTTGTAATGATTTAGCCAAAATTTTAGCATTTAACACAACCTGATTTATATATTGCTTAAACTCAGGCTCTAATGCTTCCTTAAAACACACAGCTTTACCTGCTATTATATGCATAAGTGGGCCTCCTTGAATCCCTGGAAATATGTTCTTATCTATTACTTTTGCATATTCTTTTTTACACAATATAAGCCCACCTCTTGGTCCTCTTAACGTTTTATGTGTTGTAGAAGTTACAAAATCAGCATAAGGCACTGGAGATTTGTGAAAATTTGTTGCTACAAGTCCAGCAATATGAGCCATATCTACCATTAAATAAGCACCTATTTCCTTAGCAATGCTTGAAAATTTCTCAAAATCTATACTTCTTGAGTATGCACTGGCTCCTGCTACTATCATTCTAGGTTTATGTTTCAATGCTAATTTCTTTACCTCTTCATAATCAATTTCCTCTGTATACTTATTAACTTTATAAGATACAAAATTAAATATTTTACCTGAAAAATTTACTGATGATCCATGTGTTAAATGTCCACCATTACTTAAATCCATCCCTAAAACTACATCACCTGGCTTTAAAACTGAAAAATATACAGCCATATTAGCCTGTGATCCTGAATGAGGTTGTACATTTACATGCTCTGCATTAAAAAGTTTTTTCGCTCTTTCTATAGCAATATTTTCTATTTCATCAACAACAGAACACCCTCCATAATATCTTTTATTTGGATACCCTTCAGCATATTTATTAGTTAAATATGATCCCATAGCCTCCATTACAGCCTTACTTGTAAAATTTTCTGATGCTATAAGTTCAATACTTTGCTGTTGCCTTTTTAATTCCTTATTTATAAGCTCGCTTATTAAATTATCTGTTCTTTGCACATTTGAAAAATCCACAAAATCACCCCTCAAATTTATTTTTCTATAATTACAACAAAAATCATATTATTTAATAAATTTATTCATAATATTTTCTTAATAGTATTATTGATAACATATTATTATTCCTTTATTTTTTATATAATTATGTAAATTTTTATATTTATTCTATAATAAAGATATATACTATGTTATAATACATTTATTATTCTTGGCTTTATAGAGGTGTTAAAATGGAAATCAATAAAATACTACATGTTGCTACATTTGCTGGACAAATAATACTTGAAAGTGGTGGCGAAACCTATAGAGTTGAAGATACCATATGTAGATTCTGTGCAGCCTTTGGAATTCAATTTGCTGAAAGTTTTGTAACCCCAACTGGAATTATGGTATCTGTAAGTGATGAAAATTCATATACCACAACCCTTGTAAAAAGGGTTAAGACTAGAACAATCGACTTACAAAAAATACATCTTGTAAATGATCTTTCTAGACAAATAACTAAAAATAACTTTACACTTAGCGAGGTACAAGAAAAATTAAATGAAATACAAAATATTAAAAGATATTCATTTACCACAACTATTTTATCTTCAGCTGTTGGTGCTGGTTGCTTTGCATTTTTATTTAAAGGAAACATAACAGATGCTATTGCAGCTTTTTTTGTTGGTATCGCTATAAAATTATTTACAGAAAAAGCAGCTCAACTTAACATAGATGGTTTTTTTATAAATTGTATTGGTGGTGCTATCGCTGCCTTTATATCACTTATATTTAATTCTCTTAGCTTTGGTTCTAACCTAGATACATTAATAATTGGAGGTATTATGCTTTTGGTTCCTGGACTTGCTATAACAAATGCTATTCGTGATACTATAGCTGGTGATTTAGTTTCAGGGCTTACAAGGGCTGCAGAAGCATTTTTCGTTGCCATATCTATAGCCGTTGGAACTGGTATTGTTTTAAGCTTATGGATTGCTCTAGGAGGTTCTTTATGATTATTAGATTTATTTTAGAAGTTATTGCATCATTTTTAGCAACTATGGGATTTGGTATACTTTTTAACATAAAGGGTAAAAATCTTATATTTGCAGGTATTGGTGGTGGAATTAGTTGGTTTATGTATGAAGGAGGAATTCTTCTTGGATTTTCTGTTATTGCATCAATGTTTGTATCAGCACTAGTTTTTAGCACTTATTCAGAAATTTGCGCTAGGATATTAAAAACTCCTGTAACTACAATTGTAATATGTGCTCTTATTCCACTAGTGCCAGGAGGTGGCATGTATTACACTATGTATGAAGCAATTCATGGAGATGCTGCTGCTACTTGGGCTAAAGCCTCATCTACACTTTTATCAGCTGGCTCATTAGCCCTTGGAGTTATATTTATATCTTCTGTTACTAGACTTATATTACGCTCTAGAAAAAACATATCAAATAACTCAACTATAAATCTAAATGATAAATTAGATGAAATTATAATAACAACTAGAAACAGTGCTGTTATTGATAAAAATGATATTTCTATAGAAAAAGACCAAGATTAACTAAATCTTGGTCTTTTTATTATTCTTCTACTGTCTTTTCTTCGCTTACTGAAACTTTAATTCCAAGTTCATCTAATTGTTTTTCCTCGACTACATTTGGAGCTTCAGTTAAATAACAGAATGCATTTTGGTTTTTAGGGAATGCTATAACATCTTTTATATTTTCAGTTCCTGCAAGAAACATTACCATTCTGTCTAAACCAAATGCTAATCCTCCATGTGGTGGTGCACCAAATGTTAATGCTTGTAATAAGAAACCAAATGACTCCCACGCTCTTTCTTTAGTAAAACCTAACGCTTTAAGCATTCTTTCTTGAATAGCTGTATCATGGATTCTAATTGAACCTCCACCTAACTCTTCACCATTTAAAACTAAATCATAAGCCTTAGCTCTTACTCTAGCTGGATCAGATTCTACAAATTCTAAATCTTCATCCATAGGTGCTGTAAATGGGTGGTGACAAGCTTTAAATCTCTCTTCTTCTTCACTATATTCAAAAAATGGGAACTCTGTAACCCATGTGAAATTAAACTCACTTTTATCTTTAATTAAATCATACTCTTTAGCCAAATGTAATCTTAATGCTCCAAGACTTGGTAATACTACTGAATCTTTATCAGCTACTATTAAAATAGCATCTCCTGTCTTAGCATTCATTGTATTAATTATTGCATTTGTAACATCATCAGTTAAAAATTTAGCTATTGAAGATTTCATTCCTTCTGGTTTTAATTGTATCCATGCAAGACCTTTAGCCTTATAAGTTTTAACAAATTTACCCAGTTTATCAAGTTGTTTTCTACCAAGTGAAGCTCCATTTTCTAAGCATAAAGCTCTAACACTTCCGCCGTTTTCAATTGCAGATTTAAATACTACAAAATCCATATCCTTAACATCTTGAGTTATATTTGTTATTTCCATTCCAAATCTTAAATCTGGTTTATCACTACCATACTTCTCCATGGCATCTTTAAATTTCATTCTCTTTATAGGAAGTTTAACATTTACTCCTGCAACTTTTTTAAATACATAAGCAATTAGTCCTTCATTAATAGCCATAATATCATCTTCTTCAACAAAGCTTAACTCCATATCTACTTGAGTAAATTCTGGTTGTCTATTAGCTCTTAAATCCTCATCTCTAAAACATTTAGCAATTTGATAATATCTATCAAAACCAGACATCATTAATAATTGCTTATATAATTGTGGAGATTGTGGAAGCGCATAAAATTTACCTTGAAAATTTCTTGATGGCACTAAATAATCCCTAGCACCTTCTGGAGTTGATTTTCCAAGCACTGGTGTTTCAATATCTAAGAAATTATTTTCTTCTAAATAATCTCTAATAGCCTTAGTAGTTTTACTTCTTATTGCAAATATTTTTTGCATATCTGGTCTTCTTAAATCTAAATATCTATATTTTAATCTTATACTTTCTGCCGCATCTAAGTCTTCCTTTATGTATATTGGTGGAGTTTCTGACTCAGATAAAATTTTAACACCTTCTGCAATAAGTTCCACCATACCAGTTGGTATATTGTTGTTTATTGATTCTCTTTTAGCTATTTCTCCAGTTACTGCTATACAATATTCTGGTCTTATTTGCTTAGCTTTAGCTAATATTTCTTCGCTTAAAGTATCTTTAAAAACTATTTGAAGTATTCCTTCCCTATCTCTTAAATCTAAGAATTGAAGTCCTCCAAGATTTCTATTTCTTTGAACCCAACCCATTACAGTTACTTTTTGTCCTATATGACTTTCTCTAGCTTCACCACACATAATACTACGCTTTAGTCCATTTAAAGCTTCACCCATTTTTAACTCCTCCTATTTTATCTACATATATTTACTATATTTTTTATATTATCTAAAGCAACTTCGAATTTTTCTCCATCGCTCATTCTCTTAACATTTACCATATTTTCTTGTATTTCAGAATCTCCAATTACAAATGTAAATCTTGCACCTATTTTATTTGCATATTTCATTTGTGCCTTTACACTCTTTCCTAAATGATCTATATCTACTTTCAATCCTTCTTTTCTTAAATCGAAGGCAAGTTTCATAGCTTTAAGCTTTGCATTATCTCCCATAGAACCTATAAATAAATCACATCTATTTGGCTCTTCTATTTTAATCCCTTCTTCTTCTAAAGTTAAAAGAAGTCTTTCTAAACCTAAACCAAATCCCATAGCAGGAGTTTTTGGTCCACCTATTTCTTCAACTAAGTAGTCGTATCTTCCACCACCACATATTGTTAAGCCATCTTTTATAACTTCAAAAACAGTTTTACTATAATAATCTAATCCCCTAACTATTTGAGGGTCAACATTATATTCAATTCCCATAGCCGTCAAATAATTCTTTAATTTTTCAAAATGCTCTTTGCATTCATCACAAATAAAGTCTAGAATAATTGGTGCATTTTTAACTATTTCCTTGCATTTTTTTTCTTTGCAATCTATAATCCTCATAGGATTCTTTTCAAATCTAGTTTTACAAGTTTCACATAAATCATCGTAATTTGATTTTAAATATTCCTTTAATGCTTCATTATATTTTGCTCTACAACTTGGACAACCTAAACTATTTATATTAAGTGATATACCCTTTATTCCAAACTCATCTAATGACCTCATAACCAAAGATATAATTTCGGCATCTATTGAAGCTTCTTGAGATCCAAAAACTTCAATACCATACTGATGAAATTGTCTAAGTCTTCCTTTTTGCATTTTTTCATATCTAAAACAATCTGTAAAATAAAACATTTTTGTAGGCTGTGCATCAGCATACAGACTATGTTCTATAAAAGCTCTAACAGCTGGTGCAGTTCCTTCTGGTTTTAGTGTTATACTTCTTCCACCTTTATCTTCAAAAGTATACATTTCTTTTTGAACAACATCAGTAGTCTCTCCAACTCCTCTTTCAAAAAGTTCTGTTGCCTCAAACATAGGTGTTCTTATTTCACGAATCCCATATTCTTCTGATATCTTTCTTAATTTATCCGCTATATAATTCCATTTATAAGCTTCACTTGGTAGCATATCCTTTGTACCTTTTTGCCCTTGAATAGCCATAAAAACTACCTCCTAAGTTTTATTTATATAAAGTATTTAGTAGGTCTATTTTACCTTTAACCATATCATCTATTCTACTTATATATTCTTTAACATCTTTAATATTTGCAAATCTCTCTATACGATTTTTTCCTTCAGTTAGATAAACAACCTTTGAAACAGCATCAGCACCTATTGCTATTATAGTTTGACTATCTTCTATCATCTGTATATTATATACAGATTCTTTTCCTAAAACTGAAAACCCCACATTTTCCATATTGCCAACCATATTTTTTTGTCTATACATATAATATGGTTCCATATTTAAATCCTTTGATAAAGATTTACTCATGTCATACATAATATTTAAATTCTCTTGATTCTCGATTTTTAAACTCTTCTTAAGAACAAGATTTTCATAAAGCCTTGATGCTCTTTTTATGGACATTCCGTGAATAGTTAAACTATCTGGTCTTAGTTTTTTTATTAAATTACAAGTATTCTCAATTTCACTTATCCCTTCATTTGGAAGTCCTATTATTATATCCATGTTTATATTATCAAATCCTAAATCCCTCGCTAGATTAAACTTATCAATAACATCTTTAACACTATGATTTCTTCCAATAGATTTTAAAGTTTCATCATTCATTGTTTGAGGATTTATAGATATCCTAGAAACATCATATTTTTTCATTGTTTCTAACTTTTCTCTCGTTATAGAATCTGGCCTTCCACATTCTACTGTAAACTCTTTTAAGTTTTTATCTTTTACAAAACTATTATATATATCTTTTAGTAAATCTTCAAATTGTTCATTACTTACTGACGTTGGAGTTCCTCCACCAAAGTAAACTGTTTCTATTTTTAAACCTTTCTCTCTTACATAACTATTTATAGCTTTAATTTCTACCTTCAAAGCATTTATGTAATTATCAACCTCTTTTTTAAGTCTTCCTTGTATTGGGTTAGCTGCAAAAGAGCAATAAAGACACCTTGTTGGACAAAAAGCCATGCCAACATATATACTAATTGTCTTTTCATCCTTATTTACAAATTCTTTCTCACGTTTTGCAACATCAATACAAAGCTTTGCCTTCTCTTTTGTAGCTAAATAATTACTTTCAAAATAATTTATAATCTCTTTTTCTGTTTTTCCCTCATTTAACTTTTTTAAGGCTATTTTACTAGGTCTTATACCAACTAATATTCCCCAAGGATAATAATCTTTCAATTTAGCAGTTAAAAAACTGAAAATACATCTTTTTAAGCACTCTTTAAAATTATCATCTTTTGTTGTTTTTTCTATATATGAATCATTTTTAGACGATACTTTTATAAACTCTTCACCTATTTCAACTTTATAATCATATATATCTGCTTCATTTACAAATTTTAATTCATGAAAAGTATAAAATATATTAAACATCTGATAAACATCATATCTATAATTAAGATTATCTAAGTAAATATTAATATGCATACATATCTCCTAAAAATGGATTATTCACTCTTTCGTGTCCTATAGTTGAAGACGCATTATGTCCTGGATAAACAACTACATCATCTGGTAAAATCATAAGCTTAGTTTTTATTCCATTCACAAGTTGACTAAAACTTCCACCTGGAAAATCACTTCTTCCTATAGATTCTCTAAACAATGTATCTCCTGAAAACAAATTTTTTTCTATAAGAAAGCACATTCCACCTGGAGTATGACCTGGTGTTTTTATAGCTTTTATCTCTATATTTCCTATCTTAAACATATCATTATCATGAATATATCCATCACTTTTTTCTAATGGTCCAAAAGCTGATTCCTTTTTATCTATCATTTTTTCATCATCTTCTGATATAAATGATTTTATACCATATTTCCCTTTAAGCTCATCTACTGCTCCTACATGGTCAAAGTGTCCATGAGTCAATAATATAAATTTAGGATTTGCCCCCATTTTTTCTATGGCGTCTACTATTTTATCAAAATTTCCACCCGGATCCATAATTACTGCTTCTTTTGTCTCTTCATCCATCGCTATATAACAATTTTCATCATATACTCCAGCTATAACTGTTTTTATTATCATAATTTAACCTCCTAAGCTATTTATTTAATTATTTACTCTATAAACATCCAATATTCCTTTTAAAGCTTTTATTTTCTTTATCAAAATTCTTAACTGCTCTATATCATCAATTTTTACTTGAAGATTAATACTTGCTGTATTATTTTTTTCTGTTTTAGCATTTAAAGAAACTAACGGAAGTCCTGCTTGAGTTATTATTACCATAACATCTGATAAAAGTCCCAATTTATCTTCAGCTCTTACCTGAAGCTCTGCCACGTATGCTGTACCCTCAGCTTTCCCCCAACTAACTTCAACAACTTTTTCCTTTTGCTTTTCAATTATGCTTTTAAAATTGCTACAATCTTTCCTATGAATTGAAACTCCTCTTCCTTTTGTAACATATCCTACTATCTCATCTCCAGGAACAGGGTTGCAACACCTTGCAAATCTAACCATTATATTACTAAGACCTTTTACTGTTACCCCATTATTCATAGTTTTATTACTAGCATTATTTTTTTCTGTTTTTGATATTTGTTCCTCAATATCTTTATTAGTTTTTTCGTTTTGCAATATTTTATCTTGAGATGCATTCTCTCCTCTAAGCCTTAATATTATTACTGAAGCTGTTATAATGCCCTCTCCAACATTTGCATATAAATCTTCTAAAGAATTCAAATGATATTTTTTACATAATTTTTCATACTCTATCCCTTTACATATATCTGAAAAATTAACTGACCGTCTTTTACATTCTTTCTCTATAACATCTTTTCCTTTTTCAATATTCTCTTCTCTTTTAGCCTTTTTGAACCATTGTTTTATTTTAGATCTAGCTTGATTACTCTTTGCAATTCCAAGCCAATCCATACTAGGCCCTTTAGGAGTTGATGTCGTTAATATTTCTACTATATCTCCAGTTTTTAATTTATAATCTAAAGTAACCATCTTTCCATTAGCTTTAGCACCAATGCATCTATTACCTATATCAGTATGTATCTTATATGCAAAATCTATTGGTGTCGCTCCTGCTGGAAGACTTAATACAACCCCTTTAGGAGTAAACACAAATATCTCATCTGAAAATAGATCTAATTTAAATCCTTCCATAAATTCTTCTGCATCAGAGGCTTCCTTTTGCCATTCTAATATTTCTTTTAACCAACTTAATTTATTAGCTATTGTTACTTCTTTTCCTTGCCCTTTTTCCTCTTTATCATTAGAATTTACACCTTGTTTATACTTCCAATGAGCTGCAATACCATACTCTGCTGTTTCATGCATTTCAAAAGTTCTTATTTGTATTTCAAAAGTCTTTCCTTGTTTACCTATTACAGTTGTATGAAGTGATTGATACATATTAGGCTTAGGCATAGCTATATAATCTTTAAACCTACCTGGTATTGGTTTGTATATTGTATGCACTATTCCTAAAGCCTCATAACAATCCTTTACTGTATCAACTAGTATTCTCACAGCTGTTAAATCAAAAATCTGCTCTATACTTTTATTTTTATCTATCATTTTTCTGTATATGCTATAAAAATGTTTAGGTCTTCCCTCTATATCACATTCTATATTAGCAGACTTTAATTTTTGCTTAAGTTCCTCTATAATGTATGAAATATACTTTTCCCTCTCGACTCGCTTTTCTGCAATGTCTTTAACCAAATTATAATACTCATCTGGATGCAAATATCTTAAACATAAATCCTCTAGTTCCCATTTAACCTTTGACATACCAAGTCTATGCGCAATAGGAGCATAAATGTCTAAAGTTTCTTGGGCTTTTTGCTTTTGTTTCTCAGGAGACATAAATTTTAATGTCCTCATATTATGAAGCCTATCTGCAAGTTTTATTATTATAACCCTTATGTCTTGAGCCATAGCTAAAAGCATTTTTCTTACATTATCAGCTTGTTGTTCTTCCTTAGTTTTGTATCTTATTTTATTTATCTTTGTTACTCCATCTACTAAATTTGCTATTTCTTTATTAAATATTTTAGCAATATCATCATAGGTATAATCTGTATCTTCAATAACATCATGGAGTAATCCTGCAACAATAGTATTGGTATCCATACCCATTTCAGTTAAAATAATAGCCACACTAACTGGGTGAATTATATATGGCTCTCCTGATTCTCTCTTTTGATCTTTATGGGCCTCAAAAGCTAAGTTATAAGCCTTTTTTACCATATCAACATCTGCATTATTGCCACTAGTTTTTATTTTAGATATCAAATTTTCCAGCATTTAGATGATTCTCCCTTTTCAATATTTTTATCTTTATTTTAGCATTTAATAAAGCCAATGGCTGGTTATTTAACCAGCCATTTTATCTAATTATATTATAATAATTTTATATTTTCAACAATATTAAACATCATATTTTAATAATGACATAACATCGTAGTCTTTAAGCTTTTCTCTTCCTTTTAATTCTTCAAGTTCTATAGCAAAAGATAATCCTACAACTTCTCCTCCAACTTGCTCAACAAGCTTAGTTACAGCAGCAATTGTTCCACCAGTAGCAAGTAAATCATCAACTATAGCAACTCTTAAACCTGGCTTTATTGCATCTTTATGTATTTCTAAGATATCACTACCATATTCTAAATCATATTCAACCTTTACAGTATCAGCTGGAAGCTTTCCAGGTTTTCTAACTGGAACAAAACCAGCTCCAAGAGCATATGCAACTGGAACACCAAAAATAAATCCTCTAGCTTCTGGTCCAACTACAAGATCTATATTTTTATCTTTAAAAAACTCTGCCATTTTATCTACAGCTTCTTTTAAAGCTTCTCCATCACTTATTAAAGTTGTAATATCTTTAAAGCTTATACCTTCCTTTGGAAAATCTTCTATAACTCTAACCTTTTCTCTTAAATCCATTTTTAACCTCCAAAATATATAGACTTTATCTATAAAAATCTATCTTTTTTTTTCATTATAAAGATATTTAGTTATTTGTTCTGCTCTATCCTCATCATTTGTAGTTAAAAGTTCTACTATTATTTTAGCATTGTCCTTTTTACAAACTACACTATCTGCAGGAGTTATTTCTTCTATTATTTTATTAATGTTTTCTTTTTTTAATTCTTTAATTCCATGAAAAGATTTTATAGCTCTTAATCCTACACTATTTGTATTCTCAAGGTACTTTGTACCTTCCTTTAGTATTACTTTATTCTCTCCCACATCATTAACATTTTCTGACATACTTCCTATTAATATTAAGTCTAAGTACTTATTTATACTTTTCATATTATAATATATGGCTATTCCTTGCATAAGCTTAAAAATAACACCACTTTTAGATAAATCTTTATACCTATAAAAACAATTCTTTTCACTTGGATTTATATATACAGAATCATAAATTGATTTTACTTTTTTATTTTCTGTTATGATTAAATCTATACCTAAACTATTACAAAGGAGTTCTTGCTCTTTTCCAATTAGTCCACACCCTACTGTAATTAAAACTTGAGCTCCTAAAAAAGATATATAATTTTTTATTATATTATCATCTATATCATAATTATCTCCAACTTTATAGCTAACACAATATTCTACATCAGCATTCAAATATTTTAATATTAATAATAGGGATGATATGCCACATATTGAATCTACATCACATCCACCATATATAACAATTTTTTCTCTGTTATTTATGGCAGTAACTAATCGTTCTATGGCTTTATTCATATTTTTTAAGTTAAATGGATTGTATCCCGATATGTAATTTGGGCAATAAATACTCTCCCAAGCCTTTCGCATGATTAACCCCTCCATAAATTTTAGAAAACACATATATTATAATTTAAAACTAAATATTTTACAAATATTTTTACAAAATTATATCTTTTTATCTTATAATCTATTATTTTTACTCATTTTTTATATAAATTACTAACTTTAATTAAAAAAATCACCTTTTAAATCAATAAAAGGTGACTTTTTTACTAAGCTTTTTTTATTTTTTTAGCTGATTTTCTATTTTTAATTACACACCATACAGGAGTTGCTATAAATATTGATGAACATCCACCAGATACTATACCTATTATTAAAGGGAAAGCAAAATCTCTAATTGATGGCACAAAAATATACATAGCTACTATTGTTGTTAAAGTAGTAAGGGTTGTATTTATTGACCTTGACATAGTTTGAGATAAACTCTTATTAGCTATACTATCAAAACTTTCACCCTTCATTTTTTTTCTATTTTCACGTATTCTATCAAAAATAACTATTGTATCATTTACTGAATAACCAATTACAGTTAAGATAGCTGCAATAAATGGCGTATTAACTGGAATATTAAATATTGCATAAATACTTATTGTGATTAATGCATCATGTGCAAGAGCAATAATTGCTGATATTCCATATGCAAACTCAAATCTTATGGCAACATATATAAGCATACAAATAACAGCTATACTAAGAGCTATTATTGCACCTTTTGTTAATTGTTGTCCAATTGATGGTCCTATTTCATTTTGAGAAACCAACGCATCACTTGATAGATTAAATGTACTTTCAATTTCCTTAATCATCTCATTAGTTTTTTCTGTTGAAAAATTTGTTGCCTTTATATCAAGTTCTGTTCCATTATTGGCTGTTGTTGTAATAGCATCTGGATTATATTTATAAATTATATTATCAACATCTGCCTTATTAAACTTATGACCAAAGTTCATCGTTATTTCAGTTCCACCCTGAAAATCTATACCTATATTCAAGCCTCTTATTGATACAAATAAAAATCCAATTACTATTATTATTATAGATATTGAAAACCAGATTTTTTTATGCTCTATTATCTTAATCATTATTATCATCCCTCCTCTTTATTCTTCCGAACATTGAAGGTTTGTTAAATAATTTTGAATCCACAGCTAAATTCATAAAGAACCTAGTTATTATTATAGCTGTAAACATACTTATAAGAACACCTATTAATAATGTTAATGCAAATCCTTGTACTTCTCCTGAACCAAAATAATATAAAACTAAAGCTACAATGATAGTTGTTACATTTGAATCAATTATTGAACTTAATGCATTGTGAAATCCAAGTTTTACTGCAGCACTTACACTCCGTCCTTGCCTTAATTCTTCTTTTATCCTTTCAAATATTAAAACATTAGCATCAACTGCCATACCTATTGTTAAAAGAAGACCAGCTATTCCTGGAAGTGATAAAACAACACCTACACCAACATAAGCATAAAGAACTAATAATATAAATATACTAAGCGCCATAGATGATACAAATCCTGCCCATCTATAATTTAATATCATGAATAAGAATATTACTAAAACCCCTATTGCTCCTGCTTTCATAGCATTTGGAAGAGCTGATGCTCCAAGTTGCGCTCCTATAGTTTCTACTGAAACTACTTTAACTGGAACTGGAAGAGCCCCTGCATTTATAATATCTGCTACCTTTTTTGCCTCTGCAAGTGATGAACTTCCTGTTATTGTTGCTTGACCATCACTTATAACTGATTGAACAGTTGGAGCTGTTAAAACTTCACCATCCATTTCAATTGCTATTTTTTTACCTAAGTAGATCTTAGTTGCCTCTGCAAACTTTTCTGTACCACTTGAATTTAACTTAAGTGTTATTACTGGTTCACCATTGTTATTTACATAAACACTAGCATTACTTACATCAGATCCAGTTAATATAGTACTTCCATCTGGAGATACAAAGGTAAGCTGTCCTGTTGTGGTTAAAGTATCAAGAATAGAATTTGAATCATAATCTCCTGGAATATTAACTACAACTTTATTATTACCTTCTGTGGTAACTGATGTATTTGATACTCCAACTTTATTTACTCTAAGTGATAAAAGTTGTTGAGTTTGTTCAAGTTCCTTAGATGTTATATTGTCTCCTTCTAATTGCATTGTCACCGATACTCCACCTTGAAGATCTAACCCTTTTGTAATCATGTCATTAAAAGTTTTAAACTGATATCCATTTATCGTGAAACCTTTAAATCCTGCAAATGCTAAGAATACAATTATTGCTATGGAGATAATAAACACAGTAAAAGCTGTTACTTTTGTTTTCATCTTTCTCCCCCTCTGTAATTTATATACATATTATATCTTTTTTGTATATATTATGTATAGTGTAAATTATATTTTATTTGTTACCACATAGCAATATGTGGCAACAAAAATTATTTTTTAATTACATAGTTTTAGCTTTAAGAGCTATAGCACATTCTATTCTCTTCTTTTGCATTTCACATCCTATTTCATAAGGAACATGAATATCTCCATTAAAGTTAAAGTTATTTGCTTGACATCCTCCGCTACAATAGAACCTTGCCCAACATTCTTTACATTTTGGTTTATTGTATATGTGAGCATTTTTAAAGTCTTTAGATAAATTTTTATTTTTTATTCCAGAATTTATATTTCCAAGTAAAAACTCTTCATTACCTACAAATTGATGACATGGATAAATATCTCCATCTGGAGTTATAGCAACATATTCATGTCCTGCACCACATCCTGCTATTCTCTTATATACACATGGACCACCATTTAAATCTATATTAAAATGATAGAATTTAAATGGATTATCATTATTTTCTGCACGTCTTAACATTTCTTTATATAACATATCATATTGTTCATATATTTTAGGTAAATCTTCCCTTCTAATTGAAAGATTATGACTATCTGGAAGAACAACAGGTTCTATTGATATTTCGCTAAACCCTTCATTTGCAAGTGCCATAACATCCTCAAAGAAATCTGTATTTTCTCTTGTAAATGTTCCTCTAGCATAGTATTGTTTTGATGGATCACGCCTATCAACCATTTTCTTTATATTAGGAAGAATTCTATCATAACAACCTGAACCATCAACCCTTATTCTAACATTATCATTAACCTCTTTTCTTCCATCTATAGATAAAATTATATTTCCCATATTTTTATCTATATAATCTATGATTTCATCATTTAATAATGTTGCATTAGTGGTCATAGTAAATCTTATATTTTTATTATATAGTTTATCTTTTTCTTTAGCATAATCAACTATTTCTTTAATAGTATCAAATACCATTAAAGGTTCTCCACCAAATAAATCTACTTCTATATTTTTTATATTTCCTGAGTTTTCTAAGACATAATCTATTGCTCTTTTACCCACTTCAGCACTCATAGGTTTTCTACAACCCTTATATTCTCCTTCATCAGCAAAACAATATTTACATCTTAAATTACAATCATGGACAACATTTAAGCAAAGAGCTTTTATGTAAGATTCTGATTCATCTCCCGCCATAGCTATCTCTTCATACAAATCTTTTGAATAAAGTACTTCTTCCTTCACAAGGTCTAATAACTCTTCATAAGCCTCTTCTATTTCCTCTTTAGACCATTTATCTTTAAGATTGTTTATAACATCTTCTTTATCTAGTAACTCATCTTCTCCTACCATATTATAAATAAGTTCATCTATAATATGAACACTTCCTGAATTTACATCAATTAAATAATAATCTCCATCTTGAATAAATTTATGAACTAAAGCCACCGCTTTTTCCTCCTAAACTAAAACTATGGCAGCAACTATAAGTTGCTGCCAACATTTAAATATTATTTCTATTTATAATTAATTTTCACAAGCTAAGTTTGCTACTGTAGCTGATGTTTTACATGCTGATTGGCATGAGTTAGCACATTCTCTACAGTCTGCTGGCTTACATAAGCTTTTCTTTAAACTTGACTTGTTTATTGTTTTTATACGTTTCATTAGACATTCCTCCATTTCCTAACTATACTTAAACATTATAGCATGTACTATATTTTTTTCAAAGTTTTTTTTCATAACATCAATTACAATATACATATAACTTTTTATTCAAAATTATTCCAATTAAATAACATTAATACTTCATATTATTTAAAATACTTATAAAAAAAGCCTTCTTTTTAATAAAGAAGACTTTAAAACATTATTTTTCTACTCTTGTACCAATTGCTTGTTTTGTTATTTCTAATTTTGTTCTATCTGAACTTGTTTCGATAACTACACTTTCGTCAGTCACCTTTATAATTTTACCGATTATACCACCTCTAGTTATAATCTTATCATTAGCTTGTAATTCATTTAACATTTCGCCGTATTTCTTTTTTCTCTTTTTTTCTGGAACTATTAAGATAAAATAGAATACAACAAACATAAGTATAAAAGGCCCTATTGTTTCTAGTATGCTCATTCTGCTCCTCCTTAAAATATTTATAAAATATGTTAAGCTCTTCTACTCCACTCTTCTAACTTCTTAGCCTTAAATTCTTCAAAATAATCACCGTCTATAGCAGCTCTTATATCTTCCATTAGCTTATTGTAAAAGTATAGATTATGAAGAACACATAACCTCATAGCTAACATTTCTTTAGCTTTAAATAAATGTCTTATATATGCCCTTGTATAATTTTTACATGCAGGACATTGACATCCCTCATCTATTGGGCTTTTATCAAGCTCAAATTTTGCATTCATAAGATTTATTTTACCATGACTTGTGAACACATGTCCATGCCTTCCATTTCTTGCAGGTAAAACACAATCAAAAAAATCTACTCCCCTTGAAACTGCTTCTAATATATTTTCTGGAGTTCCAACCCCCATTAAATATATAGGCTTATCCTCTGGAAGATGAGGTACTACTGCATCTATTATTCTATACATGTCTTCATGACTCTCACCAACTGCTAAGCCACCAATAGCATAGCCATCTAAGTCCATTTTTGCAATTTCCTTAGCATGCTCTATTCTTATATCCTCATAAGTTCCACCTTGATTTATACCAAATAATAATTGCTCTTTATTTATAGTTGTATCTAAAGAGTTTAATCTATCCATTTCTTTTTTACATCTTTCAAGCCATCTTGTCGTTCTATTTACTGAATTTATCACATAATCTCTAGGTGCTGGATTTTCTATACATTCATCAAAAGCCATAGCTATGGTTGAAGCTAAATTACTTTGAATTTGCATACTTTCTTCAGGCCCCATAAATATTTTTCTACCATCTATGTGAGAATTAAAATAAACGCCCTCTTCTTTTATCTTTCTCATTGAAGCTAAAGAAAAAACTTGAAATCCACCTGAATCTGTAAGAATTGGTCTATCCCAATTCATAAACTCATGAAGACCTCCTAATTGTTTAACAACTTTATCTGTTGGTCTTAAATGAAGATGATATGTGTTAGATAACTCTACTTGACACCCTATTTCTTTTAAATCCATTGAGGAAACTGCGCCCTTTATTGCAGCTAGAGTACCTACATTCATAAACACAGGTGTTTGTATAGTTCCGTGAGGAGTTACAAACTGACCTCTTCTTGCTTTACCATCTTTTTTAAGAAGTGTGTATCTTTTTATTGCCACTTTAAATTCACGTCCTTTACTTTTATATTTATATTATTTTTATCTTATAAACATTGAATCACCAAAAGAGAAAAATCTGTATTTTTCTTCAACTGCCTTTTTATAAGCATTCATTATATTTTCTTTTCCAGCTAATGCTGAAACTAACATAATAAGAGTTGATTCTGGCAGATGAAAATTTGTTATAAGAGCATCAACTATATTAAACTTATATCCTGGAAATATAAATATATTAGTCCACCCACTTTGTGCTCTAACTTCTCCATTTTCATTTCCTATAGTCTCTAAAGTTCTTGTAGATGTTGTTCCAACAGCAATAACTCTGTTTCCCCTTTTTTTAGTGTCATTTATTATTTTTGCATTTTCCTCATCTAATTCATAATACTCTGAATGCATTATATGTTCATCAATAGATTCAACCTTTACTGGTCTAAATGTTCCAAGACCAACATGAAGAGTTACAAATGCTATATTTACACCTTTTTCTCTTATTTTTTCTAAAAGCTCCTCAGTAAAATGAAGTCCCGCAGTTGGTGCTGCTGCTGAGCCTTTTTCTTTTGAATAAACTGTTTGATATCTTTCCCTATCATCTAGTTTTTCATGAATATAAGGAGGAAGTGGCATTTGTCCAAGTTCATCTAATATCTCTTCAAAAATACCATTATAAATAAACTCAATTACTCTATTTCCTTCTAAACCTATATCTCTAACCACAGCTTTAAGTTTTCCCTCGCCAAAGGTAAACATAGCTCCTACCTTTGCCTTTTTACCTGGCTTTGCAAGACACTCCCATTTATCTCCTTCAATTCTCTTTAAAAGAAGAAACTCAATTTTCCCACCAGTTTCTTCCTTTTCTCCAATTAATCTTGCTGGCATTACTCTAGTGTTATTTAAAACTAAAGTATCCCCTTTTTCTAAATAATCTATCACATCATGAAATACCTTATGTTCTATTTCACCAGTTTTTCTATCTACCACCATAAATCTTGAAGAATCTCTTTCCTTTAAAGGACATTGCGCAATTAACTCTTCTGGTAAATAAAAGTCAAAATCACTTACTTTCATAAAATTCACCTTCTCTATTATTATTCAAACAAACCCACTTGTTCTGAATTTCCTTTTCCTCTAGTTTTTCCTAAATGCTTATAAGCTTTATCAGTTGCAACTCTTCCTCTTGGAGTTCTTACAATAAAACCTTTCTGAAGAAGATATGGCTCATAAACATCTTCAATGGTATCCAATTCTTCACCTACAAAGTAAGCTAAAGTTTCTAAGCCAACTGGACCACCATTAAAATTATCTATTATGGTTTCTAATATTTTATTATCTAATCTATCAAAACCTTCTCCATCTACTTCTAACATTTCTAAAGCCTTCTTAGAAGCTTCTAAACTTATTTTATTGTTAAACATTACCTCTGCATAATCTCTGACCCTTTTTAAAAGCCTATTAGCAATTCTTGGGGTTCCCCTAGACCTTTTTGCAATTTCAAATGCACCATCTTCGGTTATTTCACATCCCAAAATGGTAGCACTCCTAACTATTATTTCTTTTAGCTGTTCCTCTGTATAGTATTCCATAGAACAAAGAACACCAAATCTATCCCTAAGAGGAGAACTAAGCATTCCAACTCTGGTTGTTGCCCCTATTAAAGTAAACTTAGGTAAATCTAATCTTATAGACTTACTAGATGCTCCCTTTCCTATTATAATATCTAAAACATAATCCTCCATAGCAGGATATAATATTTCCTCAACACTTCTGTTTAACCTATGAATTTCATCTATAAATAAAACATCATTATTGTTTAAAGTAGTCAAAATTGCTGCTAAATCTCCAGCCCTTTCAATAGCTGGACCAGATGTTATTTTTAAATTTCCACCCATTTCATTAGCTATTATATTAGCTAACGTTGTTTTTCCAAGCCCTGGAGGACCATATAAAATTACATGGTCTAAAGCTTCTCCTCTATTTTGAGCAGCCTTTATAAATACATTTAATCTCTCTTTTATCTTATCTTGACCTATATATTCACCTAATTTTTCTGGTCTTAAACTATATTCATTAATAGAGTCAAAAGCTGTTTCATTTGAGGTTACTATTCTTTCATCCATTAACTAACCTCCTATCCCATAAGTATCTTTAATGCTTCTTTAATAACACCCTCTAACGATAAAGTCTTATCAATATTTTTAAGGGCATTTTCTGCCTCTTTTTCAGTATAACCTAAAGCCAATAAAGCACCTAGTGCCTCAACTACATTGTTATTTACACTTACACCCTCTGAACTTATTTCACTTAATTCACCCTGTACAAGCTCATCTGATTTAAACTTATCTTTAAGCTCTAATATAATTCTCTGAGCAGTTTTCTTTCCAATTCCAGGAGCTCTAGTTATATGCTTTTCATCTCCTATCATTATAGCGTATTTAAGATTATTTACACTACTTATTGATAACATAGATAGTGCAGCTTTAGAGCCCACTCCATTTATTGAAAGAAGCATTTTAAACATTTCTAATTCTTCTTTAGTTGTAAAACCATAAAGACCTAAAAAATCTTCTCTAACTATTTGCTCTAAATATACAAATACCTCTTCATCAACCTTTGGCATATTAGCCATGCTATTTCCAGAAGTAAATATTTTATATCCTATATTATTATTTTCTATAATTACATAATCTTTATTTATACCTTTAAAATAACCTTTAATATATTCGTACACACAAACTCTCCCACTTCATAAAATTTTTATTAAATAAATTATGAACATTTTAAAATCTATATTATACTTTAACACGAACATATTATATTATCAATAATCTATGAGTTAGATTTAAAACTTAAAAAAGGAAAGAATTTAAAATCCTTTCCAAAATCAACTTATAAAATTACTTAAAGCTTCCTCACATTCTTCCTTTGTATCAAAAAACATTTCATAATTTCTTATCATATTCTGATCTATCTCCATTAAAAGACTTACTTCCCTTTGAGTTATATCATCTTCGTTTTCTATAACAGGAATTCCATTTACATCACTTTTATAAATAGCAATATATCCATCTTTATCCCCTATGTAATATTTATTAGGCTCTAAAGTTCCAACTGCTCTTTCAAAAATCATTTGATAATTATCAGTTGATGATACAGAATATCCCTTTTGTTTATAAAGTTCTACAACTTGTTCTACATTTAATTCTCTTACATCAAGTTCTTTTTTTATAGTTTTAACATCAAGATTATTTTCAACAATAATATCATCATCAACTGTTCTTTTAGTTAATACAATTTTATAACTATCCTTTAAAACTATTGATTGTTTTTCATTCTCAATCTCTGCATTTGCTTCATGTATTTTTTCTCTATTATAAAAGTAAGATACTGTATAGCTTCCCGCAAAAAATAATGCACCTAAAGCTATAGATAGTAACGCTATATTCTTTTTACTAAACTTAAACTTTAATTTCATAAAAATCACCTCTTACTGGTGATTATTGACACAAAAAAATATTTATATTCAATTAAAGATAAAACAAAAAGGACTTTATTAAATAAATCAAAGCCCTTATATATATTATTTTATTTAGATTTTTTTTCATGTTCCTCTAAAGATTCTTCACATTTTACTAAAAACATTTCAGCTTCATCATCAGTTATATAGTTTCCAAAAGCACGACTAATACCACTTAATATCTCCCCTAAAATCTTTTCATCAATTCTAAGCCTTTTATAATGCTCACTTCTATGCTTTGGATTTTCTGGGTCTAACCCTTCATTTCTCATATGATGATGAACCCTATCTCTAAATTTTTCAGCTCTTTCTTTAACATCCTTCTTCAAGTTACTATCACTCCAATCATAAATTTTGTTATCGCATACATGTTTCTAAATAATATAATCCATATAATATATATTATTATATGGATTAATTGCTTTTCTTATTTAAAATGATATCATAGATGGTATTTTTTATCAATTATTTTTGTATTTCTAAATGAATGAACACATAATTAATTTAACGTTACTATAATAATATTTCCATTCTTTATTTGTATGGATATCATTTAACTTTATATTTTGGATTTCTATTATATCCTATATTAGGATTGTTTGATCTATATTTTCTAATTAATTCTATCTCCTTTCTATTTCCTTCTTTGTCTGTGGCTGTTTCTGATTCCCATAAAATCTCTTTCCTAATCGTAAAATTTCGTTTCTGTTCTCTTGTAAAATCCATCTCTATTAAACTATTGCTTGCACTACCAAAGTAATTAATACTATCAGTTAAATCCTTACCAATATATATTTTCCCATTTGGGTATGTTATTTTATAAACTACTTTCATTTAACTCCTCCTTTACATATTCATATTATAATTTTTCTAATTCAATAGTCATGAATACAAGTAAAATACCCTCTTTTATCTTATTCAAAAACTTATCCCAAAACTTAAAATCAATTTTTTAGTATAGTAATCTTCTTGCTTCATTTTCAAATCTTTAGTTAGTCATTACATTTACACTATACAAAAAGCAAACCCTCTATTTACTAAAATTAAACTTTCAATAAAAAGAGGGTTTGCATAGTTTATTTTTACTATTTTCTTCTTAATTTTAAAATAATAAAATATTTTTGCTTAAGAGTAATTATTCTTCCCATCCTTCAGGGAATTCTGCATTGTGGTAAACTTCTTGAACGTCATCATCATCATCAAGTAAGTTAAGCATTTTTTGGAATTTCTTAGCTGCTTCTTCATCTATTTCAGTGTAAGTGTCTGGTATCATTTTTACAGCTGCTTCTAAAAATTCTAGTCCGTTAGATTCTAAAGCTTCTCTAACAGAACCAAAGTCTTCTGGAGTAGTTGTTACAACAAATACTTCTTCTTCATCAGCGTTGAAATCTTCAGCACCAGCTTCAAGAGCCATCATCATTACTTCTTCTTCGTCTAAATCACCTTTTTCTATGATGATTTCACCTTTTTCTTGGAACATAAAGCTTACACAGCCTGTAGTTCCCATATTTCCGCCACCTTTAGTAAATGCTGCTCTAACATTACCTGCTGATCTGTTTTTGTTATCTGTTAATGTTTCAACTATAACAGCAACCCCTGATGGGCCGTATCCTTCATAAACTATTGATTCATAGTTTACAGAATCTGCTTCACCAGCACCTTTTTTTAATGCTCTTTGTATGTTATCATTTGGCATGTTTGCAGCTTTAGCTTTAGCAACAACGTCTCTTAATTTAGAGTTTGCTTCTAAATTAGCTCCACCTTGTTTTATTGCCATTGCTATTTCTTTACCTATTTTTGTAAAGATTTTTCCTCTTTTAGCATCTACTTTACCTTTTTTAGCTTGTATGTTATGCCACTTTGAATGTCCTGACATTTAAAATCCCTCCCAATTTTTATGTAAAATCACACAAAAAATATTTCTAAATTTAACGCTATTTATTATTATAACATAGTAATATCAAGGCTTCAACTTAAGGGTTAATCAATATTAAGATACAATCTATTCTCTTCTTTAAAGTAAATATTTTCTTCATCAAAACCTATAATAGCTTTTCCATTTGTTAATTCTATAATTTTTGATTTTATATCTTCTGCTTTTTCTTTTTCAGATAAAATATATACTTTTACCTTATCAGTAAACTCAGCATCTTCTATATGCCAATTGTTCTCACCACATATATACTGTATTTTTCCATAAAGGTCATAATCAACATCTATTGCAATTCTAAGTCCCAAGACCTTTTCAACTGTACCTGCTGCATTAATTGCAATAACAGCGCCCTTAGTATATGCTCTAGTAAGTCCTGATGCCCCTAAAAGTATTCCTCCAAAGTATCTAGTTACGACAACAGCGCAGTCTGTTAAATCATTTTTCTTTATAACCTCTAAAATTGGAATACCAGCTGTTCCTTGTGGCTCTCCATCATCACTATATCTTTGAATATTTTTATTTTGCCCAATTATATAAGCCCAGCAGTTATGCCTTGCATCTTTATGTTTAGATTTTATTTCAGTTATAAATTCCTTTGCCTCTTCTTCTGTTGTAACTCTTTTAATATATCCTATAAACTCAGATTTTTTCTCTTCAAAACTATCACTTGTAGTTAGTTTTACCGTCTTATAACTCATTAAAGCTTTCTCCTTTTTAAAATTTCATATATACTATCTATTCCCTTATCTATACTTTCATAATCTGTTTGTGAAAAACCTATTCTAAAGCTTTTTTCACCATCTTTAAAGTTATTATAAAAAACTTCCCCTGGGGTTATTATTATATTTCTATCCTTTAACTTATAAAACAATTCTCTAGATGTTATATCTACATCTTTTTTTATGTTTAAAAATATATTTAATCCTCCCTTTGGTTCATTAAAATCAACTAAACCACAAAGTTTTTCTTTTAAAAGACTAACTATATAGTTATATCTTTTAGAATATTCACTATTTAAACATTTTATATGTTCTAAAAAATATCCCGTAGATATATACTTTTCTAAAGCCCTTTGCATAAGGCTAGATGTCGCAATATCTGTATTCACCTTAGAATTTTGAATGGTTTCACAAAGATTCTTCGGTGCTATTAAATATCCAATCCTAACTCCTGGCAAAAATGTTTTTGAGAAACTTTTTATATAAATAACCCTATTCTTATCTAACTTTCTATAAGGGCAATATTCTATATTTTCATCATAAACAAGCTCTGATAAATAATCATCCTCTATTATGTAAAAATCATATTTATAAGCAAGTTCTATTATCTTTATCTTTTTCTCTTTTGAATAACTAACACCTGTTGGATTTTGAAAATAACTCATAGTATAAAAACATTTTATTTTATTTTTTTTTAGAATTCTTTCAAAAGCATCTAAATCCGCACCATCATCTAAAAGAGGCACTTCTAAAATATTTGCTCTTCTTAATTTAAAAACTCCAAGCGCTCCCCCATGGGTTGGTTTTTCAACTAAAACACTATCATTTACATTAACTAAAGTTTTAGCCGTTATATCAATCCCTTGCTGAGCACCAGAAATAATTAACACTTCATCTGAGTTAATTTTATTATCCCAAAAGTTTAGACTTATACTCTCTCTTAAACTTTTATATCCTAAACTGTCATTATACATTAAAGCCTCTACACCATCACGATTTAAAACATCATTTAAAACATCTCTAAGTCTTTCAATTTTAAAAAAACTTGCACTTGTAATCTCTCCTGCAAAATCAATCCAGTCCTTTGAATTTGATGCTGTCATCCTTCTTAAAATCTCATTGTAATCTTTTTTAAAATTAAAAGGTACATGTCGCTTTTTAACATATGTTCCACTACCTTGAATTTGTTTTACATATCCTTCTTGTTCTAATTTTTTATAAGTATTTATTATAGTTATCTTATTAACTTCTAAATATTTTGATAAATCCCGTATAGTAGGTAACCTTTCTCCATCCTTTAATTTATCTTCATCAATGAGATTTTTAATTTTATTATAAATATCGATATATTTAAATCCATCCTCAGAAAATTCCAATCTATACTTTTCCATAAAAACCCCTTTATATGCTATATTAACTCTTCCACCTTAGAACCTTAAAGGCATTGATATTCCAAAGTTTAAATTTATCTAATATTTATATTATATTATTCTACACTTTAATGGACAACTCTATTCTTTACACTACTTTAAAAGACTTATTATGATTTCTTATGCTAAACATAAAACAAACAAGCCTAAAACAAAATTGTCCTAGGCTCATATTTTTTATATTTCAAACTCTTTACACTTATTTAAAACTTCATCATCTACATCAGCTTTTACATACGTTCCATTATCTCTATAATCCTCCTCTAAAACCTTAGCGTTTCTATGTAAAAATGCTACTGTTTGTTGAGCAGTATATGGAATTAAATATTCCACTGTTTTTAAAGTATATGGAAGTTCCTCAGATATTAATTTTAAAAGTTTATCTAAATTTATTCTTTCTCTTGCTGAAATTTCTAAAACTTTATATCTAGTTGAATATTTCTCTTTTATTTCATCTAAAATTTTTCTATCTACTAAATCAATCTTATTTAAAACTAACATTTTAGCCTTATCTAAAGCACCAAGTTCATCTAAAACTCCTTCAACAGATTCTATTTGTTCCTTAAAATGGCTAGATGATACATCAACTACATGACATAAAAGATCTGAAAAAATTACTTCTTCTAAAGTTGATTTAAAAGCCTCTACAAGTTCATGAGGAAGTTTATTAACAAATCCTACTGTATCTGTTAAAGTTATTTGCCTATTATCTAAAAGAGTTATTGCTCTAGTTGTAGTATCTAATGTTGCAAAAAGCATATCAGCCTCAAACACATTTTCTTTTCCTTGAACATCCTTTGATGATCCTATATCACATAAAGTATTTCTAAGAGTTGATTTTCCTGCATTAGTATACCCAACTAAAGATACCTGAGGTATATTTTGCTTTGTTCTCTTTTCCCTTTGAACTTCCCTTGTTTTTTTAATTTTTTTTAATTGTTGTTGAAGATCATAAATTGTTTCTCTTATATGACGTCTATCAGTTTCTAACTTTTTCTCTCCAGGACCTCTTGTACCTATTCCACCACCAGTTCTTGATAAAACAGTTCCAAGCCCCATAAGTCTTGATGATCTATATTTAAGCTGAGCAAGTTCAACCTGTATTTTAGATTCTCTTGTTTTTGCTCTCCTTGCAAATATCTCAAGAATTAAAGTAGTTCTATCTATAACTTTAACTCCAAGAGTAGCTTCTAAATTTCTAACTTGAGAACCTGAAAGTTCATCATCAAAAATTACAAGATTTGCTCTTAATTTTTGTCTAAGATTTGCAATCTCTAAAACTTTTCCTCTCCCTATATAAAAGGCTGGATCTATTTTACTTCTATTTTGAAAAACAGTATCTAAAACTGGTATGTCACACGCTTTTGTAAGTTCTTTTAATTCAACCAAACTCTCCTGCGTATCTGTTCCAACTAAAATAGCCTTTTCACTATTATCTTCAACTACATCACTTTGTTTTATTAAGCTTTCTATATGCTGAATTTTATCTAATATGTTTAAAGATAAACTTTGCTCTATTGATAAATTTGAATATTCTTCTGCAACTAAAGTATTATCTTGAACATAACAAAATCCTAAAGAAGCATCTGTTATATTACCATCCATAATTGCAACTGCCATTATAGAATCTAACTTAAGTTTTAAAAGTGCTGATAAATCTAGAGCTGAAAGATTTGCAATTCCATTTGGATGAGTATGAATTATTCTAATACCTGATAATTTTTTTTCATTTATATTTATTATTGGTATTTCAACACTATTAGAATCACCAATTGCAACACTTACAACTTTTCCTTTTCTATCTATTCCAACGCTTACTTCTTTTTCTATATTAGAAGAAATCCTACTTATTATATTTATTATATCCAAAGTGCATACAGTATACTTTGGAACTATCATATCATATATATTTTCTAATTCTTTTAAAATACTGTCTTTTATTCCATCAACATTTCCATATATCACGAAAAATCACCTCATATCTATACTATATTATTCTTGACAATTTTCATTTAATTTTATACTATAAATACAATATTGTAAACAAGAGTGATACTTTCCTAAGGAGGACAAAATGGAAGATAAAAACAGAAATATTTTGCTTACTGAAGAACAAATAAAATCTGAAATAAGCAAAATAGGTGAAATATTAACTAATGACTATAAAGATAAAAACCTTTATGTGCTTTCTTTATTAAGAGGAAGTTTTATATTTGCAGCTGACTTAGTTAGAGCAATAGATACTAAAACTCAAATAGGTTTTATGACTACATCTAGCTATGGTGCTTCTGAAGAAAGTTCTGGAACTATAAAAATAATAAATGATATACCAGATAATATAGAAGGTTTAGATGTACTTATAGTTGATGATATTATGGATACAGGTTACACAATGGAATTTATAGTAAACCACGTTAAAAAACTTGGTGCAAAATCCGTAAAAACTTGTACTCTTTTAGACAAGCCATCTAGAAGAAAGGTTGATTTAACTCCTGATTATTGTTGCTTCACAATTGAAGATTTATTTGTGGTTGGATATGGATTAAACTATGGTGATTATTATAGAAACGTTCCATACATATTTAACTGGGAAAAATAATTTTTAAAGTTTGGTTGTGCTAAATAAATATAAAACATTATAGATAGTTGTTTTATACGCAAATGGTACAACCTTCTTATTTATTACTTAAAACATCACTTCCTAAGATAGTCCTTGGAATTTCTCCAACTATTATAGTTTCAGATACTGGAACATTATTTACAACTTCTAAATCACGACTTTCAAATGGTAGTATTATTTGCATAGTGCTTTTTACATTCATGTAAATTTTAAGTCTTGTTTGATTTATTCCTGCTGATTCAAAAACGGATTCATATGATACTTCAACTCTCCCTATTGGTCTCATCTTTACTATTATATCTGGTCCTAAATAACTTAAAATTGAAACTTTACTCACATATCCTAGTGGTATTTTAAACCCCACTTTACCCATTTTCTCTAATTCATCTTGACCTTTTAAAGAAATTTTAGTAGCTAAAGTATTTAACCTTACAGTATCAGCCTTTACCATAACTATTTTATCATTGGAATCCTTCTCTACACTTACTAAATCAATATCCTTAAATTCTTCATCATATATTGTCTGTATATTTGTATTTATTATGTCTAGCGTTCTAGCCCTAAGTTCTGAATCAGCAACTGCAATAATAGCTGGGCTTAAATTTTTATTAATTGAATAAAAAATAAAAATAATTAAAGTACATATAATAATTATCAAAAATCTTATTTTTACCTTTTTTAAACTTTTTCTTTTTTTTATAGGAGTTCTGTTATACAACTTTCACCTCATATTTTAAAACTAAATTACTTTTGAGTTATGTAAAATTTTGTTTACTCATATAATTATTATGCTATAATAGAATATATTATTATATATGGTTATTTTTATATTTTTTGTTAAGAGCATTTATTGTATAACAAAACTTGGGAGGAATTATGTCTGAAAAAAATAGTACTTTTGTAAAAAAAGACTCAAAACTCAAGAAAATTTTTAAAAAAATTTTTTTAACGTTTCTAATTTTTATTGTTATTTTAATTACATCTGTTAGTGGCTACGCCTTTGCTGTTATTAAAAGTGCCCCTGACCTTGATGTAAATGCTATTTTAGAACCTAGCGAAACAACAACTCTATATGATGATAAAGGCAATTTTATTACTAATTATGTAACAACTAGTCAACGTTATGTTATTGATTCTTCTGAAATTCCTAAAAACCTAAAAAATGCTTATGTATCTATAGAAGATGAAAGATTCTACGAACACAAGGGAATTGATGTTAAAAGAATATTAGGTGCATTGATTAATAATTTAAAAACTAAATTACAAGGTAAATCAACATTTCACGGCGGTTCTACTTTAACTCAACAATTAATAAAAAATACACTTTTAACTGATGAAAGTACGATTACAAGAAAAATTAAAGAAGCTTACCTTGCTTTAGGTCTTGAAAGGGAACTAAGTAAAGATGAAATTTTAACTACTTACTTAAATACTATACCTTTAGGTGGCTCTGTATACGGTGTCCAAGCTGCCTCAATTAGATTCTTTAGTAAAGATGTATCAGATTTAAACCTTATAGAATGTGCTTATATTGCTGGTATTACTCAGGCTCCAACCACTTATGATGCTTTATCTTCTGCAAATCAAGAAAATCCTGAGCGCTATATTAAAAGAACTAAAACTGTTTTAGGCAAGATGCTAGAGCTTGGATATATAAAACAAGATGAATATACACAAGCAATATCTGATTTAGACAATGGATTGCTTAAATTTACTCCAAGTAGTGTTAATAGTGAGATGCAATATGAATGGTTTACTCGCCCTGCTATTAATCAAGTAAAAGAAACACTTATTGAAAAATTAAAATATACAGAAGAGGAGGCTAATCGTCTTATTACAGGCGGTGGTTTGAAAATATATACAACTATGGATACAGACCTTCAAAATAATGTACAAGAAATTTTAGATAATTCTTCAAACTATACTATAGCTTTTAAAGGTGGCGTTGAAACCGTAGATGAAAATGGTATACCTAAACTTCAAGCAGCTGCATCAATTATGGATTATAGAACTGGGGAAGTTAAAGCTTTAATCGGTGGACGTGGAAACCAACCTCAAATGTCTTTAAATAGAGCATATGATACTTTAAAATCAATAGGTTCTACTGCTAAGCCACTTACAGCTTATGCTCCTGCAATTGACCTTAAAATATTAGGAGCTAGCAGTATTATAAGTGATTCACCTTTAACATCTGATGAAATAAAAAAAGCTGGATATGAACGTGGCTTTCAACCTCAAAATGAAAGCAGAAGTTATAATGGTAATTTAACAGTTAGAGAAGCTCTTAGGATTTCTAGCAATCTAGTTGCTATAAAAACTATAACAAAAGTTGGATTAAATAATGCTATATCATATGGAGAAAAATTTGGTTTAATCTATGGTGAAAATTCTAGATTAAATGCCTCATCTGTTGCTCTAGGGCAATTTACAAACGACCCTAAAGACCCAGATGGAAGCAATGTATTTACTTTAGCTGCTGCCTATGGAGCTTTTGGAAATAATGGAGTTAAAACCGATCCTATTCTTTATACTAAAGTTTTAGATAGAAATGGTAATGTCTTAATAGATAATACTGCAAAAACAACTCAAGTTATATCTCCTGAAACTGCATATATTCTTTATGATATGTTAAAAGGACCGTTAACTTATTCTGCACAAGGTGCTAAGGTTGATAATATGCCTACTGCCGGAAAAACTGGAACTACAACTAGCAATAAAGATTATTGGTTCGCAGGTCTTACACCATATTATTCTGCAGCAGTTTGGATTGGTTATGCTAATAATGATATTAGTATGAATGGTGGTGCTGGAAAAGTTGCTGCTCCTCTTTGGGGCAAAATAATGAATGTAGCTCATGAAGGATTGTCTTACAAAGAAATAACTGGTCCAAATAGCACTGTATCAGTTAAAGTTTGCGATGAATCTGGATTACTTCCTACATCATCTTGTCTTCCAAATGTTCATAGTGAAGTATTTTCATCTGGAAATGAGCCTACAACCTACTGCACAGATGAGCATAATTAAAGTATTATAAAAAAATACTACACATTAAATTCTTATGTGTAGTATTTTTTATGTCTTATAAAATTCTCTCAAATGCAACACTTTTGGATATGGATAAACTCTCTTTATCTATAATTGTCTTATATATTTTAGGACATCCATTCTCTATCCATTTATTCATATATTTTGAATTTGCCTTATGAATATAATAAAAGTTTTCATCATATTCATCTGAAAATTCCAAAAATGTATTTAAGCTACTTTCACTTATATTTAAATATTCCTTAGGAAAATTATTTAAAAGGGGTAATAAAAATTTCATAGGGATATTGTATAGAGATTCTTTCTTTAAAAATTTACTTTCCATAAGGATTCTTTTTATTATTTTATTTTCCTTTAATTCTTCATCTATTTTAGCTTTAAATATTATATTTCCTTTTTTATCATTTTCTAAAAAAATATATATCATTATATTTTACTCCCCCTAATATTTTAAAACATATAGTCTTATACTCCTGATAATAATGCTTTATACATTCCCTCTCCACATAATCTTTTTATCAAATATAAACAACCAGATGTTATATCATCATTTCCATTAAACAATATTATTTTACCATTATCAACTATATTTTTATCACTTATTATAGATGATGATAAATATTCCTTTAATTTTTCTTCATATTTCTTTGGAAGTGATACCATAAGACCACTTAAAAGGTCTGTTAATATAAGTGGAATCACTCCTTCATTACAGGCTAAAATTATATCACATCTATCCACAATGTTATGTAAATTATTAAAAATTATTTCATCATTAAGAAAGTCCATATTGTTAGTAGATGGCATTATAAGAATCTGAAAATCTTGTTTAAAATCTTGTGTTAATATTTCTTTTACATTAAGGTTTACAATATCTAATTTATCTTTAAATTTCTCTTTAGTCCCAATTGTTGTTATTGAAAATATCTCTTTATTCAAAATTTTATTTATTTTATCAAATAAATTTATAACAGTTGTAACATTGCCTGTACTTACTCCATCATAAAGCATAATTCCAACTTTTCTAGTTTTTATAATACTTTTTGCTAAGTAATTTCTTTTTGATAATCTATAAATACTTTCAACCTTATTTTTACTTACAAATTTAAAACCTTCTTTTTCGATAAATTCTTTATATGTATCATCTTTTAAACTTTCTAATATATATTCTCCTCCAAATTCTTGAAAGAAATAGTCTAAAATTAAATCTAATGCCTCCTTACCGTATCCTTTTCCCCTAAATACATTTTCTATTCTTATATTTAATCTTGCAGTTTTAGTTGGAATATCATATCCATGAAATCCAACTTCTCCAATAGGAGTATTATCATGAGTATATACGAGGCAATAAAAATTTTTCCCATCTGTTGGATTAACACTTCTTTTATAAAAGGTTTCCCATTTATATCTTGGGAAATCTACAACTTTTCCCACATCAGCCATAGTATCTGTATCATTCCAAAGCCTTTGTGTGTAACTAAGTTCTATTAAATCAGGTTTTTTTATATATATTTTTTTACCATCTCTCCTATAAAATATGTCATTAATATTCATGTTATCACACCATTCTTTTAATTTAATTCTAAAGCTTACTTAGATATTATACCAAAAACATAAGATAGTAAAACATTTCAATCTTTAATTAATCACTTGAAAAACATATTATAATAATATAATATAATTAAATATACCTCTACACTTAATGCAAATTATTTTAAAGACTATTTAGTGTATTGTAGAACTACTATATACAAGGGGGATACCCATGCAAATCGGTGAAAAAATTAAAAGGCTAAGAGTAGAAAAACAGCTAACTCAAGAGGAATTAGCTAATAGATGTGAACTTTCAAAAGGATTTATATCTCAATTAGAAAATGACCTTACCTCTCCTTCTATAGCTACATTAATAGACATTTTGGATATTTTAGGAACAAATCTTAATGAATTTTTTAGCGAAGCTTCTAACGAAAAGATTGTATTCTCAAAAAATGATATGTTTGAAACTGAAAATGCAGAATTTAAATATAAACTTATGTGGCTAATTCCTAATGCACAAAAAAATCAAATGGAACCAATAATGATTAATATAGAGCCAGGAGGTCATTATATATTAGAAGAACCCCATGAAGGCGAAGAATTTGGTTATGTACTAAATGGAAGTATTTATCTTCACTTAGGTGATAAAAAAAGTAAAGTAAAAAAAGGTGAAAGTTTCTACTTTAAGCCAAAAGCTGACCACTATATATCCAATTGTGGTAAAGTAAATGCTAAAGTTATTTGGATAAGTACTCCACCTTCATTTTAATTTTTAGCGTATCAATTATTTTTTTGATACGCTTATTTTGCTTATTTCTATACAATATATGTATTATTAATTAAAAATTTCAAATTAAGTTTTAAGTTGTTTAAAAAAATTTAGATTGTTATAATTATATAAAAGGAGGGGTTTTTATTGATAAGAAAACGATTTTTAGTACAAGGAAAAGTTCAAGGAGTTGGCTTTAGGTTTTTTTGCCAAATGACTGCTAAATCATTAAATAATTTAACTGGTTTTGCTAAAAATTTAAATAATGGAGATGTTTTAATAGAAGTTCAAGGACCTTACGAAAAAATTATTGAATTTCGTTATTTAATATCTAAAGGAAATAAGTTTTGTAGCATATCTAACATATTTGAAGAAGAACTTACCCTAATACCTAAAGAGAAAAAATTTTTTATACAATAACACCTAACACATTTTATATATAAGTTTCTTTTAAATATTTTGTCTTTAACAAACTTCATTAATAGTTGATTTTAGATAAAAATTAAAAATATCTAAGATTAAAATTTTAAAAAATAATACTAATTATTAAAAGTTATCTAAAATCAACACTTATTTAAAATAGAATTAAATTTAATAATTGTAGCTATAAAATATTGATGTTATAATAGTCTACGAAATAAATAACTAAGATTGGAAGTGATAAAAGTTGAAGTTTAGGATAAAAATAATATCTACATTTTTTGCTTTAATTATCAGTATTTTTTTCATTTATCCTACATCACTAGCTTACGCTACAACTTTAAACAATTCAACTACGTCTAGTGACACTAGTAATACAACTATAGCGTCCTCAAATAACAATATGGAAACTACATCTGATAGTTCAAATTCAGCAGAACCTAGTATTATTGGTAAATCTGCTATTGTTATAAATTATAATACTGGTGAAATACTATACTCTAAAAATATGGACACAAAAGAATATCCTGCAAGTACTACTAAGATAATGACATCTATTTTATTTGCAGAAAATAAAAATCCTAATGATACAATTACATATACAAAATCTGCTTCAGAACAACCTGCAAACTCATTGCTTGTGAATTATAATTTGCTAAACGTTGGCGACACAATGCAAGCAGGGGAAGTTATGAAAGCTATGTTTTTAATATCAGCCAATGATTGCGCTTACATGGAAGCAGATTCAGTAGCTGGAAATAAAGATGCATTTGCAGATTTAATGAATGCAGAAGTAAAAAAACTAGGATTAAAAGGCACTCATTTTACCAATCCTAATGGATTATTTAATGTAGATAATTATTCAACTGCTTATGATATGTCTGTAATTGTTAGAAAAGCATTCTCAATTCCTTGGATTAGAGAAGCCATGGGTACTAAAGAAGCTACAATAACTGCTAGTACTGGTAAAAGTGTAGTCTTAACTAGCGATAATAAAAATTTAGGCATTGATGGATGTATAGGCGGAAAAACTGGATATTTGCCAGACCATGGACGTGATTTAGTTAATGTTTATGAAAGAAATGGTGAAACTCTTATAGGTGTAATTTACAATGATATCTGGGGTAAAAATGATACCGATGTATTTAATGATATGAAAAAGATAATAAATTATGCTTATAGTGAAAAGCAAACACTATATAAAGCTAAAGGCACTGTTGTTGATGGTAAAGTAACTTATAAACTTTTTGGATTCTTTGGACCTACAAAAACTATAAATGTTCCTTTCACACTTAATGAGGATGTTTATTATTATGCAATTCCAATTAATCAAAAAGATTTTACCATAAAAGCAGATACAAGTGATACTAATGCTTGGACTCTTGCAACTAATCCATCATCTGCAAAAATATTAGTTTCTGATGGAAGACAATATAAGGAAACATATGCCGCTACGGCTGATATAACATTGTGGCAGATAATAAATGCTAATCTTGTTATATATATAATTAGTGCTATAATAGCGATTATTATTATTCTTATAATATTAGCTCTTATAATTAGAACTATAAATAAATCAAGAAGAAAAAAAAGAAAAAATAAAAACAGAAAATAAAAAAACAAAAGTGATTAGATTCATCATCTAATCACTTTTTAATTATTAATTAAAAATACATCTTCATTAAATATTTTAAAGTTATTTTTTCTAAATTTTAATTTATAAAATCTAATTTCCAGTTATAATATCCTGTATTTTCATCTTTAACATATCTTAAATATGCAGAGAAACTTGTTCCTTTTCTACTTCTAAGATTTCTAAAGCCAACTCGTCCCTTCTCTAAAAGTATTTTTATCATCTCAAAAGATACTTGTTTTCCTAATGAATTTATAAATTTATCATTTTTCCAGATAGTAAACTTACAACCATTTCTCCAATTTACACAACCAAAATTTTTTTCATTTTCTATTATAGCATTTCCACATACGGGACATTTTCCAACAACCTTAGCTTCTTTAGGGGTATCTACCTTAAATTTATATAAAAGAGAGGTATCATTTTTTATTTTTTCAACTGAAGTCTTTGTAAAATCACATATTAATTTCAAAAAATCTTCTTTGTTAAACTTTCCTTTTTCTATATCAGCTAATGTCTTTTCTAAACGTCCAGTATATTCTAAATCCAAAAGCTCTTTTACAGGAAAAATCTCAACAATAGTTCTTCCAAGTTCTGTACATATTAAACTCTTTCCCTTTGCTTTTATATATCCTATATCATTTAATCTTTTTATAGTTTCCGCTCTTGTTGCAGGTGTTCCTATGCTAAAACCACTAAGTATTACCTTCATCATTTCTTCTGTGGCTTCTTGATTATCTACACCATCATCTACTTCTTCATCATCTATTTTACTTGATTTATTACCCTTGAAATTTTTTCCGCATGTTTCCATAACCCTTAAAAGAGTCTTTTCTGTATGATGCTTTGGCGGTTTTTTAGTAACTTTACTCACTTTTCCACCCGCACTATTTAAAACTTCATCTAAATTAACCAAAGGAAGTATTACATCTTTAGTTTCTATTTTTTCAACTTTTCTCCATCCTTCTATAAGTTTAACTCTCCCTTTTGCTCTAAATTCTCCCTTTATTTTATCATTAAAAACCTTAATAGTTATTTTAGTTTCTTCAAATTCTGCAACAGGCATAAATTGCATTATAAATCTATTTTTAACAGCTTGATAAATAATCTTTTCATCATCTGATAAATTGGTTGGCTTTATGTAAGTTGGTATTATAGCGCTATGACTTTCAACTTTAGAATTATCAAATACCCTCTTTGATTTTATAAACTTAATTTCTTCTTCGTAAGGAAGACCTATTTTTATTTTTTCTAAAACATTTTTAGCTCTATCTACTAAACTTTCCTCAAGAGCCATACTACCTGTTCTAGGATAAGTTATAAATTTTTTTTCATATAAGCTCTGTGCTACCTTTAATACCTTATCAGACGTCCATCCCTTATATTTACTTGTTATATATCCTTGCAGATTTGAAAGATTAAATAATGCCCCTGGATATTCTTTTTTCTTTTCTACTTCTTTATTTACAATTTTACCCGTATTTTCTTTAACTATATTTTTAATTTCTTCTAAATATTTTTTGTCCTCAAACTTTTCATTTTCCTCATAATAAATAGTTTCAAACTCACTATCATCTTTTGTTTTAAAGTTTTGAATATACTTATAATAACTTGTTTCTTTAAAGTTTTCTATTTCCTTATCTCTATCATAAATAATTTTTAAAGTTGGAAGTAATACTCTTCCTATGTTTATTATCTTATTTTCTTCAAAACCATAGCGTAAAGTAGCAACAGATGTTAAATTTATTCCTATAATCCAATCTGCTAATTGTCTTCCTATTCCAGCATCTTGAAGTGCCTTCATTTCACTGTTTAACTTTAAATTTTCCATACCCTTTTTTACTTCATTTTCAGTCCACTCATTAAGTAAAATTCTATAAATTGGTTTTTTAACATCTAGATAAATAAAAAGTTCATCTGAAATAACCTGCCCTTCTCTATCATAATCCGTAGCTGAAATTACCGATTCTACATCATTTCTTCCTATTAGAGATTTTATTATGTTTAGTTGCTTTAAAGCCCCTTTATCAACTTCACCTCTTTTCATAGAATCTTGTTTTACTTTATATTTAAATTCACTAGGAATAAAGGGAAACTTATCAACTTTCCACGACTTCATACTCTCATCATAATCTTTAGCATCTAAAAGTTGAAGAAGGTGACCAAAAGCCCAAGTTATTAAGTAATTTTCTCCTTCAAAATATCCATCTCTTCTTGTCTTTATTTTAAAAGAATCAGCTATATTTTTAGCAACTGATGGTTTTTCTGCAATTATAACTTTTTTCAATACCTCATCTCCTAAAAGAACAAACTCACAGTAGTAATTACTGCGAGTTTACGTTTTTTATATATTTAATTATAATACATTTTTTTAATTCTTAATACAAATTATTTTTTTATTTTATATTTCATTTAATATCCAAACAAAATAACTTAAAACACTTGCATACGTTAGCCAAAAAACATAAGGAACCATAAGCCATCCTGCAATTTTATCAACTTTAAAAAACTTTTTAGTTGTTATAAAAACTAATATTAATAAAATTACTGCTTCTATAAAAGCTATCCCATATAATCTAAAATTAAAAAATATAAATGACCATAAAAAATTAAAAATAAGTTGAATATAAAATAAAGTTAACGAACTATAAGTTTTTTTCCCAAGCTTACTTATTTGCAATATCCTATAAAATGCTATTGCCATTAATATATATAAAATAGTCCAAACTATCGGGAACACATACCCAGGTGGGAAAAAAAATAGCTTGTTTAAAGTTTTATAAATAGGTACATAAGGTTTTATAAACAATCCAACAATAAAACCTCCTCCAACTATTATAAGTAAACTTATAATTAAATCCCCTAAATTAAATTTTCTGTTAACCTTAAAAATATTCATAAATACACCTCCAAAACATTATACGTTCTAAAGTGTATACTTATGTTACTATATTTCTTTAAATCATCATATTTTTATGTATTATATGATTTTAAATCTTATAAACCATAATTATTTTTTACATATTCTTTAAACTTTAAACTCTCTCTAACCATTTCAAGTTCATTATCCTTTTTTATATAATCTATAAATTTAGGATACAACTCTACAGCTTTTATTAAATCATCTATCGCACATCTTATTTCCCCTTTTAATGCATTAAAACAACTTCTATTATAAAATAGGAACTCACAATCTGGATTAAACTTGATTCCTCTTGATAAAATCTCTATCGCTTTATCTATTTTCCCTTCATCCTTATAAATAATTGCTAAATTCAAAAAACTGTATGGATATCCTAAATTTTTTTCTATTGCTCTTTCATAATAAGCTTTTGATTTATCTAAAACATTTAATTTTTTATAAATAACCGCCATATTAAAAAGTGCCATATAATGATTCGGGTCTATTTCCAATGCTTTTGAAAATCTTCTATATGCTTTATCTAAAACATTTAATTCTTCATAAATAGATCCAAGATTTATATGTGCCCAAAAATCCTTACTGCATATCTCTAACAATTTTTCATAATATATTATTGCCTCTTCCTTTTCCCCTATTATATCTAAATCATTAGCTAAATAAAATAACGCTCTATCATATACTGGATTTATCTCAATTGCCTTTTTATAATGCTCTATAGCCTGTGTAAAATTCTCTCTTTCATCATATATAACTCCTAACCCATAATGAGCCCTTGAATCAAACTCATTTATCCCTAAAGCCTCTTTATATTTTTTTTCAGCATTCTCACTCTCACCCATCTCATCTAAGACCAAAGCTATATTTATAATAAGGTCTAAATCTTTAACATCATTTAAAAGTTCTTCAGCCATTAAATAATAATTTAAACATTTTATCATATTCCCATTATCATAAGCTTGATCTCCTTTTTTTATATAGTTGTTTACCAAATATTCTTTATCCATTTTAAAACCTACTTTTCCTTTATTTCCTCTTTATAGTTATCAAATTTATATTTCCAATAAATATAATTTCTAATATTTTTCTTTTCAACATAGTTTAAAAAATAATCTAACGCTCCTCTTTTTTCAAGTCCCTTCATAAGATGTCTTGGATATGGTACTATTTTTTTATAATTATTTTTAGGATCTATTATTCTTATAGAATAATCCTTTTGAACAAATAAATCTTTGCACCTTATATCTAATCTCGTAAAATTTAACCTTTCAAACTCCTTAAGCATATCATATAATTCTTCGCAAATTCTATTATTTATAGCATTATCACTTAAATATTTATCTAATCTTACTCCATCTACATACTCTCTTATTATATACTTAGGTCCACTCTCATATATTTTAGGGAAAAATTTAGACCTATGAACTCTTTTTAATATATCACTTTCATCTTCCCAAGCTGTTATTTTCCTAAAAAATTTAACTATTTTTTTATCAGATAACATAAAAATAATTCCATTATGCCCTTGCCCTATATACTTTGCATTTCTTAATTCTTTCTCTAAAGATTTTGGTATATCAAGACTATAATCAAAATTTTTCAATTAACTTCTCTCTTTATCATTGCTCACTATTATTTATATTTTAATAAACTAAAAAAATTACTACATTACAAAAATTGTAAATAGTAATTTTTCTAGTTTTTTTATGCACTACATACCTTTATTATATGCACACATAATTATATTTAATTATTATTTCCATATAATGCAGTATAAATTTTTTCAAACACATCTACTCTCTTCACGTATTTATCAGTTTCACCAAAAGGTATATAATTTAAATTCCCATTTTCAGAGTAGTCTCCACTACTAAGCCACGAATCAACATTGCCACGACCAGCATTATATGCCGCAATAACTAAATCCCAATTTCCATACTGCTGATAAAGATCTTCTAAATACCAACATCCAAATTCTACGCTAGTACGTGGATCTTTTAACATACTAGAATTAAAATTAGTAACTCCCATTTGTTTTGCTATCCATTCTCCAGTACTGTCTGTTATTTGCATAAGCCCTTTTGCTCCAACATCTGATTGAGCATTTGGATCAAAATTACTCTCCGTTTTCATAACAGCATAAACTAAATTCGGATCCAAATCATATTTTGCGCTATATTCTTGTACATATGTTGAATATTCTCTAGGAAAAAACACATTTTTTAAAATTACTGTACTTCCAAAAAAAATCAAATATATAGCAAGTAATGCTACTATTACACGTGTTAAAACTTTCCTCATTAAAATCTCCTACTTTTCATACAAGTTTAACAATTCTATTAAATCATCAACTTGTTCTTTTGTTTTATTTAAATTTCCACTATTATCTATTATAAAATTTGCATATTCCCTTTTTTTATCTAAACTAAGTTGAGAATTTATTCTATTTATTGCTTCACTTTGTGTCAAATTATCTCTAAATTTCATTCTCTGTATCTGTGCATTTTGGTTTAACCAAACTAAGATTATCATATCCATTTCTTTATGCATTTTATTTTCTATGATGGTTGCACCATCTAATATGGCAATCTTTTTTCCCATTTTTTCAAGAGCATTAAACTTTTCTTCAATTTCTCTTTTTATATAAGGCATTATTATATTTTCATATTTTATCCTCTCTCCTTGAAATCTAAATATATGATTTCCAAATTCATGTCTTCTAAATTCACCTCTCCAATCAAAAAAATGGCTTCCAAACTCTACCTTTACTCTTTCTAATATTTCAGGGTATTTAATTAATACTTCCTTTGCAATATTATCAGCATCTATTATACTAAAGCTTGCATCTTTTAGCAATTTAGATATGGTACTCTTGCCAGAACATATGCCTCCAGTAAGCCCTATTTTTATCATTTTTATCATTTCCCCCTTTATTTTGCATCATACCAAGTGTCTCCTAAATTAATATCAACCTCTAAAGGAATACTTAAATCTAATACATTTTCCATTTCAGCTTTTAATAAATCCTTTATAACATCTATTTCCTCTTTAGGAACATTTAATATTAGTTCATCATGAACTTGAAGAATTATTCTACTATTTAAACCTTTTTCTTTTATTTTGTTATAAACATTAACCATAGCAAGTTTTATAATATCTGCTGCACTTCCTTGTATTGGTGCATTCATGGCTAATCTTTCACCTAAAGCTTTTACTATCTTATTTGAAGAATTTATCTCTGGTATAAATCTTCTTCTATTTAACATAGTTTTTACACTACCAGTAGTTTTGGCCTCTTCAATTATATTTTTTATATAATCCTTAATTTTAGGATATCTTTCAAAATATATATCCATATATTCCTTAGCTTCTTTTCTTGTTATGTTTAAATCCTTAGCTAGACTAAAATCTCCTATACCATAAACAATTCCAAAATTAACTGCCTTTGCTCTACTTCTCATAAGCCTTGTAACTTCACTAGCATCTACTTTAAAAACTTCTGATGCAGTTTTTGTATGAATATCTGAATGATGCTTAAATCCATCTATCATATTTTCATCATTAGATATATGGGCCAAAACCCTAAGTTCTATTTGAGAATAGTCAGCAGAAACCAACACATCTGTATCTTTTCTTGGTATAAATACTTTTCTTATTTCTCTTCCCATTTCATATTTTATAGGTATATTTTGAAGATTAGGCTCTGTTGATGAAAGTCTTCCTGTTGATGTTACTGTTTGATTAAAGTTTGAATGAATACATCCATCCGTATCTATAACATTTTTTAATCCTTCTACATATGTTGAATATATTTTAGCTAATTGTCTATAATATGTTATTTTCTCTATTATAGGATGCTTATCCTTTAACTTTTCTAAAACTTCTGCATTAGTTGAATATCCAGTCTTGGTTTTTTTTATAACAGGAAGATCCAATTTTTCAAAAAGTATTTTTCCAAGCTGCTTTGGTGAATTTATATTAAACTCTTCTTCTGAAAGACTATAAATTTCTTTTTGAGTTTCATTTATTTCTTCTTTAAATTTTATGGATAATTCATCCAACATATCTTTATTAACTTTAAATCCAATTATTTCCATGTGTGATAATACATTGGCTAATGGAAGTTCTAAATCATACATTAATGTTTCCATATCAGCTTCTTTTATCTTTGTTTCTAATGTTTTTGTTAATTTCTCCATAAAATTAATAGAAATTATATCTTTATTTAATTCAGTTATCTTTGGATACTCACCTAAATATTTATTTATTAAATCAATTAAAGGATATTCTCCCTTTGATGAATCTATAAGATATGCTGCAATTTCAGTATCAAACTTTATATTATTAAATTCAATATCTAATTTCCTTAATGCTGTTATTGCATTTTTTACACTATAACTATATTTTTTTATATTATAGCTTTCAAATAATTCTCTTAAAATTTCTATGCAATTGCTATCGTTTATTAATTCTTTCATATTTAAGATATAATTTTTATTATTAATACTCATTAATATTTGTTCTATCTCTATAGTTGAATATTTCTCTGCATTTTTTAAATTAAATATTAAATATATACTATCTTTGATAGTACTATAAACTTCTTTTAATTTACAAAAATCTTTTATTTCTTCAAAATCTACTTTTAATTCTTCACCTTCTTCCTCTGCATTTCCTTCTAGCCCTTCTATTTTAGTTATTAATGTTTTCATTTCAAGATTTATAAAAAAGTTTTTAAGTCCTATTTTATCAAAATTTTCATTAGATTTTATACTTTCCAAATCAAATTCTATAGGTACATCTATTTTTATAGTTGCTAAATCCTTTGAAAATATCGCCTGTTCTCTATATTCTATAAGATTTTCTTTTAGTTTTTTACCGCTTATTTCATCTACATGATTTAATACATTTTCCATGCTTCCATATGTCTTTATAAGCTTAAAAGCTGTTTTTTCTCCAACCCCTGGCACTCCTGGTATATTATCTGATTTATCTCCCATAAGACCTTTAACATCTATAAACTGATTTGGGGTTACACCAAATTCGCTAACCATTCTATCATAGTCATAAACTTCTTTCTCGCTAACCCCTTTTTTAGTTATACATACTTTAATATTTTTATCAGCTAACTGAAGAATATCTTTATCTCCACTAACTATGTAAACCTCAATACCTTTTTCTTGAGCATACTTAGCTAAAGTTCCTATAATATCATCAGCTTCAAATCCATCTATTTCATATATATTTATAGATAATAAATTTAACATTTCTTTTACAAGAGGTATTTGACTTGCAAGCTCATCTGGCATCTTCTTTCTACCTGCTTTATAATTATCATATTTTTCATGTCTAAATGTAGGTGCTTTTCTATCAAAAGTTGCAACGATATAATCTGGTGCTATATCCTCTCTCAGCCTAAAAAGCATATTGGAAAATCCATATATAGCATTTGTATATATGCCATCTTTATTGCTTAAAAGAGGTAGTGCATAATAAGCTCTATTTAATAAACTATTACCATCTAATATAAGTAATCTTTTCATATTTATCCTCCAAACCGATTAACTATTAGTATTTAACTATTATTTCAAAATTAATAAAATATATTATACTACTAAAAATACTTAATATATTATACTATATCGTAAAATTCATTAATTTCAAAATTAAAATATAAAAATCAATTCACTTTTAACACTTTTATAATAAAATATATTATTAACAAATATCTGTCAGTGAGTTTTTCATGAATAACTTGAATTTTGAAAAATTTAATAATAAGTCATCTATAAATTACTTTAAAAAAAATTTAATATTTTTAGGTGAAGGTATTTCAAGGTTAACTTTTGCCCTTAATGATTATCTAGTTTTAAAGGTTGCTAAAAGCCCTGATGGACTTATGCAAAACTTTATTGAGAATTACATTTATAATTCATGTGGCAATAATTTTAAAAAATATCTATGTCCTGTTATATTTTGTAACAATAAATATTTAATAATGCTAAGAGCACTTCCATATATTAATATCTATAATAAAAAATTTATTGATATTAAGAATTTAAGAAATGATGAAAACCTAGAATCTAATATTATGCTCTTTGCAAATACCTTTGATTTATTTAAAAATGATTTAAAAAAAACATCATCTTGGGGCATATTAAATAACGAATACTACTTAATAGATTATGGTTGCAATAATCCATCTTCTGATGAATTTTACAAGAATTTAATGTTAAATAATGCTTAAATATTTGTTCTTATTTAATAACTCTATTATAATTAAATATATTTATACTTAAGATGATATTTATTTTGGACAAATAAAATTAAATTTTTAATACTTTTCTAAAATAACAATTGCTTAAGAAAAAAATACAAATATATATTTAAAGAAGGTGTAATAATGAATAAAGAAAATTTATTAAAAAAATACGCAAAGCTTGCTATTTATCAAGGAGTTAATGTACAAAAAAATCAAACTCTTGTAATATCTTCTCCAATAGAATGTGCCAAATTTACAAGAATGCTAGTTGAAGAGGCTTATATTAAAGGAGCAAAAGAAGTCGTTGTTCAATGGAATGATGAATTAACTGGAAAACTAAAATATAAATATTCCCCTATGGAAGTTTTTGAAACTATTCCTGAATGGGTTAAAGAATCAAGATTAAGTTATGCTAAAGAGGGAGCATGTTTTTTAAGTATATCAGCATCAGACCCAGAACTTCTAAAAGATGTTGACCCTAAAAAAGTAGCCACATTTAGAAAAGCATCTAGCATAGCCTCTAGAGAGTTTAGTAGTAGACTTATGAGCAACGAAAATGCTTGGTCTATTGTGTCTATTCCAACTGTTGGGTGGGCTAAAAAGGTCTTTCCAAACATTTCAGAAGATGAGGCTGTTGAAAAACTTTGGGATGCAATATTTAAAATAGTTAGAGTTGATTCCCAAGATCCTGTAAAAGCTTGGGAAGAGCATAAAAATACTTTAAAGAAAAATATGGATTTTTTAAATTCTAAAAAATTTAAATCCCTTCATTACACAAACTCTTTAGGAACTGACTTAATCATTGAACTTCCTGAAAAACATTTATGGGCTGGTGGAGCTGAATTTACTCAAGATGGAACAGAATTTATAGCAAACATGCCAACAGAAGAAATTTTCTCTATGCCTAAAAAAACAGGTGTTAACGGTAAAGTGGTAAGTTCTATGCCACTTAACTATGGTGGTAATTTAATAAACAATTTCTCTTTAACTTTTAAAGATGGAAAGGTTGTTGATTTCTCAGCTGAAGAAGGTTATGAAACACTTAAAAATCTTTTAGATACTGATGAAGGAGCTAAATACTTAGGCGAAGTAGCATTAGTTCCTTACAATTCACCTATTTCAAATTCAAATATTATATTTTTCAACACATTATATGATGAAAATGCATCATGTCATTTAGCTTTTGGTAAAGCATACTCCCTATGCATCAAAGATGGTGAAAAGATGAGCGAAGAAGAACTTCTAAAAGAAGGGGCTAATGATTCATTAACTCATGTTGATTTTATGATAGGAACAAAAGATTTACAAATAACTGGTACTACATATGATAACGAAAAATTTGATATATTTGTTAATGGTAACTGGGCATTTTAATAATTTTTAAACCATTCATCCATTATTTTATCAATCTAGTTAAATAAAAACCACAATATATTTAAATATATTGTGGTTTCACTTTTATCTACTTTTTAACATTATTAAAAGCTCTAATAAAAGCCTTTTCATGTAATTCATCCCATTTTAATTCAATTAATTGATTATCAATTAAGATATCGCTATCATGTAAAAATAATTTAATTGTACTTATAAATGGTTCCTCTAAAGTTGTAATTTCTAAAACCTTATTATCTTCATCTATATTATTTACAAATTTATCGAAATTATATTTTAATAATTCTATCCTATCTTCAACCGTTTTTACATCATAAAATTTTACAAGCTTCACAAAAATATAAAGCATGTAATTCATAACTTCTTCTCTAGAATTTTTATTTATTAAATTTTCTATTATATTATTTACTTTAGATTTATATAACCATGTTGCAATTTTTGCTCTAAGATTGTAAATCATTATAATTCTACGTAAATTTATATTACTTTCATCATCAAATACTTTCTTTACTTCTAAATTATTATAATAATCTAGCTTTTCAAATTTATATATATCAATTACTTTTACAGCTTCATGAATAAATATAGCCCCTTCTTTATCAAAAACATTTATAGAATTTTCTAAAGCTTTCTTTTTTGAATAAGGACTTACATATCCATTTGTTAATAATACAAATTTTATTTTAATTTCTTTAAATTTATCCCTACATTCTAAAAATCTTTTTTGCCAATAATTAATTGATTCATTACAATCTTTTATATATGGAAACTCCTTAAAATTATTTATAGTCTCATTCATATCTTCTTCTGTAAGCGAACATTTATTAAAAGCATTTATATATCTTGTTTTTATTAAATGAACTTCTAAAATATCACTATTTTCATCGTTCATATAAATTCCACAAATCCCTTTATCGTTTTCTCCTTTAGTTATGCTTTTTATAGTTTCCTCATCAGTTAATTTTTTTCCTTTAATATTTGAATATTTTGCTAAATAAAAAAATGTTAAAGCATTTCTATCACTAACTTCTATTTTATCACTATATGTATAGTTTAAATAATTTCTAACTATACCAATATAATCCATCAAAAGCTCATTATTCACATATCTCACCTCTCAATATTAAATTTTAATTTATGGCTTTATTCTAATGCTGAATTTGATATTATTCAAAACTATCCTAACTTATTTAATCATAATCATTATATCATAATATCTATTTATATAAATAAAAAAGCTTCGAATCGAAGAAATTTCAACGATTTTAGAAGCTTTTATACGAGATAAGTCTATAAGCCGAGTTCTGTATTTGATAATCATCTATCTAGGCCTAACGTTACCATTAGGCTCAAGCGGCATACCCGAGGACAGGACGGGCAATCCCTATATGTCCTTCTATTTAGCCTTGCTCCAGGTGGGGTTTACATAGCCATATAGTCACCTATATGCTGGTGAGCTCTTACCTCACCTTTCCACCCTTACCTAAAAAATTTAGGCGGTATATCTCTGTTGCACTATCCTTAAAGTCGCCTTCACTGGACGTTATCCAGCACCCTGCCCTATGGAGCTCGGACTTTCCTCTCCTAACTTAAGTTAGCAGCGATTATCTGGCTTACTCGCAAAATTAATATTATCACATAGTCATAAATTTTACAACATATTTTTATTAAAATTTATGTTCATTATAATCTTTACCCTCTTAATATTATCCAAAACACATTAGTTTTATAGCTAAAAAATTGATATTAATTTCATTAAAATTTTTAAATAAAATTATATGGATCTTTTGAAACTTTTGAATAATAAAATTTAATATCTTGATTTTTGCGCCTTATTTTTTTTTCTAATTCTTTAACTATCTTTACAAAAACTGGCCATTCTGAATTAAAGTGTCCTAAATCTATTATGTCTATCCCCATTTCAGTATAATCAGATGTAAAATGATAAGTAGTATCCCCTGTTATTATCAATTCTGCTCCTAAATTCCTAGACATTTCAAAAAAATCTTGACCACTACCATTTATTATAGCCACTTTTGTTACTTTATCATTTAAGTTCCCTGTATATCTTAAATCTTTAATATCTAATTCACTTTTAAATAAATTTATTATATCTTCTAAAGTATTTTCATTTTTCAATTTCAAGAATCTACCTATCCCACACTCTTTATCTTCGGTAGATTCATCTATTATACTGCAAGTTTCATATTCTAAAATTTGTGCTATTGTATCATTTATTCCTCCCTTTGCACTATCTAAATTAGTATGAGCTGAATAAACATTTATATCTGATTTTATAAGTTCTATTATTTTAGCACCTAAGAGAGTATTATCTGTTACAGAATTTATCTTTCTAAATATAAGCGGATGGTGAGTTAAAATCAAATCAGCATTTATAGATTTTGCTTCCTCTATAACTTTTTTTGTACAATCTAAAGCAACTAAAACATTTTTTATATTGCTTTTATCACTTCCTACAATTAAACCAACATTATCAAAATCTTCTTTTAAATTTATTGGTGCTATCTCTTCAACATATCCTATAATATCCTTTAATATCAAGAAATCATCTCCTTAAGCTTATCTATCTTTTCATTTAAAATATCTTTTTTCTTTTTAGCAAGACTTGTATCATCTTTTATATAACTTATTATATTTTCGTACTTTTTTATTTTTGATTTTATATAATCTTTTACTAAACTATTATTGCTTTCTAGCAAAATAGAGCTTATCTCATAAGATATTTCATCCTTAATATTTATTTTTTTAGCATTTTCATTATATTTCACTTTAAAAAGTTCATAAAACTTTCCATCATCTAATATCAAATCTTCATTTAATATCTCAAAATTATTATTATATAAAAATTCCCTTAAAACTTCTGGATTTTGGGCAGGTTGTAGTATTAAAAAGTCATATAATTTAACCTTTTCTATATCTTCTAAAATAATATCTCTTATTAAATTTCCTCCCATTCCAGCAATTATAACTCCATTTACTTCTCCTACTTTTAGAGGTTTAAGCCCTCCCCCTAAAAGGCATTTAATCTTTTCAGAAAGTCCTTCAAATCTTATATTAGTTGATGCTTTCTCTATCGGCCCCTTGTTTATATCACTAGCAATAGCACTATTACATTTATTATTTTTTACAAGATATATAGGTATATATCCATGGTCTGTTCCTATATCCGCTATGGCTTCACAATCATTTACATAACTTGCTATTTTCATTAATCTTTTGCTAAGTTCCATAATCTCTCTCTTTCTTAATGCGTTTTATTTTTTTATTATTAAAGGAAAAGCACCTTATATAAAGGTGCTTAATCCAAATAATCTTTTAGTTTTTTACTTCTACTTGGATGTCTCAATTTTCTAAGTGCTTTAGCTTCTATTTGTCTAATTCTTTCCCTTGTTACGTTAAATTCTTTACCAACTTCCTCTAATGTTCTTGCTCTTCCATCATCTAAACCAAATCTTAATCTTAATACTTTTTCTTCTCTTGGAGTTAAAGTATCTAAAACATTTATAAGTTGTTCTTTAAGCATTGTAAATGCAGCTGCTTCTGCTGGAGCAGGTGCATCATCATCTGGTATAAAATCTCCAAGATGCGAATCTTCTTCTTCTCCTATTGGTGTTTCTAAAGAAACTGGCTCTTGAGCAATTTTTAATATCTCACGTACTTTATCAACAGGCATATCCATATGCTTTGATAATTCTTCTGGTAGAGGATCTCTTCCTAATTCTTGAAGCAATTGTCTTTGAATTCTTATAAGTTTATTTATAGTTTCAACCATATGAACTGGTATTCTTATAGTTCTTGCCTGATCTGCTATTGCTCTTGTTATTGCCTGTCTAATCCACCATGTAGCATAAGTTGAAAATTTAAATCCCTTTCTATAATCAAATTTTTCAACAGCTTTTATAAGCCCTAAATTACCTTCTTGTATAAGATCTAAAAATAACATACCTCTTCCTACATATCTTTTAGCTATACTTACAACAAGTCTAAGATTGGCTTCCGCTAATTTTTTCTTAGCATATTGATCACCATTTTCGATTCTATTTGCAAGTTCTATCTCTTCCTCTGATGATAATAGTGGAACTTTTCCTATTTCTTTTAAGTACATTCTTACAGGGTCATCTATAGCAATTCCTTCTGGAACACTTAAATCTAAATCTTCTTCAACACTTTCTTGTTCTATATCACTTATAACTTCAATTCCCATAGATTCTAATACTTCATATATTTTTTCTATTTGATCTGGACTTAAATCTATTTCATCTAATTCATCCATTATTTCTTTATAAGTTAATGCACCACTTTTTTTACCTTTTTCTATCAGTTTTTTAACTAAAACCATTTTTGTAGATTTATCTTTCATATCAGCCTTATTATTTTTGTTTCCTTCTTTGGCTGTTACTTTAGTTTTCATATTATTACCGCCTTCCACCATATATCTTATTTGCTCCTTTCTAGTTCCTTAAGTTTATCACTAATATCTTTTGATTTTTTAACCAATTCCATAGCTTTTGCTATATTACCTTCTCTTTCAAAAACACCTAAACTTTTCTTAATATTTTTGTTTTCTTGCTCTAATTTATATTTATTTATTCTATACTTATAATCTTTTATAAAAATATCTATATCTGAAAAATTATCTGAAAACTCTAGTTCTCTAATATTTAACCATTCTTTTAAAAGTTTTGGATTTTCACATTTTATTTCAATTTTTTTATTTAAATTTTCAAAATTTGTACCATTTAAGGTATCTAAAATTAAATCCATAATTTCTTTATGTTCTTCATCAATAAAATCATCTTTTGTCAAAGTATTTCTAATATCAACATGCCATTTTTCTTTACATAAAAGCTTAAGCATATTTCTTTCCCATTTTATGTAAATAGGTTCTATATTTAATTTTGTTCCATATTCTTTTATATTATTCATTTTATATTCATTTTTATAATCTATCTTAAGATTTCTATTTAATAAATCAATTAAAGCTTGCTCCGAAAATTTTGTATCTTCAGAAACTTTCTTTATATAAATACTTCTCTCTAATGGATCTAAAAATTTAAATATATCAACCAATCTTTGAGAATATATATCTACATCTTTAAAATTGTTAAAGTTTAACCCTTCCTTAGCTCTTCTAAGTTTATAATCCATAAGGCTCTCTGAATTTTTTATAAGAGTTAAAAAAGCATCCTTTCCATTTGCTCTTATAAATTCATCTGGATCTTTTCCCATAGGAATATTTAAAACTGCAACTTCAAGACCTGCTTCTCTTAAAATATCAAGCCCTCTAAGAGTTGCCATCTGTCCTGCAACATCAGCATCATATGCTATTATAACTTTATCTACATATCTTTTCAAAAGTCTACTTTGTTTTTCTGTAAGTGCAGTTCCTAAAGATGCTACTGAATTGGTAATTCCACATTGATGTAATGATATACAATCCATATATCCCTCAACTATAATTATTTCTTTATTTGAAAGGCCAGCTTTAACTGCAAAATTTAATCCATAAAGATTTGTTCCCTTTTGAAATAATATAGTTTCTGGAGAATTTAAATATTTAGGCTTAGAATCATCTAATACACGCCCACCAAAACCAATCACTTTTCCATTATGATCAAAAACAGGAAACATCACTCTATTTCTAAATCTATCGTATATTCTACCCTTTTCACTTTTTACAACAAATCCAGTTTCAAGCATTAAATTTTCACTTATACCTAATTTTTTTAAACAATTTACCGAATTTTGCCATCCTTCAAGAGAATATCCAAGCCCAAATTTTCTTAATATATTCTCATTTATACCCCTTCTTAAAAAATACTCCATAGCAATTTTATTTTTCAATAGATTGCTATAATAATATCTTCCCATTATTCGATTTATTTTATATATATTTTCTTTCTTTTTTTGAATTACAGATAATTTTTTATCTTCAAATTCTAAAGTAATGTTTGCTCTATCTGCTAGATATCTTACTGCTTCCGGGAAAGTCATAGATTTGTTTTTCATAACAAAACTTATAACATTTCCTGTTTCACCACACCCAAAACATTTAAATATCTGCTTATCCTGAGAAACACTAAAAGATGGTGTCTTTTCATGATGAAAAGGACACAACCCACTATAATTTTTTCCAGTTCTTTTAAGCCTAACAACATCTGATATAACATCAACTATGTCATTTTCTTCCTTTACTTTTTCTATAATATGCTCTGGAATAGGCAAAAAATCCCACCTCTTTTTTATATTTTCATTATACCTAATTCGACATCAAATGATAAATCCCTTTTAAGATTTAATATTTTTTTCAATTTATTTATTTTTATATTTTATGTATAGAATATTTTTAAAAAAATTATCGATTTTAAATTTTAATATTGATTCTAAATTTGTTACATAATATTTAAACATATTTTATAACTTGTCCTTATATTCCATAAACTTATGAATTTTGTTTAAAAACAATATAATATACAATCACTAACATAATTTTTATTTTTTAATTTTTCATATATTTTCAAAACAATCACCCACCTATATTAAATTATTTTAAATATAAGTTTATTAAACAATGTTAAATACAATGTATAATAAAATGCAATCAATATTTTATTATACATCATATTTATATTATATCAAAGAATAATTATTTTAATATATTAAGTTTATAGTAATATTTTCATAAATTTTAAAGTCAATCTAAATTTTTAAAGTATAATATTAAAAAAAAATTAATATGTTTAACCGTACAATAATTTATTAATATAGGAGAATCAAAAATGCCTACAAATTATAATAACTTCAATTTTTCTTGCAATGATTCTTTTAATCTGATAAAAAACAACATATTACCCTTATATAACATACATTCCTGTAACATAGAGCAGATTAAAGTAAAAAATACGAATAAAGACAGAGCTGTTTTTAAAATAACTTGTAATAATAAGTCATTTTGCTTGAAAAAGGTGTATTATGATGAAGGTAAACTTTTATTTATTTATTCTGCCTTAGAATGGCTATATCGAAACAATATAAATGTGCCAACATTAATTCCTTCAATATCTAAAAATAGATTTGTTAAATATAAAAACTTTTTATTTATATTAACCCCTTGGATTTACGGTGAAAAATGCGATTTTGATAATTTAGATAATATTTATATTGCATCTAAAAACCTAGCCCTTTTACACAAATGTAGCAATAATTTTTTTCCTATTAATGGTAGTTGCACAAAAGAAAACTGCGAAGATATTTATACATCCTTTAAAAGTCGAACCGAAAAACTTTTATATTATTACAATGAAGCTATGAAAAGACATGATTACTTTTCAGAAATTTTTATTTCATCTTTTAGTGAGAACTTTTATTTAGCCCAAAATGCTACCATTATAGCCTCAGGTATTAATAATTTAAGTAAAACCTTATGTCATGGAGATTATGTGAACAAAAATATAATTTTTAAAGATAACAATATGTGGTTAATCGATTTTGATAACTGCGCATTTGATTATGCTTCTCATGACATATCTCATTTCTTAAGAAGACTTCTAAAAAGAAATTCTATAAATTGGAATGTAGGTTTGACTAAATCCATTATTTCCATATATGATTCTATAACCCCTTTAACTAAAGACGATTTAAAATATATTTTATCTTATATATCATATCCACAAAAATATTTTAGAATAAGTAAAGATTATTACAGCAAAAAACCTAAATTTACAAAAGATGAATCCATCATAGCTTTAAAAAAATTATCATTAACTACAAAAACTCAAATAAATTTCATAAAAGATTTGGAAAAAATTTATTATTAAAAAAACTAGCTGTATTATTTAATACAGCTAGTTTTTTTACATAAGTGGTGCAAATATTCTAAGCACACTTCCAATTGCTTTTTGTTTCAAAGGTTGTCTCTTACATTTTTCTAAAGTAATTTTTTCACACTTTTCCAAAGTATCTTTAAAATCTTCTTCTATTTTAGATATTACGCTATTTTTATAAAAAAATACTCCACATTCAAAATGAAGATATAAACTTCTAAAATCTAAGTTTATAGTACCAACTACTCCCTTATCGTTATCTGACACAAAGCATTTTGCGTGAACAAACCCTGGAGTGTATTCATAAATCTGAACTCCTGCTTCTATAAGTTCTTCATAATAAGTTTTAGCTACCCAAAAAGCATATGGTTTATCTGGAATATGAGGCATTATAATAATAATTTCAACTCCTCTTTTAGCTGCATGAGTTAAAGCTGTTATCATTTCATTATCTAATATAAGATATGGAGTCATTATATGCACATATTTTGTAGCTTGATGTATAATATCAAAATATACCTCTTCACTAAGATTTTCAAAATCTAAAGGACTGTCTCCATAAGGTATTACAAATCCATCTGACTTAACTGATACATTTTCTTTTGATAATATATATTTTTCATAATCCTCCTTTTTATTTTCTGTTATATTCCACATCTGTAAAAACATCATAGTAAAACTTTTAACAGCATCACCTTCTAAACACACGGCTATATCTTTCCAATGACCAAAACGTTCTTTCACATTTATATATTCATCAGCTAAATTTACTCCTCCCGTAAATGCTACCTTCCCATCTATGACCAATATTTTTCTATGGTCTCTATTGTTTTGATAGGTTGATAGGGCTGGCTTTATTGGAGAAAACATCTTACATTTTATGCCCATTTTTTTTAATGTTTCAGGATATTTATATGGAAGAAGAGCCAAACAGCATAACCCATCATACATAACCCGAACTTCAACACCTTCTTTTACTTTTCTCTTTAATATATCTAAAATAGTGTCCCACATTACGCCTTCTTCTATAATGAAATATTCCATAAATATAAAATCTTTAGCTTTTTCCAACTCTTTTATCATTTTTTTAAACTTATCTTCCCCTAGTGGAAAATATTCTACATTAGTATTTTTATAAACAGGATATACTCCATAATTTGATATGTATTTACCTATAGATGCCACATGTTTATCCAAACTATCTAATTCTTTTAAAACATCATTATCTTGTTCTAAATAACATCTAGTTTCTTCTAACGATTTATCATATTTTTTAGCAATTAATCTTGTTTCAATCTGCAAATGTATAAATATGTATAATAAAGTTCCAAAAATAGGCATAAGAGCCACTGGAATTATCCATGATATTTTATACATTGGGTTTGTCCTATTATTTATTATATACAAGAGAACTATAGCACTTAAAACAGTAGATGCACCTACAATATATGTGACATATTCCATTAAGAATACATATATCGAAAAAAGTACAGCTAATTGAATTAATACTATTGCAATAACTATTAAAGTTCTTCCATAAACAACCTTAACTAAACTTTTTTTTCCTTTACTCAAAATTTTAACTCTCCCTTTAATCTTAAGTTTAATACATAATAAGTTTTAACTTTAAAGTTAAAACGTTAATAAATACTTTTATTAATTATATTATTATATTTTTACATACATAATTAAATTTGTAAACATCATTAACTATACTTCTTGTTTAAACTTAGATTTTTAAATACATTTCGATAAAAAACTCTTTGAAAATAAATTTTCAAAGAGTCTCTTAATATTAACATTTAAACTTATCTTTTATTTTTAACCTGTGCTTGTGCAGCTGCAAGCCTTGCAACAGGTACTCTAAAAGGTGAACAACTTACATAATCTAATCCTACATTATGGAAAAATTCAACTGATGATGGATCGCCACCATGTTCTCCACATACTCCAAGTTTTAAATTTGGTCTTGTAGATTTTGCTTTTTCTATTGCTACTTTTATAAGAGAACCTACTCCTTTTTGATCAAGTTTTGCAAATGGATCTTGTTCATATATCTTTTTATCATAATAATCCTTCAAAAATTTCCCAGCATCATCTCTTGAAAATCCAAAAGTCATTTGAGTTAAATCATTTGTTCCAAAAGAAAAGAATTCTGCTTCTTTTGCTATTTCATCTGCTGTTATTGCTGCTCTTGGTATTTCTATCATTGTACCTATTTTATATTCTAAATCAATTTCACTTTCTTCTATTATAGAAGTAGCCTCTTTAACTATTAAATCCTTAACATATTTTAATTCTTTTATCTCTCCAACCAATGGAATCATTATTTCAGGCTTTACATCGTAACCTTTTCCTTTTTTAACACATATAGCCGCTTCAATTATAGCTCTTGTTTGCATTTTAGCAATTTCAGGATAGGAAACATCTAAACGACATCCTCTATGTCCCATCATTGGATTAAATTCATGTAAATCATTGATTGTATTTCTTAAATCATCTACTTTTATATTCATTTCTTTAGCTAAAGCCACTATATCTTGCTCTTCCGTTGGTAAGAATTCATGTAATGGAGGATCTAACAACCTTATATTAGCTGGTTTTCCTTGAAGTTCTTCATACATTTTTATGAAATCTTCTCTTTGCATAGGAAGTATTTTATTTAAAGCTTTTTCTCTTTGTTCTAAACTCTTAGCCACTATCATTTCTCTAACTGCTGCTATTCTATCTTCTGCAAAGAACATATGCTCAGTTCTACAAAGCCCTATTCCTTCCGCTCCAAAATGAATTGCTTGTCTTGTATCTTTTGGAGTATCTGCATTTGTTCTAACACCTAATTTTCTAATTTCATCTGCCCATCCCATAAATGTTGCAAAATATCCTGTTATTTCGGGTAAAACTGTTTTAACTTCTCCTGAATAAACATTTCCTGTTGAACCATCTATAGATATATAATCGTTATCAGTTAATAAATTTCCATTTATATCTAGAGTTCTATTGTTTTCGTTTACTTTAATAGCACTACATCCAGCAACACAACAAGTTCCCATTCCTCTAGCAACAACTGCTGCATGAGAAGTCATACCACCTCTAACTGTTAAAATTCCTTCTGATGCTATCATCCCTTCTATATCTTCTGGAGACGTTTCAAGTCTTACTAAAACAACTTTTTCTCCACTTCCATTTCTTTCTTTTGCTTCCTCGGCAGTAAATGCTATTTTGCCACATGCAGCTCCTGGAGATGCTGGAAGTCCTTTTGCAACAGCTTTAACTGTTTTTAAATTTTCTATATCAAAAGTTGGATGCAAAAGTGTATCTAGTTGTTTTGGTTCAACTTTTAATATGGCTTCTTCTTTTGATAACATATTTTCATTAACTAAATCAACAGCTATCTTAAGTGCTGCTTGTGCTGTTCTTTTCCCATTTCTAGTTTGAAGAAAATATAATACTCCATCTTCTATAGTAAATTCCATATCTTGCATATCTTTATAATGTTTTTCTAATTTATTTACTATATTTACAAATTGATTATATATCTTAGGGTTTTGCTCTTCTAATTTAGATATAGGCTGTGGAGTCCTAATTCCTGCAACAACATCTTCACCTTGAGCATTCATCAAATATTCTCCATATATTTTGTTTTCTCCGGTTGCTGGATTTCTTGAAAACGCAACCCCCGTCCCTGAAGTTTCGCCTTTATTTCCAAATACCATTTGTTGAACATTAACAGCTGTTCCCCATTCTCCTGGTATGTCATTAAGCCTTCTATAAACTATAGCTCTTGGATTATCCCATGACCTAAATACAGCAGTTATTGCTTCTATAAGTTGAACCTTTGGATCAGTTGGAAAATCCTCATTTTTCTCTTTCTTATAAAGATTTTTAAATTCTAAAACCAATTCTTTTAAATCATTAGCATCAAGATCTGTATCAAAATAAACACCTTTTTTTGCTTTAACCTTATCTATAAGATCTTCAAAAAGTCTTTTTTCAACACCCATTACAACATCTGAAAACATCTGAATAAATCTTCTATAAGAATCATATGCAAATCTTTCATTGTTAGTAAGTTTTGCTAGTGCTTCTACTGAATCATCATTTAAACCTAAGTTTAAAATTGTATCCATCATTCCTGGCATTGAAACCCTAGCTCCAGATCTTACTGATACTAAAAGTGGATTAGTTACTGATCCAAATTTTTTACCTGTTTCTTCTTCAAGAACTTTTAATTTTTCATAAATCTCATTAATAATATCTTGTGATATTAGTTTTCCATCCTCATAATATTTATTACAAGCCTCAGTAGTAACTGTAAAACCTTGTGGTACTGGGATCCCCAAAGAAGTCATTTCTGCTAGATTTGCACCCTTGCCACCTAGCAAATTTTTCATACTTGCATTCCCCTCATTAAAAAGATAAACAAATTGTTTTCCTTTCATCTCAACACTCCTTCATTCCATACTATAAATTATTTATATATTCTAACAGGCAATTTGTCCTGATAGTTAACCTAATAATTTCCTAGATTCACAAATAATCTTGTTATGTTAGTTTTTGAAATCTTACCAACTATTAATAATTTCTCTTTACCAAGATCATCTTTAAGCTTTCTAACTACTGGAACGGAATCTATCTCATGCTCTATAATTCTTTTTGCAACATTATAAGCCGTTTCATCCTCTAGTGCATATATTATATTTGGCATTCTAGTCATTATTATGCCAACTGGTACCTTATATATGTCTGTTCCACCTATTGCTATTTTCAAAAAATCTTTTCTAGAAACAGCTCCAACTAAAACACCCTTATTTTCAACAAACATTGTACCCACATCATTTAGAAATAAATGTACTATAGCATCATAAACCATAGTTTCCTCATTTACAGTTATTGGTTTTGACATTATATCTAAAACCTTTGAGTTCATAATTTCTTCATATAAAATATTTGTTTTATTTCCTTCACAATAAACATAGCCAACTTTTGGTCTAGCATCTAATATTCCTATCATTGTTAAAATAGCTAAATCTGGTCTAAGGGCAGCTCTAGTTACTCCAAGTTTCGTAGCTAATGTTTCTGATGTAACAGGTTCCCCTTCTTTAACAAGTTTAACAATTTCCTCTTGTCTAGGTGTTAATTTCATTTTAGTTATTCCTTTCTAGATAAAAAGGAATATTCTATAAAATTTGTTTCTCTAATACCTACTAACTATTTTACCGTCGTATGGTTAAAAATAGTACAATAAAAGCTAAGAAAATTTTAACAAATTAAATGAATATCCCTTTTTTACCTTATTTTTTCCTATTTTCATTTATTATTCGTTGTCGTTATCATCAAATCTAACAGTATAAGTATAGTTAGATTCATTATCCATTTTATAATCTGTGTTTTGCTTATCCATTGATATGCGATTTTTCTTTTCTGAAACCACATCTTTAATATCTTGTGCCCTCTCTTGTGCTATATCTTTTACATCCTCAGCTACAACTTTAACTTTTCTTGTAAAATCTTTAGCCACGCTTTTAATTGCTTTATTAACAATTTCAACAGAACCATCTGTTTTTTGTATTTCTATTGTTAATTTTGTTGCAACAGCTGTAACAACACCTATCGCTAACAATTGTGGCATTAAAATAGCTATAACACCAGCTGCTAAGCCAGCATTAACTGGTACATCAACTAAAACTTTATCATCTCTTTTAATTTTAATTCTAGACACAGTGCCTTTTTTAATTAAATTCTTAATCCATTCTTTAAAATCACTTATGGTTTCTGATTCCACAGCAGCTTCTTCAAAAGAAATTTCTTCTTCATACTTTTTCTTTTGATTTTTTTCAATATAAATTAAAGCTTCTAAAACATCACCATTTGAATGTTCTAACGCTTCCTTAGCCTCTAAATAAGTTACAAAAGCTCTTTCTTTAACTAAATCAACTTTTTCTAATGTTATTTCATTCATATTTATCACTCCTTAATAAAATTTAGCATCTCTAGACTTTTAGGTTTTCTTGAATAAACAGATGAAATTATATAGTGAGTTATTTTATATATCTCACTTTTTGTATCATCACTTAAATGAAGTTTGTATACTTTATCTAAAGTGGTTTTGTTTAAAAATTTTAAAGATGCAAAAGTAGCTTTATCTATATAAATACCTCTTTCCTTCCTACATTTTTCACATACACCACCAAAATAAGCTAAATCTAAATAATTAGAATTTTGTATCTTTTCTTTACACGACACACAATTGTCTAAGTTTAACCCATAGCCAGTTGCTCTTAATATCTTAAGTTCAAAGGCTCTTATTAAGGTTTCATAATCTATTGCATCAGTATTTAAAAGATACAAACATGTTATACATTCTTTATAAAGATATGAATTTTTTTCATTATCTTCAATACATATATCTATAAGTTCGCATATATATGAGGCATAGGTTAATTTTTCTAAATTATCTAAAAAACTTTGAAAAGACTTTCTGATTTTCCCCTCTGACAAAGAATATAAATTTTTCCCTTTAAACACCAGATAATCTCCATAACAAAAAGGAGTAGTTACAGAAAATAATTTGTTTTTACTTTTTTTAGCCCCTTTTGCAATTACCGATATTTTCCCTAATTCTTGAGTGAAAATCCACAAAAGTTTATCATTTTCTTTGTATTCTTGAGTTTTTATAACAACTCCATTAACTTTAGTAAGTGACAGATTAAACTCCTCCTTTATTTTTTATATCCTAATTCTTTAAGATATAAGGAATTATCCCTCCACTCTTTTCTAACCTTTACCCATATTTTTATATTAACTTTGTTTTTTAGAAATCTTTCGATTTCATATCTTGAAGTTTCTCCAATTTTTTTAAGAGTTTGACCATTTTTGCCTATTATTATACCCTTGTGTGAATCTTTTTCACATATTAAATCAACTTCTATATTGTATTTTCCACTCTTATCTTGTTTCATTTGTATTATATCTACCGCTATTCCATGAGGAACTTCTTGTGACAAGTTTCTTAAAGCCTTTTCTCTAACAATTTCTGCTATTACAAATCTTTCTTGTACATCAGTTATCATATCATCTGGATAATATTTAGGTCCCTCTGGTATATATTTTACCATAAGTTCTAATAATTTATCAGTATTTTTTCCCTTAATAGCCGATATAGGAATTATTTCATTAAAATTAATTTCTTTAGAATAATTCTCAAGTGTTTTAGCTACTCTATCTTGAGTATTTTCATCTATTTTATTTAATACAAAAAATATTGGAGCCTTTTGTTGTTTAAGCTGTTCTATTATAAATTTATCCCCTCTACCAACTTCCACATCAGGTGTTGTTAAAAACAATACTAAATCAACATCTTTTATTGAATTTTTAGCACTATCCACCATATATTCACCTAGCTTATGCTTAGGCTTATGTATGCCAGGAGTGTCTACAAAAACAATTTGATAATTATCCCCTGTCAATATTGTTTGAATATTGTTCCTTGTCGTCTGAGGTTTATTAGAAACTATTGATAGTTTCTCCCCCATAAGTAAATTCAAAAGTGTTGATTTTCCAACATTTGGTCTACCAACTATAGTTACAAATCCTGATTTAAACATGTACCCTCCTCTATTTTACTAAATCCTTTTTAGTAAAAGAACCTGGTAAAATTTTTTCTAATGTTGTTTCTATATAATCATTTTCGTTTTTTACTATAAATATTTTTATATCTTGACTTTCTGCAAACTCACTTATTACCTGTCTGCATATACCACATGGATAGGTATAATCATCTGTATCTCCAATAACAGCTAATGCTTTTATCGTTCTAAGCCCTTTAGATACCCCTTTAAATATAGCAGTTCTCTCAGCACAATTTGTTGCACCAAAAGATGCATTTTCTATATTACATCCTGAATATATATTATTATCTTCAAAAAGTACAGCTGCTCCAACTTTGAAATTAGAATATGGACAATACGCTTTTTCTCTAGCATCTATAGCCTCTTTTATAAGTTTATTATACAAACCAATTCCCCCTTTAGTTACATAGTATAATTATTAAATTATATCACTATTTATATTATTTACAAATATATTTTAAAAACTAAATATTTTAAATATAAAAATAGTAACTAAAACTCCAAATACTCCGCCAACCACAACCTCTAAAATACTATGGACCTCTGAATCTACTCTACTTTGAGCTGTTATAAAAGCCATTATATAACTTAATATTATAACTGTATGATACTGAGATATCAAAGATATTGCAGTAGCTATTGCAAAGGATATTGCACTATGCCCAGATGGCATTCCTCCTTTTAAAGGAGTGCCTTCTCCTAAATATGCCTTTGCCGCAATAGTTAATATACAAACCATTATAAGCATTATCAATACAGTGTATGGCTCCCACGCTTTAACATCACTTACAACCCTATAAGTGATGTTGGATATTTTATCCCAAAATATAAAATACCCAACTAAAATTGCATTTATAGCAGTAACCAACACCGCTCCAGCCGCCGTATTTTTAGCTATTTTGGCCAATGGATGATAATAATTAGCCGTTAAATCTATTGCACTTTCTATTGCAGTATTAAAAAGTTCTGCTGAAATGACCATAGCTATACATATACTAAGTGCTATTATTTCAATTATGCTAACATGAAATATAAAACAAGCTGTTAAAACCACAATTGTTGCTAGAAAATGAATTCTCATATTTCTTTGTGTCCTTAAAGCATGTATTATACCATCTATAGCATAATTGAAACTATCTAATAGCTTTTTAACCTCCATAAACCCTCCCTTTACTTTTACTCTCTAGGAATATTTAATTTATTTAAAATATATTCTTCCCTATTTCTCATAGCTCTCTTTTCTATTTCATCCATATGGTCGTAACCTAATAAATGTAAAACAGAATGTATTACTAAATAACTTGCCTCTCTAAAAAATGAATGATTGAATTCTATACTTTGTTCTAACGCTCTTTCTAAAGATATAACTATATCTCCCAAAACTAAATTACCATTATCAAAAAACATAGAATCAAAATTAAAATTTAAATACAAATCTTTATAGACTTTCCCTTTCTTATAATCTATCATAGGAAATGATAAAACATCTGTAACTTTATCAATATTTCTTGTTTCTCTGTTTATATTTCTAATCTCATCATTATTAACAAATACTAGTGATACTTCGCACTTTTCTTTTACTTGCTCTTCTTTTAAAACAAACTCTATGACTTTTTCAAGATGAGATATAAAACCATCACTTATATCTATTTCCTTTTGCCTATTATCAATAAATATCATTAAACTTATTTCACCGTCTTTCTTTCATCTTTTGGATATTCTATTCTTTCATGATATATTCCATTTAAGGTTTTTAAAAAACATTTTTTTATTTTTTTCACATCACTTATCGTAAGCTGAGAATCATCTAATTGTCCTGAACTTAATTTATCTTTAACTATATTATCAACCATATTTTCTATTTTTTCCTTTGTTGGATTATTTATAGATCTTACAGCAGCTTCTACTGAATCTGCAAGCATTAATATGCATTGTTCTTTAGTTTTTGGTTTTGGCCCTGGATACATATAATCCTCTTCCTTTATATCATCTGGATTTTCCGCATTATTTTTAGCTGTTAAATAAAAATATTTAACTAAAGTCTTGCCATGATGAGTTGGAATAAAATCTTGTATCACTTTTGGAAGCTTATATTCTCTTGCAAGCTCTAATCCATCTTTAACATGAGATATTATTAAAAGTTTACTAAGTTCTGGAGTTATATCATCATGAGGATTTTCTTTTCCTAATTGATTTTCCTTAAAAAAGTAAGGTTTTTTTGTTTTCCCTATATCATGATAATAAGCTCCTATTCTAGCTAAAAGAGCATTTCCTCCAACAGCTTCTGTTGCAACTTCTGCTAAATTAGCAACTATAACGCTATGATGATACGTTCCTGGAGCTTCCATTAAAAGCTTTTTAAGTAATGGATTATTGGGATTTGAAAGTTCTAATAGTTTAACATTTGTAACAATATCAAACATAGATTCAAAAAATGGTAACAACCCCGTAGATAAAATCCCTGATAGAAGCGATCCTACAAGTATAAAAGCTGTATCTAATAAAATCTCTTTTAAGTTACTAGTTACTAAAGCTGATATACTAAGTGTCATTACTCCATTTAAAATAGCTATATAAATACATGAATATACTATATCATTTCTTTGTTGCATTTTTTTTAAGAATGTAGCACCTACTATAACCGATACAATAGCTAAAATAATTATTTCTGTATTAAAGCTTACAGCTACTGCCATTAAAATTATATTAGTTATACTTACAACTAAAGATATTCTATAATTTAATAAAAGTGTAAGAAGTATTGGCGTACATGCTAATGGAATTAAATACGGTGAAGCTATACTAAATACTCTTGCAAAAACTATGGTCATTATAGTTATTATGTTTATCATAATAAGCTTTGAAGAATTATTATATATATCTTTATAGTATTTTTTTAAATATCTATTTTGTATATACATAACAATTATAACCATGATAGCTAAAGCTAAATACAACGATATATTAAACTTAGAGTTATTTAAAAGTCCAAGCTCATCTAATGCTTGAATTTGAGCTTCCGTTATTGGTTTCCCTTCTTCAACTATTGTTTGATTTTTTTTATAAACAACAGGAGTAACATTTTTTGCTGCTTCTTGCTGTGCCTCTTCTGTTTTTTCATTATCATAAAATAAGTTTGGTTTAACTAAAACATTTATAATCTTATCTGAAATTGATATTATATGTTCATCATTATAATTATTATAAACTACATCTTGTGCTATTTGTATTGCCTTATTTAACGTTTCTGTACTATCCTCATTTATTGATATATTATATGCATCATTTATTGCATTTAATAAAACATCATACATTTTATTTATCTGTTCCTCATTTAGAGTTAACAAATACATCTCTTCACTAGTTGTTAAATCAAAAGGATTATCTTCATTTAATATCTCAAGTTGTAATTTAGATGTCGTATTTCCATTTGAACTTTCTGTATCTTTTGTTGTTATGGCCTCTTTCAAATTCAGAAAAAACTCTTCTAGTGTTATCTGACTATTTTTTTGTATATCAGTTTGAAGCGAATATTGTTTTCCAACCTTTTCTATCGCTTCAATCTTTTTCGCTTCAGTTTCAACAGTGTTTACTACTTCCCTCGAAGCTTTTATATCTGTAGTTGCTATTTCTCCAACTCGCAAATCATATTTTTTAGTAACTACTGATGTAGCTAGTGTGGCAAATATAATCATAAAAGTAATTATAAACACAACTATTCTTTTGTAATCGCCAAGAAAATTCAATATTCTCCCACTCTTTTTAATAATCAACTCTCTTCTCCTCTTTTAGTTTATCTAAGAATAATTAGTTTGATGCAATATCTTGTTCTACCACAAAAAGAACTTTCAACAAAATTTTACCATTTTCAATGCTTTCTTTTGATATAATTTTATCCACAATTTGAGCCTTTCTCGTAATCTCTTTTTTAGTACTATTATATAAACGCTCCACAGCTTCATTTACGATTTCTTCTTCCGTTTCTTCTATACTAGATGATTTCTTTTCATAATAAATATTCTTGTGAACATATTTACCATCTTCCTCTATTTTATCATAATTATTAAAGTTTTTTGTAGACTTTTTAAGATAAATTTTTTTATCTGCAATCTTTATATATATTTCTGAATCCAGATTACCTGTTCTATATATTTTTTCTCCACTTATTTGAAGTTCTATAACTTTTTCATAAAAAGTATTAGCTAAAACACTTCCCCTCGCAGCTACATCATATTGATATTCTCCTGTTCCTTCATATGGATAAACAAGAATATCCCCAGCCTTTACAACATCTCCAGCTTTTACAGCTGCTGTTCCAGAAGTTGTATATATTCTCTTTACTTCTCCATCCATTTTTGCTACCACACCTAAATCAGTATCTTTTTCAACTTCTAATGGTGGAGTTATCTTTTCTTCTATTGTAACTTTTAATGTAGAACCTTCCACTCTTATATTAGACCACATTATATCGCTATTTAAATTTTGAAGCTTTTCTTCTAGTTCATAAACATCTATTGAAGATTTACTTACCCCTTCTAAAACTCCAAGTTCTTTTAATTGAGCTCTTATCTCGTATGGTGATATATACATTTTAGTTTGAATATCTATACTCCATATAAAATTAGATAAAACATACAAAAAAATTATAAAAGAAAAAAATCCTATGACAATTCCAACTTTTCTTTTTACTCTCCCTAAAAAGAATATACCTCCCTTTGAAGAAATTATAGAAACCTTTCCTTGAATTTTTTTTACTACTTCTTTTACCGCATTATAATCTTCATAGTTTATCTCCATAATTATTGTAGATTTATCTATCTTTTTTATATTATGTATCCTAATACCACTATTCCAAAGAATATTTAAAAATTGTTCACTATTAAATAATTTAACCTCTATTTTTATAATACCGTTTTTAAAGAACTTAGAATTCATTTTATTCCACCCCATACCCTAGGGATTTAAATTTTCCTGAAATAGTTATAGTACTACCTCCTATAAATACTATTTCTATTTCTTCCCCTTGTATATCTAAAATTCCTATTACGGTTTTTATTTTTGTGTTATCTCTATCAAAACTTAATATTCCTTTATGATTTTCTATTGTTATTTCATTATCCCCTATTATATTTATTTTAGGAAGATTATCTATAACTTCAATTGGTAAATCTAATTCTTTAGTTATTATACTTTTTATTTTATTATCCATAAATAAACACCCCATAAAAATAATTTAATAATAATTTCTATGAAAAATTTACTATAAATATACTTTTAGAAGGTATTTTATGAAAATTAAAAGAGTTCACAAATAATTGTGAACTCTTGCTTATTTAAAAGTTTATTTAATATTTTGACTGATTTAGGTTATTTTATATGTTTTAAAAGCATTTAAAATAATCTATTAATGTCTTATTAATGATGTTATATGCCCATGCATCAGCCGTATATATTGTTTAGTTTATTATTTTTTCACTTAACTGCTGAGGAAGGTAGTAATAATTATATAACTAATCTTACCTAATATTATCATTAAGCTTATTATACCTTAAATAAGTTTTAAACTTATCTATTTATATATTATTTGAACTTTCTCTTTCTAGCAGCTTCTGATTTTTTCTTTCTCTTAACGCTTGGCTTTTCATAGTGTTCTCTTTTTCTTACTTCAGAAAGAACTCCAGCTCTTGCGCATTGTCTTTTAAATCTTCTTAATGCTTGTTCTAATGATTCATTTTCTCTTACTCTGATTTCTGACATTCTTTATCCCTCCCTCCGCTAGCGTAAATTATTATTTTAATTCACAGCTGTGGGTCTAAATAACACACGCTATATTATACAATATTCTTTTTAAACATGTCAACAACTTTAACTTATATTGTTTAAATTTTATAGTTAAATTTAGCTTATTATTTAGCCTGGAGGCCACTTTAAATCTCTACCACCTAAAACATGAAAATGCATATGATTTACTGTTTGCCCTCCATCTTTTCCACAGTTATTAACTATTCTATAGCCTGTTTCATCTATCCCTAGTTCCTTTACTATCTTATTAATAATTCTAAAAATATGTGCAACTATTTCGCTATTTTTCTCTGAAATATCATTTACACTTTCTATATGTTCCTTAGGAATTATTAGAAAATGCACAGGAGCTTCTGGGCTTATATCATTAAAAGCTAACACTTTATCATCTTCATATACTTTTTTACTTGGTATTTCGCCTTTTATTATTTTACAAAAAATACAATCACTCATTTTCCCACCTCCTACTCTAGTTTATTTATTAAATATATTAATATTTACATATTTATTATAACTCACTCAATAAAAATTACTAATACAAAATAAAATTTATTAAATTTCTAAAGTTCCTTTTGCTATTTCTCCTTGTGCATTCTCTATTTTAACATTTAATATTTTACTTGAAATATCACAATCTGCCTTAGCTATAACTCTTATATAATTTTTAGTATATCCCACATAATAATTTTCTTCTTTAGAATATTTTTCTTCAAATAAAACATCTAAAGTTTTTCCTATGTAAGATTTTATAAAATTTTCTTCATTTACTTTGTTAAGTTCTATTAAAATTTTACTTCTCTTATCTTTAGCAGTTCCATCTACCTGATTTTCCATAGAATATGCTTTTGTACCAGTTCTTTGACTATATTTGAATATATGTGTCTTTGTAAGCTTTATTCTTTTTAAGAATTCATATGTTTCATTAAATTCTTCATCTGTTTCTCCTGGAAATCCTACAATTACATCTGTTGTTATTGATACATCTTTTATTTTATCTCTTAAAAGATTTACTATCTCTTCATACTTTTTTGAAGAATACCTTCTATTCATTCTCTTTAAAGTAGCATCACATCCACTTTGAAGTGATAAATGAAATTGTGGGCATAGCTTTTTAAGACACACTATTCTTTTAACCACATCTTCTGTAAAAAATGTTGGATCTATTGATCCTATTCTAACCCTCTCTATCCCATCTATATTTTCTATGGCTTCTAAAATATCAACGACTGATACTTTTTCTTCTAAATCAACACCATAGGATGCTGTATGAATACCTGATAATATAATCTCTTTAAATCCATGACTTGCTAAATCCTTAATTTCTTGCATTACCTTATTAAAATCTTTAGAGCAAACTGCACCTCTTGTGTATGGTATTAAACAATATGCACAAAATCTATTACATCCATCTTGAATCTTTAAAAAAGCTCTAGTTTTATCTTGATAATCAGCTATGCTTAAATCTTCAAATTCTTTATTTTTCAAAACTTCTGCAACTTGTATTTGCTGCTTTTGCTCATCCCTTGCTTTATTTACATAATATACTATATCACCCTTGTTTCTTGTTCCTAAAACTACATCAACACCCTCTATAGCACTTACTTCATCTGGTGCTATTTGCGAATAGCATCCAACAGCTGCAATTATAGCCTCTTCATTTAATCTTCTAGCTTTTCCTATTATTTGTCTTGATTTTTTATCCCCCATATTAGTAACACTGCACGTATTTATTACATAAACATCTGCCTTTTCACTAAAGTCTACAATTTCATAACCTTCTCTAACAAACTTTTCTGCCATAGCTTCTGACTCATAAGTATTAACTCTGCATCCTAATGTTGAAAATGCAACTTTCATTAAATATTTCCTCCTACATCTCCAAGCTCATATTGTAATATAGCTATACATGTAAACCCAGCAGTTTCTGTTCTAAGTATTCTAGGTCCTAAGGTTACAATATTTGCTCCTTTTGATTTTAGTATCTCTATCTCTTCTTCCTCAAATCCACCCTCTGGCCCTACCATTATGCCTATGTTTTTAACATTAGATAAATCTAAAGTTTTTACCATTGATTTAATTCCAAATCCAGTAGCATTCTCATAAGGTACAACTACTAAATCTAAGTTTTCCATAGATTTTATTGCATCTTCAAACTCCATGACATTTTCAACCGTTGGAATTATAGTTCTTTTACTTTGTTTAGAAGCCTCTAAAGCAATTTTATTTAATCTATCTAACTTTTTAAAATCACCTTTAATTTTTATATCAACCCTATTAGTTATTGTTGGAATCACTTGTGATACTCCAAGTTCCACACATTTTTGAACTATTAAATCCATTTTTGAAGCCTTTGGAATTCCTTGAAACAACGTTATATTTAATTGGCTTTCATTGTTTATATCTAATTTTTTTAATATTTTTATTAAAACCTCTTGCTTATTTACATTCTCTACTTCACCTAAAAATTCTTCACCGTTTAGGTTATTTATAACTACTTTCTCTCCTTGAGTAACTCTTAAGACTTTATATATATGCCTTACATCTTCCCCTATTATAGTTGCGTGAGTATCAGTAAAAAGCTCAATAGGCGTAAAAAATTTATGCATTTAAAATCCCCTTTAAAAATAAATTATTTTAATCTTGCAACAATACAATTCCATTCCCCATCTTTATTAACTTCTATTATTTCAAAATCTTCTTTCTCTAAAGCATCAATAACCATTTGACGTCTATCATGAATTATTCCTGATGTTATGAATACTCCACCCTTATTTAATACCTTTTTAGCATCATTTATTAATACACAAATTATTTCAGCTATTATATTTGCAACAACAATATCTGCTTTTCCTTCTACAACTTCAACTAAATTTCCATATAAAACTTCTATATTATCTAAATTGTTAAAGCTTATATTTTCTTTAGCAGAGTCTACTGCAACTGGATCTAAATCAACTCCAACTACTTTTTTAGCTCCAAGCTTTGAAGCAACTATTGCAAGTATTCCAGAACCAGTTCCTATATCAAAAACAGTTGTATCTTTCTCTATATACTTATCTAAAGCTTTAATACACATACTTGTAGTTTCATGATCCCCTGTTCCAAAAGCCATTCCTGGGTCAAGCTCTACAATCATCTCTCCATCTTTTGCTATATAATCTTCCCATATAGGTTTTATAACTATATGTTCACCTATATGTATTGGTTTATAATATTTTTTCCAATTGTTTGCCCAATCTTCCTCAAACATCTTTTTAGAAGTAACTATTCCTTCTCCAACATCCAAACCAGAATCTTTAAGTTCTTGCACTTTTTGTTTTATATATTCTAATACTTCCTCTATATTGTCCTCTTCCGCAAAATATCCTTTTACACAAGCAACTTTTCCTTTATGTTCTAATATATTTATATCTGCAAAATCCCAAGTTAATGGGCCTTGTTCTCTAGTTAATATGTCATTTGGATCTTCTATCGCTACGCCTTTGCAATCTAAACTATAAAATATTCCTGATATAGGTTCTAACGCTTCACTTTTAGTTATTACATTAACCTCAATCCAAGTTCCTTCCATTATTTATCATCCTTCCTAATTTCTATTTTGACTAATAATATATTTTACACTTCATAATTATATCTGTCTACATTATTGTCCTTTTTTAAATTTATAAGCATAAAACTAATTAAGAGTCAAATATAAAAAATTAAGGACTTTAAATAAAGTCCTTAATTTTTAAAATTCATTATTTCTTCTTAAAAAATGATTTTAAACCACTCTTTTCTTCATGGTGTCCTGATTCAACTTCTCCCATTGTTGCCATAAATGCTTTTAAAGCTGATTCTTGTTCCTTATTTAAATTTTTAGGAACTTCAACAATTATATTTACATATTGGTCTCCTCTGCCTTGAGAATTAACTCTTGGAACACCTTTACCCTTCAATCTAAATCTTGTACCTGGTTGTGTGCCTGCTGGAACTTTATACTTAACATTTCCATCAATAGTTGGAACTATTATTTCTTCTCCTAAAGTAGCTTTACCTATTGATATTTTATAGTCATAGTATATATCTGCACCATTTCTCTTAAATACTTTAGATTGTTGAACATTTATTCTTATATATAAATCCCCAGCTGGTCCTCCATTTACACCATCTTCTCCCTGACCTCTTAAAGGTAATACATTTCCTGTGTCAACTCCTGCTGGTATTTTAACAGTTATTTTTCTGTGTTTTCTAATTCTACCTTTTCCTTTACAATCTGGACATGCTTCTTCTATTATTTGACCTTTTCCTCCACATGCATCACAAGTAGTATTAGATACAAAGTTTCCTAAAGGAGTTTGTCTTTGAACTCTTATTTGACCTGATCCGCCACATTTTGAACATGTTTTTGGAGATGTTCCAGGTTTTGCTCCTGTTCCATTGCAAGTTGTACATTTTTCATTTCTTGATATTGAAATCTCTTTTTCAACCCCACTCATAGCTTCTTCAAAAGATATAGTTAAACTATACTCTAAATCTGAACCTCTTTGAGGAGCATTTCTTCTTCTAGCAGATGAACCGCCTCCAAATCCGCCTCCAAAGAAACTTTCAAATATATCTCCAAAGCCACCCATTTCTGAGAAGTCAAATCCACCATCAAATCCGCCTTGACCACCAAAGCCTTGACCATCTACTCCAGCATGACCAAATTGATCATATCTAGATTTTTTCTCTGGGTCACTTAAAACTTGGTAAGCTTCATTTAACTCTTTGAATCTTTCTTCTGCCTCTTTATTATCTGGATTTCTATCTGGATGATATTTTAATGCTAACTTTCTAAAAGCTCTTTTTATCTCATCATCTGAGGCACCCTTTTTAAGGCCTAATACCTCATAATAATCTTTCTTCGCCACTGTTTCTACACCACCTATTTTTAAATATCCTAAACTTCAACAAAAGGGAAGACTAATTGGCCTCCCCTTTTGAATTAATTTTATTTTATCAAAGGTCTAATATTTTTACTAGATAAATTATTTATCATCTTGTACTTCAAAGTCAGCATCAACAACATTATCATCATGAGGTGCTTGCTCTTGTCCTGCTCCACCCATATTGTTTGGATCAAATCCTTGACCTTGTGCTGCCCCATTTTGTTGATACATTTTAGATGATACAGCATAGAATGCTTGATTTAATTCATCCATAGCTTTCTTTATAGCTTCTAAATCTGTTCCATCTTTAACTTCTTTAAGTGCATTAACCTTACTTTCAATACTTTGTTTATCTTCTGCTGAAACTTTATCTCCAAGTTCTTGTAATGTTTTTTCAGTTTGATAAACAGTTTGTTCTGCTGTATTTTTAACTTCTATTGATTCTTTTCTCTTTTTATCTTCTTCAGCATACTTTTCTGCTTCTTTTACAGCCTTATCTATTTCATCATCTGAAAGATTTGTTGAAGCTGTTATTGTAATATTTGCTTCTTTTCCAGTTCCTTTATCAACTGCAGAAACTTTAACTAATCCATTAGCATCTATATCAAATGAAACTTCTATTTGAGGAATTCCTCTTGGAGCTGGAGCTATTCCTGATAATGTAAATCTTCCTAAAGTTTTATTATCAGCAGCCATTTGTCTTTCACCTTGAACTACATGAATTTCAACTGATGTTTGACCATCTGCAGCTGTTGAGAATATTTGACTCTTTCTTGTTGGAATAGTTGTATTTCTTTCTATTAAAGGAGTTGCAATTCCACCTAAAGTTTCAATTCCAAGTGATAATGGAGTTACATCTAATAATAATACATCTTTAACTTCTCCAGTAAGTACACCTGCTTGTATTGCAGCACCCATAGCAACACATTCATCTGGGTTAACTCCCTTTGAAGGTTCTTTTCCTGTAAAGTTTTTAACTGCCTCTTGAACAGCTGGTATTCTAGTTGAACCACCAACTAAAAGTATTTTATCTACATCATTCATTGAAACATTTCCTGTTTTTAATGCTTCTTTCATGATTGTCATTGTTTTTTCTACTAAATCACTTGTTAATTCATTGAATTTAGCTCTAGTTAAAGTCATGTCAATGTGTTTTGGACCTGTAGCATCAGCTGTTATAAATGGTAAATTTATTATTGTTTGAGTTGATGATGATAATTCAATTTTAGCCTTTTCAGCTGCTTCTTTTAATCTTTGAAGAGCCATTTTATCTTGTTTTAAATCAACGCCATATTGTCCTTTAAAATCTTGTGCTATATAATCAATTATTCTTTGGTCAAAGTCATCTCCACCAAGTCTAGCATCACCATTTGTTGATACAACTTCAAATACTCCATCTCCTAAATCTAAGATAGATACATCGAATGTACCACCACCTAAATCATATACTAATACCTTGTGAGCATCTTCCATTTTATCTATACCATAAGCTAAAGCTGCTGCTGTTGGCTCATTTATTATTCTTAAAACTTCTAATCCTGCTATTTTACCAGCATCTTTAGTTGCTTGTCTTTCAGCATCATTAAAATAAGCTGGAACTGTTATAACAGCTTGAGATACTGATTCACCTAAATAAGCTTCAGCATCCGCTTTTAATTTTTGAAGTATCATTGCTGATATTTCTTGTGGTGTATAATCTTTTCCTTCTATTGTAACTTTATGGTCTGTTCCCATTTCTCTTTTTATTGAAATTATAGTCTTATCTGGGTTTGTTATTGCCTGTCTTTTAGCAACTTGACCTACTAATCTTTCACCATTAGCTTGGAAAGATACTACTGATGGAGTAGTTCTTGCACCTTCTGAGTTAGTTATAACTACAGCTTCTCCACCTTCCATAACAGATACACATGAATTTGTTGTTCCTAAGTCAATTCCTATTATTTTACTCATAATATATTCCTCCAAAATTTAAATTATTAATTAACTACTCTTACCATAGTATGTCTTATGACTTTATCGCCTCTTTTATACCCTTTTTGAAATACTTCAGCTACTTGATTTGCACCAAATGCCTCATCTTCATTATGCATTACTGCTTGGTGAACATTTGGGTCAAACTCTCCAGTTGCATCAATTTCTACAACATCAAGTTTTTCTAAGGCATCTATAAACTGTCTGATAGTCATATCTATACCTTTTTTAATATCATCTAAATCTCCCTCAACCACAGCAGCTCTTTCTAAATTATCTAAAACTGGAAGTATCCTCTTTAAGATATCTTCGCAAGCATTTGTATAAATTCCTTCTTTTTCTTTATCAGTTCTTCTTCTATAGTTTTCATACTCAGAAGAAAGTCTAAGCAATCTATCTTTTAATGCCTCTAATTCATTTTCTAATTTTTTATTTTTATCTTTAAAAGTCATATTTTCTTCTTTTAATTTTTTAAATTCATCCAAATTAGAAACATTGTTTTCTTCTATATTTTCTTCTACATTAGATTGTTCAGAATTTAAAGTTTCTGAATCTTGACTATCTAGTTCTACTTTTTCATTAATTATTTCCTCTTGATTATCGTTAATATTATCCATTGCTAGAACATACACCTCACTTAACTTATTGCTTATAAAAAAATTATCTTTGCTCTAAGGCATCATTTAATTTTTTCATGACTCCTGTCATAACACTTATTACTCTTGAATAATTAATCCTTCTTGGTCCTATTAATGCAATAGAGCCAATTGGTTTATTATCTAAATAATAAGATGCCGAAATAACTGAACACTCCTTAGCCTCTGGAATAAAGTTTTCATCGCCTATTTTTATAGTTATATTCTCATCACTGTCTATAAGTTTCTCAATAGAGTCCTTATCATAGAGCAACGACAATATTTTTTTCGCCTTCTCTATATCACTATATTCTGGATAGTCTAATAAATTAGTTGTACCCTCCATAAATACTTTAGAAGATTCATCATCTTTCAAGCTTTCATATAAAGTTGGAATCAAAGCATTAAATATATTTTCATAGCCAACTAAATCATTTCTTAAGTCATTTATAACTTGAAGATTAATTTGTTCTATTGTAAGATTTTTTAATCTTCTATTTAAGACTTGACTTATATAATTTAATACTTCTAAACTTGGAATATTATTCACTTTAATAACATTATTTTTTATTACTCCACTATCAGTTAATAGAACGCATATTATATCATTGCCCTCAATAGGTACAAGTTGTATTGATTTAATATAACTCTTTTGCATAGAAGGTGGTGTAACTAAACATGTAAGATTAGTTAATTCAGATAAAAGTGTACCCGCCTGTTTTAAAATTTTATCAATTTCATAAAGCGCACCATCTAAGACAGCTTTTGTTATCATAGACTCTTCATCCAAACTAAGCTTTTCATATTCCATTATTCTATCCACATAAAGTCTGTAGCCCTTACTTGACGGTATTCTACCTGATGAGCTATGAGGTTGTTCTAAAAATCCCATCTCCTCTAAATCAGCCATTTCATTTCTTATAGTTGCTGAACTTATACCAAGGTCATGTTTTTTAGCGATAGTCCTTGAACCAACAGGCTCTCCTGTATTTATATAGTCATTAACTATAGCCTGCAAAATTTTTAATTTTCTTTCATCTATCACTATCTCACCTCTTTTATTAGCACTCATTAATATCGAGTGCTAACGACTACTTTTTTAATATATCGCTTTTTTATTTTTTTGTCAATACTTAAATTTATTAAATTTTAATATTTAACTTCAAATAGTGATGTATATTTAATTTTTACTTATTTTTTTCCTATGCCTAATTATATTTTAAATCAAGAAATCAGCCATAATAATATTTGATATTAACATTCCTTTTTCAGTTAAATATAATCTTCCCTTATTTCTAACTAAAAATTCTTCTTTTTCATATTTTTTAATTACATTTTTGTATATATTATCTAATTTTTTATTAAATCTTTTATAAAATTCCATTTCATTTATACCTTCTACTTTTCTAAGCCCCATAAACATAAATTCTTCAATATTATCATTTTCACTATTTTCTATTACCTCTTCATAACACATGTCATCATTATTTATTTTTTCTACATATGTCTTTATATCTGATATATTTTTAATTCTTTTACTATTTACATATGATGAGCTACTACTTCCAACACCTATCCATTCTTCCATATTCCAATACTTTAAGTTATGCTTACATTTCTTTCCTTTTAAACTATAATTTGATATTTCATATTGCTCATATCCATATTTCTTTAATATCTTTTTACCCTCGTTATACATATCACTTTCTACATCCTCAGAAACCACATCCAACTTATTTTTTTCATAAAGCCTATAAAAAACCGTTCCTTCTTCTATAATCAAACTATAACTTGATATATGCTCTGGTTTCATTTTACATACAATTTCTAAAGTTTCTTTAAATTCATCTAAACTCTGATTTGGAAGAGCAAATATTAAATCTACATTTATATTCTTAAAACCTACTTTTCTTGCCAATTCAAAAGTATTTTTAAAATCATTAAATGTATGTATTCTTCCTATCGATTTTAAAAGTTTTTCTTGAGTTGTTTGAAGACCTATACTTATTCTATTTACTCCATATTCTTTCATAGTTTTTAATTTTTTTTCGTTTAAACTTCCAGGATTACACTCCATAGAATATTCTACATCCAAAGATTTATTTAATTTATCTATTTCATTAAATAAAATTTTCATATTTTCAACACTTAAAATACTAGGTGTACCACCACCTATAAATATAGTATCAATAATATATTCATCTATTTCTTTAAATGTTTTTCTAATTTCTTTACATAATGCTTTTATATAATCATTTTGCATACTCTCTTTTCCAGCAAAAGATGCAAAATCACAATAATAACATTTTTGCTTACAAAATGGTATATGCACGTAAAGCCCTAAATGTTTCATATTTACCTCCAATTTTTAAATATAATTTATTATTAAAATATTATTTAAGCATATTTTCTATTAAAATTCCAAAAAATTTAAAATAAAAGCTATACTTATTGAAATCAACAAATATAGCTTTACTAAATAATATTAATAAACTCTAATCAACTTTTAAAACTGCCATAAACGCTTCTTGTGGAACCTCGACAGAACCTAACTGTCTCATTCTCTTTTTACCTTCCTTTTGTTTTTCAAGAAGTTTCTTCTTTCTTGAGATATCTCCACCGTAACACTTAGCTAATACATCTTTTCTCATAGCTTTTACAGTTTCTCTAGCAATTATTTTAGAACCCACTGCTGCTTGAATTGGAACTTCAAACATATGTCTTGGGATTATTTCTTTAAGCTTTTCAGCAATCGCTCTTCCTCTATGATATGCTCTTGACTCTGGAACTATCATAGACAAAGCATCTACAGTTTCTCCATTTAAAAGTATATCAAGTTTCACAAGCTTAGATTGTTCATATCCTTTAAGTTCATAATCTAAAGATGCATATCCTCTAGTTTTTGATTTTAAAGTATCAAAGAAATCATAAACTATTTCATTTAAAGGAATATCATAGTTTATAACAACCCTTGTTTCCTCTATATACTGCATATCAATATATTTTCCTCTTCTCTCTTGGCAAAGTTCCATAATAGCACCTGTATATTCTGTTGGAGCTATTATTGATGCCTTAACAACAGGTTCTTCCATATAATCTATTTCAGTCATTGGCGGAAGATTAGTTGGATTTGTAAGTTCTATTTTTTCTCCATCTGTCTTTATTACTTTATATATAACAGATGGTGCTGTTGTAATAATATCTAAGTTAAATTCTCTTTCTATTCTCTCTTGTATTATTTCCATATGAAGAAGTCCTAAAAAACCACACCTAAATCCAAATCCTAATGCAACAGATGTCTCTGGTTCAAAAGCAAGCGCTGCATCATTTATTTGAAGTTTTTCTAAAGCTTCTTTAAGCTCTTCATACTTAGCTCCATCAACTGGATATATTCCTGAATAAACCATAGGTATTGCTGGCTTATATCCTGAAAGTGGTTCTTTTGTTGGATTATCTGCATAGGTTACGGTATCACCAACTCTAGCATCTCTAACATTTTTAATTGAAGCTGTTATATACCCAACTTCTCCTGCACTAAGTTCTTTAACTGGCATTAAAGCTGGAGTAAATACTCCTACCTCCGTTATTTCATAAACCTTACCAGTAGACATAAATTTTATTTTAGTCCCTGATTTAATTTTTCCATCCTTAAGTCTAATATAACAAACTACACCTTTATAGCTATCATAATAAGAATCAAATATTAAAGCCTTAAGCGGTGCTTCTTCATCTCCCTCAGGGCTTGGAATATTCTCTACAATTGTTTCTAATACATCTTCTATATTAAGTCCTGTCTTTGCAGATATTAAAGGTGCATTTTCAGCCTCAATTCCTATAACATCCTCAATTTCTTGCTTTATTTCATCTGGTCTCGCACTAGGTAAGTCTATTTTATTTATAACTGGAACTATCTCTAAATCGTTATCCAAAGCTAGATAACAGTTTGCTAGTGTCTGTGCTTGTATCCCTTGTGTTGCATCCACAACAAGAACAGCACCTTCACAAGCTGCTAGGCTTCTTGAAACTTCATAGGTAAAATCTACATGTCCTGGAGTATCTATAAGATTTAATATATATTCCTGTCCATCAGCTCTCTTATATATAAGTCTTGCTGCTTGAGACTTTATAGTTATTCCTCTTTCCTTCTCAAGTTCCATAGTATCTAGAACTTGCTGTTCCATTTCTCTTTCTGTTAATGTTCCTGTTTTTTCTAACAGTCTATCTGCTAATGTTGATTTACCGTGATCTATATGTGCTACTATTGAAAAATTTCTTATATACTTTTTTTTATCCATATTTCAACCTGCATTTAAATCTTATTTTTTAAGATTTAAGCAGCATTCACCCCCATGTAAAATAAGTCATGTTAGATTATATCATAGTTTAAAACAAATTGTTAATAATTAATTTTATCAAACAGTGCTTTATACTATATTGTTTATTAAATTATTAAAATTCATTATAATATTATCTATAGAATTTACAATTAGTAATATAATTTTTCCTATTATTAATTCATCTAAGTCTATATCTTTTCCATTGATAATCATTTTTGTAGAATCATTTTCATTATATATTTTAATTATACTTTTATCTTCATTGAAAATACTTAAATCTATACCCGTTTTTTGTGATAATTCTTTACTGTTAATCGAAGAATCATCATTTGTGTGACCATTATTAAATATAGCCGTATTTTTCATATTTATATTAACAGTTCCCCATAACAAAATTGATAGAAATAAAAAAAATGGTATAATTCTTATGATTTTTCTCAAAAAAACACCCCCTAGACCATATCTATAAGGATGTTCAAAATAATCTTATTTATTCAATAAAGATACAAAAAATTTTATCTGTTAAGCTCCTCAGCTATAAGACGAGCTAAATATCTTGCTGTATTATTAGATTCTTGTGGAGTATTACAATTTGCTCCAATTTCTACCAAAAGAGAATTAGCACTTAAATCTTGATTAAAATAATTACTTCCTCGATTATAAGTCATGAGTTTCCCTCTCCAAAGCCCTGGAAACAATTCTTCTGATTTTTCAGTTAATCTAGTTGCTAAACTCACTGATGCATCATAATTGGGATTATTCTTAGTTACTACAAACATAAATCTAGCCAAATCTTCTCCATTTATATTAGTCGTAACAGCTGATTTACTAGATTCAGAAACTGCATCTCTATGAAGGTCTATTATAAGTTTAAAATTTCCATACTTAGCTAGATAAGATTGGACAGTTTCTCTAGATCTTTTATAACTATCATTATAAGATATCGAATGCATAGTTTTATCATGTATAACGGATATTCCGTAATTTTCTTCTAGTTCTTTTGCTAAAGTATCACCAACTCCTACAACATTTAAATTTTCATCTGTAGTATCATTAATTGAATACCCCTCAGCTGTATGTGTGTGGTATATTAAAACTTCAGGTACTGATTGATCTAACTCTTTCTTTAAACTTGAATCATAAACTCCACTAGACGTATCAGTAGTAGCAACCTGCGTTTGTTCCTTCATATCTATACTTTGATCATTTAAACTAAAAGAAACTATATCAGATATTTTATTTATATAACCAGGCTTTTCCACAGTTGAAATCCTACTTAGTGCATCAAAATAAGGAACCTCATTTAAAACTATATCTATCGGATGAAAAGATTTTATATTTAAGGCTTCTAAAGCTAAACTTTTTATTGTTACGTTACTTTCAACATAAGCATCTTTATCGTAATATGTAGCTTCAATTAATGGCATTCCTTTATTTAACAACTGAACATAAGATAAATTTCCTATTACATTTTTCTCTAATGTTACTTGTATAAATCTAAACATAAATATTACTAAAAATATTAAGAAAATTCCAAGTTCTATGGGAATCTTCTTCCTGCTTTTCACCTGCACATTATTCGCCCCCTCATATTTAAATTTATATGTAGGGGCAAGAAATATTATGTTACCTAATTTAAAAATTTATTTATATCTTCCATATCTAAACTAGGTTGAAGTGCTAAATTTATACCATCTGATATTATTTTTGACACTGAATCTATAACATCATCTACTTCCTTAGGAGTCACCATTAAATCACCTACATATGGGGCTAAAAGGCTTTTTATTAAAGAGTTCTTTTCATTTTTATTCACCGATTTTAACATTTTATAAAATTCACTGCCTTTAGTTGATTGATTTATCATTTCGTCTAATACTAAATCCATAGCATCATTTGCAACCGTAGCCGCATCTACAACAGTTGGCACTCCAATAGAAATTACAGGAACACCTAAAACTGCTTGATTTATTTCCATTCTATTATTACCAACTCCAGCCCCTGGTGAAATTCCTGTATTACTTATTTGAATAGTTCTTGCAACTCTTTTTAACCTTCTAGAGGCTAAAGCATCCACGCACATTACAATATCTGGTTTTATTTTATCCACTAAAGATTTTATTATTTCACCTGTTTCTATTCCTGTTATCCCTAAAACTCCAGGTGCAATAGCACAAACTGGTCTTACAGAATCGTCTATTTTGTCTGGCATAACCTTCTTTAAATGTCTTGTTATCATAATTTTCTCAACAACATCAGGGCCTAATGCATCAGGGGTCACATTCCAATTTCCAAGTCCAACTACTAAAGCCAAACTATCCTTTCCTACCTCTATAATTTTGGATAATGTTTCTCCTAGAATATGAGCTATTTTGTCCTTTATATCACCATCATAATGAGTATATTCGGGCATTTCTAACGTTATATATTTGCCCTTAGGTTTTCCCATTATTTTTTCACCCTGTTCATCTACAATATCTACTGTGGTTATTTTTATATCATTAATTTCTTGCTCATCTACTACAAGTCCATCAACTTCCTTCCCAAACTCGAATTTATACATCTCACGTGTTTCTAAAGCTAAGTCTGTTCTTACATTAATCATAACTAATCCTCTCTATTTATAAACAATATTTATTAAGTATTAGTTTATCCTAAATATCATGAATTATGTTTCCATAACATTTAAAAAACACTTGAACTTATATTTTTATGATGTTATAATAACCTTTGTTAAATATGAACTCGTACGCAGATTCCCCAAAAACTGCAGATACGCTATAAAAGTTGAAGGGGGTGAAATAAAAATGGCAAATATTAAATCAGCAAAAAAAAGAATTAAAATTACTGAAACTAAGACTTTAAGAAATAAAATGATTAAGTCTTCTTTAAAAACAGCTATAAAAAAATTCGAAGTTGCAACTACTAAGGAAGAAGCTACTGCTGCTTTCTCTGTTGCCGCTAGAGCTTTAGATATGTCTGTTTCTAAAGGTGTAATACACAAAAACATGGCTGCTAGAAAAAAATCTAGATTAGCTGCTAGATTAAATAAAATGGCTTAATTATACGGTGCTAGATATTACCTAGCACCATTTTCTTTTTACATAACAGTTTTTATTATCATAATTTCTAACTCACTTTTTGCATTAACATTAGTACTTTTTAAAATTTTTTCAGTATTTGCACAAAGCTTTATACATCTTGCTAACTGCTCTTCATTAAACTTCTTACTCTGAGTTATCATTTTTTCCACTACAAAATTAGGCAAATTTACTCTACTAACCATTAAAAATTCTTCTTTTATATCCTCTATTTTATATCCTTTTGAAATTTTTATTTTAACTCTATAAAGTTTTTGAAATTGCTCTCTTATTTGACTTAAAATAACTATTGGACTTTCTCCCCTATTTATTAAATCATTTATAAGATCTACCGCTCTATCCACTTTTTTTACCGATATAAATTCTACTAAATCAAAAATATCTTGTTCTCCTTTTCTAGGAAGAAGAGCCTCTATATCATCTTTTGTTATCTCTCTGCCATGTGTATAGTTTAAAAGTTTATCAATTTCTCTTTCTATGATATCCATATTATTGTCTACCATATCACAAAAGTACCTCAACTGTATTCGTCCAATTTTTACTCCTTTTGAAGTAAATTTTTCATATACCCTATTATAAAGTGCAGCCCCTCTTAACTTCTCTATATTTACAATTGTTATATATTTATCTAAAGCCATAAGTTTTTTTAATTTGCTAATCTTTTCTCTCTTATCTCTCAGAAGAATATATCCTATTATTACACATTGCTTTGGAGTATTTTTTAAATACTCTTTAATTTCCTCATATATTTTTTTATTATCATTATCTAATTTTTCATTTAAAAACTGTATTCGATATATGATAACTACTCTTTTTTCTCCCATAAAAGGAAATGTTTCAAACGCATCTTTTAATTTCTCTGCACTTAAATCATCACCATAAAATTTACTTATATTTAAATTTTCTAGTCCATCATCAACGAAATTTTTACTCAGCTTATCTATCGTTTCCTTCATAAGCATTTCATCTAATCCACATAATATATAACAATTACTCTCTTTTTTTTCTTTTATATTTTTATTCAAAGTCCCTAAATCTATCATGCTATCTGCGATATCCTTTCATAGATTTTATTTATAATATAAACTTATTTAAGTATTTAGCTAAAACATATTATAACATAGTTATTTTTAGATAAAATGAAAATAAAATTACCAAAGGAATCATTGAATAAAATACTATATTAAACTTCTTAAAACCACTATACGACATGTATATACATATAAACATCATCATATAAAAAACTGCATAAGCACTATGTATATATACACTCTCTAAAGATACCTTGCTTAAAAAGATTAAAATTCCATTTAAAACTACAAATAAAATATTTATCGGTATATATAAAAAGCTCATACTTTTTATTGTTAACCAAGATATTATTGTTAAAAATCCTAAAGGTAACATTATACTTATAATTGGTGCTAAAAGAAATCCTGCTAATAAAAAATTCATAGAAAAACTATTGAATTTTAAAACCATATATGGATAAATAAATACTTGTGCTGCTAATGTTAATGATAAAAATTTATTGATATAATTAGGTAAGATATAAAATGCTTTACTGAAAATTTTAGCAAATAATACTATTCCAATAGTTGCTAAATACGACAAGATAAAACCACTTTCATAAAGAATATATGGCTTATAAATAATTAATATTATAGCAGATAAACAAAGTGCACTAATTGAATCATAATTTCTAGAGATTTTCTTAGATAATATCACTAAAAAAATCATAATATAGGCTCTAACAGCTGATATAGGACATCCTATTGAAATTATGTAAAATAAACAAATAATTAAAGAAAATTTAGTATTTAAAAACTTATTAATACACATAAATAATAAGGATATATGAAATCCTGATACACATATAAGATGTATTACTCCTAAATTAGACAAATTATTTTTCTGACTGTAAGACAAAAAATCTTTGTTTCCGAAAACTAGAGCCGTAAGAAAAGCACTTTTATTCTCTCCTAAACTCGTTTTGATATAACAAAAATATTCCTCACTAAATCTATTTATATAATATTTGTACCCTTTTTTTATTTTAATTTGATTTTTTACAAACAAATGTCCAACTATTCCACTTTTAACGTCTATACTCTTTTTAAACTTTCCTTTAAAAGTTAAAATTTCTCCTGTTTTTATATTACTATCTATATTATTTATATAAACCTTTCTCCCTCTAAAGGTTCCTACAACTTCATTTTTCTTTATATTGTCTATTCTCACTGTATATATGCTAGCTTTATTTTCATAAATGGAATAATAAAATAAACAAGATACAAAAGAAAATAGGAAAAAAACTAATAACATCCCCCTAAAATTTTTCTCTATAAGGATAAAAGAGCAAAAAATAATAGATGTAATAAAAACTATTACACCTATATAACTATTTCTAGAAATTAAGTATGTTATATTACCACTAATTACTGATATGATTATAAAAAATAGTGGTTTTTTAATCAAAAGCTTAGGTGTATCTTTATAATTAATCATATTTTACCTCCGCCTTTAATTTTATCCATAAGTTTTTATTTTATTCTTATCCTTTAGGCTTAGGATTAAATATAATCGCCATTATATAGCCAAAAAATATAGCTGCTGCAATTCCTCCAGCTGCTCCTTTTATACCTCCTGTAAAAGCACCTAATATACCATTTTCTATAACTTCTTTTTTTACAGCCTTAGATAAAGAATATCCAAATCCAGGAAGAGGAACAGTCGCTCCAGCTCCTCCTATTTGAACTATCTTTTCATAAATTCCTAATGCTCCTAGAATGGTACCTATTGTTATAAACGTAACCAATATTTTGGCTGGTGTAAGCGTGGTTTTATCTATAAGTATTTGAGCTATAACACATATAATTCCACCAACTATAAATGCACCTATATAACTCCCCATAAAATTTACTTCCTTTCTTTACATATATTCTATAGAAACTGCATGAGCAATACCTGGTATTGATTCTCCCTGAAGTGATGATGTAGAACTCATAAGAGCTCCTGTTGAAACTAACAAAACTCTTTTTAATTTTTTTGCCATTAACTGTTTATATAAGTACCCACAAAATACAACTGCTGAACATCCACAACCACTTCCACCAGATTTTATATCATTATCATCATTATTAAATATTTCTACACCGCAATCTGTATAAACTCCGCGTATATCATACCCATAGTCTAAAATAAGATTTTCTGTAAGTGATTTACCTATTTTACCTAAATCCCCAGTAACAATTATGTCATAATCTTTCGGTTCTCGTCCTGTATCCTTAAAATGTTTATATAACGTGTCCACGGCTGCTGGAGCCATTGCTGCTCCCATATTGTCTGATTCTTTTATTCCATAATCTTTAACAACTCCGGTTGTTACATGAGTTAAATAAGGTAAATCCCCATATCTTCCTAAAAGTATAGCCCCAGCTCCTGTTACCGTCCATTGTGCTTGCTCCTTCCTTTGAGAACCATACTCTAAAGGAAATCTAAATTGCCTCTCAGCAGCACTAAAATTAGATGATGTAGCTGCAATTACATGATTAGCAAATCCCCCATCTAATATAAGCCCAGCAAGACTTAATGACTCAGCCATTGTAGAACATGCCCCATAAAGTCCAAAAAAGGGAATATTAAATTCTCTTGCCATAAAGCTGGTTGATGTTAACTGATTCAATAAATCTCCCGCCAAAAGATAATCAATATCCTCTTCTTTAAGATTACCTTTTTTTATTACATTGCTAATAGCTTTTATCATCATGCTTGTTTCTGCTTTTTCAAAGCTCTTTTTCCCATTTTGATCATCTTTTACTACATCATCAAAATAATCCTTTAAAGGTCCTTCACTTTCTTTTTTCCCAACAACGCTATGAGTTGCAATTATTTTGGGTTTACTCTCTAATACTACCGTTTGCCCACCTAAACGTTTTTCCAATTTACTCATAATCCTATACTCCCATAACACCTATCAAAATTAAAATATAATATATAATTCCAATAACTATAGATGTACTTATACCATATACCAAAACAGGCCCTGCTATTGTAAACATTTTTGAACCAATTCCCATTACAAAACCTTCTTTTTTAAATTCCATAGCTGGAGATACTATAGAATTTGAAAATCCAGTTATAGGTACAATAGTTCCTGCTCCAGCAATAGCTGCTATTTTATCATACACACCTATTCCTGTTAAGAAGGCACCTATAAATATCATTATTATTGATAGCCATGTAGTTGCATCATCTTTAGGCACTCCAAACCTTATAAGCATATTTAATATAAACTGACCTATAACACAAATCAGCCCTCCTATAATAAATGCCCTTACACAGTTTTTAAAAATTTTTGGTTTAGGCTTCATCTTATTTGATAAAATTTCAAAATCTTTTTTTATTTCTTTATCTCCTTTATATTGCATCTTATACCATCCTTCTTATAATAAATATTATGATTTGTATTTATTATTTCTTTATTTGATTGTATATATACAATGATTAAAAGTATATAAAAATAAAAGTTGTTTAAAAAGATAATAATTTTATTATCTAAATTAAACAACTAAAAATTATATGATTATTAAACTTATTCATCTTCTAAATATTTCCTCATAAGAACTAAGACTTTTTTCTCTATCCTAGAAACTTGCACTTGACTTATACCAAGCATTTTAGCAACTTGAATTTGAGTCTTGTCCTTAAAATATCTAAGCATTATTATTTCCTTAGATTTTATATCTAAAGAATTTATAGCTTCTTTTAAAGCTATCTTATCTATCATATTATTATCTTCATCTGGACTTTCACTTAACTTATCTATTAAAAGTACAGGAGTTCCCTCATCTTGGTGTATTGTATCGTAAAGGTATTGCATATTATTAACCGATTCTAAAGCAAAAACTATATCCTCTTTATCTACATTTGAAAATGTTGCTAACTCATCAATAGTTGGTTCTCTGTTTAACTCTTTAACTAGAGTTTCTTTATCATAATGAAGTTTTTTAGCCAAAATTTTAGTATTTCTACTAACCTTTATCATCCCATCATCTCTTAAAAACCTCTTAATTTCTCCTATTATCATAGGAACTGCATATGTTGAAAACTTTACATTAAAAGATGAATCAAAGTTATTTATAGCCTTTACAAGCCCCATGGAACCTATCTGAAATATATCTTCATACTCATAACCTCTATTCATAAACTTTTTGCAAATAGAAGATACCAAGGGTGTATTCACTTCTACTAGTTTATTCATAGCTTCATCATTGCCACTTTTAGCTAACTTTATTAGTTCAGTGTTATCGTTATAATTAAAATCTTCTTTCCTTACCTTCATTATATCCACTAAAACATACCACCTTAACTATTGAAAGCTTTTTTTCATTACCACCTTAGTTCCCTTTCCAAATTCACTAAACACTTCTATAGAATTCATAAATGTTTCCATAACAGTAAAACCCATTCCTGAACGCTCAAGCTCTGGTTTTGATGTATATAGAGGCTCTCTAGCTTCCTCAATATCCTCTATTCCTTGTCCATTATCTTCAACAGTTATTATTACTTCTTTATTTTTTATTATAGTTTCTATTGAAACTATGCCATTTTCATCATTATCGTATCCATGTATTATTGAATTTGTAACAGCTTCTGAGACTGCTGTTTTTACATCATTTATTTCCTCTAAAGTTGGGTCTAACTGTGCTATAAAAGAAGCTACTGAAACTCTTGCAAAACTTTCATTTTCAGATTTAGCTAAAAATTCTACCTTCATTCTATTATGAAACATATTAATCCCTCCACTAACTAAAATTTAAAGCATCTTCTATTTTATCATAAGTTTTTATTATTCTAAAAATTCCTGAAAGTTCAAATACTCTTTTTATATTACTATTAATAGATGTAATTGCTATTTGTCCTTTTTTTGAATTCATTCTCTTGTACCTACCTATAATAACGCCGATACCAGAACTATCCATAAAGGTTACCCTTGAAAAATCTAACACTAAATTACTTATAGCATCCTTGTCAATAATATCATCTATCTTATGCCTAACTTCTTGTGCACTATGGTGATCTAATTCTCCTAAAAGATGCACAATTAAATTAGAATCTATTTTTTCAAATTCAATATACATGAAATTCCTCCTATCTTCTTATCTCTTTTTCCATATTTTAACATATATTATGTAAATTTGTCAATTAATACTGATAAAGATGATTTGTATTTTACAAATCATCTTTATCTAAACATTAGTTTTTATACTTTTTAATCTCCCTATCAATAGAAGCTGCTATGTCCTCAAAACTAGTTTCATTATCGCCTAATAAAACCATTATTGCATCACTTATATTTTCCATTGTATATATAACAAAATCTCCATTATTTATAGCCTCTTCTACATTTGGATTTAAAATAACCTCATCTAAATTACTTTCTGGTATCAATACTCCCTTACCTTTATAAGTATCTATAGAATTACATACATTAAAAAATCCCTCTATTTTATCATTGACTCCACCTATTGGTTGAACATCTCCAAATTGATTTATAGACCCTGTAACTGCTATATTTTGATTGACAGGTATCTTGCTTAAAGCTGAAATCATAGCTATTACTTCTGCAACTGAAGCACTATCCCCTTCTACTTTTCCATATACCTGCTCAAAACTCAAATGAAAATCTATTGATGCTATTTCATAACTATTTAAAAACTTGCTTAAAAATCCCTTAAGTATGCTCAAAGATTTATTGTGTATACTACCACTTAAATTACTTTCTCTTTGAGAGTCAACTATTCTACCCATGCCTTTTGAACAAACACAAGATATTCTAAGTGGCTTTCCAAAGCTTACATAACCTAAATCTATAACAGCAAGCCCATTTACACTTCCTACCACCTTATTTTTAACATCTACTATCATTTTATGTTTTTTATACATATCTATATACTCTTCTTCTACATTAGAAATAGTATATATGCTATTTCTAATTTCCTGTACATCTATAATTTTTTTCTTACCCTTAATGGCTAATCTTTCTGCTTTAATTAAAACTTTTTCAATTTCTGAAACATCCCAATATATTTTATTTTTATCTGATGCCTTTCTTGATAAGTATTTTCCTATTTCATTTATTCCATTTTGTGATAAATTCATTAGCTTATTTGTTTCTATTATTTCTCGTATAGTATTTAGTAAAATTCCTTTAGTTTCATCATTTATGGTTTTATAAGGATTAAATTCTAATCTTATTTTGAACATATTCTTAAAATTTTCATCTTGATTATAAAGAATATCAAAACTTGTATAATCTCCTATTAATATAACTTTAGTATTTAAAGGTATTGGTTCTGGAGTTAAACCATTTAATGATAGCACTTCTAAATAACTTTTATTAAAATCATAGCTAACCTTTCCTGTAAATAAAGCTTTCATTAAATAATAGTATACATTTACCCCATTAAACAAAGAATTAAGCCTTAAAATTAAACATCCCTCATTAGCCATGATTAATGAGCCAGCTTTAATTTGAGTAACATCTGTTACATATGTGTTACCTCTATTTTCATAATCTATACTACCTAAAAGATTATTAATTGTTGGATCCTCTTCAAATATAACCCTTGGAGCTGTGTTTTCACTATTATCAACTAATATATTTACTACATACCTTGATAATATTTCAGAAATCTTGTCTTCATCATCTTCAAAACTCATGGAATAATTATCTATTACAGAACTTTCTAAGTCATTAAACAAATCATCAAAACATTCTAAAACTTTATCTACACCATTAAAATTAAGATATAAATCATTTTTAAACTCACGTGTTTCCTCTTCAAGATAATCTTCTAATATTTTTTTTAATCTATCAACTGCTTTTATTTCCATGTTTTTTAAGTCTTCTAAAATTTTTTCAGCTTCCCTTTTAAGTTCATCAGCCTTTAAATTTATATTATCCTTAGACTCGCTTTCTAACAAATCATATTCATCTTCATCCACTGTTTTTCCATCTATTATAGGTATAAAAGCAAATCCCGCAGCTGTTGCTTTTAAATCAAATCCCTCATCTTTTGCTCTTTTTATTAACCCACTTATATAAGAGTTTCTCTTATCATGAATATCATTTATTATCATTTCCTTTTCATTGCTTACAGATGAATTATAAAAACTAAATATTTTATCATAATATAATTCTTTTATCTGCTCAACCTTCTCTTTTAGAACAATACCTGTACCATTTTCTATGACAACAGATTTAGGACATTTAGGATTATCAGTTATAATATAGCATATATCTTTAGGTTTTTCTTTTTGACAAAGAATCTTTTCTATATACTTAGTTATCTTATTTAATTTTTCTTTTGAAAATTCATCTACTAAATAAACATTGTATCCTTCTTTATTTATATTTAAAGCATCTTCAATAGAATTGCATATATCAGCATATTCTAATATATTATTTTTTTCCCCTCTAACCTTTGTAAAATCTTCTTTATATATTATTTCCTGTGGAGTTATTTGTTTTCTCATAAAACTAAATCTGCTTAAAATTTTTATAATTCTAAGCCTTATCCTCCTTTTACATACTTATTATATTAATATTCTAAAAATATTATTTTAACCATACTTTTTTATTTATTAATATAATTTTCTTCGACAAAAAAGCCTATGACTTTTCATAGACTCTTGATTTTTCTAATATTTATAACATTATTCTGTACAAATTTTTATAGATGCTGATGCCCCTATCCTATTTGCCCCATTTTTTATAAGCTCTTTAGCATCCTCTGATGTCCTAATCCCACCTGATGCTTTAACACCCATATTTTCTCCCACAGTTTCTCTCATAAGTTTTACATCAAAAGGAGTTGCTCCACCTGTTGAAAATCCAGTTGATGTTTTTACAAAGTCAGCCTTTGCTTCACTTGCAAGTTTACAAGCTACAACTTTTTCTTCATCCGTTAAAAGACATGTCTCTATTATAACTTTAATTAATGCCTTTCCTTTTACCTCATTTACCACAGCTTCTATATCTTTTTTTACATAATCATAATCCTTATCCTTAAGTCTTCCTATGTTTATCACCATATCAACTTCTGTTGCACCATTTTCTATGGCATCTTTAGCCTCTAAAACTTTAATTTTAGTTGTATTTGCACCTAAAGGAAAACCTATAACAGTACATACTTTAACTAAGCTTCCATTTAAAATTTTTGCTGCAAGCTCTACATTAGTAGGATTTACACAAACAGATGCAAAATTATATTCTAACGCTTCTTTACAAAGGTTTTTTATTTCTTCGCTTGTTGCATCTTGTTTCAACAAAGTGTGATCTATTATCTTATATATATCTTTATGTTCCATAAATTTCTCCTAAACCAATTATTTATATTGCATATAATTGCTATATCTTTTATTATATAAATTATTCATAAATATGTAAACATTACAAAACATTTAAAAATTTATTTTCATTAAATTCATTATATGCTATAATACATGTTAGCTTTACAAATAATATATTATCAATAATATATTATTTAATTATAAGGTGAAGGAGTTTTAATAATGGGAGTTAAAGACAAGTTATCAAAATATTATACAGACTCTTACTTAGAAAAATACGGCGATAGAATGGCTCAATTTCAAGGAAATATAATTTCTGTTAAAGTAGAAGAAAAATCAATACTTTGGTTATTTCATAAAATTATAGCTACTGTAATAATCAAACCTGATAGATCAAAAGCTGTAATAAAATGTGTTTATAAAAAAAATAAATGGTTTAAAAAACCTCAATTTATTCAATTAAATAGAGGAAATACAGTTATTATTCAAGGTCTTAAATCAAACAAAGAAAATGAAAAAGAATACATTGAAATTAGCAATATTTTGAATCTAACAACTAAAAAAGATTTAATACCTGTTGATCATTCTCAAATCAAAAGAATTCAACAACCAACTTACAGAAACAAATAATAAAAAAGCTATGGAAAATTCCATAGCCTTTTTTATTTTAAAGAATTTCAAAATCAAAATACTATTTTTTAACCTTTATAAAAAGATAAACACTATTTATAAAAAATATTACAGACGAACAGAATAAAACTAAAAGCCAATTATTTATTCCTAAAGCTGTTGTATGGAAAATTTGTCTTAAAAATGGCACATAAATTATTGATAGAAGCATAATAACAGATGATAATACTGCCAAAACCAAATATGGATTACTAAATAATTTTATTTCAAATATTGAGTGTCTCTCTGATCTACATTCAAATACATGAAATAATTGTGACATTACTAAAGTTGCAAGAGCCATAGTTCTGCATGTTTCTAAACTCATTCCGTAATACATTCCACCTATAAATGATAAAAGTGTACAAATTCCAATTAAGCATCCCCTAACTAGTATCTTCTCTGTAAGTCCCCTTGCAAATACACCTTCTTTTTTATCCCTTGGTTGTTGATTCATTATGTCCTTATCGGCTGGATCCACCCCAAGAGCAATTGCAGGAAGTCCATCAGTTGCTAAATTTACAAATAAAATTTGTATAGGAAGCATAGGAGTTGGAAGATAAAATAATGATGCTAAAAACATCGTTAAAACTTCTCCTAAATTACAAGATAATAAATATCTTATAAACTTTCTTATATTATCGTATATAGTTCTTCCTTCCTCTACTGCCGATACTATGGTACTGAAATTATCATCCATAAGTATCATAGCTGATGCTTCTTTTGTTACATCCGTTCCTGATATTCCCATAGCGATTCCAATATCAGCTTCCTTGATAGCTGGAGCATCATTTACGCCATCTCCAGTCATTGCAACAATATTTCCTGTTTGCTTAAATGCCCTTACAATTCTTAACTTATGTTTTGGTGTAACCCTTGCAAAAATTCGTATATTCTTAACTTTCTCTTTAAGCTCCTCATCATTTATTTTTTCAAGTTCCTCACCTGTTATAACTTGATCCTTTGAAGTTACAATATTTAAATCCTTCCCTATTGCATAAGCTGTATTTTTATGATCTCCTGTAATCATAACTGGTCTTATTCCAGCTAGCCTACATTTCTTAACAGCTTCTTTAACCTCTGGTCTTGGAGGATCTATAATACCTGCTATTCCAAGAAATATTAGATTATTTTCTAAAGTTTTTTCATCTCTAGTTAAATTATTCTCTTTATAAGCTCCACCAATACACCTTAAAGCTCTATTACTCATATTCTCTACTGAATCTAGTATCTGAGTTTTTTTTTGATGAGTTAATGGTTTTATAGTGCCATCTTCATATATATGTGTACACTTGTTTATAAGACGTTCTGGAGCACCTTTTACATAACAAATTTCCTTACCATTCTCTTTAACAATTACAGACATCATTTTTCTTATTGAATCAAATGGTATATCAAAAACTCTATCTATTGATGCTACTCTATTTTTTAATAAATTTACATCATTAAAATACAACTTTATTAAAGCTGTTTCTGTTGGATCTCCGTAAAGTGCCTCCTCTATATTTTCTTTAGAAAAATTATAATTACAATCATTACAATATACAAAAGATTTCATTAGAGCATTATTTTCAGGAAGTTTTTCATCATCAATTTTATAAATTTTACCATTCATAAAAACTTCTTTTACTGTCATTTTGTTTTGAGTTAATGTACCAGTTTTATCACTACATATTACAGAAGTACATCCTAAAGTTTCAACAGCTGGAAGTTTCCTAACTAAAGCCTTTCTCTTAAGCATTCTAGACACTCCAAGAGCTAAAGAAACTGTAACTATCGCCGCTAACCCTTCCGGAATTGCAGCAACCGCTAAACTAACACCTAAAAGGAACATTTCTCCTAAATCATTTCCTCTTAAAACACCTAAAACTGTAACAAGAACACAAACAATAATACATAGTACAACTAATATTTTCCCAAGACTATCTAATCTTTCTCTAAGCGGAGATTTTTCATCTTCTATATTCTGAAGGTCATCCGCTATTTCTCCCATTTTAGTTCCCATACCAACTTGTGTTACTCTAAAACTTCCTTTTCCTTTTAAAACAGTAGTTCCCATGAATATGTTTGAGCTATTTCCAATTAACCCCTTGTTCACTCCTACTGATTCACCTGTCAAAAGTGATTCATCTACCATAAGATTGTTGCATTCTATAATAGCTCCATCCGCTGGAACTCTGTCTCCTGTTTCTAATATAATAACATCTCCTATAGTAACTTCTGAGGCATTTACAATTTTTATATTTCCATCCCTCAAAACTTTACATGTTGGAGCTGCTAATGATTTTAAAGCATCTAAAGATTTCTCTGTTTTAAATTCTTGAATAAAGCCTAAAAAAGCATTTATAACTACTATAATAGATATTGTTACTGCATCAGCAATATCACCCATAAATCCTGAAATTATTGTTGCACCAATAAGCACCCAAACCATAAAATCATTAAATTGCGCTAAAAATATCTTTATGGGAGATATTTTTTTCTTTTGCATAATTTCATTAGGTCCATATTTTTCAAGCCCTTTTTGAGCTTCACTTGAAGTTAAACCTCTAATAACTTCTTTTTCCTGTATCACTTTTCATCCTCCTTTTTACAAATATATTGTAATATATGTGCTAAGATACTAAATTTAGAACCTAATTTATATTATGTATACAAAAACAGCCTTAAAATTCCTATCCTTTTTTATTAATAATTAATACTTAAATTAATAAACTTTACTTTTGTTTATGTAACATTTAAAATAATTATTAGAGATATTACAACACTTTTTTTATTTTGTTATGAACATATTTTAGAATAAACATTATAAAAAATACTGTATATAAGAAAGTGAGGTGAATCGCTAAAAACATAAATTAAAGTTTTTAGCGGTAATTATTATGAAAGATATTATATATGTAACAGGTCATAAAAATCCTGATTCTGATTCTGTATGTGCTGCTATATCATATGCAGAATTTAAAAACAAAACTCAAAACACACCAGCTATACCTGTTGTTTTAGGGAAAGTTAATCAAGAAACTCAATATATTCTAGACTATTTTAACGTTTCAAACCCTAGATTATTAGAAACAGTAAAACTTAAAATAGAAGATTTAGATATTGATAGAATGAATCCTATAACTTCTGATGTTTCTTTAAGAAAAGCTTGGGCAATCATGAACGAAAAAAATCTTAAATCAATACCTGTAGCAAACTCAAAAAACCAATTAGTTGGTATGCTTTCAACATCAGATATAACAGGAACATATATGAACACATGGGAAAAATGTATTTTAGCTAAGAGCAATACTAGTTTAAAAAACATAGTTGAAACTCTAGATGCTAAAACTATTAATGTGAATAATGAAATAACAGTTTTCCCTGGAAACATAGTAGTAGGAGCAATGAGTTCTAGTTCTTTAATAAACTTTGTCTCTGAAGGAGATATTGCTATAGTTGGTAACAGAATTGAATCTCAAAAGAAACTGTTAAATCTTAATATTTCTTTAATGGTAATAGCAGGAGGTCTTGATCCATCTGAAGAAGTTGTTACTTTAGCAAAAGAAAAAAATATTTCAGTTATAGTAACTCCTTATGATTCATTTACAACTTCTAGACTTATAGTTCAAAGCCTACCTGTTGAATTTGTAATGGCTAAAGAAAACATAATTTCATTTTCAACTGATGAACTTGTTGAAGATGTAAAAGTAAAAATGTCAGAAACTAGATATAGTAATTATCCAGTTATAGATGAACATAATAGAGTTATTGGAACTATTGCTAGATTCCATTTAATTTCTAATAACAAGAAAAAAGTTATACAAGTTGATCATAATGAAAGAGGTCAATCTGTAAATGGTCTTGAAGATGCTGAAATTTTAGAAATAATAGATCATCATAGAGTAGCTGATATACAAACTGGAAATCCAATATATTTTAGAAATGAACCTCTTGGAAGTACTTCAACTATAGTTGCCAAAAGATTTTTTGAAAATGGATTAACTCCATCTAGAGAAGTTGCTGGTCTCTTATGTGGAGCTATAATATCAGATACTTTATTATTTAAATCTCCAACTTGTACTCCAGAAGATATAGAAATGTGTAATAAATTAGCCAAAATAGCTGGAATAAACCCAGAAACATTTGCAAAAGAGATGTTTAAAGCTGGTACTTCACTTAAAGGAAAATCAGTTGAAGAAATATTCAACCAAGATTTTAAGCCATTCACTATTGAAGGAGTTAAAATAGGTGTTGCTCAAGTAAACACAATGGATATCGAAGGATTTATGCCTTTAAAAGAAGATATGCTTAGTTATATGAAAGAAAAAGCTGAAAATATGGGACTATCAGTTATAATGTTATTACTTACAGATATTATAAATGAAGGCTCTCAACTTCTAGTTGCAGGAAACACTCCTCAAATAGCTGAAGAGGCATTTAAAGTTACTTTAGAAGATTCAACTGTATTTTTACCTGGAGTTTTATCTAGAAAGAAACAAGTTATCCCACCAGTAACAGCTACAATCATAGAAAGAATTAGTAAATAACAAAAATAAAGGTATCCTTAAAGTCTAAAGACTTTAGATACCTTTTTATTTCCATTTTAATATTTTATATTTTTCATGATTTTTTTTATAGTTTATAAGATAACCATTACCTACTAAATCTAAAAGTGGTGTATCTGATAAGGAATCTGAAAACATAAGTGAATTTTTAAAATCTACCGTTATATTTTTTTCTTTTAATACACTCATTAATCTTTTTACTTTTTCCTCACCCTTACAATTTGCTCCTAGCATTTTTCTTGCAAATTTTCCATCATTAAAATGAAATCTAGTACCTATTATCATATCTACTTCTTTTATAGCATAAAATTCTTTTAAATAAAATTCTGGTGAAGCAGATATAAGATATATTTTATATCCCTTTTGTTTTAATTCTTTTATTTTATCTATGGCATCTTTATAGAAAATGTTAGTTAATCGTTGATCATAATAATTTTTAACTAAATTATTTAAATCTTTTTCATTAATACCATCTATAAATTTTAAAAAACATTCCTTTACTCTTTTTTCATCATAAACCTTTATACCATATAAAATTCCTGATACAACAACTCGTAACAAATACTTTATATTCTTCTTATCTTTTTTTAACATAAATTTAAAAAACTCTAATAATGTTTCTTTATTAGTTATCGTAAAATCTACATCAAATATAGCTAGTCTTTCCATATATTCTCCTCAGAATTTAAAAAGATGATGCAAGCACCATCTTTTTATTTATATTATTCAGATAATTCTTCTTCATAATATTTTGTTACTTCAGCAAATTCTTCTTCTGAAGGAACCACAAGTTCTCCTTCTTCCCCTTGTGATCTGAAAAGGTATATTGAATTATCTTGCGGATTTTCTACTAAAACATATTCTGAATTTTTATATTCAAATGCTTCTACAACGTCGCAAGAAACTATATTTCCATTTTCATCTTCTAGGTCTACCACAAATGTTTCATAATGCTCTTCACCACATCCACATTCATTTCCATGATCGTGGTTATGACCTCCGCATCCACAACTTCCTTGATTATCTTCACCTTCGCATCCACAGCTTCCGCCGCAGCATTGATTTAATTCTTTTTCTGACATAAAACTTTCCTCCCTTACGGAAATACTTATCATTTATGCACCCTTAATTTTAAGGGGCTTTTATAAATTTTAACATCATTTTTGAATATTAACAACATATATTTAAATATATTTTCATATAAATCTATTTTTTACATAAATAATTTTTTATAAAAAATTAAAATCATATAAAAAGTGCTTAGAAAACAAAATAGTTTTCTAAGCACTTTTGTTGTTACTTCAATCTTAATCTATAATTTATGCTAAAAAATATTATTTAGCTGCTAATTTCTTATAGCCTTCTAATCTTGCTTTAGCATCTCTTTCTGTTTTTTCAAGTAAAGCTTCAGCAGCTTCTGGGAATGCTTTAACTAATGAAGCGTATCTAACTTCACCCATTAAGAATTCTCTGAAATCTCCTGTTGGTTCTTTAGAATCTAAAACAAATCCGTTCTTTCCTTGTTCAGCAACTAATGGATTGTATCTGTATAATGCCCAGTATCCACAGTCAACAGCTCTCTTCATTTCTAATTGAGAGTTAGCCATTCCTGATTTTATACCATGGTTAATACATGGAGCATAAGCTATTATTAATGATGGTCCTTTATATGCTTCTGCTTCTGCTATAGCCTTAAGAGTTTGATTTTTATCAGCTCCCATAGCTATTTGAGCAACATATACATAACCATAACTCATAGCTATCATACCAAGATCTTTCTTCTTAGTCTTCTTACCTGAAGCTGCGAATTTAGCTATAGCAGCTGTTGGTGTAGACTTAGAACTTTGACCACCTGTATTTGAGTAAACTTCTGTATCAAATACAAATATATTTACGTCTTCTCCTGAAGCTAATACGTGGTCAACTCCACCAAATCCGATATCGTAAGACCATCCGTCTCCACCGAATATCCATTGAGATCTCTTAACTAAGTAATCTTGATCTTTTAAGATTTCTTTAGCAAATTCGTTAGTTTCTGATTGTAAAGCAGCAATAACATTTTCAGCTCTTTGTCTTGTTCCTTCACCATCATCCATTTTATCTAACCAAGCTTCTAAAGCAGCTTTAGCATCAGCGCTTACTCCAGCTTCTATTGCTTTTCTTGCATTATCAGCTAATTTTTCTCTTATTGCTTTAACTCCTAGATACATACCAAATCCAAATTCAGCATTATCTTCAAATAATGAACTAGCCCAAGCTGGTCCATGACCATCTTTGTTTGTAGTGTATGGAGTTGAAGGAGCAGATCCTCCCCAAATTGAAGAACATCCTGTTGCGTTAGCAACCATCATTCTATCACCAAATAATTGAGTTATAAGTCTTGCATAAGGTGTTTCTCCACATCCTGCACATGAACCTGAGAACTCTAATAATGGTTTTTCAAATTGGCTTCCTTTAACTGTATTTTTGTTCATTGGATTAGCTTTTGGAGCTATATCATGTTCACAATAATACCATGGTTCCATTTGTTCACTTTGAGTATCTTGTGGTTTCATAACTAAAGCTTTTTCCTTAGCAGGACAAACTTGAGCACAGTTTCCACATCCAGTACAATCTAAAGTACTTACTGATATAGTGAAGTTTAATGGAGATTCTGATTTTAATCCCTTAGCTGCAACTGATTTTAATGCTGCTGGAGCATTTTTAACTTCTTCTTCTGTTAATAAGTGTGGTCTAATTGTAGCATGTGGACATACATATGAACATTGGTTACATTGTATACAATTTTCTGGTATCCATTCTGGAACGTTAACTGCTGTTCCTCTTTTTTCAAATGCAGCTGTACCATTTTCGAAAGTACCATCTTCCATTTCCATGTTAACAAAAGCTGAAACTGGAAGTGAATCTCCTTCTAATCTGTTCATAGGGTCAACTATTTTCTTTATAAAGTCTGATTTTGCTACTCTATCAGCTTTTGGAGCTTCATCTTGAGCATTTTTCCATTCAGCAGGAACTTCTATCTTAACTAAAGCTTCTATTCCTTTATCTATTGCTGCATGGTTCATGTTTACAACTTTTTCACCTTTTTTACCGTATGAAGTAACAACAGCTTCTTTTAAGTATTTAACAGCATCTTCTACTGGAATTATGTTAGCTAGCTTGAAGAATGCAGCTTGCATAATCATGTTGATTCTTCCACCAAGACCTATTTCTTGTGCTATTTTAACAGCATTTAATGTATAGAATTCAACATTATTTTCTGCTAAGTATCTCTTATATTTTGCTGGTAAACTAGCAGCTACTTGTTCTGGAGTTTCTATAGTGTTTAATAAGAATTTACCACCATTTTTTAATCCATCAAGTACAAAATATTTATGAACATATGATTGGTTATGACAAGCTACAAAATCAGCCTTATTTATTAAGTATGGTGATTTTATTGGTTGTTTACCAAATCTTAAATGTGATACAGTTACACCACCTGATTTTCTTGAATCATATGAGAAATATCCTTGAGCATACATGTCAGTATGGTCTCCGATAATTTTTATAGCACTCTTGTTAGCACCAACAGTACCGTCTGATCCTAATCCCCAGAACTTACATGCTGTAGTTCCTACTGGAGTTGTATCAACATTTTCTCCTGCTTCTAATGAAGTAAATGTTACATCATCAACTATAGCTAATGTAAATCCATCTTTTGGTTCTGCTTTAGCTAAGTTATCATATACTCCGATTATATGAGCTGGAACTGTATCTTTTGATCCAAGACCGAATCTTCCTCCAACTATTAAAGGAGCATTTTCTTTTCCATAGAATGCATTTTTAACATCTAAGAATAAAGGTTCTGCTGCTGATCCTGGTTCTTTTGTTCTATCTAAAACAGCAATTTTCTTAACTGTACTTGGTATAGCTTTTAATAATCTTTCATTTGAGAAAGGTCTATATAATCTTACTTTAACTAAACCAACTTTTTGTCCGTTTGCATTTAAATAATCTATAGTTTCTTCTATTAAATCTGTTACAGAACCCATAGCAACTATAACTCTATCAGCATCAGCTGCTCCATAGTAGTCAAAACAGTTGTAAGTTCTTCCTGTTAATTTAGTTATTTCAGCCATGTATCCTTCAACTATTTCAGGTACTGCATCATAGAATTTGTTAACTGCTTCTCTTTCTTGGAAGTAGATATCAGGGTTTTGAGCTGTACCTCTTGTTACTGGTTTGTTAGGATTTAAAGCTCTTTTTCTAAATGCATCAACAGCATCCATATCAACTAAACCTTTAAGATCATTATAATCTAAAAGTTCTATTTTTTGTATTTCATGTGATGTTCTAAATCCATCAAAGAAGTTTACAAATGGTACTCTTGATTTTAATGTAGCTAAATGAGCTACTGCTGATAAGTCCATAACTTCTTGAACTGAACCTTCTGCAAGCATTGCAAATCCTGTTTGTCTTGCAGCCATAACGTCTTGGTGATCACCAAAGATGTTTAATGCTGATGTTGATAATGCTCTTGCAGCTACATGGAATACTGTTGGAAGTAATTCACCTGCAATTTTATACATGTTTGGTATCATTAATAAAAGACCTTGAGAAGCTGTAAATGTTGTTGTTAAAGCTCCTGCTTGTAATGAACCATGAACTGCACCTGCTGCTCCTGCTTCTGATTGTAATTCGATTACTTTAACTTGTTGATCAAAAATATTCTTTTGTCCTTTTGCACTCCATTCATCAACGTGTTCTGCCATTGGTGAAGATGGAGTTATTGGGTATATAGCAGCAACATCTGTGAATGCATATGATACGTATGCCGCAGCCGTATTACCGTCCATAGTTTTCATTTTTTTTGACATATTCGTGACACCTCTTTCTAAAAGTATGTATATAAAACATATATATAATGCGCTTACTCATTTATGATAATACATATTTTATATAATTATTATTACTTTTTAATTACATATTATACTTTTTTAAATTTTTTTATCTTTCTTTTAATATAATTAATTAAATCTTAAAATTATTCTAAATTTATTAAATTTTTAGATAAATCTTTTAACGCTTCTATCTGTTCATCGTCAGGTGCTTCCCCTATAGCCAATTTTCCAATTACATTAAATCCATATGAATTCATTCTCTTTTCCCATTCATTAATAAATCCCGCTTGCCCCCATCCATAACTTCCAAAAAGAACAACTTTCTTATTCATGTTTAAATTCTGCAATTTATCTATAAATGGTTCCATCTCATTTTGCTCTATCTTATTTTCATCCATAGCAGGGCTTCCTAAAGCTATAGCATCTGCTTCGCTTATATCACTTATATCTGCATCAGAAACTTGTTTTAAATTAACCTCTACTCCACTTTCCTCAAGTTTATCTGAAATTATATTTGCTAAAGTTTCTACATTTCCACCTTTGCTCCAATAAATAATTGCCACTTTTTTCATCTTTAAGCCACCTCATTATTCCTTTAACTTTATAATACTTCATTAAAATAATTTTAAACCATTTATATAAAAATTTTCAAGAACTAATAATATAATATTCCTTTATTATCTATAAATAAAGGAATATTGTAAAATTGCATCGTTTTTTATTATATATTTTGTTATTATTACTTTTTTATATTATCCATTATAACTTTTATGATATTATCTACACCATTTCCCATAGAACTTTTATTCATATTCTCTATATATCTATCTTTTTCTACAACTACTTCTTTTAAAACTTTAAGTAAAACTTTTCCTGTAAATTCCTCTTCTTTTACAACTTTAGAGTAACCTGATTTTTCAAATGACCTTGCATTTAAAACCTGATCCCCTCTTGATGCTTGTTCTGATAATGGAACTAATATATGTGGTTTTTTCAATGTTAAAAGTTCAAAAATCGTATTTGCACCTGCTCTAGATAAAACTATATCTGCTAGTGCCATAACATCTGGAAGCTCATCTGATATATACTCATATTGTCTATATCCTCTTATATTCTTTAATGATTCATCAATATTTCCCTTACCACAAATATGAACAATATTAAAATCTTTAACAAGCTCATTTATAACCAATCTAACATTATCATTTAATACCTTAGCTCCTAAGCTCCCCCCTATAACCATAAGAACCATTTTATCATCATCAAATTTACAAAAGTCTTTTCCTCTTTTTTTATCCCCATTTAAAAGACTTTCTCTTATAGGTGTTCCCGTAAGTATCGCCTTATCAGCCTTAACATGCTTTAAACTCTCTGGAAATGTTACGCATAATTTATTACAAAACGGAGATGCTATTTTATTTGCAAGTCCTGGAGTCATATCTGATTCATGAGACACAACTGGTATTTTTTTTATTGAAGCTGCTATAACTACTGGTACAGTTACAAATCCTCCTTTTGAAAATATTATATCTGGTTTTTCTTTTGATAGAATTTTCAAAGCATCAGTTACACCTTTTAAAACCTTTAAAGGGTCACTAAAATTTTTAACATCAAAATATCTTCTCAATTTCCCTGAAGATATAGAATAGTAAGGTATATTTTCCTTTTTAATTATACCTTTTTCTATACCATCTCTGCTTCCTATATATTTAATTTCAAACCCTAATTCTTTAAGCTTTGGAACCAATGCTAAATTTGGAGTTACATGTCCTGCTGATCCTCCACCAGTCATTATCATTTTATATTTACTCAAAATAATCATCTCCTTAAAAATAAATTATATCCTTATATTTTTTATAATTAGCTGTATACTTTTTGTGTCATTATATTCATTTATTTTAGGAACGTATACTAAATCAATTCTAAAATCAAAATCAAATTGCCCACAATCTAAGACCTTTAAATATCTCTCCTCACCATATTTATCAATAAACATATCTTTAAATCTATCTAAGCCTTTAAAGGAAACAGCATCTATTTTTCTATAACTATTACCTATATCACATCTTAATCTAAACATATCTTTATTTTTTCCCATAACAAAAAATCTGCTTACCTTTATATTTTTTTCAGCAAATATTGGAGATGGATTTCCTTTTCCAAATGGTTCTAAAATATTTATATCTTCTATAATTTTTTCATTTAAATATTCTAAAGGTATTCTACAATCTATTCTAACCTTTAGTAAAAAATCATCATAGTCTAAAGTGCAATTATCAATAAGTTTTTCCCTTAAAATACTTATATTTTTTTCCTCTATAGATAAACCAGCTGCCATTTTATGTCCGCCAAATTTACTTAAAAGTTTTTTACATTTAGATAATTCTTCAAATATGTTGTACTCTTCAATAGAACGTGCAGAACCTTTTGGTATTTCATGCCCCTTTGTTAATATAATAGTTGGAACATTGTAAATTTCTTTAACTCTTCCTGCAACTATTCCTGCAATACTCTCATGAATGTTTGGATTATAAACAACTAATATTTTATCATTTTTCATATGTTCTTTTTCTATTTGTTCTAAGACTTTTTCTACACTATCTGTTGTCATCTCTTGTCTTCTTGCATTAAGTTCATAAAGTTCTTTAGCTAAAATTTTAGCTCTTTCTATGTCTTTAGTTGTTAGAAGTTCTACCGAAAGCTTTGCTGTTTCCAATCTTCCCGTAGCATTTATGCATGGTCCTATTACAAAACCTAAATGATAGGAGGAAATAGTCTTATCTTGTAAATTATTAATCTTTAACAATTCTTTAATTCCTAAATTATCTGTATTGTTTATAAGTTTTAATCCTTCTTTTACAATTATTCTATTCTCTCCTAAAATATCAACAACATCACAAACAGTCGCAATAGCACAAAGCTCTACTAATTTTAAAGCTTTATTTTTATCTATTCCTAAAATTTCATATAAACACATCACAAATTTAAAGGCTACCCCTGCTCCACATAAATCTTTAAAATTATAGTGACATTCATCTTGTTTAGGATTTATTACTGCATAAGCATTTGGCACTCCATATGAATCTCCCTCTGAAATTTTTATGGGTACATCATGATGGTCAGTTAAAATAACATCAATTCCTATACTATTAGCATAGTTTATCTCTTTATGAGCTGCTATACCATTATCACAAGTTAAAATTATATCACAACCTTCATCTTTTAAGGATTTTATAGTATCTATATTCATACCATATCCTTCATACTCTCTATGGGGTATATGATAAGTAAAGTTTGCATTACATTCCTCTAAAGCTTTGTATAATATAGCTGTACTTACAACACCATCACAGTCATAATCTCCGTATATAACTATTTTCTTATGATTTTTTATAGCATCTACTATTTTTTCTATACCTTTTTTCATGTCTTTCATTTGAAAGCCATCTAATAGATTGTTTAAATCACCATATAAAAAATTTTTAGAATCCTCAATACCTTTTATATTTCTATTGGCTAAAAGTCTTGTGATCAGTGGTGTTACATTTAATTTTTCATGCAATGTTTTATCTATGTTTCTATTTATTAAAACCCACTTTTCTTCCATCTAATCACCATCCTTATAATAATACCTCAACAACAGGATTTTTTAATACCTTATTAACTACTTCTTTTATTTCTTCAACTGTATAATTATATATCATATTCAATTCATTAAAAACCATATTTCCATCATTATATAAAATTTCATAAATGGCCATCCTGTTTGCTAAAACTATACTTTTTTCTAATTCTAAAGACATTTTAAGTTTAAATCTTTTTATTAGCTTTTTTAACTCATAATCATTTAATATCTCATCTAATTTTTTACCCTTTTCTATACAGTTATCAACTATATTTAAAGCTTTTTTATATGAAGCTTTATCAGTGCTTAAAGCTATTTTAAAAATTTCTATTCCTTTTTCCCACTTTACACTACTATAAACTTCATATGCAAGTCCCATTTTTGTTCTTATATTATCATATAAAATTGAACTTACACCTTCACCAAACCAAAGATTAAAAAGCTTCAAAGCTGTGACTTCTCTTAAATTTAAAGCAGATATATCAAACCCATATGATATTTTACACCCATTATTACCTTTCGCAACATCTTTAAATATACCAGAATTTATTGTTCTTTCTCCATTGAATCTATCATTTTTAATATTTATATCTAAAGATGGATTTATTGATAATAAATTCTTTTCTATTATATTTTTTACATAGTCATATTCTAAAGAAGTTACAACAGAAACAACTATATTTTCTCCTTTATAGAATTTATCGTAAAACTTTTTTAAATTATCTACTGTTATTTTTTCTATATCCTCTCTATTTCCTATTATTATTTTGCTTATTCTTTCGTCTCTAAATCCATTATAAAGCATTAAATCTTCTGAAAGTTGCTCTAAATCCTCTTTCCATTCCACACTTTCTTGTTTTATAACATTTAACTCTTCACAAAATCCATAGTGTGAAATTTTTTCATTAGTTAACATTTGACTATATAAAGAAAAACCTTCATTAAAATCATCATTATACAAAGTACCATAATATATTACATACGGAAAATTAGTCATAGCATTATTCATACCAAAAAGTTCATCTAACTTTCTATTTATCTCATCTTCATTTAATGTAGATGTTCCTTTAAAAATCATATGCTCTAAAGCATGAGCATAACCTATCTCTTCTTCATTTTCATTATTTGCCCCAGCTTCCAATGCTATAGAAAAAGATGTATGACTTCCTTCTCTATATTTATATAAAAATCTTATTTTATTTTCTAATGTTTCTTTTTTCATAACATCCGCCTTTATTTTGTTAAAATATTTTACTTAAAATAAAAATAATCATAAAAATGTATAAACATCTTTATGATTATTTTTTATTATATATTAACTTTTAATTTATTTTTTATATAAAGTCAAGCATTATCGCTTTTTTAATATTTGTAGCTTCTTCTTTATAACCTAATTGTGTTATTATTTTAAGTCCAAAGTCAAAAGCTGTCCCTGCCCCTCTACTTGTTATTATATTTTCAGATACTACAACTTTTTTATTTTCTATATAATTTGAATCTTTAAATTCATCTTTAACACTTGGGTGACTTGTAACATCTTTTCCATTTAAAATTTCTGCTTTACTTAAAACTATAGGTCCTGCACATATTGCAGCTACTATTTTCCCTTTATTATTATAATCCTTTATAATATTTATAACATCTTCATTATCCCTTAGATTATATGTCCCTGGAATTCCACCTGGTATAACAATTGCATCATACTCTTGATTTTCTACTATATCTTTTAAAAGTTTATCAGCCTTTATTATAACTCCATGAGAACTTTTAACTTCTCTTGAATTGCTTATAGATGCTGTATCGCATTTTAATTTTGCTCTAACACACACATCAATTACAGCCAAGCCTTCTATCATTTCAAAGCCTTCAGCTAAAAGAACTAATACTTTTTTCATAAAATCACTCCCTATTGTATAAGCACTTCTTTTATATAGTCATCCATATTAATAACCATTATACTATTTCCTCTTCTCGCTCTGTTTTGAAGCTTTATATCACTTATTGATATTTCTTTTTCTACATTTTCTTTAGATATTAATATTATCTTAGAAATTTCAGAAGTTATAGCAACTTCATTATATTCCTTTAAAATACTATTATCAACAAAATCAACTAAGCATGTACTAAACATAGCCTCATCTTCTTCTCGTAAGCTTATCGCTGTAACTCCTGATGCATTTTTTCCCATTTGACTAACAGATTGTGCTGAAAATAATATATAAAATCCTTTTTTAGTTATAAATAAAATATTACATGTTCCTATATTTATATTTATATTTAATAATTTATCAGATTGATTTTTAAATTTATAAACAATTTGATTATTAAACGAACCATAAAGTTCTTTCATATCCATCTTCTTTACAAAGCCTTGTTTAGTTGAAAAATATATATAAAATTTTCCTTCTATTCTTTCTTCTTCCTTCGGCAATGATATAACCTTTATTATATTTTCATCATCATCAAAATTATCTACAAGATTATCTAAATGATTTTCAGTTAAATTATCTAAGAAATAACTTGGAAATTTAAATACCTTACCTTTATCAGAAAAAGCTACGATATAGCTTAATGAATTTGTTTTAACTTTTTCGTATTTTTCCGTAGATTTTGAATAATTCTTATAAATTTTTATATTTCCTTTTTTATTTATTCCACAAACAAATTCTTTATATTCCATGCTATCTACATATTCAACTAAAATTATCTCATCTTTAGAATTTAAAGGACATAAATTTTCACCTAAAATAATTCTATCTACAAACTCTAATTTAGGCTCTTCTACTATAAACTCAAGTCCCATTAAAGTTTTTACTTTGATAAATTTTTCCTCTTCTTTCGAATCCATAATAACAGCACTTATCAATTTTTCTTTGTCCTTCAATTTTAATGCCATAAGCTTAGAATATGCTGTAATAAATTTATCTAAACTTGTTTTTTTAATTAATCCATTTGAAGTTATAAATTTTATTACTTTGTTTGGCATAAATTCTGAAATTGATATAGCTGAAATTATATTTTCATTTTCTAAATTTAAATTTTTAATTAAAGTATCTAACTTTTCACCTTTTTCTTTCCATTTAGCTTCAAAAATATTATTAACCTTTATCTGATACATATTTCCTTTGTCTGTAAATAGAATTAAATTATCTCTTGTATTAGACCTTATTAAGGTTTTTAAATAATCTCCATCTCTATACTCTATATCATTTTCATCAGAATTTAAACGATTATAATTTTTTAAAGGTAACCTCTTTATAAATCCATCATTAGATAAAGTTATAACGACATCTTCAACTACTATCAATTCATTTAAATCGATTTTAGCTTCTTTCTCATCTTCAACTATTGTTGTTCTTCTATTTTCTCCATATTTATCTTGAATTTCCTTAAGTTCTTTTGTTATAACTTTTAAAAGTTCTTTTTCACTTCCTAATATTTTCTCTAAAGCTCTAATTTTCTTTAAAAGTTCTTTATATTCCTTTTCAAACACTTTAATTTCAAGACCTGTAAGTCTGTACAACATAAGCTCTAATATAGCTTCTGCTTGAATAGTAGTAAAATCATATATATCGACTAGTTTTGCATTAGCGTCTTTTTTAGATTTTGCACCTCTTATAGTTTCTATAATATCATCTAAAATACCTATAGCCTTTATAAAACCTTCAACTATATGAAATCTTTTTTTACAAGATTCAAGTTCTATTTGAGTTCTTTTAGTTACAACATCTTTTTGATGATTTACATAATGAGTTATTATTGTTTTAAGTCCCATAGTTTCTGGCTTTCCATTAGCCAATGCAACCATGTTAAAACTTAAATTACATTGAAGGTCTGTCTTTTTAAATAAATATTTAAGTACCTTATTAACAGTAACTTCATCTGCTGCCTTTTTAAACTCTATAACAGCCCGTACTCCCTCTCTATCTGATTCATCTCTAATATCTGTAATAGATTCTAATGCCTTACTATGTTTTTTATCAGCTGTCATCTCTGATATCGTTTGAAGTATTTTCGCCTTATTTCTCCTAAAAGGAAATTCAGTTATAATTATCGCAAGCCTTCCATTTTCTAATTTATCAATAGAAGTTTTAGCTCTTAAAGCAACTTTTCCTTCTCCAGTTTCATAGGCAGTCCTTAAAGAGTTCTTACCCATTAAAATTCCACCAGTTGGAAGATCTGGCCCCTTTATAAATTCCATGAGTTCTTCTGTTTTTATATCATTATTTTCTATATATGCTAACGTTCCTGAAATTACTTCATTTAAATTATGAGGTGGTATATTAGTTGCAAGTCCAACTGCTATACCAAAAGTTCCATTTACCAAAAGATTTGGATATCTAGCTGGTAAAACTTTTGGTTCTATATCTGAATCAGAGTAATTTGGAACCATTTCAACTACTCCTTTTTCTATATCTCTAAGCATTTCCATAGAGATTTGAGACAATCTAGCTTCTGTATAACGCATTGCAGCTGCACCATCTCCATCAATTGAGCCCCAGTTTCCGTGTCCATCAATTAATGGCTGTCTTGTTGAAAAATTTTGTGCTAAAATTACCATTGCATCATAAACTGATGTATCGCCATGCGGATGATATTTACCTAAAATATCCCCAACTATCCTAGCTGATTTATAATATGGTTTATCTGGAAATGCTTTTAACATATACGCCCCATAAAGAATTCTTCTATGAACTGGCTTTAGTCCATCTCTAACATCTGGCAATGCTCTATCTTTTGCAACTTCAACAGCATAAGGAAGATAATTATCGGGCATTACCTCTTCTAAAGGCAATCTTATTATATTATTATCTTTAGGAATTATAATTTGTTTTTTAGCCATGTTTATCTCATCTCCTATCTAAAATTCAGCATACTTATACATATAATTTTTTCTAGGCTCAACTATATCTCCCATAAGAAGTGAAACCATTTTTTCAGCCTTCGCTGCATCATCTATAGTTACTTGAATTAATGTTCTAGTTTCAGGATTTAAAGTTGTTTCCCATAATTGATCTGGATTCATTTCTCCAAGTCCTTTAAACCTTTGAATTAACGCTCCTTTTCCAAGTTCTTTTTTAGCACTCTCTAATTCCTCATCTGAATAAGCATAAACCACTTTATCCATACCCTTAGATGATTTATACACCTTATATAAAGGAGGTTGTGCTAAATACAAATGTCCATTTGCTATTAATGGTCTCATATATCTATATATATATGTCATCCATAGAGTTCTTATATGGAATCCATCAACATCTGCATCACTCATAATTATTATTTTATTATATTTTAAATCCTCTTCTTTATAGTTATCTAAAGTTCCTGTTCCTATAGCAGTATTAAATATCCTAAGTTCTTCTGAAGCAAGTACATTTTCTATCTTTTGCTTTTCTGTATTCATAATTTTTCCCTTTGACGGCATTATAGTTTGGAACCTTCTATCTCTAGCTTGCTTTGCAGACCCCCCTGCACTATCTCCTTCAACTACTATAAATTCCATAAAATCCTTATTTTTAAGCGTACAAACAGCTACTTTTCCTGCAAGAGGTGCTGTTCCCTTACCTATCTTCTTTTTTTCTGCTTCATTTATTTTTTTAATTTTTTCTCTTCTTGAAGCTGCATCTAATGCATTATTTATTATCATAGTAGCAACTTGTTTATTATCCTCTATCCATTCACAAAACTTACTATAAGATAAATCATTCATCATAGTGTATGCTTCATTATTTCCAAGTTTTGTTTTTGTTTGACCTTCAAATACTGGATTTGTAAGTTTTATTCTAACTATCGCAGTCATACCTTCTCTAAGGTCATCACCTTCAAATTCTTTGTCTTTTTCTTTAATTATGTTAAGCTTTTTTCCCCACTCCTTAAAAGCTCTTGTCATTCCTGTTTTAAATCCTGCTTCATGAGTCCCTGCTTCTGTTGTTGGTATGTTGTTTACATAACTTGCTATATTTTCTGTCGTTGAATCTGTAAACTGTATACATACTTCTCCATACATATTTACATCCCCTAAAGTTCTTTCCCCTTCAAAAGATATCGGTGTTTCATGTATAGGAGTTTTACTTTCATTTAAATAATCTATAAAATCTAATAATCCTCTTTCAGAGAAGTATTCTTTTTTCACCTCTTCATTTTTTCTTTTATCTATAAGTTCTAAATGTATTCCTTTATTTTGAAACGCTAATTCTTGTAATCTTTCATCAATAACTTCAAATTTAAAATCCGTAGATGAAAAAACATCTTTATCTGGTAGAAATGTTACTTTGGTTCCAGTTTCCTTTGAAGTTCCTATAATCTCAAGAGAAGTTACAGGAGTCCCTGGCATAACTTTATTTAATTCTTTATCTAGTGCATACTCAAATCTTTGTCTATATACTTTTTGATTTTGATTTACACAAACTTCCAACCATTTTGAAAGTGCATTAACAACAGCCGCACCTACTCCATGGAGTCCTCCTGATGTTTTATAATTCTTATTGTCAAACTTTCCACCTGTATGAAGTTCTGTAAACACCATTTCAACGCCTGATTTTTTCTTTGTAGGATGTATACCAGTTGGAATACCCCGTCCATTGTCAATAACAGTTACACTTTTATCGTTATTTAAAATTACTATAGCTTTATCTCCATATCCATTAGATATTTCATCTATCGCATTATCTAATATTTCCCATATACAATGATGCAGACCCTTTATACCTGTTGAACCTATGTACATACCAGGTCTAACTCTAACAGGTTCTAATTTTTCTAGAGATGTCAAATCCGTAACATCATAAGTAAATTTTTTTTCTTCTTTCATAGAACTCCTCCCAAAAGTTACATAATTATTTATACTCTATTTTATCAATTAAACAATATTGTATACCTAAGAAAAACTATAATATCACATTATAATGTCTTTTCCAAATTACTAAAATAGTATAATTCCTTTAACTTTCCTTGTCAAACAACATATATTAGATAATTTTTTATATATAAAAAGACACTCAATCTCTTGAGTGTCCACTTTTTATACTTCATATATTCCTATTTGTCTAACATGTTTAGTATGTGACCATTCTTTTTTATCCTTATCTATAATTCCTTGGATTGTAATTGGAACCCAAGTTAATATAAATATTGGATAAAGAAGATATCTATAAAACAATTTAAAGCTTGATTTTCCACCAACTAAAAATGTTAATAATAAGAATCCACCAATAAATGCTACATTAAATGCACCTATAACAAATATATTAGAAAAAATAGAATAATTATCTATTAAATATGGTTGTATAAAATAAGTTGTTGAATATATAGCTAAAACTACAAATAATTTTCTACTAAACTTATTATCTATCATTAAAACTAATGGTACCAATAAAAATTGGAATACAGCATATATTTCCCATATGTTACTATCTAATAAATGTGTCATAACAAATATACCTGTTTCATTTGGAATCATTCCTGCTATAAGAGTTAATATAGCAGCAATACCAAGTCCTAATGTTAAAAATGGTTGCATCATATATATAGCACAATCTAAACATAATAAACTTTTATCTTGCCATGCTTTTTTAAGAAGCCTCATACCATATCTTGTAGATACATCAGCAAAACCTTGCATCCATCTCTTTCTTTGCTTCCATGAAGCTTTTAAAGTCAATGGCTTTTCATCATATATTATGGCATCATGAGCCCAACCAACTTTTTCACCACTTAAAACTAACTTTACACTAAATTCTAAGTCTTCGGTTAAACATGTAGCACCCCAACCTAATTCTTTTAAAGTTTCTGTACTTATTGCAAAACCAGTTCCTCCAAGTTGATTTGATAATCCTATATTATTTCTTGCTAATTGAATCATTCTATTAGAACTTGTAAATGCTATGGCATAACTTTCTGTTATCCATGAATCATGAGGATTTTTTGAATCTAAATATCCTTGTATAACCTTATATCCTTCACACATTTTATTATTCATAGCATTTAAAAAATTTTTATCGACTAAGTTGTCCGCATCAAATATGCAAATTCCATCATAATATGTTTTCATCTTAAAAATTTTTCCAAACATCCATTCAAGTGCATAACCTTTTCCACGTTTATCTTTATCAAACCTTTCAAATACATTTGCTCCAGCTTTTCTAGCTACTGCTGCTGTACTATCTGTACAATTATCAGCAATTACAAATATATCGTATAGTTCTTTTGGATAATCTAAATTTTTTAAACTCTCAACCATATTGGCAATTACAACTTCTTCATCATGAGCTGCAACCAACATAGCAAATTTTTTTTGAGGTGCAAATTGTTTTTCTTCTTTTTTCTTATAAAATCCAAAGAATGCAATTGCTAGATAATACAACGCCCCAATAAAAACTAGTATTTGAAAAATGGCGGTTATCCAAAATATAAAATCCTTCATAAAATTTCACTCCTATTCTAAATTACCAACTGAAATTATAACAAGTGTTTAAGGCTTTGCCAAACATTATTTTTTAAATTCGCACTTTTTATGTCATTTTTTAATTTAATTTCTTTTTTATTAAAACTTTTACTGCTTTCATGATAATGACCCATAGATATTACTATGAGTCATTATTAAGTCATTTGTGTTACAAATATAAAATTAAATTATATTAACTTAGTGTATACGATATTTTTGCTAATATAATTTTGCCACAGTACAAATTATTAATTATTACGAATTTATTAATTTGCTTTATAAATTTTTGAATTTTTTGTGAATTCATCTTGCAAATTTTCTCATTCATTTAATAATTATAATACATTATATATCATACATTGATATTATTCATCATATTAAGATAAAAATTTTAAAAAATCACATTCTTTCTCCAAGTTTAATATATTAATATGAACCATACTTTAAGGAGAAAAATCATGAATCTATTAGCTACTATATTATTTGTTTTATCTGCAAGTTTTGATGTATTTGTTGTAGCTATGTCATATGGATTTAAGAACATAAAGATAAAACCATCTATTAATTTTGTAATTTCTTTTATATCTTCATTAGGAACATTTATTTCTATGGAAATTGGTTTAGCTTTAACTAATATAATTCCTTTATCAATTGTTAATATTTTAGGCTCTATAATAATGTTATTACTTGGATTGTATTGCTTGTTGGATTATAGAAAAGTTTTAAAAAAATCTACTAATCATAAAGATAGAAACTTAAATATATCATCTCCAATAGTAATACTTGAAAAACCTGAAATAGCAGATACTAATAAATCTGGTACTATTGAATTTAAAGAATCCATACTCCTTTCAATAGCATTAGCACTTAATAATGTTGGACTTGGTATAGGAGCTAGTATTGCAGGGCTTCATGTTACTTTAACAACAATTGTTACTTTAATTATAACAATTATCCTTATACCTTTAGGATTTTTATGTTCTAAAAAATTACTAAACACATGGATTGGTAAATCTGGAAGCTTAATATCAGGTATTTTACTAATCATTCTAGCTGTTATAACTTGCTTATTCTAAAACTTAATTATGATTTTTTAATATAGGTTATATTTTTAGCAACTACAACTTTGAACATAAATAATATTTCTAGTTTTACTTAAAGTTAATACTTTACTAAAATATGACCTATAATATATATTAACACTATTTATTATTTTAATAAAAATACTATTTTATAATCTAGATTATATCTAATTATTAATTTATAATAATTCTAAAATACATACTTAGGAGGAATTATTTTATGAAATTAATCTCTTGGAATGTTAATGGAATAAGAGCCTGTGTAAAAAAAGGATTCTTAGATTATTTTAATGAGCAGGATGCAGATATATTTTGTATACAAGAAACTAAATTACAAGAAGGGCAAATAGATTTAAATTTAAAAGGATATTATCAATATTGGAACTATGCTAAAAAGAAAGGTTATTCTGGAACTGCTATATTTTCAAAAAAAAAGCCACTTTCAGTTTCTTATGGACTTAATATAGAAGAGCATGATCAAGAAGGTAGAATTATAACTTTAGAATTTGAAAACTTTTTTATGATAACTGTATACACTCCAAACTCTCAAACAGGACTTGCAAGACTAGATTATAGAATGAAATGGGAAGATGATTTTAAAACTTATTTAAAAAATTTAGACATTAAAAAACCTGTTATTTTATGCGGTGACTTAAACGTAGCTCATAAAGAAATAGACCTTAAAAACCCTAAAAATAATATTAACAACCCTGGATTTACTATATTTGAAAGAGAAAAATTAACCAACCTTTTAGATGAAGGTTTTATAGATTCATTTAGATATCTTTATCCAGATAAAGAATTTATTTATTCTTGGTGGTCTTATAGATTTAATGCTAGAAAAAACAATGCTGGTTGGAGAATCGATTATTTTTTAACATCTGATAAACTGCAAGACAAAATAGAAGATGCTTTAATAGACACAGAAATTCTAGGTTCTGACCATTGTCCTGTTATATTAATATTAAAAAATTTCTAAAACAAAAATTTAATTAGTTTATGAATATTTTTAATATAGTGTTGATTTTTTGTTAATTTTTAACCTTTTAAAATCAACACTTAAATTAAAAAAATTTACTAATCCTAATAATATATTAATAAAAAATATATACACCTAAATTTGCAGATATTTTTTAGTTTTTTCGTTTAATTTATACAAATATTTTCCTCCTTGACATGTAACGCTTTGAAGAACATATGCTGATACTTTTGAATGTTTTTTTCTATATTTATTTAACTTATCTATTATTTTTTCTCCTGACATTATGCCAAGTCCATGCCCAAAATATGTTCCATCCCCTAAATCTATTGTATTTTCTCCTTGCCATTCAGGAGTTTTAGGATTTACATCTGGATTTTTAAAATATATGCAATCTCCAGGCATAAAGTCAGATACACTATCATAATAATCAACACCTAATTTCTCATCGATGTTTGACCAATTCATAAGTTCAATTTCTGTATATATTGAATTAAAAACATCTCTACTCATAAGTTTAGTCAATGCTCTATAATACACTATTATCATTGCTGTTGCACATTCTGTACCATATTTTGATCCTTTATTAAATATATCCGTTATAGCATCATAAGAACTTACATTTTTTTTTAAAGAAAATCCCCCATCTCTATTTTTTATCCAATATTTACTATTGCATTTAGATTTATAAAATGTTTTAAATTCAACATCACTATCATATAGTTCTCTTGAACTTTCAACTATAGCATTCTTTAAATCTAAATCAAATTTCAATTCTTCAAAAGATGAATATACATATTCCATATTACTTTTAAACATAATATTTAAAACTTTATTTTGAATACTAATGGTTTCATAATTGAATTTTTTATTATTATTTATAAGTTTTCCATTTACAATAATCATATAAGTATACCTCTTTTAGCTATTGCTATTTGGTCATTTATAGAATAATTTATCCATTTTAACCATTTGTCTAAATTTAATTTTTTTAATTTAAAAGAATAACTAGAAAGAATTATTTTTTCATCTTCATCTAAATTTTCAAATTCCTTCAATCTCTTTTTATCATCATTTCCTAAGTCAGAAATTATTTTTCCAGTTTTTTTATTAACTATTTCTCCTAAGTACTTTCCATCTAAATTTAATTTACAATAAACTGGTCTGCTTCTTGCATGTTTGCTATCATCAGTAAAAAATATATAGTCTTTATTATTATCTATCCATTTTTTCGCATAAAATGATTTATTATTATTTGCATACTCATTTATATTAGGAATAAAACTTAATAAGGCACACGCTAATTCTTTAGATTTTTTATCATTTGATGATAACCTATCACATATAAACTTTAAACTATCCACATCATAACTTTGGAAAAATGCCCAAATGAGTTCATGAGCATATAAATCATTTTTATTTCTTTGAAAAATTAACTCTGCTACTACTGGAAGCATTTCATAATCTCTATAAACCTTAATTAAAAAAATAGCTACTATATCTATAACCTCACAATATTCACTCCCCATATCCTTAGCATATAATGCACTATTTAACATCCATCTCATAACACTGTTTGTTTCCTCTATATAGTTTAAAATAGAAAATTCATCTTCACCTGCCCTCATATCTTGTTTTAATACATCGTCCATTATCTCTATAGCTATTTTATTTTTATCGTCTAAATTATTTTGTATATTATTATCATCTAAATTATTTCTCAATGAAAACATCTTATTAAAATCTAATCCCATTGATTTTTTATTTATTTTTTTCATAATATTTTCCTTTAAATTAATAATAACTATAATAATTATATGATTTAATATTCACTAATATTTTTATATTTATTGCCCAATTAATACTATAAAACCAAATTTTAATTCTATATTCTCTTGAAGAAACATATCTTTCATATTAAAATATATTTATGCTTTTTAATAGTAATAAAAAATTCAATAGGAATTGTTAAAATATAAGGAGGACCCTACATTGTATAAATTTATGGAAGTTAATTCATCAGAAGTTGATAAATTTAACCTTACTTCTGATAAAGGTCATATATTACAAACATCTTACTGGGGTAAACTAAAAAAAGATTGGAAATCTAAATTTATTGGTGGCTATGACCAAAATGAGAATATGGTTTTATCTGCTTTAATTCTTATTAGAAAAGCACCATATTTAAATAAATATATGGGATACATACCAAGAGGATTTGCATGTGATTATAAAAACAAAGAATTATTAATAGAATTTACCGAATATCTAAAACAATTTGCAAAAAAGAATAATATTAGTTTTGTAACTGTTGATCCAGATATTCATCTTAAAGAAAATGAAAAACCAACTGAAGATGGTGAATCTATAAAAACTTTCTTAAAAAGTTTAGGCTTTAGAAACTCTGATTCAAAAAACTTTGAAGCTATTCAACCAAACTTTGTATTTAGATTACCTCTACCAACTGGAGAAGATAAACAAGCTATAAAAGACGAAGTATTTAAAATTTTCTCTAATCCAACAAGACGTAACATAAAACTTGCAGAAGAAATTGGTCTTACTGTGGAAACATATGATAAGTCTAATCTAGATGAAGATGTGTTAACTAGATTCCATGAAATAATGGTCACTACAGGTAAAAGAGATAATTTTATAGTTAGACATAGAGGTTACTTTAAAGACATGCTTGAAGACTTAGCCCCTTATTGTAGATTATATATGGTTAAATATAGTTATGAGAAGGATTTTAAAAGATTATCTGATAAGTTAAAGAAACAAGAAAAAGATAAGGAAAGAATACTAGCTAAAATTCCTGAACTTGAGAAAAAATTTGAATCTGAAGAAGATGCTGATAAAAAATCTAGAGTAGAAAAAAAACTTAATGATCAAAAAAATAGATTAAAAGAAGCTGATAGACAAATAGAGAGCTTTAATAAAAAAATTAAAGATATAGCACCTTATAAAGGACAAGAAATCTATTTATCTGGCTCAATTTATATGTACTATGGTAACATTGCATGGTACCTTTATGGAGCATCAGAAAATATCTTAAGAGATACAATGCCAAACTTTGCTATGCAATGGGCTATGATAAAAGATAGTATTGATCTTGGTTGTAATGTCTATGACTTTAGAGGAGTTTCTGGAGATTTAAATCCTGATAACCCACTTTACGGTCTTTATAAATTCAAAAAAGGATTTAATGGAAATTTTGTTGAATTCCTTGGTGAATTTAACTTAGTTACAGATCCACTTGTATTCAATTTATATAAAAAAGCTTTCCCAAAATTCAAACAAATTAGAAATGCACTTATGAATAAAAGACAATAAATAAAAAACATAGGGATTTATTAATCCCTATGTTTTTTATTTAGATTCTCTCTTGTACTTATAATTCTAAGATATTATAAGTAGTAAAAATCCATATTAAATAAATCCGTCTACTTTTTCAGCTCTCTCAAAAGACTTCTTAATTATCTCTTTAGGATATCCTATAAAATCTAAAAGTTTAATAGCATTTTTAGTTTTTGATACACCATCTTTAAGTTTGTAATCAAAATTTAATCCATTTTTCTTACTAACGCTCTCACTAAAGTAGTGGAATTCATAATTATCCTTTAATATATCAACAAGTTCCCTATCATGTGTTGTTACAATTGATATTGCATTTCTTTCATTAATATATGTAAGTATTTCAGCTGATGCTGCTATTCTTTCAACAGGATTAGTTCCTCTAAATATCTCATCTATTGCACAAAATACTGGTATTTCATCATTTAAAGCATTTATAATTCTTAAAAGTGCTTCTGCTTCTGCCATATAGTAACTCTTTCCTTCTGATAAATTATCATTAGGATTTATTGAGGTTACTATTCTAAAGAATGGGGCTTCATATTTTTTCGCTACTGCAAAATAAAATGTTTGGGCAAAAATCATATTTATTCCTATCATCCTTAAAAATGTAGACTTACCTGACATATTTGTACCTGTTAATACAATACCCTTTTTCTTCATTTTTACGCTATTTGGAACACCATCTATTAAAAGTGGATGTCTTCCATCTACTATGTATAATTTAGAATCTTTCTTAAATGTTGGTTTTGTATATCTATTTTCTATACTCTTTTTATAACTTGCTATAGATATCAAAGCCTCTATTTCTCCTAAATCTTCATATAAATTTAAAAAAGTTTCTTTTCTATTTTTAAGAAGGTCTGATATTTTATAATATGCACTTTCTTCTAATAAGAACAATACTGATATGAACTCTAAAAGCCCACCCCACATATTAGCAAGTTGAATAGATTTAGTCGCTAAATCTATTGATTTAATTTCTTTACGAGATTTCCTAACTTTTTCTAAATAAAAATCTATTTTTTCATCTCTTACACTAGACACATCATTAGCTGCATTTATTATATCTCTTAAATACAAAAGTCCATGAGATTTAACTATATCTTTCTCCTTATTGTTTATAAGCATATTTATACAAGCTAAAACTAAAAGCCCCATTATGTACTGTGGTCCTAAAAATATAGCCATAAGTATTAATATAATTGGCATAATTTTACCTAAAAAACTATATACAAAATATTTAGCCTTATTAACCACAAGCTCATCTTGTATCATGTCTAAAAAAGTATTTTTTCTATCTCTACCTAATTTATAAAACATAATACTTAATTTGTTTCTAAGTCTTGCATTTTCGTCAAAGTAACTTATAACCCTATCTCTTTCCTTAAGAACTTTTTCATCCTTAGTAGGATTTCTAAGCATCTTATATAAAACTGCTTCCCCTACACTACTATAAGTTCTGTCAACTTTTTTATAGACATTATCCATATCTAAGTCATTCCAAGTTTGTTCATCTAAAGTCTCTTCTTGTTTTTCTACCATATCAAAATATTTTCTAACATTTTTAATGTTACTTTTCTTAGTAGAATCTTTTCCATAATCAGCCTTTACAGCTGCACCGGCAAACTCCATGTTTTAGCCTCACTTTCATTATAGTTTATTTTTACTGCCCTATCTTTTATCATATCATATTAAACTAGACTCTAAAATACAAATTTACAAAAGAAAAATATATTTAATTAAATTAATATAACTTTTTTTTAATATTTTTATTCACCATATAAAAAATATTTGACGTTAAAAAGTCATATTTAGAAAACTCTAAATATGACTAATTATTATTCTATATTAGTTTAACCTTATTAGAAATTCTTTTAAATTAATGCTTTTATTATTTCCTAATATATCCTTGCTGGCTTTTAGTAATTTTTTATCTTCAGTTACAATAACTGAATTCTCATTAATACTACAAAGATATAAAAGCATAAAATCTGTTTTAGATAATTTATTTCCATTTACATAATAAATACCACTTAATAATTTTTTAGCTTTTATTTTGTAACAAAAATCATTAATTTTTTCTTTATTTAATTCCTCTTCAATATATGGTAAGAGTTTTAAAAATCTATCTGATAAAACAGATGTCCCTTGATAAACTATAAATTCTTTTTCTGATATTTCTTTAGCTACTTCTTTTGGTATTAAAAAATTAATATTATTATTTTTTATTAATTCATCTAAAATATTAATTTTGCTATTCCATATATTTATTATTATATTTGAATCTAAGATATAAATAACATCCTTCATACCTATCACCATCTGATTAAAATAAGAATAAAATCTTTATCTTTCTATATTATAATCTAGACACAGACTATTTATGACAAAATTCAATATATTTTATATAAAAATATTTATATTATGTTACATATCTAACGATAAAAGTTTTACACCTAAAATAAGAATTGCACAAAAGATTACTACAATAATCTTTAAAACTATTAAAAAAGGTACAAAAGTTATTGTATTAAACAATACTAAACTTATGCTTATTATAAGTCCTAAAGTTCCTATAAGGGTTAATTGCCATCCCTTAATTATCTTTCCTATTTTCTTTAAAATAGGTGTTTTAAATAAATTGATTCTTATTTGATATTTTTTAATCGGAGCATTATATCCTAAGTTTTCCAAGCTATTATCAAGCTCCATTACATCAACTTTAAATTTTTTTAAAAGTTTATTTATTTCATTTATCACTCTTAAATTAACATTAGTATTGATATTTTCTAAATTTAAAGCACAAAACATATTTTTACTTAAAATATATTCTAAATTAGCCGCACCAGCTGGAGTAAAAATTAAAATATCTATTCCTAATGTGTGTAGATATCCAAGCATTAGTATATCCAAATTATTAGTTGAATTAGAATTTTCTAAGAATAATGTTATTTTAGGTGAAACATTAGAGATTTCAAAATTATTTATTTTAAATACTATTTCATCATTTAAGCTTGTTATATATTCTAAAAGCTTTAACTTTTCCGTATCATCTATTTGAGTTACAAAATAATATCCATTTAAATATTTATTTAACTTATTTAACAAGTATCTTTGCATATCTAAAGAATATTTTGATAATCCTTTATCCCTAGATTCTATAATACTTTCAACATCAAATTTATTTAAAACTTTATCAAAATACTTAGAATATTTATATTCATTTATATTAAAAACAGAACTTACTGTTTCCTTAATTTTATTTATATTAACATTTATTTTTTCATTAAGAATTTCTTCTATTTTAGTATTTTTAAACAATCCACTTGTCATAGATTTTTGATTTAAAAGTTCACTAACATTTCTTATAAAAATATTATTTCTAGCATTTTTGCATATATTTATAAGTTTTAAATATTCTCCTATATCTTTATAAACGCCTCTAATACAAGTAAAAAATACAGGAATTTTGACCTTTTCATTTTTATATTCAAAATAAGGTCTAACAACAATACTCTCATCTAAAGAAGTGCTTATATCTTCTTCAGTACAATCTAAAGTTATTATTTCATAATTAAAATTTTTAATATCTCCTTTAATGTAACCATCTTCTACAGGAAAAATAATATTTTGTACTTCTTCTTTTAATATTTTTGTTTTAGTCTTCTTTTTATCCATTAATTATTATTCCTCCTTTGAACTATCCTGAGCACAAAGCCACAAAGATTCTTTAAGTGTAGTTTGGCTATCTTAAATCCTTTTTTGTATAGCTCCCCTCTAAAAATTTTATTTAAAAAGCTATCTATCCATATATTATAACTCAATATTTATATATATAGTCAACTATGCATTATAATATATTAGAAAAAATCATTTAAAAAACCTCTAAGTATAATTTCCTTAGAGGTTTAAATATAGTTGTTTATTTATTTTTATTTATTAATTCCTGTATTTTTGTTTTACATCCACCACAACCTGTTCCAGCTTTTGTTTTTTCTCCAACTGCTTCAACAGTTTTTGCCCCTTCTTTTATTGAATTTATTATTTCATCTTCCGTTACTTTATGACACCTACAAATAACATTACTCATACATAACTCCTTTCTATATGACAAAATAAAAAATTATATTTAAAGTTAACTTTAAATATAATTTTATTTTAACTAGTTGCATACATTAATATTCACATATAAAAATTATTCAATTAAACTTACATTATATCTTGCTTAAAAGAGAATCATCTTCCTTATTATTTAATTTATTTTTTTTCTTATATCTAGCATAAAGTATTAAACCTATTATTACAAAAAGTATCGGTCCTGCCACTTGAAGAACAGTTGAAAAATAATCATTTTCTTCTATAATTGGTTGAATTATAGTAAATATATTTGCAAACCCAATAATAAATGTCACAATTATTCCCCATATTGCTCCACTCTTATATGACTTAAATATCTTTATTGGTTTATTTATATATTCTTTCTTTTTAAAATATATAAATGCAATAGATAAAAACATGTATGGTATTGTCATTGATACATTTCCCATAAGTATTAAATAATCTAAAAACTTACTTGCACTTTTATCACCAAAAGCTGATAATGCTATTATAATAACAACTACTGCGCATTGAATCCACATAGCATTAGTTGGCATATTATTCTTATTAATCTTTGTCCAACTTTTAGGCCAAATTTTATTTGGTGTTCCCTCTATAAGTTGTTTTATAGGTGAATAAATTACAGTAAAAAATGCTTCAGTTAATGCAAGAAGCATTGAAAGCCCTATAAATCTTGCAAAAAAGTTTCCTAAGATTACTGCATTTCCTTGACTAAATCCCAACACGTTGCCTATCTGAATTCCTAAATTATTAAGCACTATGTAAGCCACATTTGCCATATTTACATTACCTACTGTTAATATACTGTTCCAATTTGTAAAAAAACCTACAAATAATATCGCAATACAATAACCAACACTTATTATTATTGCTGATAATTTTATTGCCTTTGGAAAATTCTTAATTGGATTTTCTGCTTCATCAACTAAGCCAGACACTACCTCAAGCCCACCATAAGAAAATAGAGCAAATACCATAAAACTTGCCATTCCAATAATAGATGTATAATTTTTATTAGGTGAAGATACAAAAGCATGAAAATTAATTGGTTCAGCCGGAGTAAATCCATTACCAACTAAAACAATAATGCCTCCAACTAATAATAAAATATTAGCTATTGTTACAAATATTCCTCCAATAGATGCAATTTTTGATATGTTTTTAAGCCCTTTAGTTGATATATATGTTATCGTTATTATAAGTATAATTCCTAAAATCCCTAAAAGTTTTGAACCACTTAATCCTAATAATTCCCATTCTTGTGTCTTATCACTTCCAAATAAAAAGTTAGAAGCTGGAACCCATATAGATGATGCTACACTTACCATCCATATTATATTAGATGTATACCACATAAAAGTTCCAAGAAAAGCAAACTTACTACCTACTGATTTTTCCATCCAAGAGTAAATACCACCTTTTTCATCTTTAAAAGCAGCACCAAACTCAGTCATCATAAAAGCATATGGTATAAAAAATAATATCCCAGATATTATATACCAAGGTATAGCTCCATATCCCATAAGATAAAATGACCTTGGTATATTTGTAAACCCAAAAACTGATGTAAAAATCATTAATACTAATGTATACATGCCTATTTTTTTAGTTTTATTCATGTAAACTCCCCCTAAAATAACTTATAAATATGTATAAAAAACTCTCTGAATCTCATGCATATATTATCATTTAAAATGCATAAAATCAATTTGAATTTTTTGTAATATCTGTTGTGTTATTGTATTAATTTTTACAATCAAATTGTTTTTTTCAAGTTAATAATTCTATTTTTATCCTGCTTTTTCTTTATATAGAGCCATTTATAAACATATTGAAATTTTTATTATTCATTTTCATTAAAATATTTAACCTTTATTTATTAACATTTAATTCATATTATTAAATAAAAATTTACAATATATTTTGTATTTTTATTCATAATTTATAAATAATTAATATTAACATTTACTTATATTTTTTAAAAGCATCATCTACTATATTTCCTATTTCTCTGTATTTTTTATTATCTGTATCTAAAATCATTGGTTGCATTTTTTCTAAACATACTTTTTTATCAGAAGTTATACTATCATCAACATGAACTTGTAAAATTTCTCCTATAAAAAGATCATGACTTCCACAATCTATTATTTTTTCAACTTTACATTCAGCATTTAATTTACATTCCTCTATCATAGGAGTTCCATCCAATGTACCATAAAATATGTGGAAAAAATCTGCTTTATTTAAATTTTCCATTCCCACCACTCCACAATAATCTACATTTTTTACTTGCTCTTTTGATGGAACACATATACTAAATGCTTTATTTTCTTTTATTTCAGCACTTATAGTATGTTTTTTACAAAGAGAAATTAAAACTTTATATGGATTTTCGCTTACCATAGTAATCCATGATACAGTTAAGAAATCTGATTTACCTTTATTTGTTTTAGAGCCAATTAAAACAACTGGCATAGGATAATTTATCGTAGTGCTTCCTAAATTAACTCTTCCCATTAAATATACCTCCAAATTGTTACTTTTTATTAGAACTTATTTCAATAATTTTAATTTTTAAATTAAAATTCTATTTTATTATTTCACTATTTTGTTTTATTATTTATAACATCATAAAAATATAAAAAAATAAGCTATATCAAAATAATGTTTTGATATAACTTATCTTTTTTTACAATAGTTATTAAAATTCTAAATGGTCTACTACATCTAAGTTTATCTCTTTTGCAAATTCTATACCTTTGCTTAAATTTTTCATATTATCTGGTTTATGCGCATCTATTCCTACAATTACTTTTACATTATATTCCTTAGCCAGTTCCCAAAAATCTTTTATAGGATATTGATATCTAAGACCATTATTATATTTAATCTTTGCTCTATTCATTCCATTTACATTTATTTCAAGAGGCATATTTAATCTGTTAGCAGCCTCAAAAATTCTTCTTGATTCTTTTATTGCGTATTCGTCCCAATTCCTATAAGACATTCCAAAAAGATCTGGATGAGCTATATATTTAAACAATCCACTTTCCATTGATTTTATAACATGATCAACATAAACCTTTAATATTTCAGGAGTTAAATCTATATGCCCAACATAAACCCATTCTCCTTGATAAGGAAAAAAATGAACTCCAAGTATCATGTAATCTATATTATAATTTTGTTTAAGCTCTTCATAAAACCATTTAAAATCTTCAAAATACTCTCCCTCAATACCCTTTTTTATAGATATTTTATCGCCATATTTCTTTATAGCTTCATCAATTTCAGCAAAATATTCTGGAATCTCTTCATAAGTCATTCTAGACTCATTATCTATATTCTTTCCTGGATGTGGTAAATGGTCTGATATCCCTATTTCATCAAATCCCTCTTCTATAGCAATTTTTATATAATCCTCAACATTTCCTATAGCGTGATTACATCTAAAATTATGTGTATGATAATTAGTTTTCATTATTTTTGCCCCTTTTCTCTAAATTATATATAAAATTAATTTAATATCTTTTCAAGTCCTATAAGTGCTGCTCCTAATGCTCCACATATTTGAGGCTCTTGTGCTATAAAAATAGAAGTTCCAAGTTTTTCTTCTATACACTTTACAACACCTTTATTTTTTGCAACTCCGCCTGTCATCATATATTTTTCTACTCTACCAACCCTGTCAACAAGACCTACTGTTTTTGTAGCTATCGATTTATTAACTCCATGAATTATATCTTTTCTATCTTTATTATCAGCAATTAATGATACTACCTCAGATTCAGCAAATACAGAACATACGCTAGTTATAGTTAAATCTTCCTTATATGATAACCCTTCTTCTGACATAGTTTTTAAGTCTATTTCTAAAGTTCTAGCTATCATTTCTAAAAATCTTCCAGTTCCCGCTGCGCATTTATCATTCATAACAAAACTTTTTACATTTCCTTTTTCATCTATAGATATGGCTTTACTGTCTTGTCCTCCAATATCAATTATAGTTCTTATTTCATTATTAATAAAGTGAGCACCTTTTCCATGACAAGTTATTTCTGTAACATTTTCATCAACAAAAGGAATATTATATCTTCCATAACCTGTACCAATAATTAAAGATATGTCTTCTTTTTTCAATTTTGCTTCATCTAAAGCCATTTCATAAGCCTTATTTGCCGAATCCATACTTCTAGCACCAGTTTTTACTATTACTTTACTTAAAACATTTTTATCTTTATCTAAAACCACTATATTAGTAGATGTAGAACCACTATCAACCCCCATAACATATACTCTATCTTTATCTATTCCCTCTCTCACTTTAACTTTACCTCCTGATAATTGCTCATTAAAAGCTTCTATACGAGTCTTTATTTGACCATTACTTTGATTTGTTAAATCTGTTTCAACTTTTAACATTGGTATATTGCTTTTTTGAAGATTCATATACTCAAATGAATAATGATCACAAAATTTTACTGTATGATAAATTATTCCTTTAAGATTTGGATCCTCAACTAATGCCCTTCTCTTCTTTATATCATCCATTCTCATACATGGAGTGTAAGATAACATTTCTTCGCTATACCATAGAGCTAAATCATCAATATTATCAAATTTTTTTGCATAACTTAAATAATGTCTTTTAAAACACGTATCATTTACTAAAGGATAATCTAAAATATCTTTAGCCTTATTTAAAAAATCTTCTGAAACTTTAGCACCTAATACCTTTATGTATTCTTTCTCTATTTTAGGCTCTGATGATACATACTTATAAATAGATTTATTAAATCTGTCTAAATCGAATTTTTTTCCACTAAAATCTTCATAAGCTTTTATAAATTTTAATATTTCTTTTTTTAATATATCCTTAGAACAGCAATTATTTTTTTTAGGCAAATCCATTATATAAATAAATTTTATAGTATCCACTTTTTCTAAAGTATCTTTAAGCCTCCTTATAGCATCACAACAATTAACTAAAAAGACTTTATCTATTTTTCTTTCTATTATTTTATCCAAAAGCCCTTTACTATAAGAACACATACTAGGATGCATAAGTTTCTCAGATTCAGTAAATTGTTCTATTGAATCATCTATAATTATACCATTTTCATTAAAGCCTTCAAAAATGGCAAAAGGGCTATATTTACACATGCAAGCTATCATATTTTTCTCCTTAATTATCTTTTATCATTTCAAAAAATGCCTCTAATCTCGTTTTATTTTGACCATCTTGACCGTTTCTTCTATCCACACCATCACCATCAATGCTTATTGATGGTATATTATTCTTATCTAATAAATCTTTTAAAATCATACTTCCTCCATTTGATTGTCTACATCCAAAATGGCAAAAATTTATTACTCCATCAGCATTAAACTTTTCTGAATACTTTAATATATTTTCAGCACGCCTACTGTATGGACCATTAAATTTATTTAAAATAAGCTTCTTTGCAATAGAGCCATAAATATCATCTAAATCTATTTTTTGAAGTGAATCTACATTCATATCTGATATTAAAAGTTGATTAATTTCATTTTTATCTAAAAGTGCTTTTATAGATTTACTATAAAAAGGCAATAAATGTACCCATAAAAATCTTTTTCCCGTTATTCCTTCTGGACACTTTGATATATCTTCATCTAAAAGTTTAAAAAATTTTAATGTATCTGCCCTTCCCATACCAGGATGTGTTGCAAAAATTTTATACATCTCTGATGTTAAAGTATTAGTAAAGTATCTATTTTCTAATTTTTTCAAATATAAATTATAATAATCTATTGATTTATTTTCATTTATAATAATTTCTTTTAATTTGTTTTCATTTAATTTTTTATGTAAATTATCCTCAATAAACTCAACCATTTCTTTTAGTTGCTCTTTTACATATTCTTTAGCATCTTCAGAATATTCATAAGGTATATCTATAACAAACCTTTCTATACCATAAAAATCTGAAAGACATCTAAATGTATTAACATTTCCATCACAAGCCATAGTTGTTGTTATTGCAAATTTTGGCTTTTCTATAACTCCACTTAATGCTGCACCTATAAATGTCTTATGATATGAACATAAACTATCAGCTACACCTAGTGTTTCAGCTTTGTCTATAAGTGTATCTTCAAATTTTGTTCCTGACATATATGATGATAATGCTTCTATAAGTTGAAAATTCATTCCAAAAGCATGTAAAAATTCTGTTGGCGTAAACACATTTACAAAAGCAGTATTTTGCGGGTTTTTAATTGGCTCTAAAGTAAACTTCATACAAAGTTTTGCTAAATATCTAAGAGATTTAGGAAGAGACCTATCTCCCGCTACTGCCAAAAATCCATATTCTAAGCTATATCCAAGCTTTATTAATTTTCTTACCTTTTCTGGATTATCCATATTTTTCTTTAAATAATCACTATAAGTTTTTAATAAATCCATTTTTTCTCCTTTATATGTAAAATAAATACGCTATTTATAAAAACATATTAATTATACTATCTATTTTAAAATTTAAAAATATTTTAAGAATCCTCCCACCTATTTTTAATATTTCTTAACATTTATTTTTTCTTAATTCCATAAACTCCTGTTTTCTTTTCTTTAAAAAGCGGTATATGAGGTGGATTAAATGTGCATATAACTAAGACACAAAATATCATAGCAACTATTAAAATTACAAAATGCACATCTATACCTTCAAAGTGTTTATATATGTGAAAAGATAACATTTGCCCAACAAATAAAGCCACAAGAAGAATACTTATATCAATTATAACTGATTCTTTTCCAAATGCACCTACATAAAAATAATATAAAAAAAATATTCCAATCATTGATACTACTAAAGATACCAACCCTGCTGTAAACCATCTATTTTTATCTATACCTAATTCTTGTCCTTTAATTATATAATATACACTCCACCACAATATCATTGGTAAAAATATCAATTTTAAATGTTCCCATACACTTTCATTAACTGGTGCTATAAGTCCCACTAAAACATTTTTTCTACTTAATGAATAAAAATAATGCATAAATGCACCTGCCACAAATAAAACAGGTATCCCCATATAAATCCATTGTTTTTCTAATAAGAACTCCATACTTTAAAATCCTTTTATTAACTTTATTTCCTTTATTATTATATGAGTTTATTAAAAATATATTTTATCATATGACTAAAATTATGACTAAAGTCACAATACAGAAAAATTTTAATATTTTATAATTACTTATAAAATCAAAAGATTTACTATATAAATCATTTGTTTATATAGTAAAAAGTAACGAATGGAGAATAATTTTATGTATATTAATCACAAAAATAATATTAAAAAAAGCATTATTATAAGCATATTAATAAATGCTATCTTACCTTTAATTACATATAAAATACTAATAAATCATATACCTAGCATAACTGCTCTTATAATTTCAACTACTATTCCTATAATAGATAATATATATCATATAACAAAAGAAAAGAAAATAGATATTTTTGCTAGTCTTATTATCTTAGGCTTTATCGTTGGAATAATTTCAATGTTATTTGGTGGAAGCCAAAAATTACTTCTAATTAGACAATCTTATATAACAGCTGTTATAGGAATCTTATTTCTAACATCTATGTTTTTTCCAAAACCTATGATCTATTATTTAGCAAAAAAATTTATAAATTCTCAAGATAAATATGCAAAAAACAACAAATCAACCATTGATGAAAAGTGGAAAAATCCTCATTTTAGATTTAGTATGAAATTTCTAACTTTTATATGGGGAATATGCCTTGTTTTAGAAGCTGTTTGCAATATTAGTTTAGTGTTTATTTTATCTGTTTCTAAATATATGCTAATATCACCTCTTGTATCTTATGGTTTTATAGGTTGTGCCGCATTTATAACTTTCTTTTATAGGAAAAAAATCAAATCAAAATTTTCTAGATAATTACTATAATTCAAATTTAAATCATATCATATAGAGTTTAAAGTAAAAAAATTAAATATTAATTTTTTTACTTTATCATTACATAGAAAACAAAAATTAAACTCTTTATAAAAAACAACTTTTATTACTTTGTTTATTAAAAAGTAATAAAAGTGTAATTTAAAGTCAATAATCCGTAAGAAGTTTTAAAGAACAAGTTCTAAAATATAATTGTATATATACATAAAACGTTTTAATACAAAATTTATTTAACAGCGGAGGTATTACTATGACAGAAAAGAAAATAAATCAAATTTCAATAAAACCTAAAAATAAATTACCCAATTTGCCAATTAGCACAATTTGGATGATAAGTTTTGGCTTTTTCGGAGTTCAAATGGCATTTCAATTACAAAGTTCAAATATGGGACGTATATTCCAAACCCTTGGAGCTAATCCAAATGATTTAGGCTTTTTCTTTATTTTACCACCACTAGCTGGATTAATCGTACAACCTTTAATAGGCTATTTTTCAGATAAAACATGGATTCCTAAAATTGGTCGTCGTATTCCATATTTAATAGTAGGTTCTGTGGTTGCTGTAATCGTTATGTGTTTACTACCAAACGCAGGAAGTTTTGGTTTTGGCTTTGGCTCTATGGCAGCATTGCTTTTTGGTTCAATTACTATTTTATTTATGGACTTATCATCAAACGTAGCTATGCAACCTTTTAAAATGATGGTTGGAGATATGGTTAATGAAAAACAAAAAGGCTTTGCTTATTCAATTCAAAGTTTTCTTTCAAACAGTGGTGCTGTACTAGCTAGTATTTTTCCATTTATATTGACTATAATCGGTGTTTCCAATACAGCACCTGAAGGAGTAATCCCTCAATCTGTTATAATCTCATTCTATATAGGGGCTATCATTTTGATAATTTGTAGTTTGTTTACAGTATTTAAAGTTAAAGAATATCCCCCAAAGGAATACGCTTTGTATCACGGCATCAATGAAAACGAACCCAAAGAAAAAATTAATGTTTTCAAATTACTTCTTAATGCACCAAAAGTATTTTGGACAGTTGCTATAGTTCAATTTTTTTGTTGGATGGGCTTTCAATACTTATGGACTTATGGTACTGGAGCCATTGCATTAAATGTATGGCATACAACAGAAGCATATAGTCAAGCTTATCAATCAGCTGGAAATTGGTTTGGTATTTTATCAGCAGTTCAATCTATTAGTGCTGTTTTATGGTCTCTTATCTTATCTCGTACATCTAATAGTAAAAGAAAATTTTTCTATACTCTTAGTCTTATTTTAGGTGGAGTAGGTTTTGGTTCAATATTTTTTATTCATAATGAATTTGCACTAATAATTTCATTTATATTAATAGGAATGGCTTGGGCAGGAATGATGACGTTTCCATTTACTATTTTAACTAATGCTTTATCAGGTAAAAATATAGGTATGTATCTTGGACTTTTCAATGGTAGTATTTGCTTACCACAAATTGTAGCTTCTTGTTTAAGCTTCGCACTATTTCCTTTAGTAGGTTCTTCAATGCCATCAATGCTTTTAATTTCTGGTATCTTACTAATAATTGGAGCATTATCTGTTTCAATTATTAAAGAAAATAACACTAATAACAAATAAAGTTTTATTTTCTTTATTCATAACAGTAAATAAATTTTTATATTCAACAAAAAAGAAGCTACATTTTATAGCTTCTTTTTAGTATATTAAATTATAGTATTTCTATAATAATCCCTTGATATGGCTTTAGCATTAATTCATTATTAACAAACTTCAAATCTTTATAATTATTAATCAATATCTTATACGTTTTGTTGAAATTAATTATTTGTTCTTTATTTTGATAATTTATTATTACCATTAAACATTTATTAGCTCCCTTCCTATAAAAAGCAATAACATTATCATACGCTTCTAAATCTGGTATAAATTCTCCATAAACAACAACTTCTTTATACTCATTTGATTTTCTTAAATTTATAAGTTTCTTGTAAAAACTCAACACAGAATCTTTATCATCTATTTGTAATTTCGCATTAATTTCCTTATAATTTTCATTTACTTGAAGCCACGGAGTGCCCTTTGTAAAACCAGCATTAATGCTATTATCCCATTGAAATGGCGTTCTAGCATTATCTCTGCTAAATTTATTTACAAGCCTTAAAGCTTCTTCTTTACTAAAACCTTCTTTTATAGCTCTATCATAATTTTCTATTGTAGATATATCATTAAACTTATCTATACAATCAACCTTATTATTTGTCATACCTATTTCTTGACCTTGATAAATAAAAGGTATCCCTCTACGCATAACCTCTATAATAGCCAGAGCCTTTTTACTAATATCATTACATTCCCCATCTATTATATAACGACTTGCCCCTCTTGGCTCATCATGATTTTCAATAATATTTGCCTTAAAACCAATTCCTAATGCTTCTATTTGGCTTTTAAAAATAACATCTCTTAATTGATTCGTAGTGAAATCTTTATTTAAATACCAACGATTTGATTGTTCTTGTCCTAAAACTTCCATATCAAAATCAAATATAGATGAAAAATATCCATCTTTTCCTATAAATTTATAAAGTTCACCTTCTTTAGCATTAAAAACTTCTCCAACCGTAAAAGCATCATATTTATCAAAAGTTTCTTCTTTTAATTCCTTCAGCATATCACCAATGCCTATAACTTTTTCTAACATCTTACTCATGTCACAAAGTCCATCATCTCCATCAGCTTCAAAATCTTGAAAACTCAAATCCTTCTTTATATTTATGATAGCATCTATTCTAAAACCAGCTAATCCTTTATCCAACCACCAATTAATCATTTTATATATTTCTTCTTTTACCTTTGGATTTTCCCAATTTAAATCAGGTTGCTCTTTTGCAAATGCATGAAAATAATACTTATTTGTATTAGGTATTCTTTCCCATACGCTTCCACCAAAATAAGAACGCCAGTTGCAAGGTGGTTTATTTCCTTTTCCTTCACGTATATAAAAATATTCTCCATACTCTCCATCTGGATCTTCTAAAGCTTTTCTAAACCATTCATGCTTATCTGAACAATGGTTTACTACCAAATCCATAATCACATACATATTTCTTTTTTTAGTTTCTTTTAATAACGTTTCCATATCATCCATAGTACCAAAACTTGGGTCAATATTATAATAATCAGAAATATCATACCCCTGATCAACCATAGGAGAACAATAAATGGGAGACAACCAAATTATATCAATTCCTAATTCTTTTAAATAATCTAATTTATTTATAATTCCTTTTAAATCTCCAATTCCATCTCCATTAGTATCATAAAAGCTCTTTGGATATATTTGATATGCTACTTTATCGTGCCACCACTTTTTCATAATTAAAACCTCCTAAAATTAACATTATGTATACTTATATAATAAAACATTCCACAAAAAATTTCTTACATATTATTGATTTTAAATTACATTTTTATGACATCTTCTTTATTATCTTTTCTATACTTCATAGGACTTAATCCAGTTTGCTTTTTAAATGTATTTATAAAATTCCCCATATTATTAAATCCACTTTCTAAGCATATCTGCATAATTTTCATGTCTGTTTTTTTTAACAATTCCTCACTTTTCTTAATCCTATATTCATTTATATATTGCATTGGAGATTTTCCAATAATATTTTTAAAAAATCTACAAAAATACTGTTCATTCATATTAATCTCTTTAGCTAACTCTTTCACACAAATTTTCCTTTTATAATTATTTTCAATATATAAAATAACTTTTTTTATGTACTCTATCTTATAATTATCAACATTTCCACACTCATTAACTAATAAATTATTGTTATATAAAACTGCTAAAATATTAAGTATAGCTATTTTTATCTCAATTTGAGATACCACATTTTTTTTACAATTTTCATCTATATTATTTATATTTTTTTTATATATATTTATAATTTTTTCATACTCTTTATATACATCATTCCAAAAAACATCCTTTTTGTAAATAAATCTCGGCATTTTTAATTTTCCAGTTAAAAGAGGATTGATTAACTCACTCTCAGTTAAATCAAATATATTAAAACTAAGCATTTTCAAATCAAATACTACCGCACTTTCAATACATGGATAATCTCCTTTAACTAAGTGCAATTCCTCACTATTTATAAAACAAAGACACTCATCTTCTATAATATACTTGTCCATATTTACTTCAAACCTAAATTTTCCCTTTTTAAAATGAATAATTTCCAATTCATTATGCCAATGATATTTTGCAAATAAACCATTTTGTTCATTTTCCGCTATATAAGCTGCGCAAGGAAAGTATATACTACCATGTTTTATTAGCTCTTTTAAATTAGATTTATCCATAACAAACATTCTCCTTAAGTATTACTTTAAATCTATTTACTTCACTTTTATATTTACTAAAAAAAATAAATAAGTTATACATATTAATTATAACTTATTTATTACTAAAATCTTAATTAAAAACATTTTTAATTATTTACTTAATAAAATAATATTATTCTTCGGCAGTTTTATATATTTAAAATTCTCTTCAAAAAATTCCTTTTCTAAAAGCTTTTTATCAGCTTCAAAACGAAGTTGATTTTTCTTTTCGCTATGCTCTTTTCCTAAAGAAAAATACATAGTTTGTCCAAATCTTGTTTCACTACTGCTTTCAATTGTATAAGCATATGTGTTTTCTTCCAAAGTCTTAGAATATTCAATATGATGTGCTCTTATACCTATATAGTCTACCTCATCTTTAGTAGGTAAAATTTTAACTTCTACTCCCCAATCCATAGCAAAAACTTTATCATTAGCTATTTTTCTAGCTCTTGATATATTTTTACATCCTGTTATTTTTGCAGTAGCAATATTTTTAGGTTCATTAAAAACTTTCTCTTTTCTATCTTGCCTTTTAATTTGTCCATCATCTACCACAACAATTTCTTTAGAAAGTCTATACGCCTCATCTATATCATGAGAAACTAAAAGACTAGTTGTGCTTTCTTCACTTAATATTTCTAAAAGATTTTCCTGCATATATTCCCTCAAATGATAATCAAGAGCTGAAAATGGTTCATCAAACATTAAAATTTCAGGTTTTGTAGCAAGCATTCTAGCTATTGCCACCCTTTGTTGCTGCCCTCCTGATAATTCCTTTGGATATCTATTTTCTAATCCGTTTAAGCACAATCTTTTTATCATATCACTACTCATTTTTTGTTTTTCATACTTAGAAGCTCTTATCATCCCAGAAAATATATTTTCCCTAACGGTCATATGAGGAAATAATGCATAATTTTGAAATAGATACCCTATATTTCTCTCTCTAGGCTGTAAATTAATTTTCTTTTTACTATCAAACAACACTCTATCATTTAAAACTATTATTCCTTCATCAGGTTTTATAATTCCTGCAATAGCTTTTAACATCATACTCTTTCCTGAACCTGATTTTCCCAAAATCCCAACTCTATTATTGTCAGTTTCCAAAGTAATATCTAAAGTAAAGTTTTTTAGATATTTTTTTATATCTATATATAACATTTGTCCTCCACGTATATTAAAATAAGTATTGTTTACACATTTATTTCATAACTTTTATAAGATAATCTATTTATAAAAAATATACTAAGGAATGATATAGCAACTATAAATAAAACCCATATCATTGCACCTTTCATATCCCCACCTTGAGATAAAAAATAAATCGAAATCGGCATAGTTACTGTTTTTCCTGGAATTGCCCCTGCAAGCATAAGTGTCGCTCCAAATTCACCAAGTGCTCTTGCAAAACCTAAAACAATTCCTCCAAGTATTCCTGGCCAAGCTATAGGAAATGCTATTTTCCAAAAAACTCTTCTTTCACTCATCCCTAAAGTTCTAGCCACATTTAAAACATTATTATCAATTTGCTCTAATGCCCCTCTAGTTGTTCTATAAATAATGGGAAAACATACAACAGTAGCTGCTACAACAGTAGCACTCCATGAAAATATAATCTGTATTCCAATATTATAAAGAAAACTCCCTACAATTCCTCTTTTTCCTAAAATGATAAGCAAGAAAAAACCTACTACTGTAGGAGGTAAAACCATAGGCAGAATAAATATTGCATCTATAATTCCTTTTAACTTTTTATTACAAAGCATTACTAATCGTGCTCCATAAATTCCTAGTATAAATGCTATTATTGTTGAAATTGTAGTTGTTTTAAGCGAAATCCACAAAGGCGATAAATCATTCAATAAAAGCACCCTTTCTTTATTTTTTAATTATTAATTAATCTTAACTTTTACTTTGTTGTAAATCCATAACTTTTAAAAATGTCTTTACTTTCATCTGAATTTAAAAAATTTATAAATTCTTTTGCTTCTTCAGGATTTTTACTATCTTTTATAACAGCAACTGGATAAACTATAGGATCGTGACTATTTTCTGGAGCCTCACAAACTATATTTACATTGCTCGAACCCTTAGCATCTGTTTCATAAACTACACCTGCATCTACATTTCCAGTTTCAACCCAAGTTAAAACCTCTTTTACATCTTTAGCATAAACAACTTTTCCAGAATTTTTCACACTATCTAATATTCCAATACTGTTTAAAATCTGTTCAGTATATTGTCCAACAGGAACTGTACTTGGCTCGCCAAATCCAATTTGTGATACTTTATTACTATTTAAATCTTCAAAAGATGTTAAATCTGCTTTATCCTTAGGTGTTATTAATACAACTTTATTAGTTAATAAATCCATTTTAGTTGAATCTAAAAGAAGTCCTTTACTCTCTAAAGCATCCATCTGCTTAGCCCCTGCTGAAATAAATACATCTGTTGGAGAACCCTGCTCTATTTGTTGCTGAAGAGAACCTGAGCCCCCATAAGTAAATACTAAATCTATATTTTTATGCTTTTCCTCAAAAACACTCTCTATATCAGTAGTTGCTTCTTTTAAACTAGCAGCAGCTGCAACAACCACCTCTTTTTTCTCAGTATTATCTAAGCTTTCTTCCTTTACTGAAGCTGTTGAACATCCCGTCAATACAGTTGCTGTAAGAACTAAACCAAACAAAAACATAGTTGTTATTTTTTTTGCTTTCAAATCCATCTCCTCCTAAAATTTTAATTATTATTTGAATTTATCATTACCAGTCTAATATAACCATTTTTACTTTAATTGTAAATAGTTTTTGAACTTTATTCATTAAAGTTTTAAAATTATTATAAATAATTAATAAATTATACAATTTATGGATTTTTATAAAACAAAAAGGCCTAGAAAACAATTTTTCTAGACCTTTTTTACAAAATTAATCTACCATCATCATTACTGAAGTAGCTTTTATAACAGCATAAGCTTCTGAACCTATCTTTAAACCTAATTCTTTAATTGAACCCATTGATATAGTTGAAGTAATAATTTCTCCACCCTTAGTTTCCAAGCTTACAATACCATTTACAGCCCCTTCTTTAATATCAACTACTTTTCCTTTTAATTGATTTCTAGCACTAAGCTTCATTAATCTTACCTCCAAAATGCCTGCTAATAATTTAATTAATTATACTTAGATTATTGCTCTATTTGCTAAAATATATACATATGATTTAAAATATTGTTTTTTTATAATTTTTAACCTTAATATTCTATAATGATTTTGCCCATTTTACAGCTTTATCAATATTATTTGCTGTATCTTTTTTCAAAGGATCTACAAAATCCATAGTACTTATAACTTTACAATTTGGACTAAACTTTTTAAATTTCTCAAAACATTTATCAGCTCCACCACCGGCATGACAAGCAAATAAAGCTACTTTCCTTCCATCTAAATTATTTTCCTTTAAAAAGGTTCTAATTGCAGGTGAAAAAGTTCCAGCCCAAACAGGAGTCCCTATAACTAATAAATCGTAATCTAAATTATTATCATAGGCTTCAAGTTCTGGCTTTTCTTTCATTAAAACACTAGTTCCACCCCATAAATATTTTTTAAATCCACTATTGGCATAATGTTTTTTAGGTTTTAACTCAACAATATCTCCATTAAGACTTTTAGCTACTTCCTCCGCTATAAGTTTTGAATTTCCTTCTAAGGAATAAAAAATCACTTTTACTCTCACAATATTTTCCTCCATTCATTTTATATTATTACCATATAAAATTATTATATAATTAATTTTACCTTAAATAGAAATATATAATATATATTTTTTTAATTACAATAAAATAATTAATTGTATTTGCATTTTATTAATGTTATATTAATTGATATATAATAACTAACTACTTATCTTTTTATATTATACAATTCAAAAAGTAAGTATTATATTTTAGGAGGAAAAATGGCTGACTTACAAAAGAAATATAATTGTCCACTAGAATTAACTATGGATTTAATCGGTGGAAAATGGAAATTAATAATACTTTGGCATCTTCTTGATGGTTCTAAAAGGTTTAGTCAACTAAATCGCTTAATGCCTAACATCACGCAAAAAATGTTAACTACTCAACTTAGAGAACTAGAAGAAAAAGGATTAATAAACAGACATGTATATCCTCAAGTACCACCAAAGGTTGAATATTCCCTTACAGAACAAGGATATAGCCTTAAGCACATATTAAATGATATTTGTTCATGGTCTACTTCATATGCTAAAGATAATGAAATACAAATATCTAATATTGATTAATATTTTTAAATTATTAATTAAAATTAAAATATAATTTATTTCATTTAAAGAACCTTCTCAAAAGAGAAGGTCTTATAGTGGGAATTTATATTAATTTTTATTTCTTCTTTGTTCTACAAATTTAACAAATAAGTCTACTGTACTTGCTTCTTGGTGATTAAAGAATAAACTCTTTCCAGTATCCAAATTTTTAATTGTTTCCATATCCTCTTCTGATAATTTAAAATCAAATATATTAAAGTTTTCTTCCATTCTTTCTACATGAGTAGATTTTGCTAATGCAACTACACCCCTTTGGATTAACCATCTTAAGATAACTTGTGCAACACTTTTTCCATACTTAGCTCCAATGTTCTTTAAAACCTCATTATCAAACATATTGTTTCTACCTTCTCCGAATGGAGCCCATGCTTCAATTTGAATATTATTTTTAATCATATTTTCTTGCGCAAAAATTTGTTGATTTAATGGATTTACCTCAACTTGATTTACTTGAGGAGCAATCTCATTAAAAGCAGCTATATCTGATAATCTATCTGGATAAAAATTACTTACACCAATAGCTTTAAGTTTTCCTTCTTTATATAAATCTTCTAATGCATGATATGCACCATAATAATCACTAAATGGTTGATGTAATAAAACTAAATCTAAGTAATCAACCTTTAATTTTTTCATTAATTTTAGAACGCAAAGTAATCCTTAATGAGCAAAAACATATTATATTGAATAAAATCAAAAAATTACAAGAATCTATAGATTATATAGAACAAAAACAACAATTCTACAACGATGTACTAAATGGAAAAATTAATTATTATAGTAATCTTATAAATGTTACAGAAAAATAAAAAATTGTGGAATGAGAATAAACATTCTCATTCCACAATTTAATATAAGTAACTACATATTATTTTTTAATTAACTTAACTACTGTTTCAACATGAGGAGTATTTGGGAACATATCCATTAATAATGTTTTTTCAACTTTGTATCCATTGCCCTCAAGTACGCTTAAATCAACTACTAAAGATTTTGGATTGCATGAAACATATACTATTTCCTTTGCATCAAATTTTATAACATAATCCAATGCTTTTGGATGAACTCCACTTCTTGGTGGATCTAAAATTATAACATCTGGCTTTTCTTTAATTGTTTTTATAGCCTCAGCAACATCTCCTGCTATAAATTTACAATTATTTAATCCATTTAGTTTTGCATTTTCATTAGCCGCTATAACAGCCTCTTCTATAAGTTCAATTCCTATAACTTTTTTAGCTTTTCCTGCTGCTATTTGACCAATTGTTCCTGTTCCACAATAAAGGTCAAATACAACTTTATTATCTGCACTCCCCATAAAATCTCTAACTATACTATAAAGCTTTTCTGCACCTAGAGAATTTGTTTGAAAAAATGAAAATGGTGATATTTTAAAATTTAATCCTAAAAGATTTTCTGTTATAAAGTCTTCCCCATAAAGAACATTTAATTTATCACATATTACAGCTTCAGAAAACGAATCATTTTCTGTATGTAATATAGATTTTAAAACTCCCTTATAACTTGCTTTCTTTAAAATATTAACATATTCAGTTAAATCAAAATTAATTTGAGTAGTTGTAACTAAATTTATAAGTATTTCACCAGTTTTTACTGATTTTCTAACTATAAGATTTCTTAAATATCCTGTTCTTGGCATTATTTTGTAAAAAGGAAGTTCTTTTTCTCTAAAATACCTAACAGTTAAATCTAATATTTGTCTAAAATCAGCATCTACTAAAAGGCAACCATCAACATTTACTATTCCAAAAGGATTTCCTTTTAAATGCATTCCAAGTGTAAGCTCTCCACCTTTTTCCATGTCTCCAAAGGTAAATTCCATTTTATTTCTATACTCCCATGTTACAGGGCTAGTTTCTATACCTAAAAATTCTCCAGTTTGTACATTTCCTTGTTTAAACAAATCTAAAACTTGTTCTACTTTAAATTCTAATTGCTTTTCGTAAGGAACTGTTTGAGATGAACATCCTCCACAAAATTCAAAATGAGGGCATTTTGTATCTATTTCATACTCAGCTCTCTCAACTACCTCATTAACCTTTATCTCTGCATAGTCTTTTTTCTTTTTAGATACTCTACCTAAAACTTTTTGTCCTGGGAATGAATTTTTTGCATATACTTTTAAACCTTCACAGAATCCATATCCCTTCGATGGGAACTCCATCTTTTCAATTAATACCTCTATATTGCTACCTTTTTTCATTTTTTTCCATCCTTATTTATATATTAGTTTTCCTCCTAATGTTTCTCCAAGTGGTGATGCCTTCATTATAGGTCTGTATAAAATATTAATTATTACATATGCAATTAATAATACACTTGCAACACTTATTATATAATAACCTGCAAATGATAGTATTGCTGCAAAAATAAATACAATCATAAGTGATATTAATATTATTATAATTTGATCAATCACTTGAGCAACTAACATTCTTAATAGCCCATTTTCTTCTTCTAACATAGTCACCCTCCCATTTCTTATTATGAATTATTCTTATATAATACTACAATTAAATACTTATGTAAAACATAGAAATACTGCAAACATGGGGTTTAACAATTCCTCATATACAATTTTTTATTTAAATGCATAAGACCTATATAATTTTAATTAATAGTTATACTCTCCTTTAACTTTTCAACAGTTTTCTCGCCAATTCCATCAACATTTTTTAATTCATCTACATCTTTAAATCCACCTATACTATCTCTATAGCTAATAATTGCCTGTGCTTTTGATTCCCCAATTCCTGATAATTTCATTAAATCATCTCTTGATGCTCTATTTATATTTATCTTCTCATCTTTATTTTGTGATAATGATATAGACTCTTTTATTCCATTATTTAATTCATCAATGCTTTGTACATTTTCTTCATCCATTATATTTCCTATAACTATACATTGTCCATCTACTAAAACTGAAGCTTTATTTATATTTTTATCATCTCCAAAAGGAGTTAATCCTCCTGCTAAATCTATAAGTTCATAAATCCTACTTCCTTCATTTAATGTATAGACATTAGGATTATTAACTTCACCTTTAATTTCAACTATTATTTTATTGTTATTTTCAGTATTAATTGAGTTGTTCTCTTCACTATAAAGATTTTTTTTATCATCCATATCTGATTCTACAAATATTTTTTCTAAATCATCTTTAGAGATATTTTGTGGTCTTGTATTTACATAACCGAAAACTAAAAATATAGCTATTATTCCTAAAAGAACAATACTTCCTACTATTTTATCTTTATTTTTCAAAAAATAATTCCTCCTAAATATAATTATTACAATATGATTATTAACACAATTTCTTATTTCTAACATTTATATTTAGGATATTACTTTTTCACTCTACTCTTATTTTAATACGTTAATAAGAGTGCCTATATTTTCTATTGATATCTTTATCTCATCTCCTGATTTTAACCATTGCTTATTAGGATTTGTATCTCCTAGTATTACACCTCCTGGAGTTCCTGTAAAAATTATATCCCCTGGTTTTAAAGTTATATATTTTGAAACATAACTTACAATTGAATAACAATCGAAAATCATATCCTTAGTGCTAGCTAACTGTCTAACTTCACCATTAACTTCGCATTTTACTTCTAAATTGCTTATATTTAACTCATCTTTACTAACTATTATAGGTCCAACTGGAGTAAATTTATCAATCACTTTACCTAGTGTCCACTGACTAGTTAAAAATTGTAATTCTCTACTTGTTAAATCATTTCCTATACTGTACCCAAATATATATTCATCAGCATTTTCTCTCTTTATATTTTTACCTTCTTTACCTATAACAATAATTAACTCTGCTTCATAATCAAATTCATGTAAATCCTTTGGCAATTCTATTTTTTCTTCATGTGCAGCTAAAGAACTATTAAACTTACTAAAAATCACAGGTTCTTTTGGTATATCTATATTGCATTCCTCTCTATGTGTAAGATAATTTAAACCAACACACAGTATCTTTTCTGGATTCATTACACAAGGTGCATACACAATATTATTTTTATCTAATCCATCTTCATTTTCTTTACATAAATTTTCTATTTTCTTTATACTGCTACTATCATTTAATACTTCTTCCATTGTAATAGGTACGTCAGCATTATATTTTAGCGCTATCTTTTCTACATCTATTATTTTATTTTCTTTTTCAATTCCTAATTTTATTTTCCCGTCGTCAACAAAATTTAATAATCTCATTTTTATCTGCTCCTTTAGTTAATTTAAAATTAATCTACTTTTCTCTGTATATCATATAAAATATTAAACTAAATTTATTATAAAACAATCAAAATAAAAAAACAGCCCAAAATTTTAGACTGTTTTTTATCAATCTTTATTTTAACCTTTGAATCAATTCTTCTATATCATAAGGAAGGTTTGCTCTTAAACTTAATTTTTCTTTAGTCTTAGGGCTGTAAAAATCAAGACCATATGCATGCAATGCTTGCCTTTTTATATAATCTTTATCCTCTGTCCCATAAAGACTATCTCCAAATATAGGATGCCCTAAACTGCTTAAATGAACCCTTATTTGATGAGTTCTACCAGTTTCTAATAAACATTCAACTAAATCTGCATTTTTAAAGCTTTTAATTACCTTATAATGTGTTATACTCTCTTGACCTCTAGGGTCTACTATCCTCTTTATAGAATCTAATGATTCTCTATAAATTGGAGCATTTATAGTTCCTTCTTTTTGTTTTAGATTTCCATGAACTATAGCTAAATATCTTTTTTGAAATTTATCAGTTTTCATCTCGCTAGATAACATCATGTGAGCATACTGATTTTTCCCAATTATTATAAGACCTGATGTATTCATATCTAATCTACTCACCAAACGAACTATACATTGTTGATTAGTTTCCTTAAAATAATAAAGTATACCATTTGCTAAAGTTCCTGTTTGATGACTTTTTGTTGGATGAACAACCATAAAAGGTGCTTTATTTAAAACCAATATATCTTCATCCTCATAAACTACATCTAAAGGTATGTTTTCGGGCTCAATATTTTGCGACTCTTCTTTAGATAAATTAACCTCTACTTCCTCATTACCATCTAAAACGTAATTCATCTTAACAGCTATACCATTTACTTTTATTCTTTTTTCTATAGCAGCTGACTTAATAAATCTTGACGATAAATTTAACTCTTCTTTTAAAAACTCTCTTATCTTTCTTTTATGAAATTCATTAGTTACTTTGCTTTTTAAAACACTCATTTTTACTTTGTTTCTCCAACTTTTTTATAATCTTTACCAAGAGCAATAACTACATCATATTCTTTATCTTTATCAAAACTACTTGGCATATTTTTTTCTACCTTATAATAACCAAAATCTTTTAGGATAAGTCCTTTATATTTCTCATCATTAAAATATATTTCTGTTTTATTTAACTCATTCGTTCCTGAAACAGATATATTACTATATCCTAAACTCTCAAGCTTATCTTTCGCCTCTAATGCTAATCCCTTTATTTTGGTACAATTTATAATTTTAATTTTAATTGTATTTTTATAAGCCAATGCATTTAACGACTCTAAATTTTCATAAGTTGTATCTAATGACTCTATTTGTGATTTATCATATAAGAAATAAGATATTCCATCAACTTCCTTAACTTCACCCTTTAATGTAGTAACTATTATATCTTCTTTATCCATTTTTGCAAATGATAATCCATAAGCCATTATTTGATTTAATGATAAGTCTGTTTGTACATTGTCTTTTATAATTTTAAATATTTCATTAACATTACTTATACTACTAAAAGACATAACTTTCTCAATAATTTTATCTATTAACAGTTTTTGATTTTCAATTCTATCTGTATCATCTAAATAAATATTTTCGGTATCATTATTATTTCTCCATCTAAAAAACTCTTCAGCCTTTTCTCCATTTAAATGAACAGTTTCTCCAGCTTTAAAATTTATATTAAGATTCTTTTCAATATCATCATAATACATATCCTGTTCTATACAAATATCAATTCCACCCATAGCATCTATTATTTTTCTAAAACCATTTAAATTTACTTTTATTATTCCATCTAATGATATGTTATTTAACATATCCTCTATACTATTTTTAACAAGAGTTTCTCCTCCAGTTTTATATATATACCTTAATTTCATATTGCTATTTTCATAAGGAATTAAAGTATCCCTTGGAAATGATATTATCTGACAATTTTGCGTTTTCAAATTATAATTAACTAAAAATGTACTATCTAATTCTCCTACACTATCCTTAAAATCTTCACTATCTATTCCTAAAAGCAAAACTGTTAAAGTATCATCTAAAGTTTCACTTTGCATTGCACTAGTTAAATTTTTATTGAAAATATGCACAGAATTCATAAACATAATGATTACAAAAATAATAAAAGATATTATATATACTTTCTTTCTTCCTTTGTTTAAATTTTGAAAAATATTTATTAACCTCTCCAAAACTCCCATATTCTACCCCATACTAGATACCAAACCCACTATCTCTATTTATTCTTTATCTCTAGTAATAAGTAATTTCTCGCATTTATTGTATCTATGTGTATAAGTTGCCTCTCCTTTAATAGATGAAGCATAGTATTTTCTATACCCATAAATACGCCATTATCTAAATCTTTAAATACCACTTCTCTAATTTTATCTACACCCTCATATTTTCTATTTGGTTCAACATAATCTGCTATATATATTATTTTTTCTAAAGTAGTCATATTTTCTTTTCCTGTTGTATGATACTTAACTGCATTTAAAATATCTATATCTTCTATGCCCATAATTTCTTTTGCTAAAATTGCTCCTACAGCACCGTGTAATATTTGAGGAGAATTTAAAAGATATTTATCCATTTTAACTCCATTATTTTTTAAGATTTCAAACTGTTTATCCTTTGGCATACACTTTGCCATATCATGAATAAGAGCTGCTATTTTCGCTTTTTCTTCATCTACATTATTCATTTTTGCTAATTTTATCGCAGTTTCCACAACACCTAATGTATGAATATATCTAGCTTCATTTATATTTTTTTTAAGATAATCATGAATTTTATCTTCTGTCCACATAAATTACTTCTCCTTTAAATATAAATTTTCTCTTTGTATAATAGATAAAACATCCTCTGGCATAAAAAATCTAACCTCTAAACCATTTTTTATTCTCTCTCTTATTAAACTAGAACTTATATCTAATTCAAGCAAATCTAAAAATATTATATTAGTATTATATTTTTTTTCTACCTTTATCTTTTCCTTTAAAATACTCTCTTTGCTAAATCCAGGTCTATTAAAAACAACAAAATTACAATACTTCATTATCTGATCAACATTTTTCCAAAGATGCAAATCTATTAAACAATCAGCTCCTGTTATAAAATAAAGCTCAACTTCACCTAAACTCTGCTTTAAATATTTTAAAGTTTCATACGTAAAACTTAAACCCTGTTTTTCTATTTCATAATAATTTATAGCAAAAAAGCTATATGGGGCTATAGCTTTTTTTATCATATCACATCTTATTTTATCATCCGTTATGTTTTTGCCCCTTTTATGAGGAGGATTTCCATTTGGCATAAATATTACTTCATCTAGTCCTAATTTTTTATATGCCTCATACGCTATATAAATATGACCATTATGAATTGGATCAAATGTTCCTCCAATAATTCCTATTTTTTTCATATTATCTTGAATTTTTAACAGGAAGTTCTATTTTAGGTTTCTTAGTTGATTGTTTAAAAAGGACTATTTTACTTCCTATTGCTTGAATCCCTTCACAACCTAATTGTTCACATATATAATTTGAAGCTTCTCTTGTCTCTAAACCACTATTTTCTAAGACTTTTATCTTTATAAGTTCTCTAGCTTCTAATGCATCTTTAACTTGTTTTAAAAAATTTTCTTCTATTCCACCTTTTCCAATTTGGAATATTGGTGATAAATCATTCGCTAATCCTCTTAAATAAGCTCTTTGTTTAGTTGTTATCATATAAATTTCTCCTTTTATCTTATAGCATATATTCAAATTCAAAGTCATTTACTCTTACTACATCACCATCTTCTATTCCCATTTCTCTAAGCTCGTCAAATATTCCTTTATTTTTAAGAACTTTATGGAAATACCTTAAAGAATCTGGCTCATTTACATTAACTGCTAAAAGCAATCTATCTACAAATGTACCTTCAACTACAAATACTTTTAATCCATCCTCTTCAACTTCATTAATTGTATAAGTAAATCTCTTTTCTTCTGGTATAAATCTTTCATCATCTGCGATTTCTAAATCAGTTAATGGTATTTCTTTAAGAAGTTTAGAAGCTTCTTGCATAACAGCTTCTATTCCCTGTGATGTGGCTGCTGACATTTTAAATACCTTATTATATCCCATTTCTTGTACAGCCTTTTTAAAATTTTCATAAACACTCTCATCATATAACATGTCGCATTTATTAGCTACAACTATTTGAGGTCTATCCCATAGCTTTACATTATATTTTTTAAGCTCTTCATTTATTTTTTTAAAGTCTTCAATAGGATCTCTTCCTTCTAACCCTGATATATCAACCACATGAATCAAAAGTCTTGTTCTCTCTATATGTCTTAAAAAATCTATTCCTAAACCAACACCCTCAGATGCTCCTTCAATTATTCCTGGAATATCTGCCATTACAAAAGGCTCTATTCCTTTTACCGCAACAACTCCAAGATTAGGTTTTAATGTTGTAAAATGATAATTAGCTATCTTTGGCTTTGCCTTAGTTACTACTGAAAGGAAAGTTGATTTTCCTACGTTTGGAAAACCTAAAAGTCCAACATCAGCTAAAAGCTTAAGTTCTAAACCAACCCATCTTTCTTCTCCTGGCATACCAGGTTCTGCAAAATTAGGTGCTTGTCTTGTTGGGGTTGCAAATTTTACATTTCCTTTGCCACCTTTACCACCTCTACAAACTACAAATTCATCATCACTATGAGAAAGATCTGCCATTATTTTATTAGTCTCTATATCTCTTATTATTGTTCCCATTGGAACTTTAATAATAAGCTTAGATCCATCTTTTCCGTAGCATTTAGATCCTTCCCCATTTGTACCTTTATCGGCTACAAATTTCTTTTTATATTTAAAATCTAAAAGCGTAGTGATATTAGTATCGACTTTAAAGACTACATCTCCACCTCTACCACCATCACCACCATCTGGGCCTCCAAGTGGTACATATTTTTCTCTTCTAAAAGAAATACAACCATGTCCACCATCCCCTGATTTAACAAAAATCTTGGCCGTATCTATAAACATATGTCTATCATCCTTTCTTCTAAATGTTAAAAAACAATATACTCAATCCATTATATTATAACCTTACCTGTCATAAAAAAATCAAGTGTATGATTGAAATTTATTGTGAAAAATATTAATTTTAATATTTCATAAAAAAAAGCCCCCTAATTTATAGGGCGCTTCCTTTTATATAAAGCATAAAAATTATTCAGCTACTTCAACTTCTGTTGCATAAACTGAAGCTTTTTTCTTATCTCTTCCAAGTCTTTCATATCTTACGATTCCATCTACCATAGCAAATAAAGTATCATCTTTACCTCTACCTACGTTAGTACCTGGATGAATCTTAGTTCCTCTTTGTCTAACTAATATATTTCCAGCTAGAACAAATTGTCCATCTGCACATTTAACACCAAGTCTTTTACTCTCAGAATCTCTACCATTCTTAGAGCTACCAACCCCTTTTTTATGAGCAAATAATTGAAGGTTCATTATTAACATACCACTACACCTCCTCTTTCTTTATCTTTATATATTTGCAACGAGTTTCTTTACCTAAACTCATGTCTAATCCTAAAATTAAACTTTCTAAACTCTTCTCAAAAGTTTTTAACAACACTTGAGCTTTTTTTATTTCCTCTTTAGTAAATCCATTAAGATCTACCTTAAGGTATCCTTCACCAATTTCATAATTTACGTTAAGATTCAAAACCTCATCTAAACCAATTATGACGCTTTGAGATAGCACAGATGTAGAGTTACATACCATATCATAAGCCTCTCCTGCTAAAATGGCATCTCTGTTTTCCATAGCATGCCCTTTCATAGTGAACGATATTATATTTTTTTGTTTGTCAGATTGAATACTTACTTTTATCATAACAAAATTAAGCTTCTATCTTTTCAACAACTATTTTAGTGTAAGGTTGTCTATGACCATTTTTTCTTCTATAGTCTTTCTTTCTCTTGTATTTAAATACAACAACTTTCTTAGCTTTTCCTTGAGCTAATACTTTTGCAACAACCTTAGCACCTTCTACTACTGGTGCACCAACTTTTAATTCTCCGTCTTTTGATACTGCAAGAACTTCAGTTAATTCAACAGTTGAGTCAACTTCAGCATTTAGTTTTTCAACGAATAAAACGTCTCCTTCACTAACTCTGTATTGTTTTCCTCCTGTAGTTAATACTGCGTACATAAAAACACCTCCTCATAACGGTCTCGCCACTTAAGGTACAGAAACTCTGTTTTAAACCCAGTCGTGTGCGGTTTACAAATGCCATTTTAACATAGCTATAATCTTTTGTAAAGCTAATTTTAGCATTTTTCTATATTGTTAACTAGATATTGTTTTACATTTTCTATCTGATTTTTAAATATTAAAGGTTCAACTTTATAAAATCCATTACTTTCCTTAAATTCTAAATATATATTCAAATTTAATCCATTAATATCCTTTAAAAAACCAAATATGTCTTCTTTTATGTCTTTTTCATATACACTATTAATTTCTATATAAAAATCCTTAATTTGCCCTAAGCTACTTCTTTTTAATATTTCATTTCTTATAAGAAGGTATATATATGATAATTTAAGTCTTTTACCATGACCATTGCAAGTTGTACACGGTTCTTCTATATAATTATAAATGCTCTTGCCAAACCTAGCTCGTGAAATTTGCACAAGATTTAATTCAGTAAAGTTAAATACTTTTGTTTTATTTTTATCATCTTTAAATTCTTCTTTTAAAGTATCTATAATTAGCTTTTTATCTTCATCTTTATGCATATCTATAAAATCTACTAAAATTATTCCACCTAAATTTCTAAGCTTTACTTGTCTTGCAACTTCTCTTGCCGCTTCTAAATTAGTTTCTTTAGCAGTTTTTTCAATATTTCTTTGATTTATATGTTTTTCAGAATTAACATCTATAACATACATAGCTTCAGTTTTTTCTATTATTATAGAGCCTCCACATCTTAAGGAAACCTTGTTATTTCTAAAACTTAAAATTTCTTTTTCAATTCCATAAAAATCAAACAAGGTTATACCATTTTCAAATAACTTAATATCTACATCTAAACTTTTATTTTTATCTAAAAACTCTTTTAATTTAACATAATCTTCTCTAGAATCAACAAATATGTTTTTAGTATTATCAGATATTTTATCCCTTATAATTTTCCCTATAAAATCATCATCACCATAAAGCTTTTTAGGCTTTAAAGAATACTTTCCTTGTCTTAAGATATCCTCATAAAGTGTATAGAGCTTATTTATCTCATCTTGTATGTCCTCTAAATGTGCAAACTGACCTTTAGTTCTAATAGTTACTTTTATACCATTTGTATTTATGTTATTTTTAAAAAACATTTTTAAATTATTATCTTGAATTTTTTTAGATATAATAAGAGAATCTTCTCCATTTTCTAAAACTACATATCTTCCTGGCAATGAAAAGTTAGGTGTTACCTTAGCCCCTTTACTTCCTACACCTTCTTTAATGACTTCTAAAATAAGTTCATCTCCACGTTTTAAATTTTTATGCTTTGAATCTATTATCATATAACATTGTTTTTTGTAACCTATATCTATAAAAGCACTATTAAGACCTGGAACAATCTTTTTTACAATCCCTTTATATATGCTTCCTAAAGAAGGTCCTTCTTTTTCTTCATCTATATAACATTCTTTTAATATATCATTTTCTTTAATTGCTACTCTTAAATTTTTTTCTCGTCTTTCAACATATATATCATTCATAATAAAACTTCCTTAAAATTTTAAATATACTTGCATAAAGGTACTAATTTTTTTCCTTTATAAGCATACATTTCTACCCTTTTTATATAAGTGAAAGTATTTTCTGCATAATTTTTTGTATTATCTTTAATAAGAGTTGCTAAAAGGTCTGCTGATAAATTCTCACGACTACCACAACTTATAAGAGCATTTACAACAAGTTCATTATCTTTAACCCAATATTTTATATTTTTTATCATAGGCTTTATATCAACCATTTTTTCGCCTTTTTTGCTTTTTTTAAGAACTGTTATCTCATCCTTCTTAAATAATTCATCAAGGCTTTCTAAAAGATTTTTTGTATCATTATATTTTATCTTTATTATATAACTTGCAGCATCAATAAGAGCCATAGCTTGAGGAAGTCTTTTAACATTTTCTATGACGGGACTTTTAGAAACTTCTAAAAATTTAATTCCATTTACTGTATTCTCATTAAGAATGTTTTTTACATCTATTTCCTTCATATCCTCTTCTAAATTAATGTCTAAATAATCTCCCTCTGAAGACACTCCAACTGATAGTGGCTGAGCAATTCCAAGTGCCATATGTGGATTAAACCCTTTTGAGTATTCTATATTTATTCTAGATCTTCTTATTACCCTTTGAATTGTTCTCATAAGATCTAAGTGAGATATAAATTTTATGTCATCACCCTTAGTAAATTTAATTAGATATCGCACCGTAGAAACACTCTCCTTCTTTAAAGTTTACGTTAACTCCACATCCTGTACATCCTTTTCTACAGTTTTGTGTAAGAACGCATTTTTTAGCTTTTTCATTCTCGTTTTCTAAGTATTTTCTATTAACACCAATGTCTACAAAGTCCCATGGAAGTATTTCATCATATTCTCTTTGTCTGTATGCATAAAAATCTCCATCTACATTACATTCCTCTAATGCCTCCATCCATGCATCAAACTTGAAATGTTCTGACCAACCATCAAACTTAGCACCCTTTTCATAAGCCTTTATTAAAACATCACAAAGCCTTCTATCTCCTCTTGCAAAGATTGATTCCATATATGATGTTTGTTGATGATGATAATTGTAATTTATAGCCCTTGTTTTTATAGAACTTTTAACTGCACTTATCTTTTCTGTTACTGAATCTATTTTTTCCATCGGTGCCCATTGGAATGGTGTAAATGGCTTTGGAACAAATATTGATGTACTTACTGTTATTTTTAAACCTTTATTTCTAACTTCTTTTGGAATGCTATAATACTCGTTAGCTATCTTCTCTGCCAAATCGCCAATTCCTCTAGCATCTTCAACTGTCTCATAAGGAAGTCCTAACATAAAGTATAATTTTAATGTACTCCAGCCTGATTCAAAGGCAGTTCTTGACGCTTCTAAAATTCTTTCTTCTGTTAAACCTTTATTTATAACATCTCTCATTCTTTGTGAACCAGCCTCTGGTGCAAATGTTAATCCTGTTTTTCTAACCTTTTGAATTTCTTTTAAAAGGTCAACAGAAAATGCATCTACTCTAATTGAAGGTAATGCCACACTTGTATTATTTACTCCATGTTCTTTTATAAGGTCTGTAACAAGCCCTTTAATGTCTGAATAATCACATGTGCTTAAAGATACCAAAGATATTTCATCATATCCTGTCTTATTTACCATGTTTCTTGCTTGCTTTAAAAGTGTTTCTCTTGATTTTTCTCTAACTGGTCTATAAATCATACCTGCTTGGCAAAATCTACATCCATTTGTACACCCTCTAAAAAGCTCTAACACTACCCTATCATGAACTATTTCCCCATAAGGAACTATTTCATTTTCTGGGAATGGAACTTTGTCAAAATCGTAAATTATCCTTTTCTTAACTTTTTTAGGTACATCACTATATTTAGGTTTAAATTCTTTTATCGTTTTATCTTCATTATAAGTAACATCATAAAGGGATGGAACATATACACTTTCAATTTTTGTAGCTTCTCTTAAAAATGCTTCTCTATTAAAATTTCCACTATCTTTATGTTTTCTATAAAGATTTAAAACATCATCTAATCCCTCTTCACCTTCACCTAATTGAAATATATCAAATATATCATAAACAGGCTCTGGATTATAAGCACAAGGCCCTCCTCCTAGAACTATTGGGTCATCATTTTTTCTCTCTGATGCTCTTAATGGTATCTTTGCCATATTAAGCATATTTAAAACATTGGTATAACTCATTTCATATTGAAGAGTAAATGCTAAAAAATCAAAATTTGTTATAGGATCTTTTGATTCTAAAGCATATAAAGCTATATTATTTTCCCTCATTAAATTTTCCATATCTGGCCATGGTGCAAAAACTCTTTCACAATAAGTATCTTTTCTTTCATTTAATGTGTGATACAGTATTCTTGTTCCTAAATGAGACATTCCAACCTCATAAACATCAGGAAAACAAAAAGCAAATCTTATATTTACATCTTTTGGATTTTTTATTATCTCGTTTAATTCTCCTCCAACATATCTAGAAGGTTTTTCAACTCTATATAAAATATCATCACTTATTCTTACCAATTTAGATCCTCCTAAGTTTCTAATTTAATGCTTGAAAAAAAAAGAAGTATTCATAAATACTTCTCTTTATCATTCTTTATTTTATCACAAAGTAAATTAATAACCAATATTTATTTATTTCTAGTATTATAATAATCTTTCAATTTAATATTTCCATAATTGTTTAAAATATTTATAAATTCATCTTCCTTAAGAATATATAAAATTTTCATATTATTATCTAATACATAAAATATATGAAACTTATCTTTTTCTAAAAATTTCAACAAATCTACACTATATGATTCACAATATACTGAGATACTTTTATTTTTCATATATTTTTTTCTTAATATTATTTCTTGCTTTTTCAACAATCCCTGCATAACTATATACATTGCTCTTTTTCTGTTTTTAATTGTAGTGAAAATACTAAATACACATATAAACACTATAAAAATTGCTAATACATATTTATATACTAAAAGAATTATAGCGCATACAATTAAAAAAATATTAGTAATATAGCTAATGAAAGTGGCTATATTATTAGCATTTATATAAGAAAATTTTAAAGAAAAAATTGATAAAATCAACTTAAATCCATCAAGTGGACATATAGGCATAACATTAAAAAATGCTAAAGATAAATTGATTTCAACTATAGTCATAAAAAAATCTTTATTTAAAAATTTCCATATTACAAAAAAAATCAATCCTATTGTAACATTAAACAAAGGTCCTGCTATACACACAACTATTTGTTCTTTAAGGGTTAAATTGTCATAATCCTTTATTTCTAAAGTTGCTCCTAAACAATGTAACTTCACTTGTCTAATTTCTAAATTCATAAACTTTGCTACTACTAAATGAGTAAGTTCATGCAATACTATAAAGAAAAAACAAGCAATAAATTTTTTATTTAATCCAAATATGAAAAGTATAATAAGCTGAAAAATTAGCCATTTACTAATCTTTAGATTTAATTTTCCTGTTGATTTATAACTTTCCATATAGTAAATTCCTTTATGTATTATTCAAAGATCTATATTTTATTATATTTCTTTAAATTATTTATAGAACAAACTTATTTAAATTTGCAAAGTATAACTACATAAGCCTAAGTTAAAATTGTAATTTTAACTTAGGCTTATTTCCTCTATAATTTTATATTAGTTGAACACTAAAATTATCTTTTAACATTTTTTATTGGAATATTAGCTATTAATGCTGGGCCTGCCTCACCCTCAACACTATCTTGACTAGCTACTGTTATATCCATATCCTCATCTTTTATCTCAATATATTTTGCAAGTACTTCTAACAATTCAGTTTTTATTTTCTCTAAAACTTCATTTGGAAGTTCTCCTCTGTCGTGTATTAATATTAATCTTAATCTATCTTTAGCTACTTGCTTTGGAGTGGCTTTATTACCTGAAAATACTTTATTGAAAAATGCCATCTCTTGTTCCTCCTATCCCCTTTTAAATAATTTCATTAATGAATTAAAGAATCCTCCATTACTTGCACTTGTTCCACTTAAATCCATTATTGGAACTTCTTCACCCATTATTCTTTTTGCAATATTTCTAAATGCTTGTCCTGCATTTGCATCTGTTAATACTATTGGTTCACCTTTATTAGTAGATATAGTTATATCTCTATCATCTGGAACTACTCCTAATAATTTTACTGAAAGAATTTCTAATATGTCAGGTATATCTAACATATCACCATTTTGAGTCATAGTATAATTTAATCTATTTATTACTAATTGATGATCATTTAATCCCTTAGCATCTAGTTTTCCTATAACCCTATCAGCATCCCTTACAGATGTAACTTCTGGATTTACAACAACTATAGCTTTATCAGCTCCTACTACAGCATTTTCAAAACCTTGTTCTATTCCTGCTGGACAATCTATAACAACATAATCGAATTCTTCTTTAAGTTCTGCAACAAGTTTTAACATTTGTTGAGTACTTATATCATCTTTATCTTTAACTTGGGCAGTTGGAAGTAAGCAAAGATTTGGAAATCTTTTATCTTTTATTAAGGCTTGTTTTGTTCTACATCTACCTTCAATTACATCTATTATTGTATATACTATTCTATTTTCTAAGCCCATTAATACATCTAGGTTTCTAAGTCCTGTATCTCCATCTACCACAACAACTTTTTTTCCTTCAGCAGCAAGTGCTGTACTTATATTTGCACTAGTAGTTGTTTTACCAACTCCACCCTTTCCTGATGTTACAACTATAGATATTCCCATAATAAAATTCCTCTCCTTAATATAGTTTGATTTTAATTTAATATATATATTTATCTGGTAAGTATGGTTCAAGAATCATTTCACCATCTTTTAAACTTGCAACTTCTGGATATCCGGATTTTTCAAAATTATCCGGTGATACTGTGATTTTTCCTGCAATGGACAGTAACTCTGGTGACATACTAAAAGCTGCTATTATTGATTTCTCGTTACCATTATCTCCAGCATACACTCTACCATTTAAACTTCCTAAGACTATAATATTGCCTAATGCTTTAACTTCTGCTCCATGGTTTACATCTCCTACTATTATTATGTTACCTGGATATGTTAGCATTTGACCGCCTCTAACGGTAGTTCTTATAAATTTTGTTCTTCCTTCATAGACTCCATCAAAAACTTTTTTTACATTTTCTTCTTTTTGCCTAAATTCACAATTTTTAACCGCAATCTGATCAAAAATAGAATCTTTTAATATTTTAGCCTGTCTTTCATTAATACTATTTAATTCTGTAGTAATGATTAAATTAGCTCCTGTAAAAAAATTTTTTCCTTTTTTTAATTTATTTAATAATGCTTCTAGCATTTCATTAAAATCGCCAAATTTATCCATTTGGATTATGACATTAAATCCATCTTTATTTCCTTTTATAGCAATTCTTTCATCATACATAGTAAAATTGTCCTCCAAATTAACTTATAACTAGCTTTTTTATTAATGAAACTTAGAATATATTAATAAATTTCAACAAGACTCATATATATTATATAGATAATTCCTTATCAATAAAAGTCTTTTTGTCAAAATAAAAATAAAACTTTAAAAATTTGTTTTTTATTTTTGTTTTTTTGGAAATAATTTTGTATTAATTTCATTTTTCACCTTAATATTACTTATATTTTACAATACAAGTAATATTTTTATTCATCTATAAATAACCTCTCTCTTTTAAACTTATATAATTATTATCACCTATTATTATGTGATCTAAAAGTTCTATTCCCATTATATTGCCACACTCTTTAATTCGCTTAGTGACATTTATATCTTCTTTACTAGGTGTTGGATCTCCAGATGGGTGATTATGACAAACTATTATAGACGCTGCACTATTTTTTAAAGCTTCTTTAAAAACTTCTCTTGGATGCACTAGTGATGAATTTAAACTTCCCTTAAATATTTCTTTTTTAGATAATATATTGTTTTTACCATTTAATGTTATAACCATAAAAACTTCTTGTTGCATAAAAAAAATATCAGTCATTATTAATGAAACAATATCTGAAGGTTTTTTTATTGTAATTCTTTTTCTAGGTTTTGATAATCTCTTATAAATTTCGCACACTGATAAAATTTGAGTAGCTTTTGCAGTTTTTATCCCCTTTATACCCATAAGATCCTCTACTGAACAGGTTAAAAGACCATGTATTCCTCCAATATCATTTAAAATTCTTTTCGATAATTCTAAAACATTCTCATCTTTATTCCCTGTACCTAGTATAATAGCTAATAATTCTTTATCTGTCAAAAAATTACTACCATATTTTAAAAGTTTTTCTCTTGGTCTTTCATCTTTAGGTGTATCTAAAAGTTTAATACTTTCTTTCATATACCCTCCTAATATCAACAAGTAAATTAAAATTAGTTATAGCTTATACTTTTATAACATTAATCAGAAATTATATTATAAATTAGTAATTTTATAACTACATAAAAAAGCATTTAATTTATTTATAGGTAAGCCCATCACATTGTAATAACACCCATCTATTTTCTCTACAAAAACGCCTCCTAATCCCTGTATTCCATAAGCTCCTGCTTTATCCATAGGTTCTTTAGACTCTATGTATCTATCAATTTGATCACCAGTTAACTCAGAAAACTTAACCTTCGTTTCACAGACAAAACTTTCTATATCTAAATTTTCAGTATTTACTATACAAACTCCTGAATACACCTTATGAGTATTACCACTTAAAACTGATAACATACCATAAGCATCATCATAATTTTTAGGTTTTCCTAGTATTTTGTTATTATAAAAAACTATTGTATCTACTCCTATAATTAATGATTTATTATTAACTTTTTCTTTAACGGCTAACGCCTTCCCTCTTGCTAATAACTTTACATATTCCTCCACATCTCCATTAAATGTTATGCTATCCTCATCAAAATCTGATTCTATTATTTTAAAATCATTCACTACTCTCTTTAAAAGTTCTTTTCTTCTAGGCGATTTAGATGCTAAAACTATTTCCATTAAAATTCAACTCCATTCTTTTTATTTATATTTTAAATTTCATAATGTATTTTATATAAATACTTATTTTAAAATCATACCCTATCAAATAATTATACATTAATCATTTAAAATTATGTAAAAAGACTATATAAAAGTGTTTACTTTTATATAGCCTCCTAAATAAAATTATTCTCTAAAATTAGTTAAAACTTTATATATTGAATTATATGATGCTTCTAAATCATTTTTTGTTATCTCTTCACTTAATGAATTTATATTTTCTTTTAGTTGATTAAATATAGAATTATTTGCAGCATTTTTATCCTCTTCTAAAGCATTAGTCCACTCTTTAAATTCAGCTGTTTTAATACCACTTACTGCATCATCATCTAATTTATTTAAAATTTGAATATATCCATTTAACATTTCAGCTATTTTATTATTACAATTATCTGACTTTAATATAGAAAATTTTGTTTTGCTAGTTGCTATATTATTACTCTCTAAAGTATTCACAATATTATTTGCTTCACTTTCATTTCCAATATAAGAAATTACTCTATACTTTCCATCTTCCTCTATAATTGCTCCTAAGCTAATATTTTGTAAGCTACTTAAAACACTCTGCGCTCCTTCTGCCTTTGAATATACCCCACATTGTACCATAACATACTGCTCTTTACTAGAATTTTGTATCGCTTGACCACTTGTAGCTTGTTCTTTATTACCCGTTGAAATATTACCTTCTCCACTCCCTGTATCTTTATTTTGTCCTAAATTTTCACTATTTGATGTAGCATCACTAGTATTTGTATCCTTAGATAAAATCTTATTTATATTTTCTCCTGCCGTAGTTGGTAAAATAACAAATCTATACAACCCTATACCTACAATTAAAGCAACAACAATAACCCCTAAAACAGATACTAACATTTTCTTTCGTTCATTCTTCCTTTTTTTTATGTTCAAGTCATACCTTGTATACTTCATCTCACTTCACCTGCCATACCCTTTAATAAAATTCTATATATATTTATTTTACAGATATTTGAAATTTCCTCTTTAACAAGTAATTTTTTTAGTAAAAATGAACAAAAAAATAAGCTATTTATAAAGTTTAGCAATTAATACTTTATAAACTAGCTTATTTTATAGACTATATTTTAATATATTAAATATTATTTTATTTCTTTTAATATTTCTAATAAAAGTTTCCACACATTCATTGTTGAAGATATACTTAGATGTTCATTTGGTGTATGCACATCAAACATATTAGGTCCAAAAGATATCATATCTAAATCTTTTATTTTTTCACCTAAAAGTCCACACTCAAGTCCTGCGTGAATTGCTATAATTTTAGCATCTTCTCCTGTTACATCTTTATAAACTTTTTTACAAAGTTCTCTTATCTTTGACTTAGGGTTATATTGCCACTCTGGGTACGGTGCTGCTATTTCACATTTTGCCCCTAAAACTTCTGCAATATCACTTGTTTGTTTAACTATTTTTTCTTTTAATGTTCCAACTGAACTTCTTGTAGCATTTTTAAATATTATTGATTTATTATTTGTTTCAACAACTCCTAGATTTGTTGAACTTTGAACTAAATCTTTTATTGCCATACTCATGGTATCTACTCCATTTGGTATAAGATTTAGAATCTTTATAGCCTTATATGTTGAATCCTTAGAAAATACTTCATTTGGAATTTCTAAAGTTTCACAAACCTTAACAGTAACATCTTTATCATTAGCTTCTAACTCATTCTTAAACATTAAATCAAACTCTTTGCATATTTCTATGACTTTTTCAATATTGCTTTCTTCTAAAACTATTAAAGCATCACATTCTCTTGGAATAGCATTATCTTTAGAACCTCCATTAATATATGCTAATGAAAAATCTACATTTTCTAAAAGAGCATTTAAAACCCTTCCCATAAGTTTATTAGAATTTCCTCTTTCCTTGTTTATCTCCATTCCTGAATGGCCACCTTTTAAATTTCTTAATGAAATTTCTAAGGCTCTTAAATTTTCCTTTGTTTCTTCCCATTTTATATCTAAAGATACATTAGTTCTAACTCCACCTGCACAGCTTACAAGGAAAAAACCTTCTTCTTCTGAATCAAGATTTAATAATATTTTTCCATCTAAATACTCTCCGTTAAGAGCCATAGCTCCGCTCATTCCAGTTTCCTCATCAGTTGTAACTAAAAGTTCTAAATTAGGATGTGGTATATCATTTGATGCTAATATAGCCATTCCATAAGCTATTGCTATACCATTATCAGCCCCTAAAGTTGTACCATTTGCATAAATAAAATCACCATCAACTTTAAGCTCTAATGGATCTTTTGTAAAGTCATGAACCGTATCTATATTTTTTTCACATACCATATCCATATGTCCTTGTAAGATTACAGTCGGAGCATTCTCATAACCCTTTGTTGCTGGTTTTTTTATTATAATGTTTAAAGCTTCATCTTGTATTGTCTCAAGACCTAAATCATTACCAAACTTAGCTAAATAATCACTTATTCTTTTCTCATCTCCTGATCCTCTAGGAATTTGTGAAATCTCCTCAAAATATTTAAATACATCATTTGGTTGCAAGTCTTTTAAAATATTCATAATATATACTCCTTCCATCAATCATATTATAAAATATAGTTATCAAATTTATTCTTTTATTTATTATAACAGAACTTTCTTATAATAACTAATAATTTTAGAGCAATAAAAAAGGAGAATTCTAATTTAGAATCCTCTTTTTCATTCTTTATTTATTGGTAAATTTAAAATCTTTAAATAATTCTCCTAAACAAAAACCTTCATTTTCATCATTATATTGCATATATTCTTTTGATTTTTCTATGGCATCTTTTATACTTAAGGCTATTTTATTTTCATCACTATTTATATCTAATATTTTAACTTTAATCTTTTTACCTATTTCTAAAGCATCAGATGGTTTTGATATATTTTCATCTGTTATTTCTGATATATGAACAAATCCTTCAACACCTGGCTCTATTTCTACAAATGCACCAACTTTTATAAATTTGCTTACAACTCCATCTAAAACATCATTAACCTTATATTTAGTTTTTATATTATCCCAAGGATTTTGTAAAATATCCTTTAAAGACAAAGAAATTCTTCCTTTGCTTTTATCAACTTCTTGAACAAAAACTTCAACATTATCTCCGACACTTACAACATCTTCTGGCTTATTAACCCTTGACCAAGACATATCATTTAGATGAATTAGTCCATTAACTCCTCCTATGTCTACAAAAGCTCCAAATTTAACAAGTTTAGTTACAACACCCTGTCTTTTTTCTCCTGATTTTATGCTATTCCATATTCTTTCTTTCTCTTCTTTAGCTAAAGTCTCTTCCACAACTCTTCTTGATACAACAATCTTATTATTTCTTTTTTCAAACTCTATAACCTTAACATCTAATGACTTTCCAAGCAAAGTATTAAAATTTTCAATTCTTCTTATACTACACTGAGAAGCTGGCATAAATACTTTTACACCATTAGCATCACAAGATAAACCGCCCTTTATAACTTCTTTTACCTTTACACTTATTAATTTATTTTCTTCAAATGATTTTTCTATATTTTCTATTGTTTTTTCTTTATCAGCTCTCTTTTTTGATAATAAAACATTTCCATCCCCATCATCACCACTTAAAACCATAACATATATAATATCATCTATACTTAGAGAATTGATATCAAATTCGTCATTATTGGAAATTTCATTTTTAGGTATTATTCCATCTGCAAAATGACCTATATTAACCACTATTTCATCATTTTTCACGCTAACAACTTTACCTTTTACTATTTCTCCTTTATGAAAATTTTTCAATTCAAAGTCGCTCATTAATTCTTCCATTGTTATTTCTTTATCCAAAAATATCAACTCCTTAGATTACATCATACATTTATTTTACATAATTACTTTTCTTTGCACAAGAAAAAAGCTGAATCAATTATTAAAAAATTCTAAAAATTACAAACTCGTTTTTTAAAACTTAATCATAATCGATACAGCCAAAATTATCTAATCAATATTTAAAAGTTCAAAGCCTTCTTCTTCTAAAGCTTCTCTTATCTCATCTTCTGAAATTTCTCCATAAAGTACAGCACTACCAATTTCAACCTCTGAAACCTTATCTACTCCATCTAATTCTAGAAGTGTATTTCTCACATGATTAATACAATGAGTCCCTGCCATGCCGTCTATCTCTAAAATAATTTTACTCATAAAATTCGCCCCTTTTAACCTTAAAATTATTAATTACAATTATAAAATATTTCATTTTATAATTATTGTCAATATAATATTTAAACTTTTATTTTTAAATATTAAAAGGCAAATTAATTTAATTTATTTTATCTTTATATAAATTATTATAACAATAATTTATAATATCACTTCTTTTTATTATTCCTATAAAAATCCCATTATCATCTATTACGGGAACGAAATTTTGAGATATAGCTAAGGAAATTAAACTTTCTATATTTGCGCTTATACAAACACTTTTATGTCTAACACGCCTTGGTATATCCTTAAGTTTTACAGTATTTACATTTTGGAAATTTAATTCTGGAGTGTTTTTTAACTTCCAAAGCAAATCCCCTTCTGTTAACGTTCCAACATATCTTCCCTCTTTATCTATCATAGGAACAGCAGTATACCCATGTCGTTCCATTCTCTCTATTACTTGTCGCATGTTTGCATCTATATTTTCATAAACTACTTCGCTTTTTGGCGTTAGAAAAAATGCAATATTCATATTGAATCCCTTCTCTATTTTAATTTATTCTTTTTTATTGTTTATCAATTTATATACTATCATAAGTCTTGATAATTTACTTTAAATAAATATTAAATTTATAATTTATTTACTTTATTATTACTGTGATTTTGTGCTCTTTTAAACTTATAAGCCATATCCATATATTCTATATCACTTAAAATAGAATTCACCTTATTAAAAACCACCTCATCAGATAAAGTTTTCTTTAATACAACTTCTTGTAAAAGTTTATGATTACACTTTGGACATTTCCCAAGAGATAAAAATCTCCAGCTAAAAAGCCTTAAGGGGTGCTCTCTATCAACTTCTATATTGCATTTAGGGCATAAAAAATCTATATTATAACTTTCTATATTATATTTTTTGAGTTCTTTAATCCTTATAGATGGCATATTGTATACATCTTTTACAATATAATTTTTAACTATTTTATTGTTATATAGCCTTTTAAAAACCTCTGCTGTATAATTTGCATCATTTAAAGCATCATGAAGTTTTGATTTATCCACCTTTATTTTAAGTTCATCTAGGGCATTTTTCAAACTCAGCACCTTTTTATGAGCTAATATCTTTGTACAATATTCTTGTATATCTAAATATTCCTTTATCCATTGTATATTTTTATAATTATGATAATTTGCATTATCTATAATATGAACTATATCATCTGTTGCCCATGAACATATTATTTGGTTTTCTCCAACAAAACTTTTTAATTCATCCATTGCACTTTTGAAATTTTTACCTGTTTTTAAATCCTTTTCTGTTATTCCTGTTATTTCAGTTATTTTAGGATTTAAAATTTTAAATGCTTCAGGTTTTATATAAGTTTTATATTCATCTATTTTTTGCATAAATTTATTAAGCTTTACTGCCCCAATCTCTATTATCTCGTTATCTATAGATAAATTTTTAATTTCCGCATATTCATCATAAATCTTAGGATAATATTTAGTTATACTCTGCATATTATTAAACTCTAAGTCAATAATTATATATCCCATCATTTTACATCCCTTCACCATTAATACATATATAATTATGCCATGGATTTAGGTATTTTTCACTCTTATTTTATATTTTTAAAAATTATATCTAAAAGTCCCTAAAATTAATCATATTTTATTTAATTATTACTTTTAGCAAATTTTAAATAAAATGCTATATCAAAATGAATAACATTTCACTTTAATATAGCATTTATATAAATTTACTTACATCTTATTAAACTCAAACTAGAATTTTGTCCAAAGATTTAAAGCTCTATTCGTTAAACTTTCTTGTCTACCAGCTACAGACTCTATTTTCCAATCATTAAGAGCTAAAACTTCTTTAGTTATCTCAAAATCGCTCTTCTTACTTAAATATTGTTCAACTTTTTCAGCAAAAGCCTTATTATTTAATTTTGTATTTTTAGTTCCGTTTATTATAACTAAATTTCCAAGCTTATTACACCAATTTTTTCTCTCATCTACTGTAAAATTAGTAGTCCAATAAGCATCTTTAGCATTTCTAGGTAAAATATGTTCTAACATTATTTTATTTGTATAATCTAAAATTTCACCATTTCTTTTTTCCATATCAAGTCTTATTAAAATATATTTTGGAACTAACATCCTTCCTTTACTGTAAAACTCAATATCATCTAAAGAATTTCTAAAATATGCAGTAGTTCTTTCTAAATCACTTATAAACACATTAGACTTTTTAATTTCTTCTAAAGAAGAGCTTGAATCTATAACCTCTAATATTTTATAAACCCTTGCTAATCTATCTGCAAAAGAATTTCCATTTACCCAATCAATTACTATTCTCTTTTCTAATACTTTCAAGAATTCTAATATATCTTCATCATTTTTGAATTTCTCAATAAATTTAATTAAAGCAACCATCCATTCATCATATGGAATAAAATCTCTCATGATTCTTACTAAATTTTGATAGTATATAGAATTCTCTTTACTTGAAAGCTCTATATTTCCTTCATTTATATATTTATTATATAAATCTTTAATTTCTTTTAAATGCTCTACAAAATTGATTCCTATATAATCTGGTTCAGAAACAAATATCTTTTTACTGAATTCTTCATAAACAGTAGCTGTTGCTTTTCTATTTTGCTTCATAGTCCTCATAAAGCCAATTATTTGCTCTAATTTATCCTTACCTAATTCTTGTTCTATGTTTTCCCACATATCAGTATAGATATTTCTCTTATCTTCACTTATAACTCTTAAATTTTCACTTTTTAAAAGATCAGCATTAGTTAAAGGTAATCCCCTTGCATTTATTACATTAAACAATCTAAATGCTGAAGTAAATGAATCTGTTGTTATAACAACCACTACTACCTTTTGTAAAAAATATTTTGTAAATTCATCTAGTTTAGATTCTAAAACCTCTCCATTTTCATCTATAAATACTTCTTTAAATGTCTTTATAGCATTTAACATATTTTGCTTTGCTTCTGAGATTTCCTTTTCATCAATCTCATTAACTAAATCAGTTCCACCATCTGTTAAAACATATTTTTTAAAGAATTCAGCTTCTTTTCCTCTAACCCTAACTCTTATGCTTTCCTTAATTCCCATAAGCTCATTAGGTTTTTGATATATTAAAGATGATAATATGTTTTTATATGCTTCATTTTTAGTTAAATCTCTAATAGTTGCAATAAGTATTATTATAGATGTAAGTCTTTGTTGTCCATCTATAACATCATATAATCCTGAGCCATCATCCTTATACTCTTTAGAACATAAAACAATACTTCCTATAAAATATGGTTCATACTCTTCAAAACCGTTATTATTTTCTTTATTTAGTCCTATAGAATCCATTATATCATCTATTAATTGCTTTAAATTATCTTTATTCCATGAATACGCCCTTTGATAGTCTGGAATATCAAATAAAAATTTATCATTTAGCAAATCTTTTATATAATGCTCTTTAGCTTTAACTTTATCTGTAAACAAAATGTCATCTCCCTATAAAAATATTTATTAATTTATTTAATAAGGTTTTATTTTAAATAAACACATAGTTTAAAACAAGTCCATTTAAAACTTATCCTTCTCTAAAATACATTCACATAAATAAAAAAGCCTTTAAAAGGCTTTTTTATTATAACAAATTTTGATATGTTTGTCTAAAGTTATATTATCAATACACTAAGCTAGGTTATTCTATATCAATACCAGCCATTTTCATTAAATATTTAGCATTTCTAGTTTTAGAAACACCTTGCCTTATTTTGTAATCAAACATTATTTTATTGCTTTTATAATATTCCTTAAAATAATAGTTTGATACAAAGTCATTATTTTTTTCCATATCACAAAGTTCTAAATCATGAGTTGATACAAGACCTAATGTATCGCCCTTTAAAAGTTGATTTATCAAAACCACAGCCCCTTCATGCCTATCTATTGAATTAGTTCCCTTAAATATCTCATCTAGCAAGAAAAATATTCTCTCATTTCTCTTTGTACCATCTACTATACCTTTTACTCTTAAGATTTCAGAATAAAAAGATGATATATTATTTTCTAAGTCATCACCAGTTCTCATACAAGTATAAATATTAAAAATAGGCACATTAAACTCTTTTGCAGGAACATTTAACCCTAAATAGCTTAATATCATATTGAAGCCAACTGTTCTTAAAAATGTACTTTTACCTGACATATTTGAACCTGTAATTAATAATACCCTAGTATTTTTATCCATATAAAAATCATTTCCAACAGCTTCATCTCCTAATAATGGATGAGTCAAATCCTTCCCAGATAAAACACTGTCAGTAATGTTTGGTACTTCCCATAATGGATTATTAAACACCAATGTGCTTAAAGAGCTCATAGCTTCAAACTGTCCTAAACACTCCATATAAGCATTAAACTTATCCTTGTTTTTGTATTTCCATTTTTCTAATTTTTTTATCATTTGATAATCCCATAAAAATAAACAATTTAATATTATATAAAATGCATTATGCCTATCATAAAGCCATGAAGTTATCTTCTCAAGCTCTAGCAAATCTTCACTAGCTAAAGAATTACTATCTTTAAAAATACTTTTTAATTTATTCAACTCACTAGATTTAAATTCCTCATTTTCTATTATTTTAATAGCCTTTACATAAGTTTTAATCTTATATTTTAAATCCTCAAAAATAATCAACCCTTTTTTTACATCACTATCAATAAACTTTAAAAGATAATACGATATCCCTAAAGTGACTAAAATATCTATCCACTCACCTATGCCAAATATAATTAGAATTATTACTAATACATTTATTATTGGCATTCCTATTCTAATTAAATCAAAAAATTTTATATGTTTTTTATCATTCTCTTTTACCCAATCTCCTATAAAAGTTTCATCATTTTTATTTTTGTCACTTTTTAAAGTTGATGTTAACTCTTGTCTAAAATCAATTTTATCAGCAAGTTCCTTTAAAGAACTTTGCCTTTCTAAAATTTCTTCTCTCCTTGGAAGATTATTAAACATCATTAAATTTTTTAAAGATTCTCTACCGTAAGTTGTTTTAGTATTATTAACCCATTGAAACAAAGAATTCTTACCAAAAATATCTAAATCATTAATAAACGGATGCTTTAAGTCTAAATATTCCTCTCCTTTATCATCAAAGCTCTTCCATTTTCCATTTATTCTCTCTATTTCTTTCTTATTTAATTCTATAAATCCTTTAACCCTCTCTTTATTTATATATATTTTCTCATGAATTTTAACTAAAAATAAAAATAATATTATGTGAAGCACAAATAATACTATTCCAAAAAATAAATCTCTTCTTGTGTAACAAAAAACTTCAAAAAATATTGCACTTATTACAGTTAAAATTCTTAAAAGACTTATACTGTTATAGTTTCTGTTTAGTTTTTCTATTTCTAATTTCTTTGAATCAATTCTCTTATTATAAAAAGCTACCCTATCCTGCATAAACACCTCTTAAATTAACAATTCTTTTTAATCTTCAAATCTTAAATAAAGCTTATTACCCCTTATTTTTAACTTGTATAAATAGAAAGATTTTTAATAATCATCTCTCTTATTAAATACATTATCTTTATCTGCTTAGACTTTCATAAATAATATTTAAATTCTCTCTCATAGCTTCTAGATAAGTTAAATTTTGAGGTATACTCTCTAAGCTATGAATTTTAACAACTTTTACATTCGCTTCATTTGCTAAAGTTTCCGATAATCTTCTACTTGCAACCTCAGGCATAAATACAGTCGTTACATTATTTTCTTTACAAAAATTAACCAAATCCTTCAACATACTTGGAGTAATTTCTCCTTCCCCAAATAACTCCTCAATACTTACTTGATTTAGCCCAAAGTCCTTACAAAGATATCCAAAAGCTGTATGACTTGTTACAAAATTTTTATTTTCTAAACTATCAAATTTTTCCTTATATTCCGTATAAAGAGAATCTATTTTAGAAACAAACTCATTATAATTATCCTCGTAATAATTGCTATTTTCTAAATCTATGCTTTTAAGCGCATTTTTAATATTCAAACTTTGCACTTTACATTGAGTTAAACTAAGCCATATGTGAGGATCTACCTTTTTCTTTGTCATGCTTTCATTATAATTATCTATACTATTTCCATTTTCATCTATAACATCTACATTTTCAGATGTATTAATTACAACGACCTCCATATCTTTTATACTATCTACTACTTTATTTACCCATTCCTCCATCCCCAAACCATTATATAGAAATATTTGAGAATTATTTAAAGTAATTAAATCTTTACTTGTTGGTTCATAATCATGGGGATCAATACCATTTTTAATAATATTCTTAGTGATTATCCTATCTCCCCCTATAATTTGGGTTACTTCTCTTATAGGTTCTATAGATGTAACTACTTGTATTTTTTCTAAATCAGTATCAAAAGCAGTTTCTACTTTATTGCAACCAATAAAAAAAGTAGGAATGATTAAAACAGTAGCCATCATTATTTTTTTTAACATTTTTCCTCCTTAAATAATTTAATGTTTATATAAAATTATTATACTATTTATATTGAAATAATCACCTTTTTTTAATTAAATTAACATAAAATAAATTTAATTTTAAATTCAAACAAAGAAAGACTATTAAAGAAAAATTTCTTTAATAGTCTCCTTTTTGAATGGTATTTGAATTTATAACCTTAATTTTCACCAATATCTATAATTATGATATTATAAAATATTTGGTGGTATATCCGTTTATGTTTTTATAATCAGCAAAAATTATATATTATAAATAATTTTTTATTTTATTATAAAAACTTTTGTTTATTTACAATCGCAATTTTGTAAATGTTGTTTAAACAACCTCTGCCTTTCGGACAAGAGCGCAGACTATATCATTACCTTTCATTAATTATTAATGTTTTAGGTACTCTCCACTTCCATCACCCATACTTGTGATGTACTCCTTTTTAAGGATAGTCGTTGAGCTTTCTCCTATTCGGAGCTTAGTTGCTGATTATCCATTATAATAATACTTAGGATTTAACCATATATTATCTAACTAATTTTTTCTACTTTCGTAACTTTCACACTCACCCTTATTTCATGGTCATGTTGTAGTTTAGTTAGCTTTAGGAACTTCCAGCAATTCAAAGAGTTTAGATGAAATTAAAATTTCATCGTTCCATGCTCTTTACAAACATGGGAGGTATTAATCACCCCTACGGTCATTTCATCCTCTTTCACAGAATTTTTCATCTGTATAACACTTTTTAGGTTATTTTAAGTGGCTTTCGTATTCTTCTACCATTCTTTTAACCATTTCGCCACCCACGGAACCGCATTGTCTAGCGGTTAAATCACCATTATAATCTGAAAATGGTACTCCTAACTCTCTAGCTACCTCTGTTTTAAATGTCTTTAATCCATTTTTTGCTTCGGGAACTAATGCTTTTGACATAACAAATTCCTCCTTTGGCCTTGGTATTTTTATCTTATAACAAAAATATTTTATTAAATAAATTTAAGATTATTGTCTTTTTATTTAATTAATATCTTATCTTTGCTACACTATTATATTACCCATTATTTTTTTTTATATTACAGGTAATTTTTTCTATTATAATTATCAATTAAATATCAATTATAAATTTTTTAATACTAAATCATTAAATAAAATATAATTTTACAAAAAAATAAACTAGAAAAATAAATTTTCTAGTTTATTGGCAGGGGCAGTAGGATTTGAACCCACAACCAATGGTTTTGGAGACCACTACTCTACCGTTGAGCCATACCCCTATAATAGTTTTTTATATTTAATTTTAAATGGCAGGGGCAGTAGGATTTGAACCCACAACCAATGGTTTTGGAGACCACTACTCTACCGTTGAGCCATACCCCTAAGCACATTATGTATTATATAATAAAGTTAGATTTTTTACAATACTTTTTAATAAATATTATTTTAAAATTATTTTTGATTATACTTAATACATTTTGCATTTAACTCTATACACATCTTTTCTTTTCTTTAAAACTTGGATAAAATATTAAATAAGACCTTATTTTTAAAAGGAGAATTTTTATGGAATTTATAGTAACTAGTGTTGAAGAAACATTTAATATAGGAAAACAGATTGGTAATCTTGTAAATCCCGGTGATATAATATGTTTAACTGGAGATTTAGGAACTGGCAAAACTCATATAAGTAAAGGAATTGCTCTTGGTCTTGGAATAAAAGAACATATAACAAGCCCAACTTTTAATATAGTTAATGAATATTCAAGCGGAAGACTTGGTTTAAATCACTTTGATGTATATAGGATAAATGATCCAGATGAAATATTCGCAATTGGTTTTGATGAGTATATATTTAGTGATAGAGTAAGTCTTATTGAATGGGCAAATTATATAGAAGATTTGATTCCATCAGAGTATCTTTATATAAATATAAAAAAGATTCCTGAAAAAGGAGAAAATTTTAGAAAAATAATTATTACTAGTTTCGGGGATAGATATAATTACATAAAGGAGATTAAAAAATGTTAGTTTTAAGTGTAGATTCATCTTATAGTACTGCAACTTGTGCTTTAATTAAAGATGATAAAATTTTAGCTGAAATAAATTTAAATGATAAAAAGCAACATTCTGTTATACTTATGCGTTTAATAGATTCTATTTTAAAAGAATATGAAATAGATATTAATGATATTGATGCTTTTATAATCAGTAGAGGTCCTGGTTCATTTACCGGTCTTAGAATTGGTATGGCTACTTTAAAGGGTTTAGCTTTTGCATCTAAAAAGCCTTTAATTTCTGTATCTACATTAGATGCTTTAGCTTATAATTCTATATCATTCCAAGGAATAATTTGTCCTATAATGGATGCTCTTAGAGATAATATATATACTTGTCTTTATAAAAATGAAAATAATAACTTAACACCTTTAATTAAAGAACAATGCTTAAACATAAATGAGTTAATAACTATTTTAAAAGAGCAAACTTTACCTATAATTTTTGTTGGAGATGGAGTAGCTAAACATAAAGAATTCTTACAAGAAAACATTCCAAACAGCTTCTTTGCACCAAATCATAGTAATTTTCCTAAAGCTTCTTCTGTTGGAGAACTTGGAATTAAAAAAATTAATGATGGGATTATAGAAAATATTGATTCTATTAATCCTATTTACCTTAGAAAATCTCAAGCTGAAAGAGAATATGAAAAAAGAATGGAGATTTAAACCTATGGATGTAGATATAGTTCCTATGGAACTTTGCCATATTGATTCTGTTGTTAAAATAAGCAAGGAAAGTTTTCCTGTTTCTTGGAGCAAAGAATCTTATATAAATGAAGTTAAAAATCCATTAGCACATTATTTAGTAGCTATTTTTAATAACAAGATTGTAGGATTTATTGGTGTTTGGATAGTAATTGGAGAAGCTAACATAACCAATATTGCAGTATCTAAAGATTTTAGAGGGCACGGTATTGCAAATTTATTAATGGATACCGCACTAAATCTATGCAAAAAAAACAATGTAATAGACATCAATTTAGAAGTTCGAGCTTCAAATATAAAGGCTCAAAACCTTTATAAAAAGTTTGGCTTTATTGAAGAAGGAATTAGAAAAAAATACTACGAAGATAATAAAGAAGACGCCATCCTTATGTGGATACATAATCTTTAATTTTAAAAAAGCTGTATCAAAATCTGATACAGCTTTTATTTTTTTATATACTTTCTCTTTTAAAAACTTTTCCTACTAATCTTCTATATAGTAAAAATGTTACAACAGACGCTATAATCGCTTTTATTCCATTAAACGGAACAAGCCCAATTAATATATAATCAACAAGCTCAGCACCAACTAAATGCATACCATAAAGAGGTAACAAAAGATATATATTGGCTAATATTCCTACAACTTGCATACATATAGCACCAATTATCATACCTATTACTGCACTTTTTGCACTATTCCACTTTCTATATATAACAGCTGATGGAACTACTAAAGATATTCCTATTAGAATATTTGCAATTTCTCCAACAAAAGCTGATTGTGTTCCTTTAACTAATACTATTAAAATATTTTTTACTATTTCTATAATTATTCCTGCCATTGGTCCAAACGCAAATGCCCCCATAAGAGCTGGTACATCACTTAAATCAATTTTTAACCATGGAAACGGAGTTATAGGAAATTCAATATACATTAAAACTAATGCTATCGCACACAATAGTGCTATTTTCATAAATTTGTTCAAATCTTTTTTTTGCCCCATAATTTTTCCCCTTATAATATTATTTTTTTCGGAGCTTTATCACAATTATTCTATTTGCACTTAAATTATTTTTAAAATTTAAAATCCCCGATGAATAAATCATCGGGGTTACTGATATCATTACAACAAGAATATATTTATGACACATCTTCTCTCATCCAGACTTTAACTGTCGGCTTTGGAATTTCACCAAATCTGCTACTAAAAGCTTGCGGGCTATAACCGCCGGTGAGGATTTACGCCTCGCCCCGAAGATTCTATTTATTTACACTATTAATCTTATCAATATTGCAGTTTAATGTCAATATTTTATCGTAATGTTTTTTTAAACATCTTTCATAGAAAGTGATATTCTCTTTCTTTTTTCATCTATTTCCAATATTTTGACCCTTACAATATCTCCAACCTTTACTATATCTAATGGATGTTTTACAAATTTATTTGCCATTTGACTTTTATGAACTAAGCCATCTTGATGAACTCCTATATCTATAAAAGCTCCAAAATCCGAAACATTTCTTACAGTTCCCATAAGAAGCATATCTTTCTTTAAATCTTTTATATTTATAACCCCTGATTTTAAAATAGGTTTTGGAAGTTCTTCCCTTGGATCTCTTCCTGCTTTTTTTAATTCTTTTATTATATCTTTTAACGTAAGAATTCCCACACTCAACTCATCAGCCAATTTATTAATACCAATAATCTTTATCTTTTCATCAATATCTTTTAATTTTCCAAGTTTCAAATCTCTTTTATCATATCCTAAAATTTCTATTAATTTTTTAGCAACCTCATAAGATTCTGGATGAACAGATGTATTGTCCAAAACTTCATCGCTTTCTGAAACTCTTAAAAATCCAGCGCATTGCTCATACACTTTTTTTCCTAATCTTTTTACTTTTAAAAGTTCTTTTCTATTTGTAAACTTTCCATTTTCTTCTCTAAAATCCACTATATTTTTAGCTATTGTTCCATTTATTCCAGCTATATAACTCAAAAGAGATGGAGTGGCTATATTTAAATCTACTCCCACGTTATTAACACAATCCTCAACTACACCTTTTAGGGATTCATCTAATTTTTTGGAACCTACATCATGCTGATATTGTCCAACTCCTATAGCTTTTGGATCTATTTTAACAAGTTCAGCTAATGGATCTTGAAGTCTTCTACCTATAGATATTGCACCTCTAACTGTAACATCTAAATTAGGATATTCCTTATTTGCAAGTTCTGATGCTGAATAAACAGATGCCCCAGCTTCTGATACAATTACATAATATAAATCCTTTCCTTTTTCCTCTTTAACCTCTTTAATAAGCCTTTCAATAACATCTTCTGACTCTCTTGAAGCCGTTCCATTTCCTAAAGATATAACATCTACATCATGTTTATAAATTAACTCTTTTAAAATTCTTATACTTCCATCTATATCATTTTTAGGCATTGTTGGATACACCGTTGCATTTTCAATAAATTTTCCTGTATCATCTAAAACTGCAATCTTGCATCCTGTTCTAAACCCTGGATCAAAACCAATTACAACTTTGCCTTTTATAGGTGCTTGCATTAAAAGTGACTTTAAATTCGCCTTAAATATACCAATTGCACTTTCTTCCCCTCTAGATGTCAATTCAGATCTAATTTCTCTTTCTATCGAAGGATAAATAAGCCTTTTAAAAGAATCCCTCACCGATTTTTTTAAATATTCATCAGTTACTTCATTATTTTTTAAAATATTTTCTTCTAAATAATTAATTACTCTTTCATCATTAAAATTTAATTTAACTTGAAGTACCTGTTCTTTTTCTCCTCTGTTTATAGCTAAAATCCTATGAGACGGAATAGATTTTATAGGCTCTTTATATTCATAATACATCTCATAATTATTTCTATCATCACTTTTTCCAATAGTTTCTATGCTTCCTTTTTCTTTTATAAACTCCCTTATCCATTTCCTAAAGTTTGCATCATCAGATATTATTTCACTTATTATATCCATAGCCCCCTTTAAAGCATCCTCTTCTGACAAAACCTCTTTTTCCTTACTTATATATTTAGAAGCTTCACTATTTAAGTCACCTGAAAAAGTACCTTCCAATATAACTTGTGCTAGGGGCTTTAATCCCTTTTCAGTAGCAATTATAGCCCTTGTTCTCTTTTTAGGCTTAAAAGGTCTATATATATCCTCAACCTCTGTCAAATTTTTACATTGTATAATTTTATTTTCTAAATCTTGCGTTAAATTTCCTTGCTCTTTTATAAGCCTAATAACATCTTCTTTTTTATTTTCTAATCCTCTTAAATAAGTAAGTCTCTCAAAAAATATTCTTAATACCTCATCACTTAATCCTCCTGTTTTTTCTTTTCTATATCTAGCTATAAAAGGCACAGTATTTCCATCATCCAATAATTCTACAACACTTTTAACTTGTTTTTCAGATATATTAAGCTCTTTAGCCAAAATTTCATTTATACTTTGCATAACTTTTTCTCCTTCCCATTTTGTAACAATAATATTATATTACGTATTTTATCAAAAACAAATATTAACAAAAACAGAATAATTATATCATGCAAATCATAATTATAATTATCAACTTATAGGAGTCATATTATGAAAAATATAAAATTTAACTTAACTAAATTTTTATTTATTCTTACATTCTTTGTGTTTCATGTATCCCTACTTTCTAGATTTAACATAAACGAATTTAATATATCTAATGTAATTAGTAGCATAAAATATTTAACATCTGATGAACTTGAAGGGAGATTATGTGGAGAAGAAGGAAATATCCTAGCTCAAAAATATATTTTAAATGAATTTAAAGAAAACTCACTACTTCCATATAATTTAAAATATCTTCAAGATTTTAATGTTTTTTACCCTAAAAAAATTGAAGGTCAACCTTATTTAACAATTACAAATAAGTCTAACAATATAATAAAAAGCTTTGAATATAATAGAGATTTTAAAGATACTTTTTTAAATTTTAGAGCTAATAATATATCATTTTCCAAAGAAGATACAGTATCATTTAACTCTTCCGCTTTAGCTGCAAAAACATCCACAGGTGAAAAAGTAGTTTTTATATCAACTTCTATGGATAACTTTGATTTTAGAAGCTCTTTCGACTATAATTCTACATTTGATTTATATGTAAATGTATCACCTAAAACCTTTGAAGAAATTAAAGTTGCTTATGAAAATGAATATAACATAAATTGTTTCTTTCCATATATAGCTGAAGAAACTACTGTAAATAATGTCGTTGGCGTTATAAAGGGTTCTAATTCATCATTATCACCTCTTGTTTTAACAGCTCACTTTGATCATTTAGGAGTAGATTTAGATGGAAATATTTATAGAGGTGCATTAGATAATGCATCAGGAATTTCTTTTTTATTAGAACTTGCATCTTTTTTAAGTTCACTTCCAACACCAGATAGAGACATAATTTTTGTTGCTTTAAACGCTGAAGAATTTGGACTTTTAGGTTCAAGTAGTTTTGCTAATGAAAATAAAAATACATTACAAGATGCTAAAGTTATAAATTTTGATATGATAGGTAGTGATGATGGAATTCCAATTACCCTTATGACTGGAGAAAATGAAGAATTTAAAAGTGGACTTTTAGATAGTTTAATAAATTACTGTAAAAATAACAAAATAGCTTATTTAATTGAAAATAAAGATTCGTCTGACCATGCAAGCTTTTTAAATAATGGAATTGATTCAGTTACAATAAATGATGGAGATGTATCTAAAATTCACACAGAATATGATACTTTAGAATATATAAGTGAAAGTGCTATAAACAGAGCATTTTTAGTTGCTATATCACAAATATATAATTATGCATACAATCCTCTAACTCTCTTACTTTTAGAAAATACTTCATTAATTATATTAGGTTTAATTTTATTTCTTTTATTTATCCTTTTACTTATGATAGACGATAAAAATGCAAAAAAAGTTAAATAATCTACAAATTAATATATAAACAAAGTTGATTTTAGTTAATTTTAAAAGCTATTTCATTGCATTTAATAATACTAATAAAAATATTTTTTAATATTTATCTAAAATCAACATATTTTTAATACTAAAAAGTTAAATTTATAATTTTCTCTAATTATTTAGTCAAAAAACTTATTATAAATTGGTCTATATCTCCATCCATAACTCCATTAACATTTGATGTTTCAACACCTGTCCTATGATCTTTAACTAAAGAATAAGGATGAAACACATAACTTCTTATCTGACTTCCCCACCCCATATCTTTGAGCTCTCCTGTTAAATCTTCTATTTTATCCTTATGAGCTCTTTCTTTTAATTCTATAAGCTTAGACTTTAACATAGCCATAGCAGTATCTCTATTTGAAAACTGACTTCTTTCATTTTGACATTGAACAACTATTCCAGTAGGTAGATGTGTTATTCTAACTGCTGATTCAGTCTTATTTACATGCTGTCCACCAGCACCACCTGCCCTAAACGTATCTATCTTTAAGTCTGATGGATTTATCTCTATATCTTGATTTTTTGTAAGCTCTGGTAAAATCTCTACAGATGCAAATGAAGTCTGCCTTTTTCCATTTGCATTAAAAGGAGATATTCTAACTAGTCTATGAATACCCTTCTCAGCTTTTAAATATCCATAAGCAAATTCTCCCTTTATAGATAAAGTTACACTTTTAACTCCTGCTTCATCTCCTGGAAGATATTCTAAAGTTTTTACAGCGTATCCCTTCTTTTCACACCATCTTGTATACATCCTTAAAAGCATATATGTCCAATCATTTGCATCACTTCCACCAACGCCTGTATGAAGTGTTAGTATAGCATCATTTCTATCATACTCACCTGATAACAAAATCTCTATTTTAAATTCTTCTACTTGCTTTTCAATAGACTTTATCTCTGATATGATTTCTTTAATACTATCCATATCATCTTGCTCTATCATATCTTTTAAAACTTCAACATCTTCTAAAGATTTTTCTAAGCCTTCTATTTTACTTATTTTATCCTTTAATCTCTTAGATTTTTGAGTTATTTCTTGTGCTTTATCTATATCATTCCAAAAGTTTGACTCTTGCATTTTAAGTTCTAATTCATCACTTTGCTTTTTTAATCCTTCTAAGTCAAAGTGAATTCCCCATTTCTCTAACTTCTTTTCTTAAACCCACAATCTTTCCTAATTGGTTTTCTAATTCTATAATCACCAAAACTCACTCCTAACAAAATAATATATTTTATAGTATATCACTTTTACTTTTATTTCTACAAATATAAAACTAACACTTTTAAGATAAAACTTAAACTGCCCTAGATATACCTAAGGCAGTCACATATCTTATCCTATTTATTCTTTTCCACAACAAGATTTATATTTTTTACCACTTCCACAAGGACATGGATCATTTCTTCCAATTTTTATATCATTTCTAACTGGCTGTTGTTTTTGTTCTTCTTTATTATTTTGCCCATGAACAGCAGCTGTCTTTGTACTTCCTATAACAGACTCTCTTTGTGGTGTTTCAACTTCTATCTTAGTATGGAAAAGTATTCTTACCGTATCAACTTTTATACTATGGATCATATCTTCAAACATATTACTTCCTTCTATTTGATATGCTTGAGTTGGATCTTGTTGCCTATAAGCTCTAAGACCTATACCTTGTTTTAAATGATCCATGCTATCTATATGATCCATCCATTTTGTATCAACTACTCTTAAAAGAATTACCCTTTCAATCTCTCTTATTTTTTCATCACCTATATTGATTTCCTTTTCCTCGTATAACTTTATAGCTATATCATATAACTTTTCTTTTATATCATCACTCTCTAAGCCTTTAATATCTTTTGCAGATATACTACCTTGAGGAAGATATATATCCTGAAGGTATAATATTAATGCATCTATTTCCTTATCATAATCACCTTGAGTTACATTATTAAGATGTGAATCGACAGCACTATCTATCACATATTCTATCATATCTCTAATTTGCTCTTTTAAATTCATGCCTTCTAAAACTTCTGATCTTTGCTTATAAATAATCTCTCTTTGCTTATTCATAACATCATCATAACCTAAAAGAGTTTTTCTTACATCAAAATTATTTCCCTCAACCTTTTTTTGAGCATTTTCTATAGATTTACTTACCATTTTACTCTCTATAGCTTCTGTATCTTTAAGACCTAATCTCTCTACAACGCCTTGCAATTTATCAGAACCAAATATTCTCATCAAATCATCTTCTAAAGATATATAAAACCTTGATTCTCCTGGATCTCCTTGACGTCCTGAACGTCCTCTAAGCTGATTATCTATTCTTCTAGACTCATGTCTTTCAGTTCCTATTATTTTAAGACCACCAACTTCACGAACACCATCTGCTAATTTTATATCAGTACCTCTACCAGCCATATTTGTTGCAATTGTTATATTTCCAAGTTCTCCTGCACGAGATACTATTTCAGCTTCCTGTTCATGATACTTAGCATTTAATACTTTATGTGGTACACCTTTTCTTTTTAAAAGATGTGATATATATTCAGACTTTTCAATACTCGTTGTACCAACCAAAACTGGTTGACCACTTTTGTGAGTTTCTATTATCTCATCAACTATAGCTTGATATTTACCCTTAGCACTTTTATAAACTAAATCTGGTTTATCCATTCTTTGTATTGGTCTATGAGTTTGAACAACTATAACATCTAATCCATAAATTTCTCTAAACTCTGTTTCTTCAGTTAACGCAGTACCTGTCATTCCTGCTAACGTTTCATACATTCTAAAGTAATTTTGAAATGTTATTGTTGCTAGAGTTTTCGACTCTCTTTGAACTTTAACTCCTTCTTTAGCCTCAATAGCTTGATGAAGTCCATCTGAATATCTTCTTCCTTCCATAAGCCTTCCTGTAAATTCATCAACTATAACTATTTGATTATCTTTTACCATGTAATCTTTATCTCTTTTCATCATAAAATTAGCTTTTAAAGCTTGAGTTACATGGTGTTGAAGTTCTATATGAGCTAAATCTGCATAGTTATCTATCTTGAAAGCTTTTTCAGCCTTTTCAACTCCCATATCTGTAAGCATAACAGCATGAGCCTTTTCATCTATTGTGTAATCTTCTTCCTCTTTTAATTTTTTAACAAAAAAATCTGCTATCTTATAAAGTTCAGTTGATTTATCACCAGCTCCTGATATTATAAGAGGAGTTCTAGCCTCATCTATAAGAATAGAATCAACTTCATCTACAATACAAAAATTAAGAGGTCTTTGAACCCTTTCCTCTTTATAAATAACCATATTATCTCTTAAATAATCAAAACCAAACTCATTATTGGTTCCATAGGTAATATCTGCTGCATATGATTCTCTTCTTTGGTCGTTATTAAGTTCATGAACTATAACCCCAGTTTTAAGTCCTAAAAACTCATAAAGTTTTCCCATTTCTTCTTTATCTCTTTTAGCAAGGTAATCATTAACAGTTACAATATGGACACCCTTTCCTGATATACCATTTAAATATGCTGGAAGTGTCGCAACTAATGTTTTACCTTCTCCTGTTTTCATCTCTGCAATTCTTCCTTGATGAAGAACAACTCCTCCAATTAACTGCTCCCTATAATGTTTTTTACCTAAAACCCTTGTTGATGCTTCTCTACAAACTGCAAAAGCTTCTGGCAAAATATCATCTAAATCTTCTCCATTATTATATCTATTTCTAAATTCAAATGTTTTATCTTTTAACTGTTGGTCAGAAAGCTTTTCCATCTCTGCACCTAATTTATCTATCTCATTAATTATAGGTATTATTCTTTTTACTTCTCTATCGCTATAACTGCCAAACATTTTATCAAGCATTCCCATAGTTCATACCTCATTCTTTATACATTTTTTGTAATTATATTCATAATATCAATTTATTAACATAATTATCTTACTGAATACATTAATTATATCATTTAATATTATATTTTTTCAAGAAATCTAAAATAATCTATTAATAACACTTTGCATAAAATATTTTTATATTAGATTAAAAAATGTTCACCAGTTTAATCAATAGTTACTTAAATAAATAAAAGAGGATATGCAATACATATCCTCTTTTATTTTATATTATCAGGTTCTATCAAACCATAATTTCCATCTTTTCTCTTATATACAACATTTAATTCATCAGTTTCAGCATTTTTAAATACAAAAAAATCATGACTTATTAATTCCATTTGAAGTACTGCTTCATCTTTTAGCATAGGCTTCATATCAAATTTTTTACTCTTAACTATCTTTGCATCATCTTTTTCATCTTCAATTTTAATTTCACTAGGAATTGAAAACTTTAATGAATTAAATTTATTTTTCTTTAAAAGTTTTGTTTTCTGTTTTCTAATTTGTCCTTCTAATTTATCTTCAACTAAGTCTATAGATTTATACATATCATCAGTAGACTCTTCACCTCTTAAATATATTCCATTAAAGGGAATCATAACTTCTACAATTTGATTATTTCTAACTACACTTAATGTAGCTTTTGCCTCAACATCACCATCAAAATACTTACTTAACTTTGAAATTTTTTTCTCAACTGTGCTTTTTAATGCATCTGTTAATTCAATATTTTTAGCGTATACTGTTACTTTCATGTTATCAGCCCCCTTCTAAGACCTAGTTAATAAATATTTATTAACTACACTTATATTATACTTCATTGAAAACGGTTATTCAAGTTTTTTATAAAAAAAGAAGATTGGAATACAATCTTCTTTTTAAACTAGTTGACCTGGTCTTTGACCCCACACTCGCCTACTGGAGCTTTTGCTACTCGGACTTAACCTCTCACTACTAACCCTCTCAGTTTAAATACTGGTAGGACTTACTTCTAAGCCGCACCATGCTCATTAAAATCTTTGTTTAACTTACGTGGATCGTTTTGCCTGCGACTGGCATCGACTTTCAACCACAAACCTAGTTTATGCTTTATTATATCAAATTTCTTATTTACTGTCTAGATTTTAGAAATTTTAATTTAAATTTTTCGCAACAACTAATATTGTTAATTTTATATCTTTAATTTTTTTTAATTCTTTAACACATGCCTCTAAAGTAGCTCCTGTTGTAATAACATCATCTATAAGCAAAATTTTCTTTCCTTCTAATTTATCTCTTTTTATAAGTAAAAAAGCATTTTTTATGTTTTCTTTTCTTTCTTTAGCTGTTAAAAATTTTTGTTCTTTTATTTTATCTGCTTTTTTTAATAACTCTATACATGATATACCTGTATTCTTATATAAATATTTACCTAAAACCTCACATTGATTAAATCCTCTGTCTTTAAGTTTTCTATTACTACAGGGAACATATGTTATATAATCAAAATTTACATCTATATCTTGTAATTTATTTAAAAGCAATTTTCCTAAATAATTTCCTGAATCAAAATTGCTTTTATATTTAAAATCTAAGATGAGTTTTTTTATTGAATATCCATAATAAGCTACACTATAAACATTAATATCTATTATTTTGTTTACACTAGTGCAAAATTCTATTTTTTCTAAGCACTTTAAACAAAGACCTGTATTATCAATCTCAACATTGCAATCTAAACAATTATAGCATACTGGATAAACCACTGATAAAAAGCTATTTTTTAAATAATTAATTTTTTTTCTAATTAAATCTCCTCTTGACATATTATTCGGTTATAACTCCTAGCTATTTTTTTAGCTTGACTTACATTGTAGGTTTCTTTTTGACATAAAAGTAATACCTCTCTTACTAATTTATCGCTATTTAATTTAGCACAAGAAAATATTATTTTTTTGCTATCAAAAATTTTCTCATCACAAACATAAAATATTAAATCAAACTCTTTTATATTATCAATATTCGACATACTATTATGAGTTATTATTATGTTTATTTTTTCTTTATTTATAATATTATTTAATATAAATCCACTATCCTTAATTATATTTATATTTTTACTAGCTCCAAAGACATAAATATAATAATTAAATATACTTGATGTGTATATTTCATTTGGCGTATAAATTATTACGTTTCTTCTTTCTTTTATAAACCACTGAAAATAATCATAAAGAATCTTTGGCATTGAATTTAAAAAATTTAATCTACTTTTTATAATCCTAGGTTCTAAAAAATATTTCTTATTATTTATCCCTGCTAAATTAATACTTGCCTCTTTTTTTAATATATATTCAAAAGAACACAAAATAATCTTACTACATCTTTTCATTAAAAAAGATATATATTCTATAATTTCTATATCCCTTTTTTCAGAATAAAAACTTACATCATCTAAAATTATTAAGTCATAAAATTTATTTATGCTATATAATGTATCAAATGTTATATACTCGATACCCTCATTATATTTAAATTTAAAAACATCAAAAAATTTTTTTATATATAATATTTTTTTATTTTTTAATAGATAATCATCTATTAAATCATTCAATATAACCAAGTTATCATAAGGTCTAAAAACAATATTTATTACCTTAGAGGTGTTATCTCTACACCAAAGATTTAATTTTTTAATATTATCATCATATAGTGACCTCATGTCGCCTCCATTATCTTATATTATTTAAAAGCGTTATCCGCTATTATTTCTTCAATCCTAAATTTTAATGATGAATACCTCTCCATACTTTTATTATTATTTACCATATAATTCAATGATTTTATATCACCATTTATAACCACCATTTCTTTTGCTCTTGTTATTCCTGTATACAGTAAATTTCTATTCATAAGAAGTGGAGCTCCCATATAACTTGGCATTACAACAACTTTAAATTCACTACCTTGACTTTTATGTATTGTTATTGCATAAGCTAACTCTAATTCATCCAAATATATAAAATCATATACAACCAATCTCTCATCATCATATATTACAAATATTTGCTTTCCTTCTAAGTCTATTTTTTCTATAAAGCCCATATCACCATTAAAAACACCTGTCCCTCTAAGTTCTCCATTTCCAGAAACTCTTTCCCATTTAAGCTGATAATTATTTTTTATCTGCATTACTTTATCGCCTTCTCTAAAAATAAAATCCCTAAAAACCTTCTCATTCTTACTTTTACTCTTAGGATTTAAGACATCTTGAAGTTGTGAATTTAAATTATTAACTCCAAGCACTCCCCTCCTCATAGGTGTTAATATTTGAATATCCCTTAACTTATCCCATTTTCTATTAAATTTAGGTAGCCTATAATTTACAAGTTGTTTCATAGTTTCTAAAATATTTTCTTGAACATTTTCTTTAAGGAAATAAAAATCACTATTTTTATCATTTAAAATTGGCATCTCTCCTTTATTAATTTTATGAGCATTTATAACTATCATGCTTTCTTTGCCTTGTCTATAAATTTCATCTAATCTCACAACCTTTGTAAAATCACTTTCTATTAAATCCCTCAAAACATTTCCAGGGCCAACTGATGGTAATTGATCTATATCCCCTACAATTATAAATCTTGTTCCACTTTTTATAGCTTTCAAAAGAGAATTCATAACAATTACATCTATCATTGAAGCTTCATCTATAATAATTACATCTGCCTTTAATGTAGTTTCATCTTCTAAAAATAATGCAAAATCCTTATCATCTCTAATTCCCATTTCAAGCATTCTATGTATCGTTTTAGCTTCCCTACCAGTAGATTCACTCATTCTTTTAGCAGCTCTTCCAGTTGGCGCTCCTAAAGCTACACTAAAACCACATTTCTCAAATATATCTATTATACATTTTATTATAGTTGTTTTACCAGTACCTGGACCTCCTGTTATTATTTCTATACCATTTTCAAAAGCACCTTCAATAGCCTCTTTTTGAACCTTTCCAAAATTAATATTATTTTTCTTTTCAAACTTTTTAATTAAATTTTCTACATTTTCATCTATCTGTTCAAAATCACTTATCGCTAAACTTAATATTTTATTAGTTATTCCAAGTTCACAGTAATAATACGGTATAGTAAAAACACCTTCAATTCCATATATTTTTTCAACCTTTATTTTATTATCTAAAGCACTATCTAAAATATTTTTTTCTATAATTTCTTTAGAAACCTGCAAAATCTTAATTGATTTTTCTATAAGTATATCCTTTGGCATATATGTATTTCCAGCCATACAAAATTCATTTATTATATACTGTATACCAGTTTGTATTCTAAAAGGTGATTCTATATCAATTCCTATTGATTTAGCTATTTTATCCGATATCTTAAAACCAATTCCTAAAATATCTTCACAAAGTTTATATGGATTTTCTTTAATTACATCAATGGCTATAACCCCATATTTTTTGTAAATTTTCATACATTGCTTTATTGTTAATCCATGACTTTGAAAAAATATGTATATATCCTTAAGTTCTTTTTGTTCTACATAAGATTCTTTTATAATCTTAAATTTTTTATTTCCTATACCATCTATATTTTTTAATTTATCTATATCGTTATCTAAGATTTCTAATGTTTTATCTCCAAATTTATTTACTATTTTCTTAGCAGTAATTGGTCCAATACCATGTATTACCCCTGATGATAAATATTTTTCTATATCTTTTGAAGAACTTGGAATGATTTCCTCACAAATTTCAACTTTGAACTCTTTCCCAAAACTAGGATGATTAATCCAAGTGCCTGAAAGTTTTAATAATTGCCTTTCTCTTATATGAGGAATCTCTCCCACTATCGTATAAATAATATTATCATCTTTAATTTTAGCAATAGTATATCCATTTTCCTCACTTCTATAAACAATACTATCCACTGTACCACTTAATACTTCCATAACAGTTCTCCTACAAATATTTATTATCTTTAATCTATAATTAGTATATCATATTTTAATTTGTTTAAATTGCAATGATTTTATCAAAATATTTTTCATATACTATTTTAATAAATAAATGAAGTTAAAAATTAATTGAAAAAATAAAAAATCTACTTTCCTTTATATGAAAATAAGCATTCTTGTAATTAAATTACAAGAATGCTTATTTAACATTTATATCTTAAAGATATTTTTTTATCTCTTCTACTTTGTTTAATTTTTCCCATGGAGCATCTATATCAGTTCTACCGAAATGTCCATAAGCTGCTGTTTGTCTGTATATAGGTCTTCTTAATTCTAAATCTTTTATTATAGCACCTGGTCTTAAGTCAAATATTTTTTCAACTATTTCAACTATCTTATCGTCTGATATTCTACCTGTTCCAAAAGTATCTACAACTATTGATACTGGCTTTGCAACACCAATTGCATAAGCTAATTGAATTTCTAATTTATCAGCAATTCCTGCAGCTACTAAGTTTTTAGCAACCCATCTTGCAGCGTATGCAGCTGATCTGTCAACCTTTGTTGGATCTTTTCCTGAGAAAGCTCCACCACCGTGTCTTCCATATCCACCATAAGTATCAACGATTATTTTTCTTCCTGTTAATCCACTATCCCCTTGTGGTCCACCTATTACAAATCTTCCAGTTGGATTTATGTAATATTTTGTTTCACCGTCTAATAATTCTGCTGGTATAACAGCTTTTATTACATGTTCCATTAAATCTTCTCTTATTTGTTCTTGAGAAACTTCTGGTCCATGTTGTGTTGATATAACTATAGCATCTATTCTTACTGGTTTATTATCTTCATATTCAACTGTAACTTGAGTTTTTCCATCTGGTCTTAAATAAGGTAAAGTACCATTTTTTCTAACTTCAGTTAATCTTCTTGATAATCTGTGAGCCATAGCTATTGGTGCAGGCATAAATTCTTCAGTTTCATTAGTCGCAAAACCAAACATCATACCTTGATCTCCAGCCCCTACAGCTTCAATATCATCTTTTTGACCTTCTCTTGATTCTAACGCTTCATCAACACCCATTGCTATATCATTTGATTGTTCGTCTATTGTTGTCATTACTGAACAAGTATCGCAATCAAAACCATATTTAGCTCTATCATATCCTATTTCTCTTATAGTTTCTCTTGCTACTTTAGGAATATCAACATAACAGTTAGTTGATATTTCTCCCATTATCATAACCATCCCTGTAGTTACTGTTGTTTCACAAGCAACTCTTGCTGTTGGATCTTGTGCTATTATAGCATCTAAAACTGCATCTGATATTTGGTCACAAATTTTATCTGGATGCCCTTCTGTTACTGATTCTGATGTAAATAATCTTCTCATAATTATGGGTTATATAAAATAACCTCTTTTTCACTCCTTTCTTAAATAGCCTTTTTAAATTTCTTAAAAAATTTAAAAATAAAAGCCTCAACTTAATTTAAGAAGAGACTTGAATTCACTAAGCTCCTCTTATCTTGCAATAAAACACTGCAGGAATTGGCACCTTGGTAAATCACTGGTTGCCGGGCTTCATAGGGCCTTTTCCCTCCACCTCTCTTGATAAGAGTTATATATACTCTAATATGTATATGCATTTAACTATGTAAATAGACACTATCTTCATAAAATATAGTGCCTATTATTTGGTGGAGGAAGATGGATTCGAACCATCGAAGTCACTGACAACAGATTTACAGTCTGCCCCCTTTGGCCACTCGGGAATTCCTCCACATTTGGAGCTGGCAATAGGAATCGAACCTACAACCTGCTGATTACAAGTCAGCTGCTCTACCGTTGAGCCATGCCAGCATATATTAAGTTAATGGTGGTCACAACAGGGATCGAACCTGTGACCCTCTGCTTGTAAGGCAGATGCTCTCCCAGCTGAGCTATGCGACCTTATTGTTTTTATTGGTGGAGGAAGATGGATTCGAACCATCGAAGTCACTGACAACAGATTTACAGTCTGCCCCCTTTGGCCACTCGGGAATTCCTCCACATTTGGAGCTGGCAATAGGAATCGAACCTACAACCTGCTGATTACAAGTCAGCTGCTCTACCGTTGAGCCATGCCAGCATATATTAAGTTAATGGTGGTCACAACAGGGATCGAACCTGTGACCCTCTGCTTGTAAGGCAGATGCTCTCCCAGCTGAGCTATGCGACCTTATTGTTTTTATTGGTGGAGGAAGATGGATTCGAACCATCGAAGTCACTGACAACAGATTTACAGTCTGCCCCCTTTGGCCACTCGGGAATTCCTCCACATTTTTGGAGCTGGCAATAGGAATCGAACCTACAACCTGCTGATTACAAGTCAGCTGCTCTACCGTTGAGCCATGCCAGCGTAACTTTTTTGTTTTTTCTCTTGAAACATCTCCAATCGACAAGACTTAGTATATATGTTATTTATGTTTATTTCAACCTTATTTTTAGGCCATTTTTTCTTTTTATTTTAAATTATTATCATTTTTCTCTTTATTTTTTTCATTTAATATGTTTTTCTTTATTTTTCATTTATTTTATTTTCTATCATTTTTATATCTATATATGGATCCAAAATTAAAACTAATTCATCATACTGTTTTTTTGATAATTTATTTTTTAATAGCTCAAATATTTCAGTTGCAGCTAACACTTCATCATTCCTTTTGATATTATTTATAAGATTCCTATAATCATTTACTGATAAACTATTTGCCATTTTCATTATTTTTAATTTATCAATACTTGATATTTTATTTATTATACTGTTTTTATCAGTTTTAAATACACTTTGTACAACTTCCTCTTCTACCCTCTCTTCTTTATCTTTATCCACAAGCATAATTTTCTGTGAATTTTCTTCGTCTATAACCTCTACATGTTCATTAGAAATGCTTGAAAATTCATCTTCCTCTAAAATATCTTCTTTTTTATTAGTTATATTTATCCCTTGATCAGCATTATTTTTAGAAATCTGATTATCTTTTTCACTTAATAAAGACTCCTCCTTATTTTTATTAAATGCTATATCTTTATCTAAATAATTTTCTTCGCTTTCTTCTATTTTCTCATCAATGTAACTTTTAGGTTGCTTAATACTAAAACTAAACACCATAATTATTACACTAAAAAAAGTAGTAATAATTATTAAATATATTTCCTTTTTATTATTTTTCACATCTAATGTCTCCTTTAAAAATATAATTATTTATAATTCTTTTTAATACCTCTTGTTTTTATTTAATATTTTTTTTATTTATTTCATATAAATTTATGAGGGAGGTGACACTTTGAGCAAAATAAAAGTTAATTATAGTTCGCCATTATGTTATTACAATATAGCTAATTTTTTAAAAGATTACATTACTAATGACACTATCATAGTTTGTATAGGTACAGATAAATGTATCGGAGATGCACTTGGACCATTAGTTGGAACATTATTAGAAGAAGCTTTATTCCCTCTACCTATACTTGGCACTCTTGCTTCTCCAATACATGCTCTAAATTTAGATACTAGGTTAAAAGAAATATCTAATAACTATCCCACCGCTTCTATAATAGCAATTGATGCATGCTTAGGTGATGCAAATGCCATAGGCGAAATTCACACTAGAGATGAGCCTATCCATCCAGGAAAAGGTGTAGGTAAAACCCTCCAAAGCGTTGGCAATGCTTCTATAATAGGAATTGTTGACTCCTCAGATAGTTTGGAATTGTTTACTAATAGACCTATAAGATTAAATTTAATTATGGAAATGGCTAAGGTTATTCGAAATGGAATTATCCATGCATACCACCTTAAAAATTCTTTGTAATTAAAAATATAAACTTTACTTATCATAAAGAATTTATTAATACCATGTATTTAATCTTGTGCTTATAATATAATTAAAATTCAATATGTTAAATATAAAATTATATCAATGTATTAAGCTTCTATCACTTTATATTTCAGCTTTGTTGCTTTACCACCTCTTATATGCCTCTCAGCTTTATTTAAATCTAATATGCTTTTAGCTTCTTCTGCTATACATGGATTTATCTTAGGCAATCTTTCAGTCATATCTTTATGTATAGTACTTTTACTTACTCCAAATACTCTAGCTGTTTTCCTTATTGTTGCTCTAGAATCTATTATATATTGAGCAACTTCTAATACTCTTTCTTCAATATAATCCTTCATAAAAACCTCCTTAATAAATATTAATTATTTAATAGTCAGTCATAAAATGACTGACTATATTCATTTATTTATTATTCTACTTTTAGCTCATTTATATACTCTATCGGATTAATTGGCTCTTTAGATTTTTCCATATGAAATAATAAATATTCTTCAGATACCCTATCACTAGGATTATTTTGAATTGTATTTCCTATTTTTCCTAAAATACTTCCTTGAGTTACTTCATCCCCTACAGCCACTGCTAAATCTTCTGCTAAATTACCATAACTTGATATAAAGCCATCATTGTGTTGTACTACTACATAAAACCCTTCTTTTGAATCACCTTTTCCAGCATCTATAACTTTTCCATTTGCTATTGATTTAACATCAGTGCCAACTTTAGATTCAATATCCACTCCTTTATATACCACCGCTGATGTTTTTTCATCATTTAATCTTGGAGTAATATCGTAATTTCTTGTTACCACACCATTAGTTATAGGACTTATAAATAATTCACTAGGATTTGATGATGTTTGAACAGTATCATCATCTTCTGTCCCATCTACAACAGCAAATTCTTGTTTATCTTCGGCAGTTTTCTCTTCAACCAACTCAACATCCTTATATTGTGTTTCTAGATTATTTTTGTTTTGTGCTATCTCCTTATTTTCTTTATTCTCTAAATTACTTGCCTGTTTATTGCTACCTTTCATACTGCTTCTTGTTGTTATTACTGCAGTAGTTCCAACAATACATAAGCATATAAACAATATTACGTAAAATGCCTTTCCTTTTAAAAAAGACTTTATATTTGATTTTTTTGTCATTAATAACACCTCCAATTTTATTATTTACCATTTTTTAAAAAATAATACATATTTTAATCTAACAAAAAAAATAAAAAGATATTAGATAATAAATTTATCTAATATCTTTTCCAATAAGAAACATTTTAATCAACATGTATTTTAATTTTTATTCTAAATACACATCATTTATATTAATTACATCACTTCCTTGAAAATAATGTTTTATTATTTCTTTATAATTATTTCCGTTTTTAGCCATAGCATTAGCTCCCCATTGACTCATACCTACTCCATGACCATACCCTTTGCAATCTATAACTACATTATCTCCTTCAAAGTTTATAGTAAAATTAGCTGAATTCAATGCAAATATCTGCCTAAATTCAATTCCTGTTAATACATTATTTCCAATTTTTATTTCCTTTACAGTATCTCCAACATTTCTAGATAATATATTTATTGCACTTTCTAAATTATTTACACTCAAATCACTTCCACTTATATTATTTTTTATTATATTTATGAAATTAGTTTTTGTATAAGTTTTTTTACTTTCATATTTAGGAGCCTCTTCTTCCCCCGGACTTTCAACACTTTGTAAATATGGTATGTCTATGGAAAAAACACTTTCAGCTTCTTCCGTTTTTCCAGAACTTATTGCAAAGTATTGCGGATATTCTATAATAACTCCCTCATAAGAAACAATAAGATTTGCTGTTTTTTCTACTGCACTTTTTATTTTTTCATAATATTCATCGGCCTTACTTCCCCATTGCTTTTTTTTCTCTTCTGGATCTGTATATACTTGACAATGAGTACTATCACAAATATCTGCTTCTTCACTTTTAGAACAAGATTTTAACTTTTTACTAATTACATATGTCCTTGCAAGAATGCTTTGTGCCATTAAAGCTTCTTCATCAAATGCTGCTGGCATTTCACTTAAAACTACACCTAATACATACTCTTCTAAAGGTATGCTTTTTATTTTTCCAGTATTGGTGATATAAACCTTTACCATTGTTAAATCTATACCAGCATCAACTAATTTTCTTTTATTCTGATTATCTTTAATGGTGTCATTAGTTGTTATATCTTGAAAAACTGAATCTACATCCATTTTCTTTTTATTTTCCTCATCCTTTTTTGATAAACTACCAAATAAAACAGGTATTGTAAAAACAATAAAAAAAACTAATACAATTATCCCTATATCTATACAAATCGCTATATTTTTTCTCTTCACTTACCTCCCCCATCTCAAATATAGTTTACATATATATTTATATTCCTATTCCTCTTCTATATTACATATTTTATAATATAAAAAACTATGAAATATTAAATTCCATAGTTTTTTATATTATACAGCTATTCTACGTATATCGGCTCCTATACCTTTTAATTTATTTTCAATGTTAACATATCCTCTATCTATATGAAATACATCAGTTACTATACTTGTCCCTTCAGCAGCAAGACTTGCTAATACTAAAGCTGCCCCTGCTCTCAAATCTGTAGCTTGTACTTTACACCCTAATAATTTATCTACTCCTTCAACAAAAGCAGTTCGTCCTACAACTTTTATATGAGCTCCCATTCTTATAAGCTCGTCCACATTCATAAATCTATTTTCAAAAACTGTCTCTGTTATTATGCTACTTCCATTCACCAAACACAAAAGGCTCATCATTTGTGATTGCATATCAGTTGGAAATCCTGGGTATGGCATTGTTTTTATATCAACAGCTCTAAGCCTACTTTTTCCATTTACAATCGCACTATATCCATTATTCAAAAATACGAACTCTACACCACATTCCTTTAATTTTTCTATAAGCGGTCTACAATAATCTTCGTTAACTCCATTTATCCTTATAGTTGAACCAGTTATTGCTGCTGCTATCATAAATGTTCCAGCCTCTATCCTGTCATATATAGGCGAATATTTTCCACCTTTTAAACTTTCCACTCCATCTATAGTTATTTTTCTTGTTCCTTGTCCATAAACCTTTCCTCCTAAAGCATTTAAAAAATTACCTAAATCAACTATTTCAGGCTCTTGTGCAGCGTTTTCTATTATTGTTGTTCCCTTTGCCAAAACTGCGGCCATCATTAAATTTTCTGTTGCTCCTACTGAAGGAAAATCTAAATATATTCTTTCTCCAATTAATCTTTTTGCTTTAGCTATTATTCCTCCATTTTTATCTATTGTTATTTCTGCACCTAAAGTTTTTAATCCTTTTAAATGTAAATCTATTGGTCTATTCCCTATATTACACCCACCTGGTCTAGTAAGTCTAAATTCTCCATACTTAGATAACATAGGTCCAATTATAAGAAATGAAGCTCTCATTTTTCTAACCAAATCTTCATTTGGACTTATCTTTAAAGAACTACCTTCTTTTATTTTTATAGTATTACACAATTTATTTATACTTATATTAAATCCTAACTCCTCTATCACATTGCATAATGTAAATACATCATCAAGCATTGGTGCATTTATTATTGTAACCTCTTCTGTTGCTAATAATGATGCAGCTATTATTGGCAATACTGAATTTTTAGCAGCACTTATATTTACTTCTCCTTTTAATTTTCTTTGTCCATTTATTATTAAATTATCCATGTTATCCTCCATTAATTAATATTTAATATGTTATAAATATAATAGGAGACCCCACAATCAAATATGTGCCATCATCATAGTTCATAATGGAGTAATTAATCTTTAATGTTTTTTGAACTGTAAATATTCCTGTCAACCCATTTTCTAATGAAACATTACTCTTATTTTTAATATTATAACAATCTAATATATTAAATAATCTATCCTCTAATTCATATTCATATTGTTTTTTTACCTTTCCTTTCATAAATGTGTAATAATTTAGATTTGATATATTATTTAACTTTCTACATTTCAATTTTATTTCACTTATATTAATTAATTTTTGTTTATCTATAATTTCCATTTCTACAGTATATTCATTCACATCTTTTGCTATTAAAATCTTTGTAGATGCTTTATCCGTTTCTTCTTCAAAACTAAAGTTATCACCCATGTTTTCATCTATTTTCAAAGTATTATTAAAATAAGATATGTTCAAATCACTTATTTGTTGTAAAATTTCTCTTATATCACTTTTAGTTTTATAGCTAATTTTTATCCCACTTTCACAAAAGTCTACCACATTGTGTACCTTTATATATATATCATCTTCATCATATACATAACTTCCTTTTATACATAAAGAAAACATAAAAATTATTAAAGTAAAACATAATTTTTTCATAAACTCCCCCACTTTCGTTATAATTATGGTCAGGAGAGCAATATAATATTCTACTAGTTTTACTTATATTTTATAAATATTTTTATATTATCAATATATACAGTTTCAATACAAATTGTTCTAAAATAATATTTTTTACAACAAAAAGTCTGTAGAATAATATATTCTACAGACTTCTCTTATTCTTCTTCTATTTTAGCTTCCACAGTTTCTATTCTAGCAAAAGCTCTTACTAAAGCTATTTCTGCTCTTTTAACATCAATATCTTTATCCCTATTTGAAAGCCTACTTTCAGCTCTTTCTTTTGCTTCCTTAGCTCTGCTCACATCTATATCCTTTGGCCATTCAGCTGCGTCCACACAAAGCATTGCTTGATTTTTATTAACCTTTAACAATCCACTGGAAACAAATAATTTACTTATCTTACCTTTATCATCTTTGATTATTGCTGTGCTTGGAACTATTACAATCAATGATGACTCATATTCTGGTAAAATTTCAAACTGTCCCTTTTGACTTTCGCATGAAAATCTCATTACATCTTGATTAAATACTTCTTTTTCAGGAGTAATAATTGTTAATTTAAAAGTCGCACTCATTAATAATCACTCCTATACTATTTTGCTAAACTTTTAGCTTTTTCAACTGCTTCATCTATATTACCTACAAATAAAAATGCAGCTTCTGGTAAGTCGTCGTGTTTACCTTCTAATATTTCCTTAAATCCTCTTATAGTTTCTTTTACAGGTACATATCTTCCTTTCATACCTGTAAATTGTTCACCAATTGTAAATGGTTGAGATAAAAATCTTTGTATTTTTCTTGCTCTACTAACTATTATTTTATCTTCATCAGCTAATTCATCTACACCCAAAATAGCTATAATATCTTGAAGTTCTTTATATCTTTCTAGAATGTGTTTAACTCTTGATGCAACATCATAATGCTCTTTACCTACTACCTTAGGATCAAGTATTCTTGATGTAGAATCTAATGGGTCAACAGCTGGGTATATTCCAAGTTCAACAATACTTCTTGATAAAACTGTTGTAGCATCAAGGTGAGTAAATGTTGTAGCTGGAGCTGGGTCAGTTAAGTCATCTGCTGGAACATATACTGCTTGAACTGATGTTATTGATCCTGTAGTTGTAGATGTTATTCTCTCTTGAAGTGCACCCATTTCAGTAGCTAATGTTGGTTGATATCCAACAGCTGAAGGTATTCTTCCAAGAAGCGCTGAAACTTCTGAACCAGCTTGTGAAAATCTAAATATATTATCTATAAATAATAATACATCTTGCCCTTTATCTCTAAAATATTCAGCCATAGTAAGTCCTGTTAAAGCAACTCTCATTCTTGCTCCAGGTGGTTCATTCATTTGACCAAATACCAAAGCTGTTTTATTTAAAACTCCTGATTCTTTCATTTCATAATATAGGTCATTACCTTCTCTTGATCTTTCTCCGACTCCTGTAAATACCGAAAGTCCTCCATGTTGCTTTGCTATATTATTTATAAGTTCTTGTATAAGAACTGTTTTTCCTACACCTGCACCACCAAATAATCCTATTTTTCCACCTCTTTGATATGGAGCAATAAGGTCTATAACTTTTATTCCTGTTTCAAACATTTGTGGTGATACTGTTTGTTCTTCAAAACTTGGAGCTGCTCTATGTATAGGGTAATAAGTTTCTGATTTTACTTCACCTTCATACTCAAAGTCTAAAGGCTTTCCTAAAACATTAAATATTCTACCTAAAACAGGTTCACCTACTGGAACTGATATAGGTACCCCCATATCTATAGCTTCAGCCCCTCTTTTTAACCCTTCTGTTGCTTCCATAGCTATAGTTCTTACTATATCATCACCTATATGCTGCTCAACTTCACAAACAAGTGTTTTTTCTCCTTCTAATTTTACATGAATAGCGTTATAAATATTAGGAAGTGATTCGTTATTAAACTTTATATCTACAACTGGTCCTATTACTTGAACTACTTTACCTACATTCTTAGTCATACTCTGTACCTCCTTATCCTTGTGCTTCTGAACCTCCAACTATTTCGGAAATTTCTTGTGTTATAGCAAATTGTCTTATTTTGTTATATTCTATCTTTAAGCTATCTAAAATATCTTGAGCATTTTTACTTGCTCCATCCATAGCTTGCATTCTTGCACTTTGTTCACTAGTTCTTGACTGACAAAAAGCATACATCATATTTGATATCATATATGAGCCCATAATAGCCTCTAATACCTCATCTTCTTTGCATTCAACACTATACAAATCTGAATTTTCTTTATTATCTGGTATTTCTATTGGTAATAATTTTTGTTCAACTGTTTCTTGAACTATTGATGAAACAAATTTTGTGTAAACTATTATAACTTCTCCAAAATTACCATTCTTAAATTCTGTTAAAGCTTTTTTACATATCATAGATGCATCTTTAGTCGCAGGTTCCTCTGCTAAATCAACATACTCTGCTATAGTAGTATGATTAAATTTTTTAGCATAAGATAATCCTCTTCTACCAACTACTATAACTGATTGGCTTGTATCTCCATACTTTTCATTAAGATAACTTGCTGGATTTGAATTAAATCCTCCACATAGTCCAGAATCTGATGATATCAATATATATAATTTCTTATCGCTTCCGTTTCCCTTTATAAAAATATTATCAGATATATCGTCTAAAGACCCAACCAATTCTCTTGAAATTTGATTAAGATTACTAAAATAATATTCATTAGTCTTTAATCTTGCTTTAGCCTTTCTAAGTTTAGAGGTAGCAACTAACCCCATTGCCTTAGTAATTTTTTCAGTACTTGTTACACTTTTTATTCTTCTTTTTATATCTAAAAGTCCTGCTCCTGCCATCTGTTTCACCTCCATTTCTAAAATACTACATAGCCTCCTAAGAGACTATGCTTAAAATTTCCTATACTAAATTTCCTATACTAAAAAAGTTTTCTTAAATTCAACTATTGCTTGTTCTAAAGATGATTTTATATCATCTGTTAAATTCTTTTGTTCCATAATATTTCTGCCGATTTCTCTATGATGAGTATCCATAAACTCTAAAAACTCTTTCTCAAAAGATTTTATAGCACTTACTTCTATATCTGTTAAGAAATCATTAACCACAGCATAAAGTATCATTATTTGCTTTTCTACATCCATAGGTGCATATTGATCTTGCTTTAATACTTCAACTACTCTTTTTCCTTTTTCAAGTCTACTTTGAGTATCTTTATCAAGATCTGATCCAAACTGAGCAAAAGATGCTAATTCTCTATATTGAGCAAGTTCAAGTCTTAATGTACCAGATACTTGTTTCATTGCTTTTATTTGAGCATTACCACCAACTCTTGAAACTGAAATACCGGCATTAACAGCTGGTCTTTGTCCTGCATAAAATAGTTCAGATTCTAAGAATATTTGTCCATCTGTTATTGATATAACATTTGTTGGTATATAAGCAGATACGTCTCCTGCTAGAGTTTCTATTATTGGAAGTGCAGTTAATGAACCACCACCATTTTCCTCTGAAAGCTTAGCTGCTCTTTCCAAAAGTCTTGAATGTATATAGAATACATCTCCTGGATACGCCTCTCTACCTGGTGCTCTTCTTAATAATAAGGACATAGTTCTATAAGCTACAGCATGTTTTGATAAATCATCATAAATTATAAGAACATCTTTCCCTTTATTCATGAAATATTCACCTATAGTACACCCTGCATACGGTGCAATATATTGAAGTGGTGCAGATTGTGATGCAGTAGCCTCTACTATTATTGAATAATCCATAGCTCCTACTTCTGTTAACGTATTAACTATATTAGCTACTGTTGATTGTTTTTGTCCTATTGCAACATATATACAAATAACATCTTTTCCTTTTTGGTTAATTATTGTATCTATTGCTATTGCAGTTTTTCCTGTTTGTCTATCTCCAATTATTAACTCTCTTTGTCCTCTACCAATTGGTATCATTGAATCTATAGCTTTAATACCTGTTTGTAGAGGTTCATTAACTGAACTTCTTTCTAGTATAGTACGTGCAGGTACTTCTATTGGTCTATATCCATCTGTTATTATAGGACCATTTCCATCAACTGGTTGACCTAAAGAATTTATAACTCTACCTATTAGATTATCACCTACAGGAACTTCCACAACTCTTCCCGTACTTTTTACTATGTCCCCTTCTTTGATTCCTTTTTCAGAGCCTAATAAAACACATCCTACATTATCTTTTTCTAGGTTAAGCGCCATACCATACACTTCATTAGGGAACTCTAGAAGTTCTCCTTCCATACAGTTTTGTAAACCGTAAACTGTAGCAACTCCATCACCTATTTGAATTATAGTTCCTGAATCAACAGTTTTTAATTCATTTTCATATTTCTTTATCTCATCTTTAATTATAGAAGTTATTTCTTCTGGTTTAATGTGCATAGTTTCACCTCTATTCATTGTTAAGAACTTGTGACTTTATTTGTTGTAATTGTGATTTAACACTACCATCTATCACTTCATCTCCTACCACAACATAAAGTCCACCAATTATACTTTTATCAATTTCCTGTTTCAATATTATTTTTTTATTAAATTTCTTCTCAAGATTTTCTGTTAATTTATTAGCTTGATATTCACTTAATGGTATAACACTTTTTACTTGAGCTATTATCATGTTTTGTTTTTCTAAGTAGATTTTCTCTAACTGAACAACTTTTTCTTTTAAAAAGCCTATTCTATCTTTTTCAATTAACAACAAAAGAAAATTTAATAACTCGTCATCAATTTTTCCTTGGAAAGCTTTTTTAAATGTCTTCTTCTTATCAGAAGTGCTTATTTGTGGATGTACTATAATTTTATAAAAGTCCTCGTTCCCATATAAAACATCACAAATATCTTTTAAATCTTCAATATATCTATCAACCGCATTTTTGGATTGTGCAATTTCATAAATAGCCAAAGCATATCTTCTATCTAAAAATTCATACATATACTAGATACCTACCTTACTTATAAATTCATCTATAAGTTGTCTATGCTTTTCTTCATCTATAACTTCATTTAAAATTTTAGATGACATCATTAAAGCTAATTGAACAGTTTGTTGTTTTAACTCTTGTTCTGCTTTATCTCTTTCTTTTACCATTTCTGCTTTAGCTTTTTCAATTACTGAATTAGCATCCTTTTGTGCATTATCAATAATTTCTTCATATAACTTATCAGCTTTTCTTTTTTGTTCTTCAGTAATTTTCTTACCTTCTTCTTTAGCTGACTTTAATAAATTTTCATTATCTATTCTTAGCTTTCTAGCCTTTTCAGCATTTTCATCAGCTTCTCTTATTTGAGCTGTTATATCCTCTTGTCTCTTCTTAAGTAAGTCTTTAACTTTATTAAAGAAGAAATGTTTTAAGATAGCAACTAAAATTATGAAGTTAATGATTGTAGCCAAGACTGTAAACCAATCTATTGTCATATATACTCTGCCTCCCTCCGGAGTAAATTAATATTAATTCCTATTATTTTTTCTTCAAATATTACTATTTTACAAATAATAATATTATTGCTATAACTAATCCATATATAGCTGTTGCTTCTGTAAGACCCGCTCCTAATATAAACATACTTTGTATTTTACTTTCTAATTCTGGTCTTCTAGCTAAAGCATCAACCGCACCTTCAGCTGCTATACCAATACCAATACCTGCTCCAAGAGCACATACTATTGCAACACCTGCTCCTAATATCGCCATATCTGTCATAAGTGAATCCTCCTAACTACTCTTTATAAAATTTAATTATTTTACAAATAAAATTATAATCGCTATAACCAATCCATATATTGAGGTTGCTCCTGCAAGGCCAGTTGCCATTATAAAGGTTGCATTAATTTTACTACCCAATTCAGGATTTCTTTTTGCCATTGCTCTAGCTTCTGCAGCTCCTTCAACAGCTATTCCTGTTCCTATTCCTCCGCCAATTGCAGATGCTACCGCAATACCAGCACCCAATATTGCCATTCCTGAAATCATAAAAAAACCTCCTATTACATATTCGTAAAGCGTTTTATGTATTAACTATTTAACAAATAATATTATAATAGCTACTACTAACCCATAAATTGCTGTAGCACCACAAAGACCTGTTGCCATTATAAATATAGAGTTTATTTTGTTTGCCATCTCTGGTTGTTTTGCCATTGCTTTTATTGAAGCTCTAGTAGCAATACCAGTTCCAACACCGCCTCCAATACAAGCTAAACATGCAATACCTGCTGCTAATAAACTTAAATCCATGTAAATTACCTCCTAAAAAAATTAATTCTAATGTTCAGCTTGTAATTTCATATACATAACTGTTAACATTACAAATATTATAGTTTGGATTATACCATCAAAAGCATCAAAGAATAAATGCACTGGTATAGGTATAACTAATTGACAAGCCCAATTTAGACTATTTAATCCTGAATAAACTAATCCTACCACTATTGCTGCTGCTAACATATTTCCAAATAAACGTAAGCATAAAGACAATGGTAAGATGAATAATTCCATTAAATTTAATAATATCATTGGAACATAAGGTCTAGCATATCCTTTAAAATATTCTTTTACTCCATTTTTTTTGATAGCATTTCCATGCATTATACAAAAAGTAATTATTGTAAATCCTGCTGTTACACTTAAATTACTAGTTGCTTCTGAAAATCCAAGCATACCTGATGTATCTAATATAAATAACATCATAAACATTGTTCCTAAAACAGGAATAAAATTAGAATATTCTTCTCCAACATTATCAACAACAAGACCTTCTAAGAATGAATAAAGCATTTCTATTAATGTTTGTATCTTGCTTGGGTTTCTAGTACTCATTTTTCTAGTTAATAAAATTGAAGCTATTATTAGAAATATCATAGTTGCCCATTCATATATAATAGGCGCTATAATTTTAATTCCTGCTATATTCACAGTAAAATTAGGCGCAAAAACATTCATAAATATTTTCCTCCTTTCCTTAAAATTTAAAAAATAATTATATTGAAGCATTTTTAACCATATTCAAATTTTTTGAATATAAGCTGTTTAATTACTTGTTTATATTATAAATCCTATATTACCATTAATAAAATTTCATATTTGGTCGTATTTTGTCTTTTTTTAACCTTTGCTAAGATTTTAGTTGTATATTTTCTATTTTATTCGACATACCTTTTGTTTATTCTTATTTTCTTATTTTTTGATTTATAATATTAAATTACAATCATTATTCAGAATATTTTTTACATTCGTGATATCATTTTCATTACCGAATTCTTTTTTCATTCAAATGATAATATTAATATATTGCCTACTATTGTCACTTAATAATTGAATAATGTTTGTATAATTATTTCAATATTTTTTTAATATTTTTAAATAAATATTATTAGTTAGATTAAATTTATACTTTTTTCACCAAATAATAATTATTAATATTATATTTTTAAATACAATTAAATAATTTTATTTTTATTATACATTTTTTTATTATAAAGTTGATTTTTTTCATATTATCTTAGTATGCCTTATTAGTATGCCTAGCTATTATTTCTTTATACTTGTATAATATTATTTATTTTCTAAAAAAAACAATATACTTTATATTAATTTACTATATTTTTTTATTTTTTTTAACAATATATTATTAAAACTTCTATATATTTTATCATTAAATATTTTAATGGCACAAGTAAAAATCATATATTAAATATTTAATATTTAGAATTAATTATTTATTCCACTTGCATTTTTTTGTATTTTTATTACATTTAAGATTAATTATAGCTATCTATTGCTCTATAATTTATTAAAAAATAATTTTTTGTTAATTTTTAATAAACAAAAAAGTTCTCTTATGATTATTATTTTAATTATATTAAAATAATAATCTGAGAACTTTAAAACACTTTATTTACTTCCAAATTCCTTTATATTGCATTGTTTTCCAAAATAATTCAATATAAAATCTACAATTCGTTTTGAAGCCATACCATCACCATAAGGATTTATAGCTCTACTCATTTTATTATAATATTCTTCATTATTTATAAGTAAATTTGCTTCTTTAATTATTCTTTCCTTATCTGTTCCTACTAATTTTACTGTTCCAGCTTCCACAGCTTCTGGTCTTTCAGTTACATCTCGTAAAACCAAAACAGGCTTTCCAAGATGTGGTGCTTCCTCTTGAAGACCACCTGAATCACTCATAATCATAAAACATCTATTCATTAAATTATGAGTTTCCTTAGTATCTAAAGGAGGTAATAAATGTATTCTTTCCCTACCTTCTAACTTTCCATAAACCATATCTCTAACAACAGGGTTTAAGTGTACAAGATATATAAGTTCAACATCTTCATTATTATCTACAATATTTATTAATGCCTCACATATATTATCTATTCCTTCGCCCCAGTTTTCTCTTCTATGAGCGGTTATCATTATCACTTTTTTACTTTTAAAATCTATATAATTTAATTCATCACTTTCAAAAGTATAATTTTCATCTACAGTATGCTCCATAGCATCTATTACAGTATTACCTGTTATTTTTATTATGCTTTCATCTATTCCCTCTCTTAAAAGATTTCTTTTTGAACTTTTAGTAGGTGCAAAATGTAAATCAGCCAAAGCTCCTGTTAACTTTCTATTCATCTCTTCAGGAAATGGAAAATATTTATCAAAAGTTCTAAGTCCAGCTTCAACATGACCTATTTTTATCTGTTGATAAAATGCTGCTAAACTCCCTGCAAAAGTAGTTGTTGTATCTCCGTGTACTAAAATCATATCTGGTTTTTCCTCAACAAATACCTCTTCTAACCCTTCTAAAACCTTTGTAGTTATTCCAGTCAAACTTTGACGGGTTTTCATTATATTTAAATCATATTCAGGCTTTATATCAAAAAGATTTAAAACTTGATCCAACATTTCTCTATGCTGTGCCGTTACACAGACCTTTGACTCTATTTCTTCTCTGCTCTCTAGTTCTTTAACTAAAGGTGCCATTTTTATGGCTTCTGGTCTAGTTCCAAAGATAGTTAATACCTTTATTTTATTCATAAAAAGTCCTCCACACTACTTAGTTCCAAACAATCTATCTCCTGCATCTCCAAGCCCTGGTACAATATATCCATGTTCATTTAATTTTTCATCTATTGAAGCTATATAAATATCTATATCTGGATGCATTTCTTTTACTGTATTTATTCCATCAGGAGATGCTATTAAGCACATTAATCTTATTTTACTAGCTCCTCTTTTCTTTAAAAGCGTTATCGCATCTGCAGCTGATCCACCTGTTGCAAGCATTGGATCTACAACTATTACATCTCTTTGAGCTATATCTTGAGGTAATTTACAAAAGTATTCAACCGGTTTTAAAGTTTCCTCATCTCTATAAAGCCCTATATGACCTATTTTAGCTGCTGGTATTAAATTTATGATTCCATTTACCATACCAAGTCCAGCCCTTAATATAGGTACAACAGCAACCTTTTTCCCTGCTAATACACAACATTTTGTCTTGCATATAGGAGTTTCTATCTCAACTTCTTTAGTTTGAAGATCTCGTGTAGCCTCATATGCCATAAGCATTGAAACCTCTTCCACCAATTCTCTAAAATTTTTAGCTCCCGTATTTTTATCTCTAATCATAGATAATTTATGCGATATAAGTGGATGCTTTATTTCTGTAACTTTACCCATTTTTACCCTCCTAAAAATCAAATTATTTATTGTACTTTTTTTCTATGTCTGCTATTTTGTCTATTCTTCTTTGATGTCTTTCACCTTGAAAAGTTGAATTTAAGAAAGTATCAACTATATCTAAAGCTAATCCTGTTCCAACTACTCTTTCACCTAAGGTTAATATATTTGCATTATTATGTTCTCTAGTTGCATGTGCACTAAAAGTATCGTGACACAAAGCTGCTCTTATCCCAGGAATTTTATTAGCAGCAATAGATACACCTATTCCAGTACCACAAACTAATATACCAAAATCAAATTCTTTTTCTATAACTTTTTCTCCAACCACTTTTGCTATATCTGGATAATCACATGATTCTGATGTATATGTTCCAAAATCTTTTATTTCTATATTTTTAGAATTTAAATGCTTAATTATTTCATTTTTTAAATTTAATCCCCCATGGTCACAACCTACTGCTATTTTCATATTAATACACCTCTTTTATATTATTTTTACAATATCAAATCCACAAGCCTTTTTAAGTCTATTCATTATAGCAACTCCTAATCCTTCTTCCATAAAAGCTTCACTTATTATTATATCTACATGCTTATCATCAAATTCTCTTAAAGTTGAAAATAAACTTTTAGCAATTGTGGATACATCATTTCTTGTTCCTAAAGATAAAACCAAACCTTCTTTATACTCGTTTCTTGTTTCATCAGTTGCCATAACTCCAACTCTTAGACCTTTTTCTATGTAATTATGCACCATTTCATTAATTTTTTCAACACATTTATCTAAGTTCCCATCTACAACCCTAACTCTTGCTTTTGGAGAATAATGTGTATACTTCATACCTGGAGCTTTAGGTTTTATATTAGCATCTTTTCCTATTATTCCTTTATCCATATATATATCTTGACATATCTCTTTTAACATCTCCAAAGTAATTCCACCAGGTCTTAAAACACATGGGGGATATACACTCACATCAACTATTGTGGACTCAACCCCAACATCACTTTCATTACATCCTAATATATAATCAACTCTTCCATCTAAATCTTCAATGCATCTCTTAACATCTGTTGGACTAGGTCTTCCTGAAATATTAGCAGATGGTGCTGCAATTGCAACATTTGATTTTTTTATAAATTCCCTAGCTACTTCATCACTTGGCATTCTTATCCCTATTGTGCTTAAATTAGCGGATGTAACATCTGGTATCAAATTATTTTTTTCAACTATTAAAGTCATTGGTCCTGGCCAGAACTTATCCGCTAAATCTTTAGCTATCTTTGAAACATTTTTTCCATACTTATATAAATCATCTTTATCTGCTATATGTATTATAAGAGGATTATCTTGAGGTCTACCTTTAGCTATAAATATTTTTTTTACAGCCTCACTATCTAAAGCATTAGCACCAAGACCATAAACAGTTTCAGTTGGAAAAACTACAAGTCCCCCATCTTTTATAACATTAGCTGCTTCATCTATAAAAATTTTATCTTTTTCTAATTTTTTTATAATGTTAATCTTAGTTTTCATTATCAAATCTCCTTATTTAAATTTAAAAGCCTAGTTTTAAAGCCTTACATATATATGTAAGGCTTTAGTATGTTAAAAGTCTGTATTTCCCATTTGTTCCATTTTCTTTGCTTGGTCTTCAGTTATTAATGCATTTATAATTTCGTCTATATCTCCATCCATAAATGTATCTAACTTATAAAGAGTTAATCCTATTCTATGATCTGTAACTCTTCCTTGAGGATAATTATAAGTTCTAATTCTTTCACTTCTATCCCCAGTACCTACTTGACTCTTTCTATCTTCTGCTATTCCAGCAAGTCTTTCAGCTTCTGCTTTTTCATAAAGTCTTGCTCTTAAGATTTTCATAGCTTTTTCTTTATTTTTAAGTTGTGATTTTTCATCTTGGCAAGAAACAACTTCTCCAGTTGGTACGTGAGTTATTCTAACCGCAGAATCTGTAGTATTAACGCATTGTCCTCCATTACCTGACGCTCTAAACACGTCTATTCTCAAATCTTTCTCATTTATTTCAACTTCTACATCATCAACTTCTGGAAGCACTGCAACAGTGGCTGTTGATGTATGTATTCTTCCTGAACTTTCTGTATCTGGAACTCTTTGAACTCTATGTGCTCCACTTTCGTACTTAAGCTTTGAATAAGCACCTTCACCTCTTATCATAAATACGACTTCTTTAAAACCTCCAATATCAGTTTCATTAGAACTCATAAGTTCAACCTTCCATCTGTTCTTTTCAGCATATTTTGTATACATTCTAAAAAGATTAGCAGCAAATAAAGCAGCTTCATCTCCACCTGCTCCACCTCTAATTTCAACAAAAACATTTTTATCATCATTAGGGTCTTTAGGAAGTAGCAAAATTTGAATTTCAGATTCTAAACTTTCTTTTTTCTCTGATAATTCTTTTATTTCAACATTTATCATTTCTCTCATTTCAGAATCTGATTCTTCACTTAACATTTCTTTATTAGCTTCTAAGTCATCTATAGTTTCTTTATATTCTTTATACTTATTAACTATTATCTCTAAATCAGCATGCTCTTTACATAATTTTCTCCATTCATTTTGATTGGCCATTATGCTAGGATCACTTATTTTAACGGAAAGTTCATCATACTTGTTTTCAATAAAGTTTAATCTATCTAGTATCATTTATTTATCACTCCGCAACTCATATTTTCACATTCAGTTATTATAACATAATATTATAATTTTTATCAAGACTTAACACACTCTATCACTTTAAAATTCTTTATTATAATCTACCAATAACAACTCTATTAAGTCCTGATAAATCGTTTATAACTCTTATATCTTTATATCCTCCATTTTGCATTAACAATTTTACATCTTCACCTTGATCAAAACCTATTTCAAAAGCTAATATTCCATTTTTTCTTAAAACACATTTACTATCATTTATTATTTTTCTATAAAAATCAAGCCCATCTACTCCACCATTTAATGCTATATGAGGTTCATAATTCTTAACATCATCCATAAGCGTTTCTATGACTTCTTCCCTTATATATGGGGGATTAGACACAATTATATCATATACCTTTTCATTATTTATAGCTTCATTTAAAAGGTCGCTTTTTATAAATGTGCATCTTTCCTCAACTTCTAAGTTTTTAATATTTGTTTTTGTAACTCTTTCTGGAATACTTTCAACATCTATTAAATCAACTAATATTTCGTTCCTATAATGAGCTAAAGAAATTCCTATTGCTCCACTTCCACAACACAAATCGCATACCTTTAAAGTATTATTTTTATCTATATTTTTTAAAACTTCTTCTACTAATATTTCAGTATCTCCCCTGGGAACTAAAACCCCTTCTTCTACATAAAAATCAAGTCCCATAAACTCGCACTTTTTTAAAATATATTGCATAGGCATTCTTCTTTTTCTTTTTTCTAAAAGTTCCATGAATTTTTTTTCTTTATATTTAGGTACTTTTTCATTTTTATTCATTAAAAGATAAAGTTTATCCTGTTTTAAAATTTCACCTAACAAAAGATTACTATCTAAAATATAAGTATCAATTTCTTCTTTTTTTAAAACTTCTTTAGAAATATTTAATAATTCTTCTATCGTTTTTTCACGCTCTTTTATTCCTTCTGCTTTTTTTAATGCCATAATCGCCACCTCTATTTGCTCATTATTTGGTTCTCTTGTTGTAAGCACTTGCAACTTCAAACCAGGATATGATATTATTTTTGCTAATATACTATTTGATTTCCCTATCCATTTTACAATTTCATAAGATACCCCAACAACTAATGGTAAACAAATCAATCTTACCACAATAGGCATTATTAAAGAATTCCAACTAATAAATGATAATAAAAAAACATTAACCATAATTGCTATAAATAAAAAATTAGTTCCACATCTTGGATGAAACCTCGAACATTTTCTGACATTATCAATAGTTAATTCTTCTTCGCTTTCATAACATCTAATAGTTTTATGCTCTGCACCATGATACTCAAATAATTTTTTTATTTCTTTAGTTTTACCAATCAAACACATATATACAAGTATAATAGATATACTTACAAGTGCTTCTATGAAATTTAATATAAATTTAGGTGCTCCAAAAAATCCTATAAAATCTGTTATTAAAACAGGTCCAACTATAAAAACCCCTATAGAAATCAATAATGAAATAAAAATTGCTAATCCCCAAAATATATCATTAGTTTTTTTACCTAATTTCTTATTCAACCACAATTCAAATTTTGATGGTTCATTTTCTTCAAGATTTTTAGACGACGTATCTAATTCTTTCATTCCTGAAGTTAATGAATTAAAAAGTATAACTATTCCTCTTATTATAGGTATATATAAAATTTTTCTTTTTTTCTCAGTAAATTTTGTTCTTTTAAATCTTACACTTATTCTACCATTTGGTTGTCTAATCGCTGTTGCTACACCAAACTTTCCCCTCATCATTACACCATCTGATACTGCTTGACCACCAACTTCAGTTTTTCTCATAAACAACCCCTTCCTCTCACATCTTTTTAAGATTGTGATTTATATTTAAAATAACATTGTCCACATAATGCTTCATATTCAATATTATCTAACATATCAATAGCTACTTGCTCTCCCTCAAATATAAAGTTTCCATTTATCATTCTAGCATTCAAAATGGCTTTTCTTCCGCACTTACATATAGTTTTCATTTCCTCAATGCTATGTGCTAATAATAGTAATCTTTCACTACCCTCAAAACCATTCATTTTAAAATCTGTTCTAAGACCATAACAAATAACAGGTATATCCTTAGTTACAGCTATTTCAAAAAGTTCATCTATATGATGCTTTAAAAGAAATTGTACCTCATCTACAATTATACAATCTATTTTTTTACTTTTTTTTAAATAATCCTCTATTATTTCTAAGATATTATCTTCTTTATTTATTAAAAAATCAACTTCCCTGTCAACTCCTAATCTAGAAACTACTTTGTTTCCACCTTTTTTATCAACATCTGGTTTTAATATTACAATATGCATTCCTCTTTCTTCATAGTTATGTGCAACTTGCATTAAATGCGTTGATTTTCCTGAATTCATCGCACCATATCTAAAATATAATTTACTCATAAAAAACTCCTCAAAGATTATTTTGTCACCTTTTGATTATATATTAAATTATAGTTATTTTAAACTATTGACGATTAAAATTCATCGTGTTATACTTGTTACTAGTTGTTTATCAACATTTATAATCCGAAAGAGGTGAATAAAGATGAGAGAAGGCATACATCCAGAATACCATCACGATGCTGTGGTTAAGTGTGCATGTGGAAATACTTTTACTACTGGTTCTGTTAAATCTGAACTTAAAGTTGAAATATGCTCAAAATGCCACCCATTCTTTACTGGAAAACAAAAAATTGTTGATGTTGGCGGAAGAGTTGACAAGTTTAACAAAAGATTTAACCTTAATAAATAATTGGGTAATGGGAAAGTTTATCTTTCCCCTTTTTTTATTTATGCATAAAAAAGACATTAATAAAACATTAATGTCTTTTTTAATTTATTTATTATCATTGATATTTTTTAAGTACATATCTATAAATTCTTTATTATTTTTTGTTTTTGATAATATTCCTATTAAATTTTCTGTTATAGAATCTATGTTGCTTTCTTTATACAAGCTTCTTCTTAAAGCATACGCAACTTCTCTTTCATTTTCATCTAGTAGTAAATCTTCTTTTCTAGTTCCTGATTTATAGATATCAATAGCTGGAAATATTCTTCTTTCTTGAAGCTTTCTATCTAAATGAACTTCCATATTCCCTGTTCCTTTAAATTCTTCAAAAATCATATCATCCATTCTGCTTCCAGTTTCAACTAATGCAGTAGATAAAATAGTTAAACTTCCACCTTCTTCTATATTTCTAGCTGCCCCAAAGAATTTTTTAGGCATGATTAAAGCTCCTGGATCCAATCCACCTGATAAAGTTCTACCAGTTGGAGTTATTGTTAAATTATATGCTCTTGATAATCTAGTTATCGAATCTAAAAGTATAACTACATCTCTACCCTGTTCAACCATTCTCTTAGCTCTTTCTAAAACCATTTGAGCTACTTTTGCATGATTTTGTGGTTCTTCATCAAATGTTGAATATATTACTTCTCCATTTATACTTCTTTGCATATCAGTAACTTCTTCTGGTCTTTCATCTATAAGAAGCACTATAAGTTTAATGTCTGGATAATTTTTAGATATGTTTTGTGCAATTTTTTTAAGAAGTGATGTCTTACCAGCTTTAGGAGGTGCAACTATTACCCCTCTTTGCCCCTTTCCAATAGGGCATACTATGTCCATAAGTCTAGAACTTAAATCTTTTTCGTTATTAGTTTCAAGCCTTAACCTCTCATTTGGATATATAGGAACTAATGTTTCAAATCTCTTTCTTCCTATAGCTTTTTCTGGTCTATCTCCATTTACTTTCTCTACAAAAATAAGTGCTTTAAACTTTTCTCCTTCTTTAGGATATCTAACCTTTCCTTCTACTTCATCTCCAGTCCTTAAATTAAATCTTCTTATCTGTGCTGGAGATACATAAACATCCTCATCACTTGTTAAATAATTTCTACATCTTAAGAAACCAAAATTATTAGTATCTAATATTTCTAAAATTCCTTTTACACTATCTGATGATCTTAACATTTGCTTAAATTTTTCTTTTTTCTCTTCATTCACTTCATCTGATGTTTTTTCCGAACCATTTTCATTATTATTATCAACGATATCATGTTCTAAAACTTTAGGCGCTATTTTCTCTTTTAAGATAACACCATCTTTTTCTATCGCTTTAGGTGAATTTAATTTTATATCTTCTATTAATTCACTCTTTTTCTTTTTAGTAATATTTTTAATGCCAATTTCCTTAGCAATTTCTCTTAATTGTATTAATGTCATATCTTCATACGTTTTACCTAACAATAAGCACACCTCCAAAATATATATTTTTATGCTATAAAGTAAAATAGAATTTAAAAATGGAATTTAATTCAAGAAATGATATATGAAAAGTTTTAAATAAAAGCTTTCGATTCCTGCATCTAAAAATTTCAGGGATATTTTTATTATTTTCATATCTTTATATAAATAATCCCTATATCTTATATTATATATAAAATTATTTAAATTCAATGTTAAAATAAAAAAAGATGCAGAATGAAAAAATTTCCGCATCTTTTTCATTAATTATTTGTTATTAAGAGCCGCTCCAACAAATTTTTTAAATAATGGATGAGGATTATTTGGTCTTGATTTCAATTCTGGATGATATTGAACTCCTACAAACCATGGATGATCTTTTATTTCAACACATTCAACTAATCTCTCATCAGGTGAAGTTCCTGATAATATTAAACCAGATTCTTCTAATTTAGCTCTATATTCATTATTGAACTCATATCTATGTCTATGTCTTTCATAAATTAAATTAGAATTATATGCATCTTTTATTAAAGTTTCTTCTTTAACTTTACATGGATAAAGACCAAGTCTCATTGTTCCACCTAAATCTTCTACATCTTTTTGCTCAGGCATTAAATCTATAACTGGATGCATTGTTTCAGGGTTTAATTCAGATGAATTTGCATCTTCAAATCCGCAAACATTTCTAGCAAATTCTATAACTGCACATTGCATTCCTAAACATATTCCAAGAAATGGTTTTTTATTTTCTCTTGCCCATCTTATAGCTTCTATTTTTCCTTCTATTCCTCTATCACCAAAGCCACCTGGAACTAAAATTCCATCTACATCTCCTAAAAGTTCATCAGAATTTTCAATGTTTAAATCCTCTGAATTTATCCATTTTATCTCTACATTTGTATCATTAAATAACCCACCATGATTTAAAGCCTCAACTACTGATATATACGCATCATGTAGTTCTACATATTTTCCAACTAATGCTATTTTAGTGTTATGAGATAAGTGAGTTATTCTATGTACCATATCAATCCATTCACTATTATCTATATCTCTAAACGCAAGTTGCAATTTTTCACAAACAAGTCTATCTAAACCTTCTTTATGAAGCATTAATGGTACAGCATATAAATGCTCTGCATCTAAATTTTGTATTACAGAATTTCCATCTACATTGCAGAATAATCCTATTTTATTTTTAACATCTTGTGGAACTTCCTTTTCAGATCTACATACTATTATATCTGGTTGTATACCTATACTTCTTAATTCTTTTACTGAATGTTGTGTAGGTTTAGTTTTTAACTCTCCTGCTTTTCCTAAGAATGGAATTAAAGTTACATGAATGAAACAAACATTTTCTATTCCTACTTCATATTTTATTTGTCTTATAGCCTCTAAAAATGGTTGAGATTCTATATCTCCAACTGTTCCACCGATTTCTGTTATAACAACATCTACATCTCTCTCTTTCCCAACTCTATAAACTCTTTCTTTTATAGCGTTAGTTATATGTGGTATAACTTGTATTGTTCCCCCTAGGTATTCTCCTCTTCTTTCTTTTGATATTACTGACCAATAAACTTTACCAGCAGTAACATTTGAATTTTTAGTTAAGTTTTCATCAATAAATCTTTCGTAATGCCCTAAATCTAAATCTGTTTCTGCCCCATCATCAGTTACAAAAACCTCTCCATGTTGATATGGGCTCATAGTTCCTGGGTCAACATTTAAATATGGGTCAAATTTTTGTATACTTACTTTAAATCCTCTGTTCTTTAACAATCTTCCTAAAGATGCTGCTGTTATTCCTTTTCCAAGTGATGATACAACACCGCCAGTTACAAATACGTATTTAGTTTTTTTCATGTGACTTTTCCTCCTAAATTTAATAAAAGATATTGACAACTTATATTTTAAACATTATAATTAAAATTAACTCCATTTAAAATGGGAGTATAATATATTAAACAACATAGATACGATTTTAGCACAAACTATATAACTATGTCTAGTAGTTTGTTATATTTTTTTATAATTTTTTTACCCACTATTTTTATAGTGGGCTTTATCATTTAATCATCTTTCATCTTTATATTTAATTTTAATTCTGTTTTTAGTGGTGCTTGTCCATCTGCTATTAATGAATAATTTACATATACATTTCCACCAAAATCATCAACATTTACTTTTAAATCTTTCGTTACTGTCTTAAACTCTAAAATTCCATATGGAGTTTCATATAAAATTATTGAATTATTATCTTTTTTAAATTCCATAACTGTTGAAACAGAGCCACTTCTTTTTAAAGTTAATATATCCTTTTCTATCTTTAAAACAGTTTCAGTTTCTCCAAGTCCTGTTTCCTCGGTTTCTTTATAGACAATTTTATATATATCCTTTTCTTTACTAAAACTACCGAATGTAATGAGTTCAACCTTGTTGTCCACATCATCCATCTGATAACTAGTAATAGTTATTAAAGCTTCTTTTTTCATAAATAATTATCACACCTCAATTTTACTTTATTTATTTATCTTATATTTTTTAACAAAATAAAATTTTATCTAGTTGTAGTTTAAAATTTCTATTTAAATAAGTCAAATATTTTTAAACTAAATTTCACATTTTTAGTTTCATCAACTATTACATCATTTCTTATTTTTTCAAATTCTTCATCTGTTAGAACCTCTTTCATAGATTCCTCTGTTTCATCATAACTAACTTGTCCCTTCGTAACATCTACAAAACATATAGGTGGAAACATAACACACCACCAATTTTCTCCAGCTGCTTGTCCTATTAAAACCCTAAATGCCTCATATTCTCCCTGAGGAAGACTTATATTTCCATAAACTTTTTCTGGGAAATTCTCTCTTTTAAATTCTATCTTAACAGAATAATTATAACCATTTTCCTTTATACACTCATTCGCAATTTTTATAATTTCCTCTTCATTATTAGCTAATATTTCTCTTGATTCTTCTAAATTATTAGAATTTTTAAGTTTTGGAAATATATATTCTATTATTTTATCCTTAACCTTTATTTTAAGTTGTTGATCTTCATTAGAATTACTATTTGCAAGAACATGAAACCTTATTATTTTGCTACTTATTGAATCTATTAAGTCATTATTTTTAACATTATCTATATAAGCATGTCCACATAAAGAACATATTAATATTCCTAATACTGATATATACATAATTAGCTTTTTCATAAAAAAACACCCCCTAATATTTTAATTATTATCAAGAGATGTTCATTTTATTCACCTTATTATTTATTTATTGTGCGAGTTATAAAGATATCTTTAAATTTATACTTATTTTTAATGCTTTCATATGCATTTTGTGCCGTTAACATATCTTCAAAAAAGCCAAATATAGTGGGACCACTGCCACTCATCATAGCCCCTATAGCAGCATTTTTATTTAAATCTTCTTTTATTTCTTTTAATATCTTATGTTTCCCTAACGTAACATTTTCCAAAACATTCTTCATATTATTGCATACACCATAAATGTCATCTTTTTTAATGCATTCTATCAATTGATTCGTTTTTACATGCTTATATATCTTATTTATATCCAAACTACCATAAACCTCTTTAGTTGGAACCCCAAAATTAGGCTTAATAACAACTAATATCTTATTTTCAAATTTATCTAAATATGTTATCTTTTCACCAATACCTTCGCAAAGAGCTGTCCCACCATTTATACAATAAGGAACATCAGCACCTATTTTAAGAGCTAAATCAGTTAACTCTCTATACGTTGCACCAACATTAAACATTTTATTCATTATACATAAAACGGTTGCTGCGTCTGTACTACCTCCTGCAAGTCCCGCTGCTACTGGTATATTTTTTTTTATTTTGATAATAACTCCATCTTTTATCTTATACTTATCTTTAAATAATTTTGCTGCTTTATATGCTAAATTTCTTTCGTCACAAGGCACATATTGCTTATTACAATGTATTTTTATAGATTTATCATAGTTTTTTATAATCTCTATCTCATCATATAAATCTATAGTCTGCATAATCATTTCTAACAAATGATATCCATCATCCCTTTTTCCTATTACATCTAATGATATATTTATTTTTGCATAGGCTTTCTTCCTCATTTTATCTTCCTCTCTTTAGTAATTAATAAGATTATATTATCTTATTAGCTAATATTTCAATGAAAATTATTAAATAGTTTGGGAAATTTTATTATTAATATTATATCATATAAACCATAATTTTCATTTTTATATATAAAAGGAATTATTATTTTAAGTAGCCATTTTAAAACTGAATCTATCATTTTTTTAAAATGGCTACTTATTTAAATTACTGCTCTTCCTGGAATAATTAATTTTTCTCCTGGATAAATAATATCCGGATTTTCTATGTTATTTATTTTTATTATATCTTCCATAGTCGTATTATATTTTTTAGCTAAATTCCAAATAGTATCGTTTTTTTGTACTACATATATGCTTATTGATGCATTTTTTTCTTTAACTTCATCCTTTTGTTCTATATCTTTAATATATTGCTTTACAGTTTTTTCTTTAACTTTAGCCAATATATATATAACTGCTTTAACAGCAACTGTATTTGCTTCAACTGTGCTTTGTATATTTTCTAAATTCACATATATATTTTCTTCCATTCCATCATTTATATTTTGTATATCTATTGAACACTCAAAAGGCAAATCTCCTGACACCGTATTTAAATACTTATTTTCGTCTGAACAAGCATATATACTGTCAACCTTTAAAACACCATCTACAATAACTTTATTATTATCTATTTTACTATTTACACTTATTACCTTACCTATACTACTTATAATTTGTGCTATATTATCATCATTTTCTAATGATATATTATCCTTAACAATGATTTCTGTTGAACCTTCTGCTCTAGTCATACATATATTAAACGCATCTTTATTAACAGTTATTGTACTTGTAGGTGAGTATATATCATCTAATATTTCTATATCCTCTATCTTAATAATTTTAGTATCAACGTTTACTACTGCATCAAAATCCACAACCTTTTTCTCACTAGTTTCATCTTCTTCAACATTTATATTAAAATTGTGCAATTCTATATCATAATCCGAAATCATGCCTAATCCAACACCAATAATTTCTTCTTCTTTCGTTACAGGAATATCATCTTCTAAAACGTATAACTCTTTCCCATCATTAGACTTATACACAATATTCATTTTTATATAACAAGATGCTTGTACCTTATCTTCTAATATCTTTATATCTTTTTTATGAATCAAAAAACTATGGCTTATTATCTTATCTATTTGTGGTTTATCAATCCCAACTTTTATTTTGGATTTAGCTTCAATATTGAAATTTTTATTAGCCACTATTTTTTCTATTCTATCTGGTTTCTTTTGAAGTTGTACATCTCCATTTGAATTTACATCTTTAATAAACTCAACATTTTCTCTCTCATAAATCCTAGATTTTATAGTAAAATAAGCTTCAATATTTATTTTTCTCTCATTTATTATATTTGAATTAATATGTTCCAATTCACATTTAGCATAGCATACCATTTTATGTTCTGCGCCTTGTATATCTATTTGATTAGATATATTTTTTTCATAAACATGACTAGTTATTACAAACTCTCCTTCTTCCTTTGCTAAATAAATTACATTAAACTTTAATAAAGTTTCAACTATGACCTTATCTGTCTGTACCTCTTTATTTATTATAGATGTATCTACATCTAAAGATAATATTTTGTATACATCAGGATGTGTATCTGGAATTAAGTACTCTTCTTTAACTGGTATGCTTACAGATTCTTCTCCAACTAATTTTTCAAGTTGTATATTTTCTTTTATAATATCTAAATTAACCATGAACTACCCCCCATTATTATATTTAATATAATATATATCCACAAATAAAATTTTATTCCTATTTATATAATTTTTTAATTTTATTTACATGTTTCATGATATTATAGTGTTATTTAAAGTCTATAACTTCTATTCATTAAAAAAATAAAAAAAAAATTATATTTTTTTCACTATTATTGTTGACATATCTCTAAAAATGTCGTATTATAAAATAGGTTATTGACCATATAACCTCTCATAAATTCTCAATACCCTTTTATACCATAGTTGAAAGATGGAAACCCACCATCTTTCTTTTTTTGCATATAAAAAAGAGCTAACGCTCTTTTCAAGAAAAATTTAATTGCACAGTATTGGTTAAAATATCTGAATAATTATAGGTTAAAGTTCTTGGGAAATCATTTTCTACCCTTACAACAAAGATGCTCGCATACACGCCTTCTAAAACTCCTTCTTGTATTGATATTTTTTTTCTCCCATTATTGGCTTTTAATAAAACTTTCTGTCCTACATGTTCCTCTAAATCTTGTTTTATTGTCTGTAATGTAGTATTTATCTTCATCTTTTAACACCTTCCTTCATTTTATTTTTGAGAATGATGTTTTTAATGATTTTTGCTTACTTAAACATCTAGTTTTATTATCAGTCAAAATTCCTAAAATTATTCTATTTGTACTTAATTTATATAAGGGGATTTAGGATACCCTTCTCTATATTTTCCTCTAGTCTGTAAACCACCAATCCCCTTAATTCCTGTAATAGTATTTTCTATAACATCTATTGTAGACACTACTTCATTTATTCTTGTATATGCTATTTTTTCACATACAAAAACAGGGTCTAAACAATGAATCAATACTCTATTTGGTGAACTTGCAAAATTAGCACCAGCATCTAATATAGCTTCATAGCAAGATTGACATGCACCAGCAAATATAACTAATTCATCATAACTAGCATTATAATTTCTAAGAACATTTACAGCTTCTATGAAATATTTAGAATTTTTATAATTATTTAAGTCTAAATAATTAGTTGTCCCTTTTATCACCCCATCATGACCAGTTAACACAACTATATCTGGTTTACATTCTTTTACATAATCTAAAATTTTTCTTGGTTGTTCATATTCCGAAATAGCAACTCCTGTAGCATCTAACTTTAATTGCTTATACACCTTAAGGCAAGTTTCCAAATAACTTGAATCTCCATCAACATGAAGTATTTTCCCTGGTCTACCAAAAACAAGATGGTCGTTTTTACTAATCTTCTGAGATTTTTGACTTGGCTTTACACCTCTTCCTCTTAAAACCATAGCTCGTCTAATACTCTCATTAACTCTTGAATTAAATATCCTATCTTTATCCCCTGCAAAATCATCTTCAACATTCTCTAAATCATCTTCTAAAGAGTCTGCTATTATTCTAAAGTTTATACCTTGTAATATATAAATTTTTTTATTTTTTTTTTCCTTTATATCTATTATTTTAAACGTTATATCTTTACCATAAGATTTTCTTACAACATATTCTCCAATCTCCATAAAATCACCTAAATAATATCTATTTTATCTTATTATTTTATGTATTTTTTATTAACATGTTACATTGAAGTAATAAGAGCGCCTATTTTAGGCGTTCTTATTACTCATTTTGATTATAAATTTTCTTAAATTCATCTATAAACTTAATATATTTATCTTGTTCATTTATCATATTATTTATTTTTTTAGTAAAAGTATTTTGTCCCCATGTAACCTCATTATAATAATATCTATTAGCTAATCTCCAAAATCTTTGTGGAAATAATAAATAAGCAAACAATACCCTATATTCATTTTCTTTAAGTTTTGAAACCTTGTTATATTCTTCTATTATTTTATTAGCATATTTTATATCCCAATCCACTTTTTTAGATACTTTGGTTATAAAATTAGCCAAATCATAAACCCTAACTTCTCTCTTGCAATAATCAAAATCTATTATATTCACATTATTTTCTTTGCCTATAATAATATTATGATAAGTATAATCGTGATGACAAAATATTTTATTTACTTCTGCTTCCTCACATAAATTTAAATAATCAGAAGTTTTTAAAACATTTAAAGCCCTTTCCCCTAATTTTTTATAAAATTCAACATTACTTAAATAGTCTAAATCATATTGTTGTTTATTATGTTTTTTTCTAGCCATATCTCTCATTTTATCTAGGGCTTTAATTCTTTTTTCCATAAGACTTATCCATCTTCCTAAATCGCTTTTAAGCTTTGAATTCTCTGGTGGATCATACCCCTTACTGCACTCATGAAGTTCTGCTAATTTAGCTGATGCTAAGCTTATATCATCTGTTGATGTAAAGTCACATTCACGTCCCTCAATCCATTCAGACAATGTATACAAATCTTCATTAACCATTGCATATGGCTCATTATCTAAATTCATAAAATATCTATCAACACTTTTAAATCCATTATTAATTAGATGCTCTTTGGCTCCACATACAAATTCTAATTTTTGTATACCAAAATTTATCTTCTTTAAACATCTCTCACCCTTATTAGTATTTAAATAATATACCCCTTTATTAGGTTTCATTGTTTCTATTTTTATATTAAATTGTCTTTCAATTTCAAATTCTCTCATCATATTACTCACCCCCTATATATTTATATGATGAGCTATATATTTTTATTAACATTTTATAATAAATTCTAATATAATAAAATTATATCCATGAAGGAAGGATTAATTTATGAATATTAGTATAGATGGCAGAGCAGCTACTTTATATAGAGGTACTGGTATTGGAAACTATACTTATCAATTAATAAACAATTTTAATCAAATAGATTTTTTGAATAAGTATACAATATTAACTCCTAAAGATTCCAATTTAGATTTAAATTTAAAAAATAATTTTTCCCTTACAAATTCATCAGGAAATCCTAATAATAATTTTTGGGAATATATAAAAACACCTAATATTTTAGAAAAAAATAAATATGATATATACCATATACCACAAAATGGTATAGGAATGTGCGAAAATATTTCCTGTCCTTCAATAATAACATTACACGATATAATTCCATTAAAAATGCCTGAAACTGTTAGCCCTGTATTTTTAAAAGTTTTTAACGAACAACTACCTACAATTTTAAATACAACTAGTAGCATCATAACAGTATCGGAATTTTCAAAAAAAGATATCTGTGAATATTTTAATTATCCAGAAGAAAAAGTTTATGTTACACAATTAGCTGCCGAAGAAATGTATAAACCTTTAGATAAACATTATTGTAAAAAAATCCTAAAAAAAAGATATTCAATTGATACTGATTTTATACTATATGTTGGAGGTTTTAGTCCTAGAAAAAACATTTTAGGATTAATCGAAGCTTTTAATATCGTAAAAAATAAAACAAAAAAAAATTTAAAGTTGGTTATCGTAGGACGACATGGATTTTCCTATGAAACATATAAAAAACGTACTATTGAACTCAAATTAGAATCTTCTGTTATTTTCCCAGGATTTATAAAAACAGATGATATGCCTTACTTTTATAATGCTTCATCAATGCTTGTATACCCATCATTTTACGAAGGATTTGGACTCCCAGTTCTTGAAGCTATGGCCTGTGCAACTCCTGTTATCTCATCATCTTTAACATCTGTTCCTGAAGTTTGTGGAGATGCTTCTATTTTAATAAATCCATCTAATATAGATGATATTTCCTCTGCTATACTTAATATTTTCAATGATAAAGATTTAGCATCTTCTCTTATATATAGAGGACTTATTCATTCTAGTAAATTTAGTTGGAAAAAAACTGCTTATAATACCCTTGATGCCTATGAAAATACTTTATTATCACTATAAAAAATATAAAAAGCACATGATTAACTCAAATAAACATGTGCTTATTTTTTTATTATAAATAATTGTTTTTATAATATTCTAAAGTTTCTTTTTTTTCTTTTTCATAGCTCAACTTATTTTTAAACTTATAAAGATATGATTCATAACTCCATTCTTTAAGTTTTTTATAATATTCTATAGATAAAATAGTAAAGTCAGATGGATACATCATATATATATACATAATTTCTAATTCTTCTTTAGTTAATCTACTTACTTTATCATAATTACAAATTATAGAATCACACATCTCTACACTAAATCCAAATCTTTTTATAGTTTTAATTATAAAATCACTTATATCTTTTGCTCTAATATCTATTTTTAAATAATCAAAATCTATAAAATATACTTTATTATCCCTAATTATTATATTATGATAAGCTAAATCATTATGGGAAGCAACTATATAATTATTGTTATTCCAAAGAGAGTAATATTTGCTATTTTTCAATAAATCGATACAAAAATCTATCTTCTTAATATTTCTATCAACGTTATTTATAAATATTTCATCAAATTCATTCTTGTATTTAAAACTTAAAACATCTTCTTTAAATTTTAGTAATGCCCTTTTATCTTCATCAAATTTTTTTTCTAAATAGTAATTTCCTAAATTGTTCATTATCTCTTTATTCGATAAAGTTGTTAAAAATCCATCTGATGCTTTATGCATTAATGCTATTGCCTTTGCTGTTCTTTCTAATTCTATGGGATTTGCAACATCACATTCCATGCCTTCTATTAAGTCCATCAATATATACGTTTTATTTTTCCAATTAATATACTTATCACCATTTGGAAGAGTATTTATATTTAATATATATGGATAATCCTTTTTTATATAATCTATACTCCTACAAATAAAATCAAGTCTAGCAATTGGATACTCTATCATTTTTAAAATTTTTTTCCCTTGCTTAGTATCCAAAACATAAATATTTCTATTAGGCCACAAATCAATAACATCCAACCCTAAACTTTCAAAAAAATCTACTGACAAATCATATTCACACAAATATTTTTCATCACTATACCTTACCTTCCCCATAATAATCCACCCCTAAATCAAATCATTGTTATATAAATTCGTCAAAAATTCTGATTTCTTAAAAATTTCTTCTTTATCTAACCTTTGCATTAAATATTTCTTTTGTATAATTTTCATTGAATCATAAGGGTATGACAACAAATTTTCTATATATATCTTACTATCATTATCTAAATTGTGGCTCTTTATAAAAGAATTTATTATCTTGTTACAATCTAAAGAATTCTTTCTTTTTCTATACTTAAAAAGATACTTATAACAATCATGCTCTATTAAATTAAATGCCATTTTACTTAAATCAAATATATTTATGTTTCCATCTTTCCAAATATTATTTGAAGATACTTTTCCTACACATATTTCATTATTTCTCATTGATCTATGTATAAGATTTAAATATGAACTTTGATATATTGTATCTATTGCAATTTCAGCTTTTCTCACCACATTTTCAAGTTCATTAAAATTATAATTTTTAATAAGCCGTCTTCCCCTTCTATTCCACACTTTAAATGTTTCTATATCCTTCCATATAACATTAGGAATACCTAAACTGTATGGCTTATCGTAATTTAATAATATTTTTTGTATTTGAATTAAATTATCTATATCATTATCAAAACTATTATTATTTTGTTTTTTTCTTTTTTCAGCAATGAATATCCCACTATCATTTAAAAATTTCACCAATTCATTACTCATATTCATACAATCACCCCAATTATACTCTATAATTGTTCAATAAATTCTTTCCTCATCTCTATATCGTTTATATATTTTAATAGCTTATTTATAAACACCTCTTCTTTCCATGGCTGTTGTTCCCAATAATATTGAATCCCTAACTGCCAATAAGCTTGTGGAAACATAATAAAATATTTTAAAATTTTAATTTCTTCATCCGTAATACTTTTAACCATTGAGTAATCATTAATTATTTTTTTAAATTTATTAATATCCCACTTGCCATCTTTCATAACTCTTATACAAAGACTTCCTAAATCATGAAGGTAAGTATCCAATATACAATAGTCAAAATCGATTATTCTTATTTCATTATTACTGTCTAATAAAACATTATGATGTGCATAATCATGATGACAAAATCCTCTCCTCATAACTTGCCTAGACATAAGACTCATATATCCACTTTTTTTTAAGTTTATTATACAATTTTCAACACTTTCTAATTGTTCAATTATAATATCTAAATATAATAAATCAAATTCTGATTTATATGACTTTTGATATATTCTTTTTTTAAAATCTAATATTTCATTTCCTCTAGTTTGAAAATTTTTTATCCAATTCCCCCAATAAATTCTCGGCTTCATCTTTGAATTTATTGAAAACCCTTCACTCCCCCTATGAAGCTTGGCTAAATTTATCGTTGCCATCTCTAAGTCCACAGGGTTATCATAATTTAATTCTCTAGAATCTATCCATTTAGTTAAATAAGCAAATTTATCCTTAATTTTAATATAATTTTTATTATCAGTAGTATTTATTATTTCTAATATATTCTTATAATTATTATTTTTTAAATGTTCCATTGCTGAAATTATAAAATAAAAATGAGGATATTCATATCCTATTACCTTTAAACAAAATTTAGAATTACTATTATCTATTATTTTATAAACATTTTTTATCTTTTCTACACTTTGTACATTAATACTATATTTTTCCTCAACTAAGTTTTTAATATAAACATAATCCATATACTATCCTTAAATATTGATTCATTATATTATATATTTTTTTATATTACTTATATTCACATCTAACATCTTTTTATAATATTATTTATTATATGAATATTTTTGGAGATGTTTACCTTATGAAAATACTCTTAGATGCTAGAGGTGCATCTTGGTATAATGGTACTGGTATTGGTACATATACCTTCAATCTAATAGAATCTATGATTAATATAAATAATTCTAATGATAAGTTTCACTTATTTTGCTCTGGAGGAAAAGAAGAAGCTTTTAATAAAGATAATACAAAAATTATTATGTCTTCAAAAAAACATCAACATTTTTTTGAAGATTATTATATTCCACTTTATGCAAATAAAGAATCTATTGATTTATACCATGTTCCTCAAAATGGAATAGGACTAAATGAAAAAGGAAATTTTTTAAAAATCGTAACTATTCATGATTTAATTCCATATGTTCTTCCAGAAACAGTAGGGAAAAACTATCTAAAAAACTTTCTAAAAGATATGCCTGCTATAATAAATAATGCAGATGGTATACTTACTGTGTCAGAATACTCAAAAAAAGATATATTAAAATTTTTTCCTTCATTTCCAAGTGAAAGAATAATCGTAACACCACTTGCCGCAAACAAAAATTTTAAACCCCTAGATAAAAGAAAATGTAAACAAGAAATGGTCGATAAATTTAATATAAACAACCCATTTGTACTATATCTTGGTGGTTTTAGTCTAAGAAAAAATGTTAAACTTTTAATAGATGTATTTAACAATATCTTTTCATCATTAAACGGAGAATTTGATTTAGTTATAGCAGGTTCTTTAAAAGATGAAGGACTAAAGTTAAAAGAATACTCAAACAATTTAGAAGGAAGAAACCATATTAAATTTATTGGTTTTGTAGAAGATAGTTTCTTACCAGTATTATATAACGCTTCAGAACTATTTGTTTATCCATCACTTTATGAAGGGTTTGGACTTCCTCCCTTAGAGGCTATGAGCTGTAAAACACCAATAATAAGCACCAATATAACATCTATCCCTGAAGTGGTTAAAAACCCTTATGTTCTAATAGAACCAAATAATAAACACGATTTAGAAAATAGACTAGTTACGCTTTTAAATAATGATAAATTAAGACATGCATTAGGAAACGAAGGCTTTGAAAACAGTAAAAATTTCACTTGGGAAAAAACAGCTAAAAAAACCTTAAATTCTTATAAAACATTTTATAAATTAGGTAAAAAAGATAAATAAAATTAAAGCCATATTAATATAAATTTAATATGGCTTTAATTTTATTTAATAATCTATTTTATATTCTTCATTAATTTAAATTGGCACTAGCTTCTAACACCACATTTAATGTAATATTTTTTCCATTTCTTGATACAGTCATGCTTACAGTATCACCACTACTATAATTTTGTTTGTACGTATTTAATTCATCTATACTTGTTATTTCATTCCCTCCAAATTTTGTTATTACATCACCACTTTGTAGCCCTGCCTTTTCAGCTGCACTATATTCTGATACTGTAACTACATAAACTCCTTTTGGCAAATTTCTAAACTTAGCTGTAGTTTCATCTATAGTTCTTCCGGTTATACCTAATAAAAGCATTGGTTTAGATAAATCCTCCAATTTTTCTGTAAGAACATTTATAGGAATTGAAAAACCTATACCCTCTATGCCTTCCCCTACCTCTTTTGCTGTATTTATACCTATAACTTGACCTTGCGAATTTATAAGTGGACCTCCACTATTTCCTGAGTTTATAGCCGCATCTGTTTGAATATATTCAACTGTACTTGAATCATTCTTTGTTATCGTTCTATTTGCAGAACTTACTATACCACTAGTTACAGTTTCACTAAATTCTTTTCCAAGAGGATTTCCAATAGCAATCACCTCTTCCCCAGTTTCAACTAATGAAGAATCTCCAAGATTCGCAACACCTGGCATTTCTATATCATCTGTCACTTTAAGTACTGCTAAATCTTCAGTAGAATCGTAGTTTACAACCTCTGCACTTACTTCCTTTCCAGTACTTAATACTACATTAACACTTGTTGCCCCTTCTATAACATGATAATTAGTTACAACAAGACCCTCTTCACTTATTATAAAACCTGATCCTAAGCTGTTAGAAGTCCCAGATGTTGAGTTTATTGTAGCATCAACACCAACTACAGCAGGTGCAACCATCTTTACAACCTCTGCAATCGTTAAAGAACCACTTGAACTTGTAAACTCCTTTGATGTATTAGTAGTAGTTGAATTTGTTCCTGAACCATATACGCTACTTTTATTAGATCCATCACTTATTTCAGTATCAGATTTAACCATATAGTAAACTCCATATCCTCCAGTTACTCCACCTAACATAGCACATACTAAACCACCAGCAATAAAAGAAATTGATTTTTTAAATTTTCTATTTTTATCTAAACAATTATTTTCATTATTATTGTGGAATTTACTCATAATATAATCCTCCTAAAACACTAATTAAACTCCTTACACTAACTCTTTTCTTTAATTATATATTATCAGTAATTTATGACATTTTTATGTCATATTTATTATTTTATTCCATTTATTTTTATACCATATAAAATAACCCTATTATCTTTCCCCCAATCTCAAATTAGGTTTAGCATTTAAATCCATACTAGCTACATTACCCCTTAAAAATTCAAAATAAGCCGCACTTCCTATCATAGCTGCATTATCCGTACACAAAATAGGACTTGGAAAAAGAACATTTATATTTCTCTTTTTTCCCTCTTTAATTAAACTTTCTCTTAAAGCAGAATTTGATGCAACACCTCCTGCAATAGCTATTTTATCTATTTTCTTTATTTTACACGTTTTTATTACATTATCAGTTAAAACACCAACAACAGCTTTTTGAAAACTAGCTGCTACATCTGCTTTATTTATTTTTTCATTTTTCATCTCCATTTTATTTAGATAGTTAAGGACAGCAGATTTTACCCCACTAAAGGAAAAATCTAAAGTATTATCATGAAAATTTGCTCTTGGAAACTTAATAGCATCTTCATTTCCTTCTTTCGATAATTTATCTATTTTAGGTCCCCCAGGATATCCTAGTCCTAAAGATCTTGCAACCTTATCATACGCTTCTCCTGCTGCATCATCCCTAGTCTCTCCTATAATCTCATAATTTCCATAATCTTTTACATGAACTATAAAAGTATGTCCTCCTGAGACTACTAAACATACAAAAGGCGGTTTTAAATCCTTATGTTCTATAAAATTTGCACTTATATGTCCTTCAATATGATTTACCCCAATCAAAGGTTTTTTTAAAGAATAAGCAAGCCCCTTAGCATACTGAAGACCAACTAATAACGCCCCAACAAGACCTGGCCCATAAGTTACTGCAATAGCATCTATATCATCTAAAGTTTTATTAGCAACTTTCAAAGCCTCACTAACTACTGAATTTATAACTTCTATATGCATTCTAGATGCAACCTCTGGAACTACTCCTCCAAATTTTTTATGTGTATCTATTTGAGATGCTATAATGTTAGACAAAACATCTCTACCATTAACTACTACAGCTGCTGATGTTTCATCACAACTGCTTTCAATAGCTAAAATTATTTTATTTTCCATTTTTTATACCTCGTAAACTATATTTATTATGTAATTTGTATTATACTTCATAGTGTTTATACATTCAATAAAGTATAAGCTTAAATAATATGTTATAATTATTATAAATTTTTATATAAAGGAGAAATTATGAGTTGTTACGCAAGAGTTATAATTAAAGGCTCTCCTATTTCCAAATCAAATTTTAAAATGTTTAATTCTAAAGGGCGTGCTATCCTTCCTAATAATTCTGGGAAATATCATGATAGATATGCCAATTATGAAGAACAAATATCTTACGAAGCTAGAATACAAAATCCAAACATAGTATTAGATGAAGCATTAATTGCTATTTTAAAAGTTTATTACAAAAGTGAAAAACGCCATCCAGACACAAATAATATAACAAAAAGTATTTTCGACGGTATTGAAAAAAGCGGATTAATAGTAAATGATGTTCAAATTAGACGAATAATTATAGAAGAATTTTATGATAAAGAAAATCCTAGATTTGAATTGGAGCTTTTTGGTGAAAGCGAATATTCTATAGATTATAAAATAGTAAAAAACTCTACTATAAAACCTAAAACTATTTATTCATCTAATAAAAAAATAACTTCTTCAAAAAATACAAATAAAAATACTATTACTAAGCCTATAGATGATACTAACAAAACTTGCTCCATTTGTGGTAAAACAATAAAATCTAATGATTTTATAACAGCTAATAAGGGAAAAACGGTGATATGTAGAAAATGCTTATCTAAAACTTTTTAAAAACATTATAAAAATATGAAATTTAAATTATATGCAAACTACTACATATTAATTTAACTTTGACCAATAATTAAAGAGAGGTTACTAATAAATGATTTATTTGAATAATTCTTGTAAAATAGTGTGCATTGGAGATTCACTAACCTTTGGATATGGCATCCCCCAAAAGGAAAGTTGGACACATTTATTAAAAGAAGATTTAAAGCTAAATCTTATAAATAAAGGAATAAACGGTGATACATCAATAGGTCTTTTATCTCGATTTTTTAAAGATGTTTTAACAAACAAACCACAAATTTGCATTATAATGTGTGGAACTAATGATATCCTATCTAATAGGAGCGTGAATTCTATCATAGATAACATAAATATTATGATAAAGGACTGTTTACTTAATAATATAATCCCTATAATCCTTTCTCCTCCTAAAACTTTCAAATCATTAGCACAAAAGCTTTGGGATGACTCTATAAATTATATTAAAATAAATAATAATTTAAATTTGCTTAACAAAGAACTTGAAAAATTATGTATTTTAAATAACATATATTTTTTAGATATTTACAATTTAATTAAAGAAGAAAATATATATTTTAACGATGGAATTCATTTAAGTAAATATGGAAATTATTTAATGTTCAATGAAATAAAAAATTTATTAATCACTAACTTCCCCTATAAATAGCGTTAATATTTATAGGGGATAAGTACTAATTATATCAATTTTTTATTAAATATTCTTTCACAAATTTCCCAACCTTCATACCTTCTTCTACGCATTTTTTTGATAATTCATCACAATGAATCGCATTTCCACACGCAAGTATATTTTTTCTGCTAGTTTCAAATTTTTCATTAACTAATATACTATCATTTTCTTTATTTATCTCTAAACTTAATTCTTTAGCAAGTTCACTTTCTGAACTTCTATTTAAAGAAATTAATAATGAATCACATTCTATAGACTCCATAATTTTGTCATCACTTGCAAGTACAACTCCACTAATTCTCTCATCACCAAGTATATCTATAATATTATGATTTAATTTTATACATAGATTAAAATCTTTTATTATTTTTATACTTTTATCAGTTCTACAATTTAATTTATTTGATGGTTCTATAATAGCTATAACCTCAGCACCTTCAACAAGCAAACGCCTAGCTATTAAAATCTCTTTATCTCCAGAACCTAATATCACTATTTTTTTACCCGGTAAATATCCTTGAGCATTTATAAACCTCTGAGCAGCTCCTATTGTATAAACCCCTGCTATTTTATTAATGGGAATATCAATATTGCAATTAAATTTTTCTCTACTTCCAGTAGCTAATACTATAACCTTAGCTTTAATAATTTTCATTCCTTCATTTGGACTTACATAATAAATCACATTTCCATTTTTTATAGTAAGTGCTGTAGTATTTAATTTAACTTGAATATCAGAAAATTTTATACTATCTATAAAATATTGAGCATATTCACTTCCAGTTACACTATGACCAAATATATCTTCTCCATAGCCACAATGAATTGTTTGGTTTAATTCTCCCCCCAAATATTCTTCTCTTTCAATCAAAAGTATATTTTTAATATTTTCATTATCAGCAGATATAGCACATGCCATTCCAGCTGGTCCACCGCCTATCACTACTAAATCATACTCAAAATAAACATTACTCATAAGTATTCTCCCTTGATAATTGATAAATAATATAATAAAAAAAGCTTATAGATTCTACTATAAGCTTAAATATCAAATTGGCTCCTCCGAGAGGGCTCGAACCTCCAACCTATCGGTTAACAGCCGAGTGCTCCACCATTGAGCTACAGAGGAATATTAGTATTTGAAAGATATATTCTTTCAAAATTACACTAAGCATTAAGATAAAGTTAATTAGGTCAAGCCCTCGACCTATTAGTATCAGTCAGCTAAATATGTTACCATACTTACACCTCTGACCTATCAACCTTGTGTTCTTCAAGGGGTCTTACTAGCTTATGCTATGGGAAATCTCATCTTGAGGTGGGCTTCACGCTTAGATGCTTTCAGCGTTTATCCCTTCCCGACTTAGCTACCCAGCTGTGCTCCTGGCGGAACAACTGGTACACCAGAGGTCAGTCCATCCCGGTCCTCTCGTACTAAGGACAGCTCCTCTCAAATTTCCTACGCCCGCGACGGATAGGGACCGAACTGTCTCACGACGTTCTGAACCCAGCTCGCGTGCCGCTTTAATGGGCGAACAGCCCAACCCTTGGGACCTACTTCAGCCCCAGGATGCGACGAGCCGACATCGAGGTGCCAAACCTCCCCGTCGATGTGGACTCTTGGGGGAGATCAGCCTGTTATCCCCGAGGTAGCTTTTATCCGTTGAGCGATGGCCCTCCCACGAGGTACCACCGGATCACTAAGCCCGACTTTCGTCCCTGCTCCACTTGTGGGTGTCGCAGTCAGGCTCCCTTCTGCCTTTGCACTCTTCGAACGATTTCCGACCGTTCTGAGGGAACCTTTGGGCGCCTCCGTTACTTTTTAGGAGGCGACCGCCCCAGTCAAACTGCCCACCTAACAATGTCCTGTGACCAGATTCATGGCCGCCAGTTAGAACTTCAGTACTATCAGGGTGGTATCCCAACGTCGACTCCACTAAGGCTGACGCCCTAGTTTCTCAGTCTCCCACCTATCCTGTACAGACAATACCGAAATTCAATGCTAAGCTACAGTAAAGCTCTACGGGGTCTTTCCGTCCAATCGCGGGTAACCAGCATCTTCACTGGTACTACAACTTCGCCGGATTTGCAGTTGAGACAGTGCTCAAGTCATTACGCCATTCGTGCGGGTCAGAACTTACCTGACAAGGAATTTCGCTACCTTAGGACCGTTATAGTTACGGCCGCCGTTTACTGGGGCTTAAGTTCACACCTTCGCTTACGCTAAGTGTTCCCCTTAACCTTCCAGCACCGGGCAGGCGTCAGCCCCTATACATCAGCTTACGCTTTAGCAGAGACCTGTGTTTTTGCTAAACAGTTGCTTGAGCCTATTCTCTGCGACCTACTCTCATAGGCATCCCTTATTGCTAACTTACGGGATCAATTTGCCGAGTTCCTTAACTGCAATTCTTCCGCCGGCCTTAGGATTCTCTCCTCACCTACCTGTGTCGGTTTGCGGTACGGGCACTACTTCTCTCTCTAGACGCTTTTCTTGGCAGCGTGGAATCATGTACTTCGGTTTCGTAGAACCTTCCCCATAACATCTCATCATTATTACAACGGATTTGCCTATTGTAACTGACTAAATGCTTAGACTAGCATCCAATAGCTAGCACACACTATCCTCCTGCGTCACGCCATCGATAATAACGATGGTAGTGGTACTGGAATATCAACCAGTTGTCCATCACCTACGCCTTTCGGCCTCGGCTTAGGTCCCGACTAACCCTCAGCGGACGAGCCTTCCTGAGGAAACCTTAGGTATTCGGCCTGTAGGATTCTCACCTACATCTCGCTACTAATGCCAACATTCTCACTCGTAATCAGTCCACCACTCCTTACGGTATGACTTCAGCCCGATTACGACGCTCCTCTACCGCTTGAATAAATTCAAGCCCGTAGCTTCGGTGGTAAGTTTTAGCCCCGAACATCTTCGGCGCAGGATCTCTCGACTAGTGAGCTATTACGCACTCTTTTAATGAGTGGCTGCTTCTAAGCCAACATCCTAGTTGTCTTAGAAATCCCACATCCTTTTCCACTTAACTTACACTTTGGGACCTTAGCTGACGATCTGGGCTGTTTCCCTTTTGACCACGGATCTTATCATTCGTAGTCTGACTGCCGAACTTATAGTATATGGCATTCGGAGTTTGATAAGGTTCGGTAAGCGCTATGCCCCCTAGCCCATTCAGTGCTCTACCTCCATTACTCATATTCGACGCTAGCCCTAAAGCTATTTCGAGGAGAACCAGCTATCTCCGAGTTCGATTGGAATTTCTCCGCTATCCACAGCTCATCCCATGCTTTTTCAACAGCAACGTGGTTCGGTCCTCCACGAGGTTTTACCCTCGCTTCAACCTGGCCATGGATAGGTCACCCGGTTTCGGGTCTACGACATGCAACTAGTTGCCCTATTAAGACTTGGTTTCCCTTCGGCTCCGTACCTTAAGTACTTAACCTTGCTACATATCGTAACTCGTTGGCTCGTTCTACAAAAAGCACATCATCGCACACATAAGGTGCTTTGATCGGTTGTAGACATATGGTTTCAGGTTCTATTTCACTCCCCTCCCGGGGTTCTTTTCACCTTTCCCTCACGGTACTGCTTCACTATCGGTCATCAGGTAGTATTTAGCCTTGGGAGGTGGTCCTCCCTGCTTCCCACAAGGTTTCACGTGTCTCGTGGTACTCTGGATTAGAACTTGATTACTCTAACTTTCACTTACAGGACTATTACCTTCTACGGTAGAGCTTTCCAGCTCTCTTCAATTAGTTATAGTTTCTCGTTATGTTCTATCCACAACCCCGGAAACAAGTTTCCGGTTTGGGCTCTTTCCCTTTCGCTCGCCGCTACTTAGAAAATCGATTTTTCTTTCTCTTCCTCTAGGTACTTAGATGTTTCAGTTCCCTAGGTTTACCCTCGTTAACCTATTTATTCAGTTAACGATACATGGGGTTTTCCATGTGAGTTTCCTCATTCGGAAATCTTTGGATCTCAGACTATGTGCGTCTACCCAAAGCTTATCGCAGCTTATCACGTCCTTCATCGGCTCCTGATGCCAAGGCATTCACCATACGCCCTTTGTAGCTTGACCTTTGTTTCTATCTTTTAGATAGTTGCAATCAATTTTACAAAGAATAGTAAATTTAATTGGCTTTACTCTATTTATTAATACTTATGTGTAATTTTCAAAGAACATGGTGGGTCTAAATGGACTCGAACCATCGACCTCACGCTTATCAGGCGTGCGCTCTAACCAGCTGAGCTATAGACCCATATGGTGGAGGTAAAGGGATTCGAACCCTTGACCCCCTGCGTGCAAGGCAGGTGCTCTCCCAACTGAGCTATACCCCCATATGTTTTGAGAGTTAATCTCTCAAAATTAAACAGATATTTAAGAAGCATTCTTTATTATCATCTTAGTTTTCCTAAGATGTTCTTCCTTAGAAAGGAGGTGATCCAGCCGCAGGTTCTCCTACGGCTACCTTGTTACGACTTCACCCCAATCGCTGACCCTACCTTCGGCCGCTGCCTCCTTACGGTTAGCTTACGGACTTCGGGTATTGCCAACTCTCATGGTGTGACGGGCGGTGTGTACAAGACCCGGGAACGTATTCACCGCGACATTCTGATTCGCGATTACTAGCAACTCCAGCTTCATGTAGGCGAGTTTCAGCCTACAATCCGAACTGAGACAAGTTTTTGAGTTTTGCTCCACTTCACAGTATTGCTTCTCTTTGTACTTGCCATTGTAGCACGTGTGTAGCCCTAGACATAAGGGGCATGATGATTTGACGTCATCCCCACCTTCCTCCCGGTTAACCCGGGCAGTCTCGCTAGAGTGATCAACTTAATGGTACCAACTAACAATAAGGGTTGCGCTCGTTGCGGGACTTAACCCAACATCTCACGACACGAGCTGACGACAACCATGCACCACCTGTGTTCCTGTTCCCGAAGGAACTTCCCACATTACTGGTAATTCAGGACATGTCAAGTCTAGGTAAGGTTCTTCGCGTTGCTTCGAATTAAACCACATGCTCCGCTGCTTGTGCGGGTCCCCGTCAATTCCTTTGAGTTTTAATCTTGCGACCGTACTCCCCAGGCGGAATACTTAATGCGTTAGCGGCGGCACAGAGGCTTGGGGCCCCTACACCTAGTATTCATCGTTTACGGCGTGGACTACCAGGGTATCTAATCCTGTTTGCTCCCCACGCTTTCGAGCCTCAGCGTCAGTTACAGTCCAGAGAATCGCCTTCGCCACTGGTGTTCTTCCTAATCTCTACGCATTTCACCGCTACACTAGGAATTCCATTCTCCTCTCCTGCACTCTAGATATCCAGTTTGGAATGCAGCTCCCAAGTTAAGCTCGGGTATTTCACATCCCACTTAAATATCCGCCTACGCTCCCTTTACGCCCAGTAAATCCGGATAACGCTTGCCACCTACGTATTACCGCGGCTGCTGGCACGTAGTTAGCCGTGGCTTCCTCCTTAGGTACCGTCATTATCGTCCCTAAAGACAGAGCTTTACAATCCGAAGACCTTCATCACTCACGCGGCGTTGCTGCATCAGGGTTTCCCCCATTGTGCAATATTCCCCACTGCTGCCTCCCGTAGGAGTCTGGACCGTGTCTCAGTTCCAATGTGGCCGATCACCCTCTCAGGTCGGCTACGCATCGTCGCCTTGGTGAGCTGTTACCTCACCAACTAGCTAATGCGCCGCGGGCCCATCTCATAGCGGATTGCTCCTTTGATTGTTAAAAGATGCCTTTCAACAATATTATGCGGTATTAATCTTCCTTTCGGAAGGCTATTCCCCTCTATGAGGCAGGTTGCCCACGTGTTACTCACCCGTCCGCCGCTAGAAAAGCTCCGAAGAACTTTTCTCGCTCGACTTGCATGTGTTAAGCACGCCGCCAGCGTTCATCCTGAGCCAGGATCAAACTCTCAAATTAAAATATACTAATTTCTTAGTTTTTATTCGAGTTTAATCTACTCATATTACTTATAAAAGAATTGCTGGTTTACTTAAATTATCTGTTTAATTTTCAAAGATCATTGTTTTTCTTTTTTCTCTATCGCCCTCAAGCTACTTCTTTATAATATCATTGTTTTATCTTTATGTCAATAATATTTTTAAAAAAACTTGATAATAATCTTTTAAGAACTTAAGATGTATTGTAATTTTAAAAAACTATTTACTATATTCTAAGCAATTCATAAAACTCCTAAGTTTAAATTAATGTAAACTAATATTTTATAGAAAAGCTATCTTTACTATTTAAAGAATTACTGCATGTTTATAAACCTTCCTAAGAAGATCAAAAAGGAAGATATATTATACTATTGATAAACAAAAACGTTTTATACCGGCTTGAAATGCTCATAGATTACAATGTTTGTTTTTATTTGCTTTGGGTACTGAATTAAGATTAGGTGAATACTAGCCTTAACATGGAATGATATTAATTTTGATGATAAAACAGTATCAGTAAATAAAAGCATTAGACAGGAAACTATATTTAACAATAAAGGTGAAGGTAAGTATACTACCATCATACAACCACCTAAGACAGAAACAAGTATAACAACTGTACCAATTCCAAGTAATATAATACAAAAGTTAAAACAGTTTAAAATAACTCAAAACAAAGAAAGATTATCTAATGGTGAATTATATATGCCTAGTGATTTAGTATTTACTACTCCAATAGGTACTCCTATAAATACATCTAACCTTAGAAAGGTATATAGTAGACTACTAAAAAAAGCCGATATCAATAATATTAAGTTTCATGCTCTTAGGCATACTTATGCTACTAGATTATTTGAAGAGGGAATACAAATCAAAACAGTTCAATCATTACTTGGACATTCAGATATAAATACAACCATGAATATTTATACTCATGTTACAAGTGATGTAAAAAATAATGCAGTTGAAAAACTTAATAAAATATTTAATTTTTAAAAAATAAACAACCTAAAATCTAATTTTTAGGTTGTTTTCTATTAAACTATACTACTATTTAATTGTATTATAGATAATAATATTTGTTTATAAAATATAACACTTAAAAATTCAAAATTCTTCTCAACATCAGCCTTCTGTAATGCCTCATAATATAATTCCTTATCTTTATATTTCAAATATACAGGCGGTAATTTTTTTATCCTTAATAGCCAATTTAACAATACTCTTGACATTCTACCATTTCCATCATGAAATGGATGCATAACTGTTATTTTATAATGAATCTTAATAGCTCTATCAATATATTCAGAAATACAATATTTATCTTTCTTAGATATTAAACTCTTAATTTCATCATTTAAATTAAGTAGTTCTATAGGTATTTGCTTATAATCTGCTGTTTCAAATTTTGCCTCAGTAACATAATTATTACTAGATCTAATTTTACCACCTTCTTCTGGATAAGGTGCATATTGATATAATTTTTTATGCAACGTTAATAAACTAAATGCTGTTATATTTTCCTGAGTAGTCATTACATAATCATAAACCGATGCATGTCCTAAAACTTCTATTATGTCTTTATATTCACTATTACAATAAGAACTATCTTGTTTCTTCATTCTTAAATCGGTTACTATTTCTGATACCTCTCCTATAGAAAGTTTTACTCCTTCTATCCTATTTTCATTATATATAAAATCATTTTTAAACTTATACCATATTAAATCACTTTTATTATCAAAAACAAACTTATAAGAATTTATTATATTTATCATTAATTTCTTATCAGATGTATTTAATCCTTTTTATTCCTTTTTATTCCTTTTTCTTGGTAGGTTTATATTTAGAAATTCTTTTTTTTAGTTGCTTAGAATCTATATTTCCAGATATCTTGTTCAATTTATATGCTATGTTAAAAACACATGATTCAAAACTAACACCAAAAACATCAGATATGTTCAACACATCATCAAATGATACGTACCCATCAATCTCATACTTTTTAACTTCTTTTTCTAAATATTCAGTCGGCATTAATAATTCACTTGCAAATCTATCAGCAAACTTCTCTATAGGACTTTTTTGTCTTCCATCTATAGGACAAATACTCGATTCCATTCTATCTTTTAAATGGTGACAAAGTTCATGCGCCGCTGTAAATCGTTGTCTTGTAATTGGCCTATTAATATTAATACCAATTATAGCTATATCATCTTCATTTTCTGGCACAATATAAATACCCTCTAAATCCTTAAAATCCTTAAATTGATATATTACATTTAACTTATCTAATATAACAAAAGGATCTATTGGAAATGAGGGTATTTCTTCTTTAAAAACTTTTTTTAATACTTCATTTGCTAATTCTTCTGGTTTGCTATTCTTTAATTCATCTAACTCAGTATTCAAAAACATATTATACCTCTTTACATTTTAGTCTTTTTTTTAATTCAAGAAGATCTAATATCTCTTTTTTATCACAATCTGAAAGTTTTGAAAAAGTTCTAGCAAACATTTTTTGATTAATACATTCCTGCTCCATGTGCAATAACTCTTCTAATCTTATACCATATAAATTTGAAAAAGAATTAATTTCTTCCTTAGTTACTTCTTTAGCTCCATTTTCTATTGCTATAATCTTAGTCTTTTCCATGTTTAATATATTAGCAACATATTCTTGAGATAAATTTAATTTATTTCTACATTCTTTCAATTTGTAATTTAACGACATATTCATATTATCAACCCCTACTATAATAATATTAATATTAAATCAATATTCTATCAACTTTTTATTATAACATTTATATTAAATTATTAACAAATTAATTATTTATATACCTATATATATGTTAAAAAGATTAAATATTTTACTATTATATTTTCGGTTGCTGTACTGTTGCTGTATTTATATAAAAAAAAGCCTATTTCCCAATTAGAAAATAGCTTTATTACTTACTTTATGGTGCATCTAGAGGGATTTGAACCCCCGACCTTTGGATTCGAAGTCCACCGCTCTATCCAACTAAGCTATAGATGCTTAAAATATGATAAAGACAATCTATTATATAGATTGTCTTTAATGGAGCGGGTACCGGGAATCGAACCCGGGTATTCAGCTTGGAAGGCTGACATTCTACCATTGAACTACACCCGCATATATTAATTTAATGGTCGGGGTGACAGGGATCGAACCTGCGACCTCATGGTCCCAAACCACGCGCGCTCCCATCTGCGCCACACCCCGAAATGGTGTACCTTTAGGGATTCGAACCCCAGGCCCACGCCTTAGAAGGGCGTTGCTCTATCCAGCTGAGCTAAAGATACACATTGTAAAACATTTTACTGTTTTATTGGAGCGGGTACCGGGAATCGAACCCGGGTATTCAGCTTGGAAGGCTGACATTCTACCATTGAACTACACCCGCATGTGGAGCGGAAGACGGGACTCGAACCCGCAACTTTCACCTTGGCAAGGTGACACTCTACCATTGAGTCACTTCCGCATACTTATATTTTTTTATTTTAATGGTGCAGATGAAGGGAGTCGAACCCCCACGCCAAAGGCGCTAGATCCTAAGTCTAGTGCGTCTGCCAATTCCGCCACATCTGCATCTTATGGTGGCTCACCGGGGAATCGAACCCCGGACACCATGATTAAAAGTCATGTGCTCTACCGACTGAGCTAGTGAACCAAGTTTTGGCTGGGGTAGCAGGATTTGAACCTACGAATAACGGAGTCAAAGTCCGTTGCCTTACCGCTTGGCGATACCCCAACATGGGGTGAACGATGGGAGTCGAACCCACGACAACCAGAGCCACAATCTGGTGCTCTACCAACTGAACTACGTCCACCATATGGTGTACCTTTAGGGATTCGAACCCCAGGCCCACGCCTTAGAAGGGCGTTGCTCTATCCAGCTGAGCTAAAGATACACATTGTAAAACATTTTATTGCTTTATTGGAGCGGGTACCGGGAATCGAACCCGGGTATTCAGCTTGGAAGGCTGACATTCTACCATTGAACTACACCCGCATATATTAAATTTAATGGTCGGGGTGACAGGGATCGAACCTGCGACCTCATGGTCCCAAACCACGCGCGCTCCCATCTGCGCCACACCCCGAGGCTCATCTAGCAACCTCTTGCTGACGACAATAGTTATTCTACATCATCACCGATATTATGTCAACACTTTTTATTAATTTTTTTATATTTTTATATATATATTATTTAATATAAGTTTAATTTCTATAATTACACTGTTTTTTACGTGTTTTAAACCTCTATTAATAATTTTAAAAGTCAAATTTTCTAACTTTTATTTAAAAACAACAAGATGTTAATTTTAGGCTTATAAATAATCTAAGCCAAGCTAGCCTAAAATCAACATCTTTATAAATTATTTTATTGTAAAACTTGATGGATATATTTCATTACCTTTTATCTCTATAAAGGCAATGGATGGCACCCTATCTTTAGGAAGAGATGGACTCCCTGGATTTATAATCCATAATCCATCTTCTTTTGAAATAATTTTTATATGAGTATGTCCAAATAACACAGCATCTACTTCCACTTCTTTACCTTTATAAAATATGTTATTTAACCCCATTTTAACTCCATATTTATGTCCATGAGTTATAAAAAATTTTTTATTTTCAATTTTCACTATTAATTCATCTGGGAAATTAGCTAAATCACAATTTCCTTTTACCCCATAAAATGTACAATCAAGTCCATCTACTATTTTTTCTGCATCGTCTATATTATCACCTAAATGAATCATATATTTTACGTTTCTTTCTTTAATTTCATTTCTTATTTTTAAAATAGTATTTTCATTATCATGAGTATCACTTACAACCGCTATTAACATTTCTCTCTCCCTACTTCGTCTTTTCTATTTTATTATCTAAATTAAAAATATTTATTTTATTTTTCAATTCTTTAAGTGCTATTCCTCTATGACTTATCCTATTTTTTTCTTCAGGAGTTAGCTGTGCAAAAGTTTTATTCAATCTAGGTATATAAAACAATGGGTCATACCCAAATCCATCATTACCTTGTTTTTTTTCAGCAATAATGCCTTTACATCTCCCCTCTATGAATAATTCTTTTCCTGTCCAATCTACTAAAGCGATAGAGCATATAAATTCCGCATTTCTATCATTCTCTTTAACATCCTTTAATTTTTCAAGAAGCTTTTCATTATTTTTATCATCATTTCCATGTTCACCTGCATACCTTGCTGAAAAAACTCCTGGTTCTTTATTTAAATATTCAACTTCTAGCCCAGAATCATCTGCCATAACTATAAAATCTTTCTCACCTATATTTATTAAATATTTTCTTATTTCTTCTGCTTTTTTATAAGCATTTTCTTTAAAAGTATGCCCATCCTCTACAACATCTATATTTATGTTACATTCTCTTAGAGAATATATACTTAAATTTAAATCTTTTAATATATTTTTTATTTCACTTATTTTATGTTGGTTATTACTTGCTACTATTATCTTCAAATTCTCTTCCTCCTCAAATATAATAATATTTATACTTAATTATTACTATTTTCATCATAGCATATTAGGGGTAATACCACTATCATAATATTATTAAAAATCTCCAACAAATATTTAAAAATGAATTATTTATAAATTTTAATCTTTATAAAATAAGTCAAATTATTTTTACAAAATAATATTTATCTATATATTATTATTTAGCAATATTTAAAACTCAATTTCATATTAATAATATCAAGAATTATTTTTAAGAGGTTGATAATTTGAAATATATTGGACAATTTTTCAGAATGAATTCACTCTCAATAGAAGAAATAGAATCACAACTTTTATTTTTTTGTAGAGAATCCTTAAAACATATAGTTTTAGAATCTAGGTGTGGAATTTGCATAAATTATAAAACCTTAAAACCCTTAGCATCTGATAATTATATAGAAAATTTCAAAAACAATACACCATTGCTTTGTATATATAAAAAAGGTAAACCCAACATATATTCATCTAAGTATTCTAAAAGTTGGGACATGAGTACTTTTAAAAAAGACGTATTAATTCTTCCAAATGCTCTTATGACTTTATCTATGCTAGAAACTACTAAATACTACGATAGATTTCAAGGAATAAATAGCTCTATTTATAATATTTCAAAATTATATAAAGATTTAAGTAAAATTCAATTAGACTTTTATTATAATCATTTAAGAAATGCTGAAGGTTTTTTTGTAAATAAAAAGGATGAACGCCAAACAGAATCAAAAGAATTTAACTTTTCAGAAAAAGATGCTAGTTTTAGCTTTATAGATCAAGGATATATGATGTTGTCTTATTATTTATATTCTATTACTTGTAAAAATAATAAAGATAGTGCTGAATTTAAAAGTTTCTCTTTAGAAATTTTAGATATGTTTTTCAATCTAAAAGAAAATTTATACTCTGAATCTTTTAATAACTGTTGCAATTTATGCTTGATTTTTAATATTATGTATGAATATTCGAAGAATGAAAGATGTAAAAACCTACTTATAGACTTAAGTGAATTTACTCTTTCAAAACATACAGAAAGTACAATTTCTCTATCCAACATAGAAAACATCACTCTGCTTTCTCTCAATATGCTTCTAACTTATAAAAATACTAATATTTCTTTATTTAAAGATTCATTTAATGATATAAGTATACTTTTAAAAAATCTTTATGATGAGGAGAAATCTAATCTTAAAAAAACTAGCAATAAAAAAGATATAAAATATTATTCTAAAGAATTAGTACCTTTTTTAATAAATCTTATCGTATTCTCTTATGAAAATACTGATAGTAAATTAAATAATATCGTATCTACTTTTTATAAAAAATATTTCTCTGACTCAGGATTAATAACAAGTTTTCCAGATGCTCCACCACTTGACTCTAATGAAAGATATAAAAATTTTTCATTAAAATCAGACGACTTACTTGATGAAGCTATGTTTAGAATCACCAATACTCTAAGTCCTAATCTAAGTGGATTAGCCCCAATATTTACAAAAAATATAGTTTACTCCACCAAAAAAAATACACTTTCAAATTCAAATATTACTTTTGATAGTTCTATAAATATGTTCTTAATTTTCTTATCACTCCACATACTAGATAAGTACAAGAATAATAATATTTTAAATAAAATAAAACAAACAACATATTCTCTTAGCGATACGAATAAGACCAATGATAATAATATAATTAATGATTACATTAGCGAAAGTATTGACTCATAAAAACTAAACTCGTACAAATATTTGAATTTAACTTTAGTCATATTTTAAAATTAACAATATTAATTTAATAGATAGCTTTAACTTAATAATCAATTTCTTTAAACATATATGATGTTGATTTTAGATAATAATTAAACTCTATGTTATTTTTTAAAGCTTAGCTTATCTAAAATCAACAATTAGCAAACAAAATTTACTTTAAATAACTTTACTTTTTATATAAATCTATATTTTAGTATACTTAAGAATTAAATTACCATTTGCATCAATATATAAATTATCTATTTTACTAGATTTACACCATAAAAAATTTTTATAATATAAAGATATTATGCTATAATCATCTCTTAAGCTTTCATTTAATTCCTCAAGAATATAATCATTACTTAACTTATAAGTATCTAAATCAAAATCATCTATATATATATCAAATTTTTTCTCTTTCAAATAATTTTCTAACTCATTATCATCTAAAAGAGTTATTTCGACTGATATATCATATTCATCTTGAAAAATGTTTTTTATAAATTCAGATATTATTTTATTTTCAGATATATTTTTTCCTACTAACGACACTACTTTTTTTCGAGTATCTAGTTGATTTAAAAGTTTCTTAGCATTTTCTTTTAGTTTAGGCTTTTCATTTACCTCATACTCTTTAGTTAAATATAATGATTTATTTAATAAATCATTATATGCAATATCATTAACTGCCCACATACCTAAATTATATTTAATCATATAGCTATCTAATATTTCTAAAAATATCCCGTCAAATAGTCCCTTTCTAAATCTAATATCTGATGTTATATTATTTTCATTATTAAATACTAATACTTTTATCACATTAGATGGGTAATATTCCACTGCTGTATGCATTTCTCCCTTATCTAAAGACAATACAGGTGGAGATGATACTATATCTATATTTTCTAAGTTATATGATGCAAAATCCGCTTCAACAGATTGTTGCTCTTTTATTTTTATTTCTTCCATACTTATAGCATCATCTAAATAATAATCATTTCTTTTTAAAGTAATATCAGATGCTGATGTATTAGATATTGTATACGCACCTGTATATCGTATTTTTGAATAGTTATCCTTATAATAATTAAGAGGTTCACTTACATCTCTAAGCCTATATACAGGCTTTGACAATTTCTTTAAAAATTCTTCATCACAAGTATTTAACGTTATTACTATAGTTTTCTTGTCTGTTGCCTGTATTTTTACATTTTCAAAATCACAAACACCATTCTTATAATCCTTAGCTCCTTCAATCGTATATAATTCATCTAATTTATAATTCTCATTATCTGGAGATAAAATATATTTAAAATAATCTATAAAATCAAATGATGTTATTTTTTCCCCATTACTCCATTTGATATCCTCTCTTAACTTAAATATATATTCCAAACCATCATTACTCACTTTCCAACCTTGGCATAAAGATGGAATTACATCTCCACTCTCATTCATTTCAACTAACCCTTCAAATAATGAACAAATAACATCATTTTCTCTATCAACTGTTTCCTCACTATTTATTAAAGTTTCAGGTATTTTTTCTATGGAATAAACAAGTACCTTTTCTTCACTTTTATAACTAACAGTTTCTTCACTATAACATCCACTTAGTACAAAAACCATCATAATAAGCATAACACTTAATCCTATTTTTTTTTGCATAATAGTAATAACTCCTAAATAGTTTTAATATCTTAAAATTATTGACTTTAATAAAATATTTAAACATTTAAAATTTAGGAAAATATCTTCTAAAAGATAAATTGCTTGAACTAAAGTTTTTACTTAAATAAAACTTTTTATCTTTAACAACAAAATTTATGCCATCTACTAGAATTATAGGTCTATTAAAAAAAGTATTATAATTTATATTATACACATCTTGAAGAAACACTCCTGTAGTTATATAATAAGCCTTTTTCGCATTATTTTTATCATAAATTTCCAAAAAATTATTATAATCTAATTTATTAACAGCTAATGTTTTGTGATACTTTACAATATATACCTTTTTTCTTCTTTTAATCTTAAAAGTAACTTCATTATTTTTTTTGCTTATTATTCTATATTTCAAGGATTTTTGATGACATTCTTCTGTTATAATTTTATTTATTTTATTTACTGAAATTCTATTTAAAAATATTAGCCCTTTTTCTATTTTATCTTTATGAAGCTTTAATATAACAGTATCTATAAAATGCAAAATCATCCCCTCCTTTTTATCTATATTTAATTATATGAATAGAACTAGTAATTATTTAATATATTCTATCCACAAATTATTTATATAAAACTTAAGGAAGGGATGATTTTACTTTAATTTATCTTCAAATTCAATTTCTGATAAAATATTTAATTTTAATAATTTTGCTTTTTCATATTTAGAACCTGCTTCTTTTCCAACTATCACATAGTCTGTCTTTTTACTTACACTACTTGAAACCTTAGCCCCTAAAGATTCTAATTTCTGTTTTATTTGCGTTCTTGAATAGTTTTCTAATGTTCCTGTAACTACTACAGTTTTACCCTCAAATTCGTTATTTGTTACAAATTTCTCTTCATATACAGGTGTAACTCCTATATTTATCATATCATCTATAATTTTTAGTATTCTCTCTTCTTTAAAAAAGTTTATTATACTATTAGCTACTATATCTCCAATATCCGCCACTTGTATAAGTTCATCAAAAGTCGCTCGTTTTATGGCATCTAAAGATTTAAACTGTTTCACTAAATCTTTAGCCGTTTTTATCCCCACATTAGGTATATTTAAAGAGTATATAAAAGATTCTAATGAACAATTTTTGCTTCTTTCTATTGCATTTAATAAATTATTAGCCTTTTTATCTCCAAATTTATCTAAACTCAACAACTCTTCATAAGTTAATCTATAAAGATCTGATATTGCTCTTATATCCAATTTCTCAAAAAGTTGTTCAGCTGTTTTTTCTGAAAACCCTTCAATATTCATTGCTTCTCTGCCAGCAAAATGAACTATAGCCTTTACCATTTGAGGTTTACACCCTAAAGAGTTTTCACAATATATATGAACTCCTTTTTCTTCTTTTATAAGATGAGAGCCACAAGCTGGGCAAACTTTCGGTGGAATTATATCTATTCCATTTTCAAAACTATCTTGTGAAATTCCCATAATTTCTGGTATAACATCATTACTTCTTCGTACAAATACCCTTAAATTTATTTTTATACCCTTTCTAGATATGTCATCTATATTATTCAAAGTTGCCCTTTTAACTGTTACTCCAGCTAATTCTACTGGTTCTAATATAGCAGTTGGTGTAACCCTACCACTTCTTCCAACATTCCATTCTACATCTAAAAGCGTTGTTGTTGTCTCTTGTGCTTCAAATTTATAAGCTATTGCCCACTTAGGGAATTTCACAGTATTACCTAAAAGTTCTCTAGTTTCTATATCATCTATTGCTATAACCAATCCATCTATATCATAATTTAAATCAAATCTTATATTTTCTATATATTCTATTTCCTTCTTAATATCATCTAAAGATGTGCATACCCTTATGTATGAATCCACTGGAAACCCTTTAAACTTTAAAAATTCTAACATACTTTTGTATGTTTTAAACTTTGTATTTTTACTATATCCTATGTCATAAAAAAAAGTTGATAAATTTCTTTTAACAGTTTCTGCTACATTTAAATTCCTTAAAGCTCCTGCCGCACCATTTCTTAAGTTTTTAAGAGGAATTAGAGCATCTTTATTGTATTTTTCAAAAGCTTCTTTAGTCATAAGAGCTTCTCCATGTACTTCAATAAAATCATCAAAGTCTATCTTTAAAGGAATTGATTTTATTGTTTTAATTTGCGCTGTTACATCCTCTCCTATAGTTCCAGTTCCTCTTGTTGCTCCAGTTAGCAAAACCCCATTTTCATCATATGACAAATTAACTGTTAGTCCATCAAATTTTTTAGTAACTATATACTTTAAGCTTGGAAGTTTTTTATCGGGATTTACTCTGTTATATTCATCTATAAATTTCAAATTTTTAACATGCCAATCTCTTATTTCTTCTATACTTTGAGCCTTATCTAAACTAAAAAGTTTTCCTTTATGAGCATATTTTTTGAATTCAGGAAGTATCTTATCACCAACCCTTTGAGTTGGTGAATAAGGAATCACATATCCTGTTTCTCTTTCTAAGTTTACAAGTTCATCATACTTTTTATCATATTCTTTATCCGAAACTGATGGATTTCCAAGAACATAATATTCATTAGCATATTTATTTAATTCATTAACTAAATTTTCTATTATAATTTTTTTATCCACTTTTTTCTCCTAAACTATAACAATTCTAAATGGGCAAAACTTAACATTAAGTTTTTTATTCCTTGATTATCAAAAGCTATTGTTATCTTATAATCTGATCCAACTTTCATTGCAGTGATTATTGTTCCTTCTCCAAATTTTGAATGCTTTACTTTTCTTCCAGGAGTAGCTGTTTCTGCTGTACATAAATTTTGTTTATCCTCTTCATCAGATAAAATTTCTTTAAGTTTTTTATCAACAGCCAAAGATGATTTACTATTATATTTATTATAATGACTGCCTCTTATGCTATGAGGATTAGAATATGCACTATTTAATCTACTTCTAACCTTATCAACCTTTGAGGTTGCTTTATTTTGTTTTTGCTTGTTTGTTTCATTCATTATCATATTTTTTAAAGCTTCAGGTACTTCTTTTAAGAAATCTGATTCTTGATATGAAACGGTTCTACCAAAAACCATTCTGCTCTCAGCTGATGTCATATATAGCCTTTCTTTAGCTCTTGTTATCCCAACGTAACAAAGCCTTCTAGCCTCTTCCATTTCTTTTATCTTGTCAAAGCATCCCATGCTTGGAAACATTCCATTTTCCATTCCAACCATAAATACAACTGGAAACTCCAATCCTTTTGAACTATGAACTGTCATAAGCATAATACAATTATTCTCTTCATCCATAGAATCCATATCTTGAACTAATGCAACTCTTTCTAGATATGCAGATAATGATTTATCCTCATTATTTTTTTCAAAATCTACAGCATCTGATACCAATTCCTTTAAGTTTTCAATCCTACTCTCATCTTCTAAGCTTTTAGACTCTTCAAGGGATTTTAAATATCCACTTTTCTCTAAAACATACTGTATAAGTTTTGAAACTGAAAGTGTTTGTGACATAACCACTAAGTCTTCAATTATCTCTATAAATCTTTTTATTGGATTTATAGCTCTTGTTGTTAATCCAGGTATAAAATCAACATCAAGTAATGCATTATACAATGTACTCTCAATCTCATCTGCATGTTTTTGAATTTTTTCTATAGTAGCATCACCTATACTCCTCTTTGGAGTGTTTATAATTCTTCTTAAACTTATAGAATCTTGAGGATTAACTAAAACCTTAAGATATGCTAAAATATCTTTTATTTCCTTTCTGTCATAAAACTTAAGCCCTCCAAATATTTTATATGCAATAGCTGACCTTCTCAAAACCTCCTCAAATACACGAGATTGTGCATTAGTCCTATAAAGAATTGCAAAATCCCTATACTTTAATTCTTTTTCTTTTACAAGTTCCTTTATCTTAGATACTACAAACTCAGCCTCTAATTTATCAGAATAAGCTCTATAAATCCCTATTTTTTCTCCGTTATCTTCTTGAGTCCTTAAAACTTTTTGTTTTCTTTCACTATTATTTTTTATAACACTATTAGCTGCTTCTAGTATATTTTTCTTTGATCTATAATTTTGCTCAAGCTTAACTACAATTGCATCTGGATAGTCCTTTTCAAAATCCAATATATTTCTTATATCTGCGCCTCTCCATTCATAAATACATTGGTCATCATCGCCAACTACACATATATTTTTATATTTATCAGCTAAAAGTTTTACAAGTTCATATTGTGCCTTATTCGTATCTTGATATTCATCTATCATTATATATTTAAACTTATTTTGATAAAATTCTAATATATCCTGATATCTCCTAAATAACTCTACAGTCTTAAATATCAAATCATCAAAATCCAATGCATTGTTTTCTTTTAATTTTTTTTGATATAAAACATAAGCATCTGCTATCTTATTTTTTCTAAAATTCCCTTCATTCTCTCGTTTAAAGGTACTAGGAGTTATAAGCATATCCTTAGCTTTCCCTATTGTTGCCAATATTTCTCCATCAGTTATATCTTTTTCATTTATATTAAGTTCTTTCATTACATGCTTTATAAGAGTTTTTTGATCTGAAGTATCATATATTGAAAAATCTTTTTTATATCCTAATTTATCTATTTCTCTTCTTAAAATTCTTACACATGATGAATGGAAAGTTGATATCCACATATTATCAGCCTCATCACCAACTAAAGCCCTAACCCTATCTTTCATCTCTTTTGCCGCTTTATTTGTAAAAGTTATAGCTAATATATTGTATGGTCTTATGTTAAGCTGTGAAACCATATAAGCTATTCTATGAGTTAAAACTCTAGTTTTTCCTGACCCTGCTCCTGCTAATATAAGCACCTGTCCTTCAATTGTAGAGGCTGCAATGTATTGCTCCTTATTTAATAAGCTTTTTAAATCCACTCAAACCACTCCTTAATTTTATCTATATAGACATTATACCATACTACTTTACATTTTCCTTAACTCTATATTAATACTCATTATTATAATTATCTCTTCAAATCCCAATTTTAAAACCCAATAATAAAAAAGACTATTTGTATATTTTATAAATAGTCTTTTTTACTTATTTTTTTAGTTTTTATTTATGTACTTTTATATAAAATAAAAAACGTAACCCTTGGGGCCAGGTTACGTTAAAGCAATAAGCAATAAATAAAAAGGGGGCTATTCTTCCTTTTATTTATTCTTGCATAATAATTATATTAAATGCTAAAAAAAATTGCAATAGTTTTAAAAAACTTTCTCATATCATCTTTGAAAACAATATCAATCCTATTTTTCTTTAATTTTTGTTAAAAACACTTGTTAATTTTGCAAGTTCTTCTGCAGTTATCTCTCTGTATTCCCCTTCTTCTAAACTTTCATCTAATTCTAATTCACCAAATTTTATTCTTTGAAGATATTCAACTCTTTTATTTCTAGCTATAAACATTCTTTTTACTTGATGAAATTTCCCTTCTTGAATTGTAACTTTTACCTCTGATGAGTCTTCAAAATTATTTATTATTTCAAGTTTTGCACTCATACACTTATACCCATCATCTAAAGTTATACCATCTTTAAAAGCCTTTATATCTTTCTCGTTAATAGGTGCATTAATTTGGGCAAAATACACTTTATCTACATGATTTTTGGGAGAGATAAGTTTGTGATTAAGTTCCCCATCATTAGTTAAAATAAGAAGCCCTACCGTATCTTTGTCTAATCTTCCAACAGGAAATGGTTGAAATGCCTGATCTTCTGCATAAAGCAAATCAATAACTGTTTCATCTCTATTATCAAATGTTGCAGATACTACTCCCTGAGGCTTATTCATTAATAAATATATATATTTTCTATAAAATATTTCTTCTCCATTTATAACTATTTTATCTTTCTCAGGATTAACTTGTATGCCACTATCTTTTGCTAATAGCCCATTTACAGTCACCATTTTCTTTTTTATTATTTGTTTTAATTCTTTTCTTGTTCCATATCCTAAATTTGATAATACCTTATCTAATCTTTCCATAAAATTCCTCCTAAAGTTCTTTTACTTATTAATTTTATCTTATATTCAAAATTTATAAAACAAAAGAATATATTTTGTAAAAAGCTCCTTATTAAAGGAGCTTTTAAACGATAATTATATAACTTTAAATTCAAACATATCGTAATCTTCATAAGCACATTTTTTATAATGACTTTTCGCTAAAACTAAAACTCTGTAATCTCCTTCTTTAAGTGCTCTAAAAGTGTAATAATCTTTTCTACTATAATTTTGAACTAAATTCCAATCTCCATCTTTCATAATATAATATTCATAGCAAACCTCAGTTCCGCCATCACTTTCTACATTAAATGTAATTTCTTCATTTAACTTAAATTCTTTCTTTTCTGAAATCAATCTCGTTGAGGTTATAGGCAGACAATCATTAACATAAAATTTTACTTCCTTTTTACTATCATATTCCGTTATACACTTCTTATTTTTAGCATAAATTTCAACAGTATATTTCCCTGAACATTTAGGTATAATATTTATTTTTTTGCTAATCTCATAATCAGTCTCCTCAACTACTTGTTCATTTATTTTTGTTATATATTTTATTAATGTATCTTTAGTATTTTCGGTTATTATTTCTATATCCACCTTATCTCCCACTAAAAAATAACCATTAGATGGAAGTAATATATGTTCTATATTAGCTTCTAAATATTCCTTTACCCTAAAATATGAATTAGTATGAGTATCATATTCTTTCTCTGAATACTTATCCTTTATTTTTATCTCTAACTTATATTCTCCCTCTTCCCTCGGAATAAACTCAATCCAATTTTTATCGCTATAAGCTGTACTTGCTATCACTATTTCATCTCTTGTAACTTCAAATGAATATCTAGTATTTTTTCCCCCATCTGTAATAACTTTAACATTTATAGGTTCATTTTTTATATAATTTTTTTCTTTACTAAAAACTATATCAGCTATTTTTATAGGTTTGGTTCTTTTCTTATCTATAACATAATTTATCTGAGATAAAGTTTCGTATTCACCTTTAAATGATTCATCTTTAACCAAAAGAGTTATTAAATATTCTCCCTCTGCTTTTGCTTCCCAAAGAAATGTGGTATTTTTACTAAAACCTGAATCCTCACCTATCGGACCATCTATTTTAAATCTATATAAAAGATTTTTTCCTCCTTTTGCTAAAGCTTTTATAAGTATGTTAGACCCTATAACCTGTGGTGAATTTAAATCTGTATCAAAAGTTTTTAAGTTTATTGCTTTATACGGCTTTACTTCATAGACCATAACAGCCCTATCATCATATTCTCTATTTGAATACATATCTTTTATAAGACAAAGCAATTTATATTTCCCTGGAACTTCTTCTTCAAAAGATATAGTATTTTTTGATGAATAATCCTGAATATTACATCCCTTTCCATCAGAATTTATTTTTACAAACTTATAAAGTGCTGTTCTATCATCTTCAAAACTACCCTTTACCTCAAATGTCAATTGATTGTTTGCAACCATCTCTTTTGTAAGACACTTAAAATCCGTTATCTCTGGTCTTTCAAAATCACAAACTTTAAATGGTATTGTTCTAAAATCATCAAAATTATGAGTTGATTCTGGAATTTTACATTCAACTAAAAATTCAAATTCACCACTTCTATTAGCCGTATACGTAATTGTATCCTCTGCAGTATAATCTTTTATAAGCTTCCAATCCTGTTTACTACCGATAAAATACCTAAACATAAGAGGAGATTTATATCCTTCGACTTTAATTGTTATTTTATCACCTATCTTAAACTTATTCTTTTCAATATATAAATCCTTTATAAGCTTATCATCATAATCTCCTATAGTTATACTTTGAGACACCTTATAATCAAATGGCTTCTTAGAATCTTTTCTCCTTGCTTGAGCTATTATCATATAATTTCCTTCTTCCTTTGGAACCCATTCTATATGTCCATTTTCATTTTTATCAAAATCACTTATAGTATCCCAAATTCCATCTTTACCTGCTAAAATTTTATATGTTAAAGCATCCTTAGTATTATTAGTAACTTTTATATCTACCCATTTATTATCTTTTATTATACCTTTTTCTTCTATTTCTAATAGCAAATCTCCCATGTATACCCTCCCCCAACTGTTAACAATCGATACATATATTATAAATTATATATTATTTGCCATATTATGTAAATAAAAATAAATGTTTTTTAATTTATTTGTTCCTAAATGTATAATAGTGTTCTTTATTGTTAATAATAGTAAAGTGTTATAACACTATAAATCTCCTAATTTTATTATATCCATATAATAAACCATAAAAGCCTCAAATTATTTTGAGGCTTTCTAATTACCTTTTATGATACTATTTATAGCTCTAGCCTTTTAATTTTATATATTTAAAAGTATTTATTTATAAAAACAAAAACTATACCAAAAATCTTGATATAGTTTTTAAAACATATTAAATTATAAACTTCTTTAATATTAAATTAAAGTCTATCTTCTAAAGTTTTCTTTAAATCTTCATATCCTGGTTTTCCAAGAAGAGCAAACATATTTTTCTTATATGCTTCAACTCCTGGTTGATTGAATGGGTTTATATTCATTATATAAGCACTCACACCACAGGCTTTCTCAAAGAAATAAACTAATCTACCAAAGTAGTATGGGCTTATTTCTGGAACATTAACAACTAAATTTGGAACTTCTCCATCTGAATGTGCTAAAAGTGTTCCTTGAAATGCTTTTTTATTTACGAAATCAATAGTTTTTCCAGCTAAAAAGTTTAATCCATCAGCATCATTTTCAGTTTTTTCTATTACTATTTCTTTTGAAGCTTTTTCTATATTTATTACTGTTTCAAAAAGATTTCTTCTTCCTTCTTGGATATATTGTCCCATTGAATGCAAATCAGTTGAAAAATCTACAGCTGCTGGGAATAATCCCTTACCATCTTTTCCTTCTGATTCTCCAAATAATTGTTTCCACCACTCATTAAAGAAATGAACGCTTGGCTCATAATTTACTAATATTTCTATAGCTTTTCCTTTATTATATAATGCATTTCTAGCTGCTGCATATTTATAACAAACATTTTCTTTTAATGATGGATTAGAGTATTCCTCTCTTGCATCTTGTGCTCCTTCCATCATTTCATCTATATTAATTCCAGCTGCTGCTATTGGAAGTAATCCTACAGCTGTTAAAACTGAATATCTTCCTCCAACATCATCAGGTATAACAAAAGTTTCATAACCTTCTTCAGTCGCTAAACCTTTTAATGCACCTCTTTTAGCATCTGTTGTTGCATATATTCTCTTCTTAGCTTCTTCTTTTCCATATTTCTTTTCCATGTATTCTTTTAAAACTCTAAATGCTATAGCAGGTTCTGTTGTAGTTCCTGATTTAGATATAACGTTTAAGCTTATATCTTTTCCTTCTAAAACATCTAATAATTCAGATAAATAAGTTGAACTTATATTGTTTCCTGCATATACTATAGCTGGAGTTTTTCTTTCTGCTTTAGATAACATATTATTGAAGTTATGAGTTAACATTTCAATTGCAGCTCTAGCTCCTAAGTAAGATCCACCAATTCCTATAACCACTAAAACATCTGAATCATCTTGTATTTTCTTAGCTGCTTTTTTTATTCTTGCAAATTCTTCTTTATCATAATTTACAGGTAAATCAACCCATCCTAAAAAATCATTTCCAGCACCTGTCTTATTGTGTATCTTATCATGTGCCATATTCACAGCTTCTTGCATATAAGCTATTTCATGATCCTTTAAACTTAAATCTGCTTTTGATAAATCAATAGTTAATCCTTTTCTCATTAGATGTTGCCCTCCAAAATATAAAATTTAAATATTTTTATTAATAATCAGTATATTATTGCTTAGGAAAACATTTTTTCCATAAGAATATTATATCATAAATTTTTATGCATGTTTATTACTAAGTAGTTAATTATATTATTTTTCAATCTATTCACATATAAATACAGTATACCTCGTCAATACAATTTTAAACATAAAAAATCTAGTACACCTAATCATAGATATACTAGACCTTTATTTATATAAATGTGATTTTTTTGGCTAAATTATTTTTTATTCCCATTCAATAGTTGCTGGTGGTTTAGAAGTTACATCGTAAACTATTCTATTAACTCCTTTAACCTGATTAACTATTCTTCTAGAAACTTTATCTATAACCTCATATGGTATATGAGCAAAGTTTGATGTCATACCATCTGATGATGTTACAGCTCTTAATCCTACAGTATGACAATAAGTTCTTTCATCTCCCATAACACCAACTGATTGTATGTTAGGTAAAACTGCAAAGTATTGCCATATTTCACTTTCAAGTCCTGCTAAAGCTATTTCTTCTCTAAATATAGCATCTGCTTCTCTAACTATTTCAAGTTTTTCTTCATTAACTTCACCTAAAACTCTTATAGCTAATCCAGGACCTGGAAACGGTTGTCTCCAAACTAAGTGATGAGGTATTCCAAGTTCTTCACCAACTGCTCTAACTTCATCTTTAAATAATTCTCTTAAAGGTTCTATCAAAGAAAATTCTATATCTTCAGGAAGTCCTCCAACATTGTGATGACTCTTTATAACAGCTGAAGTTCCTGTTCCACTTTCAACAACGTCTGGATATATAGTTCCTTGAACTAAGAAGTCTATTTGCCCTAATTTCTTTGATTCTTCTTCAAATACTCTTATAAACTCTTCACCTATTATTTTTCTCTTTCTTTCTGGATCAGAAACCCCTGCAAGCTTTCCTAAGAATCTATCTTGAGCATTTACTCTTATAAGATTCATATCAAAGCCTTCTCTAAATATCTTTTCAACTTGATCTCCTTCATCTTTTCTAAGTAGACCATGATCAACAAAGATACAAGTTAATTGCTTTCCAACTGCTTTATGAACTAAAACAGCAGCAACTGATGAATCAACTCCGCCAGATAAAGCACAAATAAGCTTCTTATCTCCTACAACTCTTTTTATTTCAGCTATCTTTTCTTCTGCAAAAGATGCCATTGACCAAGATGGTTCTAAATCACATATATTAAGAACGAAATTTCTTAACATATCTTTACCAAATGGAGTATGCTCAACTTCTGGATGGAATTGAACTCCATAAAGTTTCTTTTCTTCATTAGCTATAGCAGCTACTGGACATACATCTGTATGTGCTATTATTTTAAATCCTGCTGGTGCCTCTGCTACGTAATCAGTATGACTCATCCAACAAACTTCTTCTTTTTCTATTCCTTTAAATAATTTAGATGAATTATCTAAATTTACATGACTTTTTCCATATTCTCTAACTGGTGCAGTATCAACTCTACCACCTAAAATATGAGACATTAATTGTTGTCCATAGCATATTCCAAGAACAGGTACACCTAATTCAAACACTTCTTTTTCTATTTGAGGTGTATCTTCTCCATAAACTGAGTTAGGACCTCCAGTAAATATTATTCCTTTAGGATTTTTATCTTTTATTTTTTCTATTCCATAGTTATATGGTACTATCTCGCAATAAACACCAAATTCTCTAACTCTTCTAGCTATAAGTTGGTTATATTGTCCACCAAAATCAATAACTAATACTAAATCTCTCAAAGTGTATCCTCCGTTAATTTTAAAATTTTATCTAATTTATCTTACCACATAGGCTATTGATTTACACTATAGTTTGGCGCTTCTTTAGTTATATTTATGTCATGAGGATGACTTTCTCTTATTCCTGAAGATGTTTGTGTAACAAAAGTAGCATTTTCATATAAATCTTCTAAAGTAGCCGCTCCTAAATATCCCATACCTGATCTTATTCCTCCAAGTAATTGGTATATTGTATCTGCAACATGACCTTTATATGCTATTCTTCCTTCAACTCCCTCTGGAACAAATTTCTTAGTTCCATTTTGGAAATATCTATCACTTGAACCTTTTTCCATAGCTCCTAAAGAACCCATACCTCTATAAACTTTATAACTTCTTCCTTGATAAATTTCCATTTCTCCTGGCGCCTCTTCACAACCTGCAAATAATGAACCCATCATTGCAACTTGCGCACCACCTGCTAATGCCTTAACTATATCTCCTGAATATTTTAAACCACCATCTGCAATTACTGGAGTTCCTGTTTTTCTAGCTTCTTCAACACAGTCCATAACTGCTGTTAATTGTGGCACACCAACACCTGCAACTATTCTTGTAGTACAAATTGAACCTGGTCCTATTCCTACCTTTACACAGTCTGCTCCGGCCTCTACTAAATCTCTAACTGCTTCTGCTGTAGCAATATTTCCTGCTATTATTTGAAGATTTGGATATTTAGCTTTTATCTTTTTAACTCCTTCTAAAACCCCTTTACTGTGTCCGTGAGCTGTATCTAAAGTTATAACGTCAACTTGAGCTTTTGCTAAGGCATCAACCCTTTCCATCATGTCTTTTGTTATACCAACTGATGCTCCACATAATAATCTGCCCTTAGCATCTTTTGCAGCATTTGGGAACGCTTTAGCTTTCTCTATATCCTTTATTGTTATAAGCCCCTTTAAGTTATTATCATCATCAACTAAAGGTAATTTTTCTATTTTATGTTGTCTAAGAATTTGTAAAGCCTCTTCTAAACTAGTTCCTTCTTTAGAAGTTACTAAAGGTGCCTTTGTCATTACCTCTGAAATTTTTTTAGTATAATCTGTTTCAAAAACGATATCCCTATTAGTTATAATTCCAACTAATTTATTTCCTTCAGTTACAGGAACACCTGATATTCTATATTGTGCCATAAGGTCTAAAGCCTCATTAACTGTATGATTTGCAGTTAATGATATTGGATCTGTTATAACTCCATTTTCTTGTCTTTTAACTCTATCAACTTCTTTAGCCTGTTCTTCTATAGTCATATTTTTATGGATTATACCTATACCACCTTCTCTTGCAATTGCTATAGCCATTTTAGATTCTGTTACAGTATCCATACTTGCACTCATAAGAGGTATGTTTAATGTTATAGATTTTGTTAATTTAGTTTTTAAACTTACTTCATTAGGTAAAACTTCAGATTTGTTAGGAACTAATAATACATCATCAAAGGTATAAGCTTGTTTTAATATTCTTGCCATTTTTTTCACTCTCCATTACTATTTTTAATATCCATATTTGTTAAAAGAATAGATAATATTACCGATTTTAATAAAATTATAAACTCAATGTCTTTTGCTAAATCATCTTTATTATTAACTTAATATTTATTACATAAAATAAATATTAAAAAATCAAAAAAGACGCATTAACTCTATAGTGAAGTTAATACGCCCAAAACTATTCAAAACGCTTTAGACTATATTAAATTCACTCATAGACGGAATTTTAAGGTTTCCGGTAGAGACACCCTGCCATATTCAGGGTTTATACGAGCGATTTATTTTATCATTAATTTTTTTAATTATAATTCATGATATAAAAGTTGTCAACGACTGTAATTGTATTTATTTATATTCATAATATTTGTATAAATTTATTTTTAATCACTCGTTTTTTATATACAATTAATAAAAATTATAATTTTTATTATGTTTTTTATTAATTTTTACCTAATATTATTAATCAGTACATATATTACCCACACTTACAACGATATTACTTCCTCCTTTGTTAACAGAAATTTTATATAACTCATCATTATTACTTCTAGGAGGTTTTACATCATTTAAAGCACTATTTAAAGTCTTAATTTTGTCTGAATTTTTATCTATTCCATTAATACCTTTATTTTCACCAGTCGCATTATAAGTTAAGTTTACTGTTTGCTTTGACGCGTCTATAGTTTCATCTATGACAAAGGTAGTTATAATTCTTTTTATTGCCTCACAACTTTGTTTATCTACCTTCTCATTAACACTAGTTTTAATAGATGTAAAATTAGGAACTGCAATAAATGTCATTGTAGCTATTATAGCCAAAACTACCATAAGTTCAACTAAAGTAAATCCTTTCTTTCTTTTTATTAAATTAATATTTTTCATATAAACCTCCCATACCAAAGTGATTTTAATTTCATAAATTTTATATTTATTAACTATAATATTGCTTTATACTTTATATAAAATTAAATTATTTATGTTTTATAGACATTAATTTCAAGTAATACATTATCTTAGTTAAAAGGTGAGCAAAGATAAATAATAATTAATTATATCTTCATAAAAAATGACAGATACAAATGTCGCTATAGACATATATGGAACAAATGCAACATATTGTTGCCTATTTTTTTTAATATATTTTATAATAGCTACACAGGATACTAATAATATTGATAGATACATACTTAAAAACACTACTCTCAATTCTAAATACAAACTTAAAATCAAAAATATCTCCAAATCTCCATAACCAATTCCATCGATTTTCTTTACCTTTTTAACTATAAACATAATCCCGTATATTAGAAATAATGGAATTATTACTTTTAAAAACATTGATAATATTTCTTTACCATTTAAAATATCTAAAATAAAAAACAATACTCCACTAACTATCCCAATTATTGAAACATTAAAAAAAACGTATTGAGTATTGTAATCAATAAAAGACGACACCATGAGAATCGAGAACAATAAGCCATATTTAATAAAATTTAATGAAAAATTAAAATATTTAAGCAATACTACAAACATAATTCCTGTTAAAATTTTTATTATGACATGCTGTATCCCTATGTTTTTATTACAGTTCTTACACTTTCCTCTTAAATTTAAAAAACTTAATAATGGAATTAAATTGTAATATTTTAACTTACTATTATAATTATTACAACAATAATTAGGATATAAGACACTTTTTTCTTGTGGTATTCTATCTACGCAAGTACTAAAAAAATTTCCCAAAACCATTCCATAATAAAATACAAATATATATTTCAAAAGAATTCTCCTCTTATCTCTTTTATATTAAATATTGACACATATATCATTTCATATTCACTCCATAAAAAAATAATGCTTGCAATACATTTCTTGCAAACATTATTTTATAAATTTTATAATCCTAAAATATTAGGTATAAATAAACTTATTTGTGGTATAAATGTTACTAACATTAAAACTGTAACTATAGCTACGTAAAAAGGTAACATGTGTTTTATTACATTTTCTATCTTAGTTTTTCCAACTTTACATCCTACAAACAATGTATTTCCAACAGGCGGTGTAATATTTCCTATACAAAGATTAAATACTAGCATTATACCAAATTGCACTGTGTCCATTCCAAAATTTTGTGCTATTGGTAATAATATGGGTGTAAATATTAAAATAGCTGGAGTTAAATCCATAAATGTTCCTACTACTAACAATAAAATATTCATTGCTAATAATATCAACACTTTACTACTTGAAATTCCCAAAATAAACTCTGTTATTATAGTTGGAATATTAGTAAAAGCAAGAACCCATGACATTATTGATGAAGCTGCTATTAAAAATATTATTGTTCCCGTCATTTGAACTGATGACATAAGTATTCCCTTTATATCTCTTAATTTTATTGTTCTATAAAATACAAATGCTAATAAAAATGAATATACAACTGCTATTGCAGCAGCTTCTGTTGCTGTAAAAATTCCACCTAAAATTCCACCTAAAATTATAACTATTAACGATAAACTAGGAATTGCATCCCAAAGAACCTTACCAACTATTTTTGCCGTTAATTTATCCCTTTTTACTGTATAGTTATTTTTCTTAGCTAAAATGTAAGCAACAACCATAACACTGACACCCCAAAGAATTCCCGGAATATATCCAGCCATAAATAAAGCTGCCACTGATGTTCCTCCACTTACAAGCGAGTATACAATTAATGAATTACTTGGAGGTATTAATAGTCCTGTAGGAGCTGATGATATATTAACAGCTGCACTATAGCCCGCTTCTTTTTCAATAGGAGCCATCGTTCCACCAATTGCTGCACAAGCTGCAACACCCGAACCACTTATAGAACCAAATAACATATTTCCAACAACATTTGTATGTGCCAAAGAACCCGGAAGTTTTCCTGCAAGTAATTTAGCTACATTTACAAGTCGTATCGCTATCCCTCCTGAATTCATTATATTTCCTGCAAGAACGAAAAAAGGAATTGCAAGAAGTGAAAATGAATTTATTCCTGTAAATATACGTTGAGATGCTGTAAATACAGCATTTTCCCATGGAAGTGCTGCTAAGACACCTATGACCGAAGATATTCCTATCGTTACAGCTATCGGCACTCCCACAATAAGTAATACAGCAAATACTACTAAAAGCAATAATCCAGTTGTTAATGCTAAACTCATTACTTTTTACCTCCTACTAACAACTCATTTTTAACCCCTTTCACCTTTAAATTTATTAAATTAGATTTTTTCTTTTTAAGATTAGTAAAGTCTTTTTTTAAGCTTATCAAATTTAATAAATTGTATGCACACGTAAACAATCCTGAGAATGGTAATGCTAAATATATATACCCCATAGGAATTTGTAATGATGATGATGCTTGTGCCATAGATAAACTACACATTTTAAACCCACCAAAAATTAACACAAGTGCTGAAAATCCTAAAATCACAATTTCAGCAAAAATTTTTAACTTTATTTTATTACTTTCACTAAATTTATCAAGAATAAAAGTAACTTTCATATGATCTTGCTTACCAAAAACATAAGCTGCTGCAAATAGAGATGTCCAAACAAATGCTATAAGCGTTAATTCTTCTGTAGCAGTACTTGGATTATTTAAAATATAACGTGATATTACTTGCCATGATGCAGTAAGTGTCATTAGAACTAATAATGTACAACAAATAGTTTCTAAAAATTTATCAAGAATTTTTCTTAAACCACTCATTTTATTTCTCCCCTTAATAATTAATTAAAATTTTATTTATGATTATTTTATTCTTCTGTTTCTTCTAAAACACTATCCTCCTCATATTCTTTGGCTTTTGCAACTTCAATTCCCTTTGCTTTTATTTTATCGTATATAACCTTCATATTCTCATCCTGAGTATACTCTGCATGTAAATCAGCCATTTTATCTTGAAATGGTTTTACATCAGGATAATAAAATTCAACGCCCATTTTTTCTGCTGTAACCTTAGCCTCTTCTACACTCTGTTCCCATTTTTTAATTTCCCATTCATTTGCAATATTTGCTGCCTCTGTAAATATTTGTTTTTCTTCATCAGTAAGCCTGTCTAGTAGACTTGTACTAATAATTAAAATATCTGGCAACATAGCATGCATATTGTATGAATACACCTTAGCAACTTCGCCATGCTTATTATTAACAAGAGCTAACTCGTTATTTTCAGCTCCATCTATAACACCTTGTTGTAAACCTGTATAAACCTCTCCAAATGACATTGGTGTTGGTGATGCTCCTAACGCTTGCAACATTTTTACATTCGTTGGACTTGTTTGAACTCTTATCTTTAATCCCTTTAAATCATCTGGTGTTTGTATAACTTTATTTTTAGTATAAATGTTTCTAACCCCTGCATCGAACCAAGTTAATCCTACAAATCCACTACTCTCTGTTGAATTAAATACTTCCCCCATAATATTTTCATCATTCATAACAGCATGATAATGCTCAATACTGTCCATTATATATGGGAGATTAAACACTGTATATGCACTATTAAATGCTTCAAGAGCTCCAAGTCCCGCAACAACCATATCTACTGCTCCTGTTTGTGTAAGTTCAATCGTTTGTGTTTGTGGGCCTAATAATTCATTAGGAAATATTTGAACGTCTATATTATTATTTGTTTTTTCTTCTATATACTTTTCTAATTCAAGTAAAGCACCATGTATCGGATGATTTTCATTTTGAACATGTGCTACCCTAACAACCCTTTTAGCTGTATTACTTTCAGCATTCGTACTAGACGTTTGACACCCTACAAATCCTAATGAAAATGTACTAACTACACTAATAATTAATAACTTAGCTATTAATCCCCTTTTTTTCATAACTTTCCCCTTTAAAACAATATGTTATTTTCAAAAACTTACCTAATACCCTTTTAGTTAATAAATTAAAAGAATATAAACCCAATTATTTATTAATATCATTTTGTCAACCTTTACATAAAACATTGACTTTTAACATCAAACATTTTATATTTAATCCTCCCCCTTTATAAATGTATATTAAATACTTATAAGTAAATTATATTATATTTTCAAAAACATTTACATACTTTCTTATCGACAAATATTTCACAATTTATTATTATAAATGCTTAAATCATATATTATTTTTATATAACAATTCTATTGTCTATCAATCAAATTAAAAAATTATATTAAAAAAGCATATCTTTTAAAGTTTTAGAAAACCTAAATACTTGAAAAGATATGCTATTAACACTACTATTTAATTTAATGCACTAATCCTACGCTTTATTTTAGTACATTCCTTCCATTCCACCCATTGCTGGATTTGGCATTGGAGGGTTTTTTTCAGGAATATCAACTACAGCAGCTTCTGTTGTTAAGAATGTTGAAGCAACTGATGCTGCATTTTGAAGTGCTGATCTTGTAACTTTTGTTGGATCAACTATTCCTGCTTTAATCATGTTTTTGTATTCATTTCTTAAGGCATCATATCCCATGCCTTGTTCACTATTTCTTACTTTTTCTATTATAATAGAACCTTCAACCCCTGCATTATGAGCAATTTGTCTCATTGGTTCTTCTAAAGCTCTAACTATTATATTTATACCTACTTGAACATCAGCTACATCAGAAGTTAACTCAGCTACTTTATTTATAACATTCACATAAGCTGTTCCACCACCTGGAACTATACCTTCTTCTATCGCAGCCTTTGTAGCAGCTAAAGCATCCTCTATTCTTAATTTTCTTTCTTTAAGCTCTGTTTCAGTTGCTGCTCCAACCTTTATTACTGCTACACCACCTGCTAATTTAGCTAATCTTTCTTGTAATTTTTCTTTATCAAATTCAGAAGTTGTTTCCTCTATTTGCATTCTTATTTGATGAACTCTATTTTTAATTTCTTCTTTGTTTCCTCTGCCATTTACAACTGTTGTGCTTTCTTTAGTTACTTTAACACTTTCAGCTTCCCCAAGCATTTCCAATGTAGTTTCTTTTAAATCTCTTCCAAGTTCTTCTGAAATTACTGTACCACCTGTTAAAATAGCTATATCTTGTAACATTTCTTTTCTTCTATCACCAAATCCAGGAGCTTTAACAGCAATACATGTAAATGTTCCTCTTAATTTATTAACAACTAATGTTGCCATAGCTTCTCCTTCAATATCTTCAGCTATTATTAAAAGTTTTCTTCCATTTTGAACTATTTGCTCTAATAGTGGTAATATATCTTGAATATTAGTTATTTTCTTATCTGTTATTAAAATATATGGATTATCTAATTCAGCTTCCATTTTTTCTGTATCAGTTACCATATAAGCTGAAACATACCCTCTATCAAATTGCATACCTTCAACAACATCAAGTTCTGTTTCCATAGATTTTGATTCTTCAACCGTTATAACACCTTCATTACCCACTTTCTCCATAGCATCTGCAATTAGCTTACCTACATTTTCATCTGCCGCAGAAATTGCTGCAACTCTTGCTATGTCCTCTTTACCCTCTATTGGTTTAGATATAGATTTAATCTCCTCTACTGCTTTATCTACTGCCATTTTTATTCCACTTCTTATAAGCATTGGATTTGCACCAGCAGTAACATTTTTTAATCCTTCTCTCATTATAGCTTGAGTTAAAAGAGTAGCTGTAGTTGTTCCGTCTCCTGCTACATCATTAGTCTTTGTTGCAACCTCTTTAACAAGTTGTGCTCCCATATTTTCATATGCATCTTCAAGTTCTATTTCACGTGCTATAGTTACACCATCATTTGTTATAAGTGGTGAACCAAATTTTTTATCTAATATAACATTACGTCCCTTTGGTCCTAAAGTCACTTTAACGGTATTAGCTAGCTTATCAACACCCTCTTGCATAGCTCTTCTTGATTCTTCACCAAATAATATTGTTTTAGCCATAAATAAAAAACCTCCATTTACTTTAATTTTATTTTAAATTTTAATTACTCTACAATCGCTAATATATCATCTTGTTTTAAAATTGTATATTCATTACCTTCTACCTTGACTTCTGTTCCTGAATATTTTGAGTATAAAACCTTATCCCCTACTCTTACTTCCATTTCTACTCTTTTCCCATCAGACATAGCTCCAGGCCCTACCGCTACAACTTGAGCTTCTTGTGGTCTTTCTTTAGCTGCACCAGTTAAAACAATACCGCTTTTTGTTGTCTCCTCAGCTTCTAATTTTTTTATAACAACTCTATCTCCAAGTGGTTTGATATTCATTCAGAACTCCTCCTCAAATTTACAAATTAAACATAAAGTTTTTAGCACTCACTAATCAATAGTGCTAATATTTAATATTATAATAGACAATTTATGAATTAATTTCAACAGTAAAGATTTGCATTTTATTAATTTAAATCTTTATTTTTAATCAAATCCATTGATTATCTCCTATTATCTTATTTTTACTCCATTTTTCTATTTAAAAGAAAATTAATAATTTTATTATATTTTTTGTAAATTATGTCAATAATATTATTATTAATTTTTCACAATATTAACAAACATAAAAAGCTTATAAACTTTAACAGCTATTTCTATTTATACTAATCATATTAATTTATTATTACTAAATAAAAAATTTTTTATTTATAAATTTATCTTATGTACAAAAGGAGAATTAATTTTGATAAAAAAAATTGGATTTATAATATATTTATTTACTTCATCAATATTATTTTCTATTATTTGGGTTTTGAATTCATCAATACTTATGCACAAATTATTTGTAAAATCTACAAATTTAAACTTAAAAATAAACTTACCTTCTAAATATATATGCTCAGATTATAAAAATATTATAAACTATTTAAGATTTCCTTGGATAAACAATTTAGAATTAGATTACTTTTCTATAAGTAATACTGCCTACATTCATTTTCAAGAAGTAAAAAATATTTTTTCAATAATTTTTATAATTGCTTTTATTATTATTTTTATCTCAATAATCCTCTACTATTTTTATGAAAAATCATTTTTTATGAATTTAATTAAAAATTTTAATTATTATTTTTATTTTATTATTTTATTTATTTTCATCCTTTTTATTTCCTTGTTCACTAATTTTTCTTCATCTTTCACTATTTTTCATAATATATTATTTAACAATAATTACTGGATTTTTAATCCGATAAAAGATTCTGTAATATTAATCTTCCCTGAGGAATTTTTTATGATATGTGTATATTTTATATTAGCAATCATTTTACTTATTTCTTTTATATTAAAACTATATTATCATAAGATAAAAATAAAAAAGGGATTTTAAAATTTAATCCCTTTTTCTCTAGCATAATAAAAAAGATACTGTTGAGCAAACCCTGACAATTCCCCAAATTTTTCTCTAGCAAATACCCTTATTTTATTTAATGATGTATCATTAGCTCCATAAAAATGAATCATTGCTCTTTTTACCCATATATCTACAGGAAATGCAGAATATTTTTGCATAGAAAATAACATTATACAATCAGAAACTTTTGCACCAATTCCCTTAAATTCTTGAAGTGCTTTATGGCAATCATTATCTGACATATTTTTTATTTTTTCTAAATCATATTTTTCTAGCAACTCCTCAATAATTTCTTTTGATTCATCCAATTTTTTTTCTTTAGCAAGGTTGCACATATATATCTTATTTGTTGTATCTACTATATATTTACTTCTAAAAGAGCCTCCTAAATTTTTTATTTCCTCTACACTAGCTTTAGAAAGCTCTTCTATTGTTGGAAAAGCATAATATATCTTTCCTTTATAGTCTAATTTTTTCCCATAAGCTTCACATATATTATTTATCGTTTTTGATATTACAGGTATACTATTTCTAGCTGATATTATATATGATATTACAAGTTCAAAAGGATCCTGATTTAAAATTCTTATTCCATATCCATATTCGAGTGCAACTTTTAAAATTTCATCTTGAGATAAAATGTCTTTTATTTTTGAATAATCTCTCTCTAAATCAAAATATTTAATCCATATATTTTTAAAATCTTCTTCACTTGCATTATATATAGTTACTGTATCATCCTCTTGAAGAACTTCTATAACTCTTCCATAAGCCACTCCAATATAATTATTTTCTTTTTCTTTTTTCCACCTAAAACATTGTCCGCACTCACAAATTTGCTTTATATTAAAGTTTTTAATATTATTTATTACTACTTTGTTATCTAAATAGTGTATATCTAATCCCATTTCACTATATTTTTCCTTTCACGTTCAATTATCCTTGCTAAAATTTTTCCTGCCTCTTCTAAAATGTAAATACATCTTCTATCATCATTCTTTTTATATCTTTCCTTAAGTTCATCGCATTTATACGTTTTTAAAGTTTCATGAAACCTTTGCATAAATTCTTTTGTAAGTTCTTTAACTATGACACTTTCATGACCTCTATCCTTTGTAAACATAATACCTATCGTTGCTACTGCTCCAGAAGCTACCCCACAAACTCCCTCTATCGCCATTCCTCCACCAAATCCTGCCATTATTTTAAATTCTCTTTTAGAAAGCCCTAAATCGTATTCTTCATTAGCAGCATAAAGCATACACTCAGCACAGTTTAAATCATATTTTTTATCCCAATATTTATTTATTAAATCTATTAACATCTTTCTTTTCCTTCTCTATATTAAACTTCTTCAAATTCAACATCTATTGCATCTTTATTATTAATATCTATATTACTTTTCTTGTATGAACCACTTTTTGAATTTCTTGTTTTATAATAACCCTTATTATAATTATTACTGTTAGCTTTATCATGAATGTTTCTATTGTTTAAATCATTAAATTCTTTAACAATTTTATACCCAACCTTTGCAGTATCTATGGTTTCTTTTGCCATATGCACAACATCTTTAGCAGTATCAATATATTTTTTAGTATTAACTTTTAAAACATTATATTTTTCTTTAATTTTATTTACCATTTAATAAAACCTCCCTAAAAAAATAGGTTTATAAAACAAAAATAATGCAATTATTAATGTTTTATATATTATACACCAATAATTACACTATTCAAATATACAAAAAAACTACTTAATACCGTTTCCTCTTAAATATTTATCTATAGCTTTTGCAGCTTTTTTTCCAGCCCCCATAGCCAATATAACTGTAGCTGCACCAGTTACCGCATCTCCTCCTGCAAATACACCATTTATTGAAGTTTGCCCTGTTTCTTCACACGCTACAATACATTGCCCCTTACTTACATTTAATCCCTTAGTATTAGATGTAATAATTGGATTAGGTGATGTACCTATGGACATTATCACAGTATCGACATCTAAAATAAACTCAGATCCTTCAATCTCTACTGGTCTTTTTCTTCCTGAACTATCCGCACCCTTAAGTCTCATTTTTACACATTTCATTGCCTTAACCCAACCTTTATCATCTTGTATTATTTCAATTGGACTAGTTAAAACTTTAAAGTCTATTCCTTCTTCCTTAGCATGATAAATCTCCTCAGCTCTAGCTGGAAGTTCATTTTCGCTTCTTCTATAAACTATTGAAACTTTCGCTCCAAGCCTTAATGCAGTTCTTGCTGCATCCATCGCTACATTTCCTCCGCCAACTACAGCTACTTTTTTCCCAATTTTTATAGGAGTATCATAATTTTCATCAAAACCTTTCATTAAATTATTTCTAGTTAAAAATTCATTAGCAGAAAAAACCCCATTAGCATTCTCTCCTTTTATTCCCATAAATTTAGGAAGTCCTGCCCCTGACCCTATAAATACAGCTTGAAATCCTTCTTCAAAAAGTTTTTCAATACTAACCGTTTTTCCAACAATAACGTTTGTTTCTATCTTTACACCTAATTTTTTAACATTCTCTATTTCACGTTTAACTATCTTATTCTTAGGCAATCTAAATTCTGGTATACCATATACTAAAACTCCACCAGCTTCATGTAAGGCTTCAAATATAGTTACATCATATCCAAACTTAGCTAAATCTCCAGCACAAGTAAGACCTGATGGTCCACTTCCAACTATAGCAACTTTTTTATTATTTTTATTTATATCATAAGTTATTGAAATATTATTCTCTATCATATAATCCGCAACAAATCTTTCTAATTTTCCAATCGCAAGCGCTTCGCCTTTTAATCCTAAAGCACATTGACTTTCACATTGAAGTTCTTGCGAACAAACTCTACCGCATATTGCTGGAAGTGATGATGATTTCCCTATTATTTTAGCAGCTTCTTCTATATTTCCAATTTTAATTTGTTTAACAAACTCTGGAATATCTATATTCACTGGACATTTTTCCTTACATTTAGCCTTTTTACATCCTAAACATCTGTTAGCTTCAAGCAGTGCTTCTTCTTTACTATACCCTAAGCATACTTCTTCAAAATTTTTAACTCTAATTTTAGAATCTTGTTCTCTCAAGGGAATTCTTTTAGAATTTATCATTATTTATCACCTCCACACATTCCACATCCCCCACTATGAGTTTTTCCCTCAATATTTTTTAAATATTTTTTTCCTTCTTCAGTTTTATATATGCTTTGTCTTTTCATTGCTTCATCAAAATCTATTTTATGAGCATCAAACTCTGGACCATCAACACATGCAAATTTAACCTTTCCTCCAACAGTTACTCTGCAAGCACCACACATACCTGTCCCATCAAGCATTATTGGATTTAAACTCACAACCGTAGGAATATTCAATTTTTTTGTAAGACGTGCTACAAATTTCATCATTACCATAGGTCCAATGGCAACCACTAAATCGTATTCTTTATTTTTAATATTTACTAAATCATTTATTTTATCTGTTACAAGTCCCTTCATTCCATATGAACCATCATCCGTTGTAATATAAAGATTACCTACCTCATTTTTAATTTCATTTTCAAAAATTAACATATCTTTATTTTTAGCCCCAATAATGACATCTGCTTTTATCCCTTTAGAATTTAACCATTTAACTTGAGGATAAATTGGTGCAACTCCAACACCTCCAGCTACGAAAAGTATCCTTTTATTTTTTAAACAACTTATATCTTCATTTACAAATTGTGATTCAACACCTAAAGGTCCAACAAAATCTCTAAAATAATCACCTTTATTAAGCAATGACATTCTTCTAGTTGATTCACCAACAACTTGAAACACTATTGTTATTATTTTTTTATCCTTATCATAATTACATATAGTTAAAGGTATTCTTTCCCCTTTTTCATCTATCTTAGCTATTATAAATTGTCCTGGTTTTGCAGCTTTAGCTACTCTAGGAGCTTTTATATTCATAAAATAAATACTTTCAGCTAATTGTTTCTTCTCAACTATTTCATACATGCAATTCCCTCCAAATAATTCACAAGCTAATACTTTATTTTATAAAAATTTAAAGTACAATAAATATTTTTCAGCAAACATTTAAACTCCACAAAATTTAAAAACTGATAACTCTACTTAACTCTATTAATTCATTTAGATAATAATTACAATTTATTTTAGTTTATATTTTAAAATTTACTTTTAATTTAATTAATTAAATTCACTATTTATTTTATTAAAATATCTATATTTTTATTTTTTTAGTTATTTATATAAATATTTTTTTAATTTTTAGTTATAAAGTTAACAAAATAAACAAAAAAAAATGAAGTATTTTGTATAATACTTCATTAAAAATATATTATGTTAAATTCAACGAAATTATTTATCATTTAATTGATACACTAATGTGTATAAGCTCTCACTTAAATGAACATTTTCTACTGTAACATCTTCAGGAACATCTAAATCAACAGGGGCAAAATTCCATATAGCTTTTATTCCACCTCTTAATACCTCGTCACAAACCCTTTGAGCACTAATTCTAGGCACACATATTATAGCTATATCTATTTTATTTTCTTCCAAAAACTTTGGTAAATCATCAATATCTCTTATAGCGACATCTCTTATTTTAATTCCAAGCATTTTAGGATTTGCATCAAATATACCTGTTAATTCAAAACCAACTTTATCAAATTTGGTATAATTGGCAATTGCTTGCCCTATATTCCCAGCCCCTATTATTACTGTATTATACCTTTTATCAAGCCCTAAAATTACTCCAATTTCATTATATAGGTCTTTAACATTATATCCATAACCTTGTTGCCCAAAATCACCAAAACAATTTAAATCTTGACGTATTTGAGATGCAGTAAAACCTATTTTTTCACTTAATTCTTTCGAAGATATTCTATCAACATCATTATTTATAAGCTCTTGAAGATATCTATGATACTTAGGTAATCTTTTAATTACAGCCATAGATATATTTTTCTTTTTCTCTATCACAATTAAACACCTCTTTTACATTATTTTTATAAAGCTTATTTTGCAAACTTTGTTATAAATTTATTTATCCTATTTCTATTTTATCATATTTACATAAAATTTATCTATATTTTAACATTACTTATAACTTTATGTTATAATTATAAATTTTTCACCTTATTAATATATACCTCTTAAAAAAATAAGGCTTGGTGTAACACTATAACTACGTACACAAAGCCTTTTACTCTAAAAGAGAATATTAATCTAAGCTTGGGAATAAATCCCACAATCCATACTTCTGCCTGAAAGTATTCTTGCTCTTCTATTATATAAAATCTGATTTTTTCTGTCAACACCTTTTGACATTTTTCCTTATATGTATATTAAAATTTCACTTATTTATTTATTAAAACTATATTTATTTAAGCCTAATTAATAAAATACCCTGCTAACAAAATAAAAATTATATTATTTTACTAATATATTTTCCATTAAAGCTATTATTTATTATACATTCTAAAATATAATCAATAATATTACTGCATACATAATATGCAAAGCTTATATCATTATTAAAATTACTCTCTTTTTCATGTTGCCTAAAACAATTTTCCATAAATAATCCTATATCACATATCTGCATTTGAGCTATAGCATTATCAAAATTAAATTTTTTAGCTTTGCTAGCTAGTTTTTTTTCATAACTAATATGCGTAAATATTTTATATTTTTCTCTCCAAGTTTCACTATGTGCTATACAGAAAAAATCACATAAAAAGTGACAAATGACTCCAAGTTCCTGACTAAACTTAATAATAGCTATATTTTTCTCTATATCCATAATACTAAGTTTTGAAAGATTTATTATTTTATTTAATACCATAGAATAAGATTCTTTTGCATAATGTTTTTTTAATTTATATTTTGATAATATATCTGGTTTTATATTCCCATATATGAAATTGAAATTACTTAACATATTCTTTTTATTCTCATTCATGTTTTTCAAAATATTTTTTGCCATTAACATATGTGTGCCTATTAACATTTTTTCTCCTTAGTTTTAACCACTTTGCTTATAAGATTTTAATATAAAATCAAATAAAAATTAATATAAATTTTATCAATAAAAACAAATTTAAACCCCACTAAGAAATCTATAAATAGCTTATTCCTTTCCTAATGGAGTCTAATTTATTTAATATTCATAAGTTGTTTCACTATCACATACTCTTACTTTAATTTTATCATCATCTAATGTTTTTTTATAAGAACATATAAAATCATTTAACTCTAAATCTTTAAAATTAACCTTCTTATCACTCTTAATAATCAACTCTTTTTCATTTAGAAATATTTCTAAATCATTTAAATCATTTTTTATTTTGCAAACATTTATATTTTTTATATTTAATTGATTTTTATATTTTTCTTGAAAACCGATATTTTTTCTAAATGTTTCATAACTTTCTTCTGAAGGCATCATATTAGGAATTCCCATATTCATACCAAATCCCTTCATTTGTTGCTCTATGTCGCCTAAATCAAAACCATATCTTTTTAACATTTCTTTTTGAATGTTAAAAAATTTTTCTTGAGATATATTATTGTCATTCATATATTCTGTTACTTTTTTAGTAAAGTCAGCCATTGACATTCCACCTGTTGCTACTGAATAGTAAAGGTCATATATATATGATTCAAATTTATCTATATCTTTATCTCTGACTTTATTTTTAAGTTCATTAAAATCAACTACTCTATCATCCATTTTATCTATATCCTCCATCAATAACACTAAAATTATTATTCCCAATCTTATTAATTCTAAAACCCTAGATACAATTTTATATTAAAATAATTATAATACTATTATTATTTTATTTCCATAGAAATCCGCTACAAAAATAAGCTATAACTCTAAAATTGAGTTATAGCTTAAATATTACAAATACCCTTCTAATTCTTTGTTTTTCTCCATATCCTTTAAAAGTTGTTTTATTTCTTGCTCTCTATTTTTATCCATAACAAGTAAGACTCCATCTGTATCTACTATAACTAAATTATCAATTCCAAGACCAACAATTAATCTTTTTCCTCCAAATATAGAACAATTATTACATTCTTCTAAAAAAACTTTTTTAGATATATTATTACTTTCTTCATGATTTAAAAATCTACTTAATGCTGAAAAACTACCTATATCATCCCAAAAAAAATCCACTTTTATAACATAAGCTTTTCTAGTTTTTTGCATTATCCCAAAATCTATTGATATACCTTCTATCATTTTATATTCTTGCGTAATAATTTCTTCTTCAGTTTCTTCGCCTAAATGAACATATATATCCATTAATGATTTATACATCTTTGGAATATACTTTTCTATTTCTCTTAATATTATATCTGCCCTAAATACAAATATTCCACTATTCCAAAGATAATTTCCCTTAGACAAAAAATCTTTAGCTACCTCTATATTAGGCTTTTCTGTAAATCTTGATATTTTATAACTTGGAATTTTTCCGTTTATACGCTCTCCCATTTCAATATATCCATATCCTGTTTCTGGTCTAGTAGGAGATATCCCTATTGTTACAATTCCTCTTTTTCTCTCAGCTATTTCTACAGCTTGTTTTAACGTTTGTATAAACTTATCATTTTCCTCTATATAATGATCAGATGGTAAGATTACCATGATTGCATCTTTATCCTTTTTTAAAAATTTTACAGCTGATAATCCTATACAAGTCGCAGTTTCTTTATTTAATGGTTCTGTAAATATATTTTTTTCATTTATATGTTCAATTTCATCTTTTATCTTAGCTTGATAATCACTATTTGTAACAATGTATACATTGTCTGTATCAACTAAAAGCCTCAATCTATCAACAGTATTTTGTAAAAAACTTTTGTTATTTATAATTTTTAAAAATTGTTTTGGTTCCTTTTGCCTTGAAAGAGGATATAACCTTGTCCCCTTTCCACCAGCTAAAATAAGCCCATATATCACACTTGTCAGCTCCACTCAATACTTTTCTTTATTTTATGTATCAACTTAAAGCTTTGTGAAATATACAGTATATACATTATCTGTTTACACTTTGTATACCTTTTCCATTCTTAAGTGCTAAGACTTCATCTGCTGATACTAAATCAACATCTCCCTCTATACTATGCTTTATAACAGCTGCTGCAACTCCAAATTCCAATGCTTCTTTATGATTCTCTCCATTTACTAATCCATATATAAGCCCAGCCGCAAAAGAATCTCCTGCTCCAACTCTATCATGAACCGAAAAATCATATCTTGCAGATTTATAAAGTTCATTTCCATCATAAATTATGGCAGATAATGCATTATGCGATGCTGAATAAGTTTCTCTTAAAGTTGATACTACATATTTTATACGAAATTTTTCTCTCATCTTAGAAAATATGTTGGTAAACATCTCTTCATCTAACTTATCTTTAGCAAAATTAGCTACATTATATTCCTTTTGTTTTCCCTCGATACTACTTAGCCACCCAAAGCATACATCTATATCCTCCAAAAATCTTGGTAATACATTCTCAAATTCTTCTAAAGTCCAAAGTTTACTCCTATAATTTAAGTCTACACTTATGCCTATCTTTCTTTTTTTAGCCTCATTTATAGCTTTTTCAACTAAAGCTATACACTTCTCCCCTAAAGCCAAAGTTATTCCAGATACATGAAACCAATCAGCATCTTTAAATATTTCTTCAAAATCAAAATCATCTGGGTTTACGTTTACCATAGCAGAATTAGCCCTATCATATATTACATTAGAAGTTCTTGTTGAATTTCCTTTTTCTAAATAATAAAGTCCAATCCTATCTCCTTTTCTTTGTATATATCTGGTGTCTACACCATATTTCCTTAAATTATTAATTGCAGATTGTCCAATATCATTGTTAGGCAATTGTGTAACAAAACAAGAATTAATTCCCCAATTTGCAAGTGCTATGGCAACATTAGCTTCAGCTCCACCATATGCCATTTCCAATGTACTTGCTTGAAGAAATCTTTCATATCCTGGTGGAGATAGTCTTAATAAAACTTCACCAATTGTAACAACTTTTTTCACCTTAAAATTCCTCCTATAAACTTCTCCTAACTTCTTTAACTTTTTCTACAAATAATTTTGCCATTCTAGTTACTTCAACATAATTTCCTGTTTTAGCTCCAGCTGTTAATTTTCCACCAACACCAACTGCAATACAACCATTCTTTATCCACTGACCAACATTTTCTAAATCGACACCACCTGTTGGCATAATAGGTGCTTGTGGAAGAGGTGCTTTAAAATCTTTTATTATACTTGGTCCAAAAGCACTTCCTGGAAATACTTTTATCACATCAGCCCCAGCCTCCATAGCTTTTATAATTTCAGTAATCGTCATACAACCTGGCATATATGGAATTTGATATCTATTACATAGCTTTGCTGTTTCTAAATCAAACCCTGGACTTACTATATATTTAGCACCTGCTAAAATTGCAATTCTAGCTGTTTCACTATCTAAAACTGTTCCTGCTCCAACTACTAATTCTTTCTCTGAAAACTTTTCTTTTAAACTAGCTATAACTTTATCTGCTCCTGGCACTGTAAATGTAACTTCTATCGCCGATATTCCCCCTTCTATACAAGCTGCTGATATTTTTTCAGCCTCTTCTATACTATTTGCCCTAACTACTGCTACAACTCCAACATCTGTAATTTTATTTAATGTCCTTATCTTCTCTATCATTAATTTCCCCTCCAAATTAAATTATTTCGTGTTGATTTAAACATTTTCTTTCATTTTATTTGTAAATCTATTTAATATTTCCTATTTTTATTATATCATTATTTGCACACGTGAACAAGTAATAAAAAAATATTACTACCGAATTAATACATTATTAATTTTTTATTATTAAAATTAATTACTTTTATTATATTAAAAATAAAATTGCTATAAATTTCTAATATTTAAATAACATAAATCCTAGAAACTAGCAATCTTATAAAATTCAAAACAATATTTTAAAATATCTACCTTAAATCTAAAACTGAATCTCTAATAATAAAATCAGTTTCAACAAAAATCTTTTCTTTTTCTATGTCTTTCTTATCTATCATATCCAAAATTTTTTCTCCACCTATTTCGCTTATCTTTTCAATTTTTCTCTTTATTGTAGTTAAAGATGGAGTTGTATAGGCTGAAAATTTTATATCATCAAACCCAATTATAGATATATCTTCTGGAATACTTAAATTGGCATCTATTATAGCTTTGATAGCTCCAATTGCCATATCATCATTTGAACAAAAAACCGCTGTTGGAGGTTTGCTTAAACTTATAAGTTTTTGCATAGCCTTATATCCTCCGTCTAAACTATAATTTCCTGAAACTATATATTCATCATTTATTTGAACCTTATTTTTTATGAGTGCATTAACAAAGCCTTCTTTTCTTTTTGCTGTTGATTTAAATTCTTTTTTTCCTGTTAATATCGCAATATCCCTATGTCCATTTTTAATTATATATTCTACTGCATTAAATACAGCTTCTTTATCATTAGATAAGATATTTACTACATTATTTGATTCTATATCTATATCTCTATCTAATATAACTAATGGTATCCCTTGAGCAATAACATGATATATAAATGCATTATCATCATCACTTTGACTCATTAATATTATTCCATCGAATCTTTTATTATTAATTGATGAAAATTCTTTATAACTATCAATTGCTCTCACAACTAAATTGTATTGATCTGTAATAGATTTATTTACCCCTTTTATAGCATCAAAGAAAAAATTAGGAGATGTTCCTTGAGTTATACTAGTAAAAAACAAACCTATTGTATATGATTTATGCAAAACTAAACTCTTTGCATTATAATTTGGAACGTAATTAAGTTCTTTTGCTATTTCTTTTATTTTTTTCTTTGTTTCTTCATTTATTAAAGAACTATTATTTAAAGCTCTAGATACTGTCGTATGTGATACATTTGCTAATTTAGCTATATCTTTTATAGTTACACTCATCTTTCTTCACCTTTCTATTATTTAAGTAATACAAATTAATAGCTAAATACATTTTTAATTTTATTAATCTATATATTCTTAACAAATACTAATATATTTTAAACTAAGTTTTATCTTATGTTATCACATTTTTCCATATCAAACTACATAAAAAATACACATATTGTATAAAACACTATGAATTTACCGTAAATTAATAAATTCATAGCGTTTATTTTCTACTAAATGATTATATATATTTAAAAATAAATTTAATTCTTATTTAAAATAGACAAACACACCTAACAATCAAATTATTTTATTTACATATTAAAATAATTTTTTGCATTGTTATAAGAAATATCACTAATTATCCTTCCTAATATCTCCATATCATTTGGAAATTCTCCATTTTCAACCCATGTTCCAATTAAATTACAAAGGATTCTTCTAAAATATTCATGTCTTGGATATGATAAAAAGCTTCTTGAATCTGTTAACATACCAACAAAATTACTTAAAAGACCTAAGTTAGCAAGTGTCGACATTTGTTCTTCCATCCCAAGTTTGTTATCAACAAACCACCATGCTGAGCCGAATTGAATTTTTCCTTTTGCAGTAGTTCCTTGAAAATTTCCAAGCATAGTTCCAATAACATAATTATCCTTTGGATTTAAAGTGTATAATATGGTTTTGGGAAGCTTATCTTCACTTTCTAATGAATCTAATAGTCTTGAAAGGGGATATGCAATTTCCTCATCATTTATAGAATCAAAACCTATATCCGCTCCTTTTTTATTAAACATCCTAGTATTGTTATCTCTCATTGCAGCAATATGCAATTGCATTGTCCAACCAAACTCTGAATAAGTTTCCCCTAAATATTTTAAAATTCCAGTTGTATAAGCCTTTTCTTCATCTTTAGAAACTTCTTCTCCACTTAATCCCTTTATAAATATTCTATTTAGTTCATCATAAGACGCCTCTTTATAAAATACACTATCTAATGCATGGTCTGATATTCTACATCCAACACTATGAAAAAATTCAACTCTTTCTCTTAAACCCTTTAATAAATCATCATAAGATTGAATTTCTTTTCCAGTAACTTCTCCCAACTTATTTATCCAAGGAATAAATGTTTCTTTATTTATTCTAATAGCTTTATCTGGTCTAAAGGTTGGCAATACTTTAACATCAAAATCTTTATCTTCTTTAAGCTTTATATGATAATCTAAAGAATCTACAGGATCATCTGTCGTACATAAAGCTTTTACATTAGATTTTTTTATTAAATCTCTTACTCTAAAATCTTCTCTTTGTAACATTTCATTTGACTTATTCCAAATGCCCTCTGCTGTTTTTTCATTTAAAGGTTCATGAATACCAAAAAATCTTTGAAGCTCTAAATGTGTCCAATGATAAAGTGGATTTCCTATAGCAATTTGAAGTGTTTTTACCCAAGCCATGAATTTTTCATAATCTGTGGCATCTCCAGTCATGAACCTTTCATCTATACCGTTACTTCTCATAGCTCTCCATTTATAATGATCTCCATATAACCATACCTCTGTTATATTTTTAAATTGTTTATTTTCATATATTTCTTGTGGATTTAGATGACAGTGATAATCTATTATTGGCATTTCCTTAGCATATTTATGATAAAGCTCAACTGCTGTATCATTTGACAATAAAAAATTTTCATCCATAAATTTTTTCATAATATAATTCCCCCTAATTTTAACTTGCCTACTAGCATTTTTTCTTATACTTCTAACAATTCCATGTTATCTCATCTATTTTTATATTTTGAACAGCACTAATTTTATACTATAGTTTTATAAAGTAACTCCTGTTTTAAATATAGCTATCTCCCTAAAATCGTTTTTTTCATTATTAACTAATTCTCCACTTGCAACTTTTATAATATAATCTATAAAACCCTTTAAAACCTCATCAAAAGATTTCCCTTCAACTAATTCACCCGCATTAAAATCTATCCAATTTTTTTTAAACTCATAAAGTCTAGAATTAGTTGATATTTTCATTGTAGGAACATAACTTCCAAACGGAGTTCCTCTTCCTGTTGTAAATAAAACCATTTGACAACCAGATGATGCAAGAGCTGATGCTGCTACTAAGTCATTTCCCGGAGCACTTAAAAGATTTAATCCTCTTTGCTCTAATCTATCACCATAATTTAAAACACCAACTATTTTTTCATTTCCAGCCTTTTGCGTACATCCTAATGATTTATCCTCAAGAGTTGTTATTCCACCTTCTTTATTTCCTGGTGATGGATTTTCATAAATTGGTTGATTGTATTTAATAAAATATTTCTTAAAATCATTAATTAAATTAACTGTTTTATCAAATACCTCTTTATCTCTACATCTATTCATAAGAATTGTTTCAGCCCCAAACATTTCAGGAACTTCAGTTAAAACAGTTGTACCACCTTGCGCTATTAAAAAATCTGAAAATCTTCCTAAAAGAGGATTAGCAGTTATCCCCGAAAATCCATCAGAGCCTCCACACTTTAAACCTATCTTAAGCTCTGATAATCTAACATCTTCCCTCTCATCATTTTTTACAACTTCATAGATTTCTTTTAAAATCTTTACTCCTTCTTCTATTTCATCTGAAACCTCTTGAGAAATTAAAAATTTTATTCTAGAACTATTAATATCTCCAACTAATTTCTTAAAATCAGTTATATTATTATTTTCACACCCTAGACCTAAGACTAGAACCCCACCAGCGTTTGGATGCCTAATAGCATCTTTAAGAATATTTCTTGTATTTTCATGGTCATCACCTAACTGAGAACATCCATAGTTATGTTTTAAAACTAAAGTGTTATCTATCTTTAGTTCTCCAATTTCTTTTTTGAATCTCTCCATTATTTTATCAGCTATACCATTTACACAACCAACAGTTGGCACTATCCAAATTTCATTTCTTATACCAACCTCACCTTTTTCTCTTTTATACCCTTTAAAAGTTAAATTCTCATTTTTTATATTATTTACTATTAATTTAGGGTGAAAACTATAATTCCTAACCCCTGTTAAGTTAGTTCTTAAATTATGTGTATGCACATGACTTCCTTCCTCAACATCCAAAAATACGTGCCCAATTGGGAAACCATACTTTATCACATTTTCATTGCTCTTAATACTTTTTATAGCTACCTTATGCCCCATCTTTATATTATCTTTTATTAATATTTTTCTACCACTAACATCAATAATATCCCCCTTCTTTAAATCTTCTAATGCTACACATACATTGTCATTTTCATTTATTTTAATGATACTTTCCATAACATTAGCAAGGATATCAATAATTTTAAAACTCAGTACAATTTTTAATTACTATAATTAAATTATCCTTGCACTCCTTTCTATTTATTCATTACTTTTCTTACAGCATTTTTAATTCCTAAGTTTTCAATATCTATCAAATAATCAGAAACTTTATCTGTTAATCCTGGTATTTCATTTAAATCCTTTTTCCAAATTGCTTTATATCCTAAAACATTTATAACTATATCTCTTAAGCTATTATCATTTCCATCATATTTACTCCATAAAGATTCATAAAATCCTAAAACATCTTGTCCATCTTTTAGAGCAATGTCTTCATCTCCTCTTTTACCTTTGTAAAATTCTATTAATGCAGCTAAAGAAAAACATAATTTATTAGGAAGAGTTCCTTTTCTATCTAGATACTCTAATAATGATGGCAAATCTCTTGTTTCAAACTTTGACATAGAATTTAATGCTATACTCATTAAATAATGCTTTATAAACGGATTTCTAAATCTTTCTAAAACATCATTTGCAAATTCTTTTAATTCATCTTCTGGTAAATCTAATGTTGGAATAATTTCATCAAATATTATTTCTCTTAAATATTGACCAACTAAATTATCTTCAACCGAATCTTTAACAGTATCTAATCCACAAAGATAAGCAACTGGAACTAAAGATGTGTGTGCTCCATTTAAAATTCTAACTTTTCTAGTTCTATAAGGTGTCATATCATCAACAAATTTTATATTCAAGCCAGCTTTTCCCACTGGAAATTCTCTTTCTATTTCCTTAGGTCCTTCTATTATCCAAAGATAGAACTGTTCACCAACATCTATAAGATTATCCTCATAACCTAATTCCTCTGTTATTTTAGAAATATTATCCCTTGGATATCCAGGAACTATTCTATCAACTAAACTACAACAAAATATATTTGCCTCATCAAGCCAGTTTATAAATTCACTTTCCAAGTTCCAAAGATCAACATACTTATAAACCATCTCTTTAAGTTTTTCACCATTTCTATCTATAAGCTCGCATGGGATAATTATTAATCCCTTTTCCTTATTTCCATTAAAAAATTTAAACCTATGATATAAGAGAGCTGTTAACTTTGCTGGATAAGTATTTTGAGGTTTATCTTCCAATTTATCGTTTTCATCAAATGCAATACCAGCCTCAGTTGTGTTTGATATGACAAATCTTATTTCAGATTGTTCAGCTATCTTTAAATATTGCTCATACTCTTTGTAAGGATTTAGACCTCTACTTATACTATTTATCACCTCATGCTCTCTAACAGCTTCACCTTTTTTCATTCCTTGTAAATATAATGTGTATAAACAATCTTGATTGTTTAACATTTGTACCATTCCATTCTCTAATGGTTGTACAACTACAACACTACCATTAAAATCCGCTCTTTCATTCATCTTTTGAACCTGCCAATCAACAAAACCTCTTAAAAAATTTCCTTCTCCAAATTGTACAATTTTTTCTGGATAAGTTTTATAGCTTTGAAATAATCCTTTATTTAATCTCATAAAAATCCCCCTAATATTAAAACTTATTTTTTATTTAAAACAAATTTTCTAAGTATTAACAAATCTTAATTTATTCTATTATATCATTTATTGAACACGTGAATAACATTATTTGTAATTATTTTGTAAGATAATTCATAATCTATATCTTATTTTATTGTTATCGTGTTCAAATTTAATAAATATAGAAGTGTATAAAATTTTTATTCTATGTTTCTATATTGTTTAAAGTATAATATAATGATAATTATTATATTATACAAGGAGGATTTTTTTATGATTTATTTTGAAATATGTTTATGTATATTTCTAATTCTATTTATTTTATTCGTCATATATTTTTCTATATTTATATTTAAATCCTCTATAACTCGCAAATTAAGAAATGAAAATGAAAGCTATGATTTTCTCTTAAAAAAAAGAGTTATAAATGATGATTTATACAAATCTCTAAAAAAAGAAAATATAGAAATAACATCTATTGATAATTTAAAATTATCTGCCATGTTGCTTCTAAATAAAAAACATACAAATAAATTTATAATTTTGGTTCATGGAATATCTATTGGATATATTGGATCTTTAAAATACTTTGATATATTTTTTAATAATGGATTTAACGTACTTATTATACATCAAAGAAGGCATGGTAAAAGTGAAGGTAAATATTCTACTTATGGTTATTTTGAAAAACAAGATGTTAATCTTTGGATAAACTATCTAGTACACAGATTTGGGAAGAATATAATTCTAGGATTACATGGTGAATCAATGGGGGCTAGTACAGTTCTTCAAACTATCCCATTAAATAACAACATAAAATTTGTAATTGAAGATTGTGGTTATTGTGACTTATATGAACTTATGAAATATGAGGTATCATGTCATGCTAATAAAATTTCTTACTATCCATTATTACTAACTCTTAATATTACAAATTTAATTATAAAATTTAAGGCTAAATTTAGATTTCAAGATGTTAGTCCTATAAACATAGTAAAAAATACATCCATACCTATACTATTTATCCATGGAAGCAAGGATACTTTTGTGCCCTCTTATATGTGTGAAAAACTTTATAATGCTAAGACGAAAGGTCTTAAACAAATTTTTCTTGTAGATAATGCAGCTCATGCAGAGTCCGTAATTGTCAACAAAGAACTTTATTCTAGAAAAATATCTGATTTCATTCAAAATGCTTTAAACGACACAGATAAATATATATGTTAAAAGTATTTATAAAAAAATAGGAGATTTTTGATTAAAAATCTCCTATTTTTTTATTTTAGAAGCCTCTTCTGTTTTTATAGAATTTGATGTAAGCCTAATTATTTCTTTTAACTCTTTTTCACTCAAATATCTCCAACTTCCTGTCTTCAAATTATCTAATTTTACATTCATTATTCTTACTCTTTCAAGTTTTATAACATTATATCCAAAATACGCACACATTCTTCTTATTTGACGATTAAGCCCTTGAGTTAAAACTATTTTAAATTTATTTTTCCCTAATTTCTCAACATAACATTTTTTTGTTATAGTATCTAAAACAGGTACTCCATTTGCCATTCCTCTTACAAATTTATCATTTATATTTTTATTTACAGTTACGATATATTCCTTTTCATGATTATTTCCCGCTCTTAATATTTTATTTACAATATCTCCATCATTAGTTAAAAATATCAATCCTTCTGAATCTTTATCTAATCTTCCTATAGGGAATATTCTTTTCTCATGATTTATAAAGTCTACTATATTCCCTTTTATTTTCTTTTCAGTAGTGCACGTTATTCCTCTTGGTTTATTTAATGCTATATAAATTAATTTATTTTCTACTTTTAATTCTTTATTATCTATTGTAACCTTTTGCCCTCTAAAAACTTTACTCCCCATAGTAGCTTTAATGCCATCTACTTTCACTCTATTCTCTTCAATTAATTTATCAGCCTCTCTTCTTGAGCAAAAGCCTGTATCACTTATATACTTATTTAATCTTACTTCTTCTTTTCGTTTGTTCTTTAAACATTTATCCATATTAACAAACCTTTCTCTAGTTTATTTTAATATTTTTTCATTTCCAGAATTATTTATGATCACTCTTATATCATTACTTAAATCACCATCACTATTTATACACGAAACATATTCAGAAATATTGTCTATATTAGATTCTTTTAAGCTCTCTCCTGTAACTATTATCTCAATTTTCCTATTATTAGGAATCATATCAAGTTCGCTCATGAAACTAAAAATATCATCTAGAGCTGAAGTTACACTTTTATTTTTCCATTTTGCTTCATTTAAAAGCAATTTTCCTTTTTCCGTAGCAGAATACCCATAAGTTATCCTATTAAAACTATTTACTGTAAACTTTATTCGTGATGTCCCTTGAATTACTATTGTAGACCTTTCTCTCCCATAAGAATAAAAACCTAAAGCCCCCACTATAAAACATAATAAAGAAATGCAAATTATTAATTTTTTATATGGTTTAAGTCCTAACTTTCTTCTCCCGCATATATCAGCACCTATAATCTCATTTCTTTTATTTATATTAATAAATTCACCTGAACTTGTTAATATTACAGCACTATTTTTATACACTTCAAGAACAACACCTCTATATATATCAATGTCTACATAAGTTCTTCTAGTATTATTATTTTCTAACTCTTTAAAGTTTACATCAAGATAATCATAAATGTCTACATATTTATTATCCGAAGCTAATATAACATAAGCTAATATATAACCCCTCCACTTTATTAAAAAATCCATATTTATGTTGGTTTGTTTGGATAGTTTGTTAAAAGGTAAAGTTTTATTCTTTCTTATTAATTTTAACATTCTATCATCCTCATAAATATATAAAGCTATATTTAACAATAAATTTCTATCTCTTTGACTAATTTCTTTTCTACTTAATTTAAGCAATGATATTTTATATTTTTTTAGTTCATTTATAAAAAGGCGTATACGCTCTTTAGAAATATTTTTTCTAACCTTTCTTATATGTCTTTCCTTTGAAAAAATATATTTATCTCTCATAAAATCTATACTTTGTGTATCCATAAATATTTAATCCCCCATTTAACCCTTTGTTATTTCAATCTTCCTCTTATTATCAACCTATTCTTGCTGTCTAATGTACAAGTAACTATTGTTACAATAGATTCATTTTCAGTATTATCTAATATATAAGTTTCATCTGGAGTGACTACAAAACTTGAATTTACCAAATATATATATTCTTTATTTTTATAAGTAAATATAATTTCATCTCCATTTTCCAATTTATCTATTTCTTTAAATGGTTGACCATAATTAGACGTTCTGTGCCCTGCAATACATAAATTACCTACCTCACCTGGCATAACACTATCTTTAAAATGCCCCACAAGATATTTTATATTTTCTTTTTCTACCCCCTCAACTACAGCTATCTCCAAATTTATTTTTGGTATATTTAAAACCGCCATAGGCTTATCCACATTATTCTCTATCTCAACTTGCTCATCATCTTCATCATAAAAATTTAAATTTTTAAAACTTTCTAAACTATCCTGTTGTCTTTTATAAGTATCATATTTCATAAAAATAGTAACTGAAATTAACAAAATACCTATACCCATAAAAGTAATACCAATCACGTTTTTTAATTTATACATAAAACATAAAATTCTCCCTTTCTAAAATTAAATTAATATTATATATTTATATTATACATTTATATTAAGTTCTTGAAAATTGAAATAATGTAAAATTTTAAAAGAGGTGATTTTTTTGAGAATAGGAATGGGCTATGATGTTCATAAACTTACAGAAAATAGAGATTTAATAATTGGCGGTGTTAATATTCCTTATGACAAAGGGCTTTTAGGACATTCAGATGCTGATGTCTTACTTCATGCAATTATGGATAGTCTTTTAGGTGCAGCCGCCCTAGGAGACATAGGTAAGCATTTTCCAGATACTGACGAAAAGTATAAAGGAATAAGTAGCATAAAGCTATTAACTTATGTAGGTGAATTACTTAAAAAAAATAACTTTGAAATATTAAACATAGATTCTACAATTATTGCACAAGCACCTAAAATGGCGCCTCACATAACCACCATGAGAGAGAATATATCAAATGCTCTTAATATAGGTATGAATCAAATAAATGTAAAAGCAACAACAGAAGAGGGTTTAGGGTTTACTGGTAAAAAAGAAGGTATTTCTTCACAAAGTATCTGTCTTTTACTAAAAAAATAATAATTCCTTAACCTTTAATATTAAAATAATATATTGCAAAGTAAAAATTTTTACTTTTTAGCACATTATTTTAAAATAAAAAAGGGATTATATCAAACATTTGATACAACCCCTTTTTTGTTTTATGCTAACTCTTTTTTAAGAACACTTGCCTTACTTCTTGATTTAAATACAGTAATAAATATCACTGCACAAATCCCCATTAAATATGGATAGAAAAGATATTTCATTATTTCTATTGGGGATACAGAAGCTATTGCTGCTGCTGATAAAAGTTGTGCTCCATATGGTATAACTCCTTGCATTGCACAAGAGAACATATCTAGTATCCCTGCAATTCTTGTAGATTCTAACCCATATTTATTGGATATATTTTTAGCTATTGGACCTACCGTAACTATTGCTATTGTATTGTTAGCTGTACACGCATCAACAATTCCAACTAAAGCTCCAATTCCAAGTTCTGCTCCAGTTTTTGTTTTTATTCTGCTTGTTATTAAATTTAATATAAAATCTATTCCACCATTTTCTTTAACTACATTTACTATACCTCCTATTAAAAGAGCAATTATAATTGTCTCACTCATTCCTGATATACCAGAAGATACAGAATCTAAAAATGTATTTACAGTTAAAGAATTTGTTAAAAAGCCTATTCCTGAAGCTAATACAATTCCACCTGTTAACACCATTATTACATTAACACCTAACAATGCTGCTACTAAAATACCTAAATAAGGTATAACTTTTATAAGATTGTAATCATAAGAAGCAGATGCAACTTGCGCCCCATTTCCTAAAACAATATAAACTATAATAGCTATAATAGCTGCAGGTAAAACAACTTTAAAATTAGTTTTAAATTTATCCTTCATTTCACAACCTTGAGTTTTTGTTGCCGCAATTGTTGTATCAGAAATCATTGATAGGTTATCTCCAAACATAGCTCCTCCAACTACTGCACCAACTATTAAAGGAGTAGCAAGTCCTGTTTTAGCCGCTATTTCAACAGCTATTGGAGCAACAGCCGCGATTGTTCCCATAGATGTACCTAAAGATATGGCAATGAAAGCCGAAATAACAAATATCCCTGCAACTAAGATATTGCTTGGAATAACTGTAAGCCCTAAATTTACTGTAGCTTCAACAGCACCCATTGATTTTGCAACTTGAGCAAAAATTCCAGCTAAAATAAATATAAACACCATTAAGATAATATCTAAATGTCCAGCCCCCTTGCAAAATGTTTCTAAACTATTATTAAAACCTTTTTTTCTATTCATGAAAATAGCTACAACTGCTGCAATTATTCCTGGAACCAAAACAGACATAGCATAAAAATCATTTAATAATATACCTCCTCCTAAATATATAGCCATAAAAAGAATTAATGGCAATAATGCTAAGGCATTTCCCTTACTTTTTTCCATTTAAAATCACTCCCTAAAATAATTAAACCAAATAATCTTAAAAGCAGTAAACCTAAGTTAATAAAGTTTCAAACCTTATAATAGCATTTATAAAATAAAAAAACTTCTGCCGATTTAGACAGAAGCTACATATACGTGTTTATCACTTATCTCTCAGTTAAATCTGCAGGAATTAGCACCACTATATTTTAATATTACTAATAAAAGCCTAAATACACTTATTAAAAGCAAATTAATAATATTGGTTGCTGGGCTTCACAGGGCCAGTCCCTCCGCCTCTCTTGATAAGAATTATTCGATTTTTATTTATATTAACATCTATTATAAAATTTGTCAATCATAAATTTATATATATTTTCTACATTTTATTAAATTTTTTTCTAAATATCCTTTAAAAATTTTTCTAAAATTATCCCTTGATTTTTAGGATAATCAAGTTTAGAACTATTTTTAATTACTTTTTGTAGAAAATCACAAGCTTTTTTTACAGATTCCTCAAAAGATTTGTTTTGCATCATTGAGCCTATTACAATCGAAGTAAATGCATCCCCAGTTCCAGAGTAAGAAGCATTTATCCTTTTGTTTTTTATTTTAATAATCTTCCTTTCTTCTTTATCATAAGCTATAGTATTTATATACTCCTTATTATACTCATTTACTACACTAGTTATGATAACTTTTTTTATCCCTAACTTACTAAGTTCTATAGCATATTCTTCAACTTCTTCATTTGTGAAAAACTCTTTATATTCTTTTCCAAGTAAAAAACAAGCCTCTGTTATATTAGGTGTTATAATATCAGAAAATGCTATAAGCTTTTTCATACTTTCTACCATCTTAGTATCTATTCCAATATAAAGTTTCCCATTATCCCCCATAACAGGATCAACAACTACAAGTGTATCATTTTTTTTAAAACTTCTTATAAAATCAATTACAAAATTAACTTGATTAGAGTTTCCTAAATACCCACTATAAATACATTGAAAATTTATTTCTAAACCTTCCCAATGTTTTTTAGCCTCTTGCATAAAATCACTCAAATCAACAAAAGCCGGTTTGCCAAACCCACCTGTATGTGTAGATAAAATAGCCGTTGGCATAGGACAAACTTCATTTCCCATAACAGATAAAATAGGTATTATTGTAGTTAATGATGCTTTCCCAAAACAGGACATATCATGTATGGCTGCAATTCTTTTTATATAATTCATATTTTTTACTCTAGCCTTATTTTAGACAATCCTTTCTTACATATTTTCATTTTTATATAACAAAAACAGTTTGATAATAGCTTATCAAACTGTTCTTTATTTGGAGCGGGTACTGAGAATCGAACTCAGGTGTTCAGCTTGGAAGGCTGACATTCTACCATTGAACTACACCCGCATATGGTGCATCATCAGGGGATCGAACCCTGGACACCCTGATTAAGAGTCAGGTGCTCTACCAACTGAGCTAATAATGCACAAAACTGTTTTTAATTTTTAATGGAGCGGGTACTGAGAATCGAACTCAGGTGTTCAGCTTGGAAGGCTGACATTCTACCATTGAACTACACCCGCATATGGTGCATCATCAGGGGATCGAACCCTGGACACCCTGATTAAGAGTCAGGTGCTCTACCAACTGAGCTAATAATGCACAAAACTGTTTTTAATTTTAATGGAGCGGGTACCGGGAATCGAACCCGGGTGTTCAGCTTGGAAGGCTGACATTCTACCATTGAACTACACCCGCATGGCTGGGATAGCAGGATTCGAACCTACGAGTAACGGAGTCAAAGTCCGTTGCCTTACCGCTTGGCGATATCCCAAAATGGTGTACCTTTAGGGATTCGAACCCCAGGCCCACGCCTTAGAAGGGCGTTGCTCTATCCAGCTGAGCTAAAGATACACGTTTTTGCTTGTACGTTTTTCAACGACAAGATAAATTATATAACATGTAATTTATCTTGTCAATACATTTTATTATTTTTATTTTATATATACAACATGATAAATATTAAATTATTTCCTTTAGTTCTTTGAATAAATATTGCTTTAACTGTTCTCCTTTTTGCCTATCCTTACTTGCCTGCTCACAAAAATTTAACCATTCATCTCTAGTCATAGACGTTTCTTGTTTAAAACATTTCGTATAATTCGTCTGAGAAATCGTTTTTATAACAAATTCACCTAATTCCTTAGAACTAAAAAATGCTTTCATATATAAAAACGAATTAGCATCACCTATCCAATTAGAGTTAAATTTACTACAAAAACTTATAATTTTTCTATGACAATCTTCATTTTTAAATCTCCATAAATTTTTAATTTCCTTTATATCGTCTTCTATATATTTTCTTTCATCATCTGTAACTTTATTCTTTATCACCGCATCATTAAGTATAGAATCTACTGTTGCTATCGGAATTTTAGTAATAGTTTTTTCTCTTCCATAAATCCACATATAATAAGCTTGTGGCAAAAAGCAATACTGTACATATCCCAAAAAAGCATCTATATTTGGAGCAGGCACCCATCCACTTTCTACCCCAGATTTTTTAGTGAAAATAGTATAATGGAGATATATAGTTTTATCTGTTATATAGTCATATCTAAACACCCGTTCTCTTAAAGTTTTATTCTTTCGTATAAAAGGCTCCCAATAAGATATAGAATTATAATTTTTCACAAACTCTCCCCCTATATATAATAAAATCACTATTTACTTCCATAAACTTAATAAAAACACCTTTAATTATTTCTATTAATTATAATAATTTATTGATTCAGTTTATTCTTTATGATAGTTTATATATATATTTATTTTTTATATTTATTTAGAGGTGATTATTTGAGTTATTCTTGTGAAATATGCAAAAAAGATGGTGATATCCATCATATAGTTCATAGAAGCGAAGGTGGGTTAGACTTTAAATTAAATTATAAATATTTATGTCCAAACCATCATAGGGGTAAAAATGGACCTCACAAAAATAAATTTGTAGATTTAAACTATAAATTAGAAATGCAAATAGCCCTAGAATCAACTCTAAAAAAAGAATTTTACTCACTAGATGAAATATACGAACTAACTCATATTAAAAAAAACCAATTGAAAAAACTTAGTAAGAATTTGAAATTATATAAAGAAGGTTATATGTCTAAGGATATAATATTTGAACTTATGGGTAGAAAAAAATATTCTAAAGAATATATAGAAGATTTATTAATTGAAGAATTGTTTTCACATTTATAATCATTAACACTTTAATTGTTAAAATTTTTTTATTAAAAAATAAAAAAGTAGTTATAAAACTACTCTTATAAATTGGAGCGGAAGACGGGACTCGAACCCGCAACTTTCACCTTGGCAAGGTGACACTCTACCATTGAGTCACTTCCGCATATTAATTTAAAATTGGTGCAGATGAAGGGAGTCGAACCCCCACGCCAAAGGCGCTAGATCCTAAGTCTAGTGCGTCTGCCAATTCCGCCACATCTGCATCTTATTTATATTTTATCAAATAACTATAGTATTTGCAAGTATAAAAATAAATTAACTTTCATTCTTACACCTTATCTGCATCTAATTAAATGATTAAAATTTTAACTCTCTACTTTAAAATAACAGTATTGATTTTAAATAAAAATGAAAAATATTTTAACTCTAAAAATATCTCATATTTACCTAAAATCAATAACTGTTTAAACAAACTAAATTAAATCTTTTTTATATTTTTGAAATAGTAAATGTATACTCTATATCCTCATTTGATGGAATTAGATATTCATTATGAACCGGAGCTCCCCAACTATCATCTCCACCAACACCCATTTGTTTTCCAATTATACGAACCCACGTATAATTTACATATGGTAACTCATATATATGCATTGCATTTTCAATTTCATATGCGCTATATGGAAGCACACTTAATTCAAATGGAGTATCTTTATATTTAAATGTTAATCCCTCTCCATCTTTATTAGTTACTTTTACCCATCTCACATTTGTCCTATTTCCACATTCTTGAGGTATTAAATATCTTGACATATTTTCTCTTGCTGTGCTTTCAAATACATTAAGTCTTGCACCTTCTTTTCTGTCGATATAATTTTCTTCTGGACCATAACCATAATACTTAAAGTTTTCAAATTCTTTTTTAAGTTTAAAATCCATAGAAATTAAAGGAATTTCAGATAATCCTTCTACCCCTTTATATTTAATGTTTACATCTATATCTCCATGTTTTTTCACTGTATACTTAACTATATTATTAGTTGCAATAGCTGTTGGCAATGCAAAAGTATACGTTAATGAAACCTCATTTTCTCTTTCTTCTAAATTAAAATCAATAAGCTTTTGATTTGCACCTGCAATTTGCCACTGTGCACATCTAAAATTATGAGCATTTCCTTTATCATTATCTGTTGTTGCTCTAAAGTAAGATGTTTTAGGTGCTCTTGTTATATATTCTTTACCATCATAACATAAAGAAATAATTCCACCTTCGCTTAATGAAAACATGAAGTAAAAGTTCTCCCCTTTAACTCCTATATTTCCATCTCCACGAATAACCTTGAATCTATCTTTTTCTTCATAAATATCCTCTTTAAAATTAGATACATTAAACACATGTTGCCCAAAAGCTACTTCATGCCCCTTATTTACCCAAGATGTATCATTTTTAGATTTCATTGATACATTTATAGTATATTCCCCATTTTCTTTTATCTTTGGATAATCAAATTTTACATATTCTTGAGATTGAGGCTTTACATCTACATCCATGGTATATTGAAATATTTTTTTTCCTTCTTTTTCTATATAAACTATAAAATCATATTCTTCTGTTCCTACAAATAAATTGTTATTTTTTATAAGTATTCCTTCGGTATCTGGAACTATTTTAACATTTGAATATAAATATTTAACTTCTTGAACTTTTGGTGATACTGTTCTATCTGCATAAATTATCCCATCTGTACAAAAACAATAGTCAGTTGATCTATCATTAAAATCTCCACCATATGCTAGAATTTTATTTCCATTTTTGTCTGTTGTTTCTATAGCTTGATCTATATAATCCCATATAAATCCACCTTGATACATTTCATACTTATCTTCAAGTTCAGAATAAAGATTCATTCCTCCGCATGAATTTCCCATAGCATGCATATACTCACAACTTATATAAGGTTTTTTAGGGTTACTATTTAAATAATCTTCTATCTCATTTGGTTTTGCATACATTCTACTTTCTATATCACTTATATCATTAAACTCTCTATTCCAAAATACTCCTTCATAATGAACCAAACGACTGTTATCATTTTCATGAAAATATTTAGTCATCTCTAAAATGTTTTCACCAGCATACGATTCATTTCCACAAGACCAAATAAGAATTGATGGATGATTTTTATCCCTTTGAAGCATAGATTCAGCTCTATCTACAACAACATTTCTCCACTCTTTCAACGAACCAGGTACATTCCAACTTGGCTCACACTTGCCTAATTTTTGCCATGAACCGTGACTTTCTAAATTAGCCTCATCTATTAAATAAATTCCATATTCATCACATAAATCATAGAAATAACTTTGATTTGGATAATGAGAAGTTCTAACAGCATTTATATTATTTTGTTTTAAAAATTTAATATCCCAAATCATATCTTCTTTGCTTATAGCTCGTCCAGTTTTACAACTAAACTCATGCCTATTAACACCTTTAAACACAATTCTTTTTCCATTTAAATGCATTATGTTATCTATTAACTCGAATCTTCTAAAACCAATTTTTTGAGGTATTATTTCTATTAAATTATTTTCTTCATCTAAAACTTCAATATATAAAGTATAAAGATATGGATTTTCAGCACTCCATGAATTAACATTTTCTATAGTTTTACTAAATTCTACATTTTCTTTTCCTTGCACTTCTTTAAATTCACATATTAGCTTTTCATCTTTATCCTTTAAGTATCCCTTAATTATACACTTTTCCAAACTATCTAACTTTATGTTAACATTTAATTGTCCATTTTTATAAGTATCATCTAAATTTTGCTTTACAAATAAATCCTTCACATGACATTTTGGAGTCGCGTACAAATAAACATCTCTAAATATTCCTGAAAATCTCCAAAAGTCTTGATCTTCAATCCAACTAGCACTACTTCTTTTATATACTTCAACTGCTAATTTATTTTCACCATCTTTTAAATATTCTGTTAATTCAAACTCTGATGGCGTAAAACTATCTTCACTATAACCTATAAATTTTCCATTTAACCAAAAATAAAAAGCAGTTTCCACTCCTTGGAATGAAATAAATATTTTTTTATTTTTCAATTCGTCTTTTAATTCGAAATATTTAATATAACTTCCAACAGGGTTATATTCTTTAGAAACATATGGAGGTCTAAGTTCTTCTTGTCCATCCCAAGGATATAAAGTATTTATATATTGTAAATTATCATATCCTTGAAGTTGTATATGCCCTGGAACATTTATCTCATCAAAATTTCCACAATTAAAATCTTCTCTATAAAAATCTTTTATTCTTTTATCTGGATTTTCTGCATAAGAAAATTTCCATTTTCCATTTAAATATTGTCTAAGTGGCATATTATCTTTTAATTTTATATGCTCTTTATCTTCATAATATAAATGATCTGAATGTGCATCTATTCTATTTACTCTAAAAATTTCTGGATTCTCTAACCAATCTAAATTAGGACTATTACTCATAAAAAACTCTCCTTTTCATTTTAAGTTAATTCTTATTTGCTCTTTAGGTTAATCATTTTCAAAACACTTAAAATATATAATTGATAACCTATATCTATTATCACTCTTATCCACTTATTAATCAATATTTTTTTCTATTTTTTATAAATTTATCCTTAAATTATAATGAAATTCAAACTCATATATAACTACAACTTTTAATTTTATTTTTCATTGACACTTTTATTTAATCTATCTATAATATATAGTATCAATTTAATATTTATTGTTTAAACAATAGTTAAAAGCTATGATGAGAAGAGTAAGCTTTTTTAATATTTTTTCAGAGAGAAAATACATTGGTGTGAGTATTTTTAAATATAATTAGCTGAAAACCACCTCTGAGCGACTTTAATACAGTACGTTTAAATCACGTTACGATTTATTAAGTGGCAAAACAATTTTGCAATTTGGGTGGAACCACGGGAATATACACTCTCGTCCCTTTTTCTTTTAATAAGATTAGGGATGAGAGTTTTTTATTTTATAAACTTATTTTTGAAGGGAGATTGTTAATATGATAAAAGTTACTTTAAAAGATGGCTCTGTAAAAGAATTTAATAACGCTATTTCTGTTTTAGACATAGCTAAAAGCATAAGTGAAGGCTTAGCTAGAAATGCTTACTGTGGTATTGTTAATGGAAAGGTTGAAGATTTAAGATTTGTTGTTGATAAAGATTCAACACTTGAAATATGTACTTTTGATTCTCAAGAAGGAAAGAATGCATTTAGACATACTGCATCTCATGTACTTGCAATGGCTGTTAAAAGATTATTCCCAAATGTAAAGCTTGCTATAGGACCTTCTATTGAAAATGGATTCTACTATGATTTTGATAGTGAAAAATCTTTCATTTCTGAAGATTTAGCTAAAATTGAAGATGAAATGAGAAAAATAATAAAAGAAAATCCTGAAATAAAAAGATTTGAACTTCCTAGAAATGAAGCTTTAGAACTTATGAAAGATGAACCTTATAAACTTGAACTTATAAATGACTTAGGCAAAGATGAAATAATATCTTTTTACCAAATAGGTGATTTTGTAGATCTTTGTGCAGGTCCGCATATAATGTCTTTAAAACCTCTAAAAGCTATTAAACTTTTAAGTTGTACAGGTGCTTATTGGAAAGGTAATGAAAAAAATAAGATGTTATCTAGAATATATGCCACTGCATTCCAAAAAAAATCAGATCTTGATGCTCATTTAGAAGCTTTAGAAGAAGCTAAAAAAAGAGATCATAATAAATTAGGTAGAGAATTAAAATATTTTATGACTGATGAAAATGTAGGTCAAGGACTACCTCTAATAATGCCAAAAGGAGCTAGAATAATTCAAACTCTTCAAAGATGGGTAGAAGATGAAGAGGAAAAAAGAGGTTATGTTTTAACTAAAACTCCTTTAATGGCTAAAAGCGATTTATACAAGGTTTCAGGTCACTGGGATCATTACAAAGATGGAATGTTCGTTCTAGGAGATGAAGAAAAGGATGATGAGGTTTTAGCATTAAGACCTATGACATGCCCATTCCAATATACTATATATAATGCAGAACAACATAGTTACAGAGATTTACCTATAAGATATGCTGAAACTTCTACTTTATTTAGAAAAGAAGCATCTGGAGAAATGCATGGTCTTATAAGAGTTAGACAATTTACTTTAGCAGATGGTCATATAGTATGTACACCTGAACAATTAGAAGAAGAATTCAAAGGTGTTGTAAGCTTAATTGATTATATCATGAACACTTTAGGAATAGCTGGTGATATTTCTTATAGATTCTCTAAATGGGATCCAAACAATACTGAAAAATATATAAATAATCCAGAAGCTTGGGAAAGCACTCAAGATATAATGAGAAATATATTAAATCATTTAAATATAAATTATGTTGAAGCTGATGATGAAGCAGCATTCTATGGTCCAAAACTTGATATTCAATTTAAAAATGTTCATGGAAAAGAAGATACAATAATAACTGTACAAATAGATTTTGCTTTAGCTGAAAGATTTAACATGACTTACGTTGATAAAGATGGTGAAAAGAAACGTCCTTATATCATTCATAGATCTTCAATAGGATGTTATGAAAGAACTTTAGCTATGCTTATAGAAAAATATGCTGGAGCTCTACCAACTTGGTTATGTCCTGTTCAAGCAAAAATTCTTCCTATCTCTGATAAATATAATGACTATGCAGATAAAGTTGCCAATGAATTAAGAAATAGAGGCTTAAAAGTTGAAACTGATTATAGAGCTGAAAAAATAGGTTATAAAATAAGAGAAGCTAGACTTGAAAGAACTCCTTATATTTTAGTTGTAGGAGAAAAAGAAGCTGAAAATAATGAAGTTTCAGTTAGAAGTAGAAAAAATGGTGAAGAAGGAGCAATAGCTCTAGATACTTTAGTTAATAGAATTGCTAACGAAGTTTACAATAAAGAAATATAACTAAAATATATCTACAATAATAAAAGGTCATGAAAATTCATGACCTTTTATTTATAAAATACTATCATCAATACTTTCTAAATAGCTATTTATATCTTTGATTATTTCACTTACACAGCCATCTTCAAATGGTGATTTTAAATTGGCATATCTAACAAGTTCTTGAAAAGGCATTAATCCACCTATACTACATAATCTTAAATAATCTTCCCAAGCTTCTTTGTGATTTTCCCTATCTTTTTTCCAAAATTGTAGGGCACATATTTGTGCTAATGTGTAATCTACATAATAAAATGGGTCTAAGAATATATGGGCTTGTTGAAACCACCAACCTCCTCTTTCTAAAAAATCACATTCTTCATAGTTTTTATGTGGAAGGTATTTTTTTTCAAGACTTCTCCAATACTCTTTTCTTTCTTTTGGCGTTGTATTTGGATTTTTGTATACAAAGTGTTGGAATTCATCTACTGTTATTCCATATGGAATAAATTTAAGTGCTGAACCTAAGTGAAGATATTTATACTTTTCTGTATCCTCCTTGAAAAATAAATTCATCCAAGGCCAAGCAAAGAACTCCATGCTCATAGAATGAATTTCACAACTTTCATAAGTTGGAAAGTTGCATTCCAAAACATTTATATAACTACTTCTGTATACTTGAAAAGCATGTCCTGCTTCATGTGTTAAAACATCAACATCTCCTGATGTCCCATTGAAGTTTGAAAATATAAATGGTGCTTTATAGTTTGGTATATACGTACAATAACCACCACTTGCTTTTCCTTTTTTAGACACTAAATCCATCAAATTATTATCCACCATAAAATTAAAAAACTCTTTAGTTTCAGTAGATAATTCTGTATACATCTTCATTCCATTATTTATTATCCATTTCTCTCCTCCCTTTGGAGTTGGATTTCCTGATAGGAATTCAAACTTTTCATCATAGTAATTTAATTTTTCCAATCCTAATCTTTTTCTTTGCCTCTCATATAACTTATTATTTACTGGTACAATAAATTCCTCAACTTGTTTTCTAAATTTCTTTACCATTTCCTCATTATAATCAAATCTATTCATTCTAACATAGCCAAGTTCTACAAAGTTTTTATATCCTAATTTTTTAGAAATAGTATCTCTTACCTTCACTAATTTATCATATATTCTATCTATTTCTTCTTCATTTTTAGTAAAAAATTCATACTTAGCTTTATTTGCTTCTTTTCTTATCTCTCTATCTTTAGATAAAATAAATGGAGTTAACTCAGATAATGTTTTTTCCTCTCCATTAAATGGTATTTTAGCAGAAGCAATAAGTTTTTGATAACTAGATGCTAATTTATTTTCAAGTTGCATGTCTGAAATTATATTATTAGAAAAAGCTTTTAAAGAATACTTTGCTATATTAAGTATTTGTTTTCCATAACATTTTTCTATTTCATCTTGGTATTTTAAATTCACTAGCACTTCATAAAATTTAGAATTAATTTCTTCATACAAGGGAGAATATTCATCCCAATATTCATTTTCCTTTTCATAAAATTCGTCCTTTGTATTTATAGTATAACGAATAGTTGCTATTTCTCTTGCTGATTCTATTTCACTTCTAACATCATATATTTTATTTATTGCGTTTTTTGCATCATTCCAAGTATCTGCTTTTTCAAGTTCTAATATCAAGTCCTCTAAAATATTTTTTACATTGTTATAATTAGGTCTTTCATATTTAAAATCATTAAATTTCATATCTTTATCCCCTTTAATATATTCTTTTAATAATTTTAACACTTTATTAATATTTAAAAAATAAAAGATTATATTTAAATCATTTCTTAAAACTTTAAATATAATCTTCTACAATATATTTTTATTATAATCTCTATAATATTTATCTATTCCAATTTTTCTTAATTAAATTTAAGCATTACTTTGCCTTTTATTATATGCTTTCATAATAAAATATAGTGGTATTGCTATTATAAGTCCACCAAGTCCCCAAATTATTTCTTGAGTGCTAGATTGAAATAATATCCATATACTTACCAGAACTGCTATTATAGGAATTACTGGGCCAAATGGTATTTTAAATGAACGTTTAATACCTGGCTTCTTCCATCTTAATACTGGTACCGCTAAGCATGTTGGCAAATATTGAGCAAATCTAGATATTGCACTTATTAAAGCAAGTTCTGTAAATGAACCTGATAATGCTATTGGTATTGTTAATATAACTGTAAGTATTATAGCTACGTATGGTGTATTTAATTTATTATATTTCCCAATAACTTTAGGCAATAACCCATCATTTGCAAGGGCAACCGCCATTCTTGGTGAAGAGAAAGATGAAGCTATATTAATACCTATGATAGATACTAATATTCCAAGACTTACTAATATACCCCCTCCTGAACCAAGAAATCTAGATGATGCAGTCGCTACTGGTGTTACATCATTTGCTAGTGCTGAACCTAATACCCCAATAGATACAGCTTGAATAAGTATGTATACAGCTGAAACCAAAATCATAACAATAATAATTGCTCTAGGTATATTTTTAGATGGGTTTTCCATATCCTCTGCTGCAAGAGCAATACTTTCAAATCCAGTAAAAGCAAAAAATATTAAAAGTGCTGCCGCTCCAAAAGAGCCTGAAATATATGTTCCATGAGGTAACATTGGGGTAAAATTATTAATTTTCATAAAAAAAACACCAATTACTATAAAAATAACAAGAGGAATTATTTTCCCCACAGTAGCTATATTCATTATTATTTTAGTAAAATTTACTCCAAGTATATTAAGTATTCCTAATGCAATTATAAAAGCAGTAACTAAAATATCTTTAGTTACACCCTTATCTGCTCCAGGCCAAAATACCGATAAAGCTGTTGTAAACCCTACCGCCATAGTAGCCCATGCTATAACACATATAGCATAAGTCATTATTCCAACTTCAAATGCTGCAAAACTCCCAAAAGCCTCTCGTGTGTATACATAAGGACCACCATTTTTTTTAAAAATTCCTCCCATTTCTGCAAAGCATAAAGCTATTGTAACAGCTAAAAAAGCATCAAACAATATTACAAATAAGCTTGTAGGTCCTATAAGTTTCATTGCCTGATTTGGCAGTAAAAAAATTCCACTTCCAACAATAGCATTAAAACCTAAAAGAATAATACTAAGAAATCCTATTTTTGATTTCCGTGACTTCATAATTCTAACCTCTTTCTTTTATCTTCATTTGTATTAATAATTTAAAATAAATTTATTATATGTTTAGTTTATTTCTTTTATAAAATATTTAAACAAATTTAACATATCTTCATTCTTATCAGCTAAAATTTCTGGATGCCATTGAATCCCCATAGCAAAAGAACCAGATTTTCTTTCTATAGCTTCAATAACTCCATCACTTGCGATAGCGCTAACTTTAAAATCTTTAGCTACATCTTTAACAGCTAAGTGATGAAGAGAGTTTACAAATGTATTTTCCCCTAATATATTATAAAGAATAGAATCTTTTTGTATTTTAATTTTATGAGAAACTATTGAACCATGCCCTCCTTGAATATGCTTTAAATTATTTCCTTCCTTAAGAGATATATCTTGATATAAAGTTCCACCATTAACAACATTCAATACTTGATGTCCTCTACAAATCCCAAGTATAGGAATTTGTTTTTCCATAGCAAGTTTTGTTAAAGTAAATTCAAATTCATCTCTTTCAGGAAAGACTTGTCCAAGAAGTGGATGTGGTTCCTCATTATATCTTAAAGGATCTATATCATATCCACCTGAAACTATTAATCCATCTATAATATTAAGTTGTTCCTCTAAAATTTTTTTATCAGTAACTACTGGTATAATCATAGGAATAGCTCCTGCCTTTATAACCGAACTAACGTACTCATCATACAATTTCAATCTCTTACATCCTGCAAAACAAATGCTGTCTGTAGCTATTTCTATATTTGCTGATATTCCAATAATTTTTTTACTCATGTTGATTCTCCTATCATCTTTTATTAAATACTACGTTTTTATTTTATATAGACATCAATAATTTCTGACTATTATCCCTAGTATTTTTATAGGAATTTGAGGCTATAAGCATTTTTATTATAATAACTAAAACTAATGATGTCAATAATTTAAGCTAGTAGTTAAAAATATTCTATTTATTAAAAATTAATTTTTATTATTTCATCTTCTGTTATTATAGTATCTACTCTCTTATCAAATTCTTCATTAGGTACATTCTCTATTATCTGAAAGTTATAACACAAAGATATTCTTTTAATTTTATTATGCTTCTCTAAAAATTTATCATAAAACCCTCCGCCATAACCTATCCTATATCCTCTTTTGTCAAAAGCCAATCCTGGAACAATTATCAAATCAATCTCATTCCCTACATCTTTTTTACTTATATCTGGCTCAAGTATACCAAATGCCCCACTCTCATTTAAATCTAAAATTGATTTGATTTCAAGAGATACCATCTCTTTATTTTGCGATAATACTTTAGGTACTGCAACTCTCTTTCCCATATCTAAAAGTTTATTTATTATATTAATAGTATTTATCTCACTATCCATTCCCACATAAATAAATATTATATTACTATCTTTTATATATTCACTGTTAAAGAAATTATCTATCACTCTCTTATCTAATTCTTGCTTTATATCTTTATTTAATTCCTGTCTTTTTCTTTTAATTATCTTTCTTATATCTTGTTTCCTCATAAATTTATCTCCCATGATATTACAATCTCTCCTATCTATAATTCTTTTATTAGTTTATCAACTCCTTCAATTTTACACTAAATTATTAGCAATTTAAAATTTATTAATATAAGAAATATCTACCCCTTTTATAATAATTCTTCAAAACAAAAATGTGCACAGAAAAAAATTCTATGCACATTTTTATTATAAAATTATTCAACCGTAACTGATTTTGCTAAATTTCTTGGCTTATCTACATCTAATCCTTTTTGTTTTGCTATATAATAAGAATATAGTTGTAATGGTACTACACTTAATACTGGTGTTAATAAACTTATTGTATCTGGTATTATTATTGAAGCATCTAAAGATTCAGCATAATGTTTATCTTTTTCACACATAACTCCTAAAACTCTAGCTCCTCTTGTAACAACTTCTTGAATATTACTTACCATTTTATCAACAAGTTCTGATTGTGTTAAAAGCCCTATAACCACAACATTTTTTTCAATCAACGCTATTGGACCATGTTTTAATTCACCACCTGCGTATGCTTCTGAATGTATATAAGTTATCTCTTTAAGCTTTAAAGAACCTTCCATAGCAACACCATAATCCAAGCCTCTTCCTAAGAAATACATATCTTTTTCACCATAATGCTTAGCAGCAAATTTTTGTATTTCATCCTTATTTGATAGTATTTTTTCTACCTTTTCAGGAAGAGTTAACATTTCTTTTTTTATACTCTCAATTTTTTCATTAGATTGCGTTCCTCTTAAAGTTGCAAAGTGTAATGCCACTGTATACATTGCAATAAGCTGAGTTACATAAGCTTTAGTTGATGCAACTGCAATTTCCGGACCTGCCCAAGTATATAAAACATCATCAGCCTCTCTAGATACTGAACTTCCTACAACATTTGTTATAGCTAAAATTCTTGCACCCTTAGCTTTACCATCTCTTAAAACTGCTAAAGTATCAGCTGTTTCTCCTGATTGACTTAAAACTATTATTAAACTTCTATCCGTTATCACAGGATCTCTATATCTAAATTCTGAAGCAATATCAGTTTCAACTGATATTCTAGCTAATTTTTCTATTGCATATTTCCCTATAACTCCGGCATGATACGCTGTTCCACAAGCCACTATATAAACTCTATCAATATTTTCTAAATTTTCTTTAGTTATATGAATATCGTCTAAAGTTATAGGCTGTCCTAATACTATTCTTGAAGTCATTGTATCTTTTATGGCTTTTGGTTGCTCATAAATTTCTTTTATCATAAAGTCTTCATAGCCACCTTTTTCAGCAGCATCTGCATTCCATGTTACATGATAAATATCTTTTTTTATAACTTGTTTATCTTCATCGTATAAAGTTACACCATTTTGAGTTAAAACAACAAATTCTTTATCATTTAAAAGATACACATCTTTTGTATGATTTAAAACTGCTGGTATATCAGATGCTATAAAGAATTCATCTTGTCCAACACCAACTATTAATGGACTATCTTTTCTAACAGCCACTATTTTATCTGGTTCATTGTTACAAATAACCCCTATTGCATAAGAACCTTCCATCTTAGATGTAGCTTTCATAACCGCATCTAATAAATCACCTTCATAATAATAATCTATAAGATTAGGTATAACCTCTGTATCAGTTTGTGAGAAAAACTCATATCCCTTTGCTTTTAACATTTCTTTCAACTTAGCATAATTTTCTATTATACCATTATGAACCACACTTAAAGTAACATCTTTATTACTATGAGGATGTGAATTTATATCTGATGGCTCTCCATGAGTCGCCCATCTAGTATGACCTATTCCTATTTTCCCATTTAACGGCTTATCTTTTAATTTTTCCTCAAGATTTAAAAGTCTTCCTTTGCACTTTCTAACATTAATCTTTTCATTTTCAAGTACAGCAACTCCTGCTGAGTCATACCCTCTATACTCTAATTTAGATAGACCTTCTATCAGTATCTTCGTAGCCTCTTCATTGCCTACATATCCAACTATTCCGCACATGTGAAATACCTTCCTTTTTTTAATTTTTTAAAGAAAGGACTAAATAAAATTTATTTATAACACCTTATTGGCTTTGTCCTTAAAATCACTTTTAAGTTTTGTCCAACTTTTACGATAGTGTCTTACCGTGAGGTATCCGCCGAAAATTCGATACTCCTCATCCTCGTCAACTCTTAATTTTAGAGCTCTGGCGCTTTTATTTTTACTATTTAGTCCTATACTAATATAATATGCTACTATGTTATATTGTGCTTTAGCATATTATTGCTTACAATTTAATATTCTACCATCAAAAAACTTTTTTTCAAGTAATTTAATCTATATTTATACTATATCTTATAAAAGATATTTTTTTAATTTTTACTCTAGTAATCTTAGAGGAGACTTAACATCTCCCCACACAAAGCTTACAAACTATTTATTTGCCTTTTTTATTATTAAATTTGCTAAATCATGAGCCATTTTATTTATCTCTTCTTGATTTTCTCCCTCTAACATAACTCTAACTAAAGGTTCTGTACCTGAAGGTCTTATTAAAACTCGTCCAACTCCATTTAATGCTTTTTCTATTTTAGCTATTTCATTTTTTATTTCCTCATCTTCTTGATGAATATTTTTCATATTATTAGGTACTTTAGCATTAGCTAAAACTTGAGGAAGTTCTTTCATTATTGATGCTAATTCACTTAATGTTTTCCCTGTCTTTTTAACTATAGATGCCATTTGAAGAGCTGTAACTAATCCATCACCTGTTGTATTATGCTCTAAGAATATTATATGCCCTGACTGCTCTCCTCCTAGAGTATAACCGTTATTAATCATTTCTTCTAAGACATACCTATCCCCAACTTTAGTTTTAACCGTTTTAATTTTTTCTTTTTCACAAGCTAACATCATTCCTAAGTTACTCATAACAGTAACAACTACTGTATCGTCTTTTAATCTACCTAAATCCTTTAAATACTTTCCACAAATAGTTAAAATATAATCTCCATTTATTAAAGTTCCCTTTTCATCAACAGCTAAACATCTATCTGCATCACCATCAAAAGCAAATCCCATATGGCATTTTTTTCTTGTAACATAATCCATTAATTCTTCTGGATGGGTTGAACCACAGTTCTCATTTATGTTTGTCCCATCTGGATTATCATTTACTACAAAAACCTCAGCTCCAAGTTCTCTAAATCCTCTTACAGCAGCTTGATATGAAGCTCCATTTGCACAATCCAATGCTATCTTTAATCCGCTTAAATCTATTCCTACAGTATTTTTAGCAAATTCTACATAATCATCTAGAGCTCCTAATTCTTCTATCTTTCTACCTAAAGCAATTCCTGTTGGAGATGGCACATCTTTAAATCCATTCTCTATTACTTTTTGTATTTGATCCTCTAAATCATCTGATAATTTATATCCTTTATTATTAAAAAACTTAATTCCATTATATTCAACAGGGTTGTGAGAAGCTGATATCATTACTCCAGCATCAGCACCATAAACTCTTGTTAAATGTGCAACAGCTGGTGTTGGTATCACTCCAACACATAATACCTCAGCACCTACAGAGAGTATTCCCGCAATTAATGCTGATTCTAGCATATAACTTGATATTCTAGTGTCTTTTCCTACTATTATTCTAGGCTTATGAGTTCCTTCTGTTAATACATAAGCTCCTGCTCTTCCTAAATTATATGCTAACTCTGATGTTAACTCTGTATTTGCAATTCCTCTAACTCCATCTGTTCCGAATAATCTTGACAAATTTCAGCACCCTTTCTCTTTTATTGATATTTTGTTCTTCAACTTATAATATCACATATATTACTAGCTGTTAATAATTTTATATTCTCCGTATAACAAAATAATGTTATATAAGAATAATTTGTTTTAATTGCTCATAAAATTTTATAGTTATTAATATATATTAATTGCAACTATTAAATTATTTTTTTTATAGACATAATGTTAATAACATCTTAAAATTATATTAAGTGTTAATTTAAGAAAGGGGACTTTATATATGTCAAACAATGAATCTATTTACATAGAAGAAAATACTGAAAAAAGCACAGAAAATTTCGGAGATCTTCTAATGGAACATGAAAAAGAAACTTCCGATGAAAAAAGAAAAATTATAAATTCAATAAAGGAACTTGCACAAAATTCAACAAACTGGAAAGAAGCTAAAATCAAATTAGATGCTTTACTTGAAGAATATAAAAATATTCCTTACTACGATCAAAAAGAAAACAATATGCTAAACGAAGAATTAAAAGAAGCAAAGGATTGTTTCTTTAAGGCTAGACAAGAATTTTATGATAAATCTAAAGAACATTTCAAAGAAAACGAAAATAAAAAACTAGAATTAATAAACTTACTAAAAGACCTATCTTACTCTAATGGATTAAAAGAAACTGATGAACTTTTAAAAAAATATAGTGAACAATTCTACGAAATAGGATTTGCAGGAAAAGATATAAACGATAAATTATTCCATGAATTTAAAGAAATAAAGTCAAATCTTTATTCAATGAGAAAAGAAACTGTTAAAAATCTTCAAAAAGATTTTGCTGTTAAAGCTGAAAGAAAAAAAGAAATTATTAAAAAGCTTAAAGAATTAGTTAATAATGAAAATTGGAAAAAAGCTACAGAAGAATTTACAGCTTTATGTAACGAGTTTAAAAGTATTGGTTTCTCAGGAAAAGAAGGCAATGATGAGATAAGTGAAGGTTATGCAAATGCTAAAAACGAATTTTTCTCTAAAAGACAAGAATATTTTGATGAGCTTAAAGCTGGAAATAGAGCTAATTTAGAGGCTAGACGTGCTATTATAGAAGAATTAAAAGGTCTTTATGAAAATGAAAATTGGAAAGAAGCATCTGAAAAAGTAAAAGCTTTAAGTGAAAAATTCTTCCACATAGGATTTTGTGGTAAAGAAGAAAATGAAAATATTATAAACGAATTTAAAGAGGCAAGAGATGAATTTTATGCTCTTAGACAAGACTATTTTGATAAAATCAATTCTGCTAGAGCTCATAAACAAGAAGAATTTTTACAAGGTCTTATAGACAAAAAAGAAGAGTTTATAAAAAAATTAAAAACATTCATTAAAAATGATGAAGAAAGATTAAATGATTTTACCGATAGATTATTTAATGGAAGACCTACTTCTATAGAGAGAATAGAAAATATGCAAAATATCGTTGAAGATATAAAATCTAGACTTGAAAGTAACAAGGCAAAAATCAAACAAGTTCAAAGTGAAATATTTGATTTAAAAAACAAATAGATAATTTAAAATAACAAAAAAGAGCAGTATTTTTATTGCTCTTTTTCTTCTTCTACTTCTAATCTATCTAATATAGTATTGTATCCATTACTTCCATAATTTAAACATCTGTTGACTCTACTTATAGTTGCTGTTGAGGCACCTGTTACTTCCCCTATTTCAATGTAAGTTTTCTTTTCTCTTAGCATTTTTGCTACCTGAAATCTTTGGCATAAAGCCTTTAATTCACTTATTGTTGAAACATCCTCAAAAAATCTATAGCATTCCTCTATATCTTTAATATTTAAAATAGCAGTAAAAAAATAATCCAATTCCTTTGATTTTAGCTTAGATTCAAATTCCTTCAAATCCTCTCATCTCCTTTTTTAATATGTTACTATTATACTTAATTTTTATATAAAAAAAAAGATAAGACTTTTGGGATAGCCTTATCCTAACTATACTAATAAAAGAGATTGTATTTTTATTTTAGAAACGTTTCCATTTTTCAGAGAATTAATTTACTCTCTATTTATATTTTATTATATTATTCTATAAATGTCAATTTTTATATGGAATTTGTTTAAAATTCCATATAAAAATCTAATCAGCATCTACCATATAGTTTGGTTATATTATATATCTCATTTGCAAGCTCATCTGTAAGCATTTCTTTCTTTAATCTCCATCTCCAATTGGTTCCCGTAGTTGATGGCATATTCATTCTTGATTCATTTCCTAAATTTAAAAAATCTTGCATTAATGCTATTGATGTATCCGCAACGCTACTCCAAACCCCCCTTATAAATCCCCAATTATATCCTTCTTTATCATTTAGTTTTAAGTACTTTTTACAATATTCTATATCTTTTTTATTACCAGTAAGCTCATACCACCCTCTAAAAGTATCATTGTCATGAGTTCCTGTGTAAGCTATACAATTTTTTATATACTTATGAGGTAAATAATCACTTTCTTCTCTAGAATCAAACGCAAACTGCAAAATTTTCATTCCTGGAAATCCTGTTTCATCTCTAAATTCTAGAACCTCATCAGTTAAATACCCTAAATCTTCCGCAATAACATTGACTCTACCTAATACACTCTCTATTGCTTTAAATAATTTCATTCCAGGTCCTTTAGTCCACTGCCCATTAATCGCCGTTTTTTCTCCATAAGGCACTTCCCAATACGATTCAAACCCTCTAAAATGGTCTATTCTCACTACATCATATATTTTAAAACTCTCTCTAACTCTATCTACCCACCATTTATATCCTGTTTTCTCTAAATAATCCCAATCATAAATAGGATTTCCCCAAAGTTGACCAGTTTTAGAAAATGCATCTGGAGGACACCCTGCAACCTTTATTGGAATTTGATTTTCATCTAATAAAAAGGCTTGTGGATTTGACCAAACATCAGCACTATCCTCAGCGACATAAATAGGCATATCTCCAATTATATCTATTCCTAAGGAATTAACATATTTTTTTAGTTTATACCATTGTTTGAAAAATATATACTGAATAAACTTCCAATACTCAATATCACTTGCTAATTCTCTATTATAATAATCCATAGAGTAGGCATATCTTTTTTTAATATCTTCTGCCCAATTTTGCCATGATTTAAGATTGAAACGTCCCTTTATTGCCATGTATAAGGCATAATCATGCAACCAAAAACTCTGTTCTCTCTTAAATTCTTCATAATCTTCACCTAATTTATACTTTGATTTTTCATAAGCTATCCTCAAAACTTTTAATTTTTCAATGAATAATAAGCCATAATCTACATCTTCATCATCATCTCCAAAATTTGTATTAATATAGTCCTTCTCATCTAAAAATCCTTCTTTATTCAACATATCCAAATCTATAAAATAAGGATTTCCTGCAAAAGCCGAAAATGATTGATATGGTGAATCTCCATAGCTAGTTTGATTTAAAGGCAATATTTGCCAATAACTCTGCCCTGCTTTCTTTAAAAAGTCTGCAAAATCATAAGCCTCTTTTCCAAATGTGCCAATACCATATTTTCCTGGCAATGATGATATATGCATTATTATTCCACTTCGTCTTTTCATTTATTCTCCCCCCAAAATTACCACGTTTATTAAAATATTTTATGCTAAAATATTTTCTACTATTTTAACTTCTTTAGATGATTCTCTTTTAACTAATTCTGTATCTAATAATATATGTTTATGACCTTCTTTTTTATTTATTAAATCAAATAAATGATTTATACTCATTACTGCCATCAATTCTTTAGGTTGTTTTACTGTAGTTATGCTAGGATTATAAAATTCACTTATATTCATTCCATCAAAACCTATGATAGAAATATCTTGTCCTATTTTAAGATCACTATCTATTATAGCTTTTGCAACTCCTATTGCCATCGCATCTGATATTGCGAATATAGCGCTTATATCAGGTTTTTCCATCAATAAATTTTTAGTTGTTTTATATGCACTTTCTACCTCATAATTTCCGATTAATATATGCTCTTCTGAAAAATTATAATTATATTCTAGTAATGCCTCTTTAAAACCTTTAAGTCTCCACCATCCAATTCCTAAATCATCCTTTTCTCCTAGCATTATAGCTATGTTTTTATGACCTAAATTTATAAGATATTTAGTTGCATGATATGCAGATTTTTTATTATCAATTCCTATTGATGAATATTTACTCTTTCCAAGATCTGATATAGTGTTTACAGAAGTTAATACTATGGGTGCATCAACTGAATCAAAACTATCTTCTTTAATATCAATGAAATTCCCCCCAAGACAAATAACTCCTTGTAATCTTTTTTCTTTAATAAACCCTAGCAATGTGTCCATATCTTCGTCAAATGTATAATCATTTTGTTGAAGAACCATAGTGTATCCATATTCATGTATTTTATTTCCTATTATATTTATCATCTCTGAGAAAAAAGGGTTAAATACACCTTTAACTAATACTCCTATATTTTTAGTATTATTTTGTTTTAAAATCCTAGCGCTATTATTAGGTACATAATTACTATCTTTTATAATCTTAAGTATTTTTTCTCTGGTTTCATCCTTAACATCAGAATGATTATTTAACACTCGAGATACTGTACTAACACCCACTCCTGCTATTTTTGCTATATCTTTAATGTTCATTATTTAGCTACCTCCTAAAAATACGCATGTAATCACAAAATCATCCAAATATTTTTTGTATATATATTTTTTATCTTTAAATTATCTATTTTTCATATTTTAACCTTTTACAGCACCTGACACTAATCCCTTTGATATAAATTTTTGTGACATTAAAAATAGTACAACAATTGGTGCTGACGCCATTACAGCAGCTGCTGAATATTGAGGCCAATTGGCAGAAAATTTATTATTTATAAAACTTCTAAGACCAACCATAAGTGTTTGACTATCTGGATTTTTTAAAAGAGCTGAAGCAAATATATACTCTCCATAAGAACTTATAAAACTAAATAAAAATATAACTACTAACATATTTTTAGTTAAAGGTAATATTATTTTTACAAAGGTTTGAAAAGTAGTCGCACCATCAACAAATGCTGCTTCACTAAGTTCTTTTGGTATACCATCTAAAAATCCTTTAAGAAGCCATATGTTATATGCACTTCCACCACAACCTATTATTATTAATGTAATTATTTTATCCATTCCATTCAATTTATAAGCTATTCCAAGTATAGCTGGAAGTGCCATAGTTGTTGGAAACATTTGAAGAAGCAATAAAAACATTAACCCTTTTCTTCTTCCTTTAAATTTAAGCTTTGAAAAAGCAAATGATGCTGGTATAGTCATTGCTAATTGCATTATTGCTGTAACAAAACAAACTATTAATGAATTTTTAACCCATATTAAAAAATTTGTATTAGTTATAACCTTTTTGTAGTTTTCTAATGTCCAAGACGTTGGGAAAATTGTTGATTGAGTAAATGCATTTCCTTTCGCCATTGATGCAGACACTATAGCTAAAACCGGAAATAAAACTATTGCCATCATTACCCAAAGAAGTATTCTTGAAATCCAAGCTTTTCTTACTTCTCCTGGTCTTAATTTTTTTTTATATTTTAATGTTGATGACTTGCTTATTCTTTCTTTTTCTACTATTTGCATGTTATTCTACCTCCTCGAACTGTCCTGATAATTTCATTTGAAAATATGAAATAGTCGCTAAAATTACAAATATTATAATACTTATTGTTGATGCTATTTCAAATCTACCAAAGGTAGTTGCTAATTTGTAATTTACAGAAGCTAAAATATCCGTATATCCAGCAAATTGAGTGTTTAATCTCGCTGGATTTCCTCCTGTTATAAGATATGCTGAACCAAAATTGTTAAAGTTAAATGCAAAAGATGAAATTATTAATGGATAAGCAGTTTGTGCTAATGAAGGTAATGTAATTTTAAAAAATTGAAGCATTTTACTCGCACCATCAACATCTGCTGCTTCATAATAAGAATCTGGTATTGCAGCTAATGATCCTAAACATACATTCATCATATATGGAAATCCAAGCCATATATTAACCATTATAAGAGCAAACCTAGCCCACATTGGATCAGTAAGCCATGGAATTGGTTCTGATATTAGATTAATATTCATAAGAAGATTATTTATTGCTCCATAACTTCCATTTAATAAACCTTGCCATGATAAAATAGCAACTGTTGCTGGAAGAGCCCAAGGAAGAATAAGTATAGCTTTATATATCCCTCTTTCCTTTATATTAGGATTGTTTAATAATATAGCTACTATAAGCCCTAATAAAAACGTTCCCAAAGTTGAACATAGAGCAAAGACTATAGTCCATATAAAAACTGGGAAAAACACATCTTTAAAAGGGCCAGTAAGAACTTCTATAAAATTACTAAATCCTACGAACTTAAATGGTTCACTTTGTATCAAAGTTTTATTAGTAAAAGCTATGATAATTGTATAAATTATAGGACATATCGTAAATATAAATATTGATATCATAGCTGGTAAAAGATATGGTATAGATTTTAACGTAGTCTTTTTACTTTTATTTTTTAATGAAATTTGCATAATCTTTCCCCCTTATACCAAAATAATAAATTAAATTTTATATAACGTTTAATTTAATCAGGGGAGAAATCCCCCCCTTATATCAAATTATTTTTGTTGTGCTATTCCTTCTTTAATTTGTTCAACTGTTTTATCTGCAGCTTCTTTTGCTGTTTGTTGACCTTGAATCATAAGTAATATATTTGTTTCTCCTGGCTTCCACATTGCTTGAACTTCTGGTATATTAGGCATTGGATCTGCTACTTTTGCTTGTTCAACAAAAGCTCCCATATACTTATTATTCTTAAATGCCTCTGTTTCAAAAGAATCTGTGTAAACCGGTATTCTGTTTCCTTCTTCTAAAACTATGTCTCCTGAATTTTCAGCTAAATATTTAACAAGTTCCCAAGCATCTTCTTGTTTATCTGATTTAGAACTTACAAAAGCTGCTTGTACTCCCATAAACGGCGTAACCTCATTCCCGTTTAAGCTAGGTATTTTAGCCACTCCAAAATTTAAACCAGACTCTTCAAATGCTGCTACATCCCAAGGTCCTGATATAAAAAATGCTGTATTCCCAGATGTAAACTCTCCTATTGCAGCATCACCATTTATATCTGATGCCATAAGCTTCTTATTAACAACTAAATCTTCAAGAAACTCATATCCCTTTATTGCACCCTCATTGTTTAAACCTATATCTGTTGAATCTAATACACCATCATTATTTTTGAATACGTATCCACCATTAGCAGCTATAAATCCATAAGATCTATAAAAATCTCCAATTGCATACTTAAATCCTTTTTCTGCTGCCACTTCTACTAATTCTTCCATAGTTTCTGGAACTTCTGAAACTAAATCTTTATTATAAAATAATGCTGTTGTTTCTTGCGCTATCGGAACTGCATATTGTGTTCCATCTATAGTTACAGCATCTACTAATTGCTCTGATGCTAAAGCCCCTTCATCTATAACTCCCTCTGGAACCTCTGCTAAAAGTCCTGCTTTTTGGAATGTTCCTAAATTATCATGAGCAACTCCAAAATATATATCTGGTCCTTTAGAACTATTTGCTGCTTGTATATAATCTTGAGGTTCTCCTTGATCATCTACAACCTTTACATTGTATCCATTTTCTTCTCCCCATTTATTAGCTAATTCCTCAATTGCTTTAATCTCTCCAGTCTTTAAATGAGACCATATTGTAAGTTCCTTCTTTGAATCATCATTTGAACTTGTAGTAGTATCACTACTTCCACAACCAACAATTGATCCTGCCATTATTGTAGACATTAATGCTGCTAAAACCTTTGTACGTTTACTCATAAATACCCCCTAAAATACTCTAAAAATCATAATATTTTTAAAATTCCATTTTTTAATTTTATTGTGTATCGTTTCCAATTATTATTATAATATTCATCTCATTTATTTTCAACATTTATTTTCTTTTTTTACTATTTTAATTAAATAAGTAATTATTTATGTAAATAATTAAAAAATTTCAATTATTAATTTATCTAAAATTAAATAATGCAATATACCATTAAGATATATTGCATTATCTTTTTACACTTTTTTCTCTAAGCATAAAAGGAACGCTATTTTAAAAATCATAGCTTCATTAAAATTTCTTATATCATATCCTGTATACTTTTCTATCTTATCTAATCTATAAATTAAAGTATTTCTATGAATATAAAGCTTTTTAGAAGCATCTGTTATATTTAAACCAGATTTTAAAAAAACATCTATCGTTTTAATTGTATGCCTATCTAATTTAGAGAATCCATGACTAAAATTTTTTATTATTTCTTTTTTTATCTCTTTATTAATACCATCTACTATATTTTCAATTATAAGATTTTTTTCATTATACACTCCTTCGGACAAATTATACTTTTTGACCAAATTTATTATCCTTATATTTTCATGTATTTTATTTTTTATATCTTTTATCGTATCTATAACACAATAACTTATATAACATTTAATATAAAGATTTGAATATAGTAAATCTCTAATACCTTCCACATGATCTTTAATATCATTTAAATTACATAACATCATGACATAATTATTATATTGCCAAACTATAATATCATAATTAGAGTAACTTTGTTTTATTATAGATAATATATCTTCATTGTTGCTACTTGAAAATATGGTTACTAGCTCAACTTTCTCTAAAATCCACGGTAAATTAGCTTTTATATATTCTAAATCTACTATATCATTCTTTATTAAATCTAATAATATTTTTTCCTTATCAGTTTCAATTTTATCTATTCTATTTTCTATTATATATCTAAGCAACGGAATACAATTTTTATAACTTTTACTTGTTATAATTTTAAATTCTTTATTTAAATTTATACTTTCTTCTACAATATCATCTTTGCTTAAATTATCTGATAAAAACTTTATTTCTTGATTATTATTTAATTTTATATTAAAAGGAATTTTTGTGCTATAATATATTTCACTAAAAAAATCATGAAAATTTCTCATAAATTCACCCCAAAATTCTTTTGTTAATTAAATTATTTTATTTTCACTATCCTTATCAAACACATGTAAATAATCTGTATTAATGTACACTTTAGCATTATCGCCATTTCCTAATTTAGTACTTCCGTTTACTCTTATAGTTATATTTTGATTTCCACATTTAGTATATATATAACTCTCAGCCCCCATAAGTTCTACAACCTCTGTTTTTACATGAATTATTTTATTTAGATTCTCTTTTACTAAATTTATGTTATCATCTAGATGTTCTGGTCTTATTCCAAACGTAACCATTTTCCCAATATAACCTTTGTCTTTTAATTTTTTTCCTTTATCATTTCCAATTTCTATTTTTTCAGATTGGAACTTAGCAAAATACTTCCCACCTTCTTCAATTACACTTCCTTCAATGAAGTTCATTTGTGGACTTCCTATAAATCCTGCAACAAATATATTCGCTGGATTATTATATATTTCTTGAGGTGTTGCAACTTGTTGAACTACACCATCTTTCATAACAACAATCCTAGTTCCCATTGTCATAGCTTCAACTTGGTCATGAGTTACATATATAAATGTAGTTTGTAATCTTTGATGTAACTTAGATATTTCCGTTCTCATCTGAACCCTCAATTTAGCATCCAAATTAGATAATGGTTCATCCATCAAAAACACCTTAGGTTCTCTAACAATAGCTCTTCCAAGAGCAACCCTTTGTCTTTGCCCACCAGACAATGCTTTTGGTTTTCTGTCTAGCAAATGCTCTATATCTAAAATTCTAGCCGCTTCTTTAACTTTTTTATCTATTTCTACCTTTGGAACTTTTCTCAATTTTAATCCAAAAGCCATATTATCGTATACACTCATATGTGGGTATAATGCATAACTTTGAAAAACCATTGCTATATCTCTTTCCTTTGGTTCAACGTCATTTACTAACTTATCTCCTATATAAAGTTCTCCCTTTGATATCTCCTCAAGCCCTGCAACCATTCTTAATGTAGTCGATTTTCCACAACCAGATGGTCCAACAAATACTATGAACTCTTTATCTTCTATTTCTAAATTAAAATCTTTAACAGCAGCTACATCCCCTTGATATATTTTATAGATATGCCTTAATGATAAATTAGCCATAAAATCCCCCTCATTATTTAAAATAATATTTTTATAGTAATATTATACAATTCTTATAAAATTTAATAAATAATAAAAAAACACAAATATATTAATATTTTTTTGTATATTCATATAAATTTATTACATTAAAAAGTTGTATACTGTAATCATTACTTAGCATACAACTCTCACTTTATATAATTACTTATATTCTTTCGTTTTTTCTTCCCCACTTAATACTCTTATAGCTCCTTGTGCCAATGCAAGAAGTTCATCTTCTCCTGGATATACAGTAACATCTGATATCCACTCTATATTAGATTTTAAATCTGGCACTAATACATTTGAATACGCAATTCCACCTGTCAAAAGTATTTGGTCTACTTGTCCATTCAATACAGCAGCCATTTTCCCAACTTCTTTTGTTATTTGATAAATAAATGCTTTATAAACTTTTTCGCATTTTTTATCTCCCTTTTTCATTTTATCAATTATTCCTCTCGCATCATTAGTATTTAAATATCCAACAAAACCACCTTTTCCAACTATCTTTCTATAAACTTCATTTTGAGAATATTTTCCACTAAAGCACATTTTTATTAAATCTCCAACTGGTACGCTTCCTGCTCTTTCTGGTGAAAACGGTCCATCTCCATCTAATGCATTATTTACATCTACAACTTTCCCTTTTTTATGAGCTCCAACAGATATTCCTCCACCCATATGAACAACAATTAAATTTAAATTTTCATATCCTTTTCCTGTTTCTTTACCATATCTTTTAGCAACTGCTTTTTGATTTAAAGCATGAAATTTACTCTTTCTTTGGATTTCTAAAATTCCTGACAATCTAGCTACATCTTCTAATTCATCAGTAACTACTGGATCTACTATATAAGATGGTACATTTAATTCATCCCCTATTGCCCTTGCTAATATTCCACCTAAGTTCGATGCATGAGGACCTTGCACCCCACTCTTCAAATCTTCAATCATAATGTCATTAACTATATACGTTCCACCCTCAACAGGTTTTAACATACCACCTCTTCCAACTACTGCATTCAATTTTTTTATATCAAAATTTTTTTCTTTAAGTACATTTAATATAAGGTCTTCTCTAAATTTAAACTGATCATAAATAGCATTATATCCTTTTAATTCTTCATTTGTATGTCTTATTGTTTCTTGAAACAGCTCTCTTTCTCCTTCAAATAATCCTATTTTAGTTGATGTAGAACCCGGATTTATTACTAATAATTTATATGACATTTAAACCACTCTCCATTAATTTTAAATGTTTACTTAAAAACTTAATTTAATATATATTTTTATTTTGCTTCAGCAATTAATGCTGCTAAAATTATTGAATTAACTTTTGTATGAAAACTATCTGCTCTAGATGTTAAAATTACTGGTGCTGCCGTTCCTACTAAAACTCCTCCATTTCTTGAATCTGACATATAAGTTAATGTCTTATACATAACATTCGCCACATCAATATTAGGTAATAACAATATATCTGCTTTTCCAGCTACTTCACTTGATATTCCTTTATGATGTGCAGATTCTACTGATATAGCATTATCAAGAGCAAACGGACCATCTACTATGCACCCTTTTATTTGCCCTCTATCATTCATTTTTGCAAGAATTGCTGCATCTACCGTTGCCTGCATATCCATATTTACCACTTCAACCGGAGCAACCACCGCAACTTTTGGAGTATCTATTCCACAAGATTTAGCAACTTGTACTGCATTTTCTATCATATCTTTCTTTGCCTTTACGTCTGGATATGTGTTAAAAGCCGCATCTGTTAGTAACAGTAATCTATTCATTTTTTCCACATCAAAAACAGATACATGTGACATAAGTTTACCTGTTCTTAAACCTACTTCCTTATTTAACACACTTCTCAAAAACGTTGCAGTATCCACTAGCCCTTTCATAACCATATCTGCCTGTCCATTTGAAACTATCTCAACTGCCTTTAAGGTTGCCCTTTTTACATCTTTTTCATTAATTATTTGAACTTGTTCTAAATTCATATCTATTTTTTTAGCTATATCTTGTATTTCTTCTTTATTTCCAACTAATATAGCCTCAACTAGTCCCTCACGAACTACTTCTTTAATAGCTTCTAAAACTGGTTCATCTTGTGCTACAGCTACAGAAACTCTCTTTTTATTTATACATTTAACTTTAGTAAATAATTCATTAAAATTTTTATTCATAACATATTACTCCCTATTCTTTATAGATTTGTTATTTTATTAACATATATATATTATTTTAACAAAAAAAATTCAGAAAACATAAATTTTCTGAAAATTTTAATTAATTTTTACCTTATTTACAAAAGTATCCCATAATACTTTCTGCTACTTTTATTCCATCTACTGCAGCAGATATTATTCCACCAGCAAATCCTGCACCTTCACCAGCTGGATATAATCCTGTTAAAGATATACTCTCTAAATTCTTATTTCTTTCTATTCTAACTGGTGCAGATGTTCTAGTTTCTATTCCTGTCAAAATAGCATCATAATCTGCAAATCCATTTATTTTTTTATCAAAGCTTTCTATTCCCTCTTTCAAAGAATCAACCACATAACTTGGCAATGCTTCCCCTATACTAGCTAAAGTATAATCATTAGCTAACACACTTGGATTAACTTTTCCTAGTTTGGTAGTTTTTCTATCATTTAAAAAGTCTCCTAAAAGTTGAATTGGTGTTTTAAAATTACCGCCACCTATCTTATATGCTAAATTTTCATAATGCCTTTGAAATTCCATCCCTGCTAAAGGTTTATCACTTTTAAAATCTTTACTAGAAACAGTAACAACTAAAGCTGAATTAGCATTTTCTTTATCTCTAGAATTATAACTCATTCCATTTACACAAAGCCTTTCATCCTCTGACGATGCATTAACAACTACCCCACCTGGACACATACAAAATGAATATACTGCCCTTTGCATCTTTTCACTTTGATATGTTAATCTATAATCTGCTGCATTTAATCTTTTATGATTTGCATAATTGCCATATTGATTTACATTTATTAAGCTTTGAGGATGCTCTATTCTAACTCCAATTGCAAATGGCTTAGGGGTCATAAATATTCCTTCCCTAAAAAGCAACTCATATGTATCTCTTGAACTATGTCCTAATGCTAAAATACAAACTTCACAAGGAATCTCTTCTCCATTTACTATAATCGCCTTTAACTTATTATTATGTTTTATAATTCCTTCAAATTTTGAATTAAAATATACCTCCCCACCTAGAGATTTTATTTCTTCACGAATATTTTTAACAACTCCCTTTAATACATCAGTTCCAACATGTGGTTTACCAACGTACATTATAGACTCATCTGCACCATGTTTTACTAGAGTTTCTAAAACAATATTACATCGTGCATCTTTTATTCTAGTAGTTAATTTTCCATCTGAAAAAGTTCCTGCTCCTCCTTCACCAAATTGTACATTAGATTCTGTATTTAAAATACCTGTATCCCAAAATTTTTCAACAGTTTCACTTCTTTTGTCTACATTCTCACCTCTCTCAAACACTATTGGATTATATCCTTGTCTTGCTAAAGTTAATGCTGCAAAAAGCCCTGCAGGCCCAAGCCCTATAACTACCGGTCTATGCTCTAAAACTTTATTCCCAAATTTAAACTCCTCTGTATTTAGTGTACCATCTATCTGTACATCATTACTATTAGCCCTAGATACAACTTTCTTTTCATTTTTGCATTCTAAACTAATCGCATAATTAAACCTAATATTATTTTTTTTTCTAGCATCTATTGATTCTTTTAATATTTTTATTTTCCCCAAATCTTTAACAGGTACATTTAATTTTTTAGAAACTTTTTTCTCTATACAAGATATATCTTCATCTATACTTAAACTTATATTATTTACTCTTATAGTCATACACTAAACTCCTTTTTTCTAAACTTTTGTAAAATTATTTTACCACAGAAATTTTTATTACATAAATATCTCTGTGGTAATTTAAAATTATATTTTATTCTTCTGCTTTAGTAAATGTAACATCTACAGTTTGTGGATTTTGACTATCCACTAAAACATTATTCTCATTATTTATGTCTACAGTTGGACTCACAACTCCACCTTCTTTTGTTAATTTTGAAATATCAACCTTGCATGATAAGTTAGATGCTTGTAAATTATCTAATTCTTTTTTTGTCCCTTTTAAGACAACAGTTACAGTATTACTACTTAAATTTGCAGTATAGCCACTTAAATTTCCTTCTATAATTATTGGAATTTCAAAAGTTTTTGTAGTTTCTTTGTTTCCATTTATAACATTTTCCGAATTATTTTCATCTGCTCCTGAAACTTTTACATCCACATTAATCTCATTTTCATTAGGCAATAATGTAATGTTTCTAGGAACTATAAGATTAGTTATTATCGTTTCATTCCCAGTTATAGAATTTAAATTTATAGGTTCAGATAAAATCTCATTAGTGCTATCTAATACACTCTCACTACCCAATATTTTTATTGTATTAGGATTTGCTATTATATTCTCTAGTGTAAGTCCTGCCCTAAGTTCTCCCGTAGTTTGAACTTTTATAGGTACTAATTTTCCTTTTTCTACTGTTATTGTTGTCTGTACATTATTAGTTGATAGCACAACATCATTAACAACATTGCCACTTGAATCAACGGCTACTACTGGAAAACTTGCTGTGGTCGTGCTATTATTTGCAGTAACATTACCTCTTACAACTAATTTAGAAACTTCATTTACTGTTTCTTCGGGGCCAGATACTGTAATTTGATTCGTAGAAAAAGAAATATTCTTAACATAGGTGCTATTACTAGTCGTAACATTAAGTTCTGATTTCACTGGCATTGTTTTTTCAGTAATATTTTCTAATTTAATATTAATTCTTAATACTCCATTATTTTTTATATTTACATTATTAGGCGAATTCGTTATTTCTACTGGTATACTATTATCCCCTGATTTTAACGTATAATTAGATAAATTTGCAACTACTGTAAATTGAGATTTATTTATACTATAAATATTGGTTGAAGTTCCTTGTATAGTTAAAGAAATAGTAAAATTTTGATCCGGAGCTAGAGTTAAATTATCCTCTTTTAAAACATCTAAATTTACTATCTGAACAGGTATATTCGTTATAGTATACTGCTTAATTGGATTTTCAATATTAGATATATATATCCAAAGACCAAAAGATAGGAGTAAGCAAACAAGCTTAACCATTAAATTCTTTTCTTTAACTATTTTTAATACTTGAGAAATTATTTTTCTCTTTTTATTATTTTTACCCACGCCTTCACCTTCTGACCAAACGACTTACTTTTTCTTTGATTTTTACTCTTTATTATTTTTAATAATATTGATTTTAATTTATCCCCATCAAAATTCCTAGTTAATCTTCCTTTAATGGCTAATGAAATTGCACCAGTCTCTTCAGACACTATTATTATTAGTGCATCTGATGCTTCCGAAAGTCCAATAGCAGCCCTATGCCTAGTTCCAAGTTGTTTGCTTATATTGTTATTATTGGTTAAAGGCAATACACAAGCTGATGCTAATATCCTATCATTTTTTATAATAGTTGCACCATCATGAAGCGGAGTATTTTTTACAAATATATTTTCTATAAGCTCTCTAGACACTAAAGAATCCATTTTTATTCCTGTGGATACTATATCCCCAAGCCCTGTTCCTTGTTCTATAGCTATTAATGCCCCTGTTTTTGTCTTTGCCATATTTTCAACAGCTTCGCATATATTAATTATTACTTTCTCAATTTCCTCATCGTTTTGTATTATATGAAAATCATCAAATGTGCTTCTTCCTATATGTTCTAATCCTCTTCTTATTTCAGGCTGAAATATTATAATAACAGCAATAACCCCAATAGTTATTGTTTTACTTAATATAAAGTACAAAATATCCAATTTTAATATATAACTAACAGGTATTAATATTAATATAAGTAAAATACCTTTTAATAATTGTTCTGCTCTAGTTTCCTTAATTAACATATAACCTTTATAAAAAATAAAAGCTACTACTAATATATCTACAACAGACCAAATAGTTATGTTTTGAATATCACTTAAAATCATATTAATTATAGTCTGCATATCGCTTCACTCCAGTTGTTATAAATACTCTTTAATATTATACAATAAAACTTTTAACTTAAATACAAAGTTAATGATAATTTTTTAATTTACATATTATAAGTAATGTTATTTATAAAGCTTTCATATATTTTTATTGTGTAAGCTTTTATTAATTCTTTTACAGGGGGGATATTTTGAAATTTAACTATAAAGATTTTTATAAAAATAAATTTTTTATTTCTACAATAATACTCATTTTACTTTTAATTTTTATTATTGTTATTACATGTGTCAAATCTAATGACTTAATTACATTAAATAATTTAGGAAAGTCAATTACAAGCATAAATTTAGATGAACCTTTAGAAGACACAGCAAATTCTAATGAATATGTAAATATATTAGAAGATAAAATTGATAATCTAACAACTCTATCAAATACATTAAAAGATATACAAACATCTAAAAAATATAAAGATATACACGAAACTCTAAAAAAAGGTTTAAACATGAATATAACCTTTTACACTTCTTTAATTGATATTTTAAATGATCCTACCACAGATGATTTATACAACAAGTATAAAGAAACTACTTCTTTAAAAAATGACATTATAAATATTTATGAAACTTGTAACAAAAATAATATATCTGTTTCATTAATATCTAATGATAGTAAATTACTAAATAATATATTGAGCTATATAAATGAAATTATAAAATTAAATAGGGATTCAGATATTAAAACTACACAAATGAATGAATTTATAGTTACTTTAGATTCTCTTCTATTAGAATTTGATGATTTAACAGAAAATCTATTCGAAACAATATCGGCTATTAGAAACAACAATAGAAGCTTAAATACAATTATTACTGATATTCATAATAAAATGAATAATTTTGAAACTATTAAGAAAAAATTTTATATTTTATCTATCCCAGAAGACAGCAACGATATTTTTATCTCATTTAATGAAGTTTTAAACCATTATAGTAATTACATTAATTTATTATTAAAAGGAGTTACAGAAGAAAATAAAAATAATAATTCAAATAATGAATATTATATAAATGCTAAATCAGAATATGAAAATATGAATAATTCATTGAGAAATTTACAAACCTTACTAAATGATTTAAAAAAATAATATTTACATGAATTAACTTTCTCTTTATGGATACAATATACAAGGTAAAATAAAACTAATATTAGGAGGACAATATGAAAAAGAAAACTTATATATGTTTTTTATTAACCTTCATTTTTGTTGTTATCACTAATATATGTCAAAAAAATGCCTTAGGACTAGAAAATTTTAACAAGGAAAATATCACAAATAACTATATATACACAAGCGAATTAAATTTAAATCATACTCAAGACGAAATAACTAATGAACCTTTAACAGAAACTGATTTATTCTCTCAATCTGATGAAATAATTGAAGTTTTTAATTCATCATCAAAAAAAGTTTATTTAACAAAATCAGATATAGATTTAATGGCAAAAGTAGTTTTTGCTGAAAGCAAAGGTGAACCTTACACTGGCAAAATTGCAGTTGCTTCTGTAATACTAAATAGAGTTACTAGTCCTAACTTTCCAAATACGGTTGAAGGAGTTATAACACAAAAAAATGCATTTTCTTGCGTTGTAAATGGTGTTATAAATGCAACTCCAAATAGTGATAGCTATAATGCAGTTAAAGATGCTATTAAAGGTTTAGATCCAACAGAAAATGCCCTATATTTTTACAATCCTAAAATAGCAACTTGTTCTTGGATGAAGGAAATAGAAAAATGTAATGTAACAACCATTGGTCAGCATGTTTTTTTTAATGTAACACAATAAAAAAAAGAACTGTTTCAAATAATGAAACAGTTCTTTTTTCATTTTATAAACATGCTTCTACATCAATTTTTAATGCATCTTTAGTTTTAAATCCTATTAAAGTATTTATAAGCTTACCATCTTTAAATATTTTTAAAGTTGGTATACTTACTATTTTATATTGATTAGCTATTTGTGGATTTTTATCAACATCTACTTTTACAAATTTAACATTTGACATTTCCTCATCTAGTTCTTCTACTATAGGAGCTATCATTTTACATGGTCCACACCAAGTTGCCCAAAAATCTACAACAACTACACCTTTTTCTTTTAAAACCTCTTCTTCAAAATCGCTAGCACTTACATGCATTACCATAATAAGTTCCTCCAATCTAACTTATTAAAATATCAAATTATTATATTATATTTAAATATTCTAGTCAATATTTTACTATTAAATAAGGTGTAGACAAATTGTCTACACCTTTACAAAACTTAGGGTTAATAAGTATTGTTACAAATTAAATTATTCTTGTTCCATTATTATTTTTTTAGCTGATAAAATTGATGTAGCACTCATTGAAAATTCATCTAATCCATATTCAACTAATGTTGGTATAGCAGTTTCATCCCCTGCCATTTCTCCACACATTCCAACCCACTTACCATGTTTATGTGCTCCATCTATAGTCATTTTTATTAATCTTAAAACTGATGGATGCATTGGGTTGTAAAGATAAGATACTTTTTCACTCATTCTATCTGCTGCTAAAGTATATTGTATTAAATCGTTGGTTCCTATTGAGAAGAAATCAACGTATTTTGCTAGTTCATCAGCATAAACTGCTGCTGCTGGAATTTCAACCATGATACCCCATTGAATTGAATCTGAATATGATATTCCTTCATTCTTTAATTCTGCTTTACATTCCTCAACAAATTCTTTTGCTGCTTGGAATTCTTCTAAACCTGATATCATTGGAAACATTACAGCAAGATTTCCATATACAGACGCTCTAAGTAAAGCCCTTATTTGAACCTTAAATATATCTTTTCTATCTAAGCAAAGTCTTATTGCTCTATATCCTAAGAATGGATTCATTTCTTCTGGCAATGGTAAATATGGAAGTGTTTTATCTCCACCTATATCTAATGTTCTTATAACTACTTGCTTACCACATGCTTTTTCTAAAACATATTTATAGCTTTCAAATTGTTCTTCTTCAGTTGGTGCAGATTCTCTATCCATATATAAGAATTCAGTTCTAAATAGACCAACACCATCTCCACCGTTAGCTAATACTTGGTCTATATCTTGTGGTTTACCTATGTTACCACAAACCTCAACTCTTCTTCCACCCTTAGTCATAGTTTTAACATCTATAAGTTTCTTTAACTCTTCTTGTTCTGTATGAAATTTCTCTTTTTTAGAAATATATTCATTTATAGTTTGTTGATCTGGATTTATTATTGCTAGTCCTTCCATACCATCTACTATAATCATATCTCCATTATTCACTGAAGCTGTTATATCTCCTAACCCTACTACTGCTGGAATTTCCAACGTTCTAGCCATTATAGCTGAGTGAGATGTTCTCCCTCCAATGTTAGTTAAAAAACCTATAACCTTACTTCTATCTAATTGTGCTGTATCAGATGGAGTTAAATCATGGGCAACAATTACTGTATTTTCTTCTGTTATAGCAAAATCACTTCCACCTTTTCCTGCTAAATTAGAAATTATTCTTTTTGAAACATCTTTTATATCAGCTGCTCTTTCTCTCATATATGGATCGTCCATAGAATCAAATATCATAACAAAAGTATCTGTAACATTTTGTACAGCCTTCATAGCATTTAAACTCTCATTTTCTATAGTCATTTCCATTTGACCTGTAAATTCAACATCATCTAACAACATTAAATGAGCTTCAAAAACTTGAGCCTCATGTTGACCAATTTCATTTAAAGTTTTTTCTTTAATCTTAGTTAACTGTTCCCTTGAAGCCTGTAATGATACTCTCAATAAATTTTTTTCTGCTTCTATATCTGAAATTTTATTATCATTTATAATTATTTCTTCATGCTCTTGTATAAACACTTTTCCTATAGCATATCCTTTTGATGCTGCAATACCACTTTTTATCATAACTGCCTCCTAAAACAAACATAATTTATTTAAATTATATTAAAATTCAATAAAATAAACTTTATTTATTTTTATTAGCAATAAACATGCCAACTTAAAAAAATTAATGTATTTTTTTATTTAAAGTTAAAATTAGAAATAATATTTCCTTGAAAACATCTTATATTTACTAATAAATTAATAAAATTCAAAATCTTTTTATTATTTTGTTATTATAGAGAATTTTTTGTTACAATATAAAATAATAATTTAATTTTTTGATATTTTTTATCAACTTTTATATTTTTTTTATTTTATAATGTATAATATTGATATAAACCTATTAATAATGTTATTTATAATCATTGATAAAAAATATCAATATATTTTAAAATTGATATTTTTTATCAATAATTACTTATAAGGAGTATCATAATATGTTTTTTCAAGAAATAACCTTTAAAAATCGCCAAGGTCTTCATACAAGATATTCAGCTATGATAGTTAATAAAGCTTCAGAAATTCAATCAAAATACAAAGTTACTTTATATATAAAGAAAAAAGAATATTCCCAATGGCTTGGTATGAGCATGTTAGCTATTCTTTCTTTAAAAATTTCAAATAATGATAAAATAAGTATTGGTTGTAACGAAGAAGGTATGCTAGGGAAAATAGCTGTAATGTCATTAATTCAATATATAGATGAGTTTATAAATTCTATAAATCCATCTGCTAATGTTAAAATTGATGAATTTATAGATGAAACAATAATAGCTAAAGAACAGGTATTAGAAAATGTTCCAATTGGTATATTAGTTATAGATTCCTATGAAAATATAACAACAATAAATGAATATGCATTAAAATTTTTAGAAAAAAGTTTTAAGGATGTTATAGGAAAAAATATTAAGGATATTATTCCTTATTCTGATTTACCAATGATTTTAAAAAAAGGCTTAAAACAATTCGGACAAGTACTGCATATAAAAAATAAATCAGCACTTGTAAATAGATCTCCTCTTTTTATGAACAATAAAATAATAGGCGCTGTTGCTGTTATACAAGATGTCTCTAATTTAGTTGGTATAAAAGAATTAAATGAAAAATTTACTAAAATTTTAGAAAATTCTCAAGATATGATTTGTTTTTTGGATAAAAATGGAATTATAAATTATATTAATCCAGCATACATTAAACATAGCAATTTAAAGGCTCAAAATATTCTTGGTAAACATATCACAGATATAGAACCTAATGGCTATATTGGTAAATCATTTAAAAATAAATCAAAATTCAATGATGCTATTTATTCTATTAATAATGTTAATGTAATAGGTAATATAGAACCATTATTTATAGATAACGAGTTTGTTGGAGTTATATCAACAGCAAGACCTATTAATGAACTAAAAGAGCTTATAGGAAAACTAAATAAATCACAAGAAGAGCTTAACTATTATAAAGAAGAATTCTTTAAACAAATTTCTAATAATTCATCTTTTAATAACATCATAGGTTCTAGCAGAACTCTAAAAGACATTCTATATATATGCGAAAAGACCTCAAAAACAACTTCTACAATTTTAATAAGAGGTGAAAGTGGCACTGGTAAAGAATTAATTGCTAAGGCTGTGCACAACAATAGTACTCGGCATGACAAACCTTTTGTACGAGTTAACTGTGCCTCTATCCCTGAAAATCTTTTAGAAAGTGAACTTTTTGGGTATGAAAAAGGTTCTTTTACAGGGGCTACCAAAAGTAAACCAGGTAAATTCTTAATTGCTGATGGTGGAACAATATTCTTAGACGAAATAGGAGACATGCCTCTTTCTATGCAAGTTAAACTTTTAAGAGTACTTCAAGAAATGGAAATAGATCCTATAGGAGGAATAAATCCAATTTCTATTGATGTTAGGGTTATTGCTGCTACTAATAGAAATCTCGAAGAAATGATAAAAGAAAAAACATTTAGGCAAGATTTGTATTACAGATTAGATGTAATAGGAATTAATCTGCCTGCTCTTAGAGAAAGAAAAGAAGACATTCCTGATTTGGTTGAATATTTTATAAAAAAATTAAATATCAAATTAAACAAAAATATCTTAGGAATATCTAATGACGCATTAAATCTGCTTCAACAATATCAATGGCCTGGAAATATACGAGAACTTGAAAATATAATAGAAAGAGCTATGAATTTTTGTGATGAAAAATATATTTCAAGTTTTTATTTACCATCATATTTAAAACCTACAATAGAGAATCCTAATAAATTTGATTTAGATAAAGACAATATTCTTCCTTTTGAAGAATATGAAAAGCAAATAATAAAAATGGCTATTGAAAAATATAAAACATTTAATAAAGCTGGAAAAGCTTTAGGATTAACCCATAGAACCATATCTTTAAAATGCAAAAAATATAATATTGACGTAAAAAAAATTAAAAATTAAATAAAAAATACTTGAAGGTCAGCACCCCTTCAAGTATTTAAGAGTTTAGTAACATCAGAAGTATAACTTGCAAGATATTTCTAAAAGAACAAAATGTATTTAAGAAGTATTCAATTATTATTTAGAGTAAAACTCAACTATTAACTGTTCTTGTATGATTATTGGAAGTTCTTCTCTCTTAGGTTTTCTAATAAATATTCCTTTAAAACTATTTTCATCTTTAGATATATATGGAACTTCATTTCCTATATTATTTATAAAGTTGTTTGTGAACATTTCTGTTTTTCTTGATTTTTCTCTTAAAACAACCTCATCTTCTACTTTTAGTCTAAAAGAAGGTATATTTACCTTTTCTCCATTAACTAAAAAATGTCCATGATTCACCATTTGTCTAGCTTGCCTTATAGAATTAGCAAAACCCATTCTATAGACCATATTATCTAATCTAGATTCCAATATCATAAGTAAAGCTTCACCTGGCTGTTCTTTGCTATTAAATGCCTTTTCTACATATCTAGCAAATTGCTTTTCCATAACACCATAATAAGCTCTTAATCTTTGCTTTTCTAATAATTGAGTTCCGTAATCGGATAATTTTTTATCTGCCCTACTTGTTCCTTTAAATGCTCGTTCCATGGCCTTTGGATGCCCTATTACATTTAATCCAAGCCTTCTGCACATCTTGAAACGAGGTTCCATCATCTTAGCCATATTAAACCTCCTAATGTTCATTTTATGATATTATAATATCATATATATTGATTAATTGAAAATGATTATCATTATCTTTTTAACCATTAAAATAAATTTATCATTTATATTCTAATTAATACTCTTTGTATCTCCTAATTTCTTATGAACTTAATATAATTTTTTCATGTTTCCTTATTTAATTTTTTTAAAGTATCAATTATAATCCTGTTTGAACATTGGATTAACCAATTCTTTTAACTATTATTTAAGTTTTGTTTTTGGAAGTATTACATATGCCTTAAACAAATCTCCCTCACATTCTACTTTAAACAATCCTTCATGAAGTTCAACAATAGTTTTAGCTATAGCTAAGCCTAGCCCAGAACCCTCTATAGTTGAATTCCTTGATTTATCTCCCCTTGCAAATCTTTCTAATATTTGACTTTCATTAAAATCTAATTCAAAAGCAGATACATTCTTAAAAGATATTTCGGCTCTATCATCAAAATCTTTTATATCCACATATATCCTTGTATTTTCCAAACCATATTTTAAAGAGTTTGTCGCAAGATTTTGAAATACCCTAGACATCTTTTCAGGGTCTACATTTATTTTCAACTCATCTGGAGCTTTAACCTTAAATTCCATTTTCTTCTCTATATATAAATCTTCAACCTCCATAATAGACTGGTATATAAGTTGAATTATATCTATATCCATTTCATATAAATCAACTTTTCCTGAATTCATTTTTGACACTTCAAAAAGATCATCAATTAATCTCTTTAATCTATGCGATTTAGTTTCTAATATTTTTATACATTCTTTTTTCTCATCTTCACTTATATCATCTCTTTGAAGTATGTTTACATAATTTATTATGGAAGTTAATGGAGTTTTTAAATCATGAGAAACATTTGATATAAGCTCAGTTTTTAGTTTTTCATTTCTTATTCCCTCTTCAATAGAATCTTTATAATTTAACCTCAAATCATTTATCCCTTTTGCAAGCTCTGATATCTGCTTGTCATTTCCATATTCAACTTCAAGTTCCATATTACCTTTTTTTATTTCATCTATATCATATATAATAGTTGCTAGCGAATCATATTTTAATATATATTTTATTACAAAATGTACAAATAGAAATACAATAATTGCAATTCCAACACCTATTCCTACATAATAAATATATGAATATCCACTTGGATACCCAAGCCAAAAATCAATAGCACTTGCAATCCACCAAAATAAAAGATATATTATTGTAGCAAAAATAATAAATAAAAATACTTTATCTTTTATTATTTCCTCTACTATTATCCTAGTTTTAAATATAGCCCTAATAGCTCTAAATAATTTAAATAAATATCCTTGTTTTAAACTAATTTTATATTTTTTAAATCCAAGATTCTTTATCATATATATTTTTTTTACAAGAAAAACAACTAAAATTATTGTACATATTAATAATATAAAAAAAGATGTTCTAATAGCATTAACTTCTTGTATATACATTTCACCTTGATAAAAATATATTTCTTCTATATCTTCAGCAGGATTTAAAGTTATATAAGTTAAATTTTCATTCTTAGCTAACTCTTGTATAATATTTTTTGGAGTGGATAAAGCGTATGGCGGATCATAAAACCAACTTCTATTTGAATAATAATCTCCCGTTGTTTTATCAATTATTACAACTCCAATATAATACGTGGATAACTGTAATATTTTTTGCTTTACAATATCTTGTTCATCTTTTGTTGTAGCATTTTTTATATCCTTTAAATAATCTGTCTGATTATAAATTACATTAGATAACTCTGCTGATCTTTCTAAAAGCTTCCCTTCTTCATACTTTTTAGGATTTATTAAAGCATCCACATAATTTACCCTTGGTTCTATATAAGATCCTTGAGTATAATTTATCTTGACTAAACTTTGATATGAATTTCCTCCAAATAAAATAATCAACATCGCTGGAAATATTATCAAAGAACCTATTATAAATATATTTTCTACATTTCTAACCCAAATTCTATAATCACGCCACCAAAACCTTATTTTATTTATCCACTTTATAACCAATACCCCACACCACCTTTATATATTCAGGGTCTTTTGAGTTTATCTCTATCTTCTCTCTCATTCTTCTTATATGTACAGTTACTGTATTCTCACTCTTATAAAAAGCCTCTTCCCATACTTTCTCATAAATTTCTTTTATCGAAAAGATTCTTCCTGGATGTGAAGCTAAAAGAATTAATATTTTATATTCAGTAGCAGTAAGTTTTACTTCATTACCTCTCAAAACTACTTTTTTATTTATATTATCTATTAGTAAATCTTTTATAATTATCGTATCTTGTGAATTTTCTATGCTTAAAGGTTTCTCATACCTTCTAAGTTGTGATTTTACTCTAGCAACCAATTCTAAATTATTAAAAGGTTTTGTAACATAATCATCTGCTCCTATATTTAATCCTAATATTTTATCGCTATCCTCGGATTTTGCAGATAACATTATAATCGGCATATTTCTGGTTTCCCTTATTTTCATACATGTCTGCATACCGTCTAATCTTGGCATCATTAAATCTAAAACAACTAAATGAACATCCTCTTTATCTAAAACTTCTAAAGCTTCAAGACCATCCTTAGCCTTTATTACATTTATCCCCTCCCCCCTTAAATATATATCTATAGCATCTCTTATTTCTTTTTCATCATCTACAACTAATACATTGAATTTATCCATTAATAAACACCTCTTTAACTTTCTATATATATTTTATAATAAAATATAAAAGTTACAAATATAATTTATATTTTTATTATGACTTACCAATATAATTGTCTAAATTTACTTTATAAACAATTACTCATTTTAATACTATTGAGCAAAATATTAATATTAATTAAATTTTAATAAAAAAATATTTAATATTACAATAATATCTATTATAATTACATCTATATCATTTCATAATTAAGTTAAGGAGATAATTTTATGAAATTTATGAAGAGCACAAGTGGCTTTATTCTTGACTGCATATTAATCTTTTTAGGATGTTTCATATCATCTCTAGGAGTTAATATGTTTTTAGCTAATGCTCAGCTAATAAGTGGTGGAGCTACTGGAGTTGGACTTATAATTCAATATCTTACTAGAATAAATTCTGGTATAACTGTATTTATAATAAACATACCATTATTCATTCTTAGTTATTTCAAATTACCAAAAAAATTCACACTATATACTGGTATTGGAATGATTTCTTTATCCGCATGCCTTATAATTACATCACCACTTTCAAGTCTTGTATCACTAAATGATACATTACTTTATTGCATATATGGAGGAATTCTTTGTGGTCTAGGTTATGGAATCGTCTTTTCAAGAAATGGTTCTACCGGTGGAACAGATATTGTCAATATGCTTATTAGAAAAAAATATTCTAATTTTAATATTGGAAGCTTAGGATTTGCTATAAACTTAATTATTGTAGCTGTTGCATCAACATTTTTTGGGGTTCCTATGGCTCTATACACTCTTATAAGTATGTTTATACAAGGCATGGTTTTAGACAAGGTTATAAAGGGTACTAATAACAAACAATTATTATTTATAATAACCGAAAAAGAGCAACTTGTTATAAGTTATATAATAAATGACCTTCATAGAGGTGTTACATCTCTTTTGGCAGAAGGAGAATATACACATGATAAGAAAAAAATGCTCTATTGCCTTGTTACACCAAGACAAATGATTGAACTTAAAAATACAATCCATCTAATAGATCCTAAGGCATTTATTACTGTTATGAATGTATCTGAAGTTCGTGGAAAAGGTTTTAGAAATTCTATATAATGAAAAGAGCTGTATCTAAATCGATACAAGCTCTTATTTATTTTGTAAAAAATACTTATCAATTCCTTGAACTAAAGAATAGACTATTTTATTTTGATAATCATCACTCTGTAATAACTCTAACTCTTCTGGATTGGATAAAAATCCACATTCTGCAATGACCGCAGCACACCCTTTGTTATTTCTAAGTATTCTATACTCCTCTTTAGCTTGCTTTGCTACTCTATGATTATTCCCATCTAAATTAAGTTTAAAACTTTCTTGCAAAGCCTCCCCTAAAAGCTTACTGCTATCATCTGCTGCATACCAAACCTGTGCACCTTTGCAGTTGCTTTGTGGAAACATATTTTGATGAATACTTATAAAAATATCACACTTTGTTTCCTCTTTCATTTTAACTCTATTAGCCAAATCATCTCTTTTTTTTTCTCTTACCGTATCTCCCTTAGTGTGTAAATCAGCATCTGCTTCTCTAGTTACTGCTACTCTATATCCCTTTTCTTCTAAAGTAGATTTTAATTTTAAAGATATTGCTAAGTTTATATCTTTCTCCAACGTTCCATCATTACCCTTAGCACCACCATCCATTCCTCCATGACCAGGATCTATAAGTATTATTTTTTCACTACTACCCTCTTCCTTTTCTTCAGCTTTAACCAAAGTTCCTGTTATTAAAAAACATAAAATTAATACTAAAGTTAATGCTACCATTGATATACTCTTAATAAATCTTTTAACTTTCATACCATAATAGTTCCTTTCCATAACAAAATTAAATATCATTTTTTACCTATTCCTAACATCCATTATTTAAATACTTAAAAAACCTATATTTATTTTTTCCAAAAAGTATTATAGTATGTACTAAATCCTTAATTCACTAAAAGTTTAGCATTAATAATAATCAATGTAAATAAAAAAAGAGAGGAAATTTCCTCTCTTTTTTTAAACCACAAACTATCTCTTTGAGAATTGTGGAGATCTTCTTGCTTTTTTAAGACCGTATTTCTTTCTTTCTTTCATTCTTGGATCTCTAGTTAAAAATCCAGCTTTCTTTAATTCTGGTCTTAAATTTTCATCAGCTTTTAATAAAGCTCTTGATATACCATGTCTTATAGCTCCTGCTTGACCTGATAATCCACCACCATATACATTAACTAAAACGTCAAATTTATCTTTAGTTGCAGTTAATACTAATGGTTGATTAACTATAACTCTTAAAGTTTCTAATCCGAAATATGTTTCGATTTCTCTTTTATTTACTATAACTTTACCTTCACCTGGTACAAGTCTTACTCTTGCAACTGATTTTTTTCTTCTACCAGTTCCCATATATTGAACTTTTGCCATTACTATTCCTCCTCCCGAGACTATTATATTAGTATCTTAATTCAAGTACTTCTGGATTTTGAGCTGCATGATTATGCTCAGAACCTCTATATACTTTTAATTTCTTTAACATTTTTCTTCCTAAAACTCCTGATGGAAGCATTCTTCTTACAGCTTCTTCAAAAGCAAATTCAGGTTTCTTTTCTAATACTTCTCTGTATGGAGTTTCTTTTAATCCACCTGGATATAGGCTATGTTTTCTCATCATTTTTTGATCTAACTTTTTACCAGTTAAAACAACTTTCTCAGCATTTATTATTATAACGAAATCTCCGCAATCAACATTTGGTGTAAATGTTGGCTTATTCTTTCCTCTTAATATTGTTGCAACTTGGCTAGCAACTCTTCCTAGTGGCTTTCCAGCAGCATCAACAACATACCATTTTCTTTCAACGTCTTGTGCTTTCGCAATGTATGATTTCATGTTTTTCCCTCCCTAAAAATTTCGAATAGGTTAATTTTAATTAATCGTGCTCTATGTTAAGATCTATGAATAAAAATCTATACATACTTCTCTTACAAACATATATCATTATAATACACGCTTACGGGCGTGTCAACATATTTTTAATATAATTTAATAAAAAACTTTCTCTAAGCAAAGTCCATTAGCAGGAGCACATTTTCCGGCATTTTGTCTTACTCCAGACTCTATAATATTTTTTACAAAATCTTCTTTTATTTTATTACTTCCAACTAAAATTAATGTTCCTACTATTATCCTTACCATATTATATAAAAAACCGTCTGCAGATATATATATTTTTATATTATTTACGTTTGTTTCTATATGTAAGTCACTTATTGTTCTTATTGATGTTTTAACAGAGCCTCCAGGAGTTTGAAAAGCTTTAAAATCGTGAGTTCCCAAAAAATATTTACACGCCTTTTTCATCTCCTCAACATTAAGCTTCCACCTATAATAATATACATAATCCTTATCTATAGCACATGGATATTCCCTATTTAATATGGTATAACAATACGTTTTTCCTTTACTAGAATACCTAGCATGAAAATCTAAATCAACCTCTTCTGATTTTATTATAACTATATCTCGAGGTAATTTGCAATTTATGGCATCTCTAAACTTTTCAGCTGGCATTTTTACATTTGTTTTAAAATTAGCTACATATCCTTTAGCATGAACACCAGAATCAGTTCTGCTACTTCCTATGACTTCTACATACTCCTTGATTACTTTAGATATAGCTTTCTCTAATTCTTGTTGAATTGTATTTCCTATAGGTTGTCTTTGCCATCCATAGTACCTTGTTCCATCATACTCTATTGTAAGCTTTATATTTCTCATTTATTGCTCCTTGAAATCTTATAATTTTAGTATAAAAATAGATTATGCTAAGATTACACATAATCTATCCTATAATACAATTTTTAAACTATAATACTAAACTAGGTCCAAATCTTGAAACAATACATAGAATTAAAAATACTATGTATACTACAAATGCAACAGCATCTTTCTTCTCTAATTTTAATTGTTTCATCCTAGTTCTACCTTCTCCACCTCTATAACATCTAGCCTCCATAGCCATTGCCAATTCATCTGCTCTTCTAAATGAACTTATAAAAAGAGGAACTAAAAGTGGAATTAAATTTTTAGCCTTTTGCACTAAGTTTCCTGTTTCAAAATCTGCCCCCCTTGCCTGTTGTGCTTTCATTATCTTATCTGTTTCATCTATAAGAGTTGGTATAAATCTCAAAGCAATTGTCATCATCATTGCTAACTCATGAGCTGGCAAACCTACTTTTTTAAATGGAGCTAATAATTTTTCTATTCCATCAGTTAACTCTATTGGTGATGTTGTAAGAGTCATTATTGATGTACCCATTATTAAAAATATAAGTCTCAAAGCCATAAATATTGCTGTTTTTATACCCTGTGTATATATAGATATAAAGCCCAATTTAAATACTAATGTTTCTGGAGTCCCCGTTACTAAAAATACATTAAGAACTGCAGTAATAAGTATTAATATAAATATTGGCTTTACCCCTTTATATATATATTTAAAACTTAATTTAGATAACAATATTACTATTCCAAGAAAAATAACCACAAAAATATATCCATAAAACTTATTTATAAAAAATAGAGTTATTATAAAGAAAAAAGTTATAAGTATCTTTGTTCGTGGATCTAATTTATGTATAAATGAGCTACCTGGAACATACTGCCCTATATTTATATCCTTTAACATATCTTAAAGCCCTTTCTGCTAATTTTTATTTAAATATTCAAGTATGGCTTTCTTAGCATCTTTAATTGTATATATATCATCTGATATATCAAATCCCTTTTTTCTAAGTTCTCTGAGTAAATAAGTCACTTGCGGAACCCCAAGCCCTATATCCTCTAAAACATCAACTTCCTTAAAGACATCAGAAACTTTTCCATCAAGAATAATGCTTCCATGATTCATAACAACAACTCTATCTGCAACTTTAGCTACATCTTCCATACTATGACTTATCATTATAGTAGTTATTTTATAATCATCATGTAATTTCCTTATTTGATTCAAAATATCATCTCTACCCTTAGGATCTAAACCTGCTATTGGTTCATCTAGTATCAAAACCTTAGGTTCCATAGCTATAACTCCAGCTATTGCTACTCTTCTTTTTTGACCACCACTTAAATCAAAAGGAGATTTATCTTTATATGTATCATAATCTAAATCAACCATCTTCATTGCTCTTTTTACTCTTCTTGTTATTTCTTCTTCAGATAAGCCTAAATTCCTTGGACCAAATTCTATATCCTTTTCAATTGTTTCTTCAAACAATTGATATTCTGGATATTGAAATACTAATCCAATATTTTTTCTGATATTAGTTAATTTAACTTTTTTATCTGTGATATCTATACCATCTACTATTATTTTTCCTTCTGTTGGTTTTAAAAGACCATTTAAATGTTGTATTAAAGTAGATTTTCCAGATCCAGTATGCCCGATTAAGACTATAAACTCACCATCATAAAATTCACAATTAATGTTTATTAAAGCTTTTTTTTCAAAAGGCGTTTTAGGCATATATGTGTAACTTAAATTTTCTATTTTAATTGACATAATTCACTCACCATTTCATCTATATTTAAAATATCTGTCGATATGTTTACACCTTCCTTATTAAGTTCATAAGCTAGTTCTGTTACTTGTGGAACATCTAATCCAATTTTTTTCATTTTTTCTACCTGAGAAAAAATTTCTCTAGGAGTTCCCTCCATGGTTTTTTTACCATTATCCATAACTATAATTCTATCAGCTTGTGCTGCTTCATCCATATAGTGTGTTATTAACACTATTGTTATTTTATTATTTTTATTTATAGATTTTATAGTACTTATTACTTCCTTTCTTCCAATAGGATCTAACATTGCTGTGGGCTCATCTAATATAATGCACTTAGGCATCATAGCAAGTATACCTGCTATTGCAATTCTTTGCTTTTGTCCTCCTGATAATAAATGCGGTGCATGCTTTCTATATTCATACATCCCAACTGATTTTAAACTTTCATCAACTCTTTTTCTTATTTCTAAAGGCTCAACTCCCAAGTTTTCAGGACCAAAAGCAACATCTTCTTCTACTACTGTTGCAACTAACTGATTATCAGGATTTTGAAATACCATCCCTGCCTTGCTTCTTATATCCCATAAATTACTGTTATTTGACGTATCTAAATTATCTACAAACATTTTTCCGCCACTTGGCAAAATAAGTGCATTCATATGTTTTGCAATTGTTGATTTTCCTGAACCATTTTGTCCTAAAATAACTAGAAATTCTCCTTCTTTTACATCCATACTAACATTATCTATAGCTATTTTTTCAGTTTTGTCTTCATAGTTCATATATTTAAAAAATAAATCCTTACAAAAAATCATTTTTTCTTTCATTCAAACACCTCCTATTTTACATAAATTAAAATATTATTCTTATATAATTATAAAATAATATTAACAATTTAATCTTATCACATCAATAATATTATTTTATAATTATATAAATTTAAGATTAATTAATTATATCATCAATTTATATTTTAATTTTAAAATTTCTCAAATAATACTTCTAAGAAGAACTATACAACTCTATAATCCCCTCAACATTAAGATAATTAAGTTTAAAAATGCAAAAAAGGGATTAAGCATAACTTAATCCCAGAATGCTATTATACTAACTCAAGTATAACAACCTCAGCTCCGTCACCTCTTCTTGGACCCACTTTATACATTCTAGTGTATCCACCGTTTCTTTCAGCATACTTAGGAGCGATATTATCAAATAAATTTTGAACTACTGCTTCTTCAGTTACATAAGCTAATACTTGTCTTCTTGCATGTAAATCTCCTCTTTTTGCAAGAGTAATCATTTTTTCTGCAATACTTCTAGTTTCTTTAGCTCTAGTTTCTGTTGTTTCTATTTTACCATGTTTTAAAAAACTTGTAACAAGATTTCTCAACATAGCTCTTCTTTGATCAGTAGGACGACCTAATTTACGATATCCTGCCATGACTTTACCTCCTCAACTACTCATCGCTTAACTTTAAATTTAAGCCTAACTCTGTTAATTTTCTCTCTACTTCTTCTAGAGATTTCTTACCAAGGTTTCTAACCTTCATCATATCATCCATACTCTTTGTTGCAAGCTCTTGTACAGTGTTGATTCCGGCTCTCTTTAAACAGTTATAAGATCTAACTGATAAATCTAATTCCTCAATAGTCATTTCTAATGCTTTTTCTTTTTTATCTTCTTCTTTTTCAATCATTATTTCAACGTCGTTAGCATTGTCTGTTAAAGTCATGAATAATTTGAAGTGCTCTATAAGAATTTTTGCTGATAAAGAAATTGCTTCCTCTATTTTTATAGTTCCATTAGTCCAAATTTCAAGAGTAAGTTTGTCATAATCTGTAATTTGACCAACTCTTGTATTTTCAACAGTAAAATTAACTCTCTTCACAGGAGTATATATAGAGTCTATTGCTATAGCTGATAATGGAAGATCTTCAGTTTTGTTTTTATTTTGTGAAACATACCCTCTTCCTCTATTAACAACTATCTCCATATATAATTTACCATCATTATCTAATGTAGCTATATGTAAATCCTTATTTACAACTTCTACATCACCATCTGTTTTTATATCTGCACCACTAACAACTCCTGGTCCTTGTGCATCTATATAAATAGTTTTTGGTCCTTCACCTTCCATTTTAAGGGCTAAAGCTTTAAGATTTAAGATTATCTCTGTAACATCTTCTTTAACACCTTTTATAGTTGAAAATTCATGAAGAACTGAATCTATTTTAACTGATGATGGTGCTACTCCTGGTAAAGAAGAAAGTAGTATTCTTCTTAATGCATTTCCAAGAGTAATTCCATATCCTCTTTCAAGTGGTTCTATAACAAACTTGCCATAAGTCCCATCATCGCTTGACTCCACACACTGAATAACTGGCTTTTCTATTTCTAACATTAGCAAACCCTCCTTCAATTTCCATTGCAACCTTATATGAGGGCAACTGATCCAATACTAAACAAATTAATATTAGCTATTATTTACTATATAACTCAACAATTAGAGTTTCATTAACTGGAACATCAATATCTTCTCTAACTGGTTCAGCTATAACTTTACCTTCAAAATTTTCAACATTAGCTGTTAACCATTTTGGTAAAGCTTTTGGATTTTCAGCAAAAGTTTTGAACTTTTCAGTTCCTCTACTTTTTTCACAAACAGTTATAACATCATTAACAGATACTCTGTATGATGGAATATCTACTTTTTTACCATTTACTAAGAAATGTCCATGAGTAACTAATTGTCTAGCTTCTGTTCTAGATGCACCAAAACCTAATCTAAATACTACGTTATCTAATCTCATTTCTAGTAATTTTAATAAATTTTCACCGGCAATTCCTTTCATCTTTTCAGCTCTTTCATAAGTTGTTCTGAATTGACTTTCAAGAACTCCGTAAATTCTTTTAGCTTTTTGCTTTTCTCTTAATTGTGTTCCATAGTTAGATATTTTCTTTTTGCTTGCTCCATGTTGTCCTGGCGCATAACTTCTTCTAACAAAAGCACATTTATCTGTAAAGCATCTATCCCCTTTTAGGAATAATTTCATACCTTCTCTTCTACATAGTCTACATGTAGCTCCAGTATATCTTGCCATTACTTACACCTCCTACTATTATGTTACTAAACTCTTCTTCTTTTTGGTGGTCTACATCCATTGTGTGGTATTGGAGTTACATCTTTTATTAAAGTAACTTCTAATCCTGCTGCTTGCAAACTTCTTATTGCTGCTTCTCTACCTGCACCAGGTCCTTTTACGTAAACCTCAACGCTTTTTAAACCGTGTTCCATAGCTGCTTTAGCTGCTGTTTCTGCTGCCATTTGAGCTGCAAATGGTGTGCTTTTTCTTGAACCTTTAAATCCTAGTCCACCAGCACTTGCCCATGATAAAGCATTTCCTCTAGCATCAGTTAAAGTAACTATTGAGTTATTAAAAGTTGATTGGATATGTGCTGCTCCATGCTCAACATTTTTTCTCTCTTTTCTTCTTCTAGTCTTTTTAACTTTTTGAGCTGCCATTGTCTTCCCTCCTTAAACTACTTCTTCTTATTAGCTATAGTCTTCTTAGGACCTTTTCTAGTTCTAGCATTAGTCTTAGTTTTTTGTCCTCTAACTGGAAGACCTTTTCTGTGTCTTATTCCTCTATAGCAACCTATTTCAACAAGTCTCTTTATATTAAGAGCAACTTCCCTTCTTAAGTCACCTTCTATAGTCATTTCTTTAACTATATTTCTTATTGAATTAACTTCATCTTCTGTAAGATCCTTAACTCTTGTGTCTGGATTTATTCCTGTATCTTTAAGAATCTTTTGTGATGTAGGTAATCCTATACCATATATATATGTTAGACCTATTTCTACTCTTTTTTCTTTTGGTAGGTCTACACCTGCTATTCTTGCCATTAATTACACCTCCTGATAATTGAAGTCTTAAATTTTGTAAATCAATGTATTGTTTTTTATATTTAAAATTTTAGGCCAGTATTTTTTACTGCAGCCGCACCTAAAACTTAATCACATTATTATTTGCCTATATAATAATATGTGAGTTTTTAATAAAAGTCAATAAGAATTAACTAATTGACTAAAATTATTATATGTTTTTACCTATTAGCCTTGTTTTTGTTTGTGCTTAGGATTTTCACAGATTACCATTACTCTTCCTTTTCTTCTTATTATCTTGCACTTTTCGCAAATAGGCTTAACTGATGGTCTTACTTTCATCGCTAACCCTCCTTATTTTGCTCTCCAAGTAATTCTACCTCTTGTTAGGTCATATGGAGAAAGCTCTACTGTAACTTTATCTCCTGGTAAAATTCTTATGAAGTTCATTCTTAATTTTCCAGAAATATGAGCTAGTATTACATGCCCACTCTCTAATTCTACTTGAAACATTGCATTTGGTAAAGCTTCTAAAACTTTACCTTCCATTTCTATAATATCATCTTTTGACATAAGGTAATCAAACCTCCTTGACAGTGCCATTAAGTTTTATAAATCTTTTTATTTTTAAATTTGCATTCTTATCTTGAGATTCAATAGAATTTTTAATATTCACATCAATCACATTAGTAAGTATCACATGTTTCTTTTTTTTCTTCTTTGGCTTTTCTATCGTTTTAGTAGAACCATTAACAAGATATAAATACTCTTCCTTTATATTAGCAACAATATAAAAATTCCCTTTATCTCTCCCATTATTAGATACTACTAATCTGCCAATTGAGTTATTATTTCGCAAATTATTCACCTCAAAGATTACCTTAGCCATAAATATACAGTTTACTTTAATATAAGTAAACATAAATTTATAACTAAGCAACACACATTAATTTACTTAACAAGTGTTAATATTTCAGGACCATTAGGTAAAATTGCAACTGTATTTTCATAATGCGCTGAAAACTTTCCATCTTGAGTTACTACTGTCCATCCATCTTCTAATGTATTTACATGATAACTTCCAATGTTAACCATAGGTTCTATGGCTAAAACCATTCCTGAAACAAGTTTTGGACCTCTACCTGATCTACCGAAATTAGGTACCTCTGGATCTTCATGAACTTTTTTTCCTATGCCGTGTCCAACATAGTCTCTAACCACTGAAAATCCATTATCCTCTACAAATCTTTGTATTTCGCAAGAAATATCTGTTAATCTATTTCCCACATAAGCTTTTTCAATACCTTTAAAGAAACTTTCTTTAGTAACACTTATAAGTTTTTTAGCTTCTTCAGATATCTCTCCTACCGCAAAAGTTCTAGCAGCATCTCCATGAAATCCGTTAATAAAAGCTCCACAGTCAACTGAAACTATATCGCCTTCTTTTAACTTTCTTTTTCCTGGAAAACCATGAACCACTTGCTCATTCACAGATATACATAGTGAAGAAGGAAATCCATATAGTCCTTTAAAAGACGGCATAGCTCCATGCTTAGTTATAAATTCTTCAGCTATTCTATCTAATTCTCCAGTAGTAATACCTGGCTTCACTTTGCCCTCTAACAAATTTAAAGTTTCTCCAACAATTCTGCCGGCTTTCCTCATTAGGTCGATTTCTAAATCATTTTTTATTATTATCATTATTATCGCTCCCTAATCCAATATCTTACAGATATCTTCAAAAACTTCATTTATTGCTTTTGTTCCATCCACTACTGAAAGTTTATTTTTAGCTTTATAAAAATCAATCAATGGTTGAGTTTGTTTTTGATATACATCTAATCTCTCTTGTACTGTTTCTACAGTATCATCTTTTCTTTGTATAACTTCTGATCCACAAACACTGCATTTTCCATCTTTTGTTGGCGGATTGAACTTCACATGATAACTAGCTCCACATGAAGGACAAACTCTTCTTCCAGTCATTCTTTCAAGAATAAAATCAGTTGGCACCTCTATTAAAAGAGATGTACTTAAACTTTCTCCTCTTGAACATAAAAATTCATCTAATGCTTCCGCTTGATGAACTGTTCTAGGAAAACCATCTAGTAGATACCCATTTTTACAATCATCTTGTTTAAGTCTATCCTTAACCATATTGATAGTAACTTCATCTGGAACTAATTGACCATTATCCATATATCTTTTAGCTTCTACTCCAAGAGGAGTATTTTCTGAAATATTTTTTCTAAATATATCACCTGTTGATATATGAAGAATAGAGTATCTATTACTGATTGATTTTGCCTGTGTCCCTTTACCTGCTCCCGGAGGACCTAATAAAACTATTTTCACGGGCAATCATCTCCAAATTCATTTTATTTAATTCAAGAATCCTTGATAATGTTTCATGGTTAATTGAGTACTTAATTGTCTCATAATTTCTAATGAAACTGATACTAAAATTAATACTGATGTTCCACCAAATTGGACATCTTGAAAACTAGTATAGTTTGCAACTAATACAGGGGCTATTGCTATTATAGCCGCAAATATTCCTCCTATTAAAGCAACCTTATTTAACACTTTTTCTAAATAAATCTCTGTTGGTTTACCAGGTCTTACTCCTGGAATAAATCCTGATGACTTGTGCATATTTTCAGCCATTTCATCCGGTTTAAAAGTTATTTGCGTATAGAACCAAGTAAAGAATATAGTTAAAATGCAATACAATACTATATACATCCATGTTCCCGAATTAAATGGACTATATGAAGATCCTGTTATCCACTGAGCCCACGAAGCATTTGGGAAAAAGTTTGCTACAGTCATTGGAAAACTCATAACTGACATAGCAAATATTATTGCTATAACCGCTGTTCCTATTATACTTAAAGGAATATGTGACTGACCTCTAGCCATTCTACTTCCTACTGCCTTGTTTGAATATTGTACTTGTATTCTTCTTTCTGCTAGATATAAGTAAATTACTCCCGCTAATAAAGCAATTGCAGCTCCAACAAATAAAATCACTTCAACAATATTTATTTTACCTGCTATTAATAGAGAATATATTTGATATCCTGTCATTGGTAATGCTGATATTATATTAGCATATATTATTATTGATGTTCCATTACCAACACCTTTTACTGTTATTTGATCTCCTAACCAAATAAGAAAAGTTGATCCAACCACTAAGCTTAATACTATTAAAAATATATCAATAGGAGAATTGTATTTTAAAGCACCATATTTTGCTATTACAATGTAACTTCCATAAGCCATTATTATAGAAATACCTATAGCTGCATATCTCGTTATCTTTTGTATTTTTTTTCTACCATCGTCTCCCTCTTTAGACAATTGTTCTAATTTAGGAATAGCAATTTGTAATAATTGCATGATTATAGTAGCATTAATATACGGAGTTACGGATAATGCAAATAAACTAAATCTACTAAAAGAGCCTCCAGAAATTAAATCATAAAAACTAATCAAGCCTCCAGATTGAGTAAGATTTTTTAATGCTCCTGTATCAATCCCAGGAACAGGAATATAACTTCCCATCCTGAAAATTGCTACAAGAAATATTGTCCATAATATTTTTTTCCTCAAATCTGGAACCTTCCAGGCATTGTGTAGGGTTGATAGCATGATTAATTCACCTCAACTTTTCCTCCAGCCGCAACTATTTTTTCAGCTGCTTGTTTTGAGAATTTACAACCTTTAAGAGTAATACTTTTTTCTAAAGTACCATTTCCTAATATTTTGATTCCGTCCATTACTTTACTTACTACTCTTCTTTCAAGTAATAATTCTGGAGTAACTTCTGTTCCATTTTCAAATACATTTAATCTATCAACATTAATAGAAACTATTTCTTTAGCAAATATATTTGTAAAACCTCTTTTTGGAAGTCTTCTGTATAAAGGCATTTGACCGCCTTCAAATCCAGGTCTTACTCCACCACCTGATCTAGCTTTTTGACCTTTTTCACCTTTACCAGCATTTCTTCCTAAACCTGAACCAGTACCTCTACCAATTCTTTTAGGAGCTTTTTTACTACCAGCAGCAGGCTTTAATTCATGAAGTTTCATAGTCATCTACACCTCCTCTTATACTTCTTCAATTTTTAATAGGTAGTTAATTTTATTTAACATACCATTTATTTGAGGAGTTACCTCATGCTCTACTGTTTTACCAATTTTTTTTAGTCCTAGGGCATGCGCAGTAGCGATATGGTCTTTTTTTCTACCTATTAAGCTTTTTACTAATGTAACTTTTACCATGACGCCATCCCTCCTAACCTAATATCTCTTCAACAGATTTTCCTCTTAATTTAGCTATATCTTCAGCTGTTCTTAAGCTAGCTAATCCATTGATTGTTGCTTTAACCATGTTTCTTGGATTGTTAGATCCTAAAGACTTAGCTCTAACATCTTTTAAGCCTGATAATTCAAGAACTGATCTTGCTGGACCTCCAGCAATAACTCCAGTACCTTCTGATGCTGGCATTATTAAAACTTTACCAGTTCCGAATTTACCATATATTTCGTGTGGAACTGTAGTTCCAACCATAGCAACAGATACTAAGTTTTTCTTAGCATCTTCTATTCCTTTTCTTATTGCTTCAGGGATTTCAATTGACTTACCAGTACCAACACCGATATGTCCGTTTTCATCTCCAACAACTACAAGTGCGCTGAATCTGAAATTTCTACCACCCTTAACAACCTTAGTAACTCTATTTATATGAACAACCTTTTCTTTAAGGTCTAGTGTACTAGGATCGATTCTCATGTATTTTCCTCCTTCTAGATTAGAATTTCAAGCCTGCTTCTCTTGCTCCATCAGCTAAAGCTTGAATTCTTCCATGATATACGTATCCGCCTCTATCGAATACAACTTCAGTGATTCCTTTTTCTATAGCTCTTTTAGCAACAAGTTCTCCCACTAATTTAGCAGCTTCTTTATTGCTTCCTTTTTCTATAGTTTTATCTAAACTTGAAGCGGCTACTACAGTAACAGCATTAACATCATCTATTATTTGAGCATAAATATTTTTTTCACTTCTATACACTGAAAGTCTTGGTCTTTCTGTAGTTCCAAACACTTTTTTACGAACTCTTAAATGACGCTTTTCTCTTGATGCTTTTCTATCTGCTTTCTTAAACATAAAGGTTCACTCCTTTCTATTATTTCTTACCAGTCTTACCTTCTTTTCTTCTGATTACTTCATCAGAATACTTAATTCCTTTGCCCTTATATGGCTCTGGTTTTCTCCATGATCTTATATCTGCAGCAACAGCTCCAACTTTTTCTTTATCTATACCTTGAACTATAACCTTAGTAGTTCCATCTAATTTGAACTCTATTCCATCTACTGCTTCTATTTCTACTGGATGTGAATATCCTAAGTTCATTACAAGTTTCTTTCCTTGTAATTGTGCTCTATATCCAACACCTATTAATTCTAAAGTTTTACTAAAACCTTGGTTAACTCCAATAATCATATTATTGATTAAAGCTCTAGTTAAACCATGAAGTGCTCTATTTTGTTTAGCATCATTTGGTCTTGTAACAACTACTTGAGCATCTTCAACAGCTATTGTAATGTCTTTGTGCATAGCTTTTACTAACTCACCTTTTGGGCCTTTCACTGTAACAACATTCTCTGGTGTTACAGCAACAGTTACTCCAGAAGGGATAGCTATAGGTAATTTACCTACTCTTGACATAATTGCACCTCCTGTTAATTTGGATCCATCTAATATGTTTTTTTATGTTTTAATTTTTTCTCAATCTAAATATAAAATTATATTCTTTATATTACCAAACGTAGCAGATAACTTCTCCACCTAATCCTGCTTTTCTAGCTTCTCTGTCTACTAATATTCCTTTTGAAGTTGATATTAATGCAACTCCTAATCCATTTAATACTTTAGGAACTTCATCCTTTTTACAATAAACTCTTAATCCTGGTTTAGATATTCTCTTTAATCCAGTAATAACTCTTTCTTTATTTGATCCATATTTTAAAGATAATCTTAACATAGGAACAACACCATCATTGTATTCCTCTATTTCTTTAAGATAACCTTCTTGTAATAATATGTTTGTTATAGCCTTCTTAACTGTTGAAGAAGGTACTTCTACTACTTCATGTCTTACTGCATTCGCATTTCTAATACGAGTTAGTAAGTCTGCAATAGGATCTGTCATAACCATTATTTTGTGCCTCCTTTCACTATACTAGTAATTACCAACTTGCCTTTTTGCATCCTGGAATTTCACCTTTGTAAGCTAATTCTCTAAAGCATATACGACAAATTCCAAATTTCTTTAATACAGAATGTGGTCTTCCACATAATCTACATCTAGTATAAGCTCTTGTTTGATATTTAGGTTCTTTTTTCCATTTTTCGATCATTGCTTTACGAGCCATAGTATCCCCTCCTTATTATTGAGCGAATGGCATACCAAGGAATCTTAATAATTCTCTTGCTTCTTCGTCAGTATTAGCTGTTGTAACGAAGATTATATCCATACCTCTAACTTTATCTATTTTATCATATTCAATTTCTGGGAATATTAATTGTTCTTTAACTCCTAGAGAATAATTTCCTCTACCATCAAAAGCTTTGCTTGATACTCCTCTAAAATCTCTAACTCTTGGAAGAGCTATAGACATTAATTTGTCAGCAAATTCATACATATTTGCTTTTCTCAATGTAACCTTACATCCTAGAGCCATATTCTCTCTAATTTTAAAGTTAGCAACTGATTTTTTTGCTCTTGTTAATATAGGTTTTTGTCCCGCTATTAATTGTAAATCATTAACAGCTGATTCTAAAACTTTAGGATTATCCTTAGCTTCACCTACACCCATGTTTATAACTATTTTCTCAAGTTTTGGAACTTGCATTATATTTTTGTATCCGAACTTTTCCATCATAGCTGGAACTACTTCTTTTTCATATCTTTCTTGTAGTCTTGTTAACATGTAAAGTACCTCCTTTCAAATTTTAGAATGTTTCTCCACACTTCTTACATACTCTTACTTTAGAACCATCTTCCATTATTTTATTGCTTATTCTTGTAGCTTTTTTACATTTTTCACAATATAACATAACTTTAGAGCTGTTTATAGCTGCTTCCATTTCAACTATACCGCCTTGCATGTTTTGTTTATTTGGTTTTTGATGTTTCTTAACTATGTTAACACCTTTAACGATAACTCTACCTGTTTTTGGAATAACTTTTAAAACTTCACCAGTTTTACCTTTGTCTTTTCCTGATATAACTATTACCGTATCATTCTTTCTAACATGTACCTTCATCTTAGCCACCTCCTAATCTTTTATAATTATAGAACTTCTGGTGCTAATGATAATATTTTGTTAAATTCCTTATCTCTTAGCTCTCTAGCAACCGGTCCAAAAATACGAGTTCCTCTTGGTTGCTTATCATCTTTAATAATTACAGCAGCGTTTTCGTCAAATTTTATATAAGAACCATCTGCTCTTCTTAATCCTCTAACTGATCTTACTACTACTGCTTTTACAACGTCACCTTTTTTAACAACTCCGCCTGGTGTTGCACTTTTAACGCTAGCGACTATTATATCTCCAATATTTCCATACTTTCTTTTAGATCCGCCTAAAACTCTGATACACATAATTTCCTTTGCACCAGAATTATCTGCAACCTTTAATAAGGTTTGTTGTTGTATCATGAAATTAACCTCCTTTCAGACTCTGAAATACTATTTAGCTTTTTCTACTATTTCAACTAGTCTCCATCTTTTATCCTTAGATAATGGTCTAGTCTCCATTATAGAAACTCTATCTCCAATTTTAGCTTCGTTATTTTCATCATGAACTTTAAACTTAGTAGTTCTATTAACTGTTTTTCCGTATAATGGATGTCTTACCTTTGTTTCTATTGCAACTACGATAGTTTTTTCCATTTTATCTGAAACAACTTTACCTATTCTGTTCTTTCTTAAACCTCTATTTTCCACAGATTTAACCTCCTTTCAGGATTACAGCTCAACTCTTAACTCTTCTTCTCTTATAATAGTTTTTATTTGAGCTATTGATTTCTTTACTTCTCTTATTCTCATTGGGTTTTCTAATTGACCTGTAGCTAATTGGAATCTTAAATTGAATAATTCAGCTTTTAATTCATCTAATTTAGCTTTTAAATCTTGAGGAGCACTTGTTCTTAGTTCTTTTATCTCTCTAGCTTTCATTACTCTTCACCACCCATTTCCTCAAAATCTCTTCTTGTAACAAACTTAGTCTTTACAGGAAGTTTGTGTGAAGCAAGTCTCATAGCTTCTCTAGCTTTTTCTTCATCTACTCCTGATAACTCAAATAAAACTCTACCTGGTTTTACTACTGCTACCCAATACTCTACTGAACCTTTACCTGAACCCATTCTTGTTTCAGCTGGTTTTTCAGTTACTGGTTTATCTGGGAATATTTTTATCCAAAGCTTACCGCCTCTTCTTATATATCTATTAATAGCTATTCTGGCAGACTCTATTTGGTTGCTTGTTATCCAACCACAAGTTGTAGCTTGAATACCAAAGTCTCCATATGCAAGGAAATTTCCTCTAGTAGCTTTACCTTTCATTCTACCACGTTGAACCTTACGATGTTTTACTCTTTTAGGCATTAACATGATTAAATTCCTCCTTTCTTATATTACATCCTATTCACTAACTTCTTCTTTTTCAACTTTTTTTGTTGGAAGAACTTCTCCATTATAAACCCAAACTTTAACTCCTATTTTTCCATAAGTTGTATCAGCTTCTGCAAATCCATAATCTATGTCCGCTCTTAAAGTTTGTAGTGGAATAGTTCCTTCATGATATTGTTCTGTTCTTGCTATTTCTGCACCACCTAATCTACCTGAACAAGCTATTTTAACTCCTTTAGCTCCAGATTTCATAGATCTTTGTATTGTTTGCTTCATAGCTCTTCTAAATGATATTCTCTTTTCTAATTGAGCTGCTATGTTCTCAGCCATTAATTGAGAATCAACTTCTACATTTTTAACTTCTACAATATTTATTAAAATATTCTTTTCAGCTATTATAGTAGATAATTGTTTCTTTAATTTTTCTATTCCAGAACCACCTTTTCCTATAATAACTCCTGGTTTAGCTGTATATATGTTTAATTTAACTCTTTTTGCAGCTCTTTCTATTTCAACTTTAGATATTCCTGCGTTAAAAAGTTCTTTTTTAACAAATTCTCTAATCTTGTGATCTTCAACTAAGTTATCAGCGAAATTTTTCTTATCTGCATACCATTTTGCATTCCAATCTTTAATAACGCCAACTCTTAGTCCATGAGGATTTACTTTTTGACCCACTCTGTTTCCCTCCTTACTTAATTAAGCTCTCTCTTTAACTATTACAGTTATGTGACTTGTTCTTTTATTTATTCTGAATGCTTTACCGTGATCCATAGGTCTGAATCTCTTTAATGTTGGTCCTTGACCTACAAATGCTTCACTAACATATAATCTGTTTATATCTAAATCATTATTATTTTCAGCATTAGCAACTGCTGATTTTAAAACTTTATATATTACCTCTGCAGCATCTCTTGGAGTGTATTTTAAAATTGCGAAAGCTTCATTAACATCTTTTCCTCTTATTAAATTAAGAACAACTCCTACTTTAGTTGGAGACATTCTAACATATTTAGCTATAGCTCTAGCTTCCATTTAAAGCCCTCCTTTCTGGGATTATTATTTTCTTTTTGATGTTTTTTCGTTGTAATCATGTCCTTTGTAAGTTCTTGTTAATACAAACTCACCTAATTTATGACCTACCATATCTTCTGATATATATACAGGAACATGTTTTCTTCCATCATGAACAGCTATTGTATGGCCAATCATTTGTGGAAATATAGTTGAACTTCTTGACCAAGTTTTAATAACCTTCTTATCACCACTTTGGTTCATTGCTTCTATCTTATTTAAAAGACCAACATGTACGAAAGGTCCTTTTTTAATTGATCTACTCACTATAATTGCCTCCCTTCATAAATCTACTAATTATGCGATCAAGCTATGAAGAGAAATATATATTCTCTCCAAATTACTTGTCGTTTCTTCTCTTAATGATAAATCTATCTGAATATTTTTTATTTTTTCTAGTTTTATATCCAAGTGCTGGTTTACCCCATGGAGTAACTGGACTTGGTCTACCTATAGGAGATCTACCTTCACCACCACCATGTGGATGATCACAAGGGTTCATTACAGATCCTCTAACAGTAGGTCTGAATCCCATATGTCTCTTTCTTCCTGCTTTACCTATATTAACTATATCATGTGTAGTATTAGATAAAGTTCCAATAGTAGCTCTGCATTCTATTCTAACATATCTCATTTCACCTGATGGTAATCTTAATGTAGCATAATTTCCTTCTTTAGCCATTAATTGAGCTGAAGTACCTGCTGCTCTTACCATTTGACCACCTTTTCCAGCTTGTAATTCTATGTTGTGAACAACAGTACCAACTGGCATATTTTTTAGTGGAAGTGCATTACCTGGTTTTATATCAGCTTCTGGACCAGATACTATCTTATCTCCAACATTTAATCCGACTGGAGCAAGTATATATCTTTTATCTCCATCAGCATATACAACTAATGCGATATATGCAGATCTATTTGGATCATATTCTATAGAAGCAACTTTAGCAACTATACCATCCTTATTTCTTTTGAAATCTATAATTCTATATTTTCTTTTAGCTCCACCACCACGGTGTCTAACAGTTATTTTACCTTGACCATTTCTACCACCTGTTTTATTTAAAGAAACTAAAAGTGACTTTTCAGGAACATTTGTAGTTATTTCTTCAAATGTTGGCATAGTCATTTGTCTTCTAGATGGAGTGGTTGGTTTAAACTTTTTAACTGCCATTTTATTCCCTCCTCTTTTTCGCTTATCTGGTTATATAACCAATAAATGCTTTAATATTATTGCATTCCTTCGAAGAATTCTATTGAACTTCCTTCAGCTAATTTAACTATAGCCTTTTTATAGTCAGCTCTTTTTCCGATATGAACGCCAACTCTTTTAGTTTTTCCTTCAACTCTCATAGTTTTTACATCTTCAACTTTTACATTGAATATTTCTTCTATAGCTCTTTTTACTTGAACTTTGTTAGCTGATTGATGAACTATGAAGGTGTATTTATTTTCTGCCATAGCAGCCATAGTTTTTTCAGTTATCATTGGCCTTCTAATTATATCATGGCTTGTTAATCTCATTATGCGTACACCTCCTCAATTTTGTTTACAGCTTCTTTAGTTATTATTAACTTTTCAAATTTTAATAAATCATAAACATTTATATTGTTAACTGGTAAAACAGCAACTCCTTGAATATTTCTTGCTGATTTATATACATTTTCATTTGATTCAGCTGTTACAATTAAAGTCTTTTTAGCTTCAAACGCATTTAAAACATTAACCATTTCTTTAGTTTTTGGAGCAGCTAATTCTAAGCTTTCCAAAACTATCATATTGTTATCTAAAACTTTGCTTGTTAATGCAGAAGTTATAGCAACTCTTCTCATAGTTTTAGGTATAGACATTCTATAATCTCTTGGTTTTGGTGCGAATACAACTCCACCTTTTATCCATTGAGGTGCTCTTATAGAACCTTGTCTTGCTCTACCTGTTCCTTTTTGTCTCCAAGGCTTAATTCCGCCTCCTCTAACTTCAGCTCTAGTTTTAGCTGATTGAGTTCCTTGTCTTTTATTAGCTAATTGAGCTACAACTACTTGATGTATTGCATCAGTATTCACCTCAACTGCAAAAATTTGATCGTTTAATTGAATTTCTCCAACTTTATTTGCTTCCTTATTAAATAATCCTATTGTAGGCATTAGGGTTCCTCCTTTCTATAAAAATTAAGCTCTAGCGCTATTTTTTATAACTACTGTTCCTTTATTTGGTCCTGGTATTCCACCTTTTATTAGAATAACATTTTTTTCAGGCATTACTCTAACAACTTGTAAATTTAATACAGTAGTATTTACAGCACCCATGTGTCCTGGCATTTTTTTATTTTTGAAAGTTCTTGATGGATCTGATGAAGCTCCCATAGAACCAACAGCTCTTTTAAATTTAGAACCATGAGACATAGGTCCTCTGTTGAAGTTCCATCTTTTTATAACTCCGGCAAATCCTTTACCTTTAGATATACCTGACACATCAACTTTATCTCCAGCTTCAAATATGTCAACTTTTATTTCATCTCCAACATTATAAGTTGATATATCTTCTAATCTGAATTCTTTTAACTTTCTTTTAACTGATACTCCAGCTTTAGCAAAATGTCCTTTTTTAGGCTTATTTACTAACTTTTCTCTTATTTCTCCAAATCCAACTTGTATTGCATCATATCCATCTGATTCTACTGTCTTCTTTTGAACAACAACACATGGACCTGCTTCTACAACTGTTACTGGAACAACTTTCCCATTTTCATCAAATATTTGAGTCATTCCTATCTTTTTTCCTATTATAGCTTTTTGCATTTAGCTACACCTCCTAAACTTATTAGCGGATTGTTATACAATCATAACAGTTCATTTTTGCAATCTTATAAATCATTATAATTTTATTTCAATATCTACACCTGCAGGCAAGTTTAATCTCATTAATGCATCAACAGTTTTAGGTGATGGATTAACTATATCGATTAATCTCTTATGAGTTCTGATTTCAAACTGTTCTCTAGAATCTTTGTACTTATGTACAGCTCTTAAGATAGTTATAACATCTTTCTCAGTTGGTAGTGGAACTGGTCCAGCAACCCTAGCACCTGTAGATTTAGCAGTCTCAACTATTTTTTCAGCTGATTGATCTAATATTGTATGATCAAATGCTTTTAATCTTATTCTTATTTTTTGTTTTGACATTTAATTTCCCTCCTTTTCATGTACGCTTTACTTCTAACGCACAACAGCGCTTGTTCTATAAACTTATCCTGGTGTTTCATAACTAAGATAATACTAGAACCCCTGTCGTCGGATTCTAGATCCTGACATACTCATCAAGAATTCCCCGGAAGTTCGGCAACCTCTTGATTCATCACTGTTCGCTTTACAACTTCTTCATTATACTATGCATATTACTTTATTTCAAGTATTTTTTCAAAATTAATATTTACTCATTATAAATTTATTAAACTAATATTTATCATCTTCTACATATTTTTTTATTATACTACTTTTTTTTAAAATTTCAATAAATTTTTTATATAAATAAAAGAAGTAGATAAATTTACCTACTTCTTTTATTTATATAAAAATCAAATTATTCTATTATTTTAGTAACAACACCAGAACCTACAGTTCTTCCACCTTCTCTAATAGCAAATCTTAATCCTTCATCCATTGCTACTTGAGTGATTAACTCAACGTTCATATCTATGTGGTCTCCAGGCATTACCATTTCCATTCCTTCTGGTAATTTAATTGTTCCTGTAACGTCTGTTGTTCTGAAATAGAATTGTGGTCTATATCCATCAAAGAATGGAGTATGTCTTCCACCTTCTTCTTTCTTTAATACGTAAACTTGACCTACAAATTTCTTGTGTGGGTTTACTGATCCAACTTTTGCAAGTACTTGACCTCTTTCGATTTCTGATCTTTGGATACCTCTTAATAATGCTCCAATGTTATCCCCAGCTTGCGCTTCGTCTAGTAACTTTCTGAACATTTCTATTCCTGTTACTACTACTTTTCTCTTTTCTTCCATTAATCCTACGATTTCTACTTCGTCTGATACATGAAGAACTCCTCTTTCAACTCTTCCTGTTGCAACTGTTCCTCTACCAGTGATTGTGAATACATCTTCTACTGGCATTAAGAATGGTTTGTCTGTTGCTCTTTCTGGTGTTGGAATATAGCTATCTACTGCTTCCATTAATTCTAAAATTGGAGCTATTGCAGCTTCATCTGTTGGATTTTCTAATGCTTTTAATGCTGATCCTTTTATTACTGGAATGTCATCTCCTGGGAAGTTGTATTCATTTAATAATTCTCTAACTTCCATTTCAACTAATTCTAATAATTCTTCGTCATCTACCATATCTGCTTTATTTAAAAATACTACGATATAGTCAACTCCAACTCTTGATGCTAATAGTATATGTTCTCTTGTTTGTGGCATTGGACCATCTGCTGCTGAACATACTAATATAGCTCCATCCATTTGTGCTGCTCCTGTTATCATATTCTTAACATAGTCAGCATGCCCTGGACAGTCAACGTGAGCATAGTGTCTATTTTCTGTTTCATACTCAACGTGTGCTGTGTTAATTGTGATTCCTCTTTCTTTTTCTTCTGGTGCTTTATCTATATCAGCGTAGTTGAATGCTTCTGCATATCCTCTGTTTGCTAATACTGTTGTTATCGCTGCTGTTAATGTTGTTTTACCGTGGTCTACGTGTCCTATTGTTCCAATGTTTACGTGTGGCTTATTTCTTTCGAATTTTGCTTTTGACATTGTTTTTTCCTCCTTAAAATAAAAATTTAATTTATATAAAGTAAATATTTAAAATTTATTTACTTCTTTCACCTGCAACTTTTTCTTGAATGCTCTTAGGAACTTCTTCATAATGATCAAATACCATTGAATAATTACCTCTACCTTGAGTTCTTGATCTTAAAGTAGTAGCATATCCAAACATTTCTGATAATGGTACAAAAGCTCTTATAACTTGTGCTCCATTTACAGCTTCCATTCCTTCAATTCTACCTCTTCTTGAATTAATGTCTCCCATTACATCTCCCATATATTCTTCTGGAATTGTAACTTCAACTTTCATCATTGGTTCAAGTAATACTGGTTTTGCTTTTTGCATAGCATTTTTAAATGCCATAGAACCAGCTATTTTAAATGCCATTTCTGATGAGTCAACTTCATGATATGATCCATGAACTAATCTTACTTTGAAGTTTATAACTGGATATCCAGCTATTATACCATTTTTAGATGCCTCTTGAATTCCATTATCTATTGCAGGAATATATTCTTTTGGAATAGCTCCTCCAACAATTTTATTTTCAAATTCATATTCACCTTCAGTTGGTTCCATTTCAATAACACAGTGACCGTATTGTCCTTTACCACCTGACTGTTTAGCATATTTAGCCTCAGCTTTAACAGCTTCTTTAATTGTTTCTTTATAAGCAACTTGAGGAGCACCTACATTACATTCAACTTTAAATTCTCTTGTCAATCTATCAACGATGATTTCTAAGTGAAGTTCACCCATACCTGCTATAATTGTTTGACCGGTTTCTTGATCAGTATAAGTCTTAAAAGTTGGATCTTCTTCAGCAAGTTTTGCTAAAGCTAAGCCCATTTTTTCTTGACCAGCTTTTGTTTTTGGTTCTATAGCAACAGATATAACTGGTTCTGGGAATTCCATTGACTCAAGAATTATTGGCTTATCTTCAGAACATAAAGTATCACCAGTAGTAGTATTCTTTAATCCAATTATTGCTCCTAATTCTCCAGCTTCTAATTCTTCAACTTCTTCTCTAGTATTAGAGTGCATTTTAACTAGTCTACCAATTCTTTCTTTCTTACCTTTTGTTGAATTTAAAACGTATGATCCACTTTTTAGTACACCAGAATAGATTCTTGTAAATGCTAATTTACCAACAAATGGGTCAGTAGCTATTTTAAATGCTAATGCTGACATTGGAGCTTCATCTGAAGCTTCTCTTGAATCTTCATTACCATCTAAATCTGTTCCTTTAACAGCTGGAATATCTAAAGGTGATGGTAAATAAGCAACAACCCCATTTATCATTTCTTGAACACCTTTATTTTTATATGAAGATCCACATATACATGGAACTATTTCATTAGCTATTGTAGCTTTTCTTAAAGCTGCATGTAATTCATCTTCAGTTAATTCTTCACCTTCAAGGTATTTTTCCATTAAAGCTTCATCTGTTTCAGCTATTGATTCTATCATAGCTGCTCTATATTCTTCTGCTTGATCAACTAATTCTACAGGAATTTCTTCAATTCTTACATCTTTTCCTAAATCATCATAAGTTAAGATAGCCTTATTTGTAATTAAGTCAACCATTCCTCTGAATTGATCTTCTGATCCTATTGGAATTTGTATTGGAACTGCATTAGCTTTTAATCTATCTCTTACAGTTTGTATACATCTGAAGAAATCAGCTCCTGTAGCATCCATCTTATTTACATAGATCATTCTAGGAACTCCATATTTATCTGCCTGTCTCCATACTGTTTCAGTTTGTGGTTCAACTCCACTCTTTGCATCAAGAACTGTTACAGCACCATCTAATACTCTTAATGATCTTTCAACTTCAACTGTGAAATCTACGTGACCTGGAGTATCGATTATATTTAATTCATGTTCTTTCCAGAAACAAGTTGTTGCAGCAGAAGTAATAGTTATACCTCTTTCTTGTTCTTGAACCATCCAGTCCATTTGTGACTCACCTTCGTGTGTTTCACCAATTTTGTGAGTTTTTCCTGTGTAGAATAATATACGCTCAGTAGTAGTAGTTTTACCTGCATCTATATGAGCCATTATTCCGAAATTACGAAATTTATCTAACGGATATTTTCTAGCCATCTTGATTTCCCCTTTCAATTTAATCGTTTTTTTAAATTAGACAAAACTGTTTTGGCTTACACCAAAACAGTTTTGTTATTTTATTAATATCTGTAATGAGCAAATGCTTTATTAGCTTCAGCCATTTTATGAGTATCTTCTCTCTTCTTAACTGCCGCTCCAGTATTGTTAGCTGCATCCATTAATTCTCCAGCTACTCTCTCTCTAGCATATTTTTCGCCTCTTTTGTCAGCTGCTGCAAGAATCCATCTTATTCCTAAAGTCTGTCTTCTCTCAGGTCTAACTTCAATAGGTACTTGATAGTTAGCTCCACCTATTCTTCTAGCTTTTACTTCTAATAAAGGCATTACATTATTCATTGCTTCTTCAAAAACTTCAACAGGCTCTTTTCCTGTTTTTTCTTGAATTATTTCAAATGCATCGTAGCATATTTTTTGCGCTACTCCTTTTTTACCATCTTCCATTATATTGTTTATAAATTTAGTAACAACTTTTGAACCATATACTGGATCTGGTAACACATCTCTTTTTGCTATATGTCCTTTTCTTGGCACTTTTCTTCCCTCCTTAACAATTTTAATTTAAGTTCATCGGTACTCGACATAACTTAATATTTGCCGTAAAGTGCATGCTTCATCTATATATAAACTATTAATTAATCTATTTAATAATTGAAGTCAAGCACTTCAACTAAGTTTAAACAACACTATTTTTGTTTTGGTTTCTTAGCACCGTACTTTGATCTTCCTTGCATTCTGTTAGCTACTCCAGCAGAGTCTAAAGCTCCTCTTACTATATGGTATCTAACACCAGGAAGGTCTTTAACTCTTCCACCTCTTATAAGAACAACGCTATGCTCTTGTAAGTTGTGACCAACACCAGGAATATAAGCTGTAACTTCGTATCCATTTGTTAATCTTACTCTGGCAATCTTTCTTAACGCTGAGTTAGGTTTCTTTGGAGTTGTTGTTTTAACAACTGTACAAACTCCTCTTTTTTGTGGACACTCTTTAAGTGCTGGTGCAGTTGATTTTGATGCTACTGTCTTTCTGCCTTTTCTTACTAATTGGCTTATAGTTGGCATATTTTCACCTCCTGATTAAATTTTTTTAACTATCTATAATTAATTGTTAGATGTTAACTAATGTTCCCAGAATAATGTTGTAAACAGATAAATATCTTCTTACACATTCTTCTAGCCCTAACTATAATGTAGGCTATTTTTTAATAGTATTTGAATTTTAAAACACTTATTACTAAGTATTTTTACAAATCACACAAACTGTATTTTATCATTTAAGCATAATGCTGTCAACATAATTAATTTGATTCTTCTAAATCCATAGCTGTTTCTTTTTCACAAACATTATTTTCAGTATTAAGCTTAACATTTCTATATCTTATCATTCCAGTTCCTGCTGGTATTAATTTACCTATTAACACATTTTCTTTCAACCCAACAAGTGGATCTATTTTACCTTTTATAGCTGCATCTGTTAATACTCTTGTTGTTTCTTGGAATGATGCTGCTGATAAGAAACTTTCTGTTGCTAAAGCAGCTTTAGTTATACCAAGTAAAACTTCTTCTCCAGTAGCTTTTTCACCACCTAAAGCTTCTATTCTAGCATTTTCTTCCCTAAAGTTAAACATATCTATCATCACACCTGGTAAAAGATCAGTATCACCAGATTCTAAAACCTTAATTTTTCTAGTCATTTGTCTTACAACAACTTCTAAATGTTTATCATTTATATCAACACCTTGAAGTCTGTAAACTTTTTGAACTTCTGAAAGAAGATATTCTCTAGCCCCATGAACACCTTTGATATTCATTATATCATGAGGATTTACAGAACCTTCTGTTATCTCATCCCCTGCTTCTATAATATCACCATCATGTACCTTAAGTCTTGAACCAAATGGTATATCATAAGTGTGCTCTTCTCCTGAATCTGTAAGCACAAATACGGTTCTCTTCTTTTTAGTTTCCTCTATTCTAACAGAACCTGCTACCTCACTTACTATAGCTAACCCTTTTGGTTTTCTAGCTTCAAAAAGCTCTTCAACTCTTGGAAGACCTTGAGTTATATCGGCTCCAGCAACTCCACCAGTATGGAATGTTCTCATTGTAAGCTGAGTTCCTGGTTCTCCTATTGATTGTGCTGCAACTATTCCTACTGCTTCTCCAATGTTTATTTTTTGAGCTGTAGCCATATTCATTCCGTAGCATTTAGCACATACACCTATCTTTGAATTACATGTAAATACTGATCTAATTTTAACTTTCTTTATACCAGTACTAGCTATCTTTTCAGCTAAATTAGCATCCATATATCCATTTTTAGCGACTAAAAGTTCTTTACCTTCTGAATCATATATATCCTCTGCAGCATATCTACCTGTTAGCCTTTCAGCTAAACTTTCTATAACTTCTAATCCTTCTCTGATTTCTTCTACATATAATCCTTCATCTGTACCACAATCTTCTTCCCTAACTATAACATCTTGACTTACGTCTACTAATCTTCTAGTTAAGTAACCTGAATCGGCAGTTTTTAAAGCTGTATCGGCATTTCCTTTTCTAGCACCATGTGTAGAAATAAAGTATTCTAATACATCAAGACCTTCTCTAAATGAAGCTCTGATTGGAAGTTCGATAATTTTACCTGATGGACTTGCCATAAGTCCTCTCATACCTGCTAACTGTTTAATCTGAGATTTAGAACCTCTGGCTCCTGAATCTGCCATCATAAATATTGGATTAAATTTATCCAAACTATTCATAAGAGTATTAGCAACCTCTTCTGTTGTATCAGTCCATTTTTCAATTACTCTTTCATATCTCTCATCTTCAGATATAAGACCTCTTCTATACATCTTTTCAATTTTATCAACAGTTGCATCTGCTTCTGCTAATAATTCATATTTTTTCTTAGGAACTATCATATCTGATGCTGCAACTGTTACTGCACCAATTGATGAATAATGATATCCTGTAGCTTTTATATTATCTAGCATAATTGATGTTTTAGTTGGTCCGTGTTTTAAATAACATTTATCTATAATTTTACCTAAAGATTTTTTAGTTATTAAAAAGTTAATTTCTAAGTCAAACATTTCTGATTTATTTTCTCTATTAACAAAACCTAAATCTTGAGGAATTGATTCATTGAAAATAATAAATCCAGGAGTTGTCTTTATTATTCCTGATTTTATTTCTCCATTAATTTCCTTAAACACTTTGACATTTATTTTAGCATGTATATCTATGTCTTTTACTTGGTAAGCCATTATAGCTTCCTCTACTGATGAAAAATATCTTCCTTCACCTTTTGCACCATCTTTATCCATTGTTAAATAATAAGATCCAAGTACCATATCTTGTGTAGGTACACAAACTGGTTTTCCATCAGATGGTTTCATTATATTTCCTGCAGCAAGCATTAAAAATCTAGCTTCAGCTTGAGCTTCAACTGATAACGGAACGTGAACAGCCATTTGGTCTCCATCAAAGTCAGCATTGTAAGCAGTACAAACAAGCGGATGAAGTTTGATAGCTCTACCTTCAACTAAAACAGGTTGGAATGCTTGAATTCCTAATCTGTGTAAAGTAGGTGCTCTATTTAATAATACTGGATGATCTGCAATAACTTCTTCTAAAACATCCCAAACCTGTGGCATTACTCTTTCTACCATTCTTTTTGCACTTTTTATGTTATGAGCTATTCCACCTTCAACTAACTTCTTCATTACAAATGGTTTAAATAACTCTAATGCCATTTCCTTTGGAAGACCACATTGATACATTTTCAATTCTGGACCAACAACTATAACAGATCTACCAGAATAATCAACTCTTTTTCCTAAAAGATTTTGTCTAAATCTTCCTTGTTTTCCTTTTAACATATCAGATAAAGATTTAAGAGGTCTATTTCCTGGACCAGTTACCGGTCTTCCTCTTCTACCATTATCAATTAAAGCATCCACTGCTTCTTGAAGCATTCTTTTTTCATTTCTTACTATTATATCAGGAGCTCCTAAATCTAATAACTTTTTAAGTCTATTATTTCTATTTATAACTCTTCTATATAAATCATTTAAGTCAGATGTTGCAAATCTTCCTCCATCTAACTGAACCATCGGTCTTAAATCTGGTGGTATAACTGGTATAACATCAACAATCATCCACTCTGGTTTATTTCCTGATTTTCTAAATGACTCTATAACTTCAAGTCTTCTTATTATTCTAACTCTTTTTTGTCCTGAACTTTGTTTAAGTTCTTCTTTTAATTCAACTGATGATCTTTCTAAATCTATTTCAGATAATAAACATTTTATAGCTTCTGCTCCCATTCCTGCAACGAAACTATCATCACCATATTTATCACATGCTTCTCTATATTCTTTTTCATTTAAAAGTTGCTTTTTTAATAGCGAAGTTTCTTTTGGATCTATCACTATATATGAAGCGAAATATAAAACTTTTTCTAGTGCTCTTGGAGACATATCTAGAATTAATCCCATTCTTGATGGTATTCCTTTAAAATACCAAATATGTGATACTGGTGCAGCTAATTCTATATGAGCCATTCTTTCTCTTCTTACTTTAGATTTTGTTACTTCAACACCACATCTATCACAAACTACGCCTTTATATCTTACTCTCTTATATTTTCCACAATGACATTCCCAGTCCTTCATAGGTCCAAATATTCTCTCACAAAACAGACCATCTCTCTCTGGTTTTAAAGTTCTATAATTTATTGTTTCAGGCTTTTTTACTTCTCCTCTTGACCACTCTCTAATTTGAGCTGGAGATGCTAGACCTATTTGTAATGCATCAAAATTGTTTAACTCGAACAAGGGTGTGTCCTCCCTTCATAAATTTAAGTTTATTATTATAAATATTCCCCCACTATTAAAAGTGAGGGATTATTCTATTGTTAATTAAAATCATCTAACTCTAAATCACCAGTAATATCTTCTATATTAATGTTGTCGTAATCTACTACTTCTTCTAACTCATCATTACTTTCTTCAACAGTAGTTAATGATGGCTCATTTACTGGTGTTGAAACTATTCTTTCTTCAGTTCCTTCTATATTAACTTCTAATTCTTCAACATCATCTTCTACAAATTCTTTTAATTTAACTTCTTCATTATCATCATTTAGTACTTTAACATCTAAACATAATGCTTGAAGTTCTTTTATAAGAACTTTAAATGATTCTGGAATTCCTGGTTCAGGTATATTTTCTCCTTTAACTATTGATTCATAAGTTTTAACTCTACCAACAACATCATCTGATTTGACAGTAAGTATTTCTTGAAGAGTATGAGCAGCACCATATGCCTCTAATGCCCAAACCTCCATTTCTCCAAATCTTTGACCACCAAACTGTGCTTTACCTCCTAATGGTTGTTGAGTTACTAGTGAATATGGTCCTGTTGATCTTGCATGTATTTTATCGTCAACTAAATGAGCCAACTTTAAAATGTACATTATTCCAACAGTTACATCATTATCAAACTCTTCTCCAGTTCTACCATCTCTTAACGCTGTTTTTCCATTAGCGTTATATCCTGCATCTTCTAGACATTTTTCTATATCACTTTCTGTTGCTCCATCAAAAACTGGAGTAGCAATATGCCACCCTAACGCACTAGCTGCCCATCCTAAATGAACCTCTAATACCTGACCGATATTCATACGTGATGGAACACCTAGAGGATTCAAGCATATTTGAAGCGGTCTTCCATCTGGTAAAAATGGCATATCTTCTTCTGGCAACACTCTAGAGATAACCCCCTTATTACCATGACGACCAGCCATCTTATCTCCAACAGATATTTTTCTTTTTTGAGCTATATAACATCTTACAAGTTCATTAACTCCAGGTGATAAATCATCTCCGTTTTCTCTTGTAAATACTTTCACATCTACAATTATACCTGCTTCTCCATGTGGAACTCTAAGTGAAGTATCTCTAACTTCTCTAGCTTTTTCCCCAAAAATAGCTCTTAAAAGTCTTTCCTCTGCAGTAAGTTCAGTTTCTCCTTTAGGAGTAACCTTTCCAACTAGAATATCTCCTGATCTTACCTCAGCACCTATTCTAATTATTCCTCTTTCATCTATATCCTTAAGAGTATCTTCACTAACATTTGGAATATCTCTTGTTATTTCTTCTGGTCCTAATTTAGTATCCCTAGCTTCACATTCATATTCTTCTATATGGATAGATGTAAATACGTCTTCTCTTACTAATTCTTCTGAAATTAGCATAGCATCCTCGTAATTATATCCTTCCCATGTTATGAATCCCATTCTGATATTTTTACCTAATGCTATTTCACCTAAATCAGTTGATGGTCCATCTGATAAAACCTGACCCTTTTCTACATGTTCACCTTTAGAAACTATTGGTCTTTGATTTATACATGTACCTTGGTTACTCCTTTTAAATTTAAGAAGTCTATAAGTCTGAGTTGAACCATCTACATCATTTTTGACTCTTACTTCATTAGCACTTACATAAGTTACAGTTCCAGCTTCTCTAGCCTTAGGTAGAACTCCAGAATCTACAGCAGCTCTATATTCTATACCTGTTCCAACAACCGGAGCTTGTGGTTTTAATAAAGGAACCGCTTGACGTTGCATGTTAGATCCCATAAGTGCTCTAGAAGCATCATCATTTTCTAAGAAAGGAATCATTGCTGTCGCTACTGATACTAACTGTCTTGGAGATACATCTATTAAATCAACGTCTTCTCTTGGAACAACTATTGTATCACCTTTAGCTCTAACGGTTACCTTTTTATCTATAAAATGACCTTCCTCATCTAAAGGTTCTTTTGCTTGTGCTACTAAATATTGATCTTCTTCATCAGCTGTAAAATATCGTATTTCACCAGTAGCAACTCCAGCTTTTTTATCAACTATTCTATAAGGAGTTTCTATAAATCCATATTCATTAACTCTAGCATAAGTTGCTAATGAATTTATAAGTCCTATATTAGGTCCTTCTGGTGTTTCTATAGGACACATTCTACCATAATGAGAATGATGTACGTCTCTAACCTCAAACCCAGCTCTTTCTCTTGAAAGTCCTCCAGGTCCTAATGCTGATAATCTCCTTTTATGAGTTAATTCTGATAAAGGATTTGTTTGATCCATGAATTGTGATAATTGTGAGCTTCCAAAGAATTCCTTGATAGAAGCTGCAACAGGTCTTATATTGATTAATTGTTGAGGTGTAATAGTTTCTTGGTCTTGAATAGTCATTCTTTCCTTAACTACTCTTTCCATTCTTGACAAACCAATTCTAAATTGATTTTGTAAAAGTTCACCAACACTTCTTAACCTTCTATTACCCAAATGATCTATGTCATCTACATATCCAATTCCATAAACTAATCCTATTTGATAACTTATAGTTGCAAAAATATCATCTTTAATTATATGTTTTGGTATAAGTTTAGTTATATTCTTCTTAATTTCTTGTTTTATTGAATCATCATCACTACAACCATCTAATATTTCCATCAATGTAGGATAATGAACTAGCTCTTTTATATTTAAGTCAGATATATCAAAATTAACATATCTATTAATATCTACAAAATGATTTCCAATAACCTTTATTATTCTGTCTTCTACAATAACATCAACAGAATTAATACCTCTATTTTGAATCTCTTCAGCATCAGTTCTAGAAATTTTTTCACCTTTACTAACTAAAACCTCACCTGTTAATCTATCTATTATGTCTTCAGCCGCAATTTGATTTGCTATTCTTAAGTTTAAAGCAAGTTTCTTATTAAACTTATATCTTCCAACTCTTGATAAATCATATCTTTTAGCATCAAAGAATAAGGTATCTATTAAAGATATAGCACTATCTACAGTAGGTGGTTCACCAGGTCTTAATCTTTTATAGATTTCTAATAAAGCATCTTCTGTTGTTTTAGTATTATCTTTTTCTATAGTAGCTTTAAATCTTTCTTCTTCACCAAAGTACTCTAAAAGTTCTTGGTCACTTCCAAAACCTAAAGCTCTACCTAATATACTTATAGGTAATTTTCTTGTTTTATCTATTCTAACATAAATTACATCATTAGAATCAGTTTCGTACTCTAACCATGCACCTCTGTTAGGGATTACAGTTGCTGAATATAATTTTTTACCTGTTTTATCAACACTGTAATTATAATAGACACCTGGTGATCTGACTAATTGTGAAACAATAACTCTTTCAGCACCATTTATAATAAATGTACCTTGTTCTGTCATTAATGGGAAATCCCCCATAAAAACTTCTTGTTCCTTTATTTCACCAGTTTCTTTGTTTTGAAGTCGTACAGCAACTTTTAATGGTGCTGCATAAGTAGTATCTCTTTCTTTGCATTCCTCTACTGAATACTTTGTATTTCCTTTGTCTAGCTTAAATCCAATAAATTCAAGGACAAGATTCCCTGTAAAATTTGTTATAGGATTTATATCTGCAAATACTTCATCAAGACCTTCTTTTAAGAACCAATTATAAGAATCTAATTGTACCTCAATTAGATTTGGCATTTCTGCCACTTCTTTAATTTTACCAAAGCTCATTCTTGTTCTTTTTCCAACTTGGACAGGATGTACCATCAACTTTCACCCCTTGTATAAACTAAAATAACCAAAAGCATACTTTCCCTAAGGACTTATGCTTTCGGATCGCACACACATTATTTCTAATTATAACCAAAATTTATCTAGTTATACTTTTAAATTTATGATAAAAAAAGTACTATCAAAGCGTAGTACATTTAGTTATGGTATCATAGAGTTTGAATATTGTCAATATATCTGTAAATATTTTAACAAAAATATTTCAAAGTTGCAAAACTCCAATAATTTCATAAAAAAAGAGATACTTCAAAAAGTATCTCTTTTATTTTTAAAAACTTAAATTACTTAAGCTCTACTTCAGCTCCAACTTCAGCTAATTTAGCTTTCATTTCTTCAGCAGCATCTTTAGCAACGCCTTCTTTTAATGTTTTAGGAGCTCCATCAACTATTTCTTTAGCTTCTTTTAATCCTAAACCAGTTAATTCTCTAACTACTTTAATAACTTTTATTTTGCTTGATCCTGCATTAGTTAATACAACATCGAAATCAGTTTTTTCTTCTGCAGCACCAGCACCAGCAACTCCACCAGCTACAGCTACAGGAGCAGCAGCGCTAACTCCAAATTCTTCTTCACAAGCTGTTACTAATTCATTTAATTCTAAAACAGTCATACCTTTTATAGCTTCTATAATTTGTTCTTTATTCATAATAATTTACACCTCCGAATTTTTTCCAAAACTTTTTTTCATTTATTTGATTATTCAGCAGATTCTGCTTCTTTTTTATCTGATATAGCTTTAATTAAATAAGCAAAATTTGATATTGGAGCATTGAAGCTTCCTAGAAGTTTTGCAAGTAAAACTTCCTTTGATGGTATTGATGCAAGTTGTTTAACCTTATCTGAATCATAAACTTCTCCATCAACTATACCAGCTTTTAATTCTAATTTTTTGTTTTCTTTAGCAAAATCATTAAGTATTCTAGCTGGTGCAGTAGCATCTTCATAACCAAATGCTATTGAAACTGGTCCTTCTAAAAAAGGAACAACACCTTCATATCCTAATTCTTTAACTGCTAATGTAACTAAAGTATTTTTATACACTTTATATTCTACACCAGCTTCTCTTAAAGATTTTCTTAATTTAGTATCTTGTTCAACTGTTAAACCTTGATACTTAGCAAGAACAATCCCTTGAGCTTTTTCTAGTTTTTCTTTAATTTCTGCAACTTTAGCTTCTTTTAATTGTCTATTTTTGTTCACCGTGTCCACCTCCTCACAGTTTGAAACTGCTTTATATATTAAGAAAGCCTTCCCGTAGACATAGGAAGACTCATTATCTAAACTAATGATCCTCGGTAGGCTATTTTTATTTAACCCTAAGGTACCTACTGTCTACGGAAGCCTTATTTACTTTTTCCAACAGCATTCATTTTATCATTCTATTATAGTTATGTCAACTAAATTAAATAAAATTAGTCTAAAACTTTTGTTGGATTAATCTTAGCACCAGGTCCCATAGTTGAAGAAACTGATACAGATTTTATATATTGTCCTTTAGCAGCAGCTGGTTTAGCCTTAACTATTGCATCCATTAGTGTATGGAAATTTTCCATTAATTTTTCTGAACCGAAAGATGCTTTTCCTATTGGGCAATGAATTATAGCAGTTTTATCTACTCTATATTCAACTTTACCAGCTTTGATATCAGCTATAGCTTTAGCAACGTCAAATGTAACTGTTCCTGACTTTGGATTTGGCATTAATCCTTTAGGTCCTAAAACTCTACCTAATCTACCAACAACACCCATCATATCTGGAGTAGCTACTACAACATCGTAATCAAACCAGTTTTCTCCTTGAATTTTTTGAACTAATTCATCAGCTCCAACAAAATCAGCTCCAGCTGCTTCTGCTTCTTTAGCTTTCTCCCCTTTTGCAAATACTAAAACTCTAACAGTTTTACCAGTACCGTGTGGTAATACAACTGCTCCTCTAACTTGTTGATCTGCGTGTCTTGGATCTACACCAAGTCTTACATGCAATTCTACAGTTTCATCAAATTTAGCTTTTGCTGTTTTAACAGAAAGCTCTAATGCTTCTGATGGAGTATATAATGCGCTTCTATCTATTAATTTTACACTTTCAATATATTTTTTTCCCATTAATGTAATCCTCCTCCGTGGTCTTAACGGTTAATACCTCCCACCTATTTGTGAATAAATTATTCTACTACTACTACACCCATACTTCTTGCAGTACCTTCTATCATACTCATTGCAGATTCTATTGTAGCTGCATTTAAGTCAGGCATTTTTAATTCAGCAATTTTTCTAACTTGTTCTTTAGTTATATTTCCAACTTTAGTTCTATTTGGAACCCCAGATCCACTTTGTAATCCTAATTCCTTTTTAATTAAAACTGCAGCTGGTGGAGTTTTTAGTATAAAACTAAATGATCTATCTTGATATACAGTTATTACAACTGGTATAATTAATCCCGCTTTATCAGCAGTCTTTGCATTAAACTCCTTACAAAATCCCATTATATTTACACCGTGTTGACCTAAAGCTGGTCCTACTGGTGGTGCTGGTGTTGCTTTTCCTGCAGCAAGTTGAAGCTTTATCATTCCTGTTACTTTCTTAGCCATGAGTTATTCCTCCTATACTGTGGTAATTTCGGGCTCTACCCTCCCACTTTATTAAGACTTTCGTCTAATAATTTTCTTAATTTAAATTTTTTGTATTTGATTTAATTCTAATTCGGCGATTGTTTCTCTTCCGAACATATCAACCAATGCTTTTATTTTTCTTTGCTCTACATTAATTTCTTGTACTGAAGCAGAAAATCCGCTTAATGCACCAGAAATAATATTTATAGTTTCGCCTACTTCCAAGTCGATATCAGGTGCTGTTTCACATACACCCATTGATTCAATCTCCTCATCAGTAAGTGGTACAGGTTTTGATCCTGGACCCACAAAGCCAGTAACTCCTCTAGTATTTCTTACAACATACCAAGAGTCATCTGTCATTAACATTTTTACTAAAACATATCCAGGGAATTTCTTCTTTAAAGTTATTTTAACCTTTCCATCTTTTTCTTCACTACATTCTTCCATAGGTACTTGTATATCTTGAAATAATGCTTGTAAATTTCTGTTTTCGATAGTTTTTTCTATGTTGGCTTTAACTTTATTTTCATAACCTGAATATGTGTGTATTACATACCATCTAGCTACTTCATTTTCACTCATATTTTTTTACTTAACGATTAAAAAACCGTCAAACCTCCATTATATTATTTAAGTCCAAACACTAACTCAAAGAGGTTTTTAAAAATTAAGTCCATGCCACCTATAACTAATATAAAAATCACAGTAAAAACTATAACTGCAATTAAATTTTTCTTAGTTTCTTGTTTAGAAGGCCAAGTTATTTGTTTAAACTCTGCCTTAACCTCTCTAAAAAAATTTATTAAGCTAAACTTTTTTTCTGAATGTTGTACGTTCTGCTTTTCAGGCATAAATTCACATCCTTATATACCTATACCATTAACTAAATAAAACTATTTAGTTTCTCTGTGAAGAGTATGACTCTTACAGAATTTACAGTATTTTTTCATTTCTATTCTATTAGGATCATTTTTTTTATTTTTCATTGTGTTGTAATTTCTTTGTTTGCACTCTGTGCATGCTAAAGTAACCTTAACTCTCACCGTAAGCACCTCCAGTTTTTCTTATATATAAAGTAAATATTACTTACTTCCAGTATTACTAAATTACATTATCATAAATCCATAACACTGTCAACATAACCGTTCACTATGTAAAGGACTAGGTCATATAACCCAGTCCCCTCAAGTATGATAATATAAAAATCAAATTATTCTATTATTTTAGTAACAACACCAGAACCTACAGTTCTTCCACCTTCTCTAATAGCAAATCTTAATCCTTCATCCATTGCTACTTGAGTGATTAACTCAACGTTCATATCTATGTGGTCTCCAGGCATTACCATTTCCATTCCTTCTGGTAATTTAATTGTTCCTGTAACGTCTGTTGTTCTGAAATAGAATTGTGGTCTATATCCATCAAAGAATGGAGTATGTCTTCCACCTTCTTCTTTCTTTAATACGTAAACTTGACCTACAAATTTCTTGTGTGGGTTTACTGATCCAACTTTTGCAAGTACTTGACCTCTTTCGATTTCTGATCTTTGGATACCTCTTAATAATGCTCCAATGTTATCCCCAGCTTGCGCTTCGTCTAGTAACTTTCTGAACATTTCTATTCCTGTTACTACTACTTTTCTCTTTTCTTCCATTAATCCTACGATTTCTACTTCGTCTGATACATGAAGAACTCCTCTTTCAACTCTTCCTGTTGCAACTGTTCCTCTACCAGTGATTGTGAATACATCTTCTACTGGCATTAAGAATGGTTTGTCTGTTGCTCTTTCTGGTGTTGGAATATAGCTATCTACTGCTTCCATTAATTCTAAAATTGGAGCTATTGCAGCTTCATCTGTTGGATTTTCTAATGCTTTTAATGCTGATCCTTTTATTACTGGAATATCATCTCCTGGGAAGTTGTATTCATTTAATAATTCTCTAACTTCCATTTCAACTAATTCTAATAATTCTTCGTCATCTACCATATCTGCTTTATTTAAAAATACTACGATATAGTCAACTCCAACTCTTGATGCTAATAGTATATGTTCTCTTGTTTGTGGCATTGGACCATCTGCTGCTGAACATACTAATATAGCTCCATCCATTTGTGCTGCTCCTGTTATCATGTTCTTAACATAGTCAGCATGTCCTGGACAGTCAACGTGAGCATAGTGTCTATTTTCTGTTTCATACTCAACGTGTGCTGTGTTAATTGTGATTCCTCTTTCTTTTTCTTCTGGTGCTTTATCTATATCAGCATAGTTGAATGCTTCTGCATATCCTCTGTTTGCTAATACTGTTGTTATTGCTGCTGTTAATGTTGTTTTACCGTGGTCTACGTGTCCTATTGTTCCAATGTTTACGTGTGGCTTATTTCTTTCGAATTTTGCTTTTGACATTGTTTTTTCCTCCTTATATTAAATAAACTCTACCTAGCGTTTTCTACTTTCCATTTCATGGAGCTCACAATCGGGATTGAACCGACGACCTCCGCCTTACCAAGGCGACGCTCTACCGACTGAGCTATGTGAGCAGTTAAATACGTAAAGTATTCTTTATACCATAGAAATTTTACTACTATTAAAATTCTTTGTCAATATATTTTATATAATTGATTATCTAATATTTAAACATTTTTCTAATTTCTTTTTAACTCTTTGAAGTGCATTATCTATTGACTTTGCCTGTCTATCCAAATCACAGGCAATTTCTTGATATGTTTTTCCGTCAAGATATGACATTAACACTTCTAATTCAAGTTCTGAAAGCACTTTGCTTATCTCTTTTTCTATATGATTTACTTCTTCTCTACCTATAATAAGTTCCTCAGGATCACTTACCGTCAACCCCTCAATAACATCTAACAATGTTCTATCAGATTCTTCTTCATACATAGGTTTATTCAAAGATACATAGGTATTTAATGGAATATGTTTTTGCCTAGTAGCAGTTTTTATAGCTGTAATTATCTGTCTAGTTATGCATAATTCCGCAAATCCTTTGAAAGATGTTAATTTTTCCGGATTAAAATCTATAATTGCTTTATATAAGCCAATCATTCCTTCTTGATATATATCCTCTTTATCTGCTCCAATTAAAAAATAAGATTTTGCTTTATTTCTTACAAATTGCTCATATTTATTTATTATTTTTTCTTGTGCTAACTTATTTCCACCTTTAGCTTTTAAAACTATTTCTTCATCCGATATTTCATTTATATAACCAATTTCTCTACTTATTTCTACCCTTTTCAAACATATTCCCCTCCATTTTTACCCATTTAATTAAATTATAAATCCCATTTATTTTACAGTCAATAATTTATCATTATTGTTTTCTTATTTTATCTAATTTTTCAAAAATATCTCTATCTATTCTATCACTCAAAAAATTTTTATTAGTATTTATGTTATTTTTTTCAGTTTTTTTTCTTATAATTCTTTGAACTTCTACTACTTCATTATGAAATTCTATAGAAGACATTCTAATAGCGCCTCTTTGAAATATAGTTTGTTGTTCTAGTGAGTCCGATGTAACAACTACAACCTCTACTTTTCTCCCAATCTCATCCACAACTCGTTCTATATATGAGTCTGCTGTTTCTCCATCTTTTGTAAAAACAACAACTATGTTTCCTACGATATCTTGTTTTTCTAAATTTCCTAAAACTTTGTGAGCATCAAAAACTAAAACAATTTTACAACTTTTATATGCTGCATAGTTTTGAAGCATTTCTATAAGTTTTTGTCTTGCTGCTTCATAACTATATTTCTTTCGTTCGTTTAGCTCTGACCAACTATTTATAACATTATATCCATCTACAAAAATTCTTCTCAACTTTCCTCACTCATTTTCTATTTTTTTATCCTTCCCTTTAATACTTCATACATCATTATACCACCGGCAACAGAAGCATTTAAAGAATTTATTTTTCCTACCATAGGTATTTTTACTAATTTATCGCATTTATTTTTAGTAAGCTTGCTTATTCCTTTTCCCTCATTTCCTATAACAATCGCACAAGCTCCATTGAAGTTAGTATCATAACTATACTCTTCTCCATTTATATCAGCTCCATATACCCAGATATTTTTTGCTTTTAATTCGTCAATTGTACTATTTACATTGATTACTTTAGCTATTTTCACATATTCTATAGCTCCAACTGATGCCTTATAAACTGTGGCAGTAACTCCAACATTTCTTCTTTTAGGTATTATAATTCCATGAACACCACAAAGTTCTGCAGTTCTTACTATAGATCCTAGATTATGTGGATCTTCCAATTCGTCTAATATAACTATAAATGGATCTTCATCTTTTTGTTTTGCATAATTTAAAATCTCATCTACTGTACTATATTTAAACGGTGTAATTTGGGCAATAACACCTTGATGTGCTTTAGTTTCACTCATTAAATCTAACTTTTTTCTATCAACTTCTTTTACAATAACACCTTTATCTTTTGCTAAACCTAAAATTTTATTTATAGATCCTTCCATTTTTCCATTAGCTATAAATAATTGTTCTATAGTTTTATTAGATTTTAATAATTCTATAACTGCATTTCTACCTTCTACTAAATCTTCTCTTTGTTTTATATAATTTTCTTCATTGTTATTTCTCTTATCATGTCCTTTATTTACACTATCTGCAAAATATTTTTGTTTACGAGTTAAATGTTTGTATTTATTTTCTGATTTTGTCATTATTAATTCTCCTTAAAAATCACTTTTATTTACTTCCTAAATATATCTCTCTTTTTTCACTACTCTTTCCACAAGTCATTTTTCCTTCTGGACAAGCACCTTTTACACAGTTTGGACCAGCATACTTAAATAAAATCGGTGCAACTTCTTTTACTTGTTTTAACATTTCATCCGCTAAATTTCTTATCTCCCATTGTGCTCTTTCACAGCATCTATGATTAAAGAAATTTATAAGACTTCTCGCATTCATTGTTAATATTATTTTTGTTTCACAAGCATTTGGAAAAACATATCTTGCGTCTTCTATAGCTTTTTTTTCAGCAACTTTCTTATCTAAACCTTGCTTTAAATAATCTTGCATAAGATTATCCACAATAATATCATAATCTCTCTGAATATTTTTCATAGCATTTACGTATATTTCTTTACATTTCTCATTATTATTTATAGCTGGTGGAACTATATATTCAAATTGATTTAGTTTTACATATCTTTGACTTTGTTGTGAATAACTAGCTATCCTATGCCTTACCAATTGATGCGTTAAACTTCTTGAAACTCCTTCTACTGCAAATGTAAAACTTACATGTTCTATTGGAGATTGATGCCCATACGACATTAACATATTTAAAAATTTTTCTACATTTTCTTCATTCAAGTTAGAAACTATATCATCCACCCCAACTGCACTATAACAAAGTTTAGCCGCAGCTGCTATAGTCTTTTCTGCTTCTCTTGTATATTGTATTAATTTAACCTTCAAACTCATAATATTCTCCTCATTTTCTTTACTCTACACACCTATTTAATAGTTCCTCTAATCGTTCTTTATTATCTATTAAATATAAATATCCTATTAATGCTTCAAACCCAGTTGCATTTCTATATTCTCTAACATCTGCATTTTTAGGTATTGTCCCTGATTTTGCATTTCTTCCTCTTTTATATATTAATAATTCTTCCTCGTTTAATAATTCTATAAGCTGATTCATAAAATTACTTTGTTCATGTGCTCTTACGTATGATATTGTTTTTATATGAAGTTTATGGACAGGCATATTTCTATTTCTATCAATTATGTAACTTCTTATAAAAACTTCATATACTCCATCTCCAATAAAAGCAAGTACAAGAGGATTTAATTGTCTTACCTCTTCTTTTGTAAACTTGTTTTTAAATAATTGAAAATCCATTTTTAGCTCCTTTTATTTATATACTTTACTCAATAAAATATAAAATTTCACTTTTATAAGAATTGCGGCCTAGTTTTATTTATTACAAATCAATCTTATCATAACTTATCTAAATTTAGAAATTAATTTTAAAAATAAAAGGTCGAATTATAATTATTTCTACAATTCAACCTTTTATAATATCTATAATAAATTTTTATTCATCTATTTTATGCCATCTTATCCCTTGAGGGGTATCCTCTAAAACAATTCCCCTGCTTTTTAAATCATCTCTTATTTTATCCGCTAAAGCCCAATTTTTATCTTTTCTTGCTTGTTGCCTTTCATTAACTAGCTTTTGAATTTCATCATCTAAATTTACTTTAGTTGATTTTTGTAACATACCTAGAGGTTTTCCAAGCTCTCTTATTAAATTTAAACAACCTGTAATTAACTCCTTAGACGAATCTATATTAACATTAATATTTACATCTTTTATAAGATCAAATATGGCTGTTATAGCATCTGCTGTATTAAAATCATCATCCATTTTTTCTATATATTTTTCTTTATATTTGTTTAAGCTTTGCAAATATTTCTTTTCTTCATCTGTAATATGAGTAGTTCTAACTTCATCCAATAAGTTTTCTAAATTATATATTGTATTATAAATTCTTTCAACTGAAGCCTTTGCAGATAATAACAATTCTTCACTAAAGTTTAATTGTTGTCTATAGTGAGCAGATAACATTAAAAATCTAATTACATCAGCATCAAACTTTTCAAGTGCAGCCCTTGCAGTTAAAAAATTGTTTAATGATTTAGACATTTTTTGATTGTTTACATTAACAAAAGCTGAATGAAGCCAATAATTTGCAAATGTTTTTCCTGTTAATGCTTCACTTTGCGCTATTTCATTCTCATGATGTGGAAAAGCTAAATCTGAACCACCAGCATGAATATCTATAGTATCGCCTAATATATTTTTAGCCATACAAGAACATTCTATATGCCATCCAGGTCTTCCCATTCCCCAAGGACTTTTCCAAGCAGGTTCACCAGGTTTTTGAGCTTTCCATATGGCAAAATCCATAGGATCTTTCTTTCTCTCATCTATGCTTATTCTTGCCCCTGATTGTAAATCTTCAATATTTTGCCCAGAAAGTTTTCCATAATCACCAAACTTTTTAGTTGAAAAATACACATCTCCATCTACTTCATAAGCAAACCCTTTGTCAACTAACCCCTTAACAAAATCTATTATTTGCGTTATATATTCTGTTGCTCTAGGGTTTACTGTTGCTCTTTCTATATTAAGATTATCAGCATCTTCATAATATTCCTTAATATATTTATCTCCAACTTCCTTTACAGTAGTATTTTCTTCATTGGCTCTTTTTATCATCTTATCGTCTATATCAGTAAAATTTTGTACAAATTCTACTTCATATCCTCTGTATTCAAAGTATCTTCTTATCGTATCAAATACTATAAACGTTCTACCATTACCTATATGAAAAAAGTTATATACAGTAGGACCACAAACATACATTTTAACTTTTCCAGCAACTAAAGGCTTAAATTCTTCCTTTTTCTTAGTTAAAGTATTATATACCTTAATCAATGCAAACTCCTCCTATCTTTTAAGTTCTATTGATGCCTTTTTAAACTCATCTTTAATTTTATTATATACATCTTCAATGGATATATTTTCATTTTCTCCACCATTTCTTAACTTAAATTCAACTATTCCTTCTGATACTTTTTTCCCAACAGTAATTCTCATAGGAATACCCATAAGCTCTGAATCTTTAAATTTAACTCCAGCTCTTTCATTTCTATCATCCAAAAATACTTCTATCCCCATATTTTCTAATTCTTCATGCATTTTTTCTGCTAAAGTAATTTGAGTTTCATCTTTCATATTAGCTATTATAATAGATACATGATATGGGGCTACTGATAAAGGCCATATAATTCCATTTTCATCATTGTGTTGCTCTATTATTGAAGCCATTGTTCTTGTTACACCTATTCCATAACAACCCATGATAAATGGTTTAGTTTTTCCATTCTCATCAATAAATGTAGCATTCATAGCATCTGAATACTTGGTTCCTAATTTAAATATATGACCAACTTCAGTTCCTCTTGCTATTGTTATTTCTTTTCCGCACACAGGACATTTTTCACCCTCTGTTATATTTCTAAAATCTGAAACTTCTCCCTCAAAATCTCTTCCATAATTCACATTTTCTATATGGAATCCTGTTTCATTAGCACCAACTATAAAATTAAACATATTAGCAACTTCAGTATCAACTAATAATCTATCAACTTTTATTCCTATAGGACCGGCAAAACCAACTTCAGCATTTGTAGCATTTTTAACCATACTCTCACTTGCCATGTCTAGCTCTATAACTCCTCCTAAAGCATTAGAAACTTTAACTTCATTAACTTCTCTATCACCTCTAACCATTACAGCTACAACTTTATCATCTGCTCTATATATTAATGTCTTAGCTATTTTCTTTTCTGAGCAGTTAAATAATTTCGCTAAATCTTCTATAGTTTTTGTATGAGGAGTCTCTATTTTATTCAATTCTTTTAATTCTTCTTTTTCAGCCATTTCTGATGTTGCTGGCGCTTTTTCTATGTTTGCTGCATAATCACAACTTGTGCAAAATACTACATCATCTTCACCAACTTCTGATTTAACCATGAATTCAGCAGAACCTGATCCTCCAATTGCACCTGAATCTGCCGCAACACATTTAGCATCTAACCCACATCTATTAAATATTTTAACGTAAGCTTCATACATTTTATTATAAGAAACATCTAATCCTTCTTGATCTTTGTCAAAACTATAAGCATCTTTCATTATAAATTCTCTAGATCTCATAACACCAAATCTTGGTCTTCTCTCATCTCTATATTTAGTTTGAATTTGATAAAGATTAAGTGGAAGTTGCTTATATGACTTTATTTCATTTCTTGCTATGTCAGTAAATACCTCTTCATGAGTTGGTCCTAAACAAAATTCCCTACTATTTCTATCAGTTAATCTAAACATTTCTGCCCCATAAGCATCCCATCTTCCAGATTCTTTCCAAAGTTCTGATGGTAAAAGTGCTGATGCTAAAAATTCTTGAGCACCTGCATTATCCATTTCCTCTCTCACTATATCCTCTATTTTTTTTAAAACTTTAAGTCCAAGTGGCATATAATTATATATACCTGCTGCCATTTTTCTCATCATACCAGCCCTTAACATAAGCTTATGACTTTCTATTTCTGCTTCTGCTGGAACCTCTCTTAACGTTGATATTAACATTTTTGATGCTCTCATTTAAAATACCTCCTAAAAAATTATTTATAATATTTTATAATATTTAAATCATAACTAATATTTTTTATTATTTTTAACAAATATAAAAAAACTCACCCTAAAAATATTTTAGGGCGAGCAATAAGTCGCGGTACCACCTAAATTTGTACTCTTATAATTTTAACGATATTAAACCGGTAATTTTTAAATACAACTCAGAAGTAGGTTCAAAACTTTTTAAAAATCTTACAGCCTAGGATTTTTTCTCTGAATGGTAGTTTTTACTAATCTTCTTCAACGTTTTATATGGATTTTGCTTTTTCATTATATCCTTATAAAAATTTTATGTCAATATTCTAAAAAAATACTAATCTACAAATTAATTATTTAAAAATTCATTGCAAATAATCAAATCTTCTTTGGTTGTTATTTTTATATTTTTATAGTCTCCATCATAAATAAGAACTTTATTTCCAAACATCTCAACTACCATAGTATCATCAGTAACTTGTATATTCTTCTTCTTTATTTCTTCATGACACTTCTTTATTATATTAAAATCAAAACATTGAGGCGTTTGAATAGCAACTAATTCGTCCCTCTTCAAAGTTTTTATTGAAAACCCATTATTATCTCTAATTTTAATAGTATCTTTTGGCACAACTCCAGGTGCTGCTGCTCCATACTCTTTAGCTTTTTTTATTCCATCTTCAATTATTTTCTTTGATACAAAAGGTCGTGCTCCGTCATGTATCAAAACTACTTCACAATCTTGTATACTTTTTAATGCATTGTAAACAGAATCTTGTCTTTCTTTTCCACCTTCAATTATGCTGGATATATTAAAATCGAATTTATTCATTATATTATTCTTAAAATAGCTAATCTCATCTTTAGGTAAAACTAAAACTATTTCATCAATACCTTCACAAAGTTCAAAAGATTTAATTGTGTAATATATTATAGGTTTCCCATTTATCTCTATAAACTGTTTGCTAATATTAGCTCCCATTCTTTTTCCTTTTCCACCTGCTAAAATAATTGCTATTGTTTTTTTCATAATGCCTATCCCTTCTGTTTAGCAAATATCATCCTTCCTGCTGCTGTTTGAAGAACTGACGTCACAGTCACGTTTATCTCTTCTCCAATATACTTTCTTCCACCTTCTACTACAATCATTGTTCCATCATCTAAATAGGCTATTCCTTGTCCAGATTCCTTACCATCCTTTACGATAGTTAACTTCATATCTTCACCCGGAAGAACAACTGGCTTTATTGCATTAGAAAGTTCATTTATATTTAGAACAGTAACACCTTGAACCTCTGCTACTTTATTTAAATTATAATCATTAGTTAAAACTTTTCCATCTAACTTTTGTGTAAGTTTTAAAAGTTTACTATCAACTTCATTTATCTCTGGAAAATCTCCTTCCCAAATCTGAACTTCTATTGGCAATTCTTTTTGTATTTTATTTAATATATCAAGACCACGTCTTCCTCTTGTTCTTTTTAATGAATCTGAACAATCTGATACATGCCTAAGTTCATCCAATACAAAGCTTGGAATAACCAATGGTCCTTCAACAAATCCTGTTTGACATATATCAAATATTCTTCCATCTATAATTACTGATGTATCTAATATTTTAGGAACCACCTTAATTTTTGATTTTTTTTCTTTAGGTGAATTTTTCTTAAAATTCTCGATATATATCAATATGTCATCTTTCTTTTTTATAGCTAAATCAATACCAACTAACATTGCTATAAAATTAATTGCTATTAAAACTACTGATCCTAAAACACTGTTTGCTATATTACTTAAAATATAATTTAACGGTATAGTAAATATTGATACTATTATTATACCAATTGCTGCTCCTAAAACACCAAATATTACTTCACTTGCAGAAAGCTTACTAATGCCACTTTCCATATAAGATATAAATCTTTTTATATATCTATAAATAGCTGGGGAAATTAAAAACAGTATAACACCAACAGCAACTGTCATAAAAATTAAAAATAATGCCTGTATAATTATATTGGAAAAATAAGCATTTTGACCAATATATTTATTTTTGGTTATAGATTCTCCTATTATATACCCCGCTAAAAGCCCTAAAACTGTAAATGTCCCTCTAAAAAAATTTTTTACCACTAATATCACCTCCTATTAATTAGTTGTTAGCATGAATCTTAATATAATTAAATCACTATTTAATAACACCCCCTATTAATAATAAACAGTTTGTTTTAATATTATATTCAAGTTAATCTAATAATTTTATAACTATATTTTGTAATTTATTGACTTTTTACAAATACAAATCTTATAATTAGTATAAAAATATATGATGAAATTCTTTTACTAAGGAGTGTAACACTATGAGAGATATAATTTTTGATAATTTTCAAAACAGTGTAAATGATTCTCTATTAAGACATAGAAATATCTTAGACATTTTAAGCAAATATCAAGAATCTCAAGCTAGAGCTTCTAGAGCAGTTTGTAAAGCAGTTACAAATTGTGGTTGCATCAAAGTATCTGCCGAAAAGCAAGATTTAATCTATGATGAAAACTACTTAGAAAACTTAAATACCATAACTAGCGGTATAGAAGGACAGCTTTGCGACAACTGTAGAGAAGTTATTGAAAGAGAGTTAGGAAACAATATGTTCTATTTAGCTTCCCTTTGTAACGCTCTTGGTTTAAATCTTTATGATATCTATCTAAAAGAATATGATAAAATGAACACATTAGGCAAATTTACTCTTAGATAAATAATCTTTAGTGCTTGATTTATCAAGCACTACTTTTGCTATAGATTTTTATTTAAAGATACTTGTTCCCTTATTCTTCTAAGCCCATTCTTTATAGCTTTTGCTCTCGCTTCACCAATTCCCTCTACCTTATCTAATTCTTCTGTCCCTGCTTCTAACACGTATTTTAATTTGTTAAAATGCTTAACTAAATTTTCTATTACGTTTGAAGGTATTCTTGGCACTTTATTGACTATTCTATATCCCTTTGGTGACACTAATGTGTCAATTAATGGTTTTCCAACATATCCTAGTTCTTTAGCTATTTGTTCTAAATCTAATAAATCTTCCGATGATAATAATTGTATATTTTTATATATATCCTCTAAATCTAAATCTTTATTACTACAATAATCTCTTATAAGAAGCAATCCATCTTGTTCTATATTTCTTACCAATTCATTTAATTGCATCGATATAAGTCTTCCTTCATTCCCAAGCTCTATAATATAACCATCAATTTCCTGAACTATTCTCATAATCATTTCTGTACGCTGAATAGCTGTTGTAACATCAAATAATGTAGCTAAATCTTGAAATTCTAAAATATTTAAATTATTTATTACCCTATCTAAAACAACTACATATTTTTCTAATGTTTGTAATGCCTGATTAGCTTTGCTTAGAACAATACTACTATCTCTTAACACATATTTTATATCACCTTTATATATTGTTATCATTGTTCTTCTTTGAGATATTGCAATAGCTATATTGCCCGTTTGTTTAGCAACACGTTGGGCAGTTCTATGCCTTGTTCCCGTTTCATAAGTTGCAATTGATTGATTAGGCATAAGTTGAGTATTAGCATACAATATCCTCTTTAAATCAGAGCTTACAATTATCGCTCCATCCATTTTAGCAAGCTCATATATAAAAGCTGGACTATAATCTGAATTTATATTAAATCCTCCATCCACTATATCTAATACACTTTCATTATTCCCTAATACAATAAGTCCTCCAGTTTTAGCTCTTAAAATATTTTCAAGACCTTCTCTTAACGCTGTTCCAGGGCTTATTATCTTTAGTACTTTTTTTATTTCACTATCTTGTTCTATCCTCATATACTCACCTATCTATTAAAATATCTTACTTATAGCTTCCTTTAAAGTTTTAACTCCAATTATATTTAATTTAGAATTCTTTACTTTTTCTAAATTTCTATAAGGTATTATGGCATTTAAAAATCCCATTTTCTCAGCTTCATTTATTATCCTTTCACAATTGGCAATTGGTCTAATTTCTCCTGTTAATCCAACTTCTCCAATAATTAATAATCTTTCCAATTTAGACACTCTACCTCTAACAGATGATATTAATGCTATTGCAATACCTAAATCTGCGGTAGTACCTTCTATCTCAAGTCCACCAACTACATTTACATATATATCAGTATTATAAAATGGAATTTTTAATTTTTTCTCTAGAACAGCTAAAATTAAACTTAATCTTGAATTCTCTATACCAACTGCTGTTCTTCTTGGCATTACGGCTTTGGTTTCGCTCACCAAGGCCTGTATTTCTACAAGAATAGGTCTAGTTCCTTCTATAATTCCAATTACTATTGAGCCCTCTTGATTAAACGAAGTATCCTCTAAAAACATTTTTGATGGATCATATATTTCTATAAGACCTTCTTGTCTCATTTCAAATACCCCTATTTCTGATGTCGTTCCAAACCTGTTTTTCATAGTTCTTAATATTCTAAATTCTTCTGTTCTCTCTCCCTCAAATGATAATACTGCATCTACCATATGCTCCAAAACCCTAGGACCAGCTAATTCTCCCTGCTTTGTTACATGAGCAACTATAAAAAGAGGTATATTATTTCCCTTAACTATTCTCATTATAGAATTCGAACATTCTTTTACCTGAGAAACACTTCCAGGTGCAGAACTAACACTATCTTTATATACAGTCTGTATTGAATCTATTATAACAAAAATAGGCTTAATTTGATCTATATATATATTAATAACATCTAAATTTGTTTCAGATACTATATATAATTCATCTGCATCTATCCCTAATCTATCTCCCCTTATCTTTATTTGTTCCTCTGATTCTTCTCCAGAAACATACAATACCTTCCCATATTCTTTAGATATATTATTTGCAGTTTGTAAAAGCAATGTTGACTTTCCAATTCCAGGATCTCCTGATATTAGTATCATAGATCCCTTAACAAGACCTCCACCCAATACCCTGTTAAGCTCAGTAATCTTTGTATTGTATCTCTCCTTCTCTCCTGATTTTATTTCACCTATCTTTTTTACTGCATCAAGTTTTTTTTCTATATTAATATTAGTAAATTTTAAATTATTATCTTTTATTTCTTCAACCATTGTATTCCAGCTATTACAATCTGGACATTTTCCAAGCCATTTAAGAGATTCATATCCGCAGTTTTGGCATATAAATATACTCTTTTGTTTAGCCACTTATGTTAACCCCCTTAAAATAACCATTATCTAATACTATATTTTAAATAAAATTAATTTAAATCACATTAAAATAACTTTACCATAAATTAAATACTTATTTATTAAAATTTCTATAAAACTAATAATAGCACATAGTTACGACTATTTATATATAATTTTTACTATTCTTTATATTTTCCTTTATTTATCAAATATATGTTTTTTTATTTACAAGATATAATAAAATTTTTTATATCTTATAAATGCCAATAGTACTTTTATATTAAGTACATAATGAATATTTTTAACTCTTTTAACAATACTAAAATTATATTAAATTTTATTTTAATAAGGAGTTGATATTATTGAATATTAAAGATAAATTATACAACAACTATAATCCCGAAAAAATAAAATCAAATCCATTAAGAAATTATAAGAACAATATGTTTAATACAGTTAATGATTATGATTCTATGACAAATTTACTAATTAATGATAAGATTAGTAATGAAGATATAATACATAATAAAATTTAGGAGTGATACTATAATGGTTAAAATTTATACTACAAGTACATGCCCTTGGTGTACCAAAGCAAAGGAATATTTAAAATCTTTAAACATTGATTTTAAGGAACTAAATGTTCAATCTGACATGGAAGCTAGAAATGAAATGATTAAAAAAACAAAACAAGGTCATGTTCCTGTACTTGAAATAAATAATGAAATTATAATAGGCTTTAAACAAGAAGAAATAGACAAAGCTCTAAATAATATAAGATAAAGATTTTCATAAATTATGAAAATCTTTATCTTATAATTTTAATTTTTAATAAAACCAACTTCATTATTCTCAATGATAGCTTTTAAAACACTTCCTTTAGTTACATTTCCTTTTAATATTTCCTCACTTAATTTATCTTCTATGTTTTTAGTTATAGCTCTTCTTAATGGTCTTGCACCATAATTTGTATCTATAGCTTTTTCAACTAAAAATTGCTTAACCTCATCAGTAAAATTTAAATCCATATCTTTTGATTTTAATATATCTTTGGTATTTGTTAACATTATATCGACAATTTTTAATAAATGCCTATGTTGCAATTGATGAAAAACTATTATATCATCTACCCTATTTAAAAACTCATCTCTAAAAGATTTTTTTAACTTTTCAATCATTTCATTTTTCATCTTTTCATATCTCTCATCTTCACCTTCTTCTAATATTGAAAATCCTAAAGAATTTTTTTTCTTTAAGCACTCTGCACCAATATTAGAGGTCATTATTATTATCGTATTTTTAAAATCTACAGTTTTTCCTTTTCCATCTGTCAATATACCATCATCTAATATTTGCAAAAGTATATTTAAAATATCTGGATTTGCTTTCTCAATTTCATCAAACAATATAACAGAATAAGGATTACTTCTAACTTTTTTAGTCAACTGACCTCCATCTTCATACCCAATATAACCTGGTGGCGAACCTATAAGTTTAGATACTCCATGCTGTTCCATATATTCTGACATATCAATTCTTATAAAATTATTTTCATCTCCAAACATAACATCTGCTAAAGCCTTGCAAAGCTCCGTTTTTCCAACTCCAGTAGGCCCTAAAAATATAAATGATCCAATTGGTCTTTTAGGGTTTTTTAATCCAACTCTAGCCCTTCTAACAGCTTTTGCCAAAGCCTTTATTCCATCCTCTTGACCAACAACCCTCTTCTTAAGTCTATCTTCTAAATTTAATAACCTATCCGTCTCACTTTCATTTATCTTTTCTAAAGGTATCTTAGTCCATCTAGAAACTATATTTACAACATCTTCATAATCAACAGTTTCAACATTTACAGAGTTTTCGTCTAACCATCTATTTTTTTCATATTCCAATTCTGATTTTAATTTTGATTCTTCATCTCTAAGCTTTGCTGCAACTTCAAAATCTTGTTTTTCTATAGCACATTGTTTTTCAGCTATTAAAAGTTCTAATTCTTCCTCTAAATCTTCTATATACTCTGGAGTATTCAAACTATTTATTCTAACTCTTGCCGATGCTTCATCTATAAGATCAATAGCTTTATCTGGCATAAATCTATCTGTTATATATCTATCTGATAAATATATAGCACCACTTAATGCTTTTTCTGTTATTTCAACCTTATGATGAATCTCATATTTGCTTTTAATTCCCTTTAATATTTTTAAAACGTCATCTTTTGAAGGCTCTTCAACTTTTATAGGTTGAAACCTCCTCTCCAATGCTGTATCTTTTTCAATATATTTTCTATATTCATCTATGGTTGTTGCTCCTACGCATTGAATTTCCCCTCTAGCTAAAGCTGGTTTTAGTATATTACATGCATCTATAGCCCCTTCTGCTCCTCCAGCTCCAACAATTGTATGAATTTCATCTATAAACAATATTGTGTTATTTACTTGTTTAAGTTCATTTATAACCTTTTTTAATCTATCCTCAAATTCTCCTCTATATTTAGATCCAGCAATCATAGATGTTAAATCTAAAGAAACTATTTTTTTATCTCTAAGTATTTCTGGTACCTTTCCTTCAACTATCTTTCTAGCTAATCCTTCTACTATTGCCGTTTTACCAACCCCAGGTTCTCCTATTAAGCATGGATTATTTTTAACTCTCCTACAAAGTATTTCAAGAAGCCTTTGAGTTTCATCATCTCTCCCTATAACAGGGTCTAGCTTTTCATCCTCTGCCATACATGTCAAATCTACACCATACATATCTAAAGAAGGCGTATCATTTCTTTTATCCCTGTTATACTTTCTATCTAATTTATCTTGATTTATATTTTGCTGATAATAATTTTTCTTAATATCCTCTGTAATCATTTCTATTAAAGTTTTTATGTTTCCATTAAATAATTTAGATATAATTATAAAACCTAAACTATCATTATTCTTTAACATAGACAATAATATATGCTCAGGAGCTGCATAATTTTGTCCCATGGATTTTGCTTCATAAGACGCGTCTTCTAATATACTTTTAACTCTTGGCGTAACTGGTATTTCATCTTGATTATATTCAATTTCCCCAACACCTAAGAATTTCTTTATAAGTTCTAATACTTTTTTTTCTGTTATTCCATACCTTATTAATAATTCCTTGCTTTGCCCTCCTTCTTTTAGTAAACCTATTAATATATGTTCCGTTCCTATATATCCATGCTTAAGCTCCTTAGAACTTTCCTTAGCTCTTAATACTACTTTCTTACCTCGTTCTGTAAATTTATCGAAAAGCATTCTAATCCTCCTATATCATATTTAAACACATTAACTTTATTAGTGATTATATCCACAAAAAGTATTTTCAACTCATATATAATACCTTTTTTAAACTTATGTTATAATTTTTTTAAATTTATGTTACAATTTTATTAAATTTATAATTAATTTAGGAGGAAAATATTAATGAATATTTATTGGCTTGGTCAAGCTTCTTACTTAATAAAAACAAGCAATGGTAAAAGACTTCTTATAGATCCATTTAATGATAGTATAGGCTATACACCATTTGAGGGTTCTGTTGATTTAGTAACAATTAGTCATGACCATTATGATCATAACTTTACAAAACTTATTAAAAACAATCCTACTATAATTAAATCTTTAGGAAATTATAATAGTGATTTTTGTGAAATTACAGGAATAAAATCCTTCCACGATGAAACAAACGGGACTAAGAGAGGAGATAACATAATATTTAAATACATTATCGATTCTGTAACACTTTGCCATTTAGGAGACTTAGGGCATGACTTAGATGAAGAAACTCTAAAAGAACTAGGTAAAATAGATGTTCTTTTTGTTCCTGTGGGAGAAACATATACTTTTGATGTTAAAACTGCTGCAAAAGTTGTAAAAAAGATAAATCCTAAATTCATAATTCCTATGCATTATAAAACAAAGTTACTAAATATTCCTTTAGCAGGAGTTGATAAATTTCTTATGGAGATGAAAGAGTATCCAGTTGAAAATGTATCTACCTTTTCAATAAATAAAGATGGACTACACACAAAATCAAAAATTATATTAATAGATATTTATTCTAATTAAATTACATAATAAAAAAAGCTATCCTCTTAAGATAGCTTTTTTTATAAATTATTCAGCAACTGGTGCTCCAACTGGACAAACGTTAGCGCAAGTTCCGCAATCAATGCAAGTGCTAGCATCTATAACGTATTGAGTATCTCCTTGAGATATAGCTTCAACTGGACATTCAGCAGCGCATGCTCCACAGCTTACGCATGAATCTTCTATTTTGTATGCCATTAAAAACACCTCCTTAAAAATAGTTCTTCGTACAAACTCTATATTACCACATTTAAATAACATTTAAAAGCGTTTGGCGAAATTTTTAAATTGTCATAAAATTAATTACCCTTAAATAAATCCCTAACCAATTTTTTATCTGCCTCATCTTCTATTTCTAATTTTATATCAGAATCTTCAATATCATCTTCATATCCACCTGATATAAGTTTTATATTATCTATTCTAAAATCTTCTACTACATCCTCATTTTTTGAAATCTTAAATTTAACTGCTACCTTTTCCTTTAATAAATTATTGCTTACTACCTCACCTTTTCCCCTTTCAGTTTCCACTAATGATCCAACCTTTGGAAGCCTCTTTCTTATATCCTCATAGGTGCTTTGCTCATAATTTAAACAGCACATAAGTCTACCACATATTCCAGAAATTTTAGTGGGATTCAATGATAGATTTTGCTCTTTTGCCATTTTTATTGATACAGAAGCAAAGTCTCCTAAGAATGTAGAACAACAAAGTGGTCTTCCACATGGTCCAAGACCACCTAACATCTTAGCCTCATCTCTAACCCCTATTTGTCTAAGTTCTATTCTAGTCTTAAATATAGTTGCTAAATCTTTTACTAAATCTCTAAAATCAACTCTTCCCTCCGCAGTAAAATAAAATATCACCTTATTATTATCAAATGTATACTCTACATCTATAAGCTTCATATTAAGTCCATGTTCTGATATTTTATTTAAACATATTTTAAATGCTGATTTTTCTTTTTCTTTATTTTCCTTATGTTTTTTTATATCATCTTTAGTTGCAATTCTTAATACTAATTTTAGAGGAGATATAATACTTTCTTCTGGAATTTGCTTTATTCCTATAACACATTCACCAAATTCTATACCTCTAGCAGTCTCTACTATAACAAAATCTCCTTTATTTATGTCGTATTTATCAGGTCCAAAATAATATATTTTCCCCGCTTTTTTAAATCTTACCCCTATTACATTTACCATTTTTCTTCCTCCAATATGCTAATCAACATGCTACTAAATGCAGCCCATAAGTTTATATTACTCTTTAAATCTTTTCTTGTCTTATCTATTATTTGTGATATTTTTTCTAACTTTTTATAAGAAATAACACTTGCTATCTCTTCAATGTCATTTATTTTATCTAAATTTAATATATCCATATGACCTTTGATTTCCTTGTATACAATTATATCTCTTATAAAAGTTTTAAAAACAGATAAAATATCATTTTCTCTTCCTTTAAATTTACAAAAAATATCAGAATATTTTAATACAAGTTCTGAATTATTAGTTGATATTTCTTTTAATAATTCTACTACAATTAATCTTATCTCCTTAAAAGATTCATCATTTATTAATTTTTCTATTCTTCCGGGAATACCTTCACAAAACGATAATAAAACCTCAGCTTGTTCAGTCTTTATATCGTTATAACTAATATTTATAAATTCATACATTTCATCTTTGCTTAAAGGCCAAAGCCTATAAATTTGACATCTTGACTTTATAGTATCTAGAATACTTTCGCTATTGTTAGACAACAATATTATAAATACACCTTTAGGTGGCTCTTCTATTGTTTTTAATAAAGCATTTTGAGCTTGACTGGTTAATTTTTCTCCACCATATATTATTATTACTTTTTTATCAAATTCATAAGGTTTTTTATTAGCTTCATTAATTATTTCTCGAACATTATCAATCCCAAAAGACTCTTTATTAGTCTTATACTCTATTATATCTATATAACTTTTTTCTACTTTAACTCCTAATATATTCATAGCAAATTTTTTAGCTATTAAACTTTTTCCAATTCCATCTTCTCCAATTATAAGATGAGCATGTGAAATCATATCATTTTTTAAAGCATTATTAAAACTATTTATAACTTCTTTATGACCTATAATTTTCATATAAAAATCCTCTTATATTTATTTAATCTTAAATTTTTATCTCATTAAACCAAAATAGAATAATACTATAAAAACAATCTTAAAATTATTTCTATTACAAATATTATAACATCCATGCTTATAAACTACAGGAAAAATAAAATATCAACAGTATTTACTTGTTGATATTTTATCATATATCCCTATTTTATGTATTTAATAATATTATTTTTTACATCTGCGATACATTCTACAAGATTATTATTTGAATATATTTTTTCAATACCATTTAATTTTAAATTTTTATTGCTAAAATCCTCTGAATCTGCTATAAATCTTCTACAAATCTCTTTATAGTTTGGACTATCCTCACTCATCTCACGATTTAAAATTCTTTGAAGTCTTATTCCATCATCAACATCTATATATAGAGGAATAACATTATTAGATCCAAAATATTTTTTAAAACTACTATAAGATTCTAAAGTTGATATAACTATATAGCTATTAGTCTGTAAATTTATTTGCCCATCATCCATTGTTCCATAATACCAAATTCCATTTACAGTATCATATTTTCTAAGTTCAATAACTTTATTTTTTTGTATAAATTTATTTATCATATTATCATCTATAAAATTATATTCTACACCATCGTTCTCTTCCACTCTCTTAGGTCTAGTAGTGTATCCAACTATTTTTTTTAAATTTAAAGAATTATCTTTAATAATTTCTTTAAAAATAGTATCTTTTCCTGAGCCACTTTTACCCATTATACAAAAAACTTTTCCCATTACATTTCCCCCACAATATCTAAACTTTATCATCTGATTTTATCACTTTTATATAATGGTTGTTAACCCCTATGATATTTGTACCTTCATTTATATAATTTTCTATATATTTTATATGTTCTTGCTCTATTATTTCTCCTGAAAGCAATATAGGTACTCCAGGTGGATAAGGTATTATATTTTCAAATACAACTCTTCCCAAAGAATCACTTAAACACACTTCTTCACTTTCTTTTCCAATTATCTCATAAGGGATAAATTTTCTTTTGGGAATATCAATATTATAAAAATTTTGTTCCTTTGACTTTATCATTTCAACATCACAATTTAAAAGAACCTTGTATAAAATATCAAAATCTTCTTTCTTATTAAAAGGTGTTGGTATTAAAACTATATTTTTATTATCACTCATTTCGCATTGGATACGATTTTCCCTTAAATATTTTAAAAGCTTGTTTCCATTATAACCATATTTTAAATTTATAACTATCCTACTAAAGTCATGCTGAAGATTGCATCGACTACATGCTTTATTCTTGTCATCCTCGCAATTTTCACATATAAATTCTTTATCTACAATATTTAAATAACTTATGTCTTTAATTTTCTCCCTAAATTCTTTAATAATTTTTATTAACTTATTATAATCATTCTCTCCATGATTTTCTAAATAATTTCTAGCATAATCTAAACTCATCATAAGCATATATGATGGACTAGTGCTCATAAATATACCCTTGTAAAATTCTACATTCCCTATATATTTTAAATTATTAACATGAAGATAAGATGTTTGAGTTAAGCTTGGCAATGTTTTATGTGCACTCATAATAACCATATCCGCCCCTAATTCTTGTGGACTTTTAGGTAATTTTTTATTAAAGCCATAATGAGCTCCATGTGCCGAATCTATTAAAACTTTTATGTTTCTTTCCTTACACAACTTTATTATATTTTCAATACCAAGACCTATACCATAATAATTAGGATACGTTAGTATTATTCCTTTAATATTATTTTCTACCTTTAATAGTTCATCTAAACTATCCAAATCAATACCTATAGGTGCTTTTAATTTTTTATCATATTTATTCTTTATAAATATCGGTTCTAATTTTCTAAGTATTACACCGTTCATTATGCTTCTGTGGCAATTTCGTTCGACTAAAACCTTATCTCCTTCATTAAAAGCTGAAAATACCATTATTAAATTCCCACAAGTACTTCCATTAATTAAAAAATAACTTTGTTTACTTTTATATAATCGAGTCAATTTATCCTGAGCATCTTTTATTATTCCCTCTGGGTTATGTAAATTATCTAATCCCTCAACCTCAGTTAAATCACCTTCTAATAAAATGCTTTTTAATTCATCATTAAACGCTCTTCCCATCTTATGACCAGGCATAGAAAATGGGACAACATCTTCTTTTAGATAATCACTGATTTTATTTATTATCGGAACATTATTCAAATAAAATCCCCCTCTTTAGTATATTAAACAGATTTTCTAGTGTAAATTTCTTCTTTTAATCTGTTTTTATAAAATTTATAAAACTCACTATCTAAATCACATTCTATTACTTTAGTTTCACAACTTTTGCAAATAAGCTTACCTTTTATAATTATACCATATCCGTGTTTTTTGCATATAATACATATTTTATTACTCATTTAATCACTCCTAAATTTATAGTTTGTACCCTTACAATAAATACTTTTTATATAAAATTTTTTCCTTTACTTTTGATTTTATTCATAAAAATAAATATTTTTTTTATTATTGATAAAACTATTAAATATAAAAAAATTTAGGAGGAATTTTTATGAAACAGGAAATCTTATCATATCTATCTACTGAAAAAGAAAGCTTATTTAAATTATGTAAATTCTTATATGATAACCCTGAAGAAAGTTATAAAGAATATGAATCTTGCAAATATATTTGTGATTTTTTAAATACAAGAGGATTCAATATTACTAAAAATTTTTGCGATATTGAAACTGCTTTCATAGCAACTAAAGGTTCAGGTTACCCTAACATTTGTTTTTTATGTGATTATGATGCAACAAAAGATCAAGGTCATATTACAGGCAATAACCTTTTAACCACTATAAGTATTTCATCAGCCATAGGTCTTGGTAAGTTTACAGATAAATTCACTGGAACCATAACTGTAATTGGTTCTCCTGGTGAATTCTTAGGTGGTTCTAAATCTATTTTTGCTAAACTCGGAGTTTTTGATAATATAGATGCAGTTTTAATGGTTCAACCAGAATTAGTCACAGCAGAAAGTGGCTTATCTAAAGCAACTATTCCTTTAGAAGTTAAATTTATAGGTGGAAATGGACTTAGCTTCCTAAATTCAAAAACATATACATCTTTAGATGGAATACTATTATCATTTAATATATTAAATTCACTTTTAAAAGCTTTAACACCAGATATATCTATAAATTTTATTCTATCTAGGGGATGTAATACACCTTTGCTAGTTCCTGAAGAGGCAGAAGCTAAATTTTATATACAGGCTAAAAATATGGATATGGCCAAATTTGCTGAAGAAAGAATTAGAGAACTAACACTGTATGTAAGTAAACTTATGGGTCTTCAATGCTCCTATTCTCTTTATGAACCCCCAAGTGAAGAATTATTATCAAATAAAACATTAAATAGGCTTTTTATAAATAATTTAAAAGAAAATGGTGTAATTGAAATATGTCCTCCTTTACATATAGAATCTAGATTAAGTATTGGAAACATAAGTACTATAGTTCCCTGTATTCATCCTTATATTAATATAATAGAAAAAGGTGTAATTTATTTCGGAACCAAAGAATTCGCTGAACAAACAATATCTTCTTTTGGATTTGAACAAGGATTAAAAGCTTCCTATGCCTTAGCTCAAACTGCTTTAGATTTAATAGAAAATGATTCTCTGTTAAATGAAGCGAAATCATCACTTTACTAATAACCTAAATCCTTATTTTTTTATTACACTTAGATCAATTTTATATAAAGTGATACTAGATAAAAGCGATGTTAATTAATAAACTTATTTAATATTGCCTTTATTTTTTTATTAAATGTTTCTGATAAATTACTTAATTAATTATACTACTTACTCTAGATAGTATGTTTACCTATAAATATTTAAATAGTATAATAATTACGTTGGAGGTGAAATTTTGATTCAGATATATAAATCTTATAATAATACTGGAGAATTAAAAAATATTGACACAATAGAGAATGGTTGCTGGATTAATATAGTTGCACCTTCTCAAGAAGAATTAATTTTAATTTCTAAAAAAACATCTATACCACTACAGTTTCTAAGAGCTTCTTTAGATGATGAAGAAACTTCTCGTATAGATATAGAAGGAGAAAATCTTTTAATCATTGTTGATATTCCTTTTACAGAGATGGAAGATAATTCATTAACGTATGATACTTATCCATTATCTATAATTCACACTAGCAATGTATTAATCACCGTCTGTTTAAAAAATAGTAAGATATTAACAGATTTCACTAGAAATAAAATAAAATCATTTTATACTTTTAAAAAATCTCGATTTACTTTACAAATATTAAATAGAATTTCAACCTATTATCTTCTTTATTTAAGACAAATAGATAAAAAAAGTTTAATGATAGAAAAAAGACTCCATAAATCCATGAAAAATAGAGAACTTATTCAATTACACTCGCTTGAAAAATCTTTGGTATATTTTTCTACATCTTTAAAATCTAATGAAATAACGTTAGAAAAAATGCTGAAATTAGAACTAATTCAAAAATATGAAGAAGATAAAGACATACTAGAAGACGTAATAATAGAGAATAAACAAGCTATAGAAATGACTGAAATCTATGGTAACATTCTTTCAAGTACCATGGATTTTTTTGCTTCTGTAATATCTAATAATTTAAATATTGTTATGAAAGTAATGGCTTCTGTAACTATTTTAATGTCAATCTTTACAGTTGTTTCTGGAATATATGGAATGAACATATCTAAACTTCCTTTTGCTGATAGTCCTAATGCCTTTATTATAGTTATGGGTATATCTTTTGCATTATGTTTTTTAGTAGCCTTACTACTTTATAAAAAAGACATGTTATAGAATTTATAGATTTTATTTATACTTCTTGTTATTATATAAGTTTTTAATATAAGTTTTTATTTTAATATAAAGTGTTATTTATATAGTATTAAATAATATAATACTACTAAAATTAAAATAATCTTATCTTATGCAAGTAACTATAAAAAGGAGGTTTTTAATATATTAAATAAATTAAAATTTAATGATACTATAGGTGTTATTAGTCCAGCTGGTTATGAAAAAAATAATTCAATAGACTATAATTTAAATCAATTAAAAAAATTAGGTTTTAAAATTAAAGAAGGTAAACATTTAAGAAAAATAAATAATTATTTTGCAGGCACCGATAAAGAACGTGCATCTGACTTTATGAATATGTTTAAAGACCCAGAAGTAGCTGCTATCATGTGTTATAGAGGCGGTTATGGCTCTATACGAATGATGCCTTATGTTAATTGGGATGTAATAAAAAACAATCCTAAAATATTTTGTGGATTTAGTGATATAACCTTACTCTTAAATTATATAAATAAGGTATCAAACATTCCTACATTTCACACGCCTATGGTAAATTCCAATCTTCAAGATTTTGTAACGCAAACATTTTTTTTAAATCTTTTAACTAAAAAATATACTTCTATAAACTTAAAAAACTTTAAAAACATAAAAACTTTTAACAGTAGAAATATTACCGGAAAAATATGTGGTGGAAATCTCTCTATGATTTGTAGCGCTTTAGGAACACCTTACGATATAGATACGAACAATAAAATTCTTTTGCTAGAAGACATAAATGAACCTGCATATAAAATAGATAGAATGCTAACTCAACTTCTTATGTCTAAAAAGCTAGATAAATGTTGTGGTTTTATTTTGGGACATTTCACCCCATATGATATCAATACATTAAATTTAATAAAAAACATACTTTTACCTTTAAATAAACCTATTATACTAGGTTTTCCAAGCGGTCATACATATCCTAATGTGTCATTACCACTTGGAAGCAATATTTTAATAGATTTTTCGCAAAATATCATATCAATTGAGCCCATATTTAAATAGAAAGCATCCTAACTCTTAAAATAAAAAATTTAAATAAGTTAAAAATAATAATTTATTATAAAACAAAAAATCTCAGCTTAAGCTGAGATTTTTGGAGGCGCCACCCAGATTTGAACTGGGGAATAAAGGTTTTGCAGACCTCTGCCTTACCACTTGGCTATAGCGCCATGGTGGCTCGAACTGGAATCGAACCAGTGACACGAGGATTTTCAGTCCTCTGCTCTACCGACTGAGCTATCGAGCCTTACAAACCACATTATAAATTATATTAATTAATATGATTTTTGTCAAGACATTTTTAATATAAATAAATTTTAAAACCTGGCAACCATTTACTCTCCCACACAGTCTCCCATGCAGTACCATCAACCGTAAAAAGCTTAACCTTCGTGTTCGGAATGGAAACGGGTGTTACCTTAAAACGCATTATCACCAGATATGGCTCCTCCGAGAGGGCTCGAACCTCCAACCTATCGGTTAACAGCCGAGTGCTCCACCATTGAGCTACAGAGGAACATAAACCTAGCAATCACCTACCCTCCCACACAGTTCCCTATGCAGTACTATCGGCCTCTAAAAGCTTAACCTTCGTGTTCGGAATGGAAACGGGTGTTACCTTAAAGAGCATAATCACTAGATATTCATTTAAAAAATATTCTTTTTAAACTACACTAAGCATTAAGATAAAGTTAATTAGGTCAAGCCCTCGACCTATTAGTATCAGTCAGCTAAATATGTTACCATACTTACACCTCTGACCTATCAACCTTGTGTTCTTCAAGGGGTCTTACTAGCTTATGCTATGGGAAATCTCATCTTGAGGTGGGCTTCACGCTTAGATGCTTTCAGCGTTTATCCCTTCCCGACTTAGCTACCCAGCTGTGCTCCTGGCGGAACAACTGGTACACCAGAGGTCAGTCCATCCCGGTCCTCTCGTACTAAGGACAGCTCCTCTCAAATTTCCTACGCCCGCGACGGATAGGGACCGAACTGTCTCACGACGTTCTGAACCCAGCTCGCGTGCCGCTTTAATGGGCGAACAGCCCAACCCTTGGGACCTACTTCAGCCCCAGGATGCGACGAGCCGACATCGAGGTGCCAAACCTCCCCGTCGATGTGGACTCTTGGGGGAGATCAGCCTGTTATCCCCGAGGTAGCTTTTATCCGTTGAGCGATGGCCCTCCCACGAGGTACCACCGGATCACTAAGCCCGACTTTCGTCCCTGCTCCACTTGTGGGTGTCGCAGTCAGGCTCCCTTCTGCCTTTGCACTCTTCGAACGATTTCCGACCGTTCTGAGGGAACCTTTGGGCGCCTCCGTTACTTTTTAGGAGGCGACCGCCCCAGTCAAACTGCCCACCTAACAATGTCCTGTGACCAGATTCATGGCCGCCAGTTAGAACTTCAATACTATCAGGGTGGTATCCCAACGTCGACTCCACTAAGGCTGACGCCCTAGTCTCTCAGTCTCCCACCTATCCTGTACAGACAATACCGAAATTCAATGCTAAGCTACAGTAAAGCTCTACGGGGTCTTTCCGTCCAATCGCGGGTAACCAGCATCTTCACTGGTACTACAACTTCGCCGGATTTGCAGTTGAGACAGTGCTCAAGTCATTACGCCATTCGTGCGGGTCAGAACTTACCTGACAAGGAATTTCGCTACCTTAGGACCGTTATAGTTACGGCCGCCGTTTACTGGGGCTTAAGTTCACACCTTCGCTTACGCTAAGTGTTCCCCTTAACCTTCCAGCACCGGGCAGGCGTCAGCCCCTATACATCAGCTTACGCTTTAGCAGAGACCTGTGTTTTTGCTAAACAGTTGCTTGAGCCTATTCTCTGCGGCCTACTCTCATAGGCATCCCTTATTGCTAACTTACGGGATCAATTTGCCGAGTTCCTTAACTGCAATTCTTCCGCCGGCCTTAGGATTCTCTCCTCACCTACCTGTGTCGGTTTGCGGTACGGGCACTACTTCTCTCTCTAGACGCTTTTCTTGGCAGCGTGGAATCATGTACTTCGGTTCCGTAGAACCTTCCCCATAACATCTCATCATTATTACAACGGATTTGCCTATTGTAACTGACTAAATGCTTAGACTAGCATCCAATAGCTAGCACACACTATCCTCCTACGTCACGCCATCGATAATAACGATGGTAGTGGTACTGGAATATCAACCAGTTGTCCATCACCTACGCCTTTCGGCCTCGGCTTAGGTCCCGACTAACCCTCAGCGGACGAGCCTTCCTGAGGAAACCTTAGGTATTCGGCCTGTAGGATTCTCACCTACATCTCGCTACTAATGCCAACATTCTCACTCGTAATCAGTCCACCACTCCTTACGGTATGACTTCAGCCCGATTACGACGCTCCTCTACCGCTTGAATAAATTCAAGCCCGTAGCTTCGGTGGTAAGTTTTAGCCCCGAACATCTTCGGCGCAGGATCTCTCGACTAGTGAGCTATTACGCACTCTTTTAATGAGTGGCTGCTTCTAAGCCAACATCCTAGTTGTCTTAGAAATCCCACATCCTTTTCCACTTAACTTACACTTTGGGACCTTAGCTGACGATCTGGGCTGTTTCCCTTTTGACCACGGATCTTATCATTCGTAGTCTGACTGCCGAACTTATAGTATATGGCATTCGGAGTTTGATAAGGTTCGGTAAGCGCTATGCCCCCTAGCCCATTCAGTGCTCTACCTCCATTACTCATATTCGACGCTAGCCCTAAAGCTATTTCGAGGAGAACCAGCTATCTCCGAGTTCGATTGGAATTTCTCCGCTATCCACAGCTCATCCCATGCTTTTTCAACAGCAACGTGGTTCGGTCCTCCACGAGGTTTTACCCTCGCTTCAACCTGGCCATGGATAGGTCACCCGGTTTCGGGTCTACGACATGCAACTAGTTGCCCTATTAAGACTTGGTTTCCCTTCGGCTCCGTACCTTAAGTACTTAACCTTGCTACATATCGTAACTCGTTGGCTCGTTCTACAAAAAGCACATCATCGCACACATAAGGTGCTTTGATCGGTTGTAGACATATGGTTTCAGGTTCTATTTCACTCCCCTCCCGGGGTTCTTTTCACCTTTCCCTCACGGTACTGCTTCACTATCGGTCATCAGGTAGTATTTAGCCTTGGGAGGTGGTCCTCCCTGCTTCCCACAAGGTTTCACGTGTCTCGTGGTACTCTGGATTAGAACTTGATTACTCTAACTTTCATTTACAGGACTATTACCTTCTACGGTAGAGCTTTCCAACTCTCTTCAATTAGTTATAGTTTCTCGTTATGCTCTATCCACAACCCCGGAAACAAGTTTCCGGTTTGGGCTCTTTCCCTTTCGCTCGCCGCTACTTAGAAAATCGATTTTTCTTTCTCTTCCTCTAGGTACTTAGATGTTTCAGTTCCCTAGGTTTACCCTCGTTAACCTATTTATTCAGTTAACGATACATGGGGTTTCCCATGTGAGTTTCCTCATTCGGAAATCTTTGGATCTCAGACTATGTGCGTCTACCCAAAGCTTATCGTAGCTTATCACGTCCTTCATCGGCTCCTGATGCCAAGGCATTCACCATACGCCCTTTGTAGCTTGACCTTTGTTTCTATCTTTTAGATAGTTGCAATCAATTTTACAAAGAATAGTAAATTTAATTGGCTTTACTCTATTTATTAATACTTATGTGTAATTTTCAAAGAACATGGTGGGTCTAAATGGACTCGAACCATCGACCTCACGCTTATCAGGCGTGCGCTCTAACCAGCTGAGCTATAGACCCATATGGTGGAGGTAAAGGGATTCGAACCCTTGACCCCCTGCGTGCAAGGCAGGTGCTCTCCCAACTGAGCTATACCCCCATATGTTTTAAGAGTTAATCTCTCAAAATTAAACAGATATTTAAGAAGCATTCTTTATTATCATCTTAGTTTTCCTAAGATGTTCTTCCTTAGAAAGGAGGTGATCCAGCCGCAGGTTCTCCTACGGCTACCTTGTTACGACTTCACCCCAATCGCTGACCCTACCTTCGGCCGCTGCCTCCTTACGGTTAGCTTACGGACTTCGGGTATTGCCAACTCTCATGGTGTGACGGGCGGTGTGTACAAGACCCGGGAACGTATTCACCGCGACATTCTGATTCGCGATTACTAGCAACTCCAGCTTCATGTAGGCGAGTTTCAGCCTACAATCCGAACTGAGACAAGTTTTTGAGTTTTGCTCCACTTCACAGTATTGCTTCTCTTTGTACTTGCCATTGTAGCACGTGTGTAGCCCTAGACATAAGGGGCATGATGATTTGACGTCATCCCCACCTTCCTCCCGGTTAACCCGGGCAGTCTCGCTAGAGTGGTCAACTTAATGGTACCAACTAACAATAAGGGTTGCGCTCGTTGCGGGACTTAACCCAACATCTCACGACACGAGCTGACGACAACCATGCACCACCTGTGTTCCTGTTCCCGAAGGAACTTCCCACATTACTGGTAATTCAGGACATGTCAAGTCTAGGTAAGGTTCTTCGCGTTGCTTCGAATTAAACCACATGCTCCGCTGCTTGTGCGGGTCCCCGTCAATTCCTTTGAGTTTTAATCTTGCGACCGTACTCCCCAGGCGGAATACTTAATGCGTTAGCGGCGGCACAGAGGCTTGGGGCCCCTACACCTAGTATTCATCGTTTACGGCGTGGACTACCAGGGTATCTAATCCTGTTTGCTCCCCACGCTTTCGAGCCTCAGCGTCAGTTACAGTCCAGAGAATCGCCTTCGCCACTGGTGTTCTTCCTAATCTCTACGCATTTCACCGCTACACTAGAAATTCCATTCTCCTCTCCTGCACTCTAGATATCCAGTTTGGAATGCAGCTCCCAAGTTAAGCTCGGGTATTTCACATCCCACTTAAATATCCGCCTACGCTCCCTTTACGCCCAGTAAATCCGGATAACGCTTGCCACCTACGTATTACCGCGGCTGCTGGCACGTAGTTAGCCGTGGCTTCCTCCTTAGGTACCGTCATTATCGTCCCTAAAGACAGAGCTTTACAATCCGAAGACCTTCATCACTCACGCGGCGTTGCTGCATCAGGGTTTCCCCCATTGTGCAATATTCCCCACTGCTGCCTCCCGTAGGAGTCTGGACCGTGTCTCAGTTCCAATGTGGCCGATCACCCTCTCAGGTCGGCTACGCATCGTCGCCTTGGTGAGCCGTTACCTCACCAACTAGCTAATGCGCCGCGGGCCCATCTCATAGCGGATTGCTCCTTTGATTGTTAAAAGATGCCTTTCAACAATGTCATGCGGTATTAATCTTCCTTTCGGAAGGCTATTCCCCTCTATGAGGCAGGTTGCCCACGTGTTACTCACCCGTCCGCCGCTAGAAAAGCTCCGAAGAACTTTTCTCGCTCGACTTGCATGTGTTAAGCACGCCGCCAGCGTTCATCCTGAGCCAGGATCAAACTCTCAAATTAAAATATACTAATTTCTTAGTTTTTATTTGAGTTTAATCTACTCATATTACTTATAAAAGAATTGCTGGTTTACTTAAATTATCTGTTTAATTTTCAAAGATCCATTCGCTATTTACTCAAGCGACTTTTATATATTAACATCATCACTTTCATTTGTCAACATCTTTTTTTGTTTTTCACTTGTTTAATTTGTTAGCTCGTGACGACGAAATTTATAATATCATATTAAGACATTTAATTTCATATTATATTCTATAATATTAAAAAATTATTTTGTATTTTCTCTTTTATTCTTCTTTTTTTTTATTTTTTCTATTATAGATACTCCAGGGAGAGTTTTCTTTTTCAAATAGATAAAATACTTGGACATCTTTAATATTAAATTGCTTTACTATAAGATATTTCTTAATTAAAACATAAAAAGCAACTAAACCTTATTATAGATTTAGTTGCTTTTTTTAGATTAAACTATAAGTTATTTATTATATCTTTAAATATATTTCCTCTTATCTCAAAATTTTTAAACATATCAAAACTAGCACATGCTGGAGATAACGTAACTATATCTCCTTCTTTAGCTATCTCTCTACATTTATTAACTGCTTCTTCCATATTATTTACAATATATACTGGAATGTTAATCCCTTTTCTTTCTCTTAAATCCTGAAAACATTTAGCTATTTTATATTTTGTAGCCCCCATTATAACTATACTCTTTATTTTTTCATATCCTTCAAATGCCAATGGCTCAAACGGTATATGTTTATCATATCCTCCAGCTATTAATATCACCGGTTTTTCAAAAGCTTTTAATCCTGCTAAAGTTCTTGTTGGACTAGATGCAATAGAATCATTATAATATCTTACACCATTAATTTCCCTTATAAATTCACATCTATGCTCCACACCACCAAATGTTTGGGCAACAAATTTCATATTTTCGATGGAAACTTCATTCCTTACTGCTAAAAACGCTGCTAAATAGTTTTCTACGTTATGCATTCCTTTTATAACTATATCATTTTTTTTACATACTTCTTGTCCATGAATATAAAGTACTCCATTTTCGTAATATCCATCTTCGTTTTTAATTTTTTTAGAACTAAATTTTTCAACTTTTCCTTTTGCTTCTTTATAAAACTCTTTCGTAATATTATTTTCATCATTTATAATTAATAGACAATTTTTATCTTGATATCTAAATACGTTCTTCTTAGCCTCTATATATTCTTCCATACCATGATGCATATCTAAATGATTCGGTGTAATATTAGTCACTACTGCAACATCTATCAAACTATCCATTGTCATTAATTGAAAACTAGATAACTCTAAAACAACTTTATCTTCTTCTTTTATTTTTTCTATTTCAGCAAATAATGGAGTTCCTATATTTCCTCCTACCCAAGTAGTATATCCTTGTTTTTCTAATAATTTTGAAATTATTGTAGTTGTTGTTGTTTTACCATCACTACCTGTGATTCCATATATTTTTCCCTTACAATATTTTGTGAATTCCTCCATTTCAGAAGTTATGTATGCACCCTCTTTTTTACATCTAACTAATGCCTCACTATCAATTCTCATGGATGGTGTTTTAAAAATCACATCATATCCTGTTAATCTATCCAAATATTTTTCTCCAAGCTCTAAGCTTATTCCTTTACCTTTGAAGTCAATAGCAACTTTACCTAATTCGGCCTCAGTTTTCATATCAAAACCTGTTATTTTAGCTCCTAGCTTGTCTAAAAAATTCATAAGAGGAATATTACTAACCCCTATTCCTACTACTGCAACTTTTTTTCCTTTAATAAAATTTTTAAACTCAGTAAAATCTTTTTTCACCTTTAATCCTCCAACAATTATTTTAATTTTAATGCACTCTCATTATACAGATAATTCTATCCATTTTTCTTCATTATATCACCCATAATAAACATATGCTACTTTATAGCTTGTTGTTAAAATATAAAGCAAAAGCATAGTAAGAACCTTCTTACTATGCTTTCTACATACTTATCAACTAAAATTCTAAGCTTTTTTCTATATAAGATTTTAAATCAGATATTTTAATTCTTTCTTGTTGCATTGTATCTCTGTCTCTTATTGTTACGCAGTTATCCTCTAACGTATCAAAATCTACTGTTATACAATATGGAGTTCCAATTTCATCTTGTCTTCTATATCTTTTTCCTATACTTCCTGCTTCATCATATTCAATGTTAAAATATTTGCTTAATGCACCATAAACTTCGTCTGCTTTTTCTGAAAGTTTCTTTGAAAGAGGTAATACAGCAGCCTTATATGGAGCTAAAGCTGGATGTAAATGCATAACTGTTCTTACATCTCCACCTTCTAATTCTTCCTCATCATAAGCCTCAACTAAGAATGCTAATGCAACTCTATCAGCTCCTAATGATGGTTCTATAACATATGGAATATATTTCTCATTAGTTGTTGGATCTAAATATGCCATATCTTGACCTGAATGTTCTTGATGTTTAGTTAAATCATAATCAGTTCTATCTGCTATTCCCCAAAGTTCACCCCATCCAAATGGGAATAAGTATTCTATGTCTGATGTAGCATTTGAATAGAAACTTAACTCTTCTTTTGCATGATCTCTTAATCTTATGTTTTCTTTATTCATTCCTAAATTTAATAAGAAATTCCAACAATAGCTTCTCCAATATTCAAACCATTCCATATCTGTTCCTGGTTTGCAGAAAAATTCTAATTCCATTTGTTCAAACTCTCTAGTTCTAAATGTAAAGTTTCCTGGAGTTATCTCATTTCTAAAAGATTTACCTATTTGAGCTATACCAAAAGGAACTTTCTTTCTAGTTGTTCTTTGAGTTGCTTTGAAATTTACAAATATACCTTGAGCTGTTTCTGGTCTTAAATATATTTCATTTTTAGCATCTTCAGTAACTCCTTGGAATGTTTTAAACATTAAATTAAATTTTCTTATATCTGTATAATTTAACTTTCCACATTTAGGACATACTATGTTATTGCTTTCTATATAATTTTTTAATTGTTCATTAGACCAACCATCAGCTGATGCTACTTCTGCTCCATTTGCAGTCATATGATCTTCAACTAGTTTATCTGCTCTAAATCTAGCTTTACATTCTTTACAATCCATAAGTGGGTCTGAGAATCCCCCAATGTGACCTGATGCAACCCAAACTTCTTTATTCATAAGAATAGCACTATCTAATCCAACATTATATTTACTTTCTTGAACAAATTTTCTCCACCAAGCTTTTTTTACATTATTTTTAAATTCAACTCCTAAAGGACCATAATCCCATGAATTCGCAAGTCCACCATAGATATCTGAACCTGGGAATATAAATCCTCTGTTTTTACATAATGCAACTATCTTATCCATAGTCTTTTCTACTGACATTTTCTATACCTCCAATAATTTTAAATTTATTATATGAATTATTAACTTTAAAAACAAAAAAACCTAACTAAAATTAAAGGGACGAAAAATTTATTCCGCGGTTCCACCCTTCTTAGCTAAGCTCAACTTTCTAAAAGACACTCAAAAGTTCCATTCATCTTAAATCTTTAATGATTTACACCTACCATCATCTCTCTTAAAAATTTTTAAGATTACTCTTCTCTCTCATTGTGTATATTAACTTATAGTCTTTATTTTATCAAAAACATCTAATATGTCAATATATATACTTCGTTTTAATGATTTATTATTTAAATAAAATAAAAAAGGACACACAAACTTTAATGTTTAAGTGTCCTTAAAATATTAATTATTTTCTTGAGGTTTCATTGTTGGAAATAATATAACATCTTTAATTGATGATGAATCTGTTAAGAACATAATTAATCTATCTATACCTATTCCTAAACCACCTGTTGGAGGCATACCAGTTTCTAACGCACTCATAAACTCTTCATCTATAACATACGCCTCATCATCGCCTAAATCTCTTTGTTTTGCTTGTTGTTCAAATCTTTCTCTTTGAACTATAGGATCGTTAAGTTCTGAATATGCATTACACAATTCTCTACCGTAAACAAAACCTTCAAATCTTTCAGTGAAATCTGCATTTCCTCTTTTCTTTTTAGTAAGAGGTGAATTTTCTGATGGATAATCTATTATAAATGTAGGTTGAATTAATTTTGATTCTCCAAACTCTTCGAATAAAGCATTTAAAACTTCACCTTTACTTACATATTGTAATTCTTTAGGGAATTCCAAATTATGCTTTTTAGCTATTTCTTGAGCTTCTTCATCTGATGATATTGAATTAAAATCAACCCCTGCAAATTCTTTAACAGCATCAACCATTGTTAATCTTCTCCAAGGTGGTTTAAAGTCTATTTCTGTTCCTTCATATGTAACCTTAGTTGTTCCGTTAACCAATGTACAAACTTCTGCCACCATGTTTTCAGTAAGTTCCATCATGTCATTATAATCTGCATAAGCTTCATATAATTCTATAGATGTAAACTCTGGATTATGTCTAACTGACATTCCTTCATTTCTAAATATTCTTCCCATTTCATAAACTTTTTCAAAACCAGCAACTATACATCTCTTTAAATGTAATTCTGTTGCTATTCTTAAATACATATCTATATCTAACGTATTATGATGAGTTATAAACGGTCTCGCTGCTGCTCCTCCTGCAATAGATCCTAAAATTGGAGTATCAACTTCTATATATCCTTTGTTGTCTAAGAAATTTCTAATCCCTTTTATTATTTGAGCCCTCTTTAAGAAAGTTGTTTTTACTTCTGGATTAGTTATTATATCAACTTCTCTTTGTCTATATCTTAAATCTGGGTCTTTTAATCCATGGAATTTTTCTGGTAATGGCTTTAATGATTTACAGATTAATTGGAATGAAGTAACCTTAACAGATACTTCTCCTGTTTTTGTTTTAAAAACTGTTCCTGTTGCTGCAATCCAATCTCCAAGATCTAAGCTTTTAAATTCTTTTAAAGCTTCTTCACCAACAGCATCTATTTTTACAAATAATTGAAGTTTTCCATCCCTATCATGAATGTCAGAAAACAATACTTTTCCTTGCCCTCTCTTAGACATTAATCTTCCGGCTACTTTAACTTCTTTACCTTCTAATTCTTCAAATCCTTTTACTATTTGTGCTGAAGAATGAGTCCTTTCAACCTTATACACGTCAAAAGGATCCTTTCCCGCATCTTGTAAATCCTTAAGTTTTTGTCTTCTTAATATTTCTTGTTCACTAAGTTTATCTTCTTGGTGAATATTTATATCTTCATTTGACATTTTCCATACCTCCATGATTATGTTTATTAAATTATTTTAAAATTATCTTCTGATTCCTAATACTTCAAATTTAGCTATTCCACCTGGAACATTTACTTCCACTATGTCTCCAACTTTCTTACCTATAAGACCTTCTCCAACTGGTGACTCATTAGAAATTTTAAAGCTCATTGGATCAGCTTCAGCTGAACCTACTATTGTATATTCAACCTCTTCATCAAATTCATAGTCTTTAACCTTTACTATAGAACCTACTGTTACAGCATCTGTTGATATTTCTGATTCATCAACAACAACTGCATTTTTAAGCATGTTTTCTAATTGAAGTATTCTTCCCTCTGTAAAAGCTTGTTCATTTTTAGCTTCATCATATTCAGAGTTTTCACTTAAATCTCCATATCCCAAAGCAACCTTAATTTTCTCTGTTATTTCTTTTCTCTTTACGGTTTTAAGATATTCTAATTCATCTTCTAACTTTTTTATACCTTCATAGGTCATTAGATGCTTTTTTTCGCTCATAATATTTTCTTCCCTTCATAAAAAATTATCACAAATTTATCTATATTATATAATATTGGACTAAATTTTAACTTAATATTATTTAATGTAAAAATTATTAAAACTCCTTAAAAAACTTGAGAACAGTTTATTCTCAAGTATTTAAAATATTATAAATCTTTACTATGATTATGTCAACTTATCTGAATACTTTTATTGTATTTTATGTTATATAATATTAAATTATCAATATTTTAAGTTAATTATAGGTCTTATTTATAATTTTCTTTTAATATACTTTTATATTCGCTCAATATTTTTAAAACCTTAAGAGAATCATTCTCTAAATTTATCTTATTTTTTATCTCTGTACATTTAGGTAAACCCCTTATATACCAAGCTGAATGCTTCCTCATTTCTCTTACAGCCTTATACTCCCCATTGTATTTCAAAGCCAGATTATAATGTCTTATACACATATCTACCTTTTCCCAAGAGTTAGGCATTTTAACTTCGTTATTATTAAATTTATCAACAATCTGTTTAAATATCCATGGGTTACCAGTACAACCTCGACCTATCATTATTCCATCACAATTACTTGTTTTTATTAAATTTAAGGCATCTTCAGCACAAAAAACATCTCCATTCCCTATAACAGGAATCCTTACAGCTTCTTTTACTTGTCTTATAATATCCCAATTTGCCTTTCCTGTATACATTTGAGCTCTTGTTCTGCCGTGAATAGCTACTGCATCTGCTCCTGCACTTTCAATAATTTTAGCAAATTCTACTGCATTTATACTATTTTCATCATATCCCATTCTAAACTTAACAGTTACTGGTTTTAGTGAAACTTTTTTTACCTCATTAACTATTTCATAAGCTAACTTTGGATTTTTCATAAGAGCTGATCCATCACCATTTTTCACTATTTTAGGTGCTGGGCATCCCATATTTATATCTATAATACATATATCATCATTAGTATTAAAATATTTTTCTGTTACATATGACATTATTTTAGAATCGCTACCAAACATTTGACATGCAACTGGCTTTTCTTCTTCCGCAATCCTCATTAATATTTTTGTATTTTCACTTTCATAATATAACGCCTTAGCACTAACCATCTCCGTATACACAAGACCACAGCCCATTTCTTTACAAAGACTTCTAAAAGCAATATCCGTTACACCTGCCATGGGAGCTAAAAATACATTATTCTCTAAAGTTACATTTGAAATTTGCATTTAATGACTCCTTATTTTTCTCATAAAGTATTTGCAATCCTTCTAAGGTTAATTTTGAATCAATTACATCAATTACATTTGTTGAATTTGATATAAGTTTAGCTAAACCACCTGTTGCTATTACCAATGGTTCACTATGTCCTAAATCTTGCATCTCTTTTTTCATTGCTCTTACAATATATTCAACTTGACCTACATAACCATATATTATACCAGCTTGCATACCTTCTACGGTATTCTTACATATTATTCTATTAGGTTTTTCAAGTTCAATTCTTGGAAGTTTAGCTGCTCTTTCAAATAAAGCTTCTGACGATATTATAATTCCAGGACATATACTTCCCCCTAAATAAGTACCATTTTTTGTTATAGCACAATAAGTTGTTGCTGTCCCAAAATCTATAATTATTAATTCTTTTTTATATTTTTCATAAGCTGCTACTGCATTTACAATCCTGTCTGCACCTGCTTCTTTTGGATTATCATATTTAATATTTAGTCCAGTTTTTATACCTGGGCCTACTATTATTGGTTCTTTATTAAAACATTTCTTAATCATATTTTCTAAAGAATGCATAACATTTGGTACGACAGAAGATATAATTATTCCCTCTATGTCTTCTGTGTTTAGATTTGCTTGGTTAAAGAGTTGCATAACCTGTATAGAATATTCATCTGATGTTTTTTTAGAATCCGTTGATATTCTCCAGCAAGCTACATATTTATTTTTACTGTAGATTCCTAATACTATGTTAGTGTTCCCCACATCAACAAGTAAAATCATATTTACACCACCTTAATATAATTAAAAGACAGCATATAAACTGTCGAAAAACATGCTACTCCCTTTCATATAACAATATAATTTTAACAACAACTAAGCTTTTGTCAAGCAATCAAAACGATGATTGTCAATTTTTTTCAATGATAAATAAAAGCTATATTGCTCAAATATTTTATTTGAACAATATAGCTTCTTTACTGCTTATTTAATTTAACTTTAAAATAATCCAGTTATTTTTCCATTTATATCTATATCCATCTTGTTTGCAGCTGGCACTTTTGGAAGACCTGGCATAGTCATTATATTTCCTGTTTGAACAACTATAAATCCAGCTCCATTTGACACATTTATTTCTTTTACATTTATATCAAATCCATGAGGTCTCCCTAACAACATCGGATTATCTGATAATGAATATTGTGTCTTTGCCATACATATTGGTAATTTATCCATATTAAATTTTTCTATTTCACTTATTTGCTTTAAGGCTTGTGGTGCATAATTAACATTATCGGCTCCATAAATTATTTTAGATATCTTTAATATTTTATCTTTTATAGAATCATTTATATCATATATCGGAACAAATTTAGAATCACTTTCCTCAATAGTCTCTAAAATTTTATTTGCTAAATCAATTCCACCTAGTCCACCTTTTTCCCAAACTTCAGTATTGCTAACCTTTATCCCTAAATTTGAGCAAAAATTTTCAATAAATTTAATTTCTTCTTCTGAATCTGTTATAAATTTATTTATAGCCACAACTACCGGAATATTAAATTCTTTTATATTTTCTATTTGTTTTTCAAGATTTTTAATACCTTTTTCTAAAGCTGAAACACTTGGTATATTTAACTCATCTTTTTTAACCCCACCATGATGTTTTAAAGCCCTTACAGTAGCAACTAATACAACACACTCTGGTGCTAAATCTCCATACCTACACTTTATATTCAAAAATTTTTCTGCTCCAAGATCAGCTCCAAATCCAGCTTCTGTTATAGCAAAATCACCTAATTTCAAAGCCATCTTTGTAGCAACTATTGAATTACAACCATGAGCAATATTTGCAAAAGGTCCTCCATGTATTATTGCAGGTGTATTTTCTAATGTTTGAACTAAATTAGGTTTTATTGCATCTTTCATAAGAAGAGCCATAGCACCTTGAACTTGTAAATCTTTTGCATATACAGGTTCACCATCTAAATTATAAGCTACCAGTATATTACCCATTCTTTCTTTTAAATCAGATAGGTCTTTAGCCATGCAAAGAATAGCCATAATTTCTGATGCAACTGTTATATTAAATCCATCTTCTCTTAAAAAACCATTTATTTTTCCACCTAATCCCACAACTATATTTCTTAATGCCCTATCATTCATATCTATAACTCTTTTAAAAAGAACCCTTCTAGAATCTATTCTAAGTAGATTGCCTTGATGAATATGGTTATCTATAGCTGCGCTTAATAAATTATTTGCAGATGTTATTGCATGCATATCCCCAGTAAAATGAAGATTTATATCTTCCATCGGAACTACTTGTGCATTTCCACCACCTGTCGCCCCTCCTTTCATTCCAAAAACAGGACCTAAAGAAGGCTCCCTTAAAGCTATAACTGCTTTTTTTCCTATTTTATTAAAAGCATCACCTAAACCAACTGTAACTGTTGATTTTCCCTCTCCAGCTGGCGTAGGATTAATTGCTGTTACTAATATAAGCTTTCCATCCTTTTTATTTTCATTTTTTTTCATAATATCTAAAGAAATTTTACATTTGTATTTTCCGTATTGCTCTATTTCATCTTCTAGCACCCCTAATTTTTCAGCTATCTTTACTATTGGCTCCATTTTAGCGTTTTGAGCTATTTCTATATCACTTTTCATAAATATGCCCTCACTTCTTTAATATCTTCTACAAATTATAATTTAACTATCAAATTTTATATTTATATTATATTAATTTTTTTTAAAAAAATAAAGTTTTATACGAATAAAATACATATTTTTTTTAAAAAAGTTTTATTATATACGAACTTTAAATTATTTTAATACTTGTATAATTCAATAAAGCAGTTAAACCAAAGGCTTAACTGCTTTATTTTATGAGTTTTGGAATATTCTTTCGAATTCTTCTCCATCAATTTTTTCTTTTTCAAGCAAAGCTTGAGCAACTGCATGAAGTTTATTAACATTTTCATTTAATATTTTTTCAGCTCTTTTATAAGCTTCATCTATAAGTGCCTTAACTTCTTCGTCTATTTTAGCACTTGTTTCCTCACTTATATTGCTGCTTTTTCCCATATCTCTACCTAAGAATACCTCGCCATTATCATTTCCAAATGATATAGTACCAATTTTACTACTCATACCATACTGCATAACCATACTTCTTGCAATACTGCTAGTTCTATCTATATCATTTTTAGCACCAGTACTTATATCTCCAATTATTATTTGTTCAGCAACTCTTCCACCTAAAAGCCCTACCATATCATCTTTTAATTTCAATTTAGATATATGACTTCTATCATTTTCTGGAAGATGCATAGTATATCCTGCTGCCATTCCTCTTGGGATTATACTTATTTCATGAACTGGATCAGAATGTTCAAGCATTCTCATAGCCACCGCATGACCCGCTTCATGATAAGCCGTAATTTTTTTATCGTGAGCACTCATCACTCTACTTTTCTTTTCTGGTCCTGCTATTACTCTTGTTATAGCTTCTTCTATATCATCCATATCAATTGTCATCTTATTTCTTCTAACTGCTAAAAGTGCTGCTTCATTAGTTAGATTTTCCAAATCAGCCCCAGTAAATCCAGGTGTTCTTTTAGCTAATACTTTTAATTCCACATCATCACCTAAATGTTTATTTCTAGTGTGGACCTTAAGTATAGCTTCCCTTCCCGCTACATCTGGAGCACCAACTACTATTTGTCTATCAAATCTACCTGGTCTTAAAAGTGCAGGGTCTAATATATCTGGTCTATTAGTTGCCGCAATCATGATTATTCCTTCATTAACTCCAAATCCATCCATCTCAACTAAAAGCTGATTTAAAGTTTGTTCCCTTTCATCATGACCACCACCAACACCAGCTCCTCTTTGTCTACCAACAGCATCTATTTCGTCAATAAATACTATGCAAGGAGCATTTTTCTTAGCTTGATCAAACATATCTCTAACTCTTGACGCACCAACACCAACAAACATTTCAACAAAATCTGAACCTGATATACTAAAGAATGGTACACCAGCTTCGCCAGATATTGCTTTAGCTAACAATGTTTTACCAGTTCCTGGAGGACCAACTAATAATACTCCCTTCGGAATTCTAGCACCCATTTCTATATATTTTTTAGGTTGTTTTAAAAAGTCTACTATTTCTTCAAGTTCTGCTTTTTCTTCATCTGCACCAGCTACATCTTTAAAAGTAACCTTGTTGCTATTTGGTGGAGCCATTTTAGCCTTACTCTTACCAAAGTTCATTACACCTCTATTTCCTCCACCACCTTGAGATTGATTCATTATCATAAAGAAAAATACTAAAAATACTACTACCATAAGTATTGTTGGAACAACTGATATCCATGCTGATGAACTATTTGTTTGTTGAAATTGTATTACAGCAGTATTAGTACTTGAATATTGTGTTAATAATTGATTAAATGTTTCAGTAGGAACTACTACATTATATTTTGAACCATTTCTCATAGTTCCTGAAATTAAATCTTTACTTACATTTACATTAGCTGTAGCAACTTGATTGTCTCTCCAACTTTGCTCAAATTGACTGTACCCAATAGTTGAACTAACATCTCCACTATTATATAAAGTAACAGCAGCCATTATAATCATTATAAGTACAACAATCCACACAGTTAATTTGGATGTCTTTCTCATTGCATTTGCCTCCTCTCTATATCATAAAATTTTATATTTAGTGATGATTATTTTTCATATATTTCTCTTTTTAATATTCCTATGAATGGCAGATTTCTATATTTTTCACTATAATCCATGCCATATCCAACTATGAATTCATCAGGAATATCAAATCCAATATATTTCACCTTAATATCTGCTTTTCTTCTAGCTTTTTTATTTAATAGTGCTACTATTTCTATACTAGCAGCCTTTCTAACATTTAAATACTCTAAAAGATAACTTAAAGTTATTCCTGTATCTACTATATCTTCTACTATTAAAACATGTTTTCCTTCAATATCTTCATCTAAATCCTTTAGTATTTTTATAACACCAGAACTTTCTGTTGAACTGCCATAACTAGATACAGCCATAAAATCTAAAGAACAAGGTATCTTTATATGTTTTGCAAGATCTGATGTGAAAATTACAGAACCCTTTAGAATACCTACTATTAATAAATCTTTACCTTCGTAGTCTTTTGATATTTGCATTGAAATCTCTTCAACACGTTTTAATATTTCTTCTTCTGAGTAAAGAGTTTCTTCAATATCATTTGTAATACTATTCATAATCATGTCCTTTCCTATTATATCTTATTTCTAAAAATGTTTTAGTATTTTTAGTGACTTTAAATTTATCACTAGTTTTTAATCCCAAAATCCAAGCTACCTCATTATCAAATAATATTAAAGGTATGGTATCTCTTAAATCTTTAGGAACTTTAGCATCAATTAATATATTTTTTATTTTTTGATTTCCTTTCATTCCTAATGGAATTATTTTATCTCCACTTTTTCTACCTCTTATAGTTATAGTCGAAATGTTAGAAATATCAAATACTTTTATGAAATTGTTATTAACAAATCCATTAAAATTGTTCTTATTATATATTTTAAAAGTAAAATCACCATTTGCATAGCAAAAATCACTATTTTCTATATCTTTTTTGGAAATTTTTAATTCTTCAACACTAACATGATTATTTTCTTCTTTTGTATTATTATTTACTTTTAACTTTATATCCCCATACTCATTAATCGCTACAACATTATTAGTTATATTTATTTTCTTTCCCGAAGTTCCTTTTTGAAGGCTTATTATGTCATATATGTGCTTCATTTCAAAATTATTGAATCTCAAACTAATATCAGCTAAAGCTTTTCTAATAATTCTTGTAATTACAGCATCCATTTCTTCAAAAGCCTGCTTTTTAATAATAATATAAGCTTTTTCTATAATACAATATTCACTATATTTAGATTTTATTATACTATTGATTAACTCTATATCTTTACTACAACTATAAGCTAGTCTATTTAAGGCAAAAATAACCTCCTTATTAAAGTTATCCTCTATATAAGGTATGGCTTTTAACCTTATTTTATTTCTTGAATAAATTTCTTCTAAATTACTCTTATCAATATGAGGATTTAATTCTTTTATTATGCAATATTTCTCTATTTCATCTCTTGTTAAGCATAAAATAGGTCTTATGTATTTATTATCTCTAATTGGCCTAATTCCAACTAAACCATCTATACCAGTCCCTCTAATAGCTCTCATTATAATAGTTTCAGCCTGATCATTAGCATTATGCGCTATTGCTATTTTATCTATATTTAATGTCTTCATTAATTCTTCAAAAAATTCATAACGCGCATCTCTTCCTGCCATTTCAGTAGATACACCCTTATCTTTAGCTAATTTTTTAATATCTACTCGTTTAATATAACAAGGTATATTTAAATTTTTACAAAAATTTAAACAATAATTCTCATCATCTAATGCTGCATCCCCTCTTAAACAATGATTAACATGAGCTGCAAATATAGTTATATTTAAATTCTCCTTTAGTTCATTCAAAATATTTAAAAGACAAATAGAATCAGGACCTCCAGATAAAGCTACCAATATTCTATCTTTATCTTTAATCATGGAGTTTTCTTTTATAAAACCCAAAACTTTATTTTCCACTATTAAACACACTCCATTATAAATTTAACCTTATAACATTATAGCATATTAAATCTTTAGTTAGAATTATAAATTAGTTTTATAATATCTTCAAATATTAAAATTAAAAATTTTGTACACTAATAAAATTTTAATAGATAATAACTATAATTTAGTTATTATCTATTATTTTAACCTTCTGTAAAAATTTTTGACACAATTACAGTCATATCATCTTTAGCTTTTCCTTCATTAAATTCCTTAGCTTTTTTTAGTATACTTATAGCAAGATCTTTTGGCTGCTTGATATTAGTATTTTCTAAAAAATTGACAAGCCACTCAACATTAAAAGAACTATTTTCTTTATTATCTAAAATACCATCACTTATACTTATTATCAAATCCCCGTTTTTAACATTTTTTTCTACTATATCTATATCTACTCTATCCAATACGCCAAAAGGTAAAGAATTAGAGTTTATGACTTCAACATCCTTTTTTCTCTTTATAAAACTCTCTACAGCTCCAACCTTCATAAATTTAACTTTTCCATTATATAAATCTATCTTCTGCATATCTAAAGTTGCAAACTTTTCTTCCTCATCAAACTTAATTCCTATTATAGAATTTATAGTATTTATAGCTATTATATCGTCAAATCCAAGTTCTATAAATTTTTCCATAATCTCGATAGCCATTTTACTTTCTGTACCAGCGCCCTTTCCTGAGCCCATACCATCTGATATAGCCATTATATAACTTCCATCTTTGGTTTTACCATTACTATAAGAATCACCTGTATATTTTTCATCAAATTTTTTATCAGCAGCTACATAAGATGTAACTTTATATTTAGTCGCTTCCTCAAAACAAGCTTCCCACCTATTAACACTTTTATTCATTTCAAAACCATTTTCACAAAGACTCATAGTTTTTCCAACTGCACTACTGACTATAGGCACTATATATTCACAAATTTCCATTTGATTAAAATTATCCAATTGTATCTTTACATTAAGCCTTCCATATTTATCGTTATAGCATAATACATCATTATATACTATATATTCTTTACTTAAAGCAACTTTAACATCATTTTCTACTCCTGTTAAAATATCTAGCTCCCCTTGAAAATTATCAGCAAGCTCGTTTATAGTCAAAGCCATATTATTTATATTTTTTGATAGAAGTTCTCGTCCTTCCTTCAATCTTTTTTTGAGATTTTCATTAATTCTATAAATAGACATTGTATTTTCTAAATTTTTTATCAACGTATATTTTTTTAAACACTTCTTCTCAAGCTCTAACGGAAACATATCATTTTGACAATTATCTATAAGTTCTACAAATGAATTGTAAGTTGAAGTCAATTCGTTCTTCCAACATACTAACTTTCTTTCACAATTTACACAAGTTTTTTCCGATATATCATCTATTAATACATTATATTTATTTTCTAGAGAAAACTCCTCGTCTCTTTTGTAATTTAATATATTCCCAATCATCCCTAAAATATCAGTTAAATTCCTCACCTTTATAGTGAAATCATTTGTAATCTTATCCAAACAATTTTCATTATATTTATTTACTTTTATATCTTCATTCTGTTCTAAAAATATATGCTTATATAAATTTTTAGGAATTAAAAAAAATATACCAGTTGCAATTAATACTTCTATCATTCCATATTGAGTTAGAGTTTCACAATACATATTTATAATTAAATACATTATATTAAAAGAAAAAAATGTTAATATTTTTCCTGTTTCTTTAAATATTCCAGCTACAAGACCACAAGAGCTATAAATTGCTATATACAAAGGTAAATTTCCAGAAACAAAGCCTAAAACAATTCCCATAATAGCACCAATACAAGCTCCCATATTATAACTAATTCCATACGAGATAGAAATAACAAATAGTAATGCTACTATATTTCTAAACCCAATCTGAAATAATGAAATCTCTCCAATTCCAACTATAAGCAATGCTATAAATAATCCCAAAGTTATAATTTCATTACTATTAAACATATGCCTATTATAGATATTATCTAAACATTTTATACTATATATCATCATAAAATATATAGGATAAATAAGACCTGAAATTATAAAAGATATTATTATATTTATAATGAAATCAGTCTTACTTATGAATACACCATATGATAAAACTGTAAAAAACACAATTAAAAAACTAAGCCTAATCTTTTGATTATCAGTTATTTTCATATTAGCAGTTTGTAAAATAATTATTAGCATCAATATTATTAAATATAGAGGAAATTCTTTCACCTTATTAAAAAGAGTTATATATCCTAAAAATATTCCTAGCGAAGCACAATAAAATGTTTTTCTATCTTTTTTCATTACAGATAAAGAATATGCTATCCCAAAAGGTGCTAAACTATTAAAACCGCCAAAGCTCATAGCTATGTTAACCCTGCTTATTAATAATCCTATAATAAAATACAAAACAAAATTTATAACAACATAACTATTGTTTTTTAATATAGAATTTTTATTGTCGCCATAATTATTAACTTTAGCTCCATATTGCATACAATTCACCTCTTCCATTAATTGTAATTATATTATACCAATATGGGATATTTTTTTATATAAATTTATGTATTTTTTTTACATTTTCGTAAGACATATTTCTCTTTTTATATATATTTTTTTATTTTTTTTTATAATAATCTACACAAAAATAAAATAAAATACTATATATCATTTTTTATTGAAAACACAAAAAACTCATCTAAAAATTTAGATGAGTTTTGGTGCCGAAGACCGGAATCGAACCGGTACGATGTGTTAGCATCGCAGGATTTTAAGTCCTGTGCGTCTGCCAGTTCCGCCACTTCGGCATATATTTAATTTAAATGGTAGCGGGAATAGGACTTGAACCTACGACCCTTCGGGTATGAACCGAATGCTCTAGCCAGCTGAGCTATCCCGCCATAATTTGGTTGCGGGGGCAGGACTTGAACCTACGACCTTCGGGTTATGAGCCCGACGAGCTGCCAACTGCTCCACCCCGCGATATTTGGTGCCGAAGACCGGAATCGAACCGGTACGATGTGTTAGCATCGCAGGATTTTAAGTCCTGTGCGTCTGCCAGTTCCGCCACTTCGGCATACATTTAATTTCTTTAGTTATCTTAGCGACATGTTTTATTATACATAACACTTTAGTAAGTGTCAACACTTTTTTAAAATTTTTTTTATAATTCTATAACAGACATAAAGGCTGTATCAAATATAGATAATTCTTAAAAATTTATATTAACGTAAATGTAAATTAAAAAGAATGTAAATAATTTTGAAACAGCCATTACCATACTTGATTTTAATTTAAAATGAATTTACTCCATATATAATATACTAACCATAATAAATACTATTATTATGTTAATTTAAATTTTAGTAACTTCTCTTTTTATTTTTAACATCTTGATGTTTTTTAACATCTTGAAGTCTTTCTTCGCTATCTTTTAAAAACTTAGACATTATATCCTCAAAATTATTTGAAGAAGTTTTTCTTTTCTCTGAAATCCAATCTATTTCTATAGGTTTAGCGGATTTTCTTTTAGGTGGCATTGCTTGTTTAATAGATAAACTCATCTTACCATTATCATCTACTGAAAGAACTTTAACTTTAACTACATCCTGTTCTTTTAAATGTTCTCTTATATCTTTAACATAAGAATCAGCAACTTCTGAGATGTGAACTAATCCTGTCTTTCCACCAACTTCAACAAATGCACCAAAATTAGTAATATTTATTACTTTGCCTTCTAATATGTTTCCTGCCTCTAAGGTCATGTTTAAAAGATTCCTCCTTAAATTAATTTAAAATAAATATATGTTATTTAAATAATAACCTAAAATACAATTAATTAGATTCACTAGAACTTATTATAACCTTTTCTCCATTTCTTATCATTCCAAGACGTTCTCTAGCTAATCTTTCTATATATGAATCTGAGTTTACCATATCAACTTCATTCTGCAACTTTACATTTTCTTCTTGCAATTGCTGAAGTTCTTCATTTTTTGTAGCTATGTTCTTATTTAACCTTTTCATAGTAGATTCCTGTCTTACAAAAGCTATAATAAATACTCCAAATATTATCATAACCACTAACGTTTTAATTTTAATTTTTCCATTTCTCATATATGTCCCCCAATAAAAAATGGCTTATTATAAGTATATTTTAAACACTATTATTTTTTTATTCAAGATTTTTTTCAATTCTTTAGTAATTATTTTATAAAAATACTTTTAAATATATATATTAAATTCTTAAATATTACCCTTATAATTTTTAATAATTTCCTTATAAGCAAAGATTCAAATTTCAGTAGTTTTTTAGACAAGAAAATAAAATATATTCCCATTCCCAAAAGTATAAATACATACACATATAGGTTTAAAAAACCATAATTAAACTTTAATAAAAATATAAATACTATTATACTACATAATATCCAAAATAATACATCTTGTAATATACTTATAATTTTTATTCTCTCTTTTCCCCTTATTATCCTGTAAATATCGAAAAAAATACCTATTATAAAGCCAGCTATAAATGGGTATATTATCATATCAAACTGTATTTTTAATGGCAATAACATAATAATTATTATCTCCCTAATCTAGGAATTATAAATCTTCTTTTTCTTCTAGCCTTTGTTCCTGAATATATTAAGCTGTCTACATATCCATGAATTATTATTTCACTATTTTCCAAGTCTAATTTTTTCACTCTAAGATTTTTCCCTTTTATAGCTAAAGAGCCTAAATTAGTGTTTACTGTTATCTTCTCATCATTAAAATTTAATACCTCTAATACTCCATTTACTACTAAAACTTTTCTATCTTCAAGATTTAAACTATTTTTATTTTCTTCTTTTACAAGTTTATTTTCCATAAAACTCCTCCATATATTAAAAACTTTAAAATATTTTCTAAATTATAATTATGCTAACTCAACATAAAAAATAACTAACTCAATTTTTAAATATGGAGACATTTATACTTTTATTCTGTATCCTCTTCGCCTTCTATTATTTCATACATATTTTTTGCATCTTCTTTTCTAACATGTTCAGCTAAATTTATAATTTTTGCTTTTAATACTTTATTTCCAAAAACTATTTCTATAATATCATCTTCTTTTAAATTAGTTGATGGTTTTGCCACCTTCCCATTTATACTAACTCTCCCACCCTCACAAGCTTCTTTTGCTACAGTTCTTCTCTTTATAATTCTAGATACTTTTAAATATTTATCTAATCTCATATATTTTCCTCCTATAAACCTAAATATTATTAAAGAACCTAAGATTTCTTAGGTTCTTTTCAAAATTACTTATTAACTTTTTCCTTTAACTCTTTACCAGGTTTGAAAACAGGAGCTATTGATGCAGGAATAATTATTGCCTCTTTAGTTCTTGGGTTTCTTCCTTCTCTTGCAGCTCTTTCTCTTGTTTCAAAAGTTCCAAAACCAACTAATTGAACTTTTTCCTTATTTTCTAAAGCTTCAGTAACACTTTCTATAAATCCTCTTAAAGCTGTTTCAGTATCCTTCTTTGTTAATCCAGACTTTTCAGCCATTTTTGTTATTAATTCTGCTTTATTCACTTTTACATCCTCCTTAAATTTACGTAATTAGCTAATTTTTTAATATAGCTATAAATACTAAACTTAGCTTATATTATCATACAATATATTTTTTTCTTTGTATAGTCAATGATTCTATATTATCTAAGAAATAATAATATAATTATTTTAAAAGCTTATTTTTATGATTTTATTGAAAGTTTTTAGCCTCATTCCAAAGCTCATCCATTTGTTCTAATGTTAAATCCTTAAGAAATTTATGTTTTTCTAAAGTTTTTTTCTCCATATAAGAAAATCTAGCAATAAATTTTTTTATTGTTTTTCTAAGAGCTTCTTCACAGTCAATATTTAATAATCTTGATAAGTTTACACATGAAAATAGTAAATCTCCAAGTTCTTCTTCTATTCTTGACTTATTTTCATCTTTATATACGTCCTTCACTTCATCTAACTCTTCTTCTATTTTTTTAATAGCGTCAGAGGCACTATCAAAATCAAATCCAACCTTTTTAGCTTTATTTTGTACTTTACTTGCAATTATCAAAGCTGGTAACGCATCTGCTATACTTTTCATTTCTTCTGTTAGTGTTGAAAATCCTTTTTCTTTTTGCTTAATCTCATCCCAATTATCTAATACTTCTTCTGCTGAACTTATTTTTAAATCTTTAAAGACATGAGGATGTCTATATAGCATTTTATTATATATGCCTTGTATAACATCATTTATGTCAAAATAACCATCTTCTTTTCCTATAGATGAATGAAAAATCACTTGTAAAAGTACATCTCCAAGCTCCTCTATGAGTGCATTTTCGTCCTCTTTTTCTATTGCATCTAAAACTTCAAAGCTTTCCTCTATTACATTCCTTTTAATACTTTTATGAGTTTGTTCTCTATCCCAAGGGCAACCATCTTCCCCTCTTAAAGTATCTATTAAATCAACAAAATCATAAAAATCTTTTTTGTTATTTAAATCTTTAGGAATATAAATTGACGTTAAATAATCTATATCTTCTTGCCAATCTAATTCGTACAAAGGAATTTTTCTTATACTTTCTAGCCCTTCGATTCCTGCTGCTCTAACAAAAAATATCTCTGTATCTTCATTATATCCTTCCAAAAGTTTTATTTTAACTTCAGAAGCTATAAATTTATTATAAACTTGAGTTATTACACATCCTATTCTCTTATCAATGATTTGATTATTTATATCAAAAGCATCAATTATTTTTATGCCTTCTATTGGATCTATTTTTAAACTCTCCATGATAGCATCTATAAAGCTAACAGCTGGATATAATTTATACTCTATATTATTCTTCTTACAAAGTTCTATTAAATTTAAAACTGATTTTTCCGCTACCAACGGATGTCCTGGAACTCCATATATTATTTCTTCTTTATCGGCCAAATTTTTTATTATATCATTTGCAATATATTCATAAACATTATCAAAACTATCAAACATTTCATAAGCATGGTCATAAGTATTAAATATTATACCTTGCTCTTTTAAAAAATCAACTGTAGGGTGTTTTTCTGTTCTAAAATAAATATTTTTGTTTTTTTTAAGCTCATTTAAAACACCTATAGTTAATGCATTATAATCTCCAGGGCCTAGACCTACTATCTTTAGCATAACAGCTCTCCTTCGTGTAAAATATAAAATATGTTAAGATTAATTTATTTTTTATATATTTTTCTTTCCTTAATCTCATCATACCTTAATATTTTTAATAATATTATTAATACTACATATATAATAATACCCATAAATATAGAAATCAAGCATGATAAACTACTATTTATTCCTATATCCGTAATTTTTAAATATGTTAATAAGACACCTGTAATCATTAATAAGGATGCAATGATAGGTTTTGTTACTATATCTGTAAAATAAAATCTGCATTTTAATTTCTTAACCATGTAAATAACATTTAATATTGCTACTACAAAATAAGCTGATATAGTCGCTATAACTGCTCCATATATATTTAAATTTGGCATTGGAACTAAAATAGTAGTTAAAATTACTTTTATTACACACCCAATAAATAAATTTAAAACTGGTCTATAATAATATCTTGTTCCTTGTAAAATTGATGTTGTTATATTGGTTATTACTAAAAATGGAATGCTTAATGCTAAATATTTAAGAATAATAAACCCTTCTGATTTCCCTGGAAATATTAATTTCATTATAGGCCCTGCCATAAAATATAATCCTAAAAAACAAGGTAACGCAACTAACATACTAAGCTTTATAGATAAATTTATTTTATTTTCTAAACCATTTTTATTTTTTAATATATAAAGTTCAGATATTATTGGAATTATTGAAGCAGATAATGCTGCCGTTAAAGTCATTGGAATATTAGTAAATATTGATGCTTTTCCTGTTAGTTGTGCGTAAAGTATCGTTGCATTTTGCATACTCATTCCTGATTGTAAAAGTTTCTGTGGGACTAAAACAGAATCTATAACTCCCATAATACTTCCTACAGCTGCTCCTACTGATATCGGAAGTGCTACTTTCATTATTTCCATAAATACCTTATCGCTTCTACTTATTTTTCTTATGTTATTTTCTTTTTTAACTTTTAAATACTTAGGCCAAAGATATAAACCACTTAAAATCGCTCCTGCCGCTGCACCAAAAGAAGCTCCCCCTGCCGCTTTTTCTATTCCATATGGAAATAATAAGAACGCTAGTCCAACACCAAAAAACACGCGACCTATCTGTTCTATAACTTGAGATACTGCTGTTGGTGTCATATTTTGCATTCCTTGAAAGAAACCTCTAAGTGGTGTCATAAATCCTATAAAAAGAGGAGCTAAACAAACTCCAAGTATTGAATAGTACGCTTTTTCATCCCATTTTAACGCATGTATAATAACCTTTCCAAAACCCCCTAGAAAAATGGTTGTCCCAAGACCCAATAAAATCATTACTTTTAATGCTTCTTTTATAACCTGAAACACTTCATCTCTTTTTCCTAGCGCTATTTTTTCAGATATAAGCTTTGAAACAGCTATTGGAACTCCAGTTGATATAGCTATAAACAACATATAAAGGGGATAAGTCATTTGATAATATCCAAGCCCTTCATCCCCTATTAACATTATTAGTGGCCATCTAAAAAATATACCTAAAAATTTTGCTAATATGCTAGCAAAAACTAGTATTAAACTACCCTTAACCAATGATTGCTTTTTCATAAATACCTCCAGATATTATTAACTGTTTAATTTTATTGTTAATCTAGAGGTATTATTCCTAATGATAATTAAATATTATTGCTCCATTTGTTTTCCTAAAAATACAGCTGCAGTTTCTGCCAATTTACTTTCTAATTCTCCTAATTTTTCATCTTCTTTAGAAATTATTATAACAGAGCCTATCACATCTCCCTCTGCTATAATTGGTGATATAACTTGACTTGAATATTTAGATTCATCATCATCGTTATATAGAGGTATTACATTTTTTCCATCTTCACCCAAAATAACTGTTTTTCTATTTTCTATTACTTGTTCTAGTTCATCACTAACTTTTTTATCTATAAATTCTTTTTTTGTAGTGCCACTTACTGATATAAAGGCATCATTATCAGCAATTAAAATTATATGTCCCATAGTTTGTTGTAATGCTTCAGCGTATTCTTTTGAAAAATCTGTTAATTCACCAATTGGAGAATATTTTTTTAATATAACTCCACCCTCTCTATCAGTAAATATTTCTAATGGATCTCCTTCTCTAATTCTTAGTGTTCTCCTAATTTCTTTTGGAATTACAACCCTTCCTAAATCATCAATACGTCTAACTATTCCTGTTGCTTTCATTTGTTTTTTCCTCCTTAATTATCTATGTATAATTATTTTTAATAAAATAGGGTATTACTATATCTAGTTTTCAATATTAGTATCTTATTAATTTCAAATTTTATACACATTGGTTATAATTTATCTATAAAGAAAATTTTACTTTAAAAATTAAATATTAAATTTAAAAACAAAAAAAACGCAAAGTATCAATACTTTGCGATTTTTTAAATAATTTATAAACCTTCTTTTAACTTATCAGTATAAGTTTTTGCATTAAATTCCTCTTCCCAAGCAGTTAATCCTTCAGTCATAACATCAACCTTTTTATTATATAAAACTTTTTCCTTTACTTCTTCCTTTAATTCACCATCTAAAGGTTTTTCAGTTGTTGCCACTACATTATCTCCTTCAAGTATAACATACTTTGAATTGTAATTTATAACTTCTGATACCCCCTTACTTTCTGTTATACCTTTTACAGCTTCCATAAATGTAGTTTCATAAGTAGTTGAGTTATAACCTATTTTTCCTAAATCACTAGCTGTCGGAAGATTTTTCTCTTCATCTGTTGCATCCTCTGCTTCTGCCTTTTCAACATTAGCTACATATTCGTTATATAAAGCATCAAAAGTTGCTGTACCATTTTTTGTAGCTTCACTTGCAACCTTTGCTTCCTCTTCAGTTTTAAATGAAAGTTCCTTAATATTAGCACTTCCATAATTTAAATAATCATTTTTATTCTCATTATAATAAGTTTCAACTTCTTCATCAGAAACTGACAAATCCTTAGTCATATACTCTTCAAGCAACTCGCATATTATAGAATTTTTAAACATTTCTTTAACAGAACTTTCCCCATATGTTTCTATATATTCCTCATAGTCATCTCCTAAATACTCTTTAAGACTTTCCATTTTAGCATCTATTTGAATATTTATTTCATCTTCTGATGGCACTATTCCCAACTTTTCAGCTTGTAAAACCATAAGTTTTTCTTGAACCAAGGAGCTTAACATACTCTGTCTTTCATATAATACTCTAGATTGTATTTGCGAATCCTTAAGATAATCACTACCATATTGTGTTTCTAATGTTGTATACAATCCCTTTAAATTTCCATTAACCTCCCCTAATGTTATATCCTCATCATTTACAACAGCCACAACAGTTTTTTGTATTGCCTCATCTGTTTTCTCAACCATAGTAAGACAAACTCCACCAATTGTTACAACTCCAGCAGCTATAACTAACACTAATTTTTTCCAAGTTTTCATAATTCCCCTCACTTAATTTCCTTATATTTTCATATTTTTATAATGTTAACTTTATAATAATATACCAATATTACAATTTTATTTCAATTTTTTATTTTTATAGGAAACTAAATCATCCAATATTTCTTTAAATTTTTCTAAAACACTTTCTTTTTTCATATCCTTATATTTATAAACAAAGGCTGGTTTATCACCAAATCTAAACAATATATTTTCTTTATTCTTTTCTAAAAGCCTTATAAATAACTGTTTATCAGTTCTTTCTCTACTTTCAAATTTGAATATAACCTCATTATTTATCTCTTTTATTTCTTCTATATTTAAAATTTTTCCTTTACTTTTTATATATGCTATATCCATGAGATTGTAAATCTCTTTTGGTATGGTTGAAAATCTATCTCCAAGTTCCTCCTCAACATATACATAATCATCCATATTTTGAATAGATGCTATTTTTTTATATATCTCAATTTTTTGTATCTCATCTTCTATATACGTTGATGGAATAAATGCATCAACTTTTATATCAACTGTTGTTTCAACTGGTTCTTGATCTATATCACCTTTAATTAGCTTTATAGTATCCTCAAGCATTCTACAATATAAATCATATCCAACAGCAGCCATTTGACCATGTTGAGCAGAACTCATCATATTTCCTGCTCCTCTTATTTCTAAATCTCTCATAGCAATTTTAAATCCCGAACCTAGTTCTGTAAAATCTTTAAGAGCTTTAAGTCTCTTCTCAGCAACTTCTGTTAAAATCTTATCTTTTTGATAAGTAAAATAAGTATAAGCAACCCTATTACTTCTTCCTACTCTTCCCCTTAACTGATAAAGTTGAGATAGTCCCATTTTGTCTGCATCATAGACTACCATTGTATTAACATTTGGAATATCTATTCCAGTTTCTATTATTGATGTGCAAACTAATATATTAAACTCCTTATTCATAAAAGCAATCATTTCTTTTTCTAATTGCCTTTCTGTCATTTGACCATGAATAATAGTTACCTTTCCTTCTGGAACTAAATTTTGAATATAACTTGCCATGCTTTGTATACTTTCAACTCTATTATATACAAAATAAACTTGACCACCTCTTCCTATTTCTCTAAGAATAGCATCTCTTATCAATTGATCATTTTGTTCTACAACATAAGTTTGTATCGGATATCTATCCTCTGGTGGCGTTTCTATTACTGATATATCACGAACTCCTGTTAATGACATATGAAGTGTTCTTGGAATAGGCGTAGCACTTAGGGTTAAAACATCTACATTCTTTTTAACACTTTTAATTTTTTCCTTTTGAGCAACTCCAAATCTTTGTTCTTCATCTACTATTAAAAGACCTAAATCTTTAAATTCTATATCTTTAGAAACAAGCCTATGAGTTCCTATTAAGATATCTACATTACCTTCTTTTAATGCCTTAATAGTTTCTGTTTGTTGTTTTCGACTTCTAAATCTACTTACCATATCAACCTTTATAGGAAATCCTGAAAATCTTTTTAAAAAGTTATTGTAATGTTGGTCTGCTAATATAGTTGTTGGAACTAAAAATGCTACTTGCTTTCCATCCATAACAGCTTTAAAAGCTGCTCTTATTGCAACCTCTGTTTTACCATAACCAACATCTCCACATAAAAGTCTGTCCATAGGCTTATCAGATTCCATATCTTTTTTTATTTCTTCTAAAGATGTTAATTGATCTGGTGTTTCATCATGAGGGAACTCATCCTCGAACTGTTTTTGCCATTGAGTATCTTTTGAAAACTTATATCCCTTTAATGCAGCTCTTGTTGCATAAAGGTTTACCAAATCTTCAGCTATATCATTTATAGATTTTCTAGCTTTGGCTTTGGCTTTTATCCATTCATTTCCTCCAAGCTTATTTACCTTAGGAGAACTTCCTTCTGAACCTATATACTTTTGAACTAAATCCAATTGTTCAACAGGAACATAAAGTTTATCTCCTTTGGTATACTCAATATCTAAGTAATCCCTCATATGACCTTGTACTTCTATTTGCTTTATGCCTTTATAAACACCAATACCACTATTTACATGAACTACATAATCACCTGGCTTAAGTTCTCCAAAGCTTGCTATTTTGGCTACACCTTTTTGTTTTATTTTTTTCTTTGATGATTTTCTTTTTCCTTCACCAAAAAATTCTTTATCTGAAATTAAACATAATTTTAAGTCCGAATATTCAAAACCTTTAAGTTGACTTCCATAAGTTATGACAACTTCTCCATCCTTAATTTCATCTATTTTTTCCTTGTATACACTCTCTATATCATTTTCCCTTAAAGTGTTAACAAGCCTTTCCCCCCTTGGCTTTGTTCCTGCTAAAATAATCGTCTTAAAACCTCTAGCTTTTCTATCTTTAATATCATCTATAAGAAAATCTAACTGTCCTTGATAATTATTTAATGTGCCTTGCTTAAAAGTTGCACTTTCACACAAAGAATAAAAATCTTTACTTCCTTCAAAAGAATTTATAGCTACTATTTTTCTATCTTTAAAAGAATTAATAATAATCTCTTCATCTAACAATAAATTCCCCTGCGATGGAAGTATACTTCCTCTTTCCAAAAAAGATTCGTAATTTTCTTTAAATTCAATAATTGTACTATCAAGCTTTCCTCTACATCTTTTTGTATCATCTATTATCATTAAATAATTATCCAAATAGTCAAAAAGTGTAGACGGCTTTTTAAAGAAAAAAGGAAGGTAACTATCTATAGTTTCAAAAGTCCAATTTTCCTTTAAATTTTCTATATTCCTATTTACCATATCACAGACTCTGTTTATAACTTCATCATCATGATTTTTTGATTCTTTAAAATTTTCAAGTTCAGAACTTATATTTTTTATAGCATAATCTACAATCTCATCATTTAATATTATTTCTTTAGCTGGAAAAATTTCAATTTCCCTTATCTTATCAATACTTCTTTGAGATTCTACATTAAATCTTCTAATTGACTCAATTTCATCTCCAAAAAGCTCAATTCTATATGGAACAGAACTATTAGGTGGATATATATCTAATATCCCACCTCTTAAAGAAAATTCTCCCTTTCCTTCAACAACCTCTACTCTTTCGTATCCACACCCTAAAAGCTTTTTAGATAACTCTAATAAATTTAGTTCCTTTCCAGCCTTTAATTTAATAGTATTTTCCTTAAATAAATTAACAGGTGTATATGTTGTCGCAAAAGAATCCATAGTTACTATAATTATTTTCTTTTTCTTATTTAATATTTCCCTTATAACAGATAATCTAGCCCATCTTAAATCGCCAGATATAGCTGCAATATTATAAAATACTATTTCCTTTGCAGGTAAATAATAAACATCCTGTGTGTAAAACGATAAATCCTCACACATATTTCTAGCTTCTATATCACTATGGGTTACTATAACCATAGATTTGTCTTGCTCCTCATAAATAGCATTTATCATATAACTTTTTCCAGATTCAGAAAGTCCATTTATCTCTAAATTTTTATTTCTATTTAAAGAATCTTTTATGCTTGTAAAGCTATCACTATTTAATAAAGGATTTATTAACCCTTGTAGTCTCAAACTAGACACCTCCATTTTCCTAATCAACTTTGAAACCATTATATATATTCATTGAATCTTTTACTGATTTTTTTATCATTTCAGCTACAGCATCTGAACAAACTGGAATAACCTTATTTAAAATTTCACTTTCTTCAGACGTAAACTTTCCTAGAACATGACCAACTAAATCATGATTAGGTTGTCCTATCCCTATTTTAACTCTTGGAAATTTTTCTGTTCCAATATTAGCTATAATGCTCTTTATTCCATTATGTCCACCAGCACTTCCTTTTTCCCTTATTCTAAGCCTTCCAACTGGCAAACTTATATCATCATACAATACTATTAGCTCTTCCTCTGATATTTTATAAAAATTCATAACCTCCCTTATACTCTCTCCACTTAGATTCATATAAGTTGTAGGTTTTAATAGAATTACTTTGTTTCCCTCTATTATTCCATCCCCATATATTCCCTTAAATTTTATCCTGTTTATATCAATATTATACTTAGCTGCTATATAATCTATAGCCTGAAAACCTATATTATGCCTTGTATTATCGTATTCTTTTCCTACATTTCCAAGTCCAACTATTAAAAACATTGAAATTTTCTCCTTTATTTCTATTATATTCAATTAAAATTGTATATGCAAAAACCTTACCCTTCACATAATCTGCGAAGGGTAAATAAAATTTAAAATTAATCATCTTTAATTCTTTTTAAGGTGAAGCTAAAGCTTACTCCCTTATCAGTATTATCAATCCAAATCTCTTCATTATGTTGTAATATTATATTTCTAACTATAGGAAGTCCAAGACCTGTACTGGTTTTATTAGTTCTAGACTTATCAGCTTTATAAAACCTATCCCAGATATACTTTAAGTCTTCCTCTTTAATACACGGACCATTATTATAAACTGACACAATAACTTTTTCATTTTTAACTTTAGTGCTTACTAATATTTTACCACCTTTATTACAATATTTTATAGCATTATCTATAAGATTAATCAAGACCTGAATTATTTTATCATTATCAGCTAAAACGAAAAGATTTTTTCCATTTAAATTTATATCTATTTTTATATTTTTCTCTAAAGCTTTTTGACCCATTTTAAGTACAGTTATTCTTACAGCCTTATTTATATCTATTTTCATAAAGTTAAACTGAACTTTACCAGCTTGCATTGCCGATAAATCTAAAAGATCATTAACAAGCCTTGTAAGACGCATTATCTCATCATTTGCTATATTTAAATAATCTTTTTCCTTTTCTTTAGGTATAATACCATCTAAAATAGCCGTTATAAAACCTTTTATAGATGTTATAGGTGATCTTAATTCATGAGATATATTTGATATAAATTCTCGCCTATTATTCTCTGCCTCTTCTATAGAATCTGCCATATTATTAAATGTTTTAGCCAAATCTCCAATCTCATCATTATTTTTAATACTTACTCTTTTTTCAAAATAACCATTAGAAAAATCTTTAGCCACATTATTTATTGATTCTAAAGGTTCAATTATAAATTTCTTTGAAATAAAATAAAATAAAATATTTAATATAATAATAGCTATAACAACTGAAATCCATATGATATTATACATATCATCTATCGGTCTATTTATAGTTTCCTGAGGAATTACATATACTATCCCACCAATAAATTCATCATTGCTATTATACATACCCCTGCAATATATGTATTTATCTCCACTTTTATATTCTAATATATTATCATTTTTTAAATTCTCTACATTAAAACTTGTATATCTTTTATTGTACAAGTATTGATACTTATCATTTGATATCCCATAGATATAACCTGAACTATTGACAAGCATTATGTCTGCTTCTAAATAATTTGAAATTAGATGTAGCATTGTATAGATATTTTCTCTATCTTCAGATGTGCCACCTTGATATTTTACAGCAATTTCTTGTATAGTATTGCTCTCCATATCTAGCTTTTCTTTCTCCAAATTAAAATAATCCTGTCTTACAAAATAGGATAAAATAATTCCAGTGGTAAAAAATACTATAAGTATAATTACACTTATCGTCGCTATAAGCTTAAATACTAAGCTCTTTCTTTTCATTATTTCACCTCAAATTTATATCCAACTCCCCAAACAGTTTCTAATTGCCATTCGCTTTCATTATTTAATTTTTCTCTTAATCTTTTCACATGCACATCAACTGTTCTAGAATCTCCTGGATAATCATATCCCCACACTTCACAAAGCAATTGTTCCCTTGTAAAAACCTTATTTCTATTACTTGCTAAATAATATAAAAGTTCAAACTCCTTAGGAGGCATTTTCAATTCTTCACCTTTATAAATAACTTTATAAGAATTTAAATCTATAATTAAATCTTTAAACTCTAATTTTTTTTCTAAAGCCTTATCTTCTACTGTGTATCTTCTCATAACAGCCTTAACTCTAGCTATCAACTCTTTTGGTTCAAACGGCTTAACTACATAATCATCCGCCCCTAAATCAAGAGCTAAAACTTTATCAAACGTTTCTCCTTTTGCAGTTAACATTATGACTGGAACATTTCCTTCTTTTCTTATCCATTTTAAAAGATCTATACCCTCTATGTTTGGAAGCATCATATCTAATATGACTAAATCTGGTTTATATCTCATAAAAATACCTTGAACCATTCCTCCATCATGAACTGTCTTAACATCATAATTAGCTGATTCTAGATATATTCTTATTACCTCGCATATATTTTCATCATCATCAACTATTAAAATTTTCTCCTTTAAGCTTTCCATAACATAATCCTCCTACATATTATCTTTTGATATTGCATTTTAATTATTAAAAGAAAAGTGCAGTAGACACCTATATTCCTTTTTCTACTACACTTTGTATATAAACTTTGGGTTTAAAACAAGCTACTTAAAGGTTTATCATCATAAATCCTCTTAATAGCATCTGCTAAAAGAGGTGCAATAGATAACAACTTAAATTCATTTAAGTTTTTATTATCTTCTGGTAGGGCTATAGTATTTAGCATAACTAATTCTTCTAGAGGAAAATTTTCTGTAAATGCTTTTGTATTTATTTTATTATTTTCCATTATGATGAAGACCTCCTTGAAATAATAATTTAACCTTTATATTTGAAATTATTTATTGTTGTTTCTCTCTACCCAACCATCAATATTTTTTTGTCTCGCTCTAGCAACTGCTAAAGAACCCTCAGGCACTTCTTTAGTTATAGTAGATCCTGCTGCTGTATATGAATTATCTTTAACTTCAACTGGAGCAACAAGATTTGTGTTACATCCTATAAAAACATTATTTCCTATTTTAGTTTTATGTTTTTTCTTTCCGTCATAATTAACAACCACAGTACCGCAACCAAAATTACAAGAAGTACCAACTTCAGCATCTCCTATATATGTTAAATGTGACACTTTAGTATTATCTCCAATTGTAGATTTTTTAATTTCTACAAAATCACCAATTCTCACACTATTTCCTATATTACTTTCAGGTCTTATATAAGCAAAAGGACCTACTGTCGTATTTTTACCTATTTTACTATCTAAAATAACAGAAGATTGTATTTCTACACCTTCTTCTATAATACTATTATTTACTCTTGAGTTAGGATATATAACACATGATTCACCTATTACGGTATTCCCTTCTATAACATTTCCTGGATATATTATTGTATCTTGTCCTATTTTAACATCAACACCTATATACGTATTATTGGGGTCAATTATAGTAACCCCATTATCCAAATGTATTTTATTTATTCTTTTTCTTAATATATTTTCAACAACGGCAAGTTCACTTCTTGAATTAACACCTAAAGTTTCTTCAAAATTTGTAACCATTGCTCCTATTTTTTCTCCATTTGATTTAAATATTTCTATAACATCGGTTAAGTAATATTCGCCTTGAGCATTATTATTTGATAACTTTCCTAATGCATCTAAAAGATTCTTTATATCAAAACAGTACATTCCCGCATTTATTTCATTTATGTTTAATTCATTTTCGCTACAGTCTTTATGCTCAACTATTTTTTCAACTACATTATTATTTCTAACTATTCTTCCATAACCAGTTGGATTTTCTACAATAGATGTTAGTAATGTAGCACAGTTGTTATTTGCTATATGGGTATCGATTAACTTTTTAACTGTAGAAGCTTTTATTAATGGTGCATCTCCTGTAAATATTGCTACTACACCAGATTTCCCATCTAAGAAAGCTTTTGCACATTTAACAGCATGTCCTGTACCTAATTGCTCTTCTTGCAATGAATATGTAACATTTCTTGAGCTTGTTCTATCTTGTACAAGTTTCGCACCCTTTCCAATTATTACATTTACATCATCAATTCCGGCTTCTCTCATAGTATCAATAACATGATTCACCATTTCTTTTCCACAAGCTTTATGTAAAACTTTTGGAAGATTAGACTTTATTCTTTTTCCTTGTCCGGCTGCTAATATTATGGCATATCTGTCCATAACTTCACCTCTTTCTATTAAAATTTAGTATATTCATATTCTTCGTAATTGAAATATTCTAAATAGTACGCTCATATCATTCTAATTATATTTTATTAACCATTTCTTTTCAACACTTATTATATATAGTGTAAATACATTTAAAAAGAAAAGTAAAAGGAAATTATCCTTTTACTTTTCAAAACTATTCCTGTGTAGATATTCCTTGTAACTCAGAATTCTTTACTTTTTCATATTCATCTAAAATAGCCTTTTGAATCTTCTCTCTTGTTGCACTATTTATTGGATGCGCAATATCTTTAAATTCACCGTCTGGTGTCTTTCTGCTTGGCATTGCAATAAATAATCCATTTTGTCCTTCAATAACCTTAATATCATGAATTACAAATTCTTCATTAAAAGTTATAGAAACAATAGCTTTCATTTTTCCTTCTGTTGTAATTTTTCTGATTCTCACGTCAGTAATATTCATTTAATCCACCTCCAGTTGTTAGCACTAATATATTTCTATAAAACATATTAATTTCCTTCCTAAATTTAGAAAATTTATATATTTTTTATACTAACAACTGCAATTTATATCAAACTCCCTGAAGGAACCATTTTTATGCCCTCTTTATCATCAATAGCTAATATATCTACTAATGATATGTAATTTTTTGAAACCTTATTAGAAGACATTTTATTGTCTATTAAAACTCCACTTCCAACAAGTTCTGAATCAAATTCTTTTAAAAGATCGATTATTCCGTTAGCAGTTCCGCCACCTCTCATAAAATCGTCTATAAAGATGCATTTACTTCCTGATTTTAATGATTTTCTTGATAAGCACATTTGCTGAATCCTTTTTGATGTCCCTGATACATAATTTATAGAAACAGTTGAACCTTCTGTAACTTTACTATCACGTCTTGCTGTAACCATAGGCACTCCTAAACATTTAGCAACTTCATAAGCTAATGGAATACCTTTGGTTTCAACAGTAATAACATAATCTGCCCCTTTTCCATAAAAATATGTTGCAAGTATTATAGCTGCCTTTGATATTATGCTAGGATTAAACATTATATCTGTAACATATAAAAATTCACCAGCCATAACTCTACCTTCTTCACTAGCTAACACACAAAGTTCATCTAAAAACTCCTTTATTTCTTTTTCCCCCATAATAGGAATAAACTTAATTCCTCCAGCAGCCCCTGCTATAGTTTCAACTTTTCCCATTGAAACCTTCTCTAAAGCTTCTCTTACAATAACTATATCTTCACTTATTGTGGATTTTGCTGCATTTAAAAGCTCTGAAAATCTATTTAAACCTATTATTTTATTAGGATTTTCTATTAATATTTTTGTAATAATAGATACCCTAGTATTCCTACTTAATTTTTCCAAAAAAACCACACTCCATTTTATCAACTAATTAAAAATTTATAGCAAACTTTTTATAATCTAAGTATTACCACTTTTAAAGCTTATTAATTAATTTCACAAATTTATTATAACAAACTTTAAGATGTATGTTAATGATTCTATTACGTATAGATACGAATTTTATGTATTTTAACTGTATAAACAATTGTTATTTATCTATAATAAAAATTACTCTTTCACTTTCTTATAATAAATTTATATAAAAGTATATTTTTATTGTGTGTTTATAACAAAAAGTGTATATAATTATATAAGAGATTATTAAAGGAGTTGATTTTATTGTCTTTTGATTTAATAACAGATAAAAATAAAAAGGTTCATTTTATAGGTATTGGTGGGGTTAGCATGAGTGGACTTGCTGCTGTACTTTTAAATGCTGGCTATAAGGTTTCAGGTTCTGATTTTAAAGACTCTGATATACTAAATACACTAAAGTCTCATGGAGCAGAAATATACATAGGACATAAAGCAGATAATTTAAAAAATGTTGATTTAATTGTATATACCGCAGCTATTCCATCTGATAATCCTGAACTTGTAGAGGCAAAAAAGAAGAATATCGAGCTTATGGATAGAGCTGAATTTTTAGGTCAAATTATGAAAGGTCATAAATACAATGTAGCTGTTGCTGGAACTCACGGTAAAACAACAACTACATCTATGGTTTCCCATATTGCTTTAAGCGCTGATTTAGATCCAACAATATTAGTTGGTGGTAATTTAGATGTTATAGATGGGAACTTCAGAGTTGGTAATAGTGAGTATTTCATAACTGAAGCTTGCGAATATAAGCAAAGCTTTTTAAGATTTTTCCCATATGTAGGAATAATTTTGAATATAGATGCTGACCATTTAGACTTTTATAAAGATTTAAATCATATAAAAGAAACTTTTAAGGAATTCATAAACATAATACCTAAAGATGGCTATGCAATAGTAAATATAGATGATAAAAATGTTAGAGATATTTTAGACAAGCCTAAGTGCAATATCATAACTTATGGAATAAATGAAGGTGATGTTACAGCTAAAAATTTAGTTTGTAATGAAAAAGGTGCCTATACTTTTGATGCCTATAATAAAGATAAATTCCTTGGAACTATTTCTTTATCTGTTCCTGGTCTTCACAACGTTTCTAATGCTTTATCAGCTGTTTCATTAGGATTGATTTTTAACATACCTTTTAATAAAGTACAAGATGGATTGTTAGCCTTCCATGGTGCACATAAAAGATTTGAATACAAAGGGGTTAAAGACGGAATTACTGTAATAGATGATTATGCTCATCATCCTGTTGAAATAAAGGCAACTTTATCAACAGCTAAAAAAATAAAACACAATAAGATATACTGTGTCTTCCAACCTCACACATATACAAGAACTAAAACATTATTTAACGATTTTACAACATGCTTCAATGATGCCGATGAACTTATATTGATGGATATCTACGCTGCGAGAGAAAAAGATACAGGTCTTGTATCATCTGATGAACTAGGTGATGCTATACGAAAACTTGGAGTTAAGTGCACAAATGTTCATTCTCACGAAGATGCATTAAACTATGTAAAATCCAAATTACAAGATGGTGATTTATTACTTACAGTTGGTGCTGGAGATGTCGTAAAGGTTGGAGAGATGTTTTTAAAATAAATTTAAATTTTAAAATTAAATAGAATTAATAAAAAAACAAAATTATTTAAATATTTCAATACAAAATTAGAAAAAGGTGCAATTATTTTGCATCTTCTTTTATTTTATATTAAGATAATGTTAATAATCCTTAGATTATATATTAATCCTTTTTAAGTATTAAACTAATTTTACTATTATTGACGAGAAATAAATTATTAAGAGGTGTTTTTTATGAATTTATCTGACAAAATAAAATTTTCTGCTGAATATATTAAATCTAAAACTAAATTTGAACCAAAAATAGGACTTATTTTGGGTTCTGGACTTGGTGCTATCGCAAATAAAATAGAAAATGCTGAATACTACAATTATAGCGATATTCCAAATTTCCCTATTTCAACAGTTGAAGGTCATAAAGGAAGACTTGTAATTGGAAATTTTCAAGGTAAACAAGTTGTTGCTATGCAAGGTAGATTTCATTACTATGAAGGGTATACAATGCAAGAAGTTACTTGCCCTGTTAGAGTTATGAAACTTTTAGGAGTTGAAACTTTAATAGTTACAAATGCTGCTGGAGCAGTAAATAAAGATTTTAATGCTGGAGATTTAATGATAATTTCTGACCACATAAACTTATCAGGTTCAAACCCTCTAGTTGGTAAAAATTTGGACGACTTTGGAACACGATTCCCAGATATGTCTAACGCCTATAATAAAGATTTAATCAAAAAAGCTAAAGATATAGCTAAATCTTTAAATATTTCTGTACAAGAGGGAGTTTATACAATGTTTAGTGGTCCAAATTATGAAACTCCAGCCGAAATTAGAATGGCTAGAATAATAGGTGCTGATGCCGTTGGTATGTCTACTGTACCTGAAGTTATTGTAGCAAACCACTGTGGTATGAAAGTTTTAGGTATTTCTTGTGCTACAAATATGGCAGCTGGAATTTTAGCTCAACCATTAAATCATTTAGAAGTTATGGAAACATCAGAAAGAGTTAAAGAAAAATTTATTAATCTTATGACAAATATAATTAGAGAAATTTAGTATAAGCATTAGATAACTATATTTCTATTGTTTTTACAATTTATATACAGTGTTGACTATTTATATAAACTTAAATTTTAATAAAATCAACACTGTAATTTTATTTAATAAATTATCTAACTACTTGAAGTTCTTTAGATAGATTGTTCAATCTCTCAAATCCATTTTCAGTTACTAAAACTAAATCCTCAATTCTAACCCCCATATCCTTTGCTAAATATATTCCAGGTTCTATTGAAAATATCATTCCTGGTCTTAATTCTTCACTATTTACTGCACTTACATCACCAAAATCATGTACTTCTATTCCTATAGAATGTCCTGTTCTATGTGTAAAATACTTTCCATAACCATATTTTTCGATAGTATTTCTTGCAGCGTTATCTATATCGCAAAACCTTGCTCCTGGTTTTACCTTTTCCATAGCATTTATGTTAGCTTCTAAAACTATATTATATATTTCCTTTTGTTTGTCTGTAACTTCTTTAAAAAACACAGTTCTTGTCATATCAGAACAATAATGATTCTTTACACATCCTGTATCTATTAAAACTCCCATACCCTTTTTTAAAATACATCTACCTGTTTCATAATGAGGGTTTGCTCCATTTTCTCCAAAAGCAACTATAGGTTCAAAAGAAAAACCTTCTGCTTTATTTTCTCCATACAGCTCCCCTAACCTATTTAATATAAATTTTTCAGAAATACCATCTTTTATTTCTGTTATTACTTTTTCTACAACTAAATCATTAATTCTTGATGCTTCTCTCATAAGATTTATTTCTTCTAAATCTTTAATCATCCTAATTTTATCTATGATTGGAGAACTATTTACAAAAGATTTTGCAACTTTTCTATCCATTAATCCAATTAAAAAATGAGCCTTAAAATCTTTATCAACTCCTAAGACTTCATTGTTATTTATAATTCCTTTCAATAAATCTAATGGATTTTCAGTATCATTATAATAAACAACCTCAACGCCTAAATTATTATCTACTGGAAACAATTCATTTACTATAAATTTTTTATCACCTTTAGTATTTATATAAAGAGCCATCAATCTTTCACCTGAATGTATCCAAACACCTGTAAGATAAAATATAGGAGCTGTTTCTGTTATTATCATTTGTGATAAATTATTTTTATCCATTTCCTGTAAAACTCTTTTTAATCTTTCTTCTTTCAAAAATATCATTCCTTTCCCTAAAATTAAACCTTATAGTATAGTGATATAATTAATTTATAAGGTTAATTTACATACTAAACTTTTTAGCCTATATAAAAATCTATAGTATAACTATACTAAATATAGATAATTATAAAAGTTATTGTTGAAAATAAAGTAGATTTATATTAACTTTATTTTATTCTTATATTAGTAATACAACAATATTTATAATACTTTTATAACAAAAATTTTAATTTTAGGAGGACTATATTATGAAAATTGCTGTTATTTCAGATATACATGGAAATATCTTTGCTTTAAACGCAGTTTTAGAAGCTATAAAAAAACAAGATGTAACTTATACTATATGCCTTGGAGATTTAGTTGGGTATGGATGTAATCCTAATGAGGTTATAGAAAGACTTAGAAATGAAAAAATTCCTTGTATTAAAGGGAATTATGATGCTTCCGTTGTTGATAAGGATTATACGTTCATTCGTGAAAATGAAGTAAACTCCTTTAGCTTACCTTGGGCAATTAAAAATGTGACTGATGAAAATATAAAATTTTTAAAAGAACTTCCTAACACTATTACCTTAGAATTTAATAATAAAAAAATACAATTTGTTCATGGAAGTCCTAGAAGAATTAATGAATATTTAACTGAAAACTATGAAAAAATTGATGAAGTTATTAACGAATTTAATTATGATGTTTTGGTTTGTGCACACACACACATTCCTTATGTAAAAATAATTAATTCTAAAATTATAATAAATGATGGTAGTGTAGGTAAACCTAAAAATGGAACTCCAAACGCAACATATCTAATAATTGATATAACAGATGATAATTTAACACCTGAGATACATTCAGTTTCTTATGATTATAAAGAAATTATGAATACAATGAAAAATTTAAACTTTCCTGAAAAACTTATAAAATCTTATGAACTTGGTAAAGAATAACTAGGTATAAAAAGCATATTATTCTATGGCTTTGAATTATATTGCAAATATTAATTTTTTATTGTAAAATCAATTTATATATTGTTAAAAGACAGTAGATTTGCCTTTAAAAGTGCAAGTTTGTATTTAATAAAAATAAACTATGACGAGAAGAGTATATTTAGATTTTAATGTTTAGCGAGCAGGTTATGGTGTGAGTCCTGTCATTAAAACTTTATAGAAGAACATCTCTGAGTTTCTAACCGAAATCCATTAAAGGATAGTAGGCTTAGACGGTTTTCAACCGTTAAATTTGAAAAAAGCATTATTATGCTTTACTAAGTGGCTATTTTTATAGCAATTTGGGTGGTACCGCGAATATGTCCATTTTCGTCCCATTGAGGATGAAATGGATTTTTTTATTTTAAAATGTAAATAATAATTACATGGAGGTTATAAAATGAGTAATGTTATATTAGTTAAACAACTATACAGAAACACTAGTGATTTTACTAATAAACAAGTAAAAATTTCTGGTTGGATAAGAACACTAAGGGCTTCAAATGCTTTTGGATTTATTGAAGTTAATGACGGTTCTTTTTTTAAAAATGTTCAAGTAGTATTTGACAGTTCAAAAATTTCTAATTTTAAAGAGGTTTCAAAACTTCCTATAAGTTCCTCAATCTCTGTTGTTGGTACTTTAGTTGAAACTCCTGATTCAAAACAACCTTTTGAAATTCAAGCAGAGAACATAGTAGTTGAAGGATTATCAGATGCTGATTACCCTCTTCAAAAGAAAAGACACACTTTTGAATACTTAAGAACAATAGCTCACTTAAGACCAAGAAGTAATGCTTTCTCAGCAGTATTTAGAGTTAGAAGCGTGGCTGCATATGCTATACACAAATTTTTCCAAGAGCAAGGATTTGTTTATACTCACACTCCAATAATTACAGGTTCTGACTGTGAAGGTGCTGGAGAAATGTTTAGACTTACAACTTTAGATTTAAATAATATTCCTAAAACTGAAGATGGGAAAGTTGATTTTAAAGAAGATTTCTTCGGAAAAGAAACAAATCTTACAGTTTCTGGTCAATTAAACGCTGAATGTTATGCATTAGCATTTAGAAACGTGTATACATTTGGTCCTACATTTAGAGCTGAAAACTCAAACACCGCAAGACATGCAGCAGAATTTTGGATGATAGAACCTGAAATAGCTTTTGCTGACCTTATAGATGATATGAATCTTGCTGAAGCTATGTTAAAATACGTTATAAACTATGTTATGAAAGAATGTCCTGAAGAACTTCAATTCTTTAATCAATTTATTGATAAAGGATTATTAGATAGATTAAACCATGTAGTAAATTCTGATTTTGGAAGAGTTACTTATACTGACGCTGTTAAAATGCTTAAAGATTCAGGAAAGAAATTTGACTACGAAGTTGAATGGGGAATTGACCTTCAAACTGAACATGAAAGATATTTAACAGAAGAAATTTTCAAAAAACCTGTCTTTGTAACTGACTATCCAAAAGATATTAAAGCGTTCTATATGAGATTAAATGAAGACGCAAAAACAGTTGCAGCTGCTGATTGTCTAGTTCCTGGAATAGGTGAAATAATAGGTGGTAGCCAAAGAGAAGAAAGATTAGATGTATTAAAGGCTAGAATGCAAGAACTTAATTTAAATGAAGAAGATTACTGGTGGTATTTAGAACTTAGAAAATACGGTGGAACTAAACACGCTGGATTTGGACTAGGTTTTGAAAGACTTATTATGTATATAACAGGAATGTCTAATATAAGAGATGTTATACCATTCCCAAGAACTACTGGAAGTTCTGAATTCTAATTTTAATAAACTTAAAAGATAGAACATTAAAAAAATGTTCTATCTTTTTTAATAATTATCTGTTATTTAAACATACCCTATCTATCTTCGCTTCTATTTTTAGCTAATTCATAAAGCGTTCTAACACCAGCTCCTGTACCACCCTTTGGACAATAGTCCCAAGGAACTGTTATATATGCAGGGCCTGCTATATCTAAATGCAACCATGGTTTATTCTCAACAAATTCACCAACAAATAAACCTGCTGTTATAGTTCCACCATATCTTCCACCAGTATTTTTTAAATCAGCTATGTCTGATTTTATAAGTGTTTTGTAATCATCAAAATTAGGTAAATTCCACATTTTCTCTCCAGTTGATGTAAATGCTTTTTCCAATTCTTTATAGAAGCTATCATTATTAGTTACAACCGCTGTTACATCATTTCCAAGTGCAACAAGAGCTGCTCCTGTAAGGGTTGCTACATCTATAATTTCTGTTATATGCTCCTCTCTTATAGCATAAGTTACAGCATCAATCATAGTTAATCTACCTTCTGCATCAGTATTTAATATTTCTATATTTTTTCCTGCCATAGAGCTTATTATATCTCCTGGTTTATATGCCTCATTTCCTATTACATTTTCACAAGCCGCAACTACTGCAACTACATTTATTTTCAACTTTCTTTTAGCAATAGCACTTATTGCTCCAATTACAGTAGCCGCTCCTCCCATATCTGACTTCATATCAACCATAGAGTTTGATGGTTTTAAAGAATATCCACCTGAATCATAAGTTAATCCCTTACCAATTAATCCTAATTTTTGATCTAAGTTATCTTTATCTCCAAAATATCTCATTACAATTACTTTTGGCTTATGTATAGATGATTTTCCTACGGCTAAAAATGAATTCATTTGCAGTTCTTCTATTTTCTTATGATTTATTATTTCTATTTCAAAACCATATCTTTTAGAAAACTTTACAGCCTCTTCTGCTAATGTTTCTGGATATATTACATTGGAAGGTTCATTTACTAAATCTCTAGCATTAAACACTGTTTCAACTAATATTTTGCTTTCTTCCACTATATCACTATAATCTTTATGTTCTAAATTATGTCCACCTATTGTTATACTTACATCTGTTTCATCAATCTTTTCTCTATCACTTTTATATTTATTAAACTTATAATTTGACAAAGATAAACCTTCTATCATTGCCCTTACGCTATCTTCTATAGAAATATTTTTTGATTTTACGAACTCTATGAAAATCTTTTTTCCTTTTAATGATTCTATATATTTTTGAACCTTTCCAAATACTCTTCTTAACCTTTCTTTATTTAACTTTTCGTCTTCACCAAGACCTAAGAATATAATATTTTGTATTTCATCTTTAACACCAGTTATATTTAAAATTTCCCCAAAGTCACCATTAAATAGTTCTCTTCTTTCCAATCTTTTTAATTTTCTATTTATTTCTTCATCTCTGAAATTCAAATTATCTTCAAATAATGGAACTATTATCATGTCTGCATTCTCTATAGTTGTATCTTTAACCAAAAAATTATACATTTAAAACCTTCCTTTCATTATAAAATCCAAATTTTTCACTATTAATTTAATTATATCTAAATACATTTATTATTTTATTAAAACTCTATTAACTTTATTTTTTTATTTTTCAGACTTTGATTAACATCAATTATTCTTTGATTAGTAGAACCTTTAAACTTTAATCCGTCTATTTTCTTACTTATCTCAAACTTCCCATCAACCAAAACATCTATATTATTTAAAAGTTCCTCCCAGCCCTCTCTTTTATTAAGATTTTCTAATATATATTCAAAAGTATATCCAGTATAACACCAAATATTAAGACCTAGCTCTTTAATTTTCTTCGCCATATATGCAAACTTATCTGCCTGCTCAAATGGATCTCCTCCACTAAATGTAACCCCGTTTATCATAGGATTATTTTTCAAATCATCAATTAGTAACTCTATATCCCTTTCCTCTCCTCCTAAGAAATCATGAGTATCTTCATTAAAACACCCCAAACAATTGTGCTTACATCCTTGAGAAAAAAACACCCTTCTCATTCCTGGGCCATTTACTAAACTTTCATAAGCAATTCCAGCAAGTCTTATCTTGTTCATTTTTATCACTCCAGCCTTTAATAATATTTAAATTTAAGTATACTATGATTTAAATATAAAAATACTTCTTATTTTATAAAAACTATTGATATACTTTACAACTAATAATATAAATTTTCTACTTAATCACAGTGTATTTTATAATTTTTTATCATATTTTTTGATTAAAAATAGTATAATATGGATAATATTATACTATAACCACATTGTTAGGGGGATTTAATATGGAAATCAAAAGTATAATTAATGAAACTTCAGATGAATTATTTTATGAATTAGAACATCATCTATTATATGATAAAAAACCGTCAATATATTTAATGGAAACGTTTCTTAATAGCAATAATGACACTTGCTATAATTTAATAAATACCCTATGTAATTTAAAAAAAGTTAAAAAAAACTCAATGCTTGATAACGAAGAAGATACATTAACACATACTTTATATGTAATTGACCAAGCAGCTAAATATAAAGATTTAGCTCATAACAAAAAGGCATTTATGTTTGCTGCACTTCTCCATGATATAGGAAAAACAAAAACAACTGTATTAAATAACGACGATAATATTATATATATGTACCCTCATCATGATTTAGTCGGGGGAGAAATGGCTCGTAGAATTCTAAGGACCCATATAAATAACATAACCCTTAGAGATAATATTGTTTCTTTAATAAAATATCACATGACACACTTCTATATTTTAAATAGAATAAAAACTAATGAAGTTTTAAACATGATAGAAAACACAGACATACATGATGTAGCTCTACTTTCACTATGTGATAGACTTGGAGAAAAAAATCTCTCCAAAGAAGACAAAGAAACAATACTTAATGATATAAATAAATTTTTAAATATAATGTCTTCTAAAACAGGATTACATTATGATAATTTCTCTATAAATTTCTAATTAATATTTACTAATAATTTTAAATTTAAAACAAAATAAGAAATATCAAATTTATCGATATTTCTTATTTATATTAACTCTTATAAAGTATAAATATTTTAAAAAAATAAATAATATTCTTCATTAAGCTTAATATTTAAATTTAAGCATTTAAATAATCTATATCTTATATGCTTTATGATTATTTCCAACATGTGAAACTCTATCTTTCCTTTCTGCACTCTTACCTGGGCCAAATCTCTCATCTAGACTTAGGTATCCTGTAACCCTTGAAATCCCTTGTATATCACTTGAACCACAATTTACACATGCTAACTCATTGCTATGAAGATACGTACCACAACACTTACAATATCTTATATGAAAATTTATACCTAAATAACTTATATTTGTGTGTTTGTAAGCATAGTTTAATATATTCATTATAGTTTCGCCATCTGGACAATCGTCTACTTCTAAATAACTTATATGCCCTGCATTACAAATCTTATGATATGGAGCTTCTATTTCTATTTTATTTTTTATTGATATTGGATAATAAACAGGCACATGATAACTGTTTGTATAATAATCTTTATCTGTTACATCTTTGATTTTTCCAAAAGCTCTTTTATCGTGTTTTATAAACTTACCTGATAATCCTTCAGCAGGGGTTGCATAACAGCTCCAATTTAACTGTGTTTCCTCAGTTACTCTATCAGTATATTGCCTTATATATGATATTATTTTTAGACCTAATTCCCTAGACTTTTCGCTCTCTCCATGATGTTTTCCAGTTAAAGCGATTAAAGCTTCCGCAAGACCTATAAATCCAATTCCCCAAGTTCCTTGCTTTAAAACTGGTTCAATGGAATCCTCTTGATTTAATCCCTCTGACCCTCTCATAAGTCCTTGACCAGCTACAAAAGGTAAATCTTTAACTTTAAGTTTTTTCAAAACATCATATCTATGCAATAAAGCTTCTTTACATGTTTCTAGCCTTTCATGCAAAATTCTAAAGAATTTTTCCTCACTTCCCTTTGCTAATATACCAATCCTAGGTAAATTTATTGTCACTGGCGCAATATTTCCTCTACCTGCACAGCCAGGTTCACCATTTACATTACTCATTAAATAAGTTCTGCATCCCATTGTAGCTGGCTTATATCCTCTTTCATAATACTCTTTGTTAAAATCAGCATCTATGTTCATAAATGTAGGATTCATTCTCTTTGCAGCTACCCTACACGCAAGTTCATAAAGGTAAAAATAAGGATCATCAACCTCTCTATTTACCCCCTCTTTTACCCTAAATATTATATTAGGAAATATGGGCTGTTCTCCCTTTCCTAAACCTTTTTCGTACTCTTTCAAAAAAATCTCACAAACTAAAGCAGCATCATTGGAATCTGGCAATCCTAAATTTACTGAACTAAATGGTACTTGTGAGCCTGCTCTTGAATGCATTGTATTTAAATTATATATAATTCCTTGCATTGCTTGATGTATTCTTGCTCTTAACTTTTTCTCTGTAAGTTTCTCTATTTTATCTGATGCTACGCCTAGTTCTTCATACTCTTTTCTAATTTCTTCTCTAGTTGGATGAACAAATATACTTATGTCATTATCAAAATCTGGATGCGATTGCCCTCCAAACATATCATTTTGGCTAGATTGCAACAAAATACAAGATAATTCAGCAGCACTTTCTATTCTTTTTGGAGTATTTATTGTTCCATATCCTGTATTGAACCCTCTTTCCAAAACCATTCTTGTAGGTATATGAAGGCAATTAGTAGTTAAATTATAACTATCTAAATCATGATAATATATATCACCATTTTCATGAGCTTTCGCTAAATGCTTTGGCATTATAGATAAATTATGCCATTTATTAGATTCTGAAGCTATTCTTAAAAGTTTTGATGAAAAGTTATTTCCAACATTAGCATTATCTCTATCAGTTTCTACTCCTATTTTACTTATTGCCCTCATCAAATCAGATTTTATTTCCCTAACCCTAGTTCTCTCTGCTCTATAATTTGAATAAGCCATAGATATATTTTTTAATCCACTATCATTTAATGCCTTTTGTACCAAATTTTGAATTTCCTCTACTGATACATGACTTTTACCAGACATTTCTATATAATTTAGTACCTTTTGAATTATTCCTAAAACTTGACTCTCAGATATATCATATCCTATTTCTTGAGCCGTTCTTTTTATAGCATTACTTATTTTATCGGTATTGAATCTTGCATCTCTACCGTCTCTTTTCACAACATGTAGCATTACAATTCCTCCACTCTACTATATATAGTACCGAGAATTTATTATACTCTACTATCATTTATGGTGCTAATTTTAAATTTTCCTTTAAATTAAACCTATATTATATAGGTCTTTTTTTCTTTCTTTTTTAACTTTTTCTAAAGATTTTCATATGTTGACATTTAAACTTTTGCGTATCCAGTTTTCAAATATCTTTATTATTTTATAATAATTGGTTAAAGAAAACCGCATTCACTAGAATTCTAAATGAATCAATTAGTGAAAAATCCATCATTATATCAAAAATTAGATTGATTAATAATATATTTAAATATATAATATAAATAATAAAGAATATCATGTGCTAGGGGTGCCTAAATTTAGGCTGAGAAATGAATTTATTCATTAACCCTCAAAGACCTGATCTGGATAGTGCCAGCGTAGGAAAGCGTTTTTATAAACAAAAAAGGCGTACTTATCTTGCGATAATTACGCCTTTTTTGTTTATAAAAATAGGAATAATAAATTTCAAGGAGGACTTTTAAAATGATGTCTTTTCAAGAAATCCTAAACAAATTTGTTACGGGATTTTCTCAAATTTTTACAGGATTACCTTCAAATATTGGAACAATCCTAGCTAGTCCTATGACAATAGTTACTATAATTGGGCTTGCAGTAATAATTCTTGTGCTATTAAAAGCTAGAAAAACAAAATTTGATGTAAGAATGATTACCACAATAGCCATTGCATTAGCCCTAAGTGTCGTTCTTAGCTTATTTAAAATTTATCAACTTCCTCAAGGTGGAAGCGTAACACTAGCTAGTATGGTTCCTATAATTTTAATAGCATATATTTATGGTCCAGGAGTTGGTATGCTTACAGGATTCATTTATGGATTACTTACTTTACTTATAAATCCATATATACTTCAACCTATACAAGTTTTATTTGATTATCCTCTTCCTTTTTTATGCTTAGGGATAGCAGGATTTTTTCCAAAAAAAAGATTACTCGGTGCTATAATCGCCATTTTCTTTAGATTTGTCTGTCATGTTATATCAGGAGTTGCCTTCTATGGAAGTTATGCTCCAGCTGGTATGTCGCCTTTAGTATATTCAATAGTTTATAATGGCTCATTCTTACTACCAGATACTATAATTTGTCTAGTTGTTTTGTACTTTTTACCAATTGATAGGATAATCAAAAACGTAAATAAATATAAGCCAACCAAAACAAATACATAAAAATAAGGATATCTAAACTATCTTGTTTAGATATCCTTATTTTTATTTTAATATAAATCTTTAAATACTGATGTATACAACTCATTTTGTACTACATATTCGTCTGCTTTTCCGTTTTCTAATGCTTCAGTAAAATCTAAGTTTATAGGTAACTCACCTAAAAGTTTTAAACCTAAATATTTAGCATGTTCCTCTGATGATTTTTTACTAAATACATTCATCCTTTCTCCACATTTACCACATAATATGTATGCCATATTTTCAACTACCCCTCTTACAGGAACTCCTAATTTTTCAGCCATTACAACAAGTTTTTTAACTATCATAGATACCATATCTTGAGGTGTTGAAACTATTATTATTTCTTTTAATGGGAAACTTTGCATTACTGTTAAAGTTATATCCCCAGTTCCTGGAGGCATATCTATTAAAAGATAATCTAAATCTCCCCAAACTGTATCTTGATACATTTGATTTAAAACTCCATTTATAACAGGGCCTCTCCATATAACAGGCTCATCTTCAACTTCTGTAATAAGATTTAATGATATCACTTTGATTCCTAAACCTGTTTCTACAGGAATAAATCTAACCCCTTCACCTTCTGAGTATATCTCAGCCCTTTTTTCATTTATTCCAAAAAATCTTGGCATTGAAGGACCAGTAATATCCGCATCTAATACACCAACTTTATAACCTTTTTTAGCTAACTGAGACGCTAACATTCCTGTTACAGTTGATTTACCAACTCCACCTTTACCACTTATAACTCCTACAATATTCTTTATATTTCCATATTTATTTTTTATTTTAGCGATTCCATTTCCGCATCCACTACCATTTTTAGCTGAAGCACAACTACTACTACTTGAACATGATGAACAACTACTACTCATTTTTATTCTCCTTTTTCTCTATTATTTACTTATTATATTTATGTCTAATAACATATAAAAATATTTCTAGTTCCATTATTCACTTTCATATGCTTAAAAGATAAAATAAAATGCAATTTATATGTACTTTTTAATTTATTTAGAACTAGCACTATTTTATATCTATATTTTATCTTAGCACTAGGATAAAGTTTGTCAAGTATAGTAAATTTCTCACTTACATTTTAAAATTCATATAAAAAAAATTGTATCTAACAGTATAAATAAAAATATAATTTTACATTTATCACTATTAAATACAATTCTTAAACACCTATAAATTAATACTCTTAAATTAAATATTACTTTTGTTTAATTGGTAGCAGTATTCTTCTTTTTTAAAAACTTTTTAGAGCTATAAATCCAAATATATACTCCAAGTATTAATGTAAATATTGATATAAATTGTGATGTTGAAAGCATCCCAATATTTCCTCGAACATCATTTCTTAAAAATTCTATAATAAATCTACCTATGCTATAACATATAAGATACAACGAGAAAGTTTTTCCACTATCCTTCTTTTTCCTACTATATATAATAAGAAATATACCAAGTGTAAAATCAAAAATTGAAGAATATATTTGAGTGGGGTGAAGATGTACATGCGGAATTGCCAAACTATTCTCTGGGAAAACCACAAATAAAAAACTCCTTGTTTCAGCCCCATAACAACATCCTGCTAAAAAACATCCTATTCTTCCAAATCCTTGAGCTATCGCAAGACATGGAACCACGAAATCAAATATTTCTAAAGTATTCCACTTGTTTTTCTTGCTATATAAAATAATAGATATCATCCCTCCAATTATTGCACCATAAACAACAAAACCATATCCAAAGTTAGTAATGATAGTTGTTGGATTTTTTATAAAGTCATTAGGATTAGTTATTATAAATAACAGCTTTCCTCCTAAAATTCCTGACAATACAGTGCCTATTATCATATTAAATACTTTGTTTTCATCATAATTTCTCTTTTTCATATTAAAATTTAAAATCATAACTGCCACAATAATACCAATTCCTATCATAAGACCATAACTATATACTTTAAACCCAAATAAATTAAACAATACTAATTTCATAAATCCTCCATAACTATATAAGTTAAATCATATCTTTTTCATTTCTTATTATAGTTTTTTTATGGATTATAATCAAATTATTATTATTGATTAAAACTTTTTATAATTATGTTATATATTGTATCATTACTTTCTTTAAATTTATCATCTAACGAGCTAAATAGCACCTTTAAAATTCTATCATCATCTAATTTTTTATAATAAATCATATTTAAATATACTCGCCCTCCATCACCTTTTTCTTTGTAAACAACTTTGTATATCTGTTCACCATCTATATCTTGAATTTCTTTGCTATAATAATTAGATTCATCAAAATCTATGCTTTGCTTATCTTTATCTATAAGTTCCTCTAAACTTTTAGAGTAATTTATTATTTGTATATACCCAAGTATACTCATATCATCACTTACAAAATTATTATTATATATTATATAGTTTCCTGGATATTGCTGTTCTTGAACATCCCATGTATCTGGTAAAGTATAATTTATAACTCCTTCTAATGCTGAATATGAACTCAATTCACCTATATTATAATTTTCTAATACAGCTCGTTCTATATTATCACTAAAAATATTCTTTCCTATAAAAAGCACTGTCATCAAAAATATTAATATTAGAGTTATTGATAGTTGCTTTTTATTCATCTTTGCTTCCTCTCCTTCCCCTCATTTAGTTAACTTTATATATAATATGTATATTCACAATATAACGAAAGAATTACTTTTTTATTTTGCACATTCCTTATAAAATATACAGCAAAATAAAAGGCTATGTTTTAGTAAACTAATAAAACATAGCTATTTTAAATAAAACTATCAACTTTTAATTATTCTATCTACACAATAGGAACTAAAACTTTAGAAGCTTGAAAATCATAGAACATTATCCAATGTCCATCAACAGAATTTTTAAATTCTGGACACCATGTAACAAATCCAGTTTTTCCAGCATAAGGTTGATCTTTTTTATCCTTGTATCCAGGGATAGCATACGTTACATATTTCACAACTCCATTTTCATCATACTTAAATCCAATCATAAAATATCCCTTCCTACAAATATAAGGATAGTAATTTATCATCGGATAATATGCAACTGTATATTTGTTGTAATTTGACATATTGCATAAGACATCAAAATTATCTACTTTAACTTTATACCACTTGCACTTTTTAACATCTTTTGCAAAACCTCTAGTATATTCAAAATCATCAACTACTGATGAAAAAAATTCTGCTGTTGAGCCTGTTAACTCAAATTCTTCTTCAACATCTTCAAAAACATCATCTCTAGTTTTCTCATCTTGCGTTGATTTACTTTGTTTAGTTTCTTCTTGCCATGCTCTATATCCAGCATGCATAGTTCCTTGCTGAGGAGTTTCCATTTGAACACCTTGAGCACTTTGAGTTCCTGTGACGCCTTGACTTCCAGTGCTCCATTGAGTTACTGTACTTTGTCCTTGTTGCATACCTTGATCCTGTTGTGTTCCAGTAATCCCTTGAACACCATTTAGTCCTGTAATGCCCATGCTACTTTGAACTCCTGTAGTACCATTTAGTCCTGTAACACCCATACTACTTTGAATACCAGTAATTCCTTGGCTACTAACAGAATTTTGTTCACTTCCTTGAAGTTTTTCATAATATACATCTTCCTGTATATCACCTCTAGTCGTTTTCTCATTCATTACACCATCTTCAACAATGTTATTATCTAATTTTATTACTTCAATTTTCCTTTGACTTTCTAATTCAGAATAACTTTCATCAGCTTCTCTCTCATAGTTTCCACCATTTATTCTAGCCTCAATAAGATTTTCATACTCATCAAATCTACTTTCATTTTCATTTATATCTTCATCTAAAATATCATCATTTACTTGTGCACTATTTAACTCCATATCTTCTGAAACATTTTCATCTAAAAGATTATCAATATTTTCTGTTCTTGTTTCACTATTTAATCTAATATCTGTATCTTCTCTTTCTATGCCTTGTTCAACAGTTCTTTGTTCGTTATTTTCTTTTTCAACTTTATTGTTTGTATTATGTTTCTCTTCATTTTTCTTACTACCATCATTCTTAGATTTTTTAATCAATCCATGCTTAGATAATATATTGTATACTTTCCAATTATCTTTTGGTTGTTGCCCATTTAAGAAACCACACATTAAATATATTACTTTTCCACCAATCTCCTTATATACAACAGCTCCTATTATCTTGTCATAACTGACATCTAAATTCCCTATGTTATTTGTGCCACATTCTAAAGATGCTTCAGCCTTACCTTGAGAGTTTATGTTCATTAATCCTAAATCTAAAATAAAATTTCCATCTTTTTTACTACATACAAGAGCCATATGACACTTTTCATCTGCTGATTTTAAGTTTTGAGCATAAAATGCTATTTTACATTTTTCACCCTTTGCTTCAATTTTTGCATAACCTGACAGTGGTTTATCATTTGATATTGAATGGCCTCTTTCATCTTCTTGAAGTATTATAAAGCTTCTATATAATTTATTACTTGCCAAATTAATATCCCTCCATATAAATTTATCATTACATTTATATGAAGGGATATGCTAATTAAGAATAGTTTTTTTAATTTTAATTACTTATTTATATATTTGTATACAGCATCAGCTAAAGCCCCAAACTCATTAATGCTTAAAGTTTCACCACGTCTTTTAGGATCAATGCCTGCATCACTATATGCTTTCTCCATTTGTTCTTTTGAAAGACCTATATTCTTTGTAGCATTCCATAAAGTCTTTCTTCTCATATTAAAAGCACTTCTTATAATATCAAAGAATAGTTTTTCATCTTTAACATTTACTCGTGGTTTTTCTAATCTATCTAGCTTTATAACTATAGATTCAACCTTTGGTCTTGGCATAAAACAAGATGGAGCAACTGTCCTAATAATTGATGTATCACAAAAATACTGAACTAGAAGTGATAACGCACCATATTCCTTACAATTTGGCTTTGAGTTTATTCTCTCCGCAACTTCCTTTTGTATCATTATTGTAAGAGATTTAAATTTATAACCTCCATTTAAAAGATTAGCTATTATTGGGGTTGTAACATAATAAGGAAGATTAGCAACAAGCTTTACACTTTTTTCATCACCTATTATTTCATTAAAGTCTACTTTTAAAGCATCTTTATGTATAAGTTGAAAATTAGGATTATCTCCAAGCTCTTCCATAAGAATCGGTATAAGGTCACTATCTAATTCTATTGAAACAACCCTTTTTGCTTTCTTTAAAAGTTGTACAGTTAGTGTTCCAACTCCTGGACCTATTTCGATAATTAAATCATCACTACAAACATTAGCACCATCTACAATATCAGTTAAAACTGTATCATCTATTAAGAAGTTTTGCCCTAAGCTTTTTGAAAACCTAAAATTATATTTTTCTACTAATTCTTTAGTTTTTACATCTTTTATATCCATTAAAATCTCCTATATCATATTTTCTATCTTTTCTATGGCTTTAATAAATTCTTCCTTACTTATCCCATAATTATTTAATCTTGATAACATTTGATTTGCATTACCATAACCTATTCTAAGCTCTTTTCCTATAAGCTCACGTCTAATTTTAGCTTTTGGATCTCCTGACAATTTAAAATAAACTAAATCTGAAATTGTAAACTCTTCTCTCTTTTCTTCTAGGGTTATTTTAGCTTCCTCTAAAGCTTTTATTATAGCTTCAGGTTCTGCATTTTCAACACCTATGTTATCTCCCTTTGTTCCTTCTGCTCTGCTTATATATGCATGCTTTATACCAGGAACTCTTTTTGATATTATACTTCTTATTTTTTCTCCTGCAAAATCTGGATCAGTTAAAACTATAACGCCCTTTCTCTTTTGAGCTTCTTTAATTCTATCAATAACCTTTTTATTTATACCAAATCCACCAGTTGCTATCATTTCTGCATCTATTGCTCTTTTTACGGCTGTAATATCATCTCTGCCCTCTACAACTATCACTTCTTTTATCAAGATTACACGTCCTTTCTTCTTTTTAGTTAACCATCATATATTACACTATATCTATTTTATATCTTCTTTTTGTATTTTCAAGAAGTATGTCTTGTATTTCTTCTCTACCTAATCCTCTTATTTCACATATTTTTTCTATTATATATTGTATATAATCTGATTGATTTCTCTTCCCCCTATTAGGTGTAGGTGCCATATAAGGACAATCTGTTTCAACTAACATTCTATCTAACGGAATACTTTCACAAACTTCTACTAATTTTTTTGCATTTTTAAAAGTTAAAACTCCTGTAAACCCTATATAATATCCAAGTGATATACACTCTTTAGCAAATTCAACAGATCCTGAAAAACAATGGATAGTTCCATTAACTTTTGGAAACTCTTTTAATATATCTAAAGTATCTTTATGCGCATCTCTATCATGAATTACAACTGGCAAATCTAATTCCTGAGCCAATTTCATCTGCTTTCTAAAAGCTTCTTTTTGACTCTCTCTTGATGGATTTTCTTCATAATAATAGTCAAGGCCAATTTCACCAATTGCTTTTACTTTTTTATTTTGACTCAGTTCTTTTAATTTTTCTATAACTTCATCTGTAACCTTATCAGCATAGCTTGGGTGTATACCAACTGATGCATAAAACATGTCATTTTCATTCGCAAGTTTTACCGAATCTATGCATCCTTCTAAAGAAGCACCAGCATTTAAAACCCCAATTACTCCATTTTTTTGTATTTCTTTAATTACACTTTCTCTATCCTCATTAAATTTTTCATCATCATAATGAGCATGAGTATCAAAAATTCTATATTTCATAAAAACTCCTTTACATTTATATTATATTTTAGTGTTACACTAACCTTATGATATCTTAACAGTTAATATTAACAAACTTCATCATATACTATTATTGATTTTATATAAGAGCAAAAGAATTTACAAGCATCATCCACTTTACTATTTAACTATAAAGCCTTGATAAAAGCGGAGATAACAAACCTAAAAATGCCCCAAGAAGTGCACCAAGCCAAGTTATTGCTCCCAATTCCCTTCTTGCTATTTTCACTATTAACTTTTCTGCATAACTTACATCAAATGAATTTATTTGTTCTTCTATTAGCCCTGAAATATCTATTAATTCAACAACTTTATGTGCATCTTTTTCAATAAAATCATTGTAATATTTACTAATTATATTCCACACAAAATTAAACATTTCTTCTTCATTATCAAAGATATCTTTTACTCTTAAATCTAACAAATATCCTATTAAATTATTTACAATACCTTCACTTAAATCTTTAAATTCCTCTTTTTTTACTAACTTTTTTATACTAGAATCTAAAAATTCTTTTAAATGTTGCTTATAGTTCTCATCTACTTTCAAAATAATAGTTTCATAAGAATCTATATTTTCCATGTATTTTTCAAACTTTTCTATACACATCAATATATTTTCATCACTTAACAATTTATTATTTAGTAAATCAGAAATATTTTTACAAATATTATTAAAATCATCCTCTGATAATGACCTTATTATCTCCTCTATCTTAGTATCCTTTAAATTATTTAACATAGAAATAATGTAATTACATACAATTATCTTATTTTCTTCTACTAATAAATACCCTTTAACCGAATTAAATAACTTTTCATAAAGACTATCAATGCTCATAAACATGGTTACCATAGATGGCAATATTGCCCCTATTATGTCTTTTATTTTACTCGAAAAAATTTCACCCTCTAAAGCCTTTATTAAATTCTCACAAATTATATCTTTTTGATTGTATATAAGCTCCTCAATACCTTTTGATATTTCATCTGGTATAATATCATTCAAAATTTTTTCTTCTTGTATAAAATTTAAAGTTTTTTCACTTATCATGTTTACTATTTTTTTATCTAATATTTTATTAGATTTTTGCTTTGCATTTAACTCTAATAAACTATCTTTGAATTTTTTACTTTTAATCAATTTTATAATTAACTGAGGTTTTTCTTTTACTCTCTCCAAAATACAATTAAAAATATTACTAGAAATTATTACATTTATTTCCTTGTTATTAATTATTTTCTCTAAACTTGTATACGCTTTTTTTCTTAATTTTTCTTCCATAAAAGCATTATTAGCTTCTAAATTTTTCATAACTTCATTTACACTAAAATTTTCATCAAAAGCTTTATGAACTTTTGTATCTACCATATTTTTTAAACCAAATAAAATCTTTTCATTATTTAAAGATTGAGCAATTACCTCATTTGTAAGAATATGTTCACTTACTGTTTCACCTATACTTTTTGCAATTCTCTTCTTTTCTTTAGGTATTAATCCTGGTGTAAAAGGAATTCTTATACCAAATACTCTTTTCTCATTATGAGGTTTAAAAAGCATTTTTATAGCTAACCAATTTGTTATATAACCTATAACAGCTCCAACTAATGCAGATATTAAATAAATCTTCATCGACATTTTACCTCCTATTACTACATTTTTCTTGTAATATAAATAATTTTTTATGATTTTGACACTAAATTGACACATACAACTAGTATTATAATAATTGTAACGTAGCTAAAACACTAATTTAATTTTACCCCTTAAATTAGCCCTTGAGGAATTTGTCCCCCTTACACAAATTTCAAGGGCTATTTGTTTTATCTTTTTTTCATTTTTAATTTTTCAAATTCATTTATAGCTACTTTTCTGTTTATTCTCTCAAATAAAAAATCAACTCTTTTAACCTTTATATTCTTTACTTCTTTAAACTCCCATAAAACATTATCATTCCCCATAAAATCCCTAATACATTCACAAGTAAACGGCATTATTGGATTTAAAATATTGCTTAATGCTATAACTATTTGAGCATAGGTATATAAAAGATTTTCACACTTTTTCCTATCCTTATCAATTAAAAGCCACGGCTTTTCCTTATCAAAATATTCATTAGCAATTGCTATTATTTTAAACACATATTTTAAAGCCTCCCTAAAAGAACCTTCCTCAAATTTTTGCCCAACATACTCATAAACTTTTTCTAAAACCCCCATCCATCTTTTATCCATTTCACAATTTTCAAGACTTCCATTTAAATTTTTATTTATAAATACTAAAGTTCTATTTACAAAATTTCCAAAACAACCTAATAACTCATTATTATTAGCATTTATAAAATCTTTCCATGTAAAATCTGAATTTTTAACTTCTGGTCCTCTACTTATTAAATAATATCTAATTAAATCTATATTAAATCTTTCTATCATATAAGGAACCCAAAGAACCCAATTTTTATTAGTTGAAAATGTCTTTCCTTCTAAATTTAAATACTGTGATGATAACATTCTTATATTGCATTTATCAATCCCAAGACCAAATAATATAGCAGGAAATACAGTTGTATGAAAAGGTATATTTTCTTTTCCATGCAATAAGTATACTCTACTATTTGCATCATTCCAATACTCTTTAAAATCTTCTCCCATATCATCTATATAATTCATAGATGTCGTAAGATAAGACATTAATGCATCTATCCAAACATAAATCTTTTTATCTTCATACCCTTTAATAGGTGCATTAATTCCTAAATCTATATCTCTAGTTATAATTCTATCCCTTAATCCGCCATCTAAATACCTTCTCGTAATATTTATAGCATCACTTCTCCAAGTATTATTATCGTCTATTAAATTTTTAATATTTTCTTCAAAACTTGATAATTTAAAAAATAAATGCTTAGATGATGCTTCTACTACTTCACCTTGACAAACCTTACATTTTCCATCTTCTAAATCTTCCTCTTCCAAAAGCTCTAAACAGTTTTCACAATAATATTTTTGAACCTCTTTTTCGTAAATATATCCTTTTTCATAAAGTTCTATTATAAATTTTTTTACGCCCTCTCTATGATTAAACGTATCTGTTCTCGAAAATATATCGTAAGAAAAACCAAGTTTATTAAAACATCTAATAAATTCTCTATGATAAAAGTCACTAATCTCTTTTGGAGTTTTATTTTCTTCCTTTGCCTTTTTTAAAACTGGAGCACCATGGCAATCTGAACCTGATAAGAATATTACTTCATCTCCTTTTGCCCTATGATATCTAGCTAAAACATCTCCAGGAAGCCACGATGCAATTCTTCCTATATGAAGTGAACCATTTGCATAAGGCCATGCATTTGCTATTAATACTTTCAAATTTATTCCCTCCTATAATAAAAAGGTCTAGAAAGCAATAAATTAACCTTCTAGAACCTTAAATTTTATAACTCTAAATATCAAATTATATTTTAATTACTACATTATTAATTATAAATATAATAAAACAATCTAATTAATTATCTAACTTGACTACCTGTTGGAAGTTCACCTGGATTTACAAGTGTCAATAATGAATCATCTGAAGTTGATGCTGCAAGAATCATTCCTTGTGATAATTCTCCTCTTAACTTAACTGGCTTTAAGTTAGCAACTAAAACCACATATTTACCCACTAAATCTTCTGGTTTATAATGCATTGCTATACCTGAAACTACTTGTCTTGTTTCGCCACCTAAATCGACTTTAAGTTTTAAAAGCTTTTTAGCCTTTTTAATAGGTTCACATTCTAAAACCTTAACAACTCTTAAATCTATTTTTTCAAAATCTTCTATAGTTATTTCTTCTTTTATAGGATTTTTAACTATTTCTTCATTAGCAGCCTTTACAGGGGCTGGTTTTAAAGCCTCAAGTTGTTTAAGCTTTTCTTCAACATCTATTCTTGGGAATATAACATCTCCTTTAACCACATGACCTCCTGCTTTTGTTCCATCAAAAGAAGCCAAGCTATTCCAAGTAGTTAATTCTGTATTTAATTGAGCATTCATTTTTTCACTTGTTTCTGTTAAAAATGGAGTCATTAAAACTGATATAAATCTTAATGATTCTAAAAGATTATATAAAACTGTTCCAAGTCTATCTCTTTTTTCCTCGTCCTTAGCAAGTATCCATGGAGTTGTTTCATCAATGTATTTATTCGCTCTGCCTATAAGAGTCCAAATTTCCTCTAAAGCTTCTGGAATTCTTAATTCATCCATAGCCTTTTCTACCTTTTTAGGAGTATCTAAAGCTAGATTTATTAATTCATCATCAATATTTTCCTTGCAAGTTGGTGCTTGAATAACTCCATCAAAATACTTATCAACCATAGCTATAGTTCTTGATAAAAGGTTTCCTAAATCATTAGCTAAATCCGAATTTACTTTCTTTATAAATATTTCATTATTAAATAATCCATCAGAGCCAAATGGTATTTCTTTTAAAAGATAGTATCTTACTGGATCAACTCCAAATTCATTAACTAAGACTACCGGATCAACAACATTTCCTTTTGACTTTGACATTTTACCACCATCAACAAGTAACCATCCATGACCAAATACTTGTTTTGGAAGTTCTAATCCTAAAGCCATAAGCATTATTGGCCAATAAATTGTGTGAAATCTTAATATATCTTTTCCTATTAAATGAAGATCTGCTGGCCAGAATTTTTTGTAAAGTTCATCATTTTCTTGACCATATCCTAAAGCTGTTATATAGTTTGTTAAAGCATCTATCCAAACATAAACAACATGTTTTTCATCAAAACTTACAGGAACTCCCCAAGTGAAACTTGTTCTTGATACACAAAGGTCTTGAAGACCTGGTTTTAAGAAGTTATTAAGCATTTCATTTTTTCTTGATTCTGGTTGAATAAAATGTGGATTTTCCTCTATATATTTAATAAGTCTATCTGCATATTTGCTCATTCTGAAAAAATAAGCCTCTTCTTTTGCAGTTTCAACTGGTCTTCCACAGTCAGGACACTTTCCATCTACCAATTGAGTTTCTGTCCAAAATGATTCACAAGGTGTACAATATAACCCTTCATAAGAACTCTTATATATATCTCCTTGATCATATAATTTTTTAAATATATCTTGAACAGCCTTCACATGATAGTCATCAGTTGTTCTTATGAATTTATCATAACTTACGTTCATCATTTTCCATAAGTCTTTTATTCCTGCAACTATTTCATCTACGTGTTCTTTTGGAGTTATTCCTTTTTCATTAGCTATTCTTTCTATTTTTTGACCATGCTCATCACTACCTGTTAAAAACATAACCTCATGACCTGTTAATCTCTTAAATCTAGCTAAAGCATCAGCAGCTACTGTTGTATAAGTATTTCCAATATGAAGCTTTGTTGATGGGTAGTAAATTGGTGTTGTTATATAATATGGTTTTTTCATCATATTTTATCCTCCCTAAATTTATATCATATTCTAGTATTTACATTGTTTAATAAAATAAATCAAAACTTAATCCTATAATCATTCAAATATAGAAAAACTAATATTAAAAAATCCCTATGGAAATACCATAGAGACGTTATTCACGCGTTACCACTCTAATTTATACCCATGTCACCATAGATACCTTAATAAGTAGAATAAAAAAATTACTTAGCAATATAACGGTTGCTACCGTACTTTCCTTAGAATAATATTCCTCAAAAAATCTGCTCAAAGGCCATATTCACAAAATCTCAAGTCTCTGGCTTTCACCTTTTTCCAGCTCTCTTTTGCACTCTCAACCTTGCTACTCTTCTCATCATAGCATTTACTCTCTTATCATATGATAAAATGTAAAAAGTGTCAATTGATTTAAAGCTTTTAACACAAAAAACTACCCTAATTCTAAAATTAAGGTAGTCTTGCTATATTCTAAAACCCTCTTTTTTTACTTATTGCTAAAGTCTTTATCTTAAGTTTATCATTTATTTATAATTTTTATGCTTCAATACTTTTAGCACTTACTTTTTCATTATCTTCTAGTTCAATCTTTTTACTAACCATAAATGTTATTGCTATAAGCGCAATTATAGCAACAGGTAGTATAATCCAAATACTTACACCAAAACCAGCAGGTATATATCCAAATATTATCGTTATAGCCCCAACAAATAACGAATACCATATTTGAGTTCTTACATGCTCTATATGATCACAACCAGCCCCAGTTGATGATAATATAGTTGTATCTGATATAGGTGAGCAATGATCCCCAAAAATTGCTCCTGTTAAAACGCCTGATGTACAAGCAACTATAAAACTCATATCTGGGTTTATTGCATATGCTAAAGGCACCGCAAGAGGCATAAGTATACCCATTGTTCCATAAGCTGTTCCTGTTGCGAAAGCTATTATAGAACCTAATATAAATATTATTGATGGAAGTAAAAATTTTGGTATTGCAAACTGCAAAACAGAAACTAAATAAGCAGCAGTTCCAAGTTCCTTTATTACAGAGCTTAATGACCAAGCTAAAACCAATATAACTCCTGTTATAAGAAGTCCCTTCATTCCTTCAATCCAAGTTTCTATTGCTTCTGATATAGTAAAAATCTTTTTACAAACTGACATTATTATAGCAACTAAACTTGCAAGAAGCGCTCCTTGAAATAAAACTACTGATGCATCAGCGTTTGAAAAAGCTTCTTGAATGGCACTAAAACTAAATGGTGCATTTATAAAAACTTCTTTTGCCACAACATCTGCTCCATTCATTACAGAAGAATATCCACTATAATAAAAACCTATAAGTGATGAGAATACTAAAGTTCCTATTGGAATTATTGCATTCCATATACTAAGTTTTACACCTTCCTTTGGTTCAAGTTCATTATGCGTTTTTTCTATTTTTTCAACCCTCTCTAAAAGTGCTTCCCTCTTTAAAGCTTTCCTAGCCTTTTTTTCTGCACTTAACATAGGGCCAAATTCTCTCAAAGTTATTGCTGTAATAAATACAAAAACTAAAATTAATATATTGTAAAACCTATACGGTATTGTTTGAAGGAATACACTAAATCCATCCACATTTATTCCTATACTTGAAAAAGCATCTCCAATAAGCCCAATTTCAAGTCCAATCCAAGTAGATATAATTGCAAGACCTGCAATTGGTGCTGCTGTTGCATCTATTATAAAAGCTAATTTTGCTCTTGAAATTCCAAGCTTATCTGTAACAGGTCTCATAATAGGCCCAACAATTAAAGCATTAGCATAATCATCAAAAAATACCGCAAGTCCTAAAAGCCAAGTTGTAAGTTGAACACTTTTAACTGTTTTGGCCTTTCTAGCTAAAGCCTCTGCAATAGCCTTTGCTCCACCCATTTTAGCAACTAAATGTATTACACCTCCAATTACTAAAACTTGAAGAATTATTCCTGCATTCCAAGGATCTGATAATACCTCTAAAGCCCTATAAGTAAAATCTATAGCCCCTTGAAAAATTGCAGAAAATATATTAAATCCATTTAAGTTTAATATTACACATCCCGAAAATGTCCCCAAAAATAAAGATACTATTACATTTCTTGTTATAAATGCTAATACTATCGAAACAAGAGGAGGTAATATTGTCATTGCCCCAAAACTTAAAGAACCTGTATCTACATCTCCATTAGAAGCAAAAACTACTGTTGAACAAAGCATCGAAAATATAAATATAGATAAAAATATTTGTAACGAAGTTTTCTTTTTCACTATTTAATTTTCCCCCTTTATTATGCGAATAATAACTTAAGGCAACTTTTCCCCTAAAACAAAATAAAAAGACCTTGAGTTTATCACCCAAGGTCTATAAATACGCTTTTAAATAAAACAAAATAACTTCATTTTATAAATAAACTTATAGTTTATAAAATTTAGATGATAGCTCTCCACAAATTTTTTGTGACAGTGATATATATATTTTATATACCCCCAGCATCTAGCATTAAAGCTTTAGCTAAACACTTCGGCGATTATTCCTTTCATTAAACCTCATTTGCTTAACATAAAAGTTTAAATACTTTTAATAACCGCACCTCTACCTTAATTTAAATTATTCACTTTTTATATTATTATATATACACTATTTATAATCAATATGCAAGAATTAATTTCCTTATTTATATATTAGCCATAAAATTTTCTATTTCATCAACAGTTTTTATACAATCTTTTGTTAAAACTACAGGTCCATCCTTAGTTATAAGAACATCATCTTCTATTCTTATACCAATTCTCTCTTCTTCAATATAAATTCCAGGCTCAACAGTAAACACCATACCTTCTTTTAATTCTCCCCATCTTTCTCCAACATCATGTGTATCAAGACCTAAACTATGTCCTATAGAATGGAAATAATACTTTCTAAAATCTTTTTTATCATCTATTAATCCTAACCTTATACAAGCCTCTGCAATTAAATCGTTAGCCTTATCATTTATTTCTCTAAAAGTTACACCTACAACTAACATCTTTGAAATCTCTTCATTTACTTTTAATACTTCCTCATAAACCTCTTTTTGTCTAGCTGTAAATTTACCATTGATAGGGAAAGTTCTTGAAATATCTCCATTATAATAATTAAATTGAGCACCTAAATCAAAAAGAATTAATTCTCCATCCTTAAGTTCACTATTATTATCTACATAATGAAGAACAGTAGCATTTTTACCTGAAGCCGCTATTGTGTTAAAAGCAAAATCAGTTACACCACTTTGTTTTAAAGTAAAATCAAAATATGCTTCTAATTCATATTCTTTCATTCCCGGTTTACAATTTTTCATTAATACCTCTACACCTTTTGTAGTTATATCAATAGCTTTTTGCATTTCTTCTATTTCTTCTTTTGATTTAATTTTTCTAAGATTAGCTATTTCATTATAAACATTTTTAACTATAATATCTGCATATTTCTTTTTTAACTTCTTAGCGAAACTTTGAGGATATCTAAGTTCTTCATCAAATCCTCTTCTTTCTAAATCTAAGTATACATTTTTTATATCTCCACTTATTAAAAGATTGTTTAAATCTGCGTAAAAATTATCTAAATATTTAATGTCTTCTATTCCTGAAATCTCTCTTGCTTCATAATCTCTTATAGTTTTACCAGTCCATTTTTCTTGAATTTCATCTGGTCTTAAAACATATAAAGTTTCAAAAAGTTCATCATTTTGTTTTTGCATAACCAAAATATGATGTTCTTCATTTACACCTGTTAAATAATAAAAATTTCTATTTGGCGTAAATTTATATTTTTCATCTGCACTTTTAAAAAATGCCTCTCCAGCAAACAATATCACCAATGAATTATTTTCTAAAAGATTAGCTAAATTATCTCTATTTTTTATAAATACTTCTTTTTTCATAACCCTTCCCTACTTTCCAAATTCTTTACTTACTATATCTATTATTTTAACACAAAGAAAAACTTTATTCAGTTAAGTTTTATTTGCTTAAAAATTGGTAATAATAATTAATAATATACTAAATTCACATTATTTATTATTTATTTTTATTTATTGTTACTTGTTTTCAAATTAATTACTTTATAAAGTAAACATTAACAATTTTAATTTTATTAATGTAATAAATTACTATTAATTTATTTAATGGTATAATGCTATTCGTGTTCACATTTTGTTTACATATTTAATTATAAAACTTTAAGTAGGCCTTTAATATGGCAAAAAAAGCAATAGCTGAATTTATAGGTACTTTTGTTTTAGTATTTATAGGTACTGGAGCTGCTGTACTTGGTGGTGGAACAACCGGAATTGGCATTTTAGGAATTGCTGCTGCCTTTGGTTTAGCACTTATGATAATGTGTTATGCTATAGGAAATATTTCTGGTTGCCATATAAATCCTGCAGTATCTGTGGCTATGTTTATTAACAAAAGAATATCTTTCCATCAATTTATATCTTACATAATAGCTCAAATTTTAGGAGCAATACTTGCTTCATCTATGTTATTTATAATTTTAAAATCAGGTCATATGCCCGTAACAAACTTAGGACAAAATAGTTTTGGTCATTTTGGTGCTGGTGGTGCTTTTTTAACTGAATTTATATTAACATTTATATTTATTCTAGTTATATTAGTAGTAACTAGTAAAAAGGGAAATGGTGGTCTTGTTACAGGTATTGTTATTGGACTTTCATTAACTACTATTCATTTAGTAGGTATACCAGTAACAGGAATGTCTGCAAATCCAGCTCGTAGCATTGGACCTGCTCTATTAGTAGGTGGACTTGCTATTAAACAATTATGGTTGTTTATCCTTGCACCAATTTGCTGTGGAATTTTATCTGCTATAATTGGTAGATTTATTTTAGATACCGAAAAATAAATATTTATAAACAATAAAAAACTATGCTGAAGAAATATCAGCATAGTTTTATTATTTTTATATATTATCTATTCATTAAACTCTTTCGTTATTTCCTTCATAAGCGTTTATATACATTTCTTTTAATTCGCTCATTAATGGATATCTTGGGTTAGCTCCTGTACATTGATCGTCAAAAGCTGCTTCTGCCATTTTATCTAAACTTCTCATAAAGTCTGTTTCGTTAACTCCACATTCTTTTACTGTCATTGGAAGATTTACTTGTTTCTTAAGTTCATCTATAGCTTTTATTAATCTTTCTACTTTTTCATCTTCAGTTCTTCCACCAAGATTTAAATATTCAGCAACTTTTGCATATCTCCATTTAGCATTTGGATATTTATATTGTGGGAATATTGCTTGTTTTGTTGGCTTATCAGCAGCGTTGAATCTTATAACATGGTCTATTAATACTCCATTAGCTACACCATGTGCTATATGATGTTCTGCTCCTAATTTATGAGCCATTGAGTGACAAACTCCTAAGAATGCATTTGCAAATGCCATTCCTGCCATTGTTGCAGCATGAGCCATTTTTTCTCTTGCTTTAATGTTTGTTGTTCCTTCATTGTATGCTTGAGGAAGATACTTAAATACTAATCTTATTGCTTCTAAAGCTAATCCATTAGTAAATTCTGATGCCATAACTGAAACATAAGCTTCAAGTGCATGAACCAATGCATCTATACCTGATGCTGCTGTTAATCCCTTTGGCATATTCATCATAAGTTCTGCATCAACTATTGCCATATTGGGCATTAATTCAAAGTCAGCAAGTGGATATTTAACACCTGTTTTCTCATCAGTTATAACTGCAAATGGAGTAACTTCTGAACCAGTACCAGCTGATGTTGGTATTGAAACCATCATTGCTTTTTCACCCATCTTAGGGAATGGATATATTCTCTTTGAAATATCCATAAATGTCATAGCTAAGTCATGGAAATTAGCTTCTGGATGTTCATATAATACCCACATAATCTTAGCAGCATCCATTGGTGAACCTCCACCTAATGCTATAATTACATCTGGATTGTAAGCTCTCATAAGTTCAGCACCTTTTTTAGCTGAGCCTAATGTTGGATTTGGTTCAACATCTGAGAATACTCTAAAATCTATTTCATTTTCTTCTAATATTTTTGTTATTTTATCAACATATCCAAGTTCAGATAACATATTATCTGTTACTATAAATGCTTTTTTCTTTTTCATGGCTGCAAGTTGTGGTAAAGCCATAACTAGTGAACCAAATTTATAATATACTTGTTGAGGTGCTTTAAATAGAAGCATATTTTCTCTCCTTTCAGCAACGCTTTTTACGTTAATTAAATGTTTAGGTCCTACGTTTTCTGAAACTGAATTTCCTCCCCATGAACCACAACCAAGAGTTAAAGATGGCGCTATCTTAAAGTTGTAGATATCTCCTATTCCACCTTGGCTTGATGGCATATTTATTATTGTTCTACCAGTTTTCATAGCAGCCCCGAATTTAGCAACTCTATCTTTTGATATTTGTGTATTTGTATATAAAGATGAAGTATGACCAAATCCTCCAAGTTCAACTAATCTTTCTGCCTTAGCTAAAGCTTCCTCAAATGTTTTAACTCTATACATTCCAAGTACTGGAGATAATTTTTCATGAGAAAATTCTTCTTCAAGTTCAACTGATTCAACTTCCCCAATTAATACCTTAGCATCTTCTGGAACATTAACCCCTGCTAATTGTGCTATCTTAAATGCTGATTGACCAACTATATCTGCATTTAATCTTCCGTTCTTAACTATTGTTTTTCTTACTTTATCTATTTCATCGCCCTTTAAGAAATAAGCTCCTCTTGCAATAAACTCTTTTCTAACTTCATTATAAATAGAATCCATAACAATTACTTCTTGTTCAGAAGCACAAATAACTCCATTATCAAAAGTTTTAGACATTAATATTGAACTTACTGCCATTTTTATATGAGCTGTATCATCAATTATTGCTGGTGTATTACCTGCTCCAACTCCGATTGCTGGTTTTCCTGATGAGTATGCAGCCTTAACCATTCCAGGGCCTCCAGTTGCTAATGTTATATCACATTCTGACATTACCTTTTGGCTTAATTCTAATGATGGTTCATCAATCCAACCTATTATGTTTTTAGGTGCTCCAGCTTTAACAGCAGCTTCTAAAACTATTCTTGCAGCTTCAATTGTTGCATTCTTAGCTCTTGGGTGTGGTGAAAAAATTATACCATTTCTAGTTTTTAAACATATAAGAGCCTTAAATATTGCAGTTGATGTTGGGTTTGTAGTTGGAACTACCGCTGCAACAACACCTATTGGTTCAGCAACTTTTGTTATACCAAAAGCTTCATCTTTTTCTATAACTCCACAAGTTTTTTCATTTTTATATTTGTTATATATATATTCAGAAGCAAAGTGATTTTTTATAACTTTATCTTCTACAATTCCCATTCCTGATTCTTCAACAGCCATTTTAGCTAATTTTATTCTAGCATTATTAGCAGCTAAAGCAGCTTCCATAAATATTTTATCTACTTGTTCTTGAGTATATGTTGCGAATATTCTTTGAGCTTCTCTTATTTCAGCAATTTTTACTAAAAGTTCATCAGTATTTGTTACTTTCATAATTTCACCTTGAGACATATAAAACTGTAATTCTTGTCCCATTCTCCCTTTCTTAAAGTATTTATAATTTAAATAATAAATAATAACTTACCAAACTTAGTATCTCTTATTATTTAATTTAAAATTCAATCTTAATTACTATTTAGATGTTAATGTTTTAACTATTATTGATAAATATTACTTTACTTACTATTAATTAATATATGGTCTATATTTAATGTTGTATATAAACCTTATTTCTGTTAATATATTATCATATTTGATTCAGTTTTTCCACCCCATTATCGCTAACATTGTTAATTTATTAACTTCTATCTTTAATTTTCTCCATATTATTAACTATATCTTATGTGTATACAATTTTTTTAAAGCATTTTAAAACATTTTTTTCTATAAATATGTATAAAATTCTATTAAACCCTTAAATTAAAATCATAATTATAACAAAGTTACAAATTTAATTATTAAAATATAACAAAAAAGACAGTTAATATTGTTTGTTAAATATCTACTGTCTTTTTTATTTTAAAATATTATTTTTTATTCCTCATTACTATAAGCATTTATATACATTTCTTTTAATTCACTCATTAATGGATATCTTGGATTAGCCCCTGTACATTGATCATCAAATGCATCTTCAGTCATTGAATCTAATGTGCTATAGAAAGCTTCCTTAGTTACTCCACACTCAGCAATTGTACTTGGAAGGTTTATTTGTTTTTTTAGATTTTGTATTGCTTTTATTAAGTTTTCTACTTTTTCATCATCATTTTTTCCACCTAAATTTAAATGTTCAGCAATTTTTGCATATCTCCATTTAGCATTTGGATACTTATATTGTGGGAATGATGCTTGTTTTCTTGGATTATCAACAGCGTTAAATCTTATAACATGGTCTATTAATATTCCATTAGCTACACCATGTGCTATGTGATGTTCTGCTCCTAATTTATGAGCCATTGAGTGACAAATTCCTAAGAATGCATTTGCAAATGCCATTCCTGCTATTGTTGATGCATGAGCCATTTTTTCTCTTGCTTTAACATTTGTAGTTCCTTCATTGTATGCTTGAGGAAGATACTTAAATACTAATCTTATTGCTTCTAAAGCTAATCCATTAGTAAATTCTGATGCTAAAACAGAAACATAAGCCTCTATTGCATGAACTAAAGCGTCTATACCTGATGCTGCTGTTAATCCCTTTGGCATATTCATCATAAGTTCTGCATCAACTATCGCCATATCTGGAGTTAATTCATAATCTGCAAGTGGATATTTAACCCCTGATTGTTCATCAGTTATAACTGCAAATGGAGTAACTTCTGAACCAGTACCAGCTGATGTTGGTATTGAAACCATCATTGCTTTTTCACCCATTTTAGGGAATGGATACACTCTCTTTCTAATATCCATGAATGTCATAGCCAAATCATGGAAATTAACCTCTGGATGTTCATATAATACCCACATAATTTTAGCAGCATCCATTGGTGAACCTCCACCTAATGCTACAATTACATCTGGGTTATAACTCCTCATAGCTTCAGCACCTTTTCTAGCTATTGCTAAAGTTGGATCTGGTGCAACTTCTGAGAACACTCTAAAATCTATTCCATTTTCATCTAAAACCTTAGTAATTTTATCAACATATCCAAGCTCAGCTAAAACTCTATCTGTTACTATAAAAGCTTTTTTCTTTTTCATTTCTTTAAGCTCTGGAAGTGCAACTCCCAATGAACCATATTTAAAGTATACTTTTTCTGGCATCCTAAACCAAAGCATATTTTCTCTCCTCTCAGCTACACTCTTAATATTTATCAAGTGCTTAGGTCCTACATTTTCAGAAACTGAGTTTCCTCCCCATGAGCCACAACCAAGTGTTAAAGATGGTGCTAATTTGAAATTATAAATATCTCCTATAGCTCCTTGAGTTGATGGCATGTTAATTATTGTTCTACCAGTTTTCATAGTAGCTCCAAACTTTTTAACCCTATCCTTTGATATTTGTGTATTTGTATATAAAACTGAAGTATGACCAAATCCTCCAAGCTCAACTAATCTCTCTGCTTTAGCTAAAGCTTCATCAAATGTTTTAACTCTATACATTCCAAGTACTGGAGATAATTTTTCATGAGAGAATTCTTCTTCAAGTTCAACTGATTCAACCTCCCCAATTAATACCTTAGCATCTTCTGGAACACTAACTCCAGCAAGTTCTGCTATTTTAAATGCAGATTGTCCAACTATTTTAGCATTTAACCCACCATTTACTATTATAGTTTTTCTCACCTTATCTATTTCATCGCTCTTTAAGAAATAAGCTCCTCTATCAGCAAATTCCTTTCTAACCTCATTATAAATAGAATCCATAACTAAAACTGTTTGTTCAGAAGCACAAATAACTCCATTATCAAAAGTCTTAGACATTAATATTGAACTTACTGCCATTTTTATATGAGCTGTATCATCAATTATTGCTGGTGTATTACCTGCTCCAACTCCGATTGCTGGTTTTCCTGATGAGTATGCAGCCTTAACCATTCCAGGGCCTCCAGTTGCTAATGTTATATCACATTCTGACATTACTCTTTGAGTCATTTCTAAAGATGGTTCATCAATCCAACCTATTATATTTTTAGGTGCTCCAGCTTTAACAGCAGCTTCTAAAACTATTCTTGCAGCTTCAATTGTTGCATTCTTGGCTCTTGGGTGTGGTGAAAAAATTATACCATTTCTAGTTTTTAAAGCTATAAGAGCCTTAAATATTGCAGTCGATGTTGGGTTTGTAGTTGGAACTACTGCTGCAACAACACCTATTGGTTCAGCAACTTTTGTTATACCAAAAGCAACATCACTATCTATAACTCCACAAGTTTTTTCATTTTTATATTTATTATATATATATTCAGAAGCAAAGTGATTTTTTATAACTTTATCTTCTACAATCCCCATTCCTGATTCTTCAACAGCCATTTTAGCTAATTTTATTCTAGCATTATTAGCAGCCAAAGCAGCTTGTCTAAAAATTTCATCAACTTGTTCTTGAGTATATGTTGAATATATTTTTTGTGCTTCTCTTATTTGAGAAATTCTTTCTAAAAGTTCATCCATATTTGTTACTTTCATAGCTAATTACACCTTATTATAAAGAATACTCTTTACAATATTCTCCCCTCTTAAAATATATCTATAATTTATGATAATTAAATATCAAAATCTATTATGTAATATACAAAATTTAAATACTTTAAATTTTACTAATCAATATTAGAAGTTAATAATTTAACTACCGTTATTGCAATTTCAAATCAATCTTTACACAAAAACTTTTATTTTCACAAGTTTTTATTATTTTTCATTTCTCATTATGTTATTATTTTAACATATATGTTAATATGTTACTAATTTCATTTTTAGCCTTATAGTTAAATTGTTAACTATTACCTTTAAAATTCTCTTTTTTATTTCATATTACTTATATATTCACCTTTTTTTTATTTTTTTACTTTTTATTTACATTTATTAATATGTATTGATAATAGTCCATACGCCCTAATTTTTTTATAAATAACCTGTTTTTTATAAACTAAAATAAATGTTTATTTTATTACAAATTTAGTTTGAGTTCTTCCAACTATAAAAAACCTTACTTAAACACATTAAGCAAGGTTTAAAAAAACAATAGATTAGTCATAAATATAGCCATTATTATAGCTACCAAATCTGCCATAACTGCTCCCCAAAGAGTATGCCTTATTTTCTTTATACCAACTGCACCAAAGTAAACTGTTATTGTATAAAATATAGTTTCTGTTCCACCCATTATTACTGAAGCTATAAGTCCTGTTTTAGTATCAGCCCCAACAGTATTTATTATTTCTGTAAAAATCCCAAGAGCACCACTACCTGATAAAGGTTTTATGAAAACTAATGGAACTAATTCCTTTGGAAGACCTATCAAACTAACTATTGGTGCAAAAAAATTATTAAGTAAATTCAAAAGATTAGCATCTTTAAATATTCTTACAGCTACAAGCATAGCAAGAAGCGGAGGAAATATTCTTATACAAACTTTAAGTCCATCTTTCGCACCTTCTATAAACCACTCATAAACTTTAACACCTTTAATCATTCCATAACACACTATAATTAAAAGTATTAATGGAACTAAACTACTTGATAAATAATTTCCCATATAGCACCTCTAAAAATATCTTTGAAGTATTTTGCAACATATAATTCCAACAATACACGCTACTGCAGTTGATATTAATGCTGGAAGTATTATAATTGCTGGATTATTTGATCCTGCAGCTGCCCTTATAGATATTACGGTAGATGGTAAAAGCTGAATACAACATGCATTCATAACTAAAAAAAGAGCCATATCATTTGATGCAATTCCTTTTTTATTATTTATGTTTTCTAACTCTTCCATAGCTTTTATACCAAAAGGAGTTGCTGCATTTGAAAGACCAAGCATATTAGCAGTTAAGTTCATAACAATTGCCCCTAGCGCCTCTTCACTTTTAGCACTCTCTTTAAAAATCATTTTTAGTATTGGTTTTAAAAGCTTAGCAATTTTAGCTGTCAATCCACTTTTTTCAGCAACCTTCATAACTCCACACCAAAAGCACATAATTCCAACTAATGATATTACAAATCTTGTAGCACTTTCAGTTGATTCTATAACACCTTTTGATATAACTGCTCCTTGCCCTGTAAATACTCCAAATAATACTCCTGAAGCTATTATAAAAAACCATATGTAATTTATCATATTATCTCCTAATTATTAATCTCATATTAATATATGCCTTGCATTAACCATTTAGTAGTGATAACATAAAATTAACAGTTATATTTTATTTAATCCAAAGGAGAATTTTTATGAACGAAGACAATTTAAAACTAGCTCAACAAGAAGTGGAAAATGCTTTAAAAGCTGTTGAAAATTTAGAGCAAATATTAGATTCAAATGACTTGTCAAAAGAAGTTTTAAAGGAACAATTCGTTTCCCTTACAAAAAAGGTTCAAGATTTAGAAAGCATTCTTAAAACTGAGGGTATTTTATAATATAAATAAAAAAAGCAGAAGGATTAATTCCTCTGCCTTTTTTATTGCTATCAATAATAAAACTTTTAATAATTATTTACAACTATCTCTTTCAACTAACTTATAGTTTAATACAAAATGTCCTTCTTCTAAAACTTTATTATTTATAAGTTTTATAAGCATTCTCATAGCAACAGAACCCATATCATACATTGGTTGATAAACTGTTGTTAATTTAGGATAAAAGGCTCTTGCAAGATCTATATCGTTAAAACCTACAACACTTACATCTTCTGGAACTTTTAAACCTTTATCTCTTAGAGCATTTATTGCACCCATGGCAATTTCATCAGATGCACATACTATTGCTTTTGGACTTACTCCTCTATTTAACATCTCTATAACCCCAGTGTATCCTGTTTCCACTTTTAAGTTATGGAAATATGTGAACTCTTCTCTAAACTCTATATTACTTTCTTGCAATGCATTTTTATATCCAGTAAATCTTTTTTTCCAAGCATTATTATCTTCTCTGCTAACACCTATAAAAGCTATATCTCTAATGTCTTTATCTATTAAGTATTTAGTTACTTCATATGTAGCTTTTACATTATCTATTGTAACACTTGGCAAATCAGCATTTTTATCATCTGTTTCAACTAATACCGTTTTTACATCTAATTCATTTATTAAATCTAATATATCATTTTCTAATGAAGAACTCATATAAAGAACTCCATCAACCATCTTTTCTTTTAAAACTCTTAAATATTCTTTTTCCTTATCCGTATCAAAATCAGAGTTGCAAAGCATAACATTATAACCATAAATGTTTGCCACATCCTCAGCCCCTCTTACTATTTCAGGATAAAATTGATTTGATATATCAGGGATAAGTATTCCTATTGTTCTAGTTCTTTGAGTTTTTAAACTTCTAGCAACAATATTAGGTCTATAACCTAATTTTTTTATTGCTTCTAAAACCTTCTTTTTAGTTTCTTCATTTACTACATCTATATCATTCAATACTCTTGATACAGTAGCAATAGATACACCTGCCTCTTTTGCTACATCTTTAATTGAAGCTGCCATGTACTTTTCATCTCCTCTTTAAAATATTTAATTTAATCAACCCTCATTTTTTCACCAATAATCTATTATAATATTTAGTATCATTTTATACAAGGGATTTATATTTATCCATTTTTTATTATTCAACTCAAAAACTTAGTATTTAACCAAATTTAGCTATATTGATTTTAAAAATCATATACTTATTCTTTGTAATAACATAAACATTTTATTCTAAAATAACAGTTGTTAAATTAGTCTACCTAATAATATTAATACGTTTTATCTAACTATGCAATTATTTGCATCACTAAATCATTAAAATTTATAATAATTTAAAAAGAGTATTGGCTTTATAACTTAAGCCAATACTCAGTTTTCATATCAACTAACAACTAGATTTTTTCAACAATTATACCTAAATTTTCACCGTTTATTACAGTATCCACATAATTTTTATCAGAACCGTAAACAACTTTTTCTGTTAAAGTATCTTTCTTTATTGTATCTTCAAACTTTTTAACAACATCCATAAGCATATCATTGTTAGCTAAATAAAGAGTTATTCTATCTAAAACTTCAAATCCATTTTCTTTTCTCATATTTTGAATTTTTGATATTATTTCTCTTACATGACCTTCTTCTCTTAACTCATTTGTAATAGTAGTATCTAAAACTACACCAATTTGTCCTTCACCAGCAAATGCATATCCTTCTAAACCTTGCATTGTTACAAGTAAATTTTCTTTATTAAGTTCAATCTCTACTCCATTAACATTTATAACTTCTACTTCTCCATTTTGAAGTTTTTGTGCAAGTTCCATTTGATTTTTGCTAGCTATTTCTTTTCTTATTGCAGGTATAAGTTTACCATAAGCCTTTCCTAAAACAGGTAGGTTAGGTTTTATTTCAAACTTAACATGAGCAGATAAATCAGCTCCAAATTGAACTGCTTTTATATTAAGTTCATCTTTTATTATATCTCCATAATATTTTGGAAGAGCATCTGTTGATATTAACATTTCTGAAAGTGGCTGTCTATTCTTAATATTAGCAGCATTTCTTGCACTTCTTCCAAGCTTAACTAATCTATACGCTAAGTCCATTTCTTTTTCTAACTCTTTGTTTATAGCCTTTTCTGAAACTTCTGGCCATATGCATAAATGAACACTTTCCTTAGCTTCTTTATCTAAATTAACCACTAAATTTTGATATATTTCTTCTGTTACAAATGGAACAAAAGGAGCAGCTACTTTAACTAAAGTGGTTAAAACTCTGTATAAAGTTGTATACGCACCTATCTTATCATCAGTTAATTCTTCTGACCAGAATCTTGCCCTATTTCTTCTTACATACCAGTTTGATAACTCATCTGTAAACTCTTCAATTTCTAAAGCTGCTTGAGTTATTCTGTAATTATCTAAATGTTCATCAATATCTTTAACTAAAGTATTAAGCTTTGACATCATCCATTTATCCATTACATTATCTGATACAAAGTCTTTGTAATCTAATGGATTAAAGTTATCAAGTTCTGCATATAAAACATAGAATGAGTATACATTCCATAATGTACTTAAGAACTTTCTTTGAGTTTCTGCAACATCATCTATTGAAAATCTTGTTGGAAGCCATGGAGCACTTGCAGTATAGAAATGCCATCTTGTAGCATCTGCACCTTGTGTATCTAAAACGCTAAATGGATCAACTACATTTCCTTTAGATTTTGACATTTTTAATCCTTTTTTATCTAAAACGTGACCTAAAACTATACAATTTTCAAATGGATTTCTATCAAAAATTGCTGTTGATGTAGCAAGTAATGTATAGAACCATCCTCTTGTTTGGTCTACAGCTTCTGATATAAATTGAGCTGGATAGTTTTGTTCAAATAATTCTTTGTTTTCAAATGGATAATGGTGTTGAGCAAATGGCATTGAACCTGAGTCAAACCAACAGTCAATAACCTCTGCTGTTCTAGTCATTTCTTTTCCACATTTTTCACATTTAATATGAACATTATCTATAAATGGTTTATGAAGTTCTATTCCATCTGGAACATTAATTCCCTTCGCCTTAAGCTCTTCAACACTTCCTATACATTCTCTATGACCACATTCACATTCCCATATTGGAAGAGGAGTTCCCCAATATCTATCTCTTGATATTCCCCAATCAATAACATTCTCTAAGAACTTACCAAATCTACCTGTTCTTATGTTGTCTGGATACCAATTTATTTTATTGTTATTTGCTAATAACTTATCTCTAAGAGTTGTCATTGCAACAAACCAACTCTCTTTTGGATAGTAAAGAAGTGGTGTATCACATCTCCAACAATGTGGATATGAGTGAAGGTGCTTTTCAGCTTTAAATAATTTGTTATTTTCCTCAAGCCATTTACAAATACTTTCATCACATTTCTTTACAAACTTACCTGCCCATGGAGTAACTTCTTCTACGAATTTACCTTCTCTATCAACTAAGTTTATAAAAGTAATTCCATTAGCTTTGGCAACTAAACTATCATCCTCACCATAAGCTGGAGCTATATGAACAATACCAGTACCATCTGATAAAGTTACATAATCACCATGAATTACCTCAAAAGCTTTTCCCTCAACTTTTCCAAAAGGCATTAATTGTTCGTATTTAGTTCCAAGTAATTCTGTTCCAGGAAATTCTCTAATTATTTCATAATCTTCACCTAAAACTTTTGGTGCTAAATCCTTAGCCAATATAACTATTTCATCCTCAACTTTTGCTTCAACATATGTATATGCCTTGTTTATACATAAAGCTAGATTTGAAGGTAATGTCCACGGAGTTGTTGTCCAAGCTAATATATATTTATTATCTTCTCCTGCTACTTTAAATTTAGCAATTGCAGTTAAGTCTTTAACATCTTTATATCCTTGAGCAACTTCATGAGAAGATAAAGCTGTTCCACATCTTGGGCAATATGGCATAACTTTATGACCCTTATAAAGTAAGTCTTTATCCCACATTTGTTTTAAAGCCCACCATACTGATTCTATATAATTATTATGATAAGTAACGTAAGGATGTTCCATATCTACCCAATATCCTATTTGGTCAGTCATTTTTTCCCACATGCTTACATAAGTAAATACGCTTTCCTTACATTCTTTAACGAACTTTTCAACTCCATATTCCTCTATTTGAGGTTTTCCTGAAATTCCAAGCTTCTTTTCTATTTCAAGCTCAACTGGTAACCCGTGAGTATCCCAACCTGCTTTTCTTATAACCTTATGCCCTTTCATAACTTTGTATCTTGGAATAATATCCTTCATAACCCTAGTTAAAACATGACCTACATGAGGTTTTCCATTTGCAGTTGGAGGTCCATCATAAAAAGTAAAATATTCTCCATCTTTATTCATATCAAAATTCTTTTGCTTTATATCTTTTTCTTTCCAAAAATCAGCTATATCTTTTTCGATTCCAACAAAACCTGATTTTGGAAGTTCAACTTTCTTATACATTAACCTAAACTCCTTTCATTATTAAATGTATATCATAATAAATAATTAATTATTGGTTTACTAATTAATTATTTGCTTACTAAGTAAATTTTAGACAGGTATATAAAAAATCCTTTAAAAACAAAAAACTCCGTCCTCTAAAGGACGAAGTATATTCGCTGTACCACCTAAATTGCATAGTTATCTTAGCAATAAATTTTAAAATTATATAAGTAAGGTTTCTTGCTAAGTTTCGTAAAAGCACATATTATGCCTTAATCCTGTAACGTGGATAAACGGGATAACTTAATAAAAATAAAACTTTCGTTCAGCATCCAACTCACAGGTGATATTCCTTAAATTTCCTATGATTTTTCACCAACCAATCACTCTCTAAAAGGCTTTAATTTAAGTACTTGCCCTGATCAAAGTTACTAAAAAAATTATATAATAGCCTCCTAAAAAAGTCAATAAAGTCTAGTTATCTATTTTTTTATACCCAATAAAAAAGCTTCCTAATAAAACCATGAAAATACCTACATATAAAGACAAATAATTAACTGGTAATATTCCTGTTTTAGGTAATGTATTAGCAATATCTTTTTGACTTTTTTCATTTTCACTATCACTTTCCGCTATTAACAATGGAGTTTCATTTTTATCATTCAAACTATTTAAATTACTATTTTCTAAAGCAATTTCTTCTTTTAAATATCCAACTACACTGCTAACTTTATTATCCGAATTAACTTGTGCTTTTATTATTAGATTTTCTAATCCGACACTATTTAGTTCTTTTTGCTCTTCATCACTTAAAATAACTGTATACATTCCATCTACTAAAATATCATCCTTACCAAATTTTAAAATATCTCCAGATATACTAGTTATATTTTCTAAATATAAGTATTTTTCTATATTTTTATCCTTAGTTATTAATATTTTATTATCCATTTTCTTATTTCCTATATATATTTTCAAATCATTTTTTTCATTTTTCAAATCTAAATTACTATCTATTTTAAAAGTTATTTTTAATTTATCATTTTCTTTTATTATTTCTAAGTTTGAAACATTAACCTTATAGCTTTCTTCATTTTTATTAACATTTTTCGTATCAGCGCTATATATAATATTAGAATTATCTCTTTCAGACACTTCTCTAACCCTATTATCACTTAATAACTCTTCAGATGTTTCAACATTTTGGATTGAATTTTCTATATCTAAAGAATTATTAATTTCATTGATATCATAACTATCCTTTACATAAATTATCTCATCATGCATATGTGTATCTTCTAATTCTGTACTCTCTTTATTATTTAATTCCATGCATTTATCTTCTTCAAACTTATAGTCTGTATAATATAAAATAATTTTTTCTAAAATATCTGTTATTTCATAAACGGTATTAATCTTACCATCATTTAAATCTATAATTTTCTCTTTAATTTCATCATTTACAGCATATATATCATTTAGATATCTTATAATATCATTTAAATCATTTAAATTTACTTGCAAAAACTCATCAACAATTTCTTCGTAATTATAATTGCTGTAATCTCCATTCAATAAATCGTATAATCTCTCAATTTCTAAAATGCATTTACTATAATTTAAAATATCTATTTTTTCTTCTTTATTATCATCTAGTTCATTATTTATTTTTTGTAATTCTTCGTAATCTTTATTTTCATAAACTTCTTCTCTTTCTAAAATGTTTTCTATTTCAACTCCTAAAGCATTATTTGAAATAAAAAAAATTAAAAATACAAGTAATAGCACTATAACTCTACTTTTCTTTTTCATGCACATCTCCTAACACTTTCTAATTCTAGCTATGATATTACCCACTTTTTTATTTAATTAAACAAACATTAAAAATATTTTAAATATTTATTTTTGTTATTAATAAACATTTATTATTATTTATGTTTATGACTTATTTTGATATAATTAAATTAATTAAAATATCCTTTATAAATAGTAATTTAAACTAACTGCTATAATTAAGCACTAGGAGGAATTTTTATGGATAATAAAGATTTACAAGAAATTGTTTTAGATAAAATGACTAAAGTTTGTGTATGTAAAGCTATATCAAAAGCTAAAATTAAAGAATCAATAAAATTAGGAGCTGATACATTAGATAAAGTTATAAAAGATACTGCTGCTTGTACTGGTTCATGTAAAGGTTCTAGATGTAAACTTAAAATAGAAAATTTAATAACTGAAATGAATAATTAATTACTTTAAGGCTATGATTACGATAATCATAGCCTTAATTTTCTTGCTCCTAATATTACTATAAGTTTTATAGTTTAAATTTGCCATTCAATAAGTTCCATATCTTTTGCCCATGATGAACAAGCTCTTGGATATCCTTGGCTTGTACTACTTCCGACAACATAGGTCTTTTTTAAATCAAAACAATTATTTTTAACAGTTTTATAACCCTTTAATATATATTGTATTCTATCTTCAAAAATAGATTTTAATCCTATTGGCGGTTCCCCCCAAGCAAAAATAATATGATTACAATCTATCATTTCTTCAAATATTACTAAATCATTTTTTATAAATTCACCATTTTGCCATATTCCCTCGTTGCCTAATAAGAATAATTCTCCTTTTGTTTTGAATATTTCTTCTAAAGCATATTTTGTATACTCAATGCACGGAAAAACAAATACAAAACTAATTCTTTTTATTCCTCCAAATTCATCATCATGGTCTAAAAGATACTTTGTAGCTCTTTTTAAACTTTTCATTGAATTTTCTAATTGATAAGGTTTTGGTACCTTTAAAACTATAAGAATCGAATTTTTATTTTCTTTGTTTATAGGTACAACAATCTTAAAAATTCTATCTTCAACTTCATCAATTATTTTTTCTATGTTATTATCTTTAAAAAACTTAAAATGATTATTCTTTTGCATATTATAGTCCCCTTTTTATACTCATATTGTATTTTTTTAAATTATGATAATTAAATTTTAAACCCTGATATAAGTTGCCATAAAATATATGGCAACTCACTATCATATTATTTAGCATAATCTAAATATATGCATAACTTAACACTATTGTTTCTTACTTTCCTCTATTTTTTGAGCTAAGTCATTTAAATATTCCCATCTTTCATATTTAAATTCTAAATTCTTTTCGACCTCTTCTTTTTCCTTCATAAGTTCTTGAAGTTTTGAAAAATCACTAGAATATTTGCTCATTTCTTCATCTAATGATATAATTTTATTCTCTAAAATCTCTATATCACTATCAATAGTTTCAAATTCCTTTTGCTCTTTAAAAGTAAATTTTAATTTTTTCTCTCTAATTTTTTCAACTTTTTTATTCACAGAAATTTTATTTTTATCCACAGTTTTTTCTTCTTTATCAACAACTTTATCTTTTTCCTTGTGGATTAAATAATCACTATAATTTCCTTCATATTTTTTTATCTCACCTTTTCCTTCATAAGAAAATATCTTATTGCAAATTCTATCCAAGAAATATCTATCATGAGATACTGTTATAACTGCACCGTTAAAATCATCTAAATAGTCTTCTAAAATTTTTAATGTTTCTATATCTAAATCATTAGTAGGTTCATCTAAAAGCAATACATTTGGAGCTTCCATAAGAATCTTTAAAAGATGAAGTCTTCTTCTTTCACCACCTGATAATTTTCCAATTAAAGTCCACTGCATAGTTCCATCAAATAAAAACTTTTCACACATTTGAGAGGCAGTTATTCTATCACCTGTTGCTGTTGGTAAATATTCTCCTGCTTCTTTTACATATTCTAAAACTCTCATATCAGGATTCATGTGACTATCATCTTGAGAGAAACAACCAATCTTTACTGTTTCACCTTTTATAACTTCCCCACTATCTGCAATTAATTTTCCCTCTAAAATTTTTATAAGAGTTGATTTTCCAACCCCATTTTGTCCAACTATACCTATCCTATCATTTCTTAAAACTATATAGCTAAAATCATTTATTATTTTTTTGTCCCCAAAAGTCTCTGAAATATCATGAAGTTCTATTACTTTCTTACCTAACCTACTACTCATAACAGAAATCTCAATATTATCATTGGTTACTAATCCTTCTTGAGAAGTCAAATCATGAAACCTATCAAGTCTTGCTTTTTGTTTAGTGCTTCTAGCTTTTGCTCCTCGTCTAACCCAAGCTAATTCTTTTCTTATAAGATTTTGTCTTTTATCCTCATTTGCTTGTTCAATCTCTAATCTTTCCATCTTTTTTTCTAAGAACATAGAGTAATTTCCATCATAACTAAATAATCTTCCTCTATCTAATTCTAAAATTCTATTAGTTACTCTATCTAAAAAATACCTGTCATGAGTAATCATTAAAAGAGCACCTTTTCTTTTATTTAAATATTCCTCAAGCCAGTTTATAGTTTCATTATCTAAATGATTTGTAGGCTCATCTAAAATCAAAAGCTCACACGGAGTTATAAGAGCTGAAGCTAACATCACTCTCTTTCTTTGTCCCCCAGATAAATTCCCCACTTTAGCATTAAAATCTTCTATACCAAGCTTTGTTAAAACTATTTTAGCCTCACTTTCTAAATCCCAAAGATTTAAACTATCTATTTCCCCTTGAAGATTTATAAGTTTTTTATGTAAACTTTCATCTGCTGTATTTGAATTTATTTTTTCTAAAACTTCCTCATATTCTCTTATAATTTGCATTTCTTTAGAATTTCCTCTAAATACTTGCTCTATAACAGTTAATTCATTATCATAATCAGGATTTTGAGATAAATATTCTATTCTAACCCTATTTCCCTTTGTAATACTTCCACTATCACACTCTTCTATACCTGCAATAATTTTTAAAAAGGTAGATTTTCCTGTTCCATTTACACCAATAAGACCTATTTTCTCTCCTTCATTTATTCCTAAAGATATATTATTAACCAAATTTTTTTCTGAATAGCTTTTCGTTATATTTTCCAACGTAATTAAATTCATTTTTATCATCCTTTTCTAAGAATATTAACTTCATTATAATATAACACTCAATTTTATTAAAGAATTTATAAACATCAATAATTAATCATTTTATGTTATAATCTTTAAAGCTAATAGTTTGAGAGGAGAAATTTTATGGCGAGTAAATTTTATTTACATCAAGGAAAAAACAAAAGAGTAGAACAAGGTAGACCATGGGTTTATATTGATGAAATTAATGAATATGATGGTGATTATGAAAATGGAGATATAGTTGAAGTTTATAATCATAAAGGCTATTTTTTAGGAAAAGGCTACATAAATGACAGAAGTAAAATAACAATTAGAATAATGACTCGTGATATAAATGAAGAAATTAATGAAGAGTTTTTCAAAAAAAGATTTAAAGATGCTTGGGATTATAGAAAAACTGTAATTGACACATCTTCTTGCAGATTTATCTTTGGCGAAGCTGACTTTTTACCAGGACTTACTGTAGATAAATTTGAAGATTATTATGTAATTCAAATATCAACTTTAGGTATGGAACAGTATAAAGACCTAATAGTTAAAATCTTAGTTGAAGAATATAATGCAAAAGGTGTTTACGAAAGAAGTGATATAAAAACTAGAGAAATAGAAGGTTTAGAGCAAACTAAAGGATTTTTAACCAAGCCTTTTAATACAGACATAGAAATAATTGAAAATGGTGTTAAATATATAGTAGATTTAGAAAACGGACAAAAAACTGGATTTTTCTTAGATCAAAAAGAAAATAGAGCTGCAATTCATAGGATTTGTAAAAATAAAGATGTTCTAGATTGCTTTACACACACAGGTTCTTTTGCATTAAATGCTGGAATAGCAGGTGCTAAATCAGTTTTAGGTATTGATGTATCTCAACATGCAGTAGACTGTGCAACTAGAAATGCCATGCTTAATAATCTTCAAAACACAGTAAAATTTGAATGTCATAACGCATTTGATGTTTTAGGAGAATGGTCAAGAAATAGAAAAGAATTTGATGTTGTTATATTAGACCCTCCAGCTTTCACAAAATCTAGAAATACAATAAAACAAGCAATAAGGGGCTACAAAGAAATAAATCTTAGAGGATTAAAAATGGTAAAGAAAGGTGGCTATTTTGCAACCTGCTCTTGTTCTCATTATATGAGTGAAGAACAACTTAAAAAAACAGTTTTAGAAGCTGCCCATGATGCAAGAAGAACTCTAAGGCAAATTGAAGTTAGAACACAAAGTTCAGATCATCCAATTCTTTGGAATTCAGATGAGTCTTATTATTTAAAATTTTTTATATTTCAAGTTATTTAGTTTTTAAGTTAATTTAATAAATTCCATAAATTTCTTAGAATTATCTAAATTATTTTGGAAAATATAATAATGTAGCACGGATATTTTAAAAAATATCCTGCTTGGCTACTTTAATTTAAATATTATATAACTTATTTTATATAATATTTAATTTATATAAATGCAAGACTATGTTAAATATCTACGCTTATAATATCTAAAAATAGTATAAGAAGAATATTTAATATAGTCTTCTATTATTAAATTATATATTAAATTTTTTCAAATTCTTTAATCCATAATTATCTAATTTAAAGTATTATATATTTCAAAAACCTTCCTATCCTTTATATTTCCTCGTTTTCTCTCATAAAAAATTTCATACCTTTAATCCATTTCAAAAAATTTTTTCATAAAATCCCTTAATTTTTTTTAAACTTTGTATTATAATTGTTCTTAGTCTAATCTATTAGATAAAAAATTTACTAAGGAGGAAGTGTTTTTACACAAAATATAATGTCAGAAAAAATTAATAATCTAGATAATAAAACGAAAGGCCTTATATATATACTTATATTTGGCTTATTTTTGGCTATTATGAATACATTTTTGAAATTAGCAGGTCCTATTCCTATTGCGGAAAAGATTGTTTATAAAAATGTAATTTGTACTATCGCAGGTTTTGTATTTCTTGCTAAAACCTACGGATTTAAAGATAAAAGCCTTTACTTTGGAAATAGAAAAAATATTTTTGGTCTTTCCATGAGAAATATTTGTGGAATACTTGGAATTACGGCTAACCTCTATGCCTTGCAACACTTAATCTTATCAACAGCTAGTGTACTTCAAGATTTAAGTGTATTTTTTGTCGTAATATTTTCATTTATATTCTTAAAAGAAAAAGTTAGATTGTGGCAAGTTGTATTAATTTGTGTTGGATTTTTAGGTGCATTAGTAGTAATAAACCCAACTAGCGTAAAATTTGCTCTTGCCCCTGCTCTTGCTGCTATTTTTGGCGCTGCAATGAATAGCGGAACTTCTGTTACTATGAGATTTTTAGGAAAAAAAGCCGCTCCATCTACTGTAGTATTTTTCTCTAACCTTGTTTCTGTAATAGTGTTTACGCCATTTATGTTAATGGATTATAAAGTTTTATCATTACATACAACTATATTTTTACTTCTTGCAGGAGTTTGCTATACTGTAGTTGATTTTACCATAGTTTTGGCATACAAATATGCTCCTGGTAGAGAAATTGCTATTTTTTCCTATGTAGATGTAGTATTTTCTGCTGCTCTTGGATTTGCTGTATTTGGAACATTCCCAAAAGTAACAGCTATAATAGGATATGCAATAATTATAGCAGCCGCTATACTTTTAGTTTTATATAACTTTAAAATTAAAGAAACTAAAAAAGCTCTTGATACTAGCCTTTAACAAAAGTATCAATTAATTTACTAATATACAAAAGAAAAATTTTATTAAGGAGGATGTGTGGCTTCACACAAAAATATAATGTCAGAAAAAATTAACAATTTAGATAATAAAACAAAAGGTCTTATATATATACTTATATTTGGCTTATTTTTAGCTATTACAAATACTCTTTTAAAATCAGCAGGTCATATTCCAGTAGCTGAAAAAACTGTTTATAGAAATGGAATTTGTGCTATCGCAGGTTTTATTGCTGTAGCTAAAGCTTATGGATTTAAGGATAAAAGTCGTTACTTTGGAAATAAACAAAATATTTTAGGTCTTTCTATGAGAACTATATGTGGAATACTTGGAATTACAGCTAACCTTTATGCTTTGCAATATTTAATTTTATCAACAGCCAGTGTACTTCAAGACTTAAGCGTATTCTTTGTTGTAATATTTTCATTTATATTCTTAAGAGAAAAAATTAGATTATGGCAAATTGTATTAATCTGTGTTGGATTTTTAGGTGCTTTAGTTGTAATAAACCCAACTAGCGTAAAATTTGCTATTGCTCCTGCTCTTGCTGCTATTTTTGGTGCTGCAATGAATGGTGGAGATGCTGTTTCTATGAGATTTTTAGGAAAAAAAGCTTCTCCATCTACCGTAGTATTCTTCTATAACTTTGTTTCTGCAATAATACTTACTCCATTTATGTTAATGGATTATAAAGTTTTATCATTACATACAACTATATTTTTGATTCTTGCTGGACTTTGTTATATCGTTGTTGAATTTGCCATGGTTTCAGCATACAAATATGCTCCAGGTAGAGAAATTGCTATTTTTTCCTATGTAGATGTAGTATTTTCTGCCGCTCTTGGATTTATTGTATTTGGAACATTCCCAAAAGTAACAGCTATAATAGGATATGTCATAATTATAGCAGCCGCTATACTTTTAGTTTTATACAATTTTAAAGTTAAAGAAAACACTTCAAATCAAAAACATACAGCATAAAAGAAAAAAACTATGCTTAATTTAAGCATAGTTTTTTAATTTACAAAAAATTAATTTTTTATTAATTATTTATTTTATAAATGTTCATAACTAAACAATATAATTGAATTAACTAACTTATAAAGTTAATCTACTAAGTATTATTTTTTTTATTTTTACAATTTTATATTTAAAGGAGGTTTATGTATTTTTACATAAAATAATAGTATGAGTGAAAAATTTAATAGTTTAGATAACAGGAAAAAAGGATTAATTTACATAATTTTATATGCTATATCAATTGCTTTAATGAATACATTATTAAAATTAGCAGGTCCTATTCCTCCAACAGAAAAAATAGTTTACAAAAGCTTTATTTGTATTATCGGAGGATTTATTGTTATAGCTAAAACCTACGGCTTCAAAGATAAGGGTAGATTTATTGGTAATAAAAAAAATATTTTTGGTCTTTCCATTAGAACAATATGTGGTTTAACCGGAGGAACTGCAAATATTTATGCACTTCAGTATCTAATTTTATCTACTTCTAGCGTAATTCAAGATTTAAGTGTGTTCTTTCTTGTAATTTTCTCTTTTATATTCTTGAAAGAAAAAATTAAATTTTGGCAAGTTGTATTGATATGCGTTGGCTTTGTCGGAGCTGTATTTGTAATAAACCCATCTAGCGCCAAATTTGTTCTTACACCATCTTTAGCCGCTATATTTGGTTCTGCAATGAATGCTGGAGATTCAGTTTCTATGAGATATTTAAGAAAAACTGCTTCACCAAGTACAATTGTATTCTTTTACAATGTTGCCTGTGCAGTAGTTCTTACACCATTTATGCTAATGGATTATAAGGTTTTAACTATTAAAGCAATGACTTACTTACTTTTATCAGGAGTTTGTTATCTTGTAGTTGAATTTGCCATAACTTCAGCTTATAAATATGCCCCTGCTAGAGAAATAGCTATATTCTCATATATTGATGTTATATTCTCTGCTGTGCTTGGATTTATTGTATTTGGATCACTTCCAACAATTATCTCTATCATCGGTTACATAATAATTTTAGCAGCAGCTATTACCTTAGTCCTATACAATTCAAAAACTACAGATAGTTCAAAAAAAGAAACTAAGGCTACTAGCTAAAATTTTTGTTTTTAATTTAAATTTTCTTTTAATAATATTTAGTAGAATAACTTATAATATGTCTATATTATTATTTCTAAAAATAGGAACTATATCTGTTAAATTTTTAGAACAACAATAATTTAAATCATCTTGTAATCCTAAAGATGTTAAAACCTCAAAATGTCTAGCATTTTTAATAAACGAAATTATATCTGTATTATTTTCATAAACATATTTAGCAGTTTTGGCTATATCAGACATTTCACAATACTTTTCTTTCAATATATTATCTATCATATATCCCGCACAAATAAAATCATCCATAGAAAATTCGCCATTTGTTCCTGCGTTGACAAACACAACATCTTTATTTAATTCAAGCAATTTCTTAGATACTGCAAGTCCATTTATCATAGAACCAATCAATATTAAATCAGCTTTTTTACAAAGATTTAACGCTCTTGTACCATTTGTAGTAGATAAAATTACTGTTTTATTTAATACCTTATTTTGAGCATATTCTAAAGGCGAGTTAGAAAAATCAAAACCTTCTATTTTTAAAGCTCTCCTCTCTCCACCTAAAACTACATTTTCCCCACAATCTTTTAATTTTTTTGCTTTATCAAAAGCTTCATCTACCGTAAGAATTGGAATTACACATTTCGCTCCATTTTTTAAAGCTGTTGTTATAACACTTGTTGCTCTTAACATGTCTATAACTACAACTATTTTATCCTTTATTTTATTTTCTTCTATATAATCTGCTGAAATTATTAAATCTATCTTCATAAAGACATTCCCCCATGTTTAACTTTACTTAAAGTTTTTTCCTTGATAAATATCATTGTCTTCTAAAGTTTTATCTATAGCATTTAAAACTTCCCATTTATTTAAACTCCACATAGGCCCTATTAAAAGATCTCTTGGAGCATCTCCTGTTAATCTGTGAACTATCATATCTTGTGGAATTCTAGATACCCCTTCACAAACAAGGTCTATATATTCCTCCTTAGATAAAAATTTCAAATTGCCATTTTCATAATCCTTAACCATATTAGTGTTTTTCATAAGATGAAGCAGATGAAATTTTATGCCTTTAGCACCACTATGTGCTATATAGTCAACTGTTTGCAACATTTCTTCTTTAGTTTCCTTTGGAAGACCAAATATACAATGAACAACAGTATCTATATTTCTCTTTTTTAACATTTCCATAGATTTATCAAAAGTTTCTAAATTATAGCCCCTGTTAAAACTCTCTGCTGTCTTATCGTGAATTGTTTGAAGACCTAGTTCTACCCATGTATACACCTTTTTATTCATCTCTTCTATCAAATCTAAAACTTCTTCATTTATACAGTCTGGTCTTGTAGCAATAGCAAGAGCTGTAACACCATCTTTTGAAATAGCTTCTTCATACTTTTCCCTAAGTTCATTAATTGGAGCATATGTATTTGTGTAAGCCTGAAAATAAGCTATGTATTTTCCATCTTTCCACTTTTTATTCATCATATCTTTTATATTATCAAATTGTTCAGAAATTGACTTCATTCTTTCTCCAGCATAATCTCCTGAACCATTTGAACTACAAAAAGTACACCCACCTTTTGCAACTTTTCCATCTCTATTAGGACAAGTAAAGCCCCCATCTAAACTTATTTTAAAAGTTTTACAACCAAATTTTTCTCTTAAAAAATAATTTAAAGTATGATACCTTTTATCTCCCCAATTTTTTTTTATCTCCACTAAAATTCATCCTTTCTCAACCAATAAAAAAAGCGCAACAACTTAGATAAACTTATTGCACTTTTTATATTTATTATACTACAATTTACTTACTTTAAAATCCTTTGTTGACACCTTATAGCTTCCAAGCAAACTTTCAACTATGCCATCTGCATTTCTAACACCTGTAACATCAAAATAAACTTCATTATCTTTATAATCCTTATATATTAAATTATATTTATTTTGTGCAAAAATGCTATCCAAGTTTAATCCTACAATCTCACCACTTACTTTATAAAATTTGAATTTAGTCACAGAATCCTCATTGTCATAAACTACAGCAACATAAGCATCATCTTTAGAAAATACTATATTTTTTATAACCACATTACTATAGACATCTATTGTATCTATACTTTTTCCCACTAATTCATCAAAATAAATCTCCTCACTTTGATTTTGCCCGTTATCTTGTGAATTTTGACCTTGATTTGAACCTTGTGAACTTTGATTAGAACTTTGTGTTGCTGTATTTACTGCTTCATCAACCTCAACTATCCCAACATAACTTCTTTCTCCATCCGTTGTACTTATAGCAACTTTTTGTCCTGTATATGATATACCAATTGGTCCATAGTCTTTATTAGGAACACTTAACATAACAACATCACCACTATCACTTTTAGAATAAGCAACATCAGGCAAATTTTTCATAATCATTAAATTACCTATTTCAACATTATTATCTTTTCTTATTTTTAACTCTTTTCCTTCTCTAAAGATTTCATATTGTGGAATCGCTGTAGCAGACTCTACCTTATAAGAATTATTTTCTTTTTTAACTTTAAGATAATAAGTTTGTAAATATGCTCTAGGCTCAGTTTCTAATGCCTTTATAACAGTATATTCATAGAGAGCACTTAAGCCATTTTGATTTGCCTCTTCTTGTCTTATTCCCAAAACTTTAATATTTTTATTTAATTCTCCATCAAATCCTTTTTGAAATGTTTCTGTTCCTAAAGATTTCATCCCTGTAACATCTCCAATAGAGAAGGCATTCATATATGTATCAGCTATACTAGACGATATGTTATTATCAAAACTTAAATTTATAACTTCTTGTTTTTGCTCTTCAATTTCTTTTTGCCTAGTACATCCACAAGTAAAAAGCATTAAAACTGACAAAATACCTATTACTAAGTTTTTCATGAAGATATTCACTCCTTTTTATATTAGGTTTATTATTTTTAAAATTAAGACATATAAATACATTATTATGTTTTCCAAAACATATAAATCTATGATTGATTTTATGAATAAACTAATATTTATCTAATATATTTATTTAAGGGGGGATAAATTTGAAAAACTTTATTAAAATATTTCAAATAGCTGCTGTCTTTATTGGAACTATTGTTGGAGCTGGATTAGCTTCTGGTAAAGAAATAACAACTTTTTTCACTAAATATGGATATATAAGCTTTTTAGGAATTTTATTAACCGGTATATTTTACATATTTATATGTACCATCATATCTAAAATAAGCATAGAGCATAAATTAAGTTCATATAGTGAGGCTATAAATCTTGTAAGTCCTAATATTTTAGGAAAAATAACAGGTATTACAACAACATTTTACTTAATATCTAGTGCGTCCATAATCTTAGCTGGAAGTGGTGCACTTTTACATCAATTTTTTGGTATACCTAAAATAGTCGGTTCTATTATAATGGCTATAATTGCATCCTTTGCTCTTTTGCGTGAAACAAATGGATTAGTTGAAATAAACTCAGTTATCGTACCATCATTAGTTACAGTAATCACATTAATTATGATTTTATACCTTTTATTTTGTAGACAAGATTTAACTATTTCAAATATTTTATCCATTGAGCCTGTAGAAAACTCTGGCTGGTTAACATCTACAATTTTATATGCAGGATATAACACATTATGTTGCTGTGGAGTTATTGTACCTTTAAGCTACGAAACATCTGATAGAAAATCCATGATAAAAGGTATTGCTTTAGGTGCATTAGTTCTTTCAATAATTTGCATCTTTATAAATGCTATGCTTATGGTTAACCAACCTTACATTTACAAATACGATATACCTCTTCTTTATATTACCGATAGATTTGGCAAACCTATTCAAATTTTACTTCTTGCTATAATTTTAGCTGAAATGTTCTCAACAGAAGTTTCAGATGTATACTCAATAAGCAAAACATTAAATAAATCTTTTAAAATTAAATATAAGAAATCTATATTTCTTGTGCTTTTAATAGCACTTCCTATATCTCTTATAGGATTTTCCAACCTTATATCAACTTTATATCCTATCTTTGGCATACTTAGTCTTATTTTTATTGCACAATGTTGTTATTTTTATTTTTTTAAAATGAAAAAATAATTATTTATAAAAAATAATCCACAATAAAGTTAAAATTTATTAACTATATTGTGGATTATTTTTAAATATTTTTTATTAATATGGCACCCTCGGTATTTCTTCTTCTAAAGCCTCAATAACTGGTGGGATAAATATTTTTTCAAGCAAATCTAAATCATCTCTAAGCTCTGCAATTTTAGTAACACCCACGTAAACAGCTGATATTTTATACCATGTAGCATAATCTACAATTCCTGTAACTGGCAAATTGAATGTCTGTTGAAATATTTTAACCGAATTTTGAGTTCTACTTCCATATATTCCATCAACAGCTAACTTAGGTATTAAAGGAAATGAATTTGCTATTGTATTTAGTTGATTTTGAATTGTTCTAACCGCACTTCCACTTGACCCTAAACTTAATGAATACCCAGGATATGATTGTGGAATACCAAGAACTTTCGGTGCTACTACAAGATTTATATTATCACCATAATAATAAGTTAATATTTCATAAGGCGTATCTCCTTCATCACCTAAATATTTAGAACCCCATTGTGATAATCCATTGCATGTAACTGTTGTCCCATTACAAAACTGGGCTAAAAGAGGTTGCTTAGCATCCTGCCTTTGTATATATGTTGCAAATATTTCATCAACTATTTGTTCAATATTTTCATAAATATTTCTTCCATAACTAAAAGCTTGGTCATAAGCAGTAGAACTTGTTATATCAAAATTTTTTCCTTGTCCCCTATACCATTCTGTATATATTCTATTTAAAGTAAATGAGATTATAGCGTAAATATTTGCTCTTATTGTCGTATCTGGCCATGTTGAATATATCTCGCAAGACGCTACATTTGCTATATATTCTTTATAAGTGACTGTATAGTTTGGTGCTGAATTATCATTTGGAAGTCCTGCATGAACTCTTATATATTGAGGAACAACAGGTTGTGCAAGAACTACCACTCCTTGTGGTTTTGGAAGTGGTTTTTCTTCTGCCTCTAATATTTTAGGAGGATAATTTCCAACTTGAACATTAGCTGGAATTTCAATTATAACTTCTTGTCTTGATGGAGTCGTAGTTTCTTTAAAATTTATTTTTTGAATTGCAACTCTACCTGGATATATTTGAACTCCTTTAATAGAAACAGTTTCATACCCTTCCTTCTCTGCTGTCACATTAACAAAGCTATACGGAATAAGTCCTGGAGTATAAGAATTTTCTATCGGTGGTGCATCTAATTCTATAACTTGTGTTGCTCCTGAAGAATTTGTATACAATTCTACATTATCTCGTGTAGCAGTTCCATTTGAATCTGTAGGCGTTACTATTACTTTCGCCTTATTTACAGGAATAAATGTATTTTCACTAAAACATTCTATTTTTAAAGAACCTTTTGCCATATAATTTTCTCCTTAAAATTACTCTATATATAATAAGGTACTTTTGGTATATCATCCTCATAGGCTGATATAGTTGGCGGAACAAATATCTTTTTTGAGTTCCCATCATAACATCTAAGTTCAGCTATTTTAGTAACTCCTACATAAATATCAGAAATCCTATACCAAGTTGCATAATCTACAATACCTGTGTTTGATAAGTTAAAATTTTCTTGAAAAACTTTAACGGAATTAGCAGTTGCTTGATTATATATTCCATCTACCGCTACCTTAGGAATCAATGGAAAAGCCTTAGCTATGTCATTTAACTGACTTTGAATTGTTTTTACCGCTTCTCCAGTAGATCCTATAGTTAAAGATGTTCCAGGATATGACTTTGGTATACCATTTACTTTAGGTGCCGTTGTAAGATTTATATTATCTCCATAAAAGTATGTTAATATTTCATAAGGGGTTTTTCCTTGATCGCCTAAATATTTTGAACCCCATTGAGTCATCCAATTAGGACATTGAACATTTACACCATCACAGTATTGGGTTAAAAGTGGTTGCTTTGCACCATCTCTTTTTATATATGTTGAAAATATCTCATCAACAATTGCACCTATATTCTCATATATATTTCTTCCATAACTAAATGCATGATCATAAGCCGTAGAACTTGTTATATCAAAATTTTTTCCCTTACCTCTATACCACTCTGTATAAACTCTATTTAAAGTAAATGATATTATAGCATAGACATTAGCTCTTATTGTTGTTTCTGGCCATGTTGAATATATCTCGCAAGATGCCACATTTTTTATATATTCTTTATAAGGTATTGTATAATTAGGAGCTGAATTATCATCTGGAACTCCTGCATGAACTCTTATATATTCTGGAACAACTGGTTGAGGAAGCACTACTGTTCCCTGAGGCTTTGGAAGAGGTTTTTCTTCTGCTTCTGGTATTTTAGCTGGATAATTTCCTACTTGTACATTAGCTGGAATATCAATAATTATTTGTTGCCTTGTTAACTTATCATCATTCGTGAAATTTATTTTTTGAAATGCAACTCTATCTGGATATATTTGAGCTCCTTTCACTAAAACCGGTATATACCCATCTCTTTCTACCGTTATATCAGCAAAACTATATGGAATAAGACCTGGTGTTTGGGAATTTTTAATTGGAGGAGTTTCCAAATCTATAACTTCTGTGGCTCCCCATGAATTAGTATAAAGTTCTATATTATTCCCTATAGCTACACCATCTATACCTGTTGGGGTTATTATTATTTTTGCCTTATTAACAGGAATATATGTGTCTTCACTAAAGCATTGAACCTTAAGAGCACCTTTAGCCATAAAACTCTCCTTTAAAATAAATAATATAATTTATTGTATGAAACTTTTTATAAGATGTGATTTTGAACTACAACTAATTACATTACTCAGATTGTATTAAATTAACTACATTATCCACACATACCAATCCATATCCATAGGCTATATCAGGATAATTTAAATTATTTATAGGTCTTTTAGCAGACCTACACAAATAATATTTAAGCCTTCCCGAATAAAGATATATATCATTACCCTTTACAATTCCCCATTCACAAAGAAGACCACATACACCTGCTACTGTTGGTGCTGCCATAGATGTTCCTGTTTTAGTATCAAATCCTCCTCCCACTATAGTTGATAATATATTCTCTCCAGGTGCTAATATATCAGGCTTTCTGTCCCTTCCCGGTCTCTTAACCCCTCTTCCTGAAAAAGGTGAAAGAGTATTATTTATATAACTATAACTACCAACAGAAATAACCCCATCTACTGTAGCTGGTATTCCTAGAGTATTTGAAATACTTGGCTGTAAAAATTTTGTTTGCGGATTTAACCCTTCTGCCACTGGAAGCCACATATCGTAATAACCCTCATACTCATTTAAACTTCTTAAAATAATTGTCCATTCTCCAGAAATTAATTGAACATCTGATGTGGTTAATCTAATATATATCTGCCCAATTACATCAATTGGTGATGCCCCCATATTATAAGTTGCTACTTTTACCCTTCCTAAAAATCTTTCATTATAACGCTGGTCTAATATAATTTCTTGACTACTTATTCCAGCTGGAGATATTATCTCTATTGAAAAACTATTTAATAATGTCTTATAAAATTGAATAGAAATAGATTTTTCTTCATCTGCTATACTAAGAGGTATTCTTACTATTTGTTGTACTTCACCGCCAACATGATGCCCTGCACTTCCTTCATTTCCCGCAGCTATAACTATTGTCACTTTTTCTACTGTACTTACTATTTCTATATATTGTTCAAGCAAACTCCTTCCATTGTGTCCTCCCTGATTTGTACTTAAACTTATATTTATAATCAAAGGTTTATTTAATTCATATCCCTTATCTATTAAAAATTTCACTCCTTTCATAAGTTGAGTAGACAGTGATCTATTTATATCACCTTCCCTGGTTATTTTGACCATGATTATATCGCTTTTATAAGCAACTCCATAATTATTAAAATTTATCTTCCCACCAGCACATGCAATTCCTGCTACATGAGTACCATGACCTGCAAGGTCTTGAACTGGCACAACATCATAAGGTTCATCACTTTTTAAAGCTCTATTTATATCATCTCTATTGTATATTTTATCTGTCTGCAAATCATAAATATATTGAAGCCTAGTTTCTCCATCATTGCTTATAAATCCTGGATGAGTAAAATCAATACCTGTATCCAAAAAACCTATAATCGTTCCTTCTCCAGATAATCCATAAGTATTCCAAGCTGATTGAACACAAGACGCACTATTACTTTGATAATCAGTAGTTTCTAATACTTTTGGTAATTCTACATATTGAATCCTTGTTAAATTATCTAATTTATTAATCTCAGAAACCTTCATAGTTACAATGCCAAACCCATAACCTAAATCATCAAATTTAACTCCTATACTTTCAGCATCTGTTCTAAAATCATCTGCCGTCCCCTGATATACAACTATAAATTCTATAAAATTACCATCTTGAGTATTAAAAGAATTTTTAACTATTATCTCATTTAATATATCCTGAGGAATATTGCTTAAATACTTAGAAAACTGCCTTAAACCTTCACTCATAAAATTCTCCTAAAAAATAATTAATTTATTATAAAATATTCTTATTTATTAGATTTATATACATTTTCATAATATATTTTAATTTTAAAACAAGTTATCCACATAAGTTATCCACATTTGTGGATAACTTATACATTTATGTTTTATTATTCCATACAAATGTATTAAATAATAAAAAGCTGTACTACAATGTTTATTATAGTACAGCTTTATTTTTTAAATTTTTAATTTATAAAAGTAATATAAGCATGCAACAAATTTATATATTAAATTCTATTCTATCAAGTTTTGCTATTGGAAGTACTTCTTTTATTAATGCAGTTTCTGTTTTCATAGAACCACCATTACTTATTAATAATACCTTAGAATTATCTAATCTTTTTATTTGTCTAATAACTCTTACTCCTTGAAATTCAATTAAACATATAGAGTTGTTTTCAATTTCTTTTATAGAATGGCAAAAAGCTAAATCACCTTGTTGAATTCTATATCCTGTCATATCATTTTTTTCTATAACAACATAAAATACTTTATCAGATGAATGTCCTTCTATTTTATTTGAATGCATAGGAAGTTGTTTATATCCATTATTTTTAGTTAAACTATAGTTATATATAGGAACATTTTTTAAGACGTTACCAAAAGCTTGATTCCAAACCTCATCAACCTCTTTATCTGGTTTAGTTTTTTTAATAGCAGGAGCTTTTCTTAAAGATTCTGCTATTTTTTCTTTTTGTAAATCATCATCAGTTACAACCATACTTATATCATTTAAATCTGTATTTAAAACTTTAGACACCTTCTCTATAAGTGCTTCATTTAATATTTTTCTTCCAGTTTCAACTTCATTTATGAATTTTTCAGCTACACCTAATTTTTTAGCTAAAGCTTTTTGGGTTAATCCGCTTTTTTCCCTAACACTTTTTATTCTTTCTCCAACTCTACTCATAATTTACCTCCATTTGTTAAATACATTCTAAAAAGGTGCTTATGGTTAGTCTTAACTACCTTAAGCACCAATTTTAATATTTAAAAAATTTATATTTTTTCTGGTTCTGGCATATTATCAGCATTTTCAACTGTTACCTTAGCCATAACTTGATCTTCATAAGGTTTATCCATTCTATCAGTTTTAACAGATACTATTTTATCAACAGCTTCCATTCCCTCTATAACTTTACCAAATCCTGCATATTGTCTATCTAAATGTGGAGCATTTTCAACCATTATAAAGAATTGACTTCCTGCTGAATCATTAACCATGGTTCTAGCCATTGATATAACACCTCTTGTGTGTTTTAAATCATTTTTAATACGGTTAGCCTCAAACTCACCTTTTATGCAATATCCTGGACCACCTGTTCCATTTCCGTCTGGATCTCCACCTTGAATCATAAATCCCGGAATAACTCTGTGAAATATTACTCCATTATAAAAACCTTTTTTAACTAAACTAACAAAATTTCTTACTGTATTTGGAGCTATATTCTCATAAAGTTCTACTTTTATTTTGTCCCCAGATTGCATTTCTATAGTAACTATTGGATTCATAAATTTTATGTGCTACCTATAATTAAATTTATATTATATAAGTAGCTTCTCCTTTCATATTTTTCTACTATTTATATTTAAGTAGTCTTTTAATAAATTATATATTATTTTTTTAATTATTTAAAGAAATCCTTATTATAATTTAAAACATTATAATATAAAATCATTCACTCCACATAAAAATAATACGATTTAATAAATATAAAAAAGGTAGCTTAAAATTATAAACTACCCTCAAATTATATTAAATATTTTTGTTAACAAAATGTTGTTCCTAACACAACTCTTGAATAATCATTATAATTTGATAAATTTTTCACTTCTACTTTATTAGCTACAATATCTCTTCCCTCTTTATTTATCATATCAGCAAATAAACAATTTAAGAAAGTTGATGGTACTCTATCAATTCCCTCAAAATCTAATTCAACATTTTGATTTTGATTTTCCTCTAAATAGCTCCTTAAAACAATAGCATCCTCAATATTTAGTGCATTCCCTAATATTTTTTTAACATTTATATTCATAAATTCCCCTCCTAAGTTTGTAATTTTTTATTTATTTAAAATTTTCTGAAAATTCTTTTTTTATGATATTATAATATCACCTTACGTTTTTCATGTCAATATTTTAACAAATTGTTTAAATATTTTTCTTTATATTTAATTCTATTGATTTTTCGTATTATAAAAATTAAGCTACCTTTATAAGTAATATATCCAGATAGCTTAATTCTTATTATTTTTTTTATTTTGTTTTTAATAATACTTTACAAAGTTCTACTATTTTTTTATCTTCTGATGAATTAAATATTTTAACATATCCATCTTCTCTTTGATTATTTATTAAATTAATTTTTTCTAATTTTCTTTTTAGTTCTCTTATGGTTCCATAGCTACCATCTATTATATCAACATCTTCTCCAACTATATCTTGTATAGCATTTTTTACAAAAGGATAATGGGTACATCCCAATACAATAGTCGATATTTTACTATTCAAATAAGGACTTAATTTTTCTTTTAAAAAATCCATAACCTCTTCGCCACTGAATATTCCACTTTCAACAAATTCTACTAAACCAGGTGCTGGAAGTTTTATAATTTCTCTTTCATCTTTATACTTGTCCATAAGATTGTTAAATTTTTTCTCTGCAAGGGTCATAGTTGTTGCCATTATTATTATTTTACCTTGTTTTTTAGATTCAACTGCTGGCTTTATAGCTGGTTCTATGCCTATTATCGGAATATTATAAGTTTCTCTTAACTCTTTTATAGCTGCAGATGTGGCTGTATTACATGCTATAACAACAGCTTTTACTCCACTTTCTTCAAAGAATTTCATAGCATTAAAAGTTAATTTTCTCACTTCATCAGCATGTTTAACACCATATGGAGCATTTTTAGAATCTCCAAAATATATGTAATTTTCATTTGGCATAAGTTCAACAGCTCTCCTCATAACACTTATACCACCAACCCCTGAATCGAAAAAACCTATAGGACTATTTTTATCAACCGTATTATACATTTTCACTCTCACTCCTACATTGCATTATAACACTAAAATTATTTTATACCTTTATGACTAATAAATCTATAATTTCATTAAATACTAAATCTCATTACTTTAAACTTTATTTTATCTATAACAAAATTATATCTATTTTTAAGCAATAAAAAAAACATTTACACTTTCACATAAAAATTAACTACTTTTTATATAAAAACGTAAATGCTAAAAAATAAAAAACATCATTTCTATTCCTATTTATCTTAAAAATAATCTACATCCATCAAAAACTAAATATGATTATTCTTCATATTTAGATTCTTTACGATATTTATAACATTTATGCATCTTTAAGCCTATAATTGTACCAACGACCATAGCTCCAATTGCACAATCTAAAAGTATTGCATTTTTTAATTTTCTATCTTCTTTTATTAATTGATGAACTGCTCTCTTTAATTCACAATCTTTTTTATCAAATTTATCAAGTTTATTAAACATTTCTAACATTATAATCACTCCTTTTCTAAATTATAACAAATCATTTTCATTACTACAAACTTTGCATTTATTATTCCACTTATGTATGTTTTAAATACTATTTAATTATTAGTTTTTCAATAATTAATAAAAACATAGAAACTATTTGTATGAAGATTAATAATCCACAAGATTAAATAATCTATCACTTGTGGATTATTTTTAAATTACATTTCAACTAAATTAAATACTTCTAAATCTTTATCTTCAACTTTGCTTTTCTTAACATCTACTAATGCTTTTAATGTATCTAATGAAGTTATAACACCAATATTTCTCTCAACTGCTGCTCTTCTCATAAGGAAACCATCTCTCTTTGAATCATTTGCTTTAGTTGGAGTATTAACAATTAAATCTATTTCCTTATTCTTTATAAGATCCATTAAATTTGGAGAGTTCTCCCCTATTCTAGCAATTTCTCTAGCATCAATTCCTGCATCTCTTAAAAATTTAGTTGTACCCTCAGTTGCTACAAAATTAAATCCTAATTTATTTAAATCTTTAGCTATCTCTAAAAATTCTTTTTTATCATGATTATTTACAGTTGCAAGAATTGTTTTATTTCCGTTACCAATATACATTGATGCACCTAAAAATCCCTTATATAAAGCTTCCTCTAAGTTTCTACCTACACCTAAAACTTCTCCTGTTGATTTCATTTCAGGTCCTAAACTTACCTCAACATTTGGAAGCTTTTGAGTTGAAAATACTGGTACTTTAACAGAAACTAATTCTGGTTCTTTAAATACACCTGTACCATAACCTAAATCTTTTAATTTTTCTCCAAGCATAACTCTTGTAGCTATATCTACTATCGGAACTGTACTTACCTTTGATATATATGGAACAGTTCTAGATGCTCTTGGATTAACTTCTATAACATAAAGATTTTCTTGATATTCAATAAATTGAATATTTATCATCCCTTTTATTCCAATTTCTAAAGCAAGTTTTTTAGTATATTCCAATACATCATTTCTTATTTTATCGCTTAAGTGTTGTGGAGGATACATAGTTATACTATCTCCTGAGTGAACACCAGCTCTTTCTAAATGTTCCATTATTCCTGGAATTAAAACATCTTCTCCATCTGATATAGCATCTACTTCTATTTCTCTTCCCATTAAATATTTATCTACAAGAATTGGATTTTTACTATCTTTTTCAAAAGCATTTTTTAAATAGAATACAAGCTCATCTTCATCATGAGTTATTTCCATTCCTTGACCTCCAAGAACAAACGAAGGTCTAACAAGAACAGGGAATCCAAGTCTTCTCGCCTCTTCTAACCCTTCCTCAACATTCCATACACCTTTTCCTTTTGGTCTTGCAATATCTAACTTTTCTAATAAAGCATCAAACTGTTCTCTATCTTCAGCTAAATCTATTTGATCAGAAGTAGTTCCTAAAGTTGTTATATTTTTTTCTTTTAAAAATTTAGCAAGTTTTATTGCTGTTTGACCACCAAATTGAAGGATAACTCCATCTGGTTTTTCTTTATCTAATATATTTAAAACATCTTCTTCTGTTAATGGTTCAAAGTATAACTTATCAGATATACTAAAGTCTGTACTTACTGTTTCTGGGTTATTATTTATAACTATTGTTTCTATTCCTAACTTTTTAAGTGCCATTACGCAGTGAACTGAAGAATAATCAAACTCAATACCTTGACCTATTCTAATTGGACCCGAACCTAAAATTGCTACTTTCTTTTTATCTGAAACTTCAACCTCATCATATTCTTCATATGTTGAGTAATAGTATGGGGATAAAGCTTCAAACTCTCCACCACAAGTATCAACCATTTTGTACGCAGGCTTAATATTCCAAATCATTCTTAATCTATATATTTCTTCTGGTGTTACTCTTAGCATATCAGCAATTGCTTTGTCTGAGAATCCTCTTCTTTTTAACTTATAAAGCCAAGCCTTATTCATGTTATCTATACTAGATTGTTTAAGTTTTTGTTCTTCATCAACAAGCCATCTAAATTTTTCTAAGAAGAATATATCTATTCCTGTTATCTTAGAAACCATATCTATTCTGTATCCTCTTCTTAACATTTCAGTCAAGGCAAAGATTCTTTCGTCGTCTGGAGTTATAACTCTTTCTCTTAATTCATACATAGAAAGCTCTTGAAACTTTTTATGTTCTAAAGAATATCTACCAATCTCTAAAGACCTTATCCCTTTTAAGAAAGCTGATTCAAAATTACTTCCTATAGCCATTATTTCTCCAGTTGCCATCATCTTAGTTCCAAGAGCCCTATCTGCACTTTGGAATTTATCAAATGGCCATTTTGGAATTTTTACAACTACATAGTCAAGAGATGGTTCAAAACACGCATATGTTTTTTGAGTTACTGCATTTTTTATTTCATCTAATCCGTATCCTAAAGCTATTTTTGCAGCAACTTTTGCTATTGGATAACCTGTTGCCTTTGAAGCTAGAGCTGACGACCTTGAAACCCTAGGGTTTATTTCTATAACAGCATATTCAAATGAGTGAGGATTTAGAGAAAATTGAACGTTACATCCTCCTTCAATTCCTACTGCATCTATTATTGCTAAAGAAGCATCTCTTAGCATTTGATATTCTTTATCTGATAAAGTTTGGCTAGGTGCAACAACTATTGAATCTCCAGTATGTATACCAACTGGATCTATATTTTCCATGTTACAAACAGTTATGCAGTTTCCTTTAGAATCCCTCATAACCTCGTACTCTATTTCTTTCCAACCCTTAACACTCTTTTCAAGTAATACTTGACCTATTGAGCTTAGTTGCAATCCTGAGCTTAATATTTCTCTAAGTTCTGGCTCATTACTAGCTATTCCACCACCAGTTCCTCCAAGAGTATACGCTGGTCTTACTATAACTGGATATCCAATTTCTTTAGCAAATTCAATACCTGATTCTAAATCAGTTATAATCTCACTTTTTATAACAGGCTGATTTATTCTATTCATCATATTTCTAAATAATTCTCTATCTTCGCCTTCTTTAATTGAAGATATTGATGTACCTATTACTTTAACATTATATTTATCTAGAATCCCTGCATCACTTAAATCAACAGCAAGATTTAATCCTGTTTGCCCACCCATTCCTGCTAATAGGGAGTCTGGTCTTTCTTTTGCTATTACTTTTTCTAAAAATTCTAAAGTTAAAGGCTCTAAATAAACTTTATCGGCAACCTCTTTATCAGTCATTATAGTTGCTGGATTTGAGTTTACAAGTACAACTTCTATACCTTCTTCTTTTAAAGCTTGACAAGCTTGTGTTCCTGAATAATCAAATTCTGCTGCTTGACCTATTATAATTGGACCTGAACCTATTACTAAAACTTTTTTTATATCTCTATTTAATGGCATAATATTTTCCTCCTATAGTGCATACTTCATAAATTCATCAAATATATACTCACTGTCCTTTGGACCTGGGCAAGCCTCTGGATGGAATTGAACAGAGAATATTGGCATAGTCTTATGTCTCATTCCTTCTACTGTTTCATCATTCATACTTATATGAGTCACTTCAAATCCTTCTGGTATTTTAGCTACATAATACCCATGATTTTGTGATGTTATGTGAACTCTATCGTTTAAAATATTTTTTACAGGATGATTACATCCTCTATGACCAAATTTTAATTTTTCAGTCTTACCATGAAAAGCTAGAGCTAACAATTGATGCCCTAAACATATTCCTACCATTGGTTTTTGTTTGGCTATTTTTCTTATTTCTTCTATTGCATATCCCATATCTTCTGGATCTCCAGGACCATTTGATAAAAACACTAAATCAGGATTTACATTTAAAACTTCTTCTGCTTTAACATCATGTGGAAATACTGTTACTTTACAATCTCTTTTAATAAAATTTCTTACTATGTTTTCTTTCATTCCAAAATCAATCATAGCAACATGTTTTCCTACACCATTTAATTCATATATTTCTTTAGTTGAAACCTTTGATACTGCATCTTTATTAGAAAAAGCTGATAATTTTTGTTTAACTTCTTCTTCTGAATGCTCATCTAATACTATAATTCCTTTCATAGTACCATTATTTCTTAATATTTTTGTAAGAGCTCTTGTATCTATTCCATCTAAACCTAATATTTTATTTTGATGTAAATAAGTTTCAAGTTCTAATTCGCACCTAAAATTATTTGGATACTGGCATTTTTCTCTAACTATAAACCCTCTAACCTTTGGTTTATTAGATTCAACATCTTCTAAATTTATCCCATAGTTACCAATCAAGGGATATGTCATAGTAACTATTTGTCCATAGTATGATGGGTCTGTTAAAACTTCTTGGTATCCTGTCATTCCTGTATTAAAAACAACCTCACCAACACATTCTTTTAAGTATCCAAATGCTTTACCTTCAAATACAATACCATTTTCTAATATAAGCTTTGCTTTCATAAAACTGCCTCCTTTAAATATTTATAAAACACACTTTACAAGGAATTTACGTATTATTTATTTAAAAAAAGGAAAAGGTAACATGGAGATTAAAATTTCATTTTTTTAATCCCCTGTTACCTACATATATTTTCAATTATTATAAAATTCAAAGTTATTTTGTTTTGTAATAGATTTTCTCCATTTTTATTTCTCATGTTTATACCTCTTTCTGGCCTCACAGGACCAATTTAAAGTGTATTGTTTATAAATTCTTATTACACATATTTTAGTCTAATTATTTAAAATCGTCAATAAGATTATTTATTTATAAAAAATTTTATTTTTCACATATTAAATAATATTTCCAATTCACAAATAAGTTAAGGTGTTAGAAAATTTCTAACACCTTAACTTAATTTCAACCTATACCTTTGTCCTATTGAATATTTACTTTAACATTATGATATATATATAATGTTTTGTCAACATTATTAAGTATGAACAAAATATTATTAACAAAATCATAAAATTACAAATATTACATATCTTATAATATAATTAATATTTAGGAGTTTTTTATGGAAATTATTTATCCTGATGAATTTTTAAAATCTCTTAACGAAAATAAAGACATAGATTCCTTAACAGATATGAATATTACTGATGAAACATATGACTATGATTTGAGAGAAGACTATAATACTGATGACTATTATGAGTATGATAATTACGATGAGTATAATTTTGATGAATCGTATAACTATTTAAGCGATTATGATTATCCTAATTATAATTATCTTAGTGACTATGATTACAGAGGTTCCCAAGAATCTAAACAGGTTGATGATAAAAATAAACCAATTAAATTTGCTAAAATAAAAATTCCCTATTTAGATGTAACTAAATTAAGACCTCCATTCCCACCATTTACTCCATGGCAAGGGCCTTGGTGGCCATGGAATTGGAATTATCCTTGGTCTAATCATTTTCCATGGAATTGGAATTACCCTTGGTCTATGCATAAGAAAAACTATTGTGGCAGTCAAGGCTCTTGTAAACCAAAATCTCCTAGAGAAGATGTCTCTGATGAAAATCAAAGAAGCTTTGATTATTATGATGAATACAACAATTATGATAATGATGACTATGATTTCTTAGAAGATGAAAGGGGCCCTGCACCTTCTTATAATTACGATAAACCTCCAACAAGTCCACCACCTTCTAAATTACCTTTAAAAAATAGTAAAAATGTAAAAATAATAGATTATGATGGAACTCATAAATGTCCACCACCAAAACCACCACATCAAGGAGGTCCCGCTCATGGCCCTGGATATTCTAGTGAAAACCCTTGCAAATACGTACCTCCATCTTATATAAGAAACTGTGTTAATAATTTAGTTTATATATGGGAAATAAATGGACGAGGTTACTGGGCTTATTTAGATAGATTTGACAGAGGTTTTTTAAGTGGTTGGAAATGGATAGGACGAAGATGGATTAAATTTAATCAACATGTTAAAAGAGTTGATGCTATTTTATGCTATAAAAATCATTAAATATTTTAACAGCTCTATATATAAAGTTTTAATATTTTAACCATATAAAAAATGTTGATTTAGATAAGTTTAAAAATTAAGTTTTTTATCTTCTCTAAAATCAACATTGTATTAAAAATATGGTTTTATACACTTATAGATAAATTTTTATTTATCAATTTAAAAATTTATCTATCTTTATACTTTTTTAAATTCAACATCAAATCATTATATTTTTCAGTAGAGTCTTTTATATTTTGATAGTCTGATTCCTTGCCATAAATATCTACTTCTTTATTATTTTTAATATCATGATTTAATGTACCAGGCCCGTTTATACATCCTCCAGTACAAATCATTCCTTCTAAAAAATTACATTGAATTCTTTTAAATTTAGCCTGCATAAGCTTAGCATCACATTCTTTTATTCCATTTGCACTTTGTGGATTAAAATAAATATCTTGTCCATATTCGTTAACTACATGCTTTATAGCTTCTAACACTCCACCAGAACGTGCAAACATTCTTCCATAAAGAGAACCATTTTCACTCATACCATCAACACACTTATCTATGCATATATCTTTTGCATCAAGCATTGCTAAAAGTTCCTCAAATGTCATAACGTAATTAACTTCTTCTTTTATCTCTTCTCTTAATATCTCCATTTTCTTTGCTATACATGGACCTATAAATACAATATTAGAATTTTCATCATTTTTCTTTATTAGCCTTGCAATAGCTATCATAGGAGATACAGTATTTGATATATTATCTTTAAGCATTGGGAATTTTTTTTCAATAAATGAAACAAAAGATGGACAACAACTTGATGTTAAAAATGATTCTTCCCCATAGTTTGCAAATTCATTAAACTCATGAAGTGCTACTAAATCAGCCCCTAAAGCTACTTCTAAAACATCATCAAACCCTAATGTTTTAATGGCTGTTATAACTTTATTTATATGATTTCCTTTAAACTGTGAAGCAATTGCTGGTGCAATAATTGCATAAACTTTTTTAGAATTATCCTTTATAAGATTTATTACATCTACTATTGATGATTTGTCCATTATTGCTCCAAAAGGACAATTAATAACGCAAGCTCCACATTGAATACATTTATTATTATCTATCACTGCTTTTTTACTCTCAGTATTATACGATAATGCTTTAGGATAACAAGATTTCATACACGGTCTTCTAACTTCTGCTATAGCATCGTAAGGACATGCTTCTTTACACTTTCCACACTCTTTACACTTAGAATAATCTATTTTAGATTTTTTGCTATCAAAGCTTATTGCCCCAAATCTGCAACTTTCTTGACATTTTTTAGCTAAACATCCTCTACACGCATTTGTAACTATAAATCTATTTATTGAGCATTCATCACAAGCTATATCTATAACTTCAATAACATTATCATTAAGCTTATCCCCTCCTAAAGCCACCTTTATTCGTTCTTGGACAATAGCTCTTTCCTTATAAATACAACATCTAACATTAGGGTTTAAATCATCAACAACTTCTTTTGCTATACTTAAAATATTTTTATCCAATGTGTCATTAAATGCATTTTCAGCTACTCTTTTTAAAACTTCATATTTTAAAATTTGAACAGATGTATCAAATTTTATATGTTTCTTATTAGTATCTTTCTCCATAAATAAAATACCCCCAAAAACTCAACCTAAATATATTTAAATCTAGTAACTTTTAAGCTATATAAATAACTATTATTCTAAACTAAAATATATGATTGAACTTTTAGGGATACTACATAATTATTATAATGATATAATAAAAATTACAATAAAGTTTTCTGTCTAAAAATTAAATTCTCCACTTTTTCCTCCGGTCTTCTTTAAGAGATGAATATCTCCTATAACCATTCTTTTATCTACTGCTTTACACATATCATAAATTGTAAGAGCCGCAACACTTACAGCAGTTAAAGCTTCCATTTCAACACCTGTTTTTTCAAAAACCTTAACTGTAGCTGTTATATTTATTTCTAAATTTTTTTCATCTATATCAAATGTTATACCACTTCCTGTCAACATAAGTGGATGGCACATAGGAATTAAATTAGATGTTTGCTTTGATGCCATTATACCTGCAACTCTTGCAACTCCTAAAACATCTCCCTTGCCTATTTTTCCTACTAAAATTAAATCTAAAGTTTCTTTACTAACCTTTATTTTTCCAACAGCCACTGCAACTCTCTCAGTTTTTTGCTTTTCAGTAACATCTACCATGATAGCATTTCCTTTACTATCAAAATGAGTAAATTCATTAGACATAATCTACACCTTCTTACTTAATCTTAATTCTATTTACCAAATGAACAATGTGGGAAAGTACAAACCTTGCAGTTTAAACAGAATCCACCATGACCAAGTTTTGCTATATCTTCAAAAGTAACTTTTTCATTTGCTAATACTCTTGGTAAAACTAAATCAAATGCAGTTCTTTTATTGTACATTACACATCCTGGAAGCCCTAATATTGGGACATCACCATTATATGCAACTAAAAGCATAGCTCCTGGTAAAACTGGTGAACCATAAGTTACAAGTTCTGCTCCTGTTTCTTTTATAGCAGTCGGAGTCATATCATCTGGGTCAACTGACATTCCTCCTGTACACATTACAAGTTCTGCTCCATCATTTAATGCATCCTTTATAGCCTCTTTTATTTTTTCTTTATCATCTGGTAAAATTACTTGTCTTACAAGTTCACAATTGTATTCTTCAAGTTTTCTCTTTACAGCAGGTCCAAAAGCATCTTGAATTTTACCTGAATAAACCTCACTACCTGTTGTTATCATATAAGCCTTTTTAGGGTGTATTTTTTTAACTTCCATTATTTTAGTTGGTATAAGGTCTTCTGCTCTTTTTATTTTTTCTTCTTCTATAACTAATGGAATTATTCTTGTTCCACCTAATTTTTCACCTTTTTTAACTGGAGTATTATTATGTATTGTTGCAACCATCATTTCCCCTAAAGAGTTAATCTTAAAAAGTTCTTCTTCATTAACCTTTAAAAGTCCATCTTCTTTTGCAAAAAAGTCTATTTTTCCTTCTTTTATTTCTGCTCCAAATTCTATTCCATCACCACAAACTATATCTCTAAGTCTTTCAGCTGCTTCATTTTCATGAAGTATTCCTTCTTTATACTCCCAAACATAAATATGTTCTTTACCACAGCTTAATAATTTTTCTATATCTTCTTCTTGTATTATATGTCCTTTTTGAAAAGCTCTACCCTTAAATTTTCCTGGTATTATTTGTGTTATGTCATGACATAAGACCATTCCTACTGCATCACGTACATTTACTTTTTTCATTTAAATCCACTTCCTCATTTATTTTCTTGCACAATCCTTAGCTGTTTCATTTAATATATCAATTCCATGTTTTAAATCCTCTAAAACAAAATCTAAAGCTTCTTCACAAGCCTTTGGACTTCCTGGAAGATTTACTATTAATGTTTTATTTCTAATTCCAGATATTGCTCTAGATAACATAGCTCTTTTAGTTATTTGTAAACTATACATTCTTATAGCATCTGCTATCCCTTGAGCTTCTCTTTGTATAATTTCTTTAGTAGCCTCTGGAGTTACATCTCTTGGAGAGAAACCTGTTCCACCTGTACTTAAAACTAAATTAAGTTTTAAATCATCACTCATTTTTATAAAAGCTTCTTTAAGCATTTCCTTATCATCTGGAACTAAAATATATTTTTCAACCTTAAAGCCCCTGCTCTCTACATATTTTTTTATAACTTCTGCACTTTTATCCTCTCTTTTTCCTGCATACCCTGAATCACTACTTGTTATAATTCCTACTGTATACATTCTATTTACCTCCTAAATATTTTTTATATTAATAATATTATTAAAACTTTACAAATCTATTTCTTCCACAATATTTGCTAAAGATTTATAATCATTAATATTGACCTCTAAAACTCCATCTAAATTAAGTTCAATATCACTAGCTACTGCAATTAACTTTTCTTTTGGAGTTATAATTTCTGTACTTACTGCACTTCTAAAAACTTCTATTTTTTTATAAGAACTTTTTTTATAACCTTCAACTATTACAAAATCATAATCACTAACTAGATTAATCAATTCATCTAGTGATATTTCCTGCTTAATTTCCTTTATCATCGCCATTTTACTTTTAGAGGATATAACTACAGCCTCAGCACCAGCTTTTCTATGACGCCATGTATCTTTGCCTTCCTTATCAATTTCAAAGTCATGAGCATCATGTTTTATTGTTGCTACACTATGTCCCCTTAATTTAAGTTCTTTTATTAAACCTTCAATTAAAGTTGTTTTACCAACATTAGATTTACAGGCAATTATATTTATAACTTTTGCCATAGTACCCTATTCCTCTTCTTTTTTAATATTTTCATATTCTTCTTTAGTGTTTACATTTATAAATGCTTTATTGTCATTTATTTCTATATATTTTACATTTATAAGTTTTAAAAGATTTCTTATTTTAAAGTCATTATTATCTATCAATTCTTCTATAATATGTACTATTTTTTTATCATACACAGCAACTAAAGGCTCAATTTTCCCATTAACTATAGGAACCAATGCATCTTCATTAAATTCGCAATAAGTTAAAGTGTCTATAACATTTTTATTTATAAATGGCATATCTGCCGCAACAAATAAACATTTATTATAATTACACTTTTTAAGACAAGAATAAATCCCACCCATAGGGCCAATATCCTTTATTTCATCTTCTATCAATGTAACTTGTTTTAAATATTTATAATCTTCTAACTTATTACAAGACACTATTATGTCATCATAATCTTTTAGTGACTCTATTATTAAATCTATAAATTTCCTATCATTTAATTTCAAAAAAGCCTTAGTTTCATATCCCATTCTCGAATTTTTTCCACCAGATAATATAACTGCACTTTTTTTAATACTCATAAAAATTCTCCTATAAAATAACTTCTATTAAATCACCCTTTTTAATAGATGTTTTTGGTTTAACTTCAAGTATTGCATTGCTATTTAACATTGTGTGAACTTGCCCTGGGCTTTGATATGCATGCTCTATGTAAACTCTATTTTCTTGCTTTTGCTCAATTTTCACTCTTAAAAATCTTCTTTTTCCTGAGACCTTTGTAAACTCATCTTCTGCAATAGCTTTTACCTGTTTTAAATTTATCTCATTGCAGTTAATCATCTTGCTAAGAATAGGTCTTACTGTCAATTCAAAAGTTGTTGAAGCTGCAACAGGAGTCCCTGAAAGACCTATGAGTATTTTCCCATCTTTTACAGCACCAAACATAGGTGATCCTGGCTTTATGTTTACTTTCCAAAACAATATTTCATAACCTGCATTTTTAGCGCTTTCTTTAACTAAATCTTTTTCTCCAACAGAAACCCCACCTGTTGTCACTAATATATCACATTTATCAAAAGCTTGTTCCATTGCATTTTGTATACCTTGCGAATCATCTTTAGCTAAATTAAATATTACAGGATCAGCTCCAAGTTCAATAAGTCTAGTATATAAGAAATATCCATTGCTATTGTAAATCTTTCCTGGTTTTAAAGCTGTCCCTGGTGTTTGTATTTCATCCCCTGTTGTTATTATTCCAACTCTTACTTTTTTGTAAACTTTAACTTTATCAAATCCTAATGAAGCTAAAGACATAACTCTTGATGAATCTAAGATTTCACCTTCCTCTAAAATCTTTGTTCCAGCTTTAAAATCCTCTGCCTTATAACAAAAATTATCATATGGTTTAAGGCTCTCAAAAATTTTGACCATATCTCCATCTCTTTCTGTATTCTCTTGTCTTACAACACAATTTGCTCCATCTGGAATAGGTGCACCAGTCATTATTCTTATCGCAGTATTCTTAGTTACTTTTTCCTTAGCAACATAACCTGCATAAACTTTATCTATAACTTTAAATATAGCTGGATTTTCCTTTGATGCATTCTCTAAATCTTCAGCCATAACAGCATATCCATCCAAAGGTGACTTATTAAATGGAGGATTATCAAAAGGTGCATGTATATCTTCTGCTAAAACCCTTTTATGACTATCACATATGTTTATAATTTCTATATCCATTTTTCTTGAATTATCTAATAAATATTTTTGTGCTTCTTCTAAAGATACCATAATATCTTACCTTCTTTCTATTATTTACTTTATAATAAAGCAACTTCATTTTAAAAATTCCCTATGTAAACTATTCTAATGTTATAGCACCCATTGGACATTTATCTACACAATTAGGACTATTCTCCTTTGTGCTTTTGCACATATCACATTTCATAATAATATTTGAATTAACAGTGTTTGTTTTCAATACTCCATAAGGACAAGACATTATACACATATAACAACTCTCACATCTTTCTTTGTCATAAATAATTATACCTGTTTCTTCATCCTTATGCATTGCTCCTGTTTGACATGCGAAAACACATTCTGGTCTTTCGCATTGTTTGCAAAAGATAGGGTTATATTTTCCTTTTGCATCTAATATAATTCTACTTCTTGAATCAACATCAAAATGTGCTACCATACAAGCAGCTGTACAAGTTAAACATCCTACACATTTTTCTCTATGTATTGTTATTTTTCTCATAATAATTATCCCTCTAATTCTAATCTAATCTATTTATTAATACTTTTCAATCTTAATACACAAAAATGCTGATTTTATTGTTACCAATAAAACCAACATTAATTTTTAAGGCATTAAACAGCCCTAACTTATATATCTAAATTCACTTCCATAATTAATCATGTTTCTTTTTGTAATGTACATGAAAAAGTTCATGTGCTACATCATTTCCAGGTTGTCCAACATATACTCTATACATTGTCATTAAAGCTTCATTTTTATGTGATTTTCTATATGGTAAATTTTTATCTTGATTATATAATACTGTCGCTCTAAGTTTTTTATAATTAATTTTTTCTCTCTTTTCTGGTGTTAATATAGGTTGTCCACCACCATTTATACATCCACCAGGACAAGCCATTACTTCTATAAAATGATATTGCTTCTTATCTAATAAACCACTATTATAAAATTTAACGAAATTTTTTGTTCCATTTATTACAGCTATGTTATAATTGTTCCCATTTATTGTTACTGAGGCTTCTTTTATATTATCAAAACCTCTAACTACTTTATAGTCTACCTCTTCAAAAGATTTTCCTTCTGTTAAATCTTTAATTGACCTTAATGCAGCCTCCATTACTCCACCTGTTGCTCCAAATAAAACTCCAGCACCTGTATATTCTCCCATAGCCTTATCAACTATGCTTTCTTTCATATTATATAAATCCATCTTTGATTCTTTTATTAACTTTGCAAGCTCTCTAGTTGTTAAAATGGCATCTATATTTTTTATCCCCCTATTTACCATTTCTTCTCTATCTATTTCAAATTTTTTAGCTGTACATGGCATCACAGTAACTGTAAATACTTCTTCTGGATTTAAATTTTCAATAGTTGGATAATATGTTTTCGTAGCAGCACCAAACATTTGCTGTGGAGATTTTGCACTTGATATATTATTTAATAATTGTGGATAATAATTTTCTACTAATCTTATCCATCCAGGACAACAAGATGTATACATCGGAAATGGTCCATTGTTTTTTATTCTCTCAATAAATTCAGTCCCTTCTTCAACTATAGTCATATCTGCACCATAGTTCAAGTCAAAAACCTTTTTAAAACCAAGACTTCTTAAAGCAGTATATACCTTTTTAGTAACATCAACGCCATAACCCATCTTAAATTCTTCTCCAATAGCAGTTCTAACAGATGGTGCTATTGCAACTATAACATGTTTATTTTTATCATTTAGTGCTTCTTTCACTCTATCTAAATGATTTTTTTCATATAATGCTCCAACTGGACATGTAGCCACACATTGCCCACACAAAATACATTTAGTTTCATCAAAAGAACGATCTAAATTTGTAAATCGTATTGCCTCTGTTCCACTTTTATCTCTACATGTTGACACACATCTTCCGCATTCTATACATTTTGATTTATCATAAACAATAGCAGCACTCCTTGTGTCTGATTCTATATCTTTATATTCTAAATACGCTGTCTTTTTTGCTCGATTATTAATTATAATATCAAATAATTCACATGACCCTTTTCTTACACAAGTTCCACAGTTAAAGTTATGATGATTTAATATGTCTGAAATTCTTTCTCTTACTGCATTTTGAACCTTATTAGTATTTACTTTAATTTTCATTCCATCTTCAACGGGAGTTGAACACGCTCTTACAAGTTCACCCGTTTCAGCCATCTCTACCAAACAAACACCACAGTGCCCCATATTTGCACACTCTTCAAGATAACATAATGTTTGTATATTTATGTGATTTCTCTTTGCAACTTGTAGTATGCTATCGCTATCACAAGCTTCAAATTTATGGTTATTTATAAAAATACTTTTCATAATAATACCTTCCTCTTCAAATAACATTTAATTATTAATTTTTCTAAAATTTTACTAATTTTCTTAATTCACAGATAATAATTATTATATAATTTTTGTTTTCTCATTATTATACACTAATAATACCAAAAATTAAATGTTTGATATCATAAAGCTACTATCATTAATAATTTTTATAATTAACTAACTTATCATCTATAATTAAAATGATTTTTAGTTTATAATATATTTAAATATATAATTTAATTATATTAAATTACACTTATATAAAAAGGAGGATTTATGGAAAAAAATAAGAACAATATTTCTTCTAATGAAACAAATTTTTTTGCTAACTTACCAATAGGTCTTATGGGAGGAGCCCTCGGAATAGTAATCTTAGCTAACGCTTATGCTAGTATAGATTTAAAATCTATTCAATTTGTCTTAATGAATCTTGGAGCATTTCTACTTATTTTAGGCTTTTTAAAGCTTTTAGCCTTTCCTAAAAACATTTTAGCCGAAGTAAAAAGACCTGAGTTATATAGTACATATATAGCTTTTCCTATGACAATTATGACCGTTGGTAAATTTTATTCAAAATATAATCTTCAAATAGGTAAAATCTTATGGTATATAGGTGCTGGTTTAGATATTTTTATAGTTTTAAGCTTTTTGTATATGTATGCAATAAAAAAACCAAAACTTGAAAATATATCACCTAGTTGGTTCCTTTTATTAGTAGGAAGTGTAGTAATACCCGCATCTAACTTTAACACATTTCTAATACCTTATACTAGAATAGTATGGTTGTGTTGTTTGATAGCTTATATAATAATTGTACCTATAATTATATATAGATGTTTAAAATTTTCTCTACCTAAAGCTATTTACCCTTATTATGGCATAACCTCAGCACCAGCTAGCTTACTTACAGTAGGGTATTTGGCAGTTTGTAAAACAAATATACAACTTTTATCATGTATGCTTTTAATTTCAATCACTATGACGTTATTTTCATACATTAAATTACCTAAAGTAGTGTCTGATGGATTTAGACCATCTTTTGCTGGTTATACATTTGGTCTTGCTATATCATGTCTTTGTCAATTTAAAGCAGCTGTTTATTTTGAAAAGATAGATTATACTCAGATTGCACTTATATTAAAATCAATAGGATATATAGAACTTTTAATAGCTTCTATAGCTATATTTGCAATAGTTATTTTATCTATCGTAAATACTATAAAACCTATATCTAATAAGTAGCAATAATTATATTATATAATCTATAAAGTATACATATAAATAAAATTCACTTTAACTACATATTAAAGGAACATAGTCAACACATTGTGCTATGTTCCCTTTATTCTTTAATAAGTAAACTCAAAGTTTTCTTTAATATTAAAGAAATCTGCATAATCTATATTAAACAATGGTTTTTTAACTTTTGATACATCTATTTTTTCCTTTATAAGCTGAGTTAAAATACCAACATAGAATAAGTCACCTTGCACTATAGCACCATAAATTTTCCCATTTTTATGAATTATCTTTTTGTAATTTTTATCATCCTTTTGAATTTCGATTTCAAATCCTTCACCACTAGGTTCTACTTCGCCTAATGACATAGTAGGAATCCCTAAAAAATTCATGGTATTTTTTTTTGCAAAAAAGTCTTCCATAAATAATTCATTTCCTGTCATATTGTTAGCTGCAATTATTCCTTCTTTAACAGCTGTTGGCCATATAGGATTTCTTCCCGTTACATCTCCTGCTCCATATACATCTCTAGTGTTAGTTTCACCCTTTTCATTTATTATAAGTCCAAATCTATCTGTTTCAATTCCACCATTTTTTAAGAATGATACATTAGATCTAACCCCAGTAGCCACTACCACAAGCTCACATGCAACTTCTTCTCCTGTATTTAAAACTAAAGCTTTTGGGTTATTATTTTCATCAACTAAAAGCTTTTGAGCACTCACTCCTAATTTTAAATTTACTCCATGTTCTCTAAATTTTTGTTTATAAACATCTGATGCATACTCATCCAATTGAAGTGGTAATATTTTATTCCCCATTTCAACTAAACTTATATCAATTCCTTGATCTATTAATCCTGATACAGCATCAATTCCAACTAATCCTGCTCCTAAAACAACTGCGCTTTTTATAGTTTTAGCAAGTTCTTTTATCTTTTCTGCATCATCTAAATTTCTAAGACCAATTACATTATTAGCAGTTCTTAAATTTTCCACTGGAGGTATAAATGATGATGCTCCACTACAAATTAAAAGTTTATCGTAATTTAAAACTTCTCCATTTGATAAACTTACTGTATGTTCTTTTGAATCAACATCTAAAACTTCTAATCCCTTAAGCCATTTTATATTATTATTCTTAAAGAAATCTTTTGTTGTAAAATCTAGTTTTTCAACTGTTCTATGCCCACTTATATAGTGATGCAATATACATCTTGAATAAACATGTGTGTCTTTTGAAACCAGCACTATCTCAGCATCTTTATCTATTTCTCTTAAAGTTTTAGCACCACTTATTCCAGCAGCAGACGCACCTATTACTATATATCTTTTCATTAATTTTCTACCTCCTCTAATGTGATTGCACCCATTGGACATTTAGCAACACATTGAGGTGTTCCTTCTTTAGTAGAAACGCACATATCACATTTTAATATTTCTTTATGAAGCTTGGAGTCTTCTTTTAAAACTCCATAAGGACAAGCCATTATGCACATATAACAACTAGCACATCTCTCTTTATCATAAAGAATATAACCCGTCTTATCATCCTTGTGCATAGCACCAGACATACAAGTATAAACACATTCAGGTTTAGTACAATGCCTACAAAATATAGGAGTATATTTTCCTTTGCTCGTTATAGCTATTCTACTTCTTGACTCTTCACCACCGTGAGACACTATACAAGCTGTGGTACATGTTAAACAACCTACACATTTTTTTCTATCTATCTTTATTCTTTTCATCAATTTGCACCGCCTAATTTAGTTTCTCAATTTTTACAGTTACAGTTTTGTATGAAGGTTCTTTTGAATATGGATCATATATTGATGGTGTTAAAGCATTAGTTTCTATATAATGTATTGGAGCGTATAACTCATACTCTTTAACATTATCTGTTATAATAGCATTAAACTCACTTGATTTACCATATTGATTTGTAATTAAAATTCTTTCCCCATCTTTTATATTAAGCTTTTTAGCCAATTTAGTATTTATTTCAACATAAGATTGTTTTGAGTAAATAGCTGTTGATACATCAAACTCTCTAGTTCTTGTTTGAGTATGCCATTGACCAACAGTTCCTCTACCACTATTGAAAATGTATGGGAACTCTCTGCTTGGTTCATTTTCATTATTTCTTACATCTTCAAAAACAAACTTAGCCTTTCCATTTTTAGTGAAGTATTTACCATCTTCAAAAAGTCTTCTCTCATCTTCAACTAATTTTTGACCTTTTTTAAATGGCCATTGAATTCCTTTTGAAGATTCTAACATTTCAAAATCGACACCTGTTATATCACAAGGCATTCCTTCTGTACATTGCTTAAGCATCTCAAATACTTGTCTTGGAGTTCTCCAATTATCAAGTTGACTTCCCATTCCTAATGCTTCACCAATTCCTAAAAGAATTTCAAAATCACTCAATTCATTTTCTTCTCTCTTTAATATTTGTTTAACAGCAGACATTCTTCTTTCTGTGTTTATTATGAATCCTTCTTTTTTAATAGCTGGAACTGCTGGTAATAACAAATCACAAATTTGCGCAGTATCTGTATCACTGTATATATCTTGAACAACTAAAAAATCTACAGCTTCAGCTGCCTTTTTGAATTGTTCATTATTTGACCATGAATGTCTAGGGTTTGTGCAAAGTATCCAAAGAACTTTGATATCACCTGATATACATTTTTCAACTATCTCATTGTATGGTATTGTTGGTTTTTTAGGAAGCATGGACTGATTCATTCCCATAATTTTCGCAATTCTTTCTCTTTGAGCCATATCAGCATAATCTGCTCCACCATAAAGACCTGTTTGATTACTAAATGCTCTAGAACCCATTGCATTACATTGTCCTGTTAAAGAATTAGCACCTGTTCCTGGTCTTCCTATGTTTCCTGTCATAAGAGCTAAATTTATAATTGCTTGGGCTGTCCTAACCCCTTCATAAGATTGGTTAACGCCCATTGTCCACCAAAAAGACACTCTTTTTCCTTCATGAATTGTGTTCGCTAAATCTAAAACTTTTAATTTAGAAATCCCTGTTTTTTCTTCAACATCATCTAAATTGTATTTTTGAACATGCTTCTTAAATTCATCAAAATTTTCGGTATATTTATCTATATATTCTTTATTTATCCAATCCTTTTCAATAAGAACATTTGCTAAAGTATATAATAAAGTTAAATCACCTTTCGATTTTATGTTTAACCATTCATCTGCATTTTGAGCTGTTTCTGTTTTCCTTGGATCTATTACTATCTTTTTAGCAGTTTTATTTTCTTTTACTCTTCCCCAAAAAATAGGATGAGCAATAACTGGATTTGCACCTATTATTATTATTGTATCTGAAAGTTCTGCATCATTTAAAGTATATGGAGGTGAGTCAAAACCAAAAGCCTGTTTATGAGCAACTACTGCTGTTGACATACAAAGTCTTGTATTTCCATCCCCATTGGCTTGCAAATAATCTCTCACTATATGAGCTAGAAGCGCCATTTCCTCTGTCATTAATTGACCAGTACTTATAAAGGCCACACTTTCTTTTCCGTACTTTTCTTGTGATTCCTTTATCTTATCCGCAAAAGTTTTAAAAGCCCCATCCCATTGTATTTCTTTCATCTCACCATTTTTATCTCTTAACAATGGTAAACTAGGTCTCTTATACTTTGTGTTTTGTTTATCTAAGTTTAAACCTTTTATGCAAGAAAACCCTTTATTAACCGGATAATGTTCAGTTGGCATTACCTTAACTATTTTATTGTCTTCAACGTAAAAGGTCATATTACAAGCAAGACCACAAAAGTTACAAGTTGTTTGCTTTATCTCCATAAAAATCACTCCACTTCTTGAATCATTGTTAAATTTTTGACATTTTTATACCATTTTATCATATTTTTTTAATTTATACCATGATGATAATCACATTTTTATATTTTAAATTGACATATTATTTAATTTAAGATTTTGTAAATTTTTTTCTTGTTAACGTATTTTCTTTTTTTTAAAAATATGATATTTTATTATCATATGCTTTTGTTTAATACTTTTCTTAATATTTTAAACTATTAAGCAAAAAATATTACATAAACTTCATATTGTAAATATTTTTTTATATTTTTTATCATCCAAGTTTTATTTTCATAAAATTTGTTAAAGTTTAAACAATTTTTTCAAAATAATATTTTTATTTTTGATTGGAGGAAAATGTATGGAAAATCTCAAACTAAAAGGTAACCCTGCTAGAGGTTTAATTGGGCCAACTTTAGGTTTTTTCATAGGTTGTACAGTTGTATCTCTTTTTGGACCTACTGCCACTATTTTCAAAGAGATATTTATTCATTTAAACCCTATGTTAATTTCTCTACTTGTTGCAGCACCTTCATTATCTGGTTCTTTACTTAGAATCCCTTTCTCAGCTTGGGTTGATACAACAGGTGGTAAAAAACCATTATTGGTACTCTTAATACTTTATATATTAGGAATGCTTGGATTATACGTACTTATAACTTTCTTTAGACAAGACCTATCAAACAACTATTTACTTGTGTTAATTTTCTCACTAGTTGCTGGTTGTGGACTTGCGACATTCTCTGTAGGAATATCTCAAACATCATATTGGTTTCCAAAAAGTAAGCAAGGTATTGCCCTTGGAATATATGGTGGTATAGGTAATTTAGGACCTGGGATACTTACTGTAGTAGTTCCATTTTTATTAGCTTCTTTAAGCTTATCTGGTACATATTTAGCTTGGTTAATATTTGTAATTATTGGAACTGTTCTTTATTTTTTAATTGCTGAAAATGCTTGGTATTTCCAACTTCTAAAAAAAGGTTTTAAAAAAGAAGATGCCATTAGTTACGCAGAAAAACATTACGGACAAGAACTATTCCCTAGAGTTAAAGTAACTCAAAGTTTAGCTATTTCAGGTAAATCATGGAAAACATGGGCTCTTACTATGATATATTTCACAACATTTGGTGGATTCTTAGCCTTAACTGCATGGTTCCCAGAATATTTTGAAACATTTTTCCATATTGATTTAACAACAGCAGCTATATTTACTGCTATATTTTCAATTTTAGCATCATTAATTAGAGTCTATGGTGGTAAATTATCAGATAAATTTTCTGGAGAAAAGATATGTTTATTATCATTAATAGTAACACTTATAGGTTCTATAATAATGACATTTGCTTTTTCTCTTCCTTTAGCATTAGTTGGAATAATTATTTTAGCTATCGGAATGGGTATAGCAAATGCTGCTGTATTTAAAATGGTTCCAAATGCAGTTCCAGAAGCAATGGGTGGTGCCTCTGGATGGGTAGGTGGACTTGGTGGACTTGGTGGTTTCTTTGTACCACTTGCACTTACACTATTCATTTCAGGTGGTAACCTTAGCGGATATGCAACTGGATTTGTTATATTTATAATTTTAACTTTAATTTCTTTACTTATGATGTATCTTTTAAGACCAAAGAAGAAATTAAATGCATAAAAAAGGGCTTAGCCCTTTTTTTATTTGCTTCTTAATTTTAGCCTTTCTAAATTTCTTTTAAAAAATATTGCTTTGGAGTTATTCCATAATACTTTTTAAATAATTTTATAAAATGAGATATATTATCATATCCTAAAGCCATAGAAACCTCTGTAACATTTTTAAACTTTAACATATTCTTAGCTTCATTTAATTTTAATCTTCTTAAATATATATTAGGACTTATACCAACTTCATTCTTAAACTTTGATGAAAAATTAGATACTGACATATTAAGTTTTTGTGCTATATCTGTTATAGTTACTTTCTCAAATATACTATCCCGCATCATTTTTATTGCTCTATTTATTGGATTATTAAAACTAAAATCTAATATAAAATTTATCTCCTTCATATGTAACATATCATAAATTAATTGTTGTGAGTATAAATCCAATAAAAAACTCTTATCTTCACAATCACTAAGAGAAATATCTAAAATTTTTTTTAGACTGCTATTGAATCTAATATCTCTCCTTCTTAATAATAAACCGTTAAATTTATTATAAGAATTAATATCTAAATTCAATTTAATTTTACTTTTAACTTCCTCTATAAGTCTGTCACTTATTTCTATAACCAAAGCTTTAGTTGGCTCTAATATCTCTATTTCCACTTCCGAATATGGTATAAGCAACATTATTTGATTTTTATCATACTTATATCTTTTTTTCCCTATTTTTATATTTTTTTCTCCTGATAATACAATACATAATCTAATATATTCATATGTTTTATATTTTTCTTTATAGTTTTCTTCAAAATCATAGTAAAAAATTCTTAAAAAATCTGTCTTTAACTCATTGCTCAACTTCAATTCTTCATTAAAAATGTTCATAGCTCTATCCCCAATCATTATTTTTTATAAATATAAAAAAATCGACTATTTTAAACAAAAATGCGATAGAAAATCTTACTTATATAAATTATTATTACTTATATAGATATTGTTTGCAAACATTAATTAAATTTTTAACTAAGTTAGTTAATTTACATCAATTTATTGAATATTTATAATCTTATCAATAAATTTCTAACAAGGATAATTAATTAAATTTAAAATAAAACACAATATATAATAAAACAAATATTAATCTTTTAATGACAGGAGGTGGACTGTTACAGTTTATAAACTTACATAATACATAATAAGTTTTATAAATTTTGTTAACAGAATAATATGGGATATAAATTTTACATGCCTTTAATGAGTTTACTAGGAGAAAATTGTTTAGAAGACGCTGGTCAAGAAATCAAAAAATTAGGTTTTAAAAAGGCTTTAATCGTTACAGATAAAGTTTTAAGAGAAATAGGAACCGCTACACAAGTTACTAATATTTTAGATTCTGTAAATGTTTCTTATGCGTTTTATGACGAAGTTCAACCAAATCCAACTGTAAAAAATGTTAATGATGGTTTAGCAATATTAAAAGATAATAACTGTGATTTTGTTATATCTTTAGGTGGAGGTTCTTCCCACGATTGTGCTAAAGGTATTGCATTAGTTGCAACTAATGGAGGAAAAATCCAAGATTATGAAGGTGCTGATAAAGCTAAAAAACCTCAATTACCTTTAATAAGCATAAATACAACTGCTGGTACTGGTAGTGAAATGACTTTATTCGCTATAATAACAGATACAGATAGACACGTTAAAATGTCTATAGTTGATAAACACTTAACTCCAATTATAGCAGTTAACGATCCTAAATTAATGGTAGGAATGCCAAAAGGATTAACAGCAGCAACTGGAATGGATGCTTTAACTCATTCAATAGAAGCTTATGTTTCTACAATAGCTAACCCAATAACAGATGCTTGTGCTGAAAAATCTATTAAATTAGTTAGCGATTATTTATTAAGAGCAGTTGAAAACGGAAAAGATTTAGAAGCTAGAGATATGATGGCTTATGCTGAATATTTAGGAGGAATGGCATTTAATAATGCATCTCTTGGATATGTTCATGCAATGGCTCACCAATTAGGTGGATTCTATAACTTACCTCACGGAGTATGTAATGCAGTATTACTTCCACATGTTCAATCATACAATGCTAAAAACCCAATGGCTGCTAAAAAGCTTGCTAAAGCTGCTGTATTAATGGGTGGAAATGTTGAAGGATTAACAACTGAAGATGCTGCTAATCTTTGTGTTGAACTTATAAAGAAATTATCTAAAGCTGTTGGAATTCCATCAGGATTAAAAGAAATAGGTGTTAAAGAAGAAGATTTTGACACTCTAGCTACTAACGCTTTAAAAGATGTATGTTCTCTTACAAATCCAGTACAAGGAAGTAAGGAAGACGTTATAAGAATATTTGCTTCTGCAATGTAATTTTAAAATGCATTTAATTTTCTTATAAATAAAAAAGCACTCTGATATTAATTTTATCAGAGTGCTTCTTTATTTACCTTATTTGACCATTTCCATAGATTATATATTTATTAGTTGTAAGTTCCTTAAGTCCCATAGGCCCTCTTGCATGAAGCTTTTGTGTGCTTATTCCAATCTCAGCTCCAAAACCAAATTCTCCACCATCTGTAAATCTAGTTGAAGCATTAACATAAACTGCTGCTGCATCTACTCTTTGTAAGAATTTTTCTGAATTAAAATAATTGGTTGTAACTATAGCCTCAGAATGTTTTGTTCCATATTTATTTATATGCTCTATTGCTTCATCTATATCATTAACAACTTTAACAGATAAAATATAGTCTAAAAATTCTGTTGCATAATCTTCATTTGTTGCTTCTTTAATATCACTATCTTTTAAAATTTCCCTTGTTACTTCACAACCCCTTATTTCAACACCTTTTTCCTTTAATTCTTTTATGGCAATAGGTAAAAATTTTTCCGCTATATTTTTATGAACTAAAAGACTTTCTGCAGCATTACATACTGATGGTCTTGATGTTTTTGCATTTACAATTATCTCTTTTCCCATATTTATATCGCACTGTTCATCTATATAAATATGACAGTTGCCAGTCCCTGTTTCTATAACTGGAACTGTTGCATTTTCAACAACACTTTTAATTAATCCGGCTCCACCTCTTGGAATTAAAACATCTAAATATTTATTAAGTTTCATAAATTCCTTAGCTGTTTCTCTTGATGTATCTTCTAAAATATTTATCGCACCTTCTTCAAAGCTACATTCCTTTAGAGCCTCATTCATTATTTCAACTATTTTAAGATTTGAATTTATCGCTTCCTTTCCACCTCTTAAAATAACTGCATTACCTGATTTTAAGCAAAGCGCTGCTGCATCTACAGTTACATTTGGTCTTGCCTCATATATAATTCCTATAACCCCAATAGGTACTCTTTGAACACCTATTTTCAAGCCATTTGGTCTTTTAAACATTGATGTTACTTCACCTATTGGATCATTTAAAGAAACTATATTTAAAACACCTTGTGCAATATCTTCTATTCTACTCTTATCTAAACTCAATCTATCTAACATAGCTTTAGATGTACCTTTTTCCATAGCATTATAAATATCTAAGCTATTTGCCTTTATAATCTCTTCGCTTCTTTCAACTAATTTTTTACTTATATTCCTAAGTGCATTATTTTTTTCTTCACTTGATAAATTTGATAAAAAATAAGATGCTTTTTTAGCCTTTTTCCCTTTTATCTCTAATTCATTCATAAACTAAACCTCCTTTTTTCCAACAAAAACAGTACCTATTTCTTTTCCTTCAATTATATCTAACAATATTTCTGGCTTTTCTCCATTTGCTAAAACCATGTTAGTTCCACTACCTGTTGCAATTTTAGCTGCTGAAATCTTAGTTTTCATTCCACCTGTACCTCTATTAGTTCCAGCACCACCTGCAAAATCCTCTATATCTTTTGTTATTTCATGAATTTCTTTTATCATTTTACTATCAGAATTATTTCTTGGGTCTTTATCATAGAATCCATCAATATCAGATAGTATTATTAAAGTATCTGCATTAACAAGTTTTGCAACTATGGCTGATAATGTATCATTATCACCAAAGTTTTTTACATTTTCCATTTCATAACTAGATATCGCATCATTTTCATTAACAATAGGTACAATACCTTGTTTAATCAATGTTTCAAAAGTTGCACAAACATTTTCCTTCATTTCATTATTATCTAAAACAATTCCAGTTAATAGTATTTGTGCAACTACATGACCATACTCTGCAAAAAATTTACTATATACATGCATAAGCTCACATTGGCCAACTGCTGCTGCTGCTTGTTTTTCTTTTATAGTTTCAGGCTTTTTAGCAAGTCTAAGTTTTCCACAACCAATCCCAACAGCACCTGAAGAAACTAATACTACTTCCTTTCCCATATTACATAAATCAGAAATTATCATGGATAATTTTTCTATTCTATTAAAGTTTATAGATCCATTATCATATGTTAATGTTGATGTTCCAACCTTTATAACTATTCTCTTTCCATCTTTAATTTTTTGTCTCACTTTAAATCAAACCTTCCTCTATGTATCTATAATTTTAGAACAATTACTAAAATTTTAATCCTTATATTTAAATTCTTTTAATAAAGTTATGTTAAACCATTTACTAAACTACAAAATAAAATTTAAATTATCTTTTCTTTTATAAATATTTAATATATAAATAATATCATAAAAAGTAGGACTATTTTATATAAAATACAAAAAATTAAGGTATTGTTAAAATAAGCAGTAACAATACCTTAAAAATAATTATTTTATGTCTCTACCATGTCTCCACCATTTACATGAATAACTTCTCCTGTTATATAAGAAGCTCCTTGAGATGCTAAAAACACATATGCCTGTGCAAGTTCAACTGGTTGACCAGCTCTACCCATAATATTAGTTGAGCCAAATTTTGATACCTTTTGCTCATCAAAAGAAGCTGGTATAAGAGGTGTCCATATAGGCCCTGGTGCAACAGCATTAACTCTTATTCCTTTACTTGCTAATCCTTTAGCTAAAGACCTAGTAAATGCAACAAGTCCGCCTTTTGTTACAGAATAATCTATAAGTTGCTCATGTCCCTTATATGCTACTATTGATACAGTATTTATAATTGAGGAACCCTTCTTTAAATGAGGAAGAGCAGCTTTTGTTAAATAAAATGGTCCAAATATATTGGTTTTAAAAGTTCTTTCCCATTGCTCTTTCGTTAATTCCTCTAAACTATTTACAGTATGCTGCTCAGCCGCATTATTTATAAGTATATCTATACTTTTATACTTATTCATAACTTGATTTATACAGTCATTACAAAAATCTTCACAACCAATATCTCCACTTATTAAAAGACAATCTGCCTCTTCTTTATCAACTAACTCTTTAGTTTTATTAGCATCTTCATGCTCATCTTTATACACTATACAAACCTTCGCACCTTCTCTAGCAAAAGCTAGAGAAATTGCTCTTCCAATCCCACTATCTCCACCAGTTATTACTGCAACTTTTCCTTTTAACCTTTTGCCATCATTATGATATTCTGGCGCATCATAAATAGGCATTGGATTCATTTGACTTTCACTACCTGGTTGCTTATTTTGATGTTGCTTTGGAAAACTCTTTGGAAAATTTTCATCTATGCTCATAAAACACCTCCAAAATATATTAAAATACAAATATATCTTTAGAATTTAAGACCTTTATTATGCTTTATTCATCATAGCTTTTTTTTGAATATTTTTTACTATCTTAGCACTTATTGATGAAGGTGATATTTTGCACCCCAATACTAAAAATTTATTTAAATTACCAGGGATACATATAGCTTTATTTTTCATTAGAGCTTTATACCCCTGTTTAGCAACTTTTTCTGCACTCATAGCAACATTTAAATCACCTTTTCCTGCCCGTCTTGAAAAATTTGTTTTAGTAGCCCCAGGACAAAGTGTTGTAACAGTTATTCCAAAATCTCTAAGTTCTTGTCTTAATGCTTGAGAAAAAGATAAAACATATGCTTTACTTGCATAATAAACATTTATTAAGGGTCCTGGTTCATACGAACCTGTTGATGCTACATTCAAAACTTTACCTTTTCCTCTTTTTTTCATTCTATCTGTAATTACCTTAGTTAAAAAAGTTAAAGCCATTATATTAGTATTAATAATTGTTTCATTTTTCTCCCATGAGATATCATTAAAATAGCCATTAAAACCAATCCCTGCATTATTAATTAAAATATCTATATCTATATTATTTTTATCCACAAATTCTAAAAAGTTTTTCACATTTTCACTTTTTGATAAATCACAAGAATAAGTTATAACTCTTTTCTCCCCCATACATGATTTCATCTCTTGTAAAACACTCTCATTCCTACCAATCAAAATTAAATTATAGCCTTTTTCGTAAAATATTTTAGAAAACTCATATCCAATACCACTAGTAGCCCCTGTAATTAAAACTATCTCTCTCATAAAAATTATATATCATTACTTAGAGTCTTTTTATAAATTAAATACACAATCTATCTATTTTAGTTGTGTGTTAAAATCCACATTAATTCTAAGCAACTACTTTAGTCCTTTCTTAAAATTAATCATAATATTTAAAAAGTATCATAAATCATAAATATTTTCCATAAAATTATAATAAACTTTTTTGCTCAATAAAAAGCATATTTATTTTAAAATATAATTTCTAAGTAGGTATTAATTATGACTATTTTTGATTTAACTGATTTGGAACTTAGTTTTTTAGCTACCGCAACTGCCTATTCAGTATCAAATACGCTTACTAAAAATGAACTTCTAACTTTAATAGCTTTTATTTCCACACTAAATAGTAATTTAAGTCTTATTTTAGCTAAAGATGTTAGGTTCAATTCCACTACTAGTTCTAGTGCTGAAGCAGATGCTACAACTAGTTCTGATACATCACGATAGTAACATTTTTATTTATATTAAAAAAAGGTGCAGCCTAGAAATAGACTGCACCTTTAAAGCTATTGTAATACATTTTGTTTAACTTGATTTATTTATCTTTAGTAAATTTTTAATTGCTTATGCATTTTTTATATCATTTATATATATCTTAAAACTATTATCCTAAGAACATTTTTAAATCATCATCTACGTTAGTAATTCCACCTATTCCAAAGTTGTCTACTAATACCTTAACAACATTTGGTGAAAGGAAAGCTGGAAGTGTTGGTCCTAAATGAATGTTTTTAACTCCTAAGTGTAATAATGATAGTAATACTATTACAGCTTTTTGTTCATACCATGCTATATTGTAGTGAAGTGGTAGATCGTTTATGCTATCTAATCCAAATGCTTCTGCTAATTTTAAAGCTATTACAACTAATGAATATGAATCATTACATTGTCCTGCATCTAAAACTCTTGGGATTCCGTTTATATCACCTAAGTTTAATTTGTTATATTTATATTTAGCACATCCTGCTGTTAATATAACTGCATCTTTTGGTAATTTTTCAGCAAATTCAGTATAGTAGTTTCTTGATTTAGCTCTACCATCACATCCTGCCATAACAAAGAAGTTTTTAATTGCTCCTGTTTTAACAGCTTCAACAACTTTATCAGCTAAAGCTATAACTTGGTTATGAGCAAATCCTCCAACTATTTCTCCTCTTTCTATTTCAGTAGGAGCAGCACATCTTTTTGCATGTTCTATTATTTCTGAGAAATCTTTTTCTCCTTTTTCATTTTTATCTATATGTTTTAATCCTTCAAATCCTACAACACCAGTTGTGTAAACTCTATCTTTATAGCTATCTTTAGGTGGTACTAAGCAGTTTGTAGTCATAAGTATTGGACCATTAAAGCTTTCAAATTCAGTAGTTTGTTTCCACCAAGCATTTCCATAGTTACCTACAAAGTGACTGTATTTCTTAAATGCTGGATAGTAGTTAGCGGCAAGCATTTCACTATGAGTATAAACGTCAACTCCAGTTCCTTCAGTTTGTTCTAATAATTGTTCCATGTCTCTTAAATCATGTCCACTTATTAATATAGCTGGGTTATTTCTAACACCTATATTTACTTTAGTTATTTCTGGATTTCCATAACTTTCAGTATTAGCTTTGTCAAGAAGAGCCATACCCTTAACGCCATATTCACCCATTGATAGAGTTAAAGCAACTAATTCATCTACTGATAAATCTTCTAAAGTTTTAGCTAATGCTTTATGCATAAATCCATGAATTTCATCATCATCATAATTTAATGCTTTTGCATGTTTTAAATAAGCACAAAGTCCTTTTGCACCATAAGTTATAAGTTCTCTTAAACTTCTTACATCCTCATTTTCTGTTGCTAAAACTCCAACAATGCCAGCTTTAGCATTTAAAGCTTCTTCTGTTTCACCTGTCCACATTGCAGCTTCTGGTAAATTAGCTAAATCTGCACCTGCATTTTTAGCCTTAACTTTTAAAGCTTCTCTTAAAGCTAGTCCTTCTTTTGCTCTTGAAACAAACACATTTTTATCAAAGTTAGCGTTAGTTATAGTAGCAAACAATGATTCAACTACAAAGTTGTCAACATTCTTATCTATAACTCCAACTTCTCTAGCTTTTGTGCTAACTGCAGATATTCCTCTTACTATGTATACTAATAAATCTTGTAATTTAGCTAAATCTTCAGTTTTTCCACAAACTCCTTTTACTGTACATCCCTTACATCCTGCTGTTTCTTGACATTGATAACAAAACATACTCATAATTTTTACACTCCCTCTTTTATCTTAATTTATCTTAATTTATCTTAATTTATCTTAATTCTTTATTATTTTTATCTTTTGTTTTTTTTAATTTCGTCTTTTGTTTTTATACATTGTATGTATTTTAATTTCTAATCTCTTTTGTCTTTGCTGTCACTGTTGACAGTTATTATTATAGTTTATTAAAAAAATAATATCTGTAACTCATGTTACAGATATTATTTTTTAATTTATTTATAATTAGTTTCGTTTTCCTATTTTCCTATATATTTCTTTTATGATATAATTATAAACCTGTTGAAAAAACATATTTACATATATTTTTAAAAATTAATTTATTAATTGCGTTTAATAAATATGAATACATAGAATATCGATTCATATTCAATACGTACAGGAGGATTAAAATGAATAGACAAAAAATTTATGGATTAATTATAAGCTCTGCTTTACTAATAGGAGCAATTGGTTTACCAACAACTGTAACCTACGCTCAAACATTACCAAATCACAATATTAATAGTACTATCACAACAAATTCAAACTCAATAAAGACTGAAAACTTAACAATAAACTTTGGAAATATGTTTAATTGGAATGCGTATTTAACTAACGTTAATATAAATGTTATTGTTAATGGAAAAACATATACTGAAAACTATGATTATAGCGGTTCTTTAACTATAAATAATGTTTTAGTAAATAAGACAGGAAATAATACTATTAAAATAGAGATACCTTACTATAATACAATAACACTTAATACAAATAGCAATAATATAACTGTAAACCCTGTTGAAACACCTATGACTTTTGATGGGAATAAAGCTTTAGCTAATGCTGTTGCAAACGCTATTCAAGCAAGCCCTAATGAACTAACATATTATAATTTAGCTTCATATTGCTATGGTGTCGAAAATAACTACGGTGTTGCCCCTCTTGATATTAATTTATCTGGACAACATTTAACTACCTTAAATGGAATACAACAATTAAAAGGATTTGATATAAATTCATTAAATTTATCAAATAATAACTTAACTGATATAAGTGCTCTAGATGGCTTAACTATAAACAACTTAGACTTAAGCCATAATGATATAACCAACCTAGATTCTATTAACAAAATATCAAATATTAATACACTAAATGTTAATTATAATTATATATCATCTCTTACTCCTCTAGAAGGAATAAAAAGTTTAACAAGTGTTACTGCTCAAAATAATTTGTTAAGCCAAAATCCATTATCATTTGGAATAAAAGGATTAACAAGCAATGGATTAAATAATAACTTTATAGAAGGTTTATCTAACCAACTTCAATTAAAATTAAAGAATTCCAATTATACCGGAACTGTTGGTAGTGTAATTAACTTAACAAAGAATGATATTGAAATAGTTAATGGGGCACTAGGCACAAATGAAACATCCTATTATTCTAAATACATAACTTTATCAAATAAAAATCAAAATACATTAACACAAGAAAACAATGGATTTAAAATTGATGAAGTTGGCACAAATTATGTTCTAGCATCAGTAGATGGTATAACTAACCATTTAGGCGAAGCCACAGCAACTATAAACGGAATTCAAACTACAAAAACTGAAAATCTAACAATAAACTTTGGAAATATGTTTAATTGGAATGCATATTTAACTAATGTTAATATAAATGTTATTATTAATGGAAAAACATATACTGAAAACTATGATTATAGTGGTTCTTTAACTATAAATAATGTTTTAGTAAATAAGACTGGAGATAATACTATTAAAATAGAGATACCTTACTATAATACAATAACACTTAATACAAATAGCAATAATATAACTGTAAACCCTGTTGAAACACCTATGACTTTTGATGGGAATAAAGCTTTAGCTAATGCTGTTGCAAACGCTATTCAAGTAAGTCCTAATGAACTAACATATTATAATTTAGCTTCATATTGCTATGGTGTCGAAAATAACTACGGTGTTGCCCCTCTTGATATTAATTTATCTGGACAACATTTAACTACCTTAAATGGAATTCAACAATTAAAAGGATTTGATATAAATTCATTAAATCTATCATATAATAACTTAAGTGATATAAGTGCTCTAGACGGCTTAACTATAAACAACTTAGATTTAAGCCATAATAATATAACAAATATTGATTCACTTGCTAACGTATCTAATCTTCAATCATTAAATATTAGTGCAAATAATGTCACTTCAACTAAAATATTATCTAATATTAATGGATTAAAAATTACTAAATAATCATAAAAAACTTCTCTTATATTAAATTTAATAAAGAGAAGTTTTTTACTTTTATTATTAATTTGTATATTTATACATAAATATTATTTTTTTTAAATTAATTCCTTTGAAACTATTGATTTTTTATATATTTATTTGTATAATTTACAAGTATTACTTAAATTTACTTTATATTTATACATGTAAGGGGGAAATTCTATGTTGATTAAGGAGTTGACTAACAAACAAAAAAATAATAATAGTAATCTATTAAAATTTATAATCCCTTCTCTTATAGGAGTTACATTATTTATGGTTCCCATTTACTATAATGGTGAACTTTCAATTCCAATTGCAGTTTGTTCAAATATTGTACAAGGCTTATTAGGTGATATATTACCCCTTGTCCTTACAATTTTGATTTGTTTAGTTGGTGTAATTACTGCAATTTACAAAATAACAAAACCTAAATTTATGATTAATAATAAAGTATGTAAAACATTTTTTGATATAAAACCTATATGGTTAATTGGAAGAATATTAGGAGCTTTATTTGTTTTAATGTCTTATTTAAATATAGGGCCAGGCTTTATATCTTCTGAAGATACAGGTGCATTTATACTTACAGGACTTTTACCTACGTTGTTTGTGGTATTTTTCTTTGCAGGATTATTCCTACCATTATTATTAAACTTTGGTCTTTTAGAGTTCTGTGGTTCTATGCTTACCAAAATAATGAGACCATTATTTAAGCTTCCTGGAAGATCTTCAGTAGATTGTATAACATCTTGGCTTGGAGATGGAACAATTGGAGTATTGCTAACTTCAAAACAATATGAAGAAGGATTCTATTCCCAAAGAGAAGCTTGTGTAATTAGTACAACTTTCTCTGTTGTGTCAGTTACATTTAGTTTTGTTATAATATCTCAAGTTGGTCTTAGCCATATGTTCATACCATTTTATTTAACTGTTATGATTTCTGGAATTATCGCTGCTATAGTTTTACCTAGGACTTGGCCACTTAAAAATATTCCTAATAAATATCATAATGGAGTACAACCTAAAAGCACAGAAAAAATTCCAAATGGCTATACCCCATTTACCTTTGGTCTTGATTTAGCTATAAAAAAAGCATCCACTCAAAAGGGTATTAAAGCTTTTTTTAAAGAAGGATTTCTAAATGTTTTAGATATGTGGATTGGTGTTTTACCAATAGTTATGGCTATGGGAACTATCGCATTAGGACTTGCAGAATATACACCAATATTCCAATGGCTTGGAGCACCGTTTATTCCGCTACTTAAACTTTTAGGAATACCAGAAGCTCAGGCGGCTTCGCAAACAGTTATAGTTGGCTTTGCTGATATGTTTTTACCATCAGTTATGGCTACAAAAATATCATCAGATATGACAAGATTTATAATAGCTTGCGTTTCAGTAACACAACTTATATACCTTTCAGAAGTTGGAAGTGTAATTTTAGGTTCTAAAATACCTTTGAAACTTAAAGATTTGTTTATAATATTTTTAATGAGAACATTGATAACATTGCCTATAATAACTCTTATTGCTCATATATTATTTTAAAAAACAGTTAAACAAAATAAATTATTATAATCAAAAACTCCTAAATATTTTATACTTAGGAGTTTTTAAAATTTTATTTACCATTGTCTTTACTTATAATTTTAATCCAATTACTATAAATTTTAATAGCATCTTCTCGCCAACTAAAATCTATATCACTTTCTATGGAATTGTTTTTAAAATAATACTTTGGAATATTAATTTTTAATCCTTTATTTAAATCTCTTAAATACTCTTTCTTTAGCGTATCTTTATCATACTCTAAATGTCCTAAAATATAATAATCATTAAAGTTTCCCTTTAAAATATGTTCTTCATTTTCCTCTGTTATAGCCAAAAGTTCTAAACTATTGCTATTTTCTATATCTTGTCTATTCAAAGATGTGTACCTTGAATGAGGTGATTTAAAAGAATTATAAACATCTTTTAAAATATCATCTCTCTTTATAATCTTGTGTCTAAATACTCCAAATATTTTACTTCCCTTTAACTCTTTTCTTATGCCATAGAAATGATTCAAAGCAACTTGTGCCCCCCAACATATATAAAGCGAGTATTTTTTATTCTTTCTTATATAATCTAATATAGCATTTAATTCATCTATATAAGAAACATCTCTAAATTCTATTTTCTCTAATGGGGCTCCCGTTATTATAATCCCATCAAGCTTTTGTTTAATCTCATCGAAATCCTCATAATTTAATTGCATATATCTATAATTTTCATGTTCTGATTTATAAGTATTTATTTTTATAAAATGAATATTCAAATCCTCATCACAGTTATTTAAAAGTTTTACTATTTGAGCTTCTGTTTCACTTTTTTTAGGCATTAAATTAACTATTCCAATATGCTTTGCCCCATGTTTACATCCATTAAAATTTATACTTATATTTTCATCTTTTAATATCTCTATTGCTTGAAATTTTTTTGAAATATAAATGGTCATTTTAATATCCTACCTTATTTAAGGCTTGCTCAAAATCACATATTATATCATCTATATTTTCAATTCCTACCGAAACCCTAACTAAATCTTCTGATACACCTGAAATTTTAAGTTCTTCTTTTGATAATTGCCTATGTGTTGTACTAGCTGGATGTATTAAAGTTGTTCTAACATCTCCTAAATGAACAACCAAAGGAATTAATTTTAAACTACCTATAAGTTTTCTAGCAGATTTTACTCCTCCTTTTACACCAAATGTTAATATACCAGATGCTCCTTTTGGTAAATACTCTTTAGCTATCTTATAATCTTTATTACATTCTAAAAGAGGGTAATTAACCCATTCTACATTCTTATGAGTTTGTAAAAATTTAGCTAAGGCTAGAGCATTTTTACTATGTCTATCCATTCTTAAATGCAATGTTTCTAATCCTAGGTTAGTTAAAAAGGCATTATTAGGACTAATTGCATTCCCTAAATCTCTAAGAAGCGTTACCCTAAGCTTAACTATATACGCTGAATTTTTAAAAGTTTCCACATATTTTAACCCATGATAACTTGGATCTGGTTCTGTAAGCTCATTAAATTTTCCATTTTCCCAATCAAAATTACCTCCATCAATAATCACACCACCTAACGCTACCGAATGACCATCTATATATTTACTTGTAGAATGAACAATAATATTAGCTCCATATTTAAATGGATTAAACAGATACGGCGTTGCAGTTGTATTATCTATAATTAAAGGAATATTAGATATCTTTGCAACCTTTGAAAATTTTTCAAAATCAAATATATTAAGGCTAGGATTTCCTATGGTTTCACCAAATATAAGCTTAGTATTATCTTGAATCTTACTTAAAATTTCATCTTCACTATCATAAGGATCAACAAATGTTGTTTCTATTCCGAAAGTCTTTAATGTTACATTAAATAGATTAAAAGTTCCACCATAAACACTAGAAACTGAAACTACATGATCACCACTTTTACAAATATTTAAAACGGCTAATAGCACTGCTGACTGACCTGATGATACACAAACTGCACCAACTCCATCTTCAAGAGCTGTTAATTTTTCTTCTAGTGCAGCCACGGTTGGATTGCTTATTCTAGAATATATATGCCCATTTTCTTTTAAATCAAAAAGATTAGCCACCTGCTCTGCACTATCAAATCTATAAGATGTGCTTTGAACTATTGGTAACGTAACTGAATTTAACGTTTCACCATTATATCCACCTTTTATACATAATGTTTCTTTTTTCAAATTTTCTTTATTCATTATTAATTCCCCCTTAATACTACATTTTTTAGCAATAATCAATAATAATTAACTTATACATGATAAATAAAATTTTATTTTTCTATAAAATAAAAAACTATTTCTATATCTAAAAAGATAAAGAAATAGTTTAGTTACTAAATTAATGTACTCATAAACTACTTTTATCTCTCAAAAAAATAAATTCTTGCAGGATTTAGCACAATTCCAATATGATTATTGGCTGTTGCTAGGCTTCATAGGGCCAGTCCCTCCACCATTCTTGATAAAAGATTTTTTATTTATTTTTTAATTATATTTTTATAATATTTAATATTTATTTTATTTGTTACAACTTCTTAATATAATTTATAATAATATTTAAAGTAAAATATTCCTATTTATAAAAACTTTAATAATATTTTAATCTAACTAACCTTAGCTTCTACATTATTTGAAGTTGCTTTAATCTTTCTTCCTTTAAACACATAATAAATTATAAAAGGTAACACCATAGTTACTGCAAAACAAACAATTAATATTGTTGTATACTCTCCTATACTACCACTTTGAAGACCAGATGGTGGCAAGAAAGATATTATAAAGGCTATTACTGAAAATATTAAACCTATTATAGCTAAAATAAGTTTTACTACTATTCCCCCAGGTATTTCGTAAGCTCTCTTTAAATTTCTTTTCTTAAGTACAAGATTAATATATGCTAAGAAAAATAAAAAATATGCAGCAAGATAAACAATAACTGTTAATGTCATTGCCATAAAAAATGAAACATTAGAGCTTCCGCCTCCAAAAGTTAAAACTATTGCCCACATTGTAACAACAATTCCTTGAATTATTAAAAGTTTTGGTGCTACATCATTTTTATTTCTTTTAGCTAACCCCTTAGGAAATATTCCATATTCACCTGCAACAGAAAGTCCTCTAGTTGGTCCTACAATCCAAGAACTAACCTCTGCAATAGAACCAATCGCTAAGAAAATTATTATAATATCCACAAGCCATGAAAAATGCCCGAAGTGATTAATAAGTAGTGCAAAAGTTTGAAATACTCCTTCATTTAAGCTAAGAACTGATTTAGGGACAACTGCACCTACTGATATAGCTCCTATTGTATTTAAAATTATTGCTAAAAATAATAAAATAATTACTGCTATTGGGTAATCTCTTTTTGGATTTTTCATATCATTTACATGAGTTGCTGAAACTTCAACCGCCATATAAGATAACATAAATGACACTAATACAACCAATGAATTTATATTTGTAAAATTAGGTAAAAATGTCTTTGTACTTATGTCTATATCAATTGGATTTCCTGAAAATATGTACACTGCTGATAAAATAAATAAAATAAATGCTGGTATTAAAACACCACCTATAAATCCAATTCTAGCTATTTTAGCCGTATTTCTTATTCCACTTAATTGAATAAAAGTTACAGCCCAGAAAATTATAATTACTGCTAAAAATTTAAGTGTTGGATCTGAATTTAACGCTGTCCATCCAGTTACATATGCTATTGCACCCACAACATAATATATCATTGTTACTGCACCTATTGTAAAAACAACAAACTGAAAAAATATGTGAGCAAATCCCCATTTTTCACCTAAAGTATTTTTGGTCCAAGTAAAAACTCCACCCTCACTCCATCCTTCAACAGTTGCCATCTCTGCTGCACACAATACAACTGGTAAAAACCATAAAAATCCTCCAGCTAATAAATAAAACACAGCACTAAAGCCTGATGTTGCAAAGGTTGGATATTCATACAACTCTACAAGGATTGAACCTGTTATAAACAAAAATCCAAACATTGAAAGCTTCTTTTTATTCTCCAAACAAAAAACCTCCTCTTTCATTAACTTTCAAATCTAATTTTTAGAACAATCCATTGTTTAAAATATATAATTCAAAACATATTTTTTCTAAAGCAAAAAAACTACTTCTTTGCAAGACGACAAAGAAATAGTTTCTATCTTAACTAAAAATTATTAACTAATTTAACTAAATTCTCTCTCATCTCTCAAGAAAATACATTCTTGCAGGATTTAGCACAATTCCAATACGATTTATTGGCTGTTGCTAGGTTTCACAGGGCCAGTCCCTCCACCGTTCTTGATAAAAGACTTATTCATTAATATTTAATTTTAAACTTATTATACTCTTTATAATAAATTTCTTCAACCATAAAAAACATTAAAATATTTCTAAAAACTCATTATATGTTTCTTTAACTCTCCAATAATCATTGTTATTCTCTAAAATTAATGTATAATCAGTACCATTATATATATATTGAACAATTAAGTTATCGTTAGCATTACGTCTCATACCTGTATTATTTTTTTTATTAATAGAAACAATATTAGCATTTAAAGGTAAAAAATTTATAGCTATATTTAAAAGTGAGACATCTGAACACATAATATCACCTTATATAATAATTATCACATAAATATAATATTAAGGCTTAAAATGTTTAGTTCCTTTAATATCCTAATTCTTCATTTAAAAATATAACATGAATTCTTCCTGGAATAGGTCTTTTAATAACAGTATATTCCCTACACATTCTTTCTGGACTCTTACAATCCATACAGTATCCAACCTTTGCACAAGGTGTTTTTCTATTTAATCTTTTGCCATTAGCAGGTGCTGCAATTCTTTCAACCCTAGATTTTGCTTCATTTAAATCCTTAACAATTTTATTAACTCCAGCTATAACTATTACCTTATCCGGTCCATAAATCATAGCGGCAACTCTATTACCATTACCATCTACATTGTAAAGTTCTCCATCTTCTGTTATAGCATTAGAACCTGTTATATATCCATCACAAGAAAAAGCTTTTCTATAAATATCTTTTCTCTCTTCCTCAGTTAAATTTTCTTTATATCTATCATAATACTCAAATCTTCCACTCTTTAAATGATCAACAATTCCTACCTCAAAAGCAGTCATAGTGCCACCTAAAGTTACAGAACTTCCCTCTTTTAATATCTCATCAATTTTATTTATAAGACTTTCTTTATCAGAAACTAAACAAGCTTCCATCCCATTATCATTTAAAGCCTTTATAGTCTTTTCAATTCTAATTTCATTTAACCATTTAATATCATCATTCATAATCATTTCCTCCACACATCTATATACTTTATAACAAATAATAAATCTTATATATTATTCATTATAGAATGAATTACATATATATACAACTTTATCTACCTAGTCATTAATTTTTATGTACTTATTGTTAACTTTTATATCAAATTATTCCATTAATTCTATATTATATATATAATTATATTTGCATACTTATTAACATATTAAAAAATCGGGGGTATATTAATGGAATTTTTAAAAGCCATAATACTAGGAATTGTACAAGGTATAACCGAGTGGCTTCCTGTAAGTAGTACAGGACATATGATATTAGTTGATGAATTTATAAAACTTGACTTTTCTCAAGTATTTATCAGCACATTTTTTGTTGTAATTCAATTTGGTTCTATCCTTGCAGTATTGTTTTTATATTTTAAAAAGCTAAATCCCTTTGACCCATCAAAAACAAAAATGCAAAGGGAAGACACTATAAGCCTTTGGCTTAAAGTTATAATTGCAGTTATTCCATCTGGAATAATTGGACTTTTATTTGATGACAAAATAGAAGAAATATTTTTTAACCCAACAACTGTAGCAATAATGCTTATAGTATATGGAGTTATCTTTATAATCTTAGAAAGCAGAAATAAAAAACCTAAAATTGAAACATTTTCACAATTAACTTATAAAACAGCTATTTTTATAGGATGTTTTCAAGTATTGGCCCTAATTCCTGGAACATCAAGGTCTGGTGCTACAATAATTGGAGCAATCTTACTTGGAACATCAAGATTTGTTGCAGCAGAATTTTCATTCTTTTTAGCTATTCCAACTATGCTTGGTGCTAGTGCATTAAAACTTGTTAAAGCAGGTTTTGCTTTTAATGCACTTGAATGGGGAGTTTTACTTACAGGATGCTTCGTTGCCTTTATAGTATCAGTTATTGCAATTAAATTCCTTATGGACTATATCAAAAAACATGACTTTAAATTCTTTGGTTATTATAGAATAATACTTGGAATATTAGTTTTAGGTTATTTTTATCTTTTAGCTTAAAATTAAATAAAGGGCTTATATGATTTTTCATATTAACCCTTATTTTTTATCTTTTAATTTTTATGTTATTCTAAAATACATATCAATTGAAGATAACATATTATATATATTTAAACAATTATTTATTTTATAAATATCTTAAGATAACTAAATGTTACAAATACTTTTAACTATCTTTCTCCCCTTCAATAGCATTTTTATAATTCATATATTTTAAGAAAAACAGTTCTACAAATATAAAAAATAAGTTTGTTGAATTATAACTTATGTTATTTCCTACATTAACAGTTTTAGTATTTATATAAATACTTTCATTACTTAACCTTGCAAGATTATTTGTCTTAAGCTGAGTTATTGAAATAAAAGGAATATCCCTAATCAATAATTGTTTAGCAAAGCTTTTCACCTGACTTGATTCACCAGAATAAGATATTATTATAACTAAATCTTCTGAAGTTAATGCATCTAATGTTAAATCTATTTCTCTTATTCCATCTATTATAGAAAAACATTTTTTTCCTGATAAAAAAACTCTTTTTAAATCTTGAGCTACTAAAGTTTGAAAAAAACCGGTTCCATAAATGAATACACGCTTACTATCATAAATCATTTTACAAGCTTTATGATAATCATTTTTTTCCATTTCATCTATACTGTTTTTAAACATATCGCATACACTTTCAATGCTATCCGTCTCTTTATTTACTTTTTTATTTTCCCATTTTAAATATACCTTTAATTCGCTATATCCTTTTAAAGATAACTTTTGAGCAAATCTTAAAATTGTAGTTCTTGACACATTACACCTTGATGCAAGTTCATCAATAGTTAAATTAGAGCTTTCTTTTCTATGAGCGTTTATATATTTCCAAATGTGCAAATCACTTTGATTTAACTTATCATAATGCAAATTAACTAAATCATCAATTTTCATAATAACTCCCCCTTTATATAAGTTTATTATAACAAATTTAACCAAGTATTTATATTTTTATTTCTCTTTATTCTTAACAGTTTTTATTGTATTAAATATATATTTATGTTTCTCATATTGCATACTTAAAACACCCAATAAGCATACAATATAAAAAAATAAGCTGTACTAGATATTTTACTAGTACAGCTTATAATTAATTCATTATCTTAATTCTGGCCAGAATTCTCTATTAGCTTCAATTAAATCATCTAGGATTTCTTTAGCAACTTTTACACTTGGTACTGTTTTTGATAGAGAAATTGCTTGCCATAATTTTTGATATGATTTTTCAATCCATGCATCAACAACTAATTTTTCAACTGCAACTTGTTGTTCCATTAATCCTTTTTGGAATCTTGGAATATCACCAATTCTTAATGGTTCTGGTCCATTACTTCCAACTAAACAAGGGATTTCAACCATTGCTGTTTTATCAAAGTTTTCTATTGAACCGTTGTTTTCAACTATTAATAACATTCTTTCTTGAGTGTTGTATGCTATTGCTCTAGCTAAATCAACTATATAAGATGCATGTTCATCTATTTCTAAAGTAGAACCTTGTGAAGTATTAGCTTCTGCAATTCTTCTACATTCTCCAAATACATGCTTTTCTCTTCCATCCATTACTTCATTTGCTCTAGTGTAGTTTTTATCCGAATGTTCAACTACATAGTCTGGGAACAAATAATATTTTAAATAAGTATTTGGAAGTGTAGTTGGATCTATTGCATACACATCTTTAGCTTTTCTATAAGTGTCACTCCAACTAGCATCTGTATGTTGCACTTCTCCTGTTGAATCTGTATCATATCCAATTTTAGCAACATGTTCTTTTATTTTTGGCATTAAATCATTTCCTTCTTTATCTGTGATGCTTGACCACCATCCAAAGTGATTTAAACCATAATACTTAACTATCATATCTTTTCTTGATTCTAATCCTGCTATCTTTGCCATACGCCCTTCAATTCCTATTGGCATATCACATATATTTAATATTTTTGAATTTGGAAGAAGTCTTCTTGTAGCCTCTGCAACTATGGCAGCTGGATTTGAATAATTTAACATCCACGCATTTGGTGAATATTTTTCCATATATTTAGCTATTTCAATTATTCCACCAATAGACCTCATGCCATACGCTATTCCTCCTGGTCCACAAGTTTCTTGTCCAACAACACCATGTCTTAGAGGAATTTTTTCATCCAATTCTCTCATAGCATATTTTCCAACCCTAATATGTGCCATTACAAAATCAACATCAGTAAATGCTTCTTCTGGATCTACTGTCGCTAAAAATTCAATATCTGGAGCTTTTTCTCTTATTAATATTTCACAAGCCTTTGCTATTGTATCTTGTCTTTCTTCATCATTATCATAGAATTTTATTTTTCTTATTGGAAATTTATATAAATTATCTAAAAGCATCATTACTATTCCTGGAGTAAAAGTACTTCCACCACCTGCTACAACTATTGAAAATTTTTTCATAATAAATACCCCCTAAATTAATACATATATTGTAATTTAATACTATCAAAACGTTTAAATAAATGCAATTAACTTTCACTCTTTAGATATTTTTCTACTTATTTTGTTATTTAGTTCTTTATCTTGTGAATATTCACAATACTAATAAATATTCACTATAAGAATCAAACACATTGCTGATACAAATAGTATAAACAAACTAAATATAAAATCTAAATCTAGTTTACTTTTTATAAATATTTCTTTGATATTAATTTCCTTAAAAGACTTTATTTTAAACGTCTTTATTATCGCAAAAACTATAAGAACAAATCCAAAAATATTTGCCACTAACCCTTGCGCTATTGCTATAATTATTAAATTTCTCTTTGCACTATTTACATCATTTTTCTCTTTAAGTATCTTAACAGAACGATTACATACATAGGCACAAAATATACCCAACATAGAAATTATAAATGCTAAAGTTATTTTACTATTCATTAATATCGGATCAAAAACACCTCTTCCACTTATTAATGATATAGCGTATAAGCACATCAAAAACACTAAAGGAATACTCAAACAAAAAAACATACTAATGCTTATCCATTTATAACTTATTTTAAACTCTTTATCCTTTAAACTATTAATTGTACTTCTTTTAGATACTACACCTTTTCTTACTGCTTTCATGCAATCATTCCTTTCTCTAAAAGCTTTTAATTATTTCATTAAAACTTCAACTTCTTCTCTAAATTTAACAACTGACATTCCTATTATTACTTGTACTGCCTTTCCTTTTTTAACAAGTCCATGAGCACCTGCCTTTTTAAACACAGAAACATCTTGAACTAAACTTGGATCTTTAACTGAAACTCTAAGTCTAGTTGCACAGTTATTAAGTTCTTCGATATTGTCAGCTCCACCTAAAGCATTTAATATAATTTGTGCCTTACTTAAATTAGTGCTGTCTATTTCTGCTGGACTTATACTATCCATAGCAACACCCATTCCCTTACTAGCCTTATAATCTGCTTTTGTATAAAGCTTAGTTTCCTCTTCATCATCTTCTCTACCTGGAGTTTTTAAATCAAGCTTCAAAATTAAAGTTCTAAATACTACAAAATATATTCCTGTAAATACTAATCCAATAGCAATTTGTTTTATATAAGTTCCACCATGACTACTAAATAAAGGAATCCAGTTTAGTGAAGCCCATTCAATTAATCCACCACCAAAATTACCAACTACACCAAATATATAAGCTGTTGCAGATAAAGTTGCTGCTAAAACTGCGTGGACTGCAAATAATAATGGAGCTATAAATAAGAATGTAAATTCTAAAGGTTCTGTAACCCCTGCCACTATTGCAGTTAATGTTGCAGGTATCAAAAGACCAGCTACTATTTTCTTTTTATTTTTCTTAGCTGTTGCATAAAATGCTCCTGCTATACCAACACTACCAAATATTTTTGACATTCCATGAAGTGCAAATCCACCTGCTGGGAATAATGTTTTAAGCGGTGCTGTTGACATTGAAAACTCTGTTAAATGAGTTGCCCAATAAGCTGTTATTCCACCATCAACAGCTATAGAGTCATACATAAACGGACTGTATACAAAGTGATGTAGCCCTGTTGGTATAAGAATTCTTTCTAAGAATGTATAAATCCAAACTCCAACTGCACCAGATGATAATAAAAATCCTTGTAATGATGCTATTGCTCCTTGAACTTTTGGCCAAACAGCTGCTACTAAAAATGCTATTGGTATCATGACAAAGAAACCAATTATAACTATTAGTGATGACCCCTTAAATATTCCTAAAACTTCTGGAAGTTCAACATCAAAAAACTTATTATGAATAGAAACAACAGTTAAAGAAATTAAAATAGCACCTATCATACCGGTATCTAAAGTTTTAATACCTGCAATATTAGCTAAACCACTTGTTCCTCCAACTTCTGCTGTAAAATCAACTCCAAAGCTACTTCCCCATGTTCCAAGAATCGCTCCTAAGAAATAATTAAAAGTCAAATATACAACTACAGCCTCCATACAAGCTCTAGCTTGTTGCTTTTTGGCAAGCCCTATTGGTAACCCTATTACAAATAGAAGAGGTAATTGATTAAATACTGTCCATGCACCTTGCTCTATGACATTCCACATTTGATACCAAAAAGTAGATTCACTTGCTATCGACCCCATTATTACTGGATTTTTAAACAATGTTGCAAATCCAACCATCATTCCCGAAAAAGCAAATAATAGTACAGGAGTAAACATAGCTCCACCTAATCTTTGAATTTTCTGCATCATATGCATCATCCCCCTTAATAATTTTATTTTAAAAGAACAAAATTAATTATTACTAATATTATTTTAATATTTATCAATGAAGTTATCTATATATTTGTATTTTTAGTTCTTTTTTACTCATTATTGGAAATGTTTACATGAATATGTGAAATTTCACATTATTTTGATGTTATAATAATTTAAAATAAGCATTATTTTTTATTTATATTTTCTATCCTATAGCCAATTTCCTTATTAGCAAATTTATATCCATCTTCAATTAACTGCTCTCTACTCTTAGCATTTCCAAGAATGTTATCTATAGTTAGCTGATTTCTATCCTTAAAATACTTATCTAAAAGACTTTCTTCAATATCTCTTTGGGAAGCTAATGAATAGTCATCTAATATATGATTTACATCAAATCCATGTTTTTCAAGTTCTCTTCCAACTAAAATGCTTCTATGACACCTTATAGGATCTTGCATAGCACCTAAAAGCACTATTTTATATCCTTTTTCTAGTCCTGTTTTAAGTCTTTTGATTCCTCTTAAAAATTCTTCTTCTAAAATAACCTTATCAAAATCAGCATATCCTTCTTTATTGTAAGAAACTTTCCTAACTCTTTTAGCCGCAAATTCTTCTCCCATGTAGATATAAGTAAATCCATTTTTTTTAAGTGTATATGCTATAACTTCCTTATCAAACCAAACGTTATACTTCGAGTAAGGTGTTCCTCTAATGTCTACAACGCAATTAATATCATAATACCTTAACATCTCCATAAGCCTTTCAACACTATAATTTGAATGACCCAAAGTATATATTTTCATAAGCATATCCCCTCTCATTTTTATAAATCATAAAAAAATTTTTCTACTGTTCTATTATAACTTTATTATTTACAGAAAATAGTTTGATATTTAACTTTTATTCTGAAATATAAAATAAAAAAACACTACATCAAAATAAACAACAAATTTATAATTGCTTATTTAAAACATAGCGTTTTTTTATAGTTAATGTCGATTTTAGTGTTTTAAAAATTAATTTACTTAAGAAATCTAAATTTATATAAATGAGCTTTACATCTTACTTCTTTTATTGCTTTTATTAAATACTTTTATTAGTTTTAAGACGGTATAACAAATGAAAACAATATTTAATATTATTACATTTTTCATATTTATATTTTTACTATTTAAATACGCAAATAAAATATGAACATAAATCAAACCATAAAACACATAAGACCATCTTTGAATCTTTTTCCACATTCCCCCCTTTAATTTTCTCTTTGCAAAATTAAATGATGTTACAAAAAGTGGAATCATTATAACAACTGCTAAGACACCTGCAATTGAATATATTATACGATTTGTAGTAAGATGCTTTCCGCTCATTAATATCATAATTAGTTTTAGTCCATGAACATAAATATGTGGGACTATTAATAACGATGCTACTATTGCAAGTTCAGCCCTTATTTTCATAAAATGTTTTGTTAAAGACATATTTCTGCTCATGACTCCCATAAACATAACAACAACAAATAAAAACGTAGATATATAACCATTATAAGTTAATTTTTCTATATATTTTAAATGACTTGGCAAAAAACTGCTTAATCTATTTAACTCACAATATGTAATCAACACAACCAATAATATGGCAAGTAAATATATAGCCCTATTATGCCTTTTTATATTTGATGAAATATATTCCAAATTAAATTACCTCCAGTAATCCTTTTAGTAACTTAACACTAATTAATTTTAATACTTTCATTTAAAAAGAGGGAGCTTTATCAAAAGATATAGCTCCTAAAAAAAGAGATGTCAAACGAAATTCTTTTAACCATATATGTGAATATTCAATTAAAAGTAAACTCTTTATCAATTAAACATTGTTTGTTTAATATGATCCGATTTTGTGGAAAAAACTTAATAACCAATGCTTTAAAAGTATTGACTTGTAAAATTATTTAATTTATCCTTCATTTAATTGATAATGATTTTCATTTACAGTTATATTGTAATATGTTTTTATACCATTGTCAATAATTTTGTTTTTAATTTACATTTTATTAATAATTTAAATTATTGAACAACTAAAAAATAATAAGTATTACTAAAATGGACAATTAGCAATACTTATTACCTTTTTTACAACTAATATTAATCTTTATTTTTTTGCTTATTTTCAGGAATTAATTGTTCCTCATATTTAAGAATACACTCCTATCTTTAAAAATTTTATCTTAAAAATGCGTTTCATCTATACTAATTTTATTTAACTCATTATTAATATTTTCTAACTCATTTTTTGTTAGTTTAATATTAACAGCCCCTAAATTTTCTTCTAATCTATGGATTTTAGTTGTTCCTGGAATAGGTACTATAAAAGATTTTTGAGCAAGTTCCCAAGCTAAAACTACTTGAGCTGGTGTAGCATTTTTATCTTTAGCAATTTCAAAAATTAAATCTAATAACTTTTGATTATTTTCCATAACCTCTGGCTTAAATCTTCCCATAAAGCTCCTAAAATCATTTTTATCATATTTTGTGTTTTTTGTATGTTTTCCACTTAAAAAACCATTTCCAAGAGGGCTATAAGCAACAAAACCAATCCCCAGCTCTTCACACACATCAAATAATTCTTTTTCTGGCTTACGCCATACCATAGAATACTGATTCTCTATAGCTGTCACTTTACACACAGCATGAGCACGTCTCATATAATCAATAGGTGCATTAGACAATCCTCAATGCTTTATTTTCCCCTCTTCTATTAATTTTTTCATTGTTCTTGCTACAACTTCTGGCTCTACCTTTGGATCTATACGATGTTGATAATATAAATCTATACAATCAACTTTTAAACACTTCAAAGAACCTTCTAATTGTTTCCTAATAGATTCTGGAGTGCTATCTAAAACATGTTCTAACTTTCCATCATTAATAACTGTTCCTGTTATACCAAACTTAGTAGCTATAACCACTTTTTCTTTAAAAGATTTTAATGACTCTCCTAAAAGTTTTTCATTATTTTCTCCATAAACCACTGCAGTATCAAAAAAATTACATCCCATTTCTACTGCTCTATGAATTAATTTAATCATTTCTTTTCTATCAGCAGCAGGTCCATAAGCATGATCCATCCCCATACATCCAAGCCCTATTTCAGAAACCTCAAGACCATCATTTCCTAAAATACGTTTTTTCATTTCCATCTCTCCTTTTAATAATCATAGTTTGCTATATTTAAACTATAATATATGTAGATTTTATTAATTTAAATTTCTTCTTTATATATAAATGATATATCTTTGAGTTAACTCAAAAGCAAGTATTTTTATTGCAGATTAATTATCCTTATAAATATATTTTTTCCAAAAAAAATATCATGGAAATACTATGTGAATATTCCATGATATTATTCTTACTACTATTAAAATAAATTTTAAAATTATAAATTCTCACCATTTGAGTTTATAACTTCTTTATACCAATTAAAACTCTTTTTTCTTAATCTATTTAAAGTTCCAGTTCCATCATTGTTTTTATCAACATATATAAAGCCATAACGCTTCTTCATCTCACCAGTTCCAGCACTTACAAGGTCAATACATCCCCAAGGAGTATATCCTAAAAGTTCAACCCCATCACCAATTGCCTCTTTCATTTGCTCAATATGAGCCTTTAGATAATTTATTCTATAATCATCATTAATTGAGCCATCTTCCTCAACTTTATCCACAGCACCTAAACCATTTTCAACAACCATTAATGGAATTTGATATCTATTATAAATTTTATTTAAAGTAATTCTTAATCCTACAGGGTCAATTTGCCATCCCCAATCACTTGCTTCCAAATAGGGATTCTTTAATCCCATTGAAAGATTTCCTCCTGTAGTTTCTACATCAGGATTGTTGCTTACACAATTAGACATATAATATGAGAAAGTATAGAAATCAACACATCCATTTTTTAAAGTTTCTAAATCTCCCTCTTCCATTTTTATTTGTATATCATTTTCTTTAAAGAAACGCTTAGCAAATCCTGAATATTCTCCTCTTACATGAACATCACCACATAAATAGTTTGAAAACTCTTCCTTTTGCTCTGCTAATAATACGTCTTCAGGGTTACAAGTATATGGATATTGAGCACCATATGCTATCATACATCCAATTTTAAAATCTTTATTTATTGAATGACCAAGTTGCACAGCCTTTGCACTTGCAACAAATTGATGATGAAGTGCTTGGAAACATTCTTGATTATGGTCTTTTTCAGATGGCCCAAATCTTAATTCTCTTATATCGTCAAACATAACTCCAGCTCCCATAAATGCTGCTGCAGGTCCATGAGTTAATATATTTATTTCATTAAATGTTAACCAATACTTAACTGAATCCTTATATCTATTAAATATAGTTTCACAATATCTTAAATAACAGTCGATAGTTTCTCTTCCTAACCAACCATTAAATTTTTTAGTTAATCCAAATGGAGTTTCATAATGAGATATAGTTACTAATGGTTCTATATTGTATTTTTTTAATTCTGCAAAAACATCATCATAAAACTTTAATCCTGCCTCATTTGGAACTAATTCATCACCATTTGGAAAAATTCTTGTCCAGTTTATAGACAGTCTAAATGTTTTAAATCCCATTTCAGCAAAAAGTGCTATATCCTCTTTATATCTATGATAAAAATCTATTGCTTCATGACTTGGATAGTATGTGTTATCTTCAAGCTCTGGAGTTATTCTTCTAGCTGTAGTATGTGTTCCCCCTGTCATAACATCAGCCGTACTTAATCCTTTACCACCTTCTCTATATCCACCTTCAAATTGGTTAGCAGCAGTTGCTCCTCCCCATAGAAAGTTTTTTGGAAATTTAACATCTGTTTTCATACTTATTCCCCCTAATTACTTTATATTTTATTTTTAATATCTATAACCTATAAGGTTACACATATCGAAAATAAAAATATTTTATCTAACTAAATTTTAATTAACTATATATTTAGGAAAGGTGAAAAAAATTTCACCTAACCTAAACATAATATCTATTTTATTTAAAATCTTATTAAGACATTACTGTTATTAGATTTTCTCCATATTCAATAATATCTTTATTTGTTTCTATAACATCTAAATACTTATCAAAATTTGTAATTATTACTGGAGTTTCTAAAGAATATCCTTCTCTTTTTATAGCATTTATATCAAACTCTAATAATACATCACCTTTTTTAATCTTATCACCTTGTTTTACTCTTGCCTTAAAATGTTTCCCCTGTAGCTTTACTGTATCCATTCCCACATGAATTAAAAGTTCTGCTCCGCTATCTGTTGTAATTCCTAAAGCATGAAGAGTTGGAAAAAGAGTTGTTAACGTTCCATCAGCTGGTGCAATAATTTTACCTTCTTTAGGCTCAATTGCTATACCTTTTCCTAATAACCCACTAGCAAAAGCTTCATCTTTAACATCTGATAAAGACTTAACTACTCCCTTTATTGGACTTGTCAATATTTCTCCTTTTATTATAGATTTCTTAACTGTTTCTACCACTTCACCATCAGTTAAATCTTCTTCGTCTAATTTGCCAAAGAAGAACATTAAAGCAAATCCTACTGCCAATCCAACTACCATAGCTATAGCCATTCCATATAAACTACTATCTATTCCTGCTGGATTTATATAAGATGGGAGAGCAAAAACTCCTGTTGCACCTGCTGAGTATCCTTTACATCCAAAAAATCCTACAACACCTCCAGTAACAGCACCACCTATACAACTTAATATAAATGGTTTTTTTCTTGGAAGAGTTATACCATAAATTGCAGGTTCGGTAATTCCAAATATTCCTGAAATTATTGCTGGAATACATAAAGATTTTAATTTTTTATTTTTAGCCTTAAGCATTATTGCAATTACTACTCCTGTTTGTGCAAAACATACTGGAACTGAAACTGCTAAAACAGAATCATAGCCTAAAACTGCTAAATTATTAAACGCTATTGGAACTAATCCCCAATGAAGTCCAAACATAACAAATATTTGCCAAAATCCACCAATGAATAAACCTGCAACTAATGGGCTAAAGTTATAAATAGCTGAAGTAACACTTCCTAATAAATCCCCTGCTGTTGATGTTATTGGTCCTATTACTATAAATGTTAAAGGCACTACAACTAATAACGTACAAAAAGGAACTAAAAATGTTTTAACTACATCTGGTATAATTTTTTTAAACATTTGCTCTATTTTAGAAGCTACATATACAGCTGCAATTACTGGAATAACAGTTGATGCATATCCGCTAGATGGCATAACTACTGGGATTCCTAAAAAGTTAATTGTTGTTCCTGCTAAAGCTGTAATAGTTGGATAAACCATAGAGGCTCCAATTGCTATACCTAAAAATTGATTTAATTTAAATTTTTTAGCTGCTGTATATCCTAAGAATATAGGGAAGAAATACATTAAGCTATCCCCTATTGAATTTAAAATTATATAACTACCTGAACCTTCTGTTACAAGACCTGTTGCTAAAAGAATAGCATTTACGCCTTTTATCATACCTGTTGCACATAAAACCCCAAGTATAGGTTGGAAAACTCCAGATACTATATCAATAAATCTATTAAGAGGATTCATCTTTTCTTCTACTTCCCCACTAGATGCATTATCACTAATTCCTGCAACACTACAAACATCAGCATAAACATCTGGCACATGATTTCCTATTACAACTTGGTATTGCCCTCCACTCTTTACAACGGTTACAACACCGTCCATCTTTTTTAATACATCTGTATTTGCCTTACTTTCATCTTTTAATTTAAAACGTAACCTAGTAATACAATGACATAAACTATTTATATTTTCTTTTCCACCTACATTTTTTATAATGTCTTTAGCTAAATTTTCATACTTCATAAAATTACCCCCCTTATTAAATTTTTTATAATATAAAAAGGCAATACTAGTATTAATAGAACTTAAAAAAATTCTATTAATACTGGTATTGCCTTGTAAATCCAAGTAACAATCCAAAATTATTTAATTTTAATCTTTAAATTATCTCTGAGTAACCCTTTGTATATGAATTGTTAAATATAACTTTTCATCATTTGACATATCAACTTCTAAAAACTTTTCTATTTTTAACATGCAGTTATATGCTTTTTTATATTTTTCTTTCACTTGTTCTAACAAATCATTATCTGATTCAATCATATTATTATCATTTAATCTTTTTAATAAAAATCTTAAATGTGTAATAAACCTATCATAATTCAGTGAATTTTCATCAATGTCTATATTATAAGTATACCTTATTATTGTCATTATTCCTTGAATATACTTGGCTATTTTTATAGCATCTAAACTTTCCTTTGATGAACAATTAATTTGAGCATTTATAATATGAAGAGCAATATTACTAGCTTCATCATTTGGAAGTCTTTTTTTGGTATATTCCTCAATAATATCTAATGCTTTTAACCCTACTTTATATTCTTTATTGTAAAATTTTTTTACTTCCCAACCTAAAATATTTGGTTTGCTAATTCCTTCATCATATAAATTTATTGAATGATTTATGTGATCTGTAAGTGTTACATAAATATAATCATTCAATTTAACATTTAAATTTGCCTTAGCATATTCAATGATATTTGAACATGCCTTAATTTGTTCTATTGGAACATTCTCTAATAAAGATTTAAATCTATCTGATGCATTATTTTCTTTTAAAATAAAAGTCTTTTCAATTAAATCTTTATCTAAAATATCTCCTGACCTCTTTTTAAAAGCTATTCCACATCCCATTGCTATAATTTCATCTTTATTTTTTTCTTTAGCTAGAACTACATTATTATTAAAAATTTTTTTTATAATCATCTTTGCAACCCTCACATCTTTTATGCAAACACATAAAACAAAAAATTTATTAAATGATTATATATTTTGTAAACGTCTAACTACTTTTAATATACCATTTTTATAATAAATTGTAAATACTGTTTTGTAACTTTTTTATTATTTTTATATATTTAACACTTATCTCTACTTTCTATTTAAATGGAATTTTATATAAATTTACTTATATAAAAGATTTTAAAGTTCAAAAATCAAATGAATTTTGATTATAACAATATATTCGCATTGTTAAAATTATTGTTTTACACTAGAATTTATTATAAAAAAATTATATAATTAAAATATGCATTTGACATATACATTTTTTCGTATATAATATAATTATAGAAAATAATTATTAAATAATATTTTCTATGGTTAAATAACGTTTATTATTAAATCATAAAATTTTACTTAAAGCAAAATAGAAATTTTCGCTTTATAAAACAACTTAACTTATAATTAATAATTCCTAATAATTCACACTTATTACTAAGTATAGAGTTTTAATATATTCTATTCTCTATATTACTGCCAGAAAAGACCATGAATAAATTCATGGTCTTTTTATCATTTTAATTAAGTTGAAATGTATTTATTATATAAAAATTATACAATTTTTTTTGATTTTAACATTTTTAATCTAATTGTCTTTACATCAATCCCAAAAAATTCAGCATATTCCTCTATTTCTTTATTATAATTTCTAAAATATCCTATAATAAACCTATAAAACTTTTTAGAAAAAGGATATTTATATATCATTTCTTGAGATTTCTCTCTAATTTTATCCTTTTTTATTTCTCCATCAATTAATTTATAATAAATATTATTTGCTTCTTTTTTACCTTTATTATCATAAAAAGCATTTATTTCATACCCTTTTTTTTCATTTATTATATCTATAATTGCATAATGGATACTAAAAACATCTTTGTATATACCCTTCTTTAATTTTTCTTTCGTCTCTATATCTTTAAAAATTTTTGTCATTTTATTATTAATTTTTATATCTAATTTTATATTTTCAAAAACGTTTCCAATGATACTTCCAATCTCATAAAGTACTTCTAAGAACTTTGACTCTAAAGATTCCTCAATAGATTTATATCCTCTACCACTAGACCTTACTAAACCCTTTTTTACAACTCTTCTAACCCGTCTATTCCTTCTTTTATATTTACTATCCATAAGATTATTATATTGCTCTTTTAAATTTAAGAAACTTCTTTTGAAATTTCCTAAGTAATTTTTACTATATTTCTCAAAGCAATTAAAATCTATGTTATTTATGCCTGCACTTTTTAAAACATAAAAACCTTTTTCTAAAGCATTATTTATAACCTTAAGCCCATCTTTATTACCTCGTATCATAAAATCATCAAGGCTTGTATACTTTTTATTAAATTTATTAATGAAATTTTGCGAGCTATCTAATGCTTCTTTATAAAATATATTTCTTATATCAATATATAATTTTTCCTCATCTTTAAAAGTTACATTTTTCCCTAACACATTAAAAGTTTTACTCATAAAACCATTCCATTCTTAAATCTTTTCTTAAATTTTATCATATTTTTACTTATAAATCTATAAAGTTGATTAGCATTAACAATTTATTAAATATTGTTTACAAGTAAACATTAGTTTATAATAATAATTGTTGCTTATTAACTATACAAAGGAGAAATATATGAATAGAGAATATTTATTAGGTGAAGAAAAATTACATAAAGCCATTTTTGTTTTAACCCTTCCTGCTACATTATCTGCACTTTCCACAGTCATTTATAATATTATAGATACTATTTTTATAGGTAAATATGTAGGGGATGTGGGCATAGCCGCTGTATCTATTTATCTTCCTATTCAAATGATTATTTCAGCTTCAACACTTCTTTTTGCATCTGGCATAGGTTCTTTTATTTCAAGACAAATAGGTGCAAAACACTATGATAAAGCTGAAGAATCCATAGGAACTCTTTTTGCTTTTATAACTACTCTTGCTATAATTTTATGTATTTTAGGAGTATCTTTTCCAAAACAAATTGTAGAATTATTTTCTGCTGAAGGTAGTATTATTCCATATGCTACAAACTATGCTAGAATGATGTTTATAGGGACACTATTTTTTCCTCTTTGTTTAGCATCAAATAATGTTATGAGAGCAGAAGGTAGCGCTAACTATTCAATGTATGGAACAGTAATTAGTATTGTTTCTAATATAATTTTAGATTATATATTCATAGTTCTTTTAAGATGGGGAGTTACAGGTGCTGGGCTTGCCACAACATTATCAAAATTTATAAACTTCCTTTATATAGTTTATTATTTTAAATTTAAAGCTATGTTAAAAATTAGAACTAGGTATATAAGATATAATATTGATATGCTAAAAAAAGCTATTCCTATTGGATTTTCAACATTTTTAAATCAACTTACAGGAAGTATCTCAATTGTTCTTTTAAATAATGTCTTATATTCTTTAGGAAGCACAGAATCTGTTGCAATTTATGGAATAGTTTATAAATTAACTTCACTTATTCAAAGGTCGGCTGGTGGATTTTCAAGAGGTTCTCAACCTTTAATTGGATATAATTTTGGTGCTAAAAACTTCAAAAGGATAAAAGACACCGTAAAGTTTAGTGCCATAATTTCAACCTCCATATGCTTAATAGCTACAATTATTATGATTATTTTTTCTAAAGATTTTGTGGCTATGTTCACTAACAATTTATCATTAATAAATAATTGTAGCCATGTTCTTAGAATTACTCTTTTAGCTTCACCTCTTCTTGGCGTATATTTTTTATCTATTGCTTTTTATAGAGCTATTGGATATGCAAAACAATCTATAATTCTATCAATGTTAAGAAGAATTATCTTTTTTATACCAATGCTTTATATACTTCCCTATGTATTTAACTTAGGGGTATTAGGCGTTTGGATAGCACTACCTTTATCTAATCTTATTGCATCTTTAGTTGCAATATGCTTTTTAATCAAAGATTCAAAATTTACTAAAAAATAAAATTATATAAATAATTTATAAGTAAAAAATCACAATATATGTTGAGATATTGTGATTTTTTATCTTATATTTAATTATTTATCTCTTCTTGGATTTTCAAATGATACTGGTGTTGGATTTGGCGCTTCATGTTTTGGTCCTGGTGATGATAAATCAAAATAAAGCTTAGAATCTTCAGTAATTCCAAAATCTTTATTTGAACCACTATTTTGAACTTTATTTAAAGCTTCTCTAAATAAAGCATTATGTGCTTCTTCCCTATTAAGTAAAAAGTCTATTGTTTCTCTTACATACTTATCCTCTATTTGACGATATAAATATTCATAAACTACCTTTGCTCTTTGTTCTGATGCAATATTTGCAAGAAGGTCAGCAACTAAATCCCCTGTTACTGTTACATAATCTGCTGTCCAAGAATATCCTGATGCATTCGCTAAAACTGGTGATAATCCGTTTGTTACATGAGGTTCTATTCCACCAACTCCAACAGCTTCGTAATTCACATCATGACCATTTAATAAATTTATAGTTTGAGCTACCATTTCCATATGGCTAAGCTCTTCCGCACCTATATCTAAAAACAAATCTTTAATCTCTTTATCCTTTATTCTAAAACTTTGAGATATGTATTGTAGTGCTGCCTTTAATTCTCCATTGCAACCTCCTAATTGTTCTTGCATTAATACTGCATATTGGGGATTGGGCTTTTCCACTTTTACCTCATGTAATAATTGCTTTTCATGTTTAAACATAAAATAATTCCTCCTAAAATATAAATTCCTATTTCTTAGGATTTCACATTATTATGGATTTATTCCTATCATCAGTAAATATCATCATGCATATTTAAAAAACACTATTTAATATCTACTCATTAAATAGTGCTTACTTTTTTGTTTTACTTATTAATCTCTATTCCTTTAAATTTTATGTTTTTATATTTTTCAAACTTTTCTTTTACTACCTTTAAATTTTCTTCTGTATAAAATCCACCTTGAGTAGCCTCAATTTCTCTTAAATGGTGAGTTCTCCCCTCAACTGTTGTTCTATCACGACACAATCCATTTTCAGCAATTACAAATTTCCATTTTCCATCTTCAGTTTTTTCTAAATCACCACCTGCACCACATACTTGGCATTCAATTGGAAAATGTAGACCATCCCACTGAGCTTCCCCCAAGATTAAAGCATTAGAGTGACAATTCGGACACCATCCCATATTTTCATCTCCAAGCCATCTTCTTTCTTTTACAGGAGTATTTAACGACTTCATTACATTCTCACCAATTTCATAAGCACGTTTAATCATTTGTTCATTTAACAAACATTGTTTTGGTGCTGGAACTCTCGTTGCTAAATACATATCAACAACTTTAAAATCATTAGTAAAACATGTAGCCTGCATTGTTTCAAGAGCCATTGACTGCCATGAACGAGTAGAACCCCCAACCGCTATTAATGCACCTACTCTATCTTTATGTTCCACAGCTCCTATATCTTCTAAAAATGATGATTCATAACTTAAATTTCTATGCATAAATTTTAAAAAGGTTGCATTCGCCATTAAATCATAAGTTGGAGCAACAAATATTACTGCATCTTGACTTAGCATAACCTCCATTATTTCTTTTTTATCATCTTTTTTATCTAGAGTACAACCAACATATTTACCTTGACTCATACCGTGAGTACATGCAGTACAGCCTGTACAATCTAAAATATTATAATCTCTTAGATTAATCATTGTAATCTCTGCCCCTTGCTCCTCACATGCTATTAAAGCTTCTTTTAATAATATTTCAGAATTTGAATCTTTTCTTCCTGATGTAACACCCATCACTTTAAAACTCATAACAACAAAACTCCTAACAATAATTATTTTTTTCTTTAATAAATTTTTATTGTTATAATGTTATCATGGTTTAAATTATATAACATCAAAAATAAGTATAAAAACATTACAATTTTAATTAAATAAATTCAAATTTTTTCTGAAATTATCTTTACCATAAAAAATACTTTATATAAATTTCTATATTTTATCTCAATGCAATTTTGTAAAATATCTAATTAAAATATGGAGGAAATTCTTTTGATTACTTTAAAAGATATAATAAATTTTGTTGAAAATAATAATCTTAAAGCATATGGAGAATATAAAAACTCAATTATAACCAATGTGTCTATTTTAAAAGATAGAAAAAAACTTTTTAAAGATACCCTATACTTAACAGATAAAATTAACTTAAATTACTCTAAAGAATTTAATATTTTAGCTGTAACAAAAGACATTGATAAAAATTCTTCCTTGCTTCAATTAAAAACTAATTTTTCATTAGAAAAAATTTATATTCTAATTTCTGAATTTTTAATGAAAAAACAACAACTCTACATAAAAAAATATAATATATTTAATAGTATAACTAATGATTTTGAGATTCACGAAATCTTAAATATAGCTGAAAATTATTTAAATAATCCAATACTAATCTTAGATACTAGCTATAAAATTTTAGGACTTTCTAAACTTGCAACACTACTTCATGATTCTATAAATAACCATAATGAAAATTACTATTTAGTTTCTAAAATTATTGAAAACATTAAAGAAGATAATTGTATGAACACAATATATAACTCCACTCAAGCATTTTTTCACTTTGCTAACGAAAAACTTATCTTTTGTGGAATAAAAACAAATGAAATAACGACAGCGTATATTTGTGTTGTAAAAAAATATAGAGATTTCGACTTTGATGATTTAAATCTTGTAAATACTTTATCTAAAACATTATCCATACAAATTCAAAAGAATAATTTATTTATAAGTACCTCGGGTTTAGAGGAAGAATACTATCTTATTGATTTATTAGAAAACAAAGTAGATGATATAGATTATGTAAAAGAAAGACTATCTCAAACAAATTTTAAGATAAAGGATAACCTATTTTTAGTGGCAATTCCTTTTAAACAAATGTATAAAGATTATAGACACAACTTTGGCTTAAAACAATTAATAAGCAGTATTAAAAACATTCTTCTAAATTCCATCACAACCTATATTGATAATAAAATTATATTTCTTGTAAGTAAAAACTCTGAAAAATTGTTTTCTTGTGATGTTGAAACTCAATTTTTAAATTTTTTAAAACTAAATCATCTAAAAGCTGGAATTAGTATGCCCTTTGAAAATATTTTAGAAACAAGAGAATTTTATAAACAAAGCATAAATGTTTTAAATATAGTTGAAAATTTATGTTCTAAAGATTATATTTTTTATTTTGAGGATTACTTAGAATATTATTGGTTTAACTTATCAGTAAATAATAAAAATCAAATCAACATAAAAAACTTAATACACCCATATATAAAAAAAATTATCATTAATGATAAAAAGCATAATACTGAGCTTTTAAAAACTTTAATTACTTATTTAGAATACAACAGAAATTCAAACATAGCATCAAAAGTTTTAAAAATTCATAACAGTACCTTTTTTTATAGATTCCATAAAATAGAAGCATTGCTTAACATATCATTATCAGACAGCGATATCTTATTTAGATTAGAATTATCATTAAAATTGTTAAAGTATATAAATAAAGATATATCAAGTTTTTGATATATCTTTATTACAAAGTTTTAACTTATAAAAATTATACAATTATTCTGTAAATAATAATATCTTATTTAGATTAACCACAAATACTTAAAAAATATTTCATAAAAGTTAAATCTTCTGTAAGTTCTGGATGAAAAGATGTTGCTATAATATTCTTTTCTTTAACAGCAACAATTCTATCCTTAACCTTGCATAAAACTTCTATATTTTCTCCAACTTCCTCTACATAAGGAGCCCTTATAAATACAAGTTCCATTTCATTCTCTATCCCTTTAACTTTATGAAATTCACTAAAGCTATCTAATTGCCTTCCAAAAGCATTTCTCTTAACCTTTATATTCATAAGATTTAAATGGCTATTTTCTCCCTCAATTTCTTTTGCTAAAAGTATCATTCCGGCACAAGTTCCAAAGGTAGGCAGCCCTTCTTCTATTTTTCTTTTTAGAGGTTTTAAAAGATTTGTTATCCTTAAAAGTTTTCCCATAGTTGTACTTTCTCCACCAGGTAATATTATTCCATCTAACCCTTCTAAATCCTCTTCTTTTTTAACCTCTATAGCATCATGACCTAAAGCTTCTATCTGTTTTATATGTTCTATAACTCCTCCTTGGAAAGCCAAAACTCCAATTTTCACAGCCTACCATCCTCTTTCTTCATATCTAGTTTCTAATTCATTAGCATTTATTCCAAACATTGCTTCTCCTAAATCCTCAGAAACCTCAGCTAACTTTTTAGGATCATTATAATATGTTGTTGCTAAAACTATTGCTCTTGCTCTTTTCTCAGGATTATCTGATTTAAATATACCAGAACCTACAAATACACCCTCACTTCCAAGTTGCATCATAAGAGCAGCATCTGCTGGAGTTGCAACCCCACCTGCTGCAAAGTTTACTACTGGAAGCTTCCCTGTTTCATGAACCTCTTTTACTAAATCATAAGGTGCTCCATAATTTTTAGCTAAAGTCATAAGTTCTTCCTCAGTAGCGTTTTGAATTTCTTTTATTTGCTTAGTCATTGTTCTCATATGTGTTACAGCTTGTACTATGTCACCAGTTCCAGCTTCACCCTTAGTTCTTATCATTGAAGCACCTTCCCCTATTCTTCTCAATGCTTCACCAATATTTGTTGCACCACATACAAAAGGCACTTTAAAATCACTCTTAATTATATGATATTTATCATCAGCAGGAGTTAAAACTTCACTTTCATCTATAAAATCAACTTCTAAAGCTTCTAAAATTTGAGCTTCTACAAAATGACCTATCCTAACCTTAGCCATTACAGGAATTGAAACAGCTTCTTGAATTTCTTTAATCATTTTTGGATCTGACATTCTAGCCACTCCACCTTGCTTTCTTATATCAGATGGAACTCTTTCAAGTGCCATAACTGCACAAGCACCAGCTTTCTCAGCAATAATAGCCTCTTCTTTATTAGTGACATCCATTATTACTCCACCTTTAAGCATTTGTGCTAGATTTTTATTAATTGATTCTCTACTCATAGTTTTCCCCCATTTTTTTACAATTAATTATTTTATATAAATATATCATAAAATAAAATAAATACACAAATGTATGGGTACAATATTAATGCCTTATTTATGTATTCTTCTATACTAAATAAGGCATTATAACATTATTTATTTTTCTATCTCAAACCAACCCTCAGACGCTTCTAACATCGTCATCATCTTTTTAGGTATTTTTTGTTTTTCTAAATTATTAGCATGAACAACAGTTTCTATTTTTTCATTATTTTTTACTTTATTAACCCAATCTGGATCAGTAATAATTACATGACCTAAAGCAATTAAATCATACCCCACATTTTCTAACGCATCCTTAGCATCTTCTTTTGTATAAATACTTCCAACACCTATTAAAGGCTTTCTTCCACCTATTTTTTCTAAAATAAGTTTTCCTATAATTCTCTTGTCATCTTTATCTCTAATTGATGTGTTATTGTATTTACTTAATGAAATATGGAGATAGTCTATCCCTTCATTCGCTAAAGTATCAACCAAATAAAGAGTATCATCTAAAGTTATTCCTGGATTTTCTAATTCCTCAGGTGAAAATCTATAACCTATTATAAAGTCTTCTTTACCAAAATCTTTTTTAGCTTTATTTACTGCTTTTACAATTTCTAAAGGAAATTTAATTCTCTTTTCTCTGCTTCCTCCCCACTGATCGTTTCTTCTATTTGAGTGTGGTGAGAAGAATTGTTGAATTAAATATGTATTCGCTCCATGAATTTCAACTCCATCAAACCCAGCTTCTATGGCTCTTCTTGTAGTTTCATAAAATCCATCTATAAGGTCTAAAATTTCTTCATTTGTAAGTTCTCTTGGCGCTTTTAAAGATTCCATAGGCCCAAACAAATTATAATTTGGCTTAACAGCAGATGCACTTACAAGTTCTCCTTTAGTCGGATCTGCCATTCTTCCCGCATGAAATATTTGAAGAACCGCCTTAGCTCCTTGCGACTTTATAGCATCTGCCATTTTTTTTAGTGAAGGGATAAATTTATCATCGCCTGCATAAAATTCATCTTTAAATCCTTGACCATTAGGCTTAAAAAATGTACAACCTGTTATGACCATGCCTAAATCCTTTGCTCTCACTTTATAGTAATCAGCTTCATCATCTGCAACTGTTAAATCATCATTAGACGCACAAGTTGTCATAGGTGCCATTACTAATTTATTTCTTAAAGTAACTTTATCATTTAATTTAAATTCATTAAACATAAAACTCCTCCTTGTTCTTTTCTTATTTAGTTTGTTTATTTTAATTTTTATTATTCCAAATGTATATCCCCTAACAAAAACTTTATATTTTAATATTAAAAAACAAAAAAATAAAAGACTATCTTTTTAAGATAGTCAAAATTCATCTACGCAATCATGCTTATTGGCTTAATTGCCTCATTATAAACCTTTTTCATAAACATTGCACTAAGTATTACCGCTATTATTTCTGATACTGGAAAAGCAAACCATATTGCATTTACTCCAAAAGCTTCACCAAATATAAATGCTAATGGCAATATTGCAATTAATTGTCTAACAGCTGAAACCACTAAACTCAACATTCCATTTTCTAGAGCTTGGAATACAGAACTTGCTATAACACAAAAACCTGCAAAAATAAAGTTTATGCTTATTATTCTTAAGGCTGGAATTCCTATACGTAACATATCTTCTGAGGCATTAAATAAATATAATAGTTGTTTGGGAAATGCTTGAAATATTAAAAATCCTATCAACATAATACCCATTGCATAAATTGTACTAAGTTTTATTGTTTTTGTAACACGTTCTTCATTTTTAGCTCCATAATTATATGCAACTATTGGAACCATACCATTATTAAGACCAAATACAGGCATAAATACAAAACTTTGAAGTTTAAAATATACACCAAATACCGCTGTTGCTGTTGGTGTAAAACCTATTAATATTTTATTCAATCCAAATGTCATAACCGAACCTATTGATTGCATTACTATTGATGGAACACCCACAGCATAAATTCTTTTTATAATTTTAATATCAAGTTTAAATACCTTTTTATTTAACTTAATTTCATGATTTTTCTTTAAATTAAAGTAAAGAGCTAAAAACATAGCTATAATTTGACCAGTTACAGTTGCAACAGCCGCTCCAGCAACTCCCATCTTAGGTGCTCCAAATAATCCAAATATAAGTATTGGGTCTAAAATTATATTTATAATTGCTCCTATCCCTTGAGTTATCATGGTATAGAAAGTTTTTCCTGTTGATTGTAATAGTCTCTCAAGTATTATTTGCCCAAATAAACCTACAGATAAAATTGTACAAATATATATATATTGACTTCCATGATTTATTATCTCAACATTACTAGTTTGTGATTTAAAAAACACTCCAGTTAAAAATATTCCTATAAGTGCAAAAATTACATAACTTAAAAATGATAAAATTATTCCATTACTAGCTGCCTTATTAGCACTTTCAAAATCTTTTTGCCCTAAACTTTTAGATAACACAGCATTTACTCCAACTCCAGTACCAACCCCTACTGCAATCATCAAGGATTGAAGTGGAAATGCTAAAGAAACTGCCGTTAAAGCATTCTCACTTATTTGAGCCACGAACATACTATCTACAACATTATAAAGTGCTTGAACAAGCATTGATATAATCATAGGTAATGACATTGAAATAAGTAATTTATTTACAGTCATAGTCCCCATCTTATTTTCTTTTATATTCTTTGTGCTTCTCTCCATACTTTGTCCCCCTTTTTATATAATTTATTACATACTTAGATATTTTAACATATTTATTGTATTATCTGTAAGTTTTTTCGTTCGACTTTTATTATATTTTTTTGCAACAAAAAAGAGAACTAAAATTTAGTTCTCTTAATTAACAAACTTTCTTTTTTCTTTTACTTTCTCTTAAGAATGAAGGGATTATCATAATTAATGCAACTATACTTAATGCTAAATATGTATAACCAAATATAGATATTCCTGTATATGAACTTAAGTAACCAGTAAATAAATTTAATATACTAGATAAAATAGTTGGAACAACAACAACTTCAAATAAAAATGCTGTTGATTGTTGATTTGTAGGAACAAGATCAGCAATTAAATTATTTTGAACTGGCATTATAATCCCAACAACAACTCCATGAACAATCATTAAGAATAATAAAAACATATAGTTAGGTATTATAGCCATAAAATACCATCTAAAACATAGAATAATTAATGCTGTAAATGTCGCTAAATAACTCCTTTTAGCAAAAGGTAATTTATGAAAAATAAACAACAATAGTATTTCCATCACAATCATAATAAAAGGAACTGTACTTATCAAACTAGTAGGACAACCAAGTTTTTCAAGAATAACTTGTATAGAATAATTGCTTGCAGAATTACATGTTGCCATTATCACGTTTGTTGCAAATAACTGTATCAAAAACGCCTTATTTTTAAGCAAACTAAAAAGAATTTCTTTAGCGTTAACATTATTTTCAGTAACATCTAAATCATCATTTGGATTTACTTCAACTGCATTCTCTCCTGTTGTAAGTTCAGGTATAAATTGAAGTATAACGATAGTAGATAACATTATAATACCACATATAAGCAACGCACCTGTTGTTCCCCATAGATTTATAAATACTGGAGATATAAGACCTGAAATTCCATATCCTATCGCTCCCCATACACGTACCTTACCAAAAGGATATTTTGTCTTTTTTTCTATAGCTAATAAATATTCAGACATCAAACTAGTGCTTGGTGCATAAAGACAACTTCCAACTATGGTTACACCAAAAAATATCCAAAAATTATTTATAAATACTAAAACTATTATAGTAATCGCATTTGCTATCGTTACCAATTTTGTTAGATGTATAAGTCTTTTAGATTTATCAATAATTTTCCCCCATAAAGGCGATACAAGTAACATTATAAGAGGTGGTATACTAACTATTAATGATATTTCATCTGTTGTAAATCCCTTAACAGAACTTAGGAAAACAACAAAAATACCATAATAAATACCACCTGCTAACAAATATATAAATAGGTTACTAGAATATAAACCTATTATTTTTTTATCTTTTGTATTCATTAAACTTCTTCCTTTCTCTTTTCTCCTTTTCTATTAATATAAATTTGAATTAAAATATTCACTGTTAACATTTTCGACACAATATATTTGATTTTTTAATATTTTTTTTAATATATTCACTATAAATTCATGATAAAATTTATAATAAATATCAATACAAATTTTCATTTTAATTATTATATTTATGAATATACAGTTTTTTATTTTTTTTAACAAGAATCAAAAAATATTTTTTGTATAGTTAGTCTACATAACTATACAAAGTGTAGATTATGTAGGGAGGGAATTTTAACTTTGTCTACTAAAAATATAAAAAAAATAGATTTAAGAGTAAAAAGAACTGATAAATTAATTTTAGACACATTTATGAATTTATTAAAAGAAAAATCTTTTGATGATATTAGAATTTCTGATATATGTAATGGGGCTATGATTCATAGAACAACATTTTATAAGCATTTTGAAGATAAATATAATTTATTAAGTTATGCATTGAAAAATATTATAAACGGGTTTGAAATTAAGAGTCTTGATTTTTATAATAATACTGTTTCAAGAAAATTTTACATAAATTTATTTAAATCTTTTTTACAACATATTGAAAATAATAGAAAAATCTATCTTGTAGGATTAAGAAATCTAAAAAGTGATTTCCTTATAAATAACTTTAAAAGAATTATAGTTACATCTATAAAATACAGGCTAGAAGATAATAATAAACATGGTGCTAATTTTACTATACCCATTCCTGTATTAGCAGAGCTTTATTATGCTACAATGATAGGACTTGGTATTTGGTGGTTACAAAATGACGCTGATATATCTATCGACGAAACCATCAGCTATCTTGATTTAGCATTAACCAATATAATTGAAAACGATGGTGCAAATTAAAATAATTTGTACCACCGTTAAATGACAAATCTGAATTATGTATTTATATTTTACTAGTTTAATAAAATTTTTATACTAAAATACTCAATATATATTAACTAAATATCTTTATTTAACTTTAAAAAATTTAAGAATTACACTATCTGTTAGCCTCTCTGCTTTGCACACAAAAGCTGTTTCTGAAAGCCATCTAAGTTCTTCATTATAAACTTCAAAACTTGGTGTTGTGCAAAAATAATAAAGAGATGAATCTACAAAACCTCCGTTTTTAACTATCTCAACATATTCCTTTGGTACAGTTCTGAATCCATTATTTTCTATATAAAAACTCATTCCATTGTCTAGTTTTACAGCATATCTAGCACTTAAATCACACTTACCATTAGGTCTTATTATTTGACTATCAACCCCACCTGGTAAAACTTCACCGTGCATATCTGCTCCTTTAAGTTCTCCACTTAATATAGGAATTAATTGTCTTCTTCCAACTATATCATCTTGCCCAACTAATATTGGCTTATCTACCTTTACTACTATTGAAAAAACTTCTTCTAACATTTAAACTCCTCCTAAAATTTATTTTTTATATCCTAATTTTTCTGAAATATCTTTAGCTGATTTTAATAAATCATTTATGATTTCACATCCTATTTCTCCAGAAAGTCTTACTGATGGTGCTGCTATACTTAAAGATGCTATAAACTGCGAATTATACTCATATATAGGAACTGCTATACTAGTTATTCCAAGTTCTCCCTCTTCGATAGCCATTGCATAACCTTGATTTTTTACCCTCAATATATCTTCTTTTAATACATTTTTATCTGTAATAGTATTTTCAGTGCGTTTAAATAATTCAATCTTATCTAACGTTTTATCTAAAGTTTCTGTATCCATTGAAGATAAAAATAATTTTCCTGATGCTGTACAATGAAGAGGTATTTTGCCTCCAACTCTAGAATTTACACTAACAGTATTAAACTCTCTAGCCTTTTCAACACAAATTCCTTCAACTATTCCATTTTCATCATAAGGCATTGATAATTGTATATTTTCATTAAATTTATTTCTTAACTTTTCCATGTAAGGTCTAGCTATTTCAATTATATCTGTATGATATTCAAAAGCTTTTCCTAAGATAAATACTTTAGTTCCTAGCTTAAATTTACTATTATCCTTATTTTGTTCAATATATCCCATTGATTCCATTGTGTATATTAAATTTGATGCTGTACTTTTGGGCATATCTAACATTTTTGCTATATCTGTTAACCTTAATTCCTTAATTTCAATAGAAAAGCACTCTAATATCTTCAATGCCTTTACAAGTGAATTTATTATTTTTTTTTCAGCCATTATTATAATTCCTCCTAGCCATTCCACCTCTTAGCTTTATTATAATTTATATTGAATTGATCTAAAAGTTTCATAATATGATGATTTATTATATCATCTAAAGTTTTAGGATTATTATAAAATGCTGGCATTGGAGGAACCATCCTAACTCCAATTCTCGATAATTTAAGCATATTTTCTAAATGTATAGGGCTTAAAGGTGTTTCTCTCGCTGATAATACTAATTTTCTGCCTTCTTTAATCATGACACCTGCAGTTCTTGAAATTAAGTTATCATCATATCCATTAGCTATTGAACTCAATGTTTTCATACTACATGGAAGTATTATCATACCATCTGTAATAAATGAACCACTAGATATTTTAGCACCTAAATCCTTATTATCATAAACATAATTTGCTAAGTTTTTTAAATAGTTCACTTTATATTCAGTTTCTATTTCAAGATTTTTAATAGCCCAATCACTTAAAATAAGATGCGTTTTTATTCCATTTATATCATTTAAAATTTCTAATAATTTTATTGCATATATTGTTCCTGTTGCTCCAGTAACTCCAATTACGATGTCCATTTTTCACCTCTTAAATTTCTTATTGTTCTAAGCAAAGAATATGTACCTTTATAAAACTAGTTTAATTATTTTAGTTTGTTACATAATTCAGCTGTAATATCTTTACATAAAGATAACACATGCTGTATCTCATTTTTGCTTATATCATCTAAATGTATACCACAACATACCACAAATTTTCCCGAAAACTCTTTTTTTAATATATCTCCTATAACTTCTGTAACAAAATTTTCTTTATGCCCTTGGAATGTAAAAGTATTTAAATTAACTAAAGAGGAGCCTATTGTTAAGGCTCCCAAATGAGGTTTATCTCCTCCTGTTAAAATAACACATAAATCTTCTCCCATTTTTATAGCTTTAAGATTTATTTTTATTCTTTTAAATTCCTTTTTTATTTCTATCATTATTTTTTAATCAACTCTGGAATAGGAGGTATTTGGTCAAGATTTTTTATTTCTTCAGGATTAATTTTAAATCTTTTATCATATTTTTCATAATTTGTGATATCTTCATCTTCTGTTGACCTCCAAGAAAAGCAACATGTATCACATATATATACTTCCCATGCATCATCAACTGGTGCTTTTGTTAATAAATTTACTGTTTCTGAACCACATCTTGGACAAATCATTATTTATTCCCCCTTATATCTCTTAATGCATTTTTTAAATAATCACTCCAAAAATCAGTTTTTTCAGGAACTTCTAAAAGCTCTGTTTCTCTTGCTTTATCTGGTGCAACTGGAGTTGTAGCATCAATTATAAGCTTTGTGTGCATACCAGCTGGTTCTGATGATGGGTCTAATGGCATACCAGGCGCATTTGGAATTAATACTACATCTTTATCTGGACGAACTCTTGTTGTTAACGCCCACATAACCTGTTCTAAATTAAATGGGTCAACAAACTCATCAACTACAATAACTATTTTAGAATACGGCATTCCATGTGGTGTTGATAAAAGTCTCATGGCAACAGCCTTTCCATATCCTCCAAATCTTGATTTTGTTGATATAACTACACCTATTCCATGAGTATACATAGCATTTACAGCAACAACTTCTGGGAAATCCCTTTTTAGTTGTCTATATAAAGGTAAACTTGTGTTTAAAGCTATTAAATAATCAATTTCTGTCCAAGGCATTCCTAAATATAAATTTTCAAAAATAGGATTTTTTCTGTGAGTTATTGTGTGAATCCTAACTTCTGGTTGAAGTCTTGCACCTGAATAACTTCCAGGAAATTCTCCAAAAGGTCCCTCTATTTTTCTTTTTCTTGGAATTATATAACCTTCTAGAACTATTTCACTTCTAGCTGGAATATCCAAATTCCCAACTTCACTCTTAGTAAGTTCAATAGGTTCTCCTTTTAATGCTCCTGCAAAATCATATTCTGATTGTACATACTCTATTGGAGTGCTTGACATAAAGTTTAAAATTGGGTCATTCCCTAAACATATAGATATAGGTAATGGTTCATTCATTTCTTCCGCTTTTTTCAAATGAATAGCTATATCATGAAAAGGTAATGGTTGAATTCCTACTAAATCTTTTCCTTTAACTTGAATCCTATATGTACCAACATTTTGTTTATCAAAATTATCTGGATCTTCTGGATCTTTGCTAACTATTAAAGCTTTAGATATATAAAATCCACCATCATATTTATTAACCCTAAATAAAGGTAAAATATCAAAAAGATTTATATCTTTTGTTATCTTAACTTCCTTAATAGGTGCATCTTTTACCCATACAGGTTTTATTGGATACTTAGACCACTTTTTATCTAATTCATAAAATTGCTCTTTTACAGGAGTATCTTTTGGAAGTCCAAGCATAAGCGCATGATTTTGCCATGAACCGTGAACATTTAATACTACAGAATTTTTATATCCTTTAACTTTTTCTACAAGTACAGCCGGAGCACTCTCCATACTCGGTGCTGATTTTCCAATAGCGCTTAAATCAGGCTCTGGCATAACTTCATCTTTAATTCTTACTAATTGATTTTCTTTCTCTAGAAGCTCTAAAAACTCCCTTAAATCTTTATATGACAAACCTATCTCCCCTTTTTTGTTCAACATTGTTGAATTAAGTTTTGTATTGTTGTATATTAAAATTATATACCCTTAAATTTTAGCTGTCAAATTAAATTCAACACTTTCCGTATATCATCATTTATTCTAATTTTTATACTTAAGGAACCATTGTTTAACTAATGTTTTACCAAAATAATTTATGCATCCTAGTCCTCAAAACCTACTCTTAGCAAAATATAATTTACATTATTTATTAATTTTCTTATTTCTTCTATATTATTTAAGTAAACTTTAATATTTTTATAATCATTCTCCTTAAAAATGTTGAAAATAACCTTTTCTATATTCTTCACATTCGTTTCTTAACTGAATTCCCGAAAAAGTATGTATTGCATTATCTATACATCTATGGCATGGCACAAAACATCCAAGCATTTGACTATTAGCAGCATTTACTATGGCATCTACTTTAAGTGTTGTAATATCACCTTTCCAAAGGATTATTTTATTTTTATGTTTATTTTTTGTTCTATTAAATAGAATATCTATAGTTTCTAAATTATTAACATCCACTATTCCCTTTTCCACAGATATTTCTTTTAAAAATTCATCTTGAATCTTCAAAAAATCCTCATCAATTTTTTTAGGCTCTCTAACATTCATTAAAGACCTTAAAAGGTTAAATTTATCTTTATAATTATCAGGAATTTCAATATTTTTATACCTTATATCTTCCTCCATTAATCTATTTATTAAATAATCTAGCTTTTCATTATTGTTCATAAATTTTCTTTTCCTCTTTTCTAAAAACATTTCTGTCTTTTAAACAAATATCTATATATAAATAAAAAGCAAAAGCCCAAAAATATTTTGAACCTTTGCCTTTATCTAAATTCTTTTCAGCTTAATTTTAAAGATTAAATTCCTTTGGTGCATTACCTGAAAAATCTGCTATAATAGCTTTTGCATCTTCTAAATAAAATATTTCAAATATAGGATTATCAGCAGTTTTATAAAGTGATTTAACAAGTGGACTTGATTCTATAACTTTTTTCTTTATATCCATATCATTTGAAAACTTAACTTTTCCATTTAATCTCATCCATTGAAATTTAGAGTTTGATACACAAACCTCTACATATGGATTATTTTTTATTTGTTTAAACACATCTTTTTCATTATTTGTACAAAAATATAACTTTCCACCATCTTCAATCATAAATTGAAAAGGTCTAACCTTTGCCTTGTTATCTAATCCAACAGTTGCAAAATATTGTACTGGATTCTCTTTTAAAAATTCTATTACTTCATTCATTTTTATAACCTCCATAACCGTATTGTTTTTTCTATCTTATAATATTATAATAAATGCAATAATATCATTTGTATAGTAAGCACTTAAAAGTGCCATAGTATCTATTGGGATACTATTAAAACAAGGAGCTGATTTTTAATGAGTGATTTACCTGCTTGCCCAGTAGAAGTAACTTTAAAACTTATGGGTAATAAATGGAAGATATTGATAATAAGAGACTTATTAGATGGTACAAAAAGATTTGGAGAATTAAAAAAATCTGTTGGTAATATAACACAAAAAGTTTTAACATCTAACCTTAGAAGCATGGAAGAAAGCGGTCTTTTAATAAGAAAAGTCTATGCACAAGTTCCTCCTAAAGTTGAATATACTTTAACCGAAACTGGTTATAGCTTGAAACCTATTTTAGATAGTATGGCTAAATGGGGAGATGATTACAAATCTAATATATAATTAAAATTATATCATTTTAATTATATATTTAACTTTATTAAGTATAAAAAGACTGTATCGTAATTTTTGATACAGTCTTTTTATAGAATTATAATAATTTCTCAATTTGTTCAGATAATTTTTCCGGTTCATAAGTAGGTGCAAATCTTGCGATTACTTTACCATTTCTATCTACTAAGAACTTAGTAAAGTTCCACTTTATATCATCACCACTTGTGTTAAATCCTCTTTCTGATAACATCTTATATAATCCCTCTGATGCCTCATCTTCTTTAGCCTTTGGTGCTTCATTTTTCAAATATTTATAAAGTGGGTGTGCGTTTTCCCCATTAACATCTATCTTTGCAAAAGTTTCAAAAGTCGTATTGTATTTTAATTTACAAAAATTAGCTATTTCTTCATTGCTTCCTGGCGCTTGTTCAAAAAATTGATTGCAAGGAAAATCCAATATTTCTAAGCCCTTATCTTGATATTTATCATAAATTTTTTGAAGTCCTTCATATTGTGGAGTAAATCCACATCCTGTTGCAGTATTTACTATTAAAAGAACCTTTCCTTCATATTTTTTCAATGAAACTTCATTTCCTTTTATATCTTTAACTTTAAAATCATATAACATAATCTTTCCTCCTTATAATTTATATTTTCTCTCTTTAGTTATTGTTAGTAAATTAATTTATTTTATCAGCTTATCTAAATTTAATTTTTTAAAATTTATTTTTTTAAAAAAACAAGCTAAATTTAAAATTTAACTTAAACATATTTAACTCTTTTATTTATTATTTTATCAAATTTAATTTTGTTCTATTTACTTTTATTATATTCTTAATTTTTATATTTGTCAAGGCATCCATTTATAACTTTATAAATAAACCTAAAGTAACTATAAAGTAACTATGGCACTATAAAGTACCTACTTCACATAAACTTTTATTAATAGTAAGCTATGTTTATACAATAAATTTCAAAAAAAAGGAGAATTGCTATGGAAACAATTGAAATGTTACTTGAAAATTATGCTACTTCAATAAACAATGGTGATTTAGACTTAGCCGATAAATTATTCTTACAAAATGAAAATACTTCATTTATCCATCCAAGAGGACACGAAGTAGGTTTTGATAATGTAAAAGAAGCCTTCTATGTAAAAACTATGATTAATAGATTTTCAAAAAGAGATTTAAGAATACATAATATTAAAATAAATTTACTTACTGATAATACAGCAGTTGTAGAATTTTATTGGGATTTCTATGCTACTTTTAGAGAAGATAATACCGATATTATAACTAATGGACGTGAAAGCCAAACTTTAATAAAAGTAAATGATAAGTGGAAAATAGCTCATGTTCATTATTCAAATATGCCTGTTACTGGAGATAAAGAAGGATTTTAATATAAAATTACTATAAAAAATTTTAAAGTAGAAAATTAAAACTAGTTTTCTACTTTATTTTATTAATTTTTAATCTAAAAAGCTTCTTGCTATTTTAGCATGTTTAAGTTCATCTTCAATCATACTTTTAGCCTCTGGTATATCGTTTATAAATGGTGCATACATTTTCTCACCTTTTTCTTCAGCTTCCGCAATTCTTTCAAATATTTTATTTCCGTATTGTTTGTACATCTCTTCCATCATTTTTGCACTTTCATCATTTGGAGTTAAAATTTTATTTGTATATTTTTTTAATATGCCAGCATGTCTACCTTCATCTGCTGCCAATTCTAATAATGCTTTTTTCATACTTTCATCAGGGCTTAATTTTGCTAATGCTTGATAAACTAATACTCCATCTAATTCACCTTGTTGGTATTGTACTAATAATTCCTTTACTTCTTGTTTCATAATATAATACTCCTTATTATTTATTTTCAAATTATAAAATTCTCAATTAATATTAAATAATCAAATTTAATTTTACAAAATTAATTTTCTTAAAAATTAAGTTAAATATAATATTTAACTTAATTATTTGGGCTTATCTCATCTAATACTTTTTCTAATAAATTTTTTAAAATCAAAAGATCCTCCATGCTTCCATTAACCTTACAAGAAACTTGTTCTGGAACTTTAACAATTTCTTCTTTCAATTCTCTTCCTTTATCTGTTAATTCAACGTTAACTATTCTTTCATCACTTTTATCTCTGTATTTAATTAATAAACCCATAGCTTCTAGCTTTTTTATTACTGGTGTAATAGTTCCTGAATCTAAGTATAATTTTTTGCAAAGTTCTTTAATAGTTATCTTTTCATCTTCCCATAACACAAGCATTGTTATATATTGAGTATAAGTTAAATTATACTCATCTAAAAAAGGTTTATATAATTTTATAACTTCTCTAGATGCTGCATATAGAGGAAAACATACTTGATTACTTAATTTCAAACTTTCGAATTTATCCATTTCTATCACCTTACATTTTAGGAAATTTAATTTGATTCAATCAACTTATAAATTGATTATATTATTTATATTTATTCTTGTCAAATGTAATAATAAGTTATCTATAATACTTAAACCCTTGAAATCCCCTTTATTACTTAAAAAAGCCTAATTGATAAATTCAATGTTAACAAAAATTTTACTATACCAAGCATTACAATACATTGTTTAATTTATTCTTAATCCACATAAAATTTATTACTTATTCCTTTTGATAGCACATTTCTAGCATGTTCTTTTGCTAAATCTAAGGAATGTAATGCAGCTGTTCCACATTGTACTTCATTATCCGCTGGAATTTTTTCTTGTTGTAGCACTTTATCTAATGAATATTCTAGTGCATCTATAACCTCATCAACTTCTACTTCCCCAAAACTTACTAAATAGAATCCTGTTTTGCATCCCATTGGAGATACATCAATAATATTATCTAGCTTTTCTCTCATAAACCCTGCTAAAAAATGTTCTAACGTATGAATACCCTTATCTGACAATATTTCTTTATTAGGTTGTGCAAATCTTAAATCGAATTTAGTGACTATATCTCCTTTAGGCCCAACCTTAACTCCTGCTTTTCTCACATAAGGTGCCTTTACCTTTGTATGATCTAATTCAAAACTTTCTACCTTTATCATTTTATCCATCTCCTTATTTTAAAATAAATCTGTACTAAAATACCTATCTCCTCTATCTGGAAGTATCACTACTATATTTCCATTATCAATTTTCTCTGCTAGTTTTAATGCAGCAAAAACTGCTGCTCCTGATGATGAACCAACCAAAATACCCTCTTTTTTAGCCAAAGTCCGTACAGTTTCAAAAGAATCTTTATCATTAGTTTTTATAACATCATCAACTAAAGACATTTCCATAGTTTTAGGTATAAAATTATTACCTATTCCTTCAACTTTATAGCACCCTTCTGCTCCACCACCAATAATTGAGCCTTCTGGATCTGCTAATATTCCTTTAACATCTTTAATATTTTCCTTTAAATATTTTAATACTCCTGTATATGTGCCACCGCTACCTGCACCTGCTACAACATAATCTACTTGTCCATCTAAATCTTCATAGATTTCTCTACCTGTTGTTTCATAATGTGCTAACGGGTTTGAACTATTTTCAAACTGCTTTAATGAAATTGAATTTGGAATTTCCTTTAACATTTTTTCTGCTAAATTTATTGCTCCTTCCATACCATCTTTTTTAGGAGTATTTATTATTTCTCCCCCTAAAGCCTTCATTATTTTTTGTTTCTCTATTGAAAACTTTTCTGGAACTATAAATATAACTTTATATCCTTTGTTTAATGCCGCTAAAGCAATTCCTATTCCTGTATTTCCAGCAGTTGCTTCTATAATCGTATAACCTTTTTTAAGCCTACCTTCTCTTTCAGCCTTTTCTATCATGTACATTCCAACCCTATCTTTAGAACTTCCTCCAGGATTGAAGCACTCTAGTTTTGCAAATATATTAACTCCTTTTTTAACATCTAAATTATTTAATTTTAGTAAAGGAGTTTTTCCAACTAAATCCCTAATATCATTACAGTATTTCATCTTTCCCACCTGCCAATATTAATGCCTTTTGTATATCTTTTAAAATATCCTCTTTATCTTCTATGCCAACTGATATTCTAATCAAATTATCTGTTATTCCAATACGTTCCCTAAGTTCTTTTGGAAGTGTTGCGTGAGTCATTGAAGCAGGATGACATGCTAATGATTCAACCCCTCCTAAACTTTCTCCAAATGTTATTAATTCTAATCCTTCTACAAACCTTTTAAAATTCAAATTATCATTTAAAACAAATGATATAACTCCACCAAAACCACTTGCTTGACTCTTTTGAATTTCATGCCCTGGATGATTTTTTAATCCTGTGTAATAAACTTTTTTTATGTTAGTACTTCTTGAAAGTTTATCAGCTATAAACCTTGCATTTTCCTCATGCCTATCCATTCTTACACTTAGCGTTTTTATTCCTCTTATAAGCAAGAAACTATCAAAAGGTTGAAGTATTCCACCAGTAGCATTTTGAATAAAGTGTAACTTTTCTCCTAATTCCTCATCTTTAACTATGGCTAATCCTGCAACTAAATCACTATGACCACCTAAATATTTTGTAGCTGAATGAACTACTATATCAGCGCCTAACAATAATGGATTTTGTAAGTATGGACTCATAAATGTATTATCAACTATTGTAAGAATTCCTTTTGATTTAGCTATGGAAGAAACTTTTTTTATATCAATAACATCTAATAACGGATTCGTTGGTGTTTCTATGAATACTGCTTTAACATCATCTTTTATTTGTTTATCTAACTTATCAAAATCATCTACAATCTCATACTTTATATTAAAATTACTAAATACTTGATTTAATATTCTAAAAGTTCCGCCATACAAATTATTAGTAATTAAAATTTTATCCCCACTTTTAAATAAACTAAGAACTGCTGATATTGCAGCAAGACCTGATGCAAAAGCAAATCCTCTTGTGCCACCTTCTATATCTGCAATTAACTTTTCAAGAGCCTCTCTTGTTGGATTTCCTGTTCTTGAATATTCATATCCTGTATTTTCTCCAAATTTACTTTGTTTATATGTTGATGTTTGATATATTGGTACATTTACTGCACCTGTCTTTTCATCAGTACTTATTCCACCATGTATTAATAAAGAATTTTTTTTCATCGTTAACCCCACCTTTTTAACTATTTTGTTCCAATCGCCATAAATATTTTTGGTTCAATTACATCTCCTCTAGAAGAAACCCCTTTAGCTACTAAACCTGTATCCTTTATAGCTATATCTTTAAACTCAGCTTCTTCATACCATTTTGTTAAATCATTATGATTAAATCCAAGCCAAACATCATTCATTTCATCTGTTGCCCATGTTCCATCATGCTCTTCTACATCAGTAATAATTACTCTTCCGCCTTCTTTTAGAATCCTTCTCATCTCCTTGATAGCCTTATCAGGATTTACAACATGATGTAATGCCATATTTATAAATACAACATCCACAGAATTATCAAATAAAGGTAAGTTTTCTAAATCTCCAGTTATAGGATAAATATTCTTTAAACCTAAATTTTGAGCTGATTTATTAAGTTCCCTCAACATATTTTTAGATGCATCTATTGAAAAAACTATGTCTGCGCTCTCAGCCACCTTTAAACTAATAAATCCTGTTCCTGCTCCAAGGTCTGCAACAACCTTATTTTTTAAATCTACTGAATTAATCGCTATATCTCGAAGCTCATCTTTAAAATAATCAACTCTAATATTATTCCAATCTTTTGCTATTGAATTAAAATAATTTAATGAATTCATAAAAACTCCTCCTTAAAATAATCTATTTAACTTTCTTTTAGGACAATATTTATAATTCTTTAGAATAATTTGTAAAAACAAAACCCCATCTCTATAAAAACATAGAGACGAGGTTTACCCGCGGTTCCACTCTAATTTAGATACAATAAAATATCTACAACTTAAGAAATTTAGCACTATCATGCCTAATCATTATAACGGGTGATACCGGATAACTCTACTATTATTTCAAGCTTCTACTCCAAAGGGCACTTCATATTTCTTCTAAATAAAAAACTCTCATCAATGTTTTTCTTTCTGTAATTTTCCAAAATACTACTCTACTTTTTCATCGTATTTTAATAACCTACTAAACTTATATGTTTAATATGTTTTTGTCGTTGAATTTATTATAGTACAACTTTTTTTGAAAATCAATAGTAATTTTATTTAAATCATATATAAAAAGCCGTATCAAAAATTGATACAGCTTTTTACAATTAATTATCTATTTATATTTATTACGGTTACTTTTTCTATAGTCATGGATTCTATACTTTTTCTAATTCCTTGAACCCCCATACCTGATGATTTTATTCCTAAAAATGGTAAATGATCTGGACCACGTTCTGTACGTCCATTTACTTGAACTGTTCCTACTTCAAGTCTTGGAGCTATGTTAAAAGCCCTATCTATATTTTGGGTAAATATACTTGCTTGAAGTCCAAATTCTGATTCATTAGCAATTTTTATTGCCTCTTCATCTGAATTTACTCTAATTACAGGTAATACTGGACCAAATGGTTCCTCCCAAGCAATCCTCATATCTAATGTTACATTATCTAAAAGAGTTGGGTATATTAAATTACCTTCTCTCTTATTTCCACAAACCAATGTAGCTCCCTTTGCTAAAGCATCATCTATAAGTCCTTGTACATAATCAGCAGATTTTTTATCAATTAAAGGAACTATTATGCTATTTTCTTCTGGTGAACCCACTGTAAGCTTATCTACTTCATTTTTTAATATATTAACCAACTCATTAGCTATTTTCTTATTTGCTAACACTCTTTTTATGGCTGTACATCTTTGTCCTGAATAAGAATACGCACCAGATATTATTTGTTTCGCTACAAAGTTTAAGTCAGCATCATCACAAACTACAGCTGGATCTTTTCCTCCAAGTTCCATAACTAAAGGAATCATCTTTGATTTTTCAGCTATATGTTTACCAGTTTCACTGCCTCCTGTAAATGAAATCATATTTATTCCTTCATGCTCTGTTAAAAAATCTCCTATAACTGACCCTTTTCCTGTAACAAGATTTAAAATTCCTTTTGGTATGCCTGTCTTATCAAGAGCTTCTATAATTTTTACTGCTGATATTGCTCCTTGAGTTGCAGGCTTAAATATAACAGTATTTCCAGAAACTAATGCTGGTGCAATTTTTGCTACTGACAAATTAACAGGATAGTTAAATGGTGAAATTGCTAAAATAACACCTAAAGGTCTTTTTGATATAATGGCTATCTTAGAATTATTGCCACCTTCAAAATTCTCTCCTGACATACTTTCATTATACATATGAACTGCTTCTTCAATTGTATAACGTATAAAATCAACAGTTCTACTTACTTCTTTAAGAGCATCATTATAACCCTTTCCAACTTCTTTCATAATAGTTCTTGCGATATTTTCTTTATTTTTATTAAGCTCATCCATCCACTTATAAAGATATTCCCCACGTTTACGTACAGTTAAATTTGCCCATTCCTTTTGAGCTTCCTTTGCAGATTTTATAGCCAAATCTGCTTCTTCTTGAGTTATTGCTTGGACTTTTCCTACTTCTTCATTTGTATACGGAGAGATAATACTAATTGTTTCTTTAGAATCACTATCTTTCCACTGTCCATTTATATAATATTTATATGTACTCATAATCTTCCTCCTATGTTTAGATATTTTAACCATTATTAAGTGTATTTGTAATGCACTTTTTGTTTAATTATTGTATATTCAAATTAGCAAATTTATATATGAACTTCTTATATATTAAATTATAATAGTTTTATATAAATAAAATATGATTAGGATTACAAATTATAAAAATTTTTATTTAATACTCTCCTCAAATTTTTATTCTTTTCATAACTTACTTTTTCCTTTTTCTTTAATTATTATTCTTTAACTAAATCATTTTAAATTTTATTTAAGCCTTGATTTTATCTTACTTTGAATCTTATATAGCTAATAAATTCATATAAAAAAAGTTATGCTAAAAAACACAACTTTTATTCTATATATAAAAATTTCACAAATATTTGATTTATTATATATTTTAAATCTTTTTGCATTATAAAACTTTAAATTTTTATCTCCCCTTTATTTTAATCTTTAAATTCACGGTTTCCTTATTGTCTTTTATATCAATAACATTTTTCTCTAATTTAGATTTACTTTTTAATGATTCTTCCTTCTCTCTTAATTTTATATCTAATAAATTATTATTTATTTCTTCCATAAATCTATTAATTGTTATTAAATTATAAACAAATACAATTAGTAAAATTACTATTAATAATATTAGTATTACATCTAATATTATATTAGCTTTATCCATTGTTAATCTCCTTACTAAAGCACACTTATAAACTATAATATTATTTTTTTTAATATAATGTTCTTAAAAATTACTCCTCTATCAATATTATATCTTCATAACTACTTTTTAAAAAATAGCCTTATAATTTTTTGAAAGAAATTTAAATGTTCTTCCTTAACCTCTTCTTGAACTTCTTTATTTATTTCAATCCCCTTAGTTTTCATTACAAATTGCACAGCATTTATTTCTCCATTTTCTGATGATGCAAATGATTCTGGTTTATAATCCGTATTTTTAAATTCATCTAGCATATTATTTATTTTATCATCAACCTCTGTATCTATATTTTTAGTCTTATCTCTCATCTCAGATGTTCCATCATTTAATTCTTCTGCTCCATCTTCTAAACTTACAGTTCCATCATACAACGTTTTTGTTCCCGTATTTAAACTTTCAATACCCTTTTCTAAATCTCCAATCCCACTATAAAGGGTTTGATAGCCTTTAACTATTTGTTCATATGCACCTGTATAAGAATTAATCCCACTATCTAATGTTGCATAACTATTTACAAGTGTGTTTAACGCTGTTTTTAATTCTGTTAGTTTACTTAAAAGACTTGGAAGCTTTTCAATAGCTGGGTTTAACTCATTTTTATACTTGTTATTTAACTCTTGAATTGCTTTATGTTGTGCATCAATACCATCATCTAATTCACATATTTTTTCGTATTCTTTTTCAATCTTCTCATGAGCTTGGTTACCTGCACTTGTTACATTCTTATCATATTTATTAGCAATTTCAATTATATGGTCAAATAAAGCTATATATATTTTAAGTGCTTCATCATCTGGATTTTCTGCAAGTTTTGCTTTAGCATCATTATATGCATTTAGATAATCTTCCTTGTTTGTTATTGAATCAAATTCTTCTTTAAAATTCGTATCTTTTATTTGAGCTAATTTTTCTCTAACTACTTCCAATATTGGATTTACCTTATTATATAAATCGTTATTTTTTTCAGCCAACTTCTCCATGCCACTTGCAAACTCATTACTACCTTCAACTAATTGCTGAACTTGATTACTTGCTTCATCCAAACTATCTAAAGCACTATTTATAGTATTTAATGCATTTAAAACTTCTTTTGAACCATTTGTTAAGCTAAAAGAATTACTGTTTAACGTGTCCATAGCCTCTTTTAATGTCTTAGATCCATTTTGAAGTTTTTCAGCACCACTAGATAATGAATTTGTTCCATCTAAAAGACTTTTTGTTCCATTCGATAAATCTTTGCTACCACTATATAAATCACTAGAGCCATCATCTATTTTAGCTACACCATCTCTAAGCTTTATAAGACTATCTTTAAGGTCTGAAACATCTATGTCATCAATTGATATATTCATAGGAACTGCATTAATTGTTATAGGATCCATTTCAAAATCAGTTACAGCTGCCTCTATGGTAAATTCTGAATTACTCCCTGCTAAAATCGTATAAGTTAACTGTTTTGTATCTCCAACATTTGCAATAGTCGCTTGTTCTGAAACTATGTCTTTGCACTTCTCGCTATTAAAAGTTGCAGTCATTTGCAATAAATAATTATCAAAGAAAGTATCATCCATATCCTCATTGTCTTTTATAGATATTGCTATTTTTAACTTTCCACTTTTTCCAGCTAAACTACTTGCTTGTACCTCTTTATCATCTAAATAGTAAGAAATATCTATATTCCATGGTATTTTTGTACTTTCCATATTCCCTTGATAATAAAACATTCCATTATCATCTGTATTAAAAGTAATCATATCCCCATTCACTTTTATTTCTTCATTTGTACTTAAATTTAAAACTGATGAATACTTACCATAATCAGTTATTGTAGTTTGATTTCCTGCATCAAACTCATTTACTACATAAATGCCCTCAACAGAACCATCATCCTTTAAATTTATATACACATTTTCTTCTTTATTGTTTACATTAATATCAGCATAAGCTGTTGTCATAGGTGCTACAAATAACATAGCCATAGATATTGGTATAATTTTTTTTATAGTTTTATTCATTTATTAAGATTTCCCCCTTATTTTTCTTAGTAGTTTTTGCTATCAATTTATCAAGCAACATTAAAAGTGCTGGTAAAACAAAAAGTACTAATATTAAAGATAAAATTGCCCCCCTACCAACTAAAATTCCAAGCTGTGCTATTATTGAATTTGTTGATATTTCTCCTAAAATTATTCCTGCTGTTGCAAGAATTGATGCTGATGTTAAAATAGATACCGTTGTTGTTGAAATTGTTGCTTGTGTAGCCTCTTTTTTGTTCATAGTTTCCCTATTTTCCATGTACCTATTCGTAAACAAAATAGCGTAATCTATGGTAGCTCCAAGCTGAATAGAACTAATTATTAAATAAGCTATATAAAATACATCATTTCCTATAAAGTAATTAAAAGTTAAATTAGACCAAATAGAAAATTCTATAACAAGCACTAAAATTATAGGTAATGATAAAGATTTAAATGTTAATAAAAGTATAATCATAATTGCAATTATAGAAATAGCATTTACCTTTTTATTATCATCTTCAATGGTTTCTTTTAAATCAAGAGTATTTACGCTTTCTCCAAGAAAATAATAACTATCATTATAATATTTGTAAGCTAAATTTCGTATTTCATCTATTAAAGCAAATGTTTCATCTCCCTCAACCTTTACATTTGCTACAATTATAAATCTACTATAATTATCTGAAATTAATTGAGATAATGTATCGTCTGGAATATACTCAGTTGGTATTGTTATCCCCACAGTTTCAGCATAAGATGTAATTGAAGTTATCTTATCTATATTTTCTAACTCATCACATAAAGCTCTTTCACTAACTAAATCACCTTTGGGAACCATTAGTACCAAAGGATTAGTTTTGCCAAACTCCTTATTAATAGCAGCTGTATCATGTCCTATTTTTGTACTTTCATCTGAATAAATTTCAGATGCCCCATAACTAAAACTATTATTTTGTTGTGCTAAAAAACATGGAATTAAAAGCAGTAAAAATAAAATTATTGATATGTGTCTAAACTTATAAGACACCTTTGCAAATTTGTTAAACTTAGGCATAAAACTTTTATGCTGAGTTTTATCTATCAATTTGTAACAATATAAAGCTAATACAGGTAATAGCACTAAAACACTTATTAAACTAAGACATATAGCCTTAAGCATTACAAACCCCATATCAGGCCCTATCTTAAATTTCATAACAATTAAAGCTGCAAATCCCACTACCGTAGTTAGTCCACTAGACAAAATCGACGATACCGATTTTAATATTGCTTCTTTCATCGCTTCCTTTACATCTAATCCCTCATTCCTAAACTCTGAAAATCTATGAAGAAGAAATATTGAATAATCCATAGAAACTGCTAATTGCAATATACTTCCTGCTGCCTTTGTAACAAAAGAAATCTCACCTAAAATTAAATTTGTTCCTGAATTTATTATAATAGCTATACCAATTGTGGATAAAAACAACACAGGCTCAAACCAAGATGAAGTAGTCAAAAATAAAATTATTAAAATAATAGGAATTAAAATTACCATCATTTTTATAAGTTCTTTTTCTGTTGTTTCTTGTGCAAATACTATATTTACAGCACTTCCAGAGATCATTCCATTTTCTCCAATTATCTCTCCTATTTCATCAATAGCTGATTCCTCTTTATCTTCATTAACGGTGATACTAAATAATGCCTCATTATTCTTATACCAAGATTCTATAATGTCTTGGTTTTCAAGTTCCAAGGGTTCCTTTATATTAACAACATCATCAAGCCATTGAATATCATCTACTCCGTCAACCTTCTTTATCATTTCTTTGTATTTAAGAGCATCAACTATAGAAACATCTTTCAAAACTACACGAACATTTGCAGCACCTTTATCATACTCCTCATTCATAACATCTAAAGCTTTAGTCGAAGGTGCTTCCTCTGGTAAATAATCCATTATATTATAATTTATATTTACTAGAGATGATGTAAAAAGAGATATTACCGTTGCTAATATAAAAAATACTAATATACTCTTTTTATACTTTAAAATTCCATTTACTAACCTTTCCACTTTTCCTCCTCTCCTATAATAAATAACAATCTCACTTATTATAAACATGAAACAAATTATAATAGCAGATATTTCTTTCATTTTTATACTGCTTATTATAAATATGTTTTAAATAATAAAGAATATGTAGAAAATACTTATTTATTACAAATAAATATTTAAATAAATATTTCCACAATACTTGCTTTAAATACAAAAAAAGCATACTTTAAAAGTATGCTTTTTTTCTTTTGACACTTATTAATTTAAAACTTTTTTCTGCTTATTTACTAAAAAAATTCCTATACACACTAAAATAAGTGCTATAAAAGTTTTTATATTAAATATATTTTCATCTAAGAATATTGATGATAGTATTGTTCCAAAGACAGGTATTAAAAAATAAAATACTGCTATTTTGCCTACTTTATTGTACTTAAGAAGCAATGTCCATAATGAAAATGCCACAGCCGACAAAACCGCCATATATATTAAAAGACTTATTGACTCTATGTTAAAATTTAATAAATATCCGCCAAAACTTACTCCTAAGATAACAAGTACAATTCCTCCTATAAGAAGCTGATATCCAGTTATTATAAATGTATCTTGTTTTTGGGATAATGTTTTACCATATATAACAGCAGCCGAAGTTACAAGCGTTGATAATACTATAAGTACATCTCCCTTTAAGCTAAAGCTTGAACTAAAACTACCATTAAAATTAACTAAAACAACTCCTGCAAAACCTATTATACAACCTAAAATCTTATTTAGACTGATTCTGTCATTCTTATACAAAAAGTGAGCTATTATTATACTAAAAAAAGTCCCAGTCCCATTTAAAATAGCCGCATTAACACCACTAGTATATGATAACCCTATATAGAAAAAGGTATACTGAAGTGTTGTTTGAGTAATCCCTAAAAGTGTTAGTTGAATTATTTGTTTCTTATTTAATTTAAATACCTTTTTCTTTAAAATTATCGCTAAAACCAAAACTATTATTCCTGCTAAAACAAATCTATATCCTGCAAACACAATTTTTGAAGAAAGATCATTTTCCGCTATATTAAAAACCTCATATCCTATTTTTATAGCAGGATATGCACTTCCCCAAAGAAAACAACATATCATTGCAAAAATAATAATTATTTTTTTATTAGTAAAAAAATCTTCTTTATTCATCTATCTCCTCATTAGTTTAAACCTTTGCCACAATTTTACATGACCACCCTAACATTCATTTAAATTTATATTACTTTAATTTATTTTCTCTAACTTTTTAAGACCAATTTCTATATCTCCTTTTATTAATTTACTTAATTTTTCAATTATATATTCAGGCTCATCCTTCATTCCCATGCGAATCCACTCTAAAGATAATCCTACAAAAGCGTACTTATAAAAATCAGCAACAAATTTTTTATCTTCCTCAGACACATTCATTCCTTGTGCTTTTTCTTCAACTATATCCTTAAGAAGCCCATATACAATGCTATAAAGATAGTTCTCTAAATACTCACGACCAATTGAATTATATGCATTTATAATTAACTTTTTATCATTATTTACATACTTGAAAGCCTCAAGAAATCCTTGATGCCATGTTGTATATGTCTTTTTATTTCCTACTATTTTTTCAGCCTCTTTAATAAAAAACCAACCAAGTAAATCATAAATATCATGAAAATGATAATAAAAAGTTTGTCTATTAACCCCACAATCTTCAACTATGTCTTTCACAGTTATTTTATCTAATGTTTTAACATGTAATAGTTTTTTTAATGAATCTGCTAATGCTACTTTTGTTATACTAGACATACTTACCCTACCTACTTCTAAAATTCACTATATTTTTAATAATATTATACCAATATATAATCCATTAGTTAAACAATTAATTTATATGTTAATACTTTTAATAAATTTATCCACCAAATAAGATTTTTCTTCATTTTTACGTACACAAATATATATTTTATTTTTAGGTATTTTACATTCCACATAAACTCTTGCTAATTTTTTAAGCTCTATAAATTCTCTTACAGCCATTGATTGACAAAAAGTAACCCCATAACCTTGCTGAAGAACTAATAAAGTTTCATGTAATTCTCCAAATTCCATAGCTATTTTAGGCGATTTAACCCCATATGTATAACAAAGAGATTTTAAAATATTTCTAGCATAACTACCCTTTTTCTTTATTATAAAAGGTTCATTAACAATTTGAGCTAGGGTTACACTTTTATTAGCATATTTATGCTCTGGCGAGACTACAAACCATAACTCATCCTCTGCTATTGTCATAGAATCAACTTTATCTTCATAGTTTACTATATCCCCTCCCAGAATTCCAATATCATACTCATATGATACAATCTTTTCTATGGCATAATCACTATTCATTAAACTGATTTCAATATTCACATCTTCATTTGCTTTTTTAAATGCTGTTACCCAAAAAGGCAATAAAAAATTCCCCAAAGTATAATTTCCAACTATTTTTAATGTACCAGTTTTGCCCTGCTTATAATTTTCAATTAATGTTTCTAATCTATTTTCTACCTTAAAAATAGCCGCAGCTTCTTTAAACAACTCCTCCCCTATATCTGTTAAACATATTCCTCTACCCTTAGCAGCAAATAATTTTATATTATTCTCCTTTTCAAATTTCTTAAGCTGAACTGTAATTGCAGGTTGACTAATCATTAACTTTTCTGCCGCTAAAGTAACGCTCCCAAGCTTCGCCACTGTATAAAACAATCTTAATCCATGTAAATTCATAGAAAAACCTCAATTCATATATTTTATTTATTAATTCAATAATATATATTATACATGCAAATGTTTTTATTTTATTATTATTCTAAAAACTTCTTTTAACCTTATAAACCTTTAAAAATACAAAAAAATCCTACCAAAAAAATTCTCTTGGTAGGATTTTAAATAAATACTTAACTATTTTTGCTTATAGAAGTTTTAAAAGCTCTGTATGCTTTAAAAGTTCTCCTAATGGAATGTCTTTTAATGATATATTATCAAGTCCAAGACAAGTTTTTGCAGCATTTGCTAAAACTCTAATATCATATTGACTTGGATAAACTGGATCTACCACTTTTCCAAGATCCATAAGACCGTATACTGCCATCATTGCACTTCTAACTGAATATTCAACAGTAAACACACAATCATTTGCAACCTCTGCATATTGTCCTAAGAAACCAAAGTTCTTACTGCCTACTGGAATTACCTCTGGTCTATCTCCTTTTATACGAGGCATAAATTGAGAAGTTATATATGGCATCATGCTTGGAATTACATTAACTGTATGGTTTAAAATTTCAGAAATTTTATCTTCTAATCCCATATGATATAAAAGTTCTTCAAACATTTCACGCCCTGTACAATCAGACATTGTCTTTTTAATATAATCTCCTTCAACATCAAGATTTAAAGCATATGCCCATAAAACTTTAACATTCTCTGGTTGATTTATAAAATGAGGGTCTTTTGGTACAACCCAACTCATAAACCAACTTGAATCTTTTATTGTTACAAGACCACCCATTCCTGGCTTGTCCCCTGTAAGTTCAAGCAAATATGGGAATACAATATCATCATCTTTTAAAGTAACCGTAAAAGATAACCATTTTGTCTTATCAATATCTGTACAGAACTTTTCTGGATTACCAAAATCTGATGATTTTTTGGCTATTTTCTCCCATACACTAAAACATCCTTTTTCATCTGAACGATTAAGTATAGCTGGATTATTTAAGTCGCCTCTTGTAGTATTTTGAGTCATTGAACCATTTGTAAATAAAACTAAATCATCAGCTTTCACAGAAATAGAATCTTCTACTCCGTCCCTTACATAATGAATTCTAGTAGCTACCTTTTCATTATTTGAAAAATCAAAATCTATATCTAAAACCTTATACCCTTTATCAAAACATACATCATGCTCTTTAAGCCATGTGATTAATGGTAAAATTAAAGAATCATATTGATTATATTCAGTATGCAGAATTCCTTTAAGTTTATTCATTCCACCTATTAAGTGCATGAATCTTTCCATATAACGCTTAACTTCTACAACGCTATGCCATGGTTCAAAAGCAAACATAGTTGCCCAGAAGTACCAAAAGTTTGTCTTAAAGAATGATTCTGAAAAATATTCTCCAATTGTTGTAGCACCTAAAGCTTCCTCTGTTAACATATGAAGTTTACCAAGTTCCATTGCATTTTCTTTTGATAAACCTAAGCTTGAAAAATCTGCTTTTTCACCTTTATTATGAACAAGTCTACAATGTGATTCTATTGGTTCTTCAAGATTTAATTCTCTAAATTCATCTAACACACTTCTATTTTTATCTTTTAATGATGGAATAAAACTAAACAACTCCATAAAACACTCAAAATGTTCTTCTATCTCTCTTCCGCCTCTTGCTGTATACCCTTCAATTGGTGTTCCTGCACCATCCATAGAACCGCCATATATCTTAGATTCCTCTAAAATATGTATGTTTTTCCCTGGCATATGTGCATCTCTTATTAAAAATGCTGCTGCTAATAAAGAAGCAATACCCCCACCTATTAAATATGCTTGTCTTGCATCAATATTTTTTGGTGCAATTGGATTAATTTTTTGATAATTTCCCATAATAAACACCTCTCATTTTCCTTAAAATTCATTTCTTGATTATAGAGTACTTCTTTTAAGAAAATAATGGTATAAACAAAAATAAGAATATGTTTAAAAATTTCACTCATCTATAAAATTGTGAAATTTTATTATCACTTTATGCTTTTCCATTACCCATTATTAAATTATAATAAAGCGTATTATTCATCATTCTCTCTATCCTACTCAAAATTGATTCTACCTCTTCTTTAAGACCATTTCTAAGCCATAAAACAAATTCACCTACAATAGCTAAAGTATAAAATCTAGTATTCTCATATTTTACATTCTCATCTATACATATATCACTAGTAATATCCTCTATAACTAATTTTAACGCATTAAAAAAAGTATTATATATAAATTTTTCTAAAAAGTCTCTTCCTAAAGAGTTAAATGTATTTAAACATATTTCTTTATTCTCTATTGTATAATTTAAAATCATGCTAGCTGCAATTTTCCACTCTTTCAAATTGCAATGTTGCTCTATATCTTCAATAATCTCATGTTCATAAAGCCAACCTAAAAGTTCATATATGTCATTAAAATGATTATAAAAAGTTCTCCTTGTTATCCCACATTTATCAGTAACCTCTTTCACAGTAATTTTGTTTATTGAACGAGTAACCATTAAATCTTTTAAAGAATTAGCTAATGCCCTCTCAGTTGTTAAGGAATTTGACAAATTTAATCACTCCTTTGTCTTGTTAAAGATTTTCTATACTCCGATGGTGTACTTCCTATATATTTTTTAAATACCTTTCCAAAATAGCTTGTACCATTAAATCCATTACTAATAGCTATGTTAGATATGCTTTCATCATTTTTAGCAAGTTCTTCGCTTGCTTTTAAAATCCTATATTCCATTAAATATTCAAATGGAGTCATGTTTAAAATTCTTTTAAAACTTCTACAACATTCACTTTTACTAATATATATTTCATCAGCTATATTTTCTAAACTAATATTTTCGGCATAATGTTTGTGTATATATTCCATTGCCTTTCTTACTCTTTTTTCATCATAAGAATTCATAACTTCATTATATTTAATATTATCCTTTAATTCTCTTACTAAAACTAACCAAATAAAATTCAAATAATTTCTCATTTCTAATTCATATCCATATGGCTTTGTGTTAGATAAGTTAAATATTTCTTTTAAATTAGATAATAAATTATATTGCCATTTTATTCGATTTTTTAACAAAATAAATTTTAAATTATTACTCTGTATTAATGGCTCTACATATTTTCTTTCGATAACAGATTTAGGTGTCCCACCTATTAATACTTTATCAAAAACTATTGAAAACATCATACAATTGTTACTACAAGGTGTAATTTTATGTAATACATTAGAGTTGACAAAAATCCCTTCACCAGCTTCTAAAACTATTTCTTTTCCTTCAATAAAAAAACGTATTTTATCAGAAATACAATAAGAAAATTGTACTTCCTTATGCCAATGCCATCTTATATGACCATCTTCAAATAAATTAAAGTTATCTGTATATACTGCTATTGGTAAATCATAAGAACCATGTTTAGTTGTTTCTCTCATATTACTATCTACATTTATTTTTAACACTTGCATCTAATCATCTCGCTAATATAGTTTTATTTTTTATCAATATATTAATTGTTGCTCATTGAAAATAATAATAAAATTATTACAGATTTAATTCAACATATCTATATATTTATAATTATAAAAGCAGATAGGAGAAAAATTATGAACAATAAGACACGATTAAAAGGAATGTTTCTTGTTATAATAGGTGCTACGCTTTGGGGAATTTCTGGGACTGTCGCACAATATCTTTTTCAAAAAAAGGGATTTACTGCCCAATGGCTTGTTGTTACACGTATGCTTGCTTCTGGTATTATTTTAACGCTATACTCCTTCATAAAAGGTAATAAAAATATTATTAAAATATGGACAAATAAAAAAGATGTATTTAGCCTTATAATTTTTAGTATATTAGGTATGCTAGGCGTTCAATATACCTATTTTGCTTCTATTAATTATGGAAATGCAGCAACAGCTACAATACTTCAATATTTATCGCCTGTAATAATTACTTGTTATTTAGTTATAAAATCTAAAAAATTTCCTCATTTTCAACAATTATTAGCTATAATTCTTGCAATGATAGGTACATTTTTCATAATAACAAAAGGAGATATGAATAATTTATCTATTTCTAAATTAGCACTTTTTTGGGGAATTGCATCAGCTTTTGCTTCTGCACTTTATACACTTCAGCCTATTTCTCTTTTAAAGAAATATGATTCAACCACCGTAGTTGGTTTAGGTATGCTTTTAGGAGGAATTTCTTTTAGCTTTATTCATAATCCATTGAATTTCTCTGGTGAAATATCATTAGATTCTATAATTGCAATTGCATTTGTAATTATATTTGGTACATTAATAGCATTTTATTGTTACTTAGAAAGTCTTAAATATATCCAACCAACAGAAGCTAGTATACTTGGGTCTTTAGAACCTCTATCTGCTGCATTTTTATCTATCATTTGGCTAAATGTTTCCTTTACTCCACTACAATGGATAGGTACTATATGCATTATATCTACTGTTATAATTCTATCGTATTCAAAAAAGAGAAAATTTTAACATAATTTGAAATAAATATCTACAAATAAATAGTGGATATTTATTCTTTATTTAACTCATAATAAAAACTAAATAAGCCCCTCTATACAATCAATATAAACTATATTTATCTATTTTTCCTCTTGAAATTCTATCCCCTTCATAAGCATTACTGCTGTTGCCTCATTAGTAGCCAATGGTATTTTATACACATCACAAAGCCTTAAAAGTGCACTTATATCAGGTTCATGCGGTTGTGCTGTAAGAGGGTCCCTAAAGAATATAATCATGTCAATTTGATGTACTGGTATTAAAGCACCTATTTGCTGATCTCCACCTAATGGGCCACTTTTATACCTAAAAATATCTAAACCTGTAGCTTCTATAATTCTTGTTCCAGTTGTTCCTGTTGCAACCAACTCCATATTTGATAAAACGTTTTTATATTTCTTTGAAAATTCCACTAATTCATCTTTTTTCTTATCATGAGCAATTAAAGCTATCTTCATAAAATACACCCTCCTTATTTAAAAATATTTATTTAATTTTACTATCTTACAACTATTTTAAAATACAAACATATAAATTAGCAATATATAACTTTTTAATATTATAATTAATTTTTATAATATCCTTACTTTTATTATATTTTTACATAAAATGTCCTATAAACCAATAAAAAATCTTTATTTCTAAAAATTACTTGCTATTTAGCGTGATTTATTGTGATATTGAACATTCTATATTTATCTAAATAATGATAAAATATGTATAGTACGTTATTTTATTAATAAATATAAATACAAGGGATGAATATACATGCTTAAATTAAAACATTATTTAAAGAAACTAAAAACATTTAAATTTACAAATTTTTTTAATTACTTAAAAGTTATAAAGCAGCGTTACTTAAACAAAATTAAAATATCTGAAAATTCATATCTGCTTAAATATCTGAGAATTTTAAGAAAGCACTGGGAAAAGGTATGTATATGTATTTTGATTTTAGTTCTTATTATAGCTGTTTATTTTAGTCTAAGTTATAATTTTACCCTAAACAAATATAATAGTTACATAAAAAATACACAAGCATCACAAAATATTTCTGTTACTACTCTTGGAAATGGTTCTATGGTGCCTATTTACTCAGATTTAAAAAAGCAAGACTATACATCTTTTATATATGGTTTTAATTTAAATGATAAAACTAATACTTATAAAAATGGTGAATATATAACAATTAATATGAATTTATCTTCTAATAATGATCTTGATGGTAAAATTATAAACATATATTCATATAACACAACTACTAAAACATTTGAATGTCTTGGTGAAGCAAAAGTTTACAATAATACTTTAACATTTAAAGTAAACTCATTAGGAGAGCACTTTATAACTCTTGGAAATGCCCCTACTTATGATGTAAACTGTGGTAGATTAGTTTATGACGAAGAATTTAACTCAGCATCCTCTGTTTCTAACCAATGGAATTATGATATCGGAAACAATGATGCTTGGGGAAATAAAGAGGAAGAATATTATACAGATAACATTGAAAATAGCAATATAGTAAATGGTACACTAAATATAACTGCTTTAAAACAAAACCTTAATGGATATAACTATACATCCGCTAGGCTAGTTAGTAAAAATAGCTATCTTTATGGAAAAATTGAAGTTTGCGCTAAACTTCCTAAAGGAAAAGGTACATGGCCTGCTATATGGATGTTGCCTGAAAATAATACTTATGGTAACTGGCCAGATAGTGGTGAAATAGATATTATGGAAGCTACACAAAAAACACCTAATTATGTTCATGGCTCATTACAAATGAATGCATACAACTTTAAGACAGGTGATCAAAAAACAGCTAGTATAAAGGTTAGTGACTTATATTCTAAATATCATGTTTATGGAGTTTTATGGACACCAAATAAAATAGAATTGTCTATAGATGGGCATGTTTATCTTACTTATGATAGAAATATTTATAATACAGGTTCAGACTCTTGGAAAACATGGCCTTATAACCAACCGTTTAAATTAATACTAAATATTGCAATTGGCGGTACTTATGGAGGAACTATTGATAATAATGCTTTCCCACAAACTATGAGTATAAAATATATTAAAGTTTACAATTTAAACTTAAATGATTATAATTTAAATACTATTACATCTTAAAAAAAGAACTGTATCAATATTTTTGATACAGTTCTTTTTATCTAAAAAGTTATTTCAGGTAAAAACATTTTAGCGAATTCTATGTTATTATAATCATTTCTCTTTATATAGTTTAACAAATCAACTAAAAGTGTTTTATGATGTTCTATACTTTTCGAAAAAATTTGTATGAAGTTTATAATATTTTCTTCACTCTCTTTTTCACTATTTAAATATAATCCAACTAAATAAAACTTAATGTATGCATACCTTATTAAAAGCAAAATATATCCATCAAATACCGACTGACTTTCTGAAAAGGGAAATATATTATTATATATAAAATTAACCAAATAATTTTCAAATATATAGCTATACTCTTCCATAAATTTATTATTATATGTTTCAAAAGCTCCTATATAAAGTTCTGAGTTGCTTACTATATTTTCTTCATCTAATTTAAAAATCTCCATAACTTCTTTAGTATACTTTTTAAACACATCACTATCTGTTTTTTCAAATACATTAGCTAATTTAAAAACAGTTTTAAAAAAAGCAGCTTGAAGTGTATATCTAATTTCATTTTTTTCATAAATATTTTTAACTAAATTTATATCATATTTATTGATAAAATTTGATAAATTGCTGTAATTACATTCAAATTCATCTTCTACTTCATTTAAAAACTCACCTAAGATATAAAGTCTTTTATCTAAACTTAAATTTCTATTTTGTATTATTTTGATACTTAAATCTCTAATTTCTGTGAAATATTTTATAAGTGAACCATCAAATTCTTTAGATTTAGTATTTATTTCACTTGAAATTATATGTTTTCCTAAAGTTTCATTACTTTTTGTAAATTCAATTCCCTCTTTCTTAGACAAAAGAATTCTTGCAGCTTCAGGACAAGATATATCAAGCGACATCTCGTAAAATCCATCTATTTTATTTAAAATTCTAGGAAAGCAAGTACATACATTAGAAAGATATTCTTCTCCAAGTCTTGAATAAATAATGCAATATTTTTCATCATCTAAAAAAGGACATCTTTTCTCACCCTTTAATTTTACTCTTCCATAATCTATATTATCACTTGTACAATACTCATTATTATAAAGATTTTTTTGAAACATTTTTTTCATTTCTACATCTTTAACCTTATAATATTGTCTAAAAGTCGTTTTATCTATATCTATATCCCAGCCAATACAGCAACTATCAGTACATTTACCACCAATACATTTAAACTCTTTAAGATATTTAGGGTATTTCTTTTTAACATTTATATCCATATCATACTTCCTTTTGCATTATCATAATAATTTATTGTTAAAATAATTTATTGTTAAAATTTAATATAAATACACATATAATATCTTACCACAAATCTATATACTTCTTTTGATTCTATCTTATATAATTTTATATTATAAAAAAGCCCTAATTTTAAGAGATAAAATTAGGGGCTTCACATTCACATTTATTTTTTTGTAAATAGATTTATAAACCTTTGCCAAATACTTAAATTTTCAGTTTTCTCCTCAACACTTTCAACTTTTTCCTTTTCGATAGCAGGTGTTTTTATTACAAATTGTACTGATTCAACATTAGTATTTTTTTCAGAAACAAAAGAAACAACCTCTTCTAAATTCCCAGTTAATTCATTTACCATACTATCAACTTCATCATTAATCTCTCCATCTAAATTAGAAGTTTTATCGTTAAGTTCACCTGTTCCATCTGATAACTTTGTTGTTCCTTCATAAAGGCTTGATGCCCCAGAATTTAAACTATTTGCTCCATCCTTTAATGTTTTTGTTCCATTTTTTAACTCAGTAGAACCATTTACTATTTTTGAATATCCTTCAAGTAAAGCAGATACTCCTTTTGTATAGTCATTAACTCCTGTATCAAAAGTTTTATACTGAGCTGTTAATTGACTTATTGCATTAGCTAAAGTAGCCATATTTTCACCTAAGCCACTTAATTTTTGTGAAAGATTTACAATTGCTTCATCAAACTGACCATATTTTTCTTGCAATGTATTTGAACCTGTTAATAATTCTTGTGTTCCTGTTGAAACATTATTTAAATAAGTTTCAACTCCACCAATAGCAGCAGAATTTTTTTGAAGCAATCCTATTATTTCTGTTAACTCGCTAATAGCATTTTCAATTGCTAAAACTTTGCTATCACCATCTAATGCACCTTCTGCCATTAAAGCATTTTTAGCATCTGTAAGACTTTGAATTTGACTCTTTATATCATTAACCTCACTTGTATTGCTTCCTTGTAAAGAATCTATATTTAACCCATTTGAACTCATAATTCCCTTATAAGCAGAATACCCTATGTTAGAATTTAATGATAAAGCACCCTTAACTAAATTATCAATTCCCTTTTTTATATCAGATGATGCTGAAACTAATTGTGCTATACTCTCTGATGATACATTAACATTTTCTAAAGCTAGATTTATTTCATTTAAAGCATCTAAAATCTTTTTTGAACCATCAGTTAAATTTGAAGATTTGCTATTTAAAGTCTCAAGCCCTTCTTTAACCTTTAAAATTCCACTATTTAAAGAATCAACTCCTGAGTTCAAACTATCAACACCAGACAAAAGATCATTTGTTCCACCATTTAGTGTAGATGTTCCATCTTTTAAAGTTGTAGCTCCTGAATTTATTTCATCTATGGCATCTGTTAACTCTTTTACCTTATCTGTTAATTCATCAGTATTAACATCAACATCAAGATTAAATCTAACCCCATTTAAGCTTATAGAAGGCATTTCAAAATCTTTAACATCAGCCTTTATTGTAATTTCCTTTCCCTTGTTAGGTAATATCATATATGATAGTTGCTTTTGGCTTCCTACATTTGCTATTGTAGCTTCATCAGATTCTATATTCGTACACTTTTCTGTATCTAATAATCCCGTTCCCTGTAATGCATAATTTTCAAAAAATACACTATTACATTTTTCATTACTACTTATAGATATTTTTATTTCCAAACTCCCAGCACTTCCAGCTAGTTTATCAGCACTAATTTTTTCACCATTTAAATAGTAATTAATATCTATATTCCAAGGAATTTGTGCATTTTCTAATACTCCCTCATAATAAAGTTTATCAGACGAATTAGTAGTAACTATTTTCCCATTACTATAATTTAAAACATCATTAGTATTCATATTTCTAACTTCGCTATAATCACCATAATCCACTATATTTTTACTATTAAATATATTAACAGCATAAACCTTATCTACCAAACCATTATTATTCAAGTTAACATATACAACTTCTTCTTTATCTGTATTTTCACGACTTGAATCTTCTAAATTATCTGAAGTAACAATTTCTTGTGCAAATGCACTTATAGGAGTTGCTACACCTCCCATAATCACAGTAGCTAAAACTAATGATATAATCTTATTTTTCTTCATTTAAAATTCCCCCATTAACTATACAACTTTTTTATATTCTCTTACATATTTTTCTTCATTTTTAAAATTACATTTATACATTGTTTTTTGTATAGGCTTATCTAACAAATATAAAAGCCCTGGAATTACAAATAAAACTATTACCGTTGAAAGAACGGTTCCTTTTGATATTAAATCTCCTAACTGACTTATGATTCCATGAGTTGATATCACGCCTAACAATACTCCTGATAAAGCTAATATTGTAGCTGATGTAAGTATTGATAACGATACTGAAGATATTGTTTTTAATAATGCTTCTTTCTTGTTATATAATTTTCTATTTTCAACATATGAATTTGATAAAAGTATTGCATAGTCTACAGTTGCACCTAACTGTATAGAACTTATAATCAAATAAGCTATATAATAAAGACTATTCCCTACAAAATAAGGGATTCCTAAGTTAATCCAAATAGCAGTTTCAATAGCTAAAACTAAAATTACAGGCATTAATAATGATTTAAATGCAATTAATAAAACTATAAAAATAGAACCAACCGCAATTAAGTTAACCCTAATATTATCTGCTGTAACAGTATCCATTAAATCATAGGTACTAACACTTTCACCTGCTAATAAATAAGAATCTCCATAATACTTTTGAGCAATGCTTCTTATATTTTCTATAATTGAAAAAGTCTCATCTCCCTCAAAATCAGCTTTTATATTAATAACCATACGGCTATAATTTTCAGAAATTAACTTGCTTAATGTTTCTTTATCTAAATATTCCATTGGAATTTCAGCCCCAGCCTTATCCACATAGGAAATAATAGAACTTATCTGTGGTATACTTTTAAGTTCATTGCTAAGCTTAGTTTCTGTGGCAAAATCACCCTTTGGTACCATAAGAACTGCCATATTTGATTTTCCAAATGTATCTTCAATTAATGCAGTATCTCTACCTAACTGAGTACTTTCATTAAATATTTTAGAAGAACCATAATAAAAACTATTGTTTTTTTGTGCTAAATAAGCTGGTGCTATTATAAAAATAAAAACTAAAGATACTGGAATCATAACCTTAGAAATAAATTTCGAAAACTTATCAAATTTAGGTAAAAATGCTCTATGTTTTGTTTTATCTATAATCTTGTAACAATATAAAGTTAAAACAGGTAATAAAACTAAAACAGTTATTAAACTTAAAGCTATTGCTTTTGCCATGACAATTCCCATATCAGGACCTATTTTAAATCTCATTAATATAAGAGCTGCAAAGCCTATAACTGTTGTTATACCACTTGAAAAAATAGAGCCAACAGAGTTTACAGAAGCTTGTACCATTGCTTCTTCTGCATCTAAACCTTCTTTTCTAAAATCAGCAAACCTATGTAGTAAAAATATCGCATAATCCATTGATACAGCTAATTGAAGAACATTTCCTGCAGCATTAGTTACAAAAGATATCTCGCCAAACAAAAAATTACTTCCTTTATTTAGCACAATAGCTATACCTATTGTTATCATAAATAGTATTGGTTCAAACCAAGATGTTGTTGTTATTGCTAAAATAATTAAACAAATAGGAATTATAAACAATATAATTTGGCTAACTTCCTTAGTAGTTGCATCAGCTGCAACCACAGTATTAATTATTGAACCAGCCATTGCATTATCGTCTCCAATTAATTCTCTAATTGAATTAACAGCTTCTTCTCTTTTTTCCTCATCAACAGTTAAAGTAAATAAAGCTGCATTATCCTTATAATACCCTTCTATAATTTCATTATCTAAAGTTTCTAATGGCTCTTTAATATTTGCAACGTCATCAAGCCATGTAACATCACTTACTCCATCTATTTTAAGCAATTTTTCTTTAATTTCTAAAGCCTCTGGAATCGTAAGATTAGACACCATAACCCGTGCATTTGCTACATCTCCCCCAAACTCTTCCTCCATAACGTTAATGGAAACTGTGGATTTTGTATCTTCAGGAAGATAGTCATTCATATCATAATTTACAGAAACAAAATTTCCTGAAATAAAACATATTATTACCGCTATAAGAAAAGTAACTATAATTGTTTTCTTATGACCAACTATCTTTCTAAATATGTTTTCCATGTTATTTCACCCCTATTTAAATATTCATGTTTAAAAGTATATTTCCTAATAAATGGGTTTTCAATAACCAATGATTTTAAAATAGTGGCATAATACTCATTCTTGATATAATATGAGTATTATAAGTAAATTTTTTATAAAATTATTAAAAATTGAAAGGAAGTATATTTATGGATAGGCGTGCAAGAAGAACACAAAGTAAATTAAAAGAAGCTCTTATAACACTCATGAAAAATAAAGATATTAATCAAATCACAGTAAAAGAACTTGCTGAATTAGCTGATATAAATAGAAAAACTTTCTATCTCCATTATAGAGATATATTTGACATGCTAGACAATGTAAAGCAAGATTTATTAGAGGAGTTTACACAAGTTATATCTTTACATAATGATATAAAAAATGACGTAGATCAGCCTCTTTTGCTTATGAAAGATACTTTTGAATTTGTAGACAAAAATTCTGAAATATTATCAATTTTAATAGGAACAGAATTAAATTCTGATTTTATTTTTATAAATAAAATGAAAGATTTAATGAAGGAACATTGCGTTAATGTTTGGAATAAATTATATCCTAATGTTAATAAAAATAACTATGATTATCTTTATTCTGCTGCCTTTTATGGTTATATTGGACTTGCTCAAACTTGGATTAATTCAAACAAAAAAGATTCACCAGATTATATGGCCAAGATCACTAGTCAAGTAATTTTAAAATTATTCGACTCAATAAAATAAATTTTTTGGATTCAAATTAATTTAGATAATGCTTAAGAAATTAAATAGCTTCTTTTACATTTATCTAAATTAATTTATACTCTACAAAATAATAGTATGAGGTTTAACATTTCTATCATGATTTGCAATTATTTCTACACAATTAGATCTTTCAGACATTTCCCTTTCCCATTCCAAGGATTTTATTAATTGCTTTTTATTTATTGATACGCCTGGAAATATCATTTTTTCCCAAGATTTTTTTGCATAACCACAATCACTTGTTAATAGCACAAATTTACCACTATTTTGAATAAGAGTTGCAATCAATCCTTTTGTATGTCCTGGTACGCTTACAAAAACCACAGATTCATCTCCAAATAAATCAAAAGATAAATTATTAGGACCATATTTAGACTTTACCATCTCAAAAGTTTGAAAATTAATTCCCTCCCACATATGGTGTATATATCTAAGCTTATCTTTTCTAGCATCTTCTAACTCTTCTTTGCTTACAAGGATATTTTTAGCTTCTTTAACTAACTTTAATCCACTAACATGATCACTATGAAGATGCGTTAAAACAACATAATCAATATCCTTAGGTTTTATCCCCATTAATAAAAGTTGTTCATCAATAGCTTCATTTTTAGGTAAAAAACCTTTATTTATCATATAGTGAAACTTGCCTAAATATTGCTGTTGATTATTTCTTATATCTGTGTGCCAGCCTGTATCAATTAATATTTTTCCCTTAGGATGTTCTATTAAATATGCTGAAACAGGGAGTTTTATTTGATTTTTGTTTGATCTAAAAAGCCCAGTATAAGCAACTGGATTTAGAGTTTCCTCATAAAAAGGAAGTGCTTTATCAACTTGAACTTCACCACAATGTAAAACATGAATTTTAATCTTATCCATAATCTTATCTTTGTTCTAAAAAATACATAATATAAGTTTTAGAAACTCCTTTCTCTAAATTTATTAACCATGCTATTTTATTTAAACAAGCATGAAAACCTCTTGGGTTTACATTAAACTTATAAAAAAATAATATCACTAGAAATTCTCCGTTAACACTACACATTTTCAAAAAATGTACTAAATTTAAACTACTTATTTTGTATAGCTGTTAAAAACATACAAATAATTTCATTTGAACTGTCTCTCTTTACCTTATCTTTATTTGAAATCCAATATGTATAGCCACTAATTGCAGCAGACGCTATCATCTCTATAACAAGTTCAATATTTATATTACAATTTTCCTTTGAACATTTATGATAAAAATGATATTTGATTCCCTTCTTCCATTTATCTATAAATCTAATATTAGGCTGCTTTACAAGAAACAAATAAAATAAATTAAAATTTTTATCAATATAATTTATAGTCTTTTCAAAAAACTCCATTGATTTTAAATCTTTTATATCTGCATTTAAAATATCATCATTTATAAGAATTAATTTATTTATAACTTCATCTTCAATTTCCTCAATAACTTCCACAATATTTTTATAATAATGATAAAAAGTTGTTCTTGCTACATACGCTTTTTGACAAATACCCTTTACTATTATCCTTTGAAAACTCTTAATTTTATATAACTCTAAAAAAGCTTCTTTTATTTTTATCTTTGTCATATTCAAGACATTTTGTTTAACAACAGTTTGTGTTTTATATGGATTCATATTAAATTAACCTTTCTTCTATTCTTCTCAAAATTCATTTATCCTACACTAAAATTTTATTTTTGTTTTAAAACATAATAATCTTGTCAAAATATCTCCCCAACAAAATATACTCTAAATATTATTATAATCTATACATAAAATATTTTTTCTTCTTTGTTTATATAGTAATTTTTTGGAAAGTATTATTGGTATAAGAATATATTTTAATATAATTATTTTTTACTACTATATATTAAGGAGGATTTAAATGGTAAAAAAGAAAAGAAAAATATTATTTTTGCTATTTTCAATTGTGGCATGTTTAATGTTACAAGGAATGTCCTATTCAAATCAAAATCTTAAAACTGTTGAAAATAAAACATTACTATCATCAACTTCATCTAATTGTGATACAGGTCTAGTTACAGCTTCTGTTTTAAATGTTAGAAGTGATTCATCTTCTACTTCAAGTATAGTTGGATATTTAGCTAGAGGCACTAAGGTAGATGTGGTTTACAGAGAAAGTAATGGATGGTATATGATAAAATTTGGAGATAAATATGCTTATGTTAATGGAAATTATATATCTATAATAAATTCAAATTCTCTTCCTGTAATTAAAACTGGAAAAGTTACAGCCTCTAAACTTAACGTTAGAAATAGTTCATCTACTTCAAGCGAAATAATTGGAACCTTAAAAAGAGGAGACATAGCTGAAATAATATCAAAAGAAAATGGTTGGTATAAAATCAAATACTATAATTCCTACGGCTATGTAAGTGCATCATACATTAAATAATAACTTATTCATAAAAATAATCTAAATTTTACTTATAAACAACAAAACAGCACCTAAATTAGGAGATGCTGTTTTGATTGTTTATCCACTCTATGCTTTTAAAATAATATAGATATTTTATTATTTATATATAACTAATACTGTTTTAACTCGCTTTCCTTCTTCACAAGACTTTCGTATCTATCTATTTTATAATCTAATCTGTCTATTGTTGTTTTTATTTCTTTCATTTTCTTTACTAATTCTTTACGTTGCTCTATTAATATATCTCTCCTAGCTTCAACAGTTTCATCACCCTGCTCAAGTAATGTAACATATTCAATTAATACTTCAATAGGAAGCCCTGCTCTTCTCATACATTTAATAAATTCAACGTTTCTACAATCTTGCTCTGTGTAATTTCTAATTCCATTTTTATTACGATTTACTTTAGGAATTAATCCAACACGCTCATAATAACGAAGTGTATCTGCGGTAAGTCCATATTTTTTACTTACTTCTGCAATTGTCATATTGTTTATCTCCTTATAATTTATCCCTCAAAGGTACTAGCAACTTTCTTTAAGCATTTCGTGATTTCAATATGTTGTGGACAAATTTTTTCACACTTTTTACATTCTATGCAGTCTGATGCTTTCCCATTAGTTTTTGTATAATTATTATAATACATTTTTTGCAATACTGAACCATTTCCTCCAACTTGCTTATCTGCATTATATATAGCAAAATACTTAGGAATTGCTATGTTTTTAGGACACCCTTCTACACAATATTCACATGCAGTACATGGAATAGCAATTGATTCATTGATAATTCCAACAACTTTTTCAATAATATCATATTCTTCCTTTACTAATGGTTTAAAGTTTTCCATATAACCTGTGTTATCTAATAATTGTTCCATGTTAGACATTCCACTTAAAACCATCATTACACCTTCATGACTTGCAACATAACGAATAGCCCATGATGGAATTGACATATTAGAATCATATTCCTTAAATAATTTTTCTGCTTTTTCTGGTACCTTTGCAAGAGTACCTCCTTTGACAGGTTCCATAACTACTACTGCCTTATTGTGCTTTCTAGCTACTTCATAACATTTTCTTGATTGTATACTCTCACTATTCCAATCTAAATAATTAATTTGTAACTGAACAAAATCAACTTCTGGATGAGCTGTTAATATTTCATCTAAAAGTTTAGCATCATCATGATAAGAAAAACCAATTTTCTTAACTTTTCCCTCATTCTTTTTATCTTGAATAAAAGCAAAACTATTAAATTTTTGAGCTATTTTATAATTTTCTGCACCTAAAGCATGTAATAAATAGTAATCAAAATAATCTACTCCACACTTTTCTAACTGTTCACTAAATATTCTTTCTTGATCTTCTTGCTTCTTTAAAAACATTGTTGGAAGTTTACTAGCTAATGTAAAAGTATCTCTTTTATGGCGATTTACTAATACTTCTTTCGCAATATTTTCACTTTTACCCAAGTGATACATATATGCTGTATCAAAATAAGTAAACCCCTTATTTATAAAAGTATCCACCATTTTTTTTACTTGTTCTATATCGACACTTGCTGAATCTTTTTTATCTAATAGTGGTAAACGCATAAGTCCAAACCCTAGTTTTTTTGCTTCCATAAATAGTTCCTCCAAATCACCCTATTATTTTTTAGCTCTATAATCTATTTTATTTATAAACTTTTACCCATTTCATAAGCTTCTTTCATAGCCTTAGTATTTTTAATTTCTCCTACTTTCCAAGCTCCAATTCCATAAATAATGTCTTTTTCTACCGCTCCATCTAAACAATCTATGAAACCTCTAAAACCTTCTATTGTTCTTTCTAATGTTTCTTTTCTGTTATCTGCTGCTGTCGCAATAAAATAAAATTCTTTATTTTTAATTTCTGTATATCTTGCAACAGTTCTATCAATTAATGTTTTAAGTTGTCCGTTCATTGTATAAAAGTAAACTGGAGTTGCCATAACAATAACATCAGCCTCTACCATTTTATCTAAAATCTCAGCCATATCATCCTTTTGAACGCAAATACCATTATTTTTAGTACAATATTCACATGCAACACAGTAATTTATTTTTTTATCTTTTAAAAAAATTTTTTCAACTTCCTTTCCCGATTCTTTAGCCCCTAAAATAAATTCATCACACAAAATATCTGAATTTCCACCTCTTCTTGGACTTGAAGATAACACTAATACTTTTTTCATTTTTACCATCTCTCTTTTTAATTATTTTATTATACTCTTTATATCTTTTAACATTTAGAGTTAACTCTAACACAATACTTTTTTTACATTATTTTGATTTTATTTAATAAAAAACCTTTTGTTATCTTATGAAATTAGTAAATACTGTTGGCTCTACCTCTGGTAATTTAACCCCTGCTTTTATTCCTGCCTCTTTACACTTCAAGAAAAATGCCATATTTTTTCCTAACGTCCTCATTATCTGCATACCTTCTAAATCTTGTTTTACTTCTTCTGGTTTTGCTCCATGAACCATATTCCAATATTGTGATGTAACAATTGGCATTTGTAATAATCCAAAATACTTATTTATTTGATCAAATGTTGCAGTTGTTCCAGCTCTTCTTGCTGATATTACTGTTGCTGCTGGTTTTAAATAAAATGATTTTCTCCCTCCACAAAGATCAGCATAAAACACTCTATCTAAAAAAGATGTAATAGCACCACTAGCTGCTGCCCAATGTACAGGAGTTCCAAATATAAAACCATCATAATCTTTAGCAATCTCAATAAATTCATTTACTTTATCATTATTAAATACACATTTTTTTAATTTCACACATGCCTTACAAGCAATACATCCTGATATTGGCTTATTGCCTATCCAAAATATATCTGTTTCAATTCCTTCTTTGTTTAATGATTTTTCTACCTCTGTTAATGCAGTATATGTGCATCCCTCTTTATGAGGACTTCCATTTACTAGTAATACTTTCATGTTTCAAACCCTCTTTCAAAATATTATTAATTTTTAACTATATATATATCCTACTCCTTAGAGTTAACTCTAAGTCAATAACAAAAAAAACATAACTAAATATTAGTTATGTTTTTTTAGGCTTGTCCATATTTTGTTTTATTATTTATATAAAAAGGAGAAAATGTTCTATAATATTGAAATTATATAATCTGCTGCCCTTGTTACATCTTGTTCTGATTCTTCATTTAATGAAAATCTAACTCTTACTGGGAAATTAACATCTATCATTCCTGTTGATTTTATTATTGAAGATGTATTTAAAACATTACCATTAGTTTCATTTAAATAGTCTTGAATTATTTCAATAGGCTCTCCACTCCATCCAAATGAACCAAATGCACCTAAAACTTTACCTTCTAAGTTCATATCCTTTAATTTTTTTAATACATTTTCAATAGAACCTATTAAATCACCATATTTTGTTGATGTTCCAAATAAAACCGCATCTGATGCTTTAATAGAATCCAATATTTCATTTTCATCAGTTTTATCCGCGTTAAATATAGCAACTTCAACTTCTTCAGCCTCAAATAGTTCTTTAAATTTTTCAGCAATTTTCTTTGTTGAATTTCTCATTGTTGTATAAACTATTGTAGCCTTTTTTCCTTTTTGAGTTTGTTTACTCTTTTCATCATATATAGAAATATATTTATCAATATCTTCATCTAAAATATAACCATGAGATGGCGCTATCATATCTATATCTAATTCTTTTATCATAGACATCATAGGTCTTACATATTTTCTATGTGGTGACATTATAAGGTCATAATATACTGTAAATGCTTCTGTTATGTCTTTTTCTGCTTTGCTTACAAAATATTCTTTCGCTGTTAAATGTGTGCTAAATATATCGCATGGGAATAATGTTTTATCTTCTATGCAATAAGTAATCATTGTTTCTTCTGTATGAAGAAACGGTGTAATTCTAAATAATAACGTTTTTCCACCAATATCAAGAGTGTCTCTATCCTTTACAACTAAAAAATTTCTATCTTGTAATCTATATAATTCTTTTAAATGATAAACAGCTTTTTCACTGCAAACTATTGTTGCATTAGAAGCTTGCTTAGCTAATGAACCTAAAGCCCCTGAATGGTCTGGTTCTGTATGATTTATAACTATATATTGTATTTCTTTTAAATCAATAAGCTTTTTTAAATTTTCTAAATATTGTTTTGAATATATAAAATCTACCGCATCTATTATTGTTGGCTTTTCTGTTTTTAATAAATAACTATTATATGTAGTTCCATCTTCTAATATTAATCTGTGAAATGGCACTTTTCTATCATCTATAACTCCTACAGAATAAATATTTTCTCCGTTCATCACTATTTCCTCCTAAACTAATTGATATCTTCTAAGTTAATCTATAAGTAAATTATATGTAATATTTCTTATAATTTATGTGATTCAACTCAAAACTTGTAAAATGATTTATAATTTTATATAAAAATAGTAGGTAAGCATTAGCAAACCTACTTAATCTATGAATTTTTAGTCAGAATTAAAATATAATTACATTAAATTATATATTATTGTTGTGCTATTAATTTTCCAAACTCAACGCACTTAGCTTCGTCTTCACCTTCTGGTGATTCCATAACTGATAAACTTTCGCCTACTATTTCTCCACCATATGATTTAATTCTTTCTTCCAAATTAGTTAAGTATTCTCCTTCGCCCCATCCCCATGAGCCAAATAAAGCTACTTTTTTACCTTGTATTTTTCCTTCTAAAGATTGTACAAAAGGCTCAACTTGAGTTTCTTCTAATTCTTCTGTCCCTGAAGCTGGACTACCTAATATAATTACTTTTTCATCATTTAAATCATTAACTGAAATATTACCTAATTCAACTAATTCTGCTTTTTTTCCACCTTCTTCAATTCCTTTAGCTATTAATTCAGCCATCTTTTGTGTATTTCCTGTTTGACTCCAATAAATTACTTTCATTTTTTCTCTCCTCATTTATCTTTTATTTTTAGCAAACATCATATATAAATGTTTACTTATATTATTTCCAATGAATTTATTATTATAATTACTACTTTATGTACTAACTTTACCCCTAGTTCGTTAGGAGTTAACTTATAAATTAATTATATATCCTATCTTTATTAAAAAATATGATTCAAGTTACAAAATAAAATTTTATATATAATTTCTTAATTTTTCCTCATCTAAAATTATTATTCGCTTCACCTTAGGTATTTTTATCAACCCCTCATCTTCAAACTTTTTAAGTTTCCTACTCATAGTTTCTCTAGTTACACCAATACAATTTGCCATGTCTTCTCTAGACATTGATACAGTAAATTCATTTTTTCCTTCGTCGCCTCCTTCATATCTTTCTAATAAATCTATTAATAAATATGCAACTCTTGAATCTGCATCATTTGTAGCTAAATTCTGTGCTAAATTTTCAGCATTTGTCAATCTTTCTCCAGCACTTTCTAAAAACTTTATTCCTATTTTAGGATTTCTTTCTATTATTTTTTTCATAGAATCATTATTAATAACACATATTTTACAATCCTTTATTGTCTGAGCATTAAAATGATAAATGCTACAACTCAATAAATTTAATTCACCAAAAAACTCCCCTTCAGATAATATATGTAATATTTGTTCCTTACCCTCTTTTGTATATTTATATAATTTAACTTTCCCCTCATTAACAAAAAACATATTATTTGCTTGATTTCCTTCTCTAAATAACGTTTCCCCTTTGCTATACACCCTGTGATCAATTTGACCTATCACTTCAGCTAATTCATCTTCCACCAAATTTTCAAACATAGGAATTTTACTCGCACAATATTTTCCTCTACATCCATCACAACAATTCATATGATTTTTATCCATAACGCACACTCCTTGTAGCCACTTATATTCTTAAACTTCTAGTGTTAATAGTTTCTTATAAAAGAAAAAAGTAATTAGATTATATTCTAATTACTTTTTCAACTAAATTATACTATTTTATTTATTCGCATTAAGTAACATATGTTACCAATATCTATTTATCATACTAAAAACTATTTAAAAAATTCAAAATGTATATTTTCTTCTTTTACGCCCATTTCTAAAAGTATATTTTTTATAGCTTCCATAAATCCAGCTGGTCCACAAAAATAGAATTCGCTATTTACATCTAAATTAGCTTCCATCCATTCCTTATTTATTCTCCCTTTTATATAATCAATATCTGTACGTGTTCCTTCTTCTATATCACTATAAAATACTATACTCTTCATATTGCTATTTTCATCAGCTAATTGTTCTACTTCTTCTTTAAAACTATGAGTTTTGGGATTTTGTGTACTATATATAAATTGAACATTCTTAGATGTATTAGCTGCCTCATAAGCCATAGCTAACATAGGAGTAATTCCTATACCACCTGATAATAATACAATTTTTTTATCGTTATCCTTTAATGTAAATTTGCCTAATGGAGATGTTATTTCAACAGTATCACCTACATGAACTTCATCTGCCAACACCTTACTAACATATCCATTTTCTTCTCTCTTTACACTTATTCTATAAAAATCTGCTCTATAATTTATTGATAAAGTATATTGTCTAGGTGGAGTATATTTGCCATCTGCTCTTTTAATTCTTATGGCTATATGTTGACCTGCTGTATATTCTGGTAATATCTCATCATTCATTCCTTTTAAATAATAAGAAAATATACCCTTACCTTCTTCTTCTTTTTCAACTAACTTAACTTCTTTAAATCCTTTCCATCTTAAATCGCTCATAATTTGCCTCCTGCTAAATGTTTGTACGTTCTATCTAATTACTATTATAACTAAAGATAATAATAATTATGTGATTCAAATTAAAAACGATAATTATTATTTTAATTTTTTATATTACTTAATAATCTATAAATATATATTATAAAATATTACGTACTACTTTTTCTAATTATTTAATAAACTTAACCTTAGAATAAAGCCCCTTTAAAGCATTATCCTTTCTTTCATTAAATAAAACTTTATTTTGTTCAAACAAATTATTTCCTTCTGCATCAATAGAAACAATTAATGGTCCAAATTCCTTCACACGACACACCCATAAAGTTTCAGGCATACCCAAGTCTTTCCAATATTCATTTTCTATTTCTTCTACAGTTGTAGCTGCTAAAACGGCACATCCTGCTGGAAAAACACAATGTATAGCTTTATTTTCACGACATCCTGCTTCTGTACTAGGTCCCATACCACCTTTGCCTACAATAAGTTTAACACCAGTTTTCTCAATAAATTCTTTCTCGAATTTTTCCATACGCATACTTGTAGTAGGTCCCACAGAAATCATTTCATATTTATTATCTTCATCATCTATTTTTTTAACGATAGGTCCTGCATGAAAAATAGCTCTTCCTTGAAGATTAACAGGCAACTCTCTTCCATACTCAATTAATCTACGATGTGCTACATCACGACAAGTTACTATATAACCATTAAGATAAATAACATCTCCTGCTTTAATATCTTTTAAATCTTCATCTGAAATTGGAGTATTTAAAATTTTCTTCATAATTTTGCCCCCCTGTGTGTAATTACTTCATAACTTAAATCTTTATTAAAAACTATTGTTCCTCTACGATGTGACCAACATCCTACATTAACAGCTACCGAAATTACTGATGGATGGCGTGCTGAATTTTCAATATTTACACCCATAACTGATTTACTTCCGCGTAATCCTTGAGGTCCAAGTTTAAGCGAATCAATAGCAGTTACCAATTCATCTTCTAATTTTGCAATTATTTTATTACTATTGTGACTTCCCACTTGACGCATAAGTGCACGTTTTGACATATAAGCAGCCGCATCAATTGTGGAGCCAACCCCTATACCTACCAATAATGGAGGACAAGCATTAAGCCCATAAGAAGTCATAATATCTAATACAAATTTAACTATCCCTTCATATCCTTCACTTGGCATTAATGTTTTTCCTTGCCCTGGAAGTGAACAACCACCTCCTGCCATATAAATATCTAATTCTAATTTATCACTATTAGGCATGATATCCCAATATAACCACGGTGATTTACTTCCTACATTTGTTCCTGTATTAACCTCATCAAAAGTTTCTACTGTATTATGTCTCAATGGTGCCTTTTTAGTTGCAATACTAACAGCATCTTTTAAAACCTTACTTAAATCATCAATATATGGAAACTTTGAACCTACACGGACAAACATTTGGATTAATCCAGTATCTTGGCAAGAAGGTCTATTTAATTCCTCTGCCTTTTCTTGATTTTTTACCATAGCTTCATAAATCATTTTAGCCATTGGCTCAGTTTCTTCTTCACTTAATGCCTTAAGCTTAACCATAACATCATCTGGAAGACGCTTACCTATTATACATGTAAAGTTTGCAATTAAATTAGTTAACTCATCTAATGCTTCTTTTCTTTCCATAACCATAATCCTCCTTACAAATAAACTATATTTTATATAAATCTTATGTAAAATTTAACTTTCCTCTAAAATTAATTTAACAAATTAAATAAAACCTAACTATCCGTTATTTAATACACAAAGAAAAGTTTTCCCTTTGAATATTTCTAATCCCTAAAAATAAACATAAAAATAATATAAAAAAACCCTTGTCTTTTACTTTTAAAATACTGCAAAAAACAAGGGTTTTTAAAATATATAATTTATTTTTTTATGTATAGAATATGTAATTTAAATCTAAATATTTTTTAATAGAAAATCTTTAGATTTAGCTTTTTATTTTAATTTTTAATCTTAAACTTTAATCTTCTTTTATAAATCTTTAAGACCCTTTTCTAAACAATTTGTTGTTTGTGACAACTCCTCACTTAACCTTTTAAATTTAGCTGTTAATTCTTCTATATTTTTAAAAGTCTTATTAAATTTATCATTTCTCTCTATTAAATCACTTTTTTTATCACTTTCTAAAGAATCCTTATTTATACTAGCTATATAGCTTTTAAGTTTATTATTAATTTCTGTATTATCAATAGAAATAAATTGTTTCTTAAAGTTAATATCATTTTTTATATTTTCACTTTTTAATTGATTTTTATATTCTGTAGGAGCTTTACCAAAGTTATCTCTAAAAGCTAAATTAAAAGCCTTTATATCAGGAAACCCATTTTCTAATGCAATTTCTAATATTTTATCATTTGATTGGCTTAACTGCCTTGTTGCTTCTCTAAGCCTTATTCTTGTTAAATAATCATAAAAATTAATACCTAAATTCATTTTAAAGAATTGAGATACATAATTACTATTATAACCACTTTCTTTAGCCAAGTTTTCTAGTGTTATTTTCTTTTTATAATTTTTATCTATATACTTAATCATCTTATTAATAGCATTTAAATTTTTTTCATTTTTTATAAAAGACTTACTTTTAATTTTTGTAGGCGGAAAATAGAACACAATAGTACGCAATAAAGAATAAAAAGCACTGTCAAAAAATAATTTATTCTCTGACTTTTCCTTATTAAAATATAAAATCATTTCTGAAAGATAAGACCTTATTAAAGCAAATGACTTTTGATTTTTAGTTTCTTTTGTCGAATATAGATTAAAAGATAATAATTCTACATTTTCATAATAATCCTTTAAAAATACAGGGTCTATATGAATAACCATAGCAATGCTATCTGGCTCTTGCGCTAACGTTGCATGCCCCATATTTGAATTAATCAATATCATATCATCTTCCTCTAAAATTCTGCTCTCACCATCTGCACAAACTTCTATCTTACCATTCATAACAAGTAGTAATTCCAAATCATTATGCCAATTATAGTGATATGAACCAATTGTATAAATATATTGCTTTAAACTTATTCCTTTATTAGCTTTGTTATACGAATAATAAAATTCATTCAAAATTTCCACCTCTAAATACATGTTTTATATATCTATATTGTAGAATTTTCAAAATACAATGGTCAAGGTTTATCACCGTAATTTACTATAATTCAAAATATAATTATCCAACATTTTCTCCTCTAATTTAAAAGTTAGCTACAAAGAATCGTCTTTAAGTATCCCACAATATTTTTAAAAACTATTTATATCAAATTATGATTAAAAATAAACCTACCAAAATTAACATGTATTTAAATTATTTATAATATCCATATTCACAAAGTAAATCAAAACAACTATTTACCTCATCATCTGTAAAAAGTTCTGCATACTTTGGTTTAGTTATAATGGCTTCCATAGTAAGGTCAATGCGTCCTGCCTTTTGCAGTTTATCAAAACTATCAGAAATATTATTTTTCCTTATAATTTCTTTTGCTGTTTTTACTCCACCAAATTTTGATATTGTATTTAAAAATCTTGTTGCATTATATCCATACTCTTTTTGTGCTATTTCACAAGCTTTAACAAGTTCTTCCTCAAATCTTTTTTCCAACATCATAAATTTCTCCATTCTCTTATTTTTTTGTTTTATTATACTATAAGTTAAATTTCACATCAAAAATAGAGTATTACCTTAAAGGTAATACTCTATTTCTAATATCTATACATAACTTTTTAATACTGTTAATGTACCCTCTATAATGTACTCTCCTAAACTTGCGGGTATGAATATACTATCACCTTTTTTAATATAAACATCTTCTTTACCCTTGCACTTAATATATCCCTCTCCGTCAACACAAGTAAAAATAAAGAATTTATTTATATCACTACTCTCCGTAACACTTTTATTAATGATGTATTTTTCTATCGTAAAGTATTCGCTAGTACATAAAACTCCTTTTTCATATCCCTCAAATTTATCTAACCTATTTTTACTCTCATTTATAGCATTTAAATTAAAATCAATAACATCTAATGATTTTTCAATATGAAGTTCTCTAGGTCTACCATAATCGTAAATTCTATATGTTATATCACTACTTTGTTGTATCTCAGCAATAATTGCCCCTTCACATATAGCATGAACTAACCCACTTTTTATTAAAAAACAATCATCCTTTTTAATATCTATCTTATTTAAATAACTTTCTGTATTATTTTCCCTTATCGCCTTCTCAAAAATGCTTCTATCACAATTTTTAGTTCCAACTATTAAAGAAGCATTTGGTTTAGCATCAATAACATACCAAGCTTCTGTTTTTCCTAATGAATTTTCAACTCTCTTAGCATACTCATCATTTGGATGCACTTGAACTGATAACCTGTCTTTAGAGTTTATTAATTTTACTAACAAAGGAAATTCTTTATTTGCTAAAGTTTTTCCTACGAATTTTTCACCATATTCACTAATTAATTCTTTAAAGGTTTTGCCTTTAAACTCTCCATTAGCAACTATGCTCATTCCATTATCATGACAAGCTATATCCCAACTTTCACCAATATCTCCTTCAGGAAGATTTTCTCTAAAACTTTCTAAATCTCTTCCTCCCCAAATTTTTTTATAATATAAATTTTCAAATTTTATTGGATACATACCCCCACCCTCTCCATATGAAATCTTTTTCTACTTTATCTACTGATATTTTATCACCATTTTAATATAACTGAAAAGTCTTTATTCCATCTAAAGATTACAGGGGCAATCCCTTTCTTTTCTACATCTATTAAAGTAATCACCATAATTTTTATTTATCTAGTGAAATAATTTTATCTAACATTAATTTTTTTGAAATATCATCATATTGTTTCTCCGCCATAAGTCCCACTAATTTATGTGGTATATATGGCTCCTCTAAATACTTTATCTCTTCCTCTGTTAATCTTACAGAAACTGCTTTTACTGCTTCCTCTATATGTGAAAACTTAGTTGCTCCAACTACTGGAGAGGCAACTTTTGATAATAACCATCCTAAAGCTATTTGAATCCTTGTCATATTTCTTTTTTCTGCAATTTCTGCAACACGCTCTATAATTATTCTATCTTGATCTGCTGTTAAGTCATATTTCCCTTTAGCATAAAAATCCTCTTCTAATCTCTTAGTCGACTCTGAAACATCCCTAACTAATCTTCCAGACGCAAGAGCACTATATGGTGTCATTGCAATATTACCATCTAAACAACATCCCATCATTTCACGTTCTTCTTCTCTAAATATTAAATTATAATGATTTTGAACTGATATAAACTTACTCCATCCATTTTTTTCAGCAATAGCATTTGCCTTTTCTAATTGCCATGCAAAGCAGTTAGAAATTCCTATATAGCGAACTTTTCCTAATTCCACTTGTTCATTTAAAGCTTCCATTATTTCTTCAATTGGTGTTTCATAATCCCACATATGACAGATATATAAATCAATATAATCAGTCCCAAGATTAGCTAAACTATGATTTAACATATTTTGAATATGTTCCCTTGCACTAATATTATCTTCAATTTCCTTTTTAGTTCTAGCTGGAAATTTTGTAGCAATTATAACATCTTCACGATTAGCTAATCTTTTTAAAGCACGTCCAAGATACTGTTCACTCGTTCCACCTTGATATCCAATTGCTGTATCAAAAAAATTAATTCCATTTTCAAGAGCCTTTTTTATAATTTCTGTAGATTTTTCTTCATCTAAAGTCCATGAATGCATTCCATTAGTTGCATCACCAAATCCCATACATCCAAGACAAATCCTTGATACCACTAAATCTGAATTACCCAATTTTATATATTCCATAATTTCTCCTATTCATATATTAAACTTATTTTTTTATTCTTTACATTTAAATTGTAAACCCTTAACTTAACTCTAAGTCAATATATATTTTAACTTTTATTCAAAATATAAGAAAAAATTATAATCTTTTAATTTCTATTAAACCCTCTATTTTCAGTTTCATCTATATTATATTCTGCAAAAAGCCTTGAAATAATAACATTGTATTCATTTAACATTCTTTCTTTTTTTATCTTTTTAGCCACTTTTTCACTGTCTTCAAACATGCCTATCATATATGACCACAATTCTTTCATTCTAAATAAAACATTAATATCTCCAGACAATATTTCCTTATATCCCATGCAAACCTCATCATGGAATTCCTTCAAAATATTTTTATCCACAACACCTTTTCCTTTAATTTCATTGATTAAACCAGGATTTGCTAGGCTCCCTCTTCCAATCATTATTCTATCCACACTTGGACATTCTTCTATAAATTTTTCATAATCCTTAACACTAAAAATATCCCCATTATAACAAATGGTATTTTTACTACTTTTCAAAGCATCTTTAAACATTTCCATGTTAGGTTTATTTCCATAAAAATCCTGCCTAGTTCTAGGGTGAATAATTAACTCCTCCATAGGATATTTATCATAAATTTTCATAATCTCATAAAATTCATCAGCACTATCTACTCCAAGCCTTGTCTTTATTGAAATTTTCATATCTTGTATTTTAAATATTTCATCTAAAAAATTATCCAATTCTTCTCTCTTTGCTAAAAATCCAGAACCTCTGAATTTTGAAACAACAGTACCAGATGGACATCCTAAATTCAAATTTACTTCATCATATCCTAATTGCTTTAACTTTTTACACGTTGCAATAAAACCTTTAGAATCATTAGTAAGTATCTGTGGAATTATATTTAATCCATTATTATTTTCTGGCAAGACATCTCTAAATTCTTTAGTCTTAAGACTTTTACTTTGATTTGGAACAATAAAAGGTGTAAAGTATTTATCTATATTATTAGGAAAAAACTTTTCATAAGCATTCCTATATATGTATCCACTAATTCCCTCTAAAGGGGCAAAATAATATTTCATAAGTATAAAACTCCTTAAACTTTCTATTTATTTTAAATATATTGTATCTAGGAAAAATATTTTTGTATACACTTTAAAAGTCCTATTTTGATAAAATTACATTATTTAATTTATCAATTCCACTTTCTCCTGTTGCACTGGTGTCATCTTGAAATTCTACAGGTTGTTGTCCATTCATGTGGAAATATTGCTTTGTTTCACCAAATACTTTATATTTTTTATACAATTTACCCAAAATGTATAAAAATTAAACACATCACCTAAACTGTCTATATTTATAATAGCAATAACTTTTTATAATAAGTACATAAGATAAATGACAGTGATTTTTTATATGCCATTTAAAATTGTAATTATAGTTAGGAGGAATTTATATATGTCAAAAAAATATAAAGTAAACGATTTAACAAAAGCTTATTTTGTAGGAGGTGGTATTGCCTCTTTATCCGCTGCACTATTTTTAATACGTGATGCTAAAGTAGATCCTAAAAATATAACTATACTAGAACAAATGAATATTAATGGTGGTAGCTGCGACGGTGCTGGTAATTCTGAAGAAGGCTATATGATAAGAGGCGGTAGAATGATAAACTACGAACACTATACTGCAATTTTAGATTTATATAGATTTGTACCTTCTCTTACTGATCCAAAAACTTCTGTAACAGACGAAATATACAAATTCAGTAATGAAACTCTAACTTGCTCTACTGCTAGATTAATAGATGAAAACCATCAAATTGTAAAAAATGTAGACAAGCTTGGATTTAATAATGATGATAGAATGGCAATGATTAAACTTATGTTAGTTGATGAAGATAAATTAGCACCTGTTAGAATCGACCAACTATTCTCTCCACATTTCTTTGAAACTAATTTTTGGTATATGTGGGCTACAACATTTGCATTCCAACCATGGCACAGTGCCTTTGAATTTAAAAGATATGCTCATGCATTTATAAACGAAATGCCTCGTATACACACATTAGCTGGTGTTCATAGAACTCCATACAATCAATATGATTCATTAATTTTACCACTTGAAACTCATCTAAAGAAATTAGGCGTAAATTTTGAATTAGGTTGTACTGTTAAAGATATAGACTTTACAGAAAATAATGGAGAAATGACAGCAAAAGAAATTAAAATGGTTAAAGACGGAATTCCAACTTCTGTTTTAGTTAGAGAAAATGACTTGGTATTTGTTACAAACGGTACTATGACTGAAAATGCAACTATCGGAACAATGGATACACCTGCTGCTGCTCCTACAAAAGAAGGAAACGGATGTTGGGCTTTATGGGAAAACCTAGCTTCAAAAACTCCTGAATTCGGAAATCCAGCTCCATTCTGTAATGATATTCCTGGAGCAATGTGGCAATCATTCACAGTAACTTTAAAAGATAAGAAATTCTTGGAAAGATATACTGAATTCTCAAGTAATAAACCTGGAACAGGTGCATTAATGACATTTAAAGATTCAGGTTGGTTTATGAGCATAGTTGTTCCAAAACAACCTCATTTTATTAATCAAGACGCAGATACTCAAGTATTCTGGGGATACGCTCTACACCCTGAAAAAGTTGGTGATTACATTAAAAAACCAATGACTGAATGTACAGGTAGAGAAATATTTGAAGAACTTTGTTATCAATTAGGATGGTTAGATGAAATAAATGAATATTTACCAACTACAATTTGTCGTCCATGTATAATGCCATATATAACTTCTCACTTTATGGTTTGCAACAAGACTGATAGACCTTTAGTAGTTCCTAAATGCTCAACTAACTTAGCCTTTATAGGACAATATGCTGAAATGCCAGATGTTTGTACATTTACTATAGAAATGTCTGCTCGTACTGCTCAAGAAGCTGTTTATACATTCTTTGATTTACACGATACAAAAGTAATTCCACCTTTTTATAAAGGAGAATATGATATAAGAGTTTTACTTGGTGCTGGATACGCTATGATGAACTAATATTTATATATAAAGAACCAGTAATTTTACTGGTTCTTTTGTTTATTTTTGATAAATCATAACGGTATCTATTGGATAAACTATGCCATTTTTAGTTTCAATTCTATCACCGCATTTTATATCATTTATATATATTTCCCCATTTTGTACTGTTATTTTAGCTTTCTCACCATTTAACATAATTATATATTTTCCATTTAAATCTTCTATACTGTCAGGCATAACTTTTTCTATTGTAATATGATAAGATAATATATTTATAAGTTCTTTTCTATTTGTTTCATCTAAAATATTATTTAGACTCTTCTTTGATAATTTTGAAAAGGCTTCATCTGTGGGTGCAAAAATTGTAATTACTCCATCACCTTCAAGGACTTTTAACAAATTAGCTTTATGTAACGCTTTAATTAAAGTTTTGAAATTCCCTTGTTTAGATAAAACTTCAACTATATTATCATAATTTACGAATTGTCCCAGTATCGCTCTTTGTGTATTCATATTTTCTTTTACACTTATTAATAAAGGTGTTTGAGTAAAAAATAATATTAATACAATCATAATAACTATTTTCTTTTTCATAATAATACTCCATCCATTGTTATAAATTACTTGATTTTAGTATTTGGATAGATATATATTATTATTCAATTTTTTAGTTATCTTTCATTTATATCATACTTCTTTTAGATTATCCGGTAAATGTTGTCCTCCCCATTCACATATAGAACTAAGCACAGGCATAAGAGATAATCCAATCTCTGAAAGACTATATTCAACCTTTGGTGGTATTTGATTGTATTCTGTTCTAATAATTAATCCATCATGCTCTAATTCTTTTAATTGAGAACTCAACATTTTATGAGTAATACTCCCAAGAGATTTTTTAAGTTCTCCATAACGAAGAACCTTTTTCTTAGAAAGCCAAAATAGTATGTGCATTTTCCATTTTCCATTAATTAAAGACATAGTATATAAAAACGGCTGTGCATTTACTTCTAAATCACTATTCATTCCAATCTCCTTTATTACCTATATATCATAATTTTTATTTTTAACTTTATCAATTTCAATTTGATCTTTCCCCCAATAATACAATGCATCTAAGGTTGGAAGAAGTGCTTTTCCTCTTTCTGTTAAAGAATATTCAACTTTAGGAGGTATAACTTCATATTGTTTTCTATAAATAAGCCCGTGTTCCTCTAACTCTCTAAGAGATTTAGTCAACATCATATTTGTAATACCTTTGACTTGACGCTTTAAATCATTATATCTTGTGCATTCATTTTTAAATAAGTACCACATTATAGGCAATTTCCATTTTTGACCTACAATACTTAAAGCATATATAACAGGACATTCTGATTCATATATATTTTTCTCTGGATATTCACTATCACATTTAAGATAATTCCCCATTTTTTATTCCTCCACTCATTTTAAAAGTATACTAAAGATACTAGAAAAGAAAAAACTGCATACTTGTTTATTTATATCCATATGTTATATTAATTATATCAAAAAATTATAATAACTACGAATTTTAAAAGAATTTATATTATTATTTATTATAAATCTTTTATTTCAAATTAACACTAAAATATAAAAATAGGAGTTAGATTATATGAAGGTTTATGCAATCAATGGAAGCCCAAGAAAAAATAATAATACGGCAAGTTTATTAAAAAAAGCATTAGAAGGAGTAAAATCTGCAACACCAAATGTTGAAACTGAAATAATTAATTTATATGATTTAAAATATACTGGTTGCAAAAGCTGTTTTGCATGTAAATTATTAGACGGTAAAAACTATGGAAAATGTGCCATAAAAGATGATTTATATGAAATTTTTCAAAAATTATCACAAGCTGATGGAATCATATTTGGCTCTCCAATATACTTTGGCGATGTAACAGGACAATTAAGATCATTTTTAGAAAGATTCTTATTCCCTTATTTAGTTTACGACAAAAATTATAGCTCAATCGCTCCAAAAAAAATGCCAACAGCCTTTATTTACACTATGAATGTTCCAGAAGATATGATGAAAGATGTAGGTTATTTACAAACGTTTAATACTTTAGAATCTTTTATAACTAGGATATTCACTAAACCTCTATCCATGTGTTCAAACAATACTTATCAATTTAATGATTATTCAAAATATAAAGTTGAGTGCTTTTCTGAAGAAGAAAAAAGAAAGCATAGAGAAAAACAATTCCCTATAGATTTAGAAAATGCATTCTCTATAGGAAAAAAACTTTTAAATCAGTAATTTAAAAAATAAAAAGCTTCTAAACCTTAAAGTTTTAGAAGCTTTTGTGATTTTTATAAATTTTCTATTTTAAACTTTCAATAGCTTTTTTTGCCCATGTTGAATCTTTATATATAGCTCTTCCAACCCCTATAAGATCAGCTTTACCATCTTTAAGTAATTGCTCTGCTACATCAACATCAGTTATACCACCTGTTAATATAACTGGAATATTTATAACGTCTTTAATTGCTTTTGTTACATCACTAAAGTAACCTTGTTTTGTAACTCCAGGAATAATAAATCCACACATGCCACCTGAAATATCTAATATATCTACTCCTGCTTTTTCAAATTCCTTCGCTACTATTTTAGCTTCTTCTACAGCATTTCCACCTTCCATATAATCACAAGCCCCAAGTCTAAGAAGTATAGGGAATTTTTCTCCTACCACATCTCTTACAGCCTTTATAATTTCTAAGTGAATTCTTATTCTATTTAAAATATCTCCGCCATATTCATCAGTTCTCTTGTTAGTTATTGGTGAATAAAATTGATTTAAAAGATATCCGTGAGCTGAGTGAATTTCAACTGCATCAAACCCAGCATCTTTAACTCTTTTTGCAGCATCTTTAAAGTTCTTAACTATTTCTTTTATCTCCTCTTTTGTAAGTTCTCTTGGCATTTCTTTTCCTCGTGGATGCATTACTTGTGATGGTCCAACAACCTCATTTCCCGTAACATTATTAGTTGCAGCACTTCCAGCATGATTAATTTGCATTACAGCTTTAGAACCATTTTTGTGAATTATGTTTGCTAATTCCTTTAATCCCTCATTATTTCTATCATCTGCTACAGATAATTGTCCCTTACTAGCTCTACCTTTTTCATTTACAAAGCTATGTTCTATTATGATTAATGATATATATCCACCCATTGATTTTTCATTATAATAATCTAGTATTCCCTGACCTAATTTTCCGCCTTCATTTGATTTTTCAGTAGCCATTGGTGGAAAAACTAATCTATTATTTAAAACTAATTTTTCAGTTTCTAAAGTTTGTAATAAATTTGCCATGTTTTTATCTCCTTATATATAAATTTGTTCTTAATTCTTATATTTATTTTATAACGAACAAATTTATAAATAAAGTACGCACTTAAAAGTTAGATACTACCTAAAAGGTAAGAGATGTATAAATCTTATTATAAAATCTCTTTATTTTATATACACAATTAAGGGATATATCAAAACTCGATATACCCCCTTAATATTTTTAAAGTTCACTTATATAACTTGCTGAAACATATCCTACGATTCCATTATAAGAAATTTTGTACCATCCATTTGTTTTTTCTAATATAGTAACCTTAGTATTATTATTTAAAGTTCCTATAATGCTAGATGAAGTACTTGCTGATTTTCTTACATTAAGCTTAGTACTTATATTTACTACTTTTCCATATTTCACAGTAGAATTTGTATTATTATCTCCTGCTGTGTTATTTACTCTAATATAATCAGATGATACATACCCAGTTAATCCGTTATATGATATCTTGTACCAACCACCTTCTTGTCCTAATATATTCACAGTAGCATTAGCGCCTACTCTTCCTACTATTCCATAATTTGTTCCTGCTCCACTTCTAATATTAAGTGTTGTAGTTACATTAACAACTTTTCCTGTTTGTGTTGTTTCTGGAGTCGATGGTGTTTCTGGTGTGCTTGGAGTTTCTGGCTTAGATTCATTATTATTTACCTTTACATACTCACCATAAACATATCCTATTGTTCCATTATAAGAAATTTTATACCAGCTTCCTTCTTTAGCAATTATATCTATACTGTTCCCATTTCTCAATGTTCCAATAACCTTAGAACCAGTATTAGCACTAGCTCTAACATTTAATGTTGAACTTATATTAACTATAGTACCTTTTTGTGTTATTACAGCTTGATTATTATCTGAATTACTGTTATTATTTCCACTTCCAACTATACTTATATAACTTTTGCTAGCATATCCATATCCAAAAGAGTCACTATATATCTTATACCAATCACCTTCCGTACTCACAACTTTAACTTCTGTCCCATTAGTTAACCTTGTTATAACAGCAGAACTTGTACTTGGTGATTTTCTTACATTTAATGATGTTGAAATATTGCTAACCTTACCTGTTTGATAACTAGTTGGAGCTTGTACACTTCCTCCGTTATTTCCATTACTAGTATCATTGCTTAATATTTTTATATAATCAGCTGAAACATATCCATATCCAGCGCTTGATTTAACTTGATACCAATTTCCTACCTTTCCAAGAATATTTATTTTAGTTCCATTACTATAACTTCCTATAATATTTGAATTTGTTGAAGTTGTTATTCTTATATTAAGAGAGTTAGTACCAGTGACTTGTCCTTGTGCGTTCATTGTTTTAAATCCATCACCATTATTTATTATAGATTTTACTCCATTATATAGTTTATTAGCGTATCCATTGTTTTGGATTGATGCTGAACTGCTTGGCATTGGAAGTTCAAGTAATGTTGCTAATGCTCCTTTAGAATGAGCATAGCTTATTAAATATCCACTTGCTGATGTACTCATTAATTTATTTGAAATACCAAAACTATTATCAAATGCTTGTCCAAGTGATGGATCTCCAATAGTTTGATTCAACCATCCATGAACATCAACTAAAGCCATATGACTTGAACTTGAGCTATATTGGTCAACTAAGTTAGCTAAAGCTTTAGCTTCTGGTGCTGCAAGTGGTGTTGAACCAGTATAATATCTTGCGCTATATTGTGGCGTAAAGAATGTTGGAAATGATCTATTTAAATCTATCTTTTGAGACACTTGGGTTCTTCCAGGACCATTATTTGTCCATCCATCTAAAACTCCATCCGGATTTGATGTTGGTACTATTACTACTGTCCAACCATTTAATCCACCTGATGCATTATCTTTTGCAACTCTCTCAATTAAATTCTTAGCAAGTTTTGTAAGTTCTTCACCATCTTTGCTCCAAGCATCCTCATATCCGTGAATACCAAAATTTAATAATAAAACCTTGTCTCCACTTCCTATTTTATAGTAATATAATGGTCTACCTTTTCCGCTTGTTCCATAAGTATATTTTTGTGCTCCTTCAATATTAAAATTATAATAATTTTGAGATACTCTAGTTCCAATATCCCCCTCATCAATTGCTTGTGCTTCAGTTCCATTTTCATCTATATTATCATAGTCACCTTGAAAACTTTCTTGATTATCAAACCCACTTGAATCTATCGAATCAACTGTATCATCTATAACTTCAATAGCATCATCACTTGAATTTACATCCGTAGTATCAACATTTATAACCTCTTGATTATTTAAATCTACATTATTTTCATCTATAACGTCTTCATTATTTGAACTTATATTATTTTCATCTTGTGCATAAGCTATTTTAGGAGCTTGTATTCCCGCAAAAGTTCCTGCTGTTATAGATGTAGCAACTAATAATGACATTATTTTTCCTTTTTTCATCAAACTTCCCCCTCATTTGTATTTATCTGTATTTATACTTTAACATTTAAATCATATATTTACAAATATATTGTTAAAAATATTTTTTTTACAAATTAGTTGTTTTATTGATAAATAATATTTTTATTTATTCTGTAAGAAAATTTAGTGATAAAAAAGTGGAACAATCAAAATTAGATTTAATTTTAGAAGCTGGAAGAGTTGCTCCAACTGCAGTAAATTATCAACCTCAAAGAATGTTAGTCATAGAAAGTGAAGAAAGTTTGTCTAAGCTTAAAGAGTGTACGCCATATCATTTTAATGCACCATTAGCAATTTTAATTTGTTATGATTCCTCAGTTAGTTGGAAAAGACATTACGACAAAAAAGATATGGGAGATATTGATTCTAGTATTGTTACAACTCAAATGATGTTAGAAATAGCTAATCTTGGCTTAGGTACTACATGGGTTGGACATTTTTCTCCAGAACTTATTAAAGAAAAATTTAACTTGCCAGAATACCTTGTTCCTGTTGCTCTTCTTCCAATTGGTTATCCTAGCGAAGATTCTGTTCCTAACAAATTGCACAATATTCGTCATGATATACAAGAAACTGTATTCTTTAATTCTTTTGAAGGAATTAAACCAGGAAAAAACAAAACTACTCATGATTAATCAAATATGATTTTAAATTGTATTTTTTATTAGAATTTATTAACACTTTTTTATCTAGCCTAATATAATACATTAAATAAACAATTAAATTCAATTTAAGAGGTAAGATAAATGGATAATACACGTTGTGAAAAAGATTTCGTAGAAGATTATTGCACAGACGAGGTGCAAGTAGATACTAGAGTATTCTCATCAGGTCAAACACAAAATACAACTGGTGGAGCTAAAGTTTTAGTTAGAGTTGGTAATATAACCATAACTCAACCTATAAGAGATGAAATACACATTGACGAGGGTTTTTACGATATAAAGAAAATCCAAAGAAGAGTAGTTTTAGATCAAGTTTTTGTATCTAATACAACAATAAACACAACAACTGGGACTATACAAGGTTATATGTTTGGTGAAGGATATATGTTAAAAAATATATCTTATGCAACTCCTATTGAAGGAACAGCTTCTGATTGCGAAACTGATTGTTTAGCAATGAAAAACACTTATAATGATATAACTGCTAAAGTTAAATTCGATTTCTCAAACCCTATAACTATAACAGGGGCTCAAGTTGAAGCATCTCCTAATATGGTTGAAACATCTTATTTAAATAATTGCATAGAAGTATGCGATAAAGGTTCTGTATCTCAAGCTGATTGTCAAAGATATTTTACTCAAACTGTAACAATTAATGAACCTTATCAATATGAATTAGACTCTTATTCAATAAATGAGACAGTTCTTATGAAAAATAAATGTAATGAAGACAGTATTTTATATGATACAGTAACTGAAAAATTGTTATTAGTTCTTAATATATCTGTATATCAATACCAAACAGTAACTACAATTTAATTTTGAATATTAATATTCTAATCAATTTTAAAATTCTGAATAAAAATGTTGTCTATTTTTATAGACAACATTTTTGCTTTTTATATTTACTTCCTAGTAGCAACAGCACAAAGCCATGCATTTTCTTCATTATAATCTAAAGCTATATCTGTAAAACCTGCATTTTCAAGTAAAGTTTTTAATTCATCTTTTGATGGGCATTTCATGTTTAAATGCTCAGCTATAGCAGAACTTTTTTCATTCATCTTTCCCCCAACCATCTCTAAAGCAGTCATAAATTTACCACCTATTTTAAGTACACGAGCCACTTCTTTTAAATCTTCTTGTTGATTTGGCCAAAAATATAAACTTTCAATTGAATATACAGAATCAAAAGATTCATCTGGGAAATTTAATTTTGAAACCCCACATACTTCTACCTTCAATCTACCTTCATCAATAAGCTTTTTATTCTTTGCAATAGTAGATTCTATAGACACATGTGAAATATCACATCCATATATAGTAGATTGAGGATAAAGTTTTGAAATCTGTTCAATAGCAGCTCCACCACCACAACCTATGTCTAAAATACGATTTCCAAAATTCACATGTTCAAAACCCCATTTAGTAAGATTGTAATGACTCTCATTCATATTATCTAATATTTTACTTCCATCTTCTCCTTTAGGAAATGCTGCATTTTTCATAAATTCAAAATCTATTTTTTCTGACATTTTTTTAACCTCCAATTTTTATATATTATATTTTATTTATAATTTTCAAATAGTTTAGAATCGTCAGGTACGTTTTCTAAATACTTAATCTTTCCTTGTTCATCAATTTCTGCAATATCTATTCCAAGTTTAGTATATACCTTACCATCCTTACTTTTTCCACAAACAGCCCACTTAGCTTTATATCTATTTGTACTTTTATTGAACTTCCACTCTTCATGCATATGTTTAATATCTGCATTATTTTCATATATTAAATCTAAAAATTTTTTCCATTCATCAATTCCATTTTTAATATTGCCTGCTAAAACAAATGACATATCTTCTGAAAAAAGACTGATTAACTCCTCCTTTGCACTTTTGCTTGTTCTTGCTTCATCAAATAACAAAAAATATTTGTTTAAAATCTCCATAATAACTATCCTTTCATAAATAATTTGTGTATTTTTTAATATAAACTCTTTCACTTATACACACAAACTATATATAATTTATGTATTTTATAATGTAATTATATATCATTTCTTTTAAAGTACACAAAATAACCTCTTTAATTATAATAAAATTTATATCATTAAAATTAATAATTTTTTGATATAATAAAAATTATTAAATTATGAAAAATAAATCTGAAACAAATTTTAAAATTCAAATAATAGAGTAACATTTTAAGAGTTTTTTAATATAATAAATAATATATATTTTTAAAGGACTTTTTATTATGTCAAAGTTCATTAAGAAAAATAAAAAAATTGAAGAAAATTTAATAGACGCTTATAAAACGATTGGAAAAAACATTGTAACAACCTATAAAAAAATAGAAAACAAATTTGTAGATACTTTTTTATCTAAAAATAATAAAATAACTAAAAATTTTAAAAAAACATCTGAAAAAAAGGCAAAAAAAAATAAATAAAATAAATAAAATTAATAAAAAACTCCCTTCTAAGAACCAAAATAATAATAATTTAAGTTCTTAAAAGAGAGTTTTTTAATTGGAAATTACATGAAAATATAAAATTCTTATATTCCTTTAACAATAATATTTTAACTGCGATATAATTTTATCTTCAATTCCTTCACAATCGGTTCCACCTATAACTATACTTGGTTTAGTCTTTCCATGAAAATCACTTCCGCATGTTAAAAATAATTTATGCTTTAAAGAGAATTTTTTATAAAATTCTACTTGCTCTTTACTGTGATAACTGCTGTAAACTTCTATTCCTTTAATACCGCAAGAAATAATTTGTTCTAATAAATTTATGTTTTCCTTAATATTATTTCCTGGGTGAGCTAAAATAGGAATGCCTCCACTTTCTTCAATAATGTTAATCGCCTCTTGCAAACTTATAAAACTCACTTCAGCATAAGCTGCCTTTCCTTGAGCACAATAATCCCAATAAAAATTAACATATGGATTATCACTCCTAGAACCATTTTCATAGTAAGGCATAAGAAGTGGATTTTCATGATTTTTATCAAATTTCATAGCTGCTTCAGCAATCATTTCACCGTTAACTACTCCATTTCTAGATAATGAATTAATAACCTCATCTGAAAAATCTATTCCTAACTCTTTAACCAATTTCATACGTTTTTTTGATGCAAATTGTTCTTGTTTTATGATGTTATTCTCAATATCATAAAATACTGTTTTATCATAATCTATTCCATACCCTAAAACATGCAAATTAATTTCATTAAAAGTACAATCTAATTCTATTGCTGGAATAATATTAATATTTTTACCAACGCAATATTCTTTTGCTTCTTTTATTCCTCTTACACTATTGTGATCTGCAATAGAGAAATATTTTATATTTTTTTCTAAACATAAATCAATTAACTGTTTAGGTTCAAATTCTCCATCATCACTGTAGCAAGAATGCATATGCAAATCTATATAACTCATTTTCTCCACTCCCTTATCTTTGTAACTTTCTTACAAATCATTTTAACAATTAAACATTTTTATGTAAATTAAACAAAATAAAATGATAATTTTTTTTCATTTATTTTCCCTAAAATTATTATTCATGATAAATATTACTCATCTTTTCGTATACATATTTTTTTATATAAATATAACTAATATAATAAAAGAAAAAAATAGGGGGGACACATATGAATGATATAAAAGTAATTGTAATGGATGTGGATGGTACTTTAACTAATAGTAAAAAAATAATAACAAAAAAGACTAAAGAAACTTTAATTGAAGCTCAAAATAATGGTATTCTTTTGGTTTTAGCCTCCGGAAGACCTACTTCTGGATTAATTGATTTTGCTAAAGAACTAGAAATGGATAAACATCATGGGCTTTTAGTTTGCTTTAATGGTTCTAAAGTTATTGATTGTGAAACTAATGAAATTTTATTTAATGAAACTATGACTGTTGAAGAGGGACAAGCTGTTTTAGAACATTTAAAGAAATTTAATATTAAACCTATGATTGATAAAGATGATTATTTATATGTTAATGATGTTTTTGATTGCAACATACAAATAAAAAATGAACCTTTTAATATAATTCAATATGAGGCTCGTGGTGGTAAATTTAAGTTATGTGAAAAAGATAATTTAGTAGCCCTTGCTGACTATCCACTAAATAAAATCTTAACTGCTGGGGATCCTGAATACCTAGAAGAACACTATAAAGAAATAATGGAGCCATTTAAAGATAGTTTAAGTTGCATGTTTACTGCTCCATTTTACTTTGAATTTACTGCTAAAGGAATTGATAAGGCTAAAGCTTTAGATACTGTCTTAACTCCTATGGGATATAAAAGAGAAGAAATTATTGCTTTTGGTGATGGGCATAATGATATTTCAATCATTAAATATGCTGGAATTGGTATTGCTATGGACAATGCAGTAGATGCCTTAAAAAAAGTAGCTGATGAAATAACTTTTTCTAATGATGAAGATGGAATCGCTCATACATTAAACAAATGCCTTCCAATATATTGTTTAACTTAACTACTAAAATTTAATAAGAATATTGTATAATGTTCATGAGGTGATTCTTGTGAACATTTTTAGCAAATTAAATAAAATAACTAATCTTACTGAAAATGAAAAAACATTGGTTAAATATATAGAAAATAATTCTGAAGATTTTATAAAAATGAGTGCTGTTGAAATTAGTGAAGTTGCCTTTGTTTCAACCTCTACTATTTATAGATTATGCCAAAAATTAAATTTGGCTGGATTATCAGAATTAAAGCTTCAAGTATCTATGTCTATTAGTGAATATTTAAAAGAAGATACTTCAATAGACTATAATTACCCATTTAAAGAAAATGAAACACAAAATCAAATTACTATTAAAATAAAGGAATTATACGAACAAACTTTAATATCAACATTAAATTTAATAGATACAAAACAATTAAAATTAATATCTAATGTTTTAAATAAATCACATCATATTGATTTTTATACTTCTGCAGGCAATATTTACTTTGCACAAAATTTTAAATTTCAAATGCAAGAAATTGGAACTTTCGTTAATGTTCCAATAGAAGAATATCATCAACTTTTAACTGCATCTACTAGTGATGAAAGTCATGTAGCAATAATAGTTTCTTTTGAAGGCAGAGGATTTATAATAGAGAAATTAGCTAGAACTTTAAAAACAAACAAAACACCAATTATATTAATTTCTTCTACTAACAAAAATTCTTTAACTAAATATGCAAACTATCACTTATATTTAAGTTCTAATGAAAATCACTACAATAAAATTTCATCTTTTTCAACACGATTATCATTATTATATATTTTAGATTGCATATATACCTCATATTTCAAATTTAATTATAATAAAAATATAACTTATAAACTTGATGCTTATAAAAAATTATCTGATAAATAGATATAAATTTATAGTAAAAAGCAAAATATTCTTACCTTTTACTATGATATAATTGTTTAATAATAAATTATAATTTAAAAGGGGGATTTACCTTGTTAGAAAAAATGAGAAAAGAAAATAGACAATTACCTGAAGAAGAAACCATGGAAGTTTTACTAAAATGTGAATATGGTATTTTATCAACTATGGGAGATGATTATCCCTATGCAGTTCCTATGAGCTATGTTGTAGCAAACAATAAAATTTATATTCATGGAACTTGTGAATCAGGACAAAAAACTAAAAATATACATAATAATCCTAAAGTATGCTTTACTGTTGTTGGTAACACAGAAATATTACCATCTCAATTTGCTACAAAATATGAAAGTGTAGTAGTACTTGGAACCGCCTCTTTATGTGAAGGAACTGATAAAGAAATGGCTTTAGAAAAGTTCTTAGATAAATATAGTAGTGAGTACAAACAAGCAGGTATGAAGTACATAAAAGCAGCTATTAATAAGGTATCTGTTTATGAAATATCAATAGATATGATTACAGGCAAGGCAAAAAGATAAACTTCATAAGATTTAAATAATAATCTTAAAAAACTTAGTAAAATAAAAGGAAACAAAATAAGTTCCCTAGTCTAAACCAGGGAACTTATTTTTATTATTTTAAAAACTAAAATCTAGCCTTTAACTCTATATTTTAAGAAGCCTCTTCAAATTGGCTATTATATAATTCTGCGTAAAAACCACCCTTTTCAAGCAATTCCTCATGGTTTCCACTTTCTAAAATATCTCCATCCTTTAATACAAGTATAATATCAGCATTTTTAATTGTTGAAAGTCTATGTGCTATAACAAAAGAAGTTCTTCCCTCCATAAGTTTATCCATAGCTTGTTGAATTAAAAGCTCGGTTCTTGTATCTACTGAACTTGTTGCTTCATCTAAGATTAACATTGGTGAATCCTTAATCATTGCCCTTGCAATGGTTAATTGTTGTTTTTGTCCTATTGATAGATTAACTTTATCACTTAAAACAGTATCATATCCATCATGTAAATTTTCTATAAAACTATCTAATCCTACCGCCTTACATGCTTTTTTAATTACCTCATCTGGCACATCAGTTTTGTTATATACTAAATTTTCTCTAATACTTCCTTCAAATAACCAAGTATCTTGAAGCACCATACAGAATAAATCATGGATATTTTCTCTTGTTAAATCACTTATAGGTACATCATCAATTAATATTTCACCACTATTTATTTCATTAAACCTCATAAGTAAGTTTACTAAGGTTGACTTACCTGCTCCTGTTGGCCCAACAATTGCAATCTTTTGTCCAGGTTTTGCAACAGCTGAAAAATTATTTATTATTATTTTACCTGTACCCTTATATCCAAATTTAACATTTTTAAATTCAACTTTTCCATCAGCATTTTCAAGAGCTAAAGCTTTATGACTCTCATCTTCCATTTCTTCAGCCTCTAAAAATTCAAACACTCTGTGACTTGCAGCAGCTGCTGATTGCATACTTTGAACCCCTTGTGCAATTTGACCAAGTGGCTGTGTAAAATATCTAACATACATAATAAATGCTACAATTATTCCGAAAGATATACTTCCATTCATAGCAAGTATTGCACCTACTATACAAACTGCAACATATCCTAAATTACCTATAAAAGTCATAATAGGCATCATAAGTCCTGAAAGGAATTGTGCTTTAAAAGCACTATCTTTAAGACTATAATTTAAACTTTTAAATGTATGCCTCATTTGTTCTTCTGCATTAAAAGCCTTAATTACAGTATGCCCTGAATATACTTCTTCAATATGCCCATTTATCTTTCCCAAATATTCCTGTTGATTAGTAAAATATTTTTGAGACTTCTTCATGATTACTGACATTAGTGCAAACCCAATAATTGTTGACATAACAGCAGTTATTGCCATAATAAAATTCGTTTTTAACATCATAACTAAAGAACCTAAAAATAAACATATCGCACTTATCAAAGTTCCTGTGCTTTGATTTAAAGCTTGTCCAATTGTATCTACATCATTTGTAACACGAGAAAGTAAATCTCCTGTGGTATTATTGTTATAATACCACATTGGAAGTTTATTTATTTTTTTAGAAATATCTTTTCTTAAATTTTTAGTGATTCTTTGAGTAACAGTTGCCATTATATATCCTTGAGTTAAGTTTAATATAACACTTGCTCCATATATAATAACAAGAATTAATCCTATTGAAGTTATCTTTTCCATGTCAATACTAGTTAATATTCCATTAGTTATAGTATCTGTCATTTCAGAAAGCTTATCAGGACCTAATAAGGATAAAATAGTTGCAATTACTGCACTTGTTAATGCTATAACTATTATAGGCATATAACTTTTGCAATAAACTATAAGTTTGCCCAAATTTTTTTCTGTTTCTTTCTTTTTATCCATTATATAGCCTCCTCTTCTAAAACTTCTACCTCTTTTACTATACTTAATTCTTCTTTTGAAAGTTGTGAATAAGCAATTTCTTGATATACATTACACTCTTTCATTAAATCATCATGTTTTCCCATACCAACAATTAGTCCATTATCTAATACAATTATTTTATCAGCCTCTTTTATACTGCTAATCCTTTGAGCTACTACTATAGTTGTTGTTCCAACACTTTCATGCTTTAAAAACTTACGAAGTTTGCTATCAGTTTTATAATCTAAAGCAGAAAATGAATCGTCAAAAATTAAAACCTCTGGATTACGGGATATCGCTCTAGCTATTGATAAACGTTGTTTTTGTCCACCAGAGAAATTATTTCCCCCTTGTGAAACATGAGCCTCATATTGACCATCTAACCTCTCAACAAATTCAGTTGCTTGAGCTCCATAAATTCCATAAACAACATCATCTTTTGATATTTTTGACCTTCCATTATCACCAAATGCTATATTAGATTCAATACTTCCTTCAAATAAAGTTACCTTTTGAGGTACATAACCTAACTTATTTCTAAGATGTTTTTGATCATATTCTTTTACATTCATACCATTAACTAAAACCTCACCCTCTGTTGCATCATAAAATCTAGGAATAAGATTAATTAATGTACTCTTTCCAGAACCTGTTGCACCAATAAATGCCACAGTTTCTCCTCTATTTACCTTAAAACTAATATCTTTTATCACATAATCATCAGCATCTGGATACTTAAAACTAACATTTTTGAATTCTATTTCTCCAACTGCACTAACAATTTCTTGTGAAGTTGTCCCATTTTTTATCTTAATTTCTGCATCTAATACCTCATTAATTCTCTTTGCTGCAACTGATGCACGAGGCATTAAAATAAATACTATAACAAGCATCATAAATGCCATGACAACTTGCATTGCATATGATGAGAAAACGACAACGTCTGAAAATAATCCCATTCTACTTGTTATATCCGCATTTTGAATAAGCACTGCTCCAACCCAATATATTGCAAGAGTTAATCCACTCATTATAAAGCTAATGCTTGGCAGTAACGTTGCCATAACACGGTTAGCAACTAAGTTAACACTTGTAAGTTCTGAGTTTGCCTCTTCAAATTTATCTTCTTGATATTTTTCTGCATTATATGCACGAGTAACAGAAATACCTGAAAGATTTTCTCTTGCAATACGGTTTAAATTATCAGTTAATTTTTGAAGTTTTGCAAACCTTGGAAGAGCTATTGCAATGCATATACCAACAATAATTAATAATATTAAAACAGCTATTCCTGTTGTTAAAGATAGCTCCCAATTCTTCCCTGTAATCTTTAAAACAGCCCAAACAGCTAATATAGGTGCTTTTATTAATAACTGTAAGCCAATAACTATAAATGTTTGTACCTGAGTTACATCATTTGTCGAACGTGTTATTAAGCTTGCTGTTGAAAAATTATTTATTTCTTCCATGGAAAAATCCTGAACTTTGTCATACAATTTAGACCTAAGCGTAGCTGAAAAATTTGAAGCTATTTTTGCAGCAAGTGCAGCAACAATAACTGATGCAATTAAACTACCTAAAGCACAAAGAAGCATCCATCCACCTGCGGTTAAAATCTCACTCATTTCACTTCCTTGTGTTTGCACAAGTCTTGTAATATCGCTCATGTAATCTGGCAATCTTAAATCTAGCCACACTTGCAACACTATAAATACAACACTAATACTTAAGAGTAGCCATTCTTTGCCTTTAAAATTTTTAAATATCTTTAACATAAAATTAAACCCCTTCCTACTAATTTCCTATTAGTATATTAATATATAAATATAAACTTAAAATAAACTTTTTGGAAAATATGATTTTTATATTAAATAAAAAAAGAACTATTCTTAGAATATCTATGAATAATTCTTTTTAAATGTATTAATATTTAATTTAAAAATTTTAATTTATTCTATAGGCAATGTAATTGTAAATTTGGTTTCCTTAGATAAAACACTCTCACATTTTATTGTTCCTGAATGCAACTCTACTATTTTTTTAACCATTGTTAAACCTAAACCATTTCCTTTTGTTGCATGAGATGTATCGCCTTGATAAAACTTATCAAATATTTTAGGTATGACATTTTCACTTATTCCTATGCCATTATCACTAAATATCATAATAATATTATCATCTCTTTTCTTAACAATAACCCTAATAACGCCATTCTCATTGATAAATTTAATAGAATTTCCTAATAAATTTAACCATACATGACTTAACATTTCTTTATTCCCAATTAAAATACAATCATCAATATCAATATTTAATGAAATATTTTTATCTTTAAATTTAGGTTCTAAAAGAAGTATATTTTGACGGATTTGTTCTCCTACATTAAATTTTTGTTTATCTTTTAATATAGCTTGTCCCTCTATTTTTGAAAGATTTAAAACATTAGTAGCAAGATAACTTAATCTTTGAGATTCCTCTATAATTATATCCAAATATTCATCTCGCTCCTCCTTAGATAAAGTATCATCTTTCAATATTTCAGCAAAGCCTTTTATAGATATAATAGGTGTTTTAAATTCATGAGAAAAATTATTTATAAAATCTGTACGAAGCACCTCCATGCTTCCTAATTCTTCTGCCATAAGATTAAAGTTCTTAGATAACACTATAAATTCTGGAGGATATTTTATATTAAGACGTGTAGTAAAATCGCCACGTGATAATTTAGCAGTAGCCTCAATAAATTGTCTAATACGCTTAAGCACAATTCTACTTGAAATAGTCGAAACCACGATTCCAATAATTATACACGAAATAAGAGTTATTATTGGAAGCAACATCTTATTTTGAATGTTTTTATCATTTACAATTCCTACATATACCAAAAAATATACTAACCCACCAGCAATGATAGTAGTTATTAAATTTATAATAAATATTATAATAGAAAATGATATTGTTAAACTAATCTTACCTATAAATTTTTTACATCTATTCATTCCTTTCATCTTTTTTTACCGCCTTATATCCAAGTCCCCTAACTGAAACTATCTCAAATTCTGGATAAGAATCAAATCTCTTTCTTAAGCGATTAATATGCACATTAATAGTTGTGTCATAACTTTCCGTTTCCATTCCCCATATTTCATCCATTAATTGAATTCTAGTAAATATCTTATCTGGATAAGATAAAAGCTTGTACAATAAATAAAACTCTTTTTGAGGCAAAGTTTGCTTTTCACCATCACGAGTTACAGTTAAAGAATCATAATCTAAAGTAACCTTTCCAATATTAATTTTTTTTGAAAGGAAAATTTGAGAACGACGAAGAAGTGCTTTTATTCTAAGAAGCATCTCCTCTGTATCAATAGGTTTTGTCATATAATCATCAGCTCCAGCAACAAAACCTTTTATTTTATCCTCTTGCAATTGCTTTGCAGTAACCATAAGTATTGGTATCATACATTCCCCTTCCCTAAGCTCTTTTGCAAACTCAAACCCATCCATATTAGGCATCATAACATCTAAAATAATTAAATCGATATGATGATTATCAAGAACTTCCATTCCCTGCACTCCATCCTCTGCTACAAAAACAGAATATCCTTGCCTTTTTAAAATAGTTTCCATTAATTTTCTAGTATGTTTATCATCTTCAACAACTAATATGCTAATCATAATATATCCTCCGCCATTATTTACATTATTTACTATTATAATACTTTTAGTGAATAAATTTAAAATAAACTTATTAATACACATCTATAAAAAACTACAATTTTTCAAAAAGGTAAAGTTGATGTTACAATAAAAGTAATTGGATATGCTCTTTATAATGCTAGTGCAGGATATTTTAAAATATTTGATGTCTATGATATAAAAAAATAACCACCTAGTTAATCTAACCAAGTGGCTTCTATATATTAAATTTAAACTAAAACTTCAACATTATCAATTGCTTCATAAATAGCTTCAGCAGCTTTTTTATATCCACCACAAGCTTTTAAAGATTCACCTATCTTTTTAGCATTTTCTTTATAAGAATCATCTGATAGAATCTTATTAACCGCACTTCTTATAGCTTGAACACTTCTATCCTCCATTAAAGCTATACCAGCACCTAACTCTTCAACTCTTTTTGCAACTACAGGTTGATCCCCAAATTGAGGCACAACTACTAAAGGAACACTATTATATAATCCTTCACTTGAACTATTCATTCCACCATGAGTTATAAATAAATCAACTTTCTTTAAAACTTCAAGTTGTGGAACATAGTTGTACACTTTAAAGTTTTCAGGTATTTTTTCTAAATCTTTAATATCGGTTTTATTTCCTATGGACATTATAACAGTCAAATCCTTATTAGAACCCAAAGCCTCAAAACAGCTTTTATAAAATTCTAGGTCTGTATTTGCAATAGTTCCTAAAGATATATATATAACTTTTTTATTTTCACCATTCTCTATTGTAAAATCTTCAAGTTCATGTCTATCAAATATAGAAGGCCCAACAAATTTATATGTTTCATCAAATTCATCTGAGTTAGGTTGAAAGTATTTAGATGTAAATACTATAGTTAAATCATATTTATCTCCCATTAATAAATCCATAGGGTTTTTGGGAAAATTTATACCAAACTCTTTTCCTAATTTTTTAAATTTAGGTGCTAATGTAAGAAAAGTTTTCATCATCTCTAACATATCTTTATTATCTTTTTCCATTACGCTTGAAACACTATTAGATATTTTCTCATTCATAGCAAAAGTTGTAGATGTTGCTATAACCTTTTTAATTTTAAACTTTTCTATAATTTTTGTTCCTGGTTTTATAAAAGGATCAACCACTAAATAATCAAATTCTCCCTCTTGTTTTATAGCAAGATTTAAAATGTCTTTACATATCTTTATATACTGTTTTCCCATATTACTAATACTACTTGTTTGACCATTAAATGCTGATAAATCTGCTTCATATCCTACAAAATTAGCCCCTGTATTCTCGAATTTATCTCTAAATTCTTCTCCTGCTATATATGTTATACTATCTCCTTTGCTTATAAGTTCATTAACTAAACCTATTGTTGGATTAACATGTCCATGTGCTGGAACCATTAAAAATAATCCTCTTGCCATAAAAGTCACTTCTTTCTCTTAATTATTTTTCTTATTCTATTTATAGCAAATATTTCATAGTACAACCATTATCAAATTGTAAGATATGTATATACAAAAACACATAAACGTAAAATAATTTTACACTTATGTGTTTTTGTCAAAATAAATTCAGCATTTATTATTAAATTTTTATACTATATTTCATAAGGCATTATACCTACTGATATTATTTTAGATAGTTCATAAGCTAATTTTTTTTCATCAACTTGTTCTTTCTCATATTGCTTTAGTAAAAATGTTGTAATACCACAGGAATAAAAATCAACTATTACATCTAACTCTTCATAACTAATTTTCTTTTTTAAAACTTTCTTTCTAAATAGTTCTTGCAAATACTTATTAACCACCTCAAGGGCTATTACAGCTATCTCTTCTTTTCTTTGAGATATTACCTGTTTTTGAATAATTGTTTTTCTTTTACTTATTTCAAGAATAAATATTTGTAAAGCTTCCTCTAAAGAAGATGTATTAAGACTATTAGCTAATACTGTTCTCATATCTTTTTCAAATTTATATTTTACAACATCCATTATATCTCGAAAATGATAGTAAAATGCTTGCCTTGAAATATTACAAGCATCTACTAAATCTTTAATTGTAATTTTATCTATACTCTTATATTCCATCATCTCTTCAAAAGTATTTCCTATAAGACTCTTCATATCCACTGGCATAATCTTTTACTCCTCTATACAAATTCCTCCATAGCTATTAAGCCTTTTTTCTTTGTATAATATTATAACATTTTACATTCTAATTGAGATATATTCATTGTTACACAAAGCTATTGTGTTAATTTTAAAAAAAAAGATATTTTTAATATTAAATTTGTGTAGTATTAAATTATTTTTTCCCTAACTTAGTTAAAACTTTTATTGTTATATCTTCAAGTGCAGTTGCAATCTTATTATATTCATCTCTTGGAATACAATCATTTAAAAATTCTTGCCACTCATCAATAATTTTATCTAATTCTTCCTTATAATCTAATGCTTTTTCAGTTAAATAAACACAATTAATTCTTTTATCTTCTTCACTTTTTTCACGTCTTACAAAGCCTTTTTTTTCTAAAGACTGAAGAGTTCTAGTTATTGCAGATTTATCTGTGTATTTTCTCTTAATTATAAAATCTTGGTGGCTTCCATCATTCTCATACAAATTTAATAAGCATATAAATTCAGCAAATTTTAAATCATAAGGTTTAAGTTTTAAATTTACATAAGCCTGAAAGTTATTGCTGAGAATATCAGCCCATTTAGATAATTTTATTCTTTCATTTAAACCCATGATATCCTCCTATAAATAAAACTCTCTTTTATTTATTATTTTCTAAAATATTAACTTTATTTTTTTTATATCCAAATGAAACTTGATTATCTATTTGTGATTTTATTCTATTATAATCAATACCTGTTTTAATATCATTACTTAAATCATTAACAGAAATAACCTCTACTACAATTTCATTTGTTTCACCATCATCTTCTAAATTAATAGACTTTTGATTAGTACCGCTTTTTTTAATTTTAGATAACATAATAATAACAATAGAAAATATAATAGCTACAATTGCTAATACTTCAGCAGCATAAAAAGAACCAATAACATTTCCTAAGTTAAGAAATTTAGCTATATAATCTAATACTATAGGACATATTGCCTCACCAACATATATTGAAGTCGTTACTATAGTAATAGCAAGTGATGTATGTTTATTATGAACACACTTTGAAGCGTAATAAAGTGAATAAGGTACAATAAGCCCAAATCCTACACCAACTAAAATAACTCCAAGTCCCATAAAAGTAAATGTATTAGCTGAAATTAAAACTATTAAACCAATTGCTATAATTATAAATGAGATTAATATTAACGTTTCTTTGAATATTCTTAGAACTCTTCCAAATGACATAGCTGAAAAAAATGCAAACAAAGTAACTAATGTTATTAAAATAGCTGATGTTTCAGAATTTCCTAAATTTCTATTTTCAATTAAAAGTGCTATATTAGTTGGAATACTATAAAAAGTTATAAAAGCTAATATTATAATAACTGCATATTTAAATACCTCTAAATTTAATTTTATATGCTTAGTTTCATTATGTATATTCTCTTTACGATTTTCTGGCGCATATCCATCAAAAGGCGCAACTTTTGGAAGACAAAATATCACAACAAGTAATATAGGTAAAGCTATTAAATATATTAAAAATATATTATGCCAATCAATAACAGCTATAATTCCAACAATTGGTGTAGCTATAACTCCTCCGATATTACTACAAGCACTTGAATATCCCATAAATTTTGCTCTATCTTTTCCTTCAAAAAAATCACCTACTAAAACCAAAGACATAGGTGCAATGATTCCAAGTCCTATACCAAAAATTCCTCTTGCCCCTAAAAGCATATATATATTATTTGAAAAATAACATACTATAGCTCCTATTAAATAAATAATTAGACCTAAAATAAGCAAATATTTTTTTCTTATATGTCTACTAAATTGATTACTAAGTAAACTTATAGGAATACATATTAATGCTGGAATTGTTACTATTGATTTTATTAATGTCGGACTTACTTGCGGAAAATTAACTTTTATAATAGCAAGAGATGGCCCTATTGCTGATGTAGCAATTATAGTTAATAAAGCAACAGCTAAAACAGCTAATTTTGTAGCATTCTTAGTATTTTTCATATTTTCCTCCTTTGTTTATTGCAAGATAAAACTTTATTTCAAATTTAATATCAAGTTAAAAAATTTTAATTCATATTTAGTTGATATATCAACTAAATATGAATTAAAATTAAAGATTTAAAACTCTTGATAAAAAAATTAATCTATAATACTAATACAGTATAAATTAAAATAAGTTGATTTGTCAACTAAATTAAAATTTTAAAATTACTATACAACAAAAAATATCTTTAAAGGTCTAGTTCCTTCAAAGATATTTTTAGTAATCTTATAAAATTATTTATTTTAAATACAATTAAATTACCTTGTGGATAGCTTCCGCAGCTTTTTTATATCCACCACATTCTCTTAAAGATTCGCCAACTTTTTTAGCATTTTCTTTATAAGAATTATCAGATAAAATTTTATTAACTGCATTTTCAATAGCTAAAGGAGATATGTCCCCCATTAAAGGAACACCCGCACCTAATTCCTCAACTCTCTTTGCAACCACAGGTTGGTCTCCAAATTGTGGAACAACTATTAAAGGTACATTATTATATAAACCTTCACTTGAACTATTCATTCCTCCATGAGTTATAAATAAATCAACTTTCTTTAATACTTCAAGTTGTGGAACATAATTATACAATTTAAAATTTGTAGGAATTTGTCCTAAATCACTAATATTAATTTTCTTTCCTACAGACATTATAACCATTAAATCTTCTCTAGAACCTAAAGCCTTAAAACAATTCTTATAAAATTCAATATTTGTATTTGCAATAGTTCCTAAAGATATGTATACAATTTTCTTGTTTTTAGAATTTTCTATTTTAAAATCTTCTAATTCACGTCTATCAAATATAGATGGCCCAACAAATTTATATGTTTCATCAAAAACTTCCGCATTTGGTTGATAATACTTAGATGTAAACACTATAGTTAAATCATTTTTAACTCCAGTTATTAATTCTATTGGCTTTTCTGGAAAAGATATACCGAACTCTTTTCCCAATTTTTCAAATTCAGGTTTTAACTTTATAAAATTTTCAGTCATCTTATCAATTGTTGATTTATCTTGTGACATAGATTTTAAAATTCTTTCAGAAAATTCTTTATTAATAGCAAAAGTTGTAGATATTGTTATTACTTTTTTAACTTTAAACTTTTCTACAATTTTTGTTCCAGGTCTTATAAAAGGGTCAACTACTATATAATCAAATTCTCCCTCTTGCTCTATAGCTAAATTTAAAATATTTTTAAATATTTTTAAAAACCTTTCTCCCATATTATCAATTGTATTTTTGCCATCAAAATCTGAAAGATCCAAATCAAAACCTATAAATTTAGCACCAGTATTTTCAAATTTACTTCTAAATTCTTCAGAACATATGTAAATTATTTCATCTCCTTTTCTAATAAGCTCATTAACTAATCCTATTGTTGGATTAACATGTCCATGTCCTGGAAATGCTAAAAACAACCCTCTTGCCATTGTAAATCCCTTCTTTCTTCTTATCCTAAGTAAAATTTATATAATTATTTATAACATAAATTTTAAATCTATAAATAAAAATTCTATAAAATTTTTATAAAATCTCTATATTAGTTAACATAAAAAAATCTTCTAAAATTATTTTTAATCATTTTTAGAAGATTTTTTAGAATTATATACTTTTTATTTATTATTTTTTAACCACATAATAGCACTATAAGTATATATAGCTGCTCCAGTAACTAACACTTCTTCATTAAATTCTACTTTAGGATGATGCATTGGTAATCCATATTTGGGATTTTCACTACTACTACCTGCCCCTACCATAAAGAAAACAGAAGGAACTTCTTGTGAATAATATGCAAAATCCTCCGAGCCCATACCTTGTCCACCTTTATACTGAATCACTGATTTTTCTCCTACAATATCTTTTATGTAAGACGCAATCTCATTGATTAAAATTTAATGAATCCATATCAGCCCTTAAAAGAAATGTTTTTCCTTGCTTTTTCCCCTTGTATTGTAGCAACAACACAACTTTCACATATCTCTTTTGGTTCATAACCAAATCCTCTAAGCTTATCCATTACATAAGCAGTAGTTTTTGGAAGATTTTGACCAAACTCAGGCTTTTGATGAATAGTCCTTCTAAAGGTTACTATTTCATCTTTTATTAATTGGGCATTTTCTAATATTTTTCTCATAAATTTGCCTCACTTTATTTCATAATAAAATTAACTATACACCCAATCTATAACTATCTGTATCTCTATATTTCCCAAATTTTATTCCAACTTCCTTTAAGGTTCCACAAAATTCAAACCCAAACTTTTCATGAAGCTTTTTGCTCCCCTCATTCCCTGATGTAATAACTGAAATTACTGTATGTGTTCTTTCATCTCTTTTAGCTTCATCCAAAATAGAATCCATAAGAGCGGTTGCAACTCCTTTTTTTCTATAGCCAACTCCTATATATATAGAAAGTTCTACTGTGCTTTTATATGCTTCTTTTTCACGATAAGAAGATAGACTTGCATATCCCGCAATATTTCCATCAATTTCTGCTACAATTAAAGGATGATTATCTACATTATGACTATAAAACCACTCCTCTCTTTCTTCTAAAGTCTTTGTTTCCAAATCAAAAGTCGCTACTCCGTGTTCTACTTCATAGTTATATATATCCAAAAGTTCTTTTAAATCTTCTTTTTTCGCTTTTCTTATTATCATTTTAATTCACCTTTTCCTCTTCAATTTTTTAAAATATCATTAAATCCTGTTCTTTTTATATATTAATTATGTCGTTTAAAGTCCTTAAGTCAAGCTTTTTCTAAATTAAACTATCTTTTATCAATGAATAAATTAACAATATTTGTGGAAAAATTACTACTAGGAGGCGAAAAAGATGGATGTAACTAAAAAAGAAGAAACTATAAAACAATTAAATAGCTTTTTAAAAGGAATAAATATGGGAATAGACTCTTTTGAAATATATTTAGACAAAACAGATAGTTCTAAACTAAAACATGAATTCACAAAAATTATATCTAAATTTAAGTCCCAAAAAAAAATAATAATTTCATATATAGAAAAAGTTAATGGAGATCCTAATGACTCTCTAGGTGTAAGTGGAGAAATAGCAAGCTTTTTCGAAAGAGTAAAAGATATATTTATGAATAATGATGATGAAATTTTAAAAAGTGCTACAAAAGCAATGGATATGGGTATAAAAGGTGGTTCAAACGCAATAACTAATTTAAAAAATATTAATGCAAATCAATCCATGATTAATAGTTTAAATGATATGTTGCAAGAATATGAAATAATACTTAATAATTTAAATCTACTTTATAAAAAAAGTGTTATAAAATAATCACAACACTTTATCAGCACAAAATACCATTATAATAAATAATCTAATAATAAATACATGGTTTAATTTACATCTTAATCTACACTATTAAAAAGCAAATATTTAAATTTGCTTTTTAATCAGCACTATTTTTATATAGTTTTGAAAACTTTTCAATGAATAATAAAATCTCTTCTTTATAGCATATAATTTTCAAACATTTTTCTATTTAATAATTGTTTTTTATTTTTAATTGTATAAATATTATATATTTTTTTTAATTTAATTAATAATATGTTAAATTTATACCACATATACTAATAAATATGTTATATAATTTTTATGATAATACTTTCCAATAAAATTAAATAAATTAAGGTAAAATTAGTTTAATATTATATATTTACCTATTATTTAAATACGCATATCAAGTATTATTTATGTATACGTTATCTAAAAAAATTAATACCATATAAAGCTTTATAAAAATAATTGTTATATATAACTAAATGAAATTAAAATTATTTTTTAACAATCCATTAGGAGGTAACTAAATGAAACTAAAAAAACTTGTATCACTAATTACACTAGCAGGAACGATAGCTCTTAGTTCCCAAGTTGTATCTGGAAATGTATCTCAATTTAAAAGCATTACTTTGTTATCTAATTCACCTAAAATTGAATCAACTTCATCAAGTTCAACAAATCAAAATATAAAAACAAATAAAAATACAAAAACTCCAGTTGTAAATGAAAATGTAAAAACTACAAATATAAAAAATATAACAACAAATGAGAATACAAATCCCCTGTCTAACAACACAATAACATTAAATAATACTTGGAGCCAAAATATAGGAACTCTAACTTTCAATCCAACTACTAATAAAATTCAATTTAATTCTGGTTGGGCAGAAACAAACCCTTATGCATCAAGTAGTCAAGAACTATTTGCAATAACTCTATACTCTAATAATGGACAAGTAATTAAATCTGTAAATGTCTATGGTGGTGGACAATATGCTGAAAATGCATTATCTCAAGCATTTAATAATTTAGACTATACATATGGTGATATTATACAAATTACATATCCTTATTCCTCAAGTAGAATAAGCATTTCTAATGTTAATGGACAATCAAATTATAATATAAGTAAAACAACATCATTTGTTATACAACAAAGTGGATTGAAAGAAATAAATACTTTAAATATAAACCCAATATATTATACTCTAAATAGTAACAAAACAACCATATCAGGAACTACAACTGCAAACACTCAAGTTAATATATGGATAAACAATAAAGATTATACAACTACTTCAAACGCTAATGGAGATTTTTCTTTAAACATTTCAGCAGATGAAAATATAACAAGCTCAACTAACATAGAAATAGAAAGTAATGGCGCATTACAAACTATAAATCCTACAATAAATCCTAATGTATATAAAATTCAACAAAATGTAATAACATTAAATAACACATGGCAACAAAGTTTAGGAACAATAACATTTAATCCACAAACTTCACAATTACAAGTAACAAGAGGAAATGCAATAACAAATCCATATGCTTCTAGTACCCAAGAGTTATTTGCTATCACCTTATTATCAAGCAATGGTCAAGTAATAAAAACAGTCAATGTCTGTGGTAATGAGTGGCCTGAAGATGCTCTATGTAATGCATTCAATAATCTAAAATATACATATGGAGATATTATACAAATATCTTATCCTTATTCATCAAGTAAAATAAGCATTTCTAATATAGACGGTAAAACTTATAATGTAAATAAAACTGTATCATTTGTTATTGAGGAAAGTGGATTAAAGCAAGTAAATACTTTAAAAATTAATCCTGTATATTATCAATTAAATAGTAATAAGATAACTGTATCAGGAACTACAACGGCAAATACTCAAGTTAATATCTGGATAGATAATAAAGATTATACAACTACTTCCAACGCTAACGGAGATTTTTCTTTAGATATAACAGCTACAAATAATATTACTAATACAACTAACATACAGGTTGTAAGCAATGGCTCTGTACAAAACATAACTCCAACTTTGAATCCTAATGTATACAAAATACAAAACAATAGTATTAGTTTAAACAACCACTGGAATCAAAACATAGGAACATTAAGTTTTAACCCAAGTACAAATAAAATTCAATTCAATTCTGGCTGGGCTGAAACAAATCCATACGCTTCTAACACACAAGTATTATTTACAGTTGCTTTATATTCTAATACTGGAGAATTAATAAAATCTGTAAATGTCTATGGTGGTGGACAATATCCTGAAAATTCTCTATCTCAAGCATTTAATAACTTAAATTATACATATGGGGATATTATACAAATTGTATATCCTTACTCTTCAAGTGAAATAAACATATCTAATATTAACGGAAAAACCTATAATGTAAATCAAACTGCAACATTTAGTATAGAAAAAAACGGTTTAGTATCAACAAATATGGAACACATAAAAGTAAACCCTTTTGATGTTTTAGGTAATGGAAGTGTTACATCTGGAACACTTAGTGGTAGCACTAACAAACCTAATCAAACAGTAACAGTATTAGTAAATGGACAAACGTTTACTACTAAAACTAATTCTAACGGTGAATTCAGTTTAACAATATCAGATTCAAATGGATTTACAGACTCAACTAATATAGTTGTTCAAACATCTGGAGAACTTGCTACAATTGTAAATCCAACAGCTATTAATACCCTTGGAATACTAAAATCCAATATAACTATATCTGATAAAGATCAAGATGGTACTTTTGGTCAAATGGTTAGTTTTAATCCTGCAAATATGACAGTAGTAGATAATAATCATTCTAACTTTGCAGTACAACTTATAGACCAAACAACTGGTAATGTATTAGCAAGTTGTACTCCAAGTCAATTTAGCGTATTTTCATCAAGCAATAATTTAAATGGTGCAAGCTTTAAATATGGAGATATAATTGCAGTCTATGAACCTCAAGAAATAGAATTATCTATGGGGCAATTATTACTTAATAGTGGACAAAGTCAAATCGATTGTACAAATCAATTTAAATGCTTTGAAATAACTCAAAATGGATTAGTTGCAGTAGCAAATAAAAATTTAACAACTTCTCAAGTTTTATATACTGGAACAAAAAATATGACTCTAACCGGAAAAACTTTAGCTAATACAAATGTTACTATATCCTATGGAAATACCTCTAAAGTAGTTGAATCTAACTCTAATGGAGAATTTTCATTAGACATTCCAATTGATCAAGCTCCAATAGGTAGTGAAGTTAGAGTTTTTGTTAATAATCAAAATGTTTCTTTATTAACAGTACAATATGCATCAAATATGCATGTAAGTCAGAATAAAATAGAAGTTTTAAATAACACAAATGTTCCTATTTTTGATATAGCATTTAATCCAGTTAACCAAACACTTCAAGTTACTCAACAACCAATAAATGATAAAGAATATACAGGAGCTTTTTACGGTAATACATTAAATATATCTATTATAAACCCTATTACTGGTAATACAATAAAATCTTTTAGTAGTAATGAGTTAAATGATGTATCTAGCATTGTTAATCAAATTAATAATACGCCATATACAAACGGCGATATAGTTGAAATTTCATATAATCCTTCTTATACAAAAGTTAATGTTTATTCTGGAAAAAATAATATCGGAAATTCAACAGGTGCAAGAGAATACTTTGAAATAACAAATAATGGATTAGAAAATTTAAATAATAAATTTGTCCAAGTTCAACCAGTCGATATCCTAGGTTCAAATGGAAATATAACAAAAACAAATGTAGAAGGTACAGCAAATCCAAACACTCCAGTAATTATATCAGTAGGTGGACAAACATTTACAGGTACAACAAATTCAAGTGGAAACTTTAATATTCCTATAACTGATATTAATGGATTTACTAGCAATACTGAAATAACCATAACAACAAAGGGATATATCCCAACAATCATTAAACCTACTATAAGTTCAGACATAAAATTAGCTAATAGTTATATAAATTTTTATAACAATAATGGAAATATTGGAGCTCTAGTATCAAGCATTGCATTTAACCCTGAAACTATGCAATTTACTGTAAACAACTATTCTAATAGTTTTGGTAATGGACAATCTCATTATTTCGACTTAACTCTATATAATAGCCAAGGACAAGAAATTTCTAATTCTTCTATTAATAATGGTTCTACAAATCAATTAACTGAAGCTTTAAACGGTAAATCTTTTAGTTATGGTGATATTATAGGTTTAAGTTATAATACAAATATTTCTAAACCAGTAATTTTAAATGGAAATACTGTATTAGGTAATATAAGTGGTAACACAGAATATTTTGAAATAACTAAAGATGGGTTAGTGTCTGTTAAATTTGGACAAAATGCTTATACAAGCAATGTATATTGGCAAGGAAATAACTTAGTAGTAAATAGTAATTTAGCTAACGGTCAAAGTGAAAGTATTTTAAATGCCAATAAAAAATTAGTTATTTTAAATTCAAGCAATCAGATAATTGATTCAGTAGACACAACTAATTTAGATAATAACACTTCAAGTGTACAAGGGATAATTAGTGAATCAACTTTAAGTAATTTAAGTAAAGGAGAAAACTACACATTTGCTTTAGATATAAACAATGAATTATTTCCAATAAAAGTATTATCAAATATACAAAGTAATTCTAATTTCTTATTAAACGCAAATACAGATAATTTACTTACAATAAGTATCAAACCAACTCCAACAATTACTATAAATAATTCAAGTGATATATCACAATATCTTAATAAAATAAACAGTAATATCAGTTCATCAATAACCCAAAACGGTAATAGCGACATCTTAACTAATGCAAGTTTAAACTATGATATTACTGCTAATGAATTTATAAGTAGAATCGGTGAAAATAACCTTGAAAACTTTATTAATCAAAGCACAGCTAATAAAGAATTTATAAATTGGGTCTTAAATAATCAAACTGCAATGCAAGAATATTTAGAAGGGACAAGTCAAGAAGGAGTAAATATAAATGGACTTCAAATTTGGTCTAATATTTGGAATACATATACTAATTCAAGATACGGATTTAATTTGAAATTAGCTATTGCAACTGCTATCGCTAACGCTAATCCAATAGCTTCATGGCCATGTAGTGGTAATATAGGAAATCCTGTTGAAAGATATAATATTTTTGAAACATTAAACGCAGATGGTGGCATGCTTCCTATATTTAAAACTTTAGATATAAAACATTTAATATATGTAGTTAATACACATATACCAAATTCTCAAATAATGGAGTTAAGAAATATAGTTTTACAAAATCATAATGGTTTTATAAATTCTAGCAACAGTGGATTAAATAATATAGCCTATACAATAAATTATAACGAAACAAATCCACATACAGGAGCAAGTGTATTTGGCCCTGATTTTTATGGACCAAATCCTACTATCTTAGATGTGTGGTATGATGGTGGTGTTTGTGGTTCTACATCATATTTAGGGGCATCAGCTTGTCAAGTATTTGGAATCCCAGCTCAACCAGTTGGACAACCAGGTCACTGTGCATTTATATATTATACAGATGGTCAATGGGAAATAGGTAATAATATATTTGGCTGGTCTCAAAGTCAAGGGGCTGATGTAAGTGGATGGTCAAACGGAATCTCAACAAACTCATACACCACTAATTATGATTTATTATATCAAAACGCAGACACACCAGCTTTAGAAAAATCTAATGAATATTTATGGCTAGTTAACTCTAACATATCATATCAAGAAAAAATGAATGCTATAAATGAAGCTATATCTATTCAACCATTAAACTTAAGAGCATGGCTTGATAAAATTAATTTAATGGAAACTAATAATGATTTAACTGCACAAGATTATCTAAATCTTTCAAATGAAATTATTAGTACATTTAAACAATATCCAATGCCTATGTTTGATACATTACTTCAAATAAAAGACCAAATATTACAAAAGGGAACTACTGAACAATTTAATGAATTTGTTAATTCTATTACAAATGCATTAAATTCAGTAACAAATTCAAATCAACAAGCCACAGCTAAAGAAATGTTACAATCAATGTCTCAAGAAGGACTTGTAGACAATGAACAACCCGTTCTAGGAACAATAATTCTTGATACTTGGGGAAGAAACACCACTAATATAATTTTCCAAAATGGTGTAATTTCAGCTAATGGCTCTCATACTTGGATTGGAAGTTCTAATAATGATGGAATAAATATCAAGTTATATTCTTCAAATATGGATTTAATAAAAAATATTAACGCCGAAGGAGAAGAATTTGGAGCTAACCAACAAGGTTATGACCTTACAGGTTTGATAAATGGTACAAAATATACTGTTGGAGATATAATCTCTATAAATTATAATCCTGGAGCAAACTCTAAAGGACAACTATACTTAAAAAATAAAAATCTTCAAGTTAACAAAATAGCTAATAATGTCGTATATCAAATAACTAATAATGGATTAGTAGCATTAAATGGAACATACACAGCTCCTAATGGAAGTAAATATACTATTGATAATGGAAATATTTCTAAATAGTATATTTATACAAAAAAACCACTAGCTTAGCTAGTGGTTTTTCATTTATCACATAAATTATATTAATTTTTATAACTTACTATACACTTCATCAGAAACTTCTTCACACCATTCATTACTTGTTTCCTCGCCTGGAACTTCTACTGCAATATGACTAAACCATGAATCAGCTTTTGCACCATGCCAATGCTTTACCTCTGTTGGGATTGTAATAACCATACCTGGTTCTAAACTAACAGCTTCTTTACCTTCCTCTTGATACCATCCACTACCTGCTGTACAGATTAAAATTTGTCCTCCACCACTTTTTGCATGATGTATATGCCAATTATTTCTACATCCCGGTTCAAAAGTTACATTAGCAAGAAATACTGCACTTTCACCTGGCTTTGTAAGCGGATTTAAAAATGAATCGCCTATAAAATATTTAGCATATGCATCATTTGGCATACCCATTCCAAATATATTTTCTTTTTCAAATTGCTCTTTATTTGCTACTTTCATCTTATTACCTCTTTCCAAATAATTTATTATTTTTTACTTTGCAATTTCATTAATTGCTGAAATGGCATTTAAAGATCTAGGAAAACCAATGTATGGAAGACATTGATAAATAGCTGAAATCAATAATTCCTTACTATTTCCAACTTCAAGATTACCTCCTACATGAGATTTTACTTGATTATCACATCCACCCAATGCAGATATGCAAACAAAAGTTATAAGTTCTCTTGTTTTTAAATCAAGAACTTTTCTAGTATAAGTATCGCCAAAGCAATAAGCTGATAAATAATCTTGCATTATCTTTTGTTGCCCTTGTGCAGACGCTCTCATCTTATCAATTCTTTCTCCAAAAATTGATTTTTGCACACTAATCCCCTTTTCAAGTCTATTTTCTTCCGTAACAACACCACTATGTTCTAAAGGCATTAAAATATTTTTTTCATCAAAAACTTTTTTAAGAATTTCTAAACCCTTCTCAGCTTTTGCAAATCCGATGTATGGAACCCCTTGATGAAAAACTTCTAAAAGTTCTTGTGGCTTTACTCCAATATTAAGTGCTACACGAATTTGCTCTTCTAAATCTTTTCCTTCCACAGTTGTAAGAACTGCTACTGTAACAATACTTCTTAATTTTTCATCCATATTTCCTTGATTCCACACTTCACCATAAATAAAGTTATTCTTTACAGTTTCAAATTCATCAAAAGATTTAGCTAATGAATTTTCTTTAACACCAAGCTTTTGCATCATTTTATTTGCTTCTTCTACTCTATTCACTAAAATTACCTCCCTAATAAATATTCCTAAGCAAATCCCTTTACCTTACCCATAGTTTACTCCTTAAAGTCCACTCTAAGTCAATACATATTGTATTATTTTTTTTAACTTAAAAATAAAACACAATCCTTATCATATTTTTATCTTTTATTCAATATCAATCTTCATGTCCCTATAATAATACTCCATATCTCTCTCATTAATTTCTCTTAAAACTCTACATGGATTACCAACAGCTACTACATTTGAAGGAATGTCCTTTGTTACCACACTTCCTGCACCAATTACAGTATTATCTCCTATTTTTACACCTGGAAGTATTATCGAGCCTGCACCAATCCAAACATTGTTACCTATATATATTGGTAGATTAAATTGAGCTTGTTTTCTTCTTAACTCTGGATGTATAGGATGTGTAGCTGTGGCAACAATTACATTTGGAGCAAACATAACGTTATTTCCAACAAATATTTCTCCATCATCAACTAAAGTAAGATTAAAGTTTGCATAAACACCATTTCCAAAGTGAACATTTTTTCCTCCCCAATTTGCTCTAAGAGGCGGTTCTATATAACAGTTGTCACCTATTTCATTAAACATTTGTTTTAATAATTTATTTCTCTTTTCCATCTCTGATGGGCGTGTTTGATTAAAATCATATAATAAATCTGCACACTTCCCTTGTTCTTTTAATATTTTTTCATCATTACAATAATATAACTTTCCGCTGTATTGTCTTTCTATTATCTCTCTTAATTCCATTTTATCTCCCCCTAATAAATTATATCTTTATATTATTATAAATCTTATAATTTACTATTTAAACAAAAAAAGTAAATTATTTATTTGAATTCTCACACATCATTAATTTACTTAACATAATAATTTAAAATAAATTGATATATCATAATAAAATTTAGTATGGTATAATTATACATATTTATATTTTATTGGAGGTAATTATGTTTAATTATTCATATGACGAAACCAATCCTCTAAGTATTGAAAAATACTCTCAAAATTTAATTGGTAAAACCTTTTCTGATATAATTCGTTTGGATTCATTAAATACTGATAGAATTTATGAAGATTCAGCTGAATACTCCGTATCTCATGAAAATAAAAAACGTAAGGGTGGATTAGGTGAAATTATAGAGGAATGTTTTTTCCATTATAAATGTAACAATGATTCAAATCCTGATTTTGATAAAGCTGGTGTCGAATTAAAAGTTACTCCTTATAAAATAAATAAAAATAATACTATTTCAGCAAAAGAGCGTCTTAGTATTACAATGATTAACTATTGTTCAGTAGTAAATGAAGATTTCTTCAATAGTCATCTTTGGAAAAAAGCTAAGTTAATATTACTTGTTTACATCAGACCATAAAGAACAACTATTTTCTTTTATTAAAGCTAAGCCAAGAATTTTCTCTTTCAGGACTTCTTATATGACTAGCATACTTAATACTTATATAATTATAATCCCTAATAAAAATACTTATGAACCTATTATAGGTATATCTTCTAAATCATAATTCTCATCCGTATAACAACCATTTCTATCATTCCATTAAAGAAACTATGTTATTTTTATACGTGTAATATCATTATTCATAAATACAACCTCCTCATATATTACATAATAATAATATATATTTATATATTACTTAAAATACGTAATGCATCTAATACCATTACTTTAACATGAGGTTTTATAGTACCATCACTCTCAAATTCTTCTTTAGCAAACCAATATAATTCTTTACTTTCTCTCTTTTGTGGTACTTCATTAGAAAATGCTCTTGCAAAATATATAAAGTGTATATTCTCCACTTCATGCCCTACATTTTCAAGAAGAGTATGCATTGGACTATGTAATTGAATCACTCTACGTAAATCTAATTCACACTCTCTATTATATAACTCAACTTCAAGCCCTGATTCTTCGTAAACCTCTCTTATAGCAGCTTCATGAGGAACTTCTTCTTCACTCATCTTTCCTCCTAAAAGAAATAAGATGTTATATTTTTTATGTCTATGTAATAGTACTTCATTATCGTAAACTACATATACTGAAGATGTAATAGTCTTACTATATTTCACGGCTTTACCTCCTTAATAATCTTTGTATATTCACTATACTTTATATTTCATTCCAGTTTTATACTTTATTTGATATAATTTATGTACAAGCTATAATATAGGAGGTTTTTATAATGAAAAAAAGTGATTCATTCATCCCTTATTGGGAATTATTCGAAATAGAATGTACTGAATTTTTAAATTATAAATTTAATGATTTAGGCTTTACTTTTACTAGGAAAGGTGGTACCAATAGTACTGAAACCGATATTGCTATTATGAAAAATGGTGCTGAACTTTCTTGTATAGAAGCAAAAATGCCTAATTCTCAAGCTGGTCAAATAGTAATCTTAATCAAAGATGGAAAATTTGTTTTCTCTGAATCATCAGTTGCACCAAATAATATATTTACTCAAAGTATTATTGATTATATTAATGATAATTTTGATAAATACAATGGGGTATCAACATCTTCTATAAAAATAGATTTGGATGAAGATATTCTTTATTCAAGAATAATAGAGCACTATACTAATGTAAAGAAAAGTGAATTTTTTATTACTGGAGATATAAAGACTGGTCATAAGGCAATTTTTAAATGTAATGAATTAAAAAACTACTTTTCAATCTCTGCTGTTTTAAGAAGAAAAAGAAGTGGTACAAGCGATTTACCTAAAAAATATAGAAAAACGCATCTTCCACTAATAAATGAATCTTTATCTAACAAATCTATTTTTATAACTAATACTACTGAAAAAAGCAGTAAATTTTATATTACTCTGAATAAAGAAATTAAAGAAACATCAGCACAATATATTACTTGTGATGAATTTGATATATTCCTTGCTCCTGAAGATGATTATACTTACAGAGTTAAAAAAAGAAGTAATACTAATAATCCAAATGTAATGTTTGAACTTTCATTAAAACTTACACTTAATGAAGACATAGGCTTAGATGAATTTGCTGATTATCTTAATAGCTTGTAAAAAAGAGAGTATTTAATCACTCTCTTTATCAGTTGCACACTCTTTATAAACATCTTGTTGAATAGCGTTATTTATACATCCAACTATGTTTTTTAACACAGGCAATGCTACACTATTACCAAATTGTTTATAAGCTTGATTATTTTTTTCTGCAATTATAAATGTCTCTGGAAACCCTTGTACTCTAGCACATTCTCTTGGTGACAATTTTCTTACATGCCCATTAATCAGATATGCTCCTGTTTTAGCTCCAGAGCCACCTCCCTCTGCTGATAATGTTATCGCATGACCTAACGGACTATATATCCTATCTCCTTGCCCACCTTTATTTATTGTTCCAATTCTTATTGGTTTTGGTTCACATTCAGTTATTTCCATATCTTTAAATACTATATCATCTCTAATTATTCTATACGATTCAGTTTTATTATCATCTTCTAATATATCTTTTAAAAAAGTGGTACATTCCATAGGTTTAGGATACTCAAAATTATATATTGGCAATTTATCTTTATTAAAGCACACAAAATATATTCTCTTTCTACTTTGTGGTACATTATAATCACTAGCATTAAGCACTTTCATATTCACTATATATCCTAATTCTTCCAACATAAGTCTCATCTGTTCTATAGTTTGACTGTCATTATGTTTTTTTAAGTTAGCTACATTTTCAAGAAATAATATACTTGGCTTATGATATTTTACAATCCTATGTATCTCGAAAAAGTGTATCCCTCTCTCATCATCAAATCCCTTCTGTTTTCCACTTATACTAAATGGTTGACAAGGGAATCCTGCACAAAGTATATCATGCTTAGGTATATCTTCACTCTTTATTTTAGTAATATCTCCACTAGGTTTTTCACCATAATTAGCCTCGTATGTTTCTATGGCATACTTATCTTTTTCAGATGAAAATATACACTTCGCACCATATGACTCTAGTGCTTGCCTAAAGCCACCTATTCCAGCAAATAAATCTATAAATTTCATATCTTTTACTGTCATAAAAGACCCTCCTATTCATATTTAAGTACCTTATGTATTTTTGAACTATTTATCTCGAATAATATCTATTATGATACCATATAAATCAATATCATAATGCATCTCTATTAATAATTTAAAATCAAAAAGTCATACCTCTATTTACACATATAACCAATCATCCATTTTAAGTAAAAATATCACTTACTTATGATACGGTTCATTCTTCATTATTCTAAATCCTCTATAAATCTGTTCAAGTAACATCACTCTAAATAATTGATGAGGAAAGGTCATTTTAGAAAAGCATATCTTCTCATTTGCTCTTTTTATAACCTCTTGAGAAATACCAAGACTACCACCTATAATAAACACAATATTTGAATTTCCTACAATACCTTGATTCTCTATAAAATTAGCAAACTCTTCTGATGTTAATTGCTTTCCTTTAAGGTCCATAGCAACTACAAAAGCATTTTCTTTTATTTTTGATAAAATAGCTCTACCTTCTTTTTCTTTTATTAATTCTTCTTCCTTTTCAGATGCATTATCTGGGGTTTTTTCATCTTGAAGTTCTATTATATCTAACTTACAATATCTAGTTAATCTTTTAGAATACTCAGCTATTGCATCTTTTAAATATCTTTCTTTTAACTTTCCTACTGAAATTATAGTTATATTCATTAATTTTCTCCATTCTTATAACCTTTACACTTTTGAATTTTATCCACAAATACTTAAAAGTTATCCACATATTCTATTTATTATTGTGAATATACTGTGGAAAACTTTTTTTATATAATAATTAAACTTAATTAGAATTAATTTCTTACTTCAGTATTATTTACTCATAAACTAAGTTAAGGCCACTAGAATTTCTAGCAGCCTCTATTCGTTGCGTATTATTTACCACAACATTTTTTATATTTCTTTCCGCTTCCACAAGGACATGCGTCGTTTCTTCCGATTTTATTTTCATTTCTAACTATCTTAGATTGTTTATAAGCTGTAGCTATCTCTTTTCTCTTTTCTACGGAGAAAATAGCTTCCCATTGTGGTAAGTCAAATAAATATTCAGCTTTAGCATCTAACATATTGAAATAAAGTTTTTCAAAATCTATATCAAAAACTAATTCTTCATCAGCAGTTACTTTCTCTAAATCGTATGGAGTCTTTAAACTATCATTTATTCCATCAACAAATCCCATTATAAATTCAATACTTGCATCAAACTCTTTAGCAAGATTAGTTATACTAGATTTTTTTACTTCACTATGATTAGCTAGAAAATTTTTATATATTCTAGTTTCTATATCGCTATACTCTTTCCAAAAAGCAGCTTCTCCTTTAGTTTTTACATATTCTACAACCATGTCTGTCCATTGTTTGTATAAGCTCATAATTTACTCCTCTTTTTCTATAGTTTTTAATTTACTTAAATTATAATAATTAAAACCATTTGTTTCAATACATAATATGTATTTTCATAATTTACTTATTGTCACAAATTATCCATTAACCTAAAACTTAATATAACTACTTGGCTTATTTCTATCAGCTAATTTAATATCTAACTTTCTCTCACTAATTAATGACTTTTCATCTAATATATTCTTTACTGCTCTATATGCAAGTTCTGGTACATTATTTGTATTGCTTAAATGACCCAAAACTATTTTTCTACACTTATTATTTTGTTTTAGTATATCTAAAAGAGCACTTCCACAATCTTCATTGCTCAAATGCCCTATTTCACTTAAAACTCTTCTCTTTAAGCTGTATGGATACGGGCCATACTTTAGCATCTGAATATCATGATTTGCCTCTAAAAGTATTACATCTGATTCTGCTAAATTATTTTTAATTTCATCAGTAAATGTACCTATATCTGTGGCTATACTTGCGCTCTTTCCTTTTGAATGAAATGTATATCCCATAGGAGATATTGCATCATGCGGAGTATTAAAACAAATTACGTCTAAATCCTTTATAGTTGTAATACTCCTTTTAGGTATAACTTTTATGTTGTGTTCTTTTATCTTCCCTATAGTATTCTCCATGGCATTCCATGTTTTTTCATTCGCATAAATAGGTATGTCAAACTTTCTTGATATTATTCCTACGCCTTTTATATGGTCTATATGTTCGTGGGTTATAAATATTCCATCTAGCTCATTAGGCTGTTCATTTATTTGTTCTAGTGCTTCTATTATTTTTTTACCTGATAATCCAGCATCAACTAAAACTTTTGTATTTTCTGATGATACGAATATGCTATTTCCACTACTACCACTATATAATGAGCAAAATATCATAAGCTTCCCCCTATTTTTATCTTCTTGTTATTTTTGCACCTAGTTTTTTAAATTTATCTTCTATATGAGGATATCCTCTATCTATATGTTCTATACTAGTGATTTGAGTTTCACCTTCTGCTATAAGCCCAGCTATTACTAAAGCTGCACCAGCTCTAAGATCAGTTGCATTAACTAAAGTACCAGTTAAAGTTTCAACTCCATCTATTATAGCAGTTCTTCCTTCAACCTTTATTTGTGCTCCCATCTTTTCAAGCTCATCAACATGCTTATGTCTATTTTCCCAAATTGTTTCTACTATTAAACTTCTTCCTGGAACGCTTGATAATAATGTACACATTGGTTGTTGCACATCTGTTGGAAATCCTGGATATGGTGCTGTTTTTATATTGATTCCCTTTAAAGGTCCATCAACATATACTCTAACACTATCGTCTCCCTCTTCAACCTTTGCTCCCATTTCAATAAGTTTAGCGCTAATTGAATCTAAATGTTTAGGAATTACATTCTTTAAAACAACATCTCCCTTTGTTGCTACTGTTGCTATCATGAATGTTCCTGCCTCTATTTGGTCTGGAACTACACTATAGCTACATCCACTTAGTTTTTCAACGCCTCTTATTTTTATAACATCAGTTCCTGCACCCTTAATATCGGCTCCCATGGAGTTTAAGAAATTAGCAACATCAACTACATGTGGTTCCTTTGCAACATTTTCAAGTGTTGTTGTTCCTTCTGCTAAAGTAGCAGCTATCATAAGATTTATAGTTGCTCCAACGCTGACTACATCAAAAAATATATTTGTCCCAACTAATTTCTCAGCCATTATATTTACAGCTCCATGTTCTATTGACACTTTTGCTCCTAATGCTTCAAAACCTTTTATATGTTGGTCTATTGGCCTAACCCCAATTGGACATCCCCCTGGAAGTTCAACCCTAGCTTCTTTAAATCTAGCTAATAAAGCTCCTATAAAATAATAAGATGCTCTCATTCTTCTTACATCTTCAGTACACGCATTAACCATATCTATAGTTTGTGCATTTATCTCTAAAGCGTTAGAATTTAACTTGTTAACCTTTGCTCCTAAGCTTTTTAGTATTCTTTCCAAGCAATGTACATCTTCTATGTCAGGAACGTTATCTATAACACATTTTCCTTCACTTGCTAATATCGCTGCTGGTAACAATGCTACTGCGGCATTTTTAGCACCATTTATTTCAACCTCACCACGTAATGAGCTACCACCATTTATAATTAATTTTTCCATAAAATTCACCCTTGCTATTTTTTTATATCTGATTTCTAATTAATTTCATTTGGTTTTAAAATCTTTCTTATCAACAAAGTTATTATATGCTATAATTATTTAATAAATTTAAATAATTTAACTTTATTGTATAATTAAAACTAAAGATTTTTAGTAACTTGAGTTTTTTAATTTATTAATATTCTTTTAATTTTAAATTACTCATACGTTTCATTATATCATAATAAACCAATATTTAAAGTTTTTTTTTAATTCTATCAATTATATATAAAAGAACTACTTTTTAATATTAACTTATCATAATTAACTTAATAATTATTTAATCAATTTTCAATGAATAATTATATATTAAAATTAAAATTATACTATAAAAGTAATTACATTCATTATATTTATAAATATTTATTTTTATACCCATTGGGTTTTAGAAAGGGTTTTTATGTATGAGATACTATTTAGTAGCCACTTTAGATTTTGATTCAACAAAATCTATAGAATTTTTACAGAGGAATATTCAAAGAAAATATAAAATTTCAAGAACTTCTTCTACTTTTTATATTCCTTTAGAAACATTAGAAGATCCAAACGTTGAAAAGTTAGATAACATACTAAAGAAACTTATTAAACCATACAAAAAATTTAAAATTGAATTAACAGGTGATTTAAATTATCACGATTATTTAAATAAATCAGCTAGCCTTAGAATAGAGAATAAGGGATATATTAAGAAATTACATAGATCTTTAAATGATATGTTAAAACTACATGGCTTTTCTATTAGAGAAAATATTGATTCTCCATTATTTATGCCATTATCTTTTAATTCTCTTGGAAAGCCTATCAAAAAAAGTGAACCAATTAATCAATTTTTACCACTTAGAACAGCTTCTAAAAGAAATGTAGTTAAAGTATCTAATATAGAACTTTGGAAATCTACGCATAATAAAAAAGATAACATAATTAAAACTTATACCCTTCCATCTTATTAATTTTTATATCAATATAAGAGATATAAGAAAAGTTAACTTCTTACATCTCTTAATTTTTTACTAAATTTACTGAATTTTTATTATGTATTCGTTTTCTAAGCTTTTCAATTATCAAAATTTTTTGTAAAATTACTATTAGGAATATTTTCGAATAATGCCAAGGGGGTTATTTTATGTATTTAAAAGATTTCTTCTCCCATGAGAAGGATTTAATGAAAAATATCTTTATAGATAAAAGCCTAACTAGCTATAAAATTAATACTAGAAAGCACTTATCTTTACAGGTTAAAATTAGTAATTTAGCAGCTGAAACTAAATGTTTTAAATATTGGATATCTAATGATGATAATTTAGTTTCCCCAAATATTGTTCTAAAAAAATATATCGACTGCTTAAGTCTTATACTTGGAATTGGTATAGATAAAGGATATGATAATTTAGAATACATTGCTGTAAAACCTAATGATTATTGTTTGAGCGATCAATTCTTAAATTTACTTATTGACACAAATGACTTAATAATCTCAAATTCAATGGATCATTACAAAACATTACTTGAAGATTTCATTAGCCTTGGAATAACTCTTGGATTCTCAAGTTCTAAAATAAAACAAGAATTTTTTCAAAATAAATTTTGCAAAATTGCTCTCTAATTTTTAGAGAGTTTTTTTTTATTTTGGAAATACTATGTTTATCTAACATTTAATATTTTTAGTCTTTATGTACCATTAATAAATCATATAAAAATGTTACTTTAAACATAGTAGGAGGTGTTCTGTTTATGATAGCAATAATACTTGCTATTATCTCTGGGGCTACTATGAGCATTCAGGGAGTTTTAAACACAAGATTAAATGAAAAAATAGGACTTTGGGAAGCTACAACTATCGTTCAAGGTTCAGCTTTTGTTTTATCTTTAATCATCATGTTTTTTATTGGAAAAGGCAATATGAAAGGTTTAGTATCTGTTAATAAAATTTATCTTCTTGGAGGGGTTTTAGGTGTAATTATAACATTTACCGTTATAAAAACTGTTGCAGGTCTTGGCCCAACATATGGTATAGCCACTATTTTAGTAGCTCAACTCGTAGTCGCCGCTCTCATAGATGCCTTTGGATTATTTGAAACACCTAAAATAACATTTTCATTAAATGAATTTATAGGCGTTGCTGTTATGATTGCAGGGATTATAATATTTAAATGGAAATTTCATTAATACTAAATTTTAGATATCAAAAACTTACTCTCATTCATAATATATAATATTATAGTATTTTAAATGGGAGTAATAATCATGTTTTCATACAAAAATAAATTAGATAATAATCTAAAATTTTCTTTAGAAAAATCCTATTACACGTCATATAGAGTGATTATAAAATGCAAAAAGTTTGTAAATGACATGAAAAAAAAAATAAAATCACTAAAAGGTGTAGTTTTAAACAGTGTAGACTCACTCTCTATAATTTGTGCTATATTAACTCCTAGGTCTATAAATAGACTCTTAGAATATCCCGAAATTGAATTTATTTCTTTAGATTCGTATGCATTTTTATGTGGATTAAGCTTAAAAACTGCCAATCATATAAACTTACAAATGCCAGCTATAAAAAGCGATTATATAAATATAGGATTAGTAGATAGCGGAGTTTATCCTCATCCAGATTTAGTAAAACCTTTTAATAAACTTGAACATTTTGTTGACTTAATAAACAATTATGAATATCCATATGATGATAATGGACATGGTACAGCAGTAGCTGGAATTATATGCGGAAGTGGAATTTCATCTGAAGGAACATACAAAGGTATAGTTGAAAAAGGTTCTATTTGTTGCTATAAAGCATTTAATTCTACTGGAAAAGGTTTTATATCAGATATTTTATTCGCAATAGAATCTTTAATAATGGATACCTCTTTAAACATTAGAGTTTTATGCCTTCCTTTTGAAACATTTGATAATAATCCATTTATATTAAATTGCTTTGAGTCTATCTTTGAATTAGCTGAATTTAAAAATATAATTCCTATTGTAGCATCTGGAAGCAATTTAAACCTAGAAAATTCTATAAAGGGCATATCATTATGTAAAAATTGTTTAACTGTTGGAGGATTAAATACTACTAAACATGAAATTGAACCTTATAATTTTTCATCATCAGGAAATAAAAATCTAAAAAAGCCAGAACTTAGTGCAGCTTGTTCTGAAATACGTTGCTTAAATTCTAATGCCTCATATGTTCCCGAAAATAATGGGATTAAGCTTTATCCTAGAAAACTTAATGATAATTATATAACTTTTAGTGGCACTTCCTTAGCTTGTGCTTATATTTCAGGTCTTTCTGCTATTTTATTAGATAATACTCCTAATTTAACTTTAAAAGATTTACGTTCTTTAATCACCTTAAGCTGTAATGAAATAGAATATTATTCAAACGATACAGTTGGTCAAGGATATTTAGACCTAAAAAGATTTTTTAAATCAATTTTATAAACAAGTATTACATGTTGTTATCAAAAACTGTCTTTGATATAATTATTATACTTATATAGCATAACTAACAGCAGAAAGGAGTCTAAAAGTGAGTACTTTTATGCTTAAAAACTCAGCTAATAACTTCACTCCAGTCAATAATGTATTTATAGATAAATATATGCTAAAAGCTCGCGGTGAGTTTGTAAAAGTGTATATACTTTTATTAAAATATAGCATGAGCGGTGAACCTGGAATAAGTTCTTCAATACTCGCTGCTAAACTTAACCTTTTAGAATCTGATATTATGAACGCATTATCATACTGGAATGAAGAAGGCGTGATAAAATTAAACCCAATAGATAAAATGAATAATTTTAACATAGAATTTATTGATTTAGTAGACTCAGAAGATACCTACAAAAAAAATATAGATCTTTTGTCAGCACTATCTCAATCAAATAACAAAGATATGCTTAGAGACATAGAAAACCTTATAGGAAGAACTCTTTCTCCCTCTGAAATGTCTAACTATTTATCTTGGCAAAGTGAATTTAATTTTTCATCTGAACTTATATTAATCCTTATAGAATACTGCTTATCTAAAGGAAAAAATGATTCTAGATATTTTGAAAAGGTTGCCCTTTCTTGGTTTGATGCAGGAGTTAAAACAGTAGATGATGCTCAAAACCTTATAACAAAACATGAAGATAAATGGACTAAAATAAGAAATATTTTGAATTATTTAGGTATAAAGAATTCTGATATTATGAAACCTCATCAAGATATGATAGAAAAATGGCTATTCCAATATAATTTTTCTATAGAAGTTATATTAAAAGCTTGTGATATTTGTTCACAAAGGCTAAATAGAGCAGATTTTAGATATATAGATGGCATACTTGCTAAATGGTTTAAAGATAATATAACTACTTTAGAAGATATAGCTACTAAAGATGTTAATAAACAAACTCAAATACAAAATAATAATTACAAAAATAATAATATTAATTTTCATAAAGACAAACCTTCTAACTTTGCTAACTTCACTCAAAGACAATATGATTATGATAAGTTAGAAAAACAACTTTTAGGATGGGATGATGGTGAATACGACGATGATTAAGGGATATCAAACTAAACTTATGAATTTATATGAAAAAATACGTCAAGAAGAAAAATTATCATTAGAACAAAGAACTAAAGAAATTGAAGATAAGTATCCTGAAATAATGAAGCTAGAAAAAAACATAGCAAAGCAATGTTTAAATTTATCTATGTGTGCACTAAAAAATTCACCTAACAAAGAAGCTGAACTTAATGAGCTTCGAGAAAAAATAGAAGACTTAAGAGCTAAAAAGTATGAAATGCTTGTTGAAAGAGGATATAGTACTGATTATTTAAATCTTCACTATAGATGTTCAAAATGTCAAGATACAGGTTACATAGGACCTAAAAAATGTACTTGTTATAAAAACAAACTTATAAAAGTTTATTATGAAAATTCACATTTAGAGGATACTTTAAGAGTAAATAATTTTAGTAGTTTTTCTTTAGATGTTTATTCTAACAAAAGAACAGATAAGATGTTTTCTCCAAGGGAAAATATGCAAATAATATTAAATTCAATATCAAATGAATATATTCCTAACTTTAAAAATATAAACGATAATCTCCTTTTCTACGGAAGTCCTGGAACTGGGAAAACATTTTTAACCTATTGTATTGCAAAATCTCTTTTAGATTCAGGTTTTTTGGTTATATACAGAACATCAGATGAACTAGTTAAAAATTTAAGGGAAATAAAGTTTGAAAATAATATAGAACTAGAAGATTTGCTTGTAAATTGTGATCTTCTTATAATAGATGATTTGGGAGCAGAACAAATAACTGACTTTACAAGAACAGAACTTTTCAATCTATTAAATAAAAAATTACTTCTTAATAAAAAAATGATTATTTCCACTAACTTAAATATTTCTGAACTTACAACTATGTACATAGAAAGAATAACATCAAGACTTTTTGGAAACTTTAGATTATTTAATGTATATGGTGACGATATAAGAATTAAAAATAATACTAAAGAAATACGAAGTAAAAAAAATTTAACTAAAGTGCAAAATGCAAATTCATCCTATTATAAATTCTAGGATGAATTTCTTTATGTAAAATAAAAAAACTTCAACATATGTGTTGAAGTTTTTTGGAGCTGGCAATAGGAATCGAACCTACAACCTGCTGATTACAAGTCAGCTGCTCTACCGTTGAGCCATGCCAGCAAATATGGCGATTCAGAAGGGGCTCGAACCCTCGACCTCCGGCGTGACAGGCCGGCACTCTAACCAACTGAGCTACTGAACCGTATTTTTTTAAATGGTGGTCACAACAGGGATCGAACCTGTGACCCTCTGCTTGTAAGGCAGATGCTCTCCCAGCTGAGCTATGCGACCTTAAAATGGTGACCCGTAGGAGAATCGAACTCCTGTTACCACCGTGAAAGGGTGGTGTCTTAACCGCTTGACCAACGGGCCTTAATGGCGATTCAGAAGGGGCTCGAACCCTCGACCTCCGGCGTGACAGGCCGGCACTCTAACCAACTGAGCTACTGAACCGTATTTTTTTAAAATGGTGGTCACAACAGGGATCGAACCTGTGACCCTCTGCTTGTAAGGCAGATGCTCTCCCAGCTGAGCTATGCGACCTTAAAAATGGTGACCCGTAGGAGAATCGAACTCCTGTTACCACCGTGAAAGGGTGGTGTCTTAACCGCTTGACCAACGGGCCTTATAATTAACATTTCCTATATTCGGTTACCCGACATAAATATAATACAGAAAAACTAAAGAAGTGTCAACTATTTTTTTTAACTTTTTTTAATATTTTCTCTTTTTATTTATCATTTAGCATTTTTATACTACTTAAAACTGTATCTTAATTATTATGTTTAATCACTATTTAAACATTTTCATTGAGATTACTTTTTATTTCCTTAAACATGTTTAATTCTTTATTTTTATTTTCTATATCCTTTTCTAATTTTTCAATATTAAATTTACAAAATTCCATTAATTCATCTTCTGTTAATTGTTTTACATCATATCTATAACTATCTTTTTTAAATTTTTCACCATTAACACTTACTTGTATACTATATTCATGATTTAGCATAATAACCATTTCTTTTTCCCACATTCCTCTTTTATTAACAATTTTAAAACTATCTTTTAAAACTTTAAAATCGACTATTGTATCTTGTATTAATTTTTCTAACTCATCAAAAAGATATTTATAAAATACTACTGAAATCCCTCTGTTTATCTTTATTTTTAATAAATATCTATGCTTTATTAAAAAATCATCAAATTCATTTTCACTAATAAATTCAACATCATCAGTTTTTAAGATTTCTATACCTTTTTCCCCTGGATAATTAACAACCACCTGATCATAATTCATACGTCTGACCTTAAATTCTCTTCCCTTGTCTAAAGAATTATTATCTTTAATTTTTATTTTCATAAATACGTTTCTCCTTTTTTGATTAATACTCTAAAAAATTTAATATTATTTTTATTATTCCATGAGAAAACACAATATATGATATAAAACTATTTTATTTTGATTGTTTTTTTATTTTTTAAATACTTATATGAAATTTATTAACTTTTGTTTATAATAGTGTTACTAAAATATTTTAAGGAGAATTTTTATGATTTATCATGATTTAATAGTTTTAGGCGGTGGTGCCTCTGGACTTATCGCTGCAATAACTGCAAAAGATCTTGGCATGGATGTAGCTATTGTTGAAGGTACCGATAGGATTGGTAAAAAACTTTTGACAACTGGTAATGGAAGATGTAACATAAGCAATTCTTCTATAAAACCACCATTTGTAAATTTTCATAGCAATAATAATAACTTTTTTGATTTTGCATTAAATTCTATGACTGTTGAAGATACAAAAATATTCTTTCTAAATTTAGGTTTACCTTTAATAGAACTTGAAAATAAAAAAATTTATCCACAATCTTTACAAGCCTCATCTGTTATAGATATTTTTAGATTGGCATTAGAGGATAGAAATATCCCTATTTATAATAATTTTAAAGTAAATTCTATAATTAATAAAAAAAATAAATTTAAATTATCCACAAAAAATAATGAGTATGATAGCATATCCTGTGGAAAACTTATCATTTCCTGTGGAGGAAAATCAGCAATTAAAACAGGTTCTGATGGAAGTGCTTATAATATTGTAAAAAATCTTGGGCATAAAATAATCACCCCTATTCCATCTATCGTTCAACTTAAACTTCAACATAAAAGCTTAAAAGCTTTATCTGGAATTAAATTCAATGGTTATGCTGAAGTTATTTCTAATGAAAAATCTTTTAGAAAAGAATTTGGCGAGATATTATTTACTGACTATGGTATTTCTGGACCTCCTATCCTTCAAATATCAGGGACTGCCTCAAGGCTTTTATCAAAAGGAAAAGATATTTACATAACAGTTGATATGATGCCTGAAAAATCTATAAATGATATAGAAAATTTTCTTGAAGGACATTTTGCTGTATTTTCTCATAGAGCTGTAATAGATTCCTTGATAGGTATAATAAACAAAAAACTTATTCCAATAATTTTAAAAGAGGCTGGAATTGCAGAACTTCATAAACCTTGTTCTGAACTTACTTGGCAAGAAAAAAAGAAACTATTTTCTCTTATGAAATGTTGGAAATTTAAATGTTTGGAAACTAATGGTTTTTCTTCTGCTCAAGTTACAGCTGGAGGAATTGATACAAAGGATATAAATAATACTACTTTAGAATCTAATTTAGTAAAAAATCTTTATTTTTGTGGTGAGATATTAGATGTTGATGGCGATTGTGGTGGATTTAATTTACAATGGGCTTGGAGTTCTGGATTTTTAGCTGGCAAAAGTGCTTCTCTTAACTGATTACTACTTCATTAAGTGCTGATTTTGAAAGGAAATTATCTTTTCTAAAATCAACACTTATTTATAAAATACATATTAATTTATCTTAAACCAAAAGCTTTCAACAGATGTTAACTTTTCTCCTGAATCTGATTTTATTATATGTATTGATTTTACTGTATTGTCATCAATTTTTTTCAATTCTCCTTGAACTAAAACATTATGACCATATTGAACTTCCTTTTCAAACTTTACTTTCAACTTATTAATTTTATAATTTTCTATAATTTCTAATGGCATACTGTCTATTACCCACTCCATATATTTAACATTGTTAACATGTTTATTACTATCTATATGTGTATGCTCTATATTGTAAATTTTATTTATATCAATTTTATCTAATTCGTCTATGTGTAATTTGCTTCTCAAATTCTTTAAATTACCCTTATCTAGTTTATGTGCAATATAATACTTATCATCGGCACTTTTTAACCTTCTTTTTTCAAGATCAATTAAAAACCATATTGAATCACATTTAACCAGTAACTCTCCATCCTCACTATATATTTCAAATCCTCTTAATCCATAAAATCTACGAATAGTTTCAACAAAGGTTCTCACCCTTATCTTATCTCTATATTTAGGGTATCTTATAATGTTTATATCATAATCAAAAAGAACCCATGCTTCTCTACTTTCAAGCATATCACCCATAGAAAATCCTAGAGATTCTTCTTGCTTTATTGCTATATCCGAAAAAAAATGCAATATGGATGTTATGTTACTCTCCAACCTTGAATTAGTATTCCAATAAGCTATTTCATACTCTTTTTCGTAAAAATTATTCATCTAATCACCCCTTTAAAATTTATATAAAAGACTATATCAAATAAAAAGCCAACTTTCAATATTTAAAAGTTGGCTTAATAATTTAGAATATATGTTTTATTGATACTTTATTTTAATTAATTTAATTTACAAATTTTATTTGAAATATCTATTTAATAAACCTTCAAATCCTCTTCCATGTCTAGCTTCATCTTTAGCCATTTCATGAACTGTATCATGAATTGCATCTAATCCTAATTCTTTTGCTAATGTTGCTAAATCTTTTTTACCTTGAGTTGCTCCGTGTTCTGCATTAACTCTTAATTGTAAATTTTCTTTAGTGCTGTTTGTTACAACTTCTCCTAATAATTCAGCAAATTTTGCAGCATGTTCTGCTTCTTCAAATGCATATCTCTTATAAGCTTCTGCAACTTCTGGGAATCCTTCTCTATCTGCTTGTCTTGACATTGCTAAATACATTCCAACTTCTGTACATTCTCCTGCAAAGTTAGCTTGTAATCCTTCTATTATTCTTGGGTCAACACCTTTTGCGATTCCTATTCTATGTTCATCAGCAAATACTAAATCTCCTGATTGTTCCATAAATTTATCTGCTCCAACTTTACATATTGGGCAAACTTCTGGAGCTTGTTCTCCTTCATAAACATATCCACATACTGTACAAACAAATTTTTTCATAACTATAATTCCTCCTAATCTTATATATCTCTCATTTTATAATTAAATTCTATTTAAAATATCTGTTTAATAAACCTTCAAATCCTCTTCCGTGTCTAGCTTCATCTTTAGCCATTTCATGAACTGTATCATGAATTGCATCTAATCCTAATTCTTTTGCTAATGTTGCTAAATCTTTTTTACCTTGAGTTGCTCCGTGTTCTGCATTAACTCTTAATTGTAAATTTTCTTTAGTGCTGTTTGTTACAACTTCTCCTAATAATTCAGCAAATTTTGCAGCATGTTCTGCTTCTTCAAATGCATATCTCTTATAAGCTTCTGCAACTTCTGGGAATCCTTCTCTATCTGCTTGTCTTGACATTGCTAAATACATTCCAACTTCTGTACATTCTCCTGCAAAGTTAGCTTGTAATCCTTCTATTATTCTTGGGTCAACACCTTTTGCGATTCCTATTCTATGTTCATCAGCAAATACTAAATCTCCTGATTGTTCCATAAATTTATCTGCTCCAACTTTACATATTGGGCAAACTTCTGGAGCTTGTTCTCCTTCATAAACATATCCACATACTGTACAAACAAATTTTTTCATAACTATAATTCCTCCTAATTTCTTAACATCTCTTTATACTTATACATCATTTAACATTTCTCATATGTAAGTGTTTGTTTTGTTCCACATTTCTTAACATCTCTTTATACTTATACATCATTTAACATTTCTCATATGTAAGTGTTTGTTTTGTTCCACTTATCTTATGAATTTATTATATAATAATTATTATTAAATAACAATAGTTTTTTAAATATTTTTTTATTTTTTTTATTTTATTTAGCTTTAATAAAAATAAATTCCATTTATCCATCTATATTAAAAGAATGATTATAAAATGAATTGTAAAAAAATGCCTTAGGCTAAGCCTAAGACATTTTCTTATTTTATAATATTATTTATTTAAAGCTTCTATTAAAGCTTCTATATTTAATCCATGAACCATAGCAGCTTCTTCTAAGCTTTCAGCTTGTGATGAAGGACATCCTATACATCCCATTCCAAAGCTCATTAATATTTGTGCAGCATCTGGTTTAGCTTGTAATATTTCTCCGATTCTCATTTCCTTTGTTATCATTATATACTCACCTCATATTTTATTATTAAATGTTTTACAATAACTTTAAATTTATTATAACTCTAAATCTATTTAAATACAAGTAAAATACTCTGATTTAATATAAATATATTTTGTTAAACTTTATTGACCAATATATAATAGAAATTAAATATTTTTTTTATAATTTTTTAAATCAAAATTTTTTACTATATCCTCTATAACAACTCTATCTGGAGGATTTATATCAAAAGTCTTAGGAAAGGCTTCTTTACTAAAAAATACTGCATTTTTAGTTTCGTCTTCATCTAAAATAATCTCTCCCTCATAATCAAAACATATAAACATAGCTGAAGCATTATATATCTCATGACCATTAGGATACTTATTGTAACACTCCTTACCTGAATAAACATTAAAAAGCTTTAAAGTTTTTAATGTTAACCCAACTTCTTCTTTTGCCTCTCTAATTGCAGCTTCCTCAAAACTTTCACCAAGCTCTAAACTTCCCCCTGGGAAACCCCATTTAAGGTTATCTGTTCTTTGTTGTAGTAGTATTTCACCTTTATTATTTACTATAATTGTCCCTGCTGATGTCATTATCAAAGGTCTTGATGGATTTTTTAACTCTTTTCTTAATTCTAAAATATATCCCATATCTATAATCACCAACTTTCTCTTTATTTATACTATTTAGATTTAGAATATACTCTAAAATAATTATACTATGATATTTAAACATATCTTTCATATGATTATGATTTAGTAATTTTCCTAAAATCAATAAAACAAAAACAAGAGTTGCATTAAAATACCTAATACAACTCTTTTCACATTTATACTATATATTAAAGTTCCTTTGTTATTCTTATAGTTTGATTTCTCTTTGGACCCACACCAACTATACAAATTTTAGTACCAGTAATATCTGCTATTCTATTTAAATATACTTTGGCGTTTTCAGGTAATTCTTCGTAGCTTCTAGCATTCGCTACATCTTCTCCCCATCCATCAAACTCTTCATATACAGGTTCACATTTAGCTAAATCCTCTAAGCTAGCTGGGAAATAATCTATTATTTCTCCATTTAATTTATATCCGGTACAAACTTTAAGTTTTTCAAGACCTGCAAGTGTATCTATTTTAGTCACAACTAAAGATGTCAATCCTGAAACTCTAGCTGCTGTTTTTACTATAACAAGGTCAAGCCACCCACATCTTCTAGACCTTCCTGTAGTAACTCCATATTCATGTCCTTTTTCTCTTATCCACTCACCAGTTTCATCTAAAAGTTCTGTTGGGAATGGTCCTTTACCAACTCTTGTAGTATATGCTTTAACTATTCCAACAGCATTTGTTATCATATTAGGTCCAATTCCTGTTCCACTAGCAACTCCACCTGAAGTTGTATTAGATGATGTAACATATGGATAAGTTCCATAGTCAATATCTAAAAGCATTCCTTGCGCACCTTCAAAAAGAACATTTTTATCATTTTTTATTTCATTATAAATTCTAACTGAAGTATCTTTAACAAATGGTTTTAATCTCTTAGCATATTCTAAATATTCAGTAAATATTTCGTGAAAATCTAATGGCTCTCCACCTAAAAGTTTAATATAATCATTTTTCATCTTTATGTTAATTTCTAATTTTTCTTTAAATTCATTCTCATGTAAAAGATCTGATATTCTTATTCCTGATCTTTCAACTTTATCTGTATAACAAGGCCCAATTCCTTTGCCTGTTGTCCCTATATCGTTTTTCCCTCTAGCTTTTTCTTTTAAAACGTCTAGTATTTTATGATAAGGCATTATCACATTTGCTCTGTCACTAATTACAAGCTTTTCTGGAGTAACCTTAACCCCTAATCCCTCTAAATAATCTATTTCCTCAAATAAAGCCTTTGGATCTACAACAACACCATTACCTATAACATTTAATTTTTCATCATGTAATATACCAGAAGGAATTAGGTGTAACTTATATTGCTTATCACCAACTTCTACTGTATGTCCAGCGTTGTTTCCTCCTTGGAATCTAACAACTACATCAGCCTCTTCTGCTAAATAGTCTGTCATTTTTCCTTTACCTTCATCGCCCCATTGAGCTCCTAATACAATAAATGCTGACATAAAAAATTTCCTCCTTAAAATAAAAGAAACACGTTCCTTTAATTATGTAAACACCACCGTTTGTTCGGATTTATTTACAGGAGTAATATTCGTATTTTTTAGTATTTTTTATATTTTTTATTACTCCATTACCATATTATCAAAGTATTTTACCTAGGTCAATGAAAATATATCGTATATTTTTTTCTTACTCAAAAATATAATTCGTGATTATTTTTATAATTTCCAATTTTATTTTTAATAAGCAATTAACTTATTATTAACTTAATTTTCTACTTTAATTTACTTTATTAAAAATAAGTTATGACATAAAATGATATTATATATGTTATTATTTTTAAAGGAGGGATTTTATGCAAAATTTTGGAATTTTTGATATAATAGGTCCTATTATGATAGGTCCATCTAGTTCTCATACAGCAGGTGCCGCAAGACTTGGAAAAGTAGCTAAATCTATATGTGGTCATAACAAACTAAAAAAAGTAACTTTTTTACTTCACGGTTCTTTTGCAAAAACTTATAAAGGCCATGGAACAGACAAAGCATTAGTTGCTGGTATCTTAGGAATGGAACCATCTGATGTAAGACTTAGAAATTCATTAGACATAGCTAAAGAGCAATCTCTAGAAATTGAGTTTAAAGAATGTGATTTAGGTAATGAACACCCAAACACAGTTAAATTTTTAATGACTACTGTTGATAATACTTATTGTGAAGTTATGGGTTCGTCCATAGGCGGTGGAAACATTAGAATTACAGAAGTTAATGGAAATAGCTTAGATTTTAGCGGTGAATACCCAACTCTTATAATATCTCAAAAAGATGTACCTGGTGTTGTTTGTAAAGTATCTGAAATTGTGTATAAATACAATGTTAATATAGCTTTTATGAAAGTATTTAGAATTGAAAAGGGTAAATCTGCTGTTATGATATTTGAACTTGATAACACTCTTGATGAACACATTATTGAAGATATTAAGAAAGTAGATTACGTGAATAAAATTATTGTTTTAAACCCTGTTGAAGGAGGTATCTCTTAATGTTTGCAAGAAATGGTGAAGAACTTATACGTATTTGTAAAGAAAACAATATTTCTCTTTGTGAATACGCTATTTTACATGAAATTGAAAATAAAGGTTCAACTAGAGAAAAAATTATAGAAAATATGAAACTTGTTTTAAATGTTATGAAAGATTCTACTAGTAAAGGACAAGAATCTGAAATTTTTTCTGTTAGTGGTCTTATAGGTGGAGATGCCTATAAACTAAAAAAATACCTTGAAAAAGGCAATACATTAACTGGCGAAACAATGGTTAGTGCCATGGCTAAAGCTTTATCTTGCTCTGAGATTAACGCTTCTATGGGAAGAATCGTAGCATGTCCTACTGCTGGTTCCTGTGGAATCTTGCCAGCTGTTATATTAACTGTTGGGGAAAAATTAAATCTTTCTGATGATGAAATGATAAAAGGTCTTTTAACAGCCTCTGCCGTCGGAATGATTATAGCTCAAAATGCAACCCTAGCTGGTGCTGAAGGTGGATGTCAAGCTGAATGTGGATCAGGTGCTGCCATGGCTTCTGCTGCTACTGTAGAGATGATGGGCGGAACACCTGAAATGGCATTAAATGCCGCTGCAATTGTATTTAAAAACATATTGGGATTAGTGTGCGATCCAATAGCTGGTCTTGTAGAAGTTCCTTGTGCTAAAAGAAACTTTGCAGGTGCTGTAAGTGCACTTACTACTGCAGATTTGGTCATGGCTGGTATCACTAGCAAAATTCCTTTTGATGATACTGTTGAAGCTATGTATAGGGTTGGACGTGATATGCCTGCTTCTTTACGAGAAACTGCAATGGGTGGTCTTGCAATAACCAAAACTGGTCTTGAACTTAATAAAAAAGTTTTTGGGGATAAAAAGTAAAACTTAAAATAAGCGTTGGTTTTAACTAAGATGAAAAATCTTAATAAAACCAACACTATTAAAAAATTTCTATATTACATATTTCTAGACTTTTCTTCACACTTTTCTATTGCACTTATTACTGCGTTTCTAAATCCTTGTCTTTCAAGTTCTATAACAGCTTCTATTGTTGTACCACCTGGCGAACAAACATTATCTTTTAGTTTTCCTGGGTTTTCTTTAGTTTCTAAAACCATTTTCGCCGAACCTAAAACAGCTTGAGATGCCATTTTATAAGCTTTATCTCTAGGTAATCCTTGTTTTACAGCAGCATCTGCCATAGCCTCTATAAACATATAAACATAAGCTGGTGAAGAACCACAAAGAGCAGTAAAAGCATGAAAATATTTTTCTTCTAAAATTTCACTTTTACCAAAAGAATTAAATATACTTGTAATTATATTTAATTCATCCTTAGTTACATTTTTATTTGCACAAATAGCAGTCATTGCTTCTCCAACCAAAGCTGGTGTATTTGGCATGGTTTTAACAATTTTAACATCTTTATTAAACCATTCTTCTATATCAGTTAAAGTCACTCCTGCCGCTATCGTAACTATTATTTTTTTATCATCTATATAATTTCTTATTTCTTCTATAATCTCTTTATACATATAAGGTTTAACCGCTAAAAAAATTATCTCACTATTTTTACAAACCTCAATATTATTTAAAGTGGCTTTTATATTAAACTTTTCTTCTAAATTTTTAATGCTAGACTCTCTTTTACATGATACAATTATATTTTCACACTCCACAAGACCAGAATTTAAAATTCCTCCAACCATGGCACTTCCCATATTGCCACAACCCACAAAACCAATTTTTTTATTCATATAACTCATTACCTTTCTATTTTTATATGTAGTAATTTAGACTATGCCTTAATATATCAACAACACTATATATTAAAAACATAGCCTATTATTTATTCTCTATAATTGTGTTCTAAGTTTCCAAATTTACTAAATTGTCCAATCCAAGCTAATTTAACATTGCCAACGGGACCATTCCTTTGCTTTGCTATAATACATTCTGCAACATTTTTTTCTTCTGTTTCCTTATTATAATACTCATCCCTATATAAAAACATAACAAGGTCAGCATCTTGTTCTATTGAACCTGACTCTCTTAAATCTGAAAGCATTGGTCTATGATCAGCCCTTTGTTCTGGAGCACGAGATAGCTGTGAAAGTGCTATAACAGGGCATTGCATTTCCTTAGCAATCGCTTTAATATTTCTTGATATTTCTGAAACTTCTTGTTGTCTACTTTCTTCCCCACTACCGCTCATAAGCTGTAAATAATCAATAAGTATCAAATCTATGCCATACTCTATCTTAAGTCTTCTACATTTAGACCTCATTTCCATTATAGAAACACCAGCAGTATCATCTATATATATTTTAGCTGATGATAATGGTCCTGATGCTCTTGCGATATTTTCCCAATCCTTATCTTCTAAATTTCCTGTTCTAAGTTTTAACATATCAACATTAGCCTCAGAACATAAAAGTTTATAAGCTAATTGTTCTTTAGACATTTCTAGAGAAAATATAACAACACTTTTTCCTTCCCTAAGTGCCGCATGCTCTGCTATATTTAAAGCAAAAGTGGTTTTACCCATAGAAGGTCTTGCAGCAATTAATATCATATCCCCTTTTTGAAAACCAGATGTTAAATCATCTAAATCCTTAAATCCAGAACCAACACCTGTAACCTCACCTTTATTATTAAAAAGAGTTTCTATTTGCTCAAAGCCTCTCTCTAAAATATCACTCAAAGGCTCAAAATCACTACTACTCTTCTTTTCTGCTAAATCAAATATTTTCTGTTCTGCTACATCTATAACTTTTTCTACATCATCTTGATTATTATAGCAACTTTCTATTATTTTAGTTGATGAATCAATAAGTTTTCTTAACGTTGCTTTATCCTCAACTATTTTTATATAAGATTTAACATTTGCTGTTGTTAAAACTGAAGAACCTATTTCTGTTATATAACTTATTCCACCAGATTTCTCTAATCTATCTGTAGATTTTAAATGTTCTAAAAGAGTAATTTCATCTATAGGTTCATCTCTTTGATACATTTCAACAATGCTTTTAAATATATATTTATGTGCATCCCTATAAAAATCTTCAGCACTTAATATTTCTACCGCCTGTGCTATAACGTTCTTGTCTATCATCATAGAGCCTAGAACAGATTTCTCAGCCTCTATACTTTGAGGAGAACTTTTAATTCCTGGTCCCTCCAACGGATAAACCCCTCCCTTCTATAAGTCAATTTATCTAAAATTAAAATATAATTATCTTAAAATTTAATTATAATATATATACTTTTAATTGTGAACCATTCTTAGTGCAAGAAATAAATAAAAATAAGCCTTATCAGATAAATAAGAAATTAAAAATCTGATAAGACTTATTTATTATATTTAAATCATTTTTTAATTAAAAAATTATACAATGCTCCTATAAGATTAGAATCATTTCTAAATTTACATCTGTCTACAATAGGTTTAGGAACAAAATATTCAAACTGACTATGATAATCGTCAATATTTTTTTTAATATACTTTATTAAAATATCTTGTTCACTTATACCCCCACCAATTAAATATTTATCAGCATCTAATATACATTGAAGATTTATTATTGCTAAAGCTGTTTTGTAAGTAAATTTATTTAAAATCTCTAAAGCATCTTTATCATTATTGTTAGCATATTCAAAAAATTTAATTCCATCAATTTCATTTCTATTTAAATTTTTAACTTTCGCAAAATCATCCAAAAGACCATCTAAGCCATTTAAACTTCCCCACCACTCTTTATCATTATTACTCATAACATTTATATTACCTGCTATAAAGCTAAACTCACCTGCAAAAAAATGCTTTCCCTTGTAAAGTTTTTTATCCTTAATTATTCCTCCTCCAACACCAGTTCCTAAAAGAATAACAACTCCATTTTCACACTCTTGTAAGTTTCCTTTCCACAACTCTGCTAAAGCTGCACATTTGCCATCGTTTTCAATTGCTATCTTTGTTTTGCATCTTTCATCTAACACCCTAATCATATTTTTATCTGTATTATATTCTAATGATCCTCCTGTATACATATATCCTGTATCACTATCTAAAATTCCTGGAATACTTAAAGCCATACCCTCTATATCATTTTTATACTTATCATAAATATTACCTATATTATCTATAAAATTTTCTATAGAATCCCTAGGTGTCTTTATTTTACCCTTTTCTAAAAATTCTAATTTTTCTGTCATTAAAGCATATTTAATTGCTGTTCCTCCAACATCTAGTACTAAATATTTCATAATATACAACTCCCCCTCCGTTAGATATTAGTTATTTTTTATTATAATAATATTTATTTTAAGCTACTTTAGCTTTATCTGGCTTAGATTCAATTACACTACTATCATCATTGAGCTTCATTTTACCTATAACACAAATTAACATTGCTATAATTATGAATACAATACAGCAAGGAAATATTAAAAATGCGTTATTGGTTATCAATTCACCAGCTACAAGATTTCCTATAATTTGTGGTATGCACAAAAATATATTATTTATCCCCATATATTCACCTAATCTCTCTTTAGGAGCAACAGCTGGAATCAATGCATAAAACACTACACTAAACATAGCGCAAGCTAATCCAAAAATTAATGTAAATGCCCATAACATACTTATGTTCATAACAAATGCCCCTACAATAAATCCTATAAGCCAAACTGTACAAGATAAAAACAAAATTAATTGTTTATTATATTTATCACATAATTTTCCTATAAATATTGAAAAAATAAGACCCATTAATGTCATACCAACCAATGCAGTACTAATTTCATTACTTGTAAATCCATTCATTTTTTCATAATATCTTATCCAATATGGCATTATAAATCCATAAGATAAGTATAAAAAGAATGCTGTCATAAATACTTTCATTGCAGACTTATTCTTTATAAAATCAAAACTTAATTTTGATGTGGATTTTACTAAACGGCTACTATCTTCTTTTACATTAATGACTGTTATTATATTAGTTACTATTACTACAACAGCTGACACAATAAGAGGCAACGCCGGATTCATATTAAATAAAATAACACCAATTCCAAATACTATAATTCCACCAATAAAATAAAAAGCAGTTCTAAATCCTGTTGCAAGTCCAATTTCATTTTTTTCAACAGCTTCTGGCACCCATGCATAATAAGCTCCTTGATAAAAATTCATTGATAAATAAAATAAAAATGCAAAAATAAACATTTCAAAATAAAAAGAAGAAAAACCCAATAAAAACAAGAAAATAGCTCCTGCTAAAGACCCTATCAAAACAAATGGTTTTCTCTTACCCACTCTATCACTTAAAATTCCAGATATGTATGGTGCAAAAATCCCTGTAACCGATGCCATAGCAACCAAAATTCCTAATAAAAAAGATGATTTAGTTACAAGTGCTACCAACAAAGGCACTACTGTGCTATTCATATTCCAAGCAAGTCCTAAACCAATAGCAGGTAATGAAATTAATATAGGTGCTAATTTACTATTGCTTTTTTTTATTTCCATAAAAATTACACTTCCCTAAATATATTTAATAATAATCATTATTTAAACGTTTAAATTTAATTACAAATTAATTATATACCTTTCCTGTTTCTGATAAAAATACTATATGTCTTATTTACTATTTTTCAATAGAAATAGATTCTTCTATCTTAAATTTCATAACCTTTTCTTTCTTATTATACTATAAAAGCCTTTTGAAAACGTTTGTTATAAAGAGTATAATAAAATTTATATGTATATTTTCACCATTTCAATACCTAACAATAATTAATTTAAAAAAGACTATCTAAAATAATTTTTTTAGATAGTCTTAAATTTATTGCTCTAAAGCTATTTGTATTAATTCTTCAATATTGCTTATAGCTTTAACTTCTATATCCTTAAGTCCTGTAGGTATTTGTTTCTCATTATCTTTTGGAACAGTTACAAGTTTTATTCCTTTTCTTCTTGCTCCATAAATTTTTTCAAATATTCCACCAACAGGTTTTATATGACCTCTTAATGATATTTCACCAGTTACAGCTAAATCTTGTCTTATTGGCTTATTTAAAAGAGCACTAATTATACATACAGTTATTGCTGCACCAGCTGAAGGTCCATCAATATTTCCTCCACCAATTACATTAACATGTACATCATAATCCTTAATATCTTTTCCAGTAACCGCTCTTATTACTGAAGCTGCATTAAATACTGAATCCTTAGCCATTGAACCTGCTGTATCATTAAACCTTATATGACCTTGTCCTTCTTTATTAGCTTTAAATACTGCTGCTTCAATTTCAAGAGTTGAACCTAAAAATCCAGAAACTCCTAAGCCATATATATGACCTACTTCTCTATTATCTAGCTTTTTAATTCTCTCATAAGGAATAAATCTACCTATACTTAAAACTTCTTCTACATCTTTTAAAAGTATCTTTTCATTTTCTCCTAAAACTCCATCGTTTCTATATATAGCATTTCCATATGCATCAGCTAAAATATTTACAGCCTTTCTTCCCTCTATTGTATAAGATGCTATTAATCTTTCTACACCATCTTCTAAAGATACATTAAGCTTCTTAGCTGCATTTTTAACTATTTTTTCAATATCATCTGAAGCTAAAGGCTCAAAATAAACCTCTGTACATCTAGAACGAAGAGCTGGATTTATTTGCCCTGGTTCTCTAGTTGTTGCACCTATTAAAACAAAATCTGCTGGTGCTCCTTTATCAAATAAATATTTTATATATTTAGGAACATTTTCATCATCTGGGTCATAATAAGATGATGAAAACTCAACTCTCTTATCTTCTAAAACTTTTAATAGTTTATTTTGAAGAATTTCATCTAATTCTCCAATTTCATCAATAAATAACACACCACCATGTGCATCTGTAACTAAACCTGGTTTTGGTTCTGGAACACCAATTTCAGCCAAATCTCTCTTACTTCCTTGATATATTGGATCATGAACTGAACCTAAAAGAGGATTAGTTATTTCTCTTGGATCCCATCTTAGAGTTGTTCCATTAACTTCTATAAATTTAGAATCTGCATCAAAAGGTGTTGCTTTAAACTCTTTAGCCATTTCTAATGCAATTCTTGCTGCAGTTGTTTTTCCAACCCCTGGAGGTCCATAAAGGATAACATGTTGAGGATATGGTGATACAAGCTTTGATAATAAAGATTTTATTGCCCTTTCTTGACCTACTATTTCTTCAAAATCTTCTGGTCTTAAAAGAGACATTATATTTTTACTATGTTCTCTCTTATCTAACTTTTCTAACTCTTCTAGCTTTTTTAATGTTTTAGCATTTTCGTTACCTTTTTGCTTTTTCATTATATTAAGTCTTATTTCATCAACATATTTATCTTGTTTTTCTATTAAAAATTGTTCAACTTTTTTCTCAATTTCAGTTTGAACATATCTTTTTGCTATAACATCTGATAAACTAGAACAAACATTTTTTAAACATTCCTCTACATTTTCTTCAGTTGGAACTTCTTTTAACCCATTGCCTTCTAAAATTATATTACTTAAAGCATATAATCTTTCGCAATAATTATTAGATTCAACCATTTTTTTTAATTTAAATCTAATAGTTCTAGCTCTTATAGCACCTTCATCTAATATATTTTTCGTTACTTCATAAAGCACATTTACTTGCGCCTCTACACTTAACTCACTGTTTAACGCATCATATAATGCATTTATTTCATCTAAAGATTTCAATTCAAATCCCCCTTAGCTAATAGGAGACACCATCACCTTCATTTTTGTTGAAACTTCAGGATATAGTTTAACTTCTATATTATATGTCCCCGCAATTTTTATTGTATCCATTACTATTTTCTTTTTATCAACTTTTACATTAAATTGGTCATTTATCTTATCTGCAATATCTTTACTTGTTATAGCACCAAATAATTTTCCACTATCTCCAGCTTTAGCATCTATTTTAACAACTTTATCTCTAAGATCATCTGCAAGTTTTTGTGCTGCTTCTATTTCAGCAGTTTTCTTTCTTCTTTCCACATCTTTCTTAGCATTTAAAACATGTAAATTAGAATCTGTTGCTTCTTGTGCTAAATTTCTTGGAAACAAAAAGTTCCTTGCATATCCATCTGATGTACTAACAACATCACCTTTTTTTCCTAATTTTTTAACGTCTTGAAGTAATATTACCTTCATTATTACTCACCTTCCCCTAAATTTTCTTTTATTGATTTCTTCAACATAGTTAAGGCTTCTTCTAAGGAAACACCTTTTAATCTTGTTCCTGCCATAGTCATGTGTCCACCACCGTCTAATGCTTCTAATATTACCTGCACGTTGATATCTCCAAAGGATCTACCACTTATATATATATTATCATCTATTATAACAAATACAAAAGATGCTTTAATACCTGTAATATTTAACAGCTCATCAGCTGCTTGAGCAGCAGTAACTGTATCCTTAACGTTTGGTGGACATATAGCAATAGCTATATTATCTTCAACTTTAGCTGACTTTATTATCTCTGCCTTAGTTATGTAGTTTTCTAAATCATTACTAAATATTTTTTTGATATCTATTGTGTCCGCACCTAACTTTCTTAAATATGATGCAGCTTCAAATGTTCTTACTCCTGTTTTAAATGTAAAGTTTTTGGTATCCATATATATACCTGCAAGTAAGCCTTCTGCTTCTAATTTAGTTATCTTAGGTTTATCAAGCATATATTGAACTATCTCTGTTACAAGTTCAGAAGTAGATGATGCATAAACTTCTAAGTATGTTAATATAGCACCATTTATTATGTCAGGGCTTCTCCTATGGTGATCTATTATAACTACTTTATTAGACATTTCTACTAATTCACTATCCATAACATATCCTTTGTTATGAACGTCAACTAATATTAATAAAGTATTACTATCTATTGTGATTTTAGCATCTTTAGGAGAAATAAACAAATCACTATATTCTCTTTTATTACTAATCTTCTCTAGGAAAATATCTATAGCATTAATATTGTCATCTAAGACTATTTTTACATTCTTTCCAAGTCCTTTGACTACTGAAGCTATTCCAAGTGCTGCTCCAAAACAATCCATATCAGGATTTTTATGCCCCATTATATAAACTTGATTACTTTCATAAACAAGTTCTTTTAAAGCTCTTGCAACAACCCTTGCTCTAACCTTTGTTCTTTTCTCTAACTCTTTTGTATTTCCACCAAAGAATGAAATTTCTTTATCATTTTTCACAACAGCTTGATCTCCACCCCTACCAAGGGCTAATTCCTTCGCACGTGCTGCATCATCATAATTTTTAGCTGGAGTATTTCTTCCTCTTCCAACACCAATACTTAAAGTAACATCTATCTCATTTCCAAAATCTATATCTCTTATTTTATCTAATATATCAAACTTTTTCTTTATTTGAGCTTCAATAACATTATCATCTACCGATAGTATATATTTCCCATAATCATATCTTTTTATCATGGCATCCATAGAATTAGCATATTGATTTAATGCCCTTTCTATTTCTGCTGCTAATAATGGTCTTATATTTTCATCAGTACTTTTTACAGCTTCATTTAAATTATCAACTTCTATTAAAATTATACTTTCTTTAGTTTTTTCACTCAAATAAGTTACATCATTAAAATATACCATACAAAAATGAGTCTTACTATCTTGAATTACCATTTTCCCATAAACTTCATAAATTAATTTTTTTACCTTTATTCTTTGATAATACTTTTTATCACATTTTAACACTTTATCTAGTGCTATTCCTCTAACTACTGAAACTAAATTACTTCCATTTGCATCATTAACAGCAAATAATTTTTCAAAACTTTTATTATACCAAATTATATCCCCATTTAGATTTAACATACATACAGGATAAATAAGATTAAATAAATTATCTCTTATATTATTGTTTATATTTATTGATAAGTTTTCTATATTATTTTCATTCAAATTTTTCTCATCTATTAAACCATTAATTAAGCGTCCTAAATATATAGAATTTAGTCCTAAAAATGCAAGTAATATAAAAGGTAATCTAAAAAAAGCTAATATCACTGATATGATTAATACTATAATTAAATAACTAGTAACTTTAGAACCTTTATTTAAAAATTTTAATTTCATTTAAAACATTCTCCTATTTAAATTCTATTAATGTTTAAACTTATTTTTTATATTACCTTTAATAATATTTTTTAAACTATTAGGATCTACATCCCTTATATCCATTATTAAATCCGCTATTCCAAGAGCTACAAAATAAAGAGATAAAGGTGACATAATTATAATAAATTCAATAAAAATTATTATAGGATTACTTAATTTCAATTTATTCTTCAAGAAATACGCAACTATAGATAAACTTTGTATCATAAACACAACGATTAATAGACAAAGCATAGTAACAAAAAAAGAATTACTATACGCTATATTGTTTACTTTCATTATATAAGATAATAAAAATAAAATTATTAATACTATTGATATTTTGCTATCTAAATACCATCTTGAAAATGGAGGTAAAGATTTAACTTTAAATCCTAATTTTCTTAATATCCACCTAGCTATTATAAAATTAAAAAAAGCTGATATTATTATAGATACTATAAATATTATAGGTAAAATCATTAAAAGATAGTTTATATCCACTGATTTATAAAGTTCTACTACTTGTTGCATAGATGCAGAGTTTCCTACCATTGAAGATGCCATATCAGCCGACTGATGAAATACATTTACAATTTGTTGTAAATATTGTGTAAAACTTATATCACTAAATACTGTAAATATTAAGATGTAATTTATTATATTACCAATACCATTAATTATGGCTAAAAATCCTATTGTTTTTGCAACAGATTGCTCCTTTTTTATACAATATCCTAAGGCAATCCCCATAGCACCATATAATATAATAGACTTTACTATCCATAAAGGGTCATAAAATAATGCCGAGAGAATTCCACTTGCAATTGCACATAGCCAAGCTACTTTTTTTCCATGTCTTAAATAAAGAATTGTCATAGGGATTGGCACTATGAAAGCTCCTATTACATCCAACATTGTAGTAGTGGTAAGCATCATAAGAATAAATGTTATAGCCGCCATGAAACTTGCTTCTACCAACCACCTGCTTTGGGACTTATTCTCCATATTATCCTCCAATTAATATTTAAATTCTTATTTTCATAATATTCTACAAATATGCCTTTTTACCATAATATTATTGTATTTATTTTTCTATTTTTATGCAATAAAAAACATTATTTCTTATTGTAAATATTTACGTATTAAATTTTCTTTTAGTAAAAATAAAAACCCCTGACATATGTCAGGGGCAATAAACTACTACTCAGTTGTAAATGGTAGTAATGCTATATTTCTTGATCTCTTTATAGCTTCAGTTAATTGTCTTTGATGCTTAGCGCAAGTTCCTGAAATTCTTCTTGGTAATATTTTACCTCTTTCAGTGATGTACTTCTTTAATTTTGGTACATCCTTATAATCTATAGATTCAGCTTTATCAACACAGAAGATACAAACTTTTTTTCTTGCTCTTCTCATTTTTCCGCCTTTTCTTGCGTCTCTTTCTCTACTCATTGCTACTTCCTCCTTACCTTAATTTTTGAATTAGAATGGAATATCTCCATCATCTATCGGCATCATGTCGTCATTATTAAACGAAGATTCATTAAATGAATTATTTTGTGAACCAAATCCTGTATTAAAATTATTATTTTCAGCGTTAAAATTTGAGTTACTTCTTGCATTGCCATTACTAGAATTTGAATCTATGAAATCAAAACTATCAATAATTACGTCAGTAGTATATCTTCTAGTTCCATCTTTAGCTTCATAGCTACCAGTTTGGATACTTCCAGATATTGCAAGCTGTCTACCTTTAGTTAGATATTGAGCTATTATTTCTCCAGTTTTTCCAAATGCAATACAGCTAATAAAGTCAGCCTCGTCTTTTTTGAATGGTCTATTTACTGCTAAAGTTAGTCTTGTAACAGCTGTGCCACTACCTGCTGCAAATCTTAAATCAGGATCCTTAGTTAGTCTACCTATAAGAACAACTTTGTTCATGTATATTCACCTCTTATTTTTCTTCTTTAACAATCATATGTCTTATGATACCATCAGTGATTCTTAAAACTCTGTCTAATTCTTTTGGTAATTCTGGACTTGCAGTAAAGTTTATTAAAGTGTAGTAACCTTCGTTAACTTTTGCGATTTCATAAGCTAATTTTCTCTTACCCCAGAAATCTACGTTATCAACAGTTCCGCCACCATTTTCTATAACACCCTTGAATTTTTCGATTAAAGCTTTAACAGCTTCCTCGTCTAATGATGGATGTGCTACAAATATGTTTTCGTATTTTCTCATCAATTACACCTCCTCCCCATGGACTACGGCTGTACTTTGTACAGCAGGGATTACAATTAAGTATTTTAACACTAAAACACCCTTAATGCAAGCTTTGTTTTAGTATCATTATTTAATTAATTTACCTATTTTAATAATTTTATACATCTTGTTCTTCAGGTGCATTACTCTTTATTATTTTTTTTACACCCTTTTGAAATTTACTTCTAGGAAGCATAACAAGTCTGCCACATCCAACACATTTTATCTTTATATCAGCACCAAGTCTTAACACTTCCCATTCATAACTTCCACATGGATGTTGTTTTTTCATTTGAACTATATCACCTAAGTAAAATTTATCTACCAAAATCTATTCCTCCTTAATTAGTTATCATTTATCACTTGAACTTTATTATATGGAATTTCTATTCCTCTTTTATCAAACTCAAGTTTTATTCTTTTCATAAGTTCTCGTTCAGCTTCCCATTGCTTCATTGGCTTAGTTTCACCAATCACTCTTATATTTACATTAGAATCATTTAAAGCCGTAACCCCTAATACTTCTATTGGAGTTGTTATATTAGGATTTTCTTGATTATATTTAGAACATACTTCATTTATTACACTTATAGCTAATTCTATATCAGCTTCATATGCTATTCCAATATCCACCAAAACTCTCATATCTCCTTTTGAATGATTGACTATAACTTGTATTGAGCCATTTGGAATTATATATATATCTCCATTAAAATCTCTAAGTTCAGTAGTCCTAAGTCCTATGGCTTTTACTATTCCCTTACTATTATCAATTGTTACATAATCACCAACAGAGTATTGCTCTTCAAACAAAATAAATATTCCATTTATCATATCTTTAATAAAACTTTGCGCCCCAAGACCTACGGCAACACCTCCGACAGATGCAAAAGCCCACGATATTGCTCCAAACACAATAGATAACATACTTGTTATTCCTAAAAAATAAACACTATACTTAACCAAACTCTTCAAAAGAATACCTATAGTTTTTGCTTTTTTCTCATCCATGCTAAACTTATGGTTACTCTCTATTTGATTTTTTACCATTCTATCTATAAATTTATTTGCAATCCTTATGGCAATCATCATTAAAATAAATATAATAACAATCATAATTATTTTAAATATTACACTCGCTATTGTTTCTGCACTTATGGTTATCCCCAAAAAATTTATACCACTTTGTCCTGTAAGACTTTTTATTTCATTTTCCACACCTATACCTCAATTTATTTATACATTACAAACTGTTTACCATCATTTAAATAGATATTTTTATATTTTAAACTATCTTTTTCTATTATAGAATTAACTTTTTCTATGATATTTTCATTGAATCTTATGCATATACCACAACTTTGAGTTATATATGTTGGAGTTGGCATTATAACAAATTCTATATTATTATCTTTAAAAATCCTTTCTCCATTCATAGCGTCATTGGTATTATTAAAAACCATTATAAAGTATTTCATAAAAATTCCTCCATATATTTTGTTAACTTATATAGTATATATTATATATTATAAATGTAAAATACCATTGGAATTTTATATAAAAAACATTACACTTACTTTATATAAATTAAAAATAAAATATAAATAAGATTTGGAGTGATTTTAATTGAATAACATATATTTTGATAATGCTGCAACTTCTTTTCCTAAACCTAAAGAAGTTTTAGATGCAATAATGGAACAGATGATTAATTTTGGTGGAAGTGCTAATCGCGGCTCATCAAAAACCGTACTTCAAAGTAGTAGAGTCGTTTACGAGTGTAGAGAGACTATCAAGGAATTTTTTAACTATGATAAAAGCGAGAATGTAGTTTTTACAAACAACATAACATCTTCGATAAATATTTTACTTAATGCTGTTGTAAAACCCAATTGGCATATCATAACTACATCTATGGACCACAATTCGGTTTTAAGACCTTTATTTAAATTAAAGGAAGAATTAGATGGAGTTGAAGTTGATGTTATTAACTGTGATAAATTTGGTTTTTTAAATATTGATAATTTAAAAGATAGTATAAAACAAAATACTAAACTTATAATTTTATCCCACAGTTCAAATCTTGTTGGCTCAATTCAACCATTAAAAGAAATCAGTAACATATGTAAGGAAAAAAATATATTTTTAATTTTAGATAGTGCTCAAAGTGCAGGAATTATCCCTATTGATATGCAAGATTTATCTTTAAGTGCTTTAACATTTACTGGACATAAATCTCTTCTAGGTCCTCAAGGAATTGGTGGCTTTATAATAGATGATAAATTAAACGCTGAAGCTAAATCTATTTTTGTAGGTGGAACTGGAAGTAATTCTTCTCTTTTAACTCAACCAGATTTTCTTCCTGATAAATTTGAATGTGGAACTTTAAATATCCCAGGAATAGTTGGTCTACTTCATGGCATAAATTATATTAACAAAGAAGGAATAAGTACAATAAAAGAAAAAGAAGATTTTCTATGCCAAAAAGCCATAAATGGTTTATTAAATATAAAAAATATAAAAATTTACGGCTCTTTAGATATGAAGAAAAAAACTTCTGTTATTTCATTTAATATTAACGATATGGATCCTTCTCTTGCAGGATATATGCTAGATAGTGAATTTAACATAAGTTCTAGAACTGGTCTTCACTGTGCTCCGCTTGCACACAAAACTGTAGGGTCTTATCCAAACGGTTCTATCAGAATAAGTCTTGGTTATTTTAATACAGAAAAGGAAATAGACATATTCCTAAATGCCATAAACACTATAAAAAACAGGAGGTAATTTTTGGATAATAATCTTTTAATTAAAAGGTTTAAATCAATAACTTTATTCATTGTAATTTATACAGTTTTATTTATTGCATTTTTTAAAACGCTAAAATATACTCTACCATTTGTTCTAGCTTTAATTTTCGCTTTTTTTTTAAAAAAACCTTCTAGATATTTAATAAAAAAATTCAAATTAAAACCATGGTTATCCTCTTTAATTACAACAACTTTTTTATTTTTAGCAATACTATTAATATTTATTTTAATATCTATAGTCTTTATATCAGAAAGTATAAATTTAACTAAACATATAGAAGGAATTTTTATGAATAATAGAGAAAATATCTTCTTGTATCTTAAAGACTTACAAAAATCAACTTATAGCTTAAGTGCTTATTTAGATGAATCTATTTTAGAAAAATTAAATACCACTATTCATTACTTCATAAATAGTGGTATTAATTCTACAGTATATCTATTTCAACAAGTACTTAATATGATAAAATTTGTTCCATATTGGATTATGACTATTTTTTTTACTCTAATATCAACATATTTACTTACTAAAGAAATTTCTATAAACTCTTATAATAAATTCTTAGAATCAACTACCTTATGTAAATATCCCCAAATACTAAATATGATTAAGTATAGCCAAAGAATGATATTAAACTACATTCTATCTACTGGACTTCTAATATTAATCTCAACATCACTAACATTTATAGGATTTTATTTACTGGGAATAAATTATTCCTTAGTTCTAAGCTTGTTATCAGGAATATTAGATTTTCTTCCCGTAGTTGGTACAATTTTAGTTTATGCTCCTTTGATAATAATTAAAATACTAAAGGGTGAATATATTGTAGCATTTTCACTTTTAGCTTTATATATATTAATAATGATAACTAGACAACTTTTAGAACCTAAACTTATCTCTAGTACCTTAGGAATAAGTCCATTAGGCTCGCTTATAGCTATTTTTATAGGACTTCAAGTCTATGGCTTTTTAGGGGTAATATTTTTTATATTCATGATAGTTTTTTATAACATGCTCAATAAATTTAATGTTCTATAGTATAAATTTACATTTTAAGGTAAATAATCATTTAATAAGGGAGGTGTTATTTTGAAAAATAATTTATATATTGATGCATTAAACAGTAAATCTCCGTTTATTATAAGAGATTATTTATATGATGAATTAAGCCCAATTTTAAAAGAAAACAGACCAATAATATTTGTATGTATTGGTACTGATAGATCCACTGGAGATTCTCTAGGACCCTTAGTTGGTGAAAAATTAAAATTTTCCCCTAAGAGTAATATATATGTGTATGGAAATTTAGAAAATCCCGTCCATGCAAAAAATATAAAAGATACATTAAAAGATATTAAAAAGAGATTTAAATGTCCATATATAATAGCTATCGATGCTTGTTTAGGCTCATTAGATAATGTAGGTAAAATAATTATTGAAAAAAAACCAATATATCCTGGAATGGCAGTTAATAAAGATTTACCTCCCGTTGGAGATTTAAGTATTATGGGAGTTGTAAATGTTTCTGGCAATTTAGAATTTATGGTATTACAAAATACTAGATTATATACAGTTATGACGATAGCAAATACAATATATAGAGGAATCCATCACTATGCATTAAAATCATTGGGTAGTAAAAATCCTTCTATAAATTCTATATTAGAAAATATTTTATAAATATTTTATTTTAAATAAAAAAAGTAATGTTCCACGTGGAACATTACTCTAAATTTATTATATCTAATATTCTTTGTAGATCTTCTTCAGAATAATACTCTATTTCAATTTTTCCCTTATTCTTGTTTGAATTTATATTAACTTTAGTTCCAAAATAATCTTGAAGTCTATCTCTTATATTTTTATAATAAGGATTTAGAACCTTTTTATTTTTCTCCGTATCCTTATCATTATCACTATTTACATATATCTTTACCAATTTTTCAGCATCTCTTACTGATAAGCAGTCATCTATAATTTTTTGCGCTACTTCATACTGTTTCTCTCTATCTAAAGATAATAAAACTTTTCCATGTCCTTCTGATATTACTCCTTGAATTATAAAATCTTTAACTCGTTCATCTAAATTTAATAATCTCATGCTATTAGATATAGAACTTCTTGATTTACCTATTTTTGATGATAATTCCTCTTGAGTTAGATTGTATTCATTTAATAATTTTTCATAAGCAAAAGCTTGTTCTATAGGGTTTAAATCTTCTCTTTGAATATTTTCAATTAAAGAGACCTGCAAAAGTTTAGCATCACTTATATCCATAATTATAGCAGGAATTTTTTTAAAACCTGCAAGCTTTGCTGCCCTATATCTTCTTTCTCCTGCAATTATAAAATATCCATCCCCTATTTTTCTCACAATTAGAGGTTGAATAATACCATGTTCTTTTAATGATTCTGATAATTCTATAAGCTTACTTTCATCAAAAAATTTTCTTGGTTGTTCTTTATTTGCCTGTACCATTTTTATATCTAAATCTAATATAGTATTTTTTTCGTCATTAAACGATTCTTTTTTTATACTATTGTCGCTCACAGGAATTAATGCATCAAGACCTTTTCCTAGTCCAAATTTTTTAACCATTTAACCTATACCCCCTGCCTTTTAAGGAACTCATTAGTTAAATTTTCATAAGCTTCTGCCCCTTTACACTTATCATCATATAAAACAATAGGAAGCCCAAAGCTCGGTGCTTCTGCCAATCTTATATTTCTTGGAATTGTTGTTTTATATAGCTTGTCCTTAAAATAATTTTCTACTTCCTTATAAACCTCATTGCTTAAATTAGTTCTAGTATCATACATAGTCATTATGACACCTTCAATTTCCAAACATTTATTAAGAGATTTCTTTATTCTATTTATCGTATCTATAAGTTGTCCTACTCCCTCTAGGGCATAAAATTCTGATTGCATAGGTATAAGAACAGTATCTGAACTTACCAATGCATTTATAGTTAGCATTCCTAATGAAGGAGGACAATCTATCAATATATAATCATACTTATCTTTTACTTTATCTAATTGATTCTTAAGGATTGATTCCCTATCTTCTAACCCTATAAGATCAATTTCAGCTCCAGCTAAATTCATCATAGCAGGTACAATATAAAGATTATCAACCAATTCACTTTTTACTATTATTGACTCTATATCTTGATTTTCAGTAAGTAAGTTGTACATGCTCTTCTCTAACTTCATTTTATTTATTCCAAGACCACTTGTAGTATTCCCTTGAGGATCTATGTCTATTGCTAAAACCCTATAACCAGCCATAGCAAGATATGAGCATATATTTATATTTGTTGTTGTCTTACCAACTCCACCCTTTTGATTAAAAACACATATAGTTTTCATAATTACATCAAGAATTAAAAACTCTCGACTCTTCACCTCCCTCTTCACAATAAATATTATATATGTTTATTTTAAACAATAAAAGATACTATAATATTTACAATCAATTATTCTTTTTAAATGTTCCACGTGGAACACTTTTTTATATTCATACATTAAAATAAAAGTACAATGTTCCACGTGGAACATTGTACTTTTATTTAATCACTAACTAAAACTTATAATTATTTTATAGGCTTTTTAGTTATAGAGCCTGCTTTTCTTGGATAAGTCTTTGGTGTTTCTTTTACTTTTTTTATAATAACTAAGTTGTGTTTAAGGTCAGTTCCCTCTACTGAAACCTCTATTACTTCAATTAATTTTCCGCCTAATGTTCCTATAGCATTTTTAGCATCATTAAGTTCATCTGTTATTGCTGGTCCCTTTAAGGCTATAAAGTATCCACCAACCTTAACATAAGGAAGACAAAATTCTGAAAGTACAGCCATGTTAGCCACAGCTCTTGACGTTGCTATATCGAATTTTTCTCTTAATTCTTTATTTCTAGCACCATCTTCTGCCCTTGAATGAATAGTAGTTACATTAGTTAAATTTAAAGAATTCTTTACTATATTTAAAAAATTAACTCTTTTATTTAACGAATCTAATAAAGTTATATTTAAATCTTCTCTCATAATAGCTATGGGAAGACCTGGAAAGCCCGCCCCAGTTCCTACATCAATTAAAGTTTTAGCTTCTTTAAATTGATTTTCAGAAAAAGCCTTTATACAGTCTATAAAATGTTTCTTTATTACTTCTTCATCTTCAGTTATTGCTGTTAAATTTATTTTTTCATTCCATTCTTGCAATAGATTCTTGTAAGTTATAAATTTATTGTACTTATCTTCATCAAAATTCATTCCTACACTATCACACGCATTTTTCATTAATTCAAAATACTTCATTAAAACTCTCTTTCTCCCTTTAAACTAATTAACTTTATTCTTTTTAAGTTCTAAGTATATCATTAAAACAGACATATCTGCTGGAGATACCCCAGATATTCTTGACGCTTGACCTAAATTTATAGGTCTTATTTTACTAAGTTTTTGGATAGCTTCTATTCTAAGACCTTTTACATCATTATAATCAATATCCTCTGGAAGTAACCTTTTCTCAAACTTTTTAAATTGCTCAACTTGCTCTAATTGCTTCTCTATATATCCTTCATATTTAGCAATTATATTAACTTGCTCTCCAATATCTAGTGAATAATTTGGTCTTTCTGTATCTAGCTCAATCACACTAAAATAATCAAGTTCAGGTCTTTTTATAAGTTCATAAAGACTTATTGGTTTTTTTAAGTCTGCTGAACCTAGAGAAACTATTATTTCATTATTTTCTTTTTTATTAGTTACTTGAAGGTTTTTAATTCTTTCCAATTCATTTTCAATACTAGCTTTTCTCTTATTAAAAATCTCCCATCTCTTTTCTGTAACCAATCCTATATCATGACCTATGTGAGTTAATCTTAAATCAGCATTATCTTGTCTTAATATAAGTCTATATTCAGCTCTTGAGGTCATCATTCTATATGGCTCATTAGTACCCTTTGTAACCAAATCATCTATTAAAACCCCTATGTATGCGTCAGATCTTGTAAGTATCATTGGAGCTTTTCCTTTAATCTTTAAAGCAGCGTTTATTCCTGCAACTAATCCTTGTGCACCCGCTTCTTCATAACCGGAACTACCATTTATTTGTCCACCACTAAAAAAGCCTTCTATATTTTTAAATTCTAATGATGGTTTTAATTGTGTTGGATCTATGCAATCATATTCTATTGCATAAGCTGTTCTCATTATTTCAGCATTTTCAAGCCCATCTATTGTCCTTAACATTTTTATTTGAACATCTTCAGGAAGTGATGATGACATACCACCTACATAAAGTTCTTGAGTATTTTCCCCTTCTGGTTCGATAAATAGTTGATGTCTTTCTTTATCTGGGAATCTCATAACCTTATCTTCTATTGAAGGACAATACCTTGGACCAACTCCCTTTATACTTCCATTATACATAGGAGATCTTTCTATATTTTCTCTTATTACTTCATGAGTTTTTTCATTTGTATAAGTTAAAAAACATGAAATTTGATTTCGATCTAAGTCGTCGCTTATAAATGAAAATGGAACTATTCTTTCATCACCTGGTTGTTCTATCATTTTGGAAAAATCAACAGTCTTTCTATTTATTCTAGCAGGAGTTCCTGTCTTAAATCTTCTTAAAGAAATTCCATTCTCTAAAAGACTTTGTGAAAGTTCATTAGCTGGTGATAATCCATTTGGTCCTTGATTATAACTTACATCACCTATTATAATCCTACTCTTTAAGTAAGTACCACTAGTCATAACTACTGCTTTACATGGAAAGTAAGCTCCATTTCTAGTCAATACACCTTTAACCTTATTATCTTTTATATCAACAGAAACAACCTCTAATTGTCTTACTGTTAAATTTTCTTCTTGTTCTAAAACACTTTTCATTCTTTCTTGATATCTTTTTTTATCTGCTTGCGCTCTTAAAGAATGTACTGCTGGTCCTTTAGACGTATTAAGCATTCTTGATTGGATAAAAGTATTATCAATATTAACACCCATTTCTCCACCTAAAGCATCTATTTCTCTAACTAAATGTCCCTTAGCAGTTCCCCCTATATTAGGATTACAAGGCATCATAGCTATTGCATCTAAAGATAATGTACAAACTAAAGTTTTACATCCTATTCTAGCTGAAGCTAAAGCTGCTTCGCATCCTGCATGACCTGCTCCTATAACAATTACATCATACTCTTTTTCAATATATTTCATCTTTCATCATACTCCTATTTTCCACAACAAAACTCAGCGAATATCTTATTAACTAAATCTTCTTCAAGTTCATTTCCAGTTATTTCCCCTAAAGCTCTCAAAGAAGATGTTACATATATTGATACTAAATCTAAAAATTCTCCATTTTTTAATCCTTCTAATGCTAAGTTTAAATTTTCTACTGCTCTATAAAGTGCTTGTTTATGTCTTGTATTAGTAATTATAACACTTTCAGTATCTATCTCACCATTAAAGAACATATTTATTATTTTATTCTTCAATTCCTCTATTCCAAATCCAGTCTTTGCTGAAATTTCTATTATATTATTTAAACTATCAACAAACTTTAAATCCAATTTTCTATCTAAATCAATTTTGTTTAATATAACTATATGTTTTTTATTTTTTATATAATTTATTATCTCCTTATCCTCTTCATCTAGTTCTCTGCTAGTATCTAACATAAACACTATTAAATCGGCTTCATTTATTTTTTCCTTAGATTTTTCTACACCTATTTTTTCTACTACATCTTCCGTCTCTCTTATTCCAGCTGTATCAACAATTCTGATAGGCACTCCATCTAAATTTATATATTCCTCTATAACATCTCTTGTTGTTCCTGCTATTTCAGTAACTATCGCTCTCTTCTGCCTTAAAAGAACATTTAATAATGATGATTTTCCCACGTTTGGTTTTCCAACTATAACCATACTAAGTCCATCTTTTATTATTTTACCTTCATCTGCCGTACTTAATAAATTTTCTATTTCAATAATTAAATCTTCAACTTGTTTTTTTACATTAATTGGTATTTGTTCATCTGGTTCTTCATCATCCTCAGTAAAATCCACAGCATATTCAATTAAAGTTAAAGCATTTAAAGCCTGTTCTCTTAATCTATTTATTTCTTTTGATAAAACCCCTTGACTTTGAGCCATTGCAGACTTCATAGAAAGTTCTGTTTTTGCAGTAATAATATCCATAACTGCTTCAGCTTGACTTAAATCAATTCTACCATTTAAAAAAGCTCTTTTTGTAAATTCACCAGGCTCGGCAAGTCTAGCTCCTGCCTTTATAGTTTCTTGAAGTATTCTATTTGTGGCAATAACTCCCCCATGACAATTTATTTCAACAGTATCTTCTGCCGTAAAACTTTTAGGTCCTTTAAAATAACTTATAATAACCTCATCTATAATCTCATTATTAGAAACTATATTCCCATATTTCATCGTATAAGGCTTCATATCATAAATATCATTAATATTTTTTCCTTTAAAAATTTTATTAACTACTTCTAGAGCTTTGCCACCTGATACTCTTATAATCGAAATCCCACCTTCTCCAATTGCCGTAGCTATTGCAGAAATTGTATCAAACTCTTTCATAAAGCTCTCTCCCTTCTTTAAATATGTATAATACACAATAATATTGATTTTACATAAGTATAAACAATAAGTCAAAATTTTAATATATATTTATTATTACCATTAAACATGAATTTAAATAGTAAAAAATCGCCTTAAACTAACTAGTTTAAGGCGATTTTTTACTATTTTATCTTTTATTATATTTTAAGCATCTTCTGCTAATCGTTCTTTCCTTTTTTTAGGAAGTATTATTAAAAAATATGACTGTATAAATTGTATTACGTTACTTATTATCCAATATAACACCAACATTGCTGGAAATTGAAGTGACATAAAGCCCATTACCCCAGCCATAACAACATTCATAGTGCTCATATTCATACCTTTACCACCAGCCGTAGGAGCTGCTGCTGCACTAGTTTTAGTTATCACATAAGATGACAAATAAGTTGTAAGTGCTGCTAATATAGGTAAAATATAATATGGGTCATGCCCAGCTAAATTGTTTATCCATAAGAAACTAACACCATCTAACGCTTTTAAATTGAAGAATACATAATAAAGTGCAAATAATATTGGCATTTGAATCAATAAAGGTAAACATCCACTCATAGGATTAATCTTATTTTCTTTATAAAGCCTCATCATTTCTTGATTTGCTTTTTCTGGATTGCCTTTATATTTTTTTTGAAGCTTAGCAATTTCTGGTTGAATTTCTGCCATAGCTTGTTGAGATTTCATCTGTTTAATGTTAAGTGGCAATATTAAAAGCCTAACCAAAATAGTTAAAATTAATACAGCCATCACATAACCTGCACCAACACTAAATAATCCAGTTGATACAACGCAATTGTGAATAACATTAAATATTGCTGTAAATACAGTCGTAATTGGACTTAATATTGTGCTCAACTCGTAACCTCCTGTATACAAATATAGTCGTAAATATTATTCCACAGGATCATATCCTCCCTCGTGGAATGGATGGCATCTTAATATTCTCTTTATACTCATAAATCCCCCTTTAAATGCACCATATTTTTGAATTGCATCGATTGCATATTGAGAACAAGTTGGATAATAAATACAACACGGTCTCTTTAAGGGAGAAATATATTTTCTATAAAACTTTATCATTATTAGAAATACTTTTTTCATTTTTAAGACCAGCTCTCTTTAGTAAATTAATTAAAGATTTCTCTACATCTTTATAAGGTCTATCCTTAATTTTTCCTCTAGCTATAAAAACCAAATCATATCCTTTTATCAAGTCATTACAATTTAATCTATAACTTTCAAGAATCAATCTCTTAGATCTACTTCTAACAACACTATTTCCTACTTTTTTACTAACAGAAATACCTATTCTATTAAATAGATTCTTATCCTCATATCTATTTTTATTGTTTTTAAATAAATATAAAACTAACAATTCATTAGAAATAGATTTTCCTCTTCTATAAACAAGTCTAAATTCATTATTCTTTCTTATCTTTTCCAACATAATTGAAATTGTTCTCCTTTTTTCTGCTTATTGTGCAGAAAAAGGCCACAAATGCGGCCCTTATGCTGTTAATCTTTTTCTACCTTTTTGTCTTCTTGCTTTAAGAACATTTCTTCCTGATTTAGTTTTCATTCTTTTTCTAAATCCATGTTCTTTACTTCTTTGTCTTTTCTTAGGTTGGTATGTCATAAACATTAATATACACCCCCTCAAATAAAATATTTATTTTTAATTAATTATAGCCTGATTTCATGCTATGCATTTAGGTATTACTTTTTAATTATATATTTGAAATCACTAACTGTCAAGAAAATCAATAGTTTAAAAAAATATTCTATTTTTTTATATTATTTTCTTGCAATTATTCAAAAATTAATAAATAATAATAAAAGTTATAAACAATTTTACTTATCCACAATTTCATTTTTTGTGGATAACTTATTGAAATAGTATATGTTTTTATGCTATCATGTTGATGAATTGTTAATAATTAATGAAATATACAAGTTATCCACAAATGTTAACAACCTTGTTGATAACTTGTATATTTTATTCTTTTAAAGAATATAACTATGAAAAAATCTAGATTTTAAGCCACAAATAAGTTTTTTCATTTTTTTCCATATATCATTGAACATTTTTTATTAAAATTTTATCCACATTTTTTGTTGATATGTGGATAACTTTATCAACAATCAAATTTAAATTCATTTTTTGTGGATAACTTGTGGATAACTTGTGGATAACTTATTTTTAGTACTATTATTAATTGGAGGATATAAA